>NZ_JAHXNL010000009.1 GCF_023148685.1 Georgenia sp. EYE_87 | reverse complement strand
ACCGCTGCAGGGTCTCGAACGGCACGTGCACGCTGATGTGCGGGCGGACCCGGGCGCCGGGACGGAGCGAGCCGGAGTCCAGCGCGAGGTGCGCCAGCCCGACCAGCGCCCCGGCGCGCCGCTGCCCCGGGGCGCGCCTGTCGCCCTTGGCGGGCACGCCCGTGCGGGCGGCCAACGCCGTGAGCACGATCTCCCCGCTGGTCTTCGACAGCCATCCACCGGGCACGTACCCGTCGGTGGTCTCGGCCAGGTAGAACTCCTCGCGGTCCGTCTCCTCGACGTACGCCCGGTCCGCCGCCTCCGGATCCGCCCGCAGGCCCCAGTGCTTGACCGCGGTGGTGAATGCGGCCGCGTCGAGTCGTCGGGCGTGCCTGAGCAGGAACTGCTCTCCGACGCCGTCCTCGCGCAGCCGGCCCCGCCTGGCCTCGCTGCTGGTCGTGTGGCGCACGATCGCCTCGGCGTGGTCGGTGCTGATCTCCCCGGCCGCCAGCGCCTTCGCCGTCTCTGGCAGGTGGTCACGCAGAGCCCGGGCCTGGCGCACCTCGCGGGCCGCGGTCGCGCGGTGCTTGCCGGAACGGGCGCGGTGCCACGCAGCCATCGATCGTGCGCCGTCTATGGCCCACAGCCCGTCCGCCTCCACCGTCGCTAAAGCTCTGGCTCGCAGCGAATCGACCTGCCGGCCGAACATCTCTGTGCCGTCCAGCACCGCCAGGGCGAGCTCACCGGCCACAGTGTGCAGGTCGATACCGGCAAGTTCTGTCAGATCTGCCTGCACCCGTGCCAGCAGGGCTGCCACCGCCGCACCCGTTCCGTTCGACATCCCACACCCCCTTGTGCGGCCCCGCGAATCGCTGTGGCTGCTGCGGATCCAATCTCAGTGCGACACCATTGACCGTATCGAACGGGCGTTCGACATGCAATGCCTAACGACAAACTCTCGGTAATTTGTGGAAACCGTGGCATTTCGGCTTGCTGTGGAAACTAGGAAGGGGCAACGTTCCAGCTTCCTGGGGAATTTCGGCCCTGGGGAAAGGTCGGCATTCCCCTGCGTGTGGATCAACCGGCCGTCACCAGGAGACGCAGCAGGTCTGGGCACACCACGCCTGTACGCGGATGCCGTGCCCCATGCCCTATGACGGCGCTCGAAAGGAGCGCGAGGCATTCTCGTACCGTCCCGCTGGCACCCGTGCAGCACTCCAGGCGGCGGTCCTCCGGTGACGGATTAGATCCCCAAATCGCCTCGATCTCGACATTCACCGACGCGCCGGCCACCGCCGGTGAACTCACACGCCCGCTACTCACGACTCGCTAATATGGGGCACCCCAAAGCAACGGAGCGCCCCGTGGGCAAAGTGGTCATGTACAGCTCGGTGTCGGTGGACGGCTTCGTCGCGGACGAGAACGACCAGCCCGGTCCGCTGTTCGACTGGTTGACCAACGGCGACGTCCCGTTGGACGAGAGCGGCGAGCTGAACGTGTCGCAGACGTCCTACGACTACACCCGGCCGTACTGGGACCAGATCGGGGTGACAATCGCCGGCCGCCACGTCTTCGACCTGACGGACGGTTGGGACGGGAAGCCACCGAGCGGGGTCGACCACGTGGTCGTCGTGACGCACCGGCCGAGGCCCGAGGGCTGGGACCCCGAGGCCCCGTTTCACTTCGTCGACAGCGTCGAGGCAGCCGTGGCCAAGGCGCAGGAGCTCGCGGGTGACCGCATCGTCGAGGTCGCCGCTGGCGACGTCGGTGGCCAGGTGCTTGCCGCGGGCCTGGTCGACGAGGTGCGCATGGACGTCGTACCCGTCGTGCTCGGGTCCGGCAAGCGCTACTTCGGGTCCGTCCACGCACAGCACCTGCTGGAGAATCCCGACGTGGTGATTCAGGGCAACCGGGTGCTTCACCTGCGCTATCAGGTGCGCCGCTGACCGATCTGAGCGGGGCCGCGTGAAAGTCCACTGCGAACGGTGACACGAGACCGGGCCTCCGCAGCGTTGCGCGTCGCTGCCCCAGGGCCGAGGCGCCTGCCGACATCAAGCCAGCGATTACACCCTCGACTGCGAAGAGCCCTCAAGCTCGACTGTGAAGAGCCCTCATAGTCCTCAGCCCCCTTCGGATGGCCCCTGACGACCAGCCCCACGCCAGCACCCCCTCTCAGCCGACCTGCCAGCACCCGACTTACCTGCCATCATCGTGAGCGTGCTGCTCGCCGAGCTGGTCGAGACCCACGCCGCGGTCGCTGCCACACGCTCGCGGCTGGAGAAGCGAGCGCTCCTCGCGGCCGCACTACGGTCGGCGGGTAAGGACGAGGCGGAGATCGTCGCGTCGTTCCTCTCCGGCCGCCCGCGGCAGCGGCGCACCGGCGTCGGCTGGCGCAGTCTTGCCGAGCTCCCTGAGCCGGCCCAGGCACCGACGCTCACACCGACCCAGGTGGACGAATCGCTCGAGCGGCTCGGCGCCCTTGCCGGCACCGGCTCCCAGTCCGCGCGCACTCGTTCGGTCCGCGAGCTGTTCTCCCGTGCGACGCCGGACGAGCAGCAGTTCCTGCGCGGCCTCCTGCTGGGTGAGCTGCGGCAGGGTGCGCTGGACTCGGTGCTGCTCGACGCCATCGCGGCCGCCGCGGACGTACCGGCCAGTGTGGTCCGCCGCGCGGCGATGTTCTCAGCGCTGTCCGGACCGATCGCGAGCGCCGCGCTCACCGGCGGAGCGGACGCCCTCGAACAGTTCCGCCTCGAGGTCGGCCGTCCCGTCAGACCCATGCTCGCCGCCTCCGCCCCCGACGTCACCGCCGCGCTCGAGAAGCTTGGCGTCGCCGTCGGGAAGGAGGAAAGCGAGAAGGCGGGCGACGTAGTCGGTGAGGACGACGGCGAATCTCGGGGCGGCGCAGGAAAAGACGAAGCGCCCCGCGGGACGGTCGAGACCGGCGACCTTGAAGCGCCCGGCGGCACGGTCGAGATCGGCGACGACGGGAAGCTGGGCCGCCCCGTCGTCGCGGACGGGAAGATCGACGGGATCCGGGTCCAGGTCCACCGCGCCGGACCCGACGTCACGGTGTTCACGCGCTCGCTCGACGACATCACGGACCGGGTCCCCGAGGTCGTCGAGGTGGCCCGCTCCCTCGACTCGGAGGCCGTCGTCCTGGACGGCGAGGCGATCGCGCTCGGACCCGACGGACGGCCGCGCCCCTTCCAGGAGACCGGCTCGCGCACCATGAGCCGGGACGGCGCCACGCTGCGCGAGCAGGTCCCGCTGACCGTGTACTTCTTCGACGTGCTCCACCTCGACGGGCGGGATCTCATCGACGCCCCCGCAGCCGAACGCTTCCGCGCGCTGAGCAGCATCGTCCCGGAGGAGGCCCTCGTCCCCCGCCGCGTCACCTCCGACCCCGAGCAGGTCCGGGAGTTCTTCACCGAGATGATCCAGGTCGGGCACGAGGGCGTCGTCGTCAAGGACCTGCACGCCCCCTACGACGCCGGCCGACGGGGCTCGGCTTGGGTGAAGGTCAAGCCCCGCCACACGCTCGACCTCGTGGTGCTCGCCGTGGAGTGGGGCAGCGGGCGGCGGCAGGGCACGCTGTCGAACATCCACCTCGGGGCCCGCGACGGCGACGAGTTCCTGATGCTGGGAAAGACCTTCAAGGGCATGACCGACGAGATGCTCGCCTGGCAGACGAAGAGGTTCCTCGAGCTGGAGACGGGCCGCAGCGGGCACATCGTCCACGTCCGACCCGAGCAGGTGGTCGAGATCGCGTTCGACGGGATCCAGCGGTCCTCCCGCTACCCCGGCGGGATGGCGCTGCGGTTCGCGCGAGTGCTCCGTTACCGCGACGACAAGACCGCGGCGGAGGCCGACACCGTGGACACGGTGCGCGCGCTCACCTGACGCGTCAGGGCCCGCCGGGCCCCGGCCCAGAGACCAACGGCCCACGCCGCCGACAGATCGCCGAAATACTCTGGGTCATGGGATTCGATGATGAACGTCAAGGTTCCACCCTCTCCGAGGACGAGTGCTGGCGGCTGCTCGAGGCCAAGGACCTCGGCCGCCTCGCCGTGAGCGTCCAGGACCAGCCGGACATCTTTCCGGTCAACTACGCGGCCGAGGGCGGGCGCCTCTACCTGCGCACCGCGCAGGGCAGCAAGCTGCTGGAGCTGACGATCAACAGCCATGTGGCGCTGGAGATCGACGAGATCGGCACCGACTCCGCGGTCTCCGTCGTCGTCAAGGGCACAGCGCGCCGGCTCGAGAAGGAGGCGGAGATCGTGGCCGCCGAGCAGCTCCCCGTGCGGCCGCGGGTCGGGACGGACAAGCCGGTCTTCGTCGAGATCACGCCGACCGACGTGGCCGGCCGCCGCTTTACCTTCGTGCCCCAGCCCCACTAGGCGGCACCGCGGGTCGCCACGGCTCAGGCCCCGGAGACCGTCGTGGTGGTGGCTGTCATGACCGCGATCGCCTCGTCGACCGCCTTCCTGACCGCGTCGCTGGCGAAGGAACCCTCGACGGCTCCCGCCCGACGCCGGAGCTCCGCGCGGCCGATCTGCGCACCGGGCAGCACCTTCGGCACCTGGTTGACCGACTGGAGCAGGGAGATCAGGTTCGCCTCGCGGACCGTCGGTGTGCGGCCGACGACGAGAACGTCGTGCAGCCCCCGCCGGAGCTCGTCCTCGTGCGCCGAGTCCAGCGCCGGCCAGGACGTGCGCGGGAAGATCCCCAGCACCCGGTCCTCCTCCACGCGCAGGATCCCCCGCTCCGCGAGCCGCTCGAGGAGACGGCGGTGCAGACCCTTGGCGACGGCGGGGAGCGCGTTCTTCGGCTTGTCCGGCTTCCGGGCGGCGAGGTTCCCGAGGGCGGTGTCCAGCACGTCGTCGCCCGTCGGGGAGGTGTCGGCGACGACGACTCGGCCCGCCCTGACCTCCTGACCGGGCCCGGACAGCTGGAGCCGGCCCCGCTCGGCCAGCTCCAGGACCACCGCGCCGGCGAGGACGAGGTCCCGCCGGGTCGAGTCGACGACGGGGCGTCCCGTGGTGTCGTCGGTGAGCAGGAGCACCACGTCCTCGGCGATCAGCATGGCCCCACCGTATCGAGGAGCGGCCCGATGTTCGCGACGCGGGCGCCGCCGCCCGAGCCCCCGCGGCTCGGGCGGCGGGCTTTCGGCCCGCGCCGTCGGGCCACCGGGCTCCAGTGCCGTCAGCTACGCCGGATGTCGATCTTGCGGGCCGGCGGGGTCTCCGCCGGCACAGGCAGCCGAAGCTCCAGCACGCCGTCGCGGTAGCTCGCGGAGATGGCGTCGGCATCCGCGCCCTTGGGCAGACGGATCTGGCGCTCGAACCGGCCGTACCGGAACTCCGAGCGGTACCCGTGCGCCTGCTTCTGCTCGGAGCGCTCCTGCCGCTGGGCGCTGATGGTCAGGACACCCTCGTCGACCGTGACGTCGAGATCCTTGTCCGGGTCCACCCCGGGCAGCTCGGCACGGATGACGAGGTGGTCGCCCTCGCGGAACTCCTCCAGCCGCATCGGCGTGGTCCCGGCTCGTCCGGCCTCCCGGAACGGCCACGGCATGTCGCCGAACGGGAACGCGTCCCAGAGGTGCTCGGCCAGGTCGCGAGGTGAGCGACGGGCGGGCACGGAGGAGTGCTGGGACTCGGACTGCGGCTGCGACTGGGACTGGGACTGGGACTGGTAGGGCGACTGCGAAGACTCGGCCCCGGACTGCCCGGGGTCGTTCGGTTGCGTGGTCATGCCGATCCTCCTTGATCGAGCCGGACCGGGCGGCCCGGCGCCCTCCTCTATCGTGCGACGCCGGGGGCCGACCCGCCAGGGACATGGGTCCGCGTCACCTCAGTGCTGCCCGGAGCACACCAGGCCCGTGCGACCACCGGCGTGCCACGATGGGGCGTGACCGCCCGTCTGAGCCGCGTCCAGGGCCTGGCGCGCTCGCTCGTCTGGTCCTACGGGACGCTCTGGCGCCGACGGCGCATGGTCGCCTTCTACGCGCAGTTCCTTCGCCCCGGCGATCTCGCGTTCGACGTCGGCTCGCACGCCGGCAACCGGGTCCGCGCGTTCCGGCGCCTCGGTGCCCGCGTGGTGGCGGTCGAGCCGCAGCCCGATCTCGTTGCGGTGCTTCGCCGGCTCTACGGCAGGGACCCGCTCGTGGTGGTCGAGCCGCGCGCGGTGGGTGCGCGCCCCGGGACCGCCACGCTGCGCGTCGCCACCCGGACGCCGACGGTCTCGACCCTCGTGCCGTCGTGGATCGAGGAGGTGCGCACGGACCGCCGGTTCGCGTCCGTGCGGTGGGACCGGACCCTGACGGTGCCCCTCACCACCCTCGACGACCTCGTCGACCGGCACGGCGAGCCGCGGTTCTGCAAGATCGACGTCGAGGGCTCCGAGCTCGACGTGCTGCGGGGCCTCAGCAGGCCGGTGCCCGCGCTCTCCTTCGAGTATCTGCCACCCGTGGCCGAGCGCGCGGTGGCGTGCGTGGGGCGCCTCGTCGAGCTCGGCGACTACCGGTTCCGGTCCTCACCGCTGGAGACGCTGCGGTGGGCGGACGACACCTGGCTGGACGCCGACGGCATCGTCGCGGTGCTGCGGGCGCTGCCGCCGTCGGCGCCGCCCGGCGACGTGTACGCGGTGCGGTCCGGCTGAGCGGCGCCCTGCCGACGGCTCGCGTACTGCCAGCGCGCGTCACGGCCGAAGGACCAGGCGAGCGCACCGAGCGCGACGACGAGCAGCGCCGTCGGCACGTCGGCGGGCCGACCGGGCAGCAGCGGGCGGAGCAGCGGCCAGAGCAGCGCGACCACCAGCGCCACCACCACGCACACGCCGACCACCTTGCGCGCCACGCTCGGGAAGAGCGGCCCGCGCAGCCACGGCCACAGCGCCCCGGCCAGGGCGTAGGCGTACCGCACGAGCCCGATCGAGGCGACCCACCACCCGGCGACGCCGAGCACGCCGACGGCGACGCTCAGCACCAGCACGAGGGCGGCGTCGACCTCGAGGTCGAACCGAGCGCCGAAGGAGCCCGCGAGCCCGCGCCCGCGCGCCACCCGGCCGTCCACGCCGTCGAGCACCAGGCAGCACAGCCCCGCCACGGCGACCGGCACCGCCCATCCCCCCGGGGACGGCAGGGCGAGCAGGCCCGCGATCCACGAGACAAGCACCAGGCGGACGAGCGTGACGGCGTTGGCGGCCCCGAGCTCTCGCCTCGGCCAGCGGGCCGCTACCGCCGCCGCACCCACGACGTACACGGAAGCGGCGGCCGGCACGACGAGCGCGCCCCCGACCACCGCCGCCAGCGCCACCGGGACCGCGACGCTCGCGGCGAGGCCGGCCGCGAGCGCCGGCCAGGGCCACGGCCCGGCGGGGAGGGCGGTGCGCGCGAGGGTCACCGGACGGCCCTCACTCGCTCCCGAAGCGGCCCCGCGCCTCGACCGGGATCAGCGGCCTGTCCGCCCGGGCGCGGATCTGCTGCACCGCCCAGGTGTTGCCGTCCGGGTCGCTGAAGCCGAAGAAGGTCCCTCCGTCGCGCTCGTCGAAGACCGTGATGTCGCTGACCTCCACCCCTCGGTCGATCAGCTCCTGCCGGGCCGCCGCGGCGTCCGCCACGACCAGCTGGGTCCCGTGCAGCGAGCCGGGCGTCATCTGCTGCTGGGCCGGCAGCGACCCGATGACGATCGAGCAGCCCGACCCCCGGGGCGTCAGCTGCGCGAAGTTCATCGGCCCGTTCACGGTGTGGTGGTCGAGCTCGAAGCCGACCTTGTCCCGGTAGAACTCGATCGCCCGGTCGATGTCGCTGACCGGCACGATGACCACCTCGAGCGTCCAGTCCACAGCGGTGCTCCTCCTCGTCGACGATGCGCCCCAACCATCCTCCTCCGTCCGCCTCCCGGAGGTGGTACGGCCGAGCAGCCGTCCGGGATCTCTCCCGACGACGCAGCGTCGCCGCCCGCGAGCCGCGACGGCGCCGCGTCGCCGTGGCGGGCCCGCTCACGAGCCGTCGAGGATCCCCAGGTCGAGGGCGCGCAGCACCGCCCGGGTGCGGTCCCGGACGCCGAGCTTGAGGAACACGTTGGACAGGTGGTTCTTCACCGTCCCGGGCGCGAGGTGAAGCGCCGAGGCGATCTCGGTGTTGGAGTACCCGCGGGCCGCCAGCCGCAGCACGTCCAGCTCCCGCGCCGTCAGAGGCTCCGGCCGCTCGAGACCGTCGACGCCGGCCGGGGCTGCGGCGACGGCGCGGAAGAGCCGGTCGGTGAGCCCCGGCTGCAGGATGGTCCCGCCGTCGGCGAGGGTCCGGATCGCGCCGACGAGCTGGTCGAGGGTGACGTCCTTGAGGAGGTACCCCTTGGCCCCGGCCCGCAGCGCCCGCAGGACCAGCTCGTCGTCGTCGAACGTGGTCAGGACGAGGACCGGCACGGCGGAGCCCCGGTCGGCGAGGGCCTCGAGGGTCGCGATCCCGTCCCGGCGCGGCATCCGCAGGTCGAGCAGGAGCACGTCGACGTCGTGGGTGGCGACCAGCTCGAGGGCGTCGTCGCCGTCCTCCCCCTCCCCCACCACCTCGATGTCGCTCAACGAGAGCAGGCTCCGGATCCCCTGACGCACGAGGGTCTGGTCGTCGACGATCGCCACGCGCGTCATGCCGGCCGCCGGGAGGTCGACGCGGCCGGCACCTGCGCCAGGACCCGGAACCCGGCGCCGGGCGCGGACTCCACGGTCAGCTCGCCGCCCAGCTCCTCGAACCGTTCCGCCATCCCGCTGAGCCCGTTGCCCCGCTCGACCCTGGCCGCGCCGACGCCGTCGTCGCCCGCCCGCAGCACCAGGCCGTCGTCGTCGGAGACGACGTCGATCGTGAGCGTCGTCGCGGAGGCGTGCCGGACCGTGTTGGTGACGATCTCCTGGACCGCGCGGACGACGCCGATCCTCCGGGACTCGTCGAGGGGCACCTGCTCGTCCACGGTGAGGTCGACCGCGAGACCCGGCACGTCGACGACGGCGCGCAGCGTGGCCTCGAGCCCCGCGGGCGCGTCGCGCAGGTCCCCGACGGTGCGGCGCACGTCCGCCAGCAGATCCTTGGCGATGCCGCGGGCGCGCAGCACGTGCTCGCGCCCCTCGCCGTCTGTACGGTGGCTGGCCACCTCCAGCTCGAGGGCCAGGGCGGTCAGCTGGTGACCGATCACGTCGTGCAGGTCGCGGGCGATGCGCAGCCGCTCCGCGCTCCGGCTCGAGGAGGCGAGCAGGGCGGTGGCCGCCCGGAGGTCGGCGTGGGCCGCCGCGAGCTCGGCCCGCGCCGCCGCCTCGCGCCGCGTCCCGGCCACGACGAGGGCGGCGAAGGCCTGGAAGGCCGCGTACGCCGTCGTGGTGAACACCATGGCCGTGGCGTCCCAGCCGGCGAGGGAACCGCCGACGGCGACGGCGACGGTGTGGACGGCCACGATGGCGGCGACCACGCGGCCGGGCAGCGCGAACGCCGCGGCCGCCACCGTCACCACGAACAGCAACGAGGTCCACCCGAGGTCAGGTGCCAGCAGCCACACGGCCAGACCGGTGACGACGAGCGCGGCCACCGTCAGCGCGTACGGCCACGGCGGGCGCCGGCGGAACGTCTCCGAGTCGAGCGCGAACACGACGACGTAGACGAGGTACGCCGTCCACCACGCCGCGACGGTGGCGGGGTCGTCGCTGATCTCCACGCCGGAGACGAGCACGGCGACGCCGACCACCAGGGTGGCCGCCAGGCCGGCCCCGGCGCTCAGGACCTCCTCCGAGCGCGCTGCCACGTCCCGAATGCTACGAGGGGCCGCCGTCGCGGGTACCTGCCATTGGTCATGGGTCGAACGGGGGCCGACCGGCACATCCGCACCCGACCGCCGCTCCCTACCGTCGTGAGGGACGGAAGGAGACACCATGACCGTGGTGGAGATGCACGACGTGCAGAAGGCCTACGGGGAGGTGCGGGCCCTCGAGCACCTGGACCTGGCCGTGGAGCGGGGCGAGATCGTCGCCGTGCTCGGCCCCAACGGCGCCGGGAAGACGACGGCGTTCGAGCTGCTGCTCGGCCTCGTGCGACCGACGGCGGGCACCGTGACGGTGCTCGGCGAGCCGCCGGGTCGGCGGGTGCGCGGGCGCGTCGGCGCGATGCTGCAGTCCGCGGGCCTGCCGGAGCAGACGACCGTCCGCGAGCTGGTGCGCCTGGTCGGGCGCAGCTACCCCCAGGCCCTCGACACCGGCGACGTGCTCGCCCGCACCGCCCTGACGAAGCGGGCCGCCAGGACCGTCACCACGCTCTCGGGCGGAGAGCGGCAGCGGCTGCTCCTCGCACTCGCGCTGGTCGGGGCGCCCGAGCTGCTGCTCCTCGACGAGCCGACCGCCGCGATGGACGTCGCCTCCCGCCGGACCTTCTGGGAGCAGGCGCGGGCGAGCGTCGACGACGGCGCCACCATCGTCTTCGCCACGCACGACCTCACCGAGGCCGCGACCGTGGCCACCCGGGTCCTCGTGATCTCCCAGGGACGGCTCGTCGCCGACACCACGGCCGACGCGCTGACGCACCACGGGGACGAGGACCTGGAGGAGGTCTTCCTGACCCTGACCCACGAGCGTTCCGTCGCCGAAGGAGACGACTGATGGACATCCGACCCACCGCGCCGGCGAGCCGGCGCACCTCGTCGCCCGCGACGACCTCGCGAACCCCGTCCCGCGCGACCTCGCGAACCCCGTCGAGCGCGACGGCCTCACGCATCCCGCGCCGCAACGGCGGGCCCGCCGGGCTGGCGGTCCTCGCCGCCGTCACCGAGCTGCGCTCGAGCCTGCGCACCCCCGAGTTCGCCGTCGGCGCCATAGCGGTGCCCGTGCTCCTGTATGCGATGTTCGGGCTGCCGAACGCAGCAAGCACGCTCGTCGGCGGCTCCACCCGCGTGGGGCTGGCCATGCTGGTGTCGATGAGCGCCTACGGCGTGGTCTCGCTGGCGATCTTCACCTTCGGCGAGGACATCGCCAAGGAGCGGGGCCGCGGCTGGACCCGCACGCTCCGTGCGACACCGGTGCCGACCTGGGTCTACCTCGTGGGGAAGACCGCCAACGCCGTCGTCCTCGCGACACTGATCGTGGTGACGATGAGCGCCGTGGCGGGCCTCGCCGGCGGGGTGGAGCTCACGCCCGGGTCGTGGCTCGCCCTCGGCGTGACCATGGTGGCGGGCGTCCTCGCGTTCAGCACGGTCGGGTTCGCCATCGCCTACGTCGCGCGGCCGCGTGCCGCCGCGGTGATCGCGAACCTGATCTTCCTGCCGCTGGCGTTCGCCTCCGGGTTCTTCGTGCCCCTCGGCGAGCTGCCCCAGGTGCTCCGGGACATCGCCGCGTACCTGCCGACGTCCCACTACGGCCAGCTCGCCTACCGGGTGGTCATGCCCGACGCCGACGTCGAGCTCTGGACCGGGGCGGCCACCCGGCCGCTGTGGATCCACGTGGCCTGGGTGGTCGGGGCCGCCGTCGTCCTCGGGGTCGCTGCCCTGCTGGCGGCGCGGCGGGAGGCCGTCACCCGGCGCGGCTGACCACCGCGGGGCCGCCCCACCGCTGCTCGAGACCGCGAGCGTTGCTGGAACGCCGGGAGCGCTCGCGGTGTCGTGCATCGCTCGCCGCCCGCCGGCGGGGCTCCTCCGGCGCTGTGCCGGCACCGGCACCGCCGTAGTCTGGTGCCGTCGGACCAGGAGGCTGCCATGGAGGCCCGCATCCTCGGGGTGGGCGTGGCCGTGCTCCTCGCCGCGTGCACCGGCCCGCCGGGCGGTGGTGCGGACCCGTCCCCGCCACGCGAGAGGCCGGCAGCGACCGCGGACGCCCGGCCCACGACGTCGCCGGAGCAGTCCGAGCTGGCTGAGTTCCTGGCCGAGTCGAGCGACTTCATCCCCTCGACACATCCCGGCCTGCTCGTGGTCACCCGCGACAGCTTCGCGCAGGTCACCGACGACGGGACCGTCGACCGCACGCGGCTCGTGCCGCCGCTGCCGGCGGACCATGAGTGGAGGTGTCTCTCCCAGGGTGCGCCGGGCACGGCCGTCTGCCTGGGCCGCGGCGCCTCCTCGCGGTTCGAGCCGGCCCCGGGACCGCGCTGCCCCACCGCACAGCTGGAACGGCACCGCGTCGGCCACTCGGTGGTCACCCACCGCACCTACGGGCCCGACGGGCGTCTGACCCAGCAGATCACGCACCGGACGTACGGGGAGCACTACACGATCCCGGGCACCGACCTGCGCACGGAGGGCGGCAGCGACGTCTTCGTCGTCGACGACCTCGCGCCGGGCGGGAGCGCCGTGCGCACGAGGCGCATCCTCGGCACGGAGTCCTACCAGTACAGCTTCCCCGGCGACCTGATCTGGGTGAACCACGGCGAGCTGCGCGTCGAGGATCCCGACGGCGCGGCGGACGTCACCGTCGTCTCCGGCCGCTGGGACCGGGTGGCGGACCCCGAGGGTGCCCGCGAGCGGCTCTGCGCGGCCTTCGAGTGACGCCGCCGGCGGGGCCCGAAACCACCTCCGTCTCACCCGGCGGGCATCTGTCGCCCGCGCACCGGCGCGCGTAGCATCCCCCCGAAGCACCTCGAGGAGGAGGTCGCCGTGGCCGTCTCACGGTTCCTGGGCGCGGTCTTCGAGAACGATCGGACGCGCTGAGCGATGCGCTCGCCTGCCGCGATCATCCGGATCTACCTGGTGCTGCTGCTGGGCAACACCCTCGCGGCCTCCCTGATCTGGGGCATCAACACGATCTTCCTCCTCGACGCCGGTCTGTCGAACCTCGAGGCGTTCTCCGCCAACGCCTTCTTCACCCTCGGGATGGTGCTGTTCGAGGTGCCCACCGGCGTCGTGGCGGACACGATCGGCCGCCGCGCCTCGTACCTGCTCGGCACGGTGACGCTGAGCGTGACCACGCTGATCTACGTGCTGCTGTGGTACGTGCAGGCCCCGTTCTGGCAGTGGGCGATCTCCTCGGTGCTGATCGGCCTGGGCTTCACCTTCTTCTCCGGCGCCGTCGAGGCCTGGCTGGTCGACGCCCTCACCGCCGCGGGGTACACCGGTGAGATGGAGCCGGTGTTCGGCCGGGGCCAGGTGGTCTCGGGCGTCGCGATGCTCACGGGCTCGCTGGCCGGCGGCTACATCGCGGCGCAGACCAACCTGGGCGTCCCGTTCCTGGTCCGGGCGGGGATCCTGCTGGCGATGTTCGCCGTCGCGTTCTGGCTCATGCACGACATCGGGTTCACCCCGCACCGCACGCGCCAACCGTGGCGGGAGATGACCCGCGTCCTGCGGGACTCCGTCGAGCACGGCTGGCGCCGGCCCGCGGTCAAGTGGCTCATGCTGGAGGCGTTCTTCACGGGCGGCGTCGGGTTCTACGTCTTCTACGCCCTCCAGCCCTACCTGCTCGAGCTCTACGGCGACCCGGAGGCGTACCAGGTGGCAGGCCTGGTGGCGGCGATCGTCGCGGGGGCCCAGATCCTGGGTGGGCTCGCCGCTCCCTGGATCCGGCGCCTCTTCCGCCGGCGGACCTCCGCCCTCATCGCCACGACAGTCGCGAGCGCGGCCTCCCTGGTGGCGATCGGGGTGATCGACAGCTTCCTCGCCGCCATCGCGCTGATCGTGGTGTGGGCCCTGCTCT
This sequence comes from Georgenia sp. EYE_87, assembly GCF_023148685.1. Classification (GTDB taxonomy): domain Bacteria; phylum Actinomycetota; class Actinomycetes; order Actinomycetales; family Actinomycetaceae; genus Georgenia. The sequence continues at coordinate 194,962 of NZ_JAHXNL010000009.1, read as the reverse complement.
ACGCGGCCGAGATGCCCATCCGGCAGGCGTACCTCAACGGCCTCATCCCGTCCGAGCAGCGCGCGACGATCCTGTCCTTCGACTCGCTCGTCGGCTCTGCCGGCGGGGTGTGGTCCCAGCCGGTGCTGGGCCGGTCTGCCGACCTGTGGGGCTACGGGGGCTCGTTCGTCCTCAGCGCCGGGATCTCCCTCCTTGCGGTCCCGTTCCTCGCCCTCTCCCGCCGCCAGCGGGCACCCGCCGACGTGCGCGTGACCGAGGCTCGCACGCAGGCGCCGGCTCAGCCGCCGGAGACCGGGGCGGACCACCCGCCGACCGCGCCGTGACCCGGCGAGCGGAGCCGGTGCTGGCCGGCTCCCTCCTGGCCGGGCCCGGCCCCGACTCAGGCCTGACCCCGACTCAGGCCCGGCCCCGTCTCAGGCCTGGCTCGCCGTGGCGGCCTCGACGGCGGAGCGCCCGGCCTCCGCGAGGTACCGGTGCACCGACCCCACGGCGACCGCCCCGTCGCCCGCCGCACCGGCGACCCGCTTGACCGACCCGTGCCGGACGTCGCCGGCGGCCAGCACCCCGGGCAGGCTGGTCTCGTACGGCAGGGCCGCACGGCCGGGCCCGCCCTCCGGCAGGTCCCGCCCGGTGAGCACGTACCCGGCCTCGTCCAGCGCGACCACCTCGGCCAGCCACCCGGTCCGGGGCTCGGCCCCGATCAGCACGAACAGCGCCGAGGCGGCGACCTCGTGGATGTCGCCGTCCGCGTCCTCCAGGACGAGCCGTTCGAGCCGCTCGTCGCCGCCTCCGTCGCGCACGCGCGTGCGGAGCCGCACGTCGATGGCGGGTGTCGCGGCGATCTGGCGCACCAGGTAGTCCGACATCCCGGCCTCGAGGGAGTCGCCGCGCACGAGGATCGTGACCCGGGAGGCGAAGCGGGCGAGGTGGACGGCGGCCTGGCCGGCGGAGTTCGCCCCGCCGACGACGTAGACCTCCGCCCCGGCGACCGCCGGCGCCTCCACGCCCGCGGCGCCGTAGTAGACCCCGGCCCCCACCAGGCGCTCGAGCGCCGGCACGCCGAGCCGCCGGTAGGTCACCCCGGTAGCGACGACGACCGCGCGGGCCCGTAGCAGGGTCCCGTCGTCGAGCCTGACCAGTCGTTCGCGCGCCCGCACCTCCAGGCCGGTCGCCCGGTGGCCGAAGACCAGCTCGGCGCCGAAGAGGATCGCCTGCTCCCACGCCCGGTGCGCCAGCTCGCCACCACCGATCCCGCGCGGGAAACCGAGGTAGTTGCGGATCATCGAGCTGGTGCCCGCCTGCCCGCCGACCGCCTCGGGCTCGACCAGCACGGTGCGGAGCCCCTCGGAGGCGCCGTAGACGGCCGCGGCCAGCCCGGCGGGGCCGGCGCCGAGGATCGCGAGGTCGTAGACGTCGGCGCCTGGGCGCGTCTCGATCCCGTGGGACGCCGCCAGCTCGGCGGGCGAGGGGTCCACGAGCACGTGGCCGCCGGCGTGCACCGCGCAGGGGAGCCGTACCGGCCGGTGCTCGGCCACGATCCGCCTCCCCTCGTCGCTGTCGGCCGGGAAGAAGTCGAACGGCACCCCGTTCCTGGTGAGCATGTCCAGCAGCCGGTGCGTCGCGGGCGTCCACCGTTCCCCCACCACGCGGTAGACGGCGAAGTGCGGGCGGTTGCCCTTGGTCCACCGGCTGAGCCACTCCTGGACCTGCGGGTAGAACCACTCCTCCGGGCTCACCCAGCCCTTGGCGACGGAGAGGTCGATCAGCCCGAGCGCCGTCGCCCGCTGGAGCGTCTCGAGCTCGGAGAACGGGATCCGGGTGTGGTGCTGGTCCATCGCGAACAGAAGAGCGCGGCCGGCCTCGCGGTGCAGCGCGTGCGCGCGGCCGAGGAGCTCGAGCGCCCCGCCGGGCAGGTGCAGGTCGGCCACCACCAGCGCCACGGGCTCGCCACGCTCGGCCAGCACCTCCAGCAGGGCCAGCGCCTCGGCCGGGCCACCCTCGGCCAGCACGCGGTAGTCGGCGCCGAACCGGTGGGCCAGAGCCTCCGTCGTGCGGCGGCGGGCCGCCTCGTCGGCGTCCACCACGACCATCAGGGGTGCGCCGGCAGGGGACGGACGGAGCTTCCTCGTCATGGGGCTCCCCTTTCCGGGCGTCGTCGCCCCCACCGATTGTGCGCCACCGCCGGTCCGGCCGGGGCGGGTCGGGTCGACGCACTCCCAGGGGCAGCCGTCCCCAGCCACGACGGAGCAACGGCGGCGAGACGGCAGGCGGCCCCTGCGTCAGGCGTCGGCGAAGAAGCTCACCGGCCCCGCCACGATGACGCCGACCTCCTCGTGCGCGGGCAGCGGCCCCTGGGTGCGGCAGAGCACCGGGACCACCTGCCCGTCCGGGCTGGTGACCTCCAGGCGCACGCTGGCGTCGTGGCCGTAGAACGTCGTCCCGCGCACCCGGGCGGTGACGCCCGCCCGACCGGCCCGCACCATGTGCAGCTGCTCCGGGCGCAGCACCACGCGGCCGGAGCCGTGCTCGCCCGCCGCGCCGCGCAGGAGAGCCAGCCGGCCGAGCGCGGTGGTCGCCACGCCGTCCTCGACACGTGCGGGCAGCACCACGGCCTCGCCCACGAACGTCGCCACGTCCAGGTCCGCGGGCGCGGCGTAGAGCTCGCGCGGCGTCGCGGACTGGACCACCACACCCTCGCGCATGACGGCGACCTGGTCGGCGATGCTCAGCGCCTCCTCCTGGTCGTGCGTGACCAGCACGCCCGTGGCGCCGATCGCCTGGAGGGCCTCGCGTACGTCCTCGCGCAGCGCGGCCCGCAGGCCGGCGTCGAGCGCGGAGAACGGTTCGTCCAGCAGGACGACGTCGGGGCCCGGGGCCAGCGCGCGCGCCAGCGCCACCCGCTGCTGCTGCCCGCCGGAGAGCTGGGACGGCATCCGCCCCGACAGGTCGGCGAGCCCGACGAGCGCGAGGAGGTCACCCACCCGCTCCCGACGGCGCCTGGCGGCGTCCCGCCCGCGGTGGGGCAGGCCGAAGGCGACGTTCTCGGCGACGGAGAGGTGCGGGAAGAGCGCCCCCTCCTGGGGGACCACGCCGACGCGGCGCCGTTCCGGCGGCAAGGACCGGCCCGGGCCGGTCACCACCCGGTCCCCCACGCGCACCTCCCCGGAGTCGGCGGTCTCAAAGCCGGCGATCACGCGAAGCAGCGTCGTCTTGCCGCACCCGGAGGGGCCGAGGACGGCGGCGAACGCGCCCGACGGCACCTCGAGGTCGACACCGCGGAGCACGGGCGTCTCCCCGAAGGACTTGCGCAGCCCGCGCACGGTCAGCCGCTTCACGTCTCGCCTCCTGTCTCCTCGACCACGTGGCCCTCCTCCAGGATCCCACCTGTCCCGCGCGGGGTGACCATGCGGGACTGGACGCGGGAGAGCAGGAACGTCGGCACCGCGGCGAGGAGCACCAGGGCGACGGCGTAGGGCGCCGCGGCGGCGTAGGCGCCGATCCCCGTCTCGGTCCAGAGCCGGGTGGCGAGGGTGTCCATGCCCGTGGGGCGCAGCAGCAGCGTGGCCGGGAGCTCCTTCATGACCGTGAGCATGACGAGCGCGAAGCCGGCGGCGATCCCGGGGCCCGCGAGCGGCAGGGTGACGCGGCGCAGCACGTCGGAGGGCCGCTGCCCCAGCGAGCGGGCCACCTCCTCCAGGCGCGGCGGGCTCTGGGCGACCGCGGCGCGGACCGAGCCGATCGCGGCGGGCATGAACAGCACGGCGTAGGCGAGGACCAGCAGCGGGGTGCGCTGGTAGATCGGCTCGGCCCACCGCACCCCGAAGAACACCAGCGCGAGACCCACGACGATGCCGGGCAGCGCGTGCCCGGCGTAGGTGGCGTGCTCGACGAGGCGCCCGCCCCGTGAGGCGTACCGGGCGGCGAGCACGCCGACGGGCACGGCCAGGGCGGTGGCCGCGAGCGCCCCGAGCAGCGCCACCCACAGCGTCGCCGCGCCCGCCGGGGCGAGTCGGTCCCACTCCAGACCGGCCGAGCTGCCGCGGACCATCCAGTAGGCCAGGACGACGGCGGGGAAGCCGAGCGAGACCGCCGCCACCGCCGTCGTGCCCGCCAGGGCGAGGGGCCGGGCCCGGCCCAGCTGCGCCGTCGGCGGGGTGCGGGCGGCGCCGGAGCCCACCCGGGAGGCCTCCGCCCGGCCCCGGGTGCGGGACTCGGCCACGGTGATCGCCACCGTGAGCACCACGAGGACGAGGGAGAGCACGGCGGCCGGGGTGCGGTCGAAGGAGGCGCGGTAGGAGGTGTGGATGACGCGGGTGAAGACGTCGTAGCGGAGCAGGGACGGTGTCCCGAAGTCGCTGAGGGTGTACAGCGCCACGAGCAGCGCGCCGGCGGCGGCGGCGGGGCGAACCTGGCGGGCGGTGACCGTCAGGTAGGTGCGCAGCGCCGACCGGCCGAGGGAACGGGAGACCTCCTCCAGCGCCGGGTCGACGCGGCGCAGCGTCGCGGCCACCGGCAGGAACACGTACGGGTAGGTGCACGCCGTCAGCACCAGCCAGGTGCCCCAGAACCCGGCCAGGGTGGGCACCACGGAGATCCACGCGTAGGCGGCCACGTAGCTCGGCACCGCCAGCGGCAGGGCGGCGACGACGGCCCAGGTGCGCCGTCCGGGCAGGTCGGTCCGGGTGGTCAGCCAGGCGAGGGCGACGCCGATGACCAGGCACGCCGCGGTGACCGCGGCGGCGAGCCCGAGGCTGCGCAGCACGAGCCAGAGAGTGCGCTCCCGCCACAGCGTCTCCCAGACCCCCGCCGCTCCCGCCTCGGCCGTGCGCACCACCAGGTAGCCGATCGGCAGCAGCGCGACGGCGGCCGCGACGATCCCGGGCACCAGCAGGACCGCCGGCGGCCGGCCGGCGGTCCTGCGGGGTCGCCGCCGGCCGCCGGGTGCCTCCCGGTCGGCCGGCGGGGTCGAGGTCACGCTCAGGTCAGTCCCACCTCGTCGAGCAGCGCGAGGGTGGCGTCGAGCGAGTCGAGGTCGTTGAGGTCGACCGAGGAGCTCTCGCCGAGCGGCTCGAGGTCGTGGGCCTCGCTCTCGATGCCCTCGACCACCGGGTACTCCGCCGTGGTGTCCGCGAAGTACTGCTGCGCCTCGTCCGAGAGGAGGAACTCCACCGCGTCGACCGCAGCGTCCTCGGCGTCGGACCCGGCCAGCACGCCGACGCCGGCGACGTTGACGAGCGCGCCGGGGTCGTCGCTGGCGAGGAAGTGGATGCGCGCGGAGACGGCGTCCTCGCCCTGCTCGGCCACCCTCTCGTACCAGTAGTAGTGGTTGATCAGCCCGATGGCCGCCTGGCCACCGTCCACCGCGTCGAGCACGGCGTTGTTGTTGTCGTAGGCGAGCGGCTCGAGGGCGGCGAAGTCCTCCAGCCACTGCCGGGCGCCGTCCTCCCCGCGGTCCACCCGCAGGGCGGTGACGAAGGAGTGGAAGGAGGCGTTCGTCGGGGCGTAGGCGAGCTTGCCGCGGTAGGCCTCGTCGAGGATGTCGTCGATGCCGCTGAACTCCTCCACCTCCGGCGCCGCCTCCGGGTCGTAGGCGAGCACACGCGCACGGGCGGAGGTCGCGACCCAGCGTCCCTCGTCGTCGCGGTAGTCCTCGGGGACGAGCTCGAGGGTCTCCTCCGGCAGGGGGGCGAGCATGTCGGCCTTCGCCAGCGCCCCCAGCGCGCCCGCGTCCTGGGAGAAGAACAGGTCGGCGTCGGTGCCCTCCCCCTCCTCGAGGAGCTGGGCGGCGAGCTCGGAGGACCCCGCGTAGCGCACCTCGACCTCGGTGCCGACGGCGTCCTCCAGCTGGTCGAGGATCGGCCCGACGAGCTCCTCGTTGCGTCCCGAGTAGATCGTCAGGGTCGTGCCCGCCGCGGCGCCGCCCGTGGCGGCCGGCTCGTCGTCGGTCGCGTCACCGCCGCAGGCCGCGAGGGTCAGGGCGAGGGTGGTGGCGGTGGCGGCGGCCAGGCCGCGGGTACCCAGGGTCATGGTGCTCCTTCTCCGCGGCACGGGTTGCCGCGCGCGGCGAGCGTAGATCAAGTAAGGCTCACCTAACAACCTCCGTCCGGCCCCCGGCCGGCGCAGGACGAGGGACGATGGAGCCACCGGGGCGACGACGAGGACCACGGGAGCGCGCGATGGACGAGCAGCAGCTGGACAAGGTCAGGAACGGCAGCGGCTTCGTGGCCGCGCTGGACCAGAGCGGCGGCAGCACCCCGAAGACGCTGCGCCGCTACGGCATCTCCGAGGACGCCTACGCCAGCGAGGAGGAGATGTTCGACCTCGTGCACGAGATGCGGACGCGGATCATCACCTCCCCCGTGTTCGGCGGGGACCGGATCATCGGCACGATCCTGTTCGAGAACACCATGGACCGGCAGATCCTCGACAGGCCCACCGCCGACTACCTGTGGGCGGTGAAGACCGTCGTCCCGTTCCTCAAGGTCGACAAGGGCCTGCAGAAGGAGGCCGACGGCGCGCGGCTGATGAAGCGCATCCCGTACCTCGACGGCCTCCTCGAGCGGGCGCTGGCGCAGGGCATCTTCGCCACCAAGATGCGCTCGACGATCTCCCTGCCCGGCCCCGGCCTGACCGACGTCGTCCGCCAGCAGTTCGACGTGGCGGGGCAGATCCTCGCCACGGGCCTCGTCCCGATCATCGAGCCGGAGATCGACATCCACAGCCCCCGCAAGGCGGAGGCCGACGAGCAGCTCCGCGACGAGCTGGCCGCCCGGCTGGACCGGCTGCCGCCCGAGCACCTCGTGATGCTCAAGCTGACCCCGCCGGAGACCGACGACCTGTACGCCCCGTTCGTCGCGCACCCGAACGTGCTGCGCGTGCTGTTCCTCTCCGGCGGCTACAGCCGCGAGGAGGCCAACGCCCGGCTGGCGCGGAACCACGGCGTGATCGCCAGCTTCTCGCGGGCACTCACGGAGGGGCTGGACGTGTCGCAGACGCCCGAGGAGTTCGACCGCGTGCTGGACGAGTCGATCGCCAGCATCGCGGCCGCCTCGGCCACCTGAGCCGGCACCGCCGCCTCGCCGGGTCGCGGTGGTGGTCGCTCCGCGCGACCACCTCGGCAGCTGAGCGTGCTGCCTAGCGTGCCTGGCGACGGCGGACAAGGGACCGTTGCCCTCTCCGTCACGCCGCCGCGCGACTACGATCTGACGAACCGGCCCCGGCCCGGGGGCATGCTCGCTGGAGAGTGGTCATGGACGACGTCGTCACCTCAGCCATCCGCAACGTCGCCCTGGTCGGCCATGCCGCCGGGGGGAAGACGTCACTCGCCGAGGCGCTGCTGCACCGCGCGCACGCCACCCAGCGTCTGGGGCGGGTCGACGACGGCACGTCCGTGCTCGACACGGACCCCGAGGAGGTGCGCCGCCGGCAGACCCTCACCCTCGCCGTCGCCTCCGTCCCGTGGACCACGGCGGCCGGCCAGACCTGCCGGCTCAACCTTCTCGACACCCCCGGCCACGACGAGTTCGGCCAGGTCGTCGACGCGGCCCTGTCCGTCGCCGACCTCGCGGTCGTCGTCGTCAGCGCGGTCGAGGGCGTCCAGCCCGGCGACGAGCGCGTCTGGGCGCGGTGCCAGGACCTCGGCATCCCCCGCTTCATCTTCGTCACCAAGGAGGACAAGCCGTCAGCGGACTTCGAGGGCGTGCTCGCCGACCTGCGGGCCCGCCTGGGCCAGCGGCTCTTCCCGCTGGAGCTCCCGATCGTCGAGAAGACGGGTTTCGCCGGCGTCGCGGACGTCCTCTTCGACGTCGCCCACCGCTACGACGCCGAGGGGACGGAGACCACCGGGCCGGTGCCCCCGGAGCTGGCCGACCTGGAGCACAGCCGGCACACCGAGCTGGTGGAGGAGGTCGTCAGCGGCGACGACGACCAGCTCGAGCACTACCTCTCCGGCGACGAGCCGCCCCCCGCCGAGCTCGAGCGCACCCTGCGCCGCGCCGTCGCGGAGGGCGCCATCTTCCCGGTCCTCGTCGGCTCGGGCGCGACCGGCGCGGCCGTGGACCGGCTCGGCGACTTCATCTGCGAGATCGGCCCGTCCCCGGACCTGCACCCCGCCACGGTGCTGGTGGGCGGCGAACCCACCGCCGTCGTCGCCGACCCGGCCGGGGAGCCGCTCGTCCACGTCTTTCGCACCCTCGCCGACCAGTTCGTCGGCCAGGTCTCGCTGCTGAAGGTCCTGTCCGGGACGCTCCGCGAGGACGACCGGCTCGTCAACACCACCACCGGCGCCGAGGAGCGGCTCCACGGGCTCTTCGGGCTGCTGGGCAGGACCCACCTCGACGTCCGGCAGGTCGTGGCCGGGGACATCGCCGCCGTCGCCAAGCTCTCGGACTCCCCCACCCGCACCCTCCTGGCCCGGCCCGGGCGCCCGGTCACCCTGCCGGAGCTCCCGGTGCCGTCCGGCGGGTTCACCCTGGCGGTGCGGCCGCTGACGCAGTCCGACGACGACAAGCTCACGGACGCCCTGCGGCGCCTGTGCGCCGAGGACCCCGCGCTCGTCGTCGTCCAGGACGAGGAGTCCGGCCAGACGCTGGTCACGGCGGTCGGAGACACCCACCTGGCGGTCGCGCTCGAGCGGCTCGAGCGCAAGTTCGGCGTGCGCGTCTCCACGGAGGAGGTGCGCCTGCCCTACCGCGAGACGGTCGCCGGCGAGGTCGAGGTGGAGGGGAAGGTGAAGAAGCAGTCGGGCGGGCACGGCCAGTTCGCCGTCGTCCGGCTCGTCGTCAGCCCCGCGCCCCGCGGAGAGGGCCTGACGTTCGTGGACTCCATCGTCGGCGGCGCGATCCCGCGGCACTACCTGCCCGCCGTCGAGCGCGGCGTCCAGGACGCGCTCGTGGCGGGCGGCCCCAACGGCCATCGCATCACGGATCTGCGGGTGGAGTGCGTGGACGGGAAGTACCACTCGGTGGACTCCTCCGACATGGCGTTCCGCACCGCCGCGGCCCAGGCCGTGGCGACGGCGATGCAGCAGGCCGGCAGCGTCGTCCTCGAACCGGTCTCGGCGGTCACGGTGACTGTGCCGGCGGAGGCGCAGGGTGACGTGCTGGCGGACCTGTCGTCGCGCCGCGGGCGCGTGGTCGACACCGGCACGGCGGACGACGGCTCCGGCATCATCGAGGCCCACGTGCCCACCTCCGAGCTGCGCCACTACACGGTGGACCTGCGGGCGATCACCGGCGGCCGGGGCACCTGCCGTTCGGCCCACAACCACTACGACCCCGTGCCCGAGCACCTCGTGGCTGCCACCCGTCCCACGGTGGCGGCGGGGCGTTAGCCGCCGTAGTACGCGGCCACCTGCGCGCGGTAGTCGGCGTCGTCGAACCGGCCGCCGCCGGTGCGCCGCGGGGCGCTCTCGATCTGCTCGCGGGTGAGCGCGACGTGGACGCGCCGGTGCTGGGGGTCGATCCGTTCGACGGTGCCCGCCGGCAGCAGCGTCATGTGGCCGAAGAACACCGGGCCGCTGCCGACGACGATCGCGCCCTCCCCGGCGTCGAGCGAGGCGTCGTCGACGGTGCCGACCTCACCGTCCCGTGCCAGCACGGCCCAGCCCACGAGGCTCTCGACGTCGTGGTCGCCGTCGCGGAACGCCCACGGCTGCCAGGTCTGTGCCATCCGTCTCTCCCTCGTCCGGTCGGGTGCTCCCCACCGTCACCGCGGGACGGGTCCCGCGCAACCCGGGGAGCCGCGGGTCGCCGCTCGGGGGGCGGCGCCGACCGGCCGCAGTGTGGCCGCCGCGAACGCACGGGACCGGTGACCGCCGTCAGGGCCGGTCGCCGGGGCGACCGGCCCTGCTCGCCGTCGGAGGTCAGCGGAACCTGGCCGGGAACTGGGCGATCAGGCCGCCGCTCAGAGTGTCGGCCATGTCGAGGACGTGCAGGTGCGCGGCGTCGTAGTCGGCGACCGAGGCCGCGTAGTTCCCACCGAGCTCGTTGGCGGCCTCGCTGAAGGTCTGCTCGAGGTGCGTCGCCATCCCGGCGCGCATCTGGTCCGCCGGCCAGTGACGCGGGTTGGCTGCGCCGAGGAAGTTGCCGATGTCGTCACCGTTGGCGGACCAGCGTGACCGGGCGTCGGCGAGCGCGTCACCGTCGCCGGCCCGGGCCGCCTCGAGGATCTCCACTGCGATGAGGATGTGGTCGGTCAGCAGTGCGGTGAGCTGATCGCCGGCCGCCTCGCCGTAGTAGGGCTTGATCGCGTCGCCGATGTCGACCTGGTTCTGCAGGAGCCGTTCGGCGGTGGCCGGGAAGGAGGGCGAGTCCTCCGCGAAGGTGACGATCGCGAGCCGTGTCCAGGTGACGTGGTCCTCCCAGAGCTTGCGCATGTCGTCGTGGAACGCCTGCTGGGCGGCGTTCCGCGGAACCGTGCCGGCGCTGCCGTGCCCGTGCGTCGAGCTCGTGAGCGGCGCGGCGTCGGCCCCGAGCCGGGGCAGCCACCACGTGGCGAGGCCGACGACGATCGCGAGCACGAGTGCACCGATCACCACGAGTGGGTGCCTCCTGATCCCTGCGGGGCTACTGTTCATCTCACCTGTCCTGTTCTCTTGGTCGGTTCGCCCCTCACCGGGCGGGTCTGGGGCGTTGGAACGTGACACAGGAGTTGGCGTCCGAGGGGACGAGGGTCTTACCCGCCGGGGCGACGCCTCTCGCGCCGCTCGACGACGGCGCACCGCTGGACTGGGTGGCCACGCTGCGCGTTCCGGGGCCGGAGCGGGACCGGGCGCTGGCGACTCTGCACGCCCTGATGGAGCGGGCCGCCCGGCACCAGGTGCGCCGGATGCGGCACCTGCTGCGGCCCGCGGACCTCACGACCGTCGACGAGCTGACGACCGCCGCGGCCGACGGCGCCCTCGCCGCGCTGCTGGCCAAGCTCGACACCTTCGAGGGCCGCAGCCGGTTCACCACGTGGGCCTACAAGTTCGCGATCCTCGAGGCGGCGACCGAGGTCCGCCGTCGGGCATGGTCCGGGCGAGAGGTCGCCCTGGTCGGGGACGAGCGGCTGACCGACCCCGGCCCGGGCCCGGAGCAGCTGGCCCTCGCGCACGACCTGGCCGACGCCGTACGCCTCGCCCTCGACGAGGCTCTGACCGACCACCAACGACGCGTCGCCGTCGCCCTTCTCGTCGAGCTGGTGCCCATCGACGTCCTCGCCGACCGGCTCGGCACCACCCGGGGCGCCCTGTACAAGACCCTCCACGACGCTCGGCGGCGCATCCGTGCCCATCTGACCGCCGCCGGCTACCTCCCCACCACGTCCCGGACAGGTGTGCGATGAACCACGAGCTCCCCCGGCTGACGGAGCAGACCGCAGGGCTCTTCGCGCTGCGGACGGACCCCTGGCTGTCCTGCGAGGACTGCTTCGACCGCATGGACACCTTCGCCGAGGAGCTGCTCACCCGACCGGGCGCCGACGACCTGGCGATGCGGGTTCACGTGGCCGGCTGCCCGGCGTGCGCGGAGGAGCTGGAGTCTCTGGTCGAGCTCGTGGCCCAGGAGAACGGCCTGGACGCCGCCCAGGCGCTGCGTCGCCTGCACGAGCCGGTCGACTGACTTCCACGGTCTCCTAGATCTCGGCCCGCTCCCGCGGCGGTCCCACGACCGGCCGGTGCGGGATCGACGACGCGACCGCGAGGGTCAGCACGGAAACGCCGCCCAGCAGCGCCGCCCACGCGCCCCGCGGGGTGGTCAGCGCCAGCTCGTCGCCGCCCACCCCCTCGGCGGAGAGGGCGACACCCACCACGACGACGAGCAGGAGCAGCCCGCAGACGAGCCGCGCCCAGCGCGGCCCGCGGCGCGAGAGCGCGAACCCGCCGGCCATCCCGGTCAGCGCGAAAGCGACCGCACCGCCCCCGAGCCCCTGGGTGAGGAACGCGACGACGGCGCCCGGCAGCAGCAGCGGCGCGACCGCGAGCACGAGCGGCGAGAGCGCCAGCCAGCGCCAGTGGCGCCGGCCGCCCGTGCGGCGCACGTGCTCCGCCCAGCCGAGGAGGGCGCCGGTCACCGCGCCCGGGAGCAGCAGGGCGACGAACGTGCCGGCCCACCCGAACGTCGACTCCTCCCCCGCCAGCGCGACCATGTACCCCCGCAGTCCGGCCGCCCAGGCGAGACCGAACAGGGCGCCGACGGCGATCGCCGCGGGCGCGGAGGACGACGGCGGCGGCAGGGCTGGAGCGACGGCGGACGCGGCCCCTGTGCCGGGCCGGGCCCCGGGCGCAGGCAGGGAGTCGGGCTGGCCCCCGGGTGTCGGCGCGGTGCCGCGCCGGGGCGTGGCGTGGGGCGTGGGTGTGGCGAGCGAGCCGGACATGGCGCACCTCCCGAGGACGACCGGCGACGGCGGTGCAGCCGCGTCGCGCGCCGGTACGGGACAAGCGTCCTCCGCCGTGGGCCGGGCGTCGAGGGGGCGGGGGCCGGCCCCCAGCGGACGGTCCGCGACCTGTTAGCACGCCGCCCCGGCGGCGTTACGATCGACTCTCCTTCCAGGGGGCGCAGGCCCGCGGGCCCGTGACGGCCGGGGGCGGGCCGCACGTGTCCGGGGCACAGCATGGCGGGAAACTTCCCGCTCAGGAGGTGCATGGTGACTCTCGCGTGGAACTTCGCCGGATCGCCCGGCGGCGTCACGGCGGGCACGGTGACGCTGATCGAGGGCTCGTCCTTCTGCCTGTCGGAGGCCTCGGGCGACATCACGACCGGCTCGGTCCAGGGGCTGTTCCTGCGTGACACGAGGGTGCTCTCCCGCTGGGAGCTCCGCCTCGACGGCGACCCGGTGGAGCCGCTCACCGTCCTGACGGAGGAGACGTACCGGGGCGTGTTCATCGGCCGGGCGATGCCGAGGGCCGGGCTGGCCGACTCCACGCTGCTGGTGGAGCGCCACCGCTTCATCGGCGCCGGCATGCGCGAGGACATCGTGGTGCGCAACCTCGGGCAGGAGACGGCGGCCTTCGCGATGGTCCTGCACGTCGACGCCGACTTCGGGGACCTGTTCGAGGTCAAGCAGGGGCACGTGGAGAGCCGCGGCGAGCACGCGATCCAGCACACCGACCACGAGCTGCACCTCACCCGGCGGTGGCAGGGGCACAGCCGCGAGGCCGTCATCACCGCGACGGGTGCGTCCGTCGCTCCCGACTCGCTCACCTTTCGCGTCGTGGTGCCTGCCCGTGGGCAGTGGAGCACCTCGATCCACGTCCTGCCGGTCATCGACGGGGTCCGTCCGGCCCCCACGTTCCCCGAGGACCAACCGGTCACGGGGACACTGCCTGCGGTACGCCGCACCGCGTGGCGCGAGGAGACACCGACGGTCACGGTGCCCGACCTGATCGTGCAGAACATCCTGCGCACCAGCGGCCGCGACCTGGAGTCCCTGCGCATCCACGACCCCGCCAACCCAGAAGCTGTCGCCGTCGCCGCGGGCGCGCCGTGGTTCATGGCCCTGTTCGGCCGGGACTCCATCCTCACCGCTCTGATGACCCTGTCGATCAACCCGTCGCTGGCGCTCGGCACGGCGGAGGCGCTCGCCCGGTTCCAGGGCGTCCGCGAGGACCCGGTCACCGAGGAGCAGCCCGGCCGGATCCTGCACGAGATGCGGTTCGGCGTCGACGCCACCGACGCGCTCGGCGGCAACATCTACTACGGCACGGCCGACGCGACGCCGCTCTTCGTCATCCTCGTCGGCGAGCTTCTCCGCTGGGGCGCGGACCCGGGGCGCGTGCGTGCGCTGCTCCCTCACGTCGACCGCGCGCTGGAGTGGGTGGAGCACCACGGCGACCGGGACGGCGACGGGTTCGTCGAGTACCAGCGCATCACCGACCGCGGCCTCGTGAACCAAGGGTGGAAGGACTCCCACGACGGCGTCACGGACGCCGCGGGCCGGATCCCCCAGGGTCCGATCGCGCTGGTCGACGTCCAGGGCTACGTCTACGGCGCCTACCGGGCCCGGGCCCTGCTCGCCGAGGCGCTCGAGGGCGATGCCGAGACGGCGCACCGGTTCCGGGAGCGCGCCGCCATGCTCCGGGAGCGGTTCGAGGAGGCCTTCTGGCTGCCGGACCGCGGCTGGTACGCCATCGCCCTCGACGGCGCGAAGAAGCCCGTGGACTCTCTCGCGTCGAACATGGGCCACGCCATGTGGGCGGGCATCGTCGCCCGCGAGCACGCGGCGCAGGTGGCCGACCACCTGCTGTCCCCGGACATGTTCACGGGCTGGGGCGTCCGCACCCTCGCGAGCTCGATGGGCGCGTACAACCCGATGAGCTACCACATCGGGTCCGTGTGGCCGCACGACAACGCCATCGTCGCCACGGGGCTGCGTCGCTACGGCTTCGTCGACCACGCCACCCGGGTCGCCCGCGCGGTCCTCGCCGCCGCCGCCGAGTTCGGCGGCCGGCTGCCGGAGCTGATGTGCGGCTTCGACCGCACGGAGTACGCCCGGCCGGTGCCGTACCCGGCCGCCTGCTCGCCGCAGGCCTGGGCCTCCGCGGCGCCCGTCGAGCTCATGCGGGTGCTTCTCGGGGCGCAGCCGTGCTTCCCGCACCGGCACCTTCGCCTGGACCCCCGGCTGCCGGCCGAGCTCCAGCCGCTGACGGTTCACGGCATCCGGCTCGGCTCCGCCACCGTCGACCTCGAGGTCCGTGACGGTCGCGCCACCGTCACCGGGCTGCCCGACGCAATCAGCGTGAGCACCGAACCGTGCCCCTGCGGCGACCTGCAGACCGTCTGAGGTGCCGGCGGCGGCGCCACGCACGAGCCGCACAGACGGAAGCGCGCACGAACCGCACGACAGAAGAGAGACCACGCCTGGGAGAAGGCCGCGGCGGTGCCCCCGGACACCCGGGTGCCGCGCGGGCATGTACGACATTCCTGAGGAGGGAATGCAGTGGACACGCTACGCATCGCCATGGTCGCCCCGCCGTTCTTCGAGCTGCCGCCCACCGGGTACGGCGGGATCGAGCTGGTGGTCGCCGATCTCATCGACACCCTCGTCGAGCACGGCCACGAGGTCACGCTGATCGGCGCGGGCCGCAACGGGACCCGGGCGCAGTTCCGGCGCACCTACGCCGAGCCCCAGCACGCCCGCCTGGGCGAGCCGTTGCCCGAGGCCGTCCACGCCGCCGCGGCGGCGAAGATCCTCGAGCACCTCGACGTCGACGTCGTCCATGACCACACGCTCCTCGGCCCCCTCCAGGCGCGCGGGCGGACCAAGCCGACGGTGGTGACGGTGCACGGGCCGGTGGTCGGCGAGCCGGCAGTCTACTACCGGCTGGTGGGCGGCACCACCCACCTGGTGGCGATCTCGCAGGCCCAGCGCTCGTTCGCGCCGGAGCTGAACTGGGTCGGAACCGTCCACAACGCTCTCGATCCGGGACGGTGCACCTTCCGCGCCGAGAAGGAGGACTGGGTCCTGTTCCTGGGCCGGTGCACCCCGGACAAGGGGATGCACCTGGCGATCGACGTCGCCCGGGAGGCCGGACGGCCGATCAAGCTCGCCGCGAAGTGCCAGGAGCCGCCGGAGCGGGCCTACTTCGACGCCGAGGTCCGCCCGCGTCTCGGCGACGGCGTGGAGTGGCTCGGGGAGATCACCGGCAAGGAGAAGCAGGACGCCCTCGCCGCCGCCCGGTGCCTGCTGTTCCCGCTGCAGTGGGAGGAGCCCTTCGGGATGGTGCTCGTGGAGTCGCTCGCCTCCGGCACGCCGGTGGTGACCATGCCGCGCGGTGCCGTGCCGGAGATCGTCACCGACGGGGTGACGGGCTTCGTCCGGGACCGGCTCGAGTACCTGCCAGCCGCCGTCGACGCCGCGGGAGGCATCGACCCCTACCGGTGCCGGCAGGAGGTGCTCGACCGGTTCACCCCGCAGGTCATGGCGACCAGGTACGAGAAGGTGTACCGGCGGGTGCTCGACCGGACCGGTGGCGTCGCCCGGAGGGCGGCGGTCGGCGCGATCAAGCGGCGCCTCGCAGGGGCGTCGGAGTCGGTCGCGCCGCTTGCCGGGAACGCGCTCGCCCCGCCGGTGCCCGGAGCCGTCGGCACACCCCTGCCGGGAGCCGCCGGCGTCCACGTGCCGGGAGCGGTCGGCACACCCCAGCCGGGAGCGGTCGGCACACTCCAGCCAGGAGCGGTCACCACCCCCGTACCGGGTGCGCTGGGTACGTCCCCGCCGGGAGCGCTCGGCACACCTGGGGCCGAGCCCACGGCGGCCTACTCGCCGCCCTCCTAGCCATCGCCCGCGCCGGGGTGCCCGTCACCTGCCTGCGAAGAACACCGGTTCGGCGGACCATCCCGGCGTGACGGTCCACAGTCCGTGCGCCCCGGCGGGCACCACGACGCAGACGTTGCCGGTGGCCGTGCCACCGCCGTAGATCTCGTCGATGTCCCAGAGGTCGTCGGGGACGACGCCGCACATGTCGGAGTACGTGCGGGCGTCCGAGCCGACGAACCCGATGCCCAGATCCGTCCCGGCGTGCCCGGACTCCGTGCCGGTGTAGGTCGCCGTGACCGGGACGATCCAGTACTCCATGCCCGTCGGCGGGGCGCCGTTGAACTGGTTCTCGGCCTCGATCTCGTCCCCCGCCTCACGCGGGGCGCCGAGGGCGACCTGCCACTCGGCGGTCGAGACGGGCGTGCCGACCGGGAGCGGGTTGTCGCGGCTGCCCTCGCCGTCCGCGAGCGCCCGCACAGCCGGGCGCTCCGGGGCCCGGGCGACGGAGCTCTCGGCGCCTCCCGCGGCGCTCCCGGGGCCCGCCGCGGCGCTCTCGGCGACGGCGGCCTCCCCGGCCGGGCCGTCGGTCGAGGGAGGTGCACCCGCCACCGCGAGGTCGGCGGTGAGCTCGGAAGCGGGCACCGAGGCCGTGCCTGCTCTCCCGTCCGCCCTCGCGCCGCCGATCACAAGACCTGCCACCAGGCCGATCGCCCCGGTGCCGGCGGCCACCATGGCGACGACGCCTCCCGGTACCCCTCTGCGCACGAACGGGCCCGACGGGGAGACCCGGCCGCCGCGGACGGGGCCCGTGGTCGGGGGTGCGTACCCTTCTTCGGCCACCGGCACCGGTGCAGGGAGGGCAACCGGCGGCGCTCCGCCGTCCGCGCCGGAGGGGCTCGTGGTCATGCGGGCTTTCTCGATTCGCTCGTTCTGTGCCTGTCCGGTCCGCATTGTGACAGAGCCGGGGCCCTCGGCATCCTGTTGACCAGAGTGCGACCGACCGGGGCCCGGCGGCCACCGGGCGGGCCCGGGACAGAGGCCCGCCGGCAGTCAGAACAGGGCGAGCTGCGCCGTGACGTCCACCGCGGGCGGAGGTTCGTGCCCCTCCCGCCCGGCCGATCCCGACGACCTGGCCGGCGAGCGCGCCCAGCGGCGCGGGGGCCGGTGGTCGAAGCCGTGCCGACGCCGGGCCCGGCCGGCCCGTTCGCCGAGCCACGTGCGGTACTCGGCCGGGGCGTAGGAACCGCCCGCGTAGAGCCGGCGGTAGCGCGGCACGAGCGCGGGGTACTCGCGCGCGAGCCACGCCAGGAACCACTCGCGGGCGCCGGGCCGGAGGTGGAGGGGGCCGGTGGTGACGTCGGAAGCGCCCGCCTCGGCGAGGGCGCCGAAGAGGGCGTCGAGCTGCTCCTCGGAGTCGGTGAGCCACGGCAGGATCGGCATGGCGAGCACCGAGCACTCCAGCCCGGCGTCGGAGATCGCACGGACGAGGTCGAGACGCGCGCGCGGCGCCGGGGTGCCGGGCTCCAGCCGTTGCTGCAGGTCGGGGTCCACCAGCGCGAGAGACACCGCGACCGAGACGTCGACGTCGCGCGCCGCCTGCACCAGGAGCGGTAGGTCCCGCTTGAGGAGCGGACCCTTGGTGAGGACGGAGAACGGCGTGCCGGACTCCGCGAGCGCCTCGATGATCCCCGGCATGAGCCGGTACCGGCCCTCGGCTCGCATGTACGGGTCGGAGTTCGTCCCCAGGGCCACGTGCTCGCGCTGCCAGGAGGGGCGGGCGAGCTCCTTGCGCAGCACCTCCACCACGTTCGTCTTCACCACGATCTGGGTGTCGAAGTCCTGCCCGCTGTCGAGGTCCAGGTACTCGTGCGTACGGCGCGCGAAGCAGTACGTGCAACGGTGCAGGCACCCGCGCGTCGTGTTGATCGTCCACGCGAACGGCATCGACGACGCGGCGGGCACCCGGTTCAGCGCGCTCCGGCACAGCACCTCGTGGAACGTGACGCCGGCGAACTCCGGCGTGTGCACGCTGCGAACCAGACCGGCGAGCGGCAGCAGGGCCGAGTCGTCCGGGCCGTTGAGCTGGCGGGCCTCCCATCGCATGCCCCTATTCGAACAGACTTGCGAACCGGTGTCCAGTGCGCCGTGCCGGCGCCGCAGGCACGTGCCCCGGGGCGGGAGCGGGGTGCGTCCTCCGCCGCTACGCCCGGAACACCCCGGGGCGTGGCTGCCGCCACGCGGGTACGGAGTAGCCCGGCTCCCAGGGAAACCGGCCGGACCTGTCGTCGACCGTCAGGTGCAGCACCGGGACGGAGCACTCCGCCGGCCGGTGGTAGTGGAGGTTGGCGGCGAAGACGATGTCGCCCGGGTTGGGGGACTCCTCGACGAACACCCTGTGGGGCCAGTGCTCGAACGTCACCACCTCGCCCGGCACCAGCTGCCTGCCCCGGTAGACCTGCCGGGCCAGGTCGTTCAGCAGCCCGCCGGCGTTGGTCATGGTGAGGCCGAGCACGAGCAGCTCCGGGTGCCCGACGCCGAACAGCCCGACCGTGTAGCAGAAGGGCGTCTGCTCGGCGTCGGGATCACCGAAGACGTACTCCAGATGCACGCCGGTCTCGCGGATGTGCTGCACCACGAGCTGCGCCTGCTGGTCGAGCCACGCCCCGACCGCGGCGTCGTCCGTCCCCGCCATCGTCCTCCCCTTCTCCTCGGTGATCGCGAGGTTAGGGCGGACCACCGGCTCCCGGCCGGGGCGATCCACAGGGGAACGGGGGGGCCCGGCCGGGGCGGTGGAGATCAGGCGAGCTGGAGCGTGGTCACGCAGGTGGCGCCGTCGTCCGTGGTGGCGAAGTCGGCCTCGCCCTCGAGCCCGTCGTAGGACACGCGGATGGTGCCCGCGACCTCGCGCGGCAGCCAGAACCCGACGAAGCCGTTGTCGTACGTGGTGGTCTGCTCGTCGACGAGCACCTCTCCGGCGTCGTCGACGATGGTCACCCGGACCTCCTCGCCGCCCAGCTCGCCGGTGCAGGTGGTGAGCGAGTGGTAGAAGCACTCGTGCGTCTGCTCCACGAAGGGCGCGACGGACACGTAGAACCGGTCCTGCGGCAGCTCCATCGCGAGCTCCTCCTGCCCGTCGGAGAGCACCAGCTCGTCCACCCGGACGGACGCCATGAGGTCGTCCGGTCGTTCGCCGAGCGGGAGACGGTCAAGCTCGTCGACGATCCGGTCCGCCGCAAGGCCGTCCAGGCCGTAGTCGGCCAGGCGCACCTCGACGCCCGCCGACGCAGCCTCGGTCGTTCCGGCCGCGGCGGTCTGCCCAGCCTCAGCCGTCTCGTCCGTGCCGGGCTCTGCGCCCGTCGAGCAGCCGGCGAGCACCAGCACCACACCTGCGGCCGCGACCGCGATCCTTCGCATCATGTCTCCTCCATCCGCCCGGCCACCGGCTGGACCGGTACGTCGTCCGTAACCATGCCACGGCCCGAGACGCCCGGATTGGGCCCTAGGTCCGTTTCTGGAGGATCGCGTCGAGGCCTCGGCGCCGTTCGCCCCGGTGCCTCGGCACCGTTCGCCGCGGTCGTCCGCCGCGGTGCCGGGGCGGAGCTCCCGCCCACGTCGGCGCGTGGACGTCCGCTCGGGACCGACGTCCCAGGGAGGCCGACAACCGGTGCGAGAAGGTCGAAGATGGACGAAACACCCTCACCAAGGAGAACCAGCATGTCTACGAGCCCCGCCCGCGTCACCGTCGTCACGGCTCCCGGGTGCCCGTTCTACGCCGGGGTCGTCAACACCCTGGACAAGCTCGCCGAGCGGCACGAGCTCACGGTGATCGAGGTGCTCGCGCAGTCCCCCGAGGGCGTGGTGCTGGTGGACGAGTTCCGGCCCGCGATGATGCCGCTGGTCCTGGTGGACGGCGCCTACTTCAGCGAGGGAGTGCTGCCGGCCGAGCGTCTGGAGCAGCGGCTCGCCGCCGTTCACTCCGCCTGAACCACCGGCTCCCGCCCGGCGGGACCGGGACTCCGGGACGGGGTGGCGCGCCACCCCGTCCCGACCCATCCACCCGCGGTGGCCTCCCGTGACCGGCGGTCACGGCGCGCTTCCGCGGGATGAGCTGCCCCGCCCCGGCCGCGGCGCGCGCTCACGGTCCGGCACCCGAGGTCCCGGCCCTCCACCCACAACCGTCTCAGCAGTTTGCGGACGGCCCATGGGACAAAAGGCACTGGTCAGGATAGGGCGGGGCGACGGTCCGCGCGGCCGGAACGGGAACGAATCTGCGCCGTCGTGAGAAACCTCTCCGGGCCCCGCCGGACGGTGATCGCCGCGATCCTCTCGGACGACATGATCGCGAGCCGCCGGTCCCGGCGAGCTCTCACCGACATGATCGAACCGCCGGTCCCGACGAGCTCTCGACCGACATGATGGGGCCATGGCCGACTTCACGGGCTTCTCACTCTGGGGACCGCGGTTCTACGCCGAGCTCGAGCACCACAACACGCGCGAGTTCTGGGCGGCGAACAAGGACCGGTGGGAGCGTGAGGTCCGCGACCCGATGCGGGCGCTCGTCGCCGCGCTGGAACCGGAGTTCGGCCCGGCCACCATCTTCCGCCCGCACCGCGACGTGCGCTTCAGCCCGGACAAGTCCCCGTACAAGACGCACCAGGGAGCGATCGCCGGGTCGGCACCCGGCCTGGGGTACTACGTCGGGCTCGACGCCGACGGGCTCATCGTCGGCGGCGGCTTCCGCACCCACTCCCCCGCCCAGACCGACCGCTTCCGCCGGGCAGTCGACTCCGACGCCGGGGCCGAGCTGGCGGGCATCGTGGCCGCCCTCGTCGCAGCCGGGTTCTCCGTGGAGGGCGCCGCGCTGAAGACTCACCCGCGCGGCTACCCGGCCGACCACCCCCGCGTCGAGCTGCTCCGCCGCAAGGAGCTCATGGCGGTGACGAACGTGGGGACCCCACCCTGGCTCGCCACGCCCGCCGCGCTGGACGAGGTGCGGCGCAGGTGGCGCCAGCTCCGGCCGCTGGCCACGTGGGCGGTGTCCCGCGTCGGTCCGGACTGAGGTCCGCCCCGGCGACCCGACCGGCGACGGGGCCGACGGCCGGAGGTTTCCGGCCGAGGGGCCGGAGGCAGGGCGGGTGCGTAGCATCGACGAGGTTTCCGTTCCGCACGGCGGTCGCCTGCGCGGCCGCCCGCCGCCCAGCCCCGAGGAGTACGCATGATCCCTGCAGGTGCCGCCCAGATCCCGGTCGACGGCGACGAGCTCGCCGGGCGGGTCGCCCGGTCGCTCACGGACGCCCTGCACCTCCGGGAGTCCGACGTGGCCGTCACGGCGCAGATGTCGGCCCCCGGTGCGGTCGAGCAGCTGGGCATCGACCTCTCGGGCAGCGTCATCGACAACCGCTACCTCTCCCGCAGCGCGATCAGCCTGCGCCCGCCCCGGTCCACCGCCGGCGGCGTGCACACCGAGGTCGGGACCCTCAGCATCGCGGGACGTCCCGTCGTCGCCTTCGGCGCACCGATCGTCGTGCAGCTCGACGCTCAGCACGTCCCGGCGACCTGGCTCCACGACGACTCCGGCCAGCTGTGGCTGGCGTTCCGCGACGAGCGCGCCAGCGGCGGCGGCACGGCGGGCCGGGCGGTCGTCGAGGGTGAGGTCGCGGCGGTGAGCGCGGCGGCGGGCACGGTGGCAGCGGAGCTCGCGAAGCAGATGGGGGCCGCCGTCAGGGACGTCAGGGTCGCGCCGCGGGCCACCGGCCCGAACCGGTGGCGCTTCGACCTCGCGGCCAGGGTGTCGAAGGGGTTCGCCTCCGCGAACGTCACGGGCCACGCGGAGGTCACGCTCGACGACGACCTGGTCGTCCGCGTGGAGGAGCTGGCCGCCAGGGCAGGCGGCATCCTGGGCTCGCTCGCCCAGGGCTTCATCGAGTCGGCGCTCGGCCGCTACCGCGACCGCTCGGTCGACCTCAAGGAGCTGACCTTCGCCGGCGCGCACGTGACCGGGATCGACGTCGACCTCGGCGAGCGGTTCCGGGTGACGGTGACGCTCGGGTCCTGAGCCGTCACCCACGTCCCGCCCGACGAGCGTGCCCACGGCGAACCCGCGAGCCCTCGCCCGGACGATCAGGGGCGCGGCGGCGCGTCGACGTCCAGCCCGCCGGCGAGGTCGCCGCACTCGACGACCGCGGGCCGGTGGCGGCGCAGGTACTCGCGGGCGCCGGTGTCCCCGGCCGCGAGCGCGGCGACGCCGGCGAAGTGGTCGGCGCCGAGGAGCACGGGGTGGCCGGGGACGCCGTCGTAGGCGGCGCGCGCGAGCGCCGCGGGCCCGGCGGCTGCGGCGAGCATCCGCCGCACCACGGCGGGTCCGACGTCGGGAAGGTCGACCAGGTGGACGAGCGCCGCCCCCGCCGACCGCTCCCGGAGGGCGGCGAGCCCGGTGCGGAGCGACTCGCCCATGCCCTCCGCCCACGCCGGGCAGGCGACGGCGGCCACGCGCGGGCCGACACCCGCGAGGGCGTCCCGCGCCTCCTGCTCCGCGGCACCGAGCACGACGACGACGTCGGCGCACCCGCCGGCGAGCAGCACGTCGGCCGCCCGGCGGACCCACGGAACGCCGTCGGTCACGACGAGCGCCTTCGGCATCCCCATGCGGCGGCCCGCTCCGGCCGCGAGCAGCAGGCCGGTCACGCGGGGCGGGGCGGAGGTCGGCACCTCCCCAGTGTGGCCGGGTCCGCCCCCGGGTGTGCGCACACGGTATGAAGAGCGCATGGACGACGGTCGACGCTGGGACGCGCGCCACCGCGACGCGCCGCCCGCGGTCCCCCGGGCGCCGGACGGGCTCACGGGCCTGGAGGACGCGCTGCCCGACGGCGGCCGCGCCCTCGACGTGGCGTGCGGGCTCGGCGCGGTGACGCTGTGGGCCGCGCAGCGCGGGTTCACGGTGGACGCGCTGGACGCCTCGCCCGTGGCGGTGGCCCGGCTGGCCGACCAGGCGGTCGCCCTCGGGCTCGCCGGACCGGTCCGGGGGCGGGTCGCGGACCTGACCGGCGGTCTCCCCGCCGACGTCACCGGCCCGTACGACCTGGTGGTGTGCCAGCGGTTCCGCGACCCCGCGGTGCTCCGCTCGCTCGCGGGCCTCCTGGCGCCCGGCGGCCTGCTGGTCGTCACCGTGCTGTCCGAGATGGGTGCGCCCGCGCCCTCGCGGTTCGCGGCGGGTGCCGGCGAGCTGAGCGCGCTGGCCCGGACCTCCGGGCACCGCGTGCTCCGCGACGTCGAGGGAGACGGCCGGGCGACGATCGTGCTGCGGCGCACCGGACCTGGACCCGGCTCACGGCGCCGCGTCCCGCGAGAGCATGATGCGGACGAGCGGCACGGAAGGGACAGCGCATGAGCATCAAGGTCGACCTCGGCGAGCTGGGTGCCGCCATGGCGGAGCACGACTTCGCGTACCTGCTCAGCCCGGGTCGCGAACGCCCGCACGTCCTCGCCGTGGTCCCGCGCCTCGTCGACGGCGCCCTGGTGATCGACTCCCCCGGCCGGTCCGCGGCGGCCCTGGCGGCCGAGCACCCGGCGGTGACCCTCGTCTTCCCGCCCCGGCGGGCGGGCGGGTACTCCCTCATCGTCGACGGCGACGCCTCGGTCCCGGGCGGCGGCACCGGTCGGGCCGCTCCCGACGCCCCGACGGCCCTGACGGTCCGTCCGGGCCACGCGGTGCTCCACCGGCCGGCCACCGGCTCGTCCGAGCCCTCACCCACCGGGTGCGACGGCGACTGCAAGCCGCTGGACCGACAGGCCTGAGCAACCCGTCGGCGCGGGGCCGGAGGTGGCGCGGTGCCTGGTGTGGGCGGTCTCACAGGCGGACGGGGGCGCCGGACGGCGCGCAGAAACGGCGGATCCCCGCCGATCTCGGCCGCGTCACGCGGTCGCCGCGGGGTCGGATACGGACACCGGTCAAAATTAGTCCGCGCTTTTGGGGTACGAACGGCCTCCCCGTGCCCCACCATGGTGGTGCTGGTGTGACAGATGGTGCGTAGGGCACCGAGTGACGCAGCACCGACGGGACCTCCGGGCCCCGCCTCAGGCCGCCGGCAGATCCGCACGCCATGTGCCCGACCAGGAAGTCCTCGCATGCACGCTCGCCCCGTCCGGCTCGTCGCAGCCGGGATCCTGCTCAGCACGTCTCTCGTCGTCGCCTCCACCACCTCCGCCACGGCGGGTGCGGCACCGGAGGGCTCCGAGACCCCCGCTGGCACCGAGGCGTCCGCCGTCGCCGAGGCGCCCGCCGTGGAGCCGATGGTCATCGCGCTCACCGACGACGACGGCGCCCGCACCCGGGTGGCCACCGCCGGTCTCGAGGCCCCGGTCCCGGCCGGCCAGTTCTCGGCCTCCTCCGAGACCGCCGTCGTCGGCACCGACGCCGTGCTGACGCAGCCGATCCCCACCGAGGAGTTCCTCGTCGCCGGGCTGACCTGGGAGGCCGGGCAGGAGCTCGCCGCGGACGCCCAGATCTTCGTCCGGGTGGAGGAGGACGGCGTCTGGTCGGAGTGGGACGAGACCTCCCACGAGGAGGGCATGAGCGGGGCCGAGGCTGCCGCCGGCACCGACCCGTTCGTCACCGGCGGCGCGCAGACGATCCAGGTGCGCATCACCGGCTCGGCGTCCGCCCTGCCGGACAACCTCGCCATCACCGTCCTGTCCTCCGAGGACCTGCAGACCCCCGCCTCGGAACCGGCCGCAGCGGGCGCCGAGAGCACCCCGATCCCGGTCCCCACCGTCGCCCCGGCCGCCCCGGGCTCGAGCTCGGTGATTCCCGCCGGGCTCGTCGGCGCCAGCGTCGCGGCCTCCCCGGTCTCGACCGCGGTGCTCCCGCCGCGGCCCTCGATCATCTCCCGCGCCGGGTGGGGCGCGGACGAGGACAAGATGACCTGGCAGCCGACCTACCGGGCGCTGCGCGCTGCGGTCGTGCACCACACGGCCGGGACGAACAGCTACACCCAGACCCAGGCCGCCTCGGTGGTGCGCGGCATCTACCAGTACCACGCGGTCACGCGCGGCTGGGGCGACATCGGGTACAACTTTCTCGTCGACAAGTGGGGCCGGGTCTACGAGGGCCGCACCGGCTCGCTGGCCGCGCCCGCCGGGATGATGCCCCAGGGTGCGCACGCCGCGCCGGTGAACAACGGAACCGTCGGCATCTCCGCCATGGGCGACTACACCAAGATCGCCGCTCCGACCGCCACCATCGACGCCATGACCGACGTGCTGGCCTGGCAGTTCGGGCGAGCCGGCATCGACGCCAGCACCAGGAGCGGCATCTACTCGCCCGGCACCCCAGCCCTGGTCAAGGGCGTGAACCTGCCCCGCATCTTCGGGCACATGGACGTCTCCGCCACCGCCTGCCCGGGCAAGGACATCTACGGCCGCCTCGCCGCCATGCGCACCGCGGTGGCGAGCAAGACCGACCCGCCGGCGCCGGCACCCGCCCCGGCCCCCGCGCCGACGCCTGCGCCGACGCCCGCGACCTCGAGCCCGACGACGGGGCTGCACCCCATCTACCTCAACAACGCCCTGACCGCCTCGTCCGACGTCGTCTTCTCGTACGGCCCGACGAGCTCGACGATCATCGTGGGCGACTGGGACGGCAACGGCACCGACACCCCGGCCGCACGCACGCACCAGATCTTCGCGGTCCGGAACTCCAACACCTCCGGTCCGGCCGACAAGACCTTCGCCTACGGCCGTCCCGGCGACGTCGTCCTGGTCGGGGACTGGAACGGGGACAGGGTCGACACCCTCGCGGTGCGCCGCGGCCGGGAGTACCACATCAAGAACACCGTCACCTCGGGACCGGCCGACAAGATCGTCTACTACGGCAAGCCCGATGACGAGATCCTCGTCGGGGACTGGGACGGCAACGGCACCGACACGTTCGCGGTGCGGCGCGAGCGCACGCTGTACATCAAGAACACCATGTCCACCGGCGTCGCCGACCGGGTCATCGCCTACGGCCGCCCCGGCGACACGATGCTCGTCGGGGACTGGGACGGCGACGGCGAGGACACCATCGCCGTGCGCCGTGGCGACCAGCTCATGATCAGGAACAGCCTCACCTCGGGTGTCGCCGACAAGACCTTCACCTACGGGCGGACCACCGACCGCATGCTCGTCGGCGACTGGAACGGGGACCGGAAGGACACGTTCGGCATCTTCCGCTGACGCCACCGCTCGGGGCAGTGCTCGGCTCTACCCGCGCAGGATCGACGGCGCGCTGCGGGCGACGCGGGTCGCCAGGGCGATCCCGCAGACCGCGAGAGCGACGGTGACCGCCCACGTGTGGTCCCACGTGCCCGTCGCCTGGGCGACGGCGGCCACCGCCGGCGGGCCGGCGAACTGGCCCAGGGCGTTGAGCTGCTGCCCCAGCCCGAGGGAGGTGGCGATCGTCGCCGGGCCCGGCGCGGTGCGCAGGAGGCCCGCGACCACCGTCGTCGGCACCATGCCGCCGACGGCGGAGAAGACCAGCACCGCGCCGTAGCGCACCCCGAACTCGAGGTCCGGGCCGAGGTGCGGCGCGACGCCGAACGCCACGGCAGCGCTGAGCCCCATCACGGCGAAGCTCGTGCACCACAGCACCGGCGGGCGCGCGCCGTGGTGCAGCGCTGCCCCCGCCCCGAGGTTGCCGACGGCGTTGACCCCCGCCACCAGGGCGCCGAGCGCCGCAGCGCCCGAGGGGTCGACGCCGCCGTCGGCGTACATCGTGGGCAGGAACTGGACCACCCCGTTCCACTGCGCCGTGTACAGCAGGAACAGCAGGGCCACGAGGAGGGGGCCGCGCGCCTGCAGCGTCGCCCGCAACCGGTCCGTGGCGCCCCTCGAGCGGACGCCGGGCGGGTCTGCGGCGAGCAGTGCTGCGGCCGCCACCGCCATGACGCCGGAGCAGACCGCGGCGGCGCCCCACCAGGTCCGCCACTCGAGCTGGCCGCCGAGCAGCAGCGAGAGGGCCGCGGCCAGCGGGATGTGGCAGCCCCAGACGCCGGTGAGCAGCGACACCCGCCCCGGCGGCGCCGTCCGGCGGATCAGCGCGGGCGCGCAGATCGAGACGAGCATGAAGCCCACGCCCTCCAGCACCCGGGAGCCGAGCAGCGGCAGGTAGCCCACGGAGCCGAGGCCGACGGCGGAGCCCGCGGTGAGCAGCGTCAGCCCGAGCAGGAGTCCACGGCGCAGGCCGATCCGGTCCCCCGCCAGCCCGACCGGCACACCGAGGAGCATCCCGGCCACCTGGACGACCGACAGCAGGAGGCCGCCCTGCACCAGGCTCAGCCCGAGGTCGGCCGAGAGCGCGGGAAGGGCCGGGGCGAGCTTCCACACGTGCAGGGCGCCCGCCATCCCCGCGAGGATCACCAGCAGCGCGGCGCCGGTGCCCGCGCCGAGGCCGCCGGCCGGAACGCGGGTGGACGTGCTCGCACCGACCACCGGGAGCCTCCTCAGCTCGGGACGTGTGTCCTCGGCCCGGGACCTCAGTGTCGGCTCGGTCGGGCCGGGAGGACCGCGGGGCGCCGTCGCCGCTCGGCGCACCGGCAGCCTAGAGGAGGCCGGGCCGCACGGAAGCCGTCGTCCGCGCCGCGGTCAGCACCCGCCCCAGCCTCTCGCTCCATGCTGAAGGGTCTGTACCGCTGCCGGTACAGACCCCTCGGCTCGTGCGCGACACTCCGCACGGAGAATCGGTCCTCAGGCGGCGACCTTCTCCTCCTCGAGGGCCGCGGACGCCCGGGCGGCCGCGGTGCGCCGCGGGATCGCGAGGATGACGGCGAGACCGAGAACCGCTGGGATGATGAAGGAGTAGAAGTTCCACCGGAAGCCCAGGTCGGACTCCATGATCAGTCCCACCATGATCGGGGCGACGACGGCCCCGATACGGCCGATCCCGAGGGTGACGCCGACCGCGCTGCCGCGGGCCCAGGCGGGGAAGAACGCCGCGGCGTAGCCGTTGACCAGGATCTGCGTCCCGATCGAGCCGAGTCCGGCCACCGCCACGAAGACGTACAGCAGCGCGGCCGGCGGCTGCAGGCTCAGCGCGACGAGCGTGAGCGCCGCCGCCGCGAAGGCCAGGCCTACGGCGAACTTCGACCCCATCCTGTCCGCGAGCGCGGCCGCGGCGACGCTGCCGACGATCGCGCCGAGGTTGAGCACCAGCAGGAAGCTGATGGAGGACCCGAGCGGGTAGCCGGCGCTCCGCATGATCTGCGGCAGCCAGGTGTTCAGCCCGTACACGAGCAGCAGCCCGGAGAAGGAGGCCACCGAGAACAGGGCGAGCGGGCCGAGGTTGCCGCCCGAGACGAGGAACCGCAGGGCGCCGGGCGCCTTCTTCGCGCCGCCCGACGAGCGGACCTCGAGGTCGACGCCGTACTCGCGGGCGAGCGCGTGGGCCTCGGCGGTGCGGCCCCTTCCCGCGAGGTAGCTCATCGACTCCGGCAGGTAGCGGTGGACGAGCGGCACGAGGATCAGGGCGGGCGCGGCGCCGAGCCAGAGCAGCACGCGGAAGCCGTGGTCGGCCAGCAGCGCCATCGCCGCCAGGGCGGCGAAGACGCCGCCGAAGGAGTAGCCGACGAACATCATCGCGTTGTAGAACTGCTGCTTCCCGCGCGGGGCGTACTCCACGGTGAGGGCGATCGCGGTGGGCATGACGCCGCCGAGGCCGATGCCCGCGATCAGGCGGAAGAGGCCGAAGACCTCGGGTGTCGGCGCCATCGCGGTGGCAGCGGTGGCGACGCTGAACCAGATGATGCTGGCGATGATGATGCGCCGTCGACCGAGAATGTCGGTCAGGGCACCGACGCCGAGCGCGCCCACGAGCATGCCGAAGGTGGCGTAGCTGCCGATCAGGCCGACGTCGGCCGGCGTCAGGTCCCAGGTCGGGTGCTCCAGCAGCGCGGGGACCATGGCCCCGTAGATCATGAGGTCGTACCCGTCGAGCACGATGGCTGCGAAGGCGAGCGCTACGACGACGAGCCCCTTGCGGGACCCGCCCGCGAACGCGGCGGAGGGTGCTGACATCGTTGTCTCCTGCGGTGAGGTGGTTCGGGATCGCCGCCCGGCGGGCGGTCGTGCGGTGCGGAGCTCGCTCGTGGTGCGGGCGACTGCCGCGCCCCTGCGGCGCGAGGCGGTGGTGTGCACCACCTCACACCGGGTAATGTGTACGGCATCTCATCGACGGCCGTCAAGCATTCGAATCAGATTGTGCGGAGTCGCCACCAGGAGGGGCCTCTCCGCCGTACCGCCGGCCCCGCCCGCTGTTGACATCGCCCGAGGCGCCTGCCAAGAAGGAGCACCATGAAGCCGCGGTCCATCGTCGTCGACCTGTTCGGCGGCTACCTGCGCTACCGGGGCGGCGCCGCGCCGCTGCGCGACCTCGTCGCGCTCCTGGCGAAGTTCGACGTGGGCGCCTCGACCGCCCGGGTGACGATGTCCCGCCTGAAGAAGGAGGGATGGCTCGACACCCGGCCCGGCACGGACGGCCGCGAGGTCGTCTACGCCCTCAACGAGCACAGCTGGCAGGTGCTCGACGAGGGACGCGAACGCATCTTCAGCGACCCACGGTCCAGCTGGGACGGGTGGTGGCACATGGTCATCTACTACGTCCCGGAGACCGCCAGGTCCGCACGCGAGGAGCTGCGCAAGGAGCTCGCGTGGCTCGGCTTCGGCCCGCTGGCGGCGTCGACGTGGATCTCGCCCCACGACCGGCTCACGCGTGTGGAGGAGAAGTTCGCGCACGAGCCCGACGTCCGGCTCGACCTGCTGCGCGCCAGGTCCAAGGGGCTGCCGGCCGACCGCGACATGGCCGAGCGCTGCTGGGACCTCGGCGCGCTGAACGCCGACTACCTGACGTTCCTCGAGCGCTACCGCGCGGAGCTGCCCCGGTACCGCGCCGGCCGGGTGAGCCCGGACGAGGCGCTCGTGGAACGCATCGAGCTCTTCCGCGAGTGGCGGAAGTTCCCCTTCCGGGACCCGGCCCTGCCGCTCGAGCTGCTACCCGCCCGTTGGCTCGGCCACGACGCCTACCAGCTCTTCACCGAGGTCTCCGACCTGCTGCAGCCCGCGGCGGAGCGCGCCATCGACGAGGCGACCGGGACGCGCCGGGAGGACGCCACGTCCGGGCCGGCCGAGCCGCCGACCCGGACGACGCGCGCGTCGAGGGATCGCGCACCCGACATTTCTGCGTCACTCGCTTGACGGCCGTCGTGCAGGTGTTACACACTCGTTGAACCAGGCCACTCCTGGTGACCACACGACGACGTGAACCGTAGGAGATCCCATGTCGCTCTCAGTAGCCTGCATCGGCGGTGGCCCAGGCGGTCTGTTCGCCGCCACGCTCATCAAGCAGCGCCGGCCTGACGCCCGGGTGACCGTCTACGAGCGCAACCGCGCCGACGACACCTACGGCTTCGGCGTCGTCTTCTCGGACGCGACCCTGGAGAAGATCAACGCCGCCGACCCGGTGCTCATCGACGCGCTGCGCGAGCACGGCACGCACTGGGAGGACATCGAGGTCCGGCTCAAGGGCGAGCGGATCACCGTGGGCGGCAACGGGATGGCCGCCATCTCCCGCAAGACGCTGCTGCTGCTCCTGCAGGACCGCGCCCGCGCCGAGGGCGTGGACCTGCGCTTCGAGACAGAGGTCGACGTCGAGGAGGTGCTCGACACCCACGACCTCGTCGTCGCCTCCGACGGCGCGAACTCCCGCGCCCGCGAGCGCTTCGCCGACCAGTTCGGCCCCTCCGCCGTCCAGGCGAGCGCGAAGTTCATCTGGTTCGGCACCTCCTACATGTTCGACGGACTGACGTTCGTCCACAAGGAGGCCCCGCACGGCGTCTTCGCCGTCCACGGCTACCCCATCTCGGAGGACGTCGGCACCTTCATCGTCGAGACCGACGAGGAGACCTGGCGCCGCGCCGGCCTCGACGAGTTCGACGTCACCCAGCCCCCCGGGCCGAGCGACGAGAAGAGCCGCAAGTACCTCGAGGAGCTCTTCGCCGACGAGATCGACGGGCAGCCGCTGCTGGTCAACAACTCCCGCTGGGGGAACTTCCGCACCCGCCGGGCCGCGTCCTGGCACGCCGGCAGGCTGGCCCTCCTCGGCGACTCCGCGCACACCGCGCACTTCTCGGTCGGCTCCGGCACCAAGATGGCGATGGAGGACGCGATCGAGCTCGCCCGCGCCGTGGCCGAGCACGACGACGTCGAGCGGGCCCTGGCCGCGTACGAGGCGGCGGCCCGCCCCTCCGTGGAGAAGATCCAGGGCTCGGCCCGCCCCAGCCTGTCCTGGTGGGAGCACTTCGGCCGCTACCACGCCGCGTTCGACCCCACGCAGTTCGCCTTCCACTTCATGAGCCGGTCCATCGGCCGCGCCAAGATCGCCCGCCGCGACCCCGACTTCATCGCCGCCGTCGACGCCGCCTGGCGCGCGCGGCATGGCAGCGACCCGCTCAGCACTCCGCTCGACCTGGGCGAGGTGACCTTCCCGGGCCGCACCGCGCGGATCGTCGAGCGCGACGGGCGGCGGTTCGTGACCGATGACGGCGGCGCCGTCGTCCCGCTCGCCGAGTGCCCCACCGCCCTGGACGGCGGCAGCACCCTGGACGGCGGGCACGCCGTCGCGGGCGGCAGCGCGCTCGGCAAGGACGAGCCGTGGGCGCTGTGGCTCACGGCCCCGGAGACGGAGGACGGCGTGGCCGGCGCCGCGGCCGCCGTGGCGGCCTGCCGCACCGAGCGGCCCGCGCTCGTCGCGGTGCACGGCGGGACGCCGCTCACCCGGGTCCTGCTCGCCGAGGAGGCCCGTCTCGCCGCCGGCCTGCCGGTCGCCCTGGTGGAGGAGCAGGCCGACGAGGACCGCGCCGCCACCCTGGTCCTCTCCGGCCGGGCCGACCTCGTCGCGACCGCGGGAGGCACCGGTGTCTGACCTGCGGCCCCTCTTCTCCCCGCGCGGCGTCGCCGTCGTCGGCGCCTCGCGCTCCGGCGCGAAGCTCGGCGCCGTCATGGCCCGCTCCCTGCGCAGCTTCGACGGCGCCCTCGGGCTCGTCAACTCGCGCAACCCCGACCCCGCCGCCGGGCTGCACGCCTCCGTCGCGGCGGCCTCGCGGGCCCTCGGCGCGCCGCTGGACCTCGCGGTCTTGTGCGTGCCCGCCGCGGCCTGCGCCTCCGCCGTCGAGGACGCCGCGGCGGCGGGCACGAAGGCCGCCCTCGTCTGCGCCGGCGGGTTCGCCGAGTCCGGCGAGCAGGGCGCCGTCCACCAGGCGGCCCTGCTCGAGGCCGCCCGCCGCACCGGCGTGCGACTCCTCGGGCCGAACACCTCCGGGTTCTTCTCCCCCGCCCAGAGGCTCACCGCGAGCTTCGTCCCGGCGGCCGCGGACGTGCCGGCCGGCGGGGTCGCCGTCGTCGCGGCCTCCGGCGGGATCAACCACGCCCTGTCCTTCCTCCTCGCCGAGGCCGGCCTGGGCGTGAGCCTCGCCGTCGGGCTGGGCAACGCCACGGACGTCACCGCCCCCGACGTCCTCGACCATCTCCGCGACGACGCCGCCACCCGCGTGGTGGCGCTGCACGTGGAGTCGGTCGCGGACGGGCGGCGCCTCGTGGAGTCCGTCCGGGCGCTGACCGAGCGGGTGCCCGTGGTCGCGCTCGTGGTGGGCCGCAACGACGTCGCCGAGTTCGCCCAGTCCCACACCGGCGCCCTCGCCACGTCGTGGCGGACCACGCGCGCGGCGCTGCGCCAGGCCGGCGCGGTCCTGGTGGACGACGAGCAGCAGCTCGTCGACGCCGTCGCCGCGCTCTCCCACACCCGCCTCGCTCCCGCGGCCGACCCGGGCGTGGGCATCGTGACGGCGCAGGCCGGTCCGGGCCTGCTGCTCAT
The DNA here is from genome assembly GCF_023148685.1 of Georgenia sp. EYE_87. Lineage (GTDB taxonomy): Bacteria > Actinomycetota > Actinomycetes > Actinomycetales > Actinomycetaceae > Georgenia. The sequence goes on along the minus strand of NZ_JAHXNL010000009.1, from coordinate 161,829 downwards.
GGACAGCCTCCGCGGGCACGGGGTCGCCGTGCCCGCGCTGGTCGACGCGACCGTCGCGCGGCTCGGCGAGCTCCTGCCCCCGCTGACCTATCAGCGCAATCCCGTGGACACCGGCCGCCCGGCCGAGACGTTCGGCGCCGTCCTCGGGACCGTCGCCGCCGACCCGGGCGTGGACGCCGTCGCCACCTATGCCCTCACCGAGCCGGACAGCATCGACCTGGCCGCCACGGTCCCGGCCGCCTCCGCCGGCTCGGCCGTGCCCACGCTCGTGGGCGTCGGCGGTGCGCCGGACGAGGTCCGCGCGATCCGTCGCCGTCTCCACACCGCCGGAGTCGCCGCGTACGGCGCCCCGACGGCGCTGGCCACCGGCGTCGCCGCGCTGGTCGAGGACGCCCGCCGCCAGCACGGTCTGGCACGCGGCGCCGCGAGCGCCCGACCGGCAGGTGCCACCGTCGGCGGGCTCCGGGCCGCGGCGGAGCGGACCTCGTGGGACGAGGACCAGGCCAAGAGCCTGGTCGCGCAGCTCGGCGTGCGCACCATGCCGCGCCGCGCCTGCGGCTCGGACGCCGAGGCGCACGGCGCCCTGGACGAGATCGGCGGCCCGGTCGCCGTCAAGCTTCTCGACGCGGCCGTGCTCCACAAGACCGAGGTCGGCGGCGTCCGCCTGGGCGTGCGCACCCACGAGGAGCTGGACGAGGCCCTCGCCGCCCTGCGGGCCGCGGGCGCGGAACGGTTCCTCGTCGAGGCCATGGCCCCGGCCGGCGTCGACCTCATCCTCGGCGCGCGCCGGGACCCGGTCTTCGGCCCGGTCGTCCTGCTCGGGCTCGGTGGCACCGTGGCGGAGGCACTGGCCGACGTCAGCCTCCGCGTCGCGCCGCTCTCCCCGGCGGAGGCCGCCACCATGCCCGACGACCTGGCCGGGCGCGCCCTCCTGGAAGGCTTCCGCGGCTCGCCCGCACTCGACCAGTCCGAGCTCGCCGACCTCGTCAGCGCGCTCGGCACCCTCCTCCTCGACGCCCCGCACCTGGCGGACGTCGAGATCAACCCGCTGCGGGTCACCGCGGACGGGCTCGTCGCCCTCGACGCTGTCGTCACCACGAAGGAGTCGTGATGGTTCGCCCCATCTCCGAAGGAATCGTCCCCTGGCCCGCCGAGCTGGTCGAACGGTTCACCGCCGCCGGGTACTGGGAGGGCAAGAGCCTGGGGCACCACCTCTGGAGCGCCGCCGACGCCCACGCGGACGACGTCGCCGTGGTCGACGGAAAGGTGCGCCTGAGCTACGCCGAGCTGGTCGCCCGGGCCGACGCCGCCGCCTCCCGGCTGCGCGACCTCGGCGTCGCGGCGGGTGACCGGATCGTGGTCCAGCTGCCCAACGGCTGGGAGTTCGTCGTGCTCACCCTGGCCTGCTTCCGAGCCGGCATCGTCCCGGTGATGGCCCTGCCCGGGCACCGGCGCCACGAGATGTCCTACTTCGTCGCCCACGCCGAGGCCGTCGCCGTCGCGGTGCCGGACGTCGTGAAGGACTTCGACCACCAGCGTCTCGCCCGCGAGCTCGCCGCCGAGAACCCCGGTCTGCGCCATCTGCTGGTCGCCGGTGAGCAGGTCGCCGAGGGGTCGGTCGACCTGCGCGCGCTCTGCGCCGCGCCGGCCGACGACGCGGAGACCGCCGGCCACCGCGCCCGGTGGGACGCGGAGGAGCCGGCGAGCTCCGACGTCGCCCTCTTCCTGCTCTCCGGGGGCACCACCGGCATCCCGAAGCTCATCCCCCGCTCGCACGACGACTACGCCTTCAACGCCAAGGAGTCCACGAAGGTCTGCGGCTTCGACGCCGACACCGTCTACCTCGTGAGCATCCCGGTGACTCACAACTTCCCGCTCGCCTGCCCGGGAGTGCTCGGCACCCTGCTCGTCGGCGGCACGGTCGTCATGCTGCCCAGCCCCTCTCCGGCGCGGGCGTTCGCCACCATCGAACGGGAGGGCGTCACCCACACCGCCGTGGTCCCCGCCGTCGCCAAGCGGTGGCTCGACGAGCAGGCGGCCCACCCGACCGACCAGCTCGCCTCCCTCAAGGTGCTGCAGGTCGGCGGCTCCCGGCTGGCCGACGAGGTCGCCCGACGCGTCCCCGGCACGCTCGGCTGCACGCTCCAGCAGGTGTTCGGCATGGCTGAGGGACTGCTGAACTACACCCGCCTCGACGACCCCGAGGAGGTCATCTTCACCACCCAGGGTCGGCCGATGTCGACCGCAGACCAAGTCCTTCTCGTCGACGAGCACGACAACCCCGTCCCGCAGGGCATGCCCGGGTCGCTCATCACCCAGGGCCCGTACACGCTGCGCGGCTACTACCGCGCCGAGGAGCAGAACGCCCGCGCCTTCACCGCCGACGGCTGGTACCGCTCCGGCGACATCTGCCGCACGGACGAGATGGGCAACCTCATCGTCGAGGGTCGCGACAAGGACATGATCAACCGCGGCGGGGAGAAGGTCTCCGCGGAGGAGGTCGAGAACCTCGTCTACCAGCTGCCCGCGGTGCGGCTCGTCGCCGCGGTCGCCATGCCGGACGACGCACTCGGCGAGCGGGTGTGCCTCTACGTCGTCCCGCACGACGGCGCGAGCGTCACCCTGCCGCAGATCCAGGCCGCCATGGAGGACGCCGGGGTGGCCCGCTACAAGTGGCCCGAGCACGTCGAGGTCGTCGACGAGCTGCCCACCACGAAGGTCGGCAAGATCAACAAGAAGGCGCTCCGCAGCGACATCGCCGAGCGGCTGGCCACCGGGCTCGGCGTCCGGGCCGGGGTCTGAGCGATGCCCCGTCACCTCTACCTCCGATGACGGCGTACGCGTTCGCCGGGGTGGTCCCGGTCGTCGACCCGACGGCGTACGTGCACCCCAGCGCGGTGCTGATCGGCGACGTCGTGGTCGGGCCGCGCTGCTACGTGGGGCCGCACGCGTCCCTGCGCGGCGACCACGGCGGCATCGTCCTGGGGCCGGGATCGAACGTGCAGGACGCATGCGTCGTGCACACCTTCCCTGGCCGCACCACCGAGATCGCTGAGGACGGGCACGTCGGCCACGCCGCCGTGCTGCACGGGTGCACGGTCGGTGCCGGGGCGCTCATCGGGATCGGAGCCGTCCTGCTGGACGGTGCGCGGATCGGCGAGCGGGCCTTCGTCGGTGCGGGCTCGCTCGTGCTGGCGGAGATGGACGTGCCGGCCGGACACCTCGTGCTGGGCTCGCCGGCGCGGGTGGTCCGCGAGCTCTCCCCCACCGAGCTCGAGTGGAAGGCGCACGGCACCCGGATGTACCACGACCTCGCCGCGCTCTCCCGCGACCAGCTCAGAGAGGTCACGCCGCTCCCGGAACGCGAGCCGGACCGCCCTGTGCTGCCGTTCGGTCCAGAGGACGCGGTGCCCGTTCGCGAGGCTCGGGACCGAGCCCGTCAGCCGGTGGTCCCGCCCGCCGGCTGACGGAGGGACCAAGGCACCTGGCACCTTCGTGCTCGCAGGTGGGACGGTAGGGGCGCGCGGGGAGCGCCGGCTTCCCTTCGGCGGGGCGCGACTGACGACGTGCTGACGAAGGGGTGGCACGGTGGCCCTGAAGAGCTGGGTCCGGACCCGGCCGGTGCTGGCGTTCTACGTTCTCGCGTTCACCATCACGTGGCTCAGTTGGTGGCCCATGGCGGCGCACAACCGGGGGCTGATCGCCGTCGACGTCCCAGGCTTGTTCGTTCTCGGCGGTCTGGGGCCCGGCATCGCGGCCTGGGCGGTCATGCGTGCCGTGAGTCGCGCGGACGCGGCGGAGACGCTGCTCCGTCCGCTGCTGCGGTGGCGGGTGAGCGTCCGATGGTTCGTGGTGGCAGCCTGTCTCTTCCCCGCGATCTGGATCCTCGCCGCCGTGCTGAGCGGGTCGCTCACGGCTGAGCTGGCAGCGCTCGGGTCCGTGCCGGTGGTCGTCATGGCGCTGCTGCGCTACGTGATCGCCGCCGTGCCGGAGGAGGCGGGCTGGCGCGGGTTCGCCCTGCCGGCCCTGCAGGTGCGGCACAGCGCGCTGACGTCGAGCCTCGTCGTCGGGCTGCTCTGGGCGCTGTGGCACCTGCCGCTGCTCCTGGGCGGAGACCCCACGATGTCCACCTATCCCCTGGTTCCGTACGTCGTCTGGGTCGTCGCCGAGGCGGTGCTGTACACCTGGCTCTACAACAGCACCAGCGGCAGCCTGCTCGTCGTGGTCCTGCTCCACGGGGTCACCAACGTGGTGGGGCTCTTCGGGAGCGCGCCGTGGCTCGTCGCCGTCCTCACGACGGCGGCGGCGATCGTCGTCGTCGCCGTGTGCGGCCCGGAGCACCTCGCCCGCAACGGCCGGCGGGTCACGCTCCGGCCGGTCGCCGGCCTGCCGGGGTCCGCCGCGAGCGACGCCTCGGGCGGACCGGGGCGCAGGTCGGCACGCTAGGACCCGGGGCGTCGGTCCTCGACGACCGCGCAGGTCAGCCGCGCCGTGCATAGGCGCCGGCCCCGGTCGTCGGAGACCACGACCTCGTAGCTGGCCAGGGTTCGGCCCAGGTGCAGGGCGGTCGCGACGGCGGTCACCGTGCCGGCCGCGGCGCTGCGGTGGTGGCTGGCGTTGAGCTCGACCCCGAACGCCACCTGCCCCTCACCCGCGTGCAGGTTGGCAGCCACCGACGCGACGGTCTCGGCCAGGGCCGCGGAGGCGCCGCCGTGCAGGATTCCGTGGCTCTGCGTGTTGCCCTCCACGGGCATCGTCGCCACGGCGCGCTCGGCACCGAGCTCGCTGAAGGTGATGCCCAGCCGTCCGCTCAGGGCCCCGCCGACCGGGGGCTTCTGGATGGCAGTGGTGGTGTTCTGCGTCATGGGGACCAGCCTGTCAGGTCACCGTCCGGCCGTGCGCGGCCCGGGCCGCGTGGCGGCGGGCCTTCTCCCGGTTGCCGCACCACTGCATGCTGCACCAGCGGCGACGGTGGGAGGGGTCGGTGAAGAGCCACCCGCACCCGGTGCCGGCGCAGGCCCGCACGTGCTCCCCGGCCGCCGTCGTGAGCAGATCCTCGGCCGCCGCCGCGAACGCGTCCAGCGGGGTGTCGAGGTCGACCACCCGGCTCCAGGCCGGCGCTCCCGCCTCGTCCAGCCCCACGAAGTGACGACGGCGGCGGGCCGCCAGCATCGCCCGGTCCAGGCGCCGGACCGCGGAGGCGGGCTCAGGCGCGGTGAGGACCGCGTAGAGGTCGCGCCGGAGCGTGAGCAGCCGGCCGAGGGCTAGCTCCGCCGCACGCGAGTCGGCCGCCGCCCGGGCGGCCACCTCCCGGGCGGCCGCCCCGTCCAGAAGCTCCCGGTCGACGGCGAGGATGACGGCGTGGTCGAGGCTCACCAGGTACTCGCGGTAGTCGGGAGAGGTCCAGTTCGCCCGGGTGTTGCACAGCTCGAGGGCGGGGTGGCCCGCCACCGGCACGGGGAGCGTCAGGCCGGCAACCGTCCTCGCAGCCATCGAGCACCTCCCCTCCGCAGTCGTCCGTCGAGGACTCCATCCTAACCATTCATACGGCATATCGGGTTACTGACCAGTGCGCCCGGACTAACCCCTTTTTACCCTTGTCCGGTTACTCAGGCAGGTCTACCGTGACGATGACGCCCGCACGGCACCACCGGACGAACGGGACACGATGGACTCAGCTCGAGCGACGAGCGGTCACCCGCCGGTGCGGGGTCCGCCCCGCTCCGCACGCCCTCGGCCGACCGGACACGGGGCGGCGGTGGCTCCGCCGCCCCACGGGCCGGCTCCTCCCGCGTGCCCCACGGGCCGGCTCCTCCCGCGTGCCTCACGGGCCGGCTTGGCTTTCCCGGCCCTCGGCCTGCTCCTCCTGCAAGACTCGACGCGTGGCCTCGATCATGATGACCGCGATGCCGTTCGCCGGGCACGCCCGCCCGATCCGGGCGGTGGCCGCCGAGCTCGTCCGCCGCGGGCACGACGTTCGCGTCTACACCGGCAGGTCCTACACCCACCTGTTCGAGGAGGTCGGCGCGCGGGCCGTCCCCTGGCAGGCGGCGCCCGACTTCGACGAGCGCAACTACGCCGCCACGTTTCCCCGGATGCGGGACAGGAAGGGCTTCCGGCAGGTCCTGGTCAACCTCGAGGACCTCTTCCTCGGCACCGCACCGGCGCAGTGCACCGACCTGCTGGCTGCCCACGACCACCAGCCGTGGGAGCTGCTCGCCGGTGACCCCATGTCGCTCGGCACCCGGTTCGCGGCGGAACGCCTGGGCTCCCGGTGGGCCAGCGTCTCCCCGATCGCGCTGTGGCTGCCCGGCAGGGGCATCCCCCCGACGGGCCTGGGGCTCCTCCCCGCCCGGGGCGTGCGCGGGAGGGCGCGGGACGCGGTGCTCGGCGCCGTCTCCGGCGCCGGGACGGCGGCCCTGACGCGGCGGTACCGGCGCACGCGCCGCGCGGCCGGGCTCACGCCCGACCGGGAGACCTTCGCGACCATGTGGTACTCCCCTGAGCTGGTCGTGGCGGCGGGCGCCCCCGGCCTGGACTACCCCCGCACGGACCTGCCCCGCCACATCCGCTTCGTCGGCGACCTCACCGACGACGGCGCCCCTGCCGCCGACGCTCCGGCGCTGCCGGACTGGTGGGACGACGTCGTGAAGGCGAAGGTCCCGGTGGTGCACGTGACGCAGGGGACGGCGAACGTGGACCCGCACGACCTGATCCTGCCGACGCTCGAGGCACTCGCCGACCAGGACGTGCTCGTCGTGGCTGGGCTGGGCCATCGCACGGGTCCGCTGCCGGGCCCGGTGCCCGCGAACGCGCGCGTCGCGGCGATGGTGCCGTACCCCCATCTGCTCCCGCGCACCTCGGTGGTCGTCACCAACGGCGGCTACGGCGGGGTGCTCCAGGCGCTGCGCCACGACATCCCGCTGGTCGTCGCCGGCGGCGACCTGGACAAGCCGGAGGTCGCCGCCCGGATCGGCTGGCTGGGCGCCGGGATCGACCTGCGCACGGGCTCGCCGCGCCCGGGCGCAATCGCCGACGCCTACCGCCGCGTGACGACGGACCCGGGCTACCGCGCCGTGGCCGCCCGGCTCGGCGCCGAGCTGCGCGCCCTCGGCGGGACCCGCGCCGCGGCGGACCTGCTCGAGGCGCACCTCGACGGCTGAGCCCCGGGCGTGCCGCAGAGCCCCGCCCCACGCGGACCCGCCCCGGTCCTGCCGCGCGCTCGCTCCCTACCCCGGTCGGGTCAGAACGGGTTCGGCGTGAGCGTGTACTTGGTCTGGAGGTACTCGTGGATGCCCTCGAAGCCTCCCTCGCGTCCCAGGCCGGACATCTTCCACCCGCCGAACGGCGCCGCGGCGTTGGACACGACGCCGACGTTCAGGCCCATCATCCCCGTCTCGAGCCGCTCGATCATGCGCTGCCCGCGGGCGAGGTTCTCGGTGTAGACGTAGGAGACCAGCCCGTACTCGGTGTCGTTGGCGATGCGCACCGCCTCGTCCTCGGTGTCGAACGGGACGACGGCGAGCACCGGCCCGAAGATCTCCTCGCGCAGGATGTCGCTGCCGGGGCGCACGTCCGTGACGACGGTCGGCGCGTAGAACGCCCCCGGACCGTCGACGGCGCTGCCGCCGGTGCGCAGGCTCGCGCCGCGCTGCACCGCGTCGCCCACGAGGGCCGCCGCCTTCTCGACCGCGTCGGCGTTGATCAGCGGACCGATCGTCACGCCTTCCTCGGTCCCCCGGCCGACCGTGAAGCCCTCGACCCGCTCGGTGACTCGGCGCGCGAACTCGTCGGCGACGTCGCGGTGGACGATGAAGCGGTTCGCGGCCGTGCACGCCTGCCCGACGTTGCGGAACTTCGCCGCGATGGCCCCGTCGACCGCCTTGTCGAGGTCGGCGTCGTCGAAGACTACGAACGGCGCGTTGCCGCCCAGCTCCATCGAGGTGCGCAGCACGCCCTGCGCGGCCTGCTCGAGGAGGCGCTGGCCCACCGGCGTGGAGCCGGTGAAGGAGAGCTTCCGCAGGCGCGGGTCGCGGATGATCGGCTCGGACACAGCCCCCGAGGTGGAGGTGGTGAGGACGTTGACGACGCCGGCGGGGAGCCCGGCGTCCTCGAGGAGCTTCGCGAAGTACAGCGTCGTCAGGGGGGTCAGCTCGGCGGGCTTGATCACGACCGTGCAGCCGGCGGCGAGGGCGGGGGCGATCTTGCGTGTCGCCATCGCGAGCGGGAAGTTCCACGGCGTGATGAGGAAGCACGGGCCGACCGGGTGCTGGGACACGACCATCCGGCCGGTGCCCTCGGGGTTCGGACCGTAGCGGCCCTGGATCCGCGAGGCCTCCTCGCTGAACCACCGGACGAACTCGCCGCCGTACGCGACCTCGCCGCGCGCCTCGGCGAGCGGCTTGCCCATCTCGATCGTCATGAGCAGGGCGAAGTCCTCCTTGCGCTCCTGGAGCAGGTCGAAGGCGCGGCGCAGGATCTCCCCACGCTCGCGCGCCGGCGTGGCCGCCCAGGCGGGGAACGCCTCCGAGGCCGCGTCCAGCGCCGCGAGGCCGTCGGCCGGCGAGGCGTCGGCGATCGTCCTGACCCGTTCGCCGGTGGCGGGGTCGTAGACGCTGAGGGTCCTCCCCTCCTCGGCCTCGCGCCAGCGCCCGCCGATGAAGAGGCGGTCCGGCACGCTCGCCAGCAGCGCGGTCTCGCGGTTGTCACTCATGGGACTCCTTCGTCGTCTCGGATGCCGTGGTCCTCGTGCTTCCAGGTCTACCCCACGGGCTGTCGGTTCTTCACCAGCAGATGCTGCCGGAAGAACGCGGCGAGCTCGTCCGTGGCGCCCAGCGGGAGGACGGCGGCGACGTACTGGTCGGGCCGGACCACGACCACGCACCCGGCGCGGTCGACGCCGCGCAGGTCGAAGATGTCCTCCTCCGGGTGCGTCGCGAAGACCTTCTCGTAGTCGATCAGCTGGAACGGCCCGCTGCGGGGCAGGAACAGCTCGGGCACCCGGGAGATGTCGACGTCGGCGTGCTTCTGCTGGAAGACGACCTTGACCTCCAGGACGCTGTCGAGGTCGGCCCCCTCGGGGGTGTGGGCGAGGACCGGGGAGTCCGGCGAGCCGGCCATCCACTCGGCCCAGTCCGTCAGCGCCGACGGCTCGCCGGGGGCGGCGGCGTCGGCGAAGGCGTACACGCGCCACCTGCCGTCCGCCCGGTGCTGGTGGCCGAGGTGGAGGGGGTTGGCGTCGGCGACGCGAACGACGCGTGCGGACCGGAAGCGCTTCCCGAGGGGGAACCCGGTGGCGAGCTCCTGGTGGGTCGGCTCCGCCACGAGCATCGACGGCGGGTACTGCGTCATGAAGCCGGCCGGGAACTCGGCGGTGCGGACGTAGAAGTCGGCGAGCTCCGCGGGGTTGGCGAACTCCTCCGGCCGCTTCGCCATGAGCGTCGACCACTCCTTGTCGAAGTCGATCAGCTGCTGGGCGATGACCTGCCGCTCGGCGGAGTACGTGCCCAGCAGGCTCTCCGGGCTGCGTCCGGAGAGGACGTAGCCGAGCTTCCAGCCCAGGTTGAAGCCGTCCTGCATCGAGACGTTCATGCCCTGGCCCGCCTTGGCGCTGTGGGTGTGGCAGGCGTCGCCGGCGATGAAGACGCGCGGGTTGCGGGTGCCGATCTCCTCGAGGGGCACGTCGTCGAACCTGTCGGTGACGCGGTGGGCCACCTCGTAGACGCTGTGCCAGGCGACGTCGCGCACGTCGAGCGTGTAGGGGTGCAGGATCTCGTTCGCCCTCGCAATGATCTGCTCGACCGTCGTCCGGCGCACGGCCCCCCGGTCGTTCGGGTTCACCTCGCCGAGGTCGACGTACATGCGGAACAGGAAGCCGCCCTCGCGCGGGATGTGGAGGATGTTGCCGCCCGACCCGGACTGGATGGCGCACTTGGTGCGGATGTCGGGGAAGTCGGTGACCGCCAGGACGTCCATGACGCCCCAGGCGTGGAAGGCCTGGTCGCCCTTCATCGTGCAGCCGATGGACTGGCGCACGCCGCTGTGGGCGCCGTCGGCGCCGAGCACGTACTTCGCCCGGACCACCTTCTCCTGCCCCGCGCCCTCCCCCGCGGTGCGGACGAGGGTCACGGTGACCGGGTGGTCTCCCTCGCCGGAGACCTCCAGGCCCCGGAACTCGTAGCCGTAGTCCGGCTTCATCCGGGTCGGGGAGATGGCCATGTACTCGGCGAAGTAGTCGAGCACGCGTGCCTGGTTGACGATGAGGTGCGGGAACTCGCTGATGCCGGCGGGGTCGTCCTGCGGGCGCTCCCCGCGGACGATCCGCGACGGGTCGTCCGGGTCCGGCCGCCAGAAGCTCATCTCGGTGATCCGGTACGCCTCGTCGATGATGCGCCCGGCGAAGCCGAAGGCCTGGAAGGTCTCGACGCTGCGCGCCTGGATGCCGTCGGCCTGGCCGATCTCGAGCCGCGCGTCCCGGCGCTCGACGATGCGCGTCGTGACGTCCGGGAACTGCGAGAGCTGGGCCGCCGCGATCATCCCCGCGGGCCCCGAGCCGACGATGAGGACGTCGACCTCGTCGGGAAGCTCTTCGGGGCGATCGATACCGACCCCGGCCGCCGGCAGGACGCGGGGGTCGCCCGAGACGTACCCGTGGTGGTGGAACTGCATGTTTGCCTCCTCGGACATCGGTGTCGAGGTTCTTGTCGACGGGGGCCACGTGTTCTACTTTCGAACACGCAGTTCTACTATTGAACGGATCGTATACGATGGTTTGTGGCGCATGCAACACCCCCGGCGGTCGACGGTGACGCCCCGGCCACCGACGTCGGCGGGCGTCCCGGCGTCGCAGACGCTGAGCCGCGGCATTCAGATCCTCGAGCTCCTGGCCGACGCGCGCGAGCCGCTGACGATCGACGAGATCGCCGACCGCCTCGCCGTCCACCGCTCCATCGCCTACCGGCTGCTGCGCACGCTCGAGCACCACGGCCTCGTGGGCCGCGACTCGACCGGGCGGGTCGCCCTCGGCGCGCGGATGGCCGCGCTCGCCGCGGCCGTCGCGCACGACCTCCAGGCCGAGGCGCTGCCCGAGCTCACCGCCGTCGCCAACGAGCTCGGCATGACCTGCTTCCTCGCCGTGCTCGACCACGACGAGTGCGTCACGCTGACCAGCGTCGAGCCCCGGCACGCGGCCGCCCCGGTGGCGCAGCGGCCGGGCATGCGGCACCCGGTGACCGTCGGCGCGCCGGGCAAGGCCATCCTCTCGGCACTCCCCCGGCACGAGTGGCCGTCGGGCGTCCCCGCGCGACTGGCGGAGGAGGCGATGGCGACCGCGGTCCGCGGCTACGTCCAGAGCCACGACGAGGTCATCCCGAGCGTGCGGTCGGTCGCGGTGCCGCTGCGCCTGCGCGGGCGCGACCCGGCCGCCATCGCCGTCGTCTACGTCGCGAGCGACCACGAGGCGCCCGCGATCGCGGCACGACTGGCGGCGAGCGCGGCCTCGATCCGCGACGCGCTGGGCGGCTGACGCCGGGGGGGCACGGGCACCGCGGGTCCGGGCACCGCCGGCACCGCAGGTAACGCCGGCACCGCTAGCATGAGTCCCCGGTGCGACGTCCCACGGCGCCCGGGCCCGGCACAGCCGCCAGGCGCCTGTCCGAGGGACCCGCACGGATTCTCACCGACCAGCCCGGAGACGCCTTCGCCATGCCCACGGTTTCCGCCCACGTCGCCGTCACCCTCGCCGCCCACGTGGACCACGTCTTCGGGGTCATGGGCAACGGGAACGCCTACTTCCTCGACGCACTCGAGCGCCAGACCGGCGCGCAGTTCACCGCGGTGCGGCACGAGGCGGGCGGCGTCGTCGCCGCCGACGCCTTTCACCGGGCGTCCGGCCGGCTCGCCGCGGCCACGACGACGTACGGGGCCGGCTTCACCAACACCCTCACCGCGCTGGCCGAGGCCGTGCAGGCGCACGTGCCGCTCGTGCTCGTCGTCGGCGACGAGCCGACGTCAGGGCCGCGCCCGTGGGACGTCGACCAGATCGCGATGGCCTCGGCCGTCGGGGCCCGCACGTACACGGCGGGGCGCACGGACGCCGCCGCCACCACGGTCATCGCCGTCGAGCACGCGCTGACCTACCGGGTCCCCACGGTGCTGGCGATCCCCTACGACGTCGCCGCGCTGGACGCCGGACCGGTTCCCGAGTTGCCGGCCCCGCGCCTCCCCGGGCCGCTGCTGCCGCGCGGGGCGTTCGCCGCGGGGATGGTGCGCGAGATCGCCGCGGCCCTCGCCTCGGCCCGCCGGCCCCTGCTCCTCGCCGGCCGGGGGGCCTGGGTGGCGGGCGCCGGCAAGGCGCTCGGCGCGCTCGCCGACGCCACCGGTGCGCTGACCGCGACCACCGCGCTCGGGCGCGGGGTCTTCCCCCGCCCGGAGTTCGATCTCGGCGTCGCGGGCGGGTTCGGCGCCGCGGGGGCGATGGCGCTGGTGCGGGAGGCCGACGTCGCCGTCGTCGTCGGGGCGTCCCTCAACCAGTTCACGATGCGCTTCGGCGAGCTCTTCGCCCCGGGCACCCGCGTCTTCCAGGTCGACGTCGCCGCCGCGGCCACACACCCGCACGTCGGCGGGTACGTGCGCGGGGACGCCGCGGAGGTGGCGGCGGCGATCGTCGCCGAGCTCGCCGGCGCCACCCCGAGCGGGTGGCGCGGGACGGTCGACGTCGTCGCCGCGCGCCGGTACGAGCCCGGCGACGGGACCGCCCCCGACGGGCGGCTCGACCCGCGTTCCGCGGCGGCCCGCATCGCCGAGCTGCTGCCCGAGGACCGCGTCGTCGTCTCCGACGGCGGCCACTTCATCGGCTGGGCCAACATGTACTGGCCGGTGGCCTCGCCGGACCGCATGATCATGGTCGGCACCGCGTTCCAGGCGATCGGGCTCGGCCTCCCCAGCGTGCTCGGGGCGACGCTCGCCCGCCCCGGGTCGACCGTCGTGCTCACGACCGGCGACGGCGGCGGGCTGATGGCGCTGGCCGACCTGGAGTCGGCCGTGCGGGTCGCCGGCGGCCGCGGCCTCGCGGTCGTGTGGAACGACGCCGCCTACGGGGCCGAGGTGCACGTCTACGGGCGCAAGGGCCTGACGCGGGAGCCGATGCTCATCCCCGACGTCGACTTCGCGGCGCTCGCCGCCGCCGTCGGCGCCGAGGGGCGCGTCGTGCGCTCGCTCGAGGACCTGGAGGCGCTGGCGGCGTGGGCGGCCCGCCCCGCGGCGGAGCGCCCGTTCCTGCTCCTCGACGTGCGGGTCTCCCGCGCCGTCGTCGCGCCCTACCAGGACGAGATCCTGCGCGCGAACAGCTGACCCGGGCCTGGTTCGCGCGGCCGCGACCCGGCACCGTACTTGGCGCCGGGTCGCGGTTGCGGGTCGCGTGGCGGGAGGGGTCAGACCTTCGAGAGGCCGCGGATCGGGCTCACCTGCTGCTCCGCCTCGTGGTCGGGCCCGAGGGGGATGCCCGAACGGTCACGCAGCAGCAGCGTCGCGACGAGGCCGATCAGGGTCATCCCGGCGAGGTACCAGGTGACCGCCGTGGTGGAGCCCGTCGCCTGGACGAGTGCGGCGGCGATCATCGGGGCGAAGGCACCGCCGGCGATGGCACCGATGGCGTAGGAGATCGACACGCCCGAGAACCGGATCGAGGCCGGGAAGAGCTCCGCGTACAGCGCCGCCTGCGGGCCGTACGTGAAACCGAGGCCGAGCGTGAGGAGCGCGAGCCCCGCGAACAGCAGCCCGACGTCGCCGGTGTTCACCAGCGGGAAGAGGGCGATCACGCCGACCAGCTGCAGGATCCAGCCGAGGATGTACGTCGTGCGCCGGCCCAGCCGGTCGGACACCGCGCCCGCGATGATCGTCGAGACCAGCCACGTGACGGCGGAGCCGGTCACGGCCCACAGCACCGGGCCGCGGTCGAGCCCGAGCGGGCCCTCCGGGTTCGTCGCATAGTTCTGGATGTACCCGCCGGTCGTCATGTAGCCGACCGCGTTGTTGCCGGCGAAGACGAGCGCGGCGACGACCACGAGCACGGTGTGCTTGCGGAAGAGCCGCAGGATCGGCATCTGCGCCTCCTGCTTGCGCTCGGACAGCTCGGCGAAGACCGGGCTCTCCTCGACCTTCCGGCGCACGTAGTAGCCGACCAGGATGAGGACGACGCTGAGCAGGAACGGGATGCGCCATCCCCACTGGAGGAACGCGTCGCCGGGGGCGATCATCGCCATGAGCGCCATGACGCCGGAGGCGAGCAGCAGCCCCAGCGGGACACCGGTCTGGGGGCCCGCGCCGAACAGGCCGCGCCGCTTGCCAGGAGCGTGCTCGACCGCCATGAGGACCGCGCCGCCCCACTCGCCGCCGGCCGAGATGCCCTGGATGATGCGCAGGAGCACGAGGAGGATCGGCGCGGCGACCCCGATCGTCGCGTAGGTCGGCAGGAGGCCGATGAGCGAGGTCGCGAGCCCCATGAGGATCAGGGTCACCATGAGGATGACCTTGCGGCCGTACCTGTCGCCGAGGTGGCCGGCGAGGAACGCGCCGAGCGGGCGGAAGAGGAAGCTCACGCCGACGGTCGCGAACGAGAGCAGGAGCCTGTTCTCGCCCAGGCCGGCGAAGAAGATCTCCCCGAAGACCAGTCCGGCGGCGAAGGCGTAGATGAAGAAGTCGTACCACTCGACCGTCGTGCCGATGACGGTCGCGAAGACGACGCGCCGGCGGTCCGCGAGGTCGGGCGCGTGCGCGGCGGGCGTCACACCCTGACTGGCTTTCATGGTGCTCATAGGTTGACTCCTGTGTCGTTGCGACGTCGCTGTCAGTGGGCCGCCGAGCACTTCGGCTTGCCTCGTGATGGACGATGATATACGATTTCGGATACAAAGCAAGGGGCGAGGGAGCTCATGACTGAAGACACCACGATCGGCGCACGCACGGACGAGCGGTTCTCCGCCCTGCATGGGCGTCCGGGCAAGATCATCGCGATCCATCTCAGCTACGCGTCGCGCGCGGACCAGCGCGGCCGCCGCCCCGCCCGTCCCTCCTACTTCTTCAAGCCGTCGAGCTCGGTCGCGCCGTCCGGCGCCACCATCGAGCGACCGGCGGGCACCGAGCTGCTGGCCTTCGAGGGCGAGATCGCGCTCGTCATCGGCACGGCGGCCCGCCGGGTCGGCCTCGCCGACGCGTGGGACCACGTCGGGTGGGTGACGGCGGCGAACGACTTCGGGCTCTACGACCTGCGCGCGAACGACAAGGGCTCCAACGTGCGCTCCAAGGGCGGCGACGGGTACACCCCGGTCGGCCCCGTCCTCGTCGACGCGCGCACGGTCGACCCGGCCGCGCTCCGGCTCCGCACGTGGGTCAACGGCGAGCTGCGCCAGGACGACACGACCGCCGGCCTCCTCTTCCCGCTCCCCCAGCTCGTCGCCGACCTCTCCCAGCACTTCACGCTCGAGCCGGGAGACCTCATCCTCACCGGCACCCCTGCCGGCTCCTCCGTCGTCGTCCCCGGCGACGTCGTCGAGGTCGAGGTCGACGCCCCCGAGGCGCCCGGCGCGCCCGGCTCGGGCCGGCTCGTCACGACCGTCACGCAGGGCGAGCACGGGTTCGACGGCGCCCTGGGCTCGCTGCCGGCCGTCGACGACGTCCAGCGGGCCGAGGCGTGGGGGTCGCGCGCCGCCGCCGGCCTCGAGCCGGAGCCCGAGCCGTTCCGCCTGACCCCGGAGCTGCGGGAGAAGCTCGCGAAGGCGCCGGTGGCCGGGCTCAGCGCGCAGCTGCGCCGGCGTGGCCTGAACAACGTCACCGTCGACGGCGTCCGGCCGATGCACCCGGGGGCCAAGCTCGTCGGCACCGCCCGCACCCTGCGGTTCGTGCCGAACCGCGAGGACCTGTTCGCCGGCCACGGCGGGGGCTACAACGCGCAGAAGCGCGCGTTCGACACCGTCGGCGAGGGCGAGGTCGTCGTCATCGAGGCCCGCGGCGAGGAGGGGTCGGGCACGCTCGGCGACATCCTCGCCCTGCGCGCCCACGCCCGCGGCGCCGCGGGCATCGTCACCGACGGCGGCGTGCGCGACCACGACGCCGTGGCCGCCGTCGGCATCCCGGTGTACACGAAGGGCGCGCACCCGGCCGTCCTGGGCCGCCGCCACGTGCCGTGGGACGCGGACGTCACGATCGCGTGCGGCGGGACGACCGTACAGCCCGGCGACGTCGTCGTCGGGGACCGGGACGGCGTCGTCGTCATCCCCCCGGCCCTCGCCGAGGAGGTCGCCGACGCGGCCCTCGCCCAGGAGGACGAGGACGCGTGGATCGCCGAGCAGGTCGCGGCCGGACACCCGGTCGACGGCCTGTTCCCGATGAACGCCGAGTGGAGAGCGAGGTACGACGCATGGCGCGCGAGCAGGTGACGGAGACGCCGTCGGCGCCCGCCCCGAGCAAGTCGCAGCGGGCCTACCACTGGCTCAAGGAGCGCATCGCGAACCAGGAGTTCACGCCCGGCTACCGCCTGGTGCTCGCCTCCATCGCGGCGGAGCTCGACATGAGCGTCGTGCCGGTGCGCGAGGCGATCCGCCAGCTCGAGGCCGAGGGGTTGGTGACCTTCGAGCGCAACGTCGGCGCGCACGTGTCGATGATCGACGACTCCCAGTACCGGCACAGCATGGAGGCCCTGGCGATCCTCGAGGGGGCCGCCACGGCGCTGTCGGCACCGCACCTGACGGCCGAGGACCTGCGCCGCGCGCGGGAGATCAACGGCCTCATGGTCGAGACCCTCGACCACTTCGACCCCCGTTCCTTCACGGCGCTGAACCAGAAGTTCCACTCGATCCTCTACGCGCCGTGCCCGAACCCGCGCATGCTCGACCTCGTCACCGCGGAGTGGGGCCGGCTGGGCCAGCTGCGCGACTCCACGTTCAGCTTCGTGCCGGGCCGCGCGCAGGAGTCCGTGCGCGAGCACGAGCACATCGTCCACCTCATCGAGGCCGGCGCCCCCCTGGCGGACGTCGAGCGGGCGGCCCGCCGCCACCGCTCGGCCACGCTCGCCGCCTACCTGACCCACGAGCACCCCGAGGACGCCGGCCCGGCCGACGTCCTCACCGCCCACTGACCGGAGGCATCCCATGAGCAGCACCGACACGACCGCGACGGCCGCCCGCTACCTGCCCGCGGACCTGCCCGACCGCATCCAGCACTACATCGACGGCGAGTTCGTCGACTCCGCCGACGGCGACACGTTCGACGTGCTCGACCCGGTCACTAACGAGACCTACCTGCGCGCCGCGGCCGGGAAGAAGGCCGACGTCGACCGCGCCGTCGCGGCGGCCCGGCGCGCGTTCGCCGAGGGTCCGTGGCCGAGGATGCTGCCCCGCGAGCGCTCCCGCGTCCTGCACCGCATCGCCGACATCGTCGAGTCGCGCGACGCCCGCCTCGCCGAGCTCGAGAGCTTCGACTCCGGCCTGCCGATCACCCAGGCGCTCGGCCAGGCCCGCCGCGCCGCCGAGAACTTCCGGTTCTTCGCGGACCTGATCGTCGCCCAGGCCGACGACACCTACAAGGTGCCCGGCCGGCAGATCAACTACGTCAACCGCAAGCCGATCGGCGTCGCCGGGCTCATCACGCCGTGGAACACGCCCTTCATGCTCGAGTCCTGGAAGCTCGGCCCGGCGCTGGCGACCGGCAACACGGTCGTGCTCAAGCCGGCCGAGTTCACGCCGCTGTCGGCGTCCCTGTGGGCGGGCATCTTCGAGGAGGCCGGCCTGCCCCGGGGCGTGTTCAACCTCGTCAACGGGCTCGGCGAGGACGCGGGCGACGCGCTGGTCAAGCACCCGGACGTGCCGCTCATCTCCTTCACCGGCGAGAGCCGCACCGGCCAGATCATCTTCGCCAACGCGGCACCGTTCCTGAAGGGCCTGTCGATGGAGCTCGGCGGCAAGTCCCCCGCCGTCGTCTTCGCCGACGCCGACCTCGACGCCGCGATCGACGCGACGATCTTCGGGGTGTTCTCCCTCAACGGCGAGCGGTGCACGGCGGGCAGCCGCATCCTCGTCCAGCGCGCGGTGTACGACGAGTTCGTCGAGCGCTACGCCGCGCAGGCGAAGCGCGTCGTCGTCGGGCCCCCGCACGACCCGAGGACCGAGGTCGGGGCGCTCGTGCACCCCGAGCACTACGACAAGGTCATGAGCTACATCGAGATCGGGAAGACCGAGGGGCGTCTCGTCGCCGGCGGCGGGCGGCCAGAGGGTTTCGACACGGGCAACTACGTGGCCCCGACCGTCTTCGCCGACGTCGCCGCGGACGCCCGGATCTTCCAGGAGGAGATCTTCGGCCCCGTCGTCGCCATCACCCCGTTCGACACGGAGGAGGAGGCCCTTGAGCTCGCCAACGGTGTGCGGTACGGGCTGGCCGCCTACGTCTGGACCAACGACCTCAAGCGGGCGCACAACTTCGCCCAGTCCGTCGAGGCGGGAATGGTCTGGCTCAACAGCAACAACGTCCGTGACCTGCGCACCCCCTTCGGCGGCGTGAAGGCCTCGGGCCTCGGCCACGAGGGCGGTTACCGCTCGATCGACTTCTACACCGACCAGCAGGCCGTGCACATCACGCTCGGCAAGGTGCACAACCCCACCTTCGGCAAGGTCGACCCGCACGCCGCGACCGACCTGGACGACCCGGACCCGCGCTGACACCCCCGAACGAGAGGCAAGGACGCTGACGTGACCACGCGTGACCAGATGACCCAGACCACCTCCGGCTTCTTCGTGTCGCAGGAGGCACCCATCCACACCGACAACCCGGTCCCCACACCGAGCTCGCCGCCGCCGGACATCCTGCGCTGCGCGTACATGGAGCTCGTCGTGACCGACCTGCGGCGCTCGCGCGACTTCTACGTCGACGTGCTCGGCCTGACGGTGACCGCCGAGGACGAGGGCGCCGTCTACCTGCGCAGCATCGAGGAGTTCATCCACCACAACCTCGTGCTCCGCCAGGGCCCGGTCGCCGCCGTCGCCGCGTTCTCCTACCGGGTGCGCACGCCGGAGGACCTCGACAGGGCGGTCGCGTTCTACACCGAGCTGGGCTGCCGCGTGGAGCGCCGTGCGGAGGGCTTCACCCGGGGCATCGGCGACTCGGTGCGCGTGGAGGACCCCCTGGGCTTCCCGTACGAGTTCTTCCACGACGTCGAGCACGTCGAGCGGCTCGCGTGGCGCTACGACCTCTACACCCCGGGCGCGCTCGTGCGCCTCGACCACTTCAACCAGGTCACCCCGGACGTGCCGCGCGCGACGAAGTTCATGCAGGACCTCGGCTTCCGCGTCACCGAGGACATCCAGGACGAGGACGGGACGGTGTACGCCGCGTGGATGCGGCGCAAGCCGACTGTCCACGACACCGCCATGACCGGCGGCGACGGGCCCCGCATGCACCACGTCGCCTTCGCCACCCACGAGAAGCACAACATCCTCGCGATCTGCGACAAGCTCGGTGCCCTGCGCATGTCGGACCGCATCGAGCGCGGGCCCGGCCGGCACGGGGTGTCCAACGCGTTCTACCTCTACCTGCGCGACCCGGACGGCCACCGCGTGGAGATCTACACGCAGGACTACTACACGGGCGACCCCGACAACCCGGTCGTCACCTGGGACGTCCACGACAACCAGCGCCGCGACTGGTGGGGCAACCCGGTCGTGCCGTCCTGGTACACCGAGGCGTCCCTCGTCCTGGACCTCGACGGCAACCCGAGGCCCGTCGTCGAGCGCACCGACTCCAGCGAGATGGCGGTGACCATCGGGGCAGACGGCTTCTCCTACACCCGCCGCGAGGAGGGCGAGGAGTCGATGCCGAGCTGGAAGCAGGGCGAGTACAAGCTCGGCCACCAGCTGTGACCGCCCACCTCACCGGTCCCGACCGCGGGGCACGACCAGGAGGATCGGATGCTCTCGCCTGAGACCGTCACCGCGATCGCGGACGAGCTCGCCGCCGCCGAGCGCGACCGCACCATGGTGCCGCTGCTGACCGCCCGGAACCCCGGGATGACCGTCGAGGACTCCTACGCCGTGCAGAACGAGTGGCGGCGCCGTGCCATCGCTGCCGGGCGACGGCCGGTCGGCCGCAAGATCGGCCTGACGTCGAAGGTCATGCAGGCGGCCACCGGCATCGACGAGCCCGACTACGGGGCGATCTTCGCCGACATGGTGTTCGAGAACGGCTCCGTCATCGAGCACGCCCGCTTCTCGAACGTGCGCATCGAGGTCGAGCTGGCCTTCATGCTGGCCGAGCCGGTCGACGGCCCGGACGCCACGGTCTTCGACGTGCTGCGGGCCACCGAGTACGTGGTCCCGGCGCTAGAGATCCTCTCCTCCCGCATCGAGCTCGAGGGCCGCACGATCGTCGACACCATCAGCGACAACGCGGCGATGGGCGGGATGGTCTACGGCGGGAACCCGGTCCGGCCCGGCGAGGCCGACCTGCGCTGGGTCTCGGCACTCCTGTACCGCAACGAGACCATCGAGGAGACCGGCGTGGCGGCCGCGGTGCTGAACCACCCGGCCATGGGCGTCGCCTGGCTGGCGAACAAGCTCGCCCAGCACGGCGACCGCCTCGAGGCGGGCGAGCTCGTGCTCGCCGGCTCCTTCACCCGCCCCATGTGGGTGCACCCGGGCGACACCGTGCTCGCCGACTTCAGAGAGCTGGGGACGATCTCATGCCGCTTCGCCTGACACCGACCTTCCGCCACGCCCTGGCGGAGCAGCAGGACCGGGGCGCGGACGCCCGCGCGCTCGCCGGCATCTGGGTGTGCTCGGGCAGCCCGCTCGTCGCCGAGATCTGCGCGGGCGCGGGCCTGGACTGGATGCTCATCGACATGGAGCACTCCCCCAACGGCCTGGAGTCCGTGCTCGGGCAGCTCCAGGCGGTCGCCGCCTACCCGGTCACCCCGGTGGTGCGCGTGCCGATCGGCGACGTCGTGACCATCAAGCAGGTGCTCGACCTCGGGGCGCAGAACCTGCTGGTGCCGATGATCTCCTCCGCCGAGGAGGCGCTGGCCGCCGTCGAGGCCGTGCGGTACCCGCCGCGCGGGCGGCGCGGCGTCGGGTCCGCCCTGGCCCGCTCCGCCCGGTGGAACCGGGTCGACCGGTACCTCGCGGACGCCGACGAGCACGTGTCGCTGTTCGTGCAGATCGAGACCGCGGAGGGGGTCGACGCCGCCGCCGAGATCGCGGCCGTCGACGGCGTGGACGGGGTGTTCGTCGGCCCGTCCGACCTCTCCGCCTCGATGGGGCTGCTCGGTCAGCAGAGCCACCCGGACGTCGTCGCCGCCGTGCACCGCGCCTTCGAGGCCGTACGCGCGGCGGGCAAGCCGGTCGGGGTCAACGCGTTCGACCAGGCGGTCGCGCGCGCCTACCTGGAAGCGGGTGCGTCATACGTGCTCGTCGGCGCGGACGTGGCGCTGCTCGCCCGCGCCTCCGAGGCGCTCGCGGCGGCGTTCGTGCCGGCGACCGACGACGGCGGGCGCGCCAGCTACTGAGCGGGCGCGGCCGCTGCCGACCGGCGCGCCCGCTGCCGAGCGGGCGCGCCGGGGTCTGTCAGCGGGCGAGCCCGACGCCCGCCTCCTCGGCGACCACCTTGATGATCGCGGAGGCGTTCTCCTCGCCGAGGCCCTCCGCGAGCGCCTTCTCCGCCACGCGCGTGGTGGCCTCGGTCGACGGCAGCGACACGTCCAGCTCGCGGGCGAACTGCCGGATGAGGTGCAGGTCCTTCACGAGCAGCTTGAGCGCGAAGTCAGGCGAGTGGTCGCCCCTCAGGACGCGCCGGCCGACCCCCGAGTAGATCGGGGTGCGGAAGTCGGTGACGTCGAGGACCCCGAGCACCGCCTCGAGGTCCAGGTCGGCCTTCTTGGCGAGCACCAGCGCGTCGCCGAGCGCCTGGAGCTGGGAGGCGACGAGCAGGTTGCCCACCAGCTTCATCCGGTGCCCGCTGCCCGCCGGACCCATGTGGTGCAGGGTCTCCGCGATGGGCTCGAGCACGGGGCGGGCCGCCTCGAAGTCCTCCTCGCGTCCCCCGACCACCACCCACAGCCCGCCGGCCTCGGTCTCGCCGCGCGAGCCGAACACCGGGGCGTCCAGGAAGCGCACGCCGCGGGCGGCGTACGCCTCGTGCTCGCGGAGCCCGACCGAGGGCGAGACGGTGGAGAGGTCGATCACCAGGGCGTCCGTGGGGACCAGCCCCGCGAGGCCGCCCTCGCCGAGGACCACGTCCTCGATGGCCTGGTCGTCCGCGAGGCAGTACATGACGTACTCCGCCCCCCGGACCGCCTCGGCGACCGACGGCGCCGCCTGCGCGCCCTGGGCCACCACCTCGGCGAGCGGTCCCTCGCTGCGGTTGTGGACCGTCACGGCGTGTCCGGCGCGCAGCAGGTTCTTCACCATGCCGCGCCCCATCGTGCCCAGACCGAGAAATGTCACGCGAGCCATATCGAGATGCTCCTTGCTGAAGGGGTGGAGTGCGCGGGTCGGAGGACCCGTGCGTGGTTCGGGGCTGTCACACCGCGTCGACCGACTGCTCGGGCCGGACGCCGGACCCGCCGCCCGGCGGCTCGGCGCCGCCCCGGTCCCGGCTCCAGAACCGCCAGCCCGGTCTGCGGGTCCCGTCGCCCAGCCGCTGGCTGAGGCCGAGCACCGCGATCAGCAGGACGCCCCAGCCGAACTCGGCGGCGAAGTTGGCCCCCGACCACCGCCCGAGCGCCATGTTGATCCCGGTCTGGACCTGCTGCATGGCGGCCACGGCGAGGATGACGAGCGCGATGCGCCCCCGTCCTCCGTAGGTGTCCACGCCGCTGAGGACGGCCACGAGGATCGCCTGGATGAGGAACGAGGAGCCGAAGGAGACGTTCGCGGCGTTGGTGCCCGCGAACATGACCAGCCCGGCGGTCGAGGCGAGCAGCCCGCTGACGATGTAGGTGACGACCTGGGCGCGCTCGACGTCCATGCGGGCGAACCTGCTGACCTTCTCCGACGCCCCGATCGCGTACATCCGGAACCCGAACCGCGTCCTGGTGGTCAGGAAGGCCAGCGCGGCCACCAGGAGCGCGAAGATGAGGAAGGAGACCGGGATGCCGGCGAGGGTCCCGCGCCCCAGGAACCGCAGGCTCCCGGTGCCGTAGACCGTGCTGCCGCCGGTGAGGCCGGTGGAGACGCCGGCGAACAGCCCCAGCGTGCCGAGGGTGATCGGGATCGGGTGCACCCGCAGGTAGGAGATCAGCGTGCCGTTGATGATCCCGGCGAGGACGCCGACGGCGAGCGCCGCGACGACGCCGACCAGGACGGCCGGCGCCACTCCGGTCCGTGGCTCCAGGGCCGCGATGGTCCTCGCCGCCGCGATGGCCGCGGCGTTGGCCACCGCCACGATCGAGAGGTCGATGCCGCCGATGAGGAAGGTGAGCGCGACGCACAGGGCGAGGATGCCGATCGGGGCCATCTGGCTGGCCATCGAGACGATGTTGCGGACGGTCGGGTAGGAGCTGGGCGCGAGGATGCTCAGGACGACGAAGAGCAGGACCACGAGCCCGAGGAGGGAGACGATGTGCAGCTTGCTGCCGAGTCGTGCGTCCATCAGGCCGACACCACCACTCCGCGGGCACGCTCGACCCGCCGTTGTCTCAGGGCCGGCACGCCGACACCGAGGATGAGGAACAGCCCGACGAAGGCCTGGCGCCAGGCCGACGGGATGCCGACGAGGACGAGGCTGGCCCCGACCATCGTGATGAGCAGGACGCCCAGCATCGTGCCGAAGACGGTGCCCCGTCCGCCGGTGACGGAGGCGCCGCCGAGCACGACGGCGGCGAGGACGTCCATCTCGGTGCCCACGATCGTGAACGGGTCGGCGGCCCGGTTGAGAGAGCCGCTCATCAGGCCCGCGAGGCCGGCCAGGGTGCCGGCGAGCACGAACGCGCTGAAGCGGACCCGGGTCACGGCGACGCCGAGCCGGGTGGCGGCCTCCTCGTTGCCGCCGACGGCGTAGAGGTTCCGGCCCCAGTTGGTCCGGCGCAGGGCCAGGGCGAGGGCGACGGCGAGCACCGCCAGGATGAGCACCGCGAGGTGCAGGGACGCCTGCCGGCCGGCCGAGGTGACGGTGAAGAGCTGGGTGCTGGAGAACTCGGTCATCCGGGCCGGGAGCACGCGCAGCCGCTCGGTGCCGACGAACGCCAGGAGGCCCCCGCGGAACAGGGTCAGCGTGCCGAGGGTGACGATCAGGGACGGCAGCTTCAGCAGCGAGACCAGGGTGGCGTTGACGAGGCCGAACACCGCCCCGACGACGCAGGCCAGCACCGCCGCCACCACGAAGGGACCCTGGTAGTCCAGGTCCGTGAGGAGGACCGCCGTGATGTACATGGACGCCACGGCCGTCGCGGAGACGGAGACGTCGATGCCGCCGGTGATCAGCACGACCAGCAGGCCGAGCGCCATGATGCCGATGACGACCGAGCTGCGGGCGATGCCGAAGAGGTGCGCGAGCGAGAAGAACTGGGGTGCCAGGAGACCGAAGACGAGAGCCAGCACCACGATGACCGCCAGGAGCAGGGCCTCGCGGCTGGCAAGGACGCGGCGGATCATGACGCGCCTCCCTTGCTGATGATGTCCAACAGCTCCTCCTCGTCGAGCGAGTCGGCACGGCGCTCGTCGATGATGCGCCCGCGGTGGACGAACACGATGTCGTCGCACACGCTCAGCAGCTCCGCCGGCTCGTCCGAGATGACGAGCACAGCGGTCCCCTCGTCGGCGATCCCGCGGACGAGGTTGTGGATGTCCGCGCGGGACCCGATGTCGACGCCGACGGTCGGGTTGTTCAGGATGATGACCTCGGGGCGGGGCGCGAGGGCGCGGGCCAGCAGCACGCGCTGCTGGTTCCCGCCCGAGAGCGACAGCGCCGGGTTCGTGACGTCGGGCGTCTTGATCGCGAGCCGGCCGCGCCAGCGGTCGGCCAGCTCCTTGATCTTCCCCGTCGACAGCGTCCGGCCGCTGCCCACCGCCTCGTCGAGGTTGTTCGTGACGATGTTGTCGGCGATCGACCAGCCGAGGAACAGGCCCTCGGTCAGCCGGTCGTCGGGGACGTACTGCAGGCGGCGGTCCCCCCGCAGGTCCCGGGCCACCTTCCCCCCCAGGCGGATCTCGCCGCGCTCGGGCCCGACCAGGCCGGCGAGGGCGAGGCCGATCTCGATGCGGCCCGAGCCCACCAGTCCGGCGAGCCCGAGCACCCGCCCGCGGTAGAGGTCGAGGTCGATGTCGTGGAAGCTGGACCGCAGCGTCAGGTTCCTGACCTGCATCACCGGCGTCTCCTCGGAGGAGACCGGCGTGGCGCGGCGGACGTTCTCGACGACCCCGCCCGTCATGAGCGAGGTGATGCGGTCGGTGTCGTAGTCGGCCGCGGCCCCGGACGCCACCACCCGGCCGTCGCGGATGACCGTGACGTCGTCGGCGATCGACACGACCTCCCGCAGCTTGTGGGAGATGAAGATGAAGGAGAGCCCCTGCTCGCTGAGCGAGCGGACGGTGCCGAGCAGCTGCTCGATCTCGTCGTGGGTGAGCGCCGCCGTCGGCTCGTCCATGAGGATGATGCGCCCGTCGGAGGAGACCGTCCGGGCGATGGCGACGAGCTGGCGCTCCGCCGTCGAGAGGTCCCCGAGCAGCGCCGCGGGGTCGATGTCGAGGCCGAGCGCGTCCAGCGCCCGGCGCGCGTGCTCGCGCGCGGCCCGTCCGCTCACCCGGCGCAGCATCGGCGCCTCGCCCTCGAAGACGAGGTTCTCGGCGACGGTCATGTTGGGGAAGAGGGCGAGGTCCTGGAAGATCACGCGGACGCCGTGCGCGATGCTGGTGCGCGGGTCCACGTGCTCGACCGGGTCGCCGTCGATCTCGATCGAGCCGGAGTCCGGGGTGACGACGCCGGCGATGATCTTGGTCAGCGTCGACTTCCCGGACCCGTTCTCGCCGACGAGACCGTGGACGGTCCCCCGCCGCAGCGTCAGGTCCACACCGTCGAGCGCCCGGACCGTCCCGTAGGTCTTGGTGATGCCGCGGACGGCGACGGCGACCGGGGCGCCGCTCTCGGGGAGCGGCGCCCCGTCCTGGAGGACCTCAGAAGTCATACTCGTCGGCGTTGTCGGTGGTCACCGTGATCCACGCCTCGTCGCCGTAGATGACCTTGCCGTCGAGGGTGATCTTCTCGTACCCGGCGACGCCGAGGTCCATGCCGTCGGTGATCTCCTCGCCGTCGAGCATCTTCTTGGCGATCACGTTCATCGCGTAGGCGGCGTCGGCGGGGTCCCAGAACGCGATCAGGTCGATCGCGCCGGACTCCAGCCCGGCGCGCGCGTCGTTGGCGGTGCTGGTGCCCACCACGGCGATCGTGTCCTGCAGCCCGGCCTCGTCGACCGCCTGCCCGACGCCGACGACGTCGGTGGAGGCCGAGCCCTGCACGCCCTTGAGGTCGGGGTACGCGGAGAGGAGCTCCTGCATGCGCTCGTAGGCGATCTGGGAGTCGTCGGAGGTCTCGACGATGTCCCCGACGTGCGTCATGTTCGGGTAGGTCTCCTCCTGGTGGGCGATGGCCGCCTCGACCCAGGCCATGTGCGTCGCGGAGCTCAGCGAGCCGACCATGGCGGCGTACTCGCCCTCCTCGCCCATGCGGGAGGCGAGCTCGTCCATGAGGTTGACGCCGTAGTCCTCGTTGCGGAACGCCTCGAGGTCCCAGTCGGCGTTCTGGATCCCGGGCGCCTCGTGCGTGATGACGATGACGTCCTCCTCCATCGCCTGGGCGAGGACCTGCTCGACGGCGTCGGGCTGGAAGGGGACGACGGCGAGCGCGTCGACGCCGCCGGCGAGGAGGTCCTCGATCACGCGCACCTGGGCGTTGGCGTCCGCCTGGCCGGAGCCCTGCATGTAGGCGTCGACGCCGGTCTCCTGGGCGTAGCGGTCGGTGCCCTCGCCCATGCGGGTGAACCACGAGATGCCCGTCAGCTTGGGCACGGTGACGATCGTGGGACCGTCCCCGCCGCCGGCGGGCGGCGCGGAGGTGCCGCCGCCGGCGCCGGGCGCCGCGCCGTCGCCGTCCTCCTCGAGGCTGCCGCAGGCGGTGACGGCGAGCGGGAGGGCGAGCGCGGCGACGGCGACGGCGGCCAGCCGGCGGGACGTGGGGATCCTGGTCATGATGTCTCCTCGGTTCTTCGTTGACGCGTGCGGGGTCTGGCGGTCAGAGCTCGTCGGCGATCTCCTCGAGCAGGTGGAGGAAGGC
This sequence comes from Georgenia sp. EYE_87, assembly GCF_023148685.1. Lineage (GTDB taxonomy): Bacteria > Actinomycetota > Actinomycetes > Actinomycetales > Actinomycetaceae > Georgenia. The sequence continues at coordinate 134,526 of NZ_JAHXNL010000009.1, read as the reverse complement.
CACGGAGCCCGGGTCTCGGTGCCCGGCGCTGCGCTCCCCCACCCAGCTGGCGCGGCCGCGCCGCGAGGTGCGTCCGGCGCCCTCGTCGACGGCGGAGGCGGCGGCGTCCACGCTCGCCCGGGCCACCTCGGCCGGGGTCCGGCCGTCGGACCTCTCGAGCTCGGCGAGGACGGGGGCGATGACGTCGACGACGGTCTTGTCGCCCACCTCGGCGCCACCACGCTCCTGGATCCGCTCCAGGAGCGACCGGGTCGCGCGGGTCAGCGCCGCGGCGTCCAGCGTGTCGACGTCGGTGAGCGCCTGGGAGGCGGCGACCAGCCCGCCGCCCACCAGCGCCGCGTAGGTGGAGGGGTTCGCGCCGGAGAACGCCACGCCGGCGGCGCGGAGCACCTCGCTGGGGTGGGCGTCGTCGGGGAGGGCCGCGACGGCGTCGTGGACCGCCCTCGCGCCGGCGCCCACGGTGATGCCGAGGTCGCCGTCCCCGAGCGCGGCGTCCAGCTCGCGCAGCTCGTCGCTGTAGCGGGGCAGCCGGCCGGTCACCGCGACCACGACCTCGCGCAGGCGCCCGGGCTCGGCGGTCCGGCGGACCTCGCCCGTGGCGGCGGCTGACCGGCCGCTCGCGAGCGGCCTGGTGGTCGCCGGCTGCGCCGTCGCCCCCTGCGTCGCCGTCCCCTGCGCCGTCGTCCCCGGCGCGGCCGGCGCCACCGCCCCCTGGGTGAAGAAGGGCGAGCGGGCGGGCGCGTCGATCAGCTCGGCGAGCTCGTCGTCGAGGTGGAGGATCGAGAGCGAGGCGCCGGCCATCTCCAGGCTGGTGGCGTACTCGCCGACGTACCGGCGGTGGATGGTGACGCCCCGGTCCGCGAGCGTGCGGTGGGTGCGCCGGTAGATCAGGTACAGCTCCTCCAGCGGCGTGGCCCCCAGCCCGTTGACGAGGACGGCGACGCGGTCGCCGTCGCTCAGCTCCAGCTCGCCGAGCAGCTCGGCCAGGAACCGGTCGGTGATCTCGTCAGCCGTCTCGAGCGGGCCGCGGTGCTGCCCCGGCTCGCCGTGGATGCCGATGCCGATCTCCATCTCGCCCTCGTCGAGGGTGAACGTCGGCTCGCCGGCGGCCGGGAGGATGGTCGGGGACAGCCCGACGCCCATGGTGCGCGTGCGTGCGACGGCGCGGCGCGCGATCTCGGTGACGGCGTCGAGGTCGTCGCCGCGGTCGGCGGCCGCCCCGGCCGCCTTGTACGCGAGGATCAGGCCCGCGACGCCGCGCCGGGTGTCCGCCCGGTCGGCCGGCGCGGAGAGGATGTCGTCCGTGCCGAGGACTGTGGTGGTGCGGATGCCGTCCCCGGCGGCGAGATCCGCGGCGATGTCGAAGTTGTACACGTCGCCGCCGTAGTTCCCGTACAGGTAGAGCACGCCGGCACCGTCGTCGCTGGCCACCGTGGCGGCATAGATCTGCTCGGGCGACGGCGAGGAGAAGACGTTCCCGACCGCGACGCCGGAGGCCAGCCCGCGGCCGACGTAGCCGAGGAAGAACGGCAGGTGCCCGGAGCCGCCCCCGGTCACGATGCCCACCTTTCCGCCGGTGCCCGCGTCCGTGCGGACGAGGGCACGGCGGTCCTCCGACGCCGCCCGCAGCTCGTCACCGTGGGCGAGCAGCAGGCCGTCGACCATCTCGTCCACGAAGTCGGCGGGGTCGTTGATGATCTTCTTCACGGGACCAGCTCCCTTGCGATCCTGAGTTGATGAGAACACTAGGCGCCGGACGGGTGGCCGTCGCTCGGTACGTCCGTTCGCCGCAGCTCGCGGGCAGCACGGTCGGCGGCCTCGCGCAGCAGCACCGAGTCGCGGGCGGCGATGACCAGGTCCATCCCCCGCTCCGCCCAGCGGCGGGCGCCCGCCGGGTCCGCCCGGTCGATCCCGACCGCCACGCCCGCGCCCCGGGCCGCATCGACGACCCGCAGGACCGCCTCCTCCAGCTCGGGCGCCTCCGGCCGGCGGCCGAGCCCGAGGGAGAGCGCCAGGTCGTTGGGACCGACGTAGACGGCGTCCACCCCGGGCACCCGCACGATCTCCTCGACGTTGGCCAGGCCGTCGGCCGTCTCGATCATGAGGATGCAGGTGGCGAGGCGGTCCCCTTCGTCCGGCTCGGGGGCGCCGCGCCGCGCGTCGCCCCACAGCGGTCCCCAGCTGCGGCGCCCGGCGGGGGCGTAGCGGCAGGCGGCCACGGCGCGGCGCGCCTGCTCGGCGTCGTCGACCATCGGCACGATCACGCCCTCGGCACCGAGGTCGAGCGCGCGCATGATCTGCTCCGGCGCGTTCCACGCCACCCGGACGACGCTCGCGGCCGGCGTGCGGTGCAGCGCGGCGAGGATCGCCGTCGCCGAGCCGGGGTCGGCGAAGCCGTGCTGGAGGTCGACGCACACCAGGTCGAACCCGGCGCGGCCGACGATCTCGGCGGCGACCGGGTCGTCCAGGGCGCTCCACACGCCGAAGGTGACCCGGCCGTCGGCCCACGCCTGCTTCAGGCTCATACCGGCGTGACGTCGCCGCAGAGGTGCACCGCGACGCCGAGGCGGGCGAACATCGCGGCCTTGGCGGTCAGGGCCTTGTCGGCGGTGGCGGCGTCGGGGGCGTAGACGACCTGGGCGTGGTTGGCCTTGTGCCGGGCCATGAACTGGTCGCGGGTGATGCCGTGGAGGACGACGTGGGCGATGGGCCACTCGGGGTTCGTGGCCTGCTTGCGCCGCTCCGTCTCCTCCGGTGGCAGCTCGACGACGCTGGCCCGGCCGAGGTCGACGTGCAGGCCGGCGTCGGCGATGTAGACGCGCGACCAGACGATCTCGCCGGGCTTCGACACGCCGTTGATCGTCGCCCCGCCGGCGGGGAAGAACACCGGGTCCTGGCGCCAGCCCTCGGCGTCGGCGTAGCCGCCCGCGAAGTGCGACGGCGGGACCGAGCCGGAGATCTCGAAGACCCAGACGAACTGCCCGTCGTACTCCTCGCCCCAGCGCACGTCGTGCAGCGTGTTGGCCGGGTCCAGCCCCATCGCGGTCCAGATGCGGTTGGTGATCAGCGCGTCGACGGCGACCCCCTCGTCCACCTCGTTGAAGTGCGGCAGCGCCTTGCCCTCGTACAGCACGCGGGAGCCGTCCCGGCTGGTCACCGGCGGGCGGGCGACGTTGTTCAGCAGCCCCTCGACCAGGTCCGAGGCCGGCGCGAGGTTCTTCAGCCCCTGCTGGTACTGGATGCCGACGGCGTCGAGGCCGAAGTCGTCGGAGAGGCGCAGGGCGGCGACGTACATCTTGTGCTGCCAGCGCAGCTGGGTCTCGGTGAGCTCGGTGGCCTCGACGGTGCCGGTGCGGAACGTCATCCCGGCCTCGGTGAGCCAGCGGCCGACGGCGTCGGCCTCCTCGTCGGTGACGGTCTGCATCTCGGCCCACAGGGCCGACTGGGAGAGCCGCTCCTTGTAGATGCCCAGCGGGTTGAGCAGCTCGTCGTCGATGATGGCGTTGTACATGCCCATGCAGCCCTCGTCGAAGACGCCGATGATCGCCTTCTCGTCCAGGAGCTGGTCGGCCAGCGCCTCGCCCAGCTCCCGCTCCGGGCTGGGGCCGAGCGGCGGCAGGTCGCGGACGTGGCTGTCGTCGTGGGTGACGGTGCCGGTCTCCAGCCACGACCGGATGCCGTCCCGGAACCACGCGTCGGAGCCGTCGACGGTCCAGATCGTCGAGTACGGCCGGCCCATCTTGGTCAGCCCGGCGTTGAGGCCGAGGAGCCCGACCAGCCCGGGCCAGTCGCCCGCGAAGTTCGCGACGGTGAGGATCGGCCCGCGGTGGCTGCGCAGCCCGGCGAGGACGTGGTGGCTGTACTGCCAGATGGCCGTGGCAACGATCAGCGGCGCGTCGCGTGGGATCGAGCGAAAGACCTTCAGGCCCATCCGCTGGCTGGAGATGAAGCCGTGCCCGGTGTCCGGGTCGACGCCGAGCGCCCGTTCGACGGCCCAGCCGTTGGCGGCGAGGGCGTCCGCGACGACCCTCTCGAGCTCGACCTGGGTGGGCCAGCCGGCGACGTTGGCCGACTCGCGCAGGTCGCCGCTGGGGACGAGGTACGCGGTGCGCTCCGGCGCGGTCGCCGGGGTCGTCGGGGCAGGCAGGGTGTAGGTCATGAGGCTCCTTCGTGCTGGAGGCGCGCCAGCGCGTGCACGACGTCACGGGTGGCGGGGTAGAGGTCGAGGTAGTGGCGGTAGAGGTCGTCGTAGAGCGCGGTGGCGCGCGGGTCGGGCTCGCGGACCTCGGCGGCGGGGTTCCAGCTCGCCATCGAGACGTCCTCGACCAGGCGGGCCGCGAGGTACGCGGCCCCGTAGCTGGCGCCGATGGTCCGGGTGGGGATGGTCTGGGGCAGGCCGGTGACGTCGGAGACGATCTGGGTCCACAGCTCGCCCTGGGTGCCGCCGCCGACGGCGACCACCCGGTCGATCCGCGCGCCCGCCGCCCGGAGGGCGTCGACGTTGTGGCGGACCCCGAACGCCGTCGCCTCCAGGACCGCCCGGTAGAGGTCGCCCCGGGTGTGGGAAAGCGTCAGCCCCACGATCACGCCACGGGCGTCGGGGTCGAAGATCGGGGTGCGCTCCCCCGCGAAGTACGGCAGGGCCAGCAGCCCGCGGGCGCCCGGGCCGGAGGCGGCGGCCTCGGCGAGCAGCGTCGGGTAGTCGGTGCCGCCGGTCAGGTCCCGCAGCCAGGAGGTGATCGCCCCGGACGTCGCCATGCCGCCGGCGAGGTTGCGCGTGCCCTCGAACGCCCCGACGGTGCCCCACATCAGCTCGGACGTGACGCGCTCGGGCACCGTGGCGATGAGGAACATGGTCGTGCCGTACATGAGCATGAGGTCGCCGGGGTTCTGGGCGTCGACGCTGACCGCCTCGGACCAGGCGTCGATCGTGCCGGTGATGACCGGGACCCCGGCCGGGATCCCGGCCACCTCACGGCGGGTCACGCCGGCCCGCTCGCCGGGCCAGCGCAGCGCGGGCAGGTCCAGCCCCGGCGCGACGTGCTCGGCCCAGGGGGCGTACCAGTCCAGGGCGCGGGTGTCGTAGAGGGGCGTGCACTGGCTCGCCGAGTGGTGGTCGAGCACGTACTCGCCCGTGAGCCGGTGGGCGAGCCACGACGCGGGCATGAAGAGGCGGCGGGCGCGGGCGTAGACGTCTGGTTCGTGCTCGCGCACCCAGGCGATCTTCGGGCCGACCGCCTGGCTCGACAGCACCGAGCCCGCCCGGTCGAGGATCGCCTCCCGGCCCAGCTCGGCGTCGAGCCGCTCGATCTGCGCCGTCGCGCGCGTGTCCACCCCGTAGAGGATGGCCGGGCGCAGCACCGTCCCCCGGTCGTCGGTGAGCACGACGCACGGCCCCATGCCGCTGACCCCGACGGCCGCGACCTCCACGTCTCCGGGGGCGGTCAGCTCGCCGGCGAGGGCGACGAACTCCTCCCACCAGACCTCGGGATCCATCTCCACGTGGCCGGGCGCGGGCCGGCTGACCGTGTGCGCGCGGGACGCCGTGCGGAGGATGTCCCCGTCGGGGAGGACGAGCACGCCCTTGCTGCTGGAGGTGCCGATGTCGACACCGAGGTACGCGCTCCGCCGCATGCCGGAGACGCTGCCAGAAATCGATTACCGGCGCAACCGGCCCCCGCCCGACGCGCCGAGCGCCGACGTTCCTGCTCAGGACCTGTCCCCGGACCGCCGTCGCGAGCGCGGAAGGCGGTCCTCACGGAGGATGCTCCGGCCTCGGCACCCGCGCCAGGGGAGGCCGCGGCCTCGACACCCGCGGCAGGGCGGACCCGCCGGGGCCTCGGCAGCGGCGGCGCGGGCGAACCCTCCGGATCCTAGGACGCCGCCACGGCGGACACGACCGTGCGCGGCGGCTCGGTGAGCCCGTTGACCCGCTCGATCAGCAGCCGGGCGGCGGTGACCCCCATCGTCCTCGGCCCGAGCGGGAGGACGACGAGGTCGTCCGTCCGGGAGGTGACGAAGGGCAGGTCACCGATGACGCCGACCTCGGGAGCGGACTCCCCGCGGGCGGCCAGGACCTGGAGGGCCCCCACCCCGACGAGGTTGTTGGTGGCGACCACCGCCTCCGGCGGCCGGTCGAGCGCGAGCAGCTCGAGCATCGCGCGACGCCCGCCCTCGACGCGGAAGCTCGAGCGGACGAGCAGCCGCTCGTCGACGTCCAGCCCCGCCTCTGCGAGCGCCTGGCGCCAGCCGTCGGCACGGTCGTCGGCCGTGCTGGTGCCGGCCGGGCCGCTGATGCAGCCGACGCGGCGGTGGCCCCGCCCGACGAGCTCGCGGGTGACCCGCCGCCCGAGCTCGGCGTTGTCGAACAGCACCTGGTCCACGGGTGCGGCCACGGCACGGTCGAGCACGACGACGGCCCGCCCGCGGTCGAGCAGCGGCCGCAGGTTCGGGGAGGCCGTGGCCGGCGCGAGGAGCACGCCGGCCATGTTCTCGCTGTCGGCGATCGCGAGGTACCTCTCCTCCTTCGCGGGGTCCTCGTCGGTGTTGCAGAGCACCACCGACAGCCCGGCCTCCTGCGCGACGTCCTCCACGCCGCGGGCGAGGGACGTGAAGAAAGGGTTCTCGATGTCCGGGAGCACCAGGGCGATCACGTCGCTGTGGCGGCGCCGCAGGGAGCGCGCGGTCCGGTCGGGGGTGTAGCCGAGCTCGGCGGCCGCGCGGTGCACCGCCTCGGCGAGGTCAGGTCGCACCTTCTTCCCGTTCAGCACCCGAGAGACGGTCGCCGTCGACACGCCCGCCAGCGCCGCGACCTCCACGATCGTGGCCATCCGCCACCCCTTCCGTCGTCGTCACTCTAGGTCCGTGGCCGGCCCGGCCACCGGCACGCAGCCCAAGTTCCGGGCCCAGGGGTTGCGCACAGCACGTCCGACGCTCTATGTTCACCGTCAACGGTTAACCGAGTAATCGATTTCGCACCTCGACGAGGAGGCCTGGATGGCTGTCAACAGCGCTCTGCGCAACGCCGTCACCATCCCGCCCGCTCCGGCGCTCGGCCAGCACGTGGTGGACCACCTGCGGCGGCTGATCATCACCGGCGACCTGCAGGCCGGGACCCACCTCGTCGAGAGCCAGCTCTCGGAGAGCTTCAACGTCAGCCGCGGGCCCGTTCGGGACGCCCTGCGCCAGCTCGAGACCGAGGGACTCGTCGAGTCCCGCCGCCGCGGCGTCTTCGTCATCGGGCTGCGCAGCGAGGACATCGAGGAGCTCTACCTCCTGCGCCAGGTCCTCGAGGCCGAGGCCGTCCGGCTGTGCATGGAGGCAGGCTCCGACCTCACCGAGGCCCGCTCGGCGCTCGATCGCATGGGGGCCGCGGCCGAACGGGCCAACCCCGTCGGGTTCGCCGAGGCGGACCTCGACTTCCACACGGCGTTCTACGCCCACTCCGGCCACCGCAGGCTCGGCAGCATCTGGCAGCAGTACCGCCCGACCTTCGCCGGGATGCTCTCGGTCACCAACGCCGAGGACCGGGACCTCGCCCCGATACACCGCGACCACGTCGAGCTGCTCGATCTCATCGGGGCCGGCGACCACGCGGCCGTCGCCCCGGTCCTGCGCGAGCACATCGACGGCTCGCGCACCCGCATGCTCACCGCCTACGCCCGCTTCATCGCCACCCCGTAACGCCCTCCTCCGCCGATCCGGCGGAGCGAACCCCTCCCCCGCTGTACCGACGAAGGAGTTGTACAACCATGATGCGCACCCGACTCACCTCGGCAGTCGCCCTGTCCGCCCTCGCGCTCGTCCTCGCCGCCTGCTCCGGCGGCGCCGACGACGGTGCCGCCGACGGTGCCGACGGCGGAGCCGCCACCGACGGCGGCGAGGCCTCGGGCTACCCCGAGCAGGACATCAACTTCATCGTCCAGGCCGCCGCCGGCGGTGGCTCGGACCTCAGCTCCCGCGCGCTCGTCGCCGAGCTCGAGCCCATCCTGGACACCTCGATCATCGTCGAGAACCGTCCCGGCGCGTCCGGCTCCACGGCCATGCAGTACGTGGCCGAGCAGGACCCGGACGGCTACACCATCGGCTTCGTCCCGGTGGAGATCTCGATGCTGGGCCACCAGGACTTCGACGTCGACCCGGCGAACTACGACTTCCTCGGCCAGATCATGCTCGCTCCGGGCATCCTGTCCGTGCCCGCCGACAGCCCCCACCAGACGCTCGAGGACTTCGTCGAGGCCGCCCAGTCCGAGGAGCTCGCCGTCGCCAACTCCGGCGCGGGCTCCATCTGGGAGGCTGCGGCGTTCGGGCTCGCGGACGAGACGGGCGCCCAGCTCGCCTCCGTCCCCTTCGACGGCGGGGCCCCCGCCCTCGCGGCGGCCATCGGCGGCCAGGTGGACGCCGCCGTCGGCGGGGCCGGCGAGACGCTCACGGCCTACAAGGAGGGCCAGGTGCGCCCGCTCGCCATCTTCCACGACGAGCGCCACCCCGACATGCCCGACGTGCCGACGGCTGCCGAGGCCGGCTACGACCTCGAGTTCGGCGGCTGGGGCGGCATCTACGCGCCGGCCGGTCTGCCGGACGACGTCCGTTCGACCCTCGAGTCCGCCATCGAGGAGGCCGCCAACTCGGACGGCTTCATCGAGACCATCACCACGGCCGGCAACCTGCCCGTCTACCGCGACTCGGCCGAGTTCACCGACTTCGTGAACTCCGAGTACGAGCGCTTCGGAGAGATCCTCGGAGCCCGCTGATGATCCGTTCCCGCAAGGGCACGCCGGCTGCCCCGTCCGCTCAGCCGGACGGGGCAGCCCCGGTGCCCGGCCCGCACGTCGATCGCGTGCCGCCGGCCGAGGAGCTGCTCGCGCACGACGCCGCCGACGCCGTCGAGGCGGCCGGCGAGGCGGACCACGCCCCGCTCGCCCGGCCGTCCCGCCGCCTGGAGATCGTCTGCGCGGCCATCGCGGTCGTCGGGTCCGGCGCCCTCGTCGTGCTGGCCCGCGCCATCAAGGTCCGCACCGAGACGGACGGCATCGACCCGCGCTGGTGGCCCGAGCTGCTCGGCCTCGCGGGCCTCGCCCTGGGGGTGCTCCTGCTCGTGGTCGCCGTCGTCCGTCCGCCGTTCGACCGTGACGACCTCGAGGCGGCCACGCGGCAGGGCTGGGTCCGTGTCGGGCTCGCCGTCGTGCTCTCCGTCGTCTTCGTGCTGCTCTGGCCCGCGCTCGGCTTCCTGGTCGTGACGCCGATCTTCCTCGTCGCCGCGACCTACCTCTTCGGTGGCCGCGGCTGGAAGACGCTCATCCTCTTCCCCGTGGTCATGACGGGGTTCATCTACCTGCTCTTCCACACACTCCTGAAGGTGCCGCTGTGAACGCCGTCGCCGAGGGCCTGGGCGCCCTGCTCGACCCGACCGTCGCCGTCTGCCTGCTCATCGGCCTCATGGTGGGGACGCTGGTCGGCGCGTTCCCCGGCGTGACCGGGTCGATGGCCGTGGCGCTCGCCTCCGGCTTCACGCTCACGCTGGAGCCCGTGCAGGGGCTCGCGGTCCTCCTCACCATCTACGTGGGCGCCAACTACGGCGACCGGATCCCGTCCATCCTGGTCAACACGCCGGGGACACCGGCCGCCATCGCGACCACCCTGGACGGCTATCCGCTCGCGAAGCAGGGCAAGGCCGGCCTCGCCCTGGTGAGCTCGTCCATGGTGACGACCGGCGGCATCCTGCTCTCGATGGCGCTGTTCCTCGTGGCGGCGCGGCCGGTGGCCAGCATCGCCCTCGAGTTCGGCCCGGCTGAGATGTTCGCCCTGGTGGTCTTCGGCCTGACCATCATGATCTCGATCTCCTCGAAGTCGGTGGTCAAGGGCGTGCTCGCGGGCATCGCCGGCCTGGCCATCGCCACCGTCGGGCGCGACCCCATCACCGGGGACTCGCGGTTCGTCTTCGGCGTCAACGACCTCAACTCGGGCCTGCCGTTCATCGCGGTGATCATCGGCCTGTTCGGCATCGCCGAGCTCTTCGACCAGCTCCTCACCCACCGCGCGCATCACGTCAAGCCGATCTCCAGCCTCGGACGGTGGTGGCCGACCCGGTCCGAGTACCGGCAGATGGCCAGGCCGTTCGGGGTCAGCAGCGTCATCGGCATGGTCGTCGGTGTGGTCCCGGCCGCCGGCGGCGACATCGCCGGCCTCATCGGGTGGGACCGCGCCAAGCGCATGTCCAAGCACCCGGAGAAGTTCGGCAAGGGCTCCCTCGAGGGCCTCACGGCGGCGGACACCGCCTCCAGCGCCACTCTCGGCGGCTCGCTGACGACGACCATGGCGCTGGGCATCCCCGGCGACTCGGTCATGGCCGTCATGCTCGGCTCGATGATCATCTGGGGCCTGCAGCCCGGCCCGTCGCTGTTCACCAACAGCCCGGACCTGATGATCAGCATCGCCGGCATCATGATCGTCGCGACCCTGCTGTCCCTGGTCATCAGCCTCGTGCGCATGCGCGGCATGGTGAAGCTGCTGGACCTGCCGAACCACTACCTGTGGGTGGGCATCCTCATCTTCTGCGTCGTGGGCACCTACACCACCACCAACAACCTCTACACGGTCTGGGTCATGCTCGCGTCCGGCGTGGCCGGGCTCGTCATGAAGCGCACCGGCTTCCCGCCGGGTCCGGTGGTCCTGGGCCTGCTGCTCGGGCCCCTGGCGGAGTCCAACCTGCGCCGGGCCCTGATCATCGACGGCCCCTCGATCCTGGTCACCCAGCCCATCTCCGCGGCGCTGCTCGCCCTCGCCGCGCTCAGCCTCGCGCTGCCCCTGATCGGACGGGCCCGCAAGGCCCGCCGCGGGCGGGACGCCGGCGCGAGCACCGACGAGCCGGCCCTGACCCGATGATCCATCCGTCCGTGACGCGGCGCTGGGTCGCCGTCGACCACCCTGGCTGGCGCCAGGCGCACGCCTCGAGCGTGCTCGCGGTCGACGGCGCCCTGGTGGCTGCGTGGTTCGGCGGCACCCGCGAGGGCACGCCGGACAACCGCATCTGGCTCGCGCGCCGCCCCGCCGGCTCCGCCGCCTGGGGCGAGCCGTCCGTCGTCGCGGAAGGGGGCGAGGCGCACTGGAACCCCGTCCTGGCGCACGGCCCGGACGGCGCGGTGTGGCTCTTCTACAAGCGCGGCCCGCTGATCTCCCGGTGGGCCACGTGGTTCCGCCGGTCCGGCGACGGCGGCGCGACGTGGACGGAGCCGGCCGAGCTCGTGCCGGGCGACGCCGGAGGCCGGGGGCCGGTGCGGAACCCGCCCCTGCTGCTGCCGGACGGGGCCTGGCTCGCCCCCGGCTCCCACGAGCGGTGGGACGGCGACGCGTCCTGGGACGCGTTCGTCGACCGGTCCGCCGACGGCGGCCGCACCTGGACCCCGGCCCCCGTGCCGCTGGACCACCGGGGCCTGCGCGGCGCCGGCGTCATCCAGCCCGCGCTCTGGCGCAGCGGCCCGACCGTCCACGCCCTCCTGCGCAGCACGGAGGGCTCGGCGTACCGCTCCCGCTCGGACGACGCCGGGCGCACCTGGTCACCCGCCGAGCCGACGGCGCTGGCCAACAGCAACTCGGGGCTGGCGGCCGTCGCTCTCGACGACGGCACCGTCGCCTGCGTGCACAACCCGGTGGCGCAGGACTGGGGCGCCCGCTGCCCCCTGGTCGTCTCCGTCTCCCCGGACGACGGCGACACCTGGCGCGAGGCCGCCGTCGTCGTCGAGGACGGGCTCACCCCGGTCGACGACGACCCCGGCCGCCGCCCCGCCCTGCCGCCGCCGTGGTCCTTCTCCCCCGCCGACGCCGGCGTGGAGACGAGCGGCGTCGGCGAGTACTCCTACCCGGCCGCCGTCGTCGCCGGCGCCGACCTCGTCATCACCTACACCTGGCAGCGCCGCGGCATCGTCGAGGCGCGCGTCCCCCTCAGCCTGCTCCACTGAAAGGAAGCCCATGCCCGCCCAGATCATCAGCGCCGTCCCCGTGCCCTTCACCGAGGACGGGTCGCTCGACCTCACCGAGTTCGAGAGCGTCCTGCGCACGATCGACCCGCACGTCGACGGCGTGCTCGTCGCCGGCACCACCGGGGAGTTCCCCGCGCTGGACGACGACGAGCGGGTCGAGCTCTTCCGCGTGGCCGCCGAGGTGCTCGGCGCCGCGCGGGTGGTGGCCCACCTCGGCCACGGCAGCACCCGCCAGGTGCTCCGCCTCGCCGCGGCGACGGCGGACCTCGGCATCAGCCGGTTCGCGCTGCTCTCGCCGTACTACCTGCCCACCGACGACGACGGCGTGGTGGCGTTCTTCCGGGCGCTGACCGAGGCGTTCCCCCAGGCCGACGTGTACGCCTACCTCTTCCCCGAGCGCACCGGCATGGACGTCCCGGTGGAGGTGCTGCGCCGCGTCCTGGCGCTGCCGGGCATGGTGGGCGTGAAGCTGTCCGGCGGGGCCGCGGCGCGGCTCACCGAGTACGCCGCCGCGCTCCAGGACGGCCAGGAGCTCTACTCCGGTGACGACGCCACCCTGCCGTGGGTGCTCGAGCAGGGCGGGACCGGCGTCGTCTCCGGCGTCTCCTCGGCCTTCCCGGAGACGTTCTCCACGCTCGCCCGCGCGCTGGACGCCGGCGACGGCGAGGCCGCGGAGCGTGCCCAGGCCAGCGTCAAGGAGGTGGTCGGCCTGACGGGCCCGACCATCCCCCGCCTCAAGACCGCGATGGCCGCCCGCACCGGCGCCGCGTGGGCCAGCCGGATGGCCCTGCCCGCCGTGGACGCGGAGCTGAGGGGCCGGATCGAGGCGGCGGTGTCGCAGCACGGGTAGGCGCCGGGCGGCGAGGCTACCCTCCGCCCGGCTGACGAGAAGCGGGGCCTCCGCCGGGCTGACCATGAGAATCGGGGCCGTCCTCTCCCCCGGGAGGACGGCCCCGCTTCTCGATCACCCGGCCGCTGGGCCGGGCGGGATCACTCCCCGCAGCGGCCCCACGGCGGCTTGCCCAGGCCACGCTCGAGCGCCTGGGTGTTCTCGCCCGCGCCGCCGGGCGCCCCGGTCGGGGCCGAGCCGGGCGTCTCGCACGCGGGCGCCTCCACCGCGGGCACGGTGACGGTGACCTCCTCGGTGACCCCGTTGACGGTCAGCCGCACCGTGGCGGTGCCCGACCCGACGGCGGTCAGCTCACCGGTGGCCGGGTTGAGGCGCAGCACCGCCGCCTCGCCCTCGAGCTCGGCACCGGACGCGGCGGCGACGGTCACGCCCTCCCCCGCCCAGTCGGCGCTCATCGGCCAGGCCACCGGCACCGCGCGAGTGCCGTCCTGCGTGACCGTCCCGCGGACGACGGCGGTCTCCCCGAGCGTGAGCTCGACCGGCACGTCGAGCGCGAGCGCGTCCACCCGGGCGCGGACCTCCGCCCGCATCCAGTCCAGCCGGTCGGCCACGGGTGCCGGGTTCTCGCCGACCACGCCGTCGGCCGGGTCGATGCCGAGCAGCGTCCACCCGGTGAACCCGCCGTTCTCGGGCGTGGAGGCCGGGGACTTGCCCGAGTTGCCGTTGATGACGTTGGAGACGCCGTCGAAGCTGCGGGCGTGGAAAGCGCCGACGTGGGCGTTGACCGCGGCGACGGACTTCCCGGCCGACGCCCGGAAGCCGCCGAGCAGGGTGTCGACCGCCGCGGCCTCGTACCGGTCGGAGAGCTGCGAGGCGTCGTCGGGCAGCGGGTCCTCGGTCGGGTGGTGGAAGAACACCACCACGCCGGTGACCGCGGGGTCGGTGGCCGCCGAGGCGAGGGAGTCCTCCAGCAGCCGGATCTGGTCCAGCCCGCCGGCCCGGAGGGACCCGGCGGAGGTGTCGAGCGTGATGACCCGCGTGCCGGCCACGTCCACCACGTTCTGCGCCGGCCCGAAGGCCGCCTCGAAGGCCCCGATCGAGCCGCCCATGATCTCGTGGTTGCCGGGCACGTACAGGTACGGGACGGCGTCGCCGACCTCCTCCTCGAGCACCCGCCGGGCGAGGTCGAGGTCGACGGGGGCGCCCTCGTCGACCAGGTCGCCGTTGACGACGAGCAGGTCCGGGTCCTCGGCGACGATCTCCCGCAGCGTGCGACGGGCGGCCGCGACGGTGTCGGAGTCGGGCGCCCGCCCGACGAACTGCGCGTCGGACATCACCGCGATCCGCTGGGCGTACCCGTCCACGGTCCCGTCGGTGACGATCACCGGGTCGTGCACGGGCGCGACCACCGGCTGCTCGACGTCGGGAGCGACGACCGCGGCGATGTCCGTGAACGCGACGTCGCCCCGGTAGCTCGCGGTGGACCGGGTCTCCATGATCCGCACGCGCTCGAGCGTGAGGGGGAACGCGGTCCCCGCCGGGACGGGGAAGGTGGTCTCCTTCCAGCCCTCCCACGTGACCATCGGGCCGTCGAGCTGCTTGACCACCCCGTCGCCGTCGCGCACCTGCAGGCGCGGCCAGGCGCCGGTGGCGTCGCCGTCGATCAGCATCGTGATCGCCTGCGGCTGCCCGGGCACGGGGATGGGCGCGGGCGCGACGGCGTAGGAGCCGCGCGTCGCCGTCGACGTCGTGAAGTCGTGCGTCAGCCGCAGCGCCGGCTGGCCCGCCGGGCCCTCCGCCACGGTGAGCGTGCCGGTGGCTCGCGCCTGCTCGAAGCGCCAGGCGGCGCCGTCGGCCAGGTCGGTGACGGGCCTGGTGGTCAGGCCCACGGTCACGGGGACCTGGACCACGGTCCCGGCCACCTCGAGCTGGGCGAGCGCGGAGCCGGAGCCCGTGGTCGCGGTGATGGTGAAGGCGCCCGGGCCGGCCGGCTCGATGGTGAAGCCCTCGGCGACGGAGGCCTCGACGTCGGAGACCTCGATCGGCGCGGAGAAGCCGTCGGCGTCGTGACCGGTGAGGGAGATGGTGGCGGTGTCGCCCTCGCCCTCCATGGCGATCTGCGACGTCGAGGCGGTGACGTGGTCGAGGGGCCCGAGCACGGTGAGGTTCGTGGCGCCGGTCAGGCCGGACGCCTTGTAGGTGACGGTGGCCGGGCCGGGCGTGACGCCCTCGAGGACGGCACCGGTCTTCGTCTGCCCGGTGATGACCGCGTTGGCGTCGGCGCCGTTCGGCAGCGAGCCCGGCGAGGTGACGGTGAACCGGCCCTCGGCGTCGGTGCCGGCGAGCTGGTCGGACAGACCGACGCCCTCGACGGTGCGGTGCAGGCCGGGGATGACGTGGTGGGCGTCCTCGCCGTCCAGCACGGGGCGCACGGCGACGTCGGTCAGCTCCTCGGTGTCGGCGGAGGAGAAGAACGCCAGGGAGTTGGCCACCACGCGCTGGGAGCCGTCGGAGGGGACGTTGACCAGCTCGGGCTCGGTGCCGCCTGCGGGGCGGGCGACCATGGTGGTGGAGCCGCCGCCGTCGATGTTGACGGCGTTGTGGGCGCCGAGGTCGATCATCAGCTCGGCCATCTCCACGCGGGTCAGGCCGCGGGCGGTGGCGCTGCGCCCGTCGACCGTGGCGACGAGCAGCTCGGAGCCGTCCTCGGTCAGTCCGAGGACGGTGCGGGCGGCGACGGGCTCGTCCGGGAAGTCCGCGAGCGCGCCGTCCAGGACCAGCGGGACGTTGCCGCCGATGCCCAGGTCGACGTCGGAGCTCGGGGAGACCGTGACCTCCACGGCCTGGCCGACCTCGAGGGCGCGCAGGGCGGCCGCACCGGTCCCGCGGCCCAGCAGGACCTGACCGCCTGTGGGGAACGCGGGCACGCCGGCCCCGGCAGACACAGCGGTGACGGTGCCGCCGGAGACGACGGCGGTCGCGACGTCGGTCTCGCCGGGCACGCCGGCGGGGCGGTCGAGGGAGGCGCTCCCCCACCGCTCGTTGTAGACGCCGATCGAGTTGGCCGGAACGGTCGCGCGGTTCAGGCCGGCGAGCTCGTGGGTGGCGTCGCCGGCGGTGAGGGTGCCGGAGGCGGAGAGGTACTCGATGGCGGCGACGCCGTCGGTGAGGGTGAACGCCGGGTAGGCCTGGCTGTAGCCGTTGATGATCTCGCCGTCGCTGATCGTGGTGAAGATCGGGGCGTTGGTGAAGTTCATGTCGAAGTGGTTGCCGTTGACGGCGGCGACCGCCCCGGTGCCCCGGACCTGATCGAGCACGGTGGCCGGCGCGGTGGTGGCGCCGGAGTCGAGGACCTTCATGCTCAGGGTCGGCTCGGTGAGGTCGGCCTTGAGGATGTTGCCCGACGTCCAGCCCTTCTCCTCCAGGCGCTGGAAGCTGGTCAGGTCCAGCCCCGGCGCGACCGCCTGGGTGGAGACCTCGTGGAGCACGGAGCCGTCGGCGTCGAGGTCGAGGCCGCCGGCGTCGCCGACGGTCACGAGCTCGGCGAGGGTCTCGGCCTCCGGCTCGGTGCCGGCCAGCGCCGGCAGCGCGCCGACGGCGGTGAGGCAGAGGCCGGCGCCGGCGAGCGCGGCGGTCAGTCTTCGGGCGGGCAGGTGCACGGTTCCCCCGGGTGATCGGTTCTGGTTGGCGCGGCCCGGACGTCGTCGTCCGGCCGCGGTTTCCGACCGTAGCGAGGGGATATGGCTCGGTGATGAACGGGGGGTGAGCGGTTGTGGCCACGGCCGGTACCTGCCACGGTGCGGGCGACGCCGGCGACGCGCGCTCGCATCCGAGGACCGGCCGAAAAAGGTTGGCGGTCCTGCCGGTCCCGTACTCAGATGGGTCCGAGCGCGACGCGTTCGGTGGTGCCCACGCAGGGCATCTCGCAGGAGCGGAGCCGGTCGGATCCAAGCCCGTGAGGTCCGCGCGACGGCGGGATGGACGGGTGGACGAGGTGGACGAGGTGGACGAGGTGGACGAGGTGGACGGGACGATGGTCGTCGTCGAGCGGGGGGACGAGCTCGGCGAGGGATACCGGCGCCGCATCACCGAGGTCTACGTGCGCAGCTTCGCGGAGGACTTCGTCGCGTTCTCGCGCGACACCGGCCGGCTGGCCGACGCCTTCGAGCACATGCTGCTGCTCGACCGGTTCTACGTCGCCCTCGTGGACGGCGAGCCCGCCGGCCTCGCCTCGCTCACCGAGGGCGGCCAGTCGCTGTTCGCGCCGCGATGGCGGGAGATCCGGCGTCACCTCGGGCTCGCACGGGGGCTGCTCGCCTACGTCGTGATCCGGGGCTGGTTCATGCGCGCGTCCGCCGGCGCCCGGCCGGGGCTCGCCGAGATCGGGTTCGTCGCCACCGAGCCGGCCCACCAGGGTCGCGGGGTCGCCACCGCGTTGCTGCGTCACCTGGTGGCGCTGCCCGGCTACCGCGAGTACGTGCTCGAGGACATCAAGGACACCAACGCCCCCGCCCTCGGGCTCTACGCCAGGCTCGGCTTCACGGTGCACAAGCGCCGGAAGGTGCGCTTCGCCCGGCGCGCCGGATTCACCGAGCTCGTGTCGATGAGGCTCGTGCAGGACCAAGGAGCGGGACGACGCCCGCGATGACGATGAGCCCGGCCCCGGCGGCGGCGAGCGCCGAGACGCCCTCGCCGAACAGGGCGGCACCGAGCAGCAGCGCCACCACGACCTCCCAGTAGGACAGGCCGGAGAGCTCGGCGGCGCGCAGGTGCTTGCCGGCCACGACCAGCAGGCCCAGGGCGAGGAGCCCGCAGACGAGGAAGAACGCGGCGGCCCACGCCCAGTGGGTCGCCGTCATCCCGGACAGGTCGGGCCGCACCACGGCCACCAGGGCCGCGGTCCCCAGGGCGCCGAAGGCGAAGTTCCAGAAGCTGCGCACGTCCGCCGGCATGTCCGTGCGGTACCGGTAGCACAGCAGCGCCGCCCCGTAGAAGATCCCGGAGGCCACGCCCAGCCCCAGACCCAGGGCCTCCTGGCCGGACGCCACGGCCGGGTCGCCGCCGACGAGACCGGCCGCCAGGGTCATCCCCGCGAAGCTGATGACGAGGGAGACGACCTCGACGCGGGTCATCGACTCCTTGAGCAGCACCCAGGCCAGGGACGCGGAGAGGACCGGCCCGAGGTAGTGCAGCGCCACGGCGAGGGCGAGGTCGATGAGCACCGTCGCGGAGAGCAGCGTCGCCAGCGACAGCCCGAGGAAGACGCCGCCGAGCGCGACGGACCAGGACAGGCGCGTGCGGCGCAGGACGCCGAGGCGGCGGCCGACGGCGAGGATGACCAGCATCCCGACGGCGCCGACCAGCATGCGGCCCATCGTCAGCGCCTCGCCGATCAGCGCGCCGGACGGGGTGGCCAGGCGGCCGAACACGCCGGCGGTGCCCATGGCGGTGGCGGAGACGACGATCGCGACGACGCCGAGACGGCGGTTGCGGGCCGGGTCGCCGGCCGGGGCCGGGCGGGTGGGCCCGGCTGCGGCGTGAGCCGGTACGGGCTGCGCGGCTGTGGGGTGAGCCGGCGCGGCGCCGGGACGGGTGATCTCGTGGACGCGCGCGGGCGCGTCGGCCGACAGTGCCACAGAACTCCTCAGGACAGGTGCGCGCGGAGGCGCGCGGCGGGTGGGTCGTTCCCCGCTCTGTCATCGGACCTGAGAGCTTTCGCGGGCCGTGGCCCGGTTACACCGTCGGTGAACCCCCGCGGGGGTTGCTTTCCAGAGGAGCCTCGCCGGCGGCGGTCTTGGGGGCCTGAGAGATTCCCGGGGAGGTTGCTCCTTCGGCGCCCGCAACAGCGGGACTCTCCCGCCGCGGTTCGGTGGCATGTTCAGTTGTCGAGACTCAAGTATCTCCCATCGGACGGCGTCGGACGCGGAGCGCACGCGTGAGGCTGGCCACCCGGGTCACCCAGCCGCGGCGCCCCCGGTCCCCCGCGGCGGGCTCACCCGGCCGGCGACCACCCGAACGCCGGCGCCACGTGCCGGGCGATGTTCTCCAACAGCTGGGCGTTGTAGTCCACCCCCAGCTGGTTCGGCACCGTGAGCAGCACCGTGTCCGCCGCCGCCACGGCCGCGTCATTGCTCAGCTCCTCCGCGATGACGTCCGGCTCGCCGGTGTAGCTCTTGCCGAACCGTGCCCGCACGCCCTCGAGCATGCCGACCTGGTCGTGCCGCTCGTCCTCCCGGCCGCCGAAGTAGGCCCGGTCCAGGTCGGTGACGAGCGGGATGACGCTGCGGCTGACCGAGACGCGCGGCTCGCGCTCCCACCCCGCCTCGCGCCAGGCCTGGCGGTAGTGCTCGATCTGCTCCGCCTGCAGCTCGTCGAACGGCACGCCGGTGTCCTCGCTCAGCAGCGTCGAGCTCATCAGGTTCATCCCCTGCTCCGCCGTCCACCGGGCGGTGGCCCGGGTCCCCGAGCCCCACCAGATCCGGTCGGGCAGGCCCGGCGAGAGCGGCTGAATCGCGAGCGGCGCCTCGCTCCCCGTCATCCGCGGGTTCGCGCGCGCCACCGCCGCGCCGTCGATCGCGGCGCGGAAGAGCTCGGTGTGCGCGCGGGCCATGTCGGCGTCGCTCTGGCCCTCCGCCGGGACGTACCCGAAGGACTCGTACCCGCGCAGCGCCGTCTCGGGCGAGCCGCGACTGACGCCGAGCTGGAGGCGCCCGCCGCTGATGAGGTCGGCGGCCGCCGCCTCCTCGGCCATGTAGAGCGGGTGCTCGTAGCGCATGTCGATCACGCCGGTGCCGATCTCGATGCGGGAGGTGCGTGCGGCGACGGCGGAGAGCAGCGGGAAGGGCGAGGCGAGCTGGCGGGCGAAGTGGTGGACGCGCACGTACGCGCCGTCGATGCCCAGCTCCTCCGCGGCGACGGCGAGCTCGATGGTCTGCAGCAGGGCGTCGGCGGCCGTGCGGGTCTGGGAGCCGGGCACCGGCTGCCAGTGCCCGAACGAGAGGAAGCCGATGCGCTTGCGGTGGGTCCCGCCGTCCGTCGTCATGGCCGCATCCTCTCAGCCGGCTCCGACGTCGAGCAGCGTCAGCCGGACCCGCGCCGTGTCCCCCGCCTCGAGCCCCTCCGCCTTCCGCACCGCCTTCTTGATCGGAAGCACGTACGTGCGCCGGCCGCTGTCGGGGAAGACCGACGTCCGCCACACCGTCCTCCCGACGGCGACCTCCACCCGCACCGAGCCGAACCCGCGCTCGTACGGGGCGGACAGCTCGAGGATCTCGTCCGCCATCTCCGCGGGCAGCGAGACGAACGTCCAGGTGTCCATCTGCCGGGCGTCCCACAGCCACAGCTCGGCGTCGAACTCGTAGGTCACGGCGGCATGCTCCTGGCGCCCGGCCCGCGGGTCAACCGGTCTGGCGCCGGCCACGACGGACGCGCGAGACGCCGGCCGCACGCCGTCGCTCGAAAATGCCGTGCCCCCGCCCGGCCGGGAGGGGCACGCTCTCTGCGTACCGACCGATCCGGCGGTCGCGCGAGACGCCGGCTCGCCGGCCCGGACGACGAGAAGGTGGTGCCGTGGCTCGCGTGCCGACCCGGATCCGCGCCGCGGTCCGGCACCTCGCCCCCGCCGGCGACGAGCGGGTCCTCGAGATCGGCAGCGGCACCGGGGCGGCGATCGAATTGCTCCTCGGCACCTACACACTTGGTCTGCACCGCCGTCGACCGGTCCGCCCGTGCGGTCGACCGGACCCGACCGGCGCAACGCCCGGTTCGTCGAGGCGGGGCGGCTGACCGTCGTGGAGGGGGACGTCGCCGACCTGACGGCCGCCCTCGGCGCGGCCGCCGTCTTCGACCTCGCGCTGGCCGTCAACGTCAACGTCTTCTGGACCCGGCTCGCGGTGCGCGAGGCCGCCGCGCTCGCCTTCCACCTACGGCCGGGCGGGCGCCTCTGCCTCGTCCACGAGCTGCCGCACGGGCGGCCGCACGACGGCGTGGCCGACCGCGTGGCCCGCTCCCTCGACGTCCCCGGCCTGCGGACCGCGGTGCGCACCGAGGACGGTCTGCTGGTGGTGACCTCCCGCCGGACTCTGGAAGGGTGAGCCCGTGACCCAGGACGCCGTCCCGCAGACCCCCACCCCGACCCGGCGCACGCACGTCGTCACCGGCGCCGACTCCGGCATCGGCGCCGAGCTGGTCGGCCTGCTGCGGGCCGCCGGTGACCGGGTGATCACCTGCGGGCTCGGGGACGCGGTCGACGTGCGCGCCGACCTGGTCACGAGGAGCGGACGCACCGCGCTCGTGGCGGCGGTGGAGCGGCTGGCTCCCGGCGGGGTCGACGGCGTCGCCCTGGTCGCCGGGATCGACGACCGAGGTCCGGCCACCGTCTCGGTGAACTACTTCGGCACGACCGCGGTCCTCGAGGGGCTCCGTCCCCTGCTGGCCCGCCGGCCCGCCCCCCGCGCGACCGTGGTCACCTCCGCCTCGGCGCTCTCGGCCGGCGACCTCAGCATCGTCGAGGCCTGCCTGGCCGGGGATGAGGCCGTGGCGCGGGCGGCCGCCGGGGGTGCGGCCGGGCAGGGGCGCGGCGGGGTCATCTACCGTTCGACGAAGATCGCGCTGAACCGCTGGGTCCGCCGTCAGGCCGCGGATGCACGGTGGGCCGGCGCGGGGATCACGCTGAACGCGGTGGCACCGGGCGTCGTCGACACCCAGACCGCCCGGCGCACGGTGCTCGGCAACGCCGCACAGGCGCGAGTCCTCGCCGAGGCGCTGCCCCAGCCGCTAGGTATTCCCGGACCCGTCCGAGCGGTCGCGAGCGCGATCGCCTGGACGCTGGCGGAGGAGAACGCCTTCATGACGGGGCAGGTGCTCTTCGTCGACGGCGGCGCCGACGCGGTCCTCCGCGGCGAGGGGCCATACGAGAACGGGGTCCGCTACAGCCCGGCGGCAGTGGCCAAGATGGTGTTCTGGTCGGCGGTGGCGCGCCTGCGGCGCTGAGCGCCCGGCCGGACCGCGAGCGAGCGGCCCACTGCGCCGACGGGCGGGGCGCGGCAGCCTCAGCGCGCACCGACGGGCAGCCTCACGCGCGCGGGCTGGCGAACAGTGGCAGCCTCACGCCTGCGGAGGACCGAACCGCCACGAGATCGAGGTTCTGGTTCGTGCATCGACGATTTCGAGCCAAACCCTCGATCTCGTTCGTCTCGGTGTGCGCGCTGACCCGCACGGCGGTTGAGCCGCTCGAACTCGGCGACGCGTGCTGCTCGGCGGAGGCGTGCTGCCGGCTGGCGGTCGTCAGCGGTTCTTGCCGCCGAGCACTGCCGTACCGACGCGGACGAGCCCGAGCGCGACGGCGTAGGTGACCAGCGCGATCGTGGCGATCTGCACGACGGCGGGGGTGCGCCGTCGGCCGCGGTCCGTCCCCGTGCGCCGCCCGTCCCGCGTCGACGTGTCGGCGCCGACCCGGACGTGCTCGGCCGCGGGGCACGTCTCCTCGGGCCCCTCGACGAGGTAGTGGTGACCGTCGGGTGTGGTGTGCACGTGCATGGTCGCGGTGGGGTCGGTCATCGTCTGGTCCTTCGACGGCGGTGGGAGTCTTCTACCGGTATATCGGAAAACGACGGCGGGAGCGCGCCCGCCCGGCACCGCCCGGGCCGGAGATGCGTCACACTTCCGGCGCCGGGAGGGTGCCGCCCGGCGGCGGGTACCGGCGCCTGCGGCCGGGACGCTCCGTCCCGGGCGTGACCGCTGCGGCGGGGCACCGGTCCACGCAGCCCGGGCGCCGCGCTGTCCCCGCAGCCACGCCAGCACAGCGACGACGCGGCGGCCGCACTAGATGAGCCGGTAGATCTTGTCGGAGGCGTTCACGCCCCAGACGAGCCCCCACGCCCCCACCGACACCTGCTTCAGTGCACCGGGGAACTGCTCCCACGCGGCGCCCGTCCACCGGTAGATCCTGTCCGCGGAGTTCACGCCCCAGATCGTGCCGTCGGCTGCCACCGAGACGTGCTTGAGCGATCCGGGAACCTGCGTCCACGAACTTCCGGTGCGCCGGTAGATGTTCCCTCCGGCGTTCACGCCCCACACTGCGGCCGCATTCCCCGACGAGATCTGTCGCAGCGCCCCGGGCACCTGCGTCCATGCGTTGCCGTCGCGGCGGTAGATGTTGTCGCTGGCGTTCACGCCCCAGACGGTCCCGTCCGCGGCGACGGAGACGTGCTTGAGCGCTCCGGGCACCCGGGTCCAGGTGTCACCGGTGCGCCGGTAGATCTTGTCGTCCTTGTTGACGCCCCAGACGTTCGCCGCGTTGCCGACCGAGATCTGCTTCAGGGCGCCGGAGACCTGCGTCCAGGCGTTGCCGTCGCGGCGGTAGATCTTGTCGCTGGCGTTCACGCCCCACACCGTCCCGTCCGCGCCGACGGAGACGTGCTTGAGGGCGCCCGCGACCGAGTCCCACAGGGGCCAGCCCAGCTGGCCTCGGGTCCATGGGCACAGGGTGAGCGTATTGGCGTTCATCAGGCACGCGACCTGGTTGGACGTGCAGTTCTTGCAGTTGTTGTTGGGGATCTGATTGTGCCCGGAGGCACCGCAGCCGCAGGTGCCGTACTCGTCGGCGGCGCCGAAGATGTGGCCGGTCTCGTGCGCGAACACCTTGTTGATCTCGTTGGGTCCCCACCCGTCGTTCAGGTACTCCATCACCAGCCGCTCCTGGCCGGCGTAGGCGAAGTGGTGCAGGGGGTACCTGGTGAAGTACGCCGCGTAGGCCCAGTCGGTGCCGAGCCCGGACCGCAGAGACTGCACGAACTGCCGAGACCCGGCACGCGAGCCGGGGAAGCCGAGCTGCTGCAGCGCGGCGTCCCGCCAGGGCGCCTCCATCGGCTCGTAGTCGTGTCCGTTCCCGGTGGCGACGTCGACGGTGGGGAAGTGCCAGTCCAGGGTGAAGGTGACGTTCTGGCTCGCGCCCTCCGTAGCCAGGTACGTCAGGGCCTCGAGTACCTCCGACACGACGAGTGACCGCTCGCTGCTGCTGAACGTGAGGCTCAGCGACGGGTCGTGCCTGAAGATCTCGTCCTCGTGGTTGACGCCCCACTGCACGGCCGCGGAGCTGGCCGAGACCTGCTTGAGGCTGCCGGGGAGCTGCTCCCACTGGCTGTCGCCGAGGTAGCGGTAGATCTTGTCGTCGGCGTTCACACCGACGACCGACCCGTCCGCGGCGACCGAGACGTGCTTGAGCGCACCTGAGACCTGCGTCCAGGAGCTGCCGTTCCACCGGTAGATCTCATCCTCGGCGTTGACGCCCCACACCGTGCTGGTGTCGGCGACCGAGATCTGCTTGAGCGCACCGGAGACCTGCGTCCAGGAGCTGCCGTTCCACCGGTAGATCTCGTCCTCGGCGTTGACGCCCCAGACAGTGCCGTCGTCGCCCACCGAGACGTGCTTGAGCGCACCGGAGACCTGCGTCCAGGAGCTGCCGTTCCACCGGTAGATCTCGTCCTCGGCGTTGACCCCCCAGACCTCGGAACCGGACGAGACCTGTGCCAGTGCTCCCGGCATCTGCTCCCACGTGAGGCTGGACGCGTTCAGGCGGTAGATCTGGTCGTTCGCGTTGACGCCCCAGACCTCGCCGGAGGCGCTGACGGAGACATGCTTGAGCGCCCCGTGCAGCGGGAGCCAGTAGGGCGGCGTGGCCGGCCCGGAGACCACCACGAGGCCCACGGCCACCGAACCGGTGAGCACCACGCTGGTAGGGGTGTCGGTGGAGCGAGCAGTGTCGCCGCGGCTCTCCGCGGTCGACGGCGGCAGAGTGACCGAGCGTTCTTGTGCCGCCTCCTCCTGGAGGTGCTGCGGCGGGGTGCGGCCCGGCGCGTCCCAGGGGACCACCCGTTGCCGGGCCGCGCGGGCCTGCCGTTCCTCCGGGCGGGACACGGCGCCGAACCGGGTGTGCCACGCGTCGGCGACCAGCTGCTCGTCCTCGTCCAGCCCAGAGAGGTCCTCCGTGACGGCGGCGATCGAGCCGACGCTCACCTCGTCCGGCACCGAGATGACCAGCAGGTGCGGCGCTGCCTCCAGCAACGTGCGCCCGCCCGCCTCGGCGACCTCCGTCCTCGCGGCGGCGGTGTCGCGTGCGTAGACCAGCATCTCCCGAGACACGGCGTGCCCCCTAGCGCTCGATGGGCGAACCCCGGGACGGCAATCAGTCTCCTCACGGCTTCGAGGCGCGTCAACGGTCCCGGAGGAAGCCGGTGCGAGGTCGCAGGCCGCGACGCTGCTGTACTTCCACGACGCCTACGAGACGTACATGAAAGAGCCGGAGGAGCTGAGTGTCTCCCAGGCACGGGAGCGCCTTGCCGGCGTCCTCGAGCACGCGACGAGCAGCCATCGCCCCGTCTACGTCATGCGTCGCGGGAAGCGTGTCGCGGCGACGTCGACGCCGAGGAGCTGGACCGCCTCACCGAGCTGGCGGAGGGCATGGAGGACATCCTCGCGGCCGAGGCCGCCCGCGAGGAGATGCGCACGACGGCGGAGGCGCCCGTCCCGTGGGACGAGGTCAAGGCAGACGTCCCCCCGCGGCCATCCGGCTCGCCGGCGGGGCGGGTGAGTGGCGGGCGCGGACCGGCGACTACCGCGTCAGCTACGAGATCGAGGACGACAGGCTGGTGGTCCTGGTGCTGCGCGCAGGTCACTCCCATGCCGTCATTGCGAACTCCTCCAGCAGCGCGGCCACCCGGTCCGGGTTGCCCAGCTGGGGCACGTGCCCGGCCGGCAGCACCTCGAGGCGGGCGTCGGGGATCTCGGTGGCGGCCGCGCGCGCCCGCGCGAGCGGCACAACCGGATCGCGATCACCCCAGATCATGA
This sequence comes from Georgenia sp. EYE_87, assembly GCF_023148685.1. Classification (GTDB taxonomy): domain Bacteria; phylum Actinomycetota; class Actinomycetes; order Actinomycetales; family Actinomycetaceae; genus Georgenia. Next base: position 108,852 of record NZ_JAHXNL010000009.1, on the reverse strand, counting down.
GGGTCGGCACGGCCAGCCGCCGGAGGTCCTCGCGGGTGAACCGCATGCTGGGCAGGATGCCGCGCGGGGAGATCAGCGCCCGCAGCTCAGCCAGGTTGGCCCGGGTCGCGACGGGGTCGCGGGCGCCGGCGACGAGGGAGTCGAACAGGTCGGGGTGCCGCCCGATGGTCTCGGCCTCGCCCATCGAGGTCATGATCTGCAGCATCGTCCGACGGCCGGGCCGCACCGCTCGGACCATGAGGTCGCCGATGCCCGGGGTCGCGGCCAGCCGCATCGTGCGGGGCGGCCGGCCACCGGGCAGGGTCGGCACGGAGCCCAGCATGACCATTCCGCGGACCCGCTCCGGGTGGGCAAGGGCGTACCAGGTGGCCCAGATGCCCCCGCCCGAGGCGCCCACGAGGACCGCGGCGTCGAGGTCCAGGGCGTCCATCACGTCGCCGACGAAGCCGACGCCGTACTCACGAAAGCGCCCCGGCCGGAACGGGTCCGCATCGCTGAGGCCGCACCCGGGCCGGTCGACGAGGTAGGAGCGCAGGGCGGGCATCCGGCCCACGAGCATCAGGTGGGAGAGCGACGAGGTGTTGGTGCCGTGCAGATGCACCACCGGAGGTCCGTCGCCGGCCGCCACCACGTGCACGAGGCGCCCCGACGGACGTGCGACGAACCGCCCGTCCACGCCGGCAGCGTCCAGCATCCGGCGGTAGACCTCCTCCGTCGCGGGGGTGTGCCGCGACGCCGCCGCGCGGTGGTGGAGCACGTCCATGCACCCACCATCGGTCCGGCGGCAGGGTGCGCATAGTTCGCGTTTCGAACCGCCGGTGGGAGACTGGGACGGTGGGCGCGCGGGAGCTACCCGGCTACTGCTCCTTCACCAAGGCCATCGACCACCTCGGTGACCGTTGGAGCCTCCTCGTCGTGCGCCAGCTCGGGGTGTTCGGGCCCCTGGGCTTCAACGAGCTGATCCGTTCCCTGCCGGGCCACATCTCCCGCTCGGTGCTCGCCGAGCGGCTCCGGCGGCTCGAGACGCTGGGGCTCGTCTCGCGGGACGGGGCCGCCGGCTATCGCCTGACCGATGTCGGTGGCGGGCTGATGCCCGTGCTCTTCGCCCTGCGCGACTGGGCCGAGACCTGGCTACCCGACGACCCCGCCATGGTGGAGCGCGACCCCGACGTCGTGCTCGGATGGCTGGCCCAGCGGGTGCGCACGGGGCACCTGCCCGCCGAACCCGTGGTGCTGGAGCTCTGGCCGCTCGAGCACGATCGGCGTTACTGGCTGGTGCTGCAGGAGGGTGTTCCGCCGTACGCGTGCCTGACCGATCCGTTGCTGGACGCCGGCCGGTACGTCTACCTGCGGTGCTCCCTCGCGACGCTGCTGGCGCTGGCGCGCGGGCGGCAGGACTGGCCGGACGCGCTCGCGGACGGGTCGCTCACCACGGCCGGTGTCGCGGACCTTCGCCGCCTGCTGCCGTCCTGGTTCGCCCCGCACGGGTCCGCTCCGGCGGGCGCCGACCTGCGGCGTTGACCCCGCCGCCGGAACGGTGATGCGCCCGCGGTCTCGCCGATGGGCTCGCCGCATGGAGGCGGCCCGGTCCCGCCCCGGGGCTGGACGCTCCTGGCCGCAGACCGCTCGGGCCGGACGCCCACGCCGGGGACGTTCGTCCGTGGCGCCCGGTCGCCGTCCGAGGACAGTGGGAGACGACGGAGGTGCGAACGCGCGATGACGACGGCGACCAGGTCTCTCCCGGCCGTGCCGCGCGCCGCCCGGTCCGACTGGGACGACCTCCTCACCCCCACGCCCGACCCGGAGCCGTACGACCCCGCCATGGCCCTGGGCCTGCCGGCCCCGGCCCGCCGCTGGCTCGACCACGCCGTCGCCCCCGGGACGCCGCTGCGCCGTCGGGTCGAGATGCGCCAGCACGGACAGATCCGGCTGGGCGGCAGGTGGTGGCCGATCCGGTCCCGCCAGGCCCTGGACCCGCTGCGGGGCTACGTGTGGCCGGTGCGGACCAGCCTGCTCGGCGTGCCGCTGGTGGGCGTCGACCGCCTCCACGGCGAGCGCGCGGAGATGACGCACCGCCTGCTCGGGCTGGTCCCCGTGGTGCGGGCGTCCGGCGCGGACCTCGCGCGCAGCGCCGGCGCCCGCGCGGCGAGCGAGATCTGCTGGTCCCCCGCGACGGCGCTGGACCCGTCGGTCCGCTGGCGCGACGTCTCGGACACCGAGGTGGTGGCGCTCGTGCCGGTCGCCGGCGAGGTCCGGGAGTGCACGCTGCGGATCGACGACGGCGGCGTCCTTCGCAGCTGCACCACGCGCCGCTGGGCCCGGCTCGACGGCGGACCGTGGCAGTGGCACACGTTCGGCGCGCGCACGCTCGCGGAGGGCACCTTCGGCGGTTTCACCGTCCCGACCCGGGTGGTCGCCGGGTACGGAGACGACTACGCGGGCCAGGGAGCGTTCATCCGCCTGGCCGTCGACGACGTCGTGCACCGCTGATTCCATGACGGCCGGAGGTCAGGGGCGGGCCAGGGTCGGACCAGGGCAGACCCCGATACCGCCGCGCCGGCCCGTGCTGAGACGGTTTCAACGGCCTTCCGGCCGCCCACGTCCGATTCGATCCAGAGGGGTCACCATGTCCGCCCGCACACCCACGCGCCGCCCGAGCACCGAGCCGGCGACGACGGGACTCACCGTCCGCTCGCTCCGCACCTTCTTCCTCGCCACCTTCGGTCTCTCCTGGGGCGCGGGCATCCTCTATGTGTTCTTCCAGGAGCGGCTCGACACCGTCCTCGGGCCGATGGGCTACACGAACCCGGTCTTCATCTTCATGGTCTACACGCCCGGCATCGTCGGCGTGCTCCTGGTGGCCCGTCACCACGGGCCGGCCGGGCTCGGGGCGTTCTTCCGTCGGTTCGCGCTCCGGCGGATGTCGCTCGCCTGGTGGCTCGTGCTCCTCGTGGGCATGCCCGCGGTGTTCTACGCCGGCGCCGCGATCACCGGGAACCTGGGCGACCCGTTCCCGTTCTCGCCCTGGTACACGGTTCTGCCAGCCCTGCTGCCGATGTTCCTCATCGGCCCCATCGAGGAGCTCGGCTGGCGCGGGGTCGCGCTGCCGCTCCTCCAGCGGCGCCTCGCCCCGCTGTGGGCGAGCCTCGTGCTCGGCGTCGTCATCGCGCTGTGGCACACGCCGTCGTTCCTGCTCAGCGGCACCAAGCAGTCGGCCTGGGACTTCTGGCCGTTCTTCTTCGGCGTCATCGCGATCAGCGTGATCCTCACCCCGATGTTCAACGCCGCCCGCGGCTCGCTGCTCGTCGCCTTCCTCTTCCACGCCCAGATGAACAACCCGACCTGGCCCGACGCCCAGCCGTGGGACATGTGGCTCTTCGTCGCGACGGCGGTCGTGGTCGCCGTCGTCAACCGCAAGGCCCTCCTCGACCGTGGGACGGCGGCGACGGCGGTCCTCGGCACCCCTTGAACCGGCGGCCTCTCGACTCAGGCGCGCACGCGGCGGGACGCGGCGGCGTCGAGCAGCCGCCGGACCTCGTCCTCGTCGGCGCTCACCGCGGCGACCGTCCATGCCATGGCCACCCCGGCCTCGAGCATCAGGTCGTACGCGGCGGGCGAGTCGGCGACCGCCGCGAAGTCGTGCGAGTGGATGGGCGCGGCGCAGCCCGGCACCCCGATCCAGGGGTGGATGCTCGGGATCCGGCGGGAGACGTTGCCCATGTCCGTCGACCCGCCCGCCAGCCCGGCGCCGGGCTCGACGTCGTGACCGAAGAAGGAGATGGCGTCGCTCCAGCGGGCGCACAGGCCAGGGTCGTGCTCGAGCGGCTCGTACAGCGGCTCGGTCGCGGTGATCTCGAGCTCGGCACCGGTGGCGAGGGCTCCGGCCTCGAAGCACCGGCGGACCCGCACGAGCAGCGCCTCGTACTCCGGCAGGGTGAAGGCGCGGCACTCGAAGTCGACGACGGCGCGGTCCGGGATGATGTTCGTCGCGTGCCCGGCCTCGGAGACGAAGAGCGCGACCCGGTGGTCGGACGGCAGCTGCTGGCGCAGCAGCCCCACGGCGACCTGGGCGACGACGGCGGCGTCCGCCGCGTTGACGGCCAGGTGGGGCGCGGCCGCGGCGTGCGCCGCCCGTCCCCGGAAGGTCGCGCGGTACCGGCCCACCGCCTGCGACGTGGTCCCCACGGGGTCGTAGCTCAGCCCCTCCTGGAGCGGATGGACCATCAGCGCCATCGCGACGTCGTCGAACACGCCCCGGTCGAGCAGCACCGTCTTGCCGCCGCCGTGCTCCTCGGCCGGCGTGCCGATCACCTTGAGGGTGAGGCCGAGCTCGTCGACCAGGGGGCGCAGCCCCACCGCGGCGGCCACTCCCGCCCCGGCGATGAGGTTGTGCCCGCACGCGTGGCCGACGTCCGGCAGCGCGTCGTACTCGACGCACAGCGCGACGGTCAGCGGGCCGGTGCCCGCCGTCGCGGTGAACGCGGTCTCGAGCCCGCCGACCCCGGCCTCGACGGCGAAGCCGTCAGCGCGCAGCAGCTCCGCGACGGCGCGCGCGGCCCGGTGCTCGGCGAAGGAGAGCTCGGGGTCGGCGTGGACGGCCCGGCCCAGCGCGACGACGTCGTCCGCCCGCGCCGCCACGGCCGCGGCGATCCGCGAGCGCACGCCGGTGGTGTCCGCGGCAAGTCGGGCGAGGTCCATGGCGGCTCCGATCCGGTCGGCGGGTTCCGGGCCGGACACCCTGTCGGCGAGGCCCGGCACTGATGGTACGTTCCCCGCCAAGCCCGAGGAGTGGCCGCCCTCACACCGGCCACACCCCTGCGACGGACGAGTCCGACAGACCGTGGAGGCCCAGATGCAGACCGTCAGCGACGTGATGGGAGCGTGGCGGCTCTACGTCGTCGCCCTGCTCATCGTGGTGGGCGCCCAGCTCATAGGCATCCGGCAGATCGACGTCGGGGTGGGGACGATCCTCTTCCTGCCGCTGCTGTACGCCTTCGTGTTCGGGCTCCTGCTCAACCCCAACGTGACCGGCCGCGTCGGGAAGGTGCTCCGTGCGCACGACGTGCGGGTCGCCTCCCCCATGATCGTCGTCGCGATCATGCCGTTCATCGCCAAGTTCGGGACGACGATCGGCCCGGACATCGAGGAGATCATCGCGGCGGGACCGGCGCTGATCCTGCAGGAGATCGGCAACCTCGGCACCATCGCGCTCGCGTTCCCCATCGCGGTGTGGGTGCTGAAGATGGGCCGGGAGGCCGTCGGCGCGACGTTCTCCGTCGCCCGCGAGCCGAGCATCGCCATCGTGGCCGAGCGGTACGGCCTCAAGGGGCCGGAGGGCACCGGGGTGCTCGCCGTCTACGTCGTCGGCACGCTGTTCGGCACCATCCTGTACTCGGTGATGGTCTCCTTCCTCGCCTCGCTCGACATCCTCGACGTGCGGGCGATGGCCATGGCCTGCGGGGTGGGCAGCGGCTCGATGATGGCCGCGTGCAGCGGCGCGCTCGCCGCCGCGAGGCCCGAGATGGAGGACACCATCCTGGCGTTCGCCGGCTCGAGCAACCTGCTCACGTACGCCACCGGCATGTACGTCTCGCTGTTCGTGGCGCTGCCGCTGGTGGAGTGGATGTACCGCCGGGCGCACCGCGACGAGACCGCCCCGACGACCGGAGGGAAGCGATGAGCACCGCCGAGACCGCCGACATCCGCGACGAGGAGGTCGAGAAGCTGCCGCTGGGCGTGGAGCTGGTGGCCCTGCTCGTGGTCCTGCCGATCGGCTGGATCGCCCAGCTCATCGCCACCGACCTCACCGCCGGCGACGCCGCGACGGGGATGATCGCCCTCGGCGTCATCGCGGTGATCGGCATCCTCATCACCCGCGCCACCGCGTTCCTGCGGCTGCCCAGCGTCGCGTGGGTGTCGATCGTGGGCATCGTCGCCTCCATCCCGGCCCTGCCGTGGGGCGAGTTCGTCGTGGGCCTGGTCGGGGACATCGACTTCCTGGCGCTGAGCGTGCCGTGCCTGGCGTTCGCCGGCCTGGCCATCTCGCAGCGGGAGATCGCCATCGCCCGGCACTCCGGGTGGAAGCTGCTCATCGTCGGCGTGTTCGTCCTCATCGGCACGTTCCTCGCCTCCGCCGTGATCGCCCACTTCACCCTCCGGATCGGTGGCTGATGGTCGGCACGGTCGCCGTCGTCGGGCTGGGCAACATGGGCGGCGGGATGGCGCGGACGCTGCTGCGCGCCGGCGTCCCCACGCTCGGGGTCGACCCCGTGCCGGGGGTCGCGGAGCGGTTCGACGGCGGGCTCGAGGTGGTCGCGCTGGCGGAGGCCGTCCGCCGGGCCGGGACCCTCGTCCTCTCGCTCCCCGGCTCCGCCGTCGTCGAGCAGGTGCTCGGCGAGGCCGGGCTGCTGGGTCCGGGCGTCGACCACCGGCTCGTGGTCGACACCTCCACCTCCGACCCGCTCGCCACCCGCCGGCTCGCGGCGGCGACGGCGGCCGCGGGCCACGCCCTCGTCGACGCCCCGGTGAGCGGCGGTCCCGCGGGCGCCGAGTCCGGCACCCTGACCGTCTTCCTCGGCGGCGAGGACGACGCCGTCGCCGAGGCGGCTCCGGTCCTCCAGGTCCTCGCCGGCCGGGTCACGCACGTCGGCGGGCCCGGGGCCGGGAACGTCGCCAAGCTGGTCAACAACATGCTGTGCGCCGTCCACCTGCAGGCCGCGGGCGAGGCCCTCGACCTGGGCCGCGCCGCGGGCCTCGACCCCGCCCGCCTGCTGGAGGCGGTCAACGGGGCGTCCGGGCGCAGCGCGGTCACGGAGGTCAACCTGCCGCGGTGGGTGCTCTCCGGCAGCTTCGACAGCGGCTTCCCCGTCGGCCTGATGACCCGCGACGTCGAGCTGGCGGTCAGCACCGCCGCGGGGCTCGGCGTCGACCTGCCGCTGGCCGCCGGGTCCGCCGCGGCGTGGCGCGAGCTCCGGGACGAGGACGCCGCCGCCGACTTCAACCGCATGGCCGACCGGGACCGCGTCGCCGAACGCGGACGCGCGGCCGACCGAGAGCGAGTCACCGACCGAGAGCAGGAAGCAGGCACCTCGAAGTGAGCACCTCCCACGACGCCGTCATCTCCGTCATCCGTGCCCGGCTCGGGGAGGTCCCGGCCGTCAACGTCGTGCACGGGCGGCTGCGCCAGGGCACCGGCCCGGAGGTCCTGCTGGAGAACCCGGCCGACGGCTCCGTGCTGCTGACCTACCGCGACGCCGGCGCGGAGGTGGCCGCCGAGGCGACGACGTCCGCGGCCGAGGGCGCCCGCGCTTGGCAGGCCCTGACCGCCTCGGGGCGCGGGCGCGTCCTCACCGCCGTCGGCGCCGCCGTGCGCGCCTCCCTGGACGACCTGGCGCTCGTCGAGGCCGCGAGCGCCGGCAAGCCGCTGCGCGACGCCACCGCCGAGGTGACCAAGGTGGCGGAGATGTTCGAGTACTACGCCGGGTGGGCGGACAAGCAGCACGGCGAGGTCATCCCCGTGCCCACCAGCCACCTGAACTACACGCAGCGGGTGCCCTACGGCGTCGTCCTGGCGATCACGCCGTGGAACGCGCCGGCCTTCACCGGCGGCTGGCAGGTGGCGCCGGCGCTCGCGGCGGGCAACGCGATCGTCCTCAAGCCGTCCGAGCTGACGCCGATCACGTCCGCGATGCTCGCGCTGCTCGCCGTCGACGCGGGGCTGCCGCCGGGCGCGTTCAACGTGGTCGCGGGGCTCGGCCGGACCACCGGCGACGCGCTCGTGCGGGACGAGCAGGTCCGCAAGGTGGTGTTCGTGGGCTCCCCCGCCACCGGCCGGCTCATCTCCGTGGCCGCCGCCGAGAACCTCAAGCCGTGCGTGCTCGAGCTGGGCGGGAAGTCCGCGAACATCGTCTTCTCCGACGCCGACCTGCGCCGGGCGGTCGGCGGCGCGGCCGCCGCGATCTTCTCGGGCGCCGGGCAGAGCTGCGTGGCCGGCTCGCGCCTGCTCGTCCAGCGCCGCGCGTACGACGAGCTGCTGGAGTCCTTCTCCGCCTTCGCCGCCGGCCTGCGCGTGGGCGACCCGCTGGACGAGCGCACGCAGATCGGGCCGGTCCAGAACCGGCCGCAGCTCGAGCGCATCGACCAGATGGTGACCGCCGCCGTCGGCGCCGGGGCGACCCTGACCACCGGCGGGCGCGGCGCGGAGGGCGCGGCGGAGGGTGGGTTCTTCTACCGGCCCACCGTGCTGCGCGACGTGGCGAACTCGGACGCGATCGCCCAGCAGGAGGTCTTCGGCCCCGTCGTGGCGGCCATCCCGTTCGACGACGAGGACGAGGCCGTCGCGCTGGCCAACGACTCGGCGTTCGGCCTCGCCGGCGCGGTGTGGACCTCGGACGTGGCCCGCGCGCACCGCGTGGCCGGCCGCCTCGAGGCCGGCACCGTCTGGGTCAACTCCTACAAGACCATCAACGTCATGTCCCCGTTCGGCGGGTTCAAGAACTCCGGGTACGGGCGCTCGAGCGGGCTCGACGGCCTCTTGGAGTACAGCCAGCCCCGCTCGGTGTGGGTGGAGACGGCGGCGGACCCCACGCTCGCGTTCGGGTACTGAGCCGGGGCAGCCGCCGAGCCCGATGGCGTCAGCGGCGCACCGGCCCGCCGCTGGACGGCGGCCGGTTATGCTCCGGACGTGACTGGGGGCGACTCGGGCGTGCCACCGCTGGCCGCCGCACGCGACCGTCCTGCCGACGAGCCCAAGTACCTGTGGCTCAGGCGGGTCCTGCTGGACCATATCGACGCCAACCTCCGCGTCGGGGACCCCGTCCCCTCCGAGCGTGAGCTCGCCGACTCCCTGGACGTCTCTCGCATGACCGCCCGACGTGCGCTCGCCGCCCTGATGGACGAGGGCCGGGTGGAGCGGACCGTCGGTCGTGGCACCTTCGTCTCCGCCCCGCGGATCCGGATGCCGATCCGCCTGTCGTCCTTCACGGAGGACATGCGCGTGCGGGGGTTCACTCCGGGTGCGCACACCCTCTCGTTCACCACCACGCCGCCGGAGGGAGAGGCGTCCGCCGTGCTCGACCTCGGTCCGGGCGAACGGGCTCACGTGATCCGCCGGCTGCGCACCGCCGACGGCGTGCCCATGGCCATCGAGACGGTCACCCTCACCGCGGCGCTGGCACCCGACCTCAGCGCCGCAGACCTGGAGGACGGGTCGCTGTACACGCTGCTGGGCGAGCGCGGCATCGTCTTCGACGGTGGGGAGGAGACCGTCCGAGCCCGCAACGCCACGGCCGAGGAGGCGCGTCTGCTCCACGTGCCGGCGCACGCGGCGGTGCTGCACCTCACCCGTACCTCCACCTGGCGCGGCAGGCCCGTGGAGTACACGGTCTCCTCCTACCGCGGCGACCGGTACGAGCTCTCGACCGCGATCTAGCGCAGCTCCGGGACGACGGCCCGGTACCGGTCGGCCAGCTCGTCGTTGGTCGGCCCGGTGGTGTTCGCGCTGCGCCAGAACGGCGTCCCCGGCTCGGTCTCCGCGCAGAGCACGAGGATCGCGTTCCACACGATCGCGTTGGACAGCGACGACAGCGGCGCCGTCCGCGGGGACTCGGGCGGCCAGCTCGCGTCCCCGGGGGGCACCCGGGTGTCGACGACGACGTCGGCCACCTCGTGGAGCCGGCGTCCCGCGCGCAGCGGTGCCGCGTCCGAGGCGGCAACCGACGTCACCGCGATGACCGCCGCGCCGGCCGCACGCGCCGACCCGGCGATCTCGAGCGGCACGTGGTTGATGCCGGAGTTCGAGAAGACGACGACGACGTCCCCCTTGCCCACGCCGGCCTCGTCGACGATCCGGCGTCCCAGACCAGGCCGGCGTTCGGCCGCGGTGGAGAGGTCCGAACCGTTGAGCGGCAGCAGGTTCGGGTCCCACAGCGGCCTGACGAAGGGCAGCCCGCCGGCGCGGTAGAACGTCTCCAGGACACTCGCCAGGGAGTGCCCGGACCCTGCGGCGTAGACGAGGCGCTCGGTCCGCCAGGACGTCGTGATGATCTCCGCCGCCCGCTCGAGCGACTCGGCGTTGGCCTCTAGGACCGCGGCGAGGTGGTCGGTCGTCGCGCGGCCGAACCGCTCGAGAACCGTCTCGTCAGCCATGGCCGACCGCCTCGGCGAGAAGCTGCTCGGCCTCGTCGACGTCGTCGGCGCCGCGCAGCCGGTCGGCGAGCCCGCCGGTGAGGGCCTTCCCCATCGCCTTGATCATCTCCATGTGAGAGCCGCCGGAGGAGAACGCGAGGACGACGTCGACCGGGTCGTTCGTGGGATGCCCGAACGTGACCGGCCGGGTGAGCCGGAGCGCGGCGAGCCCCTCCGTCGTCGTCCCGGTCTCGGCCTGGGCGTGCGCCAGGGCGACGCCCGGGGTGAGGACGATGTACGGGCCGTGCTCCTCGACGCTGGACACGCAGGCGTCCACGTACCGCTGGTCCGCGGTGCCCAGCTCCACGAGCAGGCCGGCGGCGGCGCGCACGCCGTCGCGCCAGTCGTCCGCGCCGTCCAGGAAGGCGGCACGCACCGGGATCCCGGCACCCTCCTCCGTCACAGCCAGCCCACCTCCTGCAGGGCCGGCCGGAGCCGGGACTCCAGCGCGGCGTCGTCGACGAAGTCGTCGACGGTCACGGTCACCGGTGCGGCGCCTTCGAGCTCGCTGGTGTGCATGCCCTGCCCGATGATGACGTCGGCCGGGGTGCTGCGGGCCGCGGAGATGTCGGTGTTCTCCACGTCGGCACGGATGCCGAGGCGCTGGAACACCGTCTCCGTGGTCATGCGGAGGATGAGGCTGGTCCCCATGCCGAGCCCGCACACGGCGAGCACCTTCATCGGGTCGGGACGTTCGGTCATCGTGTCTCCTCGACGTTGCGCTGCTGACGGGTGGACGGTCCGGAACCGGCGGAGGTGCCGGACTTGGTGCTCGTGGTGCCGGCCGAGGCGGGGCCCGCACCTGCGCCAGCGGTGGTGGCGTCGGCGGAACCGGCCGCCGGGGTGGAGGTCGCGGTCGCCGTCGGCGCGACGTCCGCCGTCGTCCTCCGCCGCGAGAGCATCATGAGGATCGCGACGGTCGCGAGCAGCACCGCCGCCGCGACGACCCAGACGGCCGCCGTGCCGAGCGGCTCGAGCAGGTTCGCGGCGCCGATGAGGAGCCAGCCGACGGCGTACCAGTCGGGGTCGGCGAGGGTGGCGAGCTCGGGGGCGGTGTTGTCGTACAGACCCCAGCCGATCCACTGGCCGAAGGCGAGCAGGATGCCGTTGACCAGACCGCCGAAGACGGCGCCGCGCCAGCCGGCGACGGCGTTGCCGAACACGCCGCCGGAGCCCCCGCCGAAGAACAGCATGATCATCGGCGGCACGAGCACGAACCAGCCGGCGGCGGCGAAGATGCCCATGAGGACGAGAAAGACCACGGTGGACGAGAGGAAGCCGATCATCACCGCGGTCGGGGCCTTGGGGAAGACGACGGGGATGTCGAGCGCCGGCCGGGTGCCGGGCAGGACCTTGTCCGAGATGCCCTTGAAGGCGGGGACGATCTCGGCGAGGAACATGCGCACGCCGAAGAGCAGGATCGCGATACCGGCGGCGAAGCGCAGCGCCTGCGTCAGCCCCCACGCCCAGGGCAGCAGCTCGGAGCCCGCCATCTGCTCCTGGACGACAGCGGAGTCGGCGAAGGCGATGGCCACGAGCATGATCACGGCGATGATCAACGCCGTCGAGACGTTGATGTCCTTGAAGAAGGAGACCTGCCGGGGCAGCTTGAGCTTCTCCGAGTCGTGACGCTCGGCGTCACCCAGCCGCAGCGCCTTCGAGCCGTACCCGGCGATGAGGGCGACCGTGGACGTGGTGTGACCGAGGCCGAACTGGTCGTGCCCCATGAGCCGCTTCATGAGCGGCGCCACCCACAGCGGCTGCAACGTCCAGTAGCACGCGATGATGACCGCGCCGGCCACCACCAGCGTGGTCTGCGGGATGTCGGTGAAGACCTCGACCAGCGAAGCGGCGATCACGATGCTCATCCAGAACATCAGGTGACCGGTGAGGTACACGTACCGGGCTGCTCGGAAAACGCGCACGAGCAGCAGATGGACCGCGAAGCCGACCGCGATGATGAGCGGGACCGCCGAACCCTGCCCGCCGAGGAAGTCGTTGAGGGTGCTGCTCGCCGCGGGCGGGTCCAGCCCGACGGCGCTGGCGACGATGGCCTGGAAGGCGACCAGTCCGCCGACGAAGATCTCCACGCCGAGCATGAGGATGACGACGCCGACGACGGCCCGGATCGTGCCGCCGACGACGGCCTCGACCGGCTTGCGCTGCAGGAGCAGGCCGGCGAGAGCGATGAGCCCGATGAGGATCGGGACCTGGTTGAAGATGTTGTTGGCGATGCCGGTGAGGATGTCCTGCAAGAGTTCCACGGTGGCCCCCCTTGGCCGAGTCCTGGTGCTCCACCTCTCCCCCGATGCGGTGACAGCATTCTGCGCCTGCGTCGCCGTCCGTGGTCCCGTGCAGGCCATAGCAACCTCGGACAACGGGAGTGGTATATGCCACTGCGGGAGAAGGTAGTTGCCCGATCGATGAGGGGTCAAGAGCCGAGCCTGGCACTGCTCGCCGACCGTCGTCCTCTTGCCCGTCCGGGGCAGCGTGGCGGATGCTCGTCGAGGCCCCGCCTCGGCGGGGTGCCCGAGGCGACGACGCCACGTGGCCGCCCGGGCCGACAGCCATGGGAGCACGACGATGGAGCACCACGACCGCCCGCGCCGGACCATCCTCCGCACCGCCCTCGTCGGCGCCGCCGGTGCGGCACTGGCGGGTACCGCCGTCCTGGTCTCGACCACGACGACCCAGGCCGATCGGCCCAGCTCCGTCGCCCGGTACGACGACCGCGTCGCGGACTACGGCGTGTGCCGTGGCACCGACCCGGACTGCTACAACGCCTGGGAGTCCGAGCACCGGACGGACGGCAGGAACCGCGTGCTGGTCTACAGCCGCACGGGTGTCTCCCGCCACTCCTACCTGGGCCCGGTCCTCGGGCCGGGGATGAACCCGGAGCTGGGCGAGGAGAACGTCGGTCAGCGCGCGCTCGTCGACTGGCTGCGGGGGGCGGGCCTGGAGGTCGACTGGACCGAGGACGTCGCCGAGCTGGCCTCGCCCGCCGATCTCATGGGCTACGACGCCGTGATCTTCTTCAGCACCTCGCGCGACATCCTCGACGACGCCGCCCAGACCTCGCTCATGCAGTACCTCCGCTCCGGCGGCGGGTTCGTGAGCATCCACAACACGCTCGGCGCGGAGTACAACTGGGACTACTTCCAGGGCCTGCTCGGCGGGGCCAACTTCTACGACCACGGGCCCAACCGTGACGGCACGGTCCGCACGGTCAGCCGGAGGGACGCATCCACCGAGGACGTTCCGCGCACCTGGGACTACCGCGACGAGTTCTACAACCTCGTGCCGTTCCCCACGCAGGTGCGCCAGCTCGCCGTCCTCGAGCCCGGATCGTCCGAGGACAACACCGGCTTCTACGGGCACCCAGGCCACCCCGAGAACCACCCGGTCTCGTGGTGCCAGTACTACGACGGCGGCCGTGCCTGGATCACCTCGCTCGGGCACGACGACGCCAACTTCACCGCCGACGAGATGCCCGGCGAGGAGAACTTCCGCGAGCACGTCGTCGGCGGCGTCCTCTCGGCGGCCGGCGTGGAACCCTTCTGCCGCTGACCGGCCTAGCTCCGCACAGGAGGACCGCCCCGTGCCGGCAACGACGCAGGCTCCCCCGGGCCCGCGCAGACGCTCGCGGCTGGAACGTGCCATCGACGCCGCGACGACGCGCCTCTTCGACCTGCCGCGCCCGAGGACCGACTACACGGTGACGCAGCGGCTCCGGGTGCCGATGCGCGACGGCGTCCACCTGCTCGCCGACCACTTCGCCCCGACCGGCCCGGCCGTCGGCACGGTTCTCGTCCGCACGCCCTACGGCGCGGACCTGGTCAGCCGGGCCCTTCTCGTGGCGCCGTTCGCGCCGCGGGGGTACCACGTGGTCCTGGTCCAGTGCCGGGGCCGGTTCGGCTCCGGCGGGACGTTCGAGCCCTTCATGACCGAGGTCGACGACGCCGCGGACACCGTGCGCTGGCTCCGTGTGCAGCCGTGGTTCGCTGGCCGCTTCGCCACCTACGGCGGTTCCTACCTCTCCTTCACCCAGTGGGCGCTGCTGACGGACCCGCCGCCGGAGCTCGCCGCCGCCGTGGTCCAGGTGAGCCTGCACGACTTCAGCCGGGCGTTCCACCCCGAGGGAGCCATCGCCCTCGAGGCCTGGCTGACGTTCGCCGAGCTCGTCGCCGAGAACCCCTCGGTCGGCGCGATGTACTGGCGCGAGCTCACGGCCGTCCGGCGGCAGCGGGGCGCCCTGGCACATCTGCCGGTGGCCGAGGCCGCGGAGCGACTCGTCGGCGACCGGGCGCCCTGGTTCCGCGAGTACGCGACCCACGACGACCCGGACGACCCGTTCTGGTCCCGTGCCCAGCTGGGGGCGGCGCTCGAGCGCGCCGAGGTGCCGGTCCTGCTGCAGACCGGGTGGCAGGACCTCCTCCTCACGCAGACTCTCGAGCAGTACCGGCAGCTGCACCGCCGCGGCGTGGACGTCGCGCTGACGGTCGGGCCGTGGACCCACTCCTCCTTCGACGTCGCCGGCAGGTCGACGATCTACCGCGAGACGCTGGAGTGGCTGGACGAGCATCTGGCCGGCACGCGACACAGCGAGCGACCGGCCCCGGTCCGGATCCACGTCACCGGCGCCGGCGCCGGTTCCGGCCAGTGGCGCTCCCTGGCCTCCTGGCCGCCCCCGGCCCGCGACACCGTCCTCCACCTGCTGCCCCACGGCAGGCTCGGCCCGCGGCCGGCCGCCACCGGCCTGCCCGCAGCATCCTTCACCTACGACCCCGCGGAGCCCACGCCGTCCCTCGGAGGGCGGATGCTCACCGGCAGCAAGGCGGGCTACCGCCGGGACGACGCCCTCGCGAGGCGATCGGACGTCCTGGCGTTCACCGGGCCCGTCCTCGACGCCGCCCTGGAGGTGGTCGGCGTCCCGACGGTCGAGCTGAGCCACGCCAGCGACAACCCGCACGCCGACCTGTTCCTCAGGATCAGCGACGTCGACGCTCGTGGCCGCTCCCGCAACGTCTCGGACGGCTTCCTCCGCCTCCAGGGCGCGTCGCCGACCCCGCGGATCGTCCGGGTCGAGCTGGATGCGGTCGCGCACCGCTTCGCCGCCGGGCACCGCATCCGCCTGCTCGTCGCCGGGGGCTCCTTCCCCTGGCGCAACCGCAACCTCGGCACCCCCGACCACGCCACGGGCACCCGGGTTGTCCCGGCGCGCCACACCGTCGAGGTGACCGGTTCCCGGCTCCACCTGCCGGCGGCCTGAGGTGAGGCTCCGGTGATCGACCTTCCCGGGTTCACGACCCGCCCGCTCTCCCTCGCCGACGCCGCCGCGGTGGTCGACGTCGTCGCGGCCGAGGAGCTGCGCAGCACGGGCGAGGTCGCGATCGAGGTGGCGGACGTCGTCGCCGACTGGCAGCGGCCGAGCTTCGACGTCGCCTCGGGCACCCTCGGCGTGCTCGACGGCGACCGGCTCGTCGCCTTCGCCGAGTACTCCGGGGAGGACCGCAGCGACGCCGCCGTGCACCCGGACCACCACGGCCGCGGCATCGGCACCGCGCTCGCCGGCTGGATCCGGGACCGGGCGCGCGCCGCGGGCGCGCGCACGGTCGGCATGCCGGTGTTCGCGGGCTCCCCCGGGGACCGGCTGCTCGGGTCGCTGGGCTACCGGGTGCGCTGGACGTCCTGGGTGCTCGCCCTGCCGGCCGGCCGCGAGATCGTCCCGCAGCCCGTGCCCGCGGGGTACACCGTCCGCGAGGCGACACCGGCGGACCACCGGGCGGTGTGGACGACGGTCGAGGACGCGTTCCTGGAGTGGTCCGACCGAGCGCGGTCGTCGTACGAGGACTTCGCCGCCCGGGTGATGGACCGGCCGGGCTTCGAGCCGTGGAACCTGCGGGTCGCCGTCGCCCCCGACCGGCAGGTCGTGGGCGCCGCGTTCGTCGTCCGCGCCGGGGACGTCGGCTACGTCGACAAGCTCGCGGTCCGGGCCGACCAGCGCGGACGGGGCCTCGCCCGGGCGCTCCTCGTGGACGCCTTCTCCCACTCGCGGGCGCACGGCGCCGGCCGGGCCGAGCTGTCCACCGACTCCCGGACCGGGGCGCTCGCCCTGTACGAGAAGGTCGGGATGGAGGTCACCCAGGTCTGGCTGAACCGGGCCGTCGACCTCTGACGGGGCGCAGCGACCCACCGGTGGCGGCCCTCGGCCGCGGAGCTCACGCGGCGGCGGGCATCCCACCCAGCTGCTCGAGCTTCGCGATCCCGCCGGCCGCGTGCGCGTGCAGCCGGCCGAGCGCGTCGTCCAGCGCGGCGGGGCGGTCGTACCGGGGCGGGATGCGCGCCGGGTTGAGCGTGACGCCGTTGGCCCATGCCTTGACGTCCGGCGCGGAGTTGAACGACGCCGCCGCCCGGGCGCCCAGGACGTTCATCCAGGCCCACTCGGTGAGCGTGTTCGAGTACGGCGTGGGCGGGCACAGCCGGTTCTTCTCGGCGTCGTCCTCCCGGGTGGCCTCGACGTACCCAGCCAGGGCCGCGCCGAAGCACGGGAAGCCGGTGCGGATCGGCTGCAGCGTGATCGCCGCCGGCGCCCAGATCGGCACGAGCGGGGAGTACTTCAGGCCGGAGGCCGCGCAGTGCACGACGAGGGCGTCCCTCGCCGTCGTCACCTCGCCCCGGTCCAGGACGACGCGGCCCGGCTCCACGCGCCGGACGTGGCCCAGCCGGACGACGTGCTCGATGGTGCGGAGCTTGTCGAGCTCCCACGTGGCCAGGGTCGGGGTCTTCGCCATCGTCGGGGTCACCGAGGGGTCGATGCGCAGCATGATGCCGGCGTCCTCCAGCCGGAGGAACAGGTCCTCGGGCGAGGTGGCCGTCTCGGCTGCCGCCATCACGTCGGCCACCATGCCGATGAAGACCGCCGGGTCGGGCTGGACCACCGCCCGGTTGAACATCCACGGGTCGCGGGGCCGGACCCACACGATCGCCCCGGAGTCCACGCCGCGCGCGAGGAGCCAGACGCAGGCGTCCGTGGCCGTCTTGCCGGAGCCGACGATCACGTACTGGCTGGGCGCGTCCGTCAGGCGGGCGAGGTCGTTCACCGGCAGCACCCGGGCCCCGTCCGCGACCTCGAACGGCGCGGGCGTGGTGGCGGGGATGTCCGGGGCGAGGTACCGCGCGTCGACCACCCGGCACCCCGGCCCCACCTCGAACCGCTCGCCGGAGACGCACGAGACGAACTGGCGCTCGCCCAGGTACTCGCAGTTCGGGAAGAGGTCGACCTTGCCCGTCTCGAGCAGCCGGTCGGCGACGCGGGCGAAGTAGGCGCAGATCTCTGGCTCGGTGGCCCGCTCCTGCAGGCCGGTCTCGGGCCCGTGGTCCTGGACCCGTCCGCCGCCGAGCAGGGTGGAGGCGACCCCGTAGAACGCCGAGGCCTGGTGCAGGCGGACGAAGGGATAGTCGTCGAGCCAGTGCCCGCCGACGCCGAAGCGGCGGTCGACGACGGCGACCCGCACGTCGGCGTGGTCGGTCAGCGCGTCGGTGAAGGCCATGCCGCTGGCCCCCGCCCCCACGACGAGGTAGTCGGCCTTCACGGCTCGGGCCACGCCGTCAAGCGAAGCACCGCGCCGACCGGGTGTCCAGGGTGCGACGAGATCCACGACGAGACGAGCCGGTGGCCGCCGTGCACGCCAGGTCGGTGAGGCCATCCCGCCAGGGCGGCGGTGTCCCGGGCCGCCGGCGAGCGAGATAAGAGCTGGGCCGGGCCCGGGGCACCCGCCTACCGTCGGTCCCATGAGCGTCTTCTGGGCGGTGCGTCGTGGCCGGGCCCGGGCCACGCTGGGGGTGGCACCGGCTCACGGGGCCCTGGGCTGACAGGATCGTCGCCGGAGCCGGGGTCGCCAGAACCGACCTCGTGCTCGACCTGGGCTCCGGGACCGGCGCCCTGACCCGCCCCCTCGCCGCGCGTGGGGCGCGGGTGATCGCGGTGGAGCTGCACCCGGGCCGCGCGGCGCGCCTGGGTGAGGCGGTGCGCCGGTACCCCGCCGTCACCGTGGTCGTCGACGACGTTCTCGACGTCCCGCTGCCGCGCAGACCGTTCCGCGTGGTCGCGAATCCGCCGTACGCGATCTGCGCGGAGCTGGTACGACGCCTGACCGACCGCCGCTCCTCGATGGTGCGCGCCGACCTCGTGGTCCCCCGATGGATGGCCCGTCGCTATGCGGCCCGCCCGCCCCGCGGGTTCCACGCCGAGGTGGGTCGGCACGTGCCCGCCGGCGCGTTCGTTCCCGCGCCGCGCGACGACAGCGCGGTGCTCGTGCTGCGGCGCCAGGGCCGCCCGAGGCGCTGACGCGTGCGCGATGTCGACCGCGTACGTCGTCGTCACCGTCTTCGCCGCCCTGTGGGTCGGCTTCTCCGCCGTCTCCCTCCTCAGAGCTGCGACCTGGGTGACCGACTCGCTGACGCAGTACGGCGTGCCACGCGGCTGGTGGCCGTGGCTGGGCGTCGCCAAGGCCGCCGGCGCGCTCGGCCTGCTTGCCGGCCTGATCGTGCCGGCCGTCGGGGTCGCCGCCGGGATCGGCCTGATCCTGTACTTCACCGGCGCCGTCGTCACCGTGCTGCGCGCCCGCGCGTACACCCACGTCCCGTACCCGCCTGCTGTACCTGGCGCCGGTCGTCGGTTCCTTGGCGGTCGGGGCGGTGTCCTGAGAGCGTGGGCGGACGGACGACGCGTCGTCCGAGCGTTTCGAGGAGCACCGCCCGCACCTGCGGGCGGTGGCCTACCGGATGCTCGGCTCGGCGAGCGAGGCCGACGACGCCGTCCAGGACGCCTGGCTGCGGGTCAGCCGGGCGGGCACCGAGGACGTCGAGGACCTGCGCGCCTGGCTGACGACGGTCGTGGCGCGGGTGTGCCTGAACATGCTCCGCGGACGCCGGCGGCGGCCCGGCAGCTCGCCAGCCGGCCCCGCCGACGGGTCCGCGGCTCGCAGCCGCCGGAGGGCGACCCGGCCCGGCGGCGCCGGCTCGTCGAGGCATTCCTCGCTGCGGCCTGGACCGGTGACCTCGTGGCGCTGATCCGCATCCTCGACCCCGACGTCGTCCTTCGGGCGGACGGTCAGGCCGTGCCCGGCGGCCGGCCGGTGGTGCTGCGCGGCGCCGAGGTGGTGGCCCAGAGCGCGGCCGCCGCGGCCGTCCGCGCGCTGGTCTCCGAGCTCGCCCTGGTGGACGGCTCGGTCGGGATCGTCATGGCAGCGGTGGGCCAGCCGTCCGTGGTGCTCGCCTTCGCGATCGACGGCGAGCGCATCACCGCCATCGACGTCATCGCGGCCCCGGAACGGCTGAGCCGCCTCGAGATCACGCCGCTGGAGAGCTGAAGAAGGGCGCCCGGCGGGTCCCGACGACCGGAACCGGCGGCGTGCCCGCGGCAAGGACGGCTGGGACGCTGTCCGTCATGGAGCAGATCACCGACAAGCTCTACTCCTGGGCCTCGCTCGTGGACGAGGAGACGCTGGAGCAGGCCAGGCGCAGCGCCGCTATGCCGTTCGTCGACCCGCACGTGGCGCTGATGCCCGACGCGCACCAGGGCATCGGTGCGACGGTCGGCTCGGTGATCCCGACCGTGGGCGCCGTGATGCCGGCCACCGTCGGCGTGGACATCGGCTGCGGCATGGTGGCGGTGCGCACGCAGTTCAGCGAGGAGCGGCTGCGCGGCTCCGGCCGCCGGCTGGCGCAGCTGCGCGAGCAGATCGAGCGAGCGGTCCCCCTCAGCCCGGGCCAGCACAACCGGATGGTCTCGGGCGCCGCAGCGGCAGCCGTCGCCCGCCTCGAGGCGCTGGCCGAGGACGACGGCGTCCGTCCCGCCGCGTTCGCCAAGCACTGGCGGCGCCAGCTCGGCTCCCTCGGCGGGGGCAACCACTTCATCGAGATCAGCGCCGACGAGCAGGGCGACGTGTGGGTGTTTCTGCACTCCGGCAGTCGCGGGGTGGGCAACAGGATCGCCCGCCACTTCATCGAGACGGCGAAGCGTCGGACGTCGGCTCGCCCGATCGCCCTGCCTCACCGGGACCTCGCCTACCTCACCGACGACGACGCCGCCTTTCACGACTACCTGGCGCACCTGCACTGGGCGCAGGAGTTCGCCCGTCTCAACCGCGAGGTGATGAAGGAATGGGTGATCGACCAGCTGGGTCGCTTCATGGGCGCGGAGGTCGAACGTGTCGAGGAGGTCAACGCTCACCACAACTACACCGCCCGCGAGGAGCACTTCGGCAAGCAGGTGCTCCTTTCCCGCAAGGGCGCCATCGACGCCCACGAGGGCGTGCCGGGCCTCATCCCCGGCTCGATGGGCACCGCCTCCTACGTGGTCACCGGCAAGGGCAACGAGATGGCGCTGCGCTCGGCCCCGCACGGCGCGGGCCGGGCCTACTCACGCACGAAAGCTCGCAGGACCTTCACGCAGGACGACCTGCGACGGCGCATGAGCGGGATCGAGTACCGCGACCTGCCGGACTTCGTCGACGAGATCCCCGACGCCTACAAGGACATCGACGCCGTCATGGCCGACGCCGCGGACCTGGTCTCCGTCGACCACACCCTCCACCAGCTCCTTAACGTCAAGGGCCAGTGAGCACACGCCTCCACGTCGCGGGCGGCGGACGTGTGCTGTGCTGCGGACGAGGAGCAGCTCAGCGGACGCGCCGCGACGCCGTCCGCACCACCCTCACCCCGCTCGGGGCCGGCCCGACGGCGAAGCCGTCGACGACGGCCTCGAACAGGTCCTCCGCGCCGTCCTCGCCCGTGGGGAACACGGCGATGCACGCCGGCGCAGCGGCCTCCCGGCGGAGCCGCGGCCGCTCCATGAGCACGGCGTCGGCGTCGGGCTGGGCGACCATCGGCTCCACCGCGACGCTCCCGGCGAGCGACGCCAGGTCGAACGGCTCGGGCGAGAGCACCCAGACCTTGGCCTCGGCGTCGTAGCTCTGCCGGTTCGTGACCGTGAACGCGGTGAGGGTGCGGATGAACCGGACCTCGTCGTCCTGCTGGGCCGCCGACGTGTGCGCCTGCGGCGACGCGACGACCCCGTCGTCGAACCACACCTCGACGATGCCGTCGACGGTCCGCTCCGGCTCGCCGTTCGTCCAGAACGACCGGACCGAGTTCTGCACGTACTCGTCGAGACCCGGCAGGTCGGCGATGATCGCCGCGTGCGGGACCGCCCAGTGCTCGTCGAACTCGGCGAAGGACAGGTCGGACCGGCGTTGCAGGAGCGCGACGCGTTTTCTCAGCATGCTTCCCCCTCGCGGGCCCCGGCCAGGGCGACCGCTGGCGCGCCGAGGGTCCGCCGCGCCGCCGCCCGGCCGGCGATGCTGCCGGTGAGGTGGGCGGGCGCGAGGCCGCCGGCGTAGCCGTAGTTGTTGAACCCACCGATGTCGGCCCCGACGGCGTAGAGCCCGTCGATCCGCTCCCCCGCCTGACCCCGCACCGAGAGGTCGGCGTCGACGGCGATGCCGCCGAGGGTGAAGGTGATCGCGGGCTGGACCTCGAGCGCGTGGAACGGGCCCCGCCGCAGCTTCGCCAGCTGCCGCGTGGTGGGAGGGGCGGCACGGGAGACCCGCCGGGCCAGGTGCGAGGGCTCGACGTCGCCCGCGAGCGTCCGCGTCAGCTGGTCCGCGTCGACGCCCAGAGCGCCGAGCCGCCGCACGAGCTCGTCGAGGGTGTCCGCCGTCGCGTGCCGGGCTCCCCCGGCCACCGCGAACTCGAACCGGTCGACCCGCCCGAAGTTGGCGAAGGGCTCCGCGACGCCGTAGGTCGAGCGCACCTCCTCGTCGAAGAGGAGGAACGCGGTCATGCCGTCGACCTCGGCGAGGTCCTGGTTGAGGATCTCGTCGCCGCGTGACTCGTCGGCGAAACGTCGGCCGTCGGCCGCGACGAGGATGCCGTGGCTGGAGTAGTACTGCGAGAACACCATGTACTTCTCGGGGGTGAAGCCCGCGACGGGGTGCGGGACGAGGTGCCCGTAGAACGTGCCGAGGTCCCCGGCCAGCCCGGCGCCCAGGGACGACGCGAGCCTCAGCCCGTCGCCCTCGCTGCCGCGGTTCGAGCGCAGGGCGATGTCCGCGCCGACCGCCGGCATGTGTGCGGCGCGGAGCTCCGGCGAGGCCTGGAAGCCACCCGTGGCGAGGACGACGGCGGATGCGCGGATCTCCGCCGGGCCGGCCGCCGTCTCGGTCCGGACCAGGAACCGGTGCCCGCCTGTGCGCTCGATCTCGAGCGTGCTGACGCCGGTGCGCACCGTGCCGCCGCACGCGTACAGCCGTGCCGTCAGGACGTCGAGATAGGACCGGACGTCGAAGGAGTAGCCGCGGCCGAAGTCGCCCATCACGCCGAGCGTCGGCTCTGCGTCGACGTGGACCCCGCTCTCGCGGATCGCGGCCAGGTCGCCCTCGTACTGCGCGATCAGCCGGGCGGCGAGCTCGACGTCGCCGTGCGGGACGCGCTGCCGGTAGGCGGCCAGGTCCGGTGCGGTCCAGAACATGCCTGCCGAGAGCGCCGACGACCCGCCGAGCCGGTCCAGCTTCTCCAGCAGCAGGACGCTCGCGCCGGCCGCGGCGGCGACGGACGCCGCGCGCAGTCCCGCCAGGCCACCGCCCAGCACGACCACGTCCCACGACGAATCATCCACCAGAGCCATCCCACGCCTCCTCGCTGTGTCTGCGGCTCCGCATCCCTGCGGCGCCACAACATAAGCGGGCAGCGCGCCGAGGCGCACACGGCTTTCCACATGACAGAAAGCGGAGTGTCCCAGACCTGAGTACGGAACCGAGGGCCCCCTCAAGATACGGGGCCATCTCACGAACGAAGTGGTTCGTCGTTTCCAGATAGCAGAACACCGCGTTGACGAGGACCTTGGTCCCGGTTACGTTCGGCCCCGCTCGAAGGCGAGATTGGGCCCGCCGCGGCCCACAACACGGAAGGCCCGGAACATGACGCAGGAGACACTGGCAGTCGCCGCTCCGCCGCAGGACCGCAACGACGCGAGGACGCCCGGCCGGAGCACGCAGAAGAGGACCGCCGTGGTCAGCGGCGCCATCGGCTCGGCGCTCGAATGGTTCGACTTCGCCGTGTACGGCGCACTGTCGGCAACGATCTTCCCCGCGCTCTTCTTCTCCGACCTCGGGGCCGCCGGCGGGCTCATCGCCTCCTTCGCCACCTTCGGCGTCGGGTTCTTCGCACGCCCCCTCGGCGCCGTCGTCTGCGGTCACCTCGGCGACAAGTACGGCCGTCGGCCCGTGCTGCTCGGCACGTTCATCCTCATGGGCGTCAGCTCGCTGGCGATCGGCGCGCTGCCGGCCAACCAGGGCGTCACGATCGCCGCCGTGCTGGTCGCGCTGCGGTTCCTGCAGGGGTTCTCGCTCGGGGGCGAGGCCACCGGCGCCCAGCTGATGATCCTGGAGCACGCCAACGCCAACCAGCGCGGGTTCCTCGGGGCGTTCATCAACATCGGCTCGCCGCTGAGCCAGGTCCTCGCCAACGTCACGCTGGTCGTCCTGAGCAGCTCGCTGAGCGAGACGGCCTTCATGTCCTGGGGCTGGCGGGTGCCCTTCCTGATGAGCATCCTCCTCGTCCTCGTCGGAATCTTCATCCGGCTCCGGCTCGAGGAGACCCCGGTCTTCGTCGAGCACAAGGCAGTCTCGACGAAGTCCGTCAGCGGTCTCCAGGTGCTCAGGTCCCGGCCGGGGACCATCGCCAAGCTCATGCTGGTGCGCGCCGGCTCGAACGTCACGTTCTACACGATGGCCGTCTACGGCCTGAACTACCTCACCACCAGCGCCGGCTTCGCCCAGTCGCAGGCTTTCGTCATCGTGCTGGTCGCCAACGGCGTCTCGGTGCTCTTCGGTCTGCTCGGCGGTCGCGTGAGCGACCGCATCGGCCGCCGGCCGGTGCTCGTGACCGCGATCTTCGCCCAGATTCTCGCCGTGGTCTGCTTCTTCCCGGCGGCGGCCACCGGCAACGTCCTCCTCGTCACCGCCACCGTGGCGGTCGCCATCAGCGGCGTGCAGTTCGAGTTCGGCTCGCAGCCCGCGTTGTACGCGGAGGAGTTCCCGACGAACATGCGCTTCTCGGGGTCGGCGCTCTCGCTGTCCTTCTCCCAGCTCCTGTTCTCCGCGCCGGCGCCGATGATCGCCGCCGCGCTCGCCAGCACCGGCAACTTCTGGGCGATCGCCGCCGTCAACGTCGGCGTCCTGCTCCTCTCGCTGGTGTTCGTCCGGTGGGTCCGCGAGAACCACCGGGCCGAGCTGAACGAGATCGGCTGACCGTCCGCCCCGCCTGCGAGGCCTCCACGCACACCCGTGCGCGGGGGCCTCGCACGGCTGCCAGGACATGACCACCACGGGGCCGACTTGGCCCCGCGGACAGGAAGGCGGTTCCCTGTGTCCGTGCCCACCGAGAAGAAGCAGGTCTACGAGCGGCCGCGGTACGCGCTGAGCTCCGTCGACCACGCGCTGCGGATCATCCAGATCCTCCGGGACACCGGCGGGGCGCGGCTGTCGGACATCGCCCGCGAGCTGGACGTCTCACCCTCGACGGCGCACCGGCTGCTGGCCATGCTGGTGTACCGGGACTTCGCCATCCAGGACGAGTCCCGCGCGTACGTCCCCGGCCCGTCGATGGGCGCGGCCCCCTCCCCCTTCCCGTGGACGCGGCGCCTCAAGCAGCTGCTCGGCCCGCACCTCGACCTGCTGGCCGCCAGGCTGGACGAGACGGTCAGCCTGATGTTCCGCACCGGCACGCGGGTCCGGGTGCTGATGACCGTGGAGGGCGGCCAGCTGCTGCGGGTCGGCGACCGGACGGGCCTGGTGCAGGACGCCCGGCTCGCCGCGGGCGGCAAGGCGATCCTCGCCGATCTCGACCCCGCGTTCCTCGAACGGCTCTTCCGCAGCCAGTCGGCGCGGTTCGCCGGCACGTACCTCGGCGATGCCGAGTTCGGGCGGCTGACGCGCACGCTGGAGGAGACGCGCCAGCGGGGGTACGCCCTCAACCACGAGGAGACCGAGCCCGGCGTGCACGTGCTCGGCATGGCGCTCCACGACGCCGGAGGCGGCCCCCTGGCCGCCTTCGCCGTGCTCGTGCCGTCCTCGCGGTCCGCGGTGCTCGACGACCCGACGACGCTCGCCATGGCCAGGGAGGCTCAGGCGGACATGGACCTCGAGATCAGTGCGGCCGGGCTGGAGGTCTGAGAACAGCGGCGGCTGACGGATCGGGGACACCCGCTCCGTGGTTGCTCCCGTCCCTCACCCCGTCCGCCAGGGCGGCACGTCGGGACCGGGCTCGTCGTCGAGGCCGGCCCGGCGTCGCACCAGGCCCTGACCGAGCTGGTCCGGCTCCGGCGTCGCCAGTGCGGCGGCGAGGAACGCGGAGAGCACCGGCGACGGCGCCCCCGCCGGCCAGACGACCGCCGCCTCGAGCGGCGGGACCGGCTGCTGCAGCGGGGCCACGCGCACCTCGGGCCCGGCGACCGCGTTGACCGAGCTCGGCAGGACGGTCACGCCCTGACCGCCGACGACGAGGGCGAGCGCCGTCGTCGGGGTGGCGCTGGAGCGTTGGTGACGCGGGGCAACCCCGGCCTCCTGCCATGCCCGGCGGAGGATCTCCGGCAGCCCCGCGAACGAGGCACGGGCCGAGGGGACGATCCAGGGCTCGTCGGCGAGGTCGCGCAGGTCGATGACGCTCGCGCTGGCGGCGGGGTGGTCCCGCGGCACGACGGCGACCAACGGCTCTCGCCGGGCGACGGCGGTCTCCAGGCCGGCGGCCGCCGACCGGGCCAGCGTCTGCGTGTCGGCGCAGTACACCAGCCCCACGCCCGCGCGCCGGTCGCGCACCCGCTCGACGACCTCGTCGGGGAGCACGTCCTCGACGTCGAGGTCGACGTCCGGCGCGCGGCGGTGGAAGGCCCTGAGGATCGAGGGCAGCAGGTGCCACGAGCCGGCGGTGACCGTGGCGATCCCGAGGCGGCCGAGCCGGCCGGCACCCACCGCGCGGGCCCGCACCTGGACGTCGTCGAGGTGCCTGAGGAGCCGCCGCGCCTCCTCCGCGAGGAACAGGCCGGCGTCCGTGGGTTCCACGCCGCGCGCGTGCCGCCGGAGCAGGGGCACGCCGATCTCCTTCTCGAGCTGGCGCATCGAGGTCGAGAGCGGCGGCTGCGTCATGTGCAGCCGAACGGCGGCCTGGGACACCGACCGTTCGTCGACGACGGTGACGAAGTACTGGAGCTGCCGTAGTTCCATACGCGGAGCATATGGCAGGGCAATGAAGTGGGAACTGGACGTATGTCTCGGCGCGGGCCAGGCTGGCGGGGCAGACAGGGCGGCGGTCGACGTGGACCCGGCGCACGGCGAAGGAGCTGACGTGATCGAGACATCGACGGACGTGACGGTGTACGAGACCCGTCCGCAGCGGGTCGTGAGCGGGCGCGGCGCCGCCCGCGCGCTGCCCGAGGAGCTGACCGGGCTCGGAGTCTCGCGCGTCATGCTCGTCGCGGGCGAGGCCGAGCTCGCCGTCGCCGAGCTGTTGACCGAGAAGCTCGACGTGGTCGCGACGTTCAGTGGGGTGCGTCCGCACGTGCCGGTGGAGGCGGCCGAGGCCGCCCGCGAGCTGGCACGGTCGTCCGGCGCGGAGGTGCTGGTGAGCGTCGGCGGCGGGTCGACCACCGGCACCGCCAAGGCCGTCGCCCTCACGCAGGGCCTGCCGATCGTTGCCGTCCCGACGACCTACGCAGGCTCGGAGGCCACCGACGTCTGGGGGCTGACGGAGGCCGGGCGCAAGACCAACGGTGCGGACGCCGTCGTGCTGCCCCGCGTGGTGCTCTACGACCCCGAGCTGACCACCTCCCTTCCTCCGCACCTCACCGTGAGCTCCGGGCTGAACGCGGTGGCGCACTGCGTGGACTCGCTGTGGGGACCGTCCGCCAGCCCGGCCTCGACGGCCTTCGCCGTCGAGGGCCTCCGGCTGCTCGCGCAGGGGCTGACCGCGGTGCTCGCCGACGGGGCCGACCTGACGGCGCGGGAACGCTGCCAGTCCGGCACCTATCTCGCCGCGGCCGCGTTCGCCGCCGCCGGCTCGGGCATCCACCACAAGATCTGCCACGTCCTGGGCGGGGCGTACAACCTCGAGCACGCGGCCATGCACGCCGTCGTCCTGCCCCACGTGCTCGGGTTCAACGCCCCGGCCGCCCCGGAGGCCGCGGACCGCGTCGCCGGTGCGCTGGCCGGGGCAGGCTTCGGCGACGGCGGGGATGCGCTGGCCGCGCTCCTCGCGCTCTACGCCACCCTGGGCGCTCCGCGCAGCCTGGGTGAGCTCGGCCTGCGCGCCGACCAGGTGAACGAGGCCGCGCGCCGGACGCTGGAGAAGGTCCCGCCGTCCAACCCGCGGCCCGTCACCGAGACCCAGCTGGCCGAGCTCATCGGCCGGGCCCAGGCCGGTGCCGACGCGGTGGAGGTCCCGCTGTCCTGACCCGGCACCACCCCTGACCCGCACCACCCACCCCTGACCCCGCGGCAACCACCAACCACCCAGGACCGGGGCCGGGGAGAGATGGCGACGCCGACGTCGCCACGAAAGGAGAACCCGTGACCATCACGATCGTGCCGGCCCCGCCGAGGGGGTCCGAGCAGGAGGCCCGCGAGCGCCTCGTCACCGAGCAGGTGGAGGCGAGCTTCGAGAGCTCCCCGGACCAGCGGCTCAAGGAGGTGCTCCAGGCGGTGGCCCGCCACGCCCACGAGCTGATCCGCGAGGTGCGGCTGACCGAGGCGGAGTGGGAGGCGGCGATCGAGTTCCTGCGCGCGTGCGGGGACATCACCACCGACACCCGGCAGGAGTTCATCCTGCTCTCCGACGTCCTGGGCATCTCCATGGAGACGATCTGCGTCAACCAGCCGGCCGAGGGGGACGTGACGGAGGCAACCGTCTTCGGGCCGTTCTTCGTCGACGACGCCCCACGGGTCGAGCTGGGCGGCGACATCGCCCAGGGTGCGGCCGGGGAGCCCTGCTGGGTCAGCGGTACGGTGCGCGACACCGAGGGCAGCCCGATCCCCGGCGCCCGGATCGAGGTGTGGGAGGCCGACGACGACGGCTTCTACGACGTCCAGTACACCGACGGCCGCACCGCCGGCCGGGCGCACCTGTTCACCGGCGAGGACGGGTCCTACCGGTTCTGGGGCGTGACCCCGACGCCCTACCCCATCCCGCACGACGGCCCGGTCGGGAAGATGCTCGAGGCCACCGGCCGCTCCCCCATGCGGGCGGCGCACCTGCACTTCATGGTCACCGCCCCCGGCTACCGGCGCCTGGTCACCCACATCTTCGTCGAGGGCGACCCGCTCCTCGCCAGCGACGCCGTCTTCGGCGTCAAGGACTCCCTGGTGAAGACCTTCACCCAGCACGGGCCCGGCACCCCGACCCCGGACGGGCGCCGGGTCGAGGGCACGTGGAGCCAGACCACCTTCGACATCGTCCTCCCCCGCGAGGACGCCACCACCACCACCACGGAGGCGTGAGCATGACCAGCACCGATCCCCGCCCGCTCGAGGAGGAGACCATCGCCCTCAGCGCCGGCGCCCAGCAGGAGATCCACGACGAGCAGCCGGAGGACCTGCACACCGACGTCCTGATCATCGGCTCGGGACCGGCCGGGGCCTCCGCGGCGCTGTTCCTCTCGACCTACGGCGTCGACCACATCGCGATCACCAAGTACCGCTGGACGGCGAACACCCCGCGGGCGCACATCACCAACCAGCGCACGGTCGAGATCATGCGGGACATGGGCATCGAGGACCAGCTCCAGGCCCAGGCAACGCCGCACCACCTGATGGGCGACACGGTCTTCTGCTCCTCCCTCGTCGGCGACGAGATCGGCCGCATCCGGACCTGGGGCACCCACCCGCGCCGCGAGGCGGACTACGTCGAGGCGAGTCCGTCGCTGAACTGCGACCTGCCGCAGACGCTGTTCGAGCCGATCCTGGTGGGCAACGCCGCCTCGCGCGGGAGCCGGTTCCGGTTCGACACCGAGTACCTCTCGCTCACCCAGGACGACACCGGGGTCACCGTCCGGGTCCGTGACCGGATCTCCGGCCACGAGTACAACATCCGCGCCCGCTACGTCATCGCCGCCGACGGCGGCCGGTCCCAGGTGGCCAAGGACCTCGAGCTGCCCTTCGAGGGACAGATGGACGTCGCCGGCTCGATGAACATCGTCTGCCACGTGGACCTGTCCGAGTACGTGGCCCACCGCCCCTCGGTGCTCTACTGGGTCCTCCAGCCCGGCGCCACCATCGGCGGCATCGGCCTCGGCCTCGTGCGAATGGTCCGGCCGTGGAACGAGTGGCTCATCACCTGGGGCTACGACATCAACCAGCCGCCGCCCGAGCTCGACGAGCAGATGGCCGTCGACATTGTCCACGGACTCATCGGCGACGACACCGTCCCGGTCACGATCCGGTCGCTGTCGCTGTGGGGCAACAACAAGATGTACGCCACGCAGTACTCCCGGGGCCGCGTCTTCATCGCCGGCGACGCCGCCCACCGGCACCCGCCGTCGAACGGGCTGGGCTCCAACACCTCCATCGGCGACTCCTACAACCTGGCCTGGAAGATCGCCCACGTCCTCAAGGGGCTCGCCGGCGAGGAGCTGCTCGACAGCTACCACGCGGAGCGGGCGCCGGTGGGCAGGCAGATCGTCCTGCGCGCCAACCAGTCGATCGAGGAGTTCGGCTCCTTCCTCCAGGCTCTGGGCGTGGACGAGTCGCAGGACGCCGAGCAGATGCAGGCCGCCATCGACTCCCGCAAGGACCGCACGTCCGAGGGGGCCCGCAAGCGCGAGCTGCTGCGCGAGGCGATGGAGCTGAAGAACTACGAGTTCAACGCCCACGGCGTCGAGCTCGGCCAGCGATACGACTCCTCCGCCGTCGTCCCCGACGGCACCGCGGAGCCGGAGTACACGCGGGATCCCGAGCTCTACTACCACCCCACCACCTGGCCCGGCGCGCGGCTCCCGCACGCCTGGCTCGGTCGGGACGGCCACAAGGTCTCGACGCACGACCTGGCCGGCAAGGGGCGGTTCACGGTGCTCACCGGCATCGGCGGCGAGGCCTGGGCGGACGCCGCCCGGACCGTCGGCGCCGACCTGGGCCTCGACATCGCCGCGTACGTCGTCGGCCCCGGCCAGGAGCACACCGACCTCTACGACGACTGGGCCCGGCTCAGCGAGGTCGACGAGACCGGCGTGGTGCTCGTCCGGCCGGACATGCACGTCGCGTGGCGGTCCGTCTCGCTCGTCGACGACACCGCCGCGGAGCTGGAGCGCGTCCTCCGCACCGTCCTCGCGCGTCCCCGGACGCACGGCGCGGGTTCTTCGGAGCGGCAGGAGCAGCTCGCCGAGGTGTGAGGCGAGGGGTCGTGCCAGCGATCGTCCCCGACGCTGGCCGACCCGCGGTATGCCATCGGTCGGGGACACGCCACGAAGGAGTGGAACGGATGAACGCACCATCAACCTCACAGACGGCTCCCCGCGAGTCAGCAAGGCCCGCCTCGCTCGGTGACCTCGACGCGGTCGCCGATGTCGTCGTCGTCGGCGGAGGAGGAGGGGGCCTCCCGGCCGCCCTGTTCAGCAGGTGGCAGGGCAACGAGGTGATACTCCTCGAGAAAGCGTCGCAGCTCGGGGGTACTGCCAACAAGGCCGCGTTCTGGTACTGGATCCCCAACAACGCCGCAATGCGCGCAGCGGGTGTCCAGGACGACCGCGACGGGTACCTCCGGTATGTCGCCCGGCTCACCCGCCCGCATCAGTACGACCCCGACAGCCCGACCATGGGGCTCACGCAGTGGGAGTACGACATGTGCGCCGCGATCTACGACAGCGCCTCGGACGCCGCAGAACTGCTCGCCGAGCGTGACGCGCTGCCGTACCGGCACTGCGGCGACGTCCCCGACTACTGGAGCCACCTGCCCGAGGACAACGCACCGACCGGCCGCATCCTGCTCCCCCGCGCCGCCCGTGAGTCCATGTCCGACGGCGGGAGAGTCGGCATCGGCACCATGTCCGCGGCGGCGCGACGCGACGGCGTCGACATCCGGCTCGAGCACCGTGTCCAACGAGTCATCCACGACGGCACCGAGGTGGTCGGCGTCGAGGCCACCACGCCCGACGGCACCACCGTTCGCGTCGGTGCGCGCAAGGCAGTCGTCTTCGCCTCCGGCGGGTTCACCCATGACGGCGACCTGCGTGCCAACTTCCTCGGGTTCCCCGCCTACGGCGGGTGCGCCGCGATGACGAACGAGGGCGATTTCGTGCAGATCTCCACCGCGGTCGGCGCCCAGCTGCGGAACATGTCGAACGCGTGGATGTGCCCGATCCCGCTGGAGAAGGCCGTCCGCCGCGATCCCACCATGTCCGGCATGTTCTCTGTGGCGGGCGACTCGATGATATGGGTGGACCGGACCGGCCGGCGCTCGACAAACGAGAAACTGCCGTACAACGAGCAGGGCAGGCTCTTCTACGAGTGGGACCCGGTGCACGCGGCGTATCCGAAGCTCGTTCAGTTCCAGATCTGGGACCAGCGCAGCCAGGACCACTCGGCCTCCGACGAGTACGGACGGTTGATCGTGCCGCCCGGCGAGCCGGACTACCACGTCATCAAGGGCGACACCCTCGACGAGCTTGCCGCGGCCATCGGCGACCGCCTCGCCGAGTACCGCCACGTCACCGGCGGGATGACCCTGTCCGAGGATTTCGCCGATAACCTGCGGGCGTCGATCGAGCGGTTCAACCGATTTGCCGAGGCCGGGGTGGACCAGGACTTCCATCGCGGCGAGACCCCGGTGGAGTTCGTCTTCAACGGTGTCGTCAAGGACGAACCAGGCCGGAAGAACGACACCATGTGGCCGATCAGCGGCTCAGGCCCCTACTACGCCGCCATGGTCACCGGCGGAACGCTCGACACGAAGGGCGGGCCGCGGACCAGCCCGGACGGCGAGGTGCTCGACGACGTCGGGTCGCCTATCCCCGGCCTCTTCGGTGTGGGCAACTGCGTCGCCTCAGCCTCCGCCGGGGCCTACTGGGCCGGTGGAGCGACCCTCGGCCCCATCATCGCGATGGCGTACCGCACAGCCCGCGCAGCTGCCGCGCGTCCTGTCCGGGACCTCGCGACCAGCACCGTCACAGCTCGCTGAAACCCCACCACTGGAGAGAATCATGGCCCTTACCCGAAGCACTATGACCGACGAACAGCGCAAGTCCGTCGCCATCGAATACCTTAAGGCGTTCGACAACGGGGGCGTCACCTCCGACGGCGGCAGCATCCTCGACCTCTTCGCCGATGACGCCCAGGTGTACTTCCCGAAGTGGGGCATCGCCACGGGCAAGGAGCAGATCGGCCAGCTGTTCGGCGACGTCGGCGGCACGCTGCAGTCGATCACCCACCACTACTCGCACTTCAACTGGATCTTCTCCGGCTCTGACACGCTGGTGGCGGAAGGAACCAGCCATGGGGAGCATGAGGATGGGCCCTGGCGGGCGGGCGTGCCCGAGCATGGTGCCGGCCGCTGGTGCGACGTCTTCGAGATCCGCGACTGGTTGGTCCAGCGCGTCTTCATCTACCTCGACCCGGACTACGCAGGACGGGACACCGAGCGCTACCCCTGGCTCGCAGCGACTTTGCCCGCTGAGGTCTGAGGCGTGGACGCCCGGTAGCTCGCTGAACGCCTGGCGGCAGCACCCCCGGAACGGCTCGTGGGTGCTGCCGCCCACCGTTCGTCCCGAGCGTGACGTGCCCGCTCACCCCCGGAGCAGGGTGCCCTGGCCGGTGAATTCCTTCGAGCTCACACGGCGCCCGGACACCGCCAGCAGCAGCGCGATCGCCGTTCCGCGTACCTCCTCGCCCACGCCCAAGACGAGGTCGGTGTCCGTGGCCGCCAGGCGCAGCCCCTGCGCACGTTCCCGGCCGCCACCGTACTTCACGCTGGTGCGCAGCTGGTGCCGGAGCGCGACGGCGACGTGGTCGGCCGGGTAGGCCCGGCGGATGCCCAGCGGGCGCCGGATGTCCTCCCCGTGCACGAACGCCTCCACCAGGCGGGTGGCAGGCGGCGCCGGCGCGCTGGTGGTGCGCCCGCTGACGGCCCGGAACGCCTCGAGCGTGCGGCCCGGGTCCGCGGTACGCTCCCGCGCGACGCCCCGGGCGTTGAGCCGGTCGAAGTCGAGGCCCGCGGCGAGGAGGCCGCGGACGAAGCTCAGCCGGGTGGTCCTCGCGTCGTCGACCAGGTGGGCGAGCACGTCGTGGACGTCCCAGCCGGGGCACAACGACGGCGTGGCCCACCGCTCGGCCGGGAGCCTCCGGAGGTCCTCGGCCAGTGCCGCGCGCTCGGCGTGAACCACGGCCCAGATCTGGCTAGCGCCCATCGGGGTCCTTCCGCGGGGGCGCGTCGATCGCCCCGGCGATGCGCTGCTCGAAGGCGTCGGTGGTGGCGGTCGGCAGCACCACCAGCCCCTCGAGCTCCCGCATCGCCCGCTTGTAGGCGGACTGCCGCTCGGCGTGGGTGGCCGCCGGGTCGTCGGCGAGCGCGATGAACTTCTTCGCGCGGGTCAGCGCCTGCTGCTCCACCACGGTGAAGTCCGACGTGCGGCGCCGCCGCGCCTCCTGCTCGGCCAGGTCGAAGGTGGTCTCGAAGTGGCGCACGGCGTCGCGGTACTCGGTGAGCCGGCCGGGATCCTCCAGCTCGGCGGCGTCGTCGGGGCGCAGCGCGTCCGCGTCCCGCTTGGCGCGGTGGAAGTCGAGCGTGAGCGGCTCGCGCATGTCGGTCATCAGCGGGAAGTCGATGAGCTTGGCGACGTCGAGCTCGTAGTCCAGCCACCGCCTGTTGACCGCCCGGTGCCGGGCGAGCGTCCGTTCGATCTCGCCCTGCGTCACCCGGGCCTGCTCGGCCGCGGCGGCGCGGGCGCCGTACTTGATCCGGGCCAGCTCGATCTTGTCCTCGCGACGCCGCTCGTCCCACTTGCGGGCGTTGCGCATGAACGCGCTGACGGAGCCGCCGAGGGCCCCGCCGATCGGGAAGACGAGCCACCAGTAGTTCCCGATGAACTCGTAGAAGTCCACGCGCGGCAGTCTAGGGGCGCCCCCGGCCGCCGGGCCGCCGCCGCCCCGCGATCAGGCGGTGAACGGCTCGACGACGAGCCGACCCCAGACCACGGCCGCCGCCAGCGTGAGGTAGACGACGTTGCCGGCGATGTTGGGCAGCTCACCGCGGCGCAGGTGGACGACGGCGGCGCCGAGCATCAGCAGCACGAGGCCGACGGCGGCCAGCGGCGCGAGGACCGGGGCGACGCCGACGAGCGGCGGCACGACCAGCCCGATCGCGGCGAGCACCTCCAGCACGCCGATGGCCTTGATCGCGCCGGGGCCGAAGTCCTCGGTCCACGCCGCCAGGTCACGCCCCCGGATCCGGCCGGCGGCCCGGATCCTCTCCTTCGGCAGGACCACCTTCAGTCCCCCGCCGAGCAGGAACACGGCGGCAAGCAGGCCGGCGACGATCCACAGAAACACGTCCATGACGCGTCTCCCTCCGGGTCGGGAGCGCCGGGGTCCCGCTGCCCAGATGTGGGGGTCTCCGGACGCTCTTGCGTCACCCCCTAGGACGAGGCAGGGCGCCGGATTGTGACGTCTGGCCCGACGGCGACGCCGCCCGTCCCTGTCCCCTACCTCCTGTTCGGGGACAGCCGGTCGTCCAGCTCTTCGATCTTGGCCGCCACTGCCGCCAGGGCCCTCACCGTCGCCCGCCCGATCGATCTGAGCGGTCGGGGCACGATCTGCGATCGCCTCTCGACAGGGACCAGGGTGACCGCGACGGCCACCGCCGCCACTGCGACCGCGACGCAGCGCAACAACCCGTTGAGGGGCGAGGTGTCGTGGGATCCCCAAAGGAAGAGGCTGATGATGAACTCCGGGAACGGTTGCGCCACCGTCACAGCCGCCCAGAACACCGCTACGATCCGGCCGTCGCGGCCGCCGCGGTGCCAGGCCAGGACCGCCAGGGCGGGCGTGGCCAGCACTGCCAGGGCGGGCGTGGCCAGCGGCGTGAGGAACGTCAGCGAGCTCGCGGCGAGCCAGTCGCCGAACCCGACCGGCTCGCCGGCCAGCCCGCTCCGCAGGACCGGCACCCCCGTCCCCACCATCGCCGCGGCGAAGTTCGCACCGCCGACCACGCTGAGCAGCCGGACGTACCAGCGACCCGCCACGGACAGGGCGACCAGCCCCACGCCGACCCCGAGGGCCATCAGGCTGAGCCCCTCCCGTTGCGCCGCGTCAGCGATCGGCACCCAGGGGTCGGCGGGTACGTCGTAGTCGTACAGGTGGTCCTGCACCGCATAGCACGCCAGGGTGCTGTCCTCGGGCAGCCCGGCCAGCGGTGGATCCCCACCCACGAAGCACACGCCGAATCGTGACCACGCCGCCTGCCAGCCCAGCGCGACCGACGCGCCCAGCAGCAGGACCGCCGCGACACGAAGCAGGACCCCGACCACCACCCCGGCGGTCCGCATGCCGCGCCTCGTGCGCGGGAAGGTTTCGGTGACCATCGCCGCTCCGTCCCAGGAGGAGGAACCCACATGGTCCCGGCTGAGAGCGCCGGCGCGCCGGCGAACGGGACCCGATTCCCGTCCTCTCCCGTTGCACTGTGGAGGAAGGGCCACGTCCAGAAGACATGAGGTCGTTCGGGCACGCCCGAGCTGATCAGCGGTCGGCTACCTGGCGGGGAATCGACTCCGCAGCGCGGCGTGCACCGCATCGGCGTACGGCTCGGCACCCGCGACCGCGTCCTCCAGCGTCCGCAGGATCTCCGCCGTCCCGGCCCCCGTGACCGCGGCGGCGGACCCGGCGATGACGTCGTGGGCGAGGAGGAGCTCGATCGCGAGTAGGTCCTCGAGCATGCCCAGCGCCTGGTCCGTGCGGCGGACGGCGAGCGGGGCGCCGGTGCCGTGGTCCTCGACGCCGAGGTCGAGGGGCGGGGTGTCCAGGGTCGCGGGGGCTGCGGCCTGCACGAGCTCGGGGAGCAGGGCCGCCGCGGTGTACCGCAGCTGGACGCCGTAGGGCGGGGACGGCGGCGGCGCGCCCTCCGACGGCGGCCGCGGCGTGCCCTCCGACATCTGCCGGAAGAACGCCTCCCAGAGGTGGGCCATCCGACGCTCGCTGAGCTGACCCACGTGGGCGAGCGCGACGCGCACCGCGTCGAACCCGATGGCGAGCACCATGGGATGGAAGTTCCCGTTGCTGATGAGCACGCCGTCGTCCACCGACACGAGTGGGTTGTCGGCGGCGGCGTTGAGCTCGGTGGTCACCGCGCTTCGGGCCGCCGCCACGTACTCGCGCAGCGCGCCGTGGACCTGCGGGACGACGCGGAACGACAACGCGTCCTGGACGGAACGGGCGCCGCCCGGTCCCGTCAGCGCGCTTCCCGCGAGCACGCCGCGGAGGTGGTCGGCGGCGGCGGTCTGCCCGGCGATCCCCTTGGCCCGGGCCACGGCGGGGTGGAGCACCGAGACGTTGGCGCCGGTCGCCTCCATCGAGAGCGCGGCGGCGAGGTCCGCCGCCTCGGCGGCCCGGTCGGCCCGGTCGACGACGAGGGCTGCCTGGCCGACGGACACGGCGTTGGCCGAGATCAGCGCGAGACCGTCCTTGCCGCCGAGCACGAGGGGCGTGATGCCTGCCCGCCGCAGCGCCTCCCCGCCGGGCAGCAACTCACCGCGGTACTCGGCGCGGCCGGCGCCGACGGCCACCTGCGCCATGCTCGCCATCGGCCCGAGGTCGCCCGCACCGACCGAGGAGATCTCCGGGACCACCGGATGGACGCCCGCGTTGAGCATCGCCACCAGGACCTCGGCGACCGGAACGCCGGCGCCCGACCCGCCGCGCGCGATGCCGTTCAGCCGCACGGCGAGCGCCGCGCGGATGACGTCGGTGGGCAGCGCCGCACCGATCCCGCCGCTGTGGGACATGACGAGGAAGAGCTGCTCGCCGCGGATCTCCTCCTCCGTGAGCCGCGTGTCCTTGCCGTGGCCCACCTGGGTGGTCAGCCCGTAGACCGCCTCGCGGGTGTCCAGCACCCGGTCCACGACGGCCCGGCCCGCGGCGATCCGTCGGCGTGCGCCGTCGTCGAGCTCCACCCGCGAGCCGCGGACGACGGCGAGCAGCTCCTCGACCGTCATCGGTGACTCCGTGATCGTCAC
This sequence comes from Georgenia sp. EYE_87, assembly GCF_023148685.1. Taxonomy (GTDB): domain Bacteria; phylum Actinomycetota; class Actinomycetes; order Actinomycetales; family Actinomycetaceae; genus Georgenia. Next base: position 71,402 of record NZ_JAHXNL010000009.1, on the reverse strand, counting down.
GACGGTCATCGCTGTCCCTCCGGTAGAGCCCGCATGCCGACCCGCCCACGGGGCGAGCGTGAGCGGTCCCCGGGAGACGCCAGTCTCCACCGTCGCGCCATCGAGGAGAAGGTTTACGGAGACCGCGCGCGACCAACCTCGGGCGGGCAGGTCCGCGCCCCTCGCCTACCGTGGGGCGATGGACGACGCCGCACGGGCCCGTTTCGCCGCGGCCCGGGTCGGCCGGCTGGCGACGGTGACCCCCGCAGGCGACCCGCGCGTCGTGCCGGTGGCCTTCGCCCTCGTCGGTGACGTCGTCTGGACGGCGGTCGACGCCAAGCCGAAGTCGACCCGCAGACTGCAGCGGCTGGCCAACGTCGCCGCGCACCCGTCGGTCAGTCTCCTGGTGGACCACTACGAGGAGGACTGGTCGGCGCTGTGGTGGGTGCGCGCCGACGGGACGGCGAGCGTCGTGCCGGTGGACGGTTCGCGCGAGGTGCGCGCCGACGGGACCGCGAGCGTCGTGCCGGCGGACGCGACGTCCGAGGTGCACGCGGCGCTCGCCGCGCTGGCGGCGAAGTACCCGCAGTACGCCGACCCGCCGGCCGGGCCGCTCATCCGCGTCGCCGTGACCACGTGGCGGGCCTGGTCCGCCGTCCCAGGACGGCCCGGGCCCCCGGCATGACGGGAGGCGACGACGGCGGCCACCCGGCCGTCCAGCCTGACGGCCCGGGGACGGGCCTGTGACGAGGCTGTGAGCGCCGGCGGCCATCTGAGCACCGGAGCTCGGCCGAGCTCCGGCGCCCGGCCGAGCTCCGGCGCCCGGCCGAGCTCCGGGAGCCTCTGGCCGTGAGTTCCGGGCCGCGCACGGGCGCCCCCATTTCTGGGTAGGGCGCCGGCAGAGTTGGGCGGGCGGCACCGATGTCCCCGCACAGGGGCGCGGCCTACCTTCGCTGGCATCGGACCACCAGAGGAGGACCCGATGTCCACGACAGTCACCAACGGCATCGACGTCGACCGGCTCCTGGCGACGATCGACGCGATCAAGGCCGAGCCGGAGCTCGCGATGTTCACCTTCCGGGCCACGACGTCGTGGGTGGACGGCACCCACAACGTCGGCCGGATCGGGCACTTCGTCCACGCCGGCGCGCCGGACGAGAGCAGGGCGGCCCCGTTCACGCTCGACGGCGACGAGCCACCCGTCCTGCTCGGCGCCAACCGCGGCCCGAACGCCGTCGAGCTCGTGCTGCAGGCCCTGGGCTTCTGCTACGCCGTCGGCTTCGCGGCCAACGCCGCCGCCCGGGGCATTGAGATCAGCTCGATGCGCTACGAGGTCGAGGGCGACATCGACGTTCGGGCGTTCCTCGGCCTGGCCGGGCCGAGGGCGGGGTTCTCCGCCGTCCGCGCCCACCTCACGGTCTCGAGCCCGAACGCCGACGACGACCAGCTCGCCGAGCTGTGCCGGTACGTCCAGGAGACCTCGCCGGTGCGCGACATCCTCGCCAACCCGGTGCCGGTCACCACCACCCTGGAGGCCCGGCGGGCGACGACGGAGGTGCGGTCATGAGCCTTCGCACCGCCGTCGACGTCGTCGACCTCGAGGCCCGGGTCAAGGCGATGTACAGCGCGGTCGCGACGCACCCGGAGGCCGCCTACCACTTCGAGCTGGGCCGCCCCCTCGCGGAGCGGCTCGGCTACCCGGCCGAGACGCTGGACCGGCTCCCGGCCGCGGCGGTCGACTCGTTCGCCGGCGTCGGCTACTTCTTCGACCTGGCGGACCTCCGCCTCGGTGAGGCGGTGCTGGACCTCGGCTCGGGGTCGGGCACCGACTCCTTCGTCGCGGCCACCCAGGTCGGGCCGACCGGCCGGGTGGTCGGGGTCGACCTGACGACGGCGCAGCTGGCCAAGGCCGCCACGCTGGCCGCGGGAGCGGGGCTCGCGGTCGAGCTGGTCGAGGGTCGGATCGAGGACCTGCCGTTCCCGGACGCCTCCTTCGACGCCGTCATCTCCAACGGCGTGGTCAACCTCTCCCCGGACAAGGCCCGGGTGTTCGCCGAGGCCGCCCGGGTGCTGCGGCCCGGGGGCCGGCTGGTGCTGGCGGACATCGTCAGCGAGACCGCGCTCGGTGACGCCATCACCGCCGACGCCGAGCTGTGGGCCGCGTGCATCGGCGGCGCCGCGCAGGTGGAGGAGTACCTCGGGGCGATCGAGGCCGCCGGCCTGCAGGTGGAGCGGCGACGGGACAACCCCTACCGGTTCGTGTCGGCGCGGGCGCAGCGGGCGAGCAGTCGGTACGGGGTGCGCAGCGTGACCGTGCTGGCGCGCAGGCCCCTCAGCCGTCCGGCCTGAGCAGCCGCGTCCGTCAGCCGCCCGGTCTGAGCAGCTCGTGGGCGCGGCGCGCGGCCTCCCGGCGGTCGTGCGCCCCGAACTTCGCCAGCACCGCGGCCACGTGGTGCTCGACGGTGCGCCGGGACAGGAACAGCCGCTCCGCGATCTCCGCGTTGCCCAGGCCCTCGACGAGCAGCGCGGCGATCTCGCGCTGGCGTGCGGTCAGCCCGGCCGGGTTCGCGCGGGTGGCCACGTTCGGCCCGCGGGGCACCGGCACGCCCAGACCGTGCAACCGCTCGCCGACCCGGCGCACGAGGGGCTCGGCCCCCAGCGTGCGGGCGAGCTCGAGCGCTCGGGTCAGGGCCTCCTCCGTCCCGAGCAGGGACAGCATCAAGGCCTCGTCGTAGCGCCACCCGACGGCGCCGAACGCCTCGGCGGCGGCGCCCCAGTCTCCCCGCGCCATGGCCGCGAACGGCTCCGGGCCCGCGCCGGCGGAACCCGGCGGCTGGCCGCCGACGGCGAGCCGGGGCGGCTCCTCGGCGGCGGCGGGCCCCGGCGGCTCCCTGGCGACGGTGATCTCCGACGGCTCCGCGGCAACCGCGGACCAGGCGGCCACCCGGTCCCGGCCCCATCCCCCGGGCGTCCCGGCCTCGCGGAGCAGCTCCACCACCCGGTCCAGCCGGTGCAGCGGCATCGGGCCGCCACGGGTCAGGGCCCACTCGACCTCGAGCTCGAGCACCGGCTCGATGCGCTGGAGCTCGCCGGTGGGCTCGGTGCGCCGGGCCAGGTCCGCCAGGAGCTCCGCGGCCTCCGGATCTCCCCGGCGCACGGCCAGCTCGGTCAGGACGGTGCGGGCGAGGAGCTCGGCGACGTTGCTCCCCGTGGCGAGCTCGGCACGCGCCAGCCGCTCCGCCTCGTCCCACTCCCCCGCCCTCAGCCGCAGCCAGGCCAGCAGGGCCCGGCAGTACGAGAGCAGGGTGTCGACCTGGTGCTCGTCCGCGTACGCGACGGCACGCTCGGTCGCGCGCAGGGCCGGCGCCGGGCGTGCCCAGCACAGCAGGGAGTAGCCGAGGTTGAGGAGGGCGCGCACCGCCTCGTGCCGGTCGCCGGCCGCGTCGGCCACCCGGAACGCCTCCTCCAGCGTGCTGGTGTCGGCCGGGTCCGCCTCGATCCGGACGGAGCCGATGTTGACGAGGGCGTGCGCGCGGGTGGACTCGTCGCCGATGCGGGCGGCGAGGTCGAGGGCCCGCCCGCCCCAGTCGAGCGCCTCCTCCGCCCGGTCGGCGAGCATGGCGAGCTGGGACAGCCCGCTGCAGGCGCGGGCCAGCTCGGCCGAGTCGCCGAGCGGCTCGAGGATGGCCACCGCCTCGCGGGCCCGTTCCTCGGCGGCGGCGCCGTCGCCGGCGTACCAGTGGTACCGCGACAGCAGCCGCGTGCAGCGCCCCACGTCCGCCGTCCGGCCCAGCTCCCGGTAGAGCGCCGCAGCCCGGCGGACCGCGGGGAGGGCGTCCTCGAGGTGCCCGGCGACGTAGGCGGCGCCGGCCAGCTCCTCGAACAGGGCGGCCCGCTCCGCCGTCGCCAGCCGGTCGGCGAAGTCGGCGGCCCGGCGGTAGTGGGCGTACGCCTCGCGGTTCGACTCCAGGGCGGCGGCGCGGCGGGCCGCGGTCAGCACGTGCTCGGCGACGGCGTCGACGTCGCCCGCCGCCTCCGCGTGGTGGACCAGCTCGGCCGGGTCGGCCCCGCGGCGCCGGAGCGCCGCCAGGATCCGGGCGTGCAGCAGGCGACGGCGCGCGACCGGCAGGGCGGAGCGCACCGCCGCGCGGGCGAGCTCGTGGCGGAACCGGACGTCCCGCTCGGAGACCGTGAGCAGCCCCGACCGCTCCGGCTCCTCGGCCGCCGTGGCCCACCCGGGCAGCACGTCGTCCAGCACCGCGGTCGCCAGCCGGGTCGGGACCACCGAGACGAGCTCGACCAGCTCCCGGGCGCCCGGCGTCAGCCGCGCCGCACGGCCGAGGACGGCGTTGGAGACCGACGGCGGCAGCTCCTCCCCCGCGGACGTGACCAGCTCCGTGACGAAGAACGGGTTGCCGCCGGTGAGCGCGTACACCCGGCCGGCGTCGGTCCCGGCCAGGGCTGCGACGGCGTCGGGCGAGAGCGGCGCGGGGCGCAGGTGGACGAGGTTCCCGGCGGGGACCGCGCCCAGCGTGGCGTGGACGCGGTGGCCGGGCGGGACCTCCCCGGCGCGGAGCGTGAGGACGAGGAGGGCGGGCAGGGTCGCGATCCGGCGCCCGATCACGGCGACGAGGTCGAGCGTGGCGTCGTCGGCCCAGTGGAGGTCCTCGACCACGAGCACGACGGGGCCGGGTGGACGGGTCAGCTCGGCGAGCACGAGCGAGTGGATCTCCTGGGTCGCCTGCCCGGACAGCGCGTCCCTCAGCGGGGCGCCGACGTCGCCGGCGACGTCTCGCAGCGGCCCCAGCGGGCGGGGCACGCGCAGGTCGTCGCAGGCGCCCCACAGCACCCGCGCGCCCGACGCGGCGTCGCGGACGAATCGCGTGACGAGCGCGGTCTTGCCGATCCCCGGCTCCCCCGAGACGAGGACCACCGAGCCGCGCCCGCCGGCCGCGTCGTCGCGGGCCAGTGTCAGTGCGGCGAGCTCCTCGTGCCGTTCGAGGAGATCCACGACCCCACGATAGGTCGCGCGTTGGTCAGGAGAAGTACATCACCGTCGAGGAGCGGGCCCGGTCGTTCCAGCCGTAGGGCACGAGGCTCGGGACGAAGGAGCGGCCGGGCAGCCAGAACCAGTTCCCGCCGAGGTTCTGCTGGTCGCACAGGATGTAGATCGGCTTCTCACCGCTCAGGAGCGCGTCGACGCAGGAGATCCTCCGGTCCGCGCTGATCCACCCCCACCACATGAAGCCGCAGGCCATGAGCTGGCTGAGGTTCCAGGTGAGCTTGCCGGACTCCAGGATCCGCCAGGAGCAGCCGCCCCAGTCGATGTGCTCGTAGAAGTCGAGGTAGCCGCCGCCCGGCGGGACGCCGCCCGGGTAGGAGGCGGCCGCGGCGTACGACGCCGCGCCCTGGGCGAAGAGCTTGGGGTTGACCGTGGTGACGCCCGGTGGTGCCTCGTCGGGCTCCGCGAGCTTCTCGCGGCGCCGGCGCTCCGGGATGAGCGCGCGCTTGACGGTCCCGGCGAAGTACTCCTCGGCGTCGCCCTGGCGGGTGAAGACGTTGAGCATCGTGCCGCTGGCGGCGTCCTCGTCCAAGACATAGTGCAAGCGCACGTCCTTGAGCTCGACGATCGAACGCGGGTCCTCCTCGCTGCCGTCGATGGACAGCGGCATCCGCGGTGGCCGCTGCACCGGAGCGTCGGGCGGCCGGGTCGCGTTCACAGCACCCGCCGGGAAGGGCTGGCCCGTGAGGCCCGCAGGAACGGCCTGCCCCGTGAATCGAGACTGCTGACCACCGCACCCGTCGCACATGATGTCCCCCGACAAGATCGAGCCACCGTTGGCTCGGCCGGACGTCGTTGTCCGGCCGTGAACCCAGCGTAGGGAGGACCGGCGGCCCAACGGTCGTGCGACCGCGAGCAGTGGCGGTCACGACAGGTTCCTGCCACCGACCGCCGGAAGGCCCGCCTCACGCCGTCGCCGGCGACCCGGTGGAGCAGCCGCGCGTGCGGCGGTGATTGCGATTCGTCCGCAATTCGCGGCAACCTCTTGTCCCGGGGACCGGCGACGTCGACACTGAGAGGCAGCACTCGTCAACACTGAGAGGCAGCACTCGTCAACGTCGACGCAAGTGGGTGCGGTCATGGCCATCGTGACACCTCCGACCGATCCGCGCGGGACCCAGGCAGAGGGTCCGCCCGGCGCCTCGGGCGCGGTCTCCGGCGACGGCTCCGCCCCCGACGGGCGTGCCGGCGGACCCGAGCAGGGCCCCTTCCCCGAGGAGCTCGACCACCAGCGCGAGCTCGCCGTCCGGCGCATGGAGGAGCGGTCCGGCGAGCGCAGCGAGCACGAACAGCAGCTCCGCGGCCCCGCCGGGCTGGCCGCGGCCGACGACCCTGATCGCATCGCGAAGCGGCTCGGCCGGCTGCGCACCTACTTCGCCAACGCCGAGGAGAGCCCGCTCGCCGACGCCCTGGCCGAGTCCCCGCTGGAGTCCCTGCCCACCGCGAACGGGGTGAGGGAGGACGAGCGGGCCACGGCCGAGCTGCTCGAGAAGGTCATCAACACCGCCGACTTCCTCGGCGTGCGCTACCTCGAGTCCGGCGTCGAGGCGCAGCGCCCGATCGGCCGGGTGCACATGCGCGACGCCCGCGCGGTGGTCCACGGCTACGGCACCGGCTTCCTCGTCTCCCCGGCCCTGCTGCTGACCAACCACCACGTCCTGCCCGACGCGGACGCCGCCCGCACCGGCGTCGTGGAGTTCAACTACCAGGACGGCGTCGACGGGCTCCCCCTGCCCACCGAGATCCTCCCCTTCGACCCGGAGGCCTTCTTCCTCGCCGACCGCGACCTCGACTTCGCGCTCGTGGCGGTCGACGCACCGCCGGAGGTGCTCGCCCGCTTCGGGTACAACAAGCTCATCGCCGCCCAGGGCACGGTCATCATCGGCGAGTCCGTGACGATCGTGCAGCACCCCGGCGGCCGCCGGAAGCAGATCGTGCTGCGCGAGAACCGGCTCATCGACATCCCCGAGCTCGTCCTGCACTACTCCGCCGACACCGAGCCCGGCTCGTCCGGGTCGCCGGTGTTCAACGACCAGTGGGAGGTCGTCGCGCTCCACCACGCCAGCGTGCGGACGCCCCAGCACGTGCCCGCGTACACGTTCCTCAACGAGGGCATCCGGATCAGCCGCATCCTGCGCTGCCTCGAGTCCAGGCTGCCCGACCTGCCGGCGCCCTGGCGACCGAGGGCGCAGGCGGTGCTCGACGCCGAGAGGGCGGACGCCCCCCGCCCGGTGCCGCTGCGGACGCCGCGCGCCACCCACGGCCCGACGGCGGACTCCGGGCAGGCGACCGAACGGTCGGCCGAGTCCCCGCCGGACCGCTCGGCGGACGCCGTGGCGGCGCAGGTGCGGGCCGCCGGGGCCCAGGCCCTGAGCCTTCCGGCCACGCTCCCCGCCGCGGGGCCCGGCGGCGCCGCCGGCTCGGTGACGTTCGAGGTGCCGCTGCGCATCACGGTCGAGCTCGGCCCGGCGCCCGCCGTGACCCCGCCGGCCCCCGCCACGCCCACCCCCGCCACGCCCGCCCGCGCAGCAACGGCGGGCCCGCCCTCCCCCGCGGACGTGCCGTCCGCCGTCGCCCCGGCGATCACCGGCGACGCCGGGACGGCGTCCGCGGAGGCCATCGCCATCGACCCGGACTACGCCTCTCGGGCCGGGTACGACCCGCACTTCCTGGGCGGGGGCCACGAGCTGCCGCTGCCGGTGGTCGGCGCCGACCTGGCCGCGGTCGCCTCCCAGGAGCTGCGGTACCACCACTTCAGCGTCGTGATGCACCGGCCGCGCAGGCTCGCGCTCTTCACCGCGGTCAACATCGACGGCAAGCTCGCACAGCGGCCGAGCCGCGAGCGCGACCGCTGGTACCTCGACCCGCGGCTGCCGGCCGAGGAGCAGGCCGGCGAGGAGGTCTACCGGGACAACCCGCTGGACCGCGGCCACCTCGTGCGGCGCCTCGACCCGGCGTGGGGGCCGGTCGCGAAGGCCGCCAACGACGACACCTTCCACTTCACGAACTGCACCCCGCAGCACCACGACTTCAACGCCGGGCAGACCCTCTGGCTCGGCCTCGAGGACTACATCCTGCACAACACCGACACCGCCGACCTGCTGGTCAGCGTCGTCACCGGGCCGGTGCTCGACCCCGACGACCCGCCCTACCGGGGCGTCCGCCTCCCGCGGCAGTTCTGGAAGGTCGTCGCCATGGTCACCACCGCCGGGCGGCTCTCCGCCACCGGCTACCTGCTGAGCCAGGCCGCGCTCCTCGACGAGGTCGCCGAGGGTGCCGAGGCCTTCTCCTTCGGTGCCTACCGCACCTTCCAGGTCCCCGTCCGCCGGATCGCCGCCCTGACCGGCCTCGGCTGGGACCCCTACGTCGCCGGGGACCCCCTCGACCTGCTCGAGGCCGTGCCCCTCCCGCGCGAGATCCTGCGCCCCGACGACCTCGTCCTGACCGCGCCGTGACCGACCGAGGCTGACCCATGTCCTCCACCGACCCCACCCTCCAGCAACCGCCCACCCGGCGCTCCTGCGGCGCCATGGACGTCCACCGCCGCCTGCTCACCACCTCCGAGGCGTACCGCGCCGCGCGGTCCGAGCTCGAGAACCTCACCATCGAGCTGGAGTCGAGCCTGGTGCTCGACGCCCGCGAGATCGCGCGTATCCCCGTCGTCGTCCACGTGGTCTCGTCCTCGCCCGAGGACGAGGTCTCGGACGAGCAGATCCGCACGCAGATCGACGTGCTCAACCAGGACTTCCGGGCCGCCAACCCGGACGTCGCCGACGTGCCCGACGCCTTCCGGGACCTGGTCGCCGACACCCGCGTGGAGTTCTACCTCGCGACGACGGACCCCGCGGGCCAGCCGACCACCGGCATCACCCGCCGGATGACGACCGTGCGGTCCTTCAGCACCGACGACGCCGTGAAGTTCACCGACAGCGGCGGCGCCGACGCCTGGCCCGCCGAGAGGTACCTGAACATCTGGGTCTGCACGCTGCGCGACGGGCTGCTCGGCTACGCCCAGTTCCCGGGCGGCGAGGCCGCGACCGACGGCGTCGTGATCACCTACACGGGCTTCGGCACCACCGGCACCGCGCGGGCGCCGTTCAACCTGGGCCGCACCGCCACCCACGAGGTCGGCCACTGGCTCAACCTGTTCCACATCTGGGGCGACGACGGCACCGGCTGCCACGGGAGCGACGAGGTGGACGACACCCCCAACCAGGCCGGACCGAACACCGGCGTGCCCACGTTCCCGAAGCGGTCCTGCGGCAACGGCGCGAACGGCGACCTGTTCATGGACTACATGGACTACACCGACGACGCCGCGATGGTCATGTTCACCACCGGCCAGGCCACACGCATGGCCGTCTGCCTCGACACGGTCCGCCGCGGCCTGTGGACCGGGACGGCCGGCCCGGACGGGGTGCCCCAGCCGACCGTCGAACCAGCGGTCCCGGCGCCGCGAGGCGAGGCCGTCACGATGGGCACCCCGACGGTGGTCGCCTCCGGGGAGCGCATCGACGTCTTCGTCGTCGGGCCGGACTCCGCCCTGCACCACAAGTGGTTCGACGGGCAGGCCTGGCACCCCTCGCAGACCGGCTGGGAGAGCCTCGGCACGCCCGACGGCGCCGTCCCCGCGCAGGTCCCGGGCAAGCAGGTCGCCGCGCAGGAGGCCCCCGCACAGGAGGTCGCCGGCCAGCCGGCGGTGACGGCACCGGCCCTCCAGGCCCACCCATGACCGTGCCGGCCGGACGCTGGGGCCGCTCCCACGAGGAGGACCACGACGGCGTGGAGGTCTACCGTCCGGCCGGCTTCGACTTCCCGCCCGCCCGGGGCCGGGCGTGGATCGAGGTGCGGCCGGACGGGACGTTCGTCGAGCTCGCGCCCGGGCGGGCGGACGCCCCCGAACCGGTCGGGGGCACGTGGGTGCTCGGGTCCGACGCCGGGCTCGAGAGCGCCCCGGCGGACGCCCGGGTGGCCGACGTCGTCCACGCTGCCCCCGACCGCCTCGAGCTCCGGCGGCCGGCATGAGCGCCACGGCAGCGGGCCCGCCCGGGGTGCGGATCGGCGACGAGACCGTGCCCTGGCCGGTCGGCAACGGCTCGCCGGCCGACGGCGGAACGCCCGACGTCGTCGCCCGCGCCGCCGCTGCGCTCGGTCACGGCACCGCCGCGGCGCTCGGCACCGGCACCGCCGGGCCCGGCACCGTCGGCCCCGCCGGGCTGAGCCTGGTGCAGCAGGTGGGGCGGTCCTTCCAGGACGCCTACCCCGACGTGCGCGTGCTCGCCGACCATGGACGCCACCTCCTGGTCCGGACGGGTGAGCTGCCGCCGGGCGTCGGGGAGGGTGAGGGCCTGCACTGGCGCGTCCTCCCGCTCGAGCCGGGCGCCGTCGTCGTCGACCGGCCGGCACCGCAACGGCGGCGGTGGGCGCCGGGCACCGGTGAGCTGCTCGACACGCTCTCCGAGCGGGACTACACCGACTGGCTCGAACGGCTGACCGCGCCGCACACCCGGCACTCCCTCCGGCCCGGGTTCACCGAGACGGCGGCCACGGCGGGCGCCGCGCTCGCCGCGCTGGGCTACGACGTCGCGCACGAGGACATCACGGTCGGCCCGGTCGGGCGCAGCGAGAATGTCGTCGCGCACCGGCACGGGACCGGGCCGTCGCCCCGCCGGCTCGTGGTCCTCACGGCGCACCTGGACTCCGTCAACCACGCCGACGGGCCCGACGGCGCCGCCCCCGGCGCGGACGACAACGCCAGCGGCGCCGCCGGGGTGCTGGAGGTCGGCCGGGCCCTCGCGGCGCTGGACCACCACCACGACCTGCGGCTGATCCTATTCGGCGGCGAGGAGCAGGGCCTGCACGGCAGTCGCCAGCACGTGGCCGCCCTGGCGGAGCCGGTGCGCCGGCGCATCACCACCGTGATCAACCTCGACATGGTGGCCAGGCGCAACACCGCCGCGCCGGGCGTGCTGATCGAGGGCGCCCCGGTCTCCCGGGCGCTCCTCGACGACCTCGTCGCCGCCGCCGCGACGTGGACGGATCTGACCGTCACGACGTCGCTGAACCCGTTCGCCAGCGACCACGTGCCGTTCATCGACGCAGGCCTCCCGGCCGTGCTGACGATCGAGGACAACGACCGCGCCAACGCCGACGTCCACACCGCGCGGGACGTGCTCGCCACGCTGGAGCCGGCCCTCGCGCTGAAGATCCTGCGCATGAACCTCGCGGTGCTCGCCGACCGCCTCACGGCACCAGGATGATCTTTCCTCTCGCCGCCGAGCTCTCCAGCAGCTCGTGGGCACGGCGCGCATCGGACAGCGGCAACCGTTCAGCCACGACCGGACGGATCGAGCCCCGGCGAAGCAGCTCCAGCAGGGCGAGGAAGTCCTCGCGGAACCAGTCGGGGCGACGGGGCCCTCCTCCGACCAGACGCGCCGGGCGGCGTCCGGCCACGGGGAGGAGCTGGCGACTGTCGCGCAGCCGCTGGATCCGGTACACCAGCACGCGCCGGTCCCGCGACAGCAGGCCCTCGAGCGCCACGGCCGCCGTCGTCCCGAACCAGACGAACCACCCGCGCCAGCTCTTCCGCCCGCCCGCCATCGTGGCGTAGTGCCCGTACAGGACGAGCCGACCGCCCGGCCGCAGCGCGCGGAACGAGCGCAGCGAGATGCCGCCGCCGAACCCGTCGAGCGCGACGTCCACGCCGTCGCCGGTCAGCTCGTGCACCCGGGCCACGAAGTCCTCGCTGCGGTAGTCGATCGCCACGGCGCCGAGCCGCTCCACGGCGTCCCGGTCGTGGCCCGACGCGGTCCCGTACACGCGCACGCCGGCCAGGGCGCCCAGCTCGAGCACCGCGGCACCCACGCGGCCGGCAGCGCCGTGGACGAGCACCGTCTCCCCCCGGCGCACCTCGGCCGCACGGTGCAGCAGCTGGTACGCGGTCGTGTAGGTCAGGACGAGGCTCACCACCTCCGCAGGGTCGAGGTCCCCGGGCACCTCGACCGCCTCCGTCTCCGGCACGCAGACGCGTTCCGCGTAGGCGCCGTAGGCGGTCAGCGCGGCCACCCGGTCGCCGACCCGCAGCCGCGAGCAGCCGGGCCCGAGCTCCTCGACCACGCCGACGAGCTCGTAGCCGGGCGTGAACGGCGGTCTCGGCACACCCAGGTACGTGCCGGCGCGCAGCAGGGCGTCGGTGAAGGACACCCCGGCGGCCAGGACGCGGACGAGGACCTCGCCGGCACCCGGCCGGGGTTCCCGGCTCTCGACCACCCGCAGGACCTCGGGACCGCCGAAGCGGTCGACCACGACGCGCCTCATGGGTTCAGGCATACGTCACACCGTGCGACCGGGGACAGGGACCTTGGGCCCTGGTGGCGCCGGCGGGCGCGGACGGACCCTGGAAGCCCGACCGCAGGGGCGCGTGGTGCAGGTGGCTCGGACGCAGGTGGAGCGGCTCTTCCCGCCGGGAAGAGTCGTCGCGCTCGTCCTCGTCGCGGTCCTCGTGGCGGCCCTGGTCCAGCTGCGTCTGTCGGCGCAGCCGGATCAGCTCACGGTGCCGCCGGGCGCCGCCGCCGGCGACCTCTCCCTGGCCCCGTGCGAGTACCGCGGGGAGGGCGGCGTCCGGGCAGCCGACTGCGGCACCCTCGTCGTCGCGGAGCACCCGGCGGACCCGGCCTCACGCATGATCGCACTGCCGCTCGTCCGCGTCCGGGCGAGCTCCGACGACGCGGCGGAGCCGGTCCTCTACCTCACCGGCGGCCCCGGCCAGTCGAACCTGGCCCTGCCCTTCGCGGACCGGTACGCCGAGCACCACGACGTCGTGCTCGTCGGCTACCGGGGGGTGGACGGCTCCGTGCGGCTCGAGTGCCCGGAGGTCGACTCGGCGATCCGGCGCACCACGGACATCCTCGGCGAGGCGTTCTTCCGCGAGGCCGGCCGGGCGTACCGCGACTGCGCGGACCGGCTGACCGAGGAGGGGATCGACGTCGCCGCCTACGGCCTGGTCCAGCAGGTCGACGACCTGGAGACGGCTCGCGTGGCCCTCGGCTACGACCGCGTCAACCTCCTCAGCGAGAGCGCCGGGACCCGCACCGCCATGATCTACGGCCTGCGCCGGCCGGGCAGCATCCATCGGTCGGTGATGATCGGGGCCAACCCGCCCGGTGCGTTCCTGTGGGACGCCGGGACCACCGACGCCCAGATCGGCCGCTTCGCCACCCTGTGCGCGGAGGACGAGGGCTGCCGGGCGCGCACGGACGACCTCGCGGCCACGATGCGCCGGACGGCGGCCGAGCTTCCAGACCGCTGGCTGTTCCTGCCGGTCAAGGAGTCGAACGTCCGGACCCTCTCGCTCTTCGGGCTCTTCGAGACGGCGCCCGGCGGCGTGGCCTCGGCACCGACGATGATCGACGCGTGGCTCTCGGCGAGCGAGGGAGACGCCAGCGGCCTCTGGTTCGCCTCGGTGCTGGCCGACGTCATGCTGCCCGAGCTCTTCGTGCGCGGGCAGTACGCGTCGGCCGCCTCGCTCGACGACGAGGCGGCGCGGCGGTACTTCGCGGGCGGCGTCGGGGACCTGACCAATCTCGGCCGGGCCGCGACGGCGTTCGGCTGGGGCGGGGGCCTGCTCGCCGACGCGTGGCCCGCCGCGCGGGAGACCGACCAGTACCGCCGCCTGCGCACGTCCCAGGTCGAGACGCTCGTGATCAGCGGCGAGCTGGACGTCTCCACCCCGCCGCAGGTCGCCGAGGCGGATCTCCTGCCGTACCTGCCCAACGGCCGGCACGTCGTCCTGCCCGGCTTCGGCCACACCGGCAGCGTGTTCGGCGAGCAGCCGGAGGCCGGCACCTGGCTCATCAACGAGTACTTCGACACCGGCACCGTCGACGACTCGCGCTACCAGCCGCAACGGCTCGACCTCACGCCCGACAGGACGCACGGCGCGGTGGCGAGGACGATCGTCGGCCTCATGGTGGGCCTCGGGGCGCTGACCGTGGTGATGCTGCTCCTGCTGGCCCGTCGGGCACGCCGGACCCCCGCGCCGGCCGCGCGCCTGTGGGTGGCGGCGCTGCTGCGGTCGGTCGGGGCCGTCATCCTCGGCGCCGGCGGCTGGTGCCTCGGCGCGCTGGTGGTGCTCACGTTCCTGCCGGGTGCGCGCGTCGACGACCAGGTGGTGGTCGCCCTCTCCGTCGGCACGGCCGTCGGCCTCGGCACGTATCTCGCGTGGACCCGCCCCGGCCGGTCCGCCCGGCAGCGGCGTGCCGGGGTGGCCGCGGCGGCCGTGGGCGCCGGCGTCGGCGCCTGGCTCGGGTACGACGCCGGAACCGGGCTGACCGTCCTGGCCGGGGCGGTCCTCGGCGCGGTCGCCGGCGCCAACCTCGCGCTGATCCTGCTCGACGTCGGGCTCAGCCGTCGGCTCTGGTCCGGCGGGCCCGCGCGTGGGACACTCACGGCGACGGGCAGCGTCGCCCGACACAACCACGGGAGCGCGTGATGGCACAGCCTCTCGGCCACCTCGTCGTGGTCGTCCCCGGGATCATGGGCAGCGTCCTGGAGGACCGCGACGGCCGGGAGGTGTGGTCGACCTCCCTGCGTGCGGTCATCGGCGGCCTGCTGACCTTCGGCCGGCGGATCCGGGCGCTGGAGCTGCCCGCCGGCGTGGGCGACGACCACCCCGGCGACGGCGTCCGCGCCACCGCCCTCATGCCGGACCTGCACGTCGTCCCGGGCCTGTGGAGCGTGGAGATCGGCTACGCGGCGCTGCGCGAGTGGCTGCGCCGGACCTTCGACGTCGTCACCCTCGCCGAGGCCACCGCCGAGCGGCCCGCGAACTACCTGGAGTTCCCCTACGACTGGCGCCTGTCCAACCGGTACAACGCCCGGGCGCTCGGGGACGCCGTCGAGCCGGTCCTCGAGCGGCTGCGTGCGGTCCCCGGGAACGCGGACGCGGGGATCGTGTTCGTCGCGCACTCCATGGGCGGGCTGGTGGTGCGCTACTACGTCGACGTCCTCGGCGGCCACGAGGTCACCCGCAAGGTGGTCACCCTCGGCACGCCGCACCGGGGAGCGCTCAACGCGCTGGAGTCCCTCGTCAACGGGGTCCGCAAGGGCTTCGGGCCTGTCGGAACGGACCTGAGCGCGTTCTCCCGGAGCCTGCCCGCGCTGTACCAGCTGCTGCCGGAGTACGCGTGCATCGTCGGGCCGTCGGGGCTGCTGAAGACCACCGAGACCACCGTCCCCGAGCTCGACACGGCGATGACGGCGGACGCCATGGCGTTCCACCGTGAGCTCGAGGACGGGGCGCGGGGCACCGCGGCGATCGTCGACGCCCACCCCGTGCTCGCCCGCACCCAGCCCACCGCGACGACGGCGCGGCTGGTCGACGGACGGGTCGAGCCGCTGCTGACCATCGACGGGCAGGACCAGAAGGGCGACGGCACCGTCCCCCGGCTGTCCGCCGCGCCGTACGGCGTCGCCTCCGACGACCCGATCCTGCGCTACGTCATGGACAAGCACGGCCACCTGCCGGCGAGCGACGTCATCCAGGTGGAGCTCGAGGGGGTGCTCACCGGCTCCCCCGACATCCCGCGCCGGGTCGAGCCGTTCCGGGTGGGGGTGCTCGCCCAGGACGTCCTGCTGGCCGGCGAGCCGCTCGAGGTCACCGTCACGGCCGTGCCGGGACTGGCGATCGAGGTCGTCCTCGACGGCGCGGACGGCGCGGCCCCCGGCGTGCCGGCCGAGCGGCGGGAGCTGCTCGACGACGGCGACGGCGTCTACCGGACGACGTTCGCAGCCCCGCCGCCCGGCGGCTACGAGCTGCGCGCCCGGGCGACGGCGGCCGCCGAGCGGGACGCCGTCGTCACGCCGATCGCGGTGTTCGCACCGGTCTGACCCCACCGGCGTCAGCGCCGCCGGTACGGCCGGCCCCACGGGACGGCCAGGGCCGCCTCGGGCGCGTCGAGCTGGGGCTGCTGGTAGAACCGGTCGGCGGCCAGCCGCTCGCGGACGCGGCGGAGCACCTCGCCCCGGGACGCCTCCGGGTCGGCGCGCAGCGCCTCGACGAGAAAGTGCGTGCACGCGCCGGAGTACCGGCCGTCGAAGAGCGCGTCCGACGCCGTCTCGTCCGAGCGGCACGCCGCCAGCAGCACGTGCGGCGGGGCCTGCGGCCGGTCCGGGCCGCTCGACCCGGCGGACGGCGTCCCGGCCGTCGCGTGGGCCTGGCCGGCGGACCGGGCTGCCTCCGCCGGCGGCGGGAGGAATCGCGGGATGCGCGTCGGCGAGAGCACCTCGAGCCCGGAGCCGCTGTGGCAGGTGTCGAGGACGACGTCGAGGAGCACCTGCTCGGGAACGCGGGCGAAGAGCGCACGCAGCTCGTCGTCGAGGATGAGGGTGTCCTGGCTCCACCGCTCCCCGTCCTGCTCGAGGTCGCTGGTCGCGAACGCCTCGTCGACCCGGTCACGCTCGTCGCCGGTGGTGTCGACCACCTGGGTGCCGTGGCTGGACATCGTGACGACGAGGTGGTCGACCTCCCCCGCCGCGGCGGCCGCCACGAGGTCGCGCAGGGCACCGAGGACGGCGGTGCGGGTGGCGGCGTCGTCGGTCAGCACGGTGACCTCGTCCGGCGCGAAGCCGTACTGGCCGGTCAGGAGCGCCCGGTAGTCCTCGGCGTCGTTGACGCACCCCCGCAGCCAGAGATGCTCCGGCATGCGCCCGAAGCGGTTGATCCCCACGCACAGCGCCCGTCTCGTCATGACCGCCTCCGTGCTCGTCCCGGCGCCCGCCGGTCGCCCCCTCTGCGTGGAGAGACCAAGGCCAATGGTACGAGCGGGCCGAGGCGAGGCCCCGTCTCGCCTACCCACCCTCACTGGGCAGAACACCTCGCGGCGCACCCTGTTCGCACGGGGCTCACCGGCGTAGCATCGGACCCGGTCCCCCCGACAACCGCCGGGATGACCCTCACCGACGGTGGTGGAGGCGTGGCATGACGCGCCGTAGCGGGTTCATCAGCTACTCCCGCGTCGACGAGACGTGCGCCGCCGAGCTGGAGAGCGACCTCGCCTCGCTCGGTGTCGACGCCTGGCGCGACCAGAAGCTCTCGGGCGGGCAGGCGTGGTGGGACACGGTGCTGGCGTCGATCGAGGCCGCCGACGTGTTCGTCTTCCTCATCAGCGTGTCCTCGCTCGAGTCGTTTCCCTGCGCGCGCGAGCTCGAGTACGCCGCTGCCCTGGGCAAGCAGATCCTCCCGGTGCGGATCGACCTGACCGTCGAGCCACGGCGCACCTCTCCCCTGCTCGCCTCCCTCGAGTGGACCGACTACCTGCCCGCCGACAAGCCGTCCTACCTGCGCCTGCGGGAGGCGGTCGAGCACCTGCCGCCGTCACCTCCGCCCCCCGACCCGCCGCCGGCACCACCGCCCGTGCCGCTGAGCTACACCACCAACCTCATGGCCATGGCGCACCGCGAGCGCGACCTCACCCCGGACGAGCAGTTCAGCCTCCTGCACCAGCTGGAGCACGGGCTGCGCACGCCGGCGGACCGGGAGGAGTGCCTGGCCATCCTGCGGATCCTGCGAGGGCGCCGCGACCTGCTGGCGACGGTCGCGGCGGACATCGACGCACTGCTCGCACCCGCCGGGCCGCCCCGAGCCCCCGCCGGTCCGGCGGCCGGGGCCGGGGCGGGGCACGTCGCGCCGCCCCCGACCGTCCCGCCGGCCCCATCGCCCCACGCCGACAGGACGGCGCCCGACGGGGGCCCGACCCGCGTCGCACCACGGGTCGAGCCGGTGCGGACGGCGGCCGCACCGTCGGGACCGCCGCCCCCACGGGTCGTCGACGGCGGAAGTTGGCAGGGCGCCCCGGGCGCGGTCGCGCCGCCGGCACGGCGGCATCGCGTCTGGCCCGTCCTGGTCCTGACAGTCGTGCTGCTCTTCGGCGGTCTCGTCCTGGCCGGGTCGCTGGTGTCGGGCGGCGGCCCCTCGCCCGACCCGGGGATCCAGACACCTCAGCAGCCTGGGGCTCCTCGTGACCAGGACCTCCAGCCGGCCGACCCCGGCGGTCAGACGGTCGATCTCGGCGGGCAGGAGCCCTCGGTCCCGCAGGGGCCGGGCGACGACGCCGTGCTCGACGACCTGCTCGCCAGGTGCCAGGCCCTGGACATGGCCGCCTGCGACGCGCTCTTCGACAGCGCCGCCCCGGGCACCGAGTACGAGCAGCTCGGAGCGACGTGCGGAGGCCGTCTTCCGCCCGATGGCGGCACGTGCGCGGAGCGCTCCGCCGTCCCCGCCCCGCCCGGCCTGGACCCGACGCTGGACGCACTGTGGAACGCCTGCGCCGCCGGCGACGCCGCCTCGTGCGACACGCTCTTCCTCAGCGCACCCCTGGGCTCGGACTACGAGGCCTTCGGCTCGACCTGCGGGAACCGGGTGCCGCCGGTCGAGGGGTCCTGCGTCGAGGTCGTGGGCTGACGCCGGGCCGGGCGCGCACCGGCCTTGCGCCGGTCACGACGCGTCGCGTTCCCGGGCGAGCGTGGTGCGCAGGACCGCGCCCAGCGCGCCGTCGTCGTCGCCGGGGCGGACCAGGTGCGTCAGCGGGGACTCGGCGACCTGCCGGACGGCCGCGGCGCTGCTCGCGTCGGCGGTGGCGACGTCGTCGGCGAGGCGTCCCGTCCCGGCCAGGACCACGACGGGACGGCCCCGGGCGAGGCTGAGCGCGACGTCGTCCAGGGCGATCGGTCCGCCGTTGACGACGAGGGTGACCGACGGGCGCCCCTGGGCGAGCGCGGTGGCGGCCTCGTCGAGCCAGCGGGACTCGTCCCCCCAGGTCTGACCCGGCACCACGAGGACCAGGTCGTGGTGCCGGTCGACTGCGGCGGCGTCCGGGGCGGCGTCTCCCGGGAACCCCTCGTCGGGCAGGGTCACACAGCCGCGGGCGACCACACCGACCAGCGGGAACGTCCCCCCGGCGGCGTGGTGCGCGGTGCCCATGGCGCGCATCACCCCTGAGTCGGTGCCGCCGTCGACGACCACCGCGCCGGTGCTGGCGAGCACGGGCACGACCTGGTCGGCGAAGACCGCCCGCACGGCCCCCTCCTGCTCCGCGTCCATCCCCCCGGCGCCGCCGACGAGGACGAGCACGGGCCGCCCGCGAGGCCCGGCCAGCGGGGCCAGGACGGCGCGGAGCTCGGCGCTCGAGAAGATCTGCTCCAGGCGAGTCATGATGTGGCGCCGCCGGGGTGCGGTGGCGTGCCCAGGACGCCCGGCGGTTCGACGCCGACGCGGGGCGCGACGAAGTCGGCGGGCGGCGCGGCCTCGCCGGCGCCGTCGTCGACCAGCAGACCCTCGAGGCGTCCCAGCACCACGCCGAGCCCGCGGGCGACCTCGCCGTCGTCCAGCCCGGCCACCACGTCGCGCAGGTCCTGGACCGTGGTCCCCAGCCGCCAGGCCGCGGCGCCCTCGACGGCGACGGCGTCCGCCAGCCGTTGCGCCTCGGCGAGGTCCCCCCGGTGGAAGGCGAGCGCCAGCATCGTGGGGCGCACCCACTCGTCGGCGGTGCCGCGCTCCAGGGCCCGCCGGCACGCCGCCAGCGCCACGACCTCGGCGTCGGCCGCGCGCGCCTCGTCGCCGTCCGCGCCGCGGGCCCGGTAGAGCAGGGGCAGGTTGCTCGTCGGGTAGTAGTCGTTCAGGTCGGCCCGCATGCCGCGCTCGTAGGCGTCGACGGCGAGGTCGAGGTAGCGGCGGCGTTCGGCCGCGCTCGCGGCCACCCGGTAGAGCTGCTTGTACCGGCCGCCGAGCAGGCCGAGCCGCTCGGAGGTCTCGCCGTACCGCCTTAGCAGCGCCTCGAGCTGCGCGACCGCGAACGCCGGGTCCCCGATCTTGGCCAGGGCGAGGCACCGCTGCTCCAGCACCAGCGGGTGCTGGGCCACCTCCGGCGGGAGCCCGGCGGCGTAGTCGAGGACCGCCTGCCAGCCGACGAGGTCGCGCAGCAGCCGCAGCAGCAGCAGGGCGTCCGCCTGGCGCACCGCGTGCTTGTGACCGTGCCGCGCCAGCACCGCCTCGGCCCGGAAGCGCTGCTCGCGCCGCGGCGCGAGGTAGGCGGCCCGGACGTCGGCGTCGAAGGCCATCAGGTCGTCGGCCAGGTCGGCGAAGGCGGCGAACTGCTCCGGGTCCCGCGGCTCGGGGTAGCCGGGCACCGCGGCGAAGACCGGGGAGACGCCGGCCGCGAGCGGGCGCAGCCCCTCGGCCAGGTACCCGCGAGCGACCTCGGCGACCGCGGGCGGGACCGTGCCGTCGGGCAGGGGGAAGCGGACCTGGCGCAGCTGGGCGAGGTCGAAGACCGGCTGCGCCCAGTCCGCGGCCGCGAGCACGCAGCCCACACGGCTGGCGGCGTGGCGCACCCCGACCTCGTAGTAGACGTTGGCGTTGGGCAGGGAGAGGTCGGCGACGACGAGGTCGCCGAGCACGAGCCGCTGGATCATCTCGGTGATGATCAGCGCGCCGACGTCGGCGTCCGCCCGGACCGGCCGGTACCCGAGCTCGGCGAGGACCGGGCGGTAGACGCGGAACCAGAGCAGGTCGAAGTCGATCTCGGAGGGGACGGTGGACTCGCCCCGGCCGGTCGGCTTGAGGTTGAACGGCATCACCATGAACGCCACGGGCTGGGGCACGGTTCACCGCCTCCGGCCGGCCCGCCGCAGGCCCTCGCCGATGCCGGCGACGACCATCCCGACGAAGAAGATGCCGAACCCGGTGGGGATCTCCGCCGGCGGCCCGGTCCCGGGCGGGGCGTTCCACGCCTCGCCCATCAGGAGGAAGAGGTAGCCCATCCCGGCGAACAGCAGCACGACGCCGACGACCGCGATGATCGTGCCCACCGCGCGGAGCGCCCGCCCGGGCTCCTCCACCCGCTGGTGCCCCGCGTAGACGGCCTGGTACGCGCCGTCCACCACGGCGTCGAGCTGCTCGTCCGTGCGGTCGGTGAGGTCGACGCGGTGCAGCGGCCCGAGCAGGAACCGGAGCGGCCCGAGGTCCCCGGGCTCGACCTGCACCGGGAGGATCGGCCGCCGGTGCGCGTCGGCCGCGGCGTGCACCTCGCGGTTGACGTACTGCGACCGGGCGGCGGCCGGCGAGAGCAGGACGACGAACACGTCGCAGGCGGCGATCGCGTGGTCCAGCTGGGCGGGGAAGGGGCCGCCGCGCACCCGCCCGCGGTCCAGGTACACCGAGAAGCCCTGCTCCTCCAGGACCTCGGCGACGAGGTCGGCCGCCTCGCTGTCCCGGCGCGAGTAGCTGATGAAGGCGCTGAACGTCACGGCGTCGCTCCCAGCGTGCCCGGCGCGGCCGACGACGCGGGCGGCGCTGCCGACGGCTCGCCCGGCTCGGGCGGCGCGAGCGCGGCGGCGATCGCCGCGCGGATCGCGTCGAGCCGCAGGCCCTCGTTGGCGGCGTGGACCCCGCCGCCGGTCAGCCGCGGCAGCCGGTCGCCGCCGGAGTGGTGCAGCGCCACCACCCGCCACTGCGCGTCGTAGACGGGGCTGCCGGAGCTGCCCGGCTGGGTCGGGGCCCGGTAGTGCAGCCGGGTGGCGTCGGCGTCGAGCAGCTCGTTGTCGAGGATCGAGATCTTCACGGTCGCCGCCCCGAGCGGATGACCGACGACGTACACCCGCGCGGGCGGGACGCCCCCCAGGGCCGGGACGGCGCCGGCGAGGGCATTGGCCTCGACGCCGGCGGGCACGCGGGGCAGGTCGAGGACGGTCGCGTCGAACCGGCCGACCGGCGAGGTCCACAGCACCCGGCCGACCGGGACCGCCGCGGTCCCGTCCGGGGTCCGCAGCCCGCGGAAGGTGAGGCGGGCGTCGCCAGCAGCGACGGCGTCGGGGATCACGTGGGCGTTGGTGAGCAGCACGCGTTCCGGGAACGAGGGGTGCAGGTCCGCCCCCGCGAGGACGAAGCCCGTGCCCACCGGCTCCTCGTACGCGTTCTCGATCCGGGCCACGGCTCGGCAGCGGCGCAGCAGCTCCTCGAACCAGGACTGGGTGTGCGCGCCCTCGGCGCCGAAGACCTTCTCGAAGCCGGCGACGGCGGCCTCCGTGCGCGCGACCGCCGTCCCGGTGCCGGGCGCCAGGGTGAGGGTCGCCCCGGGCTTGGTGAGCAGCAGCGCCTCGAGGGGCGGGAGGATCAGCGCGCCGGGCGGCTCGGCGTGGGTGAGCTGCCAGACGTCGACGAGCTGGCGGCGCAGGCTGGCCAGCTCGAACGCCCCGACCCCGACCGGGTGGCGGCGCAGCCGGGCGAGCGCCGCGTCGGTGTTGCCGAGCGCGATCTCGGCCTCGATCGCGGTCGCCCACTCCCAGGGCCCGTCGTCGTGCCGGGCGACGGCCTCGGCCACCCGGGCGGCGATGTCGCGCCCGGTGGCCCCCGGGTCGGGGACGGCGTCGAGGCGCAGCCCCTCCCGCTCGGCCCGCAGCAGCAGGGCGGCGGTGTTGATGCCGTGCCAGAGGTGCCCGGGGTCCGCCTCGTAGACCGAGCGGTAGGCGTCGACGGCGCGCGTGAGGTAGGCCCGGCGCCGGCGGGCGGCGCCGGGGTCGGTGGCGAGGAACAGCTCCTTGCAGGCGCGTCCCTCCAGCCCGCGCGCCTCGGGGGTGGCGCGGGCGTCGTCGTCGAGCAGGCCCCGCAGGAGGGCGAGGGCGGCCGCCGGCGCGCCGCGCTCGACGAGGGCGAGCGCGTAGTGGTGCACCACGGCGCCCGAGGTCTCGCCCGCCTGCACGACCGCCTCCGCGAGCCGCTCGACGAGGTCGAACCGGCGGTGCCTGCGCAGCAGGGCGAGGCTGGAGACCGGGCCGGCGGGCTCGGGCTCCGGGCCGGCGAGGTCGGTGGCGGCGGGCTGGACGTCGGCGGTGGCGCCGTCGCGCCCGGCGAGCCGGGTCAGGGCGCCCGCGAGCGAGCGTTCGACGGCGGCGTCGTCGGACCGCGCGAGGGCGTCGGCGAGACGCTCGTTCAGCTCGCGCCAGCTCGTGACCACGACGCACCCCAGCCTCCGCCGGTGCGCGCCGTCGCGCCCGGCCGTGATTCACGCTGGACCTGCCGGGGGCGGCTGTCAAGGGGTGGCGCCACCGGTGCCGGGAGCTGCGTTGACAGCCCGCCGGGCCCGCCGGGAGCATGGACGGCAGCCGCGGGGCTCACGACGGCGTGAGCGGCTCTGCGGGCGGGTGACGCGCCCCGGCGGCGCGGAGACGGAGGACGACGATGTCCGGCACGACGCCCGAGAGGAAGCAGCCCGGCCCGACGCCCGGGAAGAAGGAGTCCCCGCCCCGCCCGGGGCTGTCCGGCGTGCCGATGGTGGTGGCCGTCGGCGCGGTGCTGGTCTGGCTCGGCTTCGTGATCGTCCTGCTGACCCGGACGGGCACGGACAGCGAGCAGTGGACGCGGCTGACGTTCGTGTTCGCGTCGGTCCAGGCGCTGGCGTTCGCCGCCGCCGGTGCGCTGTTCGGGGTCACCGTGCAGTCCGCGCGGGTGGAGAAGGCGGAGCGGGCAGCCGAGGAGAACGCCGAGGACGCCGCCAACGGCCGGGCGCTGGCGGCGTACACGATCGCCGACGGGGAGACCGGGGAGGAGGCCCTGCTCGAGTCGCTCCCCGGCGCCGGGGCGGCCGACGCCGTCCGGCGCCGGCACGCCGAGGTCGCGCGGCGGCTGTTCCCCGGCTCGGGGTGAGGGCCCGCGACCTCAGGCCGAGGGCAGCTGGGTCACGTGCACGTAGTTGATCTTCGTGTTCTGGCCGCCGACGCAGTCGACGGTCAGCACGCCGTCCGTGACCTCCACCTGCGTACCGTTCTCCTCGTACAGCTCCCCCGTGCCGTCGAAGCCGGAGATCACCGGCACGCCCTCGACGTTGATGCTGTGCGCCCCGGTGGGGGCGGCGTCGCCGACGGAGACGTCGACGGCGTACCTGCCGTTCGGCACCGCGATCTCCCACGACCCCGGGTCCCCCGCCTGCATGTGCATGAGGGTGTCCCGGCGCTGCTCGATGCCAGGCGTGTCCCGGTCCCGGCCCTTCCCGACCATGTCGTACGGGTCGTGGGTGCCCTGGTGGACCCAGCCGTACGTGAGCCCCTCGCCCTGCTCGGGCCCCTCGCGCGGGCCGAACGGCTCCCCGAAGTCGGCGAGGTACCCCTCGGGCGTCTCGGACGCCGGTGTCTGGAAGTTCACCCGCACCCGGAGGAGCTCGACGGTCGGCTCCTCGGTCGCCGTCGCGGTCCCCGCGCCGGTCGTCCCCCGCCCGCCCGTGGGGCCGGTCGCCGTCGCCTCCTCCGCCCCCGCGCCGCCGTCGTCCCCGCCGTCCGGCCACAGCAGGGCGCCCGTCACGACGGCGGCCGCCGCGACGACGGCCAGGGCGGCCCGCCCCGCGCCGGTCCGCCACCAGGGCCGGTGCAGGTGCCGGAGCGCGGCGACGAGCTGGCCGACGTCGTACTGGTAGCGCGTCGGGGAGATCTCGATGGCTTGCCGCGTCGTCAGGGCCTGCAGGTCGGGCGGGAGGTCCTCGGCCCGGGGCATCGTGGCGCCGTCGACGAGGACGGGGAAGACGCTCACGCCCGCGGAGAGGGCGCGGGCGACCTCGGTGCGCACGTAGTCCCCCGGGTCCTCCAGCCGGCGGCGCCCGTCGTCGTCCGTGGCGGTGACCCAGCCGGGCCCGATCACGACGACGACGGCGCGGCACCGTTCGAGGACGTCCGTGAGCACGGCGGTGAAGTCCTCGCCGGGCCGGATGGAGTCGACGTCCATGAAGACGTGCTCGTCGCCGAACCGCTTGGACAGGCTGTCGTAGAGCCGGCCCGCCGTGCCGGCCGCGTCGCTGCGCCGGTAGCTGATGAAGACCGTCAGCGGCCCGGCGTCCCTCTCCTCCCGAGCGCTCATCGGCGTCTCCTGGTCGGGCGCCCGCTGGGCCGCTCCCCGGGGCGCCGGCTGCTTCGGCGGCGGCGCCTCCTTGCGCCGCCGGGCCCTCTCTCCCGGCGTGATCAGCGGGACCTTGCCCGCGTCTCCAGGGTACGCGCGGAGCACCGCCGGTAACGCGCCGGTGACGGGCCGGGTGGGAAGATTTTCGGTGCCGGCAGCGTCGCCGGCGGCGGGGCCGGCGCTCTCCGGCCGGGGGAGGTCGTCATGGGCAGCTTTCTCATCCAGGGCAGGCACGGCCGGAAGGGCAACTTCGAGGCCGTGATCCCGTCCTCGCACGGCGGGGGCCTCGTGCACCTGTGGCGCAACAACGACGCCGGCGGGGTGTGGAGCGGGCCGGGCTGCTTCGGCGGCGCCGCCCGGTACGTCGGGGCGTCCCTGATCCAGGGCAACTACGGCAGCCCCGGCAACCTCGAGGTGGTCGCCACCGACCAGGCCGGCAACCTCGACTTCTTCTGGCGCCTGGACCGCGCCCCCTGGACCTGGTCCGGCCCCTTCCGGATCGCGAGCGGCCTCGTGGGCACGCCGTCGCTCATTCAGAGCCGCCACGGCACCAAGGGCAACTTCGAGGTCGTCGTCCCCCACCGCGACGGCGGCCTCGCCCACCTGTGGCGCAACAACGACGCCGGCATGACCTGGAGCGCCCCGGGCCGCTTCGGCGGGACCGCCCGGTACGTCGGGGCGTCCCTGATCCAGGGCAACTACGGCAGCCCCGGCAACCTCGAGGTGGTCGCCACCGACCAGACCGGCAACCTCGACTTCTTCTGGCGCCTGGACCGCGCCCCCTGGACCTGGTCCGGCCCGTTCCGGATCGCGAGCGGCCTCGCCGGTGCGCCGTCGCTCATCCAGGGCCGCCACGGCACCAAGGGCAACTTCGAGGTCGTCGTCCCCCACCGCGACGGCGGCCTGGCCCACCTGTGGCGCAACAACGACGCCGGCATGACCTGGAGCGCCCCGGGCCGGTTCGTGGGCGGGCCGCGGTACACCGGCGTCGCGCTGATCCAGGGCAACTACGGCAGCCCCGGCAACCTCGAGCTGCTGGCCCGGGACGAGGCGGGCAACGTCGACTTCTTCTGGCGGATGGACCGCGCGCCGTGGACGTGGACCGGCCCGTGGCGGGTGGGCGGGGAGATCTCGCGCTCGGTGAGCGAGTGCGTCTACAGCTGGACCTCGGCCTACCACCAGGGGGACACGCACGTCACCGTGCGGATCCAGCTCGTCCCCGAGGGAGGGGTCACGGCCGCCCAGATCGCCAGTCTGCAACCGACCTGGCGCAACGGGATCATCTCCAAGTGGGCGAACCGGTTCGACTGCCGGGCCGGCAACGGCGACCGCAAGGCCATCACGTTCGACGTGCACTGGGTCGCGTCCGGGGCGCACCACGTCGTGCGCGTCCGGCCCGGGCCGGCGCAGTCGAACATGACCAACTGGGACACCTCGGACTCGGGCGACGTCGCGTCCCACGAGTTCGGCCACATGCTGGGCCACCCGGACGAGTACGCCTCCACCGCCTGCCCCTCGCGCTCGCCCGTGAACACCGGGACCGTCATGGACGACAACACCGAGACCGTCCAACGCCTGTACAACCGCATCGCCGCGTTCCACTGCGGCCACGGCCCCGCCTCGTCCGGCCCCGGCGAGCCGCCGGAGGCCGGGGAGGCACGCACGGACAGGGAGACCCGCATGCCGGACCTACGATCCCTCGACGCCCTCGAGCCGGCCCGCCGGGCCGAGGCGCTGGAGCGGCTGCGCGCCGCGGGCGAGGCGCGCGACGACGACCGCGGCCGGACCGGCGGCGGTCCCGGCGGTGGCGCCGGAGCAGGCGCGACGGAGGAGATCTCGTTCGACATCACCGGCGGGGCGCCGAGCGAGCGGTACCTGTTCCACCTCGCCGTCACGGCCGAGGGCGGGGCCGAGAAGCGGGTGGTGGACGAGCTGGGCGGCGCGGACCGGGTGGAGACGGTGTCGACGGTGCCGTCCGACGTCGCCACCCGGGTCTTCGCGGCCGCCGCGGAGGCGGGCCTGCTGGCGGACGAGCCACCGGCCGAGCCGGCGCTGCGCACGCAGGGCGACATCGTGCCGGACTCGATGATCGCCGTCGTCACCCTCCGGTCCGGCGACGCGGTGCGCCGCGTGGTCGTCCCCGCCGCGAATCCGGACCAGGCGGCGCGGGAGCTGCCGGGAGAGCCGGCCGACGTCCCGGTCGGCACCGACTTCCAGCTCTCGCGCGAGAGCGCCGCGGCGCTCGCCCCTCTGCTCGGCGCGCTGGCTGCGGTGGAGGCGGAGCTGTCGTAGGCCGCCGCCACCGCCTCACGAGCCGGGCGTGAGGGCGAAGTTCGCGTAGTAGTTGTTGTCCCCGACCGTGAGCCGCAGCCCGCCGGCCGGGTCCTCGGTCACCTCGTACCCCACGCGTGCGCGGCTGCGCTGCCCGGGCTCGGGCAGCTGTGACTCCACCGAGTAGCAGGTCTTCGTCTCGTACGCGATCCGCGCCACCTCGAGCTGGTCGTAGACCCAGTCGCCGTGGTTGCGCACCTCGTCGAGGTTGTTCGTCATGACCGAGGTGACGACGACCTCCCAGGACCCGTCGTCGTTGTCCTGCGCGAAGACGTCCGTCACGGTGAACTCGAGCGTTCCGCCGTCGGCCTCCTCGACCACCCCCGACGCCGTGCCGTCCGGGCCCAGCAGCCGCTCCCAGGTCTCGTCCGGGTCGGGGCAGCCGGTGAGCACGCCGCCCGTCTCGCCGTCGGTCCCGCTGGCCCCGTCCGGCTCGCCGGGGTCCGGCCGCAGGAGGGCGACGGCGACCACGGTCGCGACGGCCGCCCCGGCCAGCACGCCGGCCCCGACGAGCAGGGCCAGCCGTCGCCTCGTCGGCGCCTCGCGGCGGCCCTCGAGGAGGTCGAGCAGGGCCTGGACGTCGCGCAGCCAGGTGTCGTCGTCGAGGGCGATGGCCTGCCGGCGCGCGAGAGGCACGAGGTCCTCGGGCAGCTCGTCGGCCCGCGGGAGCCGCGCCCCGCCCACCAGCACGGGCACCACCGGGAGCGAGCCGTCGAGGGCGGCGGCGACCTCGCGGCGGACGTAGTCCTGCGGGTCGTCCAGCCGCGGCCGTCCGTCCGCCACGGCCGCCGAGAGCCACCGTGGCCCGATGACGACGAGCACGGCGTCGCTCTGCCTGAGGGCGGTGTCGATGGCATCGGTGAAGTCGCTGCCCGGCCGGATCTCGGCGACGTCGAGGAACACGTCGGACCGCCCGAGGCGCCGGCGCAGCTCGTCGGCGAGCCGGCCGGCGTGAGCGGCGCTGTCCTCGCGCCGGTAGCTGAGGAAGACGCGCATCCCGCACCAGCTCCTCATGCGTGGTGCGTCAACTATCCCGCTCCGCCGGACCGGTGGGCAAGGGTTGGTCAGCCGGCTGCCCGGCGGCGTCCGCGACGCCCCCGACGGCGCGTGGCCGCGGCGGTAGGGCCAATCGTCCCGGACTGCGCGTGCGTCCGGGTGTGACGATGCGCACTGACGCAGCTCGGCACAGAGCATGCATGGCGACCCACGTAGGCAGACAAAGGAGTTCCTCGTGACCCAGTACCCGCCGCCCCCCGGACAGCCCTGGCGCCCGCCCGGAGAGCAGCAGCCCGTCGGACAGCCGTGGGGCCCGAACCCCGCAGGCCAGCAACCCCACCAGCGCGGAGGGAAGGCCCCACGCGCCTGGTACAAGAAGAAGCGATTCATCCTCCCGGCGGGTGTGGCGGGACTGTTCGTCATCATCGGCATCGCCGGCGGCGCGGGCGCCGACGACGAACCGACCGCGGTCGCCTCGCCGACCACCGAGGTCGTCGACCCTGCCGCCGAGGCGAGCGCCAGCGCCGCCGCTGAGGAGGCGGCGAAGGCCGAGGCCGACAAGGCGGCTGCCGAGGAGGCCGAGCGCGTCGCGGCCGAGAAGGCCGCGGAGGAGGAGGCCGCCGAGAAGGCAGCCGCCGAGGAGGCTGCCCGGGTCGAGGCCGAGAAGGCCGCCGCGGAGCAGGCGGCCGCCGAGGCTGCGGCGGCCGGGACGGTCGCCCAGCAGAACGCGCAGCGGTCCGCCGAGGACTACCTCGCGTTCACCGCCTTCTCGCGCACCGGCCTGATCGGGCAGCTGGAGTTCGAGGGCTTCTCGACCGCGGACGCCACCTGGGGCGTCGACCACCTCACGGTCGACTGGAACGAGCAGGCGGCCAAGTCAGCGGAGCAGTACCTCGAGTTCACGTCCTTCTCGCACAGTGGGCTGGTCGACCAGCTGATCTTCGAGGGCTTCACCGCTGAGCAGGCCGAGTACGGAGTCAGCCAGACGGGTCTGTGATCGGCCTCGAGCTCGAGCCGGCCGCCCGCTGCTCACCGGCGGGTAGTCGCCCGGAACCGTCGGAGGCCGACTACGGGCCACGTCGGGACGGGTGGGACGCCGTCGCGCGGTCGTGGGTTTAACCGATCTGCGCGGTGATCTCCACGCGCCGGTTGAGCGCCCGCCCCTCGTCGGTCTCGTTCGTCGCGACCGGTTCGCCCTCGCCGCGGCCCTCCGCGGTGACCGGCAGGCCGCCAGCCTGCGCGAGGAACGTTCGCACGGCCTCGGCCCGCCGCTCCGAGAGTGTCTGGTTGTACTCGTCGGTGTCGACGTCATCCGTGTGTCCGACCACGGCCACCGCCGACGGCGACTCCTCTGCCAGGCGGGCCGCGAGCTCGGTCAGGTCGGTCCGGGCCCGCTCCGTGAGCTCGGCCGACGTCGGCTCGAAGAAGACGTCGCCCGCGAGGGTGTACTGCTTCTGCGCCTGCCCCTCGTCGACGGTCAGCGCCCCGTCGACGCTGCCGGTGCTGGCGATGAGCGGGGAGACCGGGGCGCGTAGCGCTGCCGGCTCGGGCACGAGAGCGATGACGGGCGCGACGTCGATGCCCGCGGTCGCGGGCGGCACCGCGAGGACGCTCGGCGACGACGGGTCGGCGGAGCCGCTCGCCGTCGCCTCTGCGGACCCGCTCGCCGTTGCGTCGGCCGCGCCGGCAGCCTGGGCCGGCGCCGCGGCGACCACCGCGGCGAGGGCGACGGCGAGAAGGGTCCGGCTCACCGGTTGACCGGCACGTCGGCGAAGGCCCCCGCCCCCGGGATCTGCACGGTCACCGACTCGACGTCCTCGGGCGGGGCCGCGAACGACGTCGTGAGCACGAGGGAGTTCTCGGGCTCGACGTTCCTGACCGTCAGGTTGACGCTGCAGGCGCAGTTGCCGGCGACGTCGTACGCCGCCCGGTGGACGGTGCCGTTCGTCGTGTCGATGACGCTGACCCCGTCGGTCGTCGCCCCGTTCTTCAGCGGGGCGTCCTCGCCCCGGGTGCCCTCGTCGTCGAGCGGGGCCGAGAGCAGCCCGTCGTCGAAGTACTGGTGGATCTGCCAGCGTCCGTCGCCGACGTTGCGGGCGGTGAAGACGACCGTCATGACGTCGCCGGAGACGGAGACCGTGTTCAGGTCGATCTCGAGGAGGTTGTCACCGTCGGACGTGGCGCGGGTGGCGATGACGGGCAGCGCGGTCTCGACGGGCTGCGGCTCGGCGTCGGGAGCCGCCGACGACCGGAGCTCCTCGGCGACGTCGGCGCCCGCGGTCGACGCGGCCGACGGATCCGCCTGGTCCCCGTCGGACCCTCCGTCGCTGGAGGTGCATCCGGCCAGCAGGAGTGCCGCGGCGGTGGCTGCGAGCATCGGTCGAAGGCGTGGGGACATGGCGTGATCTCCAAGGAACGACGGGTACCGGCCGAAAGCCTATCGGCACGGGTCGCACAACCGCGCGAGTCCCCCGCCAGTGGCGACGGCTGACGCGACCGCCGGGCAGGTGGCGGCCACGACAGGTTGCTGCCACTCGATCGGAGAGTTCCGCCGTCCGCCGTCACTAGCCTTCGGAGCACCACGTCCCAGGAGGTAGCGATGCCCACCATCGTCAGCGGTCCCACGCTCTCCGTCTCCGCCAGCGGCACCAGCGCAACCCTCGTCGTCGAGTACTCCGTCGCTGTCAGTCCGTTCGAGGTCTGGCTCATGAGCAACGGCCTCGTCCTCGAGGAGCGCGTCCAGGTCATCGGGGATGACGACGGCGACGCGACGGACCGTGTTCTCCACACGTTCCAGCCCCAGCGCCTCCCGGGCACGGCCGGTACGCAGGCCCGGACCCGGCACGTCACGGTCACGACCGCGTCGCTGAACGAGGACGACAAGCTCGTCCCGGTCAGCACCTACCCTGGCTGGCCCACGATGTATCGGCGCCTGCCCGACACGGACGAGCTGCTCGCCCGGGTGGAGGTCGCCTACGTCGGCCTCGAGGGGACGGCGCGGGCGGAGAGCCCGATCGTCACCTTCGACGCTCCGACCCCGACGGGTTACACCTGGCCGTCCGTGCCCTGAGACGACCCCGGAGACGCGGCCAGGCTCGTCTCGAGTTCCGCGCCGTCGTCGCCAGGTTCGCGACAGTCGCCTCGTACCGCCCCGCCGTCATCCCTTCCGTCGACGCGCAGCCTGACGCCATGGGACCTCGGTGGCGGGCCGCGGTGTCACGGTAGCGCAGCCCGCGCCGGCAGCAGGGGCGCCGACTACTGTGCCGGCATGCGTTCGCGCTGGTTCGCGCTCCTCCGTCTCGACCCGCCGGCCGGGGCCGACCGCCGGTGAACGGCTCGACGGGCGGGTCGGCCCGCGCCTGGACGCCGTGGCGGGTCGTGGTCATGTTCGGCGGGGTCAGCCTCGCCGCGGACATGGTCTACGAGGGCGCCCGCTCGATGTACGGTCCCCTGCTCGCCGCGCTCGGCGCCAGCGCGCTCGTCGTGGGCCTGGTGACCGGCGCGGGCGAGGCGATGGCGCTGGTGCTGCGGTTCGTGTTCGGCCCGCTCGCCGACCGCACCGGCCGGTACTGGGCGCTGACGATCCTCGGCTACGGCATGACGGCGGTGTGCGTGCCGCTGCTCGCCGTGACGCCGTTCCTCGGCGGGGCGGGTCTCGCCGTCGGGATCGTGCTGATCCTGCTCGAGCGCTCCGGCAAGGCGGTCCGCAGCCCGTCCAAGTCGGCCCTGCTCGCGCACGTCGCCGTCGAGGTGGGGCGGGGTCGCGGCTTCGGGGTGCACAAGGCGATGGACCAGGTGGGGGCGTTCTCGGGGCCGCTGGTGGTGGCCGCCGTGCTGGCCGTCTCCGGTGCCATCTGGCCGGCGTACCTGGTGCTGGCGGTGCCGGGGGCCGCCGCGATGGTCCTGCTCGCCGTGCTGCGGGCCCGGGTGCCGGACCCGTCCGTGTACGACGGCTCGGCGCGTCCCGCGCCGGTCGCTTCCGCGGCGGATCCTTCCGCCGGGCCCGAGGACGAGACGAACCTCCTTCCCACAACGTCGGCTCCGGACCCCACGGCGCGGACCCGGCGCGGGCTCCGCGCCTGGCTGGCGGAGTCGGTCGGGGCCGGGCTGCCGCCCGAGTTCTTCCGGTACGCCGCGGCGGCGAGCCTGACCACCGGCGGCCTGGTCACCTTCGGCGTCATCTCCTTCCACCTGACCACGGAGGGCCTGGTGCCGGTGGCGACCGTCCCGCTCGTCTACGCCGGCGCGATGGCGGTGGAGGCGCTCGCCGCGCTCGTCGTCGGCTCGGCGTACGACCGGGTCGGTGTCCGGGTGCTCTACGTGGTGCCGGTGCTGGTGGCGCTGGTGCCGGCGCTGGCGCTCTCCTCCGGGCTCGCCGCGGTGCTCGTCGGCGTGGTGGTTTGGGGGTTCGCCTTCGGGGTGCAGGACTCGACCGTCAAGGCGCTCGTCGCCGAGCTGGTCGAAGCGCCGCGCCGCGCCACCGCCTACGGGGTCTTCGCCGGGATCCAGGGGGCGCTGGCCGTGGTGGGCGGCGGCGTCGTCGGCTGGTTGTACGAGGCGTCACTGCCGACGCTCGTCGTGGTCGTGGCGCTCAGCCAGGCCGTGGCGCTGATCCTGCTCGTGACGACGCTGCGCCGGGTCGAGGCGCACACCGGCCGCGGGGCGCGCACGCGGCACTGACCAGCGCCGACAGTCCCCGCGCCACCGTCGGGAAAGGGTCGGCGTAGGGTGCGTCTCCTGACCAGCCGTGACCAGACCGCCGACGGGACGATGAACAAGGCCAAGGACTCGACGACGTCGCCTGCCGTGCGCGACGTCGGCTTCCGCTCCGAGCGCGGCCCCGTCCTCGTCGCGCTCATGCTGACCACGGCGCTCATCGCCATCGACGCGACGATCGTCGCGACGGCGGTCCCCTCGATCGTGGAGGACATCGGGGGCTTCACGTCCTTCCCCTGGCTGTTCTCCAGCTACCTGCTCGCGCAGGCCGTCACGGTGCCGATCTACGCCAAGGTCTCGGACATGGTCGGGCGCAAGCCGGTCGTCCTCTTCGGGATCGGCCTGTTCCTCCTCGGGTCGGTGCTGTGCGGGTTCGCGTGGAGCATGCCCGTGCTCATCCTCGCCCGCCTCGTGCAGGGGCTCGGCGCGGGAGCGGTGCAGCCGATGGCCATCACGATCGCCGGGGACATCTACACGGTGGCCGAGCGGGCCAAGGTCCAGGGCTACCTCGCCAGCGTCTGGGCCGTCTCCTCCGTCCTCGGCCCCACCCTCGGCGGGGTTTTCGCGTCGCTGGGACTCTGGCGCGCCATCTTCTTCGTCAACGTCCCGGTCTGCCTCCTCGCGGCCTGGATGCTCGGCAGGTCCTTCCACGAGTCGGTCCACCGGCAGCGGCACAAGGTCGACGTCCTCGGCGCGGTCCTCCTGACGGTGGCCCTGAGCCTGCTCATGCTCGCGCTGCTCGAGGGCGGCCACACGTGGGCGTGGGACTCCCCCGTGGGCGTCGCCACGGTCGCCGTCGGCGCCGTCCTGCTCGTCCTCTTCGTCCTCGTCGAACGACGGGCCGCCGAGCCGGTCCTGCCCGGCTTCGTCCTCACCCGGCGCCTGCTGCTGACGACGACGCTCATCGCCTTCGGCGTCGGCGCCATCCTCCTCGGGCTCACCTCCTACGTGCCCACGTACCTCGAGGGCGTCCTGGGCGCCGAGCCCATCGTCGCCGGCCTCGCCCTGGCCGCTCTCACGCTCGGCTGGCCGATCGCCGCCTCGCAGGCCGGGCGCATCTACCTGCGGCTGGGCTTCCGGGCGACCAACCTCATCGGTGTCGCGGTCGTCATCGCCGGCACGGCCCTCCTCGCGCTCGTCGTGAGCCTGGCCCCCGCCGTGCTCGGTGTGGCGGCGGCGTGCTTCGTCGTCGGACTCGGTCTCGGCCTGACCTCGACGCCGAGCATCGTCGCGGCGCAGTCGAGCGTGGAGTGGGCCGAGCGCGGGGTCGTCACCGGGACGAACATGTTCGCCCGCTCGGTCGGCAGCGCGTTCGGCGTCGCCGTGTTCGGCGCCCTCTCCAACGCCGTCTACGCCCAGCTCGGCAACCACGGCCCAGGCGCGATCGCCGACGCCACGAGCGCGGTGTTCACGGCCGCCGTCGTCGCCGCCGTCCTCACCGCCGGGGCGGTGCTGGCCATGCCGAGGGCCCGGGCCACGCCGACGCCCTGACGCCGCGCGTCCGGTCGTGCCTGGTCGACCAGCGCGCACGCCTGTCCGGCCAGCACGAAGTGTCAACGGCGTACGTCGGCCGGCCCCTGGCTCATCGGCAGGCCGGCGGCCCGCCACGCCTCGACGCCGCCGACCATGTCGGTGGCCCGGTGCAGACCGACCGCACGCAGCGACGCGGCCGCCAGGCTCGAGCTGTACCCGTAGCGGCAGACCACCACGACCTGCTGGTCGTAGCTGGTCGCCTCGGGGATGTGCCAGCGGCAAGCCGGGTCGAGCCGCCACTCGAGCACGGTCCGGTCGATCACCAGCGCACCCGGGAGCTCGCCCTGCTCGCGTCGCTGAGACTCGGTGCGCGTGTCGACCAGCAGCGCCCCGGCGGCGACGGCCGCCACCACCTCCAGCGGCTGCAGCCGCCTGACACCCGCTCGTGCCCCGGCGAGCACGTCCTCGATGCCCACCCGCACAGCATCGCTCCTCGACCGGTGCTGAGCCAGGGGTCGGCCGTCATTAAACTCGGCCCAGCTGGGAACGGCGGACACAGGAGTCTGCGCGTCCAGCAGGTCCAGGCGCACCCGGTAGGTCACCGGCAGGGCGTCAGGCTACGGCGATCACGGTCAGCTCGAGCCGTACGGACGCGGCCAGGAGCGCGCGGTCGCCCGACACGACGGCGGTATCCGGCGAGGCGACGGAGACTGCGGTGGCCGCGTGTACCGCGTCGTACCCGCGCAGATCGTGCGCGACGGCGATGTCGGCGGCGGCCGTGGCGACGCCGGGCGTGACGCTGACCAGGTACATGCTTCGCAGAAGCGCCTCCGCCGCGCGCAGGCCATTCGACAGCTGCTCGGCCGTGAGACGTCCCATGCGACGCGCCTGGGCGAGCGCGGCGGCCGTCTCGACCCGAAGGAGGACGGACGAGCACCGCGTCTCGGCACGCCGCCAGACGTCCCGGCAGAGGGGGGAGGACGGTTCGTCGACGATCAGCGGGACGAGCGCCGAGGTGTCGACGTAGAGCAGCATCGACGGGGTCTCAACGACGCTGCTCGCCGACGAGGTCGCTCACGGTGCCGGTGGCACGGATCGGCACGGGCAACTCGGCCGCCCCCGCCGGACGAACGGCGAGCCCCTCGGAGACGAGGCGCTCGAGCACGCTCTCGCCCGTGATCGGAGTCAGCTGGGCGACCGGCCTTCCGTGGTCTGTGACCACCACGACCTCGCCCGAGCGCGCACGCTCTACGTACGAGCTCAGCTGCGCCTTCAGCGCACGGATCCCGACGCTCGCCACGTTGCCTCCCTCGAGAACGTGACTACATCCTAGTCTGCCGAGACCACAAGGACACCGACCCGTCCACGCGGTCGTGCGTCCCTGGCTACCGTGACTGGGCGGTGACCAGCAGCATGGTCGCGTCGTCCTCGGACTCCAGCCCGGCCAGCCGGTGCTCGAGGACCTCCAGGTCCAGGGTGACCTCCACCGTGGCCCGCAGCTCCTCCAGCCGGCCGACGATCGGGTCCGCCCGCCGCTCGACCAGCCCGTCGGAGTACAGCAGCAGCGACTCCCCCGGTGCGACGGTCAGCGTGCCGCCGCGGGGACGCGCGCGCAGGAACCCCAGCGGCGGGTTGCGCTCGACCTCGACCCACGCGGCGTGGTGGTCGCTCACCAGCAGCGGGGGCATGTGCCCGGCGCAGACGTAGTCGACGACGCCGGTGGCCGGGTCGAGCACGCCCGCCCACAGAGTCGCCATCTCCTCGGGCAGCAGCTGCTTGGCCAGCCGGTCCAGTGCCTCGACCGCCGGCGCCACCGCGCCATCGTGCGCCACGAGCAGGGACCGCATGCCGTTGCGGAGCTGGTTCATGGACGACGCCGCCGCGAGCCCGTGGCCGGCGACGTCGCCGACGACCAGGGCCAGGTGGCCCGACGCCAGCTCGAAGCTGTCGTACCAGTCGCCCCCGACCCGGCCGCCGTCGGCGGGCCGGTACCGCGCGGCGACGTGCCACCCGGCCGGCTGCGGCAGGCGGTCCGGCAGGGAGGAGCGCTGCAGGGCAAGCGCGGCCCCGAAGTCCGGGCGGGTGCGGCGGTAGAGCACCTCGACGACGAGGCGGCGCGCGGCGACGGCCGCCTCGACGTTCTCGACCGTCCACGGCCGCGACGTCCCTCGCACCACCTGCTGCCACTTCGCGAACGAGCGGCGCGGACCCAGCCGGGCCACGCCGTCGTCGCCCACGGTGACGGGCTTGTCCCCCGGGTCGCCGCCCCAGGCGACCTCGCGCGCCACCTCGCGGCGGAAGAGCGCCAGCGCGTCCCCCTCGGGCAGCGGCACCACCAGGGCGCCGGCCACCTCGCCGAGCGCGCCGGCGAGGTCGGGCAGCGCCGTCGGGAGCGCGTCGAAGGTGAGCACGCCCGCGGTGTCCGCGACGGCGGAGGCCTCCCGGGCCCCGATCAGCGATCGCACCACCCGGTCCGCGTCCTGGGGCACGAGCCCGACGGCGGCCGAGGCGCCGCCGACGCGCAGCATCAGCCCGTCGACGTCGAGCAGCTCCAGGAGCCGGGGCTGGGCCACGGCCTGGGCCAGCGGCTCGGTCTCCGTGACGCCGATGAGGCGGCGCAGCTCGTCGGCGACGGCCTGCGCGTGGTGCGCGCGGTCGGCGGCCGCGCGGACCACGGCCTGCAGGGACAGCCCGGCGGCGAGGGTCTCCGCCGCGGCGCGCACCTCGAGCGACGGCGTGTGCGGGCCGGAGACGTGGTGGCACGCGACCATGCCCCACAGGCGCCCCTCGTTGAGCAGCGAGATGGACATGGAGGAGCGCACGCCCATGGTGCGCAGGTACTCCACGTGCACCGGGGAGACGGCCCGCAGGGTGGCGAACGTCAGGTCGGTCGGCGCCCCGGTCCGCGGGTGCAGCTCCGGCACGAGGCGGGCGGTGTGCGCCTCGGTGTCCGAGATCAGCCGGATCCAGTTCTTCTCGTACAGCGCCCGCGCCTGGGCGGGGATGTCCGACGCCGGGTAGTGCAGCCCGAGGTACGGCTCGAGGTCCTCCCGGACGTCCTCGGCGACCACCTGGCCGTTGTAGTCGCGGTCGAACCGGTAGACCATGACGCGGTCGAAGCCGGTCAGCCGGCGCACCCCGCTCGCGGCGAGGGCGTAGACCTCCTCGACGCTCGACGCCGTGGCCGCCTCTCGCAGCACGGCGTGGGTCTGCTGGAAGATCGCGGTGGTGGGCTCGCCCTCGCCGGTCGACTGCGGCGCGGGCTCAGCCTCCACCAGCACGGAGCCGTCGCCCCCGAGGTGGGAGGCCACCAGCCAGTCGCGGCCGTGCATCGTCAGCTGCTGCAGCGAGTCCCCGAGCGGGCCGCCGGCGC
This sequence comes from Georgenia sp. EYE_87, assembly GCF_023148685.1. Taxonomy (GTDB): domain Bacteria; phylum Actinomycetota; class Actinomycetes; order Actinomycetales; family Actinomycetaceae; genus Georgenia. The sequence goes on along the minus strand of NZ_JAHXNL010000009.1, from coordinate 33,536 downwards.
GGCTGTCGGCCAGCCGCACGCCCGCCGCCGCCTCGGCCCCCAGCACCTCCGCCAGCGGGCGGCCGAGGGCGTCGTCGACGGTGACGCCGAGCAGCTCCGACAGGTTCTCCGAGGCCTGGACAACCACGCCGTCGTCGACCACCAGCAGCACGCCGCGCGACTGCACCTTGCCGGACACGCGGATGGGCTCCGCCTCGCACGCCTCCAGCTCCACGCCGTCCATGCTCGTGCCGTCCACCGCCGCCCCGCCGTCCACGATGGCTGTGCCGTCCGGCAGCGCCGCGCCGGCCGCCGTCGCCGGGTCGTCCCGTCTCATGCCACCGCTCCCCGCGCCGCGCGACCGGCTGCTCCGCACCGGGCGACGTGCACGGCGCCGAGCTCGTCGAACATCGCACGGTTGAGGCGGAACGCCTCCTGCGCCTCGGCGACTGCACGGGCGGTCTCCGAGACGTCGAGGCCGAGGGCGTCGAGCCGCTCGCGGTAGAGATCCTTCAACGGCTTGGTCCTGGGGATCCCGGGAAAGTCGTAGAAGGCGAGCCCCTCGGCGCCCATGCCGTAGCGACGCTGCATCATCCGCTTGATGATCTGGCCGCCGGAGAGGTCGCCGAGGTAGCGGGTGTAGGCGTGGGCGGCGTACTCGGGCAGCCGGGCGGCGGCGTCGCGCAGCCGCGCCGCGTATGCGCCCGTCGCCGGCAGGATGCGGATCGCGTCGCGCCAGCCGGCGCCATAGAGGTGGGCGAGGTCGCGCTCGATGGACGGCACGCGCTCGAGATCGGGCATCACGAGGCCGGCGCTCCGCGGGTCGCGCCGCATGGCCGCGTCAGAGTCCTCGAGGGCACCGTAGATCTCGAGCTGCTGGGCGGCGAGGTCGGCGTAGGCAGCGACGTCGAGCTCGCCGGCGAGCAGGCGCTCAACGAACTCCTGCGACTCGGCGGCCCGGTGCTCGGCCCGCGTGCCCTCCCGCAGCTGCCCGGAGAGCGGCGCGTCGGCGCGGGCACGTTGGTCGGTCTTGTCCCGTGTGTTCTCGACGCGCATTGCCGAGGACGGTATCAGCACCCGCGCAACCGACCTCAGGCTGCGGGGTCGAGAATCTCGACCGAGCATCTCGGACCCAGCGCCCTGCCGAGCTGCCGGTCCCCGGTCAGCAGCACCGCGTCGAGCGCCTCGGCGAGCGCGACGTAAACGGCGTCGTAGACCGTCAGACTCCCGCGCAGCTCCCACGCCCTGTCAAGCAACGGTCCGTGCGGTGCGCGTTCAGCGGGAAGGGCGAGCAGGTCGTCAAGCGCCAGACGCGCCCGCCTCTCGTCCAGCGAGCCCGTGCGGAGATGCCGACGGAGCACGGCGGCGACCTCGAGGTCGGCGAGCTCGGGCACGACCATCCGCTCGCCTCGCAACCGTTTCCTGGCGGCATCACCGTCCCGACCGTCGTCGGCGAGCGCGACGACGAGCACGCTGGCATCAACGACCAGCACGTTCGCTCCGCAGCTCGGTCACCGCGTCCGCAAGCGAGACCGCCCCGCCGGCTCGACCGCCTGCCCGGTCGAGCACCTCGTCCAAGGTTGGGCGGCACCCCTCCTCAATCAAGCGGCTGAGGAGGTACTCCTGCATCGACATGTGCGCCGCCGCTGCCCGTCGCCGGAGCACCGCGTGCGTCTCTTCCGGCACATTCTTGATCTGGATCGTCGCCATGGCGCCAGTTTGGCGCCAGCAGCGCCAGACTACAAGCACGAGCCCTCCAGAGCTCCGGCTTCGTTTCACGGAAGCCGAACCGCACCGTCGGTCCCGTCGACCAACGGCCGTGTCGCCGTCCACGTGCCGAGACCGATCCCGGCTCGCCGCGCGACGCCGTCGTCCCGGTCCGTAACGTCGACGCCATGACCACTCTCCCGCTGCTCGTCGACACCGCCTGGCTCCACGCTCACCTGGACGATCCCGACCTGGTCGTCGTCGACGCCACCACCTTCCTCACCCAGCCCGAGGGCGACGGCTACTACGACGTCGCCTCCGGCCGCGACGCCTACCGCAAGGGCCACATCCCCGGTGCCGTCTTCGCCGACCTGCTTACCGACCTCGCCGACACCGACGCCCCCACCACCTTCACCGCCCTCGACTCCGAGACATTCGCCGAGCGGATCGGCGCCCTCGGTGTCGGCGACGGCGCACGCGTCGTCGTCTACGACCAGGGCGCGGACATGTGGGCCACCCGCCTGTGGTGGAACCTGCGCCTGGAGGGCTTCGACGACGTCGCCGTGCTCGACGGCGGCTTCCGTGCCTGGCGCGACGCCGGCCTCCCCGTGGTCGCCGGCGAGGAGACCCGCCCGGCCGCGACGTTCACCGCCCGGCGCCGCCCCGAGCTCCTCGCCGAGAAGGAGGACGTGCTCGCCGCGCTCGAGCGCGACGACGTCCAGCTCGTCAACTCCCTCGACGGGCCCACCTACGAGGGCACCCGCGTCACCTACGCCCGCCCCGGCCGCATTCCCGGGTCCAGCCACGTCTTCTTCCGTGAGCTCGTCTCCCCCGACGGCGGAGCCCGCGACGCCGAGGAGGTCCGCCCGGCGTTCGAGGCGGCCGGCGCGCTCGAGGAGGACAAGAAGATCGTCACCTACTGCGGCAGCGGCATCGCCGCGACGTACCTGGCTTTCAACCTCGCCCGCCTCGGTCGCGACGACGTCGCCGTCTACGACGGGTCGATGACCGAGTGGGCGGCGGACGAATCCCTGCCGCTGGAGGTGGGCGCGCCGCCGGCGCGCTGAGCGACGCTCGCCCGCCGATACTCTCGGCAGGTGCAGATCGCCATCGCCATCGCCACCATCGCGGAGATACCGCCGAGCTTCGACGACGACCGTCGGCTCGCGGAGGCGCTTCGCCTCCGCGGCGCCGACGCCGTCCAGCTCCCGTGGGACCAGCCGGGCGTGGACTGGCGGGCCTTCGACGCCGTCGTCATCCGCTCAACCTGGGACTACTCGGCGCGCCGCGAGGAGTTCGTCGCCTGGGCCGACACGGTCGGTGACCGGCTCCACAACGCGCCAGACCTGGTCCGCTGGAACAGCGACAAGCGCTACCTGCAGGACCTCGTCGATGCCGGTGTCCCGGTGGTGCCGACTGTCTATGTCGCCCCGGGCGACCCGGTCCCGGCGCTGCGGGGCGAGGTGGTTGTGAAGCCGACCGTGTCGGCCGGGGCGCGGGACACCGGCCGCTTCGGAGAGGCTTTCCACGACCTCGCGCGGCGGCTCGTCGAGCGCATCCACGGGAGCGGCCGGACGGCGATGATCCAGCCGTATCAGCGCGCCGTCGACACGAGCGGCGAGACCGCCGTCGTGCTGGTCGACGGCGTGGTCAGCAACGTCCTGCGCAAACGGGCCGTGCTGCGAGCCGACGAGGTCGCGCCCGTCCGTGAGGACGGGCTGGGCGCCGCCGAGGCGATGTACGACCCCGCCCTGGTCACCGCCGGGGAGGCCACCGACGCCGAGCTGCGCCTCGCCGCCCGGATCGTCGAGGCGGTCGCCGACCGCTTCCGATACGTGCCCCTCTACGCGCGGGTGGACATGGTGGCGGACGATGGCGGCGCTCCCCTGCTGATGGAGCTCGAAGCGGTCGAGCCCAACCTCTACCTCGACGCGGCTCCGGGGTCCGTGGACCGGGTGGCCGACGCCGTAGTCGCACGGGTCCGTCGTGCAGACGCTGCTGCCGCCCGCCCCGAACCTGACGGCCCTTGAACGGGACTGCTTCGGCGAGTGGTATCACTTAGCGACCTGGCCGAGGGGCCAGCTCGTGCAAGACAAGGTCGATGGAATACGTCGGATCCTCGAGATAGAGGTCCGCGATGGGAAGTTGCGCCTCGGCACGGTGGAGCGCATGACGACGCCGGACCTGCTCCTGGGGGCCGCCCTGCTGGCGAACTCGCCGCGGCGGCTACAAGCGGATTCAGCACTTGACGAGTGCTCTGCCCCATAGACTTCGGCAGCGAACGCGCCGACGACAACTGGCCGTTACATGCTCTTGCCAGGAGGAGAATCCATGCAGGATTTATCGGACTCGTCGGAGATCGATCGGGCCGACGTTAGCGACCACAGCGAACTGCCTGACTCACCTCCGGCGGACGATCTGCCACCGGTCTCCGATAGCGATTCGGCAACTACGACGTCCACGGTCTTAGCAGAAGTTCTCCCGGGAGTTGCCGTTGTCTTCGGTGAGGTGCCAGCGGCGCTCAAACTCGATCTGGTGGACTTTGGACTCGTGCCGACGGGCGACCGAACTCAGCTCGCCACAGCACTCGCCTCCGTCGTGGGAAACACGGCCACCGCGGGCGGCAACCTCGCCAATGCGATTTCCAGCGCGCAGGGCCTTTACAGGGTGAACAGCGCAACACAGGCCCTCCTGGACAACGGCGCAGCGCTCGCAGTCAAGGATGGCGCGAACCTGGGAGCGGTATTCGCAAATGGCAAGGTCGTTGCGCAGGCGCGCTTTATCCCTGTGTCGGTGACCGCGGCGCAGACGGTGGCCGCAATCGGCCCGGCCCTGGCGATGGTCGCCCTACAGATGCAGCTAAGTCAGATTTCCGGCCTCGTCAGCACCAACCTTGCTCTGACGGGCCAGGTGCTCACCACGATCCGCCACGAACAGTGGGCCGAGCTCACCGGTCTCGTCGCGGCCACCGATCGTGCGCTGGACAAGGCGCGGGAGATCGGATCAGTTCCTGCGTCACTGTGGGACTCCGTCGCCGGCAATGAAGCCGCGCTGCGAAAGCAACTTGACCTCTACCGGCGAAACGTCGGCAACCACATCAAAGAGATCGATCGTCTCGGCACACAACGCCGTCGCGAGTATCTCGATGCCAACGCAGAGGCAATCCTGTTCGACGTCAACGCCCTCATGTCCTCGCTGAAGGCTTGGACCACACATCAGGCACTCCACGCGGGCAAGGCAAGAGTCGCTGGCGCCGACGACCAGGATGAGGCGCGGCTCGTCGACATCATCGCGAGGGAGACTCGCACAGAGTTCGACTCCGCCCTCGCCGAGACAGCTCGCCTAGTCGATTCACTCACGCGGGAGCTGCGGATCGTCGCTGAGCTTCCCGGGCGCGCCACACTGCCGCTGACGCGGAAACGGAGGGATTCGAAGGCGGCCCGGCTCACCAGCGCCGAACTTCTCAAGGCGATGGAGCCTCTCGCCGACGCTCTCCGTCCGCCTGCGCCTCCCCTGCAACTACCGAAGGTCGTCTGCGCGCCCAAGCAGTTGGATCTTGACCCATACATGCGAGTCCTGCGGTGGTTCATCGAGGACGAGGAGTCACTGCGGTGCCTCAGTTTCCCGTATCAGCTCGGAGAAGGTGATGTCGTCAAGACTGTCGGACAAAGCGTTCTGGGCCGGCTTGACCCGGAGAAGTGGGCAACGCTGGTCGCCGTCACGGACCGGCGCGTCATCACGGCAAGGGCGAGCGCTTTCCGTCATAACGGCGAGATCAGCCAAGACATCCCGGTTGACCGAGTTCGGTACGTCCGTGCCAGGACGTCGCCGGAGGGAAACGTGCGCTCGACGATCGACCTCATCACGCGCGACGCCGACATTCGGTGGGCCTTCCACGCTGACTCAGACAGCACGCAGGTGGACGCCCTCGCGGCCGTGCTTGCAGAGTCGATGACTATCCCCGACGTGGAACGTGAGCAGTTGATCGAGGGACTCCACGCTCAGATCGAGCCGGGCACGAAGAGAGATGACTGACCCGCTGCCGACGAAGTCGAGTGACCAGGTCGCGACCAGCGATCAGAAATAGTGCCTGCAGTGCATCGCCCGCTTACATCGCACCGCTTCTGACGACGGGCTGGCGGTCGGCACGGGTGTCCACAAAGACCACGATGGGTGCCGTGAGACGCTCAGATTTGGGCGATCATGGACGGCAGACCATATCCGACGTCCTGTTGTCACTGACTGCAAAGCTCGGCGCATGACAATTGACGTGCCGTGAGCGCAGGTACCAGCGAAGTGGCCAAATGGCGACGTCGCCGAGCGGTGCCCGCGTGTCAGCTCATGGAGTCTTGGTGTCCTCTGAGGTCAGCAATGGCTCGCCGGGGCAGGTGCTGAGGATCCGCTCCATCGCGTCCCTCTCCGCGACCGTGACCCGCAACCCGTATGCCATCTTCACGCTGACCTGACGCGCCGCGTACTCGCACCGAAAGGCCCCGTTGGATGGCAGCCACGTCGCGAGGTCACCAGCGCCTTTCTCCTGGTTTGACTGGCCGTCTACAGCGAGCAGGTTGAGGGGGTCGTTGCCGAATCTGTGGCGAGTGGCTTCATCCCACTGCTGGGCGCCCATCGCCCATGCGTTACCAAGCGCCACGACATGGTCAATCTGCACCTCGGACGAGGAACCCACTCCTCGGATGAATTCGATATCGGCACCGGTGTACGGGTCGGCCAAAGTTCCCCGCTTGACCGTGCAGCCGTTCGAGTTCTCGCGGATCACGACGTCGGTCAAGTCGCGTCGGAGCACGTCGTTCCGAACATCACACCCGTTGCGGTCGTGGTCCACCTCCCGATATGCGAAAAGGTCCCTCTCGTAGCTGGTCATGGGCGCTCGCCCGCTGACCGGTAATTGCGCAACGGCGTCGAGCGCGCTGGAACGGCCGTCGACTCCGTCGGCTGCCGTTGGCGCGGGCTCGGTCGGGCCGACCGGCGGTGTAGAAGGACCGCTGAGGTTCGGCTCCGCACGGTCCGCCTCCGTATCAGTGGCCTCTGGGTGCCGGGGCGTTGCCACTGCGCTAACCGTGGGAGCAGCCCCGACCCTCTCGTGATCGGGCGCACTGCCGTGCCCCACTGCGACGGCAAGGCCGACGATCGCCGTGACGACTGCACCACTCACGGCGCCGCCGACCCACAGCCGTTTTGCCGGACGATGGGTGCGGTGATGCGTCGTGTCTGGCCGTCCTTGGGCGGCAACGCGCCGGGGCGGCGGTGCGGGACCATCAGGGAGCTGGACTCGGCGCCAGCCCGGAGCCGCTTCTGGCGAAGTCAGGCGCGGAGACCGAGGAGGCGGCGGACGGGAGTCGCTGGGGCGCATCAATTCCTGCCGGTTTGGGCGGATGCCGCGACTTCGATTTATCTGCGGCGGAATGCATCCCACGTTACCTGTGCCGCCGCTAGACTCCACACGAAACATCTCACTGGCGCGTTCGGGGGAAGCAATTTGCATACGACCACTTCACCCGAATCCGGTCAAACCCACGGATCGGCACTCTGATGGCGAGTGGGCAATCGACCACCACGCCCACCCCTTGGCCGGTTGTGGCTCAGGGTGTTGCCTTGGCCGGAGCCGCGGCCCTTGCATGGCATGTATCCCTCAATGACGGCCCCTGGCAGCTAGCGATCGCCGGATATCTACTGGGCGCGGTCGTCTCGGTGTTCCTGCTAACGCTGTACCGGTCGATCAATTCGCTCCGGCGCAGCAAGTCCTTCCGAAGGAATCCGCGACTGGACCGGACCGGCCAGCTGATTGCAGTGTGCGGCCTGGTGGTGGGCCTCTACTGCGGCTACCTTGTCGCGACGGAACTGGCAAAGTGGTGAACCACGTCCCGTGGGCGTGGGCCGCTCTCACAAGTCTCCTCGCCGCAAGCTTTCTAGCAGCCACCCCGGCCGCGGCGGTCGACGAGTTGTCACCGGCGGGTTCCCAGAGCTTCTCAGAGGTCGCCGCGTGCGCCGCGGATTCCGAACATCTACTCGCCGCCATCGTCGTCGACGAGTCGCTGAGCCTGCGCAGTACCGACCCGAACGACCTCCGGGTTGATGCGATCGTCACCGCGCTCGACTCGCTCGAACGACTCACTGCCAACAGCCGCGGCGAGCTCGACGTTCAGGCAAGCCTGGCCGTCTTCGGCGAGCGGACCACCACGCTCGTCGACTGGGGTTCCACGGACGGCGCGCACCTTGAGAGCTTGCGCGCCGCGGCGCGGAACGAGCTGCCCGCCCGTGACGGCGCACGCCTCACCGATTACCGACGTGCACTCGCCGACGCCCAGAAGTCACTCGATGACAGAGCCACCGAGGTGGGCGGCACGTCGTGCAAGCTCATCCTCTGGCTGACCGACGGCAAATTGGACGTCGACGGCCGTGGCGACCGCCCTGCCACCGAATCCGCTCGCGTTGAGCTGTGCGAGCCCGGCGGCATCGTCGACGGCCTGCGCGCAGACGATGTCGCCATCATCGCAATGGGACTCATGACGCTCGAGGGCGCGGGTGCCGTCACCCCGCTCGATCGTGACCGCTTGCAGGCGATCGCGGAAGGGAGTGGGGGCGCCGAGGCCTGCGGTTCCGTTCCCGTCGCCGCCGACGTCACGAACGGCGCCTTCCTCAACGCGGACGACGCCGGCGCTCTCGCACGGCTTTTCGCACAGATGGGAGCACTGCTCGAGGGCGGCCAGTCAACGGCCACCTATGTCTGCCCCAACGACGACTGCGTCGACGGCCGGCTCGCCATCCCGGTGGACGCCGGCGTCGGAGGCTTTCGCGTAGTGGCGCAGAGCGCGGAGGGCGCGGCGCCGATGCAACTCGTGGCACCTGACGGTTCTACAGCTGTCCTCAAGGCACCAACGGTTCAGGTCGGCAGCGCCGTATCCAGCGTCCTGGTGAACGGCAGCCTCACCACTATCGACGTGCGGGAGGTGGGTTCGCTCACAGGGACGTGGACGCTCATCACCGATCCGACGGCGACCACCGTGATCGACCTCTACCACTTCTGGGGCGTGACGCTGACCGTCGAAGCACCGAATGACGTCGTCATCGGTGAGGTGAGTCCCGTGCGGATCACCCCGCGGACGCCCAACGGCTCACCCATCCCGCTGAACCTCTACGAGTCGGTCGCCATAGAGGTGACCATCGACGGCGAGCCCGCGATTTTCCGGGCCGACAGCGACGGCTGGGCCGGGGAGATTGCCGTCCCTGCCGACGCGGCAGCGTCCTCTGTGGCGATAAGCGGACGAGCGACCGCCGTGACCACTCCGAGTGGGCTCGGACTCGGTCCCGTCGCCGTGCAGGACCTCCTGGTTACCCAATTCCCCCCGTCGTTCCCGGGCCTGACCCCCGCGGAGCTCAACCTCGGACGCCTCGACGGCGCGACTTCGGCGCAGACCGTGGTGACGTTGACCGGCTCCGACCGTGGTCCGACGCGTGCTTGCTTCGCCCCGGGGGTCGTCTCCGCGCCCGAGCGGGCGGGAACCGTCACGCTCACCGCCGACGCCGACTGCGTGGATATAGAGGCCGGCGCCTCGCGCGACGTGACCGTCGAGTTCGCGGCGCAGGACGTGGCAGATGGGCGGGTGAGTGGGACGCTGCCCGTAACGCTGCACGGAGTCGACGGCGGAGAACCGATCGAGGCGCAGGTGCGCGTCACTGCCACGATGGTGCGCCCCGTCGACGTCGCGGAACAACTGTGGCTGGTAGCTGCGTTCACGGCCGTCGCCCTGGCCCTCGCGTACGCGAGCGCCGTCCTCGCGCGCCGCTGGCTCGGCCGCTTCAACCTCGGCACCGAGACGAAGTTCGCCGAAGTACCGGTCCGGATCACTCCGCGTGGAATCGAGCGCACCGACGGAGCGACTGCACTGCTGTCGTCCGAGGAGTTCCGTCAGCTGTCCGTCAAGGGGAAGCACCGCACGTTCAAGGCCGGCCCCGTCACTCACCGCGTGCACTACCCGTGGAACCCGCTCGCTGAGCCGCAAGCCCTGGTCGAGTCCCCAGGGCGCGTGCCTATGACGCACGTCATCAAGGAGCACCGCAACCCCGTGGTCCGGCGGACCGAGCTGCCTGGGAGCGCCGGCTTCGTCGTTGTCACGGAGCGGCCGGAACCGCACCACAGCGAAGACGAGTTGCGCGGCACTCTTGTCATGGTGGTCGACCCAGGACGGGACAGCGTCGCGAGCCTGCTGCCCCACCGGTTGGCAGAGTTCGGCCGCGTCACGTGGGACCGGGAAGTCACCCGCGCTCGCAACGCGTGGGCGGAGGTTGCGTCGTCCGCTCCGAAGAGGACGCCGCGAGGGTCCCGCGACCGCAGCGACGGTGCGGTGGGTGCCGTCGCTCCGCCGCCCCGTGCGGCAGCTCTGGAAGACAATTCCGGCGGCCAAACGCAGGGCCCCCCGCCGCCGCGTTCGGGCTCGCCCGCGTCATCCCCTCCCCCGCCCAGGGGTCCACGCGGCCCCGCAGGCCCGCCCCCTCCTCGAAAGCCCCGTGAGGGCGTCGCACCTCCTTCGGAGCGGAGCCACCGTGGTGGGACGACATTCCCGTCGGACCCGCCACCCGGTCGCGGAACCCCGCCACCCCCTCCCCCGCGCCGCTGACCCACTCCTGTCCTTAACCCCAATCACTGAACTGAGGTTTCTTCATGCTTCGTCCCTTCCTTCTGGTCGGAGTCGGCGGGTCCGGTGGAAAGACACTGCGAGTCGTCCGCGATGATCTCGAGCGCCGCCTGGATCAGGTCGGTTGGACGGGGGGCATCCCCGATGCCTGGCAGTTCTTGCACATCGACGTCCCCACGACGGCGGACGGCAACGACCCCGACCTGCCCGGTCAGCTGCCTGAGCGCGACTACCAGGGCCTCATCGGCTCGGGGATCGACTACCGGACGGTGGACGACGCGCTGCTGCAGACCGCCGGCACGCACGCACGTGACGCCTTGGGGGGTTGGCGGCCCGATCGCGACCGGGTGAACGTCCCCGCGAGCAAGGGCGCCGGGCAGTTCCGCGCCCTGGGTCGCGTCATATCGCTGTCCCAGCTCAGCCGTATCGACAACGCCGTGCGCGAAGCCCGACGACGGATGACAGGCGCCGAGGTGACCGGCGAGCTGCAGCGGCTCACCGAGAAGTTCGGCGGGAAGGCTCGCACGACCGCGCCGGCTCCGGAGGTCGTGGTCGTCTCCTCCATCGCAGGCGGTAGCGGGTCGGGAGCCGTCCTGGACGTGTGCGACGTCATCCGCGCACTGCCGGACAAGTGGGCCTCCGAGAGTGTCGGCATCCTCTACTGCCCTGACGTGTTCGACGACATCGAGGAGTCGCTTCGCCGGGGTGTCCGCGCGAACTCGCTCGCCGCCCTCGCCGAGCTGATGAGCGGGTACTGGAACACCCAGGGTCCGACCGAGAGCACCAGCGAGCTCTTCCAGGCCGCAGGAATCTCCACCGGGGCCAGCCGTCGGCTCGGTCCGCGCTACCCGTTCCTCGTGGGCGCGCGTAACGAGGCCGTCACCTACAAGACGCAAAACGACGTCTACCGGGCAATGGGCCGGTCGATCGCCTCCTGGGTGTCGAGTGCGGCGCTCCAGGACAGCATGGCCGGATACCTCCACGCCCAGTGGGCGGCGACCGCCGGTGCAGTCACGGACCACCTGCGCCTCCACCCGAGCGGCACCGAGACTCCGTTCACGGCGCTCGGGTCGTCACGCGTAGGCCTGGGACGGGACAGGTTCCGAAGCTACGCCTCGGAGCACCTTGCACGCTCTGTCGTCGAGGTGGTCCTCGAGCGTCACGAGCGGCTGCGCGCCCGCGACGACGAGCGCCCCTCGATGCAGCTCATCCAGGAGCAGGCGAGCGACGCGTTCGGCGCCTTCCTCGTGCAGACCGGGCTCGACGAGCGCGGGGAGGACTGCAACAACATCATCGACGCGCTGCAGGACCAAGCCGCGCTGACAGCTGCCGGCCGCGCGCTGGGCGCGGAGGTGCTCGCTGCGGTGCGCGCGTCCGCGCCGGCCAAGGGCTTCACGACCGACGAGGCGCGGATACGGGTGCGCAACGAGGTCCTGGATCGCCGGTCCCGCTTCTCAGCGGACCAGCGGGCTGCGAGGGAGCGGCAGGCGGTCGCGTGGGTGGCGGAGATTCAGCGCAAGGTGGCGGACGCCCTCGCGGACGCCATTGCGAAACATGGCGGTCGCGTTGCCACGGTGATGCTCCGACGACTCGTCAAGGAGGTCGACGAGGTTGGTGAGGAGCTGCGCTCGGAGGCCGAGCACCGTCGGCGTTGGGCGGCGAACCTCGAGGACGAGATCTCGGGTGTCCTGGGCACGGGGCGGAGCGTGACGGAGGACGAGATCGAGAGCGCGGTCGACCGCGCCGTCCAGACCCTCGAGTGGGAGCAAGAGGCCGAGGTCCGCGACCTTGCGGTCCTCCTGATCCCGGACTTGCGCAGCAACTTCCTGGAGCCGCTCACCGAGGCGGTCGAACACGCCGTGGACGGCCTCGCCGTCGAGCGGACCGGTGGCCTCGACGGGCGCGGCTCCGTCATCTCGACGTGGCCGACGGGTGACATCGTCCCCGGTCGCCTCAAGCCCGCGCCCAACGAGTTTCTCCTGGAGAGCGTCGACACCTTCCCGCAGATCCTCAGGGACGTCATCGCCCGCACGGTCGCGGGTGAGACACCACTCGTCTCGCGGGCGACCGCCGAGCGGCAGCTGCTCCTCGGGGCGGCCGACGGCGAACGCCAACAGCTGGTCACGATCGATCAGCCCTGGGTGCCCGCCGACACCCGGCTGCACAACAGCGCGATGCAGTCCGCGACCCGGGCGACGATCAGCGTGGCGAGCTCCTCGTCGGCGATCCTCAGGCGCGCGACCGGATGGGCGACGCGGCCTGGGACCGCGATCGGCAACTACCTCGACGAAGGTCTGCGAGGGTACCTCGCCGAGGAGTCGACGTCTCCGAGCGAACGAGCGGACCGGCTACGCACGTTCGAAGGCCAGCTGCTGGCGGCGCTGAACGCCGGCGCGCCACTTGTGAGCATCAACGCGGCGGTGCTCACCCGGGTTCACGGGGGCTCGAGCGTCACCTACCAGCAGAACTTCAGCGAAATCCCGCTGCCGGAGCGTTCGGCGGCACGCGAGTCCTTCGTGCGCACCCTCCAGGGCCGCGGCCAGTACGGGCCGAAGGTCGAGCAGTCGTTCTCCGACTCCGAGGCAGGGTTCATCGACATCTTCACGGTGCTCGGCGAGCCGTACGAACCGGTCGTCTTCGACAGTCTCATGCGCCCCATCGCGAGCGACTGGGGCGCCCGGAAGGCTTCGGTGGAAGGCCGGGAGGAATTCTGGCGGTGGCGCCGGGCGCGCTCGTTGCAGGAGTCGCTCCCCCTCCACCCGGAGACGCTTGCCGCCGCCGTCAAGGGGTGGTTCGTCGCAGGCTTGCTCGAGCAGGTCAAGCAGCAGCCGCCGTTGGCGCTGTACGTGCCGGCGAGCAGCGGCGGCCCCGCCGGCTTCGCAACCTTCGACGACCCCTTGTTGGTCGGCACGAGCGAGGGGCCGGAGGCTCTGCCGGCGGTGCTCGAGTCGCTCGTGCTCGCCCTGCTGCGGGTCAATACCCAGGAATCGCTCGAGCCGATGAGGCCGTACCTCCGTCTGCTGGACCTCGGCACGAGCGAGTCGGGCTCACTCCCGCGCGAGCTCAAAGAATGGATCGAGACCGGCCAGCGCGCCCAGGACGCGGGCCGGGATGCCCGCACCGTCACGGAACGGCAAGCGGCCGCCCGGCAGCGGATCGAGGGTGTGGCTGACGCGTTCGACCGCCACTTCAAGGCGCTCGAGGCGCGCCATGACGTGCTTGGATACCCAGGGTCCTTCGACTTGCGCCACCTCATGCGGGCCGTGCTGCGCGACCTGCATCGCGTGGTCGTCGACTACCGCCCCGACGCTGATAGGGCGTTCCTCTGATGCGCTCGATCAGCGTCGTCGTCACGGGCGACACCTCTGCCGCCACGGCGGTTCGATCCCTTGTCGGAGACTGGACCCGAGCGGGGATTACGGGGTTCTCTTTGTGGGTGCGCCCGGCCGACGTGCACACCGAGTCCCAGCCGGCACAGGTCTTCGCCTCGGTCGTCACGGCCGACGGCGAGGAGCAGGTCGACCTGTTCGCCCACCTGGGCAGGTTCCGGCTCCAGGCGATCCGCGTAGTTGTTGCCCAGCTGGCGGCCGCAGGCGACGAGGCCGACCCCGCGGTCTCCGCCGTCGGAGCCCATGTTGCCGACATGATCCGGTCTGCTCTGCCGCGCCATCCCTCGGGTAAGGAACAGACCCGGCTGCACAGAACGCTCCTCCTCGTCCCGGCCAGCGACGTGGCCGGCGTCGACCGCCGGATCCTCCTGCCCGCCTGGGAGGCGAACGTCGTCATCTCCCCGGAAGACCGACCGGATCTCGACCGCTCGTCCGTGCTCGTGCGACCGGCGACGAATTACGCGGGCCATGCCGCGGCCGCGGTGTCGGCAGTGGCCGGTTTGGTGCGCGGCGTGAGCGAGGGGGTCTTCGACCGGGTGACCTCGGACTCCTCCACCCGCCCGGAGGATGTGCTCGTCGCGCGAATCGCCATCCGGACCGTGGTGGGCGAGGACGTCCTGGATGTCATCACCCGCAGGGTGCTCGACCCCGGCACCCTAACCCCGGGCGGCCCGGGCAAGGTCGTGACGTGGGCGAACCCTGCGGCCGAACCCGGCGTCGTCATCGACCGCGCCACCCGCACGCTGTTGACGGCGCCCGAGTGGGCGCCGTCGCCGGCCGTCGACCTCGACGAGCCCGGACACCAGCGTGAGCAGACCACCGGCGCGTTCGCACGTGCCGCCCGCTTCAGCCTCCGCACCGTAGCCGCCGTCGCAGCGTGGTCTTTCAGCCGGGGCCGCGACACTGCCGACCGAATCGCGACCGAGCGCCTGGTCGGCGCGGGGGCGGGGACCATCGTCACCGTCGGACCCCGCGCCGTCGGCCGGATGACGGACATCAGTGAGGGGATCCTCGAGGCGGAGAGGGCGAGGCTGGAGGAATCGATCACCTACGAGGCGACCCGAGGGGCACCTCCTGCCCCGACGACGTGGAGCAAGCTCCGCCACCTGTGCTTCGCCCTCGCCGACGGCGGCGAGATGGACGACATGGATGCGCCGCGTCAGCTCGGGCGGCGCGAGGTACTGGCGCCCCAGCACGTCGCGCCTCCTCCAGGTGCCGCCTACGAGACCCGGAGCGGGGACCTCATCGAGGCGACGGACCCGCCCGCCATGCGGGCGTACCTCGAGGACCTTGAGGCGTCCCTCAATGCGCTCCTAACGGAGGCAGCGGAGCTGCGTCGCCGTCTCGACGACATGGAGCGCCTGCAGCCGTCGGGGGCCGCGGCCGATGCCACTGATGCGGAGGCCCATGCCCGTTGGGAGGCGGAACAAAGGGACATTCTGGAGCTACTGCAGGCGGCCGAGGCAAGAGTCGACGAGGCAGAGGCGGCGCTCGCGGCCTTCCATGGGTGGTTCACGGACGTGTCCACCAGCGTCCTGTGGCAGGTGGGCGACGATGTCTCTCGGAGGTTGGGTGAGTATGCAGCCGGCCGGCAGTCGTATCGAGAGCACCGCGACGTCACGGCGCCGGCGACTGAGGAGCTAACCGCCGCGAAGAAGCGCCTCCTGCGGCGCTGGTGGCTCACCTCGATCCTCAGCGCGCTGGCGCTGGGCTTTCTGGTGCTGGTCGTCAGCGAGCAGGAGAACCGCGACTGGCAGGACACCGCGATGTGGGCCGGCGGGATCGTCCTCGTCACGCTGGCCCTGCTCATCGGCTTCAACCACGCGTTCTACAAGGCGTTCCGCAAGTATGAGTGGCAGGTGGCGAACGCTCTCGCGGAGCAGCGCAACCGGGCCGCTCGGTACCTGTGGGAGGCGAAGGAGCATGCCCGGCTCAGCGTCCTGTACCAGGGCTGGCGGGACTGGACTACCGTCATCGCCGAGGTCCTGCACCGCCCGTGGCAACCGCCCGCGCGACAGTTCGACGATTTGTCGGACGAGGTCGTCGGCAAGTTCCCTGCGGCTATGGCGGTGGCGCGGCAGGAGCGGGAGCACGTGGAGCTGCCCCCGCTACTCCTTGTCCACGGGTACGAAGCGATCTACCAAGAAGGCTGGGCTCAGCAGGCGTTCGACGAGGCGTACGAGGCCTTTGCGAACGACGCATTGCTCATGGCGTCCACCGGCTACCTCGATGTCGATGTCGACGCGGCTGCGACAGAGCTCTCGCCTCGAGGCCAACTCGTCACGCTGTGGCGATCCGGCAAAGCCCGGGAGCTGCTCTCCGATCGACGAGCCGAGCGTCTCCGGGAGCTCGCCGCCGACGGCGACCTGCAGCTGCCGATGAGGAAAGTGCGGCGGGCCGGGGCGCACTCGGACGGGCAGTGGCAGGAGGAGCTCGATTACTTCGCCGCGATCGCGACGAGTGACACCACCTTCGCGCTGGACGCCTTCGGAACTGTGGCCCGGACTCAGAATCGCCACTACGCCAGTCACGTGACCGCGTGGCTGCCGCGCGCGGCGCACGCACATGCGGCAGAGGCTAAGAGTTCCACCGTCCGCCTTCAGGAGGCAGAAGGTGCGACGGCAGTTCGCGTGGACCTGTCGCGACGCCTCGCGCCTCAGGACCTGACGATTTTCATGGTGCCCGTGGATGAGCGGGGGGCGACGTCGGAGACGGAGAGCTCCGACGCCTTCCTATAGGTGGCCCGTCTAGTTACATCCACCGCCCGGTGGTGTCCCAGCGTTGTGCCTTCGCCGTCGCCGAAGCCTCGGTGGACGCGGCGCGCAGGTACGCCATTCTCAGGCGCCGCAGTCACCGGCGTGAGGGCTTCGGACGGCGGCGGCGATGACGAAGTTCCGCGGACGTCGCGCTGGCAGCGTGGTGGTCGAAGTTCGCAGCCAGGTCGCACTCGCCGAACCGGCCGGGGCCGGGGCGACGCCCAGCGGCGTCGACGACCTGGTCACCGACAAGTGCGACGAGCTCGACCGCTTCGCCACTACCCGGACCATGCCGGCTGCGGAGGCCTCGACCAGCCCGGCGTGTGCGCCCTCGCAAAGTGCGAGGAAGTCCCGCTCCGCGACGCTGCGGGCCTTCGGCTGGGGCGGGCGCGATGCACCATCCGGCTCTTCCGGGTGGTTGGGTGGTGCGCCAGGTCGACAGAAGGCCTGGCCGGAGTCGAGAGCCGGTGCGGGGCGACCTCGACGAGCCAGCGCCTGCCTGCGGCCCAGTCCGGCACAAGGGGCAGAGCGTTAGG
The DNA here is from genome assembly GCF_023148685.1 of Georgenia sp. EYE_87. Taxonomy (GTDB): domain Bacteria; phylum Actinomycetota; class Actinomycetes; order Actinomycetales; family Actinomycetaceae; genus Georgenia. Next base: position 16,515 of record NZ_JAHXNL010000009.1, on the reverse strand, counting down.
TGGGTGACGATCCATCAGCTCCGTCCCGGCGACGCGCCCCGGACCTCCGCCCGACCACCACGCCCCGCGGGGTGGAGTAGCGCACCGATCAGTGACCGCAGGGGGTCACACCGGGACGTTGACCTCTGGCTGCTCGGTCTCGCGCTGCGTCGCCACGAACCACTCCAGCGCCTCGATCACCCGCTGCCTCAGATTCGTCGTCCCGAGCACGTCGAGAGTGAAACCGGGCCGCATCGCCAGCTTGCCCTCCGGCAGTTCTACGCCCTCGACCGCGTTGAGCCGCTTCGCCAACTCACGGCGGTTGCCGAGTTCATCGAAGGGTGGGCGGTCCTTGAGGTACTGGAACACGACCTCGAACTTTCCCTTCGGGTAGATCGCGGCGGGCCAGGTCACTCCGGCTGGGGTGTCGAGGATGAGGAAGCAGGTCGTCTCCGCGAACTCGCCGTACTGCAACCGCCCGCCGAGACCAACCCAGGTGTCCATCACCGCGATCACGCCATGGACCGTTGATTCGGAGTGGTTCTCGGCGAGTTGGGTGAGGAAGGACTCCGAACGTCCAGTGCCGTCGTCGGGCTGCGACAACAGCTCCTCACCGAGCAGCTCTACCCCGGCCAGGACGGCGAGCTCGTCGGCGTCGACTCGCTGGGCAGGGTCGGCCCGCCCAGCTTCGTCGAAGCTCACTCCTTCGGCCTCCAACGCCTCGCGCTGAGTCTCTGTGCGCTCATCCCCGTCAAGCCAGCGGAACCCCGGCGACGTGGTGCCAGCGGCCTGGAGCACCCGGTGCCCGTTGGGTACGGGATGGTTGGCGATCCGCTGCCCGACCGGCACCTGGTGACTGCCAATGAGCTGGGCAACCGCGCTGTACGAGGTCCACGTCCCGGCGGGCAGCTCGGCCAGAGCGCGATTCATCAATCCCCAGGCCTCGGTCATGGGTTCCTGCACGGCCGTGGGATCCGGACCCGGCCAGTACGCCACGATACGCTCGGCGAGCCTGTCCGCCCTGGCCAGAATCTGGGGGCGGGACCACACCTGCTGGTTCGCAATCTCCTGATTCATCTTGAAACCGCTCTTCCGGTACGCCTCCCGCTTACCGCTGAACGGCTTATTGCCCAGGGCGGAGTTGTACCCGGTTAGGGTTAGGTTGCCGAGGGTGTGCACGAGGCTGTCGTAGACTTCACCCAGCGACTCGTCCGGTGCGACATCCGGACGGAGCATCTGCCGCCACGCGGAGGTGATCGTCTGAGGCATCACATGCTCGATAGTGCACTTCTCCGGGTCGACGGGTTCATTGTTGGCGAAGGTCTGCTCGATCCATGTCAGCAGTAGCTTGCGCTGGGAGGCGCGACCTGAGTAGTAGAACGCCGTCGACTTCACCGCGGCACGGACCTGGTCGTCGGTGGCGAAAAACTTACGCCCCGTCGACAGGAAGGTTCGAAGCGCCTGGTCGGCAGGACCCGCGCCCGCGATCTCCGGGACCGCGCGAAGCAGGATTCGGTTTAGGTTGGCAGTCGCCCGCCCGATCAACACACGACGGACAAGATAGCTTTCCGCGTACAGCATGGCCGAGGCGATCTCCTCACTGCTGGCCAGGCCACGTTCCCGCCGGTCAAGCAGGTGCAGCAGCAGCGGGTAGACGGTCGTGGTCCCCCACGAACTGAGCCGGGTCAGTCGTTCCCGTACCTGCGGGTCCTGCTCTTTCGCTGGGTTGAGGATCCGCTCGACGAGTCCGCTCAGACGGTTGAACCGCGCTACCTCGGCCTCGATCTCCTCCTCGGTGAGCAGACGATCCATGCGTGCGACCTGGGCCTGATAGGTGTCGCGTTGGTTGACGGTCTCATCGGTCTGGACGACGTCGAGCCAGAACAGCAACTCGAGTTGCTCGTTGGTCAACCTTTCCTGCAGCGGCATCCACTGCGTCTCGTACACCACGTCTCCGCGGGTAGGCAGCCGCATAAAAAGGTAGTTCCGTAGAAGATCGCCCTGGGTCAGCCGCAGGCCAGTGTTGTTCAGAGACTCGAAAATGCGGTGGACGTTGTCGTCATGGCTGGTCGTCACCGATACCAACGTCAGACCCGACAGGACCGCCTCCTCCATGCGAGCGATGTCGTGGTCGTCGTCCGGATCGTCGTGGTCGGCCAGTCGTCCTCGAAAGTATCGGTACGCCTCGCCCACCCCGTCTGCCCAGCCCTCATCGTGGCCGCCCTCGACGCAGGCTCGGTACGACGCTCGGTCGGCCTGCGTCGGTAGGACCTTCGGCCGATCCACACCCTCGCGCCACTTGTTGATCAGATACTGCTCATTCAGGCGGTCTCGGTGCTCGGCAGACTCGGTCTCTGCCCGATGGTCACGGATCGCGGCGAGGAGCAGTGTCAGTGTCGTCAGCCGCTGCTGTCCGTCGACTACCAGGTACCGGGAGACACCGGCCGGCCCCACACTCGGCGTCGGGGCCAGCACCAAAGAACCCATGAAGTGAGTCGTTCCAGCTCCGTTGCCCTGGCGGTCCTCCACGAGCTGACTGACGTCGTCCCACAGCCTGTCGAAGTTGGCCCGCTTCCATGAGAACGTCCGTTGGTACAACGGCACCTGGTACTGCTTCGATCCCTCGAGCAGCTCGCGCAGACTCGTCTCGACCGCCTTGACCACAACCGACCCCCACATCATCGTCCTGTCCCGGTTGCTGCAAATCTATCGGCTACTGTCTCGGAATCGGCCCATAACCGCCGGGCTGCTGCCTCAACGCCGCGAGGGTAGGAGCACAGTTCCCTCTAGACCGTCGCCGTGCACACCGCCGAAAGCCGCTGGTCTGCGGTAGTTCGTTGCGTAGCCGACGAACGGCACTGGTTAGAAGTGGTGCTGCGGACCGTGCGCCGCCGCCAGGAATTACAGCCCGCCCGGTGTCGCAACGAGTTCGCGGCCGGCCGGTTATCGAAAGTCGACGTCACATACTTCCGAGTATGTGAACCTGTAGACGAAGAGTCACCGGCCACAGGTTAGTGACGTCGCGGGCCAGCGGTAGGCCAGCATTCGCGGAGACGCACAATCCGAGACGAGCGAGCATTGAGACTCACGCACCGGTTCAACGCTTCCGTGGCAGCACGTTCTGCAGAGGGGATCGCGGCGACGCGCGCGCAGAGCACCTGAGGCTCGCTGAGGTTCGGAACAAAACGGGCGAGTTCCGTCGGAAGCGCCGCGTGAAGTGCGTCGTTCCGGCTAACCTGGCAGTCGAGGCTTCGGCCGAACGAGGCGCCAGGCGGGGAGAACGTGGACGTTTTTCAAGTACATCGTGAGCTGATCTCCGACTATCGAGCCTTCACTTCGGGGTTCGTTGATGTGCGGGATCCCCGAATTAGGCGATTTGTAGATAGCCAGCTTGAGGACGGTGTGCAATGGCCGGACCCCTGGCTCAGCCTCAACCCAAGCTTTGAGACAGGCGGCACGATCCCCGAACTTGTTACTGAGGGACTTCTCGAAGCTGAGTGCGAACGGATCTTCCGGGTCAAGGAGGCCCCCACGGACCCAGGCACCAGGCCGCTGACCCTCCACCGACACCAGCGCGAGGCGATCGAGACTGCCCGCAGCGGCAAGTCTTACGTCCTGACCACCGGCACGGGGTCGGGCAAGAGCCTTGCGTACATCGTGCCGATCGTGGACAGCGTGCTCCGCGAGCGTGCGGCCAACGGCGGGCAGCGCACACCCGGAGTGAAGGCGATCATCGTCTACCCGATGAACGCGCTGGCGAACTCCCAACGCCACGAACTCGAGAAGTTCCTGCGATATGGCTACTCAACCGGCGGAGAGCCGGTGACCTTCGCCCGTTACACCGGTCAGGAGAGCAGTGACGATCGCCGCGCGATCCTGGCAGACCCGCCGGACATCCTGCTCACCAACTATGTGATGCTCGAGCTGGTGCTGACGCGTCCGGATGAGCGAGCGCACCTCATCAGGGCAGCAAAAGGCTTGCGATTTCTCGTGCTGGACGAGCTGCACACCTACCGCGGTCGCCAAGGGGCTGATGTGGCGCTCTTGGTACGTCGCCTGCGCGACGTGTGCGAGTCTCCCAACCTCCAGGCGGTGGGGACCTCGGCGACAATGGCCTCAGGTGGCACCGTTGCGGACCAGCAGCGAGTGGTCGCGGACGTCGCATCGCGGCTCTTCGGTGCCGAGGTCACTCCCGACCGGGTCATCGGGGAGTCCCTGCGTCGTGCCACCGAACTGACTAGGGTCGCAGCGGATTCGCTGGCACTGTCGGTCGAGGTCGCACTTGCCCATGGGCTCGGGCACTCTCGGACTTACGCCGAGCTGGCGGTCGACCCACTGGCGGCCTGGATCGAGACAACCTTCGGCCTCGACGTCGAGCAGGGGACCGATCGGCTGATCCGGAGGAAGCCCACCACCGTCCCCCGGGCAGCCAAGGAGCTCGCCGCCATAGTCGGCACCGACGAGGGCATGGCCGCCGCCGCCATCCGCGCTCTGCTCGGGGAAGGCTCGGAGGCGACGGACCCGCAGACCGGCCGACCAATGTTCGCCTTCCGTCTGCACCAGTTCCTCTCCAAGGGCGACACTGTCTACGTCTCGCTCGAGCCGGAGGACGCCCGCCACATCACCGACGCCTACCAGGTCCGTGTCCCCGGCCACCCGGAGAAGGCACTGCTCCCTCTGGGCTTCTGCCGAGAGTGCGGTCAGGAGTACCTGGTGGTCTCTCGCACCTCCCGCAACGGCGACGTCACGTTCGTCCCCCGCCAGGACCGAGACGCGTCGGGCGGTGACGCCGTGACCGGGTACCTCTACATCTCCAGCGACCTGCCTTGGCCTCACGACCCTGTGAGCGAGGCACGCGTGCCGGACCACTGGCTCACCGTGACTGACTCGGGCGAGAGCGAAGTCATCAAGTCAAAGGAGAAGTACCTCCCAGCCGAAGTCTGGCTCGAGCCAGACGGATCCCTGGCCGAGCCGGGGCATGGATTGCAGGCCTGGTTCATCTCGACTCCCTTCGCGTTCTGCATGCGGTGCCGGGTGTCCTATGAGCAGGTCCGCGGCAGTGACTTCGCCAAGTTGGCCACGCTCGACCAGGAGGGGCGCTCGTCCGCGGTCACCGTGGTCAGCGCCAGCATCGTCCGGTCCCTCAAGGCGCTCGGCCCCGACGCACTCGACCCCGCTGCGCGCAAACTCCTCACGTTCGTGGACAACCGCCAGGACGCTTCGCTCCAGGCCGGGCATTTCAACGACTTCGTCCAGGTCGCTCAGCTCCGGGGCGCGCTGCACGCTGCGATGGTCAGCGCTCCCGGAGGCCTCACCCACGAGATCGTCGGCAGCCGAGTCACCGCGGCGCTCGGCCTGACGACGGCGGACTACGCCGCCAACCCTGCAGCGAAGTTCTCCGCCAAGGAACTTGCCGAGCGGGCGCTGCGAGAGGTGGTGGAGTACCGGCTCTACACCGACCTCCAGCGCGGCTGGCGCGTGACGATGCCCAATCTTGAGCAGACCGGCTTGCTCAAGGTCCGCTACGCCGACCTCGCGGAGATCGCCGCCGACAGTGAGTCCTGGGAAGGGGCACATCCCGCCCTCCAGGACGCCCGCCCTCAGCTGCGCGAGGAGCTCGCGCACATCCTGCTCGACGAGATGCGGCGCGCACTGGCGATCGACGTGCCGTCGTTGACCCAGGCGGGCTTCGATCAGCTGGTCAGAGAATCGCGGCAGCACCTGGTCGGGGCATGGACCATCGCCGACGGCGAGCGGGTCGCCCAGGTGGGCACCGCCTTTGCCCGGTCCGGCAAGGTCGGGGGGTACCGCGGAGACCTCAACGTTTCCGGCAGGTCCGCCTTCGGCCGCTATCTGCGCCGCTCTGACGTCGGGGTGGGAGCGAAACTCACCGTTGACGACGCCCAGCAGATCATCGGCGACTTCTTCCGAGTCCTCGATACCACGGGACTCCTGACCGCCGTGGTCGAGACCGAGAACGGTGAGAAGGGCTACCGGGTGAAGGCCTCGGCGCTACGGTGGCTCGCCGGTGATGGCACCAAGGGCGCCGAGGACCCACTCCGCAAGAGCCTGGACGCCGAGAACGTCTCGCGCGTGAACCCGTTCTTCAGGAGCCTGTACAGCGACCTCGGCGTAAACCTCTCAGGGCTGCGGGCGAAGGAGCACACGGCCCAGGTGCCCCAGGATGAGCGGCAGTCCCGCGAGTTGGACTTCCGCGCCGGCACGCTGCCGCTGCTGTACTGCTCGCCCACGATGGAACTCGGTGTGGACATCGCGAGTCTCAACGCCGTCGGCCTGCGGAACGTGCCGCCTACGCCGGCCAACTATGCCCAGCGCTCTGGACGCGCGGGGCGCAGCGGGCAGCCAGCGCTCGTGGTCACATACTGCGCGACCGGCAACGCACACGACAGCTACTACTTCCGCCACTCTCGCGAGATGGTGGCCGGGTCGGTCGTCGCGCCACGCCTTGACCTGGGGAACGAGGATCTGGTGCGTTCCCATGTCCACGCCATCTGGCTGGCCGAGACGGACCAGTCGATGCGCTCGCGCCTCACCGACGTGGTCGACGCCGTTGGGGAGAACCCCACGCTGACGATCCTGCCGGAGATCTGGCGGGCGCTGACCGAGGAGAGCGCGCGCCGCCGGGCCACCCACCGTGCCGAGCACGTGCTCGACGAGTTGCGGCGAACGTGGGCTGCGTCTGGTGAGGCGGTGTCATGGTGGTACGACGGCTGGGTGGCTGACCAGGTGGCCCGGGCACCGCAGAGCCTGGACGAGGCCCTGGACCGGTGGCGCAGCCTGTACCGCGCCGCCATGGCCGAGTACAACGACCAGAGCAAGCTTGCGGTGGACCCGAAGGCCCCGGGCAGGCTCCGGGATGTCGCTGCGCGACGCGCGGGCGACGCGCGAAGCCAGCTCGTGCTGCTACGTAACGAAGACAGCGAGCTGGGCCAGACTGACTTCTACTCCTACCGGTACCTCGCCTCCGAGGGCTTCCTGCCTGGGTACTCCTTCCCGCGGCTGCCGCTCGCCGCGTACATTCCCGGCGGGCGGGCAGGCCGTGGTCCTCGGGACGGCGACTACATCCAGCGACCCCGGTTCCTCGCCATCAGTGAGTTCGGCCCCGGTGCCCTGATCTATCACGAGGGTGCCCGCTACGAGGTCGTCCGGGTCCAGCTTCCCCGCAGCCCCGGTGATGCCACCGGCACGGTCACCGAGGACGCTCGCCGGTGCGGCGCCTGCGGCTACCACCATCCGGTCGGCGTCGGCACCGATGTCTGCGACTCCTGCGGTGAGCCGCTGGGCGGCAAGACCTACGGCCTGCTGCGCCTGCAGACCGTGTTCACCCGGCGACGCGAACGGATCTCCAGCGACGAGGAGGAACGGCGCCGCTCAGGATTCGAGCTCGAGGTTTCCTACCGCTTTCACGATCACGGGGACCGGCCCGGCCGCGTCGAGGCCCTCACCGCGGACACGTCGGACGGCCCGCTCGCCAATCTGACGTACGGTGACAGCGCCATGATCCGCATCGCCAACGTCGGACGCCGCCGCCGCAAGAACCCGCACGACCGCGGATTCTGGCTCGACCTCGGCGAAGGAAAGTGGCTCTCGGAGAAGCAGGCCACCGACACGACCGTCGACACCGAGTCACTCGACGCCGCAGAAGATGTCGCACGCAAGGCCAAGGTCATCCCCTACGTCGAGGACCGCCGCAACATTCTCGTCATGCGCCTGGCGCAGAGCGTGGACGATGCAGTCGCCACGACTCTGCGCTACGCCCTCGAACGCGGTGCCGAGGCGCTCTTCCAGCTCGAGGATTCGGAGCTGGAGAGTCAGGAGCTGCCCGACGACGCGCACCGCGGACGGCTGCTGCTGACCGAGTCCGCCGAGGGTGGCGCCGGCGCGCTGCGCCGCCTCGTCACGGAACCAGACGCGATGGCCAGGGTCGCCCGCAAAGCGCTGATGATCGCCCACTTCGACCCCGAGACCGGAGCCGACCTCGGGCACGCCGACGGCGCCCGGGAACGGTGCGAGCACGCCTGCTACGAGTGCCTGCTCTCCTACAACAACCAGCTCGACCACGCCCAGATCGACCGCCACACCATTCGTGACCTCCTCCTCACCATGGCGACTTCGACGACGACCACCGGCGCCGGCGGACGCACCCGGGCAGAGCAGCGCGATCAGCTCGCCAACCTCGCCGACTCCGGGCTCGAGCGCAGATTTCTCGACTGGCTCGACGAACGCGGACTCCGGCTTCCGGACCGTGCCCAGGTCCGGATCCCGGAGGCAAGTGCGCGGCCTGATTTCATCTACGACCTGACCGGCAGTCCGGTCGCGGTCTTCGTCGACGGACCGGTGCACGACTCGGCCGCAGTCGCCGAACGCGACCGCGAGGCCGAGGAGCGACTGATCGACGCCGGATGGATGGTCGTCCGGGTCGGATACGACAAAACCGCGTGGCACGCCGTCGTCACCAAGCATCCATCGATCTTCGGCACCAGCAGGGAGAACCCCACACCGTGACGACGACATACGCCGCCGGCTCGCTCGTGCGCACACGAGGCAGGGAATGGGTGGTGCTCCCCGACAGCGTCCCCGATTTCCTCGTCCTGAGACCGCTGGGGGGAGGACGCGACGACATCGCGGGGGTATTCCCAGCGATCGAGGCGGTCACCCCGGCCACATTCCCACCACCGAGTCCGTCAGATCTGGGCGACGCGACCAGCGCCGCGCTGCTGCGCACGGCACTGCGGATTGGGTTCCGCTCCTCCGCGGGACCGTTCCGCTCGGTTGCCGGTCTGGCCGTCGAACCGCGCGCCTACCAGTACGTCCCGCTGATGCTGGCACTGCGCCAGGACGTGGTGCGCCTGCTCGTCGCCGACGACGTGGGCATCGGCAAGACCGTTGAAGCCGGCCTCATCGCCGCCGAACTGCTCGCGCAGGGCGCCGTGCAGCGCCTGGCTGTGCTGTGCAGCCCAGCCCTGGCCGAGCAGTGGCAGCACGAGCTGCGCGAGAAGTTCAACATCGACGCCGAGCTCGTTCTCACCTCCACCGTCCGATCCCTCGAGCGAGGGCTGATGATGGACGAGTCGTTGTTCGACAAGTACCCCTTCGTGGTGGTCTCCACGGACTTCATCAAGTCCCCCCAGCGACGCCACGAGTTCCTCAACCGCTGTCCCGAGCTCGTCATCGTCGACGAGGCGCACACCGCGGTGGCCGACGACGGCGGCAGCGGGCGCACCCGACACCAGCGCTACGAGCTGCTCCAGGGCCTCGCCAAGGACCCCGACCGACACCTGGTGCTGGTCACCGCCACCCCCCATTCGGGCAAGGACGCCGGCTTCCGCAACCTTGTCGGCCTGCTCAACCCCGCTCTGGCCAGCCTCGACCTCGAACGCCAGTCGGACCGGGAACTCCTCGCCAAACATTTCGTCCAACGTCGCCGCGCCGACATCCGTACCTTCCTCGACGAGGAGACCGCGTTCCCGGCCGACCGGGAGAGCCGTGAGGCTCCCTACGCGCTCTCACCGGCGTACCAAGCGCTGTTCGAGAAGGTCCTCGCCTATGCCCGCGAGCAGGTCCGCGACACCGCGGGCGGCACGGTCCACCAGCGGGTCCGTTGGTGGTCGGCCCTGGCCCTGCTGCGCACCATCGCCTCTTCACCGCACGCTGCCGCCGCCACCCTGCGAACTCGCGCCGCCTCCGCCGAGGCGGTCGACGTCGCCGAGGCCGACGCGCTGGGGCGCGCGGGCATCCTGGACACCGCGGACGACGAGGCCCTGGAGTCCCTCGACGCCATCCCGGGCGCGGACACCACCGGCGAGGCCAGCACCAGCGACCCGCGCCATCGCCGCCTCCTCACCCTCGCCCGGGAGGCCGAGGCCCTGGCCGGCCCGGCTCAGGACCGCAAGTTGGCCACCCTGACCAAGGAGGTCAAGGCGCTGCTGGCCGACGGGTACGACCCGATCGTCTTCTGTCGCTACATCGACACCGCCGAGTACGTCGCTGAGCATCTCTCTGGGGCGCTGGGCAAGGGTGTCGACATCGCGTCCGTGACCGGCACGCTCCCCCCGAGCGAGCGCGAGCAGCGCATCCGAGACCTCACCGCCACCGACGCCCGGCACGTCCTTGTCGCCACCGACTGCCTCTCCGAGGGCGTCAACCTTCAAGATGCCTTCCAGGCGGTCGTCCACTATGACCTCGCATGGAACCCCACGCGGCACGAGCAACGCGAAGGCCGGGTCGACCGGTTCGGCCAGCGGGCCAACATCGTGCGCGCGGTGACGATCTACGGCACCGACAACCGCATCGACGGCATCGTCCTGGACACCCTCATCCGCAAGCACCGCGCGATCACCAAGGCGACCGGTGTCTCAGTCCCGGTCCCCGACCAGTCCGACGGCGTCATCCAGGCCCTCCTGGAGGGGTTGCTGCTGCGCGGACAGGACCCCCAGCAGCTCACCCTCGACCTCGGACTGACCGAGAAGATCGAGCACCTCCACCGCGACTGGGAGTCGGCAGCCGAGAAGGAGAAGCGGTCCCGCACCCGGTACGCGCAGCGGAGCATCCACCCCGGCGAGGTCGCCGCCGAGGTCGCGGCCGTACGCGCCGCGCTCGGCACGCACGACGACGTCGCCGCCTTCACTGATGAGGTGCTACGCGCGCTCGGCGCCTCCGTCACTCCGACCAAGGACGGATTCACCGCCGTGACCACCACCCTGACTGCAGGCGTCCGCGATGCACTCCCTCTCGGCCACGCCGAGCCGCTGCCTTTCCATGCTCAGCTCCCGGTCAAGCGTGGCCACGCCCTCCTGTCCCGCACCGACCCCACTGTTGAGGCTCTCGCCCGGCACGTGCTCGACTCAGCCCTCGACCGCGCGAGCGATCCCGACTCCCGACCCGCCACCCGCGCGGGCGTGATGCGCACGACCGCCGTCACTACCCGCACCACGCTGCTGCTTGTCAGGTTCCGATTCCATCTGCAGATCCCCACCGCAACCGGAACCAGACCCCTCGTCGCGGAGGACGCCCAGCTGCTGGCGTTCCAAGGCCCACCCGACCACGCCGCATGGCTCGACGACGCCGCGGTGAGCAGCCTTCTCGCGGCGACTCCAGGAGCCAACATGCCCGCCGACCAGGCCGCCACGCTCGCCGAACGCGTCATCGACACCCTCCCCGCCGTCGAAGATCACCTCAACGCCACGGCCGACGACCTCGCCGCGACGCTGCTCCAGAGCCACCGTCGCGTCCGCGCAGGGGCCGGCGCCGCACGTCGAGGACTCGTCGTCACCGCACAGAAGCCGACCGACATCCTCGGCGTCTACATCTACCTGCCTACCGCCGGCGGAGGTGCCTCGTGAGCACCGCCTTCACCACCATCCGGTCGGTGGGCGGCCTTCTACCGCCCGACCTTCTCGCTCGCGTCCTGGCCGGCGACTCCGACCTGCCGGGGCTCCGCGCCGGCGACTACCACCTCGGTGACGGGGAGTCGGTACGTGAGGCCGCCAACCGCGCCTGGTCCTACCTCACCGGCACCTGGGCCTCATTCACTGCGGCCCGCAAGAAGTTGTCGGCGACCGATCCGGCGGTCGGCCTCACCAGAGAGAAGTGGCTCGCCCTGCTCTTCCGTGAGCTCGGCTACGGCCGTCTGCCCACCGCACCAGCGGGCGGTCTCAGCGCCGCGGACACCGCATACCCTGTCTCCCACCTCTGGGAACGCACGCCCATCCACCTTCTCGGGTGGGGCGTCGACCTGGACCGGCGTACTCCTGGCGTGCCCGGCGCGGCTGGCCGCGCACCCCACGCCCTTGTCCAAGAACTCCTCAACCGGAGCGACGATTACCTGTGGGGGGTGCTGTCCAACGGGCGCACCCTCCGGCTGCTCCGGGACTCGACCTCGCTCGTCGGGCAGAGCTATCTCGAGTTCGATCTCGAGGCCATGTTCGACGGCGAGGTCTTCTCCGACTTCGTGGTCCTCTACATGCTGGTCCACCAGTCACGGGTCGAACCGCTGTCGGAAGGCGCACCTGCGTCGGAGTGCTGGCTCGAGCGATGGCGCACGGCCGCGGTCGAGTCCGGCACCCGGGCCCTGGGTCTGCTCCGCGACGGGGTCCAGGACGCCATCGAGGCACTGGGCACAGGATTCCTGCGCCACCCCGACAACGGCGCTCTGGTCCATCGACTGAGCTCTGGCGAGCTGCGCCTGGAGGACTACCACAGGGCGCTGCTCCGCCTGGTCTACCGCCTCCTCTTCCTCTTCGTGGCCGAGGACCGGGACGCCCTCCTCGACCCGCACGCCGAACCGCTGGCCCGGAGCCGCTACCGGGACTACTTCGCCACCGCCCGGCTACGCCGCCTTGCCACCCGGCGGCGCGGCACGCGCCACGGTGACCTCTGGCAGGCGCTGACCATCGTCATGGATGGCCTCGGCCGCGAAGGAGGACTTCCCGCACTCGGTCTGCCTGCCCTGGGTGGGCTCTTCGAACGCGGCCCGGCCGACGTAGCGAGCGACCTCTCTCTGGCGAACGAGTCCCTGCTGACCGCCATTCGTCGCCTCGCTGTGGTCCAGCCCAAGGGTCAGCCCCGGCGGATGGTCGACTACCGCCACCTCGGCGCCGAAGAGCTCGGCAGCATCTACGAGTCCCTCCTCGAGCTCATCCCCCGGGTCGACGCCGTCGAGCGCACCTTCACCTTGGAGAATCTCGCCGGCAACGACCGCAAGACCAGCGGCTCGTACTACACGCCCGCGGGACTGATCGACCTCGTCCTCGACACAACCCTCGACCCCCTGCTCGACTCTGCCGAGAGGTCGGATAACCCCGAGGAAGCGCTCCTGAACCTCACTGTCTGCGACCCCGCCTGTGGCTCCGGCCACTTCCTCGTCGCGGCGGCACGGCGCATCGCCCAACGCCTCGCCACCGTCCGCGGTGCCGACACCGATCCGAGCCCCACGCACCTCAAAGAGGCTCTCCACGACGTCATCGCGCAATGTATCTACGGCGTCGACCTCAATCCCATGGCCGCCGAGCTCGCCAAGGTGAGCCTCTGGATCGAAGCCCTCCGCCCCGGCCACCCGCTGAGCTTCCTCGACGCTCACATCAAGGTCGGCAACTCCCTCCTCGCCACCACGCCGGCCCTCCTAGCCGCGGGCATCCCGGACATCGCCTTCACCCCCATCGAGGGCGACGACAAGAAGTACGCCACCGCCCTCCGCAAGCGAAACGCCACCGAACGTGACGCCACGGGCCAAGGCGACCTCTTCGACGTCCAGCAGATCGACCCCGGCAACCAAGCCCTGAGTGCAGAAGCCGCCCGGATCACGGCGAACCGGGCACTCTCGCTCGGCGACGTCCACCTCCAGGCCAGCAGATTCGCTGCCCTGGAGTCATCCCCCGGCATGCGACAGGCCCGCTTTACCACCGACGCCTGGTGCGCAGCCTTCGTCCAGCACAAATCCGCCGGTACAGCAGCCATCACCCACCAGACGCTCACCACTCCAATCCACGATCTTCGGCCCGAAGTTATCGGTGCGGTCGATACCCTCGCCGCCGCGTATCGCTTCTTCCACTGGCACCTCGAGTTTCCCGACATCTTCTCGGTCCCCGACGGCGGCGCACCCGACACGGACACCGGCTGGCACGGCGGATTCGCGTGCGTCATCGGCAACCCACCCTGGGAACGGGTGAAGATCCAGGAGAAGGAGTTCTTCGCCTCCCGCGATCCGCAGATCGCGGCGGCTGGCAACGCTGCCTCCCGCAAGAAGCTCATCAAGGGTCTCGCCGAGCGGAGTCCTGCACTTCTCGCCGAGTTTCAGCAGACATTGCGAACTTCAGAGGGCCAGAGCCACTTCCTGCGCAACTCCGGCCACTACCCGCTGACCGGCCGCGGCGACGTCAACACCTACAGCGTCTTCGCCGAGACCATGCGCACCACCATCCGGCCCGACGGACGCATGGGCATCATCACCCCCACCGGCCTCGCGACCGACGCCACCACCGCCCGGTTCTTCGCCGAGACCCTCTCCCAAGGACGGCTCGCCGCCTTCTACGACTTCGAGAACGAAGCCAAAATCTTCCCCAGCGTGCACAACCAGTTCCGTTTCGCGGTCACGAGCATCACCGGCGGAAGCCGAGTCGACCGCGTGCGATTCGCCTTCTACACCCGCTTCATCGAGGACGTGCCACAACGCCGGTTCGAACTCGCACCAGAGGAGGTTCTGCTCCTCAACCCCAACACCGGCACCCTGCCGGTCTTCCGGTCCCGAGCGGATGCGGAGATCACCCTCGGAATCTATCGCCGGCAGCCCGTCCTGATCCGCGACGGCGACCCCAGCGGCAACCCCTGGGGGCTCGCTTTCACCCGCCTTTTCGACATGGCTAACGACTCCGAGATCTTCAGCACCGCCGACCAGCTCGCAGCCGAGGACGCCCAGTTCGACGGCTGGGCATGGAACGACGGGGAGCGCCGCTGGTTACCCCTCTACGAAGCCAAGCTGCTCTTCCACTACGACCACCGCTACTCCACCTACGCGGACGCCACCCAAGCACACCTCAACAAAGGCACTCTCCCGAAAATTAGCCTAGAAGCCCACGACAGCCCAGCGGTCGAGACCCTCACCCGATATTGGCTTCCAGACGAGGCAGTCACCATTGCCGTTGGTGACCATTGGGACCGAGAATGGTTTCTCGGCTGGCGCGACATCACCAACGCCAGCAACGAACGAACTTTCGTGCCCTCCGTGCTGCCCCGCTCCGCGGTCGGGCACGTGTTTCCGATCGCGTTTCCTGCCAATCCGGATGGTGCGCCGCTGCTCCAAGCGACCTGGTCGTCGTTGGTGTGTGACTACGTTGCGAGGCAGAAGTTGAGCGGGACTCACATGACGTACGGGATCATGGAGCAACTGGCGTGCCCCGCACCGAAGACCTTCGCCAGCGCCGCTCCCTGGGATCCGAGCGCGGCCCTCGCAGACTTCATCAAGCCTCGGGTTCTCGAACTGACCTACACCTCCTATCGGATCGCCCCATACGCCCATGACCTGGGCGACGACGGACCACCCTTCCGGTGGATTCCAAACCGTCGCGAGGTGCTCAAAGCCGAGCTCGACGCCGCCATGTTCCACATCTACGGACTCGACCGACCCGAGGTTGAGCACGTGCTCGACTCCTTCTTCGTGGTGCGCAAGTACGACGAACGCGACCACGGCGAATTTCGCACGAAGCGGCTCGTCCTTGAGCGCTACGACGCCATGCAGGAGGCCGTTGACTCGGGAACGGCCTATCGGACCCAGCTGGACCCGCCGCCGGGACACGGACCGCGCCACGAGACCAGATCAGGGTCGGGCCCGACGGCGCCCGCGAGTATCCGGTCGATGGCACCTTCCGCGACCGCCTGAGCACGATGACGGGAAACGTGGTCCATGACGCGGGCAAGGTTCCCGTGGGGAAGGAAGTCACTGTGAGGGAGTTTCGTCGTGACCTGCTGCTCCGCACCGCCTTGGAGATTCTTGCCGAGGCGAACGCGCCGGTGCCTGCTGGTCAGGTCCTCGCCGAGGTGGCCAAGCGTGTGGAGCTCACCGAATTTGAGCGCAGCCTCAACAAGAGCGGCAGACCGCGCGTTGACACCTACGTCCGGTTCGCCTCGGGCTGGCTCCGGGCGATCGGATGGATCGAAAAGTCCGACGCCGGCTGGCGCATCACGGACGAAGGTCGGACGGGACTTCGCGAGCACGCCGCCGACGTATATCAGGTGACGTCCCGCCGTTACCGGGCATTCGCCAGGTCCCGCAAGACAGAGGAACGATGGGCCCAGCCCGGCTGGCAGACGGTCCAGGACGCCGTCGAGCTCATCGCCGAGGGATCGTGGAGCAGCGACGAGGACCTCGCCGACCTCATTGACGTCGGAAGCGCGGAGATCAGGGAGTTCCTCGCAACGGTCAACGTCCCGCACCACTATCGCGTGCTCGGCGAGGAGGGAACCATCCTCGCCGACTTCCAGTGGCATGAGGCAGGCCGCACGGACGACCCCCGCGAGGTTCTTGCGGCCGAGGGCATTGAGTTCGACATCGCGGGACGGGCGTCCGCTGAGCAGCGGATACCGGCGGACGAACTTCGCGACGCGCTCGGGGCCGATGCAAGTACCGGAGCGCGGGCATGGCTTGTGCGCGGCTCGGCCGTCTCCGGCGTCAATGTCGTGCCGATGTGGCTGAGCGAAAGTTTCGTCAGCCTCGCAGCGGCGCACCTCCGGCCTCTCGAAGGGGGAAGCGGCTACGACGAGCTCCGCACGGCAGTGGAGGCCGACTACTCCCACCTGAGCTACCACCAACGGCGAGCCAAGCTCACCGAACTCTTCGCATTTCTCAGCCGTATGAAGCCGGGCGACGCGGTCGTAACCACGTCCGAGGGCCGGGTTTACCGGCTCTTCAGAATTGAGGGTGTAGTCGGGGTCTGAATCCGCCGGTCTCCAGGAGTGCTCTGGCGATGTAGTTCGTCAGGTTGCGGAACCCCAGGGCGGAGCCGCGCAGGTGCTCGAGCCGAC
>NZ_JAHXNL010000008.1 GCF_023148685.1 Georgenia sp. EYE_87 | reverse complement strand
GGCGGGGGTGGCGGCGGCGTGTGTGGTCATCGCGGCGGCGTGGTCGGCGCTGATGTGCCCGGCGGCCAGGGCGGCGGCGGTGGCGGGGAGGTGGTCGCGCAGCCGGCGGGCGGTGGTGACCGCCTTGTCGGCGCGCGTGTGGTGGCGGCCGGTCCGGGCGCGGTACCAGGCGGCGAAGGAGCGGGCGCCGGTGGTGGCCCACATCCCGTCGGTCTCGGCGGCGGCCAGGACGCGGGCGGTGATGGCCTCGATCCGGCGGTGCAGGGCCTCGGTGGCGTCGACGGCGGCGAGCAGGTCGGCCGGGGGCAGGGCGGCCAGGTCGGTGCCGGTCAGGGCGTCGAGGTGGGCGGTGGCCGCGGCGAGCGCGCTCAGGACGGGGACCTCGCCCGCGCCCGGGACGGGCACCGGCGTCCGCGGCCACGGCGCCGGGATCGCCGCAGGGTCCGGCACCGGTTCCGGCGTGTCGGTCGTCGGGCCCGGCGCCGGGATCGCCGCAGGGTCCGGCGCGTCGGCCGGCGGGGCGGGTTCGGACGGTGGTGCGGTGGTCATCGCGGCGCCCCTTCCTCCTCGTCGTGGCCGTGCCGGGCGTGTGTTCCGGACCTGCACCCAGCGTATCGAACGGGCGTTCGAGCAGGCAAGAGGATCGGCGGTATTCCGCCAAATCTGTGGACGACGTGGCACCCCAGCAACCTGTGGAAGCCGGTCTACGGTTCTTCCCGCCGGAAGACGATGATCAGCACCCGCAGCCCCAGCACCACGGAGACCACGAAGAGCCCGGTCGCCAGGACCGTGTAGACGCTCGCCTCCGCCGTGACCAGTGGGCCGCCGCGCACCGTGAAGAGCACCACCGACATCAGGCCCGTCGTCGCGGCGAGCACGGTGAGCAGCGTGCGGTGCACGAGGTTGGTCACGATGCGCCGGTCGCGCTGGTCCGCGAACAGCCGCACGTTCGCGGTCAGCCGCCCGTGCTCCGCGGCGTCGGCCAGGCGGTCGATGCGGTGGGGGAGCCGCCTCACGATGGGCAGCAGGGAGCTCAGCTCCTGCTCGACCGTCTCCTTCAGCCTGCCGGGGTCGGAGAGCCCGGTCATCCGCGAGCGGCTCATCGCCTTCGCCTCGGACACGAGGTCGTAGCCGGGGTCGAGCGCCCGCAGCGTCCCGTCGAGCGTCGCCATCGCCCGGAACACCGCCGCGACCTCCGGCGGCACGCCGAGCCGGAAGGCGTTGATGAGCGTGAACAGGGACGCGAACGCGGCGGTCCCGTCGGTCGGACCCCCGCCGGTGTAGCGCAGGATGAGCACGCCGATGGCCTGCTCGAGGGCCCGCTCGTCGATCTCCTCGGGCCGCTCGACCAGCTCGAGCAGCGCCTCGGCGGCGGCCATCGAGTCCCCGGTCCCGACGCCCGCGAGGAACTGCCCCATGGAGCGCCGGGTCTGGGCGCCGAGCCGGCCGACCGAGCCGAGGTCGAGCATGCCGAGCGTGCCGTCGTCGGCCACGAGGACGTTGCCCGGGTGCAGGTCGACGTGGAAGATCCCGCTCTCGAGCAGCTGGTCCATGACGGTCTCCAGCAGGGTGCTCGCGAGCTGCGCGCGCATCTGAGGACCCAGACGCTCGAGGGACTTCTCCGCCCCGGTGAGGGGGACGCCGTCGAGCCGCTCCATGACCAGCACGCGCGGCGTGCACAGCGCGGGCACCGGCGTCGGCACGCGGATCCCGTCACTGCCGCCGCGCTCGAGGGCGGCCGCGACCCCACGCATGTTGTCGCGCTCTACCGTGAAGTCGAGCTCCTCGGTCAGTGCCGCGGCGAACCCGTCCGCCAGGTCACGCACGCCGATGCTGCGGCCCCAGTCCGTGCGTGCGTCCAGCAGGGAGGCGAGCCGGACGAGGATGTCCAGGTCTCGCTCGACGTCGTGCTCGATCTCCGGCCGCTGAACCTTGACGACGACGCGCTCGCCGGTCGTCAGTCGCGCCGCATGCACCTGGGCGACCGAGGCGGACGCCAGTGGTTGCTCGTCGATCTCGACGAAGGTCTGGCCGAGGTCGTGCCCGATCTCCGTGCGGATGCGCTCCGCGGCGAGCTCCCACGACACCGGAGCCGCCTGGTCCTGCAGCAGTGCCAGCTCCTCGACGAACTCCCGAGGCAGCAGGTCCTGCCGCGTCGAGAGCTGCTGCCCGAGCTTGACGAAGGTGACGCCGCCGTCCTCGAGAGCCCTTCGCAGCGAGCGGGCCAGGTCGCGGCGCTCCGCCACGGTACCCAGCGCGAGATGGCGGCGACCCCGGAGGAACCGGCTCAGCCCGTGCCGCCACGCGATACGCAGGATCTCCAGGTAGCGTCCCGACCGGCTCAGGCGTGAGCGCCAGCCCCGCCACAGATCGATCGGGCCGGGGATCGAGCCGTCGGGCACGAGCACCTCGGCGACGACGACGAGGACCATCGCGACGACGAACGTCGTCGCCCCGAGGAGGGCTACGTACAGCAGCGCCTCGGTGGTCACGGTGGTGCCCACGGCCGGCTCGGCCACGAGAGCGTCCAGGACCGGACGGGTCACGGCCAGCGCGACCAGGGTGGCGACGACGGCGCGCAGCAGCGACACGCGAACACCGAGGAGGCGCCGGACCACGAGCGTGAACAGCGCGACCGTGAGGACGTAGAGGATCGCGGCGGTGATGACCAGTATTGGGTGCACGCGCCGCAGTCTTGCAGCGGCCGCCCACGGGCGCGCGCGATTTCCGACGACGCCGGACGGTACGTCTCCGGGATGCCCGCGGCCCCGGCCGGTGCCAGCCTGGATCGCATGACCCGATTCGGCTACACCCTCATGACCGAGCAGGCCGGCCCGAAGGAGCTCGTGCGCCACGCCCGGGAGGCAGAGCGTCGTGGGTTCGACTTCGAGGTCTGCTCCGACCACTACTTCCCGTGGCTGGACTCCATGGGGCACTCGCCGTACGCGTGGACGGTTCTCGGTGCCGTCGCCCAGGTGACGGAGCGCGTGGACCTGATGACGTACGTGACGTGCCCGATCCTGCGGTACCACCCCGCCGTCGTCGCCCAGAAGGCGGCCACCCTCGCGGTGCTGTCCGACGGTCGCTTCACCCTCGGGCTGGGGGCGGGCGAGAGCCTGAACGAGCACGTCGTCGGCGAGCGATGGCCTGCCGTGGGGGAGCGGCACGACATGCTGGAGGAGGCGCTCCTCATCATCCGCGACCTGCTCGACGGTGAGCGCGTGACCTGGGCCGGCGAGCACTTCCGGGTGGATCAGGCGCAGCTGTGGGACCTGCCCGACGAACCCGTCGAGATCGCCGTCGCCGTGTCGGGCGCCCAGTCGGTCTCCCGCTTCTCCGGGATGGCCGACCACCTCGTCACGACCACCCCGGACGCCGACGTCGTCACGGCCTGGCGTGAGCAGCGCCGGGAGGAGGGGCTGCCGGAGGGGCGTGCCATCGGCCAGGTGCCCGTGTGCTGGGACCCCGACGTGGACGCCGCCGTCGCGCGAGCGCACGAGCTGTTCCGGTGGTCGGGGCTCGGGTGGGCCGTGAACGCGGACCTGCCCACCACCGCGGCGTTCGAGGCGGCGACGGCGGCGGTCCGGCCGGAGGACGTGGCGGAGGACATCGTGTGCGGCCCGGACCTGGACGCGATGGTGGAGGCCGTCGCCCCGTTCTGGGAGGCGGGGTTCACCGACGTCGCGCTCGTCCAGGTGGGCGGGGACAGTCAGGACGACTTCCTGGCGACGGCGGCCGAGCCGCTGCTCGAGAAGCTGCGCGCCGCAGCTCGCTGAACCGGTCAGGCGGTCTTCTTCGCGGGCGTCCTGCGCGTCGTCGTCTTCTTCGCCGCGGGCTTCTCGGCAGTCTCCGCGGCAGCAGTCCGTGCGGCTGGCTTCTTCTCCGCCGTCGCCCGTGCGGCTGGCTTCTTCTCCGCCGTCGCCCGTGCGGCTGGCTTCTTCTCCGCCGTCGCCCGCGCGGCCGGCTTCTTCTCCGGCGCCGTCCGCGCGGCCGGCTTCTTCTCCGCCGTCGCCCGCGCGGCCGGCTTCTTCGCCG
Organism: Georgenia sp. EYE_87; assembly: GCF_023148685.1. Taxonomy (GTDB): domain Bacteria; phylum Actinomycetota; class Actinomycetes; order Actinomycetales; family Actinomycetaceae; genus Georgenia. The sequence continues at coordinate 210,115 of NZ_JAHXNL010000008.1, read as the reverse complement.
GTGCCTTCTTCGCCGTCGATCGTGCGGCTGGCTTCTCCTTCTGGGTCTCCTTCTCCTCGGACTTCTTCTCCGAGGCGCCCGAGCCTGCACGGGACCCGCCCGAGCGGCGCGCCGGCTTCTTCCCGGCCGCCTCCGCGGCCGCCGGCTCCTCCTCCTCGCCCTCCTCCTCGGCGGGCTCCTCGGCCGACCTGTCGTCCTTCTTCCTCGACTGCTCGACGGACCTGCGCAGCGCCTCCATGAGGTCGAGGACCTGCCCGCCCTCCTCGGCCTCCACCGCCTCGCCGAAGGTGGCCTCGGTGTCGAGCGCCTCGCCCTGCTCGAGCTTGGCGGTGACGAGCTGGCGGAGCTGCTCCTGGTACTCGTCGGTGAACCGCTCGGGCGTGAAGTCCGACTCGAAGCTCTTCACGAGCGCCGAGGACATCTCCAGCTCCTTCTGCGAGATGTTCACCTTCTCGTCCAGGCCCGGGAACTCCGCCTCGCGGACCTCGTCCTCCCAGAGCAGGGTCTGGAGGACAAGGACGTCGTCGCGCACCCGCAGGGCGGCCAGCCGTGTCTTCTGCCGCAGGGTGAACGTCACGATCGCGGTGCGGTCGGTCTGCTCGAGGGTCTGGCGGAGGAGCGCGTAGGACTTCGTCGACTTCGAGTCCGGGGCCAGGTAGTAGGCGCTGCCCATCATGATCGGGTCGACCTGGTCGGAGGGGACGAACTCCTGGACGTCGATCTCGCGGTTGCGCTCGACCGGCAGCGACTCGAAGTCCTCCTTGGTGAGCACGACGGTCTGCTGCCCGTCGTCGTAGGCCTTGTCGATGTTCTCGTAGTCGACGACGTTGCCGCAGATCTCGCACCGGCGCTGGTAGCGGATCCGGCCGCCGTCGGCGTCGTGCACCTGGTGCAACGGGACGTCGTGGCTCTCGGTGGCGCTGTAGAGCTTCACGGGCACGTTGACGAGTCCGAAGGTGATGGCACCCTTCCAGATCGCGCGCACGACAGCTCCTTCCGACGACCGGCCCTGACCACTGGTGACAGTCAACCCGTGGCGTGACGTTCTGGCTACCGGAATCGTTGCCAGAGCGTGGCGACGGCGGACCAGGACGCTACGTCGGCGGCTGCCCGCCGCGGTCAGAGGAAGGCCGCGCCCGGTCCGCGGGTCGGCGCGACTCGGTTCAACCCGCCGCGTGGGCCGCGAACGTCGCTGCAGTGACGAGCGTGGGTCAGGGGCCCGCGGTCTTTCCGGCGTCGTCTGTCGGCCGGTTCGCCGGGTCCGGGCGGTCCTCCGAGTCCGGCAGTTTCGCCGGGTCGGGCGGGTTCGCCGGGTCGGGCGGGTTCGCCGGGCCCGGCGGGTCTACCGAATCCCGACGGTCCGCGAACACCCGGATGCAGCAGCGCCCCGCCCCGGGGTCCGCGACGATCCGCCGTCCGCAGCCCGGAACCCCCTGGATGACGCCGTCGAGCAGCTGGTAGTTGAGCTCGCAGACCAGCTCGGTGTGCTTCTGGGCGAGGCGGTGGAACGGGCAGTTGCCCATGACGACGCCGCCCGCGGCGTCCGGCCGCGGCTCGTAGCCGCCAGCGACGAGCGCGGCGTCGAAGTCGCCCGTGCGTTGCCCCGCCTCGCGCCCGGTCTCGGCGGCGACCCGCCGCAGCACGTCGCGCACGGGACGCCGGGTCTCGGCGGCCTCCGCGATGGCCCGCGCGAAGATGTCCGCGGCTAGCTCGTAGTGCCGCTCCGGCACCGAGACCGTCACCTCGTCGGCGGAGCGGACGTAGTACTTCGTCGGCCGTCCCGCCCCGGGGCCCGAGCGGCCGGCGGGCCGGCGGAACTCGACCGCGAGCAGACCGGCCTCGGCGAGCCGGTCGAGGTGGAACGCGGCGGTGCTGCGGCTGAGGCCGAGCGCTGCGGCGGCGTCGTCCCTGCTGGTCGGGGCGTCCCGGCTGCCGACGAGGGCGTAGAGCGCGCGCGGGGTCGCATCCGCGACGGCGGAGACGGCGGCGGCACGGTCGGTGCGTGGCTTCTGTGGCACGACACCAGCATACGCCTCTAAAAACAAGATTGCTTGACGTAAGAGTCGGGACGCTCCTACGGTCGAACAAGGACCAAGGAGGTGGCTGACGATGACGACACGCAGCGCCGATGCGGACGGTGAGCTCTGATGGCTGCGACCACGCTCGCGACCGAGGCGCCCGGCCTGAGGGGCTTGACCAGGATGGCGCCGGCCGCGCCGATGACGATTGCGCCAGTGACGACGACCGCCGCGCCGGTGACGACGACCCCGGGCGCTCCGGCTCGGCCCCGGGGTATCGACCTCGTCCGGGCGCGCGCCGCCGTCGCCGATCTCCTCGAGGCACTGGGCCGCGACACCACCTCCGAGCACCTCGCGGAGACGCCGCGGCGAGTGGCCGGCGCCCTGGCCGAGATGTTGACGCCTCGCCCGTTCGAGCTGACCACCTTCCCCAACGACGAGGGCTACGACGAGCTGGTCCTCGTCCGGGACGTCCCGTTCCACTCGCTGTGCGAGCACCACCTGCTCCCGTTCCACGGCGTCGCGCACCTGGCGTACCTGCCGGGCGAGCGGATCGTCGGGCTGTCCAAGCTCGCGCGCGCCCTCGAGCACCTCTCCCGCGACCTGCAGGTCCAGGAGCGTCTCACCCAGCAGGTGGCCGACCTCCTCCAGCAGCGCCTCCGGCCACGCGGCGTCGGCGTCGTCCTCGAGGCCGAGCACCTGTGCATGTCCCTGCGCGGCGTCGCCGTCACCGGCTCGCGCACCGTCACCTCCGCGCTGCGCGGCACCCTCCGGGAGGACCCGCGCTCGCGCGCGGAGTTCCTCGCCCTGGTGGGCGTGGGCAGCACCGGCCGGTCCTACCCCAGCTGAGCTCCGGCCCTCCGGCCGGGTGAGTCGAGAGGAAGTCGTCATGTCGCACCGAGCGATCGTCATCGTGGGGGCCGGGCTCGCCGGCGCCCGCGCCGCGCAGACCCTGCGCGAGGAGGGCTACGACGGGCCCGTGCACCTGGTGGGCGAGGAGCCCGAGCGACCTTACGAGCGGCCGCCGCTGTCCAAGGAGTACCTGGGCGGCACCGCCGAGCGGGAGGCCGGGTTCGTCCACCCCGAGGGCTGGTACGCCGAGCACGACGTCGAGCTGCACCTCGCCCGCCGCGCGACCGCCCTCGACCTCGCCGGCCGCGCCGTGGCCCTCGACGGCGGCTCCCGCCTGCCGTTCGACAGGGTGCTTCTCGCCACCGGCGCACGCTCGCGGCGCCTGAGCGGGCCCGGGTCGGGCGAGGGCCTCGCCGGGGTCCACTATCTGCGCACCCGCGCCGAGTCGGACGCGCTCCGGGCGGACCTCGCCGACGGCGGCCGCCGGGTCGTGGTCGTCGGCGCCGGCTGGATCGGGCTCGAGGTGGCCGCCGCGGCCCGCACCTACGGCAACGACGTCACCGTCCTCGGCCGGGAGACCGTGCCGCTGAACGTCGCGCTCGGCGACGAGCTGGGCGCCGTCTTCGGCCACCTTCACCGCCGCCACGGCGTGGACCTGCGGATGCGCACCGCAGTCGGGGGAATCGCCGGCGAGTCCGGCCGGGTGACCGGCGTCGAGCTCGAGGGCGGCGAGATCGTCCCGGCCGACGTCGTCGTGGTCGGGATCGGGGCCGTGCCGAACGACGAGCTGGCGACGGAGGCGGGTCTGCAGGTCGACGGCGGGGTCGTCGTCGACGAGCACCTGCGCTCCTCCCACCCTGACGTGTACGCCGTGGGCGACGTCGCCCGGGCGTTCCACCCCGCGCTCGGCCGGCACCTGCGCGTGGAGCACTGGGCCAACGCCCTCAACGCCGCGCCGATCGCCGCCCGCGCGATGCTCGGCCAGGACGTGGTCGACGATCTAGTGCCGTACTTCTACACCGACCAGTTCGACCTGTCGATGGAGTACTCGGGGTACTTCGACCTGGCCCGTCACGCCGAGGTGGTCTACCGCGGCGACCCCGGCGGCGGGGAGTTCGTCGCGTTCTGGCTGGTGGGGGAGACGGTGGTCGCCGGCATGAACGTCAACGTCTGGGACGTCAGCCCGGCGGTCGAGCGGCTCGTCCGGTCCGGCGCCCCGGTCGACCGCAGGATGCTCGCGGACGCGGCCGTCCCGCTGGACGAGCTCGCCCCGCAGCCCGCTGCCTGACGGAGGGCGACGTGCACCGTCCCCGTGACCTCCACCTCGACGACCACGTCGCGGTGATGGCGGTCGTCAACCGCACGCCGGACTCCTTCTACGACGGCGGCCGCACGTTCGCCCTCGACGCCGCCGTGGCCGCGGCGTTGCGCGCGGCGGGGGAGGGCGCCGACTGGGTCGACGTCGGGGGCGTGCCCTTCTCCCCGGACACGCCGGCGGTGCCCCTCGCCGAGGAGCTGGACCGGGTGCTCCCGGTCGTCGCGGCCGTGCGCGCCGCCTCCGACGTCGTCATCTCCGTCGACACCGCCCGGCCCGAGGTTGCCGCCGCATGCATCGCCGCCGGCGCCGACGTCGTCAACGACACCTCCGGTCTGCGGGACGAGGCGATGGTCGAGGTCCTCGCCGCCACCGGCGCGAACGTCGTCGTCGTGCACTCCCTCGCCGCCCCGCACACCCACCACCCGCGGCCCGCCTACGGCGACGTGGTCACCGAGGTCGCGCAGTTCCTCCGCGGCCGGGTCGAGCGGGCGATCGCCGCCGGCGTCGCCGGGGGCCGGATCGTGATCGACCCGGGGCACGACCTCAACAAGAACACCGACCACTCGCTCGAGCTCACCCGGCGGCTCGCCGAGATCGCCGCGATCGGGTGGCCGACCCTCGTGGCGCTCTCCCGCAAGGACTTCGTGGGGGAGACGCTGGGGCGCCCCAAGGAGGACCGCCTGGCCGGGTCCCTCGCGGCCGCCACGCTCTGCGTGGCGGCCGGGGCGCGCGTGGTCCGCACCCACGACGTCGCCGCGACCGTCGACGCCGTCCGGCTCACCGAGGCCGTGCTCGGGCGCCGCGCGCCCGTCGAGCGCCGGCACAACCGCTGAGGGACACGGCCGCGACGACCGGCACACCACTCGAGGAGGAAGAGTGTTCGATCCTGCGGAGCTCCTTCGCCGCTACGCCGTCGCCGACCGGGCCGGGTGGCACCTGCGCGTGAACTTCATCGCGAGCCTCGACGGCGCCGCCACCCACGACGGCCTGTCCGGCGGCCTCAACAACGCCGACGACAAGCAGGTCTTCGACACCCTGCGCATGCTCGCCGACGTCGTCCTGGTCGGTGCGGGAACGTTGCGGGCCGAGGGCTACGGCGCGATGCGCCTGGACGACGACGCCGCCGCCTGGCGGGTGGCGCACGGCCTGCCCGCCCACCCGGTCCTCGCCGTCGTCTCCTCCCGCCTGGCGGTCGGGCCGGACCACGCGGCGTTCACGGACGCGCCGGTGCGGCCCCTGGTCCTCACCCACGAGGCCTCCCCGGCCGCCGCGCGCCTGGCGCTGTCGGAGGTGGCCGACGTCGTCCCGTGCGGGGTGGACTCCGTGGACGTCGGCCTGCTCCGCGCGGCGCTGGAGCGGCGCGGCCTGTCCCAGGTGCTGTGCGAGGGCGGCCCGCACCTGCTGGGCGCGCTCATCGAGGCCGACGCCGTCGACGAGCTGTGCCTGACGATCAGCCCCGTCCTCGAGGGCGGCGCGGCCGGGCGCATCGCGGCCGGCGGCGCGCAGGCCACCCGGCGGTTGCGGCTGGCGCACGTCCTCACCGCCGGGGACATGCTGATGCTTCGCTACCTGCGCGACGGCAGCTCCGAGTAGGCCACCAGGCGCTCGGCGAGCTCGGCCGGCCGGGAGAGGTAGGCGGCATGGCTGCCCGGCATCTCGTCGGCCTCGACGCCGAGCCGCTCGCGCGCCAGCCGGTGCAGGAACGAGGCCGGGAAGAAGCGGTCGTCCCGCAGCACCAGGTAGGACGTCGGCACGTCCGGCCACGCGGTCAGCGGCCACGGCTCGGACATGATCCGGCCCGCCTGGTCGCGACCGCGCCGCAGCGCCTCGGCCGCGAGGGCGGGGTCGAGATCGTGCATGAAGGTCGCGATCTCCGCCGCGCCCGGACCCTCGTCAGCCACGGCTCCGTCCTCCCGCCCGGCGTCGTCGCGGTCAGCTTCGTCGTCGTGACCGGCACCGTCGTCGCGAGGGGCGCCGCGCTCGCGGACCGCCGCCAGGTAGCCGCTCGACTCCCACCACCCGTCGCCCGTCTCTCCCGGCGCCGGCACCATGGCGGCCACGAGCACCAGGCGCCGGACCGGGATGCGGGCGGCCACGAGGGGCGCCACGAACCCGCCCAGCGAGTGCGCCACCAGGACGACGTCCTCGGCCGCCCTGCGGGACCGTCCGCCGGTCGCGGCTCTGACGGCCGCCACCACCGTGTCGGCGTACTGCTCGAGGCCGGCGGACTCGTCCTCGCTCGGCAGGTCCACGGCGACCACGTCGTGCCCGCGGGCGAGCAGCTCCTCGCGCACCAGGTGCCACTCCCACGCCGACCCGCCGGCGCCGTGCACGATCACGAAGGTCGTCATCGCAGCCCCGGGGGCGGCCAGGTCCAGCGCGTGGAGCGGGCGGCGGTCGCCTCGTCGGTCCCGAAGGCGTGGGCCACCGTTGGGCGGATCCGGTGGACCTCGTACGGCGGAGGTCCCGCCGTCGGTGCGCCGTCCGCCCACAGGGCGCCGTCGCGGACCGCCACGATCCAGCCGTAGTCCTGGGCGTACGCCTCGGCGACCCGGTCCAGCAGGGCCCGGTCGCGGACGACGGCGGCCCGGCCCTCCACCACGACGTCCAGGCCGGGAACGCTCACCGCCAGCGCGCACCGCGGGTCGGCCCCGAGGTGGGCGGCCTTCCGGGACGACGGCGACGCGGCAAGGTGTGGCACGTCGTCGAGCCAGACGGCCAGCACCGGCCGGCTGTGCGGGGCGCCGTCCCGGTCCGACGTGGTCAGCCAGAGCGGCCCGGCCGCCCGCACCGCGGCGCAGACGTCCTTCCAGACGAGCGGCTCGCCGTCCAGCAGCGCCTCCGCGTGGGTCGGCTCGGCGCGGAGTGTGTCGGTCACCGGGTCGCCGCCTTCGCGTCCTCGTCCTGGATCAGCGAGAAGACGTTGCCGGCCGGGTCGGTGAACCAGGCGATCGGCGGGCCGCCGCGCCGGAACACGCCGGTGGTGTCCGTCTCCATCTCCGTGCCCTCGTACCGCTCGAACGTGACGCCGCGGCCGGCGAGCTCGGCGACGCCGGCGTCGATGTCGGGCACCACGAGGTTGAGCACGGTGAACGACGCCGGGGTGTGCGCCTCGCCCTTGGGGTAGACGATCACCTCCGAGCCGCCGGGCAGGTGCAGGGTGAGGATCCCCTGCATGCCGCCGTCGGTGACCTCCAAACCGAGAACGCGGGTGTAGAAGTCGCGGGCGCGCTCAGTGTCGTCCACCGAGAACCCGCTGAACGCGTGGGTGTACATGGTGCTCCTGTCGTCAGCAGTGCCGGGCGTGCTCGGTCGGTGGGGCGACGCGACCCGCGAGGGACGGGTCCGCGTCGCCGGTGGAGGTGGCGGTCGTGGTCGAGCCGCACGGCGGGCTCACGCAGGGCCCGGGGCCGCCGGCACCCGGGCGAGCAGCGCCAGCACCGCGGCCGCGACGGCGCCGGGGACGACGGCGTGGTTCGCGCCCTCCACGACCCGCAGCTCGGCGCCGGGGATCGCCTCGGCCGCCCGCCGCGCGGCCCCGGCCAGCTCCGGCCAGGTGTCGCGCCCGTGCATGACGGTCGTCGGGACGCGTACCTGTCGGCCGAGGGGAGCGGGGTCAGGGTGGAGGCCCGTGACCGCGGCGTCGTAGACGAGGCTGTTCGCCAGGGCCTCCAGCGCCGGGAAGAACGGGGCGTGGCGGATCTGCTCGAGCATCTCCTCGCCGAGGCCGATGCCGCGCTGGAAGCTCACGACCGCGTCCGCCCGCCGCCCTGCGGCGACGAGCGCGGAGAGCGCCTCGGCCTCCGCCGTCGTCGGCTCGGTCGACTCGCCCTCGAAGGCGAACGGCGGCTCGAACATCGCGAGCGCGACGAACCCGGGCTTGCGGATCGTGGCGAGCAGCGCGAGGTGCCCGCCCGAGGAGTAGCCGAGGACGGCGGCCCGCCCGCCGACGGCGGCGAGCAGGGCGTCGAGGTCGTCGAGCTCGCGCTCGACAGCACCGGCCACGGGCGTGAGATCGCCGACGGCGGAGGCGTCGTCGCTCCCGCCACGGCCGCGGCGGTCGTACGTGACGCCGCGGACCCCCGCCTCCGCGAGCGCCTGGGCCAGCGGCCGCAGGCCCGAGGCGTCGTTCATCGCCGCGGCCACCAGGATCACCGCGGGCCCGGAGCCGTACGACTCGTAGGCGATCGTCGTCCCGTCGGCCGAGGTGACGTGCTGCGTGGAGCCGTTCATGGTTCCCTCCCGCGCGGGTCGGGGCGTCGGTGCCCAGGGGCCACCGTACGGCCGACCCCGAGGAGAGATCTCCCTGTTTTCCTCGACGGCGCTCCCAGGGTCGGGCGCCGTCTCGCGCGCCGAGCGGGAGTGCGGTCGGGCACGACGGCAGTGCCTTCGCGCCGGGGAGAGTGCCTTCGTGCTGGCGGGAGTGCCCCAGGTGACGGGGTGGGGTCGCGGGTCAGCCGGTGCGGCGGACGCCGCCGCTGCAGCCGCCGAGCTTGTTCTCCGGGTCGAGCCGGCCCGCGATCGAGGCGGAGATGCCCTTGAGCGCGGCGACCTGCTCGGGCGTGAGGGCGTCGAAGATGAGGGTCCGCACGTTCTCCACGTGCCCCGGGGCCGTGTCGACCACCTTCTCCCAGCCCGCGTCGGTGAGCACGGCCATCGTGCTGCGTCCGTCCTTCGGGTCGGGCCGCCTCTCCACCCAGCCCTGGGCGCTGAGCCTGTCGACGAGGTGCGAGAGCCGCGACATGCTCATGTTCGCCATCATGGCGAGGCGGCTCATCCGGATGGTGCGCTCGGGCGCCTCCGAGAGGGCCGAGAGGACGACGTAGCCCGCGTGGGTGAGTCGCGCGTCGCGCTGGAGCTGGGCGTCGAGGGCGCCGGGCAGCAGCATGATGACGGCCATCACGGAGCGCCAGGCGTCCTCCTGCTCGGCGGTGAGCCACCGCGTGTCGTCCATGGACCGCACTCTATCAAGTGGTTGACGTATCAAGTATTCACCCGTACCGTGATGGTTGTAAGTTCAATCATCATCGGCCAAACGGTCGTCGACGAGAGGAAGCCCGCATGGGCCTGTTCGACCTGTTCCGCCGCAAGGCGACGACGTCCGCGGCATCGTCGCAGGACGCGTCAGCCCCCGTGACCAGCACCACCCCCGCGCCGGTCCCGGCGCCCGTCGCAACCACGAGGAGCACCCACATGACCAGCATCACCATCATCGGCGCCGGCAACATGGCCCGCGGCATCGCGGCCCGCGCCCTGGCCGGCGGCCACGGCGTCCAGATCCTGGCCCGCGACACCGAGGCGGCGGCGACCCTCGCCGGCGAGCTCGGCGGCGACGCCACCACCGGTCGCATCGGCGACGCCGTCACCGGCGAGATCGTCGTCCTCGCGCTCCCCTACGACGCCGCCCTCGCCGTTGCCGAGGAGCTGCGCGACACCCTCGCCGGCAAGGTGGTCGTCGACATCACCAACCCGGTCGACTTCGCCACCTTCGACCGGCTCGTCACCCCGGCCGACTCCTCGGCCGCCGAGGAGATCGCCCAGGTCGTCCCCGCCGCCAAGGTCGTCAAGGCCTTCAACACCACCTTCGCCGGCACGCTCGTCGGCGGCGAGATCGCCGGCGAGAAGCTGGACGTCCTGATCGCGGCCGACGACGCCGAGGCAAAGGCCGCCGTCGTCGAGCTCGTCGAGTCCTCCGGCATGCGTGCGCTCGACGCCGGGCCGCTCAAGCGGGCCCACCAGCTCGAGGGCATCGGCTTCGTCCACATGGCCCTGCAGGGCCAGCTCGGCAACACCTGGAGCACCGGCGTCAAGGTCATCGGCGCCTGACCCGCCCGGGGCCGGCCCAGCCGGCGGCCCCACGAAGGCCGCGCCCCGCGGGGCGCGGCCTTTCGGCGCCCCGCCGTGCCCACGAAGCTCGTGGCCCACGGGCCGTCCACCGGACGCCGGCCCCACCGGGCACCGGCGTCCACCGGGCACCGATGTCCACCGGGCACCGACGTCCACCCCTCGGTCCACCTCTCGAAGGAGCAGCATGACCACCTTTGCCGTCACCGGAGCCACCGGGCACCTCGCCCCCCTCGTCATTGACCAGCTGCTGGAGCGCGGCGTCGCCCCGTCCGACGTCGTCGCCCTCGCCCGTACCCCCGAGAAGGCCGCCGACCTCGCGGCGCGCGGCGTCCAGGTCCGGGAGGGCGACTACGACCGTCCCGAGACGCTCGCGACCGCCCTGACCGGCGTGGACCGCCTCCTGCTGGTCTCCGGCTCCGAGGTCGGCCGGCGCGTGCAGCAGCACGGCCACGTGGTCGACGCCGCCGTCGCCGCCGGGGTGGAGCGCATCGCGTACACCTCCGTGCTGCGCGGGGACACGACCGGGCTCGTCCTGGCGCCCGAGCACAAGGCCACCGAGCAGCTGATCGCGGCCTCGGGGCTGGCGTACACGTTCCTGCGCAACGGCTGGTACACCGAGAACTACACCGGTGCCGCCGCCCAGTACCTGGCCCAGGGCGTCGTCGCGCACGCGGCCGGTGACGGACGGATCGCCGCCGCCACCCGTGCCGACCTCGCCGAGGCGGCGGCCGTCGCCCTGCTGGACGACTCCGCCGGGAACCGGGTCCACGAGCTCGCCGGTCCGGCCTTCACCTACGCCGACCTGGCCGCCGCCCTCACCGAGGTCAGCGGCACCGAGATCGGGGAGCGCGGGCTGACGCCGGACGGGCTCGCCGCCGCGCTGGGCGCCGCCGGGCTGGACGAGGGCACGGTCGGCTTCCTCGTCACGGTCGACGGCGACATCGCGCGCGGTGACCTCGACGGCGACCCGGCCGACCTCGAGCGTCTGCTCGGACGCCCCGCCACCACGCTGGTCGACGCCCTCCGCGCGGCGCGGGTCGAGGCGCCCCAGGCGGTCTGACCTCCGCAGGACGGAGCGGCCAGGACGACGACGGCGGCGCACCTGCGCCGCCGTCGTCGTGCCAGGGACTGGGCGGGCCGTAACCGGACACGGGCGGGCTCCGCCGGAGGTCAGCGCTGCAGCGCCCGGAGCGCCTCCCGCCGACGTTCCTGCTCCACCGGGTCGGGCACCGGCACCGAGGCCAGCAGCCGCCGGGTGTAGGGGTCCCGAGGGTCCTGCAGGACCTGGGCGCTCTCACCCATCTCCACCAGCCGGCCGCGGTAGAGCACCGCGATGCGGTCGGCCAGCATGCCGACCACCGCGAGGTCGTGGCTGATGAACAGCGTGGCGAAGCCGAGGCGCTGCTGCAGCTCCGTGAAGACCTCGAGGACCTTCGCCTGCACGGAGACGTCCAGGGCGGAGGTCGGCTCGTCCGCGATCAGCAGCTCCGGGTCGAGCGCGAGCGCGCGGGCGAGGCTGGCCCGCTGCCGCTGCCCCCCGGAGAGCTCGTGCGGGTAGCGCGCGCCGTAGGAGGTGGGCAGGTGCACCGCGTCGAGCAACTCGTCCACGCGGCGCCGGGCACCGCGCACGTCCTTGGCGTGGCCGTGCACGATGAGCGGCTCGGCCACGCACTCGGCGATGGTCAGCAACGGGTTGAAGCTGGTGGCCGGGTCCTGGAAGACGAACCCGATGCGCGCGCGCACGGGCCGGAACGACCTCTCGCGGAAGCCGAGCATCTCGTGCCCGAGCACGCGCAGGGAACCGCTCGTCGCGCGGGTCAGGCCCGCGATTGCCCGGCCGATCGTCGTCTTGCCGGACCCGGACTCGCCGACCAGGCCGAGGACCTCGCCCGGGGCGATGGAGAAGGAGACGCCGTCGACCGCGCGGAACCCGCTGCGGCCGATCCGGCCCGGGTAGACGATCTCGAGGTCGCGGGCGGCGACCACCGCGCCGGTCTCGTCCGGCTCCGCAGACGCGGCCCGCCCCGCCGGCGTGGTGGCTTCCTCCGTCCCGGCGGCCGCTGGCCGCGCGGGCACCCCCGCAGGGCCGTCGCCGACCGTCGGCGCCTGCTCGTGCAGCTTGGGCACGGCCGCCAGCAGGGCCCGGGTGTACTCGTGCTGCGGGTCCGCGAACAGCGTGCGGGCGTCGGCCTCCTCGACCACCCTGCCGCGGTACATCACGGCCACGCGGTCCGCGAGGTCGGCCACGACGCCCATGTTGTGGGTGATGAGCACGATGGCCGTGCCGAACTCGCGCCGCACGCGTCGCAGCAGGTCGAGGATCTCGGCCTGCACGGTGACGTCGAGCGCGGTGGTGGGCTCGTCGGCGACGATCACCTTCGGGCCGAGCACCAGCGCCATCGCGATGACGATGCGCTGCTTCTGCCCGCCCGAGAACTGGTGCGGGTAGTGGTCGACGCGCTTCTCGGGGTCGGGGATGCCGACGCGGCCGAGGATCTCGATCGCCCTCGCGCGGGCCTCCTTCTTCGAGATCTGCCCGTGCGCGCGCACGCCCTCGGCGATCTGCCACCCCACCGTGTGCACCGGGTTGAGCGCGGAGGAGGGCTCCTGGAAGACCATGGCGACGTCGCGCCCGCGCACCTCGCGCAGCTGCCTGCCGTCCAGCTGGACCACGTCGTTGCCCGCCAGCACGACGGCGCCGGAGACGGTGGCCGTCTCGGGCAGCAGCCCGAGGATCGACTTGGCGGTCACGGTCTTGCCGGAGCCGGACTCGCCGACGATCGCCAGGACCTGACCGGGCTCGACGTGCAGGCTCACGCCGTCGACCGCCTTGACGGGCTCGGCGTCGGTGGCGAAGGTGACGTGCAGGTCCTGGATGTCGACGACGTCGCTCATGGACGCACCTCCACGGCCGCGGCGGCCGGTGCCGTCACACGGCGGCGGATGCGCAGCCGCGGGTCGGACAGGTCGTTGAGGCTCTCGCCGACCAGGGTGATGCCGAGGACGAGCAGCACGATGGCGATGCCGGGGAAGACCCCGGTCCACCAGATGCCCGAGGCGACGTCGGCGATGGCCCGGTTGAGGTCGTAGCCCCACTCGGCGGCCGCCGTCGGGACGATGCCGAAGCCGAGGAAACCGAGACCGGCAAGGGTGAGGATCGCCTCGGAGGCGTTCAGGGTCACGATGAGCGGGAGCGAGCGCGTGGCGTTGCGCAGGACGTGCCGGGAGAGGATGCGCACGGTCGAGGCGCCGATCACCTGCGCGCTCTCCACGAACGGCTCGGCCTTGAGGCGCACCGTCTCCGCGCGCACCACCCGGAAGTACTGCGGGACGAAGACGACCGTGATGGACAGCGCGGCGGACATGATCCCGCCCAGTCGCGAAGACTGCCCACCCGAGATGATGATCGAGATGACGATCGCGAGCAGCAGCGTGGGGAAGGCGTAGATCGCGTCCGCGATCGTCACGAGCACGCGGTCGAGCCAGCCACCCAGGTAGCCGGAGACCAGGCCGAGGAGGATTCCGAGGAAGATCGAGGCGACGATGCCGATGACCACGGTCGTCAGCGCGGTCTGCGCGCCCCAGACGACGCGCGAGAACACGTCGTAGCCGCCCACGGTGGTGCCCCACAGGTGCCCGTCGCCCGGGGGGGCCTGCCGGCTGAAGCTGCCCGACTCGTCGGAGAGCTGGTTGTAGGAGTACGGCGCGATCACGGGGGCCAGCACCGCCATGACGACGAACATCACGCAGAGCACCAGGCCCGCGACGAGCATGCCCCGCTGGAGCCCCACGCTCTGGCGCAGCTGCCAGACCAGGGGCAACTTCTTCCAGCGGCTCTCGGCGGACGTGCCGTGGACGACGGTCTCGGCCATCTCAGTACCTCACCCTCGGGTCGATCAGCGCCGCGAGGACGTCGACGACGAAGTTCGTCACGGCCACGATCACGGCGAGCAGCGCGACGATGCCCTGGACGGCCACGAAGTCGCGGGCGCCGAGGTACTGCACGAGCTGGAACCCCAGGCCGCGCCACTCGAACGTGGTCTCGGTGAGCACCGCGCCCGCCAGCAGCAGGGCGATCTGCATCCCCATCACCGTGATGATCGGGATGAGGGCCGGCTTGTACGCGTGCTTGCGCACCAGGCGGAGCTCGCTCACCCCCCGCGACCGGGCCGCGGTGACGTAGTCGCGTCCGAGGGTGCCGATGAGGTTGGTCCGGACCAGGCGCAGGAACACGCCCGCGGTCAGGAGGCCCAGGGCGATCGCCGGCAGGGCCGCGTGCAGCAGGACGTCGCTGATGAGGTCCCAGCGGCCGGTGCGCAGTGCGTCGACGATGTTGATCCCGGTGGAGCCGGAGATCCGCCCGAGGACGAGCTGCACGTTCGGACTGGCCCGGCCCGACAACGGGAACCAGCCGAGCCAGACGGAGAACACGAGCTTGAGCAGGAGACCGGCGAAGAACACCGGCGTGGCGTAGCAGAGGATCGCGAACACCCGCAGCACGGCGTCGGGCCAGCGGTCGCGCAGGTAGGCGGCAAGCATGCCCAGCGGGACACCGACGACGAACGCCACCACGAGCGCGTAGAGCACCAGCTCGAGGGTGGCGGTGCCGTAGGTGAGGAGGATGTCGCTGATCTCGCGGTTGTCCGTGAGCGTCCGGCCGAAGTCGCCCGTGAAGATCTGACCGAGGTACTCCACGTACTGGACGAGGATCGGCCGGTCGTACCCGGCGGCGGCTATCCGTTCGGCCAGCTGGGCCTCGGTCAGGCGGCCGCCCACGGAGGCGGTGATCGGGTCGCCCACCACCCGCATGAGGAAGAAGACCAGCGTGACGAGGATGAGGACGGTGGGAAAGATCAGCAGGAGACGGACGAGGACGTAGCGTCCCAGCCCTGACCCCTGCGTCTTGACCGTGGGGGCCGCCTCGACGGTCCGGTCGTCGACGATCGTCACCGGTGATGACTCCTTCGCTGGGGAACTCGACCACGTGAACGAGGGTGCCGCCGCGGCGGCACCCTCGTCCGGTGCGCGGGGCGTGGCGCGGCCGCTCGTGGCGGCCGCACCCCCGCCGTCAGCGCGTCAGCGTGGCGTAGCGGAACTTGAACGACGCGTCGAGCGTGACGCCCTGGACGTCCTGCTGCGCCACCGCGACCTGGGCGCCCTGCAGGTACGGCACCGTGGAGAGGTCCTCGGCGACCTTGGTCTGGATCTCCTCGAGGAGCGCGGTGCGCTCCGCCTCGTCGGCGGTGGTGGCCTGCTGGATGATGAGGTCGTTGACCTCCTGGTCCTCGTAGTGGTTGCCCAGGAAGTTCTCGGTGAGGAAGAACGGCGTGAGGTAGTTGTCCGCGTCGGAGTAGTCCGGGAACCAGCCGAGCTGGTAGGCGGGGTAGAGGTCCTCGCGGCGCTCCGTCGAGTAGGCGTCCCACAGCGTCGAGGCCAGGTTGACCTCGAAGAGGCCGTCGGCCTCGAGCTGGCTCTCGATGAGGGCGTACTCCTCGTCGGAGGAGTTGCCGTAGTGGTCGGGGCTGTACTGCAGGTTCAGCTCGACCGGGACCTCCACGCCGGCGTCCTCGAGCGCCTGGGCCGCGGCGTCGCCGTCGGGCCCGCCGTCGCCGTCGCCGTACAGGTCCTTGAGCGGCTCGATCGCGCCGGTCAGACCCTCGGGCACGAAGGAGTACAGCGGCGTGTACGTCCCGGCGTAGACCTCCTCGGAGAGGGCCTGCCGGTCGAGGAGGTGCGCCACGGCCTGACGGACGGCGAGCGCCTTGGCCTCGTCGGCCTCGGCGGTCTCGGCCCCGAAGGGCTGGGTGTTGAAGTTGAAGACGATGTAGCGGATCTCCCCGCCCGGCCCGTCGTGGACGGTGACGTTGTCGTCGCCGCGGAGGTCCTCGAGGTCCGTGGGGCTGAGCGAGCGGAACGCGACGTCGACGTCGCCCTCCTGGACGGCCAGCTTCAGGGAGGTCTCCTCCGTGAAGTACTGCGCCGTGACCGTGGCCGTCTCGGGGGCGCCCAGCAGGCCGTCGTAGCCGTCGAAGGCCTTGTACTGGATGAGCTCGTTCTCGGTGTAGTCGGTGATCTCGTACTGGCCGGCGAACGCCCTGCCGGACACGATGTCGTCGGCCGGGGTGATCGCGTCGGCGCTGAAGACGTCCTCGTCCACGATCGGGCCCGCGGGCGAGGACAGGATCTGCGGGAAGATCTGGTCGTCGGGGTTCTTCAGGTTGAACACGGCGGTCAGGTCGTCGGCGACCTCCACGCTGTCCAGGTTGTACAGCAGCGAGGAGGGGCCGTTCGGGTCGGCGATGGCGAGCTGGCGGTCGAAGGAGAACTTCACGTCCGAGGCCGTGAGCTCGTTGCCGTTCGCGAACGTCAGGCCCTCCTTGAGCGTCACGGTGTACTCCGTGGGCGCCGTGAACTCGGCCGACTCGGCGATGTCGGGCTCGACGTCCGGGCTGCCGTACGGGGTGTTCATCAGGAACGGGAACACCTGGTTCTGCACGGCGAAGGACCCGTTGTCGTACGAGCCGGCCGGGTCGAGGTTGGTGATGACGTCGGTGGTGCCGACGACGAGGGAGCCGCCGCCCCCGCCGGTCGCGCCGTCGGTGCCCTCGGTGGTGCCGGGGTCGTCGGTCTCCGCGCAGGCGGCCAGCACGAGAGCGAGGGCCGCGGAGGCGCCGACCGCGCACAGCGCGCGACGCCGGGTTCCAGCTGTTGCCATGTCATCCTCTTCTGCTCCGGCGGGCGCCTCGTGCGCCCGTCCCCGCGCGACGTTGCGCGCTGTCCCGCACGCGGTGTGACCCACGTCTCGGAGGGCCTTGTCTAGCACATCGTTGTGACAGGCAATGACCGGATCTGTCCCACGATGCGGAACTGCAACCAACAGCCACGTGGCGTGCGGGCCGTTGCGGGCCGCGCCACGATGAGCCCATGCCCACCCGCGATCAGCCCGAGACCGTGCAGATCGAGGGGCGGCTCCTGCGGCTGACCAACCTGACCAAGGTGCTCTACCCGGAGACCGGGACGACCAAGGCCGACGTCCTCGGCTACCTGGCCAGGATCGCCCCGGTGATGGTCCCGCACTGCACGGGCCGGCCCGCCACCCGCAAGCGGTGGCCGGACGGCGTCGGCACCGCCGAGCGGCCCGGGGAGTTCTTCTTCGTCAAGGACCTCGAGTCCTCCGCGCCGTCGTGGGTGGTTCGGGCCGACATCGAGCACTCCTCGGGTCCCAAGACGTACCCCCTCGTCGACGACGCCGCCACGCTGGCATGGCTCGGCCAGGTGGCCGCCCTCGAGATCCACGTCCCGCAGTGGCGCTTCGGCTCCGACGGGCGCCCGCGCAACCCGGACCGGTTCGTCCTGGACCTGGACCCAGGCCCCGGCGCGGACCTGGCGCAGTGCGCCGAGGTCGCGCTGATCGCCCGGCCGCTCCTCGAGGGGATGGGGATGACCCCGGTGCCCGTCACCTCGGGCTCGAAGGGCATCCATCTCTACGCGGCGCTGGACGGCTCGCACACCTCCGACGAGGTCAACGCCGTCGCGCACGAGCTCGCGCGGGCGCTGGAGGCGGACCACAAGGGCCTCGTCGTCTCGGACATGAAGAAGTCGCTGCGCGGCGGGAAGGTCCTCGTCGACTGGTCGCAGAACAACGCCGCCAAGACGACCATCGCCCCGTACTCGCTCCGCGGCCGCCACCGGCCCACCGTCGCCGCCCCGCGCACGTGGGACGAGCTCGAACGGCCCGACCTGACTCATCTCGAGTACGAGGAGGTGCTGGAGCGGGTGCGCCGGCGCGGGGACCCCATGGCCGAGCTGTACGGCGGCGGCGACGTGCCCTACGCGGACCCCGGCGAGCGCACCGAGGACTCGGCGCGACGGGCGGACGCCGAGCGCGAGGTCGTCGCCGGGGGTGGAGCCGGGGCGCCGGGTCGCTCGGCGCTCGCGGTGGGGGACCGGCTGGCCCGCTACCGCGCGATGCGCGACCCCTCGCTCACCCCCGAGCCCGTGCCGGCGTCCGTCACCGGCAGCTGGACGGAGCTGTCCTTCGTGATCCAGGAGCACCACGCCAGCCGGTGGCACCTCGACTTCCGCCTGGCGCACGCCGGGGTGCTGGTCAGCTGGGCGCTGCCCAAGGGCGTGCCCGTCGCCCCGACGGAGAACCACCTCGCCGTGCAGACCGAGGACCACCCGATGGAGTACGGCTCGTTCGAGGGCACGATCCCCAAGGGGGAGTACGGCGGCGGCGAGGTGCGCATCTGGGACGAGGGCACCTACGTGCTGGAGAAGTGGCACGAGGGCAAGGAGGTCATCGTCACCCTCTCCGGACGGCCGGACGGCGGCCTCGCAGGCCCGGACGGACCGGGCGACCGCGCCCGGGTCGCGCTGATCCGCACCGGCGGGCGCGGCGGCGCGGGGGAGGAGAACCACTGGCTCATCCACCTGATGGAGTCCAGCCGGGTCGCGCGCGTCGCGAAGCGGGAGGGCGCGCGCAAGGGTCTCGCGCGGGAGGGGAGTCGCAAGCGCCCGGCGCGGAACGGTGCCCGCGTCGGAGGAGCCCGCGACGGGAGTGCGGACGACGCTGCTGCCGGCGGCGGTGCGGACGACGGTGCCGGCGGCGGCGGTGCGCGCGATCGCTCCCGCCCAACGCCGAGTGCGACGAAATCCGTCCGAAGCGGCGCTCATAAGGCGGACAATGTCGCACTCGGCGAGCGTGGTGGCTCGGGTGAACGTGGTGGCTCGGGCGAGCGTGGTGGCTCGGGCGAGCGTGGTGGCTCGGGCGAGCGTGGTGGCTCGGGTGAGCGTGGCGAGCATGGGCGCTCGGGCGGGGGCTCGGGCGAGCGCTCGGGCGTGGGCGGCACCTCGGCCGGGGGCCCGAGCCGGCGCGGGGCCCCGCCGTCGCCGATGATGGCGACGCTCGGGGACGAGCGGGACCTCACCGCGGACGTCGACTGGGCGTTGGAGATGAAGTGGGACGGAGTCCGGGCGATCGTGGAGGTCGAGGGCGGGGAGGTTCGGCTGGTCAGCCGCAACGGCAACGACGTCACGGCCCTCTACCCCGAGCTCGGGGACGTCGCGGTGGCGGTGACGGGCGCGGACCGCGCGGTGCTCGACGGCGAGATCGTCGCCCTCGACGAGCGCGGCAGGCCGAGCTTCTCGCGGCTGCAGCAGCGCTTCAACCTCACGCGCGGGCGGGAGATCGCCCGGCTCGCCCAGAGCGCGCCCGTGCATCTCATGCTCTTCGACATCCTGCAGGCGGACGGGACATCGTTCCTGCGCGAGACCTACGACGCGCGGCGCGCGCGGCTGCGCGAGGTGGTCGACCCGGGTCGCCATCCCCGGGTGGAGATCCCGGAGGCGTTCGAGGGCGACGTCGCGGCGGCGATGGACGCGTCACGTCGGTGGGGGCTGGAGGGGGTGATGGCGAAGCGGCGCGACTCCGGCTACACGCCCGGGAGGCGCTCGCGGGCGTGGGTGAAGATCAAGCACCTGCTCACCCAGGAGGCCGTCGTCATCGGGTGGCGGCCCGGGCAGGGGTCGCGGGACGGTGCGGTCGGGTCGCTGCTGCTCGCTGTGCCCGGGGACGACGGCGAGCTTCGCTACGCCGGCCGGGTCGGCTCGGGTTTCACCGAGCGGGAGACCCGCGACTGGGTCGGCCAGCTCCGGCGGATCTCCCGGAGCACGCCGCCGGTCCCGAACGTGCCGCGGCTCGACGCGCGCGACGCCCACTGGGTCAGCCCCACCCGCGTGGCGGAGGTGGCGCTGTCGGAGTGGACGACGGACGGCCGGATGCGCCACCCGCGCTGGCGCGGGTGGCGCCCGGACAAGACTCCCGGCGACGTGGTGGTCGAGCGGCCCTGACGGGCGGTCAGTCGTCGAGGACGAAGGTGACCTCCAGCACCACGTGGTAGCTGCTGACCTTGCCGTCGGTCAGCTCGACCTTCTGCTCCTTCACCCAGGCGCCCGACACATGACGCAACGTCTGGGACGCGCGCTCCACGCCAGCCTTCACGGCGTCGTCGAAGCTGGTGTCGGAGCGGACGCTGATCGTGGTGACACGTGCGACCGAAGCGGTCATGGCTACTCCTTCGTAGAACCATCCGGAGAGGCCATCGTCCAGCGCGGCAGGGCGGCGTGCAACGCCGACGGGCCCGCGGCGGCCCACCGGCTGGACCGGGCCGCGCCGTCGCCGGGCCGCGATGGTAGACATCGTCACCATGCCCAGGCACGCCAGCACCCTCCAGGTCCGTGAGGTCGCGTGGGAGGACCCGGCCGCCGCCGGCCTCCGCGCGGCCATGAGCGCCGAGCTCGACCCGCGCTACGCCGACCAGGGGGACCGTCTCGGCCCGCTCCTGTCGCCCCGGCCCGAGCAGATCGCCCTGACGCTCGTCGTCGAGGACGGCGACGAGACCGTCGCCTGCGGGTCGCTGCACACCCTCCCTCGGCCGGTCGACGTCGACGGCGCCCCGGCCCGGCAGGAGGTGAAGAAGCTCTACGTCGCCCCCGGCCACCGCCGGCGCGGCCTGGCCACGCTGCTGCTGGAGGAGCTGCGGGCCGCCGCCGGTCGTTCCGGCGACGACGCGGTAGTGCTCCACACCGGCACGCTGCAGCCCGAGGCGCTCGCTCTCTACGAGGCGCGCGGCTGGCGCCGGATCCCGGCGTTCGAGCCCTACGCCGAGATCGCCGACCTCAGTGTGTGCTTCGGGACGTCCACCTACCGTCCCGCCGCAGCACGAGCGGCCGCGCCCGCGAGCTGAGCGACCCGCCGTAGGGACCGGCGCGCAGACGGAAGGGTTGGTCCACGACACGGAAGACGCCATGATGGGCGCGTCACCCGTCCCGACCCAGCGGAGGCTCTCGGATGTCGCAGACGCACTACTACGCCAACCCGGGCGGGCTGCCCCCGCAGACGGACCTCCTCACGGACCGGGCCATCGTGACGGAGGCCTACACCGTCATCCCGCGCGGCGTGCTGCGCGACATCGTCACCAGCGTCATCCCCGACTGGGCGGACACCCGAGCGTGGATCCTGAACCGCCCGGTCGCCGGCGGCGCCACCACGTTCGCCCAGTACCTCATGGAGGTCGAGCCGGGCGGCGGGTCCGGCCGTCCCGAGCCGCAGACCACGGTGGAGGGGTTCGTCCTCGTCGTCGACGGCGAGCTGACCGTGACGATCGAGGGCGAGACCCACGTCCTCGCGCCAGGCGGCTTCGCCTACGCGCCCGCGGGGGTGAGCTGGCACGTGCGCAACGCCGGCACGGTGCCGGTCCAGTTCCACTGGATCCGCAAGGCCTACGAGCCGCTCGAGGGCTACGTGGCCCGACCGGTCTTCGGCAACGAGCAGGACATCGAGCCCACGCCGATGCCGGACACGGACGGCAAGTGGCGCACCACGCGCATGCTGCCGGTGGACGACCTCGCCTACGACATGCACGTCAACATCGTGACGTTCGAGCCGGGGGCCTCGATCCCGTTCGCGGAGACGCACGTCATGGAGCACGGCCTGTACGTGCTCGAGGGGAAGGCCGTCTACCGCCTCAACGGCGACTGGGTCGAGGTCCAGGAGGGCGACTACATGTCGCTGCGCGCGTTCTGCCCGCAGGCCTGCTACGCCGGGGGGCCGTCGAACTTCCGTTACCTGCTCTACAAGGACGTCAACCGCCAGATCGTCCTCTGAGGGACGTGCAGGCAGCTGCTCGCCCGGGCGACGTCGCCCGGGCGCCCGGCCCTCAGGAGGGCCACCCTGGCCCGAAGGGGATGTGCGGCGCGGCCCTCAGGAGGCGGGCGGCACCGGCGCGGCCGGCAGCAGCGGCCGCGGCTCGGTGCCGTAGCGCCGTACCAGCTCGGCAGGCACGGCGCGGGCGAGCGCGACGAGCGCCGGCTCGACCCGCTGGACCGTCCCCAGCACCTCGGTGAGATCGAACCCCTTCTCCCACCACATCAGCGTGGCCCCGCTCAGCCGGAGGTTGCCGCCACGCAGCTCGGGGACGGACAGGGCGTGCGCGAACGCCCCCTGCACGAGCGCGCGGGCGTACTCCTCGTCGCCCGAGGTGATCCGCCAGGCACCGTCGATCTGCGGGTGCCCGACGGAGATGTCCTGGCCTCCCACGGCCGCCCCGATCCCGGCCCGCGCGCCGCGCTCGAGGGTGATCGCGGGCAGGGACGCCGGCAGGTCGACGCCGATCACCAGGTGCTCCTTCTTCGTGCTGCGCCCGTCGGCCATGATCTGGTCGGTGGTCAGGTAGACGTACTTGAGGAAGAACGTGCGCAGGCCCTCGCGCTCCGTCACGTTGACGTCCGCCGCGTAGCCGTCGCGGCCGGGACGGAACGGCCCGCCCGCCCACTCGTCCGCCAGGATGTCCGCGGGGAACCGGCGCCATCCGCCGCCGCGGGAGAAGGACCGCTTCGACTCCCGGTACGCGGACTCACGGCGGCCCTGCACGACCACCGTCACGGCGATGACGACCGCCACGACCACCACGAGGATCACGACGGTTCCCGTGCTCAGCTCGCCGTCCACGACTTCTCCTTCGTCTCGGCCGTCCCGGCGGGACGTCGCTCATGCCCCTGGTCGGCGTCGTCCACGACCCAGTGGACGTCCTCCAGCAGCGCCTCGACGTCGCCGAGGGTGCCGAGCAGGGCGTCGATGTCCGTGCCGGTGATGGTCGTGGCCACGTCGACGGCGCCCCGCACGCCCGGGGCGGCGGGCAGCCGGACGGCGTGGCGGAGGATCCCGATGAGCGGACCGGTCGGCGGGGGACGGTCGAAGCGCAGCACCCGCAGCAGCGGGTGCCCGTCGGGGAGGGCGACGTCGTGCACCTGCACGGCCCCCACGTCCGGCTCGCGGTCGGCCTCGGTCAGGCCCCGGTGCACGAGGTGCCGGTTGGCCGAGGGGTCGGTCTCGACGGCGGAGACCTCGAGCAGCATGAACCCGGCCCGCACGTCGGGCAGGTGGAGGAACCGGGCCTGCACGTGCTCGGGGTGGGTCGTCGCTGCGACAGCGGTCAGCACGATGCTCAGCCGCTCGCCGAGCTCGGGGTCGTCGATCCCCTGGTCGACGACGAGGGCGGGGCCTGCCTCCCGCGCCCACGCCTCGGCGGAGGGGTGCCGCGCCGTCGGCCAGGTCATCGGGACGGGGACCCAGACCCGCGGGTCGGGGGAGAGGTGGACCCGTGCGCTCATGACCACCGCAGGGTGGAGACGACGGCGTCGAAGAGCTCCGTCAGCGCGTCGCCCAGCTCGGCCTCCGGGTCGTCGGCGGGCTCGAGCACGGCGAGCGTCAGGGCGAGGAACTCCGCCGGACGGCCGGGGATGCCGAGGAGGTAGCGCACGTGTCGGCTCGTCGCGCCCTCGGCGGGCTCGACGTCGTCGAGCGTGCCGGCCAGCGGGCCGGCCGGGGCGCCGGCGGCCTGGAGCGCGCGCTCGGCGGCGGTCACCTCCGCCTCGAGCTGGGCCGTGACGTCGCGCCGCGTGAGCGAGCGGACCGCGACGGCGTCGCCGACGGCCACCGGCTCGCCGGAACCGCGGGCGACCATCGCCACGAGGACGTCCTCGTGGGATGCCGCGCCGGCCTCGGGGACCGTGACCACCGTGGCCATCACCGACGCGGGAAGCGTCAGTCCCGCCACCCGGTCGACGGGCACCAGGAGATCGACGGCGCCACGAGCCCGGGCGTCGGCGACGAGGTCGCGCAGCTGATTCTCGATCGGGCGCCGCAGGGCGGGGGCGCTGTCGCGCGGCACCGACGCGGTCAGGTGGTCGACGAGGGCGCGCACCTGCTTCTCGGCCCTGTCGTCGCCGTCGAGCTCGAGCCGGACCCAGCCGGGCGGGACGGTGACGGAGTACAGCCGGCTCACCTCGCACCGCCGTCGACCAGGGTCTTGTCCATCTGCTGACGGTAGTCGGAGAACGGCTGGGGCTCGCCGAGCGGGTCGTTCCAGTCGAACAGGTACGGGTTGCCGCCGTTCGCGAGGCTGTGCCGGGTCAGCTGGTTGTTCACCCAGTCGTTGCCGGCGTCGACGGCCGGCTTGACGGCATACTCCTTGGTCGCGTGCGCACCGCCCTCGACGAGCGCCGCCCGGGTGGCGAGGCCGGCGAGCTCGCTGTTGCTGTAGGCGCCGCGGAAGGAGTCGTTCAGCATCGCCATCTGCACGTAGTTGCGGTTGCCGGAGGCGAACGTCGCCGGCACGGCGTCGATCTCGGCGGTGACCGGGACGAGGTTGGAGGCGGCGAAGAGCGTGCCCTGGCCCGTGCGGCTGAGCACCCGGCCCAGGACGTTGCCGGCGACCTTCTGGACGCCCTTGCCGGCGAGCTTCGACACCTGGCCCTTGGCGAGGCCGGTGAGGAACTCGATCGCGGACTTCTTGCCGCGCACCACCTGGATGACGTCGACCGTCGTCCGCGCCACCTTGACGACCCGCTGGATCTTGGCGAGCGCGCTCAGGACCCGCAGGGCCATCACGAGGAGCCCGCCGCCGGGGATGAACAGCAGCACGATCGAGGCGACGAGGAGCACGATCTCGAACTTGTCGAGGATGTCGGAGATGACCTTGAGGGCCTTGTCGAGGAAGTCGACGACGTCGCCGAGGAAGTCGCCGGCCTTGTCCCAGAAGCTGTCCTTGAGCGCGTTGGTCTCGGCGAGCTCGCCGATCGCGCCGATGGCCGCCGTGGCGGCCGCGTCGCGGTCCGCCACGGCGTCGCGGATGCGCTGGACGGCGGCGTCGAACTCGCCCTGGAGCCCGTCGACCCGGGCGCGAGCGACCGCCAGGTCCGCCGCCGGGTCCGCGGGGGCGCCGGGCAGGGGGACGGTTCCCGCGAGCTCCCGGTGCGTCTGGGTGAGCGCGGCGTGCGCGGCGTCCGACTCGGCGACGCGCGCGGCCTCGAGCTGCCCGGCGGTCTCCACGACGGCGGAGAGGGCGAGGTCCGCCTTGTCCTGCGCGTCGTCGAGCCCGGTCGCGTACGCGTCCACGGCGTCGGCCGCGCCGGAGTAGAGCGGCTCCGCCCTGGCGATCTCGTCCGCGACCTCCGCCGCCCGCTGACGGAACTTCTCGACCGCCTTGGACCTCAGGTCCAGGTCCCCGAGGTCCCGCAGCCCCTGCGCCGCCGCGGAGATGTGCCCGGCGACGTCGCGGTACCGGCCGGCGACGGCGTGCAGCTCGCCCGGGTCGCCGGGCACGGGGTCGGACCAGAACTCGCGGGTGACCTCCCAGCCGGACGGGCGCGGGGTGCTCACCTGGTCCCCCCGCCCAGGCCGTCGGCCAGCTGGGCGTCGAGCTCGGCGAACGCCTCGGTCACGGTGACCATGGTGCGTCCCAGCACGTCGATGCTCTCGACCATGCGGCCGCGCTGCACGGACCAGCTGGACTGGAAGGAGTCGAGGCGGCCGTAGAGGGCGGCGTGGCCGATCGCCTCGGCCAGCCCCGGGTCGCTCCCCATGGTGCCGGTCGAGAACTCGTCGCGGACCGCGGACAACGAGTCGGCGGTCGTGAGGAGCAGCTCGGTGTCGAGTCTCAGATCGTCCGCCATGTCTCCCCCAGGCTCGTGGCGCCGCCGGGGCGGCACGCTGCTGGGCCAACTCTCGCGCAGTCGTGCACGGGAGGGCCAGCCACCCGCACGGGGACTTCTCCCCATGTCCGTCCGCATGCCGGGGTGCGTCTGCGGAGCTCGGCCGCGGCGACGGCGCCACGTGGCGAAGGCGTCACGTGGCGAAGGCGTCACGTACCGGCGGGGCCGCGCCGAGCCCTCCGGAGGCTAGCTCTGGACGCCCGGCGAGCTCTGGGAGTCCACGAAGTGCCCCAGCACCGTGTCCCAGCCGGTGTCGTAGTCGGCCCGGGCGGCCGCGCCGTCGTCCCTCGCCTCCCATCCGGTGTGCCGCAGGTGGACGCGCGTGCCGTCGGAGGTCTCGGCGAACCGGACCTCGAGCTCCGTGGCGCGGGCCGGGTCGCCACCGGGGTGCCAGGACATGGTCAGCAGCTCGGGCGGCGCCCACCGCGTGAGCGTGCCCCAGATCTCGCGGCGGCCGTCGGGGTGGATCTCCACCACGGGCTCCCCGGCGTCGGAACCGAACGCGACCGTGCCGCGCCGGCCTCCCGCCGTCGAGTGCGTCGCGAAGGGCCACCAGGTGTCCAGGCCCTGGGTGAAGGCCTCAAACGCCGCCGCGGCAGGCACGGGCACGGTCACGACCTTGACGACCGGTGCGTACGGATCGGTGACGACGTCCATGGCTGCCTCCTTGGTCGGTGGCCGAAGGCTACCGCCCGTTCAGCGTTCGCGGACCGAGCCGAGGCCGTCCACGCGGGAGGTGACCTCGGCCCCGCCGCCGTAGGTCACCGATCCGGTGCCGTCCACCGTGGCCGAGAGGGTCCGTGAGGCCTCGACGTCCGCGTTGCCGGTGCCGTCGAGGGTCACCACGGCGTCCTCGGAGCTCAGCTCCGCACCCTCGTAGCTGCCCGTGCCGCCGATGCGCACCTCCTGCGAACGTGCGGTGCCGGTGAGCCCGACCGAGCCGGTGCCGTCGATCTCGACCCGCAGCTCGTCGACGTCGACGTCGGTCGCCCGCACGTCCCCCGTGCCGTCGACCGTGATCTCGAGGGTGTCGACCGGCGTGAGGCTCGCGGCGACGTCACCCGTTCCCCGGACGCCGACGGCGTGGAGCTCGGTCAGCACGAGGTCGTAGGTGATCGGACCGAGGTCGCGCAGGCGCATCCCGGGCCGGACGCCGAGCACGAGCACCCCGTCGCGCACCTCCGCGGTCAGCTCGTCCAGCGTGCTCTCGTGCGCGGTGACGCTGAGCGACGCCGCGGGGCCGCCGGTGCTCACGCGGAGGTCGCCGGTGCCGTCCAGGCGCACGGCGGTGACGGCGGCGTCGACGTCGTGCTCCTCGGTGGTCACCGGGCCCGTCGGGCCAGCGACGCCGCACCCCGCGGTGACCAGGGCGACGGCGGAGAGGAGGCCCAGTGCGGCGGGGAGGGTTCGGGTGGTCATGGTTCGTCGGCTCTCCTGCTCGTTCGGCGCGGCCGGGCGCGTCGGTGTCCCGGCGTTCCCAGTCTCGCGACGGCGAGACTGCGCGGGTATCGGAGACGCACCTGATCCGGACCCTGAGATTCCCCTGAGCAGCCCTCGGGGAGGGGCAGCGGCGTTCCGCGCTCAGCGGGCCAGGTGCGGGGCGTGCGAACGCTCGTAGGTGTGCTTGGCCAGCAGGGCACGGGCGCGGCGCAGCACCCTGACGGCGGGGCTCCCGCCGTCGGCCCAGGTCTGCCGGCGCAGCTCGCGCAGGAGATGCGCCCGCTCGGCCTGGGCGATCAGCTCGTCGTGGTGGATGCGGGCGAGCACCTCGTGAGTCTCGCCGAGGTAGGGGTTCACGGTCAGATCCTTCGACACTCCGGCCGGCCTGGCCTCGCCAGGACGGCTGCCGTCCGGCACCTCGCGGTGCCCTCCTGCGGCGACGTCCGCGTCGCCGGAACCAGGCCGTGACGGCCTGCTCGCTATGAGTAACCACTTGAACGTGTGATGAAGGTTACCTATTCCGTAACCTGCTGTCAATGGTCTGATGGTTACAGCGTGACAGGCTCCGGGTTGGTCGGCCGCGCCTCTCTCGGTGTGCGGGGGCGTTCGTTGTGCGGAGGCGTTCGTGGCGCGGGGGCGCCCGCTCAACCGGCAGCTGCTCAGAGGCGCGGCAGCGGTCGACGCCCGCCCAGGACGCCTGCGCACAGCGCCGTCGCGAGCCCGGCGACGACGACGACGAGCAGCCCCAGCCGGAGGCTGGTCGCGTCGGCGACCAGACCCACGACCGGCGGCGAGAGCAGGAAGCCGACCCGCAGCACCCAGCTCACCACGGTCAGCCCGACGCCGACGGGGAGCCCGGGCAGCTCGTCGGCCGCGTGCATGGCCGCGGGGACCAGCGTGGCGACCCCGAGGCCGGCGGCCGCGAACCCGACGAGGGTGGTCGGGACGCTCGGGAACCCCAGCGCCAGACCCATCCCGGCAGCCGTCAGGATGCCGCCGCCCCGGACGACGGCCCGCTGCCCCAGCCGGTCGACCACGCGGTCGCCGGTCAGGCGGCCCAGGGTCATAGCGAGGGACAGCGACACGAACGCGAGCCCCGCCGTCGCGCCGTCCGTGCCGAGGTAGCCGGACAGCCACAGGGCGCCCCACGAGCTGCCCGCGTCCTCCACCAGCGCGCCGCACACGGCCAGGACGCCGAGCGCGGCCAGGGCGGTGAGGCTCGCGCGCGGCACCCCGCGCAGTCCCGTGCGCACCGGGACGGTGGAGGCGTCGGGGCCGGCCGCCGGCACGCGCTCGGAGTCCTCCGGCCCCGGCAGCATGGAGCGCAGCGCGACGAGCGCGACCGCCGAGAAGATCACGGCCGAGATGCCCAGGTGGATCGGCAGGGGAACCTCCAGCCCGGCCGCCGCGGCGCCCATGAGGCCGCCGGTCACGGCGCCGACGCTCCAGAGGCCGTGGAACGAGTTCACGATGGAGCGCCGGTAGATCCGCTGGACCCGCAGGCCGTGGGCGTTCTGGGCCACGTCGACGAGGGCGTCGACCGCCCCGCCGACGAGGAAGACCGCCGCCAGCACCGCGACGGAGGGGGCGAACGAGACGGACAGCATGACGACGGCGAGCAGGACGATCCCCACCGTGGCCACCCGGGAGGAGCGGAACCGGGCGATCAGCGCCGGTGCGAGCAGGCCGGCGAGCAGGGCACCCAGCGGGAAGGCCGCGATCGCCGAGCCGTAGACGGCGTTGCTGAGCTCGAGCGACTCCTTGATCTCCGGGTACCGCGGCACGAGGTTGGCGAAGAGCGCGCCGTTGGTGAAGAAGACGGCGGCGACGGCGGAGCGGGCCCGCCGGGCCTCGTCGGGAAGGGTCGCGCCGCGGGTGCTCGGCTCGGGGGACGTCATGGCTGCCGAGCCTATGGCTCCGATCCCGTCGTGACCGTCCCGGCCGCGCCGTCGACGCTGATCGTCTGGCCCGTGCGGATCTTCGTGGTGGCGTCGGGCACGCCGACGACGGCCGGCAGGCCGTACTCGCGGGCGACCACCGCACCGTGCGACATGGCACCACCCATCTCCATCACGAGCCCGCCGGCCGTGAGGAAGAGCGGCGTCCACCCCGGGTCGGTGGAGGGGGCGACGAGGATCTCGCCCGGCTCCAGGTAAGCGCTGGAGGGGTCGAGGACCACCCGCGCCCGGGCGGTCACCGAGCCCGCGGAGGCCGGGGCGCCGGCGAGCGTGCCGGGCGGCAGCTGCGCCGCGCCCGGCGAGGCCGCGGCCTCGGCGGCGACGGCGGCCTCGACGTCGGTCCCGTCGGAGAGCAGGAGGCGCGGGACGTGCCGACGGCGCATCTCGTGCTCGTAGGTCCGGCGCCGTCCCGTGACGATCTCGTGCAGGTCGGCGCCGCGCACGCCCACCCGCGCCTCCGTGAGGTCGAGGAAGAACACGTCGTCCGGCTCGTCGATCCGCCCGGCGGCGGCGAGCTCCTCGCCCACCCGGCGCACCTGGGCGCGGAGCCCGGCGAGCACGAGGATGAAGGCGAACTTGGGCTGCTCGCGCATGCCGGCCGCCTCCCGCGCGCGGCGCAGCCCGTACGCCACCGCACGGCCGCGGAGGCGCCGCGGGGCGCCCGCCCGCCTGGCGAGCTCCGCGGCCATCGCCTCGGCCTCGCCGGCGGCGCGGGCGAACTGGCGGTCCGGGGCCAGCTCGGGATCGCCGAGCCGCAGGTAGTTGGCGAGCACGTTGACGATGTGGGTGGGGTCCTCGGACCAGCGCGGGGCACCGAGGTCGATCTCCGCCACGGCCCGGTGGCCGTACGAGTCCAGGAACTTCCGCAGGGCGCGCTGGGCGGTGCCCGGCAGGGAGCCCTCGGCGTAGCGACGGGCGATCTCCTGCGGGGCCGTCCCGCGGAAGAGGGACGCGGACTCCGCGTCGTCACGCAGGATCGTTGCCGTCCGCCACAGCTCCAGGTCCATGTCGGTGGTCACGTTGTTCGGCAGCCCGCGGAGCACGGCGGGCAGCTCCCCGCGCCGGGCGAGCGGCCCCAGCAGGCCTCGGGCGACGCCGAACCAGACGTACCCGGCCACCGCCGGTGGCAGCTGGTCGAGCACGGCGGTCATGAGCTGCCGGTCGAGCACGCGCTCGACCAGGTCCAGCCGCTCCCGGGCGGTGGCCCGCGTCGGCAGCGACTCGACGGTCCGTCGGACGGCGAGCTCGGCGCGCCGGCTGCGCTCCCGCGCGGCGGCCGGCCTGAGGAGGGCGGCGACGATGTGGGGCACCGCCTGCAGCTGCGGGAGGGACCGGTAGATCCCGAGGAGTGACCGGGGGCTCCAGCCCTCGGCCTCGGGGAAGCGCGGGTCGGCCATGAGGCGCTCGAGGAGCACGACCGAGCGGGCGTCCACGACCCGCATGGCGCCCGTGTAGAGGGCACGGCCGCCCTTGCTGGTCAGTGCCCCGGTGAGGTCCAGGTACAGCCGAAGGCCCGGGTGGGTGTAGCGGAACGGTGCGGGGCCGCCGCCCGGCGGCTGGTACCGGGTGAGCACGACGTCGAAGAGGGACAGGCCCATGGGGGTCAGCGGCCGGGTGATGCCCTGCAGGAGGCTGGCGCACAGGTACGCGCGGACGCCGTCGCGGGAGTCCTCG
Source organism: Georgenia sp. EYE_87 (assembly GCF_023148685.1). Classification (GTDB taxonomy): domain Bacteria; phylum Actinomycetota; class Actinomycetes; order Actinomycetales; family Actinomycetaceae; genus Georgenia. The sequence goes on along the minus strand of NZ_JAHXNL010000008.1, from coordinate 179,453 downwards.
GGGTCCGGGAGCGGGTAGAGCGTGGTGATCGGGCGGGACTGCACCAGCAGGATCCGCCCGTGCTGGTCCATGGACCACTCCACGTCCTGAGGCTGGCCGTCACGGCTCTCCGCCCGTGCACCCAGGGCAGCGACCGCGAGCACCTGGGGGTCGGTGAGGCACGGCCCCGGTCCGGCGCCGGACGGCTCCGTGCCGTCGGCGACCGCCGGGACGGCGGCGGGCGAGCGTCGCAGGATCACGCCCGCGGCGACGTCCACCACCCACTGGTCGGGGTTGACGGTGCCGCCCACCAGCGCCGCGCCGAGGCCCGGGGCCGCGTCGACGACCGCCTCGCCGCGTCGCCCCGTCACCGGGTTGGCCGTGAACACGACCCCCGAGACCGCCGCGTCCACCATCTCCTGGACGACCACGGCCATGCTGACCGTCCGGTGGTCGATCCCGTGCGCCTCGCGGTAGGCCACCGCCCGGTCCGTCCACAAGGAGGCCCAGCAGCGGCGGACCGCGTCCCACAGCGCGTCGGCGCCGACCACGTCGAGGTGGGTGTCCTGCTGCCCGGCGAAGCTGACGTCGGGCAGGTCCTCCGCCGTGGCCGAGGAGCGCACCGCGACCGGCACGTCCTCGCCCATCCGCGCGTACGCGGCGCGGACGGCGTCGCGAAGGCCCGGCGGGACCGGGGCGTCCGTGAGCCGCGTGCGGGCCTCCCGGGCGAGCGCCGCGCCCGACCGCTCCGGCTCCTGTCCCTCCGGCTCCTGTCCTCCCGGCTCCGGTCCGGCGGGATCTCGTCCCGCCGACTCCCGCTCCGGGCCCGGACCGGGGCGGGCCCGGGCCGCCATCGCCTCCAGCACCGGCCCGAGGTCCGCGGCCTCGGCGGCCCGGTCGTAGCAGGCGGTCGTGAGGCAGAAGCCCGGCGGCACCGGCAGGCCGGCCGCGAGAAGCGCCCCCAGGTTGGCCGCCTTGCCGCCGACCGCGGCGCCCATGGCTGGCCCGACGTCGGCGAGGTCCAGGACAGGCGGGGTCTGGGAGACCGTGAAACCCGGTGCACCGTCCATAGCTGCCACCACATCGTCGGCACGCTGACGGGATCGACGATAGACCGCCGCGCGGTGGAATCAACCCCGCGGAAGTCTGGCGGGCCGAGACGGTGGTGGCCGCGCCGCGCCAGGTAACCCCATGAAGTTAGGTACGGGGTTACCATTTGGGGATGGTCGCAGTACCTCGGCTCGACATCGCCGACGTGGTGGATCTCGTGAACCACTACGCGGTGCGTGCGCGAGCCGCCGCGGGTGACGAGGCCGAGGGCTATCGCCCGCTCCGCGAGGTGCTCGCGCCCCTCGCCGAGCAGGTGGGGGACGGCGCGACGGAGGAGCTGCAGGTGCTGGCGGACGCGGCTTACGAGGTCTTCGTCGCGGCCGGCGACGGGCGCGACGTCGCGCCCGTGGTCAACGCGCTGCTGGCGCCGGCGGGCCCGACGCCGGTGCTCGCCCCGGGCGGCGACGTCGTCTGGGAGGTCCCGGAGGGGCGTAGCCCCCTGCGCGGTGCGCTGGGGGTGACGCTGCTGGACTGGGTGCACACGCGCGGTGCGGAGCGGCTCGGGGTGTGCGGCGGACGCCGGTGCGCGGACGCCTTCGCGGACTCCTCGCCGGCCGGACGGAGGAAGTTCTGCTCCGCCACGTGCCTCAACCGGCACAAGGTGGCCGAGCACCGGCGTCGTGCCGCGGCGCTCGAGGCGCCCTGACGGCCTCGCCGGGCGGCCGTGGACCCGGCATGCTTGGGCGGACGGCCCGACGAGGAGGTTCACCATGCGCGTGATCGACCTGAGCAGGGACGGTCCAGGCGGCGGGCGCCTCCAGCAGCTCGAGGGGCGCGGCTGCGAGGCGGGCGTCTCGCTCATCTTCACCAGCACCGCGGAACCCGGTGCCGGGCCGTACCTGCACAAGCACCCTTATGCGGAGACGTTCGTCATCCACTCCGGCCGCGCGCTGTTCACCGTGGGGGAGGAGGAGCTGGTCGGCTCGGCCGGCCAGGTGCTCGTGGTGCCCGGCTTCACCCCCCACAAGTTCGCGGTCATCGGCCCGGAGACCTTCTGGTCCACGAACGTCCACGCCAACGACACGTTCGTGACCGAGTGGCTGGAGGGACCCGAGGCGATGCTGCTGTAGCGGCAGGGTGCTGCGACGGCGCAGGGCCCGCCCCGTTCGGGGCGGGCCCTGGATCACCCGGGTGGGCGGAGGGGCGGCGCGGGCACGACGCCCGGCCGGCCTCGCGCCGGGCACTCAGTGCTGGTGGCTGGCCTCGTGCTCGGCCACCTGGCGGCGGACGTCGTCCATGTCAAGGCCCTTGACGCCGTCGACGAGCTGCTCGAGGCTCTTCGCCGGCAGCGCGCCCGCCTGGGAGAAGACCAGGATGCCGTCGCGGAAGGCCATGAGAGTCGGGATCGCCGTGATCTGGAGCTCGGCCGCGAGCTGCTGCTCGGCCTCGGTGTCCACCTTGGCGAAGGTGATGTCCGGGTTCGCCTCGGAGACCCGCTCGTAGATCGGCGCGAACTGCTTGCACGGGCCGCACCAGTCGGCCCAGAAGTCGACGAGCGTGATGCCCTCGCCGCTGATCGTCTGCTCGAACTCTGCGGTGGTGATGTTCTTGGTCGCCATGTGTCGTCTCTCCTGTCTGGTGGCTGCTCTGGTGATACAACGCCCGGCGTACCGATTCATTCCCCGACGGCGACGCGCCCCGGCCGCCCGGGGCGCCGGCCTCGTCCGGCTTCGTCCGGCTCGACGGGGTGCGTCGCGCCGGTCAGGTGACCCGGAGGCCGCACGATGGCCGGGTCAGCGGGCGCCCTTGGTGCGCAGCCTCTGGACGAAGGCCCTCGCCTTGCGCTGGTTCTCCGGCTTGGCGGCCTCCCGGCGCACGACCTGGATCGCCTTGGCCGCGAGCGCGCCCTTGAGGGCTCCACGGATCAGTCGCATCGGTTGCTCCTTCTTCTGAGGTGCGCGGACCCACCGCGCGAAAACTGGGGACCTTCGACGCTACGGCCGCCCGGGCCGCGCCGCCACCGCACGCCCCGCCCCGTAGGGCCGGCGCGAGCGGCGGGTCGCTGAAGGGGCTCCCGGGCGCGCGGTCGCGGAAGGGGGTCCCGGGCGCCGCGGTCGCGGACGGGGTTCTCGGGCGCCGCGGTCGCGGACGGGGCTCCCGGGCGCGGTCGCCACGGCCTACCCTGTGGCGCATGACGGAGATCACGTACCCCACGCACGCGCGGCCCGGCGAGGACGCCGGCGCCGTCGGGAAGCAGCAGGGAACCGCCGGGACCGACGACGCGCGCGAGGGCGTGCTGGCGATCGCCCGGGCGGCCAAGACCGCCTCGAGGGCCCTCGCGACGGCGACCCGGGCGACCAAGGACGCCGCGCTGCACGCCATGGCGGACGCGCTCGTCGCGCACGCCGGCCGGATCGTCGCGGCCAACGCCGCGGACCTGGCCCGCGGGCGCGAGAACGGCATGAAGGAGTCCCTGCTGGACCGCCTGGCGCTCGACGAGGGCCGGATCGGCGGCATCGCGGACGCGCTGCGCGAGCTCGCGGCGCTGCCCGACCCGGTGGGCGAGATCGTGCGCGGCTCGACCCTGCCCAACGGGCTGCGGCTGCGGCAGGTGCGCGTGCCGATGGGCGTGGTCGGGATGATCTACGAGGCCCGCCCCAACGTGACCGTCGACGCGGCGGGGCTCGCGCTGAAGTCCGGCAACGCCGTCGTGCTCCGCGGCGGCTCGGCGGCGGCGAGCTCGAACGAGGTGATCGTCGCCGTGCTCGGCGAGGCACTCGAGGGGCAGGGCCTCCCGCGCGAGCTCGTGCAGTCCATCGACGCCTACGGACGGGCCGGCGCCGTCGAGCTCATGCGCGCCCGGGGGCTCGTCGACGTCCTGGTCCCGCGCGGGGGCGCGGACCTCATCCGGACCGTGGTGACCGAGTCGGTCGTGCCGGTCATCGAGACCGGCGTGGGCAACTGCCACGTGTTCGTCGACGCGTCGGCCGACGTCGCGCAGGCCGTGCCGATCGTGCTCAACTCCAAGACCCAGCGCACCGGGGTCTGCAACGCCGCCGAGACCCTGCTGGTCCACCGGGAGGTCGCGCCCACGTTCCTGCCGGCGGTGCTCGAGGCGCTGCGGGCGAAGGACGTCACCGTCCACGGCGACGACGCCGTCGCGGCCACGGTCCCGGAGGGCCTGCGCTTCGAGCCGGCCACGGAGACGGACTGGGAGACCGAGTACCTCTCGCTCGACCTGGCCGTGCGGGTCGTCGACTCCCTGGACGAGGCCCTCGAGCACATCCGGCGGTACTCGTCCGGCCACACGGAGGTCATCTGCACCACGGACACCCGGTCCGTGCAGCGCTTCACCACGGAGCTCGACTCCGCGGCGCTGATCGTCAACGCCTCCTCCCGCTTCACCGACGGCGGCCAGTTCGGGCTCGGCGCGGAGATCGGCATCTCCACCCAGAAGCTGCACGCCCGCGGCCCGATGGGGCTGGCCGAGCTCACCACCACCACGTGGATCGTGGAGGGCGACGGACAGATCCGGGAGTGACGCCCGCGCTGGCCGGTCAGGCTGCGTCGACGGGGGCGCGCATGGCGAGGAGCTCGTCGAGGCAGCGCCGGATCGTCACGGCGAGCGAGCCGGCCACCATCGTGCCGCCGCCGGGCGCGTCCGTCCGGGCCCGGTCGACGGCCGTCGCGTAGTCGGCGAGCGCCTCGCGGGTGGCGAGGACCGTGTCGTCGCCGATGCTCGCCCGGTCCACGTGGCGGACCACGTCCTCGAGGCGGCGCAGCGCCTCGGCGGCCGGCCGCCGCAGGGTGGGACCGAGCGGGACCTCGTCCCGGTCCGCCCGCTCCTCGGCGGAGAGCACGTCGGTGAGGTCGACGACGAGCATCGCGACGCGGTCGAGGGCTCGCGCCTGGCGGTCGAGGTCGTCAAGCTGGTTCGCGTACCGGCGGGCGCGGCGGTTGCCCCGCCGGGCGTCGTCCGCCTCCTGCACGGCGTTGCGCATGCGCCAGCGCTTCGGCGAGATCTCGTGCAGCCTGCGGTCCCAGTCCTCCGCGTCGAGCGGCTCGTCCCGGTCCAGCGCCTCCGCGACGTCGGAGAGCTGGTCCGCGAGCTCGAGCCGGACCACCTCGACCGCGCGCTGCGCCGGGGCCAGGAGCAGCGGCGGGAAGATACCGTTGATCGCGATGCCGATCGCGGCGCCGAGGAGCACCAGGCCGGCGTACACGCCGATGAAGAACGCCTCGCCGCCGCCGATGACGAGCGTGAACAGGGCGGCGGTGGGCACCCAGCTCGACATCGAGCCGAGCAGGCGCCACCCGGTGACGAGCACGCCGAGGGCGACGACGACCGCCACCGTGACCGGGCTCTGCTCCACCCCCACCAGGTCACCGACGTAGGCGATGACGCCACCCAGCGCGATGGCCGCCACAGACTGGAACGACTCCCGCACCGAGCCGGCGAGGGTGAAGGTGGTCGCCACGACGGCACCGAGCGGCGCGTAGTAGGGATAGTCACCTGCCGGGTCGGGCAGGAGCCCGGCGACGTACCAGGCGATCGACGCCGCCAGCGCGCCGCGGACGGCCAGCGCCACCTGCGGATGGCGGATCCAGGCGCGCAGCAGCCGCCCGGGGCGGCGGACGAGCTCGGCCCGGGGCGTGGTCCCGGTCTGGGCCATGACCCCTCCTTCGGTCGGCGTCCGTCCTAGCACGTTCACAGCCGTCGGTGTCCGTCCGAAACATTGCCCGCGTGACCGGCGGCACGGCCTACGGCCAGAGCAGCTCCGTCAGCCACGCGGGGCGTCTCGGGTCGTGCCCGGCCCGGTAGCGCAGCCTGATGTTGCCCGGCCGTGCCGCCTGGAAGAACTCCACGGTTTCGGGTCGCAGGGCGTGGTCGGCCCAGTCGGGGTCGACCAGCCCGGGCTCGGCGTGCACCCGCTCCTCGGTCCGGGCGTACGCGGTGGCGTACTCGTCCAGGCCGGGAAGCTGCTCGCTCTGGTGGCCGACGAGGGTGCCGACCCGGGAGGCCTCGGACCGGGTGAGGAACACCGAGTCCTCCGCGCCGAGGTCCCGCACGACGCCGGCGACCCGCACCTGCCGGCCGTGCGCCGGCCAGAAGAACGTCAGGGCCGCCCGTGGGTTGGCCGCCAGCGCGGCCGCCTTCGGGCTGGAGCGGTGCGTGGAGAAGTGCCAGCCGTCGTCGTCGAGGTCGGTGAGGAGGACGTTGCGGGCGCTGACGTGGCCGTCCGCGTCCGCCGTCGCCAGCACCATCGCGTGCGGGGCCGGCGCACCGCCGGCGGCCGCGTCGGCGAGCCAGCGGAGAAACAGCACGACCGGGTCGTCCGGGGCGGCTCCCGGGTCGAGCGCGGGCAGGTCGGCCGGGAAGGTGGGCAGGGCGCGCAGGCGCGCGCGCAGGTCGCTCACGGGCGTCGGTCCGCGTCGTCGACCGGGCCGGGCAGCAGAAACGTCATGTCTCCTCCACGTCGCTCGTCCGGGCAGCATTCCACGGACCGACGCCGGCGGCAGGAAACGGCCCGCCGTCGTCCGGGTGATCGTGTCCGGCGGGCGAACGTGCCGCGAACCTCGGGCGAAGTGCCTCTTGACGGGGGTGGCGCCGATGCGAGGGGATGGGGCAATGAGTCTGTGCTCGCACCTCGACCTCATCGACTACGACGCGGTCGACCCGGACGCGCCGGGGTGCGAGGAGTGCCTGGCCGCCGGCGGCCGGTGGGTGCATCTGCGGGCGTGCCAGACGTGCGGGCACATCGCGTGCTGCGACTCCTCGCCGAACCGGCACGCCCGGGCGCACGCCCTCAAGGTCGGGCACCCGGTGGTCCGGTCCTACGAGCCGGGCGAGGGATGGTTCTACTGCTACCCGGACGACCTGACCTTCGAGCTCGTCGGCGCTCCGCCTGCGCCTTCCCACGCCTGAGCCGGCCGCCCCGTCCCGCCCCCGGCCTGCTGGCAGGTACCACGGCTGCCCCTGGCCAGGTGGCGGGTACTGCGACCCCCGGGCCAGCTAGCTGGCGGGTACCGCGGCGGGGGCCGGGTAGCACCCGTCCGGGCCGCAGAACCCGACGGCGTCCCCGCCGATCGCCTGCAGCCCCGGGACCGGGGCGAGACTGAACGGCGACGGCTCCGCCGTCGTCCCGTCCGCCGTCGTCCCGTCCACCGGCGTGGCACCTACCGCCGTGCCCTCGACCGGCGGCCCCTGCGCCGCCCGGTCGGTCGTCGGCCCGGTCATCGGGCGGGCTCCACCGCAGCGGCGGCCTTCTCCTCGGTGACCTTCTGCAGCACCTGCGCGAAGGTCTCGGGCGCCTGGGCGCCCGAGACCCCGTACTTGTTCTCGATGACGTAGAACGGCACGCCGTTGATGCCGTAGGCGCGCGCCTGGGCGATGTCCTGCTCGCCCGCCTCGCGGTTGGTCCCCTCCGGGGGGGCGGTGCGGCCCTCGTCGGCGTCGCGGCCGGCCTCGACGGCGACCGCCACGAGGTCCTCGTCGTGGCCGACGTGCCGGCCCTGCTCGAAGTAGGCGGAGAAGAGCTTCTCCATGAGGTCGAGCTGGACGCCGCGGGCCTTGGCGAGGTGGAGCACCTCGTGCGCCTTGAGGGTCTTCGTGTGCCGCAGGGCGTCGAAGTCGTAGGCCAGCCCCTCCGCGGCGGCGAGCTGGGTCACCTGCGACAGCATCTGGGCGACCTGCTCCTTGGGCATGCCCTTGTGGCCGGCGAGGAAGTCCACCTCGGAGCCCTCGAAGTCCACCGGGGTGTCGGGGGCGAGCTCGAACGAGTGGTACTCGAGCGTGACGTCGCCGCCGAACTGCTCGACGCCCTTCTCGAAGCGGCGCTTGCCGATGAAGCACCACGGGCAGGCGACGTCGGACCAGACATGCACGGTGATGGGTTCGCTCATGACCGGGTCAACCGGACCGTCCCGGACTTCATTCCGGGCCGGTCCGGTGAGGACGGCCACGCCTGCGCCGACGGACGCACCGCCGTCGATAGGCTGCCCGGCGGGACGGGGCCGTCGACCGGTCCGGACGCGAGCGGGGAGAGGTGCCATGACCGCAGGCAGCTGGCTGGGATCGCCCGCGCACGCGCGCTGGCTGGAGGCCGAGTCCGACGCGCTGCTGCGCTTCGCCCGCGGCGCCCGGACCCCGCAGGGCTTCGGCTACCTCGACGCCGCCGGTGCGGTGGACCCGGACCGCCCGGCCGAGCTGTGGATCACCTGCCGCATGGTGCACGCCTTCTCCCTGGGCGCCCTGCTCGGCCGCCCCGGCTGCGCCCCGCTGGTCGACCACGGCCTGGAGGCCCTGGCCACGGCGTTCGAGGATCCCGAGCACGGGGGCTGGTTCCCCGCCGTCGGGCCGGTGGGGCCGACGGCGGACCGCAAGGAGGCCTACCCGCACGCGTTCGTCCTCCTCGCCGCCTCTTCCGCGACGGCCGCCGGCCGGCCCGGCGCGGCCGCGCTGCTTGAGCGGGCCCGGCGGATCTCCCTGGAGCGGTTCTGGCGCGAGGACGAGGGCATGGTGGTCGAGGGCTGGGACCGCTCCTTCACCGAGCTGGAGGCCTACCGCGGCGTCAACGCGAACATGCACACGGTCGAGGCGTACCTCGCCACCGCCGACGTCACCGGCGAGGACGCCTGGCTCGACCGGGCCGTGCGCATCGTGGAGCGTGTGGCCGGGTTCGCGAGCGCGGCCTCGTGGCGCATCCCCGAGCACTTCGACCCGGCGTGGCGGCCGCTGCCGGACTACAACCGCGAGGACCCGGCGCACCCGTTCCGCCCCTTCGGCGCCACCGTGGGGCACTGGTTCGAGTGGGCGCGGCTGATCCTGCAGGCGCGCGGGGCGCTCGCCGTCCGCGGCCGTGAGCCGGGTGCCTGGATGCTCGACGCCGCACGCTCGCTCTTCGCCGCCGGGGCCGCGGAGGGGTGGGCGGTCGACGGCGCAGACGGGTTCGTCTACACGGTCGACCGCGCGGGGGCGCCCGTGGTGCGTGAGCGGATGCACTGGGTGGTCGCGGAGGCGATCGGCGCGGCGGCGGCGCTGCACCGCGTCACGGGCGAGGAGCAGTACCAGCGGTGGTACCGCACGTGGTGGGACCACGCCGCGGAGCATGTGATCGAGGCGCCCGGGGCGTGGCGGCACGAGCTCGACCCGACGAACGCGCCGAGCGCGCGGACGTGGCCGGGCAAGCCGGACGTCTACCACGCGCTGCAGGCCACGCTGCTACCGCGCCTGCCGGTGGCTCCGGCGATCGCGCCCGCCCTGGCGGCCGGCCTGCTCGACGGCTAGCGCTTCCGCCGGGCCCCTTGCCCCGCCTCCGCCGGGGGCCGGTACCGCCGCGCCGTCGCCTCTCGGCGCCGCGCGTCACCTGACTCGGGCCCCGGTCTCCCGCGCCCGTCCGCCCCCTGCCTCACCCCGCCTCACCCCCCTGCGGGCCGGGGGGCGAGAGAGGGGATTCACCCCCGGATCAACGCCGGAGGGGCCGTGAGCGCTCCCCCCTCGCTGGTGCGCTGGGCCACGACCAGCGACAGCGAGGACACCGCCGATGCTCGACCCCGCAGCACGCCTCAACGGCAGGGTCACGAGACCCGCCGTGGCGGTGCGCGCCGGGGTCGTCCCCGCCCCGATCAGGGGCGGTACGGCGTGGCCGCGGGAAGGACCCTGACATGGCGACGGAGACCCGACCCCCGCGTCGCGCCGAGCCGCGGCGGCCGCACAGGCCGGCCCCTCCCCTCGACGTCCCCGACGACCCGGCCGCGCTGCTCGACGGCCCCGACCGGCCGCCCGGGCGTCGCCCGAGGCGTGCGGGTCGCGTCGCCCTGATCGTGGCGCTCGCCATCGTGCTCGCCGTGGCCGGGGCCGGCGTCGCCGGGGTCAGCTACCTGCAGGCCCGGCTGAACGCGGGCATCGAGCGCATCGAGGACCCGTTCGCGGCACTGCCCGAGCGCCCCGTGAACGAGCCGCGCACCGTGGTCGAGGCGGACGGCCCGGCGGCGGTCCTGCCGCCACCGGTCAACATCCTCGTCCTCGGGTCGGACAGCCGGATCTCCGCGGGCGACCCCAGCCGGTGGACGGCCGGCGCCCAGCGCACGGACGCGATCATGCTCGTGCAGATCTCGGGGGACCGGAAGAGCCTGACGGTCATGTCCATCCCGCGTGACTCCTGGGTGCCCATCCCCGGGCACGGCACGGCCAAGATCAACGCCGCGTTCTCCTGGGGCGGTCCGACCCTCATGATCCAGACCGTCGAGCAGCTGACCGGGGTGCGGATCGACCACTTCGCCGTCGCCGATTTCGAGTCCTTCTCCGAGCTGACCGACGAGCTGGGCGGGGTGGAGATCACGCTGGAGCAGCCGCTGACGGCGGGCGGCACGACGCTCGAACCGGGCGACCACGTGCTCGACGGCGAGCAGGCTCTCGCGTACGCACGGGAACGGTACGACGTGCCCGGCGGCGACTTCGGGCGGGTGCTGCGCCACCAGAACTGGATGCGCGCGATGATGCGGGCCGCCTTCGACCGCGAGGTCCTCACCAACCCCGCCCGGCTGATGAGCACGCTCGAGGCGCTGACCCGGTCGCTGGCCCTGGACGAGGGGCTGACGATCTCGCGGATGCGCGACCTGGCCATCGACGCGCGGGGCCTGCGCCCGGACGGGGTCCGGTTCGTCACCGCGCCCTACCTCGGCACCGGGTGGAGCCCCGACGGCAAGCAGTCGATCGTGCTGCTGGACGAGCCGGCGCTGAGGAACGTCACCGCCGCGTTCGCCGAGGACCGCATCGGCGAGTACCTCGCCGAGCACCCGGCCGCAGCGCCCGCCCTCGGCGGCTACGTGCCCTGACGTCGCCCGCCCGCGGCGTAGCCCCGGCGGCCACGGGCCGACCGAAGGTCGCGGCCAGTGGTGATCGATCAGCGGGATCTGTCAGCCGTCGGCGGTGGGCGGCGTCAGTACGCGTCCGTGCCCTCGGCGAAGAGGGTCACGTGCAGCCCCGCCGCCACCTCGAGGCGCGAGTTCAGGGAGTGCCACGGAGTGACGGTGGGCGGGGCGACGAGCTCGGCGCCCGCCTCGACCAGCCGGTCCGTCATGCCGGGGGTGTCGTCGACCTGGAAGGCGAGGCGGATCTTCGGGGCCACGTGCCGCCCGACCTCGACGTCGTCGATGAGGTCCTTCTGCGCCGGGTTCGCGATCTCGAGGGTGGCCCGGCCGGCGCCCAGGATCGTCACCTCCGCGCCGCCGTCGCTGGAGTAGGTCTCCTCGACCGGCAGCCCGACCACGTCGCGGAAGAACGCGACGGCCTTCTCGTAGTCCTCGGCCTCGACGACGACGCGCAGCTGATGGACGCCCATCTCGCGAGCGTACCCACCCCGGTCCGGGGTGACCATGGAGCCGCACGGGAGGTCATGCCCTCGCGCGTGCGGGAGCGGCGTGGTTCTCTCGTGGCCACGACCTGAGGAGGCGTCATGGCGGCAAGCGTGCAGATCACCTTCGACGCGGGGGACCCCGGCGCCCTGGCCCGGTTCTGGGCCGAGGTGCTCGGGTACGAGCTGGAACCGCCGCCGCCCGGCTTCGCCTCGTGGGACGAGGCGCTGACGGCGTGGGGAGTCCCCGTCGAGCGACGCAACGACCGGTCCGCGATCCGCGACCCGGACGGTGCCGGCCCACGGCTGTTCTTCCAGCGGGTGCCCGAGGGGAAGACGGCCAAGAACCGGGTGCATTTGGACGTGCGGACGGCGAGCGGGCTGCAGGGCGAGGAGCGGATGGCGGTCCTGGAGGACCGCTGCGCGCAGCTCCTCGCGCTCGGTGCCCGCCGGGTGCGCCGGTACGAGCCCGACAACTTGGACGCCGGGCACATCGTCATGCAGGACCCGGAGGGGAACGAGTTCTGCCTCGACTGATGCGGACGGTCCGGCTCCGCCGGGGACGGTCGGCGGCGTCGTCCGGCGTGCACGCACGGAGGTGTCGACCTACCGTCGAAGGCGCCCGGTGACGGGCACCGCCCCCACGGCACGGGAACGAGACGAGGAGGAACCGTGGCATCGAGCGCCGGACCGAGCCCGACCGAGCAGCCCGTCGCCTTCGAGCCGCGCCGGATCGTGGTCACCGGGGCCGACTCCGGGATCGGGAAGGCGACCGCCGTCGCCCTCGCCGCGCCTGGGCGGCAGGTGGGCATCACCTGGCACGAGGACAGCGACGGGGCCGAGGCGACGGCCCGGGAGGTCCGAGCCGCGGGTGCCGTAGCGCACGTGCGCCGGCTCGACCTGACGGACCCGCAGAACGGCGCCGCGGTCGTGGACGAGCTCGCCGGGACGATGGGCGGCGTCGACACCCTGGTGATGTCTTCCGGCACGGGCACCTCCACGCTGCTGCTCGAGATGGATTACGCGAGCTGGCGCGACGTCGTCGCCGTCGACCTGGACGGGGCGTTCTGCTGCCTGCAGGCCGCGGCGCGCCACATGGTCGGCGCGGGCGACGGCGGCCGGATCGTCGCGATCACCTCCGTCCACGAGCACGCCCCGCGGGTCGGGGCGGGGCCGTACTGCGCCGCCAAGGGCGGTCTCGGCCTTCTGGTCAAGGTCGCCGCCCTCGAGCTGGCCGAGCACGGCATCACCGTCAACGCTGTCGCGCCCGGTGAGATCGCCACGCCCATGACCGGCCAGGAGGACGAGTCGGTGCTGGTCGACAAGTACCGGCCCGGGATCCCCGTCGCCCGGCCCGGCGACGCCCGCGAGATCGCCGCCACCGTGGCGTTCCTCTGCGGCCCGGACGCCGGGTACGTCAACGGCGCCTCGTGGGCCGTGGACGGCGGCATGCTCACCATGGGCCCGATGGCCGGGTCGCACCTCACGAGCGACGACTGGCGCCGGCCCTGACCCCGGCGGCCGGGCCTCGGAGGTCGCGTCGCGTCGTCGGCGGGGCGACGTCGGTCACCCGAGGCCCGCGGGTCACCGCGGCCCGCGCGTCACCCGAGGTCCGCGCTGAGCCACCGCTCGGGCCGCAGCGAGATCACGACCTGCTCGCCGAGCTCCGCCCGGGCGAAGTCGATGTAGCGGGCCGCCGCCCGCTCCGGCAGGTACCGGTGGGCGATCTCGTCCAGGTGCCCCTCGGTGCCCGGCTCGACGCCGCTGACCGGGCCCTCGACGGACACGTACCTGACGGAGGGCCGGACCCGGTCGACCATCATGGTGAACCGTCCGGCGGCCTCGATGAGCTGCGTCTTGCGGGAGCGGGCGCCCGTGAGCACCCACAGCTGCGCGCCGGGGGAGTACTGGTACCAGATCGGGACGGTCAGCGGCGCTCGTCCGTCCCCGCACTCCACCGACAGCGCCGCGACGTGCGGCTCGGCCAGGAACTGCTCGCGCTCGACCCTCGTCAGTGCCATGGCCGCGAAGGTATCCACTCCCACCGGCACGGACCAGACCCATTCTCGGATGGCCGTCTCTCGACCACCGATCGCCGTACCGGAACGGGAGGGCGACCCTGCGCTCGCGCCCACGAGTTCGTCGGGGGACGGCACGGTCGAATGTCCCACGGCCGAAGATCCTCGCCGGCGCGGGTACGTCGGTCGTGCGGTCTGCACCTGGCGTTCAACAACGCGGGCATCGTCCGCCCTGAGCAGCACGTCGGCGAGCTCACGCTCGAGGGGTGGCAGACGCCGCCTCCAAGCACGGCGTCGCCGGCCTCACCAAAACGCGTCGGTCGAGTACGGCAGGCAGGGCATCCGCATCAACTTGGTGCACCCCGGGTACATCCTGACCCCGCTCATCGAGCAGTGGACCGGCACCGAGCTCAGGACCGCGCTGGAGGGTCTGCACCCCGTCGGCCGGCTCGGTGAAGCCAAGGAGGTCGCCGAGGTCGTGTGCTTCCTCCTGTCCGACAAGGCGTCGTTCGTCAGCGGGTCCCAGATCGTGGTCGACGGCGGGTACCTGAGCGTCTGAGAGCCGATGAGCTGACGTTGCCGAGCCCGACCCCGGGCCCGTCCCTCCGGAGGCAGGCCCGGTCGGCGTGGCCGGCGCCGGCTGCCGGGCTCCCGAGGCGCCTTGTGCGGCCTCCGCGAGAGGAGGACGCTGGTCCGGGAGGTGCCACCATGGCCGACCACGTCTCGACGACGAGCATCGACATCGACGCGCTCCCGCGCACCGTGTGGACCGTGCTGACCAGCCCCGAGCTCTCCCGGCACGTGATGTTCGGCGCGAGCGTCGAGAGCGACTACGTCTCCGGGGGCCGGATCACCTTCACCGGCGAGTGGGAGGGCAAGCCGTTCCAGGACCACGGCGAGATCGTGGAGGTCGAGGAGCCTCGGCTGCTGCGCTACACCCACTTCAGCCCGCTCACCGGTGAGCTGGACGTGCCGGAGAACTACCACACGCTGACCTGGACCCTCGAGGAGACGCCGCACGGGACGCGCGTGACCCTGACGCAGGACAACAACCGGACCGAGGAGGCCGCCGAGCACTCCACGGAGAACTGGCGGCGGGCCCTGGAGGGGCTGAAGCAGGCGGCCGAGGTCTTCAGCGGCTGACGGTGCCCGTGGGCGAGCGCTCCCGCGACCCGGCGCGCCGAGCCGGCGGCCGAGGTCTCGCCCCACGGCCGTGCGTGCGCCAGGATGGTCGATCGTGACCACCTGGCACGAGCACGCGATCTTCTGGCACGTCTACCCCCTCGGCCTCGTCGGCGCCGAACCGGTGCTCGACCCGGCGGCGCCGGTCCGGCACCGGCTGCCGCGCCTGGTCGGCTGGCTCGACCACGCCGTCGAGCTCGGCGCCTCCGCGCTGCTGCTGGGGCCGGTCTTCACCTCCTACAGCCACGGCTACGACACCGTCGACCACTTCACGATCGACCCCCGGCTCGGCGACCGCGCGGACTTCGACGCGCTGGTCGCCGCCGCGCACGAGCGTGGCCTCAAGGTGGTCCTCGACGGCGTCTTCAACCATGTCGGCTCCCGGCACCCCGCCTTCCTGCGCGCGCTCGACGGCGGCCCCGACCACCCCGAGGCGGGGCTGTTCCGGCTGGCCTGGCCGGAGGGCGCGGCCGCGGGGACCCGCCCGGAGTACGCGACCTTCGAGGGGCACGAGGGGCTCGTGGCGCTGGACCACGACGCCCCCGCGGTGGCCGAGCTCGTCGAGGAGGTCATGCGGTACTGGCTGCGGGCCGGCGCCGACGGCTGGCGCCTTGACGCCGCGTACGCGGTGCCGCCGTCGTTCTGGGCGAAGGTTCTGCCCGCGGTGCGCGCGGAGTTCCCGGAGGCGTACGTGGTCGGCGAGGTGATCCACGGCGACTACCCCGGTTTCGTGGCGGCCTCGGGGGTCGACGCGGTCACCCAGTACGAGCTCTGGAAGGCGATCTGGAGCAGCCTGAACGACCGAAACCTCTACGAGCTCGACCACGCTCTGGGCAGGCACAACGCCCTCCTGGAGACGTTCGCGCCCATGACCTTCGTGGGCAACCACGACGTCACCCGCATCGCCTCGCGGCTGGGCGACCGGCGCCACCTGCCGCACGCCCTGGCCGTGCTCCTCACCGTCGGTGGCACGCCGTCCGTCTACGCCGGCGACGAGCTCGGCCTGGAGGGCGTCAAGGAGGACCGGGTCGGCGGCGACGACGCCGTCCGGCCGGCGTTCCCGGACCGGCCCGACCAGCTGGCGGGCGATCCCGAGGTGCTCCGGCTGCACCGCGAGCTGATCTCGCTGCGCCGGCGCCACCCGTGGCTCCACCGCGCGCGGACCGCCCCGCTCGAGCTGTCCAACGAGCTCCTCGCCTACGAGGTGACGGCGGCGGGGGAGCGGCTCGTGGTGGTGCTCAACCTCGGCGACGACGAGGCGGAGGTCGACGCCCGCGCCGGCACGGTTCTCGCCGGCCGCGCCGACCTCGCCGAGGGGCACGCCCGGGTCCCTGCGCACGGCTGGGCCGTCCTGGGCTGAGCCGCCGGGGCCGCCCCGTCGGCCCGCGGAGCGGCCCGGGCCGGCCCGCGGAGCGGCCCGGGCCGTTCGCTCCGATAGGCTGAACGCCGGTTGTACGCCACCCGCGTCGGCCGTCCGCCCCACGAAGAGAGACATGGACACAGACCACATACCCTCGGCCGCGTACCTCGAACCTGAGGCGGTGCGCGGCCGGTGACACCAGTCCTGTCCCTCCTCGTCGGCGTGCTCGTGGTCATGCTGATCACCGCCGCCACCGGCTACTTCGTCGCCCAGGAGTTCGCCTACATGGGCGTCGACCGGTCGCGCACGAGCGCCCGCGCCCAGGCCGGGGACGACGGCGCGAAGCGGGTGCTGTCCATCACGCGGCGCACGTCGTTCATGCTCTCGGGCGCCCAGCTGGGCATCACCGTCACCGGACTGCTGGTCGGCTACGTCGCGGAGCCGCTCATCGGCACGGCGCTCGGCACGATGCTGGGCGGCGTCGGTGTCTCCGCGGGGGTGTCCGCCGCCGGCGGCGCCGTGCTCGCCCTGCTGTTCTCCACCGTCGTGCAGATGGTGTTCGGCGAGCTGTTCCCCAAGAATTTCGCCATCGCAAGGCCCGGGCCCGTGGCCCTTCGGCTCGCACGCTCGACGACCATCTACCTCACGCTGTTCGGCTGGCTGATCTGGGTGTTCGACCAGGCCTCCAACCTGCTGCTGCGCGCCCTGCGGATGGAGCCCGTGCACGACGTCGAGCACTCGGCGACGGCGAGGGACCTGGAGCACATCGTCGAGGAGTCCCGTGAGACCGGCGACCTCTCGGTCGAGCTGTCGATGATGCTCGACCGCATCCTCGACTTCCCGCGCCGCACCGTCGAGCACGCCATGATCCCGCGCTCCCGCGTCGACACCGTCGAGGACGTCGACACCGTCGGCCACGTCCGCACGCTCATGACGAGCGGGCACTCGCGCTACCCCGTCCTCGCGGAGAACACCCAGGACGTCGTCGGCGTCGTGCACCTGGCCGACGTGCTCAGCACCACCGAGCCCGACGACGCACCGGTCACCGCCCTCATGCGGCCGCCGCTGGTGATCTCGCACCTGACCGCGCTGCCGGACGCGCTGCGCCGGCTCGGCGAGTCGACGAACCAGCTCGCCTGCGTCGTCGACGAGTACGGCGGTTTCACCGGGGTTCTCACCCTCGAGGACCTGGCCGAGGAGCTCGTCGGGGAGATCACCGACGAGCACGACCCCGTGGTGCCCACCTACCGGCCCGAGGAGGGCGACGGCGTCTGGGTGATGTCGGGCGACGTCCACGTCGACGAGCTCGAGCGGGCCCTCGGCGCGGACCTGCCCCGGGGCGACTACGAGACCGTCGCGGGGCTCGTGATGGCCCACCACGGCGGGCTCGCCGAGGTCGGGACCGCTCTCGACATCGAGCTGCCGCCGGACCCGGGCGACCTGGTCCGCGAGGGCGAGCCGGAGCCGAGGTACATCCGGGTCGAGGTCCTGCAGGTCGAGCGGCACGTGCCGTCGACCGTGCGCATCACCCTGCCCGGCGCCGGCGAGGAGGTGGCCCGGTGATCGAGAACCCCCTCGTGGTGCTGGCCGCGACCGTCGCCATCATCGCGCTCAGCGCGTTCTTCGTGGCCGTCGAGTTCTCCCTCATGGCCGCCCGCCGGCACCGGCTCGAGGACGCGGCGTCCGGCAGCCGGGCCGCCCGGGCCGCCCTGCGCAGCTCCTCCGAGCTGACCCTGCTCCTGGCCGGCTCCCAGCTCGGCATCACGGTGTGCACCCTGGCGCTCGGCGCCATCACCAAGCCCGCCGTCCACCACTGGCTGACCCCGCTCCTCGAGGACTGGGGCGTGCCGCTGGTGGCGGCCGACGTCGCCGGGTTCGTCCTCGCGCTGATCATCGTCACGTTCCTCCACCTCGTGGTGGGGGAGATGGCGCCGAAGTCCTGGGCCATCGCGCACCCCGAGCGGTCCGCGATCCTCCTGGCGCTGCCGATGCGGGCGTTCATGTGGGCCGCGCGGCCGCTGCTGCAGGCCCTCAACGCCGCGGCGAACTGGCTGGTCCGCCGGGCGGGCGCAGACCCGGACGCGCCCGCGGTCGGCACCGACCCGGACACGTTGCGCCACCTCGTGGAGCACTCCGCGAACGTCGGCGCTCTGGACGCGCGCTACTTCGCCCAGATCTCCGGTGCCCTGGAGATGCAGAAGCTCACGGTGGGGGAACTCGTCGGGAGCGGTCCCGCGACGATCGTGCCCGCCGGCGCCACGGTGGGGGAGGTGCGTGCGGCCACCCGCCGCACCGGCCACCTGCGGGTGCTGGTCGGGGACGGCGACCAGGTCACCGGCGTCGTCCACGTGCGCGACACCCTCACCGCGCCGGACGAGGCCGCCGCCGCGCCGTTCGTCCGCGACGTGTTCACGCTCGACCGGGCGACCACCGTGCACGCGGCGCTCGCCACCATGCGCCGCACGCGCAACCATCTCGCCGTGGTCACCGACGGCGTGACGGTGGTCGGCGTGGTCACGCTCGCCGACGTGCTGCGACGCCTGTTCCCGGCCGTCGGGGCGAGCGTGTAGCCCGTCCTTGCGGAAGCTCAGTCCCCGAGGAAGTCCAGCACGGCCGCAGCGAGCACCTCCGGCGCCGACAGGTGGGCCATGTGCGCCTGACCCGGCAGCACCTCCACGCGGGCGTCCGGCAGGGCGGCGGCGACGGTCCCCGGGTCCGCCCGGACGTCGTCGGGGGACTCCTCGCCGACCAGCAGCAGCACCGGGACGCCGATCCGCGCCGCCTCCGAGGGGTCGAAGGCCTGTTCACCGAACGCGCGCACCTCGCGGGGCACGGTGGGCGCGGCGGCGACCCGGGCGGGCCACGTGGGCGCCGAGCGGAGCTGAGCGATCTCGCCGTCGGACAGGTGGACCAGGTCGCAGTACATGGTCTCTAGGAGCTCCTCCGGCCGGTTCCTGGCGAGCAGCTCGTCGAGCCGCTCGAGCGTGCCGGGCGCGGCCGTGCGGTCCGCCAGGTCCGGCACGGGCCAGCCCTCGTAGAGCACCAGCCGGCGCAGGTTGGGCGTCCGCGCCGCCGCGCCGAACGCGACGTTGCCGCCGAAGGAGTGCCCCATGAGGTCGACCGGGCCGCCGTGCTCGGCCGCCGCGGCGTCGACCACGGCCGCCACGTCGGCGAACTCGCGCGCGAGGGAGTACCGCGGCCCGTCCCCGCTGGCCCCGCGGCCGCGGCGGTCCACGGCGCGGACCTCCACGTGGGGCTCGAGGAGCGGCACGGTCAGCCGCCAGGTCGTGTGGTCGGAGGTCGTTCCCGGGACGAGGACGAGCGGGCGGCCCCGGCCCGAGACGAAGACGGCGATCTGCGTGCCGTCCTCGGACGTCACCAGGGTCGGAGCGGTCGTGGTGGTCATGTGACTCTTCTCCCTGTTCCCGGAACGCGGGTGCGCTCACGGTCCAGGGTGCGCGGCGGCGGGGCGAACGACATGGGCAGTTCTACCCAGCCGCAGGAGGGCGCAGCGTCGCCCGGCGCGAGTGCGACGCGGGCCACGTGGTCGGCGGCGACCGCCGTCGGGCAGTCATGCAAGACTGTCCCCCAGCATCAGCAGGACGGGTAGAAGGGGACCTTGAATGAAGAGCTCGCTAGTGATGTTCGCCGCCGAGCAGGTGGAGCACGCCGAGGCCGGCGGGGCGGCCGTGAGCCCGTACGTCCTGGGAGGGCTCACCCTGGCGATCTTCGTCCTCCTCCTGCTGGTGACGTACGGCTTCCGCAACGTCCACACGCGTCACTGACCCAGCAGGAGCTGCGATGGCGTGGGGTCCTCGGCCGAGGCGGCGGGTCGGTGTCATGGGCGGCACCTTCGACCCGGTGCACCACGGGCACCTCGTCGCGGCGAGCGAGGTCCTGGAGTCCTTCGCGCTCGACGAGGTGATCTTCGTCCCGACCGGTGAGCAGCCGTTCAAGACGGACCGCGACGTCACGCAGGCCGAGCACCGATACCTCATGACGGTCGTGGCGACGGCGTCGAACCCGCGCTTCACCGTCTCGCGCCTGGAGATCGACCGGCCGGGCAAGACCTACACGATCGACACCTTGCGCGAGCTCAAGGCGCAGATGCCCGACACCGACCTGTACTTCATCACCGGGGCGGACGTCCTGCCGCAGATCCTGACCTGGAAGGACGCCGACGAGCTGTGGTCGCTCGCCCACTTCATCGGCGTCACACGCCCGGGCCACGAGCTCGACACCTCGGGGCTGCCCGAGGCCGGCGTCTCGCTGCTGGAGGTGCCCGCCATGGCCATCTCGTCGACGGACTGCCGTGGGCGCGTCGCCGCGGGCAAGCCGGTCTGGTACCTCGTGCCGGACGGCGTGGTGCAGTACATCGCCAAGTACGGGCTCTACCGCAAGGGCTCGGCGAAGGTCGACGACTTCTCGCGGCCCCGGCCGCGCATGACGACGAGAGCCCGGGACGAGCGCAGCGTCAGTCTGCCGCCCCGGGCCGTGGGAGCAGGTAAGTGAACCAGCAGGAACCCTCCACGGAGACGGGTGGTCTGGGAGAGCGCAGGCGACGCCGAGAGGCCGAGCGCGCCGCACGTCTGGCGGCCGAGCGGGCCGGGCAGGCGCGGCCGCTGACCCGGCGCGAGCTGCGCATCCGCCAGCTCGAGGAGCAGGCGCGCCTGGAGGCCATCGCCACGGGTGAGCTGCCACTCGTCGACGACGACGGCAGACCACTCCCGCCGGAGGCCGCCCTGGCCCGGTCGGTCGCCGCGACGGATCGCGCCGCCGGCGCCGAAGGCCCCGCCTCGCGCACAGTGCCGACGTCGCAGCCCGGAACCGGGGAACCGACCGCGGCCTCGGAGAAGCCTCGGACCGCGCAGCCGCCCGCGCCCTCGGCACGGGACCGGGTGGCGGACGCCGCCCCGACCCCGGCGGAGGAGGTGCGCCCGGCCGACGCGTCGCCGGCCGTCCAGGCTGCGCCCCTGTCCCGCCGCTCGTTGCGCGACCGCGTGCGGACCGACGTCGCCGTGCCGGAGGACGGCCCCGCCGAGCGCACGGCCACCGCACGCCGCCCGGTGGTCCGCGCCCCTCACACCGCCAAGGGCATCCGCACCCTGGACTCCACCGGCACGCTGACCGGCGTCCGGCCCGTCGCTGCCGGCTCCGCACAGCCCGCGCGCCCCGGCCCGGTGGCCGACGAGCCGCCGGTGACCACCGACCCGGCCGGGTGGGAGTCCGCCGTCGGCCTTCCCGCGGTCACCGACGACAGCACGCTCGTCATCGACGCGGTGCCGCCTGCCGCCCAGGGCACGGAGACGCCCGCGTCGCCGCCCAGCGCCCCCACCCCCGGGCGGCCGGCTCCCGCGCGACCGGCCGACGTCACCGGCTCCGCGCCGGCGGCTGCCCCGGCGCCCCCCGGGCCGGCCTTCGCACCGGTGCGCCGCGAGCCCACCGACGCGGAGCGTGCCCGGTCCGCGGCGTCGCCCGGTCGCTTCCCGTCGGCGGCCAGCGGCCCCGAGGCGGTCGCGGCGGCCGCGTTGGACGACGGCCCCGACGACGACTACGACGAGGAGGAGGCGCGTCCCCAGTGGGCGCCCCTCGCCGAGTTCTCCGCAGCGTCGTCACAGTCGCCCGACGAGCCGACCGAGCGCGGCGCCCCGGAGCCCGCGCGGCGGTCGGTGCGCGATCGCATGGCCGGCGCGGGCAGCGCCCGGAGCGCCCGTAGCGCCGACGGCGTCGCCGACGACGCGGCGGAGGACGGTCACGACGACGAGGCCGACACCCGCAACCCGGCCGCGTCGCTCGTCAAGATCGTCGCCCTGGTCCTCGTCGCGATCGTCATCGGCCTGCTCATCGGGCTGCTGGCGTTCAACCAGGAGGCCGACGGTGCTTCCATGCGGATCCAGTCCCTCGCCCAGGCGACGTCGGCCCTGGTCGGGCCGAACCCGTAGGATCGCCGGAGACACTTTTTCGTCCCGAGGAGACCTGTGGCTGCTGACGACCGATCCCGCCATCTCGCCGTCGTCGCCGCGCGCGCGGCGGCCGACAAGAAGGCCGAGGAGATCATCGCGCTCGACGTCTCCGAGCGGCTCGTCCTCACGGACGTCTTCCTCGTCGTCTCCGGCAGCAACGAGCGCCAGGTCAAGGCGATCGTGGACGCCGTCGACGAGGCGCTGCACAAGGAGGGCGCGAAGGCCGTGCGCAAGGAGGGCATGAGCGAGGCGCGCTGGGTCCTCATGGACTACGGGGACATCGTCGTCCACGTCCAGCACGAGGAGGACCGCGAGTACTACGCGCTCGAACGGCTCTGGAAGGACTGCCCGGTCGTCGAGCTGCCGGTCGACCTCCACGTCCCTGCGGACAGCGACGATCGGGCATGACCGCAGGAACCGTCATCCTCTGGCGCCACGGTCAGACCGACTTCAACGCCGCACGTCGCCTTCAGGGGCAGTCCGACATCCGGCTCAACGACGCCGGCACCCGCCAGGCCAACCTCGCCGCCACGGCGCTGGCCGCGCTGGAGCCGACCCGCATCATCACCTCGGACCTGCAGCGCGCCGTCGCCACCGCCCAGGCCCTCGCCGACCGCACGGGGATCCGGCCCACCACCGACGCCCGGCTGCGCGAGCGCAGCTTCGGCGCCTGGGAGGGGCTGACCCAGGAGGAGATCCAGGCCTCCTGGCCGGAGGCCTTCGTGGACTGGCGGCACGGTCGTGAGCCCGACGGCGTGGGGGCGGAGACCCGCGCGGACTGCGGGACGCGCGTCGCCGAGGCGATCGAGGAGGCCGCGGCGGAGCTCACCGGCGACGACGTCCTCGTGGTCGTCGGCCACGGCGCTGCGATCACGCTCGGGCAGACCGTCCTCCTCGGGCTCGACCCCGGAAGCTGGTTCGGCCTGACCGGGCTCGAGAACAGCGGGTGGACCCTCATGCACCCCAACCCCGGCCGAGCGCCGGGGTGGCGCCTCAGCGCCTACAACCTGGGTCTGGACTGACCGCTCGACCTACCGCTGGGCCCGGTCGAGCAGGGCGCTCATCTCGGGCAGGTCGAAGTACTGCGCGGTGGCGCGCGAGCTGGGGCTGCCCGCGTCCGGGTCGGCGCCCGCGTCCAGCAGCATCTGCACGGTCCGTGCGTCCTGCTTGAACACGGCGCACGTGAGGGCGTTCTGCGACCTGTCGTTGAGCCGTTCGACGTCGGCGCCGCGATCGAGCAGGGCGCGGACCGTGCCGGGCTGCTCGTGGTAGGCGGCCAGGATGAGCAGCGTGTCGCCCCCGGCGTTCGTCAGGTCCACCGGGGCTCCCGCGTCGAGCAGGGCGCACAGCTCCTCGGTCCGCCCCTGCCGGGCCATGTCGAACATCGCGTGGGCCAGCGCGACGGCGTCCTCGTCGGTCATGCGCCCACGATAGGCGTGGTCCCGCGGCACCCGCGGGTGCGCCCGCTCCGCAGGACCGGGGGAGCCCCCAGGGCTATGGTGAGGCAGGTGCTCGCGTCGGGGCGGCGCCGGCCGGCCGCACCGTCGGCCTCGGCGGACGGAGGTCTCTGTTGGCTGAGTCGCTGCCGCTGGCGGAGGAGCTGGCTCGGGCCTACGCCGGGGCGTCCGGCCTCCTTCTGACGAACAGCGTCGTGCGCAACGCCCTGCGGCTGGTGACGTCCGTGGCGGCCGAGGCCATCCCGGGTACGACCGGTGCGGGCGTCACCGTGCGCGACGGCGAGGCGCGGATCACCGTGGCCGCGACGCACCCGCTCGTGGAGCAGGTGGATGCGGCGCAGTACGAGAGCGGCGAGGGTCCCTGCCTGACGGCGTGGGAACGGTACGGCACGGTCCGCGTGGCCGACGTGAGGCGCGAGGACCGCTGGCCCCGCTGGTCCCGGGCCGTGCATCCGACGGGCGTCCGGTCGGCCGTGAGCACCGCGCTGGTCGCCGGGGACACGTCACTGGGCACCATCAAGGTCTACTCGCAGCGCGCCGGCGCCTACGACGACTCCAGCGAGCACCTGCTGCGCATGTTCGCCGCCCAGGCGGCCACCCTCGTGGCGCACGCCCGCACCGCCGAGGACGCCCGTCGGCTCAGCGAGGAGCTGCGGGTGGCCGTCCGCTCGCGGGATCTCGTGGCCACGGCCCGAGGGATCCTCATGGAGCGGGAGCACCTCAACGAGCCCGACGCGCTGGCGCTCCTGGTGGCGCTGGCGCGGCGTGAGCACCGCGACCTCCAGGAGGTCGCGCTCGGTCTGGTCCGGTCCACCGCGCGCCGGCAGCGATGAGCGCGCCGGCCGTCAGCCGCGAGGACCAGCAGCGTGCTGCGCTCCGGCTGGTGGCCGACCGTGCGGGCATCGGGCCGGGGGAGTGGTGGCGCCGGTACTTCGCGATCGGCGGGACCGCCGGCCAGGCCGAGCTCGAGGACTTCGCCCTGCGCAACGGGCCCCTGCCACCGGCGGAACGAGACCTGCTCGCGCAGGCCGTCAACGAGCTCCTCGAGGCACGCGCCGTGGTCCGGAGCGTGCCCTACAGCGGCCGCGTGCACGACCCGCGCCCGTCCGAGGGCCCGCTCGCGGCGATGCTCGCCCTGCTGCAGGGCATGCACGTCGCGCCGCCGGACCGGATCGCGGCGGTGGCCGACGACGCCGGCGCGCTGCTCGGGGTCGGTATCGACGTCTACCTCGTCGACTACGACCACGTGGAGCTGCGCCCGGTGCGCGGTGGCCGGTGGCGCGGGGTGGACGACTCGCTGCCGGGCCGCGCCTTCCGCGAGTTCGAGATCAGGTCCACCCGCACCGACGGCGACGCGCGGCTCTGGGTCCCGATCGTCGACGGGGCGGAGCGGCTCGGCGTTCTCGAGGTGGTCCCGGGGGCGATCGCCGACCTGGACGACACCCTGCTCCACAGCCAGCTGGCGTGGCTCGCCACCCTCCTCGGCCACCTCGTCACCACGACGACCAAGTACGGCGACGCGCTCGACGTCGTCCGCCGGCGGCGGCCCCGCAGCGCCTCGGCCGAGCTGGTCTGGCAGCTGCTGCCGCCGCTGACCGCGGGCACGGAGAAGGTGGTGGTCACGGGGATCGTCGCGCCCAGCGAGTCCGTCGGTGGCGACGCCTTCGACTACGCCCTCTCCGAGCGCAGGGCCTCGCTTGCCATCTTCGACGCGAACGGGACATCGCTGGACTCCGGCACCGTCACCGCGATGGCGCTCTCGGCGTACCGCAGCACCCGTCGCAACGGCGGGTCGCTGTTCGACCAGGTCATGGCCGTGGACGACGTCATCGGCGAGGAGCTCGCCAGGACCGGACGGACCGTGTCCGCCGTGCTGGCGGAGCTGGACCTGGACCACGGTCGGCTGCGCTGGGTCAGCGCCGGGAACCCGGCGCCCCTCGTCCTGCGGCGCGGGAAGGTGGTCAAGGTGCTTGCCGGCGGGCAGCGCCCCGCTTTCGGTCTGCCGACCCGGGACGTGCGGGTGGCCGAGGAGGTGCTGGAGCCGGACGACTGGCTGGTGCTGCACACCGACGGGATCACCGGGGCCAGGGACGCCACGGGAGGCCTCTTCGGCCTGGACCGGCTGGAGGACTTCCTCGCCCGCGAGGCCGCCACGGAGCACCCGCCACCCGAGCTGGTGCGCCGTCTCGTCCGCAAGGTGCTGGAGCATCAGCGTGGCGTCCTGGAGGACGACGCCACGGTGCTGGTGGCCCGCTGGGGCGACTACCGACGCTGGCTCACGCTCTGAGCGGAGACTTTCCGCACCCCACCGTCCGGTGCCGGGCCGCATGAGATGCAGGAACCGGAATCCCGGGTTGACTAGGCCCATGACCAGGATGTTCATCCTCCCGGCGCTCGCTCTGCTGCTGGCGGCCGGCGGGTGCGCCGCCACCATCCCGACCGACCCCGACGGCACGCTCGACAGGGTCAGCGGCGGCACGCTGCGCGTCGGCGTCTCGCCGAGCCCCCCGTGGACGGACCTTCCCGGCGGGCCGGAGGCCGACCCGGCCGGGACCGAGGTGGAGCTCGTGGAGCGGTTCGCCGAGTCCGTCGGCGCCGAGATCGTGTGGGTGCCCGGCGGCGAGGAGGAGCTCATCGGACAGCTCGAGCACGACGAGCTGGACCTGGTGATCGGCGGCCTCACGGCGAAGTCGCCGTGGTCGAGCAAGGTGGCCCTGACCTACCGATACACCGCGACCACCGGGCCGCGGGGGGAGAAGGAGCTGCACGTCATGGCCGCGCCGATGGGGGAGAACGCGTTCCTCGTCGAGCTCGAACGGTTCCTCCTGGACCAGGAGCTGCCGGCATGAGCGCGCGGTTCGGGCACACCGAGCTCCCCGAGGAGCAGGAGCGGGCGCTGCGCCGCGCCGTCCGACTGGCATGGGTCACCATCATCTTCCTGGTCACCGCCGTCACGGGCGTCTACCTGGCGATGGGCAGCTCCCAGGCGATGAAGGCGGCCTGGATGGAGGACATGCTCTCCTTCATCCCACCGGTCGCATTCCTCCTCGCCGTCCGCCGCACGCGGCGCCCACCCACGCCGGAGCACCCGTACGGCTACCACCGGTCCGTCGGCGTGGGACACCTGGTGGCCGCCACGGCGCTGTGCGCGATGGGGGCCTTCATGGTGTTCGACTCGGCCTCGGGCCTGGTGAAGGCGGAGCACCCGCCCGTGGGGCTCATGGAGGTCGGCGGCCTCACGTTCTGGTCGGGGTGGCTGATGATCGCCGTGCTCGCCTACACGGCCGTGCCGCCGGTGCTGCTGGGGCGGGCCAAGATGCCCCTCGCCGAGGCGCTGCACGACCGCGTGCTCTACGCCGACGCGGACATGAACAAGGCGGACTGGATGACGGCGGTGGGTGGCATCGTCGGCATCCTGGGCATCGGCCTGGGCCTGTGGTGGGCCGACGCCGCCGCGGCCCTCTTCATCTCGGGCAGCATCCTCAAGGACGGCGTCGGCAATCTCAAGGTGGCCGTGCGGGCGCTGATGGACGCGCGCGCGGAGACCTACGACGGCAAGGACCCGCACCCGCTGGTGCTCGCCATCGACGAGCAGCTCGGGTCGCTCGACTGGGTGATGGAGGCCGGGTCCCGCGTGCGGGACCAGGGCCACGTCTTCCACGTCGAGTCGTTCGTGGTGCCCCGGCCGGGCTACCACCCCACGCTCGAGGACCTCCGGCTCGCCCGGGAGATGGTGATCGACCTGGACTGGAAGGTCGACGACATGGCGGTGATCCCGGTCGAGGAGCTCCCCGAACGGATGCTGCCCGGCGGCGGGGAGCGGACCGGCAGCCACGACGCGGACGCCTGAGGGAGGAGCCGCCGTGCGGTCGGGACACCCCCGGCACCGCGACCGTGCGGCCCGGCCGAGGGCGGCCGCTCCCTGAGGATGCGTCGCACGCCACGCCCTCCGACAGTGGAGACGTGGCCCGTGCCCCCGGCCAGGCGAGGCGGTCCGACCCTGCCGACCGCCTCGCAGCAGAACCGGCGAACGCCCCCGGGCGCCCGCCCGAACAAGGAGACCCGACAGAACCTAGGGAGTGAGCAGCATGGCCACCGGAGAGACCGGTTTCGACGACGTCACCTACGACCTCATCTCGGTGCAGTACCACTCGCTCAAGGCTGGGCACGACTACGGGCAGTACGTCCGCGACGCCCGCAACGCCGGCAAGGAGGACATCGCCGCGTTCTTCGAGAAGGTGATGGCCGAGGACTCGGACCGCGCCCGCCAGTGCCACGAGTTCCTGCGGCAGCTCGGCCCGGGCACCGACAACACCGCCCCGCAGCAGGGAGGCTGACGGCACGCAGAAGCACGCAGAAGACGGGTCCCGTGCCCACCCTCGCGGGCGGGTGCGAGGCCCGCGTGCGCGGGCGGCGCGCTAGACCTCGACCGGCTCGATCAGCTCCGGCCCGTCGTTGGTGACGTTGCCGACCGCCTTCCCCACCGGGCGCGGCACGAGGACCGGCTCGGGGATGGCGTCGATCAGGGCGCGCACGTCCTCCAGCTCCTGCGTGCGCGGGTTCAGCCAGTCGTCGACCATGTCCGGCGGGAGGACCACCGGCGTGCGGTCGTGGATGTGCCCCAGGCTGTCGGCCGCCCGGGTCGTCATGATCGTGGCGGTCCACAGCCACTTGTCGGGATGGTCGTCGGGCAGGCGGGGGTCCTTCCAGAACTCGTAGAGGCCGGCGAAGGCGAGCGGCCCGTCGGCGTGCAGGAAGTACGGCTGCTTGCCGCCGTCGGGCATCTTCTGCCACTCGTAGTAGCCGTCCGCCGCCAGGATGCACCGGCGCAACGAGGCGGCCCGCCTGAAGGAGGGCTTCTCCGTCACGCTCTCCGAGCGGGCGTTGATCAGGCGCGCGCCCGAGCCGGGGTCCTTCGACCAGGAGGGCACCAGCCCCCAGCGGACGGTGCGCAGCTGGCGGACCGGGGGAGTGTCGGGCTCGTTGCGCGGCGCGCGCTCGAGCACCGCCCGGACGTCCTGCGTCGGGGCGATGTTCCACGACGGCGGAAGCTCCTCGCCGACGACCTGCTGGATGTCGAAGGCGTTGACGAGATCGGCGTCCCGCCGGGCGTTGGCATAGCGTCCGCACATGTCGCCAGTGTGCCAGGGGAGTGGCGAGGCTCACGCTCCGGCGGTGCCGCGCGGATTGGCTCTGCGGGCAGGCGATGCCCTAAAGTAGTCCACGCCCCACGGGGCACCCGCACGGGGCTATGGCGCAGTTGGTAGCGCGCTTCCATGGCATGGAAGAGGTCGAGGGTTCGAATCCCTCTAGCTCCACTCGTCGAGAAGGCAGAGAGACCCTGGGCCCGCGCCCAGGGTTTTTTTCATGGCCGAGGCGGACGTCAGTGCTTCCGGAGCGACTCGGCCGCACGCGGTCGGCGCGCGTCCGCAGTGCCCAGCACCTAGCGTCGGATGCTCCACCGCCACCACGGAGGTCATCGTGCGCATCGACGGAGCCGTCGTCGTCATCACCGGTGCGTCGGACGGGATCGGGCGTGCCACGGCGCGGCTCCTCGCGAGGAAGGGGGCCGCCGTCGTCCTGGCCGCACGCCGCCGGGACGCCCTGGACGAGGTCCTGCGCGAGTGCCGGCGCGCCGGCGCCGAGGCCCTCGCCGTGCCGACCGACGTCGCCGAGGCCGCCGCCGTCGAGAACCTGGCGCGACGCGCGGTGGAGCAGTTCGGGCGCATTGACGTCTGGGTCAACAACGCCGCCGTCGGCATCGTGGCGCCGTTCATGGACACGCCGCTCGAGGACCTGCGCCGCCTGCTCGACGTCAACGTCATGGGCGTCGCGCAGGGGACCCGTGCGGCGCTGGAGCACATGCTGCGGCAGGGCTCGGGCGTGATCGTCAACGTCTCGTCGATCCTCGGCGAGATCCCGGTGCCGTACGCCTCGGCGTACTCGATGTCGAAGTCCGCGACGCGTGCGCTCGGGGTGAGCGTGCGGGCGGAGCTGCGCCTCGCCGGCGCGTCCGACGTCCACGTGTGCTCCGTGCTGCCGCCGAGCATCGACACCCCGTACTACCGGCAGGTCGCCAACTACGTCGGCCGCGAGGCGAGGCCGATCCCGCCGCTGTACGCGCCCGAACGGGTGGCCCGGACGATCGCCGCCGTCGTGCGTCGCCCCCGCGCCGAGGCGGTCGTCGGGCCCGCCGGCCGGGTGATGGTGATGAAGCACCGCGCCTTCCCGGGCCTCATGGAGCGGGTGATGGGCGCGTACGTCGCACGCGCGCACCTGTCCCGGCGCAAGATTCCGCCCACCACGGGGAACCTCTACGGTGACCCCGGCCTTCCCGCGACGGTCGGCGGCGGCTACCACGGTCGGCTGCGGACGGCCGGGCGCCGGGCCGGGACAGCCACGTTGCTCGCGGGCGCCGCGGCGGCGCTGATTCGACGTCGGGGGCAGTGAGCTCACGTGCGCCGGGAGGCCGTGCCGGGGACGTTACGGACGGTGCCGTAGGATCTCGGGCGTGGTGACGGCGAGCCCCATCGAGAACCGCATCGGCCAGGTGTTCATCCCGGTTCGGGACATAGTGCGCTCAGCGCGGTGGTACTCCCGCTTGCTGGGACTGCCGGAGTCGGACCCCAGCCACGGCGGCACGATCTACGACCTGCCCACCACGGGCGAGACCCGGCTGGCGCTCGACGCCAACAGGCCGGAGTTCGACCCCGCGGGACCCCCGCGCTTCTTCTTCTGGACCACCGACATGGCAGCGACGGTCGCGTTTCTGCGGGACCTCGGCGTCACGCTGGACTCCGACATCGAGGACATCGGCAGTGTCAGACTCGTCCAGTTCCGCGACCCCGACAACAACCCGCTGATGGTCTGCCAGCGCTCAGCCAGCTGATGGCCGCCGCCGAGATCGTTGTGCTCAGCGGGACGTCGGCGTCCGGGAAGACCACGCTCGCCGAGGAGCTGCAGCGACGGTCGGAGACTCCGCTGCAGTACATCCCGCTCGACTCGTTCATCGACATGCTGCCGTGCTGGGACGAGTCCGTGTTCGCCGCCATGGAGGTCGGCTACCACCACGCGGTGGCTGCGACGGCACGCGCCGGGAACAACGTCGTCAGCGACCACTTCCGCCCTGACCTCGATCTGGACCTCTACCGCGGGCTGCGGGTGCTGCTCGTCGGCGTCCACTGCCCGCTGGAGGAGCTGCTCCGCCGGGAGGCGCGACGCCCCGAGGAGCGGCGCGGCTTCGCCGCGGCCCAGTTCGGACACCTGCACTCCGGCCGGGAGTACGACGTCGAGGTCGACACATCCGTCCTCACCCCTGAGCTGTGTGCGGACGCTGTGCTCGGCTGCGGGGAGCCTGGGGCCTTCGACCGCATGGCGGCCGCCCGGGAGGTACCCCAGCACCGGTGAGGGTATTTTGGGACGTCCCTCTACACCCGAACGCCGTCGTCCGATCGGAGACAACCCGTGGTCAAGCTCGCCTACGTCATCGCAGGGTCCGAGGCCACCGGGGGCGCCGGCCTCCAGGTGGACCTGAAGACGTTCCAGCAGCTCGGCGTGTACGGGGTCGGCACCACCACGTGCATCGTCTCGTTCGACCCGCAGAACGACTGGGCGCACCGCTTCGTGCCCGTCCCCCCGGACGTCATCACCGAGCAGATCGAGGCCGCCACCGCCGCGCACGACCTCGACGTCGTCAAGATCGGCATGCTGGGCACCACGGAGACCATCGAGGTCGTCGCCGCCGCGCTCCGTGGTCAGCCGTGGCGCCACGTCGTGCTCGACCCGGTCCTCATCTGCAAGGGCCAGGAGCCCGGTGCGGCCCTGGACACCGACAACGCCCTGCGCGAGGCGGTCCTGCCGCACGCAACCGTGGTCACCCCGAACCTGTTCGAGGCGAAGACACTCTCGGGCATGGACACCATCGAGTCCGTCGAGGACCTCACCGAGGCCGCCCGGCGCATTCACGACCTCGGGCCCGCGTACGTCCTGGCGAAGGGCGGCGTGGAGCTGCCCGGCGAGGACGCCGTCGACGTGCTGTTCGACGGCGCGGAGGCGCACGTCTTCTCCGCACCCAAGGTCGGGCAGGCGCGCGTCTCCGGTGCCGGGTGCACGCTGGCGGCCGCGGTGACCGCCGAGCTGGCGAAGGGCGCGGACGTGCGCGACGCCGTCGCCCTGGCCAAGGACTTCGTCACGGCCGGGATCCGAGGCCGGGTCTCGGCCCACACCCCGTTCGACACGGTGTGGCAGGGCGCCTACACCGCCTCCTAGACGCACCTGCTCGACCTCCAGGTCGAACGGCATGCGGCGACCTCTGCCCGGTCCGTATCGCTCCTGCACCGTTCGCACCGGTTCGTAGATGCACTGACCGGCCTGAAGTGTTTCGGCGGGCCACGTGCCCTGGCTTGCAGCGATTCCGGCCGGGATGCGCCCCTCGCCGCTGGTTGGGAGTGGCGGGCGAGGCAACATATGGCAACCGACTTGACTGCACCTCCTCCGGGCCCCACCGTAGTGAGGGAGTTGCAA
The DNA here is from genome assembly GCF_023148685.1 of Georgenia sp. EYE_87. Classification (GTDB taxonomy): domain Bacteria; phylum Actinomycetota; class Actinomycetes; order Actinomycetales; family Actinomycetaceae; genus Georgenia. Next base: position 147,566 of record NZ_JAHXNL010000008.1, on the reverse strand, counting down.
TGTCAACAACACGTCGGTGCATCACCGACTCCCTCAGAGATCCCCGCGCCGGTACAGGTGCTCTCGATGAAGAGAAAGGCGGGACGATGTTTTCCGCACGCAGCACAGGAAAGACACTCATTAGCGCGACTGCGATCGGTGCCGGGGCTGCCCTCCTTGCGGCCTGCGCCCCGGGCACGGAGGGTGCCGACGGTGCCGCCGAGGGCACCGCTCAGGAGACGATCGAGTATCGCGTGGCGACCATCGAAGGCGTCGGGACGCCGATGAACGACGGGTTCGAGCGGTTCGTCGAGGAGGTGGAGCAGTGCTCCGACGGGCGCCTCGTGGGCACGAACTACCCCGCCGGGCAGCTGGGGGGCTTCGTCGACCTCATCGACGGCAACCGCAACGGGACGTATGAGATCACCAGCGGTGGTTTCGACGTGGAGGGCGAGCTCGCTCCCGCGCTCTCGGCGCTGTCGCTCGGTTACGTCTTCGAGGACGAGGAGCACGTGGAGCGGGTCATCGAGGAGATGACACCGCAGATGGCCGAGGAGCTCGAGGCCACCACGGGTGCGACGATCCTCGGCATGGGTGAGGACGGCTGGCGCTGGACGTTCACCTCTCGACCGGTGGAGAACATCGAAGACCTCAGAGGTCTGAAGATCCGCGTCCCGGAGGCGGAGATCCCGCTCGGGCTGTGGTCGGCGTTGGGGGCGGCTCCGACCCCCGTGCCGTTCACCGAGATGTACAACGCCCTGGAGACCGGTGTCATCGAGGGCGGCGAGAGCGCCCTCGCCCAGATCGACGCGAACGCGTTCTGGGAGCCGGCACCTTACCTGAACAACACCAAGCACTGGTTCAACATCAAGCCGGTGCGCGCGAACGCGGACTGGTTCAACGCCCTCGAGGGTGACCTCCAGGAGTGCCTGCGCACCACGGCCGAGGAGGTCTTCGCCGAGGTCCGCACCACCAGCCGCGACGTCGAGGCCGAGACGCTGGAGAAGCTCCAGGCCGAGGGAGTGACCGTGATGGAGGAGCCCACCGACCTGGACGAGTGGAAGGCGCGCTCCGCCACCTACGACGAGCAGTACTTCGCGAAGTACCCCGAGGCGAAGGACTTCATCGACGACGTCAAGTCCCTCGCCGCTAACTGAGGAGCGTCCCATGGCCATCGCACCCACCGAGCACCGGGGAGGGACCGTCCCTTCCTCGGAGCCCACCAAGCTCGACGAGCTCCACGAGTCCGAGGCGTTGCCGGGCGCACGAAGTACTCGCCTCGGCGCGCTCAAGGTGTTCGACCGCGTGATCGATTCCGTCACCGCCCTGCTCCTGATCGCGATGGTGACGCTGTCGATCGTGCAGGTCTTCATGCGCTACGTCCTGGGCGCGCCGCTCGCCTGGCCGGAGGAGATGTCCAGGTGGGCTTTCCTCTGGCTGGTGATGCTCGGATGCGTCACCGTGACCCGCACCGGCAGCCACATCCGGATGTCCATGTTCGTCCATCTCCTTCCTGTACGCGCGCGGCCGTACACGGACCTGCTGGGTATCGCCCTCTCCGCCGCGTCGCTCGCGCTCATCGGCTACCTCGGGATCGGTCTGCTGGGCGAGACGACCGGTCTGTCCATCAGTGGTGGCGTCTCGTACCGCTGGCTCTACCTGGCTCTGCCCGTGGGGGCGTTCCTGTCCCTGCTGAACCTCCTGCGCTCTGACGTGGCACGGGTCCGGCGACCCGCCGTCTACGCCGCCGTCGTCGTCGGGGCGGCGCTGGCACTGGTGGTGCTCGAGGGCATTCAGTACTCCTACCTCATCGTTCTGGACCCCACCACGGTGTCGTTGGTGGCCTCGATGCTGCTGCTGGCCCTCGGTGCGCCGGTCGCCCACGCCCTGCTGCTCGGCGCCGCCGTAGCCTTCGAGGCCGGCGGTCTGCCCGACGTCGTGGTGGCGAACCACTTCGCCTCGCAGGTGAGTACCAACTTCACGATGCTCGCCATCCCGTTTTTCATCCTCATGGGTGCGCTCATGAACGCGGGTGGGATCACCCGCGCGATCATCGATCTGGCGCTGAGTCTCGTCGGTCACCTGCGCGGCGGCCTCGGCCAGGTCAACATCGCCACCTCGACGCTCCTCGGCGGCCTGTCCGGGTCCAGCTCGGCAGACTCCGCCATGGTCGCGAAGCTGCTCGTGCCCCCGATGGAGCGCGCCGGATACCCCCGGGCCTTCGCCGCCGCCCTGACCGCCATGGGGTCGATCACCACGACGATGATCCCGCCCTCGATCTCCTTCCTGCTCTACGCCTCACTTGCCGGGGTCTCGGTGGGGGCGCTGTTCATGGCCGGCGTCGTTCCCGGGCTCATCTTCGCCGGCGCACTCATGACGACCGTGTGGCTGCTGGCCGGAAGGATCTACCCGGGCATCCGGGCCGAGAAACGAACACCATGGTCCGCCAAGGCCCGCGCGCTGACCTTCGCACTCCCCGCGCTCCTGCTACCCCTGGGCGTGCTCATGCTGCTGCGCGGCGGAGCGGTCACGGCCACCGAGGCGGGCGCGGTCGCGTGCCTCTTCGCACTCGTCATCGGCGCGACGGTCTACCGCCGGTCCACGCTGCGGTCGACCTGGCTGGCCGCTCTGGAATCTGCCAGCGACACCGCGGTCATCCTGTTCCTGCTGGCCGCGTCCGGGCCCCTGGCCTGGCTCCTCATCGCCGAGCAGGTGCCCACCACGGTGGCCCGGAGCCTGGAAGCCGTCGACAGTCAGGCCCTGCTCATGGTCCTGATCGTCGTCTTCCTTCTCGTCATCGGACTGGTCCTCGAACCCCCGCCCGCCATGGTCCTCGTCGTGCCGGTCCTGGCCCCCATCGCCGAGATGGCCGACATCAATCTCATCTGGCTCGGAGTGGTCCTCGTGCTCTCCATCATGCTCGGACAGATCACCCCACCCGTGGGAGGACTGATCTTCATCGCCGCCGGCGTCGCCCGAGCCAAAGTCTCCTCGGTGTACTGGGAGGCCCGCTGGCTCTACCTTCCCGTGGCCGTGGTCCTGGCCCTGCTGGTCCTCGTACCCGCACTGTCCCTGTGGCTGCCACGAGCGCTCGGGTTCCAGTGATGACTCGGACGACGCGCCCCACGCCAACCACGACAACGACCAAGGAGCACGCCGCCGTGCGCATCCCCCCGCCCGGACCCACCCCGGACATCGAGTTCGAAGACCGCCAGTACCGTCTGCGCTCCCTCATGGCAATCGACCAGCTCGACCTGCTGGTCTGCTACGGCGACGCCTGGCGCACAGCCAACATCAGATACTTCACCGACTTCCGCCCCGTCGACGGCATCAACGGCATCGAGCAGGCTGTCCTGCTCTTCCCGCTCGCAGGAGAACCGGAACTGTTCGTGGCCGACGGCTGCCTCGACGCCGCCCTGGAGGTCACGCCCTTCGTCGTGCGTCCACTCAACGAGCTCCCCGGCACGAACGCACAGACCTTCGGAGCATGGAAGCCGAGCTCGGTCGGGGTCGCAGGAGCCGGGCAGATGCCAGCACCGATACGCACCGCCCTCGACGGCGTGATGGACGGCTACGGCGTCAAGGAGACCGACGTGCTGGCACGGACGAAGGCCGTGAAGTCAGAGTGGGAGGTCGGCCAGCTGCAGCACGCCGCGACGCTTACCGATGTCGCGATGTCCCGCCTCGAAGAGATCGTCACCTCCGGAGAGCTGATGTCCGAGCGTGACCTCGCCCGCGAGGCCGACATCGCCATGATCCGCGCCGGCGCGGACGGGGTGGCCTTCCTCTCGATGGTCCAGTCGGGTCCACGCTCCTCGTACTCCCTCGCACTGCCCTCGCACCGAACCCCCCAGCCGGGCGACCTCGTCCTGACAGACATCGGCGCCCGGTACGGCAACTACGTCGCCGACGGCGGACGCGGGTTCACGGTGGGCGAGGTCTCCGACGAGGTGATGGACGTAGTCGAGGCGTCCGTGTCCGCGGTCGAGGCGGGCCTGGCCTTCGCCCGCCCGGGCATCACCGCCTCCGCGCTGAACCGGCAGATCCAGAGCGTCCTGATCGAGCGCGGCTACGGTGACTACTCGATCGAGGCACGCGGACGCGGCACCGGCCACGGCACCGGCATGGACCCCGAGGAAGAAATGCCTTGGATCGGCCCGACCAACGAGGAGGTCCTCAGGCCGAACATGGTCTTCACCCTCAAGGCGACGATCAACAAGCCCGGCGTCGGTGGCCTGCGAACCGAGCGCCTCGTCCATCTCACCGACGCGGGGGGCACGCCGCTCGACCGCTTCCCGATGCGTAACCACTGGTGAGGCACCGTGGTCACAATGGGAAGCGATGACAACGACCAAAGAGGAACCATGAGCCGCAGGGCAGGGCAGGGAAAGCTCTTGAAGCTCAACAACCTCCGGCGGACCCGACTGCCGCGCACCGCCGCGGGATGGACCTCCACGCCGTACTACCTCGTGACGATCGGCAATGCCATCTCATGGGGCAGCGCACGCGAGTACCTCCAGCGCTTCGGGATCGGGGTCAACGAGTGGCGACTGATCGCGCACGTCGCCAACGAGCCGGGCTGCACAGCCGCCGAGGTGAGCCAGTTCCTGCGGATCGACAAGGCGATCGTCAGCCGCAGCCTCAAGAGCCTGATCGACAAGGGCCTCGTCGGTCTCGACACCCGCGAGGGAGCCCGCCGCCTCTACCTCACCGAGGACGGTGTCGCCCAGCACGACAACATCCTGCCGATCGCGGTCCGCCGCGAGCAGATCCTCCTCGAGGGCCTGGACGACCGCGAGCGGAAGCTACTCCTCGACATGCTGCGGAGGATGCACGCCAACCTCTCCACCATGAACGAGTTCGACCACCCCGCAGATGATGCGGCTGCGAACGAGCGTCGTGAGATGGGGGTCGAGGTCCCCAGGATCAGTAGTGACCAAGCAAACTGATTGACCGAGGACCTCGACGGTGGACCACCCGACGTCGTGCTGCCGCGCGCGCAGCACTGGCTCCTGCTCTTCCTGTGACGAGCTGTTCGGATCGTCGGCCTGCACGTCACGAGCGTGCGGCGCGGGGGCGGCCGGCTGGTCGTCACCGTCGAGACCGCCCCGCAGATCGAGGGCTGCCGCGGGTGCGGGGTGGTGGCCGTCGGGCATGGGCGGCGGGTGCGGCGCCTGCCCGACGCGCCCGCTTCGGGGCGCCCGTGGTCGTGGTGTGGCGGCGGCGCCGCTGGCGGTGCCCCGATCTGGACTGCCCGGCCGGCACGTTCGCCGAGGACGTCCCCGACCTGGTCGTCGGCGTGGCGAAGTTGACGACCCGGGCGATCTGGTGGGCGCGATCAACCAGCTGTGCTGCGAGCACGCTCGGTCGCCGGCGTCGCCCGCCAGCTCGGGGTCGACTGGCACACGCTGTGGAACGCCGTCGATCCCGTGCTGGACGACCTCGCCGCCGACGAGTCCCGCTTCGCCGGCGTGACGGTCCTGGGAGTCGACGAGCACGTGTGGCACCACACCCCGCACCGGGCCAGGGAGAAGGGCCCGAAGGAGATGACCGGCATGGTCGACCTGCCCGGCGACGACAAGGGCCGCACCCGCGCGAGTTGCGCGACCTCGTCCCGGGACGGTCCGGGAAGGTCTACGAGACCTGGCTGCAGAACCGCGGCGAGGAGTTCAAGGCGGGCGTGAAGGTCGCAACCCTGGACCCGTTCCGCGGGTACCAGAACGCGATCGACGAAGAGCTCGAGGACGCCGCCGCGGTCCTGGACGCCTTCCACGTCACCAAGCTCGGCGTCGACGTCGTCGACGAGGTCCGCCGCCGCGTCCAGCAGGACGCCACCGGTCACCGCGGCCGCAGGGACGACCCGCTGGACAAGGTCCGCAACGTCCTGCGTGCCGGCGCCAACCGCCTCACCGAGCGGCAGTGGGACCGCCTCGAGCGTCACACCTCCCGACCGGGGACCCCCACGGCGAGGTCTTCCTCGCCTGGCAGTGCTACCAGCGTCTGCGCTCGGTCTGCCACCAAGCCGACCTGACCGCCGCGAAGAAGACCGCCGAGACCATCGTCGCGACCTTCCACACCTGCCCCGACCGCTGGACGCTGCACTCCCGCGACTGGTCGGACCTTCCATCACGCGCTTTGGCGAGCCGGGCGGAGAAGGTGGCATTGATCAGGACACCTCCGCCGACGGCCCGGTGTCAACGTCTCCCAGCTCGGTGTACTTGGCGTTCGAGCCGCGGGCCAGGTGCGGCGGGTACTTGACGGCGTTCTTGGTGATCTTGGCGTGCACCGCCTCGTCGAGGTCGATGCCGACGGCGTCGGCGATGCCGACGAGGTAGGTGAAGACGTCGGCGAGCTCGTCGGCCAGGGCCACCCGGCCGTCGTCGGTGCGAGCCAGGGCGATGACCTCCTCGTCCGTGCGCCACTGGACGAGCTCGGCGAGCTCGCCCACCTCACCGACGAGGGCGAGCACGAGGTTGCGCGGGGTGTGGAACTGGGCCCAGTCCCGCTCGTCGGTGAAGTCGTGGAGCCGGGCGAGCACGTCGGAGATGTCCATGCCACCGGTGTACCGCAACCGGGCCACGCCGTGCGGCCCGCCGCGGGCACGGGCAGCGGACAATGTGACCGACCACGACAACCGCGGACGGAGGAGACCCATGGGGGAGCCGACGAGGCTCACCGCGGCCGACGGCGGTGCCTGGCTCGGCATGCCGGCCGGGCCGGGAGATGTGAACGACGGCGCGTCGACGGCCGACCGCCTGCGGGCGGACTGCTCGCGGTGCTTCGCCCTCTGCTGCGTCGCGCTGCCCTTCGCCGCGTCGGCGGACTTCGCGATCGACAAGCCCGCCGGCCTGCCCTGCGTGAACCTTCGCACCGACGACCGGTGCGGGATCCACTCCCGGCTGCGGCCGGCGGGGTTCCCCGGGTGCACGGTCTACGACTGCTTCGGCGCCGGCCAGCGGGTGTCCCGGGAGATCTTCGGGGGCCGCAGCTGGCGGGGTGACCCGGACACCGCCCGGCTGATGTTCGCGGTGTTCCCGGTGGTGCGTCAGCTCCACGAGATGCTCCGCCACCTCGCCGAGGCGGCCGACCGCGCGCCGACCGGCGAGCTCCGTGCCCGCGCCGTCGAGCTGTTCGACAGCCTCGACGCCCTCGCGGGTTCGGACGCGGCGACGCTGGCTGAGATCGACGTCGGCGCCTGCCGTGCCGAGGTCGGGCCGCTGCTCGCACGCGTCAGTGCGGCGGTCCGCGGCGGCGGCGGGCGTGTACTGCGCCACGCCGACCTTTTCGGCAAGAACCTCACGGGGGCCGACCTGCGGGGTGCCGACCTGCGGGGGGCCCAGCTGATCGCGGCCGACCTGGCCGGGGCGGACCTCCGCGACGCCGACCTCCTGGGGGCGGACCTGCGCGACGCAGACGTGGCCGGTGCGGACCTCGACGGCGCGCTCTTCCTCACCCAGCAGCAGGTCGACGCTGCCCGAGGCGACGGCGGCACGCGGCTCCCGCGGTCGCTGACCCGGCCCGGCCACTGGGAGCCCGGGTCCGCGGCCCGACGCGGCGCACGGCGTCGTCAGTAGGCGGCGCCGGCGTGCGGCTCGGTCGTGACCGTCAGCGGGTGCTCGATCTCGTCCCGCGGCATGTGCGCCAGCACGATCGCCGCCACCCCGAACACCACGGGCACGAGGCCGGCGACCAGGAAGACGGGGCGGAGTCCGACGGCCTCGCCCACCGGGCCGGCGAGTGCCATCGAGACCGGCATGAGCAGCAGGGAGACGAAGAAGTCGAGGCTGGAGACGCGGCCGAGCATCGCCGCGGGCACCCGTCGCTGCAGGAGCGTGCCCCAGATGACCTGGCCGACGCCGGAGGTCAGGCCCGTGACGAACACCGCGACCACCATCACCCAGAGCCGGTCGGTGCTGCCGATGAGCGCGATCGGCATGGCCCCGACGCTCCAGGCCAGGACCATGACGGTGAGATAGCGGCGAGGCATGCGCCACGAGGCCACCGCGAGGGAGCCCACCGCGCCGCCGATCCCGAAGGATGCGAGGACGAGCGCGAACTCCTGCGGACCGCCGCCGGCCTGGTCACGCACGGCGAAGGGGAGGAGCACCTCGATCGGCCCGATGAGCAGCAGCACCCAGGCGGTGGCGAACAGCAGTGTCGCCATGAACCAGGGCGTCCGGGTCATGTACCGGAACCCCTCGCGCAGGTCCGTCGCGAGGACGGCGAGCGGGTGGCCCGGTTCCGCGTTCTCGCGGTCCAGCGGCGCCCCGCCCATCAGGTGCAGTCCCGTCGCGGCGAGCACCTGCGAGGCGGAGACGAACGCGAAGGCGAGGCCGGGGGAGAACTGCGCGACCACGACGCTCGCCGCCGCGGGCCCGGCGGCGTTCATCAGCGCCGGGCGCAGCACGCCCTCCACGCCGTTCGCGGCGAGCAGCTGCTCGGGAGGCAGCACGGTGGGCAGGAGGGCGGAGTAGGCCGGGTAGAAGAATCCCTCGGTGGCGCCGACGACGGCGGAGACCACCACGAGGTGCCAGAGCTCCAGCAGGCCGGTGAGCGCCAGCGCGGCGGCGGCGCCGACGAGCACGGCCTTGGTCAGCTCCACGGTCATGAGGATCTGGTGCTGCGGGACGCGGTCGGCGACGACACCGCCGACGAGCACGGCGGCCAGCATCCCGACGGCGGAGGCGGTCGCCACCTGAGAGAGCTGCACAGGTCCGCCGTCGAGCTCGATGACCTGCCAGACGAGGGCGACGATCCACATGCCGGTGCCGAGCAGCGACAGGGTGAGCGCACCGGCCAGGAACCGGTACCTCGGCACGAGGAACGGCCGCAGCGCGCGGGGCAGACGACGGGAGGTCGGGGCGGCGGGTTCGGGGCGCGCCGCGGAGGAGCGCGTCTCCTCCTGGTCGGCGGACATCCGGCCCTCGCCTCCGCACGCGTGCCTGACTGGTAGGTCAACCACGGTGCGCGCGAGCGTCTTCCCTGTCTACCGAATTGCCGCACCCCCGGCGGCCTCGGCCCGGCGCCTGATCCCCAGGAGCATGGCACGCTGCATCACCGTGTCGCCGGCCCGCAGCACCACCGCCAGGCGCACCATCCAGGCGGGGTGGTAGCGCACCCGCGTCCGCACGAGGAGGCGCGCGCCGCTCGCGGCGGGGACGACGACGAACGCCCAGCTGCAGTCGAAGTAGCTCCGGGGACGCCGCGGGAGGAACCGGACCTCCCGGCCGGCGACCGTGCGTGAGCTGAACAGCACGAGGTGGCGGCCGGGGACGACCTCGCGCACCCACCACGACCCGACCTCGGCGGAGCAGTTGGGCCCGTCCAGCAGCACCTGCCCGGGAGCGAGCTGCTGGTGCTGCGGCAGCACGCGGTCGGCCGCGGACCGCCTGCCCCGGTGGCCCGCCGGGTCCTTCCACCACGGGAAGTCGCCGTACCAGCCGCCCCGGCCGTACCCGAGCTGGACGAGCCAGGGCCACAGCCGGTCCGGCTGGACAGGAATCGTCTCCGCACGGGTGGCGGACCAGTTCGGCGCCGGGACCAGGTCGTCGCCGGGAAGCTCACGGGACTCCTCCTCGGCCGTCGCCCCCGAGCGTCGCCACTCCGGGTGCAGGGCCGCGAAGGCCGTCTCCGTCGCGTACTCGACCAGTACGACGGCGCCGTCGCGGACCCGCCCGACCATTCCTGTCGCGGTCATCCGACCTCGCTCGCCGTGGTTCGCCTCAGGACCGTGCCCCTGCCGGCCACGATACGACCCGTGGGTCGGAGGGTCAGCGGGAGGTCAGCAGCGCGGCGACCTCGGAGACGTCGTCGACGAGATGGACCTGGTCCGCCATGTGCCGGTCCCGCGCGAGCGACTCCAGCAGCGGCCACACCGGCAGCACGCGGGTCCAGTGCTCCCGGCCCACCAGCACCATGGGGGCGACCGACGAGGCGTCGGCGTAGTAGTTCTCGCACGCGTCCTGGAAGACCTCCTGGACCGTGCCGGCGGCGCCCGGCAGGAACACGATGCCGGCCGAGGCCACCTGCAGGAGCACGGCCTCGCGGATGGCGTTGCGGAAGTACTTCGCGATCGCCGTCGCGAAGGCGTTGGGCGGCTCGTGCCCGTAGTGCCAGGTCGGCATGCCGAGCGAGGGGCCGCCGTCCGGCCAGCGCTCCAGGACGTCGAGCGCCGCCGTCGCCCAGGCCCGGACGGACGGGACGAACGACGGCGCGGACGCCAGCAGGTCGAGCGCCTCGTCGAGCGCGGCAGGCGGCTGGTGGGCGAGGTACGCGCCGAGGTTCGCCGCCTCCATGGCTCCGGGCCCGCCGCCCGTGGCGACGAGCAGCCCGGCGCGGGTCAGCTCCCCCGCGAGCCTGGCCGCGTCGGCGTAGGGGGCGCTGCCCCGGGTGACGGCGTGCCCGCCCATGACGCCGACGAGCCGGTGGCCCCGGACGACGTCGTGCAGGGCGTCGTCGATCGCGTGGTCGTGAAGGGCCTGGGTGAGCGACATGTCGAGCGTGGGTTCCTGCCGGGACCAGGCGTAGACGCGGGCGTCCAGGGTCTCCTCGTAGGAGGTGTCCAGCCCCTCGTAGAGCTCTTCGGCGGTGTAGAGCGACGCGCGGTAGGCGTCGAACGGGATGCCGGGCACGATCGGGAAGACGAGGGCACCGCGGGCGCGCAGGCTCTGCTCGTCGGCCGGCTCGAGCTCGCAGCCGAGGAACAACGCGCCGGCCGCGTCCAGCGCCCGCAGCGCCTCCCCGCGCCCGCGCAGGTCCAGCCCCTGCAGGTGCCAGCCGGACAGGCTGCGGGCGCCCGCGGCCACCCGGGCGTCGAACTCCTCGAGGGTCTCGACCTCCACCGTGCTCCCGCGCTGCTGCTTCACGCCGCCGAACCTACCGGCGCACGACGACCGACGTCCGCCCGCTCCGGGCTCGCTCGTCGACCCGGTGCTCGGTGCCCGGTGCCCGGTGCCCGGTGGCGCGGTGGCCCGGTCGCCGTGAGTGGCGCCCGGACTATGCTCGCCGGACCTGGGCCGTCGCCGACGGTGCGCGGACCGCTGCGACGCGGGTGAGGGGAGGACAAGATGGCTCAGTCACGCCGGGCGCTGCGCGCCCTGGGCCAGGTGGCGCTGGGAGGCGCCCTGCTCGCCGCGGGGGCGGGCCACCTGACCTCGCAGCGTGAGGAGTTCCAGGCCCAGGTGCCGCCCTGGGTCCCTCTGGACCCGGACCTCGTGGTGGTCGCCTCGGGGGTGGTGGAGCTGGGACTCGGCGCCACGCTCCTCGCCGTGTGGCGACAGCCCGTGCGGGGGCTGGTGGGCGCCGCGGTCGCCGCGTTCTTCGTCGCCGTCTTCCCGGGCAACGTCGCCCAGCTCACCGAGCGTCGTGACGCCTTCGGCCTCGACTCCGACGCGAAGCGAGCGGTCAGGCTCGTCTTCCAGCCGGTGCTCGTGGCCTGGGCGCTCACCACGACCGGGGCCGTGGGCGCCGTGCGGCAGCTGCGCGCGTCAAGTTGACGACCTGACCGACGGGCGCGCGGTCTGCAGCCGTCCAGCCCTCCACGGCCAGGGCCTCCGGCCGATCGGCGGCGGCTCGGGAGACGCCCCGGCCGGCGGAGGAGCCTGAGTGCTCTCAGGTACCTCAGCCAGGTGCCGGACGCTCCGGGTCTCGGCGAGAACTGGGCATCTGCCCGATGTCCGCCGACGGGCGCCGGAGCAGGCTCGAGGCATGAGCATCCACGACGCCAGCACCCACCTCTTCCTTCACGCGGCCCGCGAGCAGGAGATCGCCGAGCGCGCCGCCGAGGCCCGCCTCCGCGAGTCGCTTGGGGTCCGTGCCCGCAGCCGCCGCGGGGACCGTACCCGCGTCGCCCGCGCGCGCCGCTGGGCCGCAATTGCCTCGACCCGCCGGGGGGCACGCGTGGCACGATGAGCGCCGTGACTTCCCTGGCGCCCTTGGTAGTCGGCCGGGCCGGCCCGCTCGGCCAGCTCCGCGCCACGTGGGACGCCGCACGCGAGGAGGGCGCCCGCACCGTCCTCGTCGCCGGCGAGGCCGGGATGGGCAAGACCACCCTCGTCACCCGGTTCGCGGACCTGCTCGCGGACGAGGCCGACGTCGTCTCCGGGCAGTGCGTCGCGTTCGCCGGTGACGGGATGCCGTACGCGGCCGTCGTGCAGATCCTGCGGACGATGGTGGAGCGGCACGGCCAGGAGACCGTCCTGGAGTGGGCCGGGGCGGGCTGGGCCTCGCTCGGCGCGGTGCTGCCGGGCCTGGCCGCCCCGAGCTCCGGGTCGGACATGGAGCGGCTGCGGCTCTACGAGGCCGTCGCGCGCGTCCTCGAGGGCGCCGCCCGGCAGCGCCCGCTCCTCGTCGTCGTGGAGGACCTGCACTGGGGCGACCCCTCCACCTGGCACCTGCTGCGTTTCCTCGCCGCCGCGCTGGGTGACGCGCCCCTGCTGGTGCTGGCCACGTACCGGGACGACGAGCTGCCGGGCCGGCACCCGCTCCGCCCCGTGCTCGCCGAGCTGCTGCGCCAGCGCGGCACGACCAGGCTCGACCTCGGGCCGCTGGACGCCGACGCCGTCGCCGACCTGGTCACGGCCCTCGCGCCGGGCCTGTCCCCGGCGACCACCGCCACCATCGTCCGGCGCAGCGAGGGTGTGCCGTACTTCGTCGACGAGCTCGCCCGCGCGGCGGCGGAGGGCGTCAGCATGCCCGGCACGCTGCGCGACGCCCTGCTCGCGCGGGTGCGCTCCGTGGGGGAGGAGACGCACCAGGTGCTGCGGGCCGCCTCGGCCGCCGGCCTGCAGGTCGAGCACGAGCTCCTCGCCGAGGTGGCCGACCTGCCCGCCCCGCGGCTCGACGCTGCGCTGCGGGAGGCGGTGGACGCCGTCGTCCTCGTGCCCGCGGGCACCGGGTACCGGTTCCGGCACGCGCTGCTGTCCCAGGTGGTCCACGACGACCTGCTCCCCGGCGAGCACGCCCGGCTGCACAGCCGCTTCGCCGACGTCCTCGCCCGCCGCCCGGACCTCTCCGTCGCGCACAGCCACGACCTCATCCACCACCTCTTCGCCGCGCACCGGACCGAGGAGGGTTTCCGGGCGGGGCTGAGCCGGGCGAGCGACCGTACCCTCGCCCACCACGAGGCCCTCGCCCTCTACGAGCAGGCGCTGGACGTGTGGGACCGCGTCTCCGCCCCGGCGTCGGTCGCCGGCCCACGCGACCACGTGCTGCAGGAGGCCGCAGGCGCCGCGGTCCGGGCCGGGGAGCCCGAGCGGGCGCTCGCGCTCGTGGAGGCCTCCCTGCAGGAGGCGCCTCCCGGGCTGGACCAGGAGGTGCGGGCCCAGCGCCTGGCGCTGAAGGCACGCGCCATGGGGAACCTCATGCGCGAGGGCACCGTGGAGGTGCTGCGCGAGGCGGTGGCTCTGACGTCACCGGACCGTCCCACGGCGGTCCGGGCCATGGCGCTGGAGCTGCTGAGCACCCACCTCATCCTCGGTGGACGGCACGAGGAGGGCCTCGCCGTGGCCGACGAGGCGCTCGCGGCGGCCGACGCGGTCGGGGCGGCCGCTTACCGGGGCAGCGCGCGGAACTCTCGCGCGATGGCGCTGTGCGCGATGGGGGAGGAGGAGCGCGGCATGGCGGAGATGGAGGCGGCCCGGGCCGACTCCGAGACCCGACCCCGCACGACGGTGCGGTACTGGATCAACTGGTCCAACCAGCTCAACCTCGCCGGCCGCTTCCAGGAGGCGCGCGACGCCGCGCTCGCGGGGATGGAACGGACCCGGGCCGAGGGGCTGGAGCGCTCCGGCGGCGTGATGCTCATCGGCAACGCCGCGGAGCCGATGATCGCGCTGGGCCAGCTCGACGAGGCTGAACAGATGGTCCGCCGGGCCCTGGAGCAGGCGCCCCCGCCGAACTACGTGCTGCACCTGCGCATCCTCACCGCCTGCATCGCGATGTGGCGCGACCGCACGGACGAGGTCGAGCAGGTGCTCGCCGACTACGCCGACGTCCTCGGGGGCCGCGGGCAGGCGCAGTTCGTCCACGACCTCACCCTCCTCGACGCCTGGCGGCAGCTCCTCGGCCCCGAGCCCGACCCGGCGTCCGCCTGGCGCCGGGTCCAGCGCGTCCTCCTCGCGCCCCAGGGGGTGGCTCCCGCACGCTTGTGGCAGCTCGCCTTCCTGGCCGCGGCGGCGCTGCGCGCCCGTGCCGAGGCCGGCGGCGCGCGCCTCGCCGAGGACGATCCCGACCTGGCCGTGCTGCGCCGGCAGCTCGAGCGGATCCCGGACTGCGGTGTCCGGCGGACCTGGGAGCCGCTCGTCACCGCCGAGCTCGCGGACGACGTCGCGACCTGGCGTGCGGCACTGGCCGACCCGGGCGTGGCCGCCGGGCAGGTGGTGATGCGCCCCTACGCCGGTCTCGGCCTCGGGCGCGCCCTCGTCGCCGACGGAGAGCGCTCGGCCGCTGAGCCGGTGCTGGTCGAGGCACGGGACCGCGCGCGTCAGCTCGGCGCGCAGGCCCTCGTCCGGGCGGCCGACGACGTGCGCCGGCGGGCGGGGATCGCCGGGCCGCGACGGCGCACCGCGACTCCCACCGAGCTGACGGACCGGGAGCGCGAGGTGCTCGCCCTGGTCGCCGAGGGGCGCACGAACGGCGAGATCGCCGCCGCCCTGTTCATCAGCACCAAGACGGCGAGCGTTCACGTCTCGAACATCCTCGCCAAGCTCGGGGTGAGCGGCCGCGGGGAGGCCGCGGCGCTGGCGCACACGCGGCCTCAGCTGCTCGGCGCTCGCGGCGTCTGAGCGGGACCGCCCGGTCCGAGGGCTGGGGCAGGGCGTCCGAGCGGTGCGGCCAGCCGGTCCGGGCGGGGCCGCGTTCGAGATGCGGCAGCCCGGGATCGGGGTGGATCACTGTCTCCCAGCGACAGTGATCTTCCCCGATGCGGTCGTTGCGTCAGCTGACCACCCGGTAGGTCAGCAGCACGTTGCCGTTGCCGAACTCGCGGACGGCCGAGCGGTGCAGTCCCACCGGTCCGACGGCGCCCGCGAAGACCGGCCGCCCGGCTCCGAGGACCACCGGGTTGACGATCACCCGGAGCTCGTCGATCACCCCGGAGGGGAGCAGCTCGCCCACCAGCGTGGAGCTGCCGAAGATCGCGATGTCCTTGCCCGGCCGGTCCTTCACCGCGGCGAGGTGACCGGCGACGTCGTCGGCCACGAACGTCGTCGGCCCCCACGGGTGGGACGTCAGCGTGCGGGAGGCGACGATCTTGGGCAGGTCGTTCATGAAGCCCGCCACCACCGGGTCATCCCGGTAGGCCTCGTCGGTGGGCCAGTAGGCGGCCATCATCTCGAAGGTGCGGCGACCCATGACGATGGTGTCGATGACGTCCGCCTGGCTCTGGGAGTACCGCTCGAACTCGTCGTCGGTGCGGAACCAGTCGAGCTCGTCGCCCGGGCCGGCGTGGTAGCCGTCCAGACTCGTGAGCAGGAAGGCGTAGATCTGGCGCATCGTCGCGCTCCTCTCCTCCGCCGGTCACGCTACGCGGCGGTACCGGCGGGGAGCGAGCGATATTCGGTGGCCCCGCCCGCCCCGGCGGTGCCACGATCACCCTCCCGGTGAGCGAGCAGCCGGCCCGGCGTGCCGGGTCCCGGTCCTGCGCGTGTGCCCACCGGGGTCGTCTGCCTGCGGAGCAGATCTGGCACGGTGCTGTCAACACCTGGGGTTCAACTCCCCGAAGGCGCCGCCTGCCGGGTTCCGCGGTCGGTACGCCAGCGGTCCCCGGCTGCCTGGACGGAGCCGCGGTCCCCGCGTCCGACCGTGCCGGCCGGCGGCGTCGCCGTGCCCGGGTCCGCGCCCGCGGCACCCGTTCAGGAACGAGCTGGAGAAGGAGGGGAAGGACATGTCGCTGTTCACCGTCACGGTGCCCGCGCGCCACTGCGCGCTGCGGTACCGCCACGGCCGTCTCGACGTCGTGCTCGGGAGCGGCCGGCACCCGCGCGTCTGGGGCGCGCGGCACGTCCTCGTCGACCTCCGCGACCAGCTCCTCGCCCTGGCGCCCCAGGAGGTGCCCACCGCGGACGGCGTCACGGTCAAGGTGGGCGCCGTCGTGCGCTGGTCGGTCGCCGACGCCGTGATGTTCGTCGAGCACGCCGTCGACCCCGTCGGGCACACGTACCTCGCCGCTCAGGTGGCGCTGCGCGAGGTGCTCGGTGGGCTCGCCGTCGACGACATCGTCCGTCGTCGTGCGGTCCTGCCGGGTGCCGACGTGACGGCCGCGACGGACGCCGTCGCGCGGACCGTCGGCGTGGCCGTCGCGGAGGTCGTCGTCAAGGACGTCATCCTGCCCGCCGAGCTGCGGGCCGCGGCGGCGGAGCTGGCCACCGCGCGCCAGCGCGGCCAGGCCGTCCTCGAGCAGGCGCGGGCCGAGACGGCGGCCCTGCGGTCGATGGCGAACGGCGCCAGGCTGCTCGACGCGCACCCGGCGCTCGCGCAGCTGCGTCTGGTGCAGTCCGCGCCGCCCGGCACCCAGGTGGTCCTGCGGGTCGGCGGGACGGAGGCCGAACGCTGAGGCGGGTGCCCCGGCCGGGTGCCCCGGCCGGGTTTCCCGGCCGGGGCACCAGTTCGTCTCCCGGGGAGGGCACGCCATCGGTAAGGTCCGGCCATGACGCAGCTGTCTCCGGGGGTGCCGACCGGCCCGGGGGAGGCCGTCGCGCTGCCCGAGCCGCTGGTGCCGCCGTCGGGCCGCCCGACGCTGGTGCTGCGTGTCATCCTCGCCGTCGGGCTCGTCCTCGCTCTCGCGCAGATGCTGGCGGAACCGGTCGAGCGCCCGCTGCAGGACCTCCTCGACGGGCTCCGGGCCGGGGACGTGGAGACCGTGACCATCGCGCGGCCCGCGCCCGGGGTGGAGGCGTTCGGCACCTGGCCGGTGGAGTGGACCGGTGACGGTCTGCCGGGCCGGGCCAGCTACGAGATCTCCGACGACGGCGGCCCGGCGTCGGTCGACGAGGGCCGGTTGATCCTCGACGCGGCCGAGCGGTCGCCCGCGCCCGTCGACGTCAGCGTCCGCCTCGACTTCATCCAGGCGGGCACCACCTGGCACCTCGGCGGGTTCGCCCTGGTGGCAGCCCTCGGGTGGCTCGTCCTCGGGCCGCAGCCCCGCCTGGCCACGAAGTGGGCCTGGTTCTGGCTCGCCGGTGCTGCGCCCCTGCTCTGGCTCGCGTTCGTCGTGCTCGAACCCGTGCCCCTCTGGCGCCGCGCGCCCGCAGCAGCCGGGCCTCGCCGCCTCACCGGCGGCTGGGCCTTCCTGCTCAGCGTCACGCTCGTGCCGTTCGTCGGCGGGACGCTGATGGACCTGGTCGAGCGGGTGCTCTGACCCGCGCCAGGTGCGCCGTCGGCCGGTGTGCGCGGGTCGTCAGCGGTTCCGGCGCGTCTCGCGATCGTTGGCCTTCTGGATCGCGTCGACCAGCTCGTCCTTGCTCATCCTGGACCGGCCCGGGACGTCGAGCCGCTTGGCGACGTCGTACAGGTGCGCCTTCGAGGCGTTCGCGTCGACGCCGCCGGCCGTCTGCCCGGGTGAGCCGCGGGTGCCCTCGGCCTTCTTGTCCGACGGTCCCTTCTCGTCCTTGGCCTCCCAGTGGTCGCCCACCCTCTCGTAGGAGTGCTTGAGCGCGGCATAAGCGGTCCGGTTGGCGCGCTCACCCTCGCCGTAGGACTCGGCGGCCGAGTCGTGGGCCTTGGCGAAGGTGCGCTGGGCCTTCGCCGGGGACTTCCTCAGGGTGCTGGGCAGCTCGCTCTTCTTCGCGGAGCCGTCCTTGTTCGTCTTGGGCATCGTGACCTCCACAGGGTGCGGGACCAGGGCCTCGACGTCAGGTTGGACCCGGGCGCCGGTGCTCGCATCCGGAACGTGGCTCGGGACCGTGTCCCGGAGCGGGACCACCGCGGGCGGCCTCCCGAGTCTTGAGCGGAGTCGGGCCGAACGGCCTCTTCCGCTCGGGCGCGGTGGGAGGGACAGTGGACCTACGGGTAGGCACGCACAAAGGAGCGCGTCATGAGGGCTCGACGAGGAGACCGCATCGTCCTGGCCGGTGAGCAGGTCGGCCACCCCGTGCGGGACGGGGAGATCATCGAGGTGCGCGGCGCGGACGGGGCGCCGCCGTACGTCGTCAGGTGGAGCGACGGGCACGAGGCGACGCTGTTCCCGGGGCCGGACGCCGTGGTGCAGCCCAAGGAGGCCGACGGGCAGCCGGAGGGCGCACCCGATTCCGGGGCCGTCCAGACGCCGAAGACCGTGCAGGAGTGGCAGATCCGGGTGACGCTCCTCGAGCAGGAGGACGACACGACGGCGCAGGCCGTGCTGCTCAGCGGGCCGGCGGAACGGGCGGACGCGAGCGGGACGGCGCATCGCAGCCCGCGTGACCCCGCCTCGCCGCGCATCGGCGACGAGATCGCCGTCGCCCGTGCGCTGCGGCACCTCGCCGATCGCTTGCTCGAACGTGCCCGGCACGACGTGGAGGACGCGACGGGGGAGCACGACGTCGAGATCCGGCCGAGCTGAGCACCCGGCGGCGCCTGGTTCGCTACCGGCGGACCCGGTACCGCAGGTGCAGCACCCGGTCACCCTGGACGACGACGTGCGGGTCCTCGAGCAGATGCTGGGTGTCGACCGACCCGAAGTAGCGTTTGCCCGACCCGAGGACCACTGGCGCGACGTCCATCGCCACCTCGTCGATCAGCCCCAGCGCGAACGCCTGCCCGCCGACGTCGCCCGCCGCGACGGCGACGGTGCGCTCGCCGGCGAGCTCCTTCGCCTTCGCGATCGCCCGCGCCACGTCGTCGACGAAGAAGTAGGACGCCTCGGGGTGCCACCCGTCCGGCGCGGGGCGGTGGGACACGACGACCACGTGCTCGCCCGTCGGCGGCCTGCCCTCCCAGCCGTTGGTCATGTCGAACAGGTGACGCCCGATCACCATCGACCCGATGGCGTCCCACGTCGGTCTGATGTAGTCGTGGGAGACCTGGGAGATCCGCATGCCGCCCGGTGCCGGGTCCTCCATCTCGCCCGCGACCAGGGGGACGTCGCCGTTGAAGTACCACTCGAAGAGCGGACCGACGTCGTCGTTCGCGTCGGCGATGAAACCGTCCACCGAGACGACGTTGTGCATGACCACTGTGCTCATCACTTCTCCTGGGGCTCATGACGCGGACGCCGTCGTCACGGTGCGACGGCGTCCGCGTTAGGCGTGGCTCGTCGTCAGGACTTTTCCTTGTCGAGCAGCTCCTCGAGCCGCTCGTACCCCTCGCCCATGCCCTGCTCCATGCCGGAGGACGCCATGCCGTCCCGCGCCTCCATGCTCGGGTAGACCGAGTGGCCGGAGATCTTGCACCGGCCGCCGCCGAGGTCGGTGAATGTCATGAACTCGATGCTCACGACGTCGGGGTAACCGCCGAACTCGAAGGTCTGGATCGCGAACTCGTTCTCCCGCACCGTGTGGAACACGCCGGAGAAGGCGTACGGCACGCCGTCGGGCCCGGTGTGGAGGTAACGGTAGGTGCCACCGGTACGGAAGTCGTAGTGGTCGATCTCCATCTTCATGCCGCGCGGGCCGAGCCACTGGACGATGAGGTCAGGTTCGGCGTGGGCGCGGAAGACGTCCGCGACGGGGAAGTCGAACTCCCGCTCGTAGTCGATGAACGGAAGCCCCTCGGGGAGGGTGATGTGCAGGGCGTTGCCCAGTGCCTTGTTCACGGCTGACTCCTGTGATGTCGGTGCTGCCTGGGGTTAGGTGCTGCGGCGTTCCTCCAGCACGGCGTCGAGGCCGCGGAACTGCGCCTCCTTGACCAGCCGGTAGCGGTCGATCCAGGCGGTGAGGGCCTCGAGCCGGGCGGGGTTGAGGTGCACGGGACGGCGCTGGGCGTCGCGGCTGCGCGTGACGAGCCCGGCGTGCTCGAGCACCTGGATGTGCCTCGAGATCGCCTGCTTGGTGATCTCGAAGGGCTCGGCAAGCTCGTTGACGGTGGCGGGCCCCCGGCTGAGCCGGGCGACGATGCGACGGCGCACCGGATCGGCCAGGGCCATGAAGGCCCGGTCGAGGAGCGCGTCGTCGTCCGGCGCCATAGTCAACGTCCTTGTTGTTCAACTGAGTGGTTGATTAAGCATGCGCCGACCGGTCGGCCCTGTCAACAGGTGTCTGGCACATCGTCGGTCCCGCGCACGGACCGTGCCGCGGACATGTCTTTTTCGGCGGGATCTCGACGTGCGGGATAGGGGCGTGCAGCGTTCGCGCGGCTCGCGGCAGACGCGCGGCTGCGTGCGGGACGGGAACGGTGCGCGTTGTGCTGGCGCGGCTCGCGGTCGACGCGCGGGTGCGCGTGGGACGGGAACGGTGCGCGTTGTGCTGGCGCGGCTCGCGGTCGACGCGCGGGTGCGCGTGGGACGGGAACGGTGCGCGTTGTGCTGGCGCAGCTCGCGGTCGTGGCGCGGGTCCGTGCAGGGCGGGATCGGTGGGACTCCCTCTCGCGCCGGTCGGGCGTCGCGGGTAACGCCCGAGAGAGACACTTCTCGGCCAGCCCGGGGCGGTTCAGGGTGGCGGTCGGCCGGGCCGGCCGGTGGGCCGGCCGGCGGGCCGGCCGGTGCGGGTGGCGGGTCGGTCGGTCGGGTCGACCGGTTGGTCCGGCTGCGGACACGGCGCCGCAGAGAGGTTGTCCTGAGCGGAGCGAGTTTGAGCTGTGACGGAACTCATACCCAAGACATGGCGCGCGTATCTGGGAAAATAGGTTGTGCCGGCTCGCGGGGGTCGGGCGTCTCCCATCCCTGGGGCGTCTGCTCCTGCGTTCCCACCGTGCGCCCCGGTGTCTCGCCCCCGGTCGAGGCACGAGGTGGTGGGACGGTCGCCTGCCCGGGTGGTTGCCCGGCTCGTGACCGGGTGCGGCGACCACGCGCACACGAAGGTCGTAGAGCATGAACTTCTCCGAAGGCCAGATCGTCGTCCACCCTCACCACGGACCGTGCACGGTCGCTGGGACGACCACACGGACGATCAGGGGTGTCGAGACCCGGTACATCGACCTCGCGGTCCACGCCAAGGAGATGAACATCTGCGTCCCGGTCGCCAACGCCGAGGAGGTCGGGCTGCGCCAGGTGCTCGACGCCGAGGGGCTCCAGAGACTGCTCGACGTCCTGCGCGCGCCCACCGGGCACGAGGAGACCGGCTGGTCGCGTCGCTTCAAGGACAACGTGGACCACCTGCGCACCGGTGACCTCCTCTCCACCGCCAAGGTCGTCCGGGACCTCACCCGCCGCCAGGCGGAGAAGGGCGTGTCCTGGGGCGAGAAGGACCTGCTCAAGCACGCCCGGCAGCCGGTCGTCACCGAGCTCGCGCTGGCACTCCACCTCACCGAGGAGGAGGCCGAGAGCGCGCTCGAGGAGGCGATCCTGCACGGGGTGTCGCCGCGTCTGGAAGCAGCCCCCGCGGCGAGCTGATCGTCTCCACGGTCAGCCGATCGCCTCCGCGGTGAGCCGATCTGGTCCAGCGCTCCGACAGGACGCTCGGTGGTGCGGCAGGCTCAGGAGCCGCGCAGCGGCGGGCGTGGGCTCAGGAGAGCACGTCCTTGGTGGCGAACCGGCCGTAGGCCAGCGCTCCGAACATCGCGATGTACCCGGCCTGCAGCAGGGCGTTGTCCGCGAACGACGTCCACACCACGGGTTCGCGGAGGAGGTCGGCGAACCCGAGCCAGTGGTTCGTGAACAGCCACGGGTGCAGCCACGCGAGCTGGTCGAGGGAGCCGAGGACCTGCGCCACGATGCTGAGCACCGCGGTCGTCGCCATGGCGCCCACGGGTACGTCGGTGAGCGTCGAGACGAACAGCCCGAGCGCGGAGAGGCCGAGCAGGGAGACGCTCACGTAGCCGGCGACCAGCAGGGAGCGCACCACGGACTCCCCGACGCCGATCGTGTCGCCGGAGAGCAGCGGGACCGGCCCCACGGGGAAGAGGGCGGCGCCGATCGCCGCGCCGGTCAGCACCACGATCAGCGTCGCTGCCACGCAGAAGGCCGCGGCGCCCGCGTACTTCACCAGCAGCAGCCGCAGCCGGCCGGCCGGCGCGACGAGCAGGTACCGCAACGTCCCGTGGCCGGCCTCGCCGGCGATGGTGTCGCCCGCGACGACGGCGACGGTCAGCGGCAGGAACAGCGGCACGGTGACCACCAGGGCGGTGACGGAGACGAACAGCCCGTTCTGGGTGACACGGTCCAGGAACGGCGGTCCCTCACCCGGACCGGGCGGGCTGGAGGACAGCCGGACGGCCACCGCGATGATCACCGGGATCGCCGCCAGCGCCAGGAGCATCGCCCAGGTGCGGCGGCGCCGGAAGAGCACGGCCAGCTCCGAGCCGAGCAGCGCCCAGCCCGCCGACGGCCGGGCGGCTGTCGCGCCGCGGTCGGGGGAGGGGGGCGTGCCGGCGTCGGCGGCGGAGGCGGGCGGGGCGGGCTCGTGCGTCGTCGGCGGAGCCTGGTCACTGGGCAACGTCGAACCCCTCCCCGGTGAGCGCGACGAAACGGTCCTCCAGGCTGGCCTGCTCGACGGCGAACCCGCGCAGCCGCACCCCCGCCCCCACCAGTGCCGCGGCGATCGCCTCGGGCGCGGGCGCGCCGTCGGGCATGAGGGCGACGACGGCGCTCGTCACGCCCTCGACGTCCGGTCCGCCGCCGGAGTCCCGCCCGCCGTCGGAGCCGGGCGTCACGGACCAGCTCTCGTCTGGGGTCATGCCGAGGCGGACGAGCTCGCGGCGGGCTGCCGCGGGGTCCGGGGTGAGCACCCGGACGTGGGCGCGGCCGGCGCGGCGCAGCTCCGCCAGGCTGCCGTGGGCGACCAGCCGGCCGACGCTCATCACCGCCGCGTGCGTCACATCTGCTCGACCTCGGCGAGCAGATGACTGGAGACGAAGACGGTGGTGCCGCCCGCGGCGAGCGAGCGCACGAGCGAGCGCACCTCGCGGGTGCCCTGCGGGTCGAGGCCGTTGGTGGGTTCGTCGAGCACAAGGAGCTCGCGCGGGGTGAGCAGCGCGTTCGCGATGCCCAGGCGCTGCTTCATGCCCAGCGAGTACGCGCGCACCTTCTTGTGCGCGGCGTGGCTCAGCCCGACACGCTCGAGCGCGGCCCCCACCCGCGCCGCTCGGGTCGCCGCCGGCGCGTAGCGGTTGGCGGTGTCCAGCCGGTGGAGGTTCGCCTCGCCGGAGAGGTACGGGTAGAACGCCGGCCCCTCGACCAGGGCGCCCACGCGGGGCAGGACCTCCCGGCCGTGGCGGGGCATCTCGCGACCCAGCACGCGGACCTGCCCGGCGGTCGCCGACGCCAGCCCGAGCAGCACCCGGATCGTCGTGGTCTTCCCGGACCCGTTGGGCCCGAGAAAGCCGAAGACGGAGCCCACCGGGACGGCCAGGTCGACGCCGTCGAC
Organism: Georgenia sp. EYE_87; assembly: GCF_023148685.1. Taxonomy (GTDB): domain Bacteria; phylum Actinomycetota; class Actinomycetes; order Actinomycetales; family Actinomycetaceae; genus Georgenia. Next base: position 124,152 of record NZ_JAHXNL010000008.1, on the reverse strand, counting down.
GGCCTTCTGACGCCCGAACCGCTTGGTCAGGCCGTGGGTCTCGACGGCGAGCTCGACCGCGGGCCCCGGACCGGCGGGGTCCGCCGTCGTCGCGGCGGTCACGACCCGGCGACGGCCTGGAGCCGTTCGACGGGGACCGACCCGACGAGCACGCGGCCGTCGTCGGCGATCAGGACGTTGACGAGAGCGGTGGACAGGAGACGGCCGCCGTCGACCGGCTGGGTCACCTGGGCGAGCATCGGGTCGGCGGCCAGGTCGGCCGCGCCGGTCGGCAGGACGACGACGGACTCCCAGTCCTCGCCGACGACCGTCGGCATCGGACCCGCCGGGGCCGAGGGGGCGGTGGCGTCGGGGTAGGGGGCCCAGTGGCCCTCGGCGTCGGGAAGCGACTTCTCCTCGACGGTGGCGCCGGCCGGCGGGGTGAACTCGAAGCGGGCGGCGTCGGGCTCGCCGAGGGTGAAGGAGGTGTAGGCGAGCTCGAAGGCGGGGTCCTCCTGGCCGCGCGCCTCGACGGTGACGCGCAGCGGGAAGCCCGTCTCGCCGTCGACGGCGATCGCCACGGACCCGACGAGCGTGCCGTCCGTCCGCGGGGTCATGACGAGCTCGTAGGCGTCGCGGCCGGCCACGGACACGTCGTCGGCGACCGTGAGCTCGGTGCTGGGCCCGGCCACCTCGACGAACTTCGCCGCCATCTCCTCCGGCATCGGGGCCGCGCCCGGAGCGCCGGCGCCCGGGTGCCCGGGGTAGCCGGCGTGGTCGGGCAGCGTGAGGTGCACGGCGGAGTTGTCGCGGGAGTCGTAGAGCCAGACCTCGTCGCCGTTGCGTACGAGGTCGCGCTCGGAGAACGAGTCCATGACCTGCAGGCGGGCGGCGTCCCCGCCGACGTAGACGCGGCCGGTGTGGTCGCCGGTGAGGAGCTCGACCGCCTCGGCGATCTCCTCGCCGCCCTGGCCGCCGGGGCCGGCGAGGCCACCGGGCAGCGCGGGCAGGCCGAGGTCGGAGGCCTGCGCGAAGGACCCGGAGAACGCCTCCACGGAGTGGTCGGCCAGCATGGCCAGGACGTCCTCGGGGGACTTGTCGGGGAGGTCGGCCGCGCCGGCCTGGGACGTCAGCGAGGCGGCTGCGACGACGGCGGGGACGGCCGCCGCGGGGAGCCACCGGTACCAGCGGGACATGAGCACACACTCTCCCTCGATGCGTGCTACGACGGTACGTCGCGCGCGCGGCCGCCGCCATCCTCCCGGAGGATGATGGTCGAGCGGCTGGAGGACGACCGTGCAGATGCCCAGACCCACCGAGGAGGACGTGGCGCGCTTTCGTGCCGCCGTCCCCGACGACCCGCGCGTTGAGGTGAGGCCGATGTTCGGCAACGTCGGCGCGTTCCTCGGCGGCCACATGTTCGCCGGCCTGTTCGGCTCCCAGCTCGGGGTGAAGTTGCCCGAGGCAGAGGCGGCGGAGCTCCGCGCGGCGGGCGGGGGCGACTTCGGGCCACCCGAGCGCCCGATGGGCGGCTGGGTCACGGTGCCCGACGGCGCCGACGCGGCCCGGCTCGTGGCCCGCGCAGCCGAGCACACGGCGACGCTGCCGCCGAAGCCGGCGCGGAAGAAGCGCTGACGGCGGTCGGTGCACGTTCGGGAGGTGCTGGCGGGCTTGGAGGCGCCGGTTCAGCCGGGCTGGACGACCGGCGTCGTCTGCGCCGACGCGATGCGCCAGCGGCCCTGCGAGCGCACCACCACGTACGTCAGCACGCCCACGGTGGGCAGCCCGGCCGCCGGCTCCGGCCGGGCGTCCTCCACGCGCTTGGTGCAGCTGACCAGCGCGACGCCGGGGGCCACCAGCCGGACGTCGTGGACCTCCGCCGTCGTCACCACATCCCTCAGGGGCGAGGTGAGCGCTGCCCGCATGGCCTCACCCAGGGCGTCCCGGCCCAGCACGCGGCGGCCCGCGATGTTGACGACGACGGCGTCCGGGGTGTGCAGGTCGAGGAACGGCCCCGGCTCGAACTGGGCGTCCTGCGCCCGGCGGACCAGTTCGTGGATCTCGGCCAGGCTCGCGGCATCGAGGCCGAGGTCCTCGCCGGTGCGCGCTGCGGTCTTCTCTGCGTTCCTCTCCACGGTCATGGCGCCGAACGTTAACCGCATCTTGGGCGCGGGCACAGCCCATATTTCCTCGGCGAGGACGTTCGTCCGTGGCGCTCCCGTCTCTGCCCGGCGACGGTAGGGAGCGAGGTCGAGTGCGGAGGTACCCGGAGGAGGGAACCACCATGCGGTCCACCCTTGACCCACGCGTCGCCGCCCGGCGGCACCGGCCGGCGGCCGCGACGTCCCCGGGCGAGCTCGGCGGCGCGACCGGCGTCGTCGTCTCCGTGCTCGGCGTGCTCGCCGGGCTGGTCGGGATCGAGCACGGCGTCGGTGAGCTCGGGCAGGGACCGGCCCCGGTCCAGTCGGTCGTCTTCGAGTCCTGGCCCGGCGTCGCGGCGTTCGCCCCGCTCGACGGCGAGCCGGCGATGTCGCTCCTGCCCACGATGCAGCTTTCCGGCACGGTCAGCGTGGCGGTGGGGGCCGCCGTCGCCGTGTGGTCGGCGCTGTACCTCCGACGACCCCGCGGCGGCCTGGTCCTCATCGCCCTGTCGGTGGTCCTGCTGCTCGTCGGGGGCGGGTTCGGGCCCCCGCTGCTCGGGCTGGTTCTGGGGCTCGCGACGCTCGGCGTCGGACGGCGTCCGCCGGGCTCGGTGGCACGCGCGCTCGCCCCGCTGTGGCGTGGCGCCCTCGCGGCCGCGGTGCTCGGCTACCTGGCCCTGATGCCCGGCACGGTCCTCCTGCAGGCGCTGGCCGGGGTCGACGACGCCGACCTGGTCGCGGCGATCACCGCGGCGGCGTTCGCCGCGCTCGGGCTCGCGGTCGTCAGCGCACGGGCGCAGGACCGCGTCGCGGCGCACGGCGCGGGCGCGGGCGCGGGCGCGTCAGGCGGGCCTGAGCCGCCCGTCCACCGGGCCCTCGACCAGGCCCGGACGACGACGTGAGCTCGCCGGCGAAGAAGCGCGAGGACGAGAAAACCGTTGACCGCCAGGGCGGCGTGAGTAGCGTCGTCGAACGGGGAGGGACGATGACACGATCGGTGCGCGCGCTGGTGGTGCTCGGGGCCGTGGCGTTCCTGGTCCCGGGGGTGTGGTCGTTCGGGTGGCCGCGGTCGTTCCACGAAACCGTGGCGCAGTTCGACCCGTTCAACCTCCACCTCTTCCACGACCTGGGCGCGTTCCAGATCGGCATCGGCGTCGCGCTGCTGGCGGCGCTGGCCTGGCGGGACGCCGTCGCCGTCGCGCTGGCGGGTGCCACGGCCGGCGCCGTCGTCCACGCCGCGTCCCACGTGATCGACCGCGACCTCGGCGGCCGGGCGTCGGACCCGTACCTGCTCTCGCTCCTGGCCCTCGCGCTCGCGGCAGGCTTGGTGCTGCGCCTGCGGCGAGTCGCCCGCGGCTCGACGGAGGGGCCGGTGCGCGAGCACCGGCGCACGGCCCTCGACCCCTCGCCCAGGACGCCCGACGGCAGGTCGGCGTGAGCACCGTCCTCGTCACCGGAGCGACCGGCACGCTGGGGCGCGCCGCCGTGCCGGCGCTGGTCGCCGCCGGCCACGAGGTGCGCGCGACGAGCCGCAAGCCCGGCCGCACCGGTGGCGCGGAGACCTGGGTGCGCGCCGACCTGGCCACGGGGGAGGGGCTGGCCGACGCCGTCGAGGGCGTCGGGGCCGTCGTGCACCTGGCGTCGGCGCCGTACCAGCGGGCCTACACCCGCGAGGTCGACGTCGCGGGGACGGCCCGGTTGGTCGCCGCGGCGCGCGCGGCGGGCGTGGACCACCTGCTGCTCATGTCGATCGTCGGGGTCGACCGGGTGCCGTGGGGGTACTTCCGGATCAAGCTCGAGGCCGAGCGGGAGGTGGCGCGCGGGGGCACGCCGTGGACGGTGCTGCGCGCGACGCAGTTCTTCGACCTCCTCGACACGGCGCTCGCGGCGCTGACCCGCCTGCCCGTCGTGCCCGTCGACCGCGGCATCCGCGCGCAACCGGTGGACACGGCAGACGTCGCCGACCTCCTCGTCGAGCTGGTCGCCGCCGGCCCGGCCCGGGACACGGTCGAGCTGGGCGGGCCGGAGGTGCTCACCGGCGACGCCGCGCTCCGCGCGTGGATGGCCGCCACCGGGCGGCGTCGCCGCATCCTGCCCGTCCGCGGGCCGGGCCGGATGCTGGCCGCGTTCCGCGACGGCGCCGCGACGACCCCCGCGCTCCCGGTCGGCACCCGCACCTGGTCGGACTTCTTGGCGCGCCGCTACGCCCACCGGACGTCGCGGGAATGAGGACGGCGATTCCCTTCGAGCGTCAGGAACGCGCCACAAAGTCCGTTCGAGGAGCCTAATCTGCACCTGGAGGACCCCGTTCCGAGCGACTTCGTGGCGCCATCCGCGCGGTGCCCGCTGCCAGGACGATCGCCGCTAGGTTCGCGCGGTGACTACCGAGCACCTGACGACCCAGACCTTCGTCTCCACCCTTCCGGCAGCGCCCGACCTGGTCTGGCGGCACGCCACGCGGTTCGCGGGGATCAACGGCGAGCTCTACCCGTGGCTGCGGATGACCGCCCCGCCCGGTGTCACCGCCCTGGATCCCGGCACGATCGAGCCGGGACGTCCGCTCTTCCGCTCCTGGCTGCTGCTCGGCGGCGTCCTGCCGGTGGAGTACGACGATCTCGTGCTCGACGAGATCGTCCCCGGCCGCCGGTTCCTCGAGCGCTCGAGCATGCTGACCTCGCGGGTGTGGGAGCACGAGCGCACCGTCGAGCCGCTCGACGGCGGCACTCGGCTGACCGACCGCGTCTCGTTCGCCCCGCGTTGGGAGCCGCTGCGGCCGCTGATGGCATCGGTGGTCGGGCTCGTCTTCCGGCACCGGCACCGACGCCTTGCCCGTCGTTATCGCGCAGCCGCCTGAGCGGCGCTCCCCGACGGCGGAGCGTGCTCGGTCCGCGGCGTGTCGTACCACGTCTCGCCGACCGGCTGGCCCGCCATGTTCCAGCTCCACGAGACCGTCGGGGTGACCCGGAGGAAGTACCCCGGCCCCACCACACCCACTCGCTGGATCGGCCCCTCCGCCCGGCCGTACACGCGGATGCCCCGGACGACGAAAGGGTTGAACGACAGCATGTCGTCCACGACGAGTGCCACCTTGTGGAAGCCGGCCTCGACGTTGCGGAACTTGCGGGTCTCGAGCACCTGGCCGCCGACGCCGCCGACCCAGAAGTAGGTGCCGTCGAACTCGAGGGCGACCGGGACGACGTCGGGTTGCTCGCCGGGCCCGACGGTCGCGAACCGGGCGGTCGACTGCGATCTCAGAAAGGCGATCTCATCGTCGGTGAAGGACATCCTCGTCTCCTCTCGCCGCGTCCAGGCTAGTCGCCTCCGGGCCGGCCGAACCGGATCATTTGTCTGCCGGTGAGACCCGACCGGGCCGATAGGTTGCTGCCATGGGGCGAGGCGAGACCTGGGGCCGTGTGCACGCCGAGCGGGCCGCGCTGGCGGAGGACCTTGCCGACCTGCCCGAGCGGGCGTGGGCGACGCCGTCCCTCTGCGTCGGCCTGTCCGTCCGGGAGGTGCTGGCCCACATGACGGCCGCCGCGACGCTCAACCCGATCACCTGGTTGGCGGGCGTGGTCCGGTGCCGGTTCGACTTCGACGAACAGGTGGCCATGCGCCTGGCCGAGCACGTCGGCGCCACACCGGCCGAGACGCTGACCCGCTTTCGCCGGGTGCGCGACAGCACGACGGCGCCGCCCGGCCCCGTCGTGGCGTGGCTCGGCGAGGTGGTCGTCCACTCCGAGGACATCCGGCGTCCGCTCGGCATCCGGCGGGACCACCCGGTCGAGACGCTCACCCAGGTGGCGGAGTACTACCGGCGGTCGGACCTGGTCGTGCTGGCGAAGGGGCGCGTGCGCGGGCTCCGCCTGCGTGCGACGGACGGCCCCTTCACCACCGGCGCCGGGCCGCTGGTGCGGGGCACCACGCTGGCGCTGATCATGGCGATGACCGGGAGGGTGGCGTACTGCGACGAGCTGGAGGGTGACGGGGTCGCGACCCTGAGGGCTCGTGCCCACCTGTCGTAGCTCGGGAGAATCTGACGTCTGGTCGAGATCTTGACCGCTCGCCGAGAACTTGACGTCTCCTCGAGAACTTGACGTCTCGCGGGAGGGGCTAGGCGACGGCGGAGAGGAAGTCCCGCACGATGCCGCCCGCGACGCCGGAGCCGTGCCCGCCGCCCTGCACCATGACGGCGACGGCGAGGTCGCCGCGGTACGCCATCATCCACGAGTCCACCCGCGCGTCATCGCCCCCGCCGGCCTCGGCGGAGCCGCTCTTGGCGTGCACGGGCTCCCCGGGCACGCCGGCCAGCAGGGTTGCGGTCCCACCGGTGACGACCCCGCGCATGTACCCGCGCAGCACCTCCGCCTCCTCCGCGGTCAGCGGCGCCGACGGCGCGGCCACCCCGGCCGGGTCGTCGGCGATGTCGACCGGCCCGAGCACGAGCGTCGGGGCGACGGCGGTCCCGGCCTGCACGGACGCGGCGACGGTCGCCATCGCCAGCGGGGAGGCGAGGACCTCGCCCTGGCCGATGAGCGAGGCGGCGAAGCCGGTGCCGGACGCGTCCGCCGGGACCGAGCCGAGGAAGCCCGGCCAGGATCCCGCCAGGTCTCGGCCGAGTCCCAGGGCGGCTGCGGCGTCGGCCATCGCCTCCGGTGTGAGGGCGTCCCGGGCGTTGATCAGGGCGCTGTTGCAGGACTGCGCGACGGCGTCGGACATGGTGATCTCGCCCAGGTACGCGGCGGGGTAGCCGGGGTAGTTGCCCACGGTGTAGCCCTCGACCGTGGCGTCCGGCGTGCAGGAGACGACGTCGTGCGGCCCCACGCCGGCCCGCAGCAGCGCGAGGGCGGTGACGATCTTGTAGGTCGAGCCTGGCGCGAGCGTGGCGAGCATGGCGGTGCTCTGGCCCTCGCTGCCCGGGCCGGACGCGGCGGCGAGCACCTCGCCGGTCGACGGCCGCAGGGCGACCAGGCCGGCGGGGGAGGTGGTGCCCGCCAGCGCCGCCTCGGCGGGGGTCTGCACCCCGGTGTCGAGGGAGAGGTGAAGGTCGGCGCCGTCGGCGACGGGCCGCTCGAACAGGGGGGTCAGCTCCGCCCCGACCTGCTTGCTGACCCGCAGCCCGGGCTTCCCGGCGAGCGTGGCGTCGTACTGCTCCTGCAGTCCCGACAGCCCGACCGTGTCCCCGGCCGCCACCCGGCCCTCCGACGCCTCGACGATCTCCTGCGTGGCCTCGCCGACCCGGCCGAGCAGCGCCCGGGCGAACGCCGACGTCGGCGCGAGCGGCATCTCGTCGGGCAGGGCCACGCCGCCGGGCACCTCGGCCAGGGCCTGGAGGTCGACGTCGGAGGTCCCGTCGCGCACGACGATCGCCTCGACGAAGGCGCGCGGGCCCGCGGCGACCGCCCGGTCCGCGAACGCCCCCGGGTCGTCGTAGCCCGCGAGCGTCGCGACGGCCTCGGCGCTCGCGCGCAGGTCCGCCTCCGGCGCGCCCTCCAGGCGGGTCTTGTCCAAGCCGACCCGCAGCACGGGACGGTCGGTGACGATCGCGGAGCCGTCGCCGGCGAGCACCTCCCCGCGCACGCCGCGCACGCGCTCGAGGACCACCGCCGCCTGTGGGCCGACGCCCGGCACGAGCGAGTCGGGGTGGACCTCGGCGTTCCAGGCGCCCTCGTCGTCCTCCACCAGCCGGGCGGTGCTCGTGTAGCTCCAGTCGGGCTCGCCGTCGGCGTCGAGGTCCCACGCCCAGTCCAGGTCGACGTCGACGACCTTGATCCTGCTGTCCGTGATCTCACGGGGCTCACCGACCCCGGCCACCTCGACGGTCCGCGGCAGCTCGGAGATCTCCCCGAGCATGGTGGCGAGGTTCTCGTCCGACACCAGGCCCCGTGCGTCGCTCGTCTCGCCCGTCTCGAGCGCCTCGGCGAGGTCCTCCGCGTCGGTCGCGGGGTCGCCGGTGGTGCTGCACGAGGTCAGCGCGGTCGAGACCAGGAGGACGGCCGCGAGCACGATGGGACGGCGTCGTCCGGAAATTGTCACCGGACAAGGATGGCGCCGGTCCCGCGCGGTGTCGACGTCTTATCGAGGCGGCGGCGCCGGAGCGGGGTCGGAGGTCGCCGGGTGCGTCGTGCACCGGTGTGCCGCCCTAGGGTGTGGGGAACGGTCGATTTCGGAAGAGGGCAGCATGGGGATTCAGGAGCTGGGCACCGAGTACGAGGCGAGCCCGCAGGAGCACGTGCGACGCCAGGTGGCGGAGTACGAGGCCTCGCGGGGGACGCGGGCCAACACGATGAAGGGCCTTCCGATCGTCGTCGTGACCATGCGCGGGGCGAGGTCCGGCAAGGTCCGCAAGGTGCCGCTGATGCGCGTCGAGCACGACGGCACGTACGTGGCGGTCGCCTCGCAGGGCGGGGCACCCAGGCACCCGCAGTGGTACCACAACCTCCTCGCCCACCCGGAGGTCCTCGTCCAGGACGGCGCCGAGGTCGTGGCCGCCCGGGCGCGAGTGGTGACGGGCCCCGAGCGCGTGCAGTGGTGGGAGCGGTCCGTGGCGGCCTTCCCGAACTACGCGGACTACCAGAACCGCACCGAGCGGGAGATCCCGGTGTTCCTCCTCGAGCCGACGGGGGAGTAGCGCGCGGTCGCGCGGCGACGGCGGTGGCGTGGGAGCGTTCTCCTCGCCCGGGTGCCGCGCCGCGCCGTCATCCGAGGTGCTTGAGCGCCTCCCGCCGGGACAGCGGGGCCAGCCGGTCCCCGAGCGCCTCGACGTACCGGGCGACCCAGGCCGGGTCGGTGCGGGCGTAGTCGCGCAGCGCCCACCCGACGGCCTTGCGGACGAAGAACTCGTCGCCGTGCCGGCTGCCCAGCAGGTTCGCCTCGACGCAGTCCGCCAGCAGCCGGGGGTCGGTGCGCTCGCGGGCACCGATCTGGGCCAGGATCGCGGCGCGTCGCACCCACAGGTCCGCGTCGGACGACCAGGCGCGGACGGTGGCGGCCTCGTCCGGGTGCGCGCGCACGAGCGGGGCGAGCAGGTGGGTGGCGACGTCGTCGACGAGGTCCCACCACGCCCCCGTGACCACGAGGTGCCGGTAGAGCGGCAGGGCGGCGGGGTCGGTCGCCCACGTCCGGTACGGGCGGTGGCGGGCGAGCGCGATCGCGGCGTGGCGCTCGTCGCGGTACCCGGCCCCGTCCCACAGGGCGCGGACCGTCGCGTCCCAGGCTCGGGCGTCGTCGATGGCGTGGCCCGGAGCGGCGAGGACCGGCCGCAGCGCGGCGCGCAGCTCGGCGAGGCGGAAGCCGCGCAGGGGCAGCTCGGAGCGCAGGTACTGCCGCTGGCCGGCGGCGCGGACGGGGTCCCCGCCGTCGGCCAGCGTGCGGCGGACCGCCGCGACGAGGTCGCGGTGCACCGGGGAGGCCGGCGTCAGGAGCGCTGGCCCGCGATGTTGACCAGCCAGGAGATGCCGAAGCGGTCGGTGAGCTGGCCGAAGTAGTCGCCCCACGGCGCCATCTCCAGCGGCATCGTGACGGTGCCGCCGTCGGAGAGCTTGTCCCAGTACCCGCGCAGCTCGGACTCGTCGTCCCCGCTCAGGGAGATGGTGATGTTGCTCGAGTCGGCGACGTCCATGGAGCTCGGGGTGTCGGACGCCATGAGCGTCATCCCGTTGGGGGCCTCGACCTGCCCGTGCATGATCTTGTCGGCGTCGGCCGGGTCCTCGCTGGCGTGGAACTCGGCGAAGGTGCTCAGGTCGAGGTTGCCGCCGAAGACGCCGTGGTAGAACTCGAGCGCCTCGCGGGCGTTGTCCCGGAAGGAGATGTACGGGTTGAGTCGGGTGGTCACGGTGAACTCCTCGCTCAGTCGGATGGTGCGCCCAGTCTGGTGCTCGGGCGGCGTCCGGCGCGAGGTCTTTGAGGGCCGGGAACGGGGTGCCGAGTGCGGGCCGCTCCGTCTGCCGCACTCGTTCGTGGCCCTCGTCGTGGCGACAGCGTGCCGACCAAGAGGCTCTGTGCCGAGAAAGTAGGTTTCGGAGTTCTTTCTCGGCACGAGACTTCTTGCTCGACGGCGACGGAGGAGCGTGCGCTACCTGCTCGACGGCGACGGAGCGTTCGCTTCCGGCGTCGACCGGACGCGGAAACGCACCGCGGCGACGTCGGCCTCCAGGCTCACCCGGTGCTCGCCCGCCTCCCAGATCAGCTCGACAGCGGAGCCCTCGCCCGCAACCCGGAAGCTGCCGTCGAACGCCGGGTGGGTGTTGCGCAGCCGGATCAGCTCCAGCAGCCGGCGCACCACCGGGCGCCCGAGATCGGTCTCGATCTCCTCGCGGGTGTAGTGGTGCCTGTTGATGTCACGCCCCACCCCGGTGCGGGCGAGCAGCTCCATGTCGTTGCGGCCGGCGAGCAGGCCCACGTAGTAGATCTGCGGCACGCCGGGCACGAAGAGCTGCACGGCGCGGGCGAGGAGGTAGGCGTCGTCGTCGCCGAGGGCGTCGTAGTACGTGCAGTTGACCTGGTAGATGTCGACGTTCGAGGCGGCCCACCCGGTGGCCTGCCGGGACTGCCCGCCGGAGCGGGTGTGGATCCCCTCGACCAGGTCGTGGACCTGCTCCGGGGTCAGGAGCCCGGGGCGGCCCACGTCGATCTGGTCCGGTCCGACGTCGACGACGCCGATGCCGTCGTGGGTGTCCAGCACCGTGACGGCGTTGGCGGGCCGGACGTCGAGCCAGTGCCGCAGCGCCGCGGCGTCGCCGGTGTAGAGCGTGTGCAGGAGCAGCGGGGGGAGGGCGAAGTCGTAGACCCGGTCCACCTGGCCCGCGATGGCCACCTGACGCTCGAAGTGGGAGTGGATCTCCACCAGCACCTCGGCGCCCCGGTGCCGCGCGCGGGCGGTGAGGTCGTCGATGAAGGCGAACGTCTGCGGCGTCATGAACGAGGATGTCCCCGCCGTCTTCACCGCGTACCCGACGGCGTCGAGGCGCACCATCGACACCCCGCCGGCGGTCAGTGCGGTCAGCACCCGGTCGAGGTACGCCTGCCCGGCCGGGTCGGCCAGGTCGAGGTCGATCTGCTGCGGCGTGAACGTGGTCCACACGAGCCGGCGGCGCCCGCCCAGGGTCATGGGGGTGAACGGCAGCCCGGGCCGAGGCCGGTAGATGCCGGCCAGCTCAGCCTCGTCCGCGCCGTCCGGGTAGACGTCGGACATGGTCAGGAACATCCCGGCGTGCTCCGAGGCGTCCCCGCGGGCGACGACGTCCTGGAACTCGGCCGAGTCGGCGGAGACGTGGTTGACGATCAGGTCGGCCATCAGCGTGTAGCGGCCGGCCAGCTCCCGCACGTCCGCCCAGGTGCCCAGGCGGGGGTCGACGGCGGTGTGGTCGACGGGGTCGAAGCCTGCGTCGGCGCCGTCGAACGGCGTGAAGAACGGCAGCAGGTGCACGCCGTCGAAGGTCCCGGCGAGCGGCCCGTCGAGCAGCTCGCGCAGCCCGCGGACGGAGCCGCCGAAGCGGTCGGCGTAGGCGATGAGCTGCACGCCGTGACGTCGTCGGCTCACGGTGCTCCTCGGCTCACGGTGCTCCTCGGGTCGGGGGGTGGTCGGGTTGGGCTCTGCCGTCTCGGTCGCGGTCGGGCTCTGCTGTCTCAGTGTGCCCCCGACGCGGCCGGTCCGCCGGTCATGCCGGAGGGGCGGGGCCGTGCCGGGCGTGCAGTCGGTCCCGCCGGTCGCGCCGGTCGCCGGCCGTGCCGGTCGCGACCGTTGCGTGGCGTGGGGCGGCAGGGTCCTTTCGCATCAGTCCAGGGCCGGGGGCACGTCCTTGACCCAGCAGAGGCAGAACGGGTGCCCGGCAGGATCCGCGTAGACCTGGAAGGCGTCCGGGTCGTCGGTCTCCTCCGCGGCCTGGAGGAGCGTGGCGCCCAGGGACATGACCTCCTGGTGGGAGGCGTCGATGTCGTCGACCCAGAGGTCGAGGTGGATCTGCTGCGGATTGCCGTCCGGCCACTCGGGCGGCACGTGGTTCGGCGCCAGCTGGACCGCCACCCGCGGCTCGCCGTCGACCAGCACCATGTGCCAGTCGTCGTCGGCGGCGACGGTGCCGCCCAGCAGGCCGGCCCAGAAGCGGCTCTCCGTGGACAGGTCGGCGGCGTCGAACACCACGACCTGCTGCTTGATCCTCACAGTGTCACCTCGCACCCTCGCCCGGTGGCGGGCACGTGGGACGAGCTCGCCCGCCGCTACGGAGCCACGGTACTCACGGCACGGGTGCCGTGACCCTGTCCGCCGGGAGGTCCGTCTCCTCCGCCTCATCCGTAGCGTCCGCCAGATCAGACCCAGCCTCATCGGCCACGACGGCCGCACCCGACCCGTCCGCCACGCCGGCCGCGGCCGCGCCCGCACCCGCGCCGGCGATCGCCCGGCGGCCCGAGGGCAGGACGACGGCGACGGTCGCCACCAGGAACATCAGCGCCCCGGAGGCCACGAGCAGGGACTCGACGCTGAACCGGTCCGCCAGCGGCCCGAACACCACCATCCCCAGCGGCATCGACACCGCCATGACGATGCTGACGAAGCCGAACACCCGTCCCTGCCGCTCCGGCTCGACCGTCTCCTGCAGCACCGTCATCGCCGGCGTGGAGAACGCCGGCACGGCGACGCCGAGGAGCAGCATGAAGGCCAGGAACACCCACAGGTTCGTCGAGAGCCCCATGGCGACGGCGAGGGCGCCGAAGACGAACACCGAGGCGACGATCATGACGACGCGGTTCTTCAGCCCGCCCCAGGCGGCGATCACCGCGCCACCGATCATCATCCCGACGCCGTAGGCGACCTCGAGCGCGGTGAGCTTCCACACCTCCTCCCCGAAGGTGCGCACCACCATCAGCGGCGTGAGCCCGGAGGGGGCCACGACGAGGATGAAGACGACGGCGAACAGGACCAGCACCCAGCGCACGAAACGATGCGCGCTGACGTAGCGGATGCCGTCGCGGAGGTCGTCGAGGTAGCCGGGCCGCTCGCCGCCGGGACGGACGAGGGGCGGGACGGTGAGCACGGCGAGCAGGCCGATGCCGACCACCGCTGTGACGACGTCGACGAAGAACACCGCGACGATCGAGAAGTTCGCGTAGACCAGCGCCGCCACCGCGGGCGCGAGGAGCACCATGGCGGACTGGATGGTCCCGTTGATGCCGTTGACCCGCATGAGCTTCGCCGTCGGCACGATCTGCGGCAGCAGCGAGGTCACGGCCGGCGTCTGCACGCCGGCGCCCGCCGAGCGGACGGCGAGGGTGGCGTAGACCAGCCACAGGTCCGTGACGCCGCCCAGCATGAGCAGCGCGAGGGCGAGCGTGGAGGCCGCGATGACGGCGTCCGCGGTCATGACCAGCTTCCGGCGGTCGTGCCGGTCCGCCCACACGCCGCCGAAGATCGACACGACGGCCTGCGGCAGGAAGCCGAACAGCGCGGCCAGCGCCATGACCGAGCCGGACCGGGTCTCCAGCGTCAGGTGCCACATCACCGCGTACTGTACGAGCATCGAGCCGAACAGGGAGACCGTCTGGCCGCTGAGGAACAGCGCGGTGTCGCGGCGCCAGGTCGGCCGGTCGCCGTCCGTGGCGGCTGGGAGCTCGGCGTCGACGGCGGAGCCGGCGGCCGCGGGCGACGGCTCCGAGGAGGGGGTGGTCACCTGCCGAGTGTGGCCGAGCGCGCCCACGTCGCTCGACCGAATATCGGGTGCTCCGCGTCACCATGACGGGGCAGGATGGGCGGCACAGACGAGACGTGGGAGGTCCCGTGCGCGTGCTCCTCGCCGGCGCCACCGGCACGATCGGCACTGAGCTGACCCGCCAGCTCCTCGACGCCGGGCACGAGGTGGTCGGGCTGACCCGCCGCGGCCAGGGCGCCGACCGGCTGCGCGACGCCGGCGCCGAGCCCGTGGTCGCCGACGTCCTGGACCGCCCCGCGCTGCTTCTGGCGCTCGACGGCGAGCGTGCGGACGCGGTGATCCACGAGGGCACCGCGCTCTCGCGCACCCCGGTGCGGCACCGCGACCTGTACCCCACGAACGTGCTGCGCACCCGTGGCACCGCGAACCTGCTGCTCGCGGCGCGGGCCGTCGGCGCCCGGCGCTTCGTCACCCAGTCCTTCCTGTTCGTGTACGGCTTCGTCGACCACGGCGACGCCCCCGTGCGCGAGGATGCCCCGCTCGGGCCGTCCGGCGACGGCGAGTTCGGCCGGCACGTCGCCGCGATGCGCTCCACCGAGCAGCAGGTGTTCCGCTCGGGCCTCGAGGGTGTCGCGATGCGCTACGCGTTCTTCTACGGCAACGAGCCCACGACGCGGGAGCTCCTCGACCTGGCCGGGCGCCGCCTGCTGCCGGCGCCCGCGCACGGGAGCAACATGTCCCTGGTGCACGTCGCCGACGCGGCGGCGGCCACGGTCGCCGCGCTGGAGCGCGGCCGGGCGGGAGAGGCGTACAACGTCGCGGACGACCACCCGCTGACGTGGTCGGAGTACTTCGACGCCCTCGCCGAGGCGGCGGGAGCGCCGCGCCCGTGGCGGCTGCCCGACGTCGTCTTCCGAGTCTCGCCCTACCTCGGCACCGTCGTCACCCGGGTCGGCCTCCACCTCGACACCACGAAGGCGAGGCGGGAGCTCGGCTGGACGCCGCGGTACCCGAGCGTGCGCGACGGGCTGGCGGCGGTGGTCGGGAAGCGGCGCACGCGCGGGTAGGAGCCGCCGGGCTGGGTAGCCTGAGCCTGTGCCGCGTCCCGTCCGCAACCCCCGCCACGACGGCGGACGGGCGCCGTGACCGTCGCGCTCGTCCTCGCCGTCCTCGTCGGCGCGGTCATGCAGCGGGTCACCGGCATGGGGTTCGCGCTGGTGTCCTCGCCGTTCGTGATCCTCGTCCTCGGTCCGGCCGCGGGCGTGGTCGTGATCAACGTGCTCGGCATCGCCGCCTCGCTCATCGTGCTCGGCCGGGTGCGCGCCGACGTCGAGTGGGGAACCTTCGGAAGGCTCCTCCCCGGTGCGCTCGTCGGCATCGGGGCCGGCACCGCCCTCGCCGCCGTGCTCGCCCCGCAATGGGCGCAGATTCTCGCGGGAGCCCTGATCCTGCTCGGGCTGATCGGCTCGGCCGTCGTCGTCCGCGCTCGCACGCTGCCGCGGAGCACCGGCCTCGTCACCGCCAGCGGCGTCGCCTCGGGGGCGATGGGGGCGCTCGCGGGCGTCGGCGGTCCCGCGATGGCCGTGCTCTCGGTGCTCACCCGGTGGGACCACGTGCGGTTCGCGGCGACCCTGCAGCCGTACTTCGTCGTCATCGGCGTGGTCACGGTGGCCGTGCGCCTGGTCGTCGAGCCGACCGCCGCCGGCGGCCTGTCCGCGCCCACGTGGGCGTCGATCGCCGTCGCGATGCTGGTGGGTGTCGCGCTCGGTGAGCTCGTGGCCCGCTGGCTCACCGCCGTCGCGGCGCGCCGACTCATCGTCGCGCTCGCGGCGGCGGGCGCGCTGGCCACGATCGCCGACGGCGCCGCCCGGCTCTGAGCAGCGAAACGGCCCGGGCGCGTACGCCCGGGCCGTCGCTCTGTGCTGACCTGGGGGTCAGACGCTCGTCCTGTGCCCGATCCTGGGCGGTGCCGGTGCTCCTCAGAGCATCAACGGCCGATATGTCCGCGAGTCGCCTGACAGCCTGGTAGCAGTGTCGTCGTTACCACTGGCGTCGCATCACCGGCTCTCGTAGACGGGACTTCGGGGGCGCGCCCGTCGCGTCTCCCTGCCGCTGGTCGACCCGGCCGACCGTGGCCAACCGTGCTGCCCGGCGGCCCCTGCGTGGGGACCGGAGCGCTGCGGGTGGTTCGATCGTCGTGCCGTCCAGCTACCGCCATCCTCCCACCTCTGCGCCGCGAGGTCGAGGGGACCTTGGTCCGGGGTGGCGACAGCGCCCATCCGGTGACGGCGATCGTGCGGTGAGGGCGGTCGTCCGGAGCCGGTCTCCGGCGGCGTGCTACCGATCGCGCGCGGGCGCACGGCCCGGTAGGACAGGAAGCGTGAGCGCGCCAGCCTTCGACGTCGACCCCTGGCTCCTGCGGGAGCCGTGCGTCGACCCCGGGACCCTCGCCGTCGCCGAGTCCGTCCTGTCCCTGTCCAACGGGTACGTCGGTGTGCGGGGCACCCTCGACGAGGTCGACCCGTCCGCCCGGCGCGGGACGTTCCTCTCCGGCGTCCACGAGACGCACCCGCTGTCGTACCCCGAGGGCGGGTACGGCCACCCCGAGGAGGGCCAGGCGATGGTCGCCGTCCCCGACGGCACGGCGCTGCGCCTCCTCGTCGACGGCGTCCCGCTGGACGTGCGCGACGCCCGGCCGCAGGTGCACGAGCGCACGCTCGACCTGCGCGCCGGCACGCTCGAGCGGCGGGTGCGCTGGACCGCCCTGTCGGGAACCACGCTCGAGGTGCGGACGTGCCGGCTGGTCTCGCTCGCGGAGCGGTCGGTGTGCGCGGTCCGGTACGAGGTGCGGGCGCTCGACGGTCCCGCGCACGTCGTGATCCGCTCCGACCTCGCCGCCGGCGTCGCCCCGCCGGAGGTCGAGAGCGACGACCCGCGCGTGGCCGAGTTGCTCGACGACCCGTTCGAGACCCTCGGGAGGAGGCGCACCGAGGCCGGGGGTGCGCTCGTGCTGCGGACGCGCCGCTCGCGCATCGGCGTCGCCGCGGCCGTGCACCACGACGTCGGGTCCGGGCGCGTGCACACCGAGGCCGACGACGACCGGGTCGTCACCACCGTCGCGGCCGAGCTCGCGGCGGGGGAGGGCCTCGTCGTCGTCAAGACCATCGGGTACAGCTGGGCGCGCGAGGCCGGGGCCGACTCGCTCGCCGCGGAGGCGTCGGCCGCGGTGCGCTCGGGCCGGGACCGCGGCTGGGACGGCCTGGTGCAGGCCCAGCGGGCGGTCCTGGACGAGCTGTGGGCCACGGCCGACGTCGAGATCGACAGCGACCCCCAGCTCCAGCAGGCGCTGCGGTACAACCTCTTCCAGCTGTTCTGCGCCGCGGCCTGCGTCACCGACGCGCCAGTGAGCGCCAAGGGGCTCACCGGTACGGGGTACAGCGGCCACACCTTCTGGGACATCGAGGGGTTCGTGCTGCCGGCGCTGACGCTCCTCCGCCCCGACGCGGCGGCCCGGCTCCTGCTGTGGCGCGCGGGCACGCTCGACGCCGCACGGGAGCGCGCCGACACCCTGCAGCTCGAGGGCGCCGCCTTCGCGTGGCGCACGATCGACGGGCGGGAGACCTCCGCGTACTGGCCCGCCAGCACGGCGGCGACGCACGTCAACGCCGACATCTCCCGCGCGTTCTGGCTCTACCGCAACGTGACCGGCGAGGACCTCGACTCGGTCGGAGGCTTCGAGGTGCTCGTCGAGACGGCCCGGCTGTGGATGTCCATGGGCCACGAGGACGCGGCCGGCGGGTGGCACCTGTTCGGCATGACGGGCCCCGACGAGTACACCGGCGAGGTCGACGACAACGTCTTCACCAACCTCATGGCGCGGCACAACCTCCTGCGGGCCGCGGACGTCTGTCAGGAGCGGCAGGACCGCGCGGCCGAGCTCGGGGTGGACCACACCGAGGCCGCCGCGTGGCGGGCGGCCGCCGAGGCGGTCCATGTCCCGTGGGACGAGGGCCTCCGCGTGCACCCCGCGAACCAGAACTTCACGGCCTACCGGGAGTGGCGCTTCGAGGACAAGCGCGACTCCTACCCGATCCAGGACCACCAGCACTACGCGAAGTTCTACCGGCGCCAGGTGGTCAAGCAGGCGGACCTCGTCCAGGCCCTGTGGTGGTGCCGCGACGACTTCACCGCCGAGGAGGTGGCCCGCGACCTCGAGTACTACGAGGCCCGCACCGTGCGCGACTCCTCCCTCTCCGCGGCCGTCCAGGCGGTCGTGTGCGCGCAGGCGCAGCACCCCGACCTGGCCCTGCGCTACCTGCGCGAGTCCGCCCTCGTGGACCTCCTCGACGTCCAGGGGAACACCGCCACGGGGCTGCACCTGGCGTCGATCGGCGGCACGTGGCTGGCGTTCGCCGCCGGCCTCGGCGGGCTGCGCGAGGACCACGAGCACCTCGAGCTCGCCCCGCTCCTGCCCTCCGGGATCACCCGCACCGCCTACCGCGTCACCTGGCGCGGGGCCCTGCTGGGCGTGGAGACCACCGCCGGGGGGACCACGGTCACGCTCGAGCGCGGGACCGGGCCGGTCGACGTCGTCGTCGACGGCGCCTGCCTGAGCGTCGCGGCCGGCTCACCCGTGCGGGCGCCCCTCCGGGCGCCGGCGCCGCTGCTCGCCGAGCCGACGCAGCCCGCCGGGCGCGAGCCGCGGACCTAGCGCTGCCTGTCCCGGCCGCCTTGCCGCCTAGGAAGCGATGCGAACCGCAGACCGCATCTGGGAATGATGCAGTGCATAATTCGCGCATGCGGAACACCGAGGTCTCGCCGCTCGGCTCGGTCGACAAGGCACTGCAGCTGATCGTGCTGCTGCGCTCGGAGCAGGCGCTCTCCGTGAAGGACGCCGCCACGAGCCTCGACGTCGCTCCCTCCACCGCCCACCGCCTCCTCAGCGCGCTCGCCCACCGCGGCTTCGCTGCACAGGACAGTCAGCGGCGCTACCGGCCCGGCCCCACGCTCGGGGAGGTGATGGTCGAGCCTCTGAGCCTCTCCCGGCTGCGCGAGGTGGCCCGAGAGCCGCTCAACGTGCTCCACGAGGCCGTCGGGGAGACCGTGCAGCTGATGATCCTTCGCGGCGGCAACATTCAGTTCGTCGACGGGCTCGAGGGCCGCCTGACGCTGCGGGTCGCGGTCCGCATCGGCGACCTCATGCCCGCTTTCTGCTCCGCGGGAGGCAAGGCGATCCTTGCCGAGCTCAACCCCGCCGACCTCGAGCAGCTCTACCGGCAGGGCCTGCCGCCGTGGCCGACCTCCCGGTTCCGCACCGTCGCCGACCTCAAACGTCATCTCGCCGAGGCTCGGCGGGCCGGATTCGGCACGAACTTCGAGGAGACGGAGCGTGGTGTCGTGGGGCTCGGCGTGGCCGTTCATTCGGCGGCCGGCGCCCCCGTCGCTGCCGTCACCGTTGCACTCCCGAGCGCCCGCTTCGGCAAGGAGCAGCTGGAGGAGTTCCTCCCGATGCTGCGGGCCTGTCGGGAGAACATCGAGGATCGGCTCCACACGGCGCGCACGGCGGACTGATACCACGCGAGGCGAGCTCTGACCGCGGGCTGGTGGGACCTTGGGCCCGCCGGTTCCGGCATGGGGAATATCCCCGATCGTCATTGCCTGATGAGGGATGCTTTCGTAGTGTCGCCTCAGATGTGGTGTGGGCCACATAGTCGGGCAAGGGAGCCACATGGACGTCGACCTCGAAGAGCTGGCCGCCATCATCGAGCAGCTCGACAAGACCGAGTTCACCGACTTCGCCTTCGAGAAGGGTGATCTGCGGATCCGCGTGCTGCGGGGCGGGCACCTGGGGACCGATGCCCTGACCTCGGGAGCGGTGCGCACCTCAACGCCTCAGGGTGCGTCCTCGATCCTCGGTGCGACCGCGCCGCCGGCGGCTGGGGCGACGGAGCCCCCGGAGTCGGCGTCGGGGCCGGGAAGGACGGACACCCGGACGACGACGCCGGCTCCGGCCGCCCCGGCTACCGACGGACGGGCGAGCGACGGCGTCACCGTCGTCCGCGCCCCGATGCTCGGCCACTTCTACCGCGCTCCCAAGCCGGGGGAGGAGCCGTTCGTGCAGGTGGGTGACGCCGTCGAGGCCGACTCCGTGCTTTGCATCATCGAGGTGATGAAGCTGATGAACTCGGTGCCCGCCGGTGTTGCCGGCGAGGTCGTCGAGGTGCTCGTCGAGGACGGGGCGCTCGTCGAGTTCGACCAGCCGATCTTCGCAGTCCGGCAGCCCGCATGACACGGGTCTTCGTCGCCAACCGGGGCGAGATCGCGCTGCGGATCATCGACGCCGCCCAGCGCCTGGGCCTCGAGACCGTCCTCGGCATCTCCACGGCGGATCGTGACACGCTCGGCGCGCGCCGGGCCGACCGCGTCATCACGCTGGGCCCGCCGCGTGCCTCGGACAGCTACCTCAACATTCCCGCGGTGGTCGAGGCAGCCGCCGGCACGGGCTGCACGCTGGTCCATCCCGGGTACGGCTTCCTCGCCGAGCGCGCCGACTTCGCCGAGGCCTGTGCCGAGAACGGCCTGACCTTCGTGGGACCCGCGCCGCAGGCCTTGCGCGCGCTGGGCGACAAGCTCGCCGCCCGGCGGCTCGCCGAGTCCGTCGGCGTTCCCGTCTCCGCCGGCGGGCCCACGCAGACGGCCGAGGAGGCCGAGAACCTCGCACGCACGATCGGATTCCCCGTTCTGGTCAAGGCCGCCCACGGCGGTGGCGGCCGGGGAATGAAGCTCGTTCATGAGCCGGCCGAGCTCGTTGGTGCCTGGCAGATGGCCTCCTCGGAGGCCCATGCGTCCTTCGGTGACGGCACCGTCTTCCTCGAACGCTTCGTCGAGGACGCCAAGCACGTCGAGGTCCAGGTGCTCGGCGACGCCCACGGTCACGTTGTCCATCTGGGTGAGCGGGAGTGCTCGGTGCAGTTCCGCTACCAGAAGGTCATTGAGGAGGCGCCCTGCGCGGCGCTGCCGCCGGTCACCCGGTCGCTGCTCCACGAGAGCGCGGTGCGTATCGCGCGGGCGCTCCGGTACACAGGCCTGGGCACCGTCGAGTTCCTCTACGACGTCGACCGCGACGCGCTGGCGTTCCTCGAGGTCAACCCGCGGATCCAGGTCGAGCATCCCGTCACTGAGGCCGTCACCGGCATCGACCTCGTCCGTGAGCACCTGCTGGTGGCTCTGGGCGAGCCGCTCAGGCTCACCCAGGACGAGGTAAGAGTCACCGGACACGCGATCGAGGCCCGCATCACCGCGCAGGACCCGAGCCGCGGCCTCGTGCCGTCACCCGGCCCCGTCACGCGCTGGCGACCCTCCGCCGCCGGCGGCCTACGCCTGGACTCGCACGTCTACGAGGGCTACCGGTTCCCGCCCTTCTACGACGCCCTCATGGGCAAGCAGATCGCCTGGGGCACCGACCGGGACGACGCCGTGGGCCGCATGCGCCGCGCCCTCGCCGACTTCGACGTCGACGGCGTCACCACCTCGCTCCCGCTCCTGCGCTGGATCCTCGACGAGCCCGACTACGCAGCCAACGCGGTGACCACCCGGTGGCTCGACACCGCCATGGCGGCGGGCCGCTACCCGGCGGAACCGGCAGACGCGCCCACGGCGGCGGCGCAGCCGGTGGTGGCAGCGACCACGGCGTCCGCGACGACGACCCCGGAGGAGGGACGATGAAGGTCGAGCTGATCGATGTCTCGCTCCGCGACGGCAACCAGAGCGTGTGGAGCGCCATGGGCATCACCACCCGCATGATGGCCGGTGTCACCCCGCACCTCGACGAGGTCGGTTACCGCGCGATCGAGCTGCTCTCGAGCACCACGATGGCGACGGCGGTGCGCTACCACCGCGAGGACCCGTGGGAGCGCATCCGCGTGGCCCGGGACCGGCTGCCGAACACGCAGCTGGGCTTCCTCACCACCGGCAAGCGGTTCATCACCTTCCACCGCACCCCCGACGCGGTCTTCGAGCTGGCGTTCACCCTGCTCGCCCGCCACGGCATTAGACGGCTGTGGGTCATCGACCCCATGCACGACATGGCAGGCGCCCAGCGCACCGCGGAGATGGCCAAGCGTGTCGGCTTCGAGGAGGTCGTCGGCGGGATCTGCTACACCACCAGCCCGGTGCACACCGACGAGTACTACGCCGCGAGGACGGCGGAGCTCGACGCGGGCGGGGCCTTCGACTCCGTCTACCTCAAGGACCCGGCCGGACTGCTCACGCCCGAGCGAGTGCGCAGCCTGGTCCCGATGCTCCAGTCGAGCCTGTCCCGCCTGCAGCTCGCGGAGATCCACTCCCACAGCACCACCGGCGTCTCGCCCCTCACCGTCCTTGACGCCGCCGACCTCGGCGTCCCGACCATCCACTGCGCGCTCCCGCCGCTCGCCGACGGCCCCTCGCACCCGCAGGCCCAGCAGCTCGTCACCAACCTGCGGGCCCGTGGCCACGAGGTCGACGTCGACGTCGACGCCATGAACCGGGCCTCGGCCTACCTGACGCGGCAGGCCCGCATCAAGAACCTGCCGGTCAGCTCGCCGGCCCAGTACGACGAGGCCTACTACCGCCACACCATCCCCGGCGGGGTCCAGTCGACCACCCGGCGCCAGCTCGCGGAGATCCGCCGGCCGGAGCTGTTCGACGCAGTCATCGAGGAGTCGGTCCAGGTCCGGCAGGACCTCGGCTGGCCCATCGTCATGACGCCGTTCGCGCAGTACATCGTCACCCAGGCGACCCTCAACGTCATCACCGGGGAGCGCTACAAGCAGATCTCCGACGAGGTCATCGACCTCCTCCGCGGCGACTTCGGGCCCCTGCCCGGCGAGGTGAACCCCGAGCTGCTCGACCGCGCGCTGTCCACCAGGCGCGGCCGGCAGCCGGTCAATGACGGCGGGGACATCACCATCGGCGAGCTGCGCCGACGGTTCGGCAAGAGCATCAGCGACGAGGAGCTGCTCCTGCGGGCCGTCATGCCGGCGGACCAGGTGGACGCGATGTACCGGGCCGCACGGGACAAGCCGGCCGCCACCATCCAGCGGCTGCTCGACACCGTCTCCGGAAGCAGTGCCACCGCCATCTCCGTCAGCGACGGCACCACGGCCTTCAGCCTTGCGCGGGCCGGAGGAACCCCATGAGCGCACCCGGGGAGAACCGCGCGCTCGACCGCGTGCGGGCCTGGGTCCTCGACGTCGACGGCTGCCTCGTGCGCACCCGCCGCGCCGGGGGAGCCGGGGGAGAAGCCATGCCGCTCGCCGGGGAGCTGGTGGACCTGCTGCATGCGGCCGGGCACGCCGTCGTGGTCTGCACCAACGCCTCGCAGCGGCCACCGCGCGAGTACGCCGCCCACCTGCGTGACCTCGGCATCGACATCGCTGACGACGACTTCGTCACTGCCGGCAGTGCGGCCGTCGACCACGTTCTCGCGCACCACCCGGGCGCACGGGTGCTCGTCGTCGGTGACGAGGGCATCGCGGGACCGGCGCGCGAACGCGGCGTGGAGCTCGTGGACCCGGACGGCGACCTCGCCGATGTCGTCGTGGTCGGCGCGGCCGACGGCTACGCCACCCGGCTCATCAACGCGGCCTGCCTCTCCGTCGACGCCGGGGCGTCGCTGTACACGACGGTCGACGTCCCCTGGTTCCACGGCGGCGTCGGCAAGTCCGTCGCGGTCTCCGCCACCATCGCCGCCGCCGTGGGCTGGGCGACGGGGGTGCGGCCCGCCGTGGTCGGCAAGCCCTCGGCGTTTCTCGCCGAGGCGCTGGGACGCCGCCTGGGCGCGTCCGCCGCCGAGACCGCCGTCGTCGGCGACGCCGCCGTCGAGGTCCGCCTCGCCCGCCGGATGGGCGCAACCAGCGTGCTCGTCCTCTCGGGCGCCGTCGGGCCAGGCGGTCTGGCCGGACTCACCCCGGACGACGTCCCGGACCTCGCTCTCGACGACGTCGCCGCCCTGCACGACCTGCTGTCCAGAACCCTTCCGATGACGCAAGGAGCCCCCTCATGACCGAGCAGAAGCGCTTCCCCTACTTCGACGAGGCCACCACGCCCGAAGGCGCGGAGGGCTGGCAGTCGATGTACCCCTACTACCTCGTCCCCTCGGAAGAGACGCGGCAGCACGAGAACTCGCTGTTCTGGTTCGCCGACACCATGCACTGGTCGCGCGGGTGCCACCCGTTCGACAGTATCGGCGCCGAGGCCGTCTACTACGGCGCCGGGGCGTTCTCGACCCGGATCTTCACGCTGCCGGTCTCCCTCGGTCTGGACGTCCGTGTGGTCAACGGCTACGTCTACATCGCCCCGCAGGGCGTGACCGACCCCGACGAGATCCAGCGGCGCGTGGCCACGTTCCAGGAACGGGCGGGCCACTACTACGCCAACTGGGACGAGCTGTACGGAAAGTGGAAGGAGAAGATGGCCGGCGCCATCGAGTCGCTCCGGTCCATCGAGTTCGCCCCCCTGCCCGACGTCGACCCGGCCGAGGTGGTCACCGAGGCCCGCGGGCGCTCCTCCTCAGTTGCCCTCGCCGAGAACTACCACCGCCTCATCGACGAGTTCTTCGCCATCTGGCAGTACCACTTCGAGTTCCTCAACCTCGGCTACGGCGGCTACATCACCTTCTTCCAGTTCTGCAAGCAGGCGTTCCCCCTCATCACCGACCAGACGATCTCCCGCATGGTCGCCGGCGTCGACGTCCTCGCCTTCCGCCCCGACGACGAGCTTCGCAAGCTCGCCGTCCTCGCGGGGGACCTCGGCCTGACCGGCGTGCTCACCCGCGACGGCGCCACGCCCGAGGAGGTCCTCCACGAGCTCGGCACCAACGAGAACGGCCGGCAGTGGCTCGAGGCCTTCGAGCAGGCCAAGGAGCCGTGGTTCAACTACTTCGCCGAGTACGGGTTCACCCATGACCAGGAGACCTGGGCCTCCGACCTGTCCATCCCGCTCCAGGGCATCGCCCGCTACGCGACCATGCTCGCTGCCGGTGAGGACATCGCCCGGCCGGTCGAGCGCCTGCGGTCCGAGCGGGACGAGATCATCGCCGAGTACCGCGCCCTGCTCAGCGAGGCTGAGGCAAAGCAGTTCGACGAGCTGGTGGGGCTGGCGGTGAAGGTGTTCCCGTACATCGAGGAGCACAACATCTTCGTCGAACACTGGGCGCACAACGTCTTCTGGCAGAAGGCGTGGGAGCTCGCCGACGTGCTTCTGTCCGCCGGCTTCACGCAGCAGCGCGACGACATGTTCTACCTCAACCGGTTCGAGCTCGACGAGGCGCTCGCCGACGTCCTGCAGTCCTGGGCGATCGGCGTCGAGCCCCGTGGCAAGACGCGCTGGCAGAGGGAGATCCAGCGCCGCCGCGGCGTCGTCGCGGCGCTGCAGGCCTCACCGCCCCCTTCTCCGGCGTTCGGCGTCCCGCCGGCCCAGGTCACGGACCCGTTCGCCGTCATGAACTACGGCGTCACCACCGAGCGGGTGGCCGAGTGGCTCGGCACCTCCGACGGCGGGGACAACGTCCTGACCGGTGGCCCCGGCTCGCTGGGCGTGGTCGAGGGCAGGGTCCGCGTGCTCAGGTCCGAGCTCGATCTGCCCAGCCTCCAGGCCGGCGAGATCCTCGTCGCCCCCATCACCGCACCGTCGTGGGCGCCGGCCTTCGCCGTCGCCGCTGGGGTGATCACGGACATCGGCGGCATGATGTGCCACGCCGCCATCGTCTGCCGCGAGTACGGTCTCCCGGCCGTCGTCGGCACCGGGTTCGCCACGACCCGCCTCTCCACCGGCCAGCGCGTCCGCATCGACGGCAGGGCCGGCACCGTCACGGTCCTCGAGGACGAGGGCGACGACGCCGAGTCGCCGGCGGACGGCAGCACCCAGGCCGCGCCCGCGGATGCCACGACGACGGGAGCCGGTCGATGAGCGGCACCATCTACACGATCGACTTCGCCGACGGGGCGTGCCGCGACGCCCGGCAGGTGGGCGGCAAGGCTGCCGGCCTCGCGGAGATGACCGCTGCCGGCCTGCCGGTGGCCCCCGGGTTCGTGGTCAACGCTGCCGCGTACCGGGAGTTTCTAGCCCGCGACGGCCTCGGCGAGTTCGCCTCGGCGGTCGCCGACGAGCTCGGGCAGACCCACGACCGCGCCAGGTTCGACGCCGCGGCGCGACGGCTCGAGGAGCGGTTCGCCACCGCCGCGCTTCCCGCCGACGTGGCCGCCGAGGTCCGGGCCCGGTACCGAAAGCTGGGTGAGACCCTGGGCGTGCCGGACGTCGCCGTCGCCGTCCGCTCCAGCGCCACCGCGGAGGACTCGGTCGGGGCGAGCTTCGCGGGCGAGTTCGAGACCTGGGTCGACGTCGTCGGTGAGGACTCCGTCGTCGAGCACGTGGCCCGGTGCTACCGCAGCGTCTTCTCCGCACGGGTGATGTCCTACCTCGCCGAGAAGCACATCTTGCCCGACGTCATCGAGATGGCCGTCGTGATCCAGAAGACCGTCCGAGCCCGCGCGGCCGGGGTCATGTTCACCCTCAGCCCCACGAGCGGGGACCGGTCCAAGGTGGCGATCGAGGCCAGCTGGGGCCTCGGGCTGTCTGTCGTGGGTGGGGAGGTCACCCCCGACCGGTTCCTCGTCGACAAGGTCGGCCTCGCCATCGTCGAACGCACTCTGGGGACGAAGGAGATCGAGTACCGCCGCGGGGACGCGACGGTGCCGGTCCCGGAGGAGCGCCGGCACGTCCCTTGCCTCAGCGACGTGGAGATCACTGCCCTCGCCGAGCTCGGCAAGCGGCTGGAGAAGATGCACGGGACAGCGCAGGACATCGAGTTCGCGCTGGACGAGGACCTGCCCGCCGGGGACAACGCGATCCTTCTGCAGTGCCGGCCGGAGACCGTGTGGTCGGGCGTGGAGCGCAAGCCCGCATTCGACGCCACGGCAGGCATGATGTCCTGGATCACCGGCAGCATCTCCGGCGCCCCGGCCGGCGGCTCCGCCGTCGGGCACCAGCACGAGGCCAGGGCGAGCTGATGGATCGGACGTACTGGGATCCGGAGGTCGAGACGCGGCCCTGGGGCGAGACCGTCGCGTGGCAGGTCGGGCACCTGCCCGCCTACGTCCGCAGGCTGCAGGAACGGTCGCTGCTGTACCGCGACCGGCTGGCCGGGGTTGACGCCGAGGCGATCACGACGGTCGAGCACCTGGCCGAGCTGCCTACCACCGAGAAGGACGACCTGCGCCGCGGTCAGGCCGGGCCGAACGGACCGCTGCTCGGGCTGCAGCAGGCGGCGCCCACGGAGGACGTCGTCCAGGTCATCACCTCCTCGGGGACCACCGGGGGGCCTGTGTACTTCGGTCTCACCGCCGCAGACCTGGCTGCCTGGCGTCAGTCCATCGCCACCATGTACTTCACCGCCGGGGTGCGACGGGGCACGACGACCGCGCTGTCCACGGCGATGCCGATGGTCGCCGGCGGGATGCCGTACGCGGACGGCATCAGGGAGACCGGCTCGACCCTGGCGTGGATCGGCGGTCAGACCACCGCGCGGATGGCGTCCGCCATGGAGCGGCTCCGCGTGGACACACTGGTGGGAACCGCGTCGTTCGCCAGCTTCTTCGCGGACAAGGTCACAGAGCTGCTGGGCAGGGACGCGTCCACCCTGCCGGTGCGCACGGTCGTCGGCGGCGGCGAGCCGGGCTTCGGACAGCCGGAGATCCGCTCCCGCATCCAGGAGCTGTGGGGCGCGAACCGGGTCAGCGAGGTCATGGGCCTCGGCGACGTCTGCTCCGGCGTGTGGGGTGAGTGCGAGGCGGGGGAAGGCATGCACCTCACCGCCGGGCGCCACGTGCTGGTCGAGATCATCGACCCGGCCACCGGAGAGCAGCGTCCTTGGGTGGAGGGCGGGCAGGGAGAGGCGGTCTACACGACCTTCACCCGTGAGGCCACACCGGTGCTGAGGTTCCGCTCACGCGACCACATCGTCGTCACCGGCACCGACTGTTCGTGCGGGCGGCGTACGCCACGCATCCGGTGCATCGGCCGAACCGACGACATGTTGATCTACAAAGCGATGAACGTGTTCCCGGCCTCGATCCGGGACATCGCCGTCGCCGAGGGGGCCGACCTCATCGACGACGTCGTCCGGGTGCGCAAGTCCGCTGCCGACCAGGTTCGGTTCGACGAGCCGATCCCGGTGGAGCTCCAGACCCGTTCCGCCGTGGGGGCCGATGTGCTCACGGACCTGGCCGCCCGGATCGAGGAGCGGGTGCGTCAGGAGCTGCGGGTCAGGGTCGCCGTCGAGGCGTACCCGCCGGGCACGTTCGACCGGGGGATGTACAAGAACGCTCTGACGTACGTCGCCGAGCACGGGCCGCAGGCGGTGCCGCTGCGGTCCTGACGCAGTCTCAGGCGGCCTCGCCCACCGCGGGCTCGACCGGCCGGGCGGCGGGGGAGCCCGCGGGGCGCCGGTGCGCCACGTACATGCCCAGCGCGACGAGCACCAGCGCCCCCAGGAAGTTGCCCACGAGGGCCGGGATCTGGTTCCACAGCCACCAGTCGCCGAACCCGATCGGCGCCCCGAGCATCATGGCCGCGGGGATCACGAACAGGTTCACCACGCCGTGCTCGAGGCCGAGCGCGAAGAACGTCATCACCGGCAGCCACATCGCGAGGATCTTCCCGCCGGTGCTCGTCGACGTCAGCCCCAGGACCACGCCCGTGCCGACCAGCCAGTTGCACAGCACGCCCTTGATCACCACCAGCAGGATCCCGGCCGCGCCGAGGTGCTGGTGGTCAAGGGTCTTGTGCACGGCGAGGTCGACGAGGGCCTGCGCGACGGGGGCGTCCGGCGTCGTCCACATCTCGCTGACGGTGGCCGCGAACAGCAGGCCGAGGACGGCCCCGCCGAGGGCGTGCCCGACGATCACCCACCAGAACGTCCGTGCCATCTCGACGGGCACCGCCCGATGCTCGAGGACGGCGAGCGGGACGACCGCGAAGGAGCCGGTGACCATCTCGAAGCCGAGCAGCAGCACGATGACGAAGCCGACCGGGAAGAGGAGCGCCCCGGCGACGGGGAGCCCGGTCTGGGTCGAGGCGGTCAGCGCCAGCATGGTGGCGGCCCCGAGGAACATCCCGCCGAGCGCGCCGCGCAGCGTGAGCTGGCCGCGGCTGAGGTGGGCCTTCTTGGTCCCGAGGGCGACCATCGAGTCGACGACGGCGGAGGGCTCGACGTAGGACATGGGCGGCCTTCCGTGCCGGGGCGGGGACCCTGCCACGCTACGAACGCCCGGCCTGCGCCCGGTGGGACCGGCGTCCGGGACGCGGTGTGAGGGTGCTCACCCGGCGGCGGCGGCGGCCGCTACGGCACCGCGCGCCGCGGCGGCGCGGGCGGACCGTCCCCGCAGACCTTGCGGTCGTGCACGGCGGCCAGCAGCGCGACCAGGAGGCACAGGGCGATCGCCCCGTACGCGGCGGCGAAGCCGGTGGTCCAGGCGCCGCCGCCCACGAAGCCGAAGAAGACGCCGGTGATCATCGCGTTGCCGACGGCGGTGCCGATGCGCTCGGCGGTGGACTTCACCCCGCCGGCAGTGCCGCCGTAGGTGGTGGGGACGTCCTCGAGGGAGAGCGTCTGGTTCGCGGCGCCGAGGCCGCCCTGCCCCAGCCCGCACAGCATGAGCGTGAGGGCCAGCCACCAGAAGCTGATGCCGTACTGCTCGATCAGCACCGCCACGCCCACGCTGAGCCCGACGCCCGCGATCACCAGGGCCAGCGCGCCGATGATGATGGTGCGGCCGCTGGTCATGGTCCGGCGCCCGGCCCACATGGAGGCGAAGGCGGAGACGATCGCGTTGGGCAGCCCGATCAGGCCGGTCTCGAGCGCGCTCGCGCCCAGGCCGTTCTGCATGTAGAGGGCGACGACGACGAAGATCGACGTCGAGCCGAGGAAGAACGTGCCGGCGACGGCGGTGCCGTTGGAGAACGACGCGAACGAGAAGAGCGCCAGGTCCACCATCGGCGCCCGCCCGCGCGCCTTGTAGCGCCGCTCCCAGAGCACCCAGGCGGCCACGAGCACCGCGCCCGCCGCCAGCAGCAGCCACGCCGCCCCGCCGCGGCCGGACATGAACGGCAGCATCACGCAGAGCACGGCGAGAACGAGGAGCACCGTGCCCACGGGGTCGAGGTCCACCCTCTCGCGCGGCAGGGCGGGGACGACGGCGCCGCCCGCCGCCGCGTCCGCCCGGGCGGTCCTCGCGGCCCGCTTCGCGGCCCGCTTCGCAGCCCGCCGGGCGCGCTCCTTGCCGAACGGGAACCAGCGCAGCGCCAGGAAGCAGCCGAGCAGCCCGAACGGGAAGTTGATGACGAAGGTGGCCCGCCAGCCGATCTCGGGGCCGAACGTCTGGATGATGGAGCCGGCCAGCACCGGGCCGACGGCCACGGAGAAGGCGACGACCAGGCCGAAGAGGGCGAAGGCCTTGGCCCGCTCCAGGCCGTGCCAGTACTGCTGGATCATGCCCATCGTCTGGGGGTTGTACATGCCCGCCCCGACGCCCTGGACGAACCGCGAGACGTTGAGGAACTCCGCGTTCGGGGCCAGCCCGCAGGCCAGCGAGGCGAGCGAGAACACCAGGAGGCCGAGGACGAAGAACCGGCCCCGGCCGAGCACGTCCCCCGCGCGCCCCGAGGGCACCAGGCTGATGCCGAAGGTGAGCGCGTACCCGGAGAGCACCCACTGCAGGTCGGAGTCGGTGGCGTCGAGGGTCTGCGAGATCGTCGGCAGGGCGACGTTGATCGAGGAGACGGCGACGAGCGCCATCGCGATGGGGATGAGCAGGACGACGAGGACACGGCTGCGCCGGAAGACCCTGTCGGTGCCCTCGACGCGGATGAGATCGGGATCGTCGCTCACAGACGAGTTGTATGCCACGGCGGGCCAATAAGCCATCGCCCTGACGCCCGCCGGTGGCAGATGAGACGCGAATCTCCGCGCCGCACCCCGTTCTGCTCCGCGGCACACGCCTGCCCCGCTCGCCTCTCGCCCACCGTGCTCGCGTGTCGCGCAGCGCTGGCCAGTCAGGTGCCGCGCTCGTGGCTCGGGGGCAGCGTTCGTGGCCCAAATGCCGCGCTCGCGCGCCGGCGAACGCAACGAAGCCGCCTTCCGTCCGTAAGACCTGAACGCACGTGCAGGCTCGAACCGCATTCGCCAGGCCAATTTTGTGACCTTAGGTACAAGGTCCCCTGAACGGGCGTGCAGGAAGGTGTTTGCTCATCTCATCGGTCCTCGACGACGAGACGAAGGGCAAGTGACGATGACGTTGAACGTAGCGGCCACGGCTAGTGGCACGACCTACCGGGTCGGCTCGGAGGTCGGCCCGCTGAGGCAGGTGATCCTCCACCGCCCCGGCCGGGAGATGATGCGGCTGACGCCGTCCAACAAGGACGACCTCCTGTTCGACGACGTGCTGTGGGTCAGCCAGGCGCAGTGGGAGCACGACCGGTTCGCCCAGGTGCTGCGCGACCGGGACATCGAGGTCCTCTACCTCGAGGAGCTCCTCGCCGAGACGCTCGAGAACCTCAGTGCCCGCCGGCACGTCCTGGACCACGTCCTGGACGAGCGGATCTTCGGCCTCGGCGCCATCGACGCCCTGCGCAACCACGCCGACAACCTCGACGGCGCCGCGCTCGCCAGCGTCCTGATAGCCGGCATCACCAAGGGCGAGCTGCTCGAGCAGATCGTCGAGCCCAGCTCCGTGGCCCTCGGCACGATGGGCGCCGACGACTTCGTCCTCGCGCCCCTGCCGAACCACCTCTTCACCCGCGACACCTCCTGCTGGGTCTACGACGGCGTGGCCATCAACTCGATGCGCAAGGTCGCCCGGATGCGCGAGACGGTCAACTACGAGGCCATCTACCGCTGGCACCCGCGATTCGCCGACGGCGGCCAGCACGTGTGGTCCACGGGCTCGGACGAGGGGGCCGCGACCGTCGAGGGCGGGGACGTCCTCGTCATCGGCAACGGCGCCGTCCTCGTCGGGCTGAGCGAGCGCACCTCGCCGCAGGGGGTCGAGCGCCTCGCCGGCCGCCTGTTCGCCGAGGGGTCCGCCGACCACGTCATCGCCCTGGAGATGCCGAAGGCGCGCGCGTTCATGCACCTCGACACCGTCATGACGATGGTCGACCAGGAGTCCTTCACCAAGTACGCGGGGCTGGGCATGCTGCCCTCCCTGTCCATCCGTCCCGGACGCACCCCCAAGGAGCTGAGCGTCACCCGCCACCCGGCGGAGGACATGCACCGGGTCATCGCCGGCGCGCTCGACCTGGCGGACATCCGGATCCTCACCACCCCGCAGGACTCCCACGCCGCCGAGCGCGAGCAGTGGGACGACGCCTGCAACACGCTCGCGGTCGCCCCCGGCGTCGTCGTCGGTTACGAGCGGAACGTCGCGACCAACGCCTACCTGCGGGCCAACGGCATCGAGGTGCTGGAGGTCCCCGGGACCGAGCTCGGCCGCGGACGCGGAGGTCCGCGGTGCATGAGCTGCCCCACCATCCGAGAGGAAATCTGAAAATGTCGCAGGTACACCCGGGGATCGCCAACCCCACCCGCACGACGGCCAGCGCGCCGACCCGCATGCCCCACCCCCTCCACGGGCGCAGCTTCCTCAAGGAGCTCGACTTCACCCCGGACGAGTGGCGCTCGCTGCTCGACCTCTCCGCCGCGCTGAAGGCGGAGAAGCGGTCCGGCTCCGAGATCCCGCGCCTGGCCGGCAAGAACATCGCCCTGATCTTCGAGAAGACCTCCACCCGTACCCGGTGCTCGTTCGAGGTCGCAGCCTTCGACCAGGGCGCCCACGTGACCTACCTCGACCCGAGCGGCTCGCAGATGGGCCACAAGGAGTCGGTGGCGGACACCGCCCGCGTGCTCGGCCGCTTCTACGACGGCATCGAGTACCGCGGCAAGAGCCAGGAGGCCGTGGAGGTCCTCGCGGCGCAGTCCGGCGTGCCGGTGTGGAACGGCCTGACGGACGAGTGGCACCCCACCCAGATGCTCGCCGACCAGCTCACCATGCGCGAGCACTCCGGCAAGGCCGACGGCGACATCGCCTTCGCCTACCTCGGCGACGCCCGCAACAACGTGGGCAACTCCCTGCTGATCTCCGGCGCCATGCTCGGCATGGACGTGCGCATGGTCGCCCCCGCGGCGCTGCAGAACGCCCCCGAGATCGTCGAGCAGGCGCGCCAGATCGCGGCCGCCACCGGTGCCCGGATCACCGTCACGGACGACGTCACCGCGGGCGTGAGGGGCGTGGACTTCGTCTACACCGACGTGTGGGTCTCCATGGGCGAGCCCAAGGAGGTCTGGGACGAGCGGATCGCCCTGCTGAAGGACTACCAGGTCAACGCCGAGCTCATGGCCGCCACCGCGAACCCGGACGTGAAGTTCCTCCACTGCCTGCCCGCGTTCCACGACCGCGGCACCAAGGTGGGGGAGGACATCTACCAGAAGACTGGCATGGACGCCCTCGAGGTCACCGACGAGGTCTTCGAGTCCGAGGCGTCCGTGGTCTTCGACCAGGCCGAGAACCGCATGCACACGATCAAGGCGGTCATGGTCGCCACACTGGGGCGCTGAGCCGTGCGCATCGTCGTAGCCCTCGGCGGCAACGCCCTCCTCAAGCGGGGCGAGCGTCCCGACGCCGCCGTCCAGATCGACAACGTCGAGACCGCCGTCCGCGCCCTGGCGCCCCTGGCGGAGGAGCACGAGCTCGTCATCACCCACGGCAACGGCCCGCAGGTCGGTGTCCTCGCCCTGGAGTCCGCCAACGACCCCAACCTCAGCGAGCCGTACCCCTTCGACACTCTCGGCGCGCAGACGCAGGGGATGATCGGGTACTGGCTGCTGCAGGCCCTGCAGAACAACCTGCCCGGGCGGCACGTGGCCAGCATCGTCAACCAGACCCTCGTCCTCGCCGGCGACCCGGCCTTCAAGAACCCCACCAAGTTCGTCGGCCAGGTCTACTCCAAGGAGGAGGCCGACGCCTTCGCCGCCGAGCGCGGCTGGGTCATGAAGGCCGACGGCGAGTACTACCGCCGCGTCGTCGGCTCGCCCCGCCCCCAGCGCGTCATCGAGACGCGGCTGATCCGCACCATGCTGTCCGCGGGCGCCGTCGTCGTCTGTGCCGGCGGTGGAGGCGTGCCGGTCATCCGCAACGAGTTCGGCAAGCTCCAGGGCGTCGAGGCCGTCGTCGACAAGGACCTCACCGCCGCCGTCCTGGCGGAGGCGCTCGAGGCCGACGCGCTGATGATCCTCACCGACGTCCCCGCCGTCATGGCCGACTACGGCACGCCGACCCAGCGCGAGATCCACCGGTCCACGCCCGGCGCGATGCGCGACCTGGGTTTCGCCGCCGGCTCCATGGGCCCGAAGGTCGACGCCGCCTGCCGGTTCGTCGAGCTCACCGGGGACATGGCCGCCATCGGCCGCCTGGAGGACGCGATGGCGATCATCGCCGGCACCGCGGGCACCGTCATCACCCCGGGCGGCAACTACGGCGGGCCGGACGACATCCGCCCGCCCGTGCCCCAGCCGCCCGAGACCAGGGTGCGCCGGGCATGAGCGCCCCGCCGGCCACCGACCGCGCCGGACCGAGGTGATGTCACCGACGCACCAGCCATAACTGCCCAGCAGGACCCCGCCGCGACCCCGTGGCGGACAGACGGACCCGCCCGAAGGGGGCGGGGAGGTGCGACACACGCACCAGACACAGAAGAAGGTGCGCGACCCCGCGCACCGCGAATGAGGAGTGAGTTCTGAGATGCCAAAGATCGTCAACTCGTGGAACGACTTCGACCCGCTGAAGCACGCGATCGTGGGCCGCGCCGACATGAGCGTCATCCCCCCGGAGGAGCCGGCCACCTCGGAGAAGGTCCCGGTCGACTCGGAGATGCGCGGCATGTGGGGCCCCCGCCCCACGGAGACCGTGGAGAAGGCCAACGCGCAGCTCGACAACTACGTCAAGGTGCTCGAGAAGCACGGCGTCAAGGTCGACCGGCCCACCCCGCTGCAGTGGAACCAGGAGATCAAGACGCCTGACTTCCGCACCGAGTCCGGGATGACCCAGATGCCGCCCCGCGACATCCTGCTCACCATCGGCAACGAGATCATGGCCTCGGCGAACTCGTTCCGGTGCCGGTACTTCGAGTACCTGGCGTACTGGCCGCTGATGAACGAGTACTTCGAGAACGACCCGGAGTTCAAATGGTCGCAGGCGCCCCGCCCGCGCCTGACGGACAAGTCCTACAAGCACAACTACTACGACGAGAAGATCTCGCTGGAGGAGCGCCTCGAGCGCACCGCCAACAAGGACTTCGTCACCACCGAGGTCGAGCCCATGTGGGACGCGGCCGACGTGATGCGCGTGGGCAAGGACCTGTTCATCCAGCACGGCCTGACCACCAACCGCAAGGCCATGGAGTGGTTCAAGCGGTACTACCCGGACATGCGGGTCCACTCGGTCAACTTCCCCGGTGACCCCTACCCGATCCACATCGACGCGACCTTCGTCCCGCTGCGCCCGGGCCTGATCATCAACAACCCCCACCGCCCTCTCCCGGTGGAGCAGCGGGCGATCTTCGAGGCCAACGACTGGCAGATCGTCGAGGCCGCCAAGCCGGCCCACGACGACCCGCCGCCGCTGTGCTACTCCTCGGTGTGGCTGTCGATGAACTGCCTGGTCCTGGACCACAAGACGGTCATCGTCGAGGAGTCCGAGGTCTACCAGGCGGAGCAGATGGACAAGCTCGGGATGAACGTCATCCCGGTGCCGTTCCGCGACGCGTACGCCTTCGGCGGCGGTCTGCACTGCGCCACCGCGGACGTCTACCGCGAGGGCTCGATGGAGGACTACTTCCCGAACCAGGTCGAGGACCCCACCCTCGTCTGACAGCTCTGGTCGGGGTCGGGCGGGATCGGCCGCCCGGCCCCGACCAGCACCACACCCACGTAC
Organism: Georgenia sp. EYE_87; assembly: GCF_023148685.1. GTDB lineage: Bacteria > Actinomycetota > Actinomycetes > Actinomycetales > Actinomycetaceae > Georgenia. Next base: position 88,365 of record NZ_JAHXNL010000008.1, on the reverse strand, counting down.
CGCGGGGCGCGGCAGGCCCCGACCCGAGGGCCAGAGGGCCCTGCAGAAGGGGCCCACCGGCCCCGCACCAGGGCCCACGGCCCCGCGGTACGTACCCTCAGCTCTGTCTCGTGATTCCCGAAGGAGTCCCGATGGATCCCGCAAGAAAGCTCAAGCTTCGCGGCTTCGGCTTCATGTTCCTGTCATCGTCGCTCATGGGCGGCATCGGTGCGTTCGCCCGCTACATCGAGGCCCCGGGCGAGTTCATCTCGTTCTGTCGCAACGCGGCCGGGTTCATCGGGATGACGCTGATCTTCATGATCGGCCGACGCTTCGTCCACGTGAGGAACACCCGGATCACCCCCGGGATCGTGTTCTCCGGCGTCTTCCTGGGCCTGCTGTCCGCGCTGTACGTCATCTCCACGCAGATGACGACCCTGGCCAACGCGTCGTTCCTGATCTACACAGGTCCCGTGTACTCCACCGTGCTGGCGTCGATCTTCCTGAAGGAGCCCTTCAAGAAGTCGATGTTCGGCTCGCTCGGCGCAGTGATCCTCGGCATGCTGATCATCATCGGCATCATCACCTACAGCCCCGGCGGCGGGCTCGGCATGACCCTCTCGCTCGACCCGCAGTACATGACGGGCAACCTCATCGCCCTCGGCTCCGGCGTCGCGTACGGTCTCTACCTCTTCGTCAGCCGCTACCGCACCGACGTGGACTCCAACACGCGGTCCTGGTTCAACTTCACGTTCGCCACGATCACGATCGGCATCATCCTGATCTTCAGCCGCCCCGACCTGTCGGAGATGACGACGCGCGGCTGGGTCGTGCTCGCGATCGCCGCCACCATCACCGGCTTCGGCGCGTTCTACTTCATGACGCTGGCGACCAAGATCCTCTTCGCCGGCGAGCTCGCCACGATCGCCTACCAGGAGACCATCATGGCCTCCATCCTGGGCTGGATCCTCTTCTCGGAGGCGATGACGCTCTGGCAGGGGCTGGGCGGCCTGCTCATCATCGCCGGCGGCGTGAGCCAGATCCTCATCTCGACGAGAAAGAGCCCCGACGCCGTCGAGGCCTTCACCCAGGGCGGCACCGCCGGCGGGCGGCGCAGCAGGCGCAGGAAGGGCGTGCCGGTCGGTGGGCGCGCCGTCAAGGAGAACGTGGGAGCTGAGCTGTGATGACCGAGCGCGACACCGTCTACATGGAGGAGCTCGACGCCTTCACCTACCGCGAGCGGGTCGCGCAGGGCGCGCCGGTGCTCATCCCGGTCGGTTCCATCGAGCAGCACGGGCCGCACATGCCCATGAACGTCGACGTCCTGCTCTCGCGTGCGATGGCGGGCGCGGTCGCCGGGCAGACAGCGTCGCTCGTGGCCGCACCGGTCGTCTACGGCTACAAGTCCCAGCAGCGCTCCGGCGGGGGAAACCACCTGACCGGCACCACGAGCATGGACGCCGAGACGGTCATCTCCATCGCGAAGCGCCTGGTGCTCGAGCTCGCCCGCCACGGCGTGCGGAAGGTGGCCTTCGTCAACGGTCACTACGAGAATTACCAGTTCCTCTACGAGGGGGTGGACCTCGCGGTGCGCGAGCTGCACCTCGAGGGCGTGCGGGACATCAAGGTGATGCTGCTGTCCTACTGGGACTTCGTCGACGACGACACCATCGCCACGCTCTACCCGGACGGCTTCCCCGGCTGGGACCTCGAGCACGGGGGTGTCCTGGAGACCTCCCTCATGCTCCTGCTCCACCCCGACAGGGTGGACATGAGCCGGGTCGCCGACATCCCGCCCGCCGTGCTGCCCACCTACGACGTCCTGCCCGCAATCCCCGAGGTCACGCCGTCGTCCGGCTGCCTCTCCTCCGGCGCCGACGCCACCGCGGAGAAGGGTCGGATCCTGCTCGACCGCGCGTCCGCCGGGATGGTCGCCGCCGTGCGGCACGAGTTCGGGATGTGAGAACCATGCTCCGACACGCGCATGGCGCCCCCTCGGCCGGTCCGGCCGAGGTGGGCGACGTACGTGGCGACGTGGAGGAGACGCTGCAGCCCATCCCGGACGAGCGGCGCACCACGAAGGTCGGCGGCCAGTTCTGGATCTGGGCCGGCGCGAACATCGCCCCCATCAACTGGGTCCTCGGTGCCCTGGGCATCAACATGGGTCTCGGGCTCTGGGACACCTTCGGCGTCCTCGCCGTCGGCAACGTCCTGGGCATGGTGGTCTTCGGCTTCTTCGTTCTCCTCGGTCAGCGCAGCGGCGTCACCGGCATGGTCCTGGGCCGGGGCGTCTTCGGCCGCCGCGGGAACTACCTGCCGGCGCTGATCCAGTGCACGGTGGTCATCGGCTGGTGCGCCGTCAACACGTGGATCGTCCTGGACCTGGTCATGGCGCTGTTCGGGAAGATCGGCCTGGTCGACCCGAGCCTGACCAACTACGGCTGGAAGTTCGCCGTGGCCGCGGCCGTGATGTGCCTGCAGGTGGCCATCGCCCTGTTCGGCTACCGGGCGATCTCCACGTTCGAGAGGTGGACCGTCCCGCCGACGATCGCCATCCTCGTCGCGATGTCGATCGCCGCCTGGTTCTTCATGGACATCGACTGGTCCTACGCGGGCCCGCCCAGCGGCGCGCTGACCGGCTGGGAGCGGATCGTCGCGATGTCGGGCGTAATGACCGCCATCGGCGTCGGGTGGGGCCTGACCTGGCTGGGGTACGCCTCGGACTACTCGCGCTTCGTCAGCAACGCCGTGCCGCGCCGGAAGCTCTACCTGGCCAGCGCGGGGGGCCAGATCCTGCCCGTCCTGTGGCTCGGCCTCCTGGGCGCCACGCTCGCCACCACGAACGGGTCGGTGGACCCCGGCGAGCTCATCGTCGACAACTTCGGCGCGATGGCCATCCCCGTCCTGCTGCTGGTGCTGCACGGGCCCATCGCGACCAACATCCTGAACATCTACACCTTCACCGTGACCCTCCAGAGCCTCGACATCAGGCTCGGCCGGCGCGCGATCAACATCGGGGTCGGCGTGGCGGCCATGGGCGCGGTCACCGCGTTCGTCTTCTCCGAGGACATGGCGAGGTCGCTCGACGCCTGGCTGTCCGCCTGCGTGGGCTGGACCGCCACCTGGGGCGCGATCGTCGGCGTGCGCTACTTCGTGCTCGACCGCCGGACCACCGACTTCAGCCACCACTTCGACCCGGTGGGGACGCCGCGGCTGCGGGACGTCGACTGGCGTGCGCTCGCGGCCTTCGGGACCGGGCTGCTGTCCGCCTGGCTGTTCATGCACGGGATGGTCCCCGCGCTCCAGGGCCCGCTGTCCGCCGCCCTGCACGGGCTGGACCTGTCCTGGCTCGCCGCCGGGCTCAGCTCGGGCACCGTGTACTACCTGCTGACCCGGAAGGACCCGGCGCTGCGGCCGTCGAGCTCGCGGGCGAACGGCCCAGCCGCTCGGGCGGCCGCCCCGACGACGCCGTCGCGTGCCTCGACCCCGCACCGTCCCGCCGCGTCGGCGAGCACCTCAGGACCTGCGGGCAGCGCGACGTCGCCCCGTCCGGCGACGTCGCCCCGCCCCGGGTCCGCCCCTCGCCCGCGCAAACTCATCCTCGGCCACCGAGCCGTCTGAAGGGTGCCACCCATGAGCATCGCCCACATCGACCGGACGCCCGCGTTCAGCACGGAGCGGGACCTGCGCCCGGACCAGAAGGCCGAGGTCCTCATCCAGGCGCTGCCCTGGCTCGAGCGCTTCGCCGGCGGCCGGGTGGTCATCAAGTACGGCGGTCACGCCATGGTCGACCCCGCGCTGCAGCGGGCCTTCGCCCAGGACGTGCTGTTCCTGCACCGGGTGGGCCTCAAGCCCGTCGTCGTCCACGGCGGCGGCCCGCAGATCTCGCACATGCTCGACCGGCTCGGCATCGCCACGGAGTTCCGCGGCGGGCTGCGGGTCACCACCCCCGAGATCATGGACGTCGTCCGCATGGTCCTGACCGGCCAGGTGCAGCGCGACCTCGTCGGCCTGCTCAACGCCCAGGTCGCGCACGCCGTCGGGATCTCGGGGGAGGACGGCGGGCTCTTCCGCGCGCGGCGCCGCCGGGCGCTGGTCGACGGCGAGGAGGTCGACGTCGGCATGGTCGGTGACGTCGTCGCCGTCAACCCCCAGGCCGTCGAGGACCTGCTGGCGGCGGACCGCATCCCGGTGATCTCCACCGTCGCGCCGGACATCGGCGACCCCGAGCACGTCCTGAACGTCAACGCCGACACCGCCGCCGCGGCCCTCGCCGTCGCGCTGGGCGCCCGCAAGCTCGTGGTGCTCACCGACGTGGAGGGCCTGTACACCCGGTGGCCCGACCGCTCCTCGATCCTGCGCCGGGTCTCGGTGTCCGAGCTGGCCGAGATCCTCCCGGGCCTGCAGTCCGGGATGGCCCCGAAGATGGAGGCGTGCCTGCACGCGGTGCGCGACGGCGTGCCGCAGGCGCACGTCATCGACGGCCGGCTCGAGCACTCGATGCTCCTGGAGATCTTCACGGACGACGACATGGGCACGATGGTGCTCCCGGACGGTGCCCTGTGAGCAGCGCGACGCAGGAGAGGACGGCCCCGGTGGCGGCGGCGCCGGTCGACGCCGGGGAACCGCCCCTCGGACGTGTCCTCCACGGCCTCGTCCGGGACGTCGTCGCGGCGGACGACCTGGTGCTCCTCACGACCGCGCCGGGCGGAGCGCCGACGGTCGCGGCGGCCATCGAGCGCGCTCGGATCGCGCCAATCCTCGCTACCGTTGCCGGGGACGCGACCGTCCTGACCAGGACCCGCTCGACCATCGCGGCCGGGGTCGTCGCCAGATATCTCGCGGCCGTCGCCGAGGTCCGGGGCGCCCGCCCCGCCCGCACGGCGGGGGACGGACGACGGAAGGGGACGCCGGACGCCCCCGCGGAGGAGACGAGATGACGACCGTGAGCCACCCCGCGTCCGCCGCCCGCCCTAGCACGACGGGCCGGGGCGGGCGGCGCCGGGCCGAGATCGCCGAGGCCGCGGCGGCCATCCTGCGCGAGGAGGGGCCGGCCGGCGTCTCGCACCGCACCGTCGCGCGCCGGGTCGGCTGCTCGCTGTCGCTGACGACGTACTACTTCGAGAGCCTCGACGAGCTCCTCGGGGAGGCCGGGCGCATCAACATCGGGCTGTGGGCCTCGCGCGCCGAGGCCGTGGCGGAGGCGGTCGAGGGGGAGCCGCCGCCGACGGACCGGGACGAGATCACCGCGCTGATCCTGCGCGCCTGCCTGCCGGAGGGGGACGCGCTGCTCGGCCACTACCTGCAGCTGATCGCGTCGGCCGGCGCCGCGCCGGTGACGTCGGCCTACCGCACCGGCCGCGACCGGCTCAACGGCGCGGTCGCCCGGGTGCTGCGGCGGCTGGAGATCGACTGCCCGCCCGAGCTCGTCATCGCCGTCGTCGACGGGGCCGCGGTCACGGCCCTGAGCGAGGGGCGGGACGTGCGCAGGACGGCGGAGCGGCTCCTCCACCACGTGCTGTAGCGCGCCGCCCGGCGGCCCATACTGGTCGCATGACGGGGTGCTGCGACCCGCGCGGCTACGAGGCGACCTTCACCCCGAGGTTCGCCCGCCGGCTGGCGCGGCGGTACCGGCGGCGGGGCCTGGACCGGCTCACGGCCAAGGTCGTCCGGCGCTGCGTCGACCACGGCATCGAGGGCGCCACCGTCCTGGAGATCGGCGGCGGTGTGGGGGAGCTGCACCTCGAGCTGCTGCGCCGCGGTGCCGCGACCGCCACCAACCTCGAGCTGGTGGGGACGTACGAGCGCGACGCCGCCGAGCTGCTCGCCGAGGCGGGGATGACCGGTCGCGTGCGGCGCCGGCTGCTCGATCTCGCCGCAGACCCGGCCGCGGTGGAGCCGGCGGACGTCGTCGTGCTCAACCGCGTCGTGTGCTGCTACCCCGACCTTTCCGGGCTCCTCGGCGCCGCCGCCGGGCGCGCCCGGCGGCTGCTCGTGCTGACCTACCCGCGGTCGAACCCGTTCACGCGCGGGCTCATGGCGGTCGAGAACGGCGTCACCGCGCTCCTGGGCCGGCCCTACCGGGCGTTCGTCCGCCCGCCGGCGGAGATCCTCGCCGTCCTGCGCGCCCACGGCCTCGAGCCGGCCGGGAGCGAGAACGGCGCGATCTGGTGCCTCACCGCCGCGACCCCGGTCAGCGCAGCAGCACCACGACCTGCGTGAGGACCGGGGCCACCAGCAGGGCGGGCAGCATGTCGGCCACCGGGACCTCGCGCACCCGCAGCAGCCGCAGACCGATCCCCACGAGCATCAGCCCGCCGGTCGCCGTCAGCGCCGCCACGTGCGCGTCCGGGACCACCGAGCCGAGCAGCATCCCGACCACGGTCAGGGCACCCTGGACCACCCCCACCGAGACGGCGGAGAGCAGCACCCCGACCCCGAAGGTGGAGGCGAACGCCAGCGCGGCGAAGCCGTCCAGCACCGCCTTGAGCGCCAGCTGGTCGATGCCGCGGCCCAGCCCGTCGGAGAGGCTGCCCAGCACCGCGAGCGGGCCGACGCAGAACAGCAGCGTGGCGGTGAGCCAGCCGTCGACGAACCGCTGCCTCACCTCCCGCGCCTCGAGCCGGACGGTGCCGGGCCGGATGGTCCAGGCGTGGACCCGGCCGGCCAGCCCCTCGAGGCGGTCGGCGAGGCGGAGCGCGGAGCCGGCGATGCCCCCGATCAGCAGCGCCCCGAGCACGATGAGCACGGGTGCTCCCGCCCCCACCGCCCCGGCGAGCGCGGGGTCGGCCACGCTCGTGGCGGACTGCGCCGCGATGAGGAGGGTGACCAGCCCGAGGCAGTCGGTGACGACGTCGCGGACCCGTTCCGGCAGGCGGTGGCCCACCGCCATGCCGAGCACGGAGCCGACGACGATCGCCGCCACGTTGACGAGCGTGCCCAGGCCGGGGACGGTGCCGTCCACGCGCTCTCCTTCCGTCCTCACGGTCGCGGGGTGGCGACCCGGGGTCATGCAAGCGCGCCGCCGGTCCGGTTGCCGCCCCGTCCCGCTGCCTGGACGATGAGGCGTCACCATCCGAGCTGAGGAGCCCCGTGAACCCCGGACTGCCGACCGAGTCGTACCCGCCGGAGGCCTACGACGTCGTCGCTCACTGGCTCCTCGACCGCCCCGAGCACCTCTCCTCGTTCCGGGCGGACCTGACCCAGGCCCTCCTGGACCAAGGCGCCTCCTACTCCGGCGGCCTCACCGGCATCGCCGACCAGATGGTGCTCGTGGCGTCCGAGCTGGCGACGAACGCCATCACCCACGCCCTGCCGCCCACCCGGGTGCAGCTGCTCGTGGGCGCGGAGGAGTTCGTGCTCGACGTCATCGACCACGCCCCGGACATCCCGCCCCTGATCGCCGAGCACCGCGAGCTCGGCCAGGGCGGGGCCGGCCTGAAGATCGCCCAGCGCATCGCGCTGGAAGTCGCCTGGTACCCGGACGGCATGGCCAAGCACGTCTGGGCCCGCTTCCCCCGCCAGTAGCAGGAGGGCGCCTTGGACGCGGCGGACCGGCTGAGCGCGCTCGACGTCACCAACCTCGTCGTCGAGTCCCACGGGGCGCCGATGCACGTGGCCGCGCTCGCCGTCCTCGGCGGCGCCCCGCTGCTGGACCCGAGCACGGGCGAGCTGCGGCTGGGGGCGGTGCGGGCGCTCGTGGGTGAGCGGCTGCCGCGACGGCTGCGGCAGCGGCTCGTGGTGCCGCCGCGCGGGCGGGGGCGGCCGCACTGGGCGGCGCCCGCCGCCGTCGACCTCACCCGGCACGTCCGCACCCAGCAGGTGCCGGCGCCGGCGGACGAGGCCGCGCTGCTCGAGCTGTGCTGCCGCCTCAACGAGCGACCGCTGGACCGGCGGTACCCGCTGTGGGAGATGTGGCTGCTCACCGGGCTGGGGGAGGGGCGGGTCGCGCTGCTCGTCCGCCTCCATCACGTCATCGCCGACGGCGTCGCCTCCCTCGCGCTGCTCAGCTCGCTCCTGGACCCGGCGCCCGTAGCCTCGGCCGCACCGCCGGACCCCGGGCAGGGTGCGGAACCCCGGCCCGGCGACGGCGAGGCCGGCTCCCGGCCCCCCGCCGTACCCGCCGGGGCGCCGCCGGGAGGTCGGGCCCCGGCCGGCCGCGCCTCGCTCGCCCGGTGGGGGGCGGCCGCCGCGGGCCTGACCGCGGCCCGCGTCGCGCAGGTGGCGGACCTCGTGCGGGCCGGGCGGGCGCCCGCCCTGTCCTTCAACCGGCCGGTCGGCGGGCCCACCCGGATCGTCCTCGCCCGGGCGGACCTGGCGCGGACGAAGGCCGTCGCCCACGCCCACGGCGGGAAGGTCAACGACGTCGTGCTCGCCGCCGTCGGGGGCGGCGCGCGGCGCCTGCTCGCCGAACGTGGGGAGCTGACGGACGAGCTGACGCTGCGGGTCTCGGTCATCGCCTCCCTGCGCGGCCCGACGGCCGGCGCGACAGCCGGCCCGGCTCCCGTTGCCGGGGCGGCGGGTCCGCCGTCGTCGGCGGAAACCGCCGGCGGCAACCGCACCGGCGTGCGGGTGATCCCGGTGCCGGTGGGCGAGCCCGACCCCGTCCGCCGCCTCGAGCGGGTCGTGGCGTCGACCGCGGCGCAGCGGTCCCGGCCACCGATGCAGCCCGGCGGGCGGCTCCTGCGGCACGGGATGGTCGCGGTCATGCGCCGGCAGCGGATGGTCAACCTGCTCCTGACGAACCTGCCCGGGCCGCCGGAGCCGCTGATGTTCGCCGGGGCGCCGGTGCTCGAGCTGTTCCAGCTCGGGCAGAACCAGGGGAACCTCGGGATCTCCGTGGGCGTGCTGTCCTACGCCGGGACGCTGGGGATCGACGTGGTCGCCGACGCGCGGCTCGTGCCCGACGTGGACGTCTTCGCCGCCGGGCTGACCGAGACGCTGGACGCGCTCGGGGCCCGCTGAGTCGCCCGGCGGCATGTACGCGCCCCGCGCACGGGCGTACCCTCGAAGGCCCGGGGCAGAGCGGCCCCGAGCTGGATCGTGCCGTCACCGATCCGACGGGATGCACCGCCGAGTCGGTCATCTGGTAACCCTCGTCCGGCAACCCTCGTCGAGAAAGACACCCTCATGAACGTCCTCCGACGGACGGCCGCGCTCCTCGGTGCGACCCTCGCCGTCACGATCATTCCCACCGCCTCCTCGACCGCCGGCGACCGGGCGGACGACCCGGAGGTCCAGCGGCTCGTCGCCGGTCTCGGCCGCGGCGCCGGCAGCACCGTCGGCCCCGACGGGGCGCTGTACGTCACCGAGCCGCTCGTCGGTGAGATCACCCGGATCGATCGCCAGACCGGCGACACCACCACGTTCGCGGACGGGCTGCCGGCCATGATCCCCGCCGTCGGCACCGGCGGGGCGATGGACGTGGTCTTCCGCCACGGCGTCGCCTACGTCCTCGTCGGTCTGGTCGGTGCGGACGTCGGCGGCTCGGACGTCGTCGGCATCTACCGGGTCGACGGCCCGCACGAGCTGAGCGTCCTCGCCGACCTCGGCGCCTTCAACGTCGCCAACCCGCCCGACACCGACTTCTTCGTCCCCAGCGGCGTGCCCTACGCGATCGAGGCCGTGCGTGGCGGCTTCCTGGTCACGGACGGTCATCTCAACCGTGTGCTCCACGTCAGCGACGACGGCGAGATCCGTGTGCTGGTCGCCTTCGGGAACACGGTGCCCACGGGCCTGGAGGCGCGCGGCCGCCGGGTCTGGATGACGGAGGCCGGGCCGGTGCCGCACCTGCCGGAGGACGGCAGGGTCCTCACCTTCCGGCTGCGCTCGCCCGAGCCGCGCGAGGTCGCCTCGGGCGGCCGGCTGCTGGTGGACGTCGAGCTCGGACGCCACCGCCAGCTCTACGCCCTGGCGCAGGGCGTGTGGCCGCTCGGCGGACCGGAGGGGTCGCCCGCGTCGCCGGACACCGGTGAGCTGCTCCGCGTCGACGACGGCGGGTTCGACGTCGTCGCCGACGAGCTGGACCGGCCGACGTCGTTCGAGATCGTCCGCGGCACCGCCTACGTGGTCACGTTCGACGGCGAGGTGTGGACCGTGGACCTGCCGGGCCGGCACCACGACGGACGGGACGACCGTCGGCACCATGGCGGCCACCGCGACCGGTGACGACGACTAGCCGCCGGTGACGAGCTCGGCGCCCGCGTGCCCCAGGACGTGGGCGCGGAACAGCTCGGCGGCCGGCAGGAGCGTGCGCTCCGTCGACCACGCCATCCCGATCTCGCGCACCGCGCCCGCGTCGGTGATCGGCAGGCGACGGAGCCGCTCGCCCGCCCTCGCCGGTGCGGCGGCGGCGAGCGCCGGGACGACGGCGACGCCGAGCCCCGCCGCCACGTAGCCGGCCAGGGTGGGCAGGTCGTCGCACTCGAACGCGACGTCCGGCTCGAACCCCGCGCGGGCGCACAGCTCGTCGCTCGCCCGCCGCAGCTGCGAGGTGGGGGGCGTCGCGACGAACGCGAGGCCCGCGACGTCGCCCAGCGACACCTCCGTGCGGGACGCGAGCGGGTGGTCCCCGGCCACGGCCAGGCGCAGCGGCTCGCGCCCGAGCCGGCGCCAGCCGACCCCGCGGCCGGTCGGGCGCAGCGTGGAGAGCTCGAGGTCGACGTCGCCCCGCGCGCGCACGGCCGTCGCCAGCTCGTCGCGCTTGGGCCGGAGGTCGAGGCGGACCCGCGGGTGGCGCGCCCGGAACCCGGCGACGAGCCCGGGGACGAGCCAGCCGCCGAGCGAGGGCTCGAAGGTGAGCGTCACGGTGCCCGACTCGGGGTCGATGAGCTGCTGCACGGCGGCCAGCCCGTCGTCGAGGCTGTGCATCATCGCGTCGACGTGGTGCTTGAACGCGACGCCGGCGTGGGTCATCCGCAGCGTGCGCCCGGTGCGGCGCAGCAGCGGGGTGCCCACTTCCGCCTCGAGCCGGGCGAGCGCGCGGGAGACGCCCGGCTGTGACGTTCGTTCCATCGCGCTGACCTCGGTGACCGTGACGCCGTCCGCCACCAGCTGGAACCAGCGCAAAGACTGGGTGTCCATGACCCATGACGCTAGATCATGGGTGGCATACGAGGAAGACATTGGACGCATGGACCTGGGCGGGGAACAGTGGAGGCATGACCTCCCAGACGCAGACCACCGCCCTCGCCGGGCCCCGCTCGGTCGGCCGCCCGCTCGCCGCCGTCCGCGAGTGGGTCCGCGCCCGCCGCGCGAACCGTTCGACCCTCTCCCGCCAGATCGCGGCCTACCCGGCCACCCGCAGCGCGTCGACCACCGCGCTGCCGGTGGTCACCGCCACGCGCTGAGGAGCTAGTCGCCCCAGCAGTTCCGCACGCCGAAGGCCACGTCCTCGGACTCGACGCCCGGCACCCGGTCACCGGTGATGAGCCGGACGCCGGTGTCGAGGTAGCCGCTGGGCGGCTCGGCCTCGCCGCGCACCGCCTGGGCGATCGCCCGCACGCCCTCCCGGGCCATGTTCTCCGGGAACTGCTGGGCCGTCGCGTCGATGTCACCGGGCCGGACGCCGTTCTTGACGGCCTCGCAGCCGCCGTCGACGGAGACGACGATGACGTCGTCCATGCTCGTCCCGGCCGCCTCGAGCGCCGCGATCGCCCCGAAGGCGGCGGGCTCGTTGACCGTGTACACCACGTTGATGTCCGGGTTCTCCGTCAGGAGCTCCTCCAGGCCGGCGCGCGCCCGCTCCTCGTCGCCCTGCGTCTCCACGGAACCGACGATCTGCTCGTCGTCGTCCTGGATCCCGAACCCCTCGAGGAAGCCCTCGTGCCGCTGGTCCCCGGACTCGATCCCGGGCGCCAGGTCGAGCATCGCGATCCGCGGCTCGACCCCGTCCCGGTCGGCCCTCGCCTGGGCGTAGGCGCCGATCAGCTCGCCGGCCCGCAGGTTGTTCGTGCCGAAGAAGGCGTCGACGGCGTCGGCCGGGTCCGTCGGCGTGTCCACGGCGATCACGATGACCCCGGCCTCCCGGGCCTGCTCGATGGCGGGCACCACGGCCTCGGAGTCGGTGGGGGCGATGAGGATGCCGTCCGCGCCCTCAGCGGTCATCCGCTCCAGGGCCTCGATCTGGCTCTCCACGTCGACGTCGCTCTGCCCGGTCGCGGTCAGCAGCTCCACGTTGTGCTCACCTGCCTCGTCCTGGGCGATCTCGCGCATCGTGACCCAGTACGGGTTGGTCTCCTGCTTGGTGATGAGCCCGACCGTGACGCGCTCGGTGCCCGCTCCGCAGGCGGCGACGCCCAGGGCGAGCACGCCGGCGGCCACGACGACCACGCCGGACCGCGTCCACCGTCCGCGACGAAGCTGCGTCATCGTCCTCACTCCCGGCTGGTGCGCAGATCGAAGAGCGCGTACGCGGCCACGAGCGCCAGGCACACCCCGGGCACCACGTAGCCCCGCGCCGCCCCCTGGGTGTCCATGACCGCGGCGTGCACCATGGGCAGGAGGGCGCCGCCGAGGATGGCCATGACGAGGCCCGCGGCGCCGAACTTCGCGTCGTCGCCCAGCCCGCGCAGGGACACCCCGTAGATGGTGGGGAACATCAGCGACAGCGACGCGGAGATCGCGACCACGGCGTAGAGCCCGAGCATGTTCAGCGAGAACATCGCCACCAGGCAGCAGGCGACGCCGAAGAGCGCCATGATCAGCAGCAGCAGGGTGGGGCGGAAGATCCCGAGCAGCCAGGTCATCACGAAGCGCGAGACCAGGAAGAGGATCAGGCTCGCCTGCAGGTACCAGCCCGAGGCCTCGGCGGAGAGCCCGACCACGTCCTGCGCGTACAGGATGGTGAAGGTCCACACGCAGGTCTGGGCGGCGACGTTGAAGAACTGGGCGGCCACCCCGTAGCGGTAGTGGCGGTTCTTCCAGAGCCGGCCGGCGACGTTGCCGCCGGGCACCGCCTCGACCTCCACCGCCGTCGGCAGGTGCATCTTCCGGAACGCGATGAGCAGCCAGATCAGCACGAGGACGACCGCGATGCCGAGGTAGGGCTGGAGCACGAGCGAGAGGTCGCGCTCCTGACTCTGCCGCAGCTCCTCGGGCGACATGATCGTCTTGGACGCCTCCGAGGTCAGGCGCGGCAGGATCAGCAGGGCGCCGAGGAGCACGCCGATGTTCGCGCCGATCGGGTTGAACGCCTGGGCCAGGTTGAGCCGCTGCGTCGCGCTCTTCTCGTCCCCCATGGCGATGACGAACGGGTTGGCTGAGGTCTCGAGGATGGAGAGCCCGGCGGCAAGCACGAACAGGGCGAGGAGGAAGAACTCGTAGACGAGCACCTGGCTCGCCGGGATGAAGAGCAGGGCGCCGGCCGCCGCGAGACCCAGCCCGGTCAGCACGCCCGCCTTGTAGCCGAACCGCCTGGTGATGAAGGCGGCGGGCAGCGCGAGCGTGAAGTAGGCGCCGTAGTAGGCGAACTGGACCAGCGAGGACTGGAAGTTCGACATGTCGAAGATGCTGCGGAACACGCCGACCAGGACGTCGGTGAGGTTCGCGGCGGCGCCCCAGGCGGCGAAGCACAGCACGAGCAGGATGAACGGGACGGCCAGCTCGCGTTCGACGAGCCGCGCCTTTCCCGACGCCGGAGCCGCCGGCACGGCACTGGTCGCCACGCGGGCCACCACCTCTCGAGCTCCAGGGGCTACGCCGCCCCGACTCTTCCGCGGTCCTGGAAGCGTGACGGACGGTGGGCGTGCCCGCAAGATCAGGCGGTCCCGTACGGGGTCGGCCCCGGGCTTCGTCCGCGTGGAACCGCGGGCGCGCGGCCGCAGGACCCGGCTCGTATGGTCGGGACGTGAACCGCGATCGACGAGGAGCAGGCCCGTGCCGCGTGACCTCACCCTGAAGACCCTGAACGCCGTGCACCGGGCATGGATCGGCCTGACCCGCGGGCGCAGCGGCTGGGACGCCGGTCGCATGCCGGTGCTGGAGCTCACCACCACCGGGCGGCGGAGCGGCCGCCCGCACCGGGTGCTGCTGACCTCCCCGGCCCGGGCGGGCGACGCGTTCGTCGTCGTCGCCTCCCGCGGCGGGGACGACCGCCCACCGGCGTGGCTGCTCAACCTCCGGGACACGCCGGAGGTGGAGGTGCGGCTGCACGGCGGGCCCGCCCGGGCGGCCCGGGCACGGGTGGCAGCTCCGGCCGAGCGCCGGGCGCTGTGGCCTGAGGTGACGGCGGCCTACCCGGGTTACGCCCGGTACCAGGCGCGCACCAGCCGGGAGATCGCCCTCGTGCTGATCGAGCCGACCGTGGAGCGATCGAGCTGACCGTGGACCGGGCGGGCGGGGCGTCGCTCGGGACCTGACCGGAAGCGGGAGCGCCGACGTCGCCGCTCCCGCCGCACGCCGGCACGCGGAGGTTGCGCGCACCCTGTCGCACGCCCGCCGGCGGGTGTTGGATGACGGCGTGAGCCGGGAGTCGGAGCAGGCGAACCGCAGGCTGCTGCGCGCCCGCGACGCCATGGACCGTGCTTACACCGAACCGCTCGACATCCCGGCGCTCGCGCGCATCGCCCTGGTCTCGGAGGCCCATTTCATCCGCACGTTCAAGGAGACGTTCGGCGAGACCCCGCACCGCTACCTCCAGCGCCGGCGCGTCGAGCGGGCGATGAACCTGCTCCGGGAGACGGACCGGTCCGTCACCGACATCTGCATGAGCGTCGGGTTCACCAGCCTCGGCTCGTTCAGCCGCACGTTCCACGACATCGTCGGCCGGTCGCCGAGCGAGTTCCGGTCGGAACCGCCGCCGGCGCCGGTACCGACCTGCTTCACCAAGCGGTGGAGCAGACCGAGCAGTTTCGGAGAAGCCTCGAGCGGCCGGGGCTGAATAGCGTCGTCGCATCGGCCGCCCGCCCGGGGCGGCCCGGACCAGGAGAGCGTCATGATCACGTCACTGCGCATCAGCCAGATCTACGTCCTTGACCAGCAGGAGGCGCTCGACTTCTACGTCGGCACCCTCGGGCTCGAGGTCTCCGACGACCAGGACCTCGGGTTCATGCGCTGGCTCACCGTGGCGGTGCCCGGGGACCCGAACCACAAGATCCTGCTGGAGCGGCCCGGCCCGCCCTCGATGGACGAGCGCACCGCCGAGCAGGTCCGGGACCTGGTGACCAAGGGCGCCGCCGGCGGGCACCTCTTCTTCACCTGCGAGGACGCCCAGGCCCTGTACGAGCAGCTCGTGGAGCGCGGGGTCGACATCACCGACGAGCCGACCACGCGGCCCTACGGGCTCGACTTCGGCCTGCGCGACCCGTTCGGCAACCACGTCCGGGTGGCCCAGCTCGCCGACGTCCCGGCCGCCACCTGACCTCTGTGCCCGGTGCACCGAGACGTCAACCGCCCGGCGAGACGTCACGAGTTCGTGACGTCTCGCCGGGCTGTCACAGGTCGCGGTGCAGGGGTGGCGCCCGCCTCAGTGTCCGCCGAGGTACTCCTCGCGGCGGCGCAGCATCGCCACCGCCATCGCCGGCAGCATCAGGACGTGGCCGAGCGTGATCAGCGCGGCCTCGGGGAGGACGCCGAGCCAGTGCACCGGGAACAGCACGGCGAAGGACAGGTACATCGCCAGGCCCATCTCGGCGATGGCGGCCCAGCTGTGACGGCGGAACGCCATCCACGCCGTCATGCCGACGGTCATCGTCGTCGCCATCAGCAGGGCGCGGACCTCGACGCCGGCCCCGTCGTCGAGGAGCATCGCGACCGGCATGAGCACCACCATCCCGGCGACCATGGCGATCACCATCTGCAGCAGGTGGAGGACGGAGTGCCGGTCGGTGACGGTGGCGCGCCAGCTCCGGCGGGCCGTGCGGACTCCGGGGCGGGTGGCGCCGGAGAGGGGGGTGCGGGGGTGGGCGGTGCGGACGACGGTCATGACAACCTCCAGGTGAGACGGTCGGTGGGGCGGAGCCGGTGGCAGAGGGCCCGTCGGCGGACGGTGAGCGCGACGCCGGCGACGACGGCCAGCCCCGCGAGGGTGAGAAGGGACGGCAGGACCAGCACGGACCAGGGCCAGGACGGGCCGGTGAGCCGGAGGCCGTCGACCGGGTACTCCAGCACCTTGGCGGCCCAGCGGGCGGTGGGCCGGTCTGTGGTGCGGGCCAGGTCGCGCAGGGTGGCCTCGAACGGGAAGCCGGCCTCGGCGTGCACGTACTCCGGCGCGAGCCCGAGGGCGTCGGCCCGGGCGGCCAGGTCGGGGTCGCGACGGCCCGCGGCGTCGGCGCCGGGCACCAGGAGGCGGTCGAGGCCCCCGACCCGGTCGAGGTCCGCCACCGGCACGAAGCGGAGTCCGTGCCGGGACGTCACGACGTCGTCGGCCACCGTCACCGCGACCGTGCGCGCGGCGAGGGACTGCCCGCTGTAGGTGTCGAAGACCGAGGCGAGCTCGAGCTCGCCGACGCCGTCGGTGAGCACCACGCCCAGATCGGTGGTGCGGTAGGCCGCGTTGACCGGGAAGATCACGGCGCCCGGGCCCAGCTGCTGCACAGGCAGCGCGGCCGGCGCGCCGGGGGAGTAGTGGTCCCAGCCGATCTCGTCGGCGGTCCGGCTGGCGACGTCCGCGCCGGCGAGCCGCTCCACCACCCGCAGCGAGCCGTCGATGTTCGACAGCAGGCCGCCGGTGGAGATGACCTCGCCGTCGTCGACGTAGCGGGTGCCGCGCCGCCAGCTCACCTCCGGGTACCGGCGCTCCAGGGCGTCGAGCCGCGCGAAGTGCGAGGTGGCGTCGCGCCCGTCGAGGAGGCCCGCCGCCGCGAGCACCTCCGCGCCGTTGCAGACGCTCACCAGGAGCGACCCGCCCGCCGACTGCTCCCGCAGCCAGGCGGAGACCGGCTCCGCGTCCGGCTCGCCGACGTCGGGCATGGCGGGGACCACGACGACGTCGGGCGGCGCACCCAGCCGGTCACGGAGCTCGGCGAAGGTCAGGTCCGGGGCCAGGTGCAGGCCGCCGGTCAGCGGCAGGACCTCACGCCCGGGGGCGACGGTGTAGACGTTGAACGCCCCGGAGGTCGCGAGGACCTCGTAGGGGGCGAGGACGTCGGAGACCTCGGCGCCGTTCGCGCCGAGGACCACGACGGCGGTGGGCCGGCCGGGATCGTGCGGGCGACCGCCGTCGGCGGGTTCGACGACGGCGGGCGGGTCGAGGGGCGCGTACTGGCGCTCGACGGCGGCCAGGGCGCGGACGACCCCGACCCCTGCGGGCAGGAGCAGCGCGGCGAGAACCAGGGCGAGGATGCGGATCGATCGGTTCATGGCTCCAAGGTGCGCGCGTACGCCGCCGGTGCCAGGTGCCGAACGTCATGCCGGGGGTCACGACCTCGGCGTGACCCCTGGCCCGTGTGCCCGGCTACTCCAGCAGCCCCAGCGCCCGGGCACGCAGCGCCGCCTGCGTCCGGTCCCGCGCCTCGAGCTTGAGGAGCACGTTCGTGACGTGGTTCTTCACCGTGCCCTCCGCGAGGTAGAGCTCCGCGGCGATCTCCCGGTTGCTCCGGCCCCGCGCCACCAGGCGGACGACCTCCAGCTCCCGGTCGCTCAGCGGGACGGCGAGCGGCTGGGCGGGCGCCGGGGTGTCGTCCAGCTGGGCGAACCGCGCGACGACCTTGGCGGCGACCGACGGCTGGAGCACCGACTCGCCGCGCGCCGCCGCGAGCACGGCCTCGACCAGCCGGTCGGCGGAGACGTCCTTGAGCAGGTACCCGAGGGCGCCGGCGCGCAGGGCGGCGAAGACCTCCTCGTCCTCGTCGAAGGTGGTCAGCGCGAGCACCCGGACCGCGGGCTGGTCCACGTGCAGCCGTCGGGTCGCGCCGATCCCGTCGAGCACCGGCATCCGCAGGTCCATCAGGACGACGTCGGGGGAGAGGGCCGCCGCGAGCCGGACCGCCTCCAGCCCGTCGCCGGCCTCGCCGACCACCTCGATCTCGTCCCGGACGGACAGCAGGGTGGCGAGGGCTTCCCGGAACAGCGCCTGGTCGTCGACGACGAGCACCCGAACCGGGCCCGCGGCGCTCACCCGGGCACCTCCACCCGCAGCGTCAGGCCGCGCCCGGGCGCGGAGTCCACGCGAAGCCGTCCGCCCAACCTTTCCGCCCGCTCCTGGGCGCCGAGGAGCCCGAAGCCGAGCGGGGTTCCCGCGCGGGGGTCGGCGCCCACGCCGTCGTCGCGGACCTCGACGGCGACGGCGGCCGGGTCGCGGTAGTCCAGGACGACGCTGGCCCGGCTCGCCCGGGCGTGCTTGCGCACGTTGGTCAGCCCCTCCTGGGCGGCACGGAACAACGCCTCCTCGGCCTCGGCCGGCAGCGGACGGGCGGGCCCGGCGACCTGCAGCTCGGCCGGGACGCCGGCCGCGGACGCCTCCTCCGTCAACCCGCGGAGACTGTCCGGCAGGGGGCGCGCGGTGCCCGGTTCGCGCAGCGCAGAGACCGACCGGCGCACCTCCGCCAGGGCCGCCTCCGCCTGGCCCTGCGCCTTCGCGAGCAGCTCCTCGGTGCGGGCGGAGTCCGACGCGAGGACCGCCCGGGCGGCCTGGAGCTGCATCTGCACGACCGTGAGGTGATGGCCGAGGCCGTCGTGGATGTCGCGGGCCAGGCGGTTGCGCTCCTGCGTCGTCGCCAGCTGCTCCGCCTGCGCCGCGTACCCGCGCAGCTGGGCGTGCGCCTCCGCCAGCTGGTCCCGTGCCCGCTGCTCCCGCACCAGCAGCTCGGCCAGCACCAGCCCGAAGACCACCGCGGCCAGCGTGCCGAGCCCCGCCCGCAGCCCCTCCGGGGCGGACATGCCGAGGTGCCCGAGCGGAACCACGGCGGCCACGACGACGCCCGCGGGAAGCCCGAGCAGCACCACGGCCTGCATGACGAGGACGACCATGAGCAGCGTCGCGCCCACCTCCAGGTGAGCGGCGCCGAACATGACCATGCCGAGCACGAGCTGCCCCGCCACGTAGGCGGCCGCCCAGGCGCGGCCGCGGCCGCGCACCCAGGCGAAGCCGACCGTGGCGACCAGCGTGAACGCGCCGGCGAGCACGAGCGCCCACGGCTCCTGCCACGGCCGCCGGAAGGTGTCGGTCACCTCGACGACGAGCGTGAGCAGCGCGCCGCAGGTCAGGAGCACCAGCGCCCGCGTCACACCGGTCACTGTGGTGCGCCGCGATCGCCGGCGTCAACAGCTCGGGTCCGGGCGCGCGCCGCGCTCGCGGCTCGTTCGCGGGACGGCGGTGCCGGGACGCTGGGAGCATGCGCCTGTGAAGGTTCCCCGTCCGAAAGTCCGGTCGACGTCGTGGTGGGCGTCGCCGTCGCCGTCGCCGGGGCGGGCGGGGGCCCGGTGACGGCCGACGACGGCGGCCGGGTCGCCCTCCCGCGGTCGCTCCAGGTGGCCGGCACGCTGCTCGTGCTGCTCACCTGCCTCGTGGCGCTCGCGGTCCTCGGCCTCCTCGGTCTCATGGCCGAGGACCTCCTCAGAAGCGGCGCCGCCGCGGGAGCCGCCGTGGCGCTCGCCGCCGCCACCCTGCCCGCGTGGCCCGTGGCCGCCCTGGTCTCCGCCACCCGGGCGTCCCGGGCGCACGGGGCGTCCCGGTGGCTGTGGCCTCTCCTCGCCGTCTCCATGGCGCTGGGCCTGGCCGGGCTGAGCTGGGTCGCCGCCGGCTCCCGTGACGCGGGCTGCACCCTGTTCTGCGAGCTCGCCCTCTTCGCCGGAGTGTTCGCGCTGGGCGCGGCGGCCGTCCTGGGCGGGCTGGGCTCCTGGGTGCTGCGCGAGCTGCGCTCCCACGCCGAGCGGCTCCGCGCCGAGGGGCTCCCCACGGGGCAGCGGTAACCAGAGCGTTCCCCGGGGAGGCGCCCGGCTCAGCCCCGCGACCCCGCTCAGCCCCGCGACGTCCAGCGCCGCGCCACGTCCTCCGCGTCCGCCTCGCCGAGCCGGTCGGGGAGCGGGGCGTCCGAGCCGGTGACCCGGAGCCCGTCGGTGAAGATCGCCAGGTAGCGCCGGTAGGCCCGCGGGTTCGACGCCGTCGCGTGCATGGCGAGCTCCGTGATCATCAGGAACATCATCGTCAGGTCCTGCGGGGTGGCGTCTGGCCGCACGGCCCCCTCGTCCTTGGCCCGCTCCAGGAGCTCCTCGACGTGGCGGGCGACCCGCTCCGCCACGTCGTCGAAATCCTCCGAGAGCTGGCCCGGCCCGAGCGCGACGTCGCGCAGCCCGAGGTTCGCGGCGAGCAGGTCCGCCACGTGCCCGATCAGCAGCATCAGCCCGTCCCAGGCCGGCTCGGCGGCCAGCGCCTCGTCGGCGACCGCGAGGATCTGGGCGACCTCGCCCTGCAGCGCCTCCCGGACGAGCGTGGCCCTGTCCGGGAACCGCCGGTACACCGTCCCGACCCCCACGCCGGCGTGACGGGCGATGTCGTTGAACCCCACCCCGAGGCCCTGGGCGGCGAAGACCTCTCGGGCGGCGCGGATGATGCGCAGCCGGTTCTCCTCGGCGTCCCGGCGCAGCGGCCGCTCGGCCGGGGCGCCTGCCGGCCGCCCGCCCGGAGCCCTCTCGTCCGCGGCTCCGCCGTCGCTGCTCATGTGACGAAGCATACGGATGCATGTGGATGCGCCTTATCCGGTTACCTGGGTACGGTACGGAACCGGATAGACCGAATCCGCTTAGCCGAGGCCAGCACCGCCCGCGCCCGCATCCCAGGAGTCCTCCATGGCAGAACTGCTCTACCGGCTCGGCAGGTTCGCCGCCCGCCGCGCCTGGCTCGTCGTCTCGGCCTGGCTCGTGGTGCTGGTCGCGGTCGGCGCCGCGTTCGCCACCTTCGGCGGCACGCTCAGCACCGCCATCACCATCCCCGGAACTCCGACGGCGGAGGTCACCGACCGGCTCCAGGCCGAGTTCCCCGACGCCGCCGGCGGCACGGGCATCGTCGTCCTCCACACCGCCGACGGGGCCGCGTTCACCGACGCCCAGCGGGACGCGCTCACCGACGTCTTCGCCGAGGTGTCCGACGTCGAGGGCGTCCGCTCCGTCGTCGACCCCTTCGCGGTGCGGACCCAGCTCGCGGACCAGGAGGCGCAGCTCGCCGAGGGGCGCGCGCAGATCGCGGCCGGCCGGGAGCGAATCGCCGCCGGCGAGGAGCAGCTCGACGCCGCCCGCGCGCAGCTGGACGCCGGGCAGGCCGAGCTCGACGCCGCCCGCGCCCAGGCCGAGGCCGCCGGCCTCCTGGCCCAGGCGCAGCCCCAGCTCGACGCCCAGCAGGCCCAGCTCGACGCCGCCCGCACCGAGCTGGAGACGGGGGCCGCCGAACTGGAGACGCAGCGCGCGGAGCTCGAGGCCGGCAGTGCCGAGCTCGAGCTCGGCGCCGAGCAGCTCGCCCTGGCGAGCGGCGTCAGCACGGTGTCCGACGACGGCTCCGCCGCCACGGCGGTCGTGCAGTTCGACGACCCGCTCTACGAGGTGCCCACCGAGACGAAGGTGGGCATCGAGGCTGCCTTCGAGGGCAACCCGGTCGACGGCGTCGAGGTGGACTACTCCGCCGAGATCACCCAGAGCATCGACAGCATCGCCGGCGCCGCCGAGGCCATCGGCCTGGCGGTCGCCGTCGCCGTCCTCATCATCATGCTCGGCTCGCTCGTGGCCGCCGGGCTGCCCATCCTCTCCGCCCTCATCGGCGTGGCCGTCGGCTCCCTCGGGGCGCTGGCGCTGTCCGGCACGATCGAGATGATCAGCGTGACACCGGTCCTCGGCCTCATGCTCGGCCTCGCCGTCGGCATCGACTACTCCCTGTTCATCCTCAACCGCCACCGGCGCCAGCTGCGCGAGGGCCTCGAGCTGCACGAGTCCATCGGGCTCGCCACCGGCACCTCCGGCAACGCCGTCGTCTTCGCCGGGCTGACGGTCCTCATCGCGCTGCTCGCCCTCAACGTCACCGGCATCGGGTTCCTGGGACTGATGGGCACGGTCGCCGCGGCCTGCGTGGCGATCGCCGTCCTCGTCGCCGTCACCCTCATGCCCGCCCTCCTCGGGCTCGTCGGCCACCGGGTCCTGCCCCGCCGCCAGCGGCACCACGGCGCCCCCACGCACGTCCGGCGGCCGGCCCGGGCGATGTCCACCGGCGCCGCGATCCTCTCGCTGGTCGTGGGTATCGCCGCGCTCGTCGTGATCGCCCTGCCCGCGCTCGACATGCGCCTCGGCCTGCCGGACGGCTCCGCCGAGCCGCAGGACTCCACCCAGTACGAGGCCTACTCCGTGGTCGATGAGAAGTTCGGCGCCGGCCAGAACGGCCCGCTGCTCGTCGTCGCCGAGCTCCCCGCCGGAACCGACGACGCCGAGGTGGCCGCGCTCCAGGTCGCCGTCGGCCGGCAGATCCTCGCCCTCGACGACGTCGACGCGGTCGCCCCCGTCGGGACCTCCGAGGACGCGACGCTCGCCGCGTTCCAGGTGGTCCCCGCCGACGGCCCGAGCAGCGAGTCCACCGAGGCGCTGGTCCACACCCTGCGCGGGCTCGACGTCGACGGTGAGCCCGACGTCGAGCTGGCTGTCGCCGGCGCGGCCAGCGGCAACATCGACATCTCCGAGAAGCTCTCCGACGCGCTGCCGGCCTACCTCGGCCTGGTCATCGGGCTGTCGCTGATCATCCTCGTGCTGGTGTTCCGCTCGATCCTCGTGCCGCTCATCGCCACCGGCGGGTTCATCCTGTCCGTGTTCGCGGCGTTCGGCGGTGTCACCGCCATCTACCAGTGGGGCTGGCTGGGCGAGATCTTCGGGGTCCACACGCCCGGGCCGGTGCTGAGCTTCCTGCCCACGATCCTCATCGGCGTGCTGTTCGGGCTCGCCATGGACTACCAGCTCTTCCTCGTCTCCGGGATGCGGGAGGCGTACGTGCACGGCACGCCCGCGCGCGAGGCCGTGATCGAGGGGCGCCGCGCCGGCCGCGCAGTGGTCACGGCGGCGGCGATCATCATGATCTCCGTCTTCGGCGGGTTCATGTTCTCCCACCTGGCGATGATCCGGCCGATCGGCTTCGGCCTCGCCTTCGGTGTGCTGCTCGACGCCTTCGTCGTGCGCATGCTCATCGTGCCGGCGCTCATGCACCTCGCCGGCGACCGGGCCTGGTGGCTCCCGCGCTGGCTCGACCGCCTCCTGCCCGACGTCGACGTGGAGGGAGCCGCGCTGGAGCGGCGGCACCACCAGCACGAGGCGGAGCCGGCGGGCGAGGCCGTGACGGTCCGGTAGGGGCCCGGCGGTCGCCGGACGCACGGGGGGCCGGCCGGAGGTGGGCCGGGACGGCGGTGGGCAGGGTCTGCCGGGCCGGGGACCGCTCAGTCCCGGGCACCGAGCGCGGCGGCGACGGCGCTCCCCAGGCTCGTGGGGGGACGCCGCAGCACACGGGCGAGGTCGCCCGTCTGCCGCTCGAAGGCACCCGCGCGGACGGCGGGACCGATCATCGCCAGGATGCCGTCGTCGTCCTCCACCTCCCGGTAGGAGACCGTGCGCCCGCCGAGCTCGCCCAGCACCGCGGCCAGCTCGGGGTAGGTCCACCTCGGCCCGGTGAGGTCGTAGGCGGTGCCGCGGTGGTCGCCGTCCGTCAGCACGTTGGCGGCGGCCTCCGCGAGGTCGGCCCGGCCGGCGGTGTTCAGGCCCCGGGCGCCGACGCTGCCGGTGAGCTCGCCGGCCTCGATCGCCGCCCACAGGCCCGGGTGGAAGAAGAAGTCCGAGTAGATGGGGTGCCGCAGGAAGGTGTGCGGCAGCCCGCTGTCGCGAATCGCCTGCTCGGTGGCGTGGTGCTCGCCCAGCAGCCCGTCCTCGACGAAGTCCGCACCCAGCCCGCTCGTGTAGACGATCGAGCCGACGCCCGCGGCGACCGCCGCGTCGACGACGTTGCGGTGCTGGGCACCCTCGCACCCGGCTCCTCAGACGGCCCCGAGATGAACAGGAGGACGTCGGTGCCGGCGAAGGCCGAGCGGAGGCTGACCGGGTCGTCGAAGTCGCCGTGGCGCACCGCTACCCCACGAGCGGCGAGGTCCGCGGCCCTGCCCGTGTCACGCACGGCGACGGCGACCTCGCCCGCGGGGACCCGCTCGAGCAGGCGATCCACGACCAGGCGGCCGAACTGACCCGAACCAGCCATCACGGTGATCATGGCGCTCCACGGCGAGGGTTCTCGGCGGCGGTGCGGGTCGCTCGCCGCGACCGCTCTGCCGGGTTCGAGGCCTCGGCCGGTCGGCCGGAGCTCACAAGGTCAAGGAGACCACGCCGAGGAGCGCCGTGGCTATGGGCCGGGACAGGTGGTCAGGCGGAGCTGGTGCCTGTGCCGAGCAGCGCCCCGGCGAGGGTGTCTGCCAGCCACGTGCGGTACTCGTCGTGACTCCACCCGCACGCGCGTACCAGGCTGTCGTAGTTGGCCTGCGCGCAGACGGTCCACAGGATGTCCGCGGCTCGTTCCGCCGACATCCCCTCGCGCAGGTGCCCGCGCTCGCCGAGCAGCCTCGCGAACCGCAGCAGGCCGTCGTGCCGCTGGCGGTCGTGTGCCAGGCGCAACGCCGCTAGCTGGGGCTCGCTGCTGGCGGCGGCGTCGAGAACCCGCAGGAGGTCACCGGCCCTGCTCCACACGCCCGGCTGGGTGGAGGCGTAGAGCCAGAGCTGGCGGCGCGGGTCCTGCTCCCCGATCACCCGGCGGATCCCCGGGCGGTCCTCCACCCGAATACTGGCGCGTTCGGCGCCGCCGGCGAGAGCCGCCTGCACCGCGGCCTCCAGCAGCGCGGCCTTCCCGTCGGCCGAGCGGTAGACGGTCTCGACGGCTACGCCCGCCTCCGCCGCGATCTGCACCATGGTCGCGCCGGCGTACCCGCGCTCCACGAAGACCCGGGCGGCGGCCTCGACGACCGCGGCGCGGGTGCGCGCCGCCCGCTCGCGACGCACAGGCGCGTCGTAGCGGCGGCGGGGTCTTGTACTGTCGGACATTGGGAGGAATGATACTGGCACCAATAACTCGCGGCCGACTCCCGGCCGCGGTGCTCCGAAGGAGGAGCGATGGACACCGAAGCGATGAAGAAGGCTGCTCGCCGCGTTCTCGAGGAGGTGTTCCCCGTGCAGGACGACGCCGCGCTCGCCGAGCTGGTCAGCCCGGACTTCGTCAACCACGAGGCGCCCCCGGGGACGCCGCCCGGCCTGCCGAGCGTGTCGCCCTTCATGCACATGCTCGGGAGGGCGTTCTCGGAGCAGTCCTGGACGGTCCACCACGTGGTGGCGGAGGGCGAGATGGTCGCCCTCCACTGCACCCACAGCGGCCGTCACACGGGTCCGTTCTTCGACCTGGCACCGAGCGGCAACACCTTCAGCTACCGGCAGATACACCTGCTGCGGATGCGAGACGGCCGGGCCGTCGAGCACTGGGCGGTGCGCGACGACGCGTCCCTCATGCGTCAGCTCACCGCGGCCGAGGCTCCCGCGGCTCCCGCGGCTCCCGCGGCTCCCGCGGCTCCCGCGGCCACGAGCCCGGGAGCGCGTGTGTCGTGATCAGTTCCCGGCGTCCTCAGTCCCCGGGTGCCTTCGCGTACGTGTCGACCTGACCGAAGTCGACCAGGACGCACGGCTCGTCGCCGATCACCTCGGCGTCGTGGCCCGGCGGGAGCGAGAACAGATCGTCGGGGCCGGCCTCGAACTGGGAGCCGTCCGCCATGATGACCCGCATCCTGCCGGAGACGACGTAGCCGAAGTGCTCGACCTGGCACAACTCGGTCTGGGCGATCGGCTTGAGGTTCACCGACCACTTCCAGCCGGGCTCGAAGGTGCTCTTGCTGACCGAGCGGCCGTTGACGACGACGACCTGCGCCCTGCCCTTTCCCTTGAACTCGCGTGTCTCGTCGGGCGAGCTGAAGTTCTTGGTCTCGACGCGGGCCATGGGGCACTTCTTCCGGAGTAGGTGGGGCTAGTGTCCGCTCGGCCGCCGCCCGGCGCCATGGCGGGAAGGTCCAAGAAAGAGGCGTGGGGTCGGTCGTCGGGCTCCGGCGGTGGTCAGGCCTCGGCGCCGCGTGGCGACGTGACTCTCATCGGCCCGGCGAGCCGTTCGAGCCCGTCCAGGATGACGCCGAGGCCGAACTCGAACTCGTCACCGAAGTCGTAGCCAGGTTTCATGGCGCGCTCGGTCGCGTACTCCGCGAGGTAGGGGTACTCGCCGCCGGAGAATTGCGCCGCGATCGAGGCCACGACCTCCTGAGCGGTGTCTGGTCCGAACGGCAGCGCCGCCTCCTGGATCGCGAACCCGTAGACGAAGGCGTCGAGGAGGGCGTAGGCGTGTCCGGTCATCTCCAGCGAGAGGCCGGCTCCCCGCAGGGTGGCGAGCACGGCTTCGTGGTGCCGCAGGGTCGCCGGTCCCGGCGTCGAACGGGACTCCATCAGCGCGATCGCCCAGGAGTGCCGCCGCAGCACGTCCCGCGCCGAGGCGGCGCGGCGGCTGAGCTCGGCGCGCCACTCACCGTCGGGAGCGGGGAGCTCCACCTCGCTGAAGACCAGGTCGACGATCCCGTCGAGGATCTCGTCCTTGTTCGTGAAGTGGTGGTACAGCGCCATGGGTCTGACGCCCAGCTCCTTGGCCAAGGAGCGCATGGTGAGCGACCCCAGGCCGCCGGCGTCGGCGACCGCGACGGCGTGCTCGAGCACCCGCTCCCGACTGAGTGGGACGCGGCCCTCCCGGCCGCGTTCCGCCTCCTCCGACATCGGGACCCCCTTCCGTCTTCCGCTTCCGTACTTTGTACGTTAGCGTACTGTACAAAGTACAGGCGCGCGGCCGGCGCTCCTGCGGACAGAGGGAAGACGGACATGGTCGCTGAGGACCAGCACGTCAGCACGGACAGCCCGGCGACGGCGGAGCGCACGATGCGCGCCGTCGTGCGGGAGGAGTACGGCGAGGCCGACGTCGTCCGGGTGGCCCGGGTCGCCCGGCCCGAGCCGGGCGACGGCGAGGTCCTCGTCAGGGTCCACGCGGCCGGCCTCGACCGCGGCGTGTGGCACCTGATGGCCGGGCTGCCCTACGCCGCCCGACTCGTGTTCGGGCTGCGCCGGCCCAAGAACCCGGTCCTGGGCGCCGACGTCGCCGGAACCGTGGTCGCCGTCGGTCGGGCGGTGACGAGGTTCGCCGTGGGGGAGGAGGTGTACGGCTTCGGCGCGGGCACCTTCGCCGAGTACGCCGTCGTGCCGGAGAAGAGCCTGGCCCGCAAGCCCGCGAACCTGACGTTCGAGCAGGCCGCCGTCGTGCCGGTGTCCGCGGTCACCGCCCTCAAGGGCCTGCGCGACGTCGGGCGGGTGCGGGCGGGGCAACAGGTGCTGATCACCGGGGCGAGCGGCGGCGTCGGCTCGTACGCCGTGCAGCTGGCCAAGGCGTTCGGCGCCGAGGTCACCGGCACGGCCAGCACGGCGAAGCTCGACCTCGTGCAGTCTCTCGGGGCGGACCACGTCCTCGACCGCACCGCCCAGGACTTCGCCGACGGCTCCCGCCGCTACGACCTGATCCTCGACATCGCGGGGAACCCGTCGCTCGCGCGGCTGCGCCGGGCGCTCACCCCGACCGGGACGGCCGTGATCACCGGCGGCGAGGGCAACGGCAAGCTCACCGGGATGAGGCGGCAGCTCGCCGCCCTGGCCCTCTCGCCGTTCGTGCGCCAGCGGCTGACCACGTTCGTCGGCACGGTGCGGTCCGCAGAGCTCGAGGAGCTCACCGACCTCATCGAGGCCGGCACGGTGACGCCGAGCCTCGAGCGGACCTACCCGCTCGAGCAGGCGCCCGAGGCGATCCGTCGGCTCGTGGCCGGGGAGGTCCGGGGCAAGGTCGCCATCACGGTCTGAGCACGCCTCGGTCGACCGGCGGCCCTGAGCGGGACGCCGACAGACTACGAGCCTCGAGCGATCGGAGGTGGGAGACATGAGGTCCACCACGACGGGCGCCGGAACCGCCCGCGCGACCGGTGCGCTGTTTCTGCTCAGCGCGGTGACGTTCGCGGTCGCGGCCACCGTCCTGTCCGCGACGTTCGACTGGCCCGACATCCTCCGGGAACCGGCCGGCGTTGTGCTGCCGGCGTTCACTGCCGGTGGCGCGAGCCTGGTGTGGACGTGGTTCGCCACCGCCTGGACCTACGGACTTCTTGCGGTGCCGATCCTGCTGCTGCCGGCCGTGCTGGCTCGGCGGGACCATCCCGCGTTGCGCGTGGCCACCTGGGCGGGCGCGATGTCCGTGGTGCTCGCCCTGGTCGGGTTCCTGCGGTGGGTGTTCGTCGTCCCGGCGCTGGCGCGCTCCTTCGCAGCAGGAGATGCGACCACCCGTGCCGCCGTGGACGCCGCGTGGACCGCACAGCACCAGTTCGGCGGCGCCCTGCTCGGCGAGCACCTCGGGCAGCTGCTGGTCATCGCCTGGTCGGTCACCGTCAGCGTCGTCATCCTGCGCACCGGGGTGCTGCCTCGCTGGCTGGGCGTCACCGGACTGGTCGCCGGGGTGCTCTATCTCGCGAACCAGGGTGACGTCCTCGCGACCGCTGTCCCGGGCTTCCCGGTCTGGGAGCCGGCCGGCCTGATCGGCAGCACCGCCTGGGGCTTGTGGGTGGCTGCCTTGGGCGTGACCCTCCTGCTCGGGCGGGTGCACGCCGCCGGCGCGGGCTCCACCCCGGCCAGGAGAGAAGAAGGTCGGCCCCGCCCCCGCTGACCGGCGTGGGCGCTGAACCCTGCTCCTCAGCCGGGGCGATCGCTCACGCCGTCCGGCTCCGCCGGACCACGAGCGCGACGCCGGCCAGCGCGGCGGCCATCACCCACAGCACGCCGCCCACCCCCGCCGACGCCGCGGCGAGCCCGGCGACGGTCGGCACGACCGTCTGGCCCAGCCGGTTGCCGGTCAGCCGCACCGACAGCCAGGTGGCGCGGGCACCGGGCGGCGACGCCTCGGTCACCCACGCCATCGTCAGCGGCTGCCCGATCCCCAGGGTCAGCCCGGCGACGGCCATGACGGCGAAGAGCGCGGCCAGCGGCATGGTCACGGGGATCGCGGCGACCGCGAACGCGGAGAGCGCCAGCGAGAGGGCCAGCGTGGGGAGCCGGCGGAAGCGGGCCACCAGCCCGCCGACGAACATGCGCGAGACCATCGACGCCGCCGCCCGCACCGACAGCAGCACGCCGACCGTCCCCGCGCTGATCCCCGCCTGCGCGCCGAGGGCGGGCAGGTAGACGACGAGCAGGTCGATTGCCGCGATGAGGACGAGCGAGGCCGCGATCGCGGTGAGCAGCTCGCGGCGCACCGGCCCGGTCACCCGCATCGCCAGCCGCAGGCTACCCGGCGGGTCGTCGCGGGCGGGCCCGGACGCCCGGGTGCGCATCGCGGCGGTACCGACCACCAGCACGACGGCGAGCACCACGGCGCCGCCGAAGACGGCGGAGGTGTCCGGGATGGCGCCGTCGCCGCCCAGCAGGGTGATGAGGCCCGGCCCGACGATCTGGCCGAAGGAGACCGACAGCGTGTAGCGCCCGAACGCCGAGTCCAGCCCGCGGGTCCCGCGCAGCACGGTGACCGTGGTCTGCTCGCCGACGATGGTCAGCAGGTGCCCGACGCCCAGCACGACGCTCCACAGCAGCAGGGCCGTGAAGGAGTCCGCCAGCCACGCCAGCCCGACCGTCGCCACGAGCATCAGGCCCGCGCCGGACCAGAGCGCGAGCCGCTCGCCGCGCAGGTCGGTCATCCGCCCCACCGGGATGGCGATGAGCAGGGGGACGACGGCGAAGGCGCCGGAGAGCAGCCCGAGCTGGCTCGCGGGGACGTCGAGCTCGAGGGCGCGGTACGCCGTCGTCGGGCGCACGACGTAGGTGAGCGCCTGGACCACGACGGCGTGGCACATCAGGGCGACGGGCCACCCCCGCGCGACCATCGGGTCAGACGGCGGCGTCGACGCGTGCCCGCGCGCCGGTGCGGCGCGCCAGCACCCGCGGCAGCACGATCGCGACCACCAGGAGCACGTACACGGTGATCGAGAACGGCGAGCTGACGAGGATGCCCAGGTCGCCGGCGGAGATGTCGAGCGCCCGGCGCAGCTGGAGCTCGGCGAGCGGGCCCAGGATCGCGCCGATGATGAGCGGCGCGACGGGGACGCCGAACCGGCGCATGACGTACCCGAGCAGGCCGATCCCGGCCATGACCCACACGTCGAACACGGCGCCGTTGAGCGTGTAGGCGCCCAGCAGCGCGAACAGCGCGATGCCGGCGTAGAGGTAGGGCTTGGGGATCTGGAGGATCTTCACCCACACCCGCACGAGCGGGAGGTTCAGCAGGAGCAGCATCAGGTTGCCGATGAACAGGCTCGCGATCAGGCCCCACACCAGCGGCGCCTGGGTGGTCAGCAGCTGCGGACCGGGCTGGATGCCGTACTGCTGGAACGCGACGAGGATGACGGCGGCGGTCGCCGAGGTCGGGATGCCCAGCGTCAGCAGGGGCACGAGCACGCCGGCGGCGTTGGCGTTGTTGGCGGCCTCCGGACCCGCGACGCCCTCGATGGCGCCGTGGCCGAACTCCTCCGGGTGCTTGGAGAGCTTCTTCTCCAGGGAGTAGGACAGGAACGTGGGGATCTCGGACCCGCCGGACGGGATGGTGCCCATCGGGAAGCCGATCGCGGTGCCGCGCAGCCATGGCTTCCACGAGCGTCGCCAGTCCTCGCGCGACATCATCCGGCCGGTGAACCGGGCGATCGAGAACGCGGCGCCGGTCTGGTGGGCGGCCACGTAGAGGACCTCGCCGATGGCGAAGAGGCCGACGATGACCAGGACGACGTCGATGCCGTCCAGGAGCCGCACCAGGCCGAAGTCCAGGCGGGCCTGCCCGCTCTGGAAGTCGATGCCGATGAGCCCGATGACGAGCCCGAGGGAGAGGCTCAGGAGTCCGCGCAGCACCGAGCGGCCAAGCAGCGCGCTGACGGTCAGGAAGGCCATGACCATCAGGGCGAGGTAGTCGTGCGGGCCCAGCCTGACGGCGATGCGCACGATCGCCGGCGCGGCGATGGCGAGCGCCGCCGTCGCCAGGGCGCCCGCGACGAACGAGCCGATGGCGGCGGTGGCGAGGGCGGCGGCGCCCCGGCCCGCGCGCGCCATCTTGTTCCCGTCGATCGCCGTGACGATCGAGCCGGCCTCGCCGGGCGTCTTGAGCAGGATCGACGTCGTCGACCCGCCGTACATGGCGCCGTAGTAGATGCCGGCGAACATGATGAACGTGCTCGAGGGCTCGAGGCCGTAGGTGAGGGGGAGCAGCAGGGCGATCGTCAGCGCCGGGCCGATGCCGGGCAGGACGCCGACGAGCGTGCCGATCGCGGTGCCGGCCAGCGCGTAGAGCAGGTTCGTCAGCGTCAGCGCGACCGCGAAGCCTTGCGCGAGGGAGGTGAGCGAGTCCATCACAGCACCCCCTCGAGCACGCCGGCCGGCAGTCGGATCGACAGGCCCTGCGTGAAGCCGACGTAGATGGCGACGGCGAGCGCGGCCGAGACGACGAAGTCACGGACGTAGCGGCGGGCGCCGAGGGCGTACGCGATCGCCCAGAACGTCACCAGGGCGGTCGGCACGTAGCCGAGCCGCTCCAGCGCGAGCGCGTACCAGGCGATCGCGGCCACCACGATGAGCGCGCCGCGGAGGTGGACCACGGCGACGTCGACGTCGCCCTCGCCCTCGTCGGGGTCGCCGCGGCCGCCCGTCAGGACGTGGACGATCAGCGCGAGCGCGACCGCCATCGTGAAGACCGCGACGATCGTCGGGAAGAACCCGGCCCCGATGCCGGACGCCGACGTCGACGCCGGCAGCGAGCGGGCGTCGAGGAGCACGACGACGCCCAGGCCCAGCACGGCCAGGCCCAGGACGAGCTCGCCCCAGACGATGCGCCGGCGTGCCCGCCCCGCCGGGGCGGGGCGGGTCTCCGGCGTCGCCGCGTGGGCTCCGCCGTCGGCCGTCACTGGACGAGACCGAGGCCCTCGAGCACCTCGGTGACGCGGGCGTTCTCCTCCTCGATCCACGAGGCGAACTCCTCGCCCGAGATGTAGACGTCCTCCCAGGCGTTGTCGGTGACGGTCTGCTGCCACGTCTCGGACTCGTGCAGGGCGTCCAGGGTGGCGACGTACTGGTCGACGGTCTCCTGGGGCAGGTCGGCCGGGGCCGTGATCGAGCGCCAGTTGTAGAACTCCAGGTCCTCGAGCCCCGCGTCGGTGAGGGTCGGGGCGTCCGGCACCGACTCGACGGTGTCCAGGGCGGAGACGAGGAGGGGGCGGAGCTCGCCGCTCTCGACCTGCGCCTGGAACTCGCCGGTTCCCGCGATGCCGGCCGCCACCTGGTTGCCCAGCAGCGCCGTCGTCGCCTCGCCGCCGCCGGAGAACGGGACGTAGTTGAGGTCGCTGGGCGTGATGCCGCGCTCCTGGGCGAGGAGGCCGAGGAAGAGGTGGTCGGCGCTGCCCGCGGAGCCGCCGGCGATGGGCACCGAGTCCGGGTCCTCCTCGATGGCGGTCAGGAGGTCCTCGAGGGTCTGGAACTCCGAGCCCTCGGGCACGACGATGAGCTCGTACTCGCCCATCAGCCGCGCGAGCGGGGTGACGGCGTCGAGGGTGACGTCGGAGCTGTTGGTCACGACGCCGGTCATCATCGCCAGCCCGGAGGCCATCCACAGGCCCTCCTTGCCGGTCTGCGGGGCGACCTGGGCGAGCGCGACCGTGCCGGACGCGCCGGGGACGTTCGTGACGGTGACCTGGTCGGCGAGCGACTCCGCCTGCAGGCCCTCCTGCACGGCGCGGGCGGTCTGGTCCCACCCGCTGCCCGGGGCGGCGGGCGCGATGATCTCGAGCTGGGCGATGGGCTCGGCGGCCGCGCCGCCACCGTCGGCCGTGGTGGCGGTCCCGCCGCCGGCGGGTTCGCCGTCCCCGGAGTCGGTGGTGCCGCCCCCGCCGCCGCAGGCGGCGAGGGTGAGGGCGGTGGTGGTGAGGGCGAGGAGGCCAAGGGTGCGGCGAGAGCGCATGAGGGGGCACCTTCCGGTTCGACTGAACATCGTTGTCAGCTGTCACGCCCCCCGGCCGTCCGTGCGGCCCGGCCCGGGTGCTGCGGGAAACGTAGCGCTGTGTATGCATGTATGCAAGAGCGATTTTTCCTGCCACACTGACCGCCATGCCGATCGCCAACGTCCGACGGGGGACGGGCCTCGAGACCGTGTACGCCACGGTCCGCGGCCAGATCATCGACGGGACCCTCGGCCCGGGGGAGCGGCTGACCGAGCCCGCCCTCGCCCAGCGGCTGAACGTGAGCCGGACGCCGGTGCGCGAGGCCCTGCGCCTGCTGCTCGCCGAGGGGCTCGTCCACCGCCAGCTCTCCGGCGGGCTGCGCGTGGCGCCGCTGCGGCGCGAGGACCTCGACCGCATCTTCGACATCCGGGCCCGGCTCGAGGGGCTCCTCGCCCGCGACGCCTGCCTGCGGATGACGCCCGAGGTCAGGTCGCAGCTCGAGACGCTGCTGGAGCGGATGGACCGAGCCGAGGGCGACGAGTCCGAGATCCTGCGCCTCGGCCGGGAGTTCCACGCCGCGGTCGCCGAGTGCGCCGACAACCCCTGGTGCACCCAGCTGCTGCACGAGATCCGCGGGCACGTGGACCGCTACAAGGCGTGGGCCACGAGCGACCCGGGGAGGCCGACGCAGGCCGCGGTCGAGCACCGGGCCATCTTCGACGCCCTGATGGCCGGCGACCCCGAGGCCGCCGACCGCGTCATGCAGGACCACGTGGTGAGCAGCGCCGTCGCCGCCCGGCGCGCACTGCCGCCCGACAGCCTCAGCTGACGCTGACTTGCCCGACCCGCCCGACCCGCCGTGCCCGCCACCACCGCGCGACAGAGAGAGGACCACGATGACGATCGTCGTCGGCTACACCACCAAGCCCGAGGGCCGGGCGGCGCTCGCCCGCGCCATCCTCGAGGCCCAGACCCACTCCGAGGACATGCTCGTCCTCAACGTCTCGGCCGGCGAGGCGTACGCCGACCCGCTGCTGGCGACGGAGGACGAGCTCGACGAGGTGCGCGGCGAGCTGGCGCGCGCCGGCGTGGAGGGGCAGGTGCGTCAGCTCGTGCGCGGCAAGGACGTCGCGGACGAGCTCCTGGCCATCACCGGCGAGCTCGGCGCCAGCCTGCTCGTCATCGGCCTGCGCAAGCGCTCGCCCGTGGGCAAGCTCGTGCTGGGCAGCAACGCCCAGAAGATCCTGCTCTCGGTCGACGTCCCGGTGCTGGCAGTCAAGGCCTGAGGCGGTCAGGCGGCCGCTGTGGGCCGCCGGGCCGCCCGCCGCGGCGGACGACCCCGGGCGTGCTGCTCGCGTGCCACCGCCCGGGCGACGCGGCGCGCCTCGGCCGCCGTGTGGCCGAGCATGCTCGGCCGGGCAGCGTAGCCGACGAAGCGCAGCCCGGGAACGGGCGCGTGCTCGCTGAGCGCTCGAGGCAGGCCGCGTCCGTCGAGCACGCCGAGGTGACCGACGAGCGGTTCGAGGCCGGAGCGGTAGCCGGTGGCGCAGACGACGGCGTCCGGCTCGAGCCGTGAGGCGTCGGCGAGGGTCACGCCCGTCGCGTCGAAGGAGGCGACCGCCCCGACGATCCGGATG
The DNA here is from genome assembly GCF_023148685.1 of Georgenia sp. EYE_87. Taxonomy (GTDB): domain Bacteria; phylum Actinomycetota; class Actinomycetes; order Actinomycetales; family Actinomycetaceae; genus Georgenia. The sequence goes on along the minus strand of NZ_JAHXNL010000008.1, from coordinate 53,741 downwards.
CGACCGTCCTTGATCGCCGCGACGACCTCTGCGTCCACGATCGTCGGGGAGCCGCCGTCGCGGTAGATGCGTGAGTAGATCCCCTCGTCCGGGAACGGCAGCCCGTACGGGCCGAGGTCGCCGACGTCGGAGCGCTGCCCGAGCCGAGCCACCGCGTCGGCAAGGCGGACGGGCACGTGCATCAGCGCCTCGCCGAGCAGGTCGTTCGGGACGGCGACCAGCGCCTGGGGCCGCCGGAGGATGATGTTCGGCGGCGTCCGGACCGCGAGCGCCACGGCCGCGGCGCCGCCGGTCACGAGGTCGTAGGCGATCTCCGCGCCCGAGCAGCCCGGCCCGACCACCAGCACCTTCCGGGCCTTGAACGGCTCCGCGTTCCGGTACCGGGACGAGTGCAGCAGCTCACCGGTGTAGGTGTCGCGTCCCGGCCACGGCGGGACGACGGGCACGTTCTCGTAGCCCGTCGCCACGACGACGTGCCGCGCTGCGACGTCCCCGGCCGAGGTGCGCAGCACCCAGGAGCGGTCGCCCCGGTCGACCCGCTCCACGGTCGTGCCCAGGCGCAGGTCGATGCCGTCCTCGTGCCCGTGGCGCTCCAGGTACGCGACCACCTCGTCGCGCGTGGGGAACACCGGGGTGCCCGGCGGGTAGCGGCGGCCGGGCAGCCGCGAGCGGGGCCGGGTGGTGTTGAGGCGCAGCCGGTCGTAACGGCCGCGCCACGAGGCTCCGACGTCGTCGGCGCGGTCGATCAGCAGCGGCCGCAGATTCAGGTCCTTCGCGGCCAGGGCGACCGAGATCCCGGCCGGCCCGGCTCCGACGACGGCGAGAGAATTCCCGTTCATGACGCACCACCCGGGGCGACGACGTGAGGACCACGGTACGCGCGCGACCGGCGGCGGTCACGACCCCAGGCGGCCCGCGGGGTGCGGCACGTCACCAGGGCGCTCGAGCTCGGGGCACGCTCACCAGGGCATGCGCCGTCCTCGTGCGTCGGGCGACGCTCTCGGGACCTCGGGCGGCAGACTGAGCGGCATGACGACGGCGGGGCGCAGCTCGATGATGCAGATCGGCAGGTTCGCCGAGCGGACCGGGGTGTCGATCCACACCCTCCGGCACTACGACGAGGTCGGGCTGCTCCGCCCGTCGGGGCGCAGCGACGGCGGCTTCCGCCTCTACACCGAGGACGACCTGGAGCGGTTCCTGGTGATCCGGCGGATGAAGCCGCTCGGCTTCTCCCTGGAGGAGATGCGGCAGGTGCTCGACGTCGTCGACGCCCTGGACGGCGCGACCGGCGCCGAGCGCGAGGAGCTGCGGTCCCGCCTGGACGGGTTCATCGAGGCGGGGCGGGCGCGCCGAGCGAAGGTCCTCGAGCAGGTGGCGATGGCCGACGAGTTCATCGGCCTGCTCGAGCAGCGGCGGTCTTCCTAGCCGCCGGACGCCCTCCCGCTCGGCGCGGCAGATCTCCCGGCCGGCGCCGGGAGGCCTCCCGCGCGCGGTGGTTCAGTGCGCGCCGGCGAGGTGGCCGGCGAGGCGGCCGTGGCGCTCGGCGCTGGTCTCGTTCAGGCCGACGATGGTGACGGTCTTGCCCTTCGCGGCGTACTTGGTGGTGATGGCGTCGAGCGTGGCCACGGTGGAGGCGTCCCAGATGTGGGAGTCCGACAGGTCGATGACGACGTTCTCCGGGTCGCCGGCGTAGTCGAACTGGTAGACGAGGTCGTTGCTGGACGCCCAGAGCAGCTCGCCGCGGACGGCGTAGACACGGGTGCCCTCGTCCGGGTGCGCGACGTCGACGACCTCGGTGAGGTGGGCGACGCGACGGACGAACATCAGGGCCGCGACGATCACGCCGGTGACGACGCCGTAGGCGAGGTTGTGGGTGGTCACGGTGACGGCGACCGTGGAGAGCATCACCAGCGTCTCGGACCTGGGCATGCGCCGCAGCGTGGCCGGCCGGACGGAGTGCCAGTCGAACGTGCCGACGGAGACCATGATCATCACGGCGACGAGGGCGGCCATCGGGATGGTGGCGACGACGTCGCCGAGCCCGACGACGAGGATCAGGAGGAAGACCCCGGCCAGGAAGGTGGAGATCCGGGTCCGGGCGCCGGAGGCCTTGACGTTGATCATGGTCTGGCCGATCATCGCGCACCCGCCCATGCCGCCGAAGAACCCGGTGACGATGTTGGCGACGCCCTGCCCCCAGGACTCGCGGGTCTTGTCGGAGTGGGTGTCCGTGACGTCGTCGACCAGCTTGGCGGTCATCAGCGACTCCATCAGCCCCACCAGGGCCATGGCGGCGGCGAACGGGGCGATGATCTGCAGCGTCTCGAGGGTCAGCGGCACGTCGGGGACGAACAGCGAGGGCAGCGACTCGGGCAGGTCGCCCTGGTCGCCGACGTCGGGCACGTTGAGCGCGAACGCCACGGTGATGACGGTCAGCACGACGATCGCGACCAGGGGCGCGGGCACCACGGTGGTGACCCGCGGCAGGAGAACGATGGCGGCGATCCCGGCGGCGACCATGGCGTAGACGACCCAGGGGACCCCGGTCAGGTGCGGCAGCTGGGCCAGGAAGATCAGGATCGCCAGGGCGTTGACGAAGCCGACCATGACGCTGCGCGGGATGAACCGCGTGAGCCGCGCGACCCCGAGGACGCCGAGGAGGACCTGGATGATCCCGGCCAGGATCACGGTGGCGATGAAGTAGTCCATCCCGTGCTCGCGCACCACCGGCGCGATGACCAGGGCGACGGCCCCGGTGGCGGCGGAGATCATCGCCGGGCGCCCGCCGAGGAAGGCGATCGTCACGGCCATGGTGAAGGACGCGAAGAGGCCGAGCCGGGGGTCGACGCCGGCGATGATCGAGAACGAGATCGCCTCCGGGATCAGCGCAAGGGCGACCACCAGGCCGGCCAGGACCTCGGTGCGCAGGCGGCGCGGGTCGCGGAGGGCCGCCATCACCGAGGTGACGTCCTCGGTGCGGGCGAGCCGACGCTCCTGCGGGGTCCCGCGGCCAGGGCGCAGGGCGGCGAAGGGCGATGTCACATGGACTCCCAGGTGCGGTGGGCGCGCGTCGACGCCCGGTGGTCAGGTCATGGGCGGCGCGCCGTCGCACCAGGAGTGGGACGCCGGCACAGCGCGAGCGTGCGCGGGCGTCGACGCCAACTCTAACCCGACCCGAGAGTTGGGGCGGTGTGAGTTAAGGCAAGCCGGGCCGTACCTGCATCAGCGGGGCCTGTCCGCCGGAGAGTGCCGGCCGCCAGGCGGGGAAGGCGTCCAGGTGCTCGTCCTCGGTGAGGTACGTCGTCTCCAGGCTCTCCACGTCGACGACGACGATGTCGCCCAGGTCGCCCTCTCCGTCGGAGGTGAACGCCAGGCGGCGTCCGTCCGGTGACCACGACGCCGGCCAGTGGTCGTTCCCGGGGATCGCGGTCAGACGGCGGTGGTTTCCGCCACCGGCGTCCATCAGGTAGATCTCCTCGTTCGACTCGAGCGGGTCCTGGGCCTGAGGATCGCCGTCGCGCCCCGAGCTGAACGACAGTCTCCGGCCGTCGGGCGACCAGGCGGGCTGGGTGGCGCTGCCGTCACTCACCTCTGTCAGCGGCCGGAGGCTGCCGCCGTCGGCGTCCACGGCCCAGAGCTGCTCCGACCAGCCGCGGCCGACGACGCCGCGGGCGAACGCGATCGTCGCGCCGTCCGGCGACCACGCCGGCCAGTCGCCCTGGGCCAGCTCACGCTCGGCAGGTCCGGCCGCCTCCCGCGCCACGATCGTGCTGCGCCGTCCGTCCATCCGCACGAACGCGAGCTCGCCGTCGGGGGACCAGGTCGGCGCGAACTCGCTGGACCTCTCGGTGCCGGTGAGGTTGCGCAGGCCGGAGGAGTCGAGGATGCAGATGTCACCGCCGAGGAAGTCTTCGGGCACCGCGTCGGCGAAGGCCGTGAAGGCGAGCTGCCGACCGTCCGGCGACCATGCGGCGGTGCCTTCCGCCCCCGGAAGGTCCGTGAGCTGCCTGAGGTCCGTGCCGTCGGGCGCGACGCTCCACAGGTCGGCGCTGCCGGACCGGTCCGACGCGAAGACGATGCGCTCGCCGAAGTCGTCGTCGATCTTGTCGAGCGGCTCACCGCGGCACGGATCCGCGGTGCGACCCCCGCCCGTTCCGTCGGCACAACCCGCGAGGGCGACGGCGGCGCCGAGCGCGATCAGGTAGCCCAGGCGTCCGGGCACGGGTGCTCCCTTCCGCGACCGTGCTGCAACGCTGCAGCTCGTCGCACCCAGCATCCCACCGCGGCAGAGGAACGTGAACGCCGGTGCACGGCGGGAGCTGGGGGCGTCGGTCGGCGGTCGCTGGAATCGGACCATCGGCCGCCCTGCCCCGGGCGCGGAGAATGGTGGTCGCTCACGGAGTAGACGCGGAGAGGGGCCACCCATGGGTGAGCTGGACGGACTGTGGGACTACATCGGGATCACGGTGCCCGGGGCGGTGGCGGTGGTCGTGGCCACGGTGGTGCTGTACCTGGCGTTCGTCGCGCTGACAAGGCTGCTGGGGCAGCGGGTGCTCATGAGCCTGTCGAACTTCGACCTCATCGTCGTCATCGTGCTCGGCGCTGTCCTGGGGCGCGCCGCCCTCGGTCAGACCCCGACGATGGCCGGGGGACTGATCGCACTCCTGACGTTCTTCCTGCTCGAGCGGATGCTCGGGGCACTGGGGGCCAGGCCGCAGTGGGAGAGGCTGATCAGCAACAGACCGGTGCTCCTCATGGCCGGCCCGACGTTCCAGGCGGACCAGCTGCGTCGGCACCGCATCTCCGAGGCTGAGCTACGCTCGCGGCTTCGGCAGGCCGGCATCCGGCACGACGCCGAGGTGGCCGCCGTCGTGCTCGAGCCGACGGGCGCGGTGAGCGTCCTTCGCGTCGGCGAGCTCATCGACCCGGCGATGCTCGCCGGGGTGGAGGGTAGGGAGCGGCTGCCCCGAGAGCTGCTGCGCCGCAGCTGACTCGAACAAACCTTCGCCACCTCTCCCTACCGCCGCCCTCGCCACTCGTCGGCGAGAAGTGCGTAGCCAAGGCCGTCGAGCCAGCCCTCCGACCGGTGCAGCGACTCGCGGACGGTGTGGAGCTCCCGGCGCATCCCGACCCGCTCCATGAGCCGCCACGACCTCTCGTTCGCGGCGAAGCAGTTGGCCGTCACCCGCCGCAGCCCGAGGTCCTCGAAGCACAGCCGGATCAGCTCACGCACGGCCTCGGTGGCGTAGCCGTGCCCGGCGTGGTCGGGGTGCAGCGCCCACCCCAGCTCCGCCTGCACGCCCCGCGCCCGCTCGGCCACCTCGACCTGGGCCCAGGCGTCCTCGACGGCGACCATGAGGTCGTCGACGATGGCGCCGTCGCGCTCCACGACGAGCGTCTTCGCCAGCGACTCCAGGTCCGTGAAGTGCGCCCGGTAGGCCTCGAAGGTGGTGGGCGCTCGCGTGAGCCAGCGGCTGACGGCCTCGAGCCGGCGGTACCGCCACGTCGCCTCGGCGTCGTCCGCGGTCGCCGGCCGGATCTCGAGGCGTTCCGTACGGACCGGCCACCTCAGTGCGGAGAGCGGGGACTGTGCTGGTTCGAACACGGGCCCAGCATGGCAGCCGGGCTGGAACGCGGGGCCTTGGTCTGGCTGCGAGCTCCCCGCCTAAGTGCCCATCCGCGCGCACGAACGGGCACAAAGGGCGTTCTCGGCGCGAGGCGCCCTCGGACGCGCCGCCGTCGTCGAGGGATCAGGCGTGCGGGACGACGACGGCGCGGCCCGAGAGCTGGCCCGACTCGAGCTTGCGGTACGCGTCGAGCGCGGCGTCCATGGAGTAGCGCTCGACCTCGGGGCGGATCTGGCCCTTGCGGTACATCGCCACCACCTCGTGCAGGTCGGCGATGGTGCCCCATAGGTGGTGGGGCCGCTCAGCCGACTCGGGTGCGAATCTCCTCGAGCCGGGTCATGGCCTCGTCCAGGAGCGCCGGGTCGGTGGCCCGGACGACGATGTTGGTGCCGCGGATCTGGCCCTCGCGGAACGGGTAGGAGCCGAAGATGACCTCAGGCATCGCCTCGGCAAGCTCGCGCAACGGGCTGGCGATCCGGCCCTCGCCCACCTCGAAGCGCAGCTCGCGCGACAGGCGCGGGGCTCCGGCGTCGAGGGTGGGCAGCACCGTCTCGACCATGTCGACGAAGATGCTCGGCACCCCGGCCATGACGTGGACGTTGCCGATGCTGAACCCCGGCGCGCCGGTGCGGCCGTTGACGATGAGCGTGGCGCCGTCGGGGATGCGCGCCATCCGCAGCTGGTCCGCGGTCGGGGTCAGGCCGCGCTCGGCGAGCGCGTTCTCGAGGAGCTCGCGGGCGTCGTCGCGCACGTCGATCCCGACGCCGAAGGCCGCGGCGACGGCGTCGGCGGTGATGTCGTCGTGGGTGGGGCCGATCCCGCCGGAGGTGAAGACGTGCGTGTGCGCGGCGCGCAGGGCGTTGAGCGCGTCGACGATGACCTCGTGGTCGTCGGGGACCACGCGGATCTCGCGCAGGTCGATGCCGACGCGGGTGAGCTCGTTCGCGAGGTGGTACGCGTTCGCCTCGCGGGTGCGTCCGGAGAGGATCTCGTCCCCGATCACGAGGATGGCGGCGGTGGGGTTCGACATGGGCTGAGCCTATGCAGACGCCGGCGGTCCGGCGCGCCTACAGCCTCGCGGGCAGCTCGTCGCGCACCTGCTTGCGCAGCACCTTCCCGAGCATCGACTTCGGCAGCGCGTCCACCGCCACGACCCGCTTGGGCACCTTGTACCGGGCGAGCTGGTGGCGGCAGTGCTCGCGGACCGACTCCTCGTCGAGCGTGGCACCGTCGGCCAGGACGACGACGGCGACGATCGTCTCCCCGCCGTCGGCCTGGGGGAGCCCGACGACGGCGGCGTCGGCGACGTCCGGGTGCGTGCGCACGGCCTCCTCGACCTCGCTCGGCGAGACGTTGAACCCGCCGGTGATGATGAGCTCCTTCGCGCGGTCCACGATGGTGGTGAAGCCGTCCGCGTCGACGGTGACGACGTCCCCGGTGCGGAGCCACCCGCCCGGCAGCAGCGCCTGCGCCGTCGCCTCCGGGTCCTGCCAGTAGCCCTTGAAGACCTGCGGGCCGGAGATCAGCAGCTCGCCCGGCTGGCCGGGGGCCACCTCGCGCGAGGGGTCGTCGACCTCGACGACGAGCATGTCGGTCGAGGGGAACGGGACGCCGATGGTGCCGGTGCGCCGGTGCTCGTTGAAGGGGTTGCCGAACGCGACGGGGGAGGACTCCGTCATCCCGTAGCCCTCGACGAGCTTGCCGCCGGCCACCGACTCCCACAGCTCGACGACGTCGTTGGTCAGCGCCATCGCCCCGGAGATGCAGAACTTGGCGCTGCGCAGCGAGACGCCGCGCTTCTTTGCCGCCTCCGCCGTCTTGCGGTAGATCGGCGGCACGGCGGAGAAGACGGTCGGCGGGGTCTTCTTGGCGGCCTTGAGGACGAGGTCGACATCGGGGGTCGGGAACAGCACCAGCAGGCTCTGCTTGAGGATCCCGAAGGTGAGGTAGATGGTCATCCCGAAGGCATGGAACATCGGCAGGATCGCGTAGTTGACCTCCTTGCGCTGCCGCGCCCCGACCATCCACGCCGCGCCCTGGAGGGCGTTGGCGTAGAGGTTGAGGTGGGTGAGCATGGCACCCTTGGCCCGGCCGGTGGTGCCGGAGGTGTACTGGACGACGGCGAGGTCGTCGACGGCGGGCCGCGGGTGCCGCCGGTCGATCCGCCTGGCGTCCACCAGCTCCTTCCAAGGCATCGCGCCGGGTGCGCGGCTGGTCAGCGCCCTGCGCTTCTTGCGCAGGGACCCGAGCGGCAGGCGCAAGGCCGCGCGCAGGGTGGCCGGGAACTCGTCGAGGAGGTTGACGGCGACGACGTGGTCGATCTCGACGTCGTCGGGGAACTGCTCGATCTTGGCGACGGCGGAGTCCCAGGCGATGACGACGCGCGCGCCGTGGCTCTCGAAGAGGTGGCGCAGCTCGCGGGAGGTGTAGAGCGGGTTGTGCTCGACGACGACGGCGCCCAGGCGCAGCACGGCGTAGAAGGCGACGACGTGCTGCGGGCAGTTGGGCAGGATGAGGGCGACGCGGTCGCCGTGGCGGACCCCGAGCCGGCGCAGGCCCTCGGCGGCGCGCTCGACCATCTCGCCGAGCTCGGCGTAGGTGTGGCGCCGGCCGAAGAACTCCGTGGCCGGGGCGCGGCCGCCCTCCTTGACGGCCCGCTCGAACATCTCGACCAGCGAGGTGGTCGGCAGCTCGATCTCGGCGGGGGTCTCGCGGTGGTAGTAGCGGACCCAGGGGCGCGGCGTCGTCGACATGGCCCGATTCTCTACCTACGGGACCGTAACCGCAGCATCGCCGGTCGGCATCGACAGCCGTGGGGAGCCGGATGGCTCTCTTTCTTCTGGCTCCCCACGGCACCGTCCCGGTGCGGTGCTACAGACGAGCCGTCTCCGTTGCGGCGCTGAACGCGGGCGTGATCGGCGACGGCACGTCGTTGCGCGCCTCGATCACCCGCCCTGCCTGGAGCAGCACGTCCTCACGGAACTTCTGCCCGACGAGCTGCACGCCGATCGGAAGGCCGTTCCCGAGGGTCACCGGCACGGAGAGCCCGGGGAACCCGAGGAAGGCCAGCGACATCATCGGCCACTGCGCGTTGATGACCTGCTCCATACGGTCGACGTCCTGGACGTCGGCGTCGATCTCGAACGTCCGCTCGGCCGAGATGGGCGTGAGAAGGACCTGAAAGTCCTGGAGGAACAGCTGCAGCGCACGCATGAGCGTGCCCCGTCGCCCGTATCCCCGGACGTAGGCGTCCAGGCTGAAGTCGCTGTGCATCCGCTTGGTCACGGCGAACTGCAGGTCCGCGGACTTGCGGATCGCGTCGTCACCATGCTGTTCGATGAGCCGCCCGAGGTCCTCGAACTCGACGCCCTGCACCAGCTGCCACCAGAGCCGCCACGCCTCGGCGAAGAGCGGAAGCTCCACCTCCTCCACCTCGTAGCCGGCGTCATGGAGCCAGCCTGCTGCGGTGGTGATCGCGGCGTCCACCGCTGGGTCGAGCGCGGCCACGCCGACGTCGCGAAGGACCGCGGCCCGGCGGGGTCCTTGCGGAAGACCCTGCAGCGGTGCGGGCACGTAGGAGGGGTCACGGGGGTTGGGCGCTGCCATGGCCCGGAGGCCGAGCTCGACGTCGGCGACGGACCGCGCGATCGGGCCCTCGACCTCCATCAGCTGCGTGCCCAACAGCATGTCGGTGTCCCAGGGGCCGTACCAGTGCGGCACCCGTCCCGGGGTAGGGCGGAGGCCGACGACGCCGCACGCGGCCGCCGGGTAGCGGATCGAGCCACCGATGTCGTTCCCGTGCGCGATGGTCCCCATGCCGCTCGCGGTCGCCGCCGCTGCGCCGCCGCTGGAGCCTCCGGGTGTCCGCTCCCGGTCCCATGGGTTGAACGTCCTGCCGTGCAGCTGGTTGTCGGTGAACCACCGGATGGAGAAGGACGGCGTGTTGGACCTGCCCACGAAGACGGCGCCGGCGGCCCGGAGGTTCTCGATGTGCGGGGCGTCGACCTCGACGACGGCGTCCCGGAACGCGCCCACCCCGTTCGTCGTCGCGCGGCCAGCCTGGTCGCTGTTGATCTTGGTCGTCACGGGGACGCCGTGGAGCGGTCCGAGAGGCGCACCGGACATCCGTAAGGTGTCCGCCTGGTCGGCGGCGGCCAGGGCGTCGTCCGACAGCACCTCTGCCAGGGCGTTGACGACCGGGTTCACCTCCTCGATCCGCTGAAGTGTCGAGGCGACCGCCTCGCGGGAGCTGATCAGTCCGTTCCTGATGGCGTCGGCCGTCTGGACGGCCGACCACTGCCAGATCTCGTCGGGCACTGTTGTGTTCCTTTCCTTCGGGTGGACTAGCCGACGACGAGCAGGTTCGTCAGTGGCTCGGGGTTGGCTCGGAGGCCGGGCACCTGCTCGTCGAAGACGATGCGGCCCTTGACCATGCCGATGATGCGGTCGGCGTACGCGAGCGGGAGCTGAGGGCCCTGCTCCACGAGCAGCACGCTCACCCCGGTGTCCGCGATCGTGCGTAGTGCCTCCAGCGCAGCCTTTGCGATGGAGGGCTGCAAACCCTGGGAGAACTCGTCGACGACGATGAGCCGCTCGCCTCCGAGCATCGCGCGAGCCAGGCCGAGCTGTTGCTTCTGGCCTCCGGAGAGCACCCCAGCGAGCTGCCGAGCGCGATCCCGGAGCAGGGGAAAGAGCTCGAAGACGTCGACCGGCGGGGTGTAGGTCCGACGCCGTGCAAGGCGCAGGTTCTCCTCGACGGACAGGCTTGGGAAGACGCCGCGATGGTCAGGCATGAACGAGAGGCCGTGCTGGGCGAGTCGCTCCGGACGTTCCAGCGGCAGATGGGTCGTGTCCATCGTCAGCCTGCCGGAGAAGACGTCACAGAGACCGAACATGCTTCGCAGCAGTGTGGTCTTACCCATGCCGTTGCGGCCCAGGAGGGCCACCACCTCTCCGGCAGGGATTTCCAGGTCGACGTCGTCGACGATCCGGGTCTTGCCGTAACCGGCCGTCATGTGTTCGAGCTTCAGCATCAGACCGCTCCTATGTAGGCAGCCCGCACCTCGTCGTGGCTGGCCACTTCGTCCATGTCACCGCTCACAAGTACCCGGCCCTCGGCTAGGACGACCACCCGGTCGCCGAGCTGCCGCACGATGTCCATGTCGTGCTCGACGACGACGAGGGTGCAGCCGAGATCCTGGTTGATGGCCCGGAGCGTCGCTGCCAGGCGGACGGAGTCCTCGTGCGAGAGCCCAGCGGCCGGTTCGTCCAGCAGCACGATCTCGGGGCCCCACGCGATCGTCAGGGCGAGCTCGAGTGCCCGCTGATCGGCGAGCGAGAGATCACTGGTGAGGGTGTCGTCGATGTCGGCGAAGCGCGCCAGCTCGGATGGCAGGGTCACGAACTGGTACGCCTCGGCCTGCGCGAGCGCCAGGTTCTGCGCCGGAGTGAGCTCGGGGTAGACGCTGGGCGTCTGGAAGAGCCGGCCGAGCCCGAGGGCGGCGCGGTGGTGAGGCGGCCAGCTGGCTACCTCCTGACCCTTGAGGCGGATCTGGCCGCTAGTGGGCCGGAGGTCTCCCGCGATCAGGTTGAGGAGAGTCGTCTTGCCCGCGCCGTTGGGGCCGATGAGGCAGACCACCTCGCCACGATTGATCTCGAGATTTACCCCGCGGATAACCGGCGTCGCGTCGAAGCTCTTCGCCAGGTCTCGGACCTCGATCGCCGCCTCGGGCATTCTGTCGGCGGCACCGTCCGTGGCCGCCCGGCGCGAGTCGTGGACATCCGGTCGCGCTGCCGGTGGCTGCACCACTGCACCCTGCGCCGCGGCCTCGGACACGGGCCGTCGCAATCTCGCCGTCACCAGACCCACCAGCCCGCCCGGAGCGAACCGCACGACGAGCACGAAGATGATCCCGATGACGAAGAGGTACCAGCTCCCGATCGCGGCGCCGAGGTACTCCTGCCCGATCGTCACCAGGGCGGCCCCGAGGAACGCGCCGAGGATGGAGCCACGCCCGCCGACGGCCAGGAAGACGAGCACCTGGGTCGACATGACGACTCCAGCGATCCCTGGCGAGACGAGGCCGATGATCGGCGCCACGACGACGCCGGCCAGCGCCGCCACGACGGCGCTGAGCACGAACGCCTGGATCTTGACCCGCCGCGGGTCGATGCCAAGGTGCTCCGAACGCGGCTCGTTGATCCGCACCGCCAGCAGCCGCCGCCCGAAGCGGCCCCGGAGGAGGACGGCCCACACGACGCCGACCGTCAGAGCGACGACGATCGCGGTGCGGTAGTACGTGCTGACGATCCCGCCGGACCCGACGAACAGGCCGTTCGAGCCGTTGGTGAGACTGAGCAGCGACCGTGCCGCCTGCTCGGCCAGGAGTGTCAGGGCGAGGGTCAGGACGGCCATGGTGGATGGCGACGTGCCCCGGCGCAGACCGGCCAGGCCGACGGCGAAGGCGATGACCGCGGTCAGAGCGACGGTGACCGGGATGGCGAGGAGCAGCGGGATTTCGCGCTCGGTCGCAATGGCGACGCCGTAGGCCCCCACGCCGAAGAATGCGGCGTGCCCGATGCTGATCACGCCGGCCCGGCCCCACGCGAGGTCGAGCCCGAACGCGAACAAGCCGTAGGCCAGCGAGAGGGTCAGCAGCGAGAGCGGGTACGAGGTCAGGATGAACGGCGCGGCGGCGAGCGCGACCACGGCAACTGCGAGGCCGAGGAGGTGACGGCGCTGGATCCGCGCGATGCGAGGTGAGAGGTTCATGAGCAGGCAGGGTTGGGCGGGAGGGTGTCCAGCGCTCCGAGCTCCTCGATCGGGGCGTAGGCGCCGCCCGGCTGAATCTCGAAGAGGTACATGTCGGTGACGAAGTAGTGGTCCTCCGTGAAACGGCCGTTCCCGAAGACACCGTCCTCGACGGTCGTCTGTGCGAGCGCGTCAGCCACTGCGTCAGCGTCGGTGGTGCCCGCCTCCTCGACAGCGCGGGCGATCGCCTGGACGCCCTCGTAGGCGTTCGCAGCGACCGACGGGATCGGGTCCTGGAAGTCGTAGGTCTCCCGGTACTTCTCCACGAAGTCGGCGTTCGCCTCGCCCTCGAGCTGGTCGGAGTACCGCCCGCTGAGAACCATGCCCTCGGTCTTGGTGGTGAGACTTGGATAGAATTCCTGGATCAGGCTGATCCCGCTGAATCCGGTGTCGTCGAGGAGACCGGCCTGGTCGGCCTGGGTCACGAGGGTGACCGCGTCGCCTCCGACCACCGCCGAGAGGATCCAGTCGGGCGAGGCACCGTCGATCTTCCGCAGCACCGGCTGCCAGTCGGTCGTGCCGAGCGGGGAATACTCCTCGACGACGACCGACCCGCCAGCCTCCTCGATCATTGCCCGGGCCTTGGCGTTGTAGTTGCGTGGGAACACGTAGTCGTTGCCGACGAGCGCGACGTTCGATCCGTACTGCTCGAGCATGTGCGGCACGACGCCCTCGAGCATCGTCTGGTCCGGCTCCCCGAACGAGAAGAAGTAGTCACCGCAGAACGGGGCGTCACCCATGATCGCCGTGGCGAACGGCACCTTCGCCTCCGCGGAGACCTCGGCGACAGCACCGGCCGTGTCGCCGGGGATCGTGCCGAAGAGGATGTCGACCTGGTCCTGGTTGATCAGGCGCTGGGCGAGCTGGGTGGACTTCGAGACGTTCGCCTCGTCGTCGACCATGACGAACTCGACGGGCTGGCCGAGCACCCCGCCCTCGTCGTTGATCCTCTCGACACCGAGCTCGAAGCCGCGTTGAAGCGCTGTGCCCTCGGGGACGACCGGTCCAGTGACGGGCGCGATGAGGCCGATCTTGAGGCCGTCCTCGGACGATTCACCCGAGGTCTCGCTGACAGCAGCACCGCATGCGGCCAGGAGGAGAGTGCTTGCACCGACGACAGCGGCGAGCGGAGCGCGGGCGGACCTCATGCCGCGCCCGGCTGTGCGGCCACGGATGCTGAAGACTTGCTGAGCCATTGTGGTTTCCTCCAGGTCAGCCCGTTCGGACGGGCGGCGATGAGCACGATCAGTAGTGCGAACAGGACGAACTGTGCGGCCGTCTCGGAGAGGTAGGTCCGCAGAACCGTGCTGAGCACGGCGACGATGAAGGCACCGACGATGGATCCGGGAAGTGATCCGGGCCGCCCGAGCAGCACCGCGAAGAAGGCTGGCGCCAGGAACGAGGCGCCCACGTTGGGTGTGACGCCGAGCATCGGGCTCTGGACAGCACCGGCCAGGACGGCGATCGCCGTACCGACGGCGAATCCGGCGGTCATCATGAACGCGGGCGGGATCCCGAGCAGCGCCGCCATCTCCCTGTTGTCGACAGTCGCGCGGATGTTGAGGCCGAAACTCGTGCGGTAGATGACGAACAGCGAGACGGCGACGACGCCCAGGCAGACCGCGGTCGCGACCAACCGGTACGTGGGGTAGCTGACGCCGAAGATGTCGACGGTGCCGGCGATCGGGGCAGCCACCGATGCCGGTGTGGAGCCGAAGATCGCGTCGGCGCCCTGACGCAGGACGATCGCAACGCCCCACATCGCAAGGAGCGTGGCGAGGAAACCTCGGGCGTACAGCTTGGCCAGCACCAGTCGTTCGGTCAGCACGCCGAGCACGAGGCCGACGACGACGGCGACGGCGACCCGCAGCAGGAACGGGACGCCGGCGAGCGCATACATGGTGAAGGCGCCCACCATGACGAACTCGCCGTGCGCGACGTTCACGACACCCAGCTGGCCGAAGATGATGCCGAGGCTGAGAGCGAGAAGTGCGTAGAACCCGAACAGGGACACGACTGCGAGGGCGAGGGAGACCACGGTGTCCATCAGGAGCTCCCCTCGGGGAGCGCCAGGACCGAGGTGACTTGGGACACGTCGACGGGCATGGCCGGGATGCTGTCACCCGGCAGGGGGGCCGCAGAAGCAACTGAGACGTCACGCCCGACTGCTTCTCACTTCCAGTGGCGAGAGACCGCCTTGGCCGCGAAGTCGGCGACGTCCACCTTGTCCGTGCAGAGGCCGCCGGCGAGCATCGCCAGCATCGAGACCCGGCGTTGGGGATCGCGGATCACACCGGCCATGTCGATCGCGTCGCGGGGATCAGCGGTGCGCCGGATGTAACCCCCTGACTGCGCGGCTACCCACGACGTCGCGAAGTCGGGTTCGAACGCGGCCCTGATGTGCAGCACCGGAGTGGTCCCTACCTCGATACCGGCCCCGCGGATGAACCGGTGATCGCGGGTGGTCATCCGCGTGTAGGTCTCCAGGATCCGAAGGACATGGTCGACGGGCTCCTCGTCGGGCCGTCGCTCCCGGGCGAGCTCCGCCATGCGGGACCACCGCTGGATCGACACCTCGTCGATCAGGGCGTGCTTGCCGTCGAAGTTGCGGTACAGGGTGGCGAGGCTGACCCCCGCAGCGTTGGCGATGTCGCGGACGCTGACGTCAGTGGAGCCGGCCCACCCGACGACGTCGCGGGTGGCTCTTACAAGACGGAGACGGTTCTGCTGCGCGTCGCTGCGCATCTCGCTACCTTCCTCAGTTCTGAGTGCTGCTGGCCCCTGCCCCCGAGGACGCCCCAGCGTACTTTGAGCCCATATGTGAAGTCCCGAAGTCTGGCATCCGAATACCGAGAGTGCTGCCGCGCCGGACAGGGCTGCGCCGGTGCCGCTCCAACTCGCTGACACGGCGGTCCGCCGCCGACATCCTGTGTGCCTCGGAGGGGGTCGGAGCGGAACCGGAGGCACGCATGGCGTTGGTCAAGGACAAATTCGCAGGCCCCGGCCGGGAGGGCACGCGCCCGACGGCGCTGGCGTTCTGGCGCACGCTGGCCGCGGGGGCCGTCGGGGGCGGGGTGGTCGGGCTGCTCGTCGGCGGCGTGCTGGGCCGGCTGCTCATGCGGCTGCTGGCGGCGACCTCGCCGGAGTCGGCGCAGGGGCGGCTGACCGACGACATCCAGCCGGTGGGTGAGATCTCGCTGGGCGGCACGCTCACGCTCCTCGTCACGACCGTCGCGCTCGGCGCGATCGCGGGCCTGGTCTACCTGTGGGTACGTCGCGTGCTGCCGCCGTCCCGGCGCGGCAGGGCGGGACTCTTCGCGCTGTTCGTCGGCAACATCGGCGGGGCGTTCCTCGTGCACGACCACCCGTCGTTCGACTACTCGGTGCTGCAGCCGGAGTGGCTCGCCGTAGTCTCGTTCGTCGCCGTCCCCACCCTGTTCGGGCTTCTCGCGCCGTCGGCGATCGACCGGTTGGAGAGTGGCTGGGCGCGCCGCGCCCCGGCGTGGCTGGTGCTCGGGCTCGGTGCCGCCGCGCTGAACCTCGCCCTGGTCGTCGTCGCCCTGCCGGTCCTGGTCGCGTTCGGTCTCAGCCGGTCGGGGGCGGCGGTGCGGTTCTGGCGCAGCGACGCCGTCACGGTGGCGGGCCGGGTGCTGTTCGTCCTCATGGTCGCGTGGGGCTTCTACGGGATCACGACGGACGTCATCTCCATCGCGACGGACACGCCCTCGCCGGCACGGTTCACCCCCTGAGGGCTCACGCGAGAGCTCCTGAAACCGAGCACGCTTCTGATGTCGAGTTTCCGGCGTCGGCTCCGTCTCAGGGACGAGTGGGCACGACGGCCGGCGGCCGTCTGACGAAGGAGATTGACCGTGGAGCCGAACAAGATCGCCGAGATTCTCAACCACCCGACCAGCCAGGAGCTCCTGGCCCGTGACGTGACCCGGCTGGCCTACGTCGCCGAGGACGGCACGCCGCGCGTCGTCCCGATCGGCTTCACCTGGAACGGTGCGGCGATCGTCATGTGCACGACGAAGAACGCGCCGAAGCTCCCGCCCCTGCGCCACCACCCCGCGGTCGCCCTGACGATCGACACCGAGGTGCACCCGCCGAAGATCCTGCTGGTCCGCGGCCGGGCCGAGCTGGACGTCGTCGACGGCATCCCGGAGGAGTACCTGCAGATGAACGGCACCTACGAGATGACGCCCGAGCAACGGGTCCACTGGGAGGCCGAGGTCCGCTCGCTCTACGACGGCATGGTCCGGATCGTCGTGACGCCCACCTGGGTCAAGCTCATCGACTTCGAGACGACGCTCCCGAGCGCCGTCGAGGAGCTCGTCCGGCAGCGGGACGAACGCCAGCGGCAGGGCTCGGGTCGACCGATCAGCTGACACCACCCGCAGGCGCGGGCCGGGCTACGCGGTGCGGACCGGGTCCGCGGCGGGGAGCCGGCTGGTGCGGGCCAGCTCGGCGAACCACAGGGCGCTGTCCTTCGGCAGGCGCTCGAGGGTGTCGTAGTCGACGCGGACGACGCCGAACCGCTTGGAGTAGCCGTAGCCCCACTCGAAGTTGTCGAGCAGGGACCAGACGAGGTAGCCGCGCAGGTCGACGCCGCGCTCGACCGCCCGGTGGCACGCCGTCAGGTGCCGGCGCAGATAGTCGATCCGGTCGTCGTCGTGAACGGCGACGCCGGTCGGCCGGGTGAGGTCCTCGACCACCTCGTCGTCGAACGCGGCCCCGTTCTCGGTCACCATGAGCGGCAGGGACGGGTAGCGCCGCGAGATCGAGACGAGCAGCTCCTCGAGGCCGGCGGGCTCGATGTTCCAGCCCATCGCCGTGTACGGGCCGGGCAGGCGGAGGAACTCCACCCGGTCGGCGCCCGGCCAGGGCGAGCCGCCGGCGTCCTTGTGGCCGTCGTTCATCTCCCGCGGCGAGACCCCGTCCCACAGGCGCACGCCGGTGGTGGAGTAGTAGTTGACCCCGAGGACGTCGAGCGGCTGGCAGATCGCCCGGGCGTCGCCGTCGCGCACGAACGACCAGTCGGTCACCGAGGCGGTGTCGGCCAGCACGTCCGCGGGGTAGCTGCCCTCCAGCATGGGCTGCAGGAAGACCCGGTTGGCCAGGCCGTCCACCTGGCGCACCGCCTCCTCCGCGCCGTCGCCGAAGCCGCGGAACACGTGCAGGTTGAGCGTGACGGAGTACTCGGCCTGGGCCGTCACCACGCTCCGCAGCGCCTGCAGCCCGAGCCCGTGGGCGAGGTTGAGATGGTGCACGGCCGCCAGGGCCGACGCCGGCTCGGTGCGGCCCGGGGCGTGCGCGCCCGACCCGTACCCGAGGTAGGCGGAGCACCACGGCTCGTTCAGCGTGGTCCAGGTGGCCACCCGGTCGCCGAGCGCGCCGCCGACGAGCGCGGCGTAGTCGGCGAACGCCTCGGACGTCGCGCGGCTGGTCCAGCCGTCCCCGTCCTCGAGCGCCTGGGGCAGGTCCCAGTGGTAGAGCGTGGCGATCGGCCGGATGCCGCGGACGAGCAGGCCGTCGACGAGCCGGGAGTAGAAGTCCAGGCCCGCCCGGTTCGCCGGGCCACGGCCCGTTGGCTGGATCCGGGGCCAGGCGATCGAGAACCGGTAGGCGTGCAGCCCGAGGTCGGCCATCAGGTCGAGGTCCTCGTCGAGGCGGTGGTAGTGGTCGTCCGCCACGTCGCCGGTGTCGCCGTTCCAGACCCTGCCCGGGGTGTGGCTGAAGGTGTCCCAGATGCTCGGGCCGCGCCCGTCCTCCTGCGCGGCGCCCTCGATCTGGTAGGAGGCGGTGGCCGAGCCGAGCACGAAGCCCACGGGGAACCGCAGCCCGCTGCCGCGGTAGTCGTCGCCCGGCGCCAGGTCGGCGGCGCTCATGCGCGCACCTCCGCGGTGCCGCCGGAAGCCTCGACCGTCTCGCCCCCGGCGAGCCGGGCCCGGAACGGCACCGCCGGGGAGGCGGTGACGGTGGCTCCGCCGTCGGACCGGACGACGGCGACCGTCGTCACCTCGCCCGTCTCAGGGTGGGTGACGGCGACCGTGCGGTCGGCGGTGCCGGGGTAGACGGTGACCAGCGGGTCGTCCGCGTAGTCGTAGTCCGGCCGCTCGGCGCCGGGCCCGGTGACGAGCACGGCGTCCTCGCGCACCCACAGCGGCAGGGAGGAGAAGTCGTGCCGCTCGGTGCGCCAGCCGCCGCCGGCGCTCTCCCCGGTGAGCAGGTTCGTCCACGTCCCGGCGGGCAGGTAGTAGGTGACGTCGCCCTCGGCGGAGAAGACCGGCGCCACGAGCAGGTCGCGGCCGAGCAGGTACTGCCGGTCGAGGTACTCCACGGCCGGGTCGCCGGGGAACTCCAGCGCCATGGCCCGCATGACGGGGACGCCCCGCTCGTGGGCCTCGACGCCGGCCTGGTACAGGTACGGCATCAGCTCGAGCTTGAGCCTGGTGAACCGGCGGGTGACCGAGACGGCGTCCTGGCCGTCGGCCTCGCGCGCGGAGTCGTCGTCGAACGCCCACGGCACCCGGTAGTTCTGCGACCCGTGGAGGCGCGAGTGGCTGGACATGAGCCCGAACGCCACCCAGCGCTTGAACACCGCCGGGTCGGGCTTGCCCTCGAAGCCGCCGATGTCGTGGCTCCAGAAGGAGAACCCGCTCAGCGTGAGGGAGAGCCCGCCGCGCAGCGACTCGGCCATGGACTCGAAGCTGGAGGAGTTGTCCCCGCCCCAGTGCACCGGGAGCCGGTGCCCGCCCACGGTGGCCGAGCGGGCGAAGACGACGGCGTCGCCCTCCCCGCGCACCTCCTTGAGCACCTCGAAGACGGCCTCGTTGTAGAGCTGGGTGTACCAGTTGTGCATGGCGCCGGGGTCGGAGCCGTCGTGCCAGACGACGTCGGTGGGCACGCGCTCGCCGAAGTCGGTCTTGATGGTGTCGACGCCCTGGGCCAGGAGGGCGCGGACCTTGTCCTGGTACCAGTCGCGCGCGGCCGGGTTGGTGAAGTCCACCAGGCCCATGCCCGCCTGCCACCTGTCCCACTGCCAGACGCTGCCGTCCGGGCGGCGCACGAGGTAGCCGGCGGCCGAGGCCTCGTCGAAGAGGGCGCCGCGCTGGGCGATGTAGGGGTTGAGCCAGGCGCTGACCTTCAGGCCGCGCTCGTGGAGCCGGGCGAGCATGCCCTCCGGGTCGGGGAAGACGCGCGGGTCCCACTCGAAGTCGGTCCAGGAGAAGTCCCGCATCCAGAACGTGTCGAAGTGGAAGACGCTCAGCGGCAGGTCGCGCTCGGCCATGCCGTCGATGAACCGGTTGACGGTGGCCTCGTCGTAGTCGGTGGTGAACGACGTCGAGAGCCACAGCCCGTAGGACCACGCCGGCACCTTCGCGGGCCGGCCGGTCAGGGCCGTGTACCGCTCGAGGACCTGCGCGGGGGTGGGGCCGTAGACCACCAGGTACTCCAGCGCCTCGCCGGGCACGGAGAACTGGACCTGCTCGACCGCCTCGCTGCCCACCTCGAAGGACACGTGCTCGGGGTGGTTGACCAGCACCCCGTAGCCGCGGTTGGTGAGGTAGAACGGCACGTTCTTGTAGGCCTGCTCGCTGGAGGTGCCGCCGTCGGCGTTCCAGATGTCGACGCTCTGGCCGTTCTTGACCAGCGGGCCGAAGCGCTCGCCGAGGCCGTAGACGAGCTCGCCGACGCCGAGGCAGAGCTGGTTGTGGAGGTAGGCCGACGACGGCGCCCTGCCCGTCGTCGTCACTCCCGCCACCCCGGCCGGGTCGGCGGCGACGGGGGCGTCGGGGGAGAGGGTGACGTAGCCGATCGACTTGTGGCCGGAGCGGGTCAGCACCGTGCCGTCCGCCTCGAACGTCAGGTCCCAGGGGTCGCCGGGGGAGACCCGGGCCCGCAGCGGCCCGGTCTCGAGCGTCCCGCCGGACGGGCCGGCGACGGCGACGCCGTGGCCGGGCTCGGCGCCGAGAAGGTCGAAGCCCGGGGTGGTGCGAGCGCCGCGGTGGTGCTCGATGCGGACCTTCACCACGCCCTCGAGCGGGCTGGACAGGGTCACCGTCAGCAGGGCGCGGTTGAGGGTGTCGCCGCGGCCGGTGACGACCCGGGTCGGGGCGAGGACCACGAGGCGGCCGCCGTCGGCGTCGTCCCTGGCCTCGATGTCGTAGGCCTCGGCCGCGTACTGGGCGTCGACGCCCGGCCGCGTGTGCCAGAACCCGTCGGTGAACTTCATTTACTTCACGGCTCCTGCGGTGATGCCCCGGGTGAGGGTGCGTTGGAAGATGAGGAAGAAGATGAGCGTGGGGATGAGCCCGAGCAGCGCCGAGGCGCTCGTGGTGGTGACGTCCATGAGCCGGTCGCCCTGGAGGACCGTGATGGCCACGGGCACCGTCTGGGTGGCGTTGGAGACCAGGAACGTCAGCGGGATGAGGAACTCGTTCCAGGTCCAGATGAAGAAGAAGATCAGCAGCACGGCGAGCGTGGGCCGCGAGATGGGGTAGACGACGCGCCACAGGATGGTGCGGCGGCTGGCGCCGTCGAGGGAGGCCGCCTCGAGGAGCTCCTTGGGGAACGTGCCGAAGACCGACGCGAGCAGGTAGGTGCCGAACGCGCTCTGGACGACGGTGAAGATGATGATCACCGACCAAACGTTGTCGTAGAGCCCGACCTCCTTGAACCTGAAGTACAGGGGGTAGAGCAGCACCTCCTGCGGCAGCATGTTGGCCAGCAGGATCAGCACCACGATCCAGGTGCGGCCCTTGACGCGCCCGATGCCCAGGGCGAAGGCGTTCAGGACCGAGAGGGCGACGGCGAGGACGGCGACCGTCCCGGAGATGAAGAAGCTGTTCCACAGCTTCTCCGGGAAGTTCACGCGCTCCCAGAACGCGACGAGGCCGTCGGTGTACAGGCTCGTGGGCAGGCTCAGCGGTCCGGAGGCGTTGTAGTCGGCCGGGGACTTGAACGAGTTGACGAGGATCATCAGGAACGGCACGGCGACGACCAGCCCGAACAGCACCGCGAGGGCGAGGACGATCCAGTCGCCGGCGGAGCGGCGCTTGCGGTCGCCGCGGATCCTGCGCGGCGGGGACAACGACGGCGCGGCGGCCTCGGTGTCGAGCAGTTCTGCGGTGGTGGCCATCAGCCCTGCTCCTCCCGGCGCTCGAGCCGGGTCTGCACGACGATGAAGGCGACGGCGACCACGGCGATGACGGCGGTGAGGGCGGTGGCGATCGTGGCGCCGTAGCCGACCCGCTGGGACTGGAAGAACTCGGAGTACGCGTAGTAGGCCGGGACGATCGTCGAGGTGCCGGGGCCGCCGCCGGTGAGGGCGTAGACCGGGCCGAAGACCTTCAGGGCCGCGATGGTGCAGGTCAGGACGACGACGAAGATCTCCGGCCGGATGATGCCCACCGTGATGGCGCGGAAGCGCTGGAACCAGTTGGCGCCGTCGAGCTCGGCGGCCTCGTAGAGCTCGGGGTCGACCCGCTGCAGGGCGGCCATGAAGATGACCACCGGGTAGCCGATCTGCACCCAGACGAGCACCACCATGATCGAGACGAGCGCGGTGTCCGGGCTGCCCAGCCAGTTGCGCTGCAGGGCGTCGAGGCCGACGGCGTCGAGCACCTGGTTCAGGGCGCCGTTCTCCGGGCGCAGGATCCAGCCGATGACGATCGCGGCGATCACCGTGGGCAGGATCTGCGGCAGGTAGTAGGTGGCACGGAGGAAGCTCGCCACCCTCCCGCCGAACTTGCGGCCCACCAGGTCGAAGAGCATGGCGGCCAGGAGGAGCCCCAGCAGGGTCGGGACGACCACCATGGCCAGGACCATCGCGAGGGAGTTCTGGAACGACGTCCAGAACACCTCGTCGGCGAGGAGCCGGGACCAGTTCTCCA
Source organism: Georgenia sp. EYE_87 (assembly GCF_023148685.1). GTDB lineage: Bacteria > Actinomycetota > Actinomycetes > Actinomycetales > Actinomycetaceae > Georgenia. Next base: position 31,407 of record NZ_JAHXNL010000008.1, on the reverse strand, counting down.
GCCCGATCCACTCCGGCGGCTTGATGCCGCGGTACGAGGTGAAGGTCAGGTACACGTTCCACGCCAGCGGAACGATGATGATGAGGGTGAGCAGGATCAGACCCGGAACCAGGTAGATCCAGTAGCTGTTCCGGCTCAGGCCCGGGATCAGGCCGTTCCGGTCGTGCCGCTTCTTCGGCGCGGCCGGGCTCGTCGGCGCGGCCGGACTCGTCGGCACGGCCGGCGCCGTGGCGCTCGCCATGGGGGTCTCCTCGCGTGGCGGTCGGGTGGGAGGTGGTGCCGCGGGCGGGGCTGCCGCCCGCGGCACCGTGCGGGCGTCAGCCCGTGATGTCGGCGACGCCGGCCTCGTACTGCTGACCGAGCTGCTCCTGCACCTCGGCGGGGGACTTGGTGCCGTTGAGGAGCTCCTGCAGACCGGCGTTGAGCTCGTCGTAGAACGTGGGGGTCGGCCAGTCCGGGTAGAAGGCGATGCCGTCGCGCTCGTTGAGGGTGTTGAAGTTCTCGATGAGCTGCGCGGACTTCTCGTCGGTGATGTCGGCGGGGTCGGCCGCGACGGGCACGCCGCCGTTGTTGCCGATGAGGGCCTGGATCTCCGGGCGCATGGTGATGTCGATGAACTCCTGCGCGAGGTCGGCGTTCTGCGCCCGCTCGGGGATCACCCACATGTTGCCCGCGGAGCCGGGCGACATCTCGGCGCCGGGGAAGAGGAAGGTGTCGAACTCGAAGTCGGTGATCTCGGTGGTGAAGCGGTTGTGCCACCAGGAGCCGGAGAAGAAGATCGGGTACTCGCCGCCGATGAACGCCGTGCCGGCGTCCTCCGCCTTCAGGCCGGTGGCGTTGGTGGAGATGTAGCCCTTGTCCGTCCAGTCCTTGACGGTCTCGGTGGCGAAGGTGATCTCCTCGCCGGTGAAGTCCACCTCGTCGGTGTACAGCTGGTAGGCGTCGACGAAGTCGCGGTCCGCCTTCGTCAGCGCCAGCTGGTACCAGAGCTGGCCGAGCGGGTACTCCGCGGCCGCCTCGGCGAGCGGGGTGACGCCCTGGTCGGCGAACGCCGCGAGGACCGCCTCGAACTCCTCGAGCGTGGTCGGGACCTCGAGCCCGGCCTCCTCGAACATGCCGACGTTGTAGTAGACCTCGACGAACTCGCCGTAGTTGGGGACGCCGTACCAGCTGCCCGAGCCCATGACGCCGTTCTCGTCGTAGCGGGCCGTGGTCTGCAGGGCCGGCGCCAGCTGCTCGTCCCAGCCGTACTCGGCGACGGCGTCGTCGAGCGGGCTGAGCAGGCCCTGGCTGGCGAGCAGGCCGGCCGTGGCGTTGCCCTTGTTGTACTCGAGGATGTCCGGCGCCTCGTCGGAGTTGAGCACCTGGCTGGCGGTGGAGCGGATCTGCTCGAAGCTCTTGGCCTCGAGCTCCACGGTGGCGCCGGTCTCCTCCTCGAAGACGTTGATCGCCTCCTCCCAGGCGATGCCCATGGCCGACGTCTCGGACTCGAAGTGCCACAGGCGGAGGACGTCGCCGCCGCCTCCCTCGGCCTCGGCGTCGCCCGAGGACCCGCACCCGGCGAGCACCAGGGCGCTCGCCGCAAGGGCGGCCGCGCCGATCGTCGTCGTCCTGCGGTTCATGTTCCTACCTCCTCGTAGGCCCGCGGTGCGCCCGCGGGGGATGGGGTCGTGATGTGGTGGTCTGCTGAGCGGGGACGATTAACCATTTGTCGAAGCGTTTCGATTAGCGGCGCCAAGAAGTCCTTTCTCGGTGGTGCGGGGGTGGCCTAACGGGGTGCGACGGAGCCGTGGTCGACGTACGTGGGGGGCATGAGCTCGACCCGCGGCTCGACCCGTTCCGACAGCTGCGCGATCGCGAGCTCCACCGCGCGCTCCGAACTCGTCGTGGGGACGAGCGGGATGGCGTCGAGCGGCGGGTCGAAGGTGGCGGTGTCGAAGGTGGACCCGGCGGAGATGACCGAGAGATCGCCGGGAACCGTGAGACCGCGCTCCGCCACGTACGTCAGGGCCTCGCGCTGGGTCTGCTCCTCGCCGTGCATGACGAGCGCCGTCAGGTCGCCGTCGGGGCCGATCAGCGAGGTGACGGCGGCGCGCACCTGGGCGGGGTCGTGCTCGCCGGTGGCGAAGCGGGCCTCGAGGCCGCGGTGGGCGGCGTGTTCGAGGAAGGCGTCGCGGAAGCGGGGCGGGAAGTTCGAGCCGCGGTCGTACACCGAGCCCGGGTGGCCGAGCAGGCCGACGGTGCGGTGCCCGGCGTCGGCGAGCCTGTCGACGGCGAGGCGGGCGGCGGCCTCGAAGTCGAGGTCGACGCAGACCAGGCCGTCGGTGTTGTCCGGCACGCCGATGAGCACGGCCGGGAGGTCGAGGGAGCGGACGAGGTCGGCCCGCTCGTCGTCGCGGAGCACGTCGAGGACGATCACGCCGTCGACGAGCCGGCTCGAGGTCACGCGCCGGAGCCCGGCGTCGGCCTCCTCCTGGGTGAGGAGGAGGACGTCGTAGTCGTACCGCCGTGCGGCGGTCGCGACGGCGAGGACGAACGCCATGTGGGCCGGGGTGTAGGTGTCGGGCCGGAGGGGCTCGGTCACGGCGAGGATGTAGGTCCGCCGCCCGGCGAGCATGCGGGCCCCGGCGTTGGGGCGGTAGTCCAGCTCGCGCACGGCGTCCTCGATGCGGCGGCGGGTGGACTCGGCGATCGCCCGCTTGCCGCTGAGCGCGTACGAGACGGTGCTGATGGAGACGCCGGCGGCACTGGCCACGTCCTTGATGGTCGCCATCGATCCTCCGTCCGCGCTGCTTCGAGGGACTGTCTAAACGCTTCGACTGCGAAGCTGGACGGGACACTACGGCACCGCCCGCCGAGTGCGCAAGCGTTTCCCGGAAGCGTTTCGATGAACGTTCTGGGCGGAAGGGGGTCCACGGGTCCGCGTCCGCGTCAGCTGCGGCGGATCTCCGCCAGCCGGGCGCGCAGGAGGCGCTCGACGACGTCGTCGGGGAGCGGGTGCTCGGCGGTGAAGCGCACGGTGCCCTTCGAGAGCGAGTAGCCCTCGAGGGCGTCCCGCACGGTGTCGATCGCAGCGGGGGAGAACGGGAAGAGCGAGAGGTGCTTCGCGGCGGCGACGACGCTGACGAACGGCTTGCCGGCCACCCGCAGCGCGGGCATCCCGTAGCTCACGCCGTCCTTGGCGTCCGGTGCGAGCCGCCGGGCGATGTCGATGACGTGCTGGAGGATCTCGCGCGACGGCGAGGGGACCTCGGCGATGACCTCGTCCACGGTGCTCATGCGCCCATGGTGGTGCAGCGGGGCAGTCGCCGGGCAGAGTTGGCCCACAGGTCGGTGTCGAGCTCGGAGGCGATCATGGCGTCAGGTCAGCGGTCAGCGCGGCGACGACTCGGTGGTGCGGTCAGCACCAAGATCGAGATCGCGGCACCCGCCGCAGCGGTGTGGGAGGTGCTCGCCGACCCCGCCCGGTGGCCGCAGCAGACGGCCTCGATGACCTCGGTCGAGCTGCTCGACGGCGAACCGTTCGGGCCGGACGCCCGGGTGCGGATCCGCCAGCCGAGGTTCCCGGTCATGGTGTGGCGCGTGGTGGCGTGGCGTCCGGGGGAGTCGTTCGTCTGGACGACGTCCTCACCCGGCGTGCGGACCGTCGGCACGCACTCCGTGGTGCCCGTCGGAGAGCGGCGCAGCCGCCTGATGCTCGGGGTGTTCCACCACGGGCCGCTCGCGCCGCTCGTGCGGCTGCTCACCGGCCGGCTCACGCGGCGCTACGTCGAGATGGAAGCGGCGGGGCACAAGGCCGCCGCCGAGGCCGCGGCAGGCCCGGAGACCGGGATACCGCCCACGCGGTGAAGCGGCTCGAACAGGATGGCAGCGGGGGCGGTCCACTGCTGGGGCCCGGTTCAGGAGACAGGCTCGGCGCCCGGCCAGACCTGGAGCGATCTGGCCGGGCGTCGGAGCGGGGCGGGCCGGTGCGACGCACCGGCGCCCGTCACTCGGTGACCGTGAAGGTCAGGGTGTCGATGTAGTTGCGGCCGTGAACGTCGGTCGCCGTGACCTCGGCGGTGTGCTCACCTGCGGGAAGGTCGGCCGGCAGCTCGAGGCGCCACAGGTGCATGGTGCGGTCGGCGAGGCCGCCGCCGTTGACGAACTGCTCCTGGATCGCTACCGGGTCGGACCACTCGGCGCCGACGTTCACCGTCTCGCCCTGCAGCTGCTGGGTGCGGACCGCCTCGACCGGTTCGGCGCCGTCGATCGCGACCCGCACGGTGGAGCCGGTGCTGCCCATCCAGAAGTTGGTGGTCAGCCATGTGGTGGCGGCCAAGTCCTCCCGCGACACGACCAGCGGGTCCTCCAGCGCGGGAGCCGTGCCGCGCGGCTTGCCGGCGTTCTCGGCGTACCAGTCGCGGTAGGTCGGCGAGTTCACGCCGAGGGCCATCTGCTCGGACTCGTCCCCGCCGGTGACGGTGTAGCGCTCGGTGACCTCGGTGTTCTTGATGTCCAGGGTGAGGACTCCGGGCGGCGTGCCGTCGCGCTGGATCGAGGTGGGGTAGCCCTCCTCGAGGACGCGGCCGGAGTACCAGTGGCCGGACACCGCCCCGACCGTGAGGTGGGTGAAGGGAAGCCCCTCATCCCCGACGAGGTCCTTCCAGCCCGCCATGAGGTCACCCTCGCGCAGGTTCTCCGACATGTGGGTGTGCCCGCTCACGGCGATGACCTCGCGGCCCTCGAGGATCGCGTAGATCTCCTGGAGCTGCTTCGTGCGGTGGGAGTTGGAGTAGTAGAACTCCAGCAGCGGGCTGTGGGAGGCGAGGACGATCAGCTGGTTGTCCGGCACCTGGGCGATGTCGTTGCGGAGCCACTCCAGCTGCTGCTCGCCGAGGCCGTAGGTGTAGCTGCTCTTCCTCGGCGGCACCACCGTCGGGTACTCGATCGTGTTCAGCGCGACCACGTGGGCCTTGCCGGCGTCGTAGGAGTAGTAGTCCGGGCCGAGCTGGGAGCGGAACGTGTCGAAGTTGTGCTCGCGCTCCGGGGAGTCGAAATCCAGGTCGTGGTTCCCGGGCAGGAAGCGGGCGGGGCCGTTGAGCATGCCGGTCAGCTCGCGTGTCTGCGGGAAGAGGGAGAGGTCGTCGCCGACGACGTCACCCACGAACAGCGCGCCGCAGCCGGCGTAGTCGGTGCGCTCGGCGAGGTCGGTGAAAACGCCGTTGCGCGCGTACTCGACCTCCTTCTGGTTGTACGTCTGCACGTCCGCACCGATGAGGCAGTGCTGCTCCGGCGAAGACGTCTCCGAGCTCTTGGCCAGCGGGAAGTTGACCTCGTCGGGCAGCGGGCCGGTCGGGGCGATGCCGCCGAAGCGCAGCTCCGGGGAGCCCTGGGGAAGGTGGTGGTAGAAGAACTGGGCGACGTTGTCCTCGTCGACCGGCACCTGGTAGCCGCGCGGCTGGGTGACGGAGACGGTCATGTTGTCGTAGGCCGGCAGCTCGTAGCGGCCCTGGGCGTCGGTGGTGACCACGTCGCGGCCGTTGGTGACCGCGACCCCGGTCAGGCCCTGCTCGTTGGTGTCCTGCACGGAGTTGCGGTTCTTGTCCTCGAAGACGACGCCGTCGATGGTCTCCGGGTTCTCGTCGGTGCCGGCGACGACGTCGACGCCGCCGCGGTAGGCCGTCTCGGCCCAGTTGGTGCCGTCAGCTGGGCCGGCGGGCGCGGCGGTGGCGACGGTGGTGGAGAGGACGGCGCTGCACGCCGCGAGGGCGAGGGCGGTGGTGGTGAGGCGAAGCGGTCGGTGAGGTCGGGCGCTGGGCGAGCATTCGGGCATGTTCACGTATTCGAGCTCCTGTCGGTGTTCGGCCGGCCCCCCTGACCGGCCGAACTGCACCGTCCCAGCCGCGCATGAACCGGGGATTGCCCTTCGGCAACATCGGCGCGAACCGTGCCCGACGACTCGTCGACGCAGGCGGGCGGCGCGTCCCCGTCGGTCCTCGGTTCTGCGGTCACGCGGCCCGGCCGGCAAGCCGCACTCCAACCACCCGTTCACCACCCGGCCACCGGGGATGAATCCCCAGGTCACCTCGCTCCTCTACGTTTCGGGCGACCACCGCCCGTTGCTGCAGAGGACCGACGATGCCCGACCGTAGACCGACCTTCCGACCAGGCGCCCTGGCGGCGATGACGGGCACCGTATGCGCAGTCGCCGTCGTGGCCGCCACGCCGGCCGCCAGCCTCGCCGTGCCCCCGGCGTAGGTCGCTGCCGCCGCGGGCACCGCCTCGCTGCCCGCGGCGGACATCGACCTCACCGCCGCGGGCGTCGAGCTCTCCTACACCTACGTAGACAGCGACGACCGCGCTCGCGACGTCACCCTGAGCTACCCGGCGGGCACGGTGGTACGCCGACGACTCCACGCTCGAGGCCGAGCACCAAGACTTCGCGATCCCGTACGCGGCGCTGGGGATCGTGCCGCAGGAGAAGGTGCTGGCCACGGACTCCGTGGTGGTCGAGGTGTTGACGACGGTGAAGATCGCCTCGTTCGACGACGTCGCTTCCGGCGACACGGTCACCGCCGCGTGGTCCGGCCTGCCGGTGGGGGAGCACGGCTGGTACCTCGCCGTCACGGACGCGTATGGCGCCGAGGCGCTCTCGGCCGGGCAGACCGTGACGGCGCCGGGGCAACCGCCCGCCCGCGCAGGCGGGCGAGCCGGGCAGGCCAGCCCACGCCGGTGAGCAGGGTGCGCCGGCGCACGTGCGCAGCGGCGTCGGGCCGTGAGGCGTGGCGTCAGTACGCGTTGAGCTCCTCCACCAGCTGGTGCATGACGGCGTCCAGCACCGGGAGCAGCTGAGGCAGGAACCTGTACCGATCGTCATCCACGGCCAGGACGCCCGCCGAAGCGAGCATCGTCAGGTCCGCGTGGACGAGAATCGCCATGACGTCGTCCGACCCGAGTTCGGGCCCGGGCAGGTGGACGCCCCCCGGGTACGCCGCCTTGGTCAGGGCGAGGAACGTCAGCGGAGGCATCGCGGCCATCGTGCTGCCGTCATCCTGCTCGGACAGGAACACCGACAGCGCCGCCCCGAAGAGGAGGGTGCCGGCGTCGACCCGCCGGTCGTCGTCGGCGCCGGCAGGCACCCACGCCACTGCCTTCGCCGCCGGCCGGGCGACGGTTCGCCCGAGATCGAGGAAGCCGGCGGCGATCAGCGCGCTCCACAGGAGGGATAGCTCGGGAATCTCCCACATCGAGCGCACCGACAGAGAACGGAGCCCGAGCAGTCGAGCCACCTCGGCGGTGTCGGACTGCCGCAGCGCTCCCGTGCTCGTGACCTGCCGGCCGGTCCCGAGCCAGTCCAGCAGGAGATCCGCGCGGCGAACCAGCTCCGTGCCCGACAGCGCCGCGGCCAGCTCCGACGGCGACGCCGCCGAGGGCTCGAAGTCGGGATCGATCGGGTCCCCGAGGAACTCCGGCCAGATGTCGGCGAGCGCGACTTCGTCCTCGTCGTCGTTCCAGTCGGCCTCGTCCGGCCAGCCCGCGTCGCCCGCGTCGAGGTCCGGCACGACGGAGAGCCGCGGCCTGCCGCCGGGTCCGAGCCCGAAGGCGGCTCCGGGCCCGTGCTGCCCGGCCGCACCCCCGGTGCTGCGTGGCGTGCCGCCGTCGGGCAGACGACCGGTATCGGTGACCGCTGCGCGCTCCTCGAAGCTGAGCGAGTTGAACCGGTCCATCGCCGCGGCCAGGCCCTGCTCGTCGGTGAGGTCGAGACCCTCGGACAGGGCGAACTCGACGATGTTGCCGCCCATGGAGCGGCGGGCAGGGTCGGCGAGGGCGGCGCGAAAGGCAGGCTCGAGCTCGGCGAGGCTCTCGACGAGCTCCGCGCGCGGCGTCGAGCGTGCCGACCACCGACCGCTGGCCTCGAGGAAGGAGAAGAAGTCCCCCAGCGTGGGGACGAGCCGCTCACGGTCCTCCGCGTCGAGGTGGACCTTGCGAGGCACGACGTCGAGGAGGAGACCGGCGAGATCGTCGGCCCGCCAGACGGTCGGGTCGGTGCTGCCGAGGAGGTCACGCTTGAGCTCCGCGAGCGGCTGGACGATCCAGGCGTCGTCCGGGTCCTGGCCGACGGACTCGCGCATGTCGGCGAACGCCTCGACAATGCGAGGGATCGCGACCGGTCGCGCAACCCGGCTGTGACTGTTCTTGCTGCTCCTGCGCTTCTTGGGCACGGCGTTCCTCGTTGATGCGACGACGGCGGTGGTCGCCGTCCAGTCTGGCATCCCCTCGGGCTCGGGCCCGGGCGACCCCGTGCGACCTTCGGAAGCGTCGCCGACCTGTGGAGAACTGTGGTTAGTCACCTAGACTAAGTCGCATGGTGCACGAGGTGAACGTCCATGAGGCGAAGACGCACCTCTCCCGGCTGCTCAAGCGGGTGGAGGAGGGGGAGCGCGTGGTGATCTCGCGCGGCGGCACGCCGATCGCCGACCTCGTCCCGCACGCGCGCACGACGCTCGTGCCGGGGCTGCTCAAGGGACGGATCGTCTACGACTCCGAGACCTTCGACGACGTCGACCCCGGGCTCGTCAGGGTGATGACCGAGGGGCCGATCGGCCCGGACGAGAGCTGACGTGCTGCTCGACAGCCACGTCCTGCTGTGGTGGATGGCGGACGACCCGCGACTCGGTCCGCTCGCGCGCGAGGCGCTCGAGGCCGCGGCTCGCCCATCGTTCTCCGCCGCCAGCATCTGGGAGCTCCTGCTCAAGGCTGAAAGGGGCTCGTTGACCCTGCCGGAGTCGTTCGAGCAGGACGTGGTGCGCAGCGGTCTCACCGAGCTGCCGGTCACGGCCGCGCACGCCCGGGCGATGCTCACCGTGGACGGGCTCGATCGGCACGATCCGTTCGACAGCCTGCTCGTCGCCCAGGCGAGAGTGGAGCGCATGCCTTTCCTGACGGCGGACCGAAAGTTGCTGGAGCTCGGGCTGAGGTTCGTCAGGGACGCGAGGCGCTGAGCGGGCGTAGCATGGCGCGCGCAGGTGAGCCGACAGGTCAGGCTTCGGCGCTTGTCCTCCGTCCCCTGCCACGACGGGTCGCCGGGACCGCCCGGACGGCCGAGGGCGGTGTTCCCGATGAGGGAAGTGGCCACAGATCTCCTGCGCGTCGGCCGGTTCACACCCGCGGCGCCGTACCAGCGTTTCGCCTATCTGTGCAGCGGTCTCCTCATCGCGAGCGCTGCGTTCCACGCCGTCGTCTTCCTCGTGGACGGCGGCCCGTGGGTGGGGCCGATCTCCTGGCGCAAGCCCATCGTGTTCGGGCTCTCCTTCGGTATCACGTTGGCGACACTGACCTGGATCACGACCTTCCTGCGACCACGGAAGGCCGTCGGCTGGGCCGTCCTCGGGACGTACGCGCTGGCGTCCCTGGGCGAGGTAGCCCTGATCTCCATGCAGAGGTGGCGTGGAGTCCCCTCCCACTTCAACGAGCACCGCGTTCGACGGACTCGTCTTCTCGCTGATGGGATCGCTCGTCACGCTGGTCGGCATCCTGACCGTGCTCATCACGGTGCGGTCCTTCTTCCGCGTCGACGCCTCCCGCACTCTCGCGTGGGCCATCCGGCTGGGCCTGGTCCTGATGCTCGTCAGCCAGGCGGTCGGCGTCCAGATGATCGCGGAGGGCGGCAACACGTTCGGTGCCGCAGGCGCCCTCAAGGTGCCGCACGCCGTCGCCCTGCACGCGGCCCAGGTCCTCCCGGCGCTGGCACTCGTGCTCCTGGCGTCCCGCGCCGGCGAACGTCACGCGCTTCGGGTGCTTGCCGTGGGGGCGACCGGCTACGTCGGCCTGCTCGCCTCGGTCATGGCCCAGACGTACAGCGGTCGGGCGGCGCTGGACCTCGCCGTCGTCCCCGCCGGGCTGGCACTCCTCGGCTTCGGGCTCCTGGTCGGGAGCGGGGCCGTCGCGCTGTCCGACCTCGCCGCGAGCCGGTCGCCGACGAGTCCGACCACGCTCGGCGGGCCGACAGGCCCGGCGCCGCTCGGACCTGGCGTGTGAGCGAGGCGCTCACGCGGCCCCGGCAGCCGAGACGGACCTTGCGCGAGCCGGGCGGCCGACTATCTGAGCTCCGCGAGCGGTGAGGACGGCGAGGGCGAGGAACGCCCCGAGGAAGAGTGCGCCCGAGAGATATCCCGCCCACACGCTCAGGCCGGAGAGGGCGAACTCGACGACCACGAACGCGATGAGGGCGATGCCCAGCCACCTCGGGCCGAACCCGGCCCGCAGGACGGCGGCGCCGAGGAGGATGAGGCCGAGCACCGTGCCGAGCAGGCCCAGGGCCATCAACGGCAGGCCCGCGCCGGCCTCGGCCCGGGCGAGGACCTCGGCGTGCGATGCGGCGTCGCCCGGGTCGGCGGCCATCGCCAGCATGACTGCCTGCACCCCGCCGTACGAGCTGTGCCCGAAGGCGCCGAGCACCGTGGCGGCTGCGGCGAGGTAGGCCAGCCGCGGCGCGCCGGCGGCGAGCTGGACGGCGACCCCGACGACCCCGACCGCCAGGAACAGCTGGGAGAAGGTGAACAGCAGCGCCGAGGCGGTCGCCGTGCCGGAGCTGGCGGCGATCGCGAGGAGCCGTTCCTCGTGGCCGCCGGAGAAGTCGGGCATGAGCAGGACGCTGACGACGGTCGTGACGGCGGTGAGGGCGAGCGCGACCGCGACGGTCCAGCGCAACGCGGGTGAGGTGATTCGCACGGAACACTCCTTCGTGAGCTGCAGTTCCGGCGGGGTGCCGGCCTGGTCCCGACGCTAGGGACGAGCCGGGTGGCCGGGCATCGGCGCCTGGTGGACGGCCCGTGCGCCGGAAGTCGGCCCGTTCCGCCGGCACGATCAACTCCGGTTGACCGCCGGTCACCTCCGGAACGACACCGGGCGGGCGAGGGCCGCCCTACATTGGGGCTCGTGGACCGCTCGGCCCGTCGGGAACGGGCGCAGGACGTCGGCGTCGCGGCGCTCGTCGCCGTGCTCGGCCTCGTCGAGGTCTGGCTGCCTATGGAGTCCGTCTTCGGCTCCGGCTCGCCGGTGGTCAGCTCGGTCGGGATCTTCGCGTTCGCGGCGCTGCTGTCCCAGCGCCGGGCCCGGCCCCGCGTGGCGCTCGCCGCGCTCGCCGTCTGGCCGGTCCTCGGGCTCCTCACGGGCGGGTCGCTTCTCATCCTCTTCCTCGGCCAGCTCGTGCCGATGCTCGTCCTGGTCTACTCCCTCGCCCGGCACGCACCCGGCCGGCTGCGGTGGGTGACCGTAGTGGCAGCGGCGGCGCTGCTCGTCGTCGGCGACCTGTTCCTGCCGCTCCTGCGCGATCCGGGCGAGCTGGTCTTCCACTGGGGCGCGATGACCCTGGCCTTTCTGTGCGGGCACGGCCTGCGCGTCTCCGCGGACCGCGCCGCCGCCGCGGCGGTGCGCGCCCACCAGGCGGAGGCCGAGGCGAGGGAGAAGGCCGCGGCCGCCGTCGTCGAGGAACGGGCCCGGATCGCACGCGAGCTGCACGACATCGTCGCCCACGCCGTCGGCGTCATCGTGGTCCAGGCCGGCGCCGCCGAGCAGGTGGTCGAGGACGACCCGGCGTTCGCGCGCCGGGCGCTCGCCGCCATCCGGACCACCGGCTCGGGCGCGCTGACCGAGATGCGCCGCATGGTGCACATGCTGCGCGAGCTCGAGCCGACCGGGGCGCTCACCCCGCAGCCCGGGGTCGACGCCCTGCCCGAGCTGCTCGGCGCCGTGCGCGGCTCGGGACTGGAGGTCGACGTCGAGGTGACGGGGGAGCGCATGCCGCTCGCCGCCGGCCTCGACCTCACCGCCTACCGGATCGTCCAGGAGGCGCTGACGAACGTGCGCCGGCACTCCGCGGCCGGGCGCGCCCGGGTGGCGCTGCGGTTCGGCCCGGAGGACCTGCGGATCCGCGTCTCCGACGACGGACCCGCCCGGGCCCCCGACGGCGAGCCGGGGCACGGGCTGGTCGGGATGCGCGAGCGCGCCGCGCTCTTCGGCGGCAGCCTCACGGTTACGTCCGGGCCGGGGTTCACCGTCGACGCCGTCCTGCCCCTGGAGCCGGCGTGAGCCCGGCGCGCGGTGCGGCACCCTCGGCCGGCTCGGCGGCGCGCGCCACGTCGGTGCTGGTCGTCGACGACCAGGAGCTCGTCCGGACGGGGTTCCGGCTCATCCTCGAGCGCGGCGGCTTCGACGTGGTCGGGGAGGCGGCGGACGGCCGGGCGGCCGTCTTCGCGGCGCGGGAGCTGAGCCCCGACGTCGTCCTCATGGACATCCGCATGCCCCGGCTCGACGGCGTCGCCGCCACCCGCGAGATCCTTGCCGGGGCGGGCCCGCACCCCAAGATCCTCGTCCTGACCACCTTCGACCTCGACGAGTACGTCTGGTCCGCCGTCCGGGCGGGGGCTGCGGGGTTCCTGCTCAAGGACGTCGCCCCCGACGATCTCGTCCACGCCGTCCGGGTGGTGGCGCGCGGGGAGTCGATGCTCGCCCCGGCGCTCATCACCCGGCTGCTCGCCCAGTTCGCCCGCCGTCCGCCGGCCGGGCAGCTCCCCGCGGAGCTGGGGGCGCTGAGCGAGCGGGAGGTGGAGATCGTGCGGCTGATCGCCCGGGGGCTGTCGAACGCCGAGATCGGCGCGCGGCTGTTCCTCAGCGAGGCGACCGTGAAGACGTACGTCTCCCGGGTGCTGGGCAAGCTCGACCTGCGCGACCGGGTCCAGGTCGCCGTCGTCGCCTACGAGTCTGGGCTGGTGCAGGCGGGCGAGCCGGCCTGAGGGAGGCTGCGGGCGGCCGGGGGCGCCAGGGTGCCGGTCACCTGACCGCCCCCTTGGCGTCAGCCGCCCTGGCGTCGCCGGGATCTACCCAGCAGGCGGGCGAGGAAGCCCGGCTCCTCCGGCGGTTCTTCCTCGTTCTCGGGGTCGTGGACGACGAGCCCGAGCTCGGTGGCCCGCGCGCAGATCTGCTCGACGACGTCGGCGTCGACGTCCCAGGAGAGGTTGAGCAGGAGGTAGTGCGACTCCAGCCCCTCCGGTCCCGTGACCGGATCACCCAGATCTGGGCTCCACGGCTCGACCGTCTCACCGAGCTCCGGCCAGCGCGCCAGGACGTCCGCCCTGAGCCGGGCGACGTCCGGGTGCGGGGTCACCGTCGAGACGTCGCCGTCCAGGAGCCGAGCGTGCGTCTCGTCCGCGTCCGCCGTCGACTCGCCCCAGAAGCACACCGTGTATCCCATCGGCGAATCATGGCGGGAGCGGTCCGAATCAGTCAACGAGACTGAACCGACTGGTTCCCCGGAAACCGCAGATCACGCCGGAGCCCGCTGGCGGCGGGCTCGACGAGTGGGTCGTTATACCCATGTCTCCGGCGGCAGGTTGCGCAGTTCGCCCGATGCGAGCCCCGGTGCCACGCTCCTAACGTCGGCGGCAAGACGGCGGCCGCCGCGCCGACCCGCAGGGGCCGCCCACCGGACCTTCGCCGGCGCAACTTCACACCGGCGCGACCTTCACACAAGGAGTCCGAGATGACCATCGAGCACGTCGAGACGCTGATCGTCGGCGCCGGCCAGGCCGGCCTCGCCACCGGCTACCACCTGCAGCGGCAGGGCCGGGAGTTCCTGATCGTCGACGGCAACGAGCGCATCGGTGACAACTGGCGTTGCCACTACGACTCGCTGACGCTCTACACGCCCGTGAAGTACGACGGGCTCCCCGGGATGGCGTTCCCCGGCGAGCCCTGGCACTTCCCGGGCAAGGACGAGGTCGCCGACTTCCTGGAGTCGTACGCCGCCAAGTTCGGACTGCCGGTCCGTCTCGGGACGAAGGTCGAAAGCCAGGAGGCGCGCGACGGCGGGGGGTTCGTCGCGCACGTCGGCGGCGATGTCCTCGAGTGCGACAACGTCGTGGTCGCCACCGGGACGTTCGGCAGGCTGCCGCACGTGCCGGAGGTGGCGGAGCGGCTCGCCCCCGCGATCCGGCAGCTGCACTCCTCGGAGTACAAGAACCCCGGCCAGCTGCAGCCTGGGACCACGCTGGTGGTCGGCGCCTCCCACTCCGGCTATGACATCGCCTACGAGGTGGGGGCCGAGCGGCCGACCATCCTGGTGGGACCCGACCGCGGGAACATCCCGTTCGAGTGGGGCAGCCGGAAGATGAAGCTGGCGATCCCGATCGTGGTCTTCCTGTGGAAGCACGTGCTGACGCGGCGCACGCCGATGGGCCGCAAGGAGATGCAGAAGGTGCGTCACGAGGGCGGCCCGACTACCAGGGTCAAGGCCCACCACCTCGCCGAGCGCGGCGTCGCCCGCTACGAGTCGAAGGTCACCGGCGCCTCGCCCGACGGCAGGCCGGTCCTGGCCGACGGCCGGGTGCTCGACGTCGCCAACGTCATCTGGGCCACCGGGTTCCGCCAGGACTTCGACTGGGTCCGCCCACCCCTCCCGATGGAGGACGGCTGGCCGGTGGAGCTCCGCGGCGTCGTCGGGTCGGTGCCCGGGCTCTACTTCTGCGGGCTGGCGTTCCAATACGCGTTCGGCTCGATGGTGCTGCCCGGCGTCGGCCGCGACGCCGCCTACCTGGCCAGGGCGATCGGCGCGCGCAGCCGGGCGAAGGCCCCGGCCGCGGCCTGACCGCCCACGGGCTCGACAGATCGTTCTCCGCCACGAGCACGGGAGAGCTCGCGATCACACCTGCTGACCGGGCGTCGCGACGGCGAGGCCGGCGTCCCGGGCGGCATCGGCGAGTCGGTGGTCATAGGTGACGAGCGCCGTCAGCCCGTCGCCGAGCAGGAGCGCTGATGCCAGGTGCAGTGCATCCAGGGTTCCCAACATCGGAGCACCGAGGTCGCAGGCGACGTCCTGAACAGCGCGGTCAAGTGGGACCAGGTCGAGATCGCCGACGACGGCGCGAGCCTCCGCCAGCGCGTGGCCGCCGGCTCCTCGGGCCGCGCGCAGGACTTCAACCCGTCCGAGCTCGCTGGTGACGAGGGGAAGGTCTGGGTGCGCGTCGAGCCACTCGACGATGGCTGCTGTCTCGTCCTCCCGCCGGACCAGCTTCATGAGAGCGGACGAGTCGAGGTAGATCACAGCCGTTCCCCGCGCTCCGCCTCGAGCAGCTCCAGGTTGGTCGGCTCCCCGACGGCGATCGGGACGGGGTGCGGGGACCGGAGTCGCCCGGTCGGGCTGGTCGCTGGGACGAGCCGTCCGGTGGCGAGCAGCCGGTCGCGCACCGTACGCGGGCCCCCGGGGGGTGTCAGGAGCGCGACCAGCTCGCCTCGGTCGGTCACCTCGACTGTCTCGCCGGCCTTGGCCTGGGCGACATATCGGGACGCGTGCTGGCGGAGCTCCCGGATCCCGATGCGTGTCATCCTCCGATGGTAAGCACCGGATGTGCTACCCGGGCGGGAGAGGCCACGGCGGCCCCGGAGGGGTTCACGGCATAACGCTTGCAGCACGGGGCCAACCTGCCGTTACGGCGATGAGCCGTCCGGATGAACGGATGGTGGCCGCACGGGCACGGACGGCGGGTCGGTCCCGCGGGTCAGTCGCGCAGCCCGGGCCGCACGAGCCCGTGGTCGAACGCGAGGACGACGGCGGCGGCGCGGTCGCGCAGGTGCAGCTTGGCGAAGACGTTGCCCAGGTGGGTCTTGACCGTGCCCTCGCCGAGGTAGAGGCGCGCGGCGATCTCGGCGTTGTTCAGGCCCGCGCCGACGAGGGTGAGGACCTCGCGCTCGCGGGGCGTGAGCACGTCGAGGGCGTCGTCGGGCAGGAGGGTGACGCCGTCGCGGTAGGCGGTGAGCACGCGGCCGGTGACGGCCGGGTCGAGCCAGGATCCGCCGTCGGCGACCGTACGGACGGCGCGCTGGAGGTCCTCGGCGGGCACGCCCTTGAGTAGGAACCCGGCGGCGCCGGCGCGCAGCGCCCCGGCGAGGATCTCGTCGTCCTCGAAGGTGGTCAGCACGAGCACCGGCACGGGGTGGTCGGAGGCGAGCAGGCGGGCGGTGGCGGTGACGCCGTCGGTGCCGGGCATCCGGACGTCCATGACGACGACGTCGGGCCGCAGCTCCGCACAGGCGGCGACCACGCCGCCACCGTCGTCGAGCTCGCCGACGACGTCGAAGCCGAACCGCGGCCGCAGGATGCCGCGCAGGCCGGCGCGGATGAGGTCCTGGTCGTCGACGAGCAGGACGCGTACGGGGTCGCTCATGCGATCCTCTCCGTCTCGGGGACGAGCGTGCTCGGGAGCACGGCCGCCACGTGCCAGCCGGTGGCCGTCGGGCCTGCTGTCAGGGTGCCGCCGAGGCACTCCGCCCGCTCGCGCATGCCGCGGATACCGGCGCCGTCGTCCCCGCCGTCGCCGGGCTCGGTGACCGGGTTGTCGACGCTCAGCCGCACGCCGTCGCCGGTGATCTCGAGGCGCACGTCGGCGGGGGAGCGGGGCGCGTGCCGGGCGACGTTGGTCAGCGCCTCCTGCAGGATCCGGTAGACGGTGAGGCCGCCGGTGGCGGTGAGTGCGGCGCGGTCGCCGGTCACCTCGAGGCGGACCGGCGTGCCCGCGTGGCGGAAGGACTCCGCGAGCTCGTCCAGCTGGCCGGCGCCCGGCATGGGGGCGAGGGAGCGGGGTTCGTGGTCGCGCAGCACGCCGACGGCCTGACGCACCTCGGTGAGGCTGCGGCGGCCGAGCCGCTCTGCCTCCTCCAGGGACGCGCGCGCCTCGGCGGGGTCCTCGTCCAGGGCCAGGCGCGCGCTGGTGACGTGCAGGAGGGAGACGGTCAGGGCGTGCCCGACGACGTCGTGGATCTCGCGGGCGATCCGGGTGCGCTCCTCGAGGCGGGCGCTCTCGGCCAGCCCGGCCTGCGCGGCCCGGAGCCGCTCGAGGAGGTCCTGCTGGCGGCGGACCAGCACGCCCAGGACGGCGGTGAACAGGGCGCCGGCGATCCAGGCGCCCCAGCCGAGGTCCGCGGGGTAGAGGACCCACTGGACCGCGGCGGTGAGGACGACGCCCGCGGTGAGCAGGAAAGTTTCCGCCCGTCCGGCGCCGAGCGCGCACCAGGCCACCAGGATGAACAGGGCGAACCAGCCGAGGTTGGACGCGACACCCCACGACACCGCGGTGGCCGCTGCTCCGGCCACCACCGCGCCGACCAGGAGAGCCCACCCGGTGGTCGCGCGGACCGCAAGGACGACGGCGACGGCGCCCGCCACCAGCGCGGCGGGCACCGCCACCGCGACAGGCTGCCGGCCGAAGAAGATCCCGGCGGCGACGAACAGCGCGAGCGCTACCGGGGCCGCGACCCGCGCCGTCCGGTCCGTCATGGCCGCGAGTCTAGAGCGGGCCGCTGGCGGCGGTGGCATGCCCCGATGCTCTCGGGGCGCGTGGTCCGGCGCATCGGCCGCGGGGGAGAGGGCCGCCTCTGCCCGGTGGGCGAGACGGCGCGGCCGGTGACCGGTGCGCCGACGGCCCGGGTCAGCCCGGGGCCGCGGTGAGCGGCTCCAGCACGGCGACCGGGATGGTCCGCCCGGCCTTGCGCGCGTACCGCTCGACCTCCGGCACCCGGGCGAGCACCACGTCGCGCCAGACCGTGTCCCGCTCCGCGCCGGTGAGCTCGCGCGGGCGCGCCCGGAGATGCCTCGACCGGATCTGGACCTCGGCCGTGGCGGCCCGGCGCAGGTTCCGGAACCAGTCGGGGTCGCTCGGCGAGCCCGATCCGGTGCCCCACACGACGAACCCGTCGGCGGTCTCGAGGTAGCGCACGCAGGTCGAGCGGGGGATCCCCGTCCGACGCCCCGGGGTCGTGATCATCAGGACGGTCACCTTCTTGCTGCCGCTGGACAGCCTTCCGTCGAGCGTGCGGTACAGCCAGACCCCGATCCGGCCGCCCGTGCGCCTCAGCGTCTTCCGCCACCTGTCCACATCCGCACCTCCATCGATGCCCGGCCACGAGCAGGGAGCGCCACGTGCCGGGGACATCACGGATGCGACGTGCCCCGGTGCACCGACGACCGTGTCGGGGTAGGGCCTGCCTCTTCACCGTACCGCCGCCGCCTCCGGGCCTCACCTGAGGGCGGCCTCCCTCGCCCGGGGGAGCGCTGCGGACCCGGACCACCGTCGCGGGTGATCCGCCCGCGCTCGCGGCTGACGAGGGTGGAGGCATGAGACACGCGATCAACCCCACCACGTACTGGACGCTCGCCGCCGGCGCAGGACTCGTCCTTGCCGCCACCGGCCCCGACCTCGCCCTCGCAAACCACCTGCCCACCCCGACCGCCGCGCTCGCCGGGCTGATGCCGCTGCCGGTGTTCCTCGTCGTCGCCGCCGCGCTGGCCGCCGTCCTCGCCGCGACGGCGGCCCGGTTCACCTCGGAGGCGAACGCGTCCGACGCCGGAGCTCCCCGCCGCCGCGACGGCGCAGCCCGCCCGGTGATGGTCGGGGCCGTCGCCGGCGCCGCCCTGGCACTGCTCACACTCACCGCCGGCCTGCTGGCGCTCGTGGGGTACCTGCCCCTCGCGCTCGTCATGGCACCGTTCCACGAAGGCATGCGCGACTCGCTGGTACGCACCTTCGACGCCAGCCTCGTCGTCCAGCTGATCGTGGTCGCGGGCGTCCTGCTGTGGGGCGCGGCAGCCCGGGAACATCTGCGCAGGCACCCCGTGCCAGTGCCGGCGTGGGCGCGCCCCGACGCCGCAGCCCGGTGGGGGAGATGGGCGGTGGCCGTCGCTGTCGTCCCGCCGCTGACCTACGCCCTCACCCGCTTCGTCTGGCTGGTCTACCCGCTCGGCTTTGACCCCGAATTCTGGGAGGTCGCGCGCTCGGAAGGGTCGCTGCTCGCCGGCGTCTGGCTTGGCGCATTCGCCGTCCTCGGAGCCATTCTCACCATCGGGCTCGTCCAGCGCTGGGGCGAGATCGTCCCGTCCTGGGTGCCGGGCATCGGCGGTCGCCGAGTGCCGCCTGCGGCCGCCGTCGTCCCCGCCACCTTCGTATCCATCATCGTCACCCCGGCGGGAATCTCGATGTTCCGCCAGGCGATGGCCGACGACATGGCCACCGAGATCATCGAGAACTGGGCAGCCGCAGGGCCGACTTTCCTGTGGCCGTTGTGGGGGCTGGCGCTCGGCGCGGCGACGCTGGCATACGCGCTGCGCCGCGCCGGCGAGCGGCGGGCGTCGGTGGATGCGGAAGTACGAATCCCGGTCCTCTGACTGGGTGGGCGCCCCGTCCGCCGTCGGCCGGCTACTCCTGCCCGAAACGCAGGCGGGCGGCGTCCGCCTGCTCGGCGTTGACGCGAACTGCACGAGCCTCCAAGAGAAAGGGTTGGTCGAGGTGATGGGAGGTTCGGGCAGACTTGCGGCCATGGCCGTCCCGAGGGTGCTGCTGCCGTTGACCAGCGCGGCGACGCCGCGCCGCGGGGTGCTCCTCGTCATCGGCGGCGTGGTCGCGGCGGCGTACGGGCTGCTCATTGCAGGGTTCGGCCAGATGTACGGACAGCCGGACGTCCCGAGCGCGGTAATCACTGCGCTCGTTGTCGTGACCGCTGCTATCGTCCTGGCCCCGCCGTTTCTCCACTCGGTGCGGGTCCTCGAGGCGCTCGCGGCCCGCACCTTCCTCGACGCCGACCTGCCCGTCCTGCCCGGACGCGGCACCAGTGCTAGCCTGCGCGGGGCGGCGTGGTACCTCACCCTGCTCGCTACCGGAGCGGTCGCAGTCCTCTCTCTGCTCGTCTGCGTGCCGGTCGCCGTCACGCTCGTGGCCCGGCAGTCGGGCGTCACCGTCCTGGACCGGACGCTCGGCGCGCTCGGCGGCCTGCCGGTGGTGCCCGCCGTCGTTCTCGCGGTCGTCCTCCTAGTGGTGCCCGCTTATGTCTTCTGGTGGCTCGGCGAGCTTCTCCGCCTCCTCGCGCCGGTGCTGCTCGGGCCGTCCGCGCAGGAGCGGATCGCACAGCTCGAGGAGGAGAAGCGCCAGCTCGCGGCCCGCGACGCCCTCGCCCGGGACCTGCACGACAGCGTCGGTCACGCCCTGACAGTCACCTCGCTTCAGGCCGCAGCCGCCGAGCGGGCACTCGACCGTGATCCCGAGTTCGTCCGCTCCGCGCTCGCCGCGATCGCAGGCACCGGTCGGGACGCCGCGGCGGAGCTCGACCGTGCGCTTGGACTGCTTCGGCAGGGCGAAGCCCCGACTGCTGCGGAGGCCGCCGCGGGCGACCGGACACTCGCCGACCTGCCCACGCTCGCCCGCGAACTGCGCACCGCGGGTGCCGAGGCCACGCTCGCTCTGCCGGCCACGGACCAAGTGCCGCCCCTCGTCTCCCGAGCCTGCTACGCCGTTGTCCGTGAGGCGACGACGAACGCCCTACGCCACGGGGACGGCAGCGTCGGCATCGCCATCGAGCTCGCCGGCTCCGCCGTCGGGATCGAAGTGGTCAATGGCCTGGCCGGTGGGGGAGCCGGTAGCCCCGGGACCGGGCGGGGCCTGGCCGGGATGCGGGAGAGGGCCGTCGCTCTCGGTGGTGAGATGACCTGGGGCATCGAGGAGGGCCGGTGGGTGGTCCGCGCCCGGTTGCCGTGGGAGGCATAGTGACGGTGAAGGTCCTGCTCGTCGACGACGAGGCGCTTGTGCGCGGCGGCCTGCGGTACATCATCGACGCCGAGCCCGACCTCAAGGTGGTCGGCGAGGTCGCCGACGGCGCCGACGTGCCCGACGCCTTCGCCCGGACGCGTCCAGACGTCGTGTTGATGGACGTGCGGATGCCGGGCCGGGACGGCATTTCGGCCACGCGGGCGCTGCTCACACAGGCCGACCGTGTGGGTGCCGTGGCTCCGCGGGTGCTCGTCCTGACGACCTTCGAGAACGACGACTACGTCCTTGACGCCCTGCGCGCGGGCGCGAGCGGGTTCCTCCTCAAGCGGGCCCACCCGGAGCAGGTGCTCGAGGGCATCCGGGTGGTCGCGCGCGGGGAGGCGCTTCTGTTCCCGACGGCGCTGCGCCGGCTCGTCGCCGCATCCGCCACGGCCGAGAACGGCGACCGGCTCGTCCGAGCCCAGCTGTCCGAGCGGGAGCAGGAAGTGCTCCGGCTCCTCGCGTCCGGGCTATCGAACGCGGAGATCAGCGCGAAACTGTTCCTAGGCACCGAGACGGTCAAGACACACGTCGGCTCGATCCTGGCCAAGCTTGGGGTGCGGGACCGTACCCAGGCCGTCGTGCGTGCCTACGAGTCGGGGTTCGTGCGTCCGGGAATTGCCTAAGCTTCCAGCTCCTCCAGTAGTGCTGCCGCCGACCGTCTGCCCGCCTTGGCCGGAGCCCCTTGCTGCCGTTCCGAAGCCCGATTGTACGGTCGCGTGGCTCGTGCCTGAAGTTGACGAGGGTGGGATGGGCGCCTGGCGCCTGCCGGCGTGGAGATAGGAGCGGGCGTGTTGAGCAGTTCGTCCTGATCATTCATTGTTCTGAGGTCGTACCCAGGCAGCGATGCGGTGCGCGAGCGACGGCTTCGTAAGTCGATGCTGGAAGTAAACCGGCACGCGGGCGCCTTCCATCCGTTCAACGTCGAAGAATGACATGTAGCCGTCCGCGATAAAAACTAGATCACCACGCTCTAGCGAGATGTGCGCTGGGGTACCCCATGCTTCTTCCGGCGCGCTCTCGTAGGGACGTTCTAGGTGGATCAGAGTGCCCTGGTGGTTGTGCCACGAACCAAGTACCAGCCGTGCTGTCGAATCGGCGAGGGGCCTGTCGGACCAAGTGCTCGCCAGATATCGAAGGAATCTGTCATAGCGCCGTGCGTCTCTGAGGACTCTCCTACCGACACGGTCCTGGTATGCGGTCGGCGTGACTCGCTGACGTGGTGGCGCGCCGGAGTGGAGGAACAACGTGCTGTCGGTGCAAGGATGCTTCGACCACGGGGGACCGAGTTCGTCGAAGTATACGCGGCTCCCGTGTTCATTCGCATAGAAGAAGACGGAAGCACCGCAGACAGGACACGATGCATTAGGCCGGAGCCACCGGGCGGAGTACGGCTTCTCCTGTGATCGAGGTGCGGCTGCCATCGGGATCATCCTGGATGGCCGCGCAGACGGCTCCCGACTTGATGACGAGCGCAGGGTGTTGCGGTAGCCGCCGCTTGATCGAGTGACCATGTGGCTGGAAACCCAGACCCTCTGGCCGTTGGGGCCTCTGCGATAGTGACCTCGGCGGCGGTAAGTCGTCACACTGCCATCGTCTCAACAGGTGCGCCGTCCGTGTTGCGTTTCGGATCGCCGTAGGACGCTCCCAATACACTGAGTTCCTTAGGCGAGCTAGCTAATCCGTTTACGGCCCCGCACACACGCCGGACGACTGACTCATTGTTACGGCGAGCCGCCAACCGAATGGACTGGCCTGGACCAATCTTCTCGAATGGGACTCCATGCCGTTCGCCGTGGTCAAATGCGCGAGGTCCGATAGTCAACGGTAACGGTAACGTGGGGGCGAACACGATCGCCTTAAGACCTCGTCCACTTCAAAGATGCCGATGCAGGTTGAGCATGTGTCGATCTAGCAGGACCGGGTTTCAGTAGTTCGGCGAGGAGCGGCGCACGCAGTTAGACAGAATGCTCCTCGGCCGTTGCCCGGCCCCTGCCGCATTGCATGCCGTGTGCCGGCTGGTGCAGCGTGCCGAGCCGGCCACGTCATCGTAGACGGATGCCAATGCCCTTGCCGATCCGCAGGGTGACTCGGCCGCGGGAGTTCACAGTGATCGGGCCAAGCCGATGGCTGTATGAGACGCCCGACTTGGAGGCATTGATGCGGCCACGCTTACCAACCCTCTTGCTCTTCCGGAAGTAGAAGCCCATGCCGGTATTGTCCCGTAACGCGTACAGTCCTTGGGCCGATACGGGCCAACAAGTTGTTCCGTGGGGCCGCGGGTCCGAGGCGCCGCTCACCGTCACTCTTTTAAAAGACCTCGAAGCGCACCTCGGTGAACCCGAGCGTCGGTCGCCGGAGGGCAACCGGGGGCGGCCGCCCGCGATGTCGCTGCACTTAGGCCATGCGGAGGTCCGTCCGTGCCTGCGCAAGACGCTGTGCTGCGCCCTCGAGATGCGGCTGAATGACAGCGGCACGCGCCGAAGCCTCTCGTGCTATGCGGCTGAGCTCGTTAGGCGCCATCTGAAGTTGCTGCTCGATCAGGCGGCGCCGTACTTGAAACGTCGCCTTGGTGGCGTCGCGGTCGGCCTTGATCGACGGGTGGTTCGGATCGAAGCGGAACCTGCGCTCTTGTTCACGGCGCCAGGCGACCATGCTGTGGGTGAGAGCATCTCCGAAACCGCGGACCTGACGAATCCTTGTCGCGTCTATGTCCGCTGCAGTTTCGATGCCGAAAGACCGTAACGCGGCCTTCCGAGTTGGGCCGAGCCCCCGAATGTTCGCCGTGTCGATGAAGGCGGCCTGGAGGTGCCGCAGAAGCTGCCGCTCGCGCACTGTGGCGTCCAGCTTCGCAAGTTGCCGCCGCTCAAACTCTGCGAGATGCCGGTACTCGTCAGCGAGGCCAGCGAGCTCTTGCCTGCGCGAGTGGAACCGGCCGATGGTCTCTCGTTCCAGACGCGACGTCTGTCTCTGAAACTCTTCCTGAGCGGCTTGCAGCTCCGCTTCGCGCGACCTTCGCTCGGCTTTTAGGGGCTTTGCGCGGGCGGTGACGCCGGCCCACCCCGCCACACCGACAAGGAACATCCACAAGGCGAGGTCGGGCAAACCTGCGACGAGACCGACCGTTATGGCGACGACCAAGATGCGCAGGACTCTGATGTTGCCACGGGAGGGCACACCCGGAGGGAGTGGCTTCGCCTCGACGTCAATGCGTTCAGGGACGGGTTGGGGTATAGGAGGGGGAGCCTGCACGCGCTCGACGAGTGCCCAAGCCTTCTCCAAGACGAAGCCAGACTGGGTATAGGTGACCTTGGTGCCTAGATCGATGAAAAGAGTGACACCCTGCCCTTCGAGGGCGCACCACGGGCAGGCACGGAGGTTGCCGGGGAAGCGGTGCGTTCGGCTGACGTTGCAGTTCCGGATGGAGCGGCGTACCTCATCTAAAGCGTGCTTCCACTGCGTCGCTGACGGCCGGCCGCCCTGGAGGCCCTTCTCAGTGAACGCCTCGTAGAACATTTTCTGCACCTCGCCCGGGACAACTGAGGCGGGCACGCTTCGCGGCGGTGGAGTTAGTCCTCGGCTTTGGCTGTCCGCGCTGTACGCGTACCTAAGGTGGCGGATGTCGGTGGTCATATCTGCGCCGACATGGTCGAGCAGTGGAACCCCGGCATAGGGGTGGCGTCCTGCGAAGAGCAAATGAAATATTAGGACGGCTAAACCGAAATTGTCGTGATTGGGCGCACGTGTCACGGCCGCTAACGATGGACTGTCCTGCAGTTCGGGAGGGGTGAACTCAGGTACGCCCACCTTGCACCGATACAACGAGCCGCGGGGGTCGGAAATCTGGAAGGAGTCGGCGTCCACTAGCGATATTCGGGCATCCTTAGCAACGTATATCCCGTTCTGGTTCACGTCCCCGATGACGTGCCCGTGATTGTGCACGACAGCGAAGGCCGCCGCTGTGTTGCGCGCTGCCAGCAAGAGAAACTCCCAGGTGGCACCTGGGTGTTCAGCCTTGCGGTGGGCGGGGCTGTAGAAGGCGTGGACTGGAGCTTGGTCGTCTGCGAGCTTTGGCATCACAAACCCAACAACCGTTCCCCTTTGGTCGTGAAGGGTTGTTTCTGGCCACGCGACGAAACTTAGGAGAGTGTCGTCGGCGTTGTTTGCCATGAGCTGCAGCTTCGACTGGCGCTCTCTGTCCGGCGGCCTGTGATACACCTTCGCCACGCGGTCGGGCCTGGCTGAAATTGTAAAGACAGATCCCTCGCCGCCACGGCCTATCTCCTTGGCGAGCTTGACGGGAGTTCCGGATCCTGTAACAAGGACGGTGCTCATGGTGTTACCTCAGTGTCGATTTTTATCCCGTTGACACCACGGTTGTCTCGGTCGTCGGGAGTATATGCGTTAGCCCCATCCTGACCGAGAGGGGACGGGTTGTCCTGCTCATGATTCGCTCCGCCGGGCGTCACGACCTGCTTCTCGCCCTGGTGAACCGCCAACGCCAAAGTCTTGTCGTCGTCTGTCCGACTATTCACCGCGTCGCTATTGAGGAACCGTACGAGGGCGCCGGTCAGCCTGTCCTGCCAGCAGAATTCTTCGTCCGGCGTCGTAGGTGAGGATAATGAGTCGAAGAAGGGGGCGAAGAACCGGGGGTGAGCTGTGTTCTCTGCCTGATTTAAGGCTAATGGTTCCAAACCGTCAGTGAAGGCTGCCGCTCTAACCGCACTCTTATCGTAATGACGAACTTCGACGATCTCATGGGCGTCGGCCTCGGTCACGAAGCGAGTCGCATTGGCGTATTCTCCTCCCATCGGTTCGATCGGGACGAAAAGACCATTACCGAAATCGAGGACTATGCCGCCATCGCCGATCTGGACCGCCAAGGTGCCGTGCTCGGCGGACGAAAGTACCGCCAAGAAGGTGCACGCGTACTCACGGATAGGTATGCCGGAGTTATCGCTCTGCGCCGTTAGAGCACCACGAACTGCGTTTACAAGGTCGCGTCCGGAAGTTTCCGTGAAGAGCCCGGGAAGATCGTCGTGCGCCCTGCTGGTGACGAAGGCGATCGCCTCGCGCACTGCATTCTGCGCCCCGTCATGCCCACGACTGGCCGAGCCAGCCCCGTCGGCGACAAATATTGTTAGGAGCGCCGCACCGTCGACTTCCTCGACGCTGGCCCAGCAGTCGTCCTGGCACGGGACTCCCGAAGCGCTATGGGATGTGCCCTCCTGGGACGCGAAGAGCACGCGCCACGTCACACCGCGGCCCACCCAGCGGGAGACTCCAACGACACTTCGGTGCCAGGGACGGACTGCGACACGGACTGCAGAGAGCTTGAGAGCCACATGAAGAGCTCACGGAAGTTCAGCCCCTGTAGCGGCAGCGGTGCGCGGGAACTGATCTTCCCCAACGTGTCCATGTCGGCCCCCTGAACGCCGATTGCGAAGAAGGCGAACTTCTTGGACGCCTCGCCCTCGCGGACGAGGCTTGCTGCTTCGTGCCAGGAATCGGTGGGCGCGCCGTCAGTAATCAAGAAGATCCAGGGCCGGTAGTACTTGACGCCATTGTCCCGGTATACCTGCTTGCGTTCGTGCACCATCCCGACAGCCTGGGCGATGGCGGACCCCATTGGAGTGTTGCCTTGAGGCGTAAGCGTGGGGGCCTGGAACGACATGGCGCCGACGAACTCCTGCTTCGTCTCGACCGGTCCGAAGGTGACGATTCCGATCTCGACGCGCTTGCTCGCGAGGCTGTCGCCCCGGATCTGCTCCTCGAGCACTCGCAGGCCGTCGTTCAGCTCCTCGATTGGCTTCCCTGACATTGAGTACGAGACGTCCAGAAGTAACAGCAGCGGGACTCGGGGTTCCGGATTGTCTGCGAAGTCTACTTCTGGATTGTGCTTGAACTCGAACCCGTCGTACCCGACCTGGTCTGTCATAACGCCGTTCCCCTTTGAGTATGCAAGTGGCGAGGACGACTGTATCGCCGGAAGGCAGTCAGTGTCCGACAAACGTCCCTATTCTCCCAGTCGAGCGGCTCGAGCTGATGCACTCTGCTCGGGGGCTCTCCTGAGTTTGGTCACCGCGCCGCGCTTCAAGATCGGGCAGCTCGTTGACCTGCGGTGATGGGTGTGGAGGCGGCGGTTTTGAGGCACTAATTGGTGCTCTACCGTGGGGCGCGTGGCGTGGATTCGGCGGGTACGGACGGCCTCGGGAGCGACGGCCGTGCAGATCGCTGAGTCCGTCAAGGGCCGTCGACGGATCCTCGCCCACGTCGGGTCGGCGCATACCGAGGCCGAGGTCGGGCTGCTCCTCGAGCGGGCGCGGGAGCTGCTGGATGACCCGGGACAGGGCGAGCTCGACCTTGGCCTCGAGCCCGTGGCACCGAGGACGACGCTGATCGGCCGGCCCGGGGTGCCGGCCCTCTTCGGCGAGCCGGGCCCGGCGGTACGTGAGCGGGGGCCGGTGGCACCGCCGCGGGTGGTGGGGACCGCCTCGCGGTGCTCTACGACGCACTGACCGCGGTGTTCACCGATCTAGGGTTCGACGCCCTGGGTGACGTGGTGTTCCGGGATCTGGTGATCGCCCGGATCGTGGAGCCGACCTCGATCCTGGACACCGCCCGGGTGCTGACCGACCTCGGCGCCAGGCCGGCGAGCGAGAAGACGATGCGCCGCACCCTGGCCCGGGCCGCGGCCGGCGAGGGGCCGGGCGCTTACCGGGACAAGATCGCCGCGTTGTGCTTCACCCATGCTGCGACCAGCGGTGATGTCTCGCTGTGCTTGTACGACGTGACGACGTTGTACTTCGAGGCGGAGAAGGAGGACGACCTGCGCAAGGTCGGGTTCTCCAAGGAACGCCGCGTCGACCCCCAGATCGTCGTCGGTCTGCTCGTCGACCGGCACGGGTTCCCGCTCGAGATCGGCTGCTAAGAGGGCAATCATGCCGAGACGGCAACGATCGTGCCGATCGTCAAGCAGTTCCAGGACCGGCACAACATCGAGGACATGGTCGTCGTCGCCGACGCCGGCATGCTCTCGGCGGCCAATCTGGCCGCGCTGGAGGAGGCGAACCTGCGCTTCATCGTCGGCTCCTGGGTGACCAAGGCGCCGATGGACCTGGCCTCGCACTTCCGTTGGCACGGGGATGCGTTCACCGACGCCCAGGTCATCGACACCATCACCCCCAGGACCGGCCGGCGCAGCGAGAACAACGACGCGGTTCGTGTCGAGCCGGTCTGGGACCTGGAGCAGCATCCGGGGTCGTGGCGGGCGGTGTGGTCCTACTCGGCGAAGCGGGCGGCGCGGGACGCAAAGACGCTCACTCTGCAGGAGAACAAGGCCCGGGCCGTCGTCGCCGGAGAGAAGGCCGCCCGCACCCCGCGGTTCGTCAGGACCACCGGTGACGCGCGCAGCCTCGACGAAGCCGCCCTGACCCGCGCCCGGCGCTTGGTCGGGCTGAAGGGCTACGTGACGAACATCCCCGCTCGGCTGATGCCCGCCGGTGAGGTCGTTGGGTCCTACCACGAGCTCTGGCACGTCGAGCAGTCCTTCCGAATGTCCAAGACCGATCTGGCCGCCCGGCCGATGTTCGTGCGGACCGGGGACGCGATCGAGGCCCACCTGACCATCGTGTTCACCGCACTGGCCGTCTCCCGCGAGGTTCAGCTGACGCTCCGGGCTCGCGATCCGCAACGTCGTCCGCCAGGTACGGCCGCTGCGCTCGGCGACCATCACGGCCAACGGCGCCACCCAGACCATCCCGCCGCAGATCGACCCCGACCGACAAGCCATCATCGACACCCTCACGACCGGCAAGACTCAGGCACCAACCGAATGACCGAACTCAGGTCATAACGCCGTTCCCCTTTGAGTATGCAGATGGCGAGGACGACTGTATCGCCGGAAGGCAGTCAGTGTCCGACAAACGTCCCTATTCTCCCAGTCGAGCGGCTCGAGCTGATGCCCCCTGCTCGGGGGCTCTAGCGGGCGCGTTCGCCGCGATCGGGACGATCCTTATCCTCGGGGTGGTTCTGTGGTTGGGACGAGGTCGTTCCATATCGGGTGCCGGGCCTCGGCGGTCGGCGTTTTCGCCTGCGGCAGCCCATGTCCCGGCGACGTTCGTCTCGATCATCATCGTCCCGGCCCGGGACCTTCAACCATCCGGCAGTGGCGGACCGCGCACTGGCGCTGGAGAATGGGGAACTATGCAGCCGCAGGTCCTCCTGTCGCCGATGGGAGGCTGAGGTTCGGCGCGGGGACAGTGGTCTACGCGGTTCGGCGCGGCGGAGGTCGAACCCGGGTGCCACGACGGGGCTTCACAAATGACGTGAGGCCATTTGGCGATCTGCAGGGGGTGCGGCGGGGCATGCACCGTCGACAATCTCCGATGCGATCTTGTCCAGTTGTGCAAGTAGTCCCGTTGGTTGCTCAGAAAGGTCTATGGTCACTGCCCGAATCTCGACGTCGGCATGTCGGACATGATGGGTTGCGCCCGCCGCGTTTCCCTTCGCGTAGATGAGATATCCCGTCGGCAATCGTAGGGCCGTGCAGTAGGCGAGCATTTGGTAGAGGTCGGCGTCTGGGAAGCCCGCGGGCTTCTCAGCTTTATATTTGGCGTCAACGACGGCGGACGGCCCCGATGTGTCCGCGTACCAGACGAGGTCGGGTTTCATGCGCACGGTGCGGCCGACGTCGAGATGCCATGGGTCCTGTGTGGCGACCCGGCCGCCAGCCTGAAGCAGGAGCTTGCCGAGGTGGGCACAAAGGAAATCCTCGAAGACTTTGGCCATGTCGATGACGAAGCCCGAGACGGCCAACCCGGTCCCGGACCGTTCAAACGACGACGCCTTGACGATGACCTCGGCGAGAAACAACGCGCTGTGAAAGCGCGCATTGAGCCGGCTCGGCGCCCATCCCTCGAGTGGGGCGCCCCGATGCGCTGGAGAAACGCCAGCGAGAAGAAGATCCAACCGCTGCAACCGGTGACGGAGACGACGATCGAGTATTGGTAGGCGGCGGCAGATGGTTACAGCCGCGCGCAGCAGCCGGTTCTCGGCCGTGTCTACGGTGAAGTCGTCATAGCGCACCTCGACCGGCACAGGTAGAGCGAACCTTCGCCGGATCTGATCAGACTCGCGCAGTCGACCTCGTACGACGGGTATGGCTTCATCGACCGTGCGGTAGCCCTGCAGAAGTCCTTGCTGGAGCGCGCGCGAGGCGAGGCGCTCAAACGAGTCCACGACCGCGAGTAGGAGGTCTTCTGCGGGGGCGACGTTCACCGTGTCGTCGCGCCATCGGGCGGACTTCAGACTGCTCTCCAGCAGGAAGATCACGCGGCTGATAGGGACCTTCGGCCTGACGTGAACCTCGACGCTGCCGAGCGCGACGGTACCGACCTTGGACAGCGGCTGCAGGGTCCAAGCTCGTGTGCCCGGAATGAGTCGGGCATCGATAAAGCCAGTCTGTGCCAGGGCCATTCCGGTCTCGATGTCCAGGACGACGTCCAGCCCGGGGCCGTTCTCGACCAGGTCGACCCGGCGCCGCTTGGCCCCGAAATCCATCACTCTTCCGCAACGCCAGGCAACGCGGCCCGAAGTGCGGGTAGCCCGTATGTGCGTTGCACGTCCATGCCATCGTCGCCGTAGTGGAGCTCCTCAAGCAGAGGGAGGATGGACGTGCGCCAGATCCGGTCGAGCCCGGCGTCGCTCGCCACCTCGTCGGGCTTCATCAAGTACGCCGGTCCGATCTTGAAGTCCTTATCAGGGATGCGTGCGTTCAGGACGTCGAGCAGGTCGGCGGCGAGGGTGGGCAAGCCGTGGCGCCCGAGCCAGGTCCGAAGCATGCCCCGCAGGTGCGGGTCGTCTGGGTGGAGGGATAGGAATGCGAACCGTCGGCGCATGGCGGCGTCGACAAGCGCGATCGAACGATCGGCGGTATTCATTGTGCCGATGATGTAGACGTTCTTCGGTAAGGAGAAGTCGCGGCCCTCGTCGCCCGAGCCGTACATGAGATCGATGGTCCGTTCGCGGTACTCGAGCAGGAAATACAGCTCGCCGAAGACCTTGGCGAGGTTGGCCCTGTTGATCTCATCGATGATCAAGAAGTAGGGGTTGCCGGGGTCCTCCTTAGCCTGGTCGACGACCTTCCGGAAAGGACCGGGGGTGAGGGCGAAGCCGACCCGGCCGCTGTCATCGACTGTGGTGGGCCGATAGCCCTCAAAGAAGTCCTCATAGGAGTAGGCCGGGTGGAACTGGACGAGCGTGACGTTGGCCCGGTCTGTCAGCTCTTCCGCCACGGCCAGTGCGATGAACGTCTTTCCCGTGCCGGGGGGACCGTGGAGGATGACCTGCCGTCTGGTACGCAGGAGGTCGGTGAGCTCGTTCAGCCACGGTGCCCCTACCAGGAGAAGCTCGACTACCTCCCCAGGGAGATCCGCAAGGGCGACTTCAGGTATGACGACCGTTGCGGTGCCGAGCAGTGCCTCGACGGAGTCGGCGACCTCGGTAAGGTCGACGACGGTGGCCGAGGACTTCAGTCGCGCTTGCAGAGCCTCGTCGAGCTGCGTGAAGTCGATTCCGTCGTGACTCCATGTGACGGCCCTGCGGATGGTGGTGCGGGTGTCGGCGTGCTCGCTGTGGACCGGTTCGCCCTGGATGTGGCCCAGGTAAACCGGCTCTTCGCAGTTGAGGGTGTAGTGCGGGTCGGCGCGTCGGTCGCCGGATAGGGGTCGAGGTCTTCCGAAGATGGAGGTTCTCACGCCACCCATCCGGAAGACCTCGACGTGCCCGACGCTACCTT
>NZ_JAHXNL010000007.1 GCF_023148685.1 Georgenia sp. EYE_87 | reverse complement strand
GCCAACGGCCAGACCCTCCAGGAAGCCCTCGACGCACGCACCGGCACCCCGTCGGCCTCCGACACCCGCACGCCCACGCAGCGACGCGCCGCCTCACTGACCTCCCTGGCCCGCCTCACCCTCGACGCCGGCATCCTCCAGCCCGGCGCCCGCATCCGCCCCCACCTGAGCGTCCACGTCCCCTACGACACCCTCACCCGCCTCATCCAGGCCAGCCGCCCCACCCCCAGCCCCGGCACCGCGAGCCCCGGCGCAGGCCAGGGCGGCGCCCTGGTCATCCCCGGCACCCTGAACCACAGCACGCTCCTCGGCGCCGAACCCGCCACCCTGGCCGACGGCACCCCGATCGCCCCCCAGCTCCTCGCCCGTCTCGCCTGCCAGGGCAGCTTCCACCGCGTCATCTTCGGCCCCGACTCCCAGATCCTGGACTCCGGCCGCGAGGAACGCCTCTTCACCGCCGCCCAGACCCGCGCGATCATCGCCCGCGACCGCACCTGCCGCTACCCCGACTGCCACGCCCCACCCGGCGAGGGCGAGATCCACCACTCCCTGTGGTGGTACGACCAGCACGGCCCCACCGCCGCCCACCTCGGCATCCTCCTGTGCTGGCACCACCACGACCACGTCCACCGACACAACATCACCATCGAACGCACCGGCGACCACTGGACCTTCACCCGACCAGACGGCACCACCATCACCACCCTCCACACCGCCGCCTGACCCGCGCCCACGACGCACCCCCACGCCCACACGGGCCGCAGACCACCCCCGGACTGCGGCCCTTTGGCACGCCACATCACCGCTGCGCCGTCGGAGCTGCGGTGCCGCTCACTCGACGTTGCGGTGCCGCCCACTCGCGGCTGCAGTCCTGTTGCCGGCTCAGCGGCCGCCGCGGTGGCAGACCGCGGGGGCCGAACGTAGCCTCGAGAGGAACAGTCACCGACAGGGAGGAGCCCTCGACATGACGGACCTCAACGGCAAGCGCATCGCCTTTCTCGCGACGAACGGCTACGAGGACTCGGAGCTCACCTCGCCCTGGGAGGCCGTGACCTCCAGCGGCGCGGAGGCAGTTCTGATCTCGCCCGAGGCCGGATCGATCACCGGCAAGAAGGGGCACGAGGCGACCGTCGACTTGGCGGTGTCCGACGCCAGCGCCAGCGACTTCGACGGCCTGGTTCTCCCCGGCGGCGTCGCGAACGGCGACAAGCTCCGCATGGACGAGAAGGCTGTCGCTCTCACCCGCGACTTCTTCGACCAGCACAAGCCGGTCGGGGTCATCTGCCACGGAGGGTGGATCCTCACCGATGCCGACGTGGTGCGCGGTCGCACGCTCACGTCCTACCCCAGCCTGAAGACGGACCTGCGCAACGCGGGCGCGACGTGGGTGGACGAGGAGGTCGTGGTCGACGCCGGCCTCGTGAGCAGCCGGACGCCGGCCGACCTGCCGGCGTTCAACGCCAAGCTCGTCGAGGAGCTCGCCGAGGGCGAGCACGAGGCCCAGACCGCCTGACCCTGGGTCTTCGCCCGTGACGGCGGACCATCCAGTGCGACGAACCCGGGCGCCAGCCGTGAGGCCAGCGCCTGGGTTCGTCACGTTCGGCGGGCCGGCGCGCAGAGCTCCGTCCGGCCACGGGCCCGGGCTGCCGGTCGTACCATCGAGACGCCGCCCGGACCCGCCGGGCGGGCCCGCACGCCGAGGTGCCCATGCTCAGCCCGTCGTCCCCCGCGCCGATCACTCGGCTGCCCGACGGGACGGTCAAGCAGTTCAACCCGTTGACCGGCACCGAGGTGTGGACCGTTCCGGGCCGCGCCCGCCGTCCGCTCGCCGTCGCGTCCGTGACCGACGCCCTCGACCCGGCCCAGCACGGCCATTGGTGCGCCTTCTGCGAGAAGCGCTACCTCGACACCCCGCCGGAGAAGTCCCGCCTGGTGCGCTCGCCCGACGGCACCTGGCGGACGCTGGAACGCCTGCCGGCGGAGTCGCTCGACGCGACCGTCGCCGACTTCCGCCGGATCCCGAACCTCTTCGAGATCCTCTCCTTCGACTACTGGCGCCTCAACCACGGGTACGTCCCGCCCGAACACGTGGTCGCGCACGAGCGTGACTACCTCGCCTCCCCCGCCGGGCGCGTCCACGTCGAGCGCGTCCTGCGCCGTCGGGCCGAGGCGAACGGGACGAGCGCCGCGGAGTGGGACGCGGTCAGCCCCGACGCCAGGCTGGCGGGGGCGAGGAGCCTCTTCGCGGGCGGACACGACGTCGTCGTCGCCCGCCGCCACCTTGCCGACAGGGCCGCCGACGCACCGCTGCCGGCGTCGTCCGGGACCCTCACGCCGGAGGAGCACCGCCAGTACCTGGCTTTCACCGTCGAGGCGATGCGATCGCTGTACGCCGACATCCCCCCGGCGCGCTACGTCGCGGTCTTCCAGAACTGGCTGCGCCCGGCCGGCGCGTCCTTCGACCACCTCCACAAGCAGCTGGTCGCCATTGACGAGCGCGGCCGCCAGACGGACCACGAGCTCGGCCGCCTGCGCCTCGAGCCCGACCTGTACAACGACGCGGTGCTGCAGGTGGCCCTCGACGAGGACCTTCTCCTGGCGGAGACCGACCACGCCGTCGCCCTCGCGGGGATCGGCCACCGCTACCCCACGCTCGAGGTGTGGTCCAAGTCGGCCGCCGCGGTCCCGTGGGAGCTGACGCCGGCGGAGCTGCGGGACTTCTCCGACCTCCTCCACGCCTGCCACGCCGCCACCGGGCCGCTGGTGCCCACCAACGAGGAGTGGCACCACCGGCCCCCGGAAGCGGGCCTGCCCATGCCGCTGCGAGCAATGCTCAAGTGGCGGGTGTCCACGCTGGCGGGTTTCGAGGGCGGGACGAAGATCAACGTCAACACGATCTCCCCCGACGACCTGCGTGACCGGGTCGTGCGGCGCCTCGGTGAGCTGCGGGACCACGGTCTGATCGCTCCGGTGCCCCTCGGGCGCGAGTGTGCCGGGCTGCCGGGCTCGCTGCGCTACCGGGACGCTACCTAGTGGCCCTCGCCGTCTGCCTCCTCTTCGACGCCGCCGCGGACCGTGCCCTGCGGACGCTGTGGACCCGCCTCGAGGAGGCCGGCGTGCCGACCCTGCTCAGCCACACGCACCGCCGGCACGTGCCCCACCTGTCCTACGCCGTCCTGCGCACCTACGAGGTGGAGGCCGTGCGTGAGGCCGTCACAGCGCTTGCCGACGGCGGGCCGGTCACCCTCCACGCCGACGCCCTCGGCCTGTTCCGCCGCGGACGGGCCTCCCTGGTGCCGTCGCTGACGTCGGAGCTCGCCGCGCGCCAGGAGCGGGTCGTGGAGGCCTCGGTGGGCACGGGCGCCGACCTCCACCGGAACTACCGGCCGGGAGCCTGGGTGCCGCACGTCAGCCTCGCCACGCGGGCCCGCCTCGGGGACCTTCCCGCCGTCGCCGCCCTGGCGTACACGGTGCTCCCGATGCGGCTGCACGTCAGTCACGCGGCGCTGATCGACAGCTCCACCGGCGAGCGGTGGCCCCTGCCGGAGATCCCGTGACCGTCAATGCCACGCCGTCCGTCGCGCCGGCCTCGACGTCCTGCGCGGGCGAGAGTCGCGGCGCCGGTAGCGTCGGGCGGGTGAGCCCGACCCGCGTCCTGGTGGCAGGCCCCGCCTCGTGGAACCTCCTCGTCCACCTCGACCGCCTCCCGGAGGCGCGGCCGGGCACCCACTTCGCCCGCGGCTTCCACGAGACCGTGGGCGGGACATCCGCGGGCAAGGCCATGAACCTGGCCCGTCTCGGCGCGGAGGTGACCCTGCGGACCGTGCTCGGCGACGACGAGCCGGCCGCGCGGGTGCGCGCCACCCTCGACCGCTACGGCGTCCGGCTCCTCGCCGAGCCGGCGCTCGACGGGCGCACGGAGCGGCACGCCAACCTCATGGCCGCCGGGGACCGCGTCTCGCTCTACCTCACCGCCCCGCAAGCGGGCGTCGAGCAGCACGCCGACGCGAGCCGGGCGGCGCTGGCGGCGGCGGACGCCGTCGTCGTCGACCTCGCCGACCACGCCCGACCGGTCCTGCGCGCCGCCGTCGCCGCCGGCATCCCGGTGTGGACGGACCTTCACGACTACGACGGCGAGGCGGCGTACCACCGCGAGTTCGCGATGTCGGCGCGGTACGTGTTCCTCAGCTCCGACCGGCTGGCCGACCCGGCGGCCTGCATGCGTTCCCTCGTCGACGGCGGTGCCGAGCTGGTGGTCTGCACGCACGGCGCGGCCGGCGCCAGCGCGCTGCAGGCTGACGGCAGGTGGACCGACGTTCCCGCGGTGCCCGTCCAGCAGCTGGTGGACACCAACGGCGCCGGCGACGCGTTCTTCGCCGGATTCCTGACGGCATACCTCGACGCGCAGGACGTGGCGGCGGCGCTGCGCCGGGCGGCCGAGGTGGCCGCCGAGTGCGTCGCTGTGGCCGACCTCGCGCCGCCGCCGCTCAGCGCCGCGCGGCCCGAGCGGTGACCACCGCGGCCGGGACGAGAACGCCGAGCCAGGGCAGCGCCCAGGCCCACAGGCCCATCCCCAGCAGCGCGGTGTGGAACGCCGCGATCCCGCCGAGCCCGGCGGCGCGTCGGCGCGGGTCCCGGGAGAGCGCGAGCAGACCGATCGTCGCCTCGAACCCGATGCCGACCACCGGTACGGCCACGCGGGGATGCTCGCCGAACGTCGCCTCCCACAGCGCGGGGAGCGGGCCGAGGTCCCACGGCGAGATCTCCTGGAACCAGCCGCCCATCCCGGCGTAGGACCCGGGGCGGGCCAGGGTCATGTAGGTGTTCAGCCCGGCGCCCCCGACCATCATCGCGCCGGCGACCACGGCGACCCGCCGCGCCCAGGGAGGGCTCGGGTCGGCCGGCGCCGCACCGCCGGGCGAGCGCTCCCGAGCCGTACCGCCGGGCGACGGGCCTCCGGCCGCACCGCCGGACCCCGCCCGACGGTGCTCCTCGACGGTCCCTTCACGCCCGGACCAGGGCTCGGTTGTCGTCATGACGCACCTCCGCCGTCGTCCCCTCCTTCCTACCCGGGACGACGGCGGAGCTGCGAGAGACCTTGGTCCGCTCCCGGCGCGTGCCGCTCAGGCGCGCGCGGGGGCCAGCTCAGGCCGCTCGTCGAGGCGGGCGAAGAGCCGGTCGAAGACGTTGGCCCGGTCGAACTGGAGGCTGTGCGCCCGGGCCCGCCGCTCCCACTCGAGCCGCTCCGCGGCGGGCATCCCGACGGCGCGGTCCAGGGCGGCGGCGATCGCGGGCGGGTCCTCGACCGGGACCACGATCGCACAGTCGGCCACGGCCTCGCCGATCCCCCCGGTGTCGGTGGTGATGACCGGCCCGCCGCCGGCGAGCATCTTCTCGACCAGCGCGATTCCGAACGTCTCGGTGAACTCCGGCAGCGGCTTGCTCGGCAGCGCGTACGCGGCGCTGCCGGCCATGAGGTGCGGCTTCTCGGCGTCGTCGACGTCGTCGAGGAAGACGATCCGGTCGGCGACGGGCGAGGCTGCGGCCTGCGCGCGCAGCGCCCCCGCGGCCGGCCCGCTGCCGGCGACGACGAGCCGCACCGAGCCGTGCACCGAGCTCGCGGCGAAGCCCTCGATGAGGTCGTCGACGCCCTTGGCGGGGCTCAGACGGGAGAGGAAGAGGACGTACCCGTCGCGCTCGAGCCCGCGGGCGGCGAGAACCCGCTCGGTCTCGGCGTCGTCGAGGTCGAGGTAGGCGCCGGTGTCGATGGCCGGGTAGGAGATCGCCACCCGCTCGCGGCACTGGTCCGCGAAGGTCGTGCCGTGACGGGCGTCGATCGCCGCGGCCTCGGCGACGATGAGGTCACGGGTGTACTCCGAGACGGCCACGCACACGTCCGAGGAGAGGTAGCTCGAGAGCACGTGCGCGGCGGCGCCGAAGCGCCCCTCGTCCACGCAGGAGCGCACCACGTTCGTCACGTCCGAGCCGACCGCCTCGGCGATGGTCGTGACGTTGACGGGCAGGCCGGTGCTGCGAGCGGCGCGCACGGCGTCCGCGACGGCCACGGTGTGCGGGCTCAGGTACAGCGACATGCACACGGTGGGCACGCCGTCGGTGAAGAGCTCGATCAGCCGGCCGGTGATCCCGGCGAGGTACCGGCCGTCGGGGACCTTGTAGTCCCCCACCGGCCCGGGCCGTTCGACCACGATCCCGTCGCTGTAGGGCAGCACGTGGTCCAGCGGCTTCAGCGGCAGCCCGGTGGCCTGCAGCCGCTCGATCGGCCACGTGACGATGCGGACCTCGTCGAATCCCCGCGTCAGGGCGGCCTCGGCGAGGTTGCGCGCCTCGCCCGAGTGCCCGCAGATCACCGGGTCGGCCCGGACGACGATCACCAGGCGGCGGTCAGGGGTGGTCATGGGCGCGGTACCTCCACGGGGGTCTCAGGGTTTCTTGCGGCGGGCGGCGGCCAGCGCGCGGGCGGGTGAGTCGAGCGGGCGGAGTGGTTCGTGCGGGCGGGCGGGCGGTGAGCCGTCACTTCCTCGGTGAGACGCCATTCTCTCGGTAAGAGCTCACGAGCTGGCGACGTCTCACCGAGCTCGTGACATCTCGGCGGGAGGGGTGGGCCCGGGCGACGACGGCGGCCGGTGGGCCAGGGCCGTGCCCCAGTCCGACGGCGTGGCCGCGAGCTCGAGGAGAAGTGTGCCACCCGCGTGGAGCTCGTTGCCGCTCAGCCAGCTGCGCTCGAGCGGCACGCCGTCGAGCCGGGCCGAACGGACGTACTGCGCAGGGCCGCCGGGCTCCGGCTCCACGAACCCGGTGGTGGCGATCTCGAGGGCGTTGCCGCCCACGTCGATCCGCGCCTCCCGGAACGAGGGTGCGTTGAGCAGGAACACGTTCTGCCCCGCCACCGGAAACAGCCCCAGGGACGCCCAGACGTACCAGGAGCTCAGCCCGCCGGAGTCGTCGTTGCCGGGCAGGCCACCGCGGCCGGTGCCGAACTGGTGGTGCACGGCCGCGTGGACGATGTCGGCCGTCCGGTCGGGGCGGCCGGCGTACTGGTACGCCCAGGGGGCCTCCATGTCGGGCTCGTTGTTCAGCCCCTCGAACCGGCCGAGCGCGTACCCGCGCGCCATCTCCTCCGCCGTGGGTCGCACGCCCGGCTGGGTGACCGGCCCCGCGCCGACCCCGAAGAAGCGGTCGAGCAGGCCGACGAACCTCTCGTCGCCGCCCGCGAGCGCGATGCGCGCCGCCATGTCGTGCACGAGGCGGAAGGAGTAGTTCCACCGCCCGCCCTCGTAGAACGTGGAGTCCTTGAGCAGGCCGGTGGACGGGTCGAAGGCGTTGCGCCACTGCTGCGCCAGCCCGGCGAACTCGGCCACCAGGGCCCGGTCACCCACCTGCGCGGCGATCTTCGCCGTGCACCAGTACCCGAACGCGAGGTCCAGGGTGTGGCTGATCGGGTGCGCCTCGCCGCGCAGCAGGAAGTCCTCGCCGTACATCCGGCGCAGGTCGTTGTGCATGTGGACCAGCGCCCACTCCCAGTCCATGCCGGGCAGCCCCAGCTGGCACAGGTCGGCGAGGAACGTGTGGGCCAGGGCGGAGCCCTGTCGCGAGAACTGGTCGGCGCCGCGGGACATGCGGTAGCCGATGGGCAGGTTGCCCTCCTCCTCGCAGATGTGGAGGAGCGCCTCGGCGAGCTCGACCGCCCGGTCCGGCACGAGCGTCGTGAGCAGCGGCAGCTGAGTGCGGTAGATGTCCCACATCGTGCTGATGTCGAACGCGAACGGGCCGCCGGTGGGCCAGAACGGGCTCTCGCCCCGGGCCAGGCACGGCTTGAGGAGCGAGTGGTAGAGCGCCGTCGAGAAGACCGTCTCCCGCTCGGGCGAGGGGGTGTCGACGGCGATCGTGCCGAGGTGCTCGCGCCAGCTGCGCGCCGTGGCCTCGCGGCGGGCGGCGAAGCTGTGCGGCCCCGGCCCGCAGTCACGGTAGAGGTTCTCGCGCGCCTGCTCCTTCCCGCGCAGCGAGAAGCCCAGGCGGAGCTCGACCACCTGGCCGGGCTCCGCGGGTCCCGCCCACATCAGGCCGAAGGGGCGCAGCGTCGTCGGGCGGATGTAGTCGAAGTCCAGCCTGGTGCCGCCGGGCATGAGCCGGCGGTCGTACCAGAGCATCTGCCGCCACTGGTCGGCGTCGCACTCGAGGTGCACCGCCAGCGGGGCCCCCTCCATGACGATCTCGCCCTCGGCGACCCCTGGGCCGAGCGACTGCAGGTGCGCACGCAGGGGAATGGTGCTGCCGTAGGGGATCGCCAGGCCGCCGAGCGAGAGGTCGATGACGAGGCGGGCGTTGCGGTGCGCGGGGAACGTGTACCGGTGGACTGCGCTCTTGGGGCCGACGGTGACCTCGCAGCGGATGCCCGAGGAGAGGGTCGCGGCGTACCAGCCGGGCTCGGCCTCCTCGTCCTCGACGTCCCACAGCGTCCCCAGCGCGTCGAGCGGCTCCAGCATGGGGGTGACACGGAAGTAGTTGTAGTACTTCCGGATCGCGCCCGTCCCGGACTGCTGGAAGT
This sequence comes from Georgenia sp. EYE_87, assembly GCF_023148685.1. GTDB lineage: Bacteria > Actinomycetota > Actinomycetes > Actinomycetales > Actinomycetaceae > Georgenia. The sequence continues at coordinate 219,014 of NZ_JAHXNL010000007.1, read as the reverse complement.
GGGTGAACCCGGAGGCGACCTGGCGGTCGTGCATGGTGCGCGGGACGCCCTCGGTGCTCAGCTCGTAGCGCCCGTAGCCCGTCGGGTACGCGCCGGAGTACGCGCAGGCGGAGACCATGCCGAGCGGGTAGGCGGCGCCGGGGTGGGTGTTGCCCACCTGCGGCTTGGGCCACCACCACGTGGCCGCCAGGCCGGACGGCTGCGGCAGATCGGTCACCTCGGTGCCGATGAACGGGTCCACGCGCTCGAACACGTCCGGCCCCCTCCCTTGCGCGGCACTGTCGGCCCGTGCCCCGCGACGACGATATGCACCGGACGGAAGAGCGTCCACGCGTCCGGCGGTGACCGACACGTCGTGGCGGGTTCGCGCGCCCGAGCACCCAAGCCCCCGCACGCGGGGCTGCCCGGCTGCCCGGCCCGCCCGGCTGCCCGGGCTGCCCGGCTGCGCCGTCGCCCGAGGTTCCGGAGCGGACCCGCCGGAGGGCTCCTAGAGTGGTCACGGCGACTGCGGGCGACGCCCGACAGCGTCGACGGCGATGCGGAGTAGCGATGTCGAGCAGCGACCAGTCACCGGTCAGGCCGGTGGTCACCCTCTTCGAGACCTACGGCGCCGGTGCGAGCTACGTCGGGCCGCGCGTGGCCGAGGCGCTCGGGCTGCCCTTCCACCAGCAGGCGTTCAGCTCCGAGCAGCTCGAGGCGGAGGAGGAGCGGCGCGAGAAGGAGAGCCTGCTCTCGCGCGTCTTCAGCGCCATGGGACCCGGCTACGCGGGCCCGGAGGGCGGCGCGGTGCCGGCGGCGCAGCGCGACAGCTACGAGCTGGCCCTCGAGAACACCCGCATCGTCCAGGAGGAGGCCGCGCGGGGTGGGGTCGTCATGGGCCGCAACGGCGCCGTCATCCTCGCCGGCCGCCCCGCCACCCTTCACGTCCTGCTCGACGGACCGGTCGAGCAGCGGGTCGCCCGGGCGGCGCGGGACACCGGCATCAGCCACGAGCGGGCCGCCAGGCGGCAGAAGCGGGAGGACGAGGTCCGCGCGCAGATGTCGAAGGACTTCTACGGCTGGGACCCCCGCCGGCCCGACCGTTACGACATGGTGCTGAACACCGGGTCGCTCTCCCTGGACGAGTGCGTCGCCATCATCGTGGACGCGGTGCACATCCGGGCGGGCCAGGTGCCGGGGCCTGCTCCGGCCGCCGCGCCGCAGCTCTGACTCCCCCTCGACGCAGGCCCGACTCCCCAGGGACGACGGCGGACCGCGAGCCTCACGTCGGCGAACGAGGCCACGCCGACGCCAGTGACGGCCGCGCGGTGCGCGAGACCGGTCGTGGCGGCATAGTGGCACGTACCCGACGGAGGAGGATCCCGTGGCCGACCTGTCCCAGCTCGCCGCATCCCATCTCGCCGCCGCCAAGGCCGACGAGCGCGGTCGCAGCCCCGAGCTCCTCGTGCACGACGGCCCGCTGCGGCAGACCATCATCGCGCTCGTCGCGGGCACCGAGCTCGGCGAGCACAACTCCCCCGACGCGGCCAGCATCCAGGTGCTGCTCGGCCGGGTGACGGTCACCGGCAGCGAGACGGTGGAGCTCGGCGCCGGCCAGCTGGCCGTCCTCACCCACGACCGACACTCGGTGCATGCGCTCGAGGACTCGGTCTTCCTGCTGACCACGGTCACGAGCGTGGGGCAGACCGCGGAGCCGCAGCGCGCGCGGTAGCCGGACACGACAACCGATCACGCGGGCCGGCCGCGCGGGGCGCGTGACCGTCCCGGGACCCGTGCCCGCCCCGGGCCGCGTTGCGTGTGACGCGGCCCGGGCCACGGCGCTCAGAAGGCGGACGGTCGGGCGACGTAGCCCGCCCTGCCAACGGCGGCGACCAGCTCGTCGACGCCGACCCTGTCGGGGTCGTGGTCGACCTCGACGCGCCCGCTGGCGAAGTGCACGGTCACGGCCTCGACGCCGTCGAGACGGCCCACCTGCTTCTCGATCTTCGAGACGCAGGAGGGGCAGGAGAACCCTTCCGCGCGCAGGATCGTGCGGGTGGTGACGGGGGCTTCGGTGCTCATGGCTCGTCCTCTCTGTGGTTCCTCCACCCCGGTCCTCCGAGGTGCTGATCGCGACGCTAGGAGCCCTCCCCCACCGCGACCATGACGCGCGTCAATCAGCCGCACCGTGCTCTCTGCTGCGCCGAGAGCACCCTTGGGTGTGCAATGTCGAGGGAGGAGGAGGCACGCCGTGGAGTGGTTCGCCGCCGAGGACTACGACGCCGCCCGGTTCGTCCTGCAGCGGGGCATCGCCCTGCTGTACCTCGTCGCCTTCGTCGCCGTGCTGCGCCAGTTCCGCCCCCTGCTCGGTGAGCACGGCCTGCTGCCGGTCCCCCGCTACCTCGACCGGGTGGGTGCCCGCACGGGGCCGACGCTCTTCCGCCGTCGCTACTCCGACCGGCTCGTGCTGGCTGTGGGGTGGGCCGGCGTGGTGCTGGCGCTCAGCGTCGTCGCCGGCCTCCCGCAGAGCGGGCCGCCGTGGGTGCCGATGCTCGTCTTCCTAGCGATGTACGGGCTGTACCTGTCGGTGGTCAACGTGGGCCAGGTGTTCTACGGCTTCGGCTGGGAGTCGCTGCTCCTGGAGGCGGGGTTCCTGGCCGCCTTCCTCGGCTCGGACGAGGTGGCGCCGCCGGTCGTCGTCATCTTCCTGTTCCGGTGGCTCGTGTTCCGGGTGGAGTTCGGCGCCGGGATGATCAAAATGCGCGGCGACGTCGTGTGGCGGGACCTCACGGCGCTGTACTACCACCACGAGACCCAGCCGATGCCGGGCCCGCTCTCCTGGTTCTTCCACCACCTGCCCAGGCCGCTGCACAAGGTGGAGGTGGCGGCCAACCACGTCACCCAGCTGGTGGTCCCGTGGCTGCTGTTCCTCCCGCAGCCGGTGGCCTCGGCGGCCGCGGCGGTGATCGTCGTGACGCAGGGCTGGCTGGTGCTCTCGGGCAACTTCGCCTGGCTCAACTGGCTCACCATGGTGCTCGCCTTCTCCGCGGTCTCCGACGATGTGCTCGACCAGTTCCTCCCCCTGCGGGAGGCCACCCACGCGCCGTCGCCCGCGTGGTTCGTGGTGATCGTGCTCGCGGTCAGCGTGCTGCTCGTGGTGCTGAGCTGGTGGCCGGCGAAGAACCTGCTCTCGAAGCACCAGGCGATGAACGCCTCGTTCAACCAGTGGCACCTCGTCGGCGCCTACGGCGCGTTCGGCTCGATCACCCGGCGCCGCTCGGAGGTGGTCGTGGAGGGAACGGATGACGACGACCCGTTCACGAGCGACTGGCGCGAGTACGAGTTCAAGGGCAAGCCGGGCAGCACAGGGCGCCGGCCGCGCCAGTACGCCCCCTACCACCTGCGGCTGGACTGGGGCATGTGGTTCCTGGCCCTCGGCTCACCGTCGCAGTACCGGTGGTTCACCGTGCTGCTGCGCCGCCTGCTCGAGGCGGACCGACCCACGCTGCGACTCCTCGCGCACGACCCGTTCGCGGGGCAGCGCCCCAGGTACGTGCGCGCCCGCGTCTTCCGGTACCGGTACTCCACGTTCGAGGAGCTGCGCCGGACCCGTCAGTGGTGGGTCCGGCACGAGGAGGGCATGCTCGTCGCGCCGCAGGACCTGGAGGCCATCCGGCGTCTGAGCTGAGTCTCTGCTAGGCCCGGGACTCGACGAGGTCGCCGTCCGCCTCGGTGGCGGGGTCGACCGCGTCGGCGTACTCGTCGTGGCGCCCCACGTAGGAGTTGACGTAGGAGCACACCGGCACGATCCGCCGGCCCTCCTTGCGGGTCTCGTCGAGGGCGTGCCCGACGAGACGCCCGGCGAGTCCCTTGCCCGACATCGCATCGTCGACGCGCGTGTGGTGGAAGATGCGCCGGCCTCCGTCGTCGAGGTACTCGGCGACGCCGACGACGTCACCCGCGACCAGGATCTCGAACCGGTTCTCGGCAGCGCGCACTGAGGTGTCCATGCCGGGGCAACAACGGACCGGCCCGCCCCATTCCGGAACCACGGGCGACCCCGGGGCAACGGCGCGGTGGCGGGTCGGTGAATCCTTGGCGCTGGGCGGCCGCCGCCGCACCCGCGGCCCGTCCGTATCACCATGATGGGGGTCGTGGCCACGCTCGCAGCAGCCCCTCGCCCCGCCCGCACCGCACCCCCTCTCGCCCCCGGCCGTCACGCCCCGCGGCCGGCCGGCAGCTACGGCTCCCACCCCGGCCCGTGGGCGTTCGCCCACCGCGGCGGCATGGAGCTCGCGCCGGAGAACACCCTCGCGGCCTTCGACCGCGCCGTCGGCCTGGGACTGACCTACCTCGAGACGGACGTCCGCACCACCGCCGACGGCGTCCCCCTTGCCTTCCACGACCGCACGCTCGACCGGGTGACAGGCCTCCGCGGCCCGGTGGCCGCGCGGACCTGGGCCGAGATCAGCCGCACCCGCGTGCTCGGCACCGAGCCGGTCCTGCGCCTGGAGGACCTCCTCGCGGCCTTCCCCGACGCCTGCGTCACGATCGACGTCAAGGAGGAGCGCGCCGTCGTGCCCACCATCGAGGCGATCCGGCGCACGGGCTCCGCCGCGCGGGTCTGCGTGGCCGGCGGCTGGGACCCCTGGCTGGCGGCGATCCGCCGGGCGTGCGGTGCTGCCCTGACGACGGCGCTCGGCTGGCGGGCCCTGACGGCACTGATCGTCGCCGCGCGGACGGGGGTGCGTGCCAGCTCCGGCGTCGCCACCGGCTCCTTCGCCCACGTGAGCCTGCGCTACGGCCGGGTGCCCGTCCTCGCCGACCCCCGCACCACCGGTCGGCTGGTGCAGATGGCCGCTGACCTCGGGCTCGGCGTCGTCGCGTGGACCGTCAACGACGTCCCCACGATCCGGCGCCTTGCCGACGCCGGCGTCGCCGGGATCATCACCGACCGGCCCGACGTGCTGCGCGAGACCCTCGCCGCGCACGCCAACCGGGCGTGACGCGCGCCACCTCAAGATGCTTCGCCACAGCACCGGCAATACGTTGGCACAGTCCAACTACTACTGCTGAGGAGGCCGTATGACCACGACGCCGACCACGAGCCCGACTCTGACCCCCACGACCGGCACGGCGAGCGACTACCGTCCGCTCGTCGAGCTCGACAGCTACACCGAGGCGCAGAGCCTCGTCGACCATCTCTCCGACAACGATTTCCCCGTCGGCCAGGTCCGCATCATCGGCACCGGGCTGCACTCGGTGGAGCAGGTGACGAGGCGGGTCACCAACGGATCCGCCGCGCTGCGCGGCGCCGGCAGCGGCGCCTGGTTCGGGCTGCTCATGGGCCTGCTGCTCGGCCTGTTCCTGCCGGGTGCCGCCTGGCTCACCGTCCTGCTGACCGCCGTCGTCCTGGGCGCGGTGTGGGGCGCCCTCTTCGGCTTCCTCGCCCACTGGTCGACCCGGGGCAAGCGCGACTTCGCCTCGGTCAAGGGCCTCGAGGCCTCGCGCTACGAGGTTCAGGTCACCGCGGCCGAGCTGGCTCACGCCCGGCGGATCGCCCAGCTCTGACCGACAGGCGCCCCGCCCGTATCGCGTTGGGGCCGTCCGGTCTCACCGGGTGACGGCCGGGCGTCGTGCGGCAACGGGCCCCGAACGGCATGCTCGGCGCATGACCGCGACCATCGCCGCCCTCGCCATCGACGCGCACGACCCGCGCCGAGTGGCCGACTTCTGGCTCGCTGCGCTCGGCTGGGTCGAGCTCGAGATCGACTCCGGCATCATCAGCATCGGGCCCCGTGACGGCGGCCCGGGCATCGACGTGATCCACGTGCCCGAGCCCAAGACGGTGAAGAACCGGCTGCACCTCGATCTGCGCGCCGACGGCTCCACCCAGGCTGAGGAGGTCGAGCGCCTCATCTCGCTCGGCGCGGTCCGGGCGGACGTGGGGCAGGGCCCGGACGTGAGCTGGGTGGTGCTGGCCGATCCGGAGGGCAACGAGTTCTGCGTGCTGTCCCGCTCGGTGCAGGACCTCGCGGCCTCGTGAGAGCCGTGGCCCGGCGGCGCGGAGACGCGTCGTCATAGCGCGCCGTGGCCCGGGTACGCGCCCTACGGTGGGCCCATGACTCACGCGCCGGACCAGGCCGACCTCGCCGTCGTCGGCGGCAAGGGACTGCCGGAGGTGCACGCATGAACACCACACCGACGGGGTCGCTCGTCGCGACCGAAGACGGCAGAGACCTGAGGCTCGCGCGGACGCTGGACGTCCCGGTCGAGGAGCTGTGGGCGTGGCTGACCGAGCCGGAGAAGACGGCCCGCTGGATCGGCGGCTGGTCGGGCACGCCGGGAGCCGGCAGCACGGTCCGGTTCACCCTGAACTTCGAGGAGGGAAACCCCGAGTCGGCCGTGACGATCACCGCGTGCGAGCCGCCGCGCCACCTGGCCGTCAGGCTCAGCGACGAGGCCGGCGGCTGGCCGCTCGAGGTGTTCGTGGCGGAGACCGGCGGGGGCAGCACCGTCACCCTCGTCCACCACCTCGACGCGGCCGCCGACCCCGCCGACGTCGGACCCGGCTGGGAGTACTACCTCGACAACCTGCTGGCCGCTCAAGCTGGTCTGGCACCGGTGAAGTTCGAGGACTACTACCCGGCGCAGTCGAGCTACTACGCGGGCCTCGCCGCGCAGCCGGAGGACTGAGGCTCCCCGCCAGGGATCGACCGCCCCCCGCCGCCGGGAGCGACGCCACCCGCGCCGCCGCGAGCGACGGCACGTGCCAGCGGGACCGACGCCGGCCGTGGCCGGGACCGACGCCACGTGCGCGGTGAGGGTGAGCGCCCCGCATACGCTGCGGCGGTGAGGATCGTGGTCTCCGCCGTCGACGGCGGCGCGCACCTGAGGCCGCTCGCCGACGGCGCAGGTACCGGTGACCGCCCAGGTGCCGCTGGCCTCGCGGGCGCCGGGGACGTCGTCGCCGCCGGCGACCTGCCCGAGCGCGTCCGCCGGCTCGAGGAGGACCACCGCCCGCGCTGGGTGTGGGCGGACACCGCGACCACCTACCCGCCGCTGCTGCGCGCCGGCGTCAGGGTGGAGCGCTGCCACGACCTTCGGCTGTGCCACGTGATCCTCCGGAACGCGGCCGCCAGCGCCGCCTCTGCCCTCGCCACCGGCCCGGACGGCCCCTGGGACCACGCCACCGACCCCGCGCACGAGCCGACGCTGCTCGACGCCGTCGGTCCGGCGCTCAGCGCGGAGGAGGTCCTCGCCGAGCACGACCGCCAGACCGCCGCCGTCGACGCCGCCTCCGAACCCGGCCGGCTCCGGCTGCTGCTCGCGGCCGAGTCCGCCGGCGCGCTCCTGGCCGCCGAGATGGCGCACGACGGGCTCCCGTGGGACCGCGAGGTCCACGACCGCCTGCTCACAGAGCTGCTGGGCCCGCGCCCGCCGGCCGGGGCTCGGCCCGCGCGTCTCGAGAGCCTCGCCGCCGAGATCCGCGGCCACCTGGGAGCGCCCGCGCTCAACCCCGACTCCCCCGCCGAGCTGCTGCGCGCCCTCCACTCGGCCGGGGTCGAGGTGAGCACCACCCGGAAGTGGGAGCTGGCACGCTACGACCATCCGGTCATCGCGCCCCTGCTGGAGTATAAGAAGCTCGCGCGCCTGCTCAGCGCGAACGGCTGGGCCTGGATGGACGCGTGGATCCGTCCGCGCGCGAGCGACGGGCGCGCACGCTTCCACCCCGACTACGTCCCCGGCGGGGTCGTCACCGGCCGGTGGGCCACCAGCGGCGGCGGCGCGCTCCAGCTGCCCAAGCAGGTACGGGCCGCCGTCGCGGCCGACCCGGGGTGGCGGCTCGTCGTCGCCGACGCCGCGCAGCTCGAGCCGCGCGTGCTCGCCGCGATGTCCCGCGACTCGGCGATGGCGCAGGCCGGGCGGGGTGCGGACCTGTACCAGGGGCTCGTGGACGACGGCGTCGTCGACACCCGCGCCCGCGCCAAGGTGGCGATGCTCGGCGCGCTGTACGGCGCGACCACCGGGGAGTCGGGGCAGCTCATGCCCCGGCTCGTGCGTGCCTACCCGCGCGCGACCGCCGTCGTGGAGGAGGCCGCCCGGACCGGCGAGCGCGGCGGGGTGGTGAGCACGTGGCTGGGCCGCACGTCGCCGCCGCCGCCCGCGTCCTGGCAGCAGGCCCAGCGCCGCGCGAGCGAGCCCGACGCGACCGACGCGGACACCCGGCGCGCGAGGCAGTTCGCGCGCGACTGGGGCCGCTTCACCCGCAACTTCGTGGTGCAGGGCACGGCGGCGGAGTGGGCGCTGTGCTGGATGGCGGAGCTCCGGCTGCGGCTGCGCTCCCTGGGTCCGGGCGCCGAGGGCGGGGCGGCGACCGGTCCGCACCTGGTCTTCTTCCTCCACGACGAGGTCATCGTGCACACCCCCGCCGAGCTCGCGGACGACGTCGCCGCGGCGGTGCGGGAGTCCGCCGCCCGGGCGGGCCGGCTGCTCTTCGGCAACTTCCCGGTCGAGTTCGCCCTCGACGTCGCCGTCGTGGAGAACTACGGCGAAGCCGGCTGAGCCGGCAGGTCCCGGTGGCCGAACACGCCCTGACCGCCCGTCTGACCTGCCCGACGAGCACTTAGGGCATGCTCGTCAGAGGGGCTGCCGCCCGACGAGCAGTGAGGGCATGCTCGTCAGAGGTGGTGACGCCCGACGAGCAGTTGGGGCTCGTGACGATGTGTCAGTCGGTCGGGCCCGCGGGGACGACGACGGCGCCGTCGGGGTCCAGCCGCACCTGCACCAGCGACCCCACCTCGACCGCACCCGCCGCCACCGCGGATGCGAGCAGGCCGCCAGGCAGCTCGACGTCCACCTCCGTGCGGCCGCGGACGAACCGGCTCGCGGCCACCGGCACCTGCAGGTCGTGCCCGCCGGCCCACCCCTCGCCGGTGACCACCTGGAGCGCCCCCGGCCCCAGGCCGACCACGACGTCGCCGGGCTCGCTGAGCACCGCCCGGCCCGTCCCGCGCACCGGCACCTCCCCCAGCACCGTGCTGGCCACGTCGCCGCGTCGCTCGGCCGGGAGGAACGGCCCGTACCCGAGGAAGGCGGCCACGGCGCGATCGACCGGTGCCCGCCACAGCCGGCCCGGCTCGTCCACCTGGGCGAGGCGCCCGTCGATCATCACCGCCACCCGGTCGGCGACCGTGAACGCCTCGTCGTGGTCGTGCGTGACGTACAGGGCCGTGGTGCCGGTGCGGCGCAGGATGTCGTGCAGCTCGCCGGTGAGGCGCTCGCGGAGCCCCCGGTCCAGCGCCGAGAGCGGCTCGTCGAGCAGCAGCAGCTGGGGCGCCGGGGCGAGGGACCGCGCCAGCGCCACCCGCTGCGCCTGCCCGCCCGAGAGGGTGGTGACGGCGCGCGGGCCGTAGCCGGCCAGCCCGACGAGCTCGAGCAGCTCCGCCACGCGCGCGTCCCGGGCCGCCCGCGTCAGCCCCGCCGCCGCCAGGCCGTACCCGACGTTGCCCGCCACCGACCGGTGCGGGAAGAGCTGGCCGTCCTGGAACATCAGCCCGAAGCCGCGGCGGTGCACGGGCACGCCGGTGACGTCCCGCCCGTCCCAGGTCACCGTGCCGGCGGCCACGGGCTCCAGCCCGGCCACGGCGCGCAGCAGCGACGACTTGCCCGAGCCGGACGGCCCGAGCAGAGCGACGACCTCCCCGACGGCGACGTCCAGGTCGACCCCGGCCACCGCCGTCGTCCCGGCCTTCCCGGGCCCCTCGTAGCGGACGACGAGGCCGCGCACTGCCAGGCCTGGGCGCCGGCCGGGGTCCGGCTGAGGGCCGGCGGCCGGGGACGACGGCGCGGCCGCCGCAGCGGGAGCGGTCCGGAACCGCAGGTCTCTGGTCACCACTCGGAGGCCTCCTTCGTGCGCAGCTTCTCGGCGAGACCCATGACCGTCGCGGTGAGGACCGCGAGCACGACGGCGGCCGCCATCGCCATGCCGTAGTTCTCGGCGCCGGGGCGGCCGATGAGCCGGAAGACGACCACCGGCAGGGTGGGCCGGTCGGGCCGGGCGAGGAACGAGGTGGCGCCGAACTCGCCGAGCGAGACGGCGAAGGCGAAGCCGATCGCCAGGCCCAGGCCACGGACGAGGAACGGCCCGTCGACGGTGGCGAGCACCCGCCCGGGCGACGCACCCAGGGTCGCGGCGGCCTCGCGGAGGCGTGGGTCGATGGCGCGCAGCACCGGCAGCACCGTGCGCACCACCATGGGCGTGGCCACGACCGCCTGGGCGATCGGGACGAGGACCGGTGAGCTGCGCAGGTCCAGCGGCGGGCGGTCCAGGGTGATGAGGAACCCGAAGCCGACGGTGACCGCGGAGACGCCGAGCGGCAGCATGAACAGCGCGTCGAGCAGGTTCACCGCCCGGCGGGCGGCGCGGCGGCGGGGTCGGCGGGAGACGACCAGCGCGACCAGGGTGCCGACCGTGACGGCGATGACGGTGGCGTCGACGGCGACGCGCAGGGAGTTGGCGGTGGCCTCCCAGACGGTGACCGTCAGGGCGTTGGGGCCGCCGGTGGTGCCGAGGTTGACGTAGTTGGCCAGGCCCCAGCCGCTGTCGGGGGTGCGGAAGGACCGCACCACCAGGCCCGCCAGCGGCAGGCCGAGCAGTCCCACGACGACGGCGGCGGTCACCAGGGCGGGGCCGAGATCCGGCCCGGGGCGCAGCGAGCCGCCGCGGCGGACGACGAGGCGCAGCTGGTTGCCGGCGTCGTTGTCGGTGCGCAGCCGCAGGGCGCGCTCCTGACGCCGACGGCTGCGCCCGGCGAGGGTGAGCGCGGCGGCGACCACCACGAGCTGGACCACGGAGAGGACCGCGGCGGCCCGCAGGTCGAGGAACTGGGTGGTCTGGATCCAGATCTCGGTCTCGATGGTGCCGAAGCGCAGCCCGCCGAGGACGAGCACCACCCCGAAGGCGGTGGCGCAGAAGAGGAACACCATCGATGCCGCCGAGGCGATCGCCGGGCCGAGCGCCGGGAGCGTCACGGTGCGGAACGCGCGGGCGGGCGAGGCGCCGAGCGCGCGGGCGGCCTGCTCCGCGCGCGGGTCCAGCCGTGCCCACAGCCCGCCGACGGTGCGGACCACGAGGGCGTAGTTGAAGAACACCAGCGCCGCGACGATCGCGGCGAACGTCCCGTCCAGCCCGAGGAAGCCGAGCAGCCCGCCCTCCGCCAGCAGCGCGCGGAACGCGACGCCGACCACCACGGTGGGCAGCACGAACGGGACCGTGACGAACGCACGCACGAGCCCGCGGCCGCGGAAGCGGCACCGGTAGAGGACGTAGGCGCCGGGCACGCCGAGCAGCACCGCCAGCGCGGTGCCGGCCACGGCCTGTGCCACGGTCAGGCCGACGATCCGCCAGGTCCGGGACCGGGAGAAGACCTCGCCGACGGCGGAGAGGTCGAGGGCGCCGTCGGGGAAGAACCCCTGGCCGACGATGGCCAGGACGGGCCAGGCGAAGAAGGTGCCGAGGAAGACCAGCGGCACCGCCGTCGCCAGCGCCCATCCCAGCCGCCGGGCCATCAGCCGATCACGATCTCGGACCAGGTGGAGATCCACTCCTCGCGGTTGGCGCTGATCGTTGCCGGGTCGACGGCGAAGGGCTCCTCGGCGAGCGGGGCGTGCTCGGCCCACGCCTCGGGGAGCTCGACCGTGTCGTCCACGGGGTACATGTACATCTGGCCCGGGATGTCGGCCTGCACCTCGGGCGAGACGAGGAAGTCCACGAAGGCGCGCGCACCGTCGGGGTTCTCCGCACCGGCCAGCACGCCGGCGTACTCGACCTGCCGGAAGCACGTGTCGAGCATCGCGCCGGTGCGCGGCTCGCCGCCGCCCTCGGGCACCTCCGCCGCCGGCGAGGAGGCGTAGGAGAGCACGATCGGGCGCGGACCGGCACCCTCGGAGCCGGAGAAGTCGACGTAGTAGGCGTCGGACCAGCCCTCGACGACCTTGACCCCGTTGGCCTTCAGGTCCTCCCAGTACTGCTGCCAGCCGTCCTCGCCGAAGGCGCCGACCGTGGCGAGCAGGAAGGACAGGCCGGGCGACGACGTCGCGGGGTTGGTGACGACGAGGAGGTCCTTGTACGCGGGGTCGGTGAGGTCCTCGAGGGTGGTGGGCTCGGGGACGCCCTGCTCGGTGAACCACTGGTGGTCGACGTTCAGGCACACGTCGCCCATGTCGACCGGGGTGAGCGAGCCCGCGTCGTCCACGGCGTGCTGCTCCGCGGAGGTGGGCAGGTCCGCGGGGGTGTACGGCTCGAGCACGCCCGCGTCGATCGCGCGCGCCGCGAAGGAGTTGTCGATGCCATAGACCACGTCGCCCAGCGGCGAGTCGGCGGTGAGGACGAGCTGGTTGACCAGCGCGCCGCCGTCGCCGGGGGCGACCATCTCGAGCTGGTAGCCGGTGTCCGCCTCGAACTGGTCCAGGAGCTCCTGGCTGAGGGCGAAGGAGTCGTGGGTGACGACGGTGAGCGTGCCGCCGCCCGCGGCGCCGCCGTTCGCCGTCGCCCCGACGTCCGCGCCGCCGCCGTCCCCGCCGCCCAGGCTGCAGCCGGCCAGGACGAGGGTGGCGACGGCGGTGGTCGCCGAGACGGCCGAGGCGGCGCGACGGCCCGAGGTGGGCCGGCGGCGGGTGATGGTGCTGGTCATCGTGTCCTCCCGAGGTGCAGGAGGGCCCGCGGCCGGGCGCTGGTGCGCGGCCACGGGGAGAGAAGTCCCGACTTCCTTCGCCGGTGCTAACCGGTGCAGGTTCGAGGGTCTGCGGATGTCCGCACTCTCAGCGCCCGGTCGGCGCTCCCCTGTCGTATCACCGGCACCTTAGCACCGCGGAGGTCAGACCTTGTCGATGCGCTTCTCCACCGGACCGCCGTAGAACTTGGTGGCGCCGCGCAGCGCGAAGTGGCGGGCCAGGCCGAGGAGCGCGCCGGAGACCACGGTGAACGCGATGACCTCCCACCACTCCACCTCGGGGTCGTCCTCGTCCACGGGCGCGTCCCTGCCCGTGACGGCCTTCCAGCCGGCGGTGACCGCCTTGGTGGTGAGCAGGGTGGCGGCGAGCGTCGCCCCCGTGCTCACGACTCTCCAGCCGATGTCCATGCGGTGCTCCCTGATCGATGCGTGCGCCGTCCACGGCGGCTCGTGCGTGCCCCTCGATCATGCCCGACGCCGCCGCCGCCTGCATACGGGCGATGGCGTCCAGCCACTCCAGACCGGCCGGCGGGCCGTCGCAGCTCCATCTGCCCGCGACACCGCCGGACGGACCCGGTCGCGAGCGGGCGCACATCGCCGACGCGCCGGTCAGCCCCTGCCGGGCCCCGTGGCGCCGTCGACCCGTCCGTCCCCGGCCCTGCCGTCCCCGGACCGCCCGTCCCCGGACCGTCCGTCCCCGGCCCGCCCGTCCCCGGCCCGCCCGTCGCCGGACCGTGCGAGGTCGCGGTCGAGCACGGCGATCCGCCGCTCGACCTCCTCGTCGGAGAGGTTCTCGGAGGCCTCGAGGTCCTGGGTCAGCTCGTCGACGACGAGGGCCGCGGAGTCGACCTTCCCGGTGCGGTAGCCGGCACGGCCGACCATGTGGGCGGAGATGGGCGCGGTGATCAGCTGGAAGGCGACCACCAGCACCAGGGTCCAGCCGACCACCGGGTTGCGCACCGTGAGCGCCAGCCCGGCCATCATGAGCGTCAGCCCGAGCACCTGGGGCTTGGTCGCCGCGTGCATCCGCGAGAACAGGTCCCGGAACCGCAGGACCGCGATCGCGGCGACGAGGGTGAGGGTGGAGCCGAGCACCAGGAGCACCATCCCGGCGACGTCGGCGATGCCGGCGGCGGTCATCGGCCCCCCTCCCCTGCGTCACCGTCGAGGCGGGCGTCCACCGACGCCGCCGCGGCGGCGTCGTCCCCGGGGTCCACGCCCGGGCGCGACGGGCCGTCGTCGGCGTCGGGGTCGTGGACCGGGGCGTCCTCGTCGCTGAGCGCGCGCTGCTGGGCGAGCACCTCCGCGAGCTCCTCCTTGGTGAGGATGCGGGCCTCCTCGGGGGCCTCCACCGCGGCGAAGCGGGCGATGGTCACCGATCCGACGAAGCCGACGATCGCCAGCACCACGAGCACCGGGACGAGGTCGGTGCGGCCGGAGCGGGCGCTGATCAGCGCCACCGCTCCCAGGACGGCGGCGGTGACGACGTCGAGCGACACCACGCGGTCCAGCATGGTGGGGCCCTTCTCCATCCGGACGAGGGCCACCAGCGCGGCGATGCCGATGACCACGAGGCAGTACGCGAAGACGATGGTCTCCGTCATCGCCCCACCCCCTCGGTGCGCGGGAGGCGACCGGCGCGGCGGGAGGAGCCGGGCACGTACCCGGCGTCGACGAGCTCCGCCCGCGACGCCACGGCACGCAGGATGCGCTCCTCCTGCTCGAGGACCGTCCGGTGGGCCGCGTCGAGGCCGCCGTGCATCTCGACGTCGAAGACGTGGAGGTACAACGTGCCGGTGACCCGGTGCGCCTCGACCACGATCGAACCCGGGACGAGGGACGAGAAGCCGGCGGTCGCGGTGAGGTAGGTGTCGGAGTGCGAGCGCAGCCGGACGCGGATCACGGCGCCCCGGGGCTGCCGCCCGGACAGGGCCATGGCGGAGATCTGCAGCGACGCGACGACGACGTCGTACGCGAAGCGCGTCGCCAGCACCAGGACGCCCCACGGCCGGAAGCGGCCGTCGAACGGGGTCCGCGGCAGGGGTGCGACCGTGGTGACGAGCAGCGCGACGCCGAGGCCCGCGACCACGTTGGCCACCGTGATGTCTCCCCACAGCAGGACCCACACCGCGGTCAGCCAGGCGAGCATCCCCCACGACGCCCGCGGCCAGCGGGCCCTGCGACGGTCGTGCGGCGGCGCGCCCGTCGCCCCGGGCACGCGTGAGTCCGTCTGTCCGGTCATCCGCCCTCACCCCCGTCCGTCTCACCGGTGTCCTCCGGCGCGCCGCGCTCCCCCTCCTGGGTCACCTCGGGCGACTGCCCGGTGCCCCGGCCCCCCTCGGGCAGGACGGAGATGATGTACGGCACGCGGGCGCGCAGGTCGCGCGCGGCGCGGTCGGTGTAGTCGTACAGCGGCCCGGCGAGGGCGGCCAGCAGCAGGGAGAAGACGACCAGCCCGGCGGCCGGTCCGACCATGCCGCGCGGCGTCGTCGTCTCCGGCAGCGGCTCGGGGGCCTCCTGCCAGAACGCCATGTTCCAGGTCTTCACGATCGCGTAGAGGGTCAGGAGCGAGGTGACCAGCCCGCCGGCGATGAGCGTGTAGGACAGCCCGGAGCCGTCCTGCGCCGCCGCCTCGATCAGGCCGGCCTTGCCGAGGAACCCGCTCATGGGCGGGATGCCGGCGAGGTTCATGGCCGGGACGAAGAAGAGGACGGCCAGCAGCGGGGCGAGGCGGGCGAGCGAGCCCAGCCGCACGAGGGAGGTGGTTCCGCCGCGGCGCTCGATCAGGCCCGCCACGAGGAAGAGGGCGGTCTGCACGGTGATGTGGTGGGCGACGTAGAAGATCGCCGCCGACAGGCCCGCCTCCGAGGAGGTGGCGATGCCCCAGATCATGAAGCCGATGTGGCTCACCAGGGTGAAGGAGAGCAGACGCTTGATGTCCTCCTGCGCCACGGCGCCGAGGATCCCGACCACCATCGTGGCCAGGGCCACCACCTTGAGCAGGTCGTCGAGCCGCCCGTCGGGGAAGAGGAGCACCTGGGTGCGGATGATCGCGTAGACGCCGACCTTGGTGAGCAGGCCCGCGAACACGGCCGTCACCGGGGCGGGCGCGGTCGGGTAGGAGTCCGGCAGCCACGCGGAGAGCGGGAAGACGGCCGCCTTGATCCCGAACCCGACCAGCAGCATGAGCTGCAGGATCAGCTGCATGCCCGGGTCTATCTCCGGCAGCCGCATGGCGAGCTGGGCGAGGTTGACCGTGCCCGTGGCCGCGTAGATCAGGGCGATGCCCACGAGGAACACCACGGAGCTGATCAGCGAGACGACCACGTAGATGGTCCCGGACCGGATCCGGTCGCGCGTGCCGCCGAGGGTGATCAGCACGAAGCTCGCCGCCAGCAGGATCTCGAAGCCGACGTAGAGGTTGAACAGGTCACCGGAGACGAAGGTGTTCGAGACCCCGGCGGAGAGGACCAGGAACGTCGGGTGGTACACCGCCAGGGGGGCGCCCTCGTCCCCGTCCGCCACACCCTGCGCGAGCGAGTACAGCAGGACGGCCAGCGTGACCGTCACGGAGACGACGAGCATGAGCGCGGCCAGCCGGTCCACCACGAGGGAGATGCCCACCGGAGCGGCCCAGCCGCCGACGTCGAGCACCATCGGTCCCGAGTTGACCATCACGAGCAGCGCGACGGAGACGGCAAGCACGACGGAGAGCACCGAGACGGAGACGACGCCCTGGACCCGCGGGTAGCGGGCGAGCGCAAGGGCCACGCCCGCGCCGATCAGCGGCAGGACGACGGGCAGCGCGACGAGCCAGGTCATGGCTTGGCCTCCTCGTCGTCGGCCCCCATGGCGGCAGGGTGGTGGCCGGCCCGGGCGTGCGCGTCCTCGCCCCGGGCCGTCTCGTCCCGGGTGCTCGCGGCGTCCTCGGCGAGGGTCGCGCCGGAGTCGTCGGTGACCCGCTCGGACAGCTCGTCGCGTGCCGCGCGGCGGGCGATGCGGCGGTCCTCGAGGTCGTCCTGGACCTCGTCGTGGCCGTTGAGCTGCCAGGACCGGTACGCCATCGCGAGCAGGAATGCCGTCATGCCGAGGGTGATGACGATGGCCGTGAGCACCATGGCCTGCGGGAGCGGGTCGGACATCTCCTCCGGGGCCGTCTCGCCGAGGATCGGGGGCCCGCCGGCGCTGCCGCCGGCGACGAGCATGAGCACGTTGACGCCGTTGCTGATCAGGGCGATGCCGATGATGACGCGGCTCAGCGACCGCTCGAGGAGCAGG
This sequence comes from Georgenia sp. EYE_87, assembly GCF_023148685.1. Classification (GTDB taxonomy): domain Bacteria; phylum Actinomycetota; class Actinomycetes; order Actinomycetales; family Actinomycetaceae; genus Georgenia. The sequence continues at coordinate 202,023 of NZ_JAHXNL010000007.1, read as the reverse complement.
TACACGCCGGTCCCGACCAGGACGGCGACGAGCACGATCAGCGTGAGGCTGGGCGCCATGTCGATGTTCACCGGGCACCTCCTCGCGGGGCCAGGGCCTCGTCCTCGCGGCGGGCGTCGGGCGCCGGCGCGGCGTCGTCGCGGACGCGGGCCGGGTCGTCGTAGGCGACGTCGGGGGCCTGCTTGCCCTCGATCTCGCCGTGGCGGTCCACCTCGGCACCGAGGGAGCGCAGGATGTCGAGCACCAGCCCGATCACGACGAGGTAGACGCCCATGTCGAAGAACAGGGCGGTCGCCAGGTGGACGTCGCCGAAGACCGGCAGGGTGACGTCGACGATCGTGGACTGCAGGATCGTCCCGCCGAAGAGGACGGGCACGGCGCCGGCCCCCGCCGAGAGGAACAGCCCGGTGCCCAGCAGGTGGCCGGGGTGGACAGGGGCGGCCTCGCCGAGCTCGTAGCGCCCGCCCGCCAGGTACCGAACGGTCAGGGCGACGCCGGCCACGAGCCCGCCGGAGAACCCGCCGCCGGGGGCGTTGTGGCCGGAGAAGAGCAGGAACACCGAGAACACCAGCATGGTGTGGAAGACCATCCGGGTGCCGACCTCGAAGATGACGCTGCGCCGCTGCGGGGGCACGGTCGCCCCGGCGCTTAGCCAGGTCCGGCCGCGGCCGGGGACGCGGTCCTGGCGCGGCCTGTCCAGCATGCCGCGGCGCAGGCGAGCCCCGCCGTCGCTCTCCCCCGCCCCCGGGGCCCAGACCGGCGCGCGGCGGGCGTCGGCCGCGCGGTCGATGTGCCCGATGCGGCTGCGCAGGAAGACGAGGGAGGCGACCCCGGTGGCCGCCACGAGGATCACCGAGATCTCGCCCATGGTGTCCCAGGCGCGGATGTCGACGAGGGTGACGTTGACGATGTTCTTGCCGTACCCGTACTGGTAGGCCTCGTCGGGGTACGCGACGGAGACCGGCGCGTGCACGCGGGCGCCGGCGGCCAGGACCGCGAGCGCGGCGGCCGTCAGCCCGACGACGACGCCGAGGATGGCCCGCCACCAGCGGGAGGTGGCCAGCGGCCGGTTGGAGAAGTACGCGGGCAGGCGGCGCAGCACGAGGACGAAGACGACGAGCGTGACGGTCTCGACCAGCACCTGCGTCAGCGCCAGGTCGGGCGCGCCGTGCAGCTCGTAGAGCAGGGCGACGCCGTAGCCGGCGACCCCGAGCAGCAGCACCGCCTTGAGACGACGGCGGGCGCGGGCGGCCAGGACGGCGGCGACGGATATGACGACGGCGGTGGCCAGCTGCGCCGGGCTGTCCCAGACGCGGAACCGCTCGGGCCAGGCCGCCCCGCCGACCGCGACGGCGCCCAGGGCGACGACGACGACGGTGATGAGGATCGTCGAGAGGTACGCGGGCAGCGACCCGCGCTGGGTGAGCGCGGTGACGTCGGCGGAGAGGTTGTCCAGGGCGCGCAGGGACCGGCGGTACAGGCCCTCGGCACCCTCGACGTCGCGGAAGGAGCGCTGGAACCGCTCGACCGGCCTGCGCCAGACGAACATCGCGGAGCCGAGCACCAGCACGCCGGCGGTGACCGCCAGCGGCACGCCGAACCCGCCCCAGAGCGTCAGGTGGCCGGCCTCTCCCGGGTAGGTGTCGGCGTACGGGGCGAGGGCGCGCTCGACCGTGCCCGGGACGAGGCCGCCGGCGAGGCTGAGGGCGGCGAGCGCCACCGGCGAGGCCATGATCAGCCGGGAGGTGCGCTGCGCCTCCCGCTGCTCCACGCCGGGCTTGTCCCAGAACGCGCCCCACCACAGGCGCAGCCCGTAGGCCAGGGTCAGGACGGAACCGAGCGCCACCGCGGCGAGGACCCAGAGGTCGGCGCGGGTGCCCAGGTGCACGAGGGACTCGAGCGCCGCCTCCTTGGCCACGTAGCCCAGCGTCGGCGGCACGCCCGCCATCGAGGCGACGGCGAGCCCGGCCGCCGTCGCCGCCACCGGCATCCGCCGCCCGAGGCCGGAGAGCTGGCGCAGGTCACGGGTGCCGACCGACCAGTCGATGACGCCGACCAGCAGGAAGAGGCACGCCTTGAACAGGGCGTGGGAGAGCAGCATGGCGAGGCCGGCGAGGGCGACGGCGCGGTCGCCGTGCCCGACCAGCACGATGATCAGACCCAGCTGGGAGACGGTCCCGAAGGCGAGGACCAGCTTCAGGTCGTGCTGGCGCAGCGCCCGGTACCCGCCGACGAGCATGGTGAGCACGCCGAGGCCGATCACCATCCAGCGCCACACGGCCTGGTCCGCCAGGCCGGGGGCCAGCCGCGCGACGAGGTAGACGCCCGCCTTGACCATGGCGGCGGCGTGCAGGTAGGCGCTGACCGGCGTCGGCGCGGCCATGGCGGCCGGCAGCCAGAAGTGGAACGGCACCTGGGCGGACTTGCTCAGCGCGCCGAGGAGCACGGCGGCGACGGCCACCGGCACCAGGGCGGGGTGGGCACCCGCGCCGAGCTCGCCGGCGGCGGCGGAGGCGACGAGCTCGCTGAGCAGGTAGGAACCCCCGTCGACCTCGCCGAGGAGGATGAGCCCGCCCAGCATGGCCAGGCCGCCGAGGGTGGTGACGATGATGGCCTGCATGGCCGCACGCCGGGAGGACTGGCGCTCGTGGTAGTGGCCGATGAGCAGGTAGGAGAAGACGGTGGTCAGCTCCCAGAACACGTACAGCATCAGGGAGTTGTCGGTGACGACCAGGCCGAGCATCGCCCCGGCGAACGCCACGAAGACGCCGGCGAACCGGCCCAGGGCGGTGGCCGAGGCGGAGAAGTAGGCGGCGCAGTACACCAGCACGAGGGCGCCGATGCCGCCGACGACCAGGACCATCAGCCAGGACAGGACGTCGAGCCGGAACACCAGGTCGAGGTTCAGCGCGGGCACCCACGGCACCGACTGGACCGGGTGGTCCCCGGCGAGCACGCGGGACGTCTGCGTCGCGGCCCACACCGCCGCGGAGGCCGGCACCGCGGCGAGGCCGATGAAGGCCCGGCGGCCGAAGCGGCCGACGACCATGGGCGCGAGCACCGCCGCCACCACATGGATCGCCAGCAGCTGTAGCACGGGCCGCTCCGGGAGCTCGGTGTTCGGTCAGGTCAGTACGCCCCCGGGCGACACGGCGGACGAGACGGCCCAGGCACCGAGCAACGGTGCGGACAGGGGGATCGAGGCCCAGTTTAACAAGCCGGCGCGGGGCGGACCGGCGGTGTCCGCGGCGGTACCGTGTGCCGTGCCCCACCGGCCGGAAGGATCGCCGTGCTGCAGACCGTTCTGCTCGTGATCGTCGCGCTCGCCACCGTGGTCGCCCTCGCCGTGTTCGTCCGCGGTGCGGCAGCCGTCGTGCGGCAGGTCGGCGTCGGCCGCCCGGCCCCGGGTCGGCTCGCGCCCGCCGGGCGGCGCACCCTCACCCTGGTCACCGAGGTGCTCGGGCACGGACGGTTCCAGCACCGGCCGGCGGTCCGCGTCGCGCACTGGGCGGTGATGGTGTCCTTCCCGGTGCTGTTCCTCACGCTCGTGACGGGGTACGGCCAGCTCGTCGACCCGGGGTTCGCGCTCCCGCTGGTCGGGCACCTCCCGCCGTGGGAGTGGCTGACGGAGGCGATCGCGTGGCTGAGCCTGGCGGGGATCCTGTGGCTCGTCCTGCTCCGGCTCCGGACCCAGCCCGACCGCGGTGAGCCCGTCGAGGGCGCCCGCCGGTCCCGGTTCTTCGGGTCCACCCGCTGGCAGGCCTACGTCGTCGAGGCGGTCATCCTCGTCGTCGTCGTGTGCGTGCTGGCGCTGCGGGCCCTCGAGCACGCGTGGCTCTCCGGGGGCGGCCCGGCGGAGGTCGCGCTCGCGACGCCGCTGCACTTCCCGCTCACCGCCTGGCTCGGGGAGCTGCTGGCCGGCGTGGACCGCGGTGTGCTCGGCGGCGCCGTCGCCGCGGTCGCCGCCGTGAAGATCCTCGTCTCGCTGGCCTGGCTCGTGGTCATCGGCCTCCAGCCCACGATGGGCGTGGCCTGGCACCGGTTCCTCGCCGTCGTCAACGTCTACGCCCGCCGCGAGCCCGACGGCGCACCCGCCCTCGGCCCGCTCCAGCCCGTCGTCGTGGACGGCCAGGAGCTGGACGTGGCGGCGCTCGAGGACCTCCCGGAGGACGCCACGCTCGGGGTCGGCCGCATCGAGGACTTCACCTGGAAGGGGCTGCTCGACTTCTCCACCTGCACCGAGTGCGGCCGCTGCCAGGAGCAGTGCCCGGCCTGGAACACCGGCAAGCCGCTCTCCCCCAAGCTCTTCACGCTCGCCCTGCGCGACCACGCGGCCGCCTCGGCGCCGTTCCTGCGGGCGGCGCGGGCGGCCGGAGGGTCCGCGGCTCCCGGCGCCGACGGTGCCTCCGGTTCCAACGCCGCCGGTTCCGGCGTCGCAGGCCCCGACGTCGCAGGCTCCGACGTCGCCGCCGCCCTCGGCGGGCGCGACGGCTTCCGCCCGCACACCGGAGACGTCCTGGGCGCGCTCGCCGCCGCGGGCGCGACCGGTCCGGGCGGGGTCTCCGCCACCCCGTCCGCGCTGGTGCCGGACGTCATCGACCCCGACGTGCTGTGGGCCTGCACGACCTGCGGGGCGTGCGTCCAGCAGTGCCCGGTGGACATCGAGCACGTCGACCACATCCTCGACCTGCGGCGGCACGAGGTGCTCATGGCCTCCGCGTTCCCGGCCGAGCTCGGGCAGATGTTCAAGAAGCTCGAGTCCAAGGGCAACCCGTGGGGCATGGCGCCGCGCAAGCGCCTCGACTGGGCCAAGGACCTGGAGTTCGAGGTGCCCGTGGTCGGCGCCGACGTCGAGTCGGCCGCCGAGGTGGACTACCTGTTCTGGGTCGGGTGCGCGGGCGCCTTCGAGGACCGCGCCAGGCGCACCACCCGCGCCGTGGCGGAGCTGCTGCACACGGCCGGCGTCACCTTCGCCGTCCTCGGCGACGGCGAGACCTGCACCGGCGACCCCGCGCGCCGGTCCGGCAACGAGCTGCTCTTCCAGATGCTCGCAGCCCAGAACGTCGAGACCCTCGCCGAGGCCGGCGCCACGAAGATCGTCGTCACGTGCGCCCACTGCTTCAACACCCTGGCGCGGGAGTACCCCCAGCTCGGCGGTCGCTACGAGGTCGTCCACCACACCCAGCTCCTCAACCGCCTCGTGCGCGAGGAGCGGCTCCGCCCCGTCCCGCCCGCGCCGGGGGCCGACGGGGCACGCACCGTGACCTACCACGACCCCTGCTACCTCGGCCGCCACAACCAGGTGTACGCGCCGCCGCGCGAGCTGCTCGGCGCGCTGGACGGCGTGCAGGTGGCCGAGATGCCGCGGTCGGGCGTGGACGCCATGTGCTGCGGGGGCGGCGGCGCCCGGGTGTGGATGGAGGAGAAGATCGGCACCCGCGTCAACGTCGAGCGCGCCCGCGAGGCGGCCGGGACCGGCGCCTCCGCCGTCGCCACCGCGTGCCCGTTCTGCACCACGATGCTCTCCGACGGCGTGGCCGCCAACGGCGACGACGTCGAGGTCCTCGACGTGGCCCAGCTGCTCCTGGCCGGGGTCCGGCGCGGCGAGGACCGGGAGTGAGCGACCCGGAGCCGCCCGGCGCGTGGCTGGAGCTGCCCGAGGTCGTCCTGGCGCGCCGTCGCACGCTGACCACCCTGCTGTTCGCACAGGTGCTCGGCACCCTCGGGATCGGCGCCGCCCCGTCGGTCGGGGTGCTCCTCGCCGAGCAGGTGACCGCCTCGGAGACGTGGGCCGGGATCGCCCGGTCCTCGACGACGGTGGGTGCGGCCCTGGCGGCCTTCCCCCTCGGCGCCCTCGCGGCGCGGTGGGGGCGCGCCGGGTCGCTGACCCTCGCGTGGACCGTGGCGGCCCTGGGCACGCTCCTGCTGGTGGGCGCGGCCCAGACCGGCTCGACCGTGCTGCTGGTGCTCGGCATGCTCGGGACCGGCGCCGGGACGGCGGCCGGCCTGCAGTCGCGGTTCGCCGCGACCGACCTCGCGGAGCCCGCGCACCGGGCGCGCAGCCTCGCGCTGGTGGTCTGGATCGGCACGCTCGGGGCGGTCGTCGGGCCCAACCTCGGCGTCCCCGGCGAATGGGTCGAGGAGCGGCTCGGCCTCGCGCCCCTGGCGGGCGCGTTCGCGATCGGCGCGGTGCTGCTGGCCGTGACGGCCGGCGTCGTCGCACTCGGGCTGCGGCCCGACCCGCTCCTGCTGGCGCAGCGGCACACCGCCGTCGACGCCGTCCCCGGCGGCGCTCCCCCGGTCCCGGGTCGTGCCGGGCTGGCGGCGGCGTTGCGGGAGGTCCGCGCCTCGCCCGCCGGGACGCTGGCGCTGACGTCGCTGGTCCTCGCGCACGTGGCGATGGTCTCGGTGATGACGATGACGCCGGTGCACCTGGCGCACCTCGGGCACGGCGTCGGTGTGGTGGGCCTGACCATCAGCCTGCACGTGCTGGGGATGTTCGCCCTGGCGCCCGTGGTCGGTGCCGCGGCGGACCGCTTCGGCCAGGTGCCGACCATCGTGGCCGGCCAGGGCGTCCTCGTCCTCGCCGCGGCGGTCAACCTGTTCGGCGCCGCCTCTACGACGGCCGTCGCGACCGGCCTGTTCCTGCTCGGGCTCGGCTGGTCGGTGGTGACGGTGCCCGCCTCCGCGCTGCTGTCCCAGTCGGTGCCCGCCCGCTCCAGACCGCTCGTTCAGGGCACCGGCGACGCGCTGATGAACGCAGCGGCCGCCGTCGGGGCGATCGTCTCCGGGCCGCTGCTCGCCGTGGCGGACTTCCCCGGGCTCGCCGTCGTCTCCGGGCTGTGCGTGGTGCCGGTCCTGATCCTGCTCGCCAGGGCCAGGCGCACCCCGGCGCAGCGCCGCTGACGCACGGCGAGGCCCCGGCCGGTGGCCGGGCCCTCGCCCCGTTCGAGCCGCCGGATGGCGGCATCCCTCTGCTCAGAGGCGGTCGCGGCGGTCGCGGGCGGCGTCGATGTCGGTGTCGACCCGCTCCTTGCGGACCTCCTCCGTGACCTGGCGGTCCTCGGTCACCGTGTCCGTGTCGAGGCTGACTCGCTCGACGGGCCTCGACTCCTTGTCCACGACGACCTCGTCCTCGTGCAGGGTCACCTCCGCCTCGTCGTCACCGAAGGCTCCGCGGGCGGAGTCACCGGCCGCGATCGGCTCGCGCTCGACCCGGACCTCCTCGCGGGTGACCGGAACCGTCTTGGTGACGTTCTCGGTGACGGTGTACTTGCGCAGCCGGGCCTTGCCGGCCTCGCGGCGACGGGTGCCGATGTCCACCTGCTCCTCGGAGCGGACCACGGAGGCGTCCCGGTCACGGTCCACGTGAGCCGCAGCCGTGGTGCCGGCGCCGGTCGTGCCGGCCGCGCCGGTCGTTCCGGCCACGCCCGCGGTGGTGTCGTAGTCGGCACTGCGGGTCGTGTCGTAGTCGGCACTGCGCGTGTCGTAGTCGGCGCTGCGGGTCGTGTCGTGCCCGGCCGTGCCGTACGCCGCGCCGGAGTCGAGCCCGTAGTAGCGGTAGAGCTCGTCCTCCTCCTCGACGCTCAGGTGCTGGTCGACGTCGATCCGGGGCGCGTCCTTGACCATGTCCTTGGTGTACGGCACGTGGACCTCGTCGCCCTGGACGGTCGCCCGGTCCAGCGGCACGAACGTCTCGGAGGTGCCGAAGAGGCCCGTCTTGACGGTGACCCAGTTCGGCGTGCTGGTCTCGTCGTCGAGGAAGACCTGACCGACGGTGCCGATCTTGTCGCCGTCCTGCGCGTGCACTGTGGCCTTGCGGTCGATGAGGTTCTGGACCTGCTCGGTGGTAACCATCAGTTGATGCACTCCTTCTGGTTCGGAAGTCACGCTCGCTGCACCGTCCTGAGTGAGGTGCGCTTCGAGGTTGGCCTCGGGTTCGAAGGTAGACACCCCTCCGGGAACCGCGCCACCCGAAACGCGTCACAATCGCTTCATCAGGGCCGTCCCACCAGCCACAGACGCGGTTTTCATTGATTTCTCACGACTTCCCCCACTTTCCGCTCACCTGCGACGACGCGCCACAATCGCGCCGCAACCGCGTCAACGGCGCTGGGTCGACGGGCGTCGAGCGGCTTCCGAGAACTCGGCGTGTCGTCCCGGCGTGTCGGCTCTCGGCGTCTCCGGCGGCCTGCGCGTGCAGCGGGCCGACCCGCCCCGCGAGTGGTGACCGCTCAGCCGTCGAGGTCGGCCGGGTCCACGAGGAAGCCGTCGTCGTCGCTGATCTCGCCGCCGACGACGGCGTGGAGCGCGACGGCCGCCCGCTCGATCAGGGCAGCGGCCTCGGACCGGGCCCGGCGCTGCCCGAGCGGCGGCCGGGCGGCGAAGGCGGTCTCCGGGCGGGCCGGGCGCCACCGCAGCTCGTAGGTGACGACGCCGTCGGCCGCCCACTCCTCGCCGCGCAGCACCGTGGGCGTGCGGGCGGAGCCGGAGGCGATGAGCTCGACCAGATCGCCGCCAGCCAGCTCGGAGACGATCCCGTAGCCCTGGAGGTCCGCGGCCGCGGCGTCGGGGACGTCGTCGAGGAGGGAGCGCACGTGCGGGAGGGACTGCTCGAGCACCTGGAGGCAGGCGTCGTGGTCGAGCCAGACCGGCGCGAGGACCGTCAGGTCGGTGGCCGCCTCCGGGTCGGGCACGACGACGGCGCCCGAGCCGGCCAACCGCAGCGCCCCGCCGAGGCGGCGGGCGAAGGCGCGCAGGTGGTCGAGCGACTCCTGCTCGACACCGACCGGGACGCCCTCCGGGAACGCGTCCAGCAGCGGGTCGATCCCGCGCAGCTCGGCAGGGAGCGGCCCGCCGCGCTGGACGGGGCACCGCAGGAGGTAGGCCTCGGCGGACCAGGCGGGCAGGTCGAAGGCCGTGCGAAGGCCGGCGTCCAGCGACCAGGGCCCGGTCAGGTGCACACCGGGGGCGAGGCGCAGGTCGGCCTCGCCGGTCCAGCCTGCCGTCTCGCTGCGGGAGACGGCGAGCGCCTCCAGCTCGTCGGGGTGGATGTCGGCGGGCAGCACCAGCAGATGGTGCGGCTCGGCGAGCGCACGGACGAGGGGCGCGCTCACTCGACCGGCGTCCGGTGGAAGTTGAGGTACGAGCGCGACGCGGTGGGCCCGCGCTGGCCCTGGTAGCGAGAGCCCTTGGCGCCCGAGCCGTACGGGTGCTCGGCCGCCGAGGAGAGCTGGAAGAAGCACAGCTGCCCGATCTTCATCCCGGGCCAGAGCATGATCGGCATGGTCGCGGTGTTGGAGAGCTCGAGGGTGACGTGCCCGGTGAAGCCGGGGTCGATGAACCCGGCCGTGGAGTGGGTGAGGAGGCCGAGGCGGCCCAGCGAGGACTTGCCCTCCAGGCGCGCGGCGATGTCGTCGGGCAGCGTCACCTGCTCGTAGGTCGCGCCCAGGACGAACTCGCCGGGGTGCAGGACCAGCGGGTCGTCCTGCCCGGCGTCGACCAGCCGGGTCAGCTCGGGCTGGTCCTGGGAGGGGTCGATGACCGGGTACCGGTGGTTGTCGAACAACCGGAAGTAGCGGTCGAGGCGCACGTCGAGGCTCGCGGGCTGGATCATCTCGGGCTCGTACGGGTCCAGCCGCACGCGGCCGGAGTCGAGCTGGGCGCGGATGTCGCGGTCGGAGAGCAGCACGGCGCCCATCCTGCCATCGCCTCGCAGCCGGCCCCGCGGCCGTCCGGGTGCGGCGCAGGTCACGCCGCCCCGGGATCGCGGATTTCGTACTTGCCACCCGTCGTTGGGTATAGTGGCGGCGCACTCATGAGGCGTACTGCGGGTGTAGTTCAATGGTAGAACATCAGCTTCCCAAGCTGATAGCGCGGGTTCGATTCCCGTCACCCGCTCCGAGCAGCAGGAGCCGCACCGGTCCGCCGGTGCGGCTTCTCCCGTCTCCGGCCCCGTCCCCGAGCGACCGAGCGCTACCGACCGTCAGCAGGTCGGGCAGGGCACCGGCGTCGCGTCGCGCCCGCGCAGGGCGCTCACCACCCGCCGCTCGCTCCCGCGCAGCACGCTCACCAGCCGCGCCCAGGCGGCGCGACGGGCGTGCTCCCGCTCGCGGCGCCGAAGCTCGGCGGCCGCCCGCCGGTGCATCGCCCGGCGCGCCTCCTCCTCCAGGTCGCGCGCACGGACGTCGTGCAGGTAGAGCCAGATGTCGCTCATCGGAGCTGCTCCTTCGTACTGTCCTCGATGGGGCTGTCGGCGGTGAGGGGCTTGCGGGCACGGACGATCGCGCCGTGCATCTGCGGGGCGGCTTCGTGGGTGAACGTGACCTCGGCGTCGACGAAGCCGGCGGCGCGCAGCCCGTCGAGGTACTCCGCGCGAGAGAGCGCCCCGGCGATGCAGCCGACGTCGCTGCCCCGCTCGGCCCGCTGGGCCGGGGTGAGGTGGTCCTCGGCGACCACGTCGCTGATGCCGACCCGGCCGCCGGGGACGAGGACGCGGAACATCTCTGCGAGCACGGCCGGCTTGTCCCCCGAGAGGTTGACGACGCAGTTCGAGATGACCACATCGACGGCACCGTCGGGCAGCGGCACGTCCTCGATCGTGCCGGCGAGGAACTCGACGTTGGTCGCGCCTGCCTCGGCGGCGTTGGCGCGGGCGAGCCCGAGCATCTCCTCGGTCATGTCGACGCCGTAGGCGAAGCCCTCCGGGCCGACGCGACGGGCCGAGAGCAGCACGTCGATGCCGCCGCCCGAGCCGAGATCGAGGACCCGCTCGCCGGGGTGGAGGTCGGCGACCGCCACCGGGTTGCCGCACCCCAGCGAGGCGAGCACGGCGGACTCGGGGAGCGCGGCGCGGTCCCGCTCGCCGTAGAGCCGCGCACCGAAGGACTCCTCCGTGCCGGTGACCTCCGCGGTGCAGCAGCCGCCGTCACCGGTGCCGCAGCCGGCGCCGCAACACCCGGCACCCGTGGCGCGCACCTGCGTGGCCGCGGCGGCGTACCTGACCCTCACTCGCTCGCGCAGGTCGTCCGTCCCGTTCATCGAGAATCTTTCCATCCATCGTCGTCGATGTGTAAGGACGATGCCACAGGCATCGACGCTCGTCAATATCGACAGCGGTCAATCTTGACGGGTATCCTGAGCGCCATGAGCAACCTTCGGACCCTGCCCCTGGCCGCGGAGCCGTGCTGCGCCCCGCTGGTCCACGAGCCGATCGCCGACGACGCCGCCGTCGAGCTCGCCGGGCGCCTGAAGGCCCTCGCCGAACCGACCCGGCTCCGCCTGCTCTCCCTCATCGCGGCGGCCCCGGACGGAGAGATGTGCGTGTGCGACCTGACCGAACCCGTCCAGCTCAGCCAGCCGACCGTGTCCCACCACCTCAAGGTCCTCGTCGACGCCGGCATCCTCACCCGGGACAAGCGCGGCGTGAACGTCCACTACACCCTGGTCCCCGGCGCGCTCGACTCCCTCGCCACCGTCCTCGCGACGCCGACGCGCGTCTGAGGGCCGTCAGGCGAGACCGGCCAGCGCCAGCGAGGGGGCGAGCGCGAACCAGGTCGCGAGCCCGAGGACGACGGCGAAGCTGAGGATCCAGCACCAGCGCGGCACCCGCGTCAGGCCGGCGAGGACCGAGGGGTCCGACCCGGGTGAACGGCTGCCCAGCAGCGCCCCGAGGTGGCGCCACGCCCCGACGAGCAGGAACAGGCCCACGCCCAGGAGCACCGCCGCCTGCAGCGCCGCGCTCCCCCACCACCAGAGCACGCCCGTGCCCGCGGTCAGCACGACCATGACCAGCGCGGTGTACCAGGAGCGCACCCGGACGATCGAGACGAGGAGCACGAGGGCGGCCGTGCCGAGCAGGGTCGGCGCCCAGCCGGTGCCGGCCGCCCGCACCAGCACCGCCCCGACGAGCCCGGGGGCCGGGTAGCCGGCCCAGGTCGAGGCCACCCGCCCCGCACCGCGGGCGGGTCCGACCGTGACCGCGTGGCCGGACATGTCCGCGCGCAGCACCAGACCGGTGAAGCGGCGGCCGAGCAGGACGCCGACGAGCCCGTGGCCGAGCTCGTGGACCACGGTGACCACCACCCGCAGGTGACGCCACAGCACGGGCACCGCGACCGCGGCGACGACGGCGGCCAGCACCGCTGCGAGGACCGTCGGGCTCTCGGCCGGGACCGGGCCGGGCTGGAGCCGGGACCAGGCCTGCGCGAGCCAGGCTCCGACGTCGTCCATGGTCTCTCCCACGGGCCCCATCCTCCCCCGGCGGACGGGCGCCTCCGGCCGCGCACGACGCGCTCGGGAGGCGGACCCGCCCCGTTGGCAATAGACAAGAGGCCGTGACCACCTACGGCTTCCACTGCTCGCACGAACAGATAGCGCCCAGCCAGCTGCTCGCGGACGTCCAGGCCGCGGAGCGTGCCGGCTTCCAGATGGCGATGTCCTCCGACCATTTCTTCCCGTGGAGCTCCCGGCAGGGCCACTCGGGCTTCACGCTGTCCTGGCTCGGCGCCGCGCTGGCGACGACGTCGCTGCGCATCGGCTCGGTCAACGCGCCGGGGCAGCGCTACCACCCGGCCGTCGTCGCCCAGGCGACCGCCACCCTCGGCGAGATGTTTCCCGGCCGGTACTGGGTGGCGCTCGGGTCCGGCCAGGCGATGAACGAGCACATCACCGGCGACCGCTGGCCCGACAAGGAGACACGGATGCGGCGGCTGGAGGAGTGCGTGGACGTCATCCGCCGCCTGCACGCCGGCGAGGACGTCAGCCACGACGGCCTGGTCCGGGTGGACCGGGCCCGCCTGTACGACCTGCCCGCCGAGCCCGTGCCGCTGCTCGCGACCGCGATCACCGCGCCGACGGCGGCCCGGGCGGCCGCGTGGGCGGACGGGATGATCACGATCAACCAGCCGCACGAGAAGCTGCGCGAGGTGGTGTCCGCCTACCGCGACAACGGCGGCCGCGGCCCCCTCGCGCTGCAGCTGCACCTGTCCTGGGCGCCGACCCGGTCGGAGGCCGAGGCGATCGCCCACGACCAGTGGCGTTCGAACGTCTTCGACGCCCCCCTCAGCCTGGACGCCGACACCCCCGAGCACTTCGACGTCGCCAGCCGCGACGTCACGGTGGCCACCGTCGAGGGCGCGGTGCGCGTCTCCGCCGAACCCGCGCAGCACGTGGAGTGGATCCGCGAGTACGCCGAGCTCGGATTCGACGAGATCTACCTGCACTTCGTCGGCCAGCAGCAGGCCCGGTGGCTCGACGTGGCCGCCACCGAGGTCCTCCCCGCCCTGAAGGAGTCCTGACCGTGCGTATCACCGACACCTCCGACCTGTGGTGGAAGAACGCCGTCATCTACTGCCTCGACGTCGAGACGTACTTCGACTCCGACGGCGACGGCGTGGGGGACTTCGCCGGCCTCGCCCAGCGTGTGGACTATCTCGCCGAGCTCGGCGTCACCTGCCTGTGGCTCATGCCGTTCTACCCGACGCCCGGCAAGGACGACGGCTACGACGTCTCCGACTTCTACGGCGTCGACCCGCGCCTCGGCACCCACGGCGAGGTGGTCGAGCTGGTCCGCACCGCCAAGGACCGCGGCCTGCGCGTGATCGTCGACCTCCTGGTGAACCACACCTCGGACCAGCACCCCTGGTTCAAGGAGGCCCGCAAGAGCAAGGACAACCCCTACCGGGACTACTATGTGTGGCGCTCCGACCCGCCGCCCGACACCTCCGACCAGGTGGTCTTCCCGGACCAGGAGGACTCGATCTGGGAGAAGGACGAGAAGACCGGCGAGTGGTACCTCCACCACTTCTACAAGCACCAGCCCGACCTGAACATCGCGAACCGCCAGGTCCAGGACGCCATCGCCAAGGTCATGGGGTTCTGGCTCCAGCTCGGCATCGACGGCTTCCGGGTGGACGCGGTGCCGTTCTTCCTCAACGACCTCGGGATGTCCGACCGGGACAAGCACGACTTCTCGGAGCCGCACGAGTACCTGCGCTCCCTGCGCCAGTTCCTCCAGCGCCGCAGCGGCGAGGCGATCCTTCTCGGGGAGGTCAACGTGCCGTTCGAGGACCAGGTGGAGTTCTTCGGCGGCACCAACGGCGACGAGCTGACCATGATGTTCGACTTCATCGGCATGCAGGCCATCTACCTTTCGATGGCGCGGGCCGACGCCCGGCCGTTGGCGAAGGCGCTCGAGCAGCGCCCGCTGGACCAGATCTCGCCCGACTCGCAGTACGCGAACTTCCTGCGCAACCACGACGAGCTCACCCTCGACAAGCTCTCCGAGTCCGAGCGCCAGGAGGTCTTCGCGGCCTTCGGGCCCGAGCCGGAGATGCAGCTCTTCGGGCGAGGCCTCAAGCGCCGCCTGCCCCCCATGCTCGAGGGCGACCCGCGCCGCCTCAAGATGGCCTACTCCCTCCTCTTCGCGCTGCCCGGCACCCCCGTGCTCTTCTACGGCGAGGAGATCGGCATGGGTGAGAACCTGGAGCTGTCGGGCCGCATGGCCGTGCGCACCCCGATGCAGTGGACCGACGAGCCCGGCGCCGGCTTCTCCACCGCCCCGGCGCGCAAGCTCGTCGCCCCGGTCGTCACCGGCGGCTTCGGGCCGGAGCACGTCAACGTGGCCTCGGCGAGGCACGACCCGGACTCGCTGCTGCGGCACATCACGCTCATGGCCCAGCGCTACCGGGAGTGCCCGGAGCTGGGGTGGGGCGAGTTCCGCGTCCTCGAGCAGCCCGAGATCTCCGTGCTGGCCCACCGGTGCACGTGGGACGAGGCGTCGATGGTGCTGCTGCACAACCTCGGCCCCGAGTCCGTGGTGGTGCCCCTGACCCTCGACGACGACGAGGAGGGCACCCTGCTCGTCGACCTCCTGGAGGAGGGCGAGTGCCGCCTCGACGAGCGCCGCAGCGTGGATCTCGCGCTGGAGGGGTACGGCTACCGCTGGCTGCGGGTGCAGCGCCCCGGGGACCGCCGCCTGCCGTGACCTCCGGCCCGCGTCTCAGGGTTCCGCGGCCCCGCCCGTAGGGGGAGCCCCCTACGACCGGGGCAGCAGAGGATCAGGGTTCTTTCATCCCAAAAGGTGATGCACCCGCCCGAGCCCGCACGGCACGCTTGACGTGTCGGGCGGCTCGGGCCGCAGCACGGGATGAGGAGGCACACATGGTCGGCGCCACGTCGGTCCGTCTCCCCCGCCGCCTGCGCACCGCCCTCTTCGTCGGCCACCCCACCGCCGGGGTGCTGCTCGGCCTGCTGGCCGGCCTGGGCCTCGAGTGGCTGGCTCAGGCCAGCACCGGCTTCGACGGCCTGCTCGGCGCCGGCACCCATGTGGGCGAGCCGGTGGCGCTCGGTGTCCTGGCGGGGCTGGGCGCGCTGGTGGGCGTCCTGCTCGCAGGCACGATCTACGGCGAGTCGCTGCGGGCCCGGGTCACCCCCCGGTCCCTCACCCTCGAGTGGGACGACGCCCGGGTGAGCGTGCCCCGCCACCTCGTCTCCGCCGTCGTGCTGGCGGAGGACCTCGTGCTGATCGGTCCCGGCACCGTCGAGCTGGCCCGGGTCCGGCTCGACGTCGACCGCGCCGCCCTGCGCCGGGCGCTCGACGCGCACGGCTACCCGGAGCCGCTCACCGAGGACCCGCACGACGACGCGTTCGTCCCGGTGTGCCCGGCCGGCGGGCTCACCACCTCCGACCTGCGCCTCCTCGAGGCACGGTCCGCGGCCCTGACCGACGGCGCCCACGGCGACGCCGAGCTGCTGCGGCGCCAGCTCGCGGCGCGCGGCATCATGGTCCGCGACCTCCACCGCCCGGGCCGGCGCAGCGCCGGCCAGCAGTGGCGCGCGGTGGAGAGCCTGCTCGCCCCGCACGCCGCAGCAGCCTGACGCCGGGCCGCCGGGCCGCCGGGCCGCCGGGCGCCGCAGCGTTAGGCTCCGGGGCATGGCCAGGAAGATCGCGACCTCGACGACCGTCTCGCGCGAGGACATGCAGGAGTTCGTCGCCGCCCGCCACCACGCCGTGCTGCTCACCCACCGAGCCAACGGCGGCGTGCAGCTGAGCCCGGTGACGTGCGGGCTCGACGGCGCGGGCCGCGTGGTCGTGTCCACCTACCCCGAGCGGGCCAAGGCGGTGAACCTCCGGCGCGATCCCCGCGCCTCCCTGTGCGTGCTCTCGGACGACTTCGACGGCCCCTGGATCCAGCTGGACGGCACGGCGGAGGTGCTGGACCTGCCCGAGGCGCTCGAGCCGCTCGTGGAGTACTACCGCTCGATCTCGGGCGAGCACCCGGACTGGGACGAGTACCGGCGCGCCATGCAGGAGCAGGGCAAGTCCCTGGTTCGGGTCACCGTGGAGTCGTGGGGGCCGGTGGCCACCGGCGGCTTCCCTGCGAGGCTGGCGTGAGCGGGGGCGAGTCGCGGGCCTCCCGGCGGCTGGTGGTCGCGGCGGCCATCGTGGACTCGCTCGACCGGCCGACGTCGATGCTCTGCGCCCGCCGCTCCGCGCCCGCCGCGCTGGCCGGCAAGTGGGAGCTGCCGGGCGGCAAGGTCGAGCCGGACGAGAGCCCGGTGACCGCGCTGCACCGCGAGCTCGCGGAGGAGCTGGGGGTCCAGGTGCGCCTGGGGCGGCAGGTGCCGGCCGACGACGGCACCGACTGGCCGATCCTGGACCACCTGAGGATGCGGGTCTGGCTGGCCGAGATCACCGACGGCGCCGCCGCGCCCCTGCAGGACCACGCGGAGCTGCGCTGGGTGGGCCGCGAGGCGCTCGAGGACCTCGACTGGCTGGAGCCCGACCGGCCGATCGTCAGGGCGCTGCGGGACGCGACGGCCTGAGCCCGCGTCCCGCCGTCACATCAGCTCGGTGCAGTACTGGTCCGTGCCTGGGAACCGCCCGCCGCACGAGCCGCCGAACTCCTCGTACTCGGACCAGAGGGGCGAGTCCAGGTAGAGGTCGTCGCAGGCCTGGGCGTCGCCCGCCTCGCAGGCGTCCCAGAGCGCGTCGAGGGCCGGGTCGTCGCCGTACGCCTCACCTCCGGCGTTGGCCAGCGCGACGATGGCGGCGACGACGATCGCGATCACCACGGCTGCCCCGGCGATGATCCACTTCACCGCCGAGCCGGACCTCCGCGGCTGCGCGGTGGTCCACGGACCGGCCGTGGGCCCGCCCGGGTAGCCGTACCCGGGCTGAGGGCCGTAGGCGCCCTGCTGCTGGGCGTACCCGCCCGGCTGCTGGCCGTACGAGCCCGGCAGCTGGCCGTAGGCGCCCGGCTGCTGGCCGAACGGCTGCTGGCCGTACCCGCCCGGCTGCTGACCGAAAGGCTGCTGCCCGTGGGACTGCAGGCCGTACCCACCCGGCTCCTGGCCGTAGCCGCTGGTGAACGTGGCGGGCTGACCGTACGCCGTCTGCGGTCCCGCGTCGGGTTGCTGCCACCGGTCCGCGGACGCACCAGGACCGCCCGCCGGGCTGGAGCTTCCGCCCGAGGGCGCGGCGAAGGAGTCGGCACCCGCTCGACGGCGCAGCGCCGCGTCCACCGCGACGTCGCCAAGTCCGCCGAGCCACTGCGCCACGGGCTCCGGCGTCGACGGGTTCGCCGCCACGAGCGGGCGCAGCTCTGGACGGTGCTCGGCGATCTGCGCCAGCACCTCGGGCGGGGTCACTGGGTTGCTGGCGTCGTAGGCGGAGAACTGGTCGGGGCCGGTCATGCGGGTCCTCTTTTCGGGCGGTCCTGGTCGGAGATTAGGGCATGACCCCCGGAGCGCCGAAAAGCGATCCTCGGGACGCGGATGACGACAGACCGCCAGGTCCTTCACGACAATTGGGACAACTTCTTCACGACGATTCGTACATCTTCGTCAGCAAGTGGCATGATCTGTCCCATGCCCAAGATCATCGGCGGCTCCCTCGCGGAGCACCGCGAGCGCACCCGCACCGCGCTCTTCGCCGCGCTGTCGGAACTCATGACCGAGCGCGGCTTCGACGCCATCTCCCTCGCGGACATCGCCGGACGGGCCGGCGTCGGTCGTACCGCCGTCTACAACCACTTCCCCGACAAGGAGTCACTGCTCCTGGCCTTCATCGAGCACGAGACGTCGTCGTACGTCCGCTCGCTCGAGGCGTCGCTGGGAGAGGTCGCCGAGCCGGTGGAGCAGCTGCGGGTCTACGTCCGCCAGCAGCTGGCCCTCGCGCCCGCGTACCACTTCGCCCCCGGGCCGGACCTGCGCGAGGTCGTCTCGCACGAGGCAGCCCGCGACCTGCGTGCCCACGTCAGTCAGGTCGAGAGCCTGCTGCGCAACATCCTCACCCGCGCCATCGAGGCCGGAGCCATCCCGGCCCAGGACCTCGACGCGGTCGTGCCGCTCGTGCACGCGTGCCTGAGCGGGCGGCGCGGGCCGCAGGAGGAGCCGGGCCGCTCCGCGTTCGTCGCTGCGACCGAGGAGTTCGTGCTGCGCGCCGTCGGTGCCGCGGTCACCAGCCCTGCTGCGTTCCGCGCGGCCGAGGTCGAGGCCGAGGCCGAGGTCGCCTGACCCCAGCTCACCAGTTCTGGCCGCCGCCGAACCCGCCGCCCTCCTGCTGCTCCTGCTCCTGGCGGTCGCGCTCGGCCTCCCTGTTGCGCTCCTCCAGCTCGCGCTGCCTGGGGTCGATCGGCTCCTGGGATCCGTCGCCGGACGGCGCGTCCTCCTCACTGGGACCCGGGCCCCCCTGCGGGTCGTCCTGCCCCTGACCGCCCGGCTGGTCCTGGGACTCGCCGCTCCGACCGCCCTGGGCGTCCTGCTGCGACCGGTCGGCCTTCTGCCGCTGACGCTGCTCGGTCTCGTCGGGCGTGCCACCGCCGGGCTGCTGGCTCGGGTCCTCCCCGGGCTGCTGGCTCGGGTCCTCGCCGGGCTGCTGGCTCGGGTCCTCACCCGGGGTCTGCGACGGGTTCTCGCCGGGGTTCTGTGACCCACCGCTGCTCGGCTCGTCGGAGGGCTGGTCAGACGGCTGCTCGGAGGGTTGGTCGTCGGGCTGCTCGGACGGCTGGTCCGGCTGCTGCGAGGGGTCCTCGCCGGGGTCCTGCGGCGGGTTCTGCGACGGGTCGTCGGGCTGCTCGTCGGACTCCGACTCCCCGTCGGAGGTGCACGGGCCGATCGTGTCCATCGCCTCGTTGTAGTGCACGACGGCCATGGCGGGGTCCCCCGCCTCCTGCGCGTCGTCGCCCATCGCCTCCAGGGCCAGGGAGAGGTTGGTGCGGACGCGGCACTCCGGCGTCGTGGGGTCCGGGTTGCCGTCCCGGTCCGTGGTGCCGGGCGGGACGAGCCGGTGCGCCTCCCGCAGGTCCTCGACGGCCCGGAAGTGCTCCTGAGCCTGGAACTCCGCGGTCCCCGCGTTGAACCAGGTCTTCCACGGCTCGATCACCCCGGACGTGAACGGCACCTGGTAGCCGTACCGCTCGGCGGCGGTCACGTAGCGGGCGTCGTCGTACGCGGCGCGGGCGTGGAGGTTCCCGAAGGTGACGCCCAGCAGGAGGCTGCCCGCCAGGAGCAGGACCAGGACGAACGGGGAGGACAGCGCCAGCATCCGCCGGCGCAGCCCGAGGTGCTCCGGGATGGGCGGGCGCGGGCTCTTCCGGCCGAGGCCCCGGCCCGGTGCGCGCTGCTGCCCGCTCATGCGGCCACCTCCCGCAGACGGCGCCAGCGCGCGGCCAGCTCGAACGCCTCCCACGCCGTGAGCAGCGCGAGGAGGGCCGCTGCCGGCCAGTACACGTCCCGGAACGTGTCGATCTCGCGGCGCCCGTCGGCGGCGAGCTCCTCGACGTCGATGCCGGCGACGAGCTGGTCCACCGGGCCGGGCTCGATGCGGTGGACGTACTCCACGCCGAGGTCCTCCGCCAGGCGGCGCAGGTTCGTCTCGTCGATGCGCGAGACCGCCGGCGGCGCGCCGGGCTGGGTCTCGTCGGTGATCCAGGGCGCGTCGGTGCCCGGCCCGGAGGCGTCGGTGCCGTCGTAGGAGCGCATCCGCCCTCCCTCCGCGGTGCCGTACCCGAGCACCGCGCCGCCGTCGACGAGCGGGTCGAGGTGGGCGTAGGCGCCCTCCTGCGGCGTCGCGGAGGAGTTGTCGCCGTCGGTGTTCTCGCCGTCGGACAGGAAGAAGACCAGCCGCACGTTGGCCGGGTTGCGCTCCGCGGCCGCCTCGAGGGTCTGGGTGAGCGTGGCCGCGGGACGGTCGATCGTCGAGCCGGCCGAGTACCAGGTGATCTCCTGGCGCAGCGTCTCCGCCCAGGACCGCACGGCCCGCGAGTCGGTGGTCAGCGGGAGCTGGCGCGTGGCCTGGGAGTCGAACCCGATCACGGAGTAGCGCGCGCCGGGCAGCGCCTCCATGACGGCGACGATGTCGTGACGCACACCCTCCAGCCGGGCCTGGTCGCCGTTGTAGTCCTCGGCGGCCATCGATCCGGTCCGGTCGACGACGAAGAACACCTCGGCGTTCGTCTCCACCGTCTCGGTCTCCGTGGGCACCGCAGGGGCGAGCCCGATCGCCAGGGTCGCCAGGACCATGCCGGTCCGGCGCAGCCAAGCGCGCTCCGTGCCGTCCCGGGTGCGTCGCGCGCGCCACCACGCGAGCGCGCACAGCACCAGCATCGGGCCGACGACGAGGACGAGCGCCCACACGGGCCAGACCATCCGGAGGATCATGTGCGGACCCTCCAGACCACGAGGAGGAAGGCCGCGAGCCCGGCGACGAGCCAGCCGTACCAGCGGTCCGGGCGGTCGGTGACGACGAGCTGGGGGTCGGCGTCGAGGTCGACCGCCTGCTGCGCCTCGATGTCCTCGATGATGCCGGACACCGCGGCCGGGTCGTCCGCCTCCAGGAACAGGCCGCCGTGGCCGGTGATCACCTCCTGCATCTCGGCCTTCGCGCTTGCGGAGTCCGCGTCGGTGAGGGAGGCGTACATGCCGTGGACGGTGATGCCCCGCTCGGCCGCGAAGCTCGCCGCCTCGGGCAGGGTGTAGATCGGCGTGCCGAGCACGAGGTTGTCGGTGGCGAGGATGATCGTCCGCGAGCGCTCGGCGTCGGAGGCGTCGAACGCCAGCGCACAGGTGGCCAGCCCGTCCCCCACCAGCGACGAGGACTCGTTGTCGAGGGAGACGGTGCCGACGAGGAAGTTCTCCAGCTTCTCCAGCGCCTCCTGGTCGTACACCCAGGCGTCGAGGTCGAAGTCCAGGGCCGACGCCGCGGCGTCGAGCTCCTCCTTCACCAGCGCGTAGTCGTCGGTGAGCGGGAAGACGGTCCGGGAGGTGTTGTTCCAGACGCTCAGCGCGATGCGCTCGCCCTCGAAGGACTCCACCATCTCGGAGAACTTCTGCACGATCTCCGTGTCCAGCTCGATCATCGACCCCGAGGCGTCCAGGCACAGCACGATGTCGCGGGTGGCGAGGATCTCCGAGCGCACGTCGCGGTCCACCGGGCGCGCGGTGAGGGACGCCGTCGCCAGCGAGGTCAGGGCCAGGGCCGCGGCGCCGAGCGCCAGCCCCCCGCGCAGCACCCGGATCCGGCGGCGGTAGCCGGCCAGGGACCGCAGGTAGCCGGAGTTCGCCACCCACGTCACGGCGCCGGCCCGCCGCTCCGGGCGGCGGGCGAACCAGCCCGCGGCCGCGGCGGCGGCGATCACCACCAGGACGACGGGCACGAGCCACGGGCTCACCACTGGGCGATCACCTCCTTGGCGTGCCGGGCCGACTCGGCCGCCTCGGCGTCGGAGCGGGCGGCGAAGCTCGGCTCCTCCCACTGCGCGAGCAGGCCGCCGATCCGTCGCGTGGGGTCGTAGCCGGCGACGTCGCCGCGCGTCCAGGCGCGCACGTCCGTGCCGATCCGCTCCGAGGCGAACTCGCGCATGGTCCGGGACAGCTCGAGGTGGAGCTCTCGCAGGTCGTACTCGCCCTCGCGGTAGCGCCCGTGGTGCTCGTCCACCTCGGCCGCGAAGCGCTGGCGGAGGTTGTTGCTCATCGTCACCGGGGCGCGCCGGCGCCGAGCCCGCTCCGCCACCCGGGCGGGGTCGGTCCAGCGGTGGACGAAGACGTACCAGGCGGCGACGAGCAGCAGGAGCAGCACCCCGAGGGCGGGCACCCACCAGGTGTAGGCCTCCGGCGGCAGCAGGTCAGCGTCGGGCGACACGGCGCTGCCTCCCCAGCAGGTCGATGAGGCGGTCCACCAGGTCGTCCTCGCCGGCCACCGTGACCGCCTCGATGCCCCGACGTCGCAGCACGGCCCGGACCTCCCCCTTACGGGCCTCGACCGCGGCGAGCGCCTCCTCGTGGAGCTTCTGGTCGTCCCGGAGGAACGCGGGGAGCGCGGCGGCGCCGTCGACGTCGGCGGTCGGCCCGGCGCCGGGCGCCGTGGGCAGCGCGTCCGCGACGGCGATGACCATCACCTCGTGCCGGGTTCGCAGGCGACGCAGGGCGTCCTCGTGCTCGGGGCCGGGGCGGGCCTCGTCCGTGATGACCACGACGAGCGAGCGACGCGTGAACCAGGTGAGCACCCGGTCCAGGACGCGGCCCAGGTCCGAGGGAGGGGCGTCGAGGCTGAGCGAGCGCTCGACGGTGCGCAGCAGCATCTCGAGGTGGGCGGTGCCGCCGCGGCCGGGCAGCTGGACCATTCGCTCGGCGTCCCCGGCGACGAGCGCGACGAGGTCGCCGCGGGCGCGTGCCAGGTAGGCCACGACGTCGGCGGCGAACATCGCCACCGCCGACTTCGCCTCGCCCGACGGGGCGGTGGCCGCCATGTTCCGGCCGGTGTCGACGGCGAGCACCATCGCCAGGTTCGACTCGCGCACGAACCGCCGGATGATCGGGTGCCCGGCGCGCGCGGAGGACTTCCAGTCGATGTCCCCGATGTCGTCGCCCGGGCGGTACTCCACCTGGTCGTCGAAGTCCTGCCCGTGGCCGGAGAAGATCGACCGGTGGCGCCCCTCCAGCATGCCCGCGGCGCGGCGGACCGTGGGCAGGTCCAGCCGGGCGCGGACCTTCGCGAGACGGGAGGTGGTGGAGGACATCCGGCGGGTCCCGGGCTTCTCAGGGGGTGGGGACGGTGGCGAAGACGGCGTCGACGAGCGACTCCGGGGCGACGTTGTTGGCCAGCGCGTCGTAGGTGCGCACGAGCCGGTGGCGCAACACCGGGTGACGCAGCTTCTTGACGTCGTCGGGCACGACGTAGGTGCGGCCCTCCTGGAGGGCGACGGCCTGCGCGACGCGCATGAGCGCGATCCCCCCGCGCGGCGAGGCGCCCACGCGCACGTGCTGGTGGAAGTTCGGCAGCGGGCGCGGCCCGCCGCCGCGGGTGGTGTTGATCAGCGCCACGATGTACTGCTTGATGGAGAGGTCGACGTAGACCCGGTTGACCAGAGCCTGGAGGAAGTGGACGTCGTCGAGGGTGATCGGCTCGTGGTCGATCGGCTCGTCGAACGCGCCCGCCGAGGTCAGCTCCAGGATCTCGACCTCCTCGTTCGGGGTCGGGTAGGTGAGCACCTCCTTCATGAGGAAGCGGTCCATCTGCGCCTCGGGGAGGACGTAGGTGCCCTCCTCCTCGATGGGGTTCTGGGTGGCCAGCACCATGAACGGCCTGGGCAGCGGGTAGACCTCGCCGCCGATCGAGGTCTGCTTCTCCTGCATCGCCTCGAGCATCGCCGACTGCGTCTTGGCGGAGGAGCGGTTGATCTCGTCCAGCAGCACGAAGTTGGCGTGCACGGGCCCGAGCTGGGTGGAGAAGTCGTTGGTGGCGTAGTTGAAGATCTGGGTGCCCACGATGTCGTTGGGCATGAGGTCCGGCGTGCACTGGATGCGGTGGAAGGTCCCCGACACGGCCCCGGCGAGGGTCTGGGCGGCGGTGGTCTTCGCCAGACCCGGCACGGACTCGAGCAGCACGTGACCGCCGGCCAGGAGGGTTGAGATCAGCGCGACCCGCAGGCCGTCCTGGCCCACCACCCGCTCGCCGAAGATGGCAGAGACCCGCGAGACGAGGCGCGTGGCGCGCTCCGTCTCCGACTCGGTGATCACCTGGTGCTGACGCACCGCCGACTCACTCATCCTGCCCCCATTTTGTCCCGGTACGCGGTCGAGCGTATGGCACGCGACCCACGCCCGGTGAGCCGGGCCGCACGCCCCGCGTGAGACCCGTCACCGGACGCGAGGCGCCCTCCGGGCGGCGCCTACCCTGGACGGGTGCCCGACACGACCACCCGAACCGTCCCCGACCGCACCTGGGCGTGGGCGCTGGGCGCCCTGCCCGCCGCCCTCCTGGCGGTGGTCGCGGGGCTCGTGGTCACCGGGGCGGCGGCCCCGTCGCCGCTGTTCGACCCGGGACCGCTGGTGCGCTGGGGGCTGCCGGCCGTCACCGTGCTGAGCCACGCCGGCGCCGCGATCACCGTGGGCGCCTTCGCGCTGTGCGCGCTCGTACTGCCCGCGCCGCCGAGGGCCGAACCGCCGGGCCGGGGCGCCGACGCCGCCGGCCAGCGCGCGGCCCGGCCCTCGCGGGCCACGCCGGGCGACGGCCGGGCCTGGTCCCTGTCGGCCCGCGTGGGCGCCGTCGCGTCCGTGGTCTGGGCGCTGGCGCAGCTGGCCCACGTGATCCTGACCTACGCGTCCGTCGTCGGCACCCTCGGCGGCCCGGACTTCGGGGCGCAGCTCCTGCAGTTCGTCACCGAGATCGAGCTGGGCCGCAACCTCATGTGGGCCACGCTGATCACCGCGCTGGTGGCGCTGCTCGCCGCCGCGGTCGCCGGCTACGCCTCCGCCGCCTGGGCGGGCGTGCTCGCGCTCGTCGCGCTCGTCCCCACGGCCCTGACCGGCCACGCCGCCGGCGCCGCCGGCCACGAGATCGCGGTGTCCTCGTGGTGGCTGCACGTGGCCGCGGTGTGCGTCTGGGCGGGCGGGCTCGCCGTCCTGTGCGTGGTGGCCGCGCAACTCGGCCGGGACCTGGCGGACGGGGCCGAGCGCTACTCCGCCGTCGCCCTGTGGTGCTTCGTGATCGTGGCGTACTCCGGGGTGGTCAACTCCGCCATCCGCCTGGGGTCCCCCTCCGACCTCCTCGCCCATCCCTACGGCCGCCTGCTGCTGCTGAAGATCCTGCTCACCGCGGCCCTCGGCCTCGCCGGCTGGGCGCACCGCCGTGCGACCATCCCGGCCCTGCGCACGGGCGGCGACGGCGGCCGCCCCGGCGCGGCGTTCTGGCGGCTCGCGGGCGGCGAGGTGCTGCTCATGGGCGTGGTGATCGGCGTCGCCATCGCGCTGGGCTCGTCGGCCCCGCCCGTCCCGCAGGAGCCGGTCACTGACGCGAGTCCCGCCTACCTGCTGACCGGCAACTCCGTGCCACCCTTCCCGACGGCGCTGACCTACCTCACGCAGTGGCGGCTCGAGCCGTTGCTGGCCCTCGTCGCGGTCACCGCGGTCGTGGTCTATGTCCGCTGGGCGGCGCGGCTCCGCCGCCGGGGCGACGGCTGGTCCGGCGCCCGCACGTTCTCGTGGGTCGTCGGGATGGTCCTGTTCCTCTGGGTGACGAACGGCGGCCCGACGGTCTACGGCTCGGTCCTCTTCAGCGCGCACATGCTCCAGCACATGCTGCTGGCGATGGTGGTGCCGATCTTCGTCGTGCTCGGGGCGCCGGTGACGCTGGCCGTCCGGGCGCTGCCGCACCGGCGGGACGGCTCGCGCGGGCCGCGCGAGTGGCTGCTGGCCCTGGTGCACTCGCGGTGGGCCGGGTTCTTCTCCCACCCCGTGGTGGCGGGCGTGAACTTCGCCGGCTCGCTCGTGGTCTTCTACTACACGCCCCTGTTCGAGCTCGCGCTGACCACGCACGTGGGCCACCTGCTGATGGTCGTCCACTTCACGCTGGCGGGGTACCTGTTCGCGAACGCCCTGGTCGGCATCGACCCGGGCCCGGCGCGGCCGTCCTACCCGCTGCGGCTGCTCCTGCTGCTGGCGACGATGGGCTTCCACGCGTTCTTCGGGATCTCGATCATCTCCCAGACCTCGCTGCTCGCCGCGGACTATTTCGGCTGGCTCGGCCTGCCGTGGGGCGTGGACGCCCTCGCGGACCAGGAGAAGGGCGGCGCCATCACCTGGGGCATCGGCGAGCTGCCCACGCTGGCGCTCGCCATCGGCGTCGCGGTGGCGTGGGCGCAGGACGACACCCGCACCGCCCGCCGCTCCGACCGCGCGGCGGACCGCGACGACGACGCCGAGCTGCGCGCCTACAACGCCATGCTCGCCGCCATGGCCGAGCAGGACGCCCGCCCCGCCGGCCCGGCGGGCGCCCCAACCGGCCCCGCGGCCGGCGACGTCCGGCAGGCCGGCCCCCCGGGCGAGCAGGCGAGACCCACCCCGGAGCCCTGACCGCCGACCGTTCCGCACGGGCGGGCGGTTCACGCACGAGGCGCTTGCCCTTACCCTGCGGGCATGAGGACCGAGCCGGATCACGGGCACCGGCACCTGGTCCACGTGGTCGCGGGCCTGGTCGGGGTCGGCGGGCTCGCGTTCGCGCTCACCGTGGTCCACCTGCCGGGCACCCATCGTGCCGCCCTGGCGCCCTGGTGGATCACCACGGCCACGGTCCTCGTCGGCGGGCTGGTGGTCCTCGCCGCTCTCGGCCCCCTCACGCGGGTGCCGGCCGCTGCGGTGCAGATGGTGGCGGGCGCGTGGGCGCTGCTCTTCCTCGGGGTGGTCGCCAGCGTCCCCCTGCTCGAGGAGGGCTCGGCGGGCCACCAGACCCAGTGGATCTCGGGCTTCATCGGTGCGGCCCTGGCCAGTGCCGCGCTCGCCTGGCGTGCGCGGGTGTCGGTGGCCTACCTCCTCACGGTGTGCACCCTCTGGGGCGTCGCGCGGTGGTGGGACACCGGCCGGGCCCGGCCGCTGCTCGCCGTGCAGGACGCGGTGTACGCCGTCACGTCGGGGCTGATCGTGATGTCCGTCGTCTGGCTGGTGCTCCGCGCGGCCCGGGCCGTCGACGCCGCCGCCGCGACGGACGCGGAGCACGCCGTCGCCGAGGCCCGCTCCGAGTCCCGGGCCGCCGAGCGCGACCGGCTCGCCGCCATCGTCCACGACGGGGTCCTCGCCGCGCTCCTCGCCGGCTCGTCCGGGACCGCCCCGCGCGCCGCCGTCGCCCTGGAGGCCCGGCGGGCGCTCGACGACCTCGACGAGCTGCGCCAGCCCAGCACCGCCACCGGCGAGGTGGAGGCGGGGGACCTGGTGCTCCGCCTCCGGCTCCGCGCCGCCGTCATCGGCGCCGGCGCCGAGGTGAGGGCCGACGTCGAACCCGCCCGGATCCCGGAGCTCGTCGCAGTGAAGCTCGTGGCCGCCGCCGCCGAGGCGCTGCGTAACAGCGTGCGGCACGCCGGGCCGGGCGCGGCCCGCACGGTGACCGTGACGGTGCGGCCCGGACGGGCCGAGGTCCGCGTCCGCGACGACGGCGCCGGCTTCGATCCCGCCTCCGTCCCCGCGGGGCGCCTCGGTGTCCGCGGCAGCATCCTGGGCCGCATGTCGCGACTGCCCGGCGGGAACGCCGAGGTGCGCTCCCGGCCCGGCGCCGGCACGGAGGTGATCGTGGGGTGGCGGGCATGAGCACCGTCGAGGAGTCGGCGCCGGACCTCCGGCTCGCAGGCCCGCTGGGCTGGACGGTCGTGCTCAGCTACGTCGCCTGCAACGTCTTCCTCGTCGCCACGACGTCGCCGGACCGCGGCTCGCTGCTGCCCCACGTCGTCGGGCTCGTCATCTTCGCGGCGGCAGCGGCGGCCGCGGCGCTCCTGCCCGGCCGCCGGCTCACGCGCGCCGTCACGGCCGCTCTCGCCGTCGTGCCCGGGCTGCTGGCCCTGCTGGTCTCCTGGGACCTGCCCACCGACCGGTTCCCGGGCTACTCGGCGTGGCACCTGGGCGCGGGCTCGTTCGTCCTGTTCTTCCTCGCCGCCCGGGGCCACCTCGTCTCTGCCTGGTGCGGGATGGCCGGCCTGGTGGCCGTGACCCTCGCCTGGTTCGGCACGACCGGTCAGGACTGGCGCGGGCTGCCGGACCTGCTGCTCACGCACCTGAGTTTCCTGGTCGTCGGCACGACCGCCGGCGTGGTCCTGCACCGGGCCGCACGGCAGATCAGCGCCGTCGCGGCACGCGCACGCTCCCGCCGGGCCGCCCACGCGGCCCGCCTCGCCGAGGCCGCCGAGCGCCACCGCCGCCTGGCCTGGCTCGAGCAGAACGTGCGCCCGGCGCTGGAGCGGCTGGCCGAGGGCCACCTCCCGGGACAGGAGGAGCGCGCGCGACTGGCGGTGCTGGAGGCCGAGGTGCGCGACCGGCTCCGGGGCGGCGCGCTCGACGTCCCGGGGGTCGTCGCCGCCGTGCGCGCGGCCCGGCTGCGTGGGGTGGCCGTGGAGGTGATGGACGACGGCGGGCTGTCCGACGTGCCCGACCCCGCGGCCGTCCTCGCCCCGATCCCGGGCCTGCTCGACGGCGTGGCCGCCGGACGGGTCGTGATCCGGATCCTGCCCCCGCGCCGGGCTGCGGTGGCCTCGGTCGTCGTGGAGACGGCGGAGGGGACCCGGCGCTCCACCATCGGTCCCGACGGGGCGGTGGACTCCCCGGACGCGCCGTCGCCGGGCCCGTCGTCCTCAGGTCCTGCGACGTCCGACGCGCCGTCGTCGGGGCCGCCGCCGTCACGGGACGTCGGCGAGCACCACGTCCTCGCCCGTCAGCGACAGCCGCAGCCCGCCGTCGGCCGGGACGACCTGGACGAGGCGAAGCCCGAGCGGTAGGTCGGGCACGTCCAGCTCCAGCTCGAGCAGGTCCTCGCCCAGCAGTGGTGCGAGGTCGTCCGTGTCGAGCTCGGCGCCGCCGAGCCGCACCGACGTCACGCGCACGCTGATGCCGCCGTCGGCCACCTCGGGCGCGGCGACGAGCGCGAGGTCGAGCCCCAGCACCTCGGTGGACAGGTGCACGCCGTCCGCGGCGGACGCGACCGTCACGCCCTCGACCTCCTCCTGGACCAGCCGCCTGCAGCACCTCGTCGGGCAGGGTCCCGTCGAGGTCGAGCCGGCCGGCGGTCGCGGGCTCCTCGACGGTGACGGCCCGGGCGTGCGCCGTGACGTCCAGGAGCCGGACGCCCTCCGTGGCCATCGCGTCCGCCCGGACCCGCACGCTGTCCAGCTCACCAGCCGCGAGCTGGGTGAGGAAGGGGAATCCCTCGACCGTCACGTCCGGCTCGCCGTCGACCTCCACGGCCGCGGCGACCTCGCCCGCGACCCGGTCCTCCGCGCTCGCGCGCAGGAGGCGGTCGACCACCAGGGCGGCTGTCACCAGGACGACGGCGGCGACGAGCAGGGCGAGGAGTCGGCGCATACGGCCAACGTAGGTCGCCCGGACCGGATCCGCCCGGAAGGCGACCTGCCGCCCGCACCGGGATGCGGGCCGGCGGCGGGGTCGCCGCCGGACGAAGACCCTGAGTCCCGACCGACCACCCCTCGGTCCGCGCCGCCCGGCATGTGGGCTCCCGGGGCCGAAACACTGCACCCCCCGCCCGTCTCTGCCACCATGACGACCCTTGGGGGAAGGAGGATGCGACGTGACAGTGCGCGTGGGAATCGTGGACGACCACGAGTCCGTGGTGCTCGGACTCCGCGTCACGCTGGGGCAGCACGCTGCGGTGGAGGTGGTCGGCTCCGCGGACACCGTGCGGGGGCTCCTGGCGCTGGGACGGCCGATCGACGTCGCCGTGCTGGACCTCCGGCTGGGGGACGGCTCGGACCCCGGCGACAACGTCCGCGCCCTGCGTGATGCGGGGATCAAGGTGCTCGTCTTCACCGCGGGGGACGACCCGCACGCCATCCGGCGCGCCGCCGGGGCGGGAGCGGTGGGGGTCCTGCAGAAGGCGGCCCCGGTGGAGACGCTGACGACCGCGGTGCTCGCCGCCACCCAGGACGAGACGGTCCCCTCCGCCACGTGGGCGGCGGCGATCGACGGCGACCCGGACCTCGACTCCGCCGCCCTGTCCCCGCGCGAGGCCGAGGTGCTGGCCCTGTACGCCGCCGGGGAGAAGACCGTGCGGGTGGCGCACACGCTCGGGATCAGCGAGCACACCGTCATCGAGCACCTGCGCTCCATCCGCGCCAAGTACGCCCGCGACGGCCGGGAGGCGCCCACCAAGGTGGACCTGTACAGGCGGGCCGTCGAGGACGGCTTCCTGCCCGCCCCGCGCCGCAGGGAGCGGTAGCCGCCCGACCCACCCCTGGCCGCCCCAGGGCGTTGACGTGCGCGATCTGTGTAGGGTCGGGTCGGATCGCGGAGGTGAGAGATGGACGGCGAGAACGATCTGAGGCGTCAGGCCGCCAACCCCGGCACGCCCCTGACCACCCTGCAGCAGCTTGCGCAGCACCACCCGGAGCTGCGTGCGACCATCGCCGAGAACCCCTCCACCTACCCGGCGCTGCTGGACTGGCTGGGACGGCTGCGCATGCCGGAAGTCGACGCCGCCCTGGCCCGTCGGGCCGCCTCGGCCGCCGCCCCGACGGCCCCCGCCGCGCCCGCCACGCCGCCGGTCGAGGCCCGGGGCGCAGAGCCGGAGAGTGACACGTCTCCGACCGCGGCCATGCCGCCCGTGACCCACGCACGCGCGGCCGCCCCTGCCGGCGCGGACGTGCCCGCGTCCGGGACCGAGCCGACGGCGGTGCGTCCCGCTGCAGCCGAGGACACGGCCGCCGTGGGCGGCCAGCAGACCCAGGCGATGCCCGCCGTCCCCGCGGCCGAGGCCGGCCAGCAGACCCAGGCGATGCCCACCGTCCCCGCGACCGAGGCCGGGCCCCGCGCGGGCGACGGCGCCCCCTTCGACCCCGACGCCACCGCGGTCTACTCCGACCCGGACGTCCCCGCGCGGGACGCCGCGGAACCACCGACGTTCGCCCCGGCGCAACCGGTGGAGCGGCCCGCCGTCGCGGAACCGACCGACTCCCCCACCGAGGCGATGCCCCGGATCGTCCCCGCGTGGACGCCCGCCCGGGCCGGCCGGCCCGGGCGCACCACGCACCCAGGCGGCCCCGACCGGGCTGCCCCGGTCCGTGACCGCCACGCCACCGCCGGAACCGGCGCCGCCGCCGGCGCGCCGGCCGCCGCCGCCCGGACGGACGAGCACGGGCGGCGCTCGTGGCTCCCGCTGACCATCCTGGCCGCGGTGGCCCTGGCCCTGGTCCTCCTGGTCGTGTGGCAGCTCTCCGGCGGCGAGGACGAGGAGCGCCCGACCCCCGCCGCCACCACCGCCGGCGAGGCTCAGCCCACGGCGTCGGCGTCGCCGACCCCCACCCCGACGGCCACCGACGACGCGCAGGCCGCCCGGGACGCCCTGGTCGCCCTGCCGGAGTCCTCGGCCTGCACCGACCCCGTGGCCGACGCGAGCGCGTTCGCCGCCTTCGCGACCTCCGCTGCGCCCGACGGCGCCTGGGCCGACCCGGCCTCGGGCGAGCTGGTGATGACCACGCTCGACCAGCTGCAGGACTCGTGCGACAACGTCCACGCCGTCGCCGTGGCCTCGGCCATCACCGGTGACGACGCCGCCCCCGAGGCCCTGCGCACCACCGTGACGGAGGCGGGCACCGGCTGGGTCGACCTCGCCCGCGCCGCTCCGCCCGGCGCGCAGGAGCGCAGCAGCTTCGCCTCGCCGTCGCAGAACATCACGTGCGACCTGGCGGACTCCGCCCGGTGCACGATCGACGACTACGACTTCGCCCCGCCGGAGGGGTGCTCCGGCCCGACCACCCTGGCCGTGCCCCGCGACGGCGAGGCCGCCCCGGACTGCGGTCAGCCCGCGGCCGCGGGCAACGGCGTGCTGGAGTACGGCCAGTCCGCGACGGCCGGCTTCTTCGCCTGCACGAGCGAGCAGAGCGGGATGACGTGCTGGTCGACGCTCACCGGCCGCGGGTTCGCCGTCGCCCGTGCCGGCTTCCAGACCTTCTGACCGCGGGTCAGCGAGCCCTCAGACCTCGGGTCAGCGAGCCGCCGCCCAGGTGCGCAGGCCGGCGACGATCGC
This sequence comes from Georgenia sp. EYE_87, assembly GCF_023148685.1. Taxonomy (GTDB): domain Bacteria; phylum Actinomycetota; class Actinomycetes; order Actinomycetales; family Actinomycetaceae; genus Georgenia. Next base: position 170,006 of record NZ_JAHXNL010000007.1, on the reverse strand, counting down.
CTCGGCGTAGCGCTGCCGTCCCTCCTCGCTCTCGACGAGCGCGGCCTCCTCGGGGTTGCGCATCTCCGCGAGCTCGAGGAGGACGGCGGGCCGCTCGGCCCAGTTCAGCGTGCCGAGGTCGGCCCGCTCGCTCAGCGCCTCCGCGTACGACCCCGAGGGCGTGAACCCGCCGTCGGCCAGGGCGGCGAGCAGGTGAGTGGCCAGGTCCCGGGACGGCTCGCCCTGCGCGTCGTTGAGGGGCGGCGCGGAGACGATCGCGAAGTACCCCTTCGCCGTGGTGTTCTCCGAGCCGTTCGCGTGGACGGACACGAGCACGTCGGCGTCGACGTCGCCCACCGTGCTCCCGCGCACGTCCACGCAGGGGCCGACGCTCTCGTCGTCCTGGCGCGTGAGCGTCACCTCGGCGCCGTCGGCCTCCAGCAGCTCCTGGGCCCGCCGGGTGACGTCCCAGGTGAAGGCGTGCTCCATGTACCCGCCGGCCGTCGAGGTGCCCACGGTGTTGCAGGCCTTCCTCCCGCCGCGGCCGTCGCCCACGAGTGCGTTGACCTCGGCCGTCGCCTCCCCGTTGCCCCCGTTGTGGCCGGGGTCGAGGACCACGTGCACGCCCTCGAGCGGCCGCACGCCCGGGCTCGCCGGGGTCGACGGCGACGGCGCCGCCGTCGGCGCGGGCTCCGCCGTCGGGAACTCCGGCGCGACGGAGGGCCCGCCCGGCAACGGGCGGGAGCCGAGCAGCAGCCCCCCGACGGCCACGGCGAGGAGCAGGACGACGCCGAGCACGCGCAGCGTCCGCACGGCGCGGACGGAACGGGTGGGCTCGGGCATGCGGTCAATCCTGACACCGGCGGGGCTCCGGTGCGGGCCGGGCCTCCTCCCGGACCGTGACCGTCCGTGATGGGATGGGCCCGTGACGGAGACCACAGCACCCTCGACGCCCTTCCACGACCTCGACGCCTACGTCGCGCTCCCGCGGCTGGGCTCCCTCGCCCTGTCCCCGGACGGCACGCGGCTGGTCACCGGCGTGAGCACCCTCGACGAGGACGGCACCCGGTACGTCACCGCGTTGTGGGAGGTCGACCCTGCCGGGCAGCGGCCCGCCCGGCGCCTCACCCGCGGCACGAAGGGCGAGTCGCAGGCGCGATTCACGCCCGCCGGGGACCTGCTCTTCGTCGCCGCGCGGCCGGACGGCTCCGACGACGACGAGGTCGCCGCCCTGTGGACGCTGCCCGCCGGCGGCGGCGAGGCGCGCGTCCTGGCGCGCCACCCGGGCGGGGTCGAGGGCGCGCGCCCGGCCAAGACGGGCGTGACGGTCGTGGTGACGGCCTCGGCGCTGCCGCGTGCGGGCGACCTGTCGGAGGAGGAGCGGCTGCGCAAGGAGCGCAAGGAGAAGAAGGTCTCCGCGATCCTGCACGCCGGGTACCCGGTGCGGTACTGGGACCACGACCTCGGGCCGGCCGCGCCGAAGCTCTACGCCATGGCGCTCGGAGACGGCGGCGCCGTCGTCTCGGCCGACGCCGCGGCGGCCGAGGAGAAGCCGCTCGCGCTGCGCGACCTGACCCCGGACGCGCGCACCCACCTCGTCGAGGCGAGCCACGACGTCGCCCCCGACGGATCGTTCCTCGTCACCGAGTGGGTCGTGCCGGAGGGGCGTGGGTCCCAGCGCACGGACCTGGTGCGCATCGACCTCGCGACCGGCGAGCGGGTGACGCTCCTCGCCGCGGACGAGGACGTCGAGTACTCCGCGCCGCGCATCAGCCCGGACGGGCTGTCGCTCGCGTACGTTCACGAGGAACGTTCCACCACCGAGCTCGCGCCACGGCCGACGCTGCGGGTGCTCGACCTCGCCTCCGGCGAGAGCCGTCTGCTGGGACCGGACTGGGACCGTTGGCCCGGCGAGGTGCGGTGGCTGCCCGACGGCAGCGGCCTGCTCATGACGGCCGACGACGACGGCCGCGCGCCGGTCTTCCACGTCGACGCCCGGAGCGGGGCCGTGACACGGCTGACCGAGGACGGCGCGTTCTCGGACCTGGTCGTGGCGCCCGACGGGGCGAGCGCGTACGCGCTGCGCGCCTCCTACGCCCACCCCGCGGAGGTGGTCCGCCTCGACCTGACCTCCGACGCCTCCGACGGTGGGGCCGAGGTGACCGCGCTGCGCGGTCCGGCCCCGCGCCCGGAGCTGCCGGGCACCCTCAGGGAGGTCGAGACGACGGCGGACGGGGTGCGGCTGCGCTCGTGGCTGGCGCTGCCACGCACAGCCTCGGCCGAGGCGCCCGCGCCGCTGCTGCTGTGGATCCACGGCGGCCCGCTGGGCTCGTGGAACTCCTGGAGCTGGCGGTGGAACCCGTGGCTGATGGTCGCGCGGGGCTACGCGGTGCTGCTGCCCGACCCGGCGCTGTCCACGGGGTACGGCCAGGAGATGATCCAGCGCGGCTGGGGCCGGTGGGGCCTGGAGCCGTTCACGGACCTCATGGCCGCGACCGACGCCGCCGTGGCGCTGCCGGAGATCGACGAGTCGCGGACGGCGGCGATGGGCGGCTCGTTCGGCGGCTACATGGCCAACTGGGTGGCCGGCCACACGGACCGGTTCCGCGCGATCGTGACGCACGCGAGCCTGTGGGCGCTGGACAGCTTCGGTCCGACGACGGACGCCTCGTACTACTGGGCTCGCGAGATGAGCCCCGAGATGCAAGAGGTGAACTCGCCGCACCGCTACGTCGCGGACATCCGCACGCCGGTGCTCGTGATCCACGGCGACAAGGACTACCGCGTCCCCGTCGGCGAGGGCCTGCGCCTCTGGTACGAGCTGCTGTCAGCCTCCGGGCTCCCGCAGGCTGAGGACGGCTCGACGGCACACCGTTTCCTCTACTTCCCCGACGAGAACCACTGGGTGCTCACGCCGCAGCACGCGAAGATCTGGTACCAGGTGGTCCTGGGGTTCCTGGCCGAGCACGTGCTCGGGGAGGAGTCGGGCGGGCTCCCGGAGCTGCTGGGGTGACCTAGACGTCGGCGGGCAGCACGAAGGGGCGGTGCATCTTCGGACGCACCGCCCCTTGCGGTCGATCCGCTACCTGGCCGACTTCTCCGGCCAGCAGAACGTGCACGCCGTCGAGACGCGGCCGCCGTCATCCTTGGGTGCCGCGATCGCCGGCACTGCGGCGGCCGTCACGGTCAGCCCAACCGCGAGCACCGCGCTCGCCACAATTTTCCGAACCATGGTCGCCACCTCCTGATACTTTCGATGCCCGTTTGGCCATCTGCATCGATAATCGCCCGAACGAGACCTAAAACAACCGGGATAGGAGCACGCACTTCCTGCCATGGCAGGAAGTGCCACTTGCCACTTCAAATGAGTTGCGCGTGCCGTCCGGTAACGGTCGACTGCTGTCGTCGTGGCGAGTCGTCCTCCACAGCGGACGACGATTAGCATCGGCACAGGTCCGAGACATGGGAGACAGATGTTCGAGCCGCTGGGTCTGAGCGCGGACGCCGTCGCGGCGTACCGCGTCCTTCTGGCGAACCCCGACATGTCGCCCGACCAGCTTGCCGGTCACCTCTCTCGGTACGACAGCGAGGTCGCGGAGATCCTCGAGCAGCTGGAGGAGAAGGGTTTCGTCCGGCGATCGCACTCCGACCCGACCAACCTGCGCACGGAGTCGCCGCAGGTCGCCTTCGAGCGGCTCGTGGGCCAGCACGAGATCGAGCTGCATCGCAAGCAGGAAGAGCTCAGTCAGGCTCGGTCCGGCGCAGCCGCCCTGGTGGACGAGTACCACCGGACGATCCAGAACGCACGGCACGGCGAGTTCGAACGCCTCATCGGGACCGACCACATCGTCTCCCGCCTTCTGGAGCTCGGGCAGAACGTCGAGTCCTCGGTCGACTCGATCGTGACGAAGGCACCTCTTCCCCACGTTCTCAACCAGGCGAAGTCGGACGACGCGCTCGCCCTTGCGCGCGGCGTGCGCCTGCGCACGCTCTATCCGGCAGCCGCCCGGCACGACGATGGTGTTGTCGAGTACGCGGAGTGGTTTCGAGAGCGGGGAGGTCAGATCCGAACTGCGATCGCTCTGCCAGTTCGGGTGCTCATCTACGACGAGAAGATTGCGGTCGTCACCTCGGACCCTCAAGACTTCTCCCGCGGTGCCGTCGTGCTCAACACACCAGGAGCCATCACCGCCCTTCAGGCGCTGTTCGACCTGCTGTGGGAGTCGGGTGCCGACCTCCCTTCTCCGGCAGCCAGCGAGAACACGCTCCGGGCCGAGGAGCGTGAGCTCCTCCAGCTGCTGTCGCGCGGGCTCAAGGACGAGGCGATCTCCCGCTCGCTCGGCATCTCGATCCGTACGGTGCGGCGCATGATCAACGTGCTCAGCAACCGGGTGGACGCCACGAGCCGCTTCGAGCTCGGCGCCCGCGCCGTCGAGCGCGGCTGGCTGTAGCCGAGAGACGACTCGGGGCCGCGCGGCCCTGGACGCGCGACCCCGAAGCACGAGGGGCTCACCAAGTGAGCCCGCTGGTCACCTCACCAGAAGAACGGCACCCGGCGGTCGCCCGAGCCGAGCAGCCCGGACAGCGCCACGAGATGCCCGGCCGCGCCGGTGCCCGTGTCTCTCGAGATCTGGTTGGTGAGGTGGAGGTGCCGGCGCCCGCCGCAGAGGTCCAGGCGACCCAGGTGGAGCCGGACCAGCGCCACACGCTCGGGCGCGGGGGTCCAGGGCTCGGAGTGCATGGTCTGGTACGCCAGCAGGGCCCCGGCGCGGGCGCGGAACAGGGCGGGCAGGTGATCGAGGCGGCGTCCGGAGAGCATGGCGGCCGACCGGTGGATCTCGTGGAGCCAGGGCACGTCGAGGTGCTTGACCGCCTCGTGCAGCACCATGACGATGCCGTCCGTCCCGGTCCACACGGAGGAGTCCTCGGTGGTCGTGGACCAGCGCCGCCCGTCCGGGCCGAGGCCGAGCCCCGCGAGGTCACGCTGGAGCGATCGCTCCACTCCCACGAGCAGCGACTCGTCCTCCGTCAGCCCGTACAGGTGGAGCAGGTACAGCGCCGTGCCGGAGCCGCCGTGGAGCAGGCCCGGGCCCTCCAACCACGGGTCCTCGACGGCGAGGCGGTCCAGCAGCTCCGCGCCGATGGCGGAGGCACGAGCGATCAGCGCCTCGACGTCGCGCACGGGAGACCGCTCCAGCAGGGCGAGTCCGACGCCGGGCAGGCCGTCGGCGAGCCGGGTCCCCAGCTCCGTGAGAGGCACCTGCTCGACCTGCCCCCACAGGCGAGCTGCCGCCTCCGTACGCCCGAGCCGGTCGAGCGCCAGGGCGATGCCGCTGGCGCCGTCGAAGAGTCCGGGTCCGAGCCCGTCCGTCTCCTCGACTCGCCGTACGAGCCAGTCGACGAGCTCGTCCGGCACCTCGACCACCTCGGCGAGCGACCAGAGAACTCCGGCCGCACCGTGCCCGAAGGACACCGGGCCGGCGGCACCCCCAGGGCCGCCGGCCATCAGTGCCACGCTGTCCGGGAAGAGACGGTCCTGCCGCTCCGGAGTCGCCGTAGCGAGAATCGCCTGCCCGACCTCCGCGAGGAGGCCCGGGTAGTCGGTCGACTCGAGCGCGGACAGGTCCACCGCACCGCGGGCCGCCATGTCCACCAGCACCCGAGCAGGCACGGCGCCCCCCAGCGCCTCGCGTGCCGGACGCACCGCAGACATCACGTGCACTGCCGTTCGCGCTTCGAACGGCAGCAGCATCGACGCCTCAGACATGACACCCCCCGGGATTTTTCCCAGTACCCAGCGCACCCACCGTGGGCACACTCAAGACGGTAGTCGGGCCCACGACCGGGATACGACCTCACAGCGGGTGCACTCTCTGCCATGGCAACAACGTGCCAACTACGCAACTTCTGGCGCGCAACCGCAGGTCATCCCGCTCGCACCAGCAGCACGACCACGTCCACGACGGCGATGACCAGCGCGGCCCGGAACGGTGCGCGGCCGCCGCGGAGCAGGGCCCAGACGGCGAGGGCCGCAACGGCCGCCAGCAGCGCCCAGGGCCAGGGTCCGGCGCGGCCCGCCGGGGCGAGCAGGGCGACGGCGGAGCCGGCGGTCAGCGCCGCGACGGCAAGGATCCCGGTGGCCCGGGCGCCGAGGCGGTGCGGGAGGCCCCGGACCCCGGTGGCGGCGTCGTCGGCCAGGTCGGGGAGGACGTTCACCAGGTGCGCGCCGAGCCCGAGCAGGGCCCCGACGGCGACCATCCAGGCCGGTGGACGGGCGGGCGCGTCGAGCGCCAGCCACACCACGGCGGGCAGGGACCCGAAGGCGACGACGTACGGCAGCCACGACAGCACCGTCCGCTTGAGCCACAGGTTGTACGCCCAGCCGGACGCGACCAGCAGCACCAGGTGCGTCAGGCCGGCAGCCGGCCCCAGCAGCGCCGAGGCGAGGACGCACGCCACCGAGGCCGCGACCAGCGCGCCGCGCAGCACGTGCACGGGAAGCTCGCCGGTCGCGACGGGCTTGTCAGCACGGCCCACGGCGCGGTCGCGGGCGGCGTCCACGAGGTCGTTGGACCACCCGATCGTCAGCTGCCCGGCGAGCACCGCGAGCGCGACCAGCGCCACACCGCCCGGCGCGTGCCCGGCGACGACGGCGGCGAGCGTCGCGAGCACCGTGACTGCCGCCGTCGGCGCGGGGTGGCAGGCACGCACCAGGGCGCCGGCACGGGCGGGCACGACGGAACGAGGCGGCACGCGACGAGCCTAGGGCGCCCAGGCCGGGCCCAGGCGGCTTCGGATCGGGTGCCGACCTCGGGAGGGAGACCGTACGCTCGCCGGATGACGCACCTCGTCGGCGTGGAGGCCGTGCTCCCCCCGCACCGGTACGGCCAGCGTGAGGTCACCGACGCGCTCGTCGGCGTGCTGCGCGCCGACCGTCGGACCGAGCTCCTGCTGCGGCGGATCCACGCCAGCGCCGGCGTCGACCATCGCCACCTCGTCCTCCCGCTGGAGCGCTACGGCGCCCTCTCCGACTTCGGCGCCGCGAACGACGAGTTCATCGGCGGGGCGGTGGAGCTGGGCGCGGTCGCCGTCGCCGGCGCGCTGGAGCGGGCGGGCCTGACGCCGCAGGAGGTCGACGTCTTCGTCTCCACCACCGTCACGGGCCTCGCCGTGCCCTCGCTCGAGGCCCGGATCGCCGCCCGGCTCGGGATGCGCGAGGACGTGGTGCGGGTCCCGCTGATGGGCCTGGGCTGCATGGCCGGGGCGGCCGGCACCGCCCGCCTGCACGACCTGCTCGCCGGCCGGCCGGACGCCGTCGGCGTGCTCGTGGCCGCCGAGCTCTGCTCGCTGACGGTCCAGCCCGGCGACGACTCGACGGCGAACCTGGTCGCCTCCGGCCTCTTCGGCGACGGCGCCGCCGCCGTCGTCGCGGTCGGGCCGGACCATCCCTCGGCCGGGTCGCCCGGCTCCCCCGCCGTGGTGGCGAGCCGCAGCCGCACCTACCCGGGCACGGAGTCGACCATGGGCTGGGACGTGCGCTCAACGGGCCTGCGTATCGTCCTGGGCGTGGAGGTGCCCGAGCTCGTCCGCGACCACGTGGGCCGTGACGTCGCCGCGTTCCTCGCCGAGCACGGGCTCGAGGTGGACGACGTCGGGTGGTGGGTGTGCCACCCGGGCGGGCCCAAGGTGATCGACTCGATGGTCGACGCGATCGGGCTCGACGCGGCGGACCTCGCGCTGACCGCCGAGTCCCTGCGGACGGTCGGCAACCTCTCCTCGGCGTCGGTGCTGCACATCCTGCGCGACACCCTCGACCGGCGGCCCCCGGAGCCCGGCTCCCACGGCGTCATGATGGCGATGGGTCCCGGCTTCAGCCTCGAGCTCGTGCTGCTGAGGGGCTGAGATGACGTCCGAGGTGCTCTTCACGGTGCTGGTGCTCACCGTCGGCCTCGAGCGGCTCGCGGAGCTGGTGGTCGCGCGCCACAACGCGGCCTGGAGCTTCGCCCGCGGGGGCGTGGAGTCGGGGGCCGGTCACTACCCGGTCATGGTCGTGCTGCACACGGGGCTGCTGGTCGGCGCGCTGGCCGAGGTGTGGCTGCTCGGGCGCGTCTTCCTGCCGGCGCTGGGCTGGCCGATGCTCGCGCTCGCCCTGGGATCGCAGGCGCTGCGCTGGTGGTGCATCCGCACGCTCGGGCCGCGGTGGAACACCCGGGTGATCGTGGTGCCGGGCCTGCCCCTGGTGGGCGGCGGCCCCTACCGGTGGTTCCGCCACCCCAACTACGTGGCCGTCGTCGTCGAGGGTCTCGCGCTCCCGCTCGTGCACACCGCGTGGGTCACCGCGGCGGTGTTCACGGTGGCCAACGCGTTCCTGATGCGACTGCGGATCCGCACCGAGAACCGGGCGCTGGCCGCCGCGCGGCCATGACGGACCTGGTGGTGGCGGGCGGCGGGCCCGCCGGACTGGCGACCGCGCTCCACGCCGCACGGGCGGGGCTGTCCGTGGTGGTCCGCGAGCCGCGGTCCGCACCGATCGACAAGGCGTGCGGCGAGGGGCTCATGCCGGCCGCCGTCGCCCGGCTGGCCGCGCTGGGCGTGGACCCGGCCGGGCGGGACCTGCGTGGCATCCGCTACCTCTCCCCCGGTGGCGTCGCCGAGGCCCGCTTCGCCGTCGGGCCCGGCCGCGGGGTGCGGCGCACCGTGCTGCAGGCCGCGCTGCGCGAGGCGGTCGACGCGGCCGGGGTGCGGGTCGAGGCGGCCAAGGTGGTCGACGTCGTCCAGCACGCCTCGGGCGTGGAGGTGGACGGCACGCCGGCGGGGCACCTGGTGGTCGCGGACGGCCTGCACTCCCCGCTGCGCCACCGCCTCGGCCTGGGCCTCCCGGCCCGCGGGCCGCGCCGGTTCGGGCTGCGGCGGCACGTGCGGGTGGCGCCGTGGACCGACCTCGTGGAGGTGCACTGGGCCGACCACGCCGAGGCGTACGTGACCCCGGTGGGGCCCGAGGAGGTCGGCGTGGCCCTGCTGACCTCGGACCGGCGGCCCTACGCCGACCACCTCGCCGCGTTCCCCGCCCTGCTCGGGCGGATCGCCGGCGCCCCCGCGACCTCGACCGTGCGCGGGGCGGGCCCGCTGCGGCAGCGCGCCCGCCGCCGGGTGTCCGGGCGGGTCCTGCTGGTCGGGGACGCGGGCGGCTACATCGACGCCCTCACCGGCGAGGGGGTCTCGCTGGCCCTGGCGCAGGCGGAGGCCGCCGTCGCCGCGATCGTCGCCGGCCGGCCGGACGACTACGAGGAGCGGTGGCGCCGGATCGTGCGCCGCTACCAGCTGCTCACCGAGGCGCTGGTGGTGGCCGCGTCGGTCCCGCCGCTGCGCCGGGCGCTCGTGCCGGCCGCCCGCGCGCTGCCGGGCGTGTTCGACGCCGCGGTGCAGCAGATCGGCCGGTGAGCGCCGGCTCCCGGCGTGCCTGCCGGCTCGCGTCCCCCGGCGCGTCTCCCCGGGCGCGCGTCTCCCCGGGAGCGTCTGCACGGCGTCCCACCCGATGGCCGAGAACGCCCTGGGTGCCCGTCTGCGCGCAGGAACGGGCATCCAGGGCAATCTGGGCAGAGGGCACCTCGGGCGCATCACCTCAAGGCGCCGCCAGCCGCTCGGCCTAGCTCCAGACGAGCGCCTGCGCCGGGTCCTCGAGCACCTTGGCGACGTCGGCGAGCACCCTGGCGCCGAGCCCGCCGTCGACGAGCCGGTGGTCCATGGACAGCGCCAGCTGGGTGACCCAGCGCGGCTTGATCTGGTCCTTGTGCACCCACGGCTGCCGGCGGACCGCCCCGAAGGCGAGGATGACCGACTCTCCAGGGTTCAGGATCGGGGTACCGGTGTCGATGCCGAACACCCCGACGTTGGTGATCGAGATGGTGCCGTCGGACATGTCCTGCGGCGTCGTCCTCCCGGCACGTGCCCGGGCGGTGAGGTCGCCGAGCGCCACCGCGAGCTCGTGGAGCTTCATCCGGTTGGCGTTCTTGATGTTGGGCACCACGAGGCCCCGTGGCGTGGCGGCCGCGATGCCCAGGTTCATGTAGTGCTTGTAGACGATCTCGTTGGTCTCGTTGTCCCAGGAGGCGTTGACCTCGGGGTGGCGGCGAACGGCGTGGATGAACGCCTTCATCACGATGAGCAGCGGCGTGACGTGGACGTCCGCGAACTCCTTGTCAGCCTTGAGCCGCTCGACGAGCTTCATGGTCTTCGTGACGTCGACCGTGTGGAAGACCGTCACGTGCGGGGCGGTGAACGCCGAGGCCACCATCGCCTCGGCGGTGCGCTTGCGCACCGACCGGGCGGGCACCCGCGTCTGCCGGCCGTCCTCCGAGACGGTGCCGCCCTCGAGCCAGGGCTCCTCGTCGCCGGCGTACGTCGCGAGCGGCTGCGCCTCGGTCTTCTGCTGCTGTGCGAGCACGTCCTCACGGGTGATGATCCCGCCGGGGCCGCTGCCGCCCACCGTGGTGAGGTCGACGCCGAGATCCTTGGCCAGCTTGCGGACCGGCGGCTTGGCCAGGACCCGCACGCTGCCTCCCGGCGCGGCCGGGCTGCTCGCGGAGGGCGACGGCGCCGCCTGGGTCGTCCGTGCGGGCGCAGTCGGCGCGGGCGCAGTCGGCGCGGGCGGGGTCGGCCCGGCGGCAGGTCCACCGGCGGCCGGACTCCCGGCGCCGGTGGCCACGCCGCGTCGAGGTCGTCGACCCGTGGTGGCGGGCCTCGTGCCGTACCCGACCAGGACGCTGCCGGACGACTCGGCGGAGGCGCCGGCACCGTCGTCGCCCGCCCTGCCGACCCCGGCCTTCCCGTCCATGACCTCGGGGGCCTGCGCGGAGTCGCCGCCCGGCGCCTCCGGGCCGCCCGGGTCGACGTCGATGACCACGATCGGGGCGCCGACCTCGACGGTCGCGCCCTCGGGGACGAGCAGCTCGTGCACCTGCCCGGCGTAGGGGCTGGGCAGCTCGACGACGGACTTGGCCGTCTCGATCTCGCACAGCTGCTGGTTGACGGCCACCGTGTCACCGACCGCGACGGACCAGGTGACGATGTCGGCCTCGGTCAGGCCCTCGCCCACGTCCGGCAGACGGAACTGCTGGTAGCTCGGCACGGGTGCGGCTCCTTCGTATGGTGCGGGCCGCGGGGCGGCCGGGTGTGGTGCGGTCAGTACGCGAGGGCGCGGTCGACGGCGTCGAGCACGCGGTCGAGCGAGGGCAGGTAGTGCTCCTCGTGCTTCGCCGTCGGGTAGGGGGTGTGGAACCCGCCCACGCGCAGCACCGGGGCCTCCAGCTCGTAGAAGCAGCGCTCGGTGATGCGGGCCGCGATCTCGGCGCCGGGGCCGAAGAACACGGGTGCCTCGTGCGCGACGACGAGCCGGCCGGTGCGCCGGACGGACGCGGTGACGGCGTCGAAGTCGATCGGGGAGACCGAGCGCAGGTCGATGACCTCGACCTCGGTGCCCTCCCCGGCGGCGACCTCGGCGGCGGCGAGCAGCGTCTTGACCGTCGGGCCGTAGCCGACGACCGTCACGTCCCTGCCCGGGCGGACGGTGCGCGCGGCGTGCAGGCCGGTGGTCACGCCCGTCTCGGACAGGTCCACCTCCGCGCCCAGGTCGACCTCGGCCTTGTCCCAGTAGCGCGACTTCGGCTCGAGGAAGAGCACCGGGTCGGGCGACGCGATCGCCTGCTGGATCATCGTGTAGCCGTCCGACGCGGTCGCCGGCGTGACGACGCGCAGCCCCGGGGTGTGGGCGAAGAGCGCCTCCGGCGACTCGCTGTGATGCTCGATGGCGCCGATACCGCCGCCGTAGGGCACCCGGATGACGACGGGCATCTGCAGGTCACCCAGGGAGCGGTAGGTGAGCTTGGCGAGCTGGGTGGTGATCTGGTCGAAGGCCGGGAAGATGAAGCCGTCGAACTGGATCTCGCACACCGGCCGGTAGCCGGCCATGGCGAGCCCGATGGCGGTGCCGATGATGCCGGACTCCGCCAGCGGGGTGTCGACCACCCGGTCGGGCCCGAAGTCCTTGTGCAGGCCGTCGGTCACCCGGAACACCCCGCCGAGCGGGCCGATGTCCTCGCCCATGAGCAGGACCTTGTCGTCGCGCTCCATGGCGGCGCGCAGCCCGGCGTTGATGGCGCGGGCCAGAGGGGTCGCGGTCATCGTGCCTCCCCCTCGTCGTCGGCGAATCCGGCCTCGAAGGCGGTCATCTCCGCGCGTTCCTCGGCCACCAGCGGATGGGGGGCGGCGTAGACGTGGTCGAAGAGCGTCTCGGGCGGCCCGGCCTCCAGCGTGCGGCAGTGGTCGCGCGCCGCCGCGGCGAGCTCGTCGGCCTCCTCGTCGACCCGGGCGAGGAACGCGTCGTCGGCGAGGGACTCGGCGGCGAGGTAGGTGCGCATCCGCAGGATCGGGTCCTTGGTACGCCAGAGGTCCTCCTCGGCGCGGTCGCGGTAGCGCGTGGGGTCGTCCGAGGTGGTGTGCGCACCCATGCGGTAGGTGACCGCCTCGACGAACGTGGGGCCGGAGCCGGAGCGTGCCCGCTCGAGGGCGGCCTTCGTGACGGCGTAGCAGGCCAGCGGGTCGTTGCCGTCCACCCGCACCGACGGCACGCCGAAGCCGGAGCCGCGCCGCACGAGGGGGACGCGGGACTGCGTGGTGGTCGGGACGGAGATCGCCCAGTGGTTGTTCTGGACGAAGAAGACCACCGGTGCGTTCGCGGAGGCCGCGAAGACGAGCGCCTCGCTGACGTCGCCCTGGGAGGTGGCGCCGTCGCCGAAGTAGGCGACGACGGCACGGTCACGCTCCGGGTCCCCGGTCCCGACGTCGCCGTCGCGCTGGGCGCCCATGGCGTAGCCGACGGCGTGCAGGGTGTGGGAGCCGATGACGATCGAGTACAGGTGGAAGTTGTGGGCGTGCGGGTCCCAGCCTCCGTGACGCGTGCCGCGGAAGAGCGGGAGCAGGTCACGCAGGTCCACGCCGCGCACGAGGGCGACGCCGTGCTCGCGGTAGGAGGGGAAGACGAAGTCCCGCGGGGCCAGGGCGTAGGCGGAGCCGATCTGGGCGCCCTCCTGCCCCAGGCACGGCGGCCACAGGCCCAGCTCGCCCTGCCGCTGCAGGGAGGTGGCCTGGGTGTCGAAGGCGCGCGTGAGAACCATGTCCCGGTACATCGCGCGGAGCGCGTCGGCATCGAGACTTTCGGCGAAGGGACCGTACTCGGGGTGGTGGTGACGGCGACCTTCGGCGTCGAGGAGCTGGACCATCGTCGTGGGATCGGACGCAGTTCCCGGCGGGGCGGTGAGCGGCTCGGTCAAGCGTTCCTCCTCGGCATCGGCGCCTCGTGCGCCGCACGGTACCTCACGTGCTCCCGCCGCGCTCGTCACTTGGTGCGTGGCGAGCGCGGCGGGGAGGCCGGGTCGCCAGGGGTGGCGGCGATCCGGAACCTACGCCAGCGTAGGCTACGGCACCGTAAGTTCTGCTTCGTGGATTCCTCCAAAGAATGCCTGTGGACCCTTGGGGCGACCGGCCAGTTCACTGGAGGATTCCACAGCCTGCGACGCATCTCACCGGTCGCGGTATCGGCGGGTCAACGGCCGAGGTCCCGGGCATCTCGGCGGTCGTCCACCCGACCTGCGCGCGTTCTCGGGCCCCTCCCGGGACCTTCGCCCGGGTCCGGCCGTCACGGGCCCTGATAGGGGTGGAGAGTGAGATCCGTAGCCGCATCCCGCGGGCGCCGGCGTCGGGGTCCCGGCTGGGTGCCCGACCAGCACGGCGCGTGGGCCATGATCACGATTCCGCCGCTCGTGGGGATCGCCCTGTCCGGTCCGGCCTCCGTCCACCTTCCGTTGCTGGGGCTGTGGTGGGCCGGCTACCTCGCCTTCTTCGCCGTCGGACTCTGGCTGCGCTCCCGGCGCAGGCCGCGCTACCTGCCCGCGGCCCGGACGTACACGCTGGTGACGGCGGCGGTCGCGCTCGTGCTGCTCGTCGGCGCTCCGGCGCTGGCGGTGTGGGCGCTGCCCTACGCGCCGCTGGTCATCGTGACGATGTGGTGCTCGGCCCATAGGAAGGACCGCTCGCTCCTGAACGACACCGTCACCGTCGTCGCCGCCGGGCTGATGACCGCCGTCGCGTACGACGCCGGGACCCCCGGCTGGTGGGGCGATCCCGGCTCCGCCGTCGGGCTGCCCGGGAGCTCCCCGGACGGCGCGCTGAGCGGGTGGGCGTGGACGTGGCTGGTGACGGCGCTCGTGACGGCGTACTTCCTGGGCACCGTGCTGTACGTCAAGACCAACATCCGCGAGCGCGGCAACCTGGCCTACCTCGTCGCCTCGGTGGCGTTCCATGCCGCCGGGGCCGCGGCGACGGCGGCGCTCGCCTCCGCAGGCCTGGTGACCCCGGCGCACGCGCTCGTCTGGGGCGCCCTCGCGGCGCGGGCGGCGGCGGTCCCGCTGGTGGCCGCGCGGCGCGGTCGCCCGGTGCGTCCGCTGGCGCTCGGCGTCGGCGAGACCGTCTTCTCGGTGCTCGTGGCAGTGACGCTGCTGATCCGGTAGGCCCACACCCGCCCCGTCCGGCCGGTTGCCGCCGGCGGGTCCGGGGCCGGGGCCGGGCTCTGGGCCGGGCTCTGGGCCGGGGCCGGGCTCCGGGCCGACTACGAGAGCGCGAGCCCGGAACGGTCGCGCAGCCAGTCGGCCGCGACGTCGAGGAAGAGGTCGTTGCCCTCGCGCTCGCCGAAGGAGACGCGCACGCCCTCCCCGGCGAAGGCCCGGACCAGGACCCCGCGGGCCTTGGCGGTCTCCGCGAAGGAGGTGGCGCGCCTGCCCAGGTCGAGCCAGACGAAGTTGCCCTGCGCGTCGGGGACGTCCCAGCCCTGCTCGGCGAGCGTGGCGGTCACGCGGGTGCGCTCGGCGACCACCTGCTCGACGCGGTCACGGACCTGGTCCTGGCAGCCGAGGGCGGCGACGGCGCCGGCGAGCCCCATCGCGTTGACCCCGAACGGGGTGGAGGTGGCGCGGAAGCCGGCGGTGAGGCGGCGGCGGGCGACGGCGTAGCCGACGCGGAGCCCGGCGAGGCCGTAGGCCTTGGAGAAGGTCCGCAGCACCACGAGGTTCTTGTGCTCGTCGACCAGGGCGATGCCGTCCGTGGGGTCGTCCTGGCGGACGAACTCCAGGTAGGCCTCGTCGAGGACGACCAGCACGCCGGGCGGCACGGTCTCGAGGAAGCGGCGGACCTCGCTCTGGGTGAGCGCCGGCCCGGTGGGGTTGTTCGGGCTGCACAGCAGGACCGCGCGGGTGCGGTCGGTGACGGCTGCGGCCATGGCGTCGAGGTCGTGCCGCCCGGCGGCGTCGACGGGCACCTGGACCGCCCGGGCGCCGGCCACCTGCACGGCGATCGGGTAGGCCTCGAAGGAGCGCCAAGGCATCACGACCTCGTCGCCCGGCTCGCACACCGCGGTGAGCACGTGGGCGAGGACGGCCACCGAGCCGTTGCCGACGGTCACCCGCTCGGGCTTGATGCCGTGGTGGTCGGCGAGCGCCTCGACCAGCTGCGTGGCGTACATGTCGGGGTAGCGGTTGAGGTCCGGTCCGACGTCCGCCAGGGCCGCGGCGACGGTCGGCAGCAGCGGGAAGGGCACCTCGTTGCTGGAGAGCTTGTAGACCTGACGGCCTCTCGACGGCCGCTCCCCGGGGACGTAGGCGGGCAGCGAGGCGATGTCGGGCCGCAGGCTGACGGCGGTGCGCAAGGTGGCCATGGCTCCATGATCCACCCGCTCGGACGGTGCGCCGTCAGGGCGTCCGCCCGGTGGGCGGGCCCGCCCGAGGCGCGCGGCCTGGTGCGTGTGCAGCCCGCCGACCACACCGCCGGCGCGGGCCCGCCCGCCGCACCGCCGGCGCGGGCCCGCCCGCCGCACCGTCGGCACACCCTTCAGCCGAGGATCAGGCGGACTGCCAGGGCGATCATGACGACGCCGATGAGCAGGTCCAGGATCCGCCACGTCACCGGCCGCGCGAGCACGGGCGAGGCCGCGCGGGCGCCGTAGCCCAGGGCGGTGAACCACACGATGCTGCCGGCCGCGGCACCGGCGGCGAACCACCACCGGCCCGGGTCCCCGTGCTGGTTCGCGATCGAGCCGAGCATCAGGACCGTGTCGAGGTAGACGTGCGGGTTGAGGTACGTCAGCGCGAGGGTGGTGACGACGGCGGAGCGCAGGCTCCCGGCGCGGGCCTCCGCGGCGTCCAGCGCCTGCGGCCGGCGCAGCCGCAGCAGTGAGAGCACGCCGTAGCCCATGAGGTAGGCGGCCCCCACCCAGCGCAGCGCGGTCAGGGCCGTGGGGTGGTCCCGCACGACGGCGCCGATCCCGCTGACGCCCGCGAGAATGAGCAGCGCGTCGGAGACGGCGCAGATGGCGACGACCACGCCGAGGTACCGGCGGGCCAGCCCCTGGCGCAGCACGAAGGCGTTCTGCGCGCCGATGGCCACGATGAGCGACAGCCCCGTGAGCAGGCCGCTGACGGCGGAAGACACGGTCGCCGAGCGTACGCCAGGAAAAGCCGCGGTCGAGGCGGGAGGTCGGTGGCAGGATCGGTGCCATGAAGTTCCTGGTGCAGCTTCTCGTCAACGCCGCGGCCATCTGGGTCGCAGCCTGGTTGCTCGACGGCATCTCGCTCGCCCCGACCTCGAGCACGGGCGCGACGCTGCTCGAGCTCGCCGTCGTCGCCACGGTGTTCACTCTGGTGAACCTGATCGTGCGACCCGTCGTCGCGCTGCTCTCGCTGCCGTTCTACATCCTCACGCTCGGGCTGTTCTTCCTGGTCGTCAACGCGCTCATGCTGATGCTGACCGGATGGATCACGTCCTTCACCGACTACGGGCTGCGGGTGGAGGGCTTCTGGACCGCCGTCCTGGGCGGTCTGGTCATCGCGATCGCGAGCTGGATCCTGCACCTGGTGATTCCCGGCGAGCGCAAGTGAGGCGCCCGCCGATGGCCAGGGTCCGCCGCAGCGCCGCCTGCCTGCGTCGGCCCAGTTCACCGGGCACGCTGCCGTCATGAGCTTCCTCAGCCTCTTCGACGACGGAGACCTCGCCAGGGTCCTGGCCGTCGTGGCGCACCCGGACGATATGGAGTACGGCGGCGCCGCGGCGGTCGCCCGCTGGACGGCCCGCGGGGTCGACGTGGGGTACGCGATAGCGACCAGCGGCGAGGCCGGGATCGACTCCGTGCCGCCTGAGCGGGCCCGGCCCCTGCGCGAGGGCGAGCAGCGCGAGGCGTGCGCCCGGGTCGGCGTGACGGACCTGCGGTTCCTCGGCTTCCCGGACGGCACCGTCGAGTACTCGCTCGACCTGCGGCGCGCGATCGCCCGGGAGATCCGCCGGTTCCGGCCTGACGCGGTGGTCACCGGCGGCTTCCGCGAGACCTGGCCCGGCGGGGTGCTCAACCAGGCCGACCACGTGGCGGTGGGCCGGGCGGTCGTGGACGCGGCCCGCGACGCCGGCAACCGGTGGGTGTTCCCGGAGCTGGCCGAGGGTGGGCTTCAGCCGTGGGGCGGCGTGCGGACGGTGCTGGCGTTCGGCTCCCCGCTGGCCGAGCACGCCGTCGACGTCACTGACGGGTTCGCGGCGGGCGTGGCCTCCCTGGAGGCGCACGCGGAGTACCTGGCGGGCCTGGGCCCCTCGGCACCGGTGCCCGCGGACATGCTCGAGGAGATGCTCGGGACCACCGGGCGGCTGGTGGGGGTGCGCCACGCGGTCGCCGTCGAGGTCCTCCACCTCTAGGGCCGGGGCTCATCGGCGCCGGATCTCGAACACCATCGAGTCCGTCCGCACCCCCTCCGCGGGCGCGCCCATGGCCTCGCGGTTGCGCGCGACCCACTGCTGGACGGAGGAGTCCTCCAGGTCCGGCAGCAGGTCGGCGGCGTCCCGGTAGGTGGGCAGCCGGTGCCGCTCGCCGAGCGAGGTCGGTTCCGCGCCTCCGCCCACGGCGACGGTCAGGTGGTTGGGGGCGGCGGTGTTGGGCGCCCCGTCGAGACCGACGACAGGGTCCTGGACATGCTCGAGGCTGAGCACCTCCACCCCCGGCGGGATGGTCATCGTGCCTACCGGGCTGCCCGCCGTCAGCACGGTGGAGATCCGGAACTCCGTCCTCAGCACGGGGTCGGCGGCCAGCTGGGTCGCGACGAGCCCGCCCTGGCTGTGCCCGACAAGGGCGACCGGCTCGCCCCGGGCGACGCCCGCCTGGTGCATCGCGGCCGCCACACCGATCGTCATGTCGCTGCGCAGGCCCGCGACGGCGAGCAGGTTCGTCTCGTTGTCCATCGGGTTCTCACCGTCGGCGCAGGCGTCCTGCGTGCCCGGGATCACGACCGTCCAGTGCCGGCCGCCCTCCGCCGTGGTGGTGCGAAGGATCTCCACCGCGCCCGTCCCGCGGCGGCCGATCTCCTCCTCGAGCGCCGGGATGCGGCCCAGCACCTCGGACTCCGAGCGGGGCGTCGGCACCCTCCGGCCGATCGTGGTGGCGAGCGCGCTGGCCACCCCCGGTGCGCGCGCGGCGGAGCCGCCCCGCGGCACCGGCGAGACCACGCCGCGACGACTCAGCCCGCCCGGCACCGGGAGCGTCGTCGGGTCCACCGCCGTCGTGGGCCCGCGCCGCATCGAGATCGCCAGGCCGGTGAGCGGCCGCCCCCGGTTGGCGACCACGGAGCCTCGCGCCAGCCAGGGCAGCGCCACGAGGGCCGACCGCTGCACCGGGGTCATCCCCCGCACGTCGACCTGCTCGCCGTCCACCTCCACCGAGCCGTCAAGGATGTCCTTGCCCATGTACTGCATCTCCTCGCCGAGGGCGGCGACGTGGCGCTGCACGACGATCGCGTCCGGCAGGGGCGAGCTGTTCAGGCCGTCGTAGGTGGCGGCCAGGTGGCCGCCCACGCGCAGGGCGTCCGAGGCCCTGGCGAGGGTGACGGCCTGGCGGGCCCGGGCCGGCAGCAGCATCTTGGGGGCGTGGGCGACGACGGTGCGCCACACGGGCGGCCGGAAGACGGCGCTGGCCCGCCCCTCCGCCTCCTCGTACCAGAGGCGCTGGAGCTCGAGGTCGGCGGCGAGGTCCTGGACGCGCCGGACGAGGTGCTGCAGCCCGGCGGCCCGGACCCGGATGCCCTGGATCTCCTCGAACGCGGCCCACGCCCAGGGGACGCCCGGCAGGTAGTCGAGAGGGTTGATCACCGTGCTCGCGTCCGCGGCCGACACCACGTCCGCCGCCGCCCGGAGCCGCTCCACCAGTGCCCCGAGCTCCGCCGTGTCCACGGACATGGGCGTGCGGCCGCCGGTGACCATCACGCGCAGCGCACGCCCGGGGAGGCCGGCGAAGGTCCACCCGACGTCCGGCTCCCTCGTCGGCGTGCTCATCCCGTCCCTCCCGCCCGGTAGGCGGCGAGCTCGGCGTCCAGGCGCACGACCGTGCGCTCCGCCGCCCGTAGCGCCCGGTCGATCCCCTGTGCGTGGTGAAGAAGTCCCAGGACCGCGGTCGTGCAGGCGTTCGCTCCCGGACCTGTCCACCCGGCCGGGAACGCAGTGCGCAGCTGCGCCTGCGCGTCCCCCAGGAGGTCGATCGCGGTGAGGATGTTGATCCGGGAGACCGACAAGCCGGGCTCCTGGGCCGGGTAGCAGATCGGCGGATCACTCATCCGGGCTCCCTCCCTCGCCGGTCCGGTCGACCGTCCTGCCCCGCACGGCGGTCGGTCGACCGCCCTGCCCCGCACGCTAGGAATCTGGCGGTGACGGCGGTCGCTCCGGTCCGCGTCGGTGTGGACGGACCCGCACCGCGGCCGGCTGTGGAGCGCGTGCACGGCGGGCGACGGGCCGTGAGGATGGCCCCATGGCGACCCACCGCAAGGGAGACCACGGCGACCCGCGCGCGCTCCTCTACGAGGCCGCCGGGCTGCGCTGGCTGTCGGAGGCCTCCGCGGCCGGCGGGGCCGCCGTCGTGGAGATCGTGGCCGAGGAGCCCGGGGTGCTGGAGACCCGGTCCGTCGCGCACGGCGCGGCGGACGCGGCGTCGGCCGAGGCGTTCGGCCGGGCGCTGGCCCTCACCCATGCCGCCGGCGCCTCGCACCACGGCTGCCCGCCGCCGGGTTTCACGGGCGACGGGTTCATGGGCCGGGCGGCCCTGCCGCTACGGGCGGCTTCGCCGTCGGGAGGCGACTCGTGGGGCGAGTTCTACGCGGCCGACCGGATCCTGCCCTACCTGGCCGACGCCGTCGCGAACGGCTCGATCGACGGCGTGGGGCCGCGCAAGGTGGAGCGCTGCGCCGCCCGGGTGGCGGCGGGGGTCTTCGACGCGCCGCAGCCCGCCGCCGTGGACGGGGTCGCACGGCTGCACGGCGACCTGTGGTCCGGCAACGTGCTCTGGGCGCGCACCGACGCCGGGCCGGTCGCGACGCTCATCGACCCGGCGGCCCAGGGCGGGCACGCCGAGTCCGACCTGGCGCAGCTGGCCGTCTTCGGCGCCCCGCACCTGGAGCGGATCGTCGCCGCCTACGACGAGCACTCACCGCTGGCGGAGGGCTGGCGGGAACGGGTCGGGCTGCACCAGCTGCACATGCTCATCGTGCACGCGGCGCTGTTCGGCGGTTCCTACGGCCCCCAGACGGTGGCCGTCGCGGCGCGGTACGCGTAGGCCGCCGGCGACGGGGCGCCCCGCGTCGCCCCGTCGCCGCTCGCGCTCAGGCGCGGGGCTGACGCTCCGCCCAGTCGGCCAGCTCCACGCGCGGCCCGGTGAAGAACGGGATCTCCTCGCGCACGTGGCGGCGGGCACCCACGGCGCGCAGCTCGCGCATCACGTCGACGATGCGGTGCAGCTCGCCCGCCTCGAAGGCGAGGATCCACTCGTAGTCGCCGAGCGCGAAGGCGGAGACGGTGTTGGCGCGCACGTCCGGGTAGTCCTTCGCGGCCAGGCCGTGCTCACGCAGCATGGCGCTGCGCTCGTCGGCAGGGAGCAGGTACCACTCGTAGGAGCGCACGAACGGGTACACGCACAGGTAGTCGCCCGGCTCCTCCCCGGCGAGGTACGCGGGGACGTGCCGCTTGTTGAACTCGGCCTGGCGGTGGAGGCCCACGACGGACCAGACCGGCTCGAGGTGCGCGCCGAGGTCCGAGGCGAGGAGTCGGTGGTAGGCGTCCTGGACCTCCTCGACGGTGGCCGCGTGCCACCACACCATGAGGTCGGCGTCGGCGCGCAGGCCGGCGACGTCGTACCAGCCGCGCACCACGACGCCGGAGCCGGCCACGGCCTCCTGGGCCGCCGCGGCGAGGGCGGCGCGCGCGGCGGGGTCCGCGGGCAGCGGTGCGGCCGTGGCGAACACCGACCACATCGTGTAGTTGATCGTGGCGTTGATGCTCTCGACGTCGGCACCCTCGCCGATGCGCGGGACGGGCTGGCTCATGGACTCTCCTTCATCTCTTCCGCAGGACGCGGACGGTACTGGCACGATCCGACACGCGGTGAGATCACCAGCTCATCGCCTCGGGCGAGCACGTGAGGTCTCACCGCGCTCGTGAGTCTCAGCGACCTTGCGACATCTCACCGACGGCGGGCGAGGGCGGTCAGGCGCGGGCGGAGACCGCGGGCTGCTCGCAGGCGGCGGGGACGCCCGAGTCGACACCGGCGCGCAGGCGGCAGCACCCGGGGGCGCACACGTCGCGCCAGGGGCCGAGGGCGCCGGTGGTGACCTTCTCGGGGTGCTCGCCACGCTCGGTGGCGGCGCGCTCGAGCAGCAGGTCGACCAGGCCGCCCACGAACTCCGGCGCGGTGCCGGCCGTGGCGGCGCGCTCCATCCGCAGGCCGAGCTCGTCGGCCGTCTCCCGCGCCTCGGTGTCGAGGTCGTAGATGACCTCCATGTGGTCGGAGACGAACCCGATGGGAGCCAGCACGACCTGCTGGGCGCCGTCGGCGTGCAGCGCCGCGAGCGTCCGGTTCACGTCGGGCTCGAGCCACGGGGTGAAGGGCGTGCCGGAGCGCGAGCAGTACGCGAGCTCCCACGGGATCTTGTGGCCGAGGCGCTCGCCGGCGCGCTCCGCGACGACCGCGGCGACGTCGTGGTGCTGGGCCGAGTAGCTGGCGCGCGTCTCCGTGCCGGAGGCCACCTCCATCGGCGTGGGGATGGAGTGGGTGACGAAGACCAGCGGGGCCTGCGGCGACGGCGCCGCACCGAGCCGCTCGTAGGCGGCGACGACCGCGTCGACGTTGGCCGCCACGAACCCGGGGTTGTTGAAGTACGCGCGGATCTTGTCGATCTCGAGCTCGCGGCCCTCGCCGGCGAGCGTCGTCAGCGCCGCGGCGAGGTTCTCGCGGTACTGGCGGCAGCCGGAGTAGGAGGCGTACGCGCTGGTGACCAGGGTCAGCACGCGGCGCGCGCCGGACTCGTGGAGGTCGCGCAGGACGTCCGTGAGGTAGGGGTCCCAGTTGCGGTTGCCCCACACGACCGGGGCGTCGACGCCGCGGGCGGCCAGCTCGGTGCGCAGCTCGGCGAGCAGGGCCTTGTTCTGGTCGTTGATGGGGCTCTTGCCGCCGAACGCGTAGTAGTGCTCCCCCACCTCCTCCAGGCGCGAGTCAGGGATGCCCCGGCCGGCGGTGACGTTGCGCAGGAAGGGCACGACGTCCTCGGGCTTCTCGGGCCCGCCGAAGGACAGGAGGAGGACGGCGTCGTACGGGGTGAGGCTGGTCATCGGTCTCGCTCTGGCTCGGCCGGCACCGTGGCCGGGTGCGGCGCCTCCGCGGAGGCGGGGGTCGGGGCTGGGGCCGGCACGGCCGGCGCGGGGGTCGTCTCGTCGGCCTCGTCGGCCTCGTCGGGCGTGGCCACCCGCACGCCGAGCGCGATCTCAAGGGCCCGCAGGTGCTCCTCGGTGCGCCCCTCGCGCCCGGCGGAGCGGGCCAGGACGGTGGGCTCGTGCACCAGGCGCGCCGCGAGCCGCCGCAGCGCCTGGGCGGCACGCTCCGCGGAGATCGCACCGTCGGCAGGGAGCCGGTCGAGCTCGGCGGCGACGGCGTCGGCCACCTTGCTCCGCAGGGCGACGACGGCGGCGTCCATCCGTCGCTCCGCCGTCGTCTCGGCGAGGGTGCGCACCCCCTCGGCCACGATCGTGCGGGCCCGCAGCACCTCGGCGGCGGTGGTGGCCGGGGCGTGCTCGCGCACGGTGGCCAGGTCGACCAGGATCACGCGCGGCAGCTCGGCCACGGCGGGCTCGACGTCGTTGTGCAGCGCGAGGTCGACGAGCACGAGCGGGCCGGCGGCCTCCGGGCGGCAGGCAGCGGCCGCGGAGACGGTCGCGACGTCGAGGACGGGGGTGCCGGTGCCGCGGCAGGTCACCACCAGGTCCGCGGCCGCGAGCGCCGTCGCCAGGTCTGCGTCGGCGACCGTCACGTCGTGCGTGGCCGCGAACGCCTCGGCGCGGCCGGAGGCGGACCACACGGCGACGTCCTCGGCGCCCCGCTCGCGCAGCGCGGCCAGGGACGCCCCGGCGTAGGAGCCGGTGCCCACGAGCAGCGTCCGGTGCCCGGCCCAGCTGCCGCGCGGGACGGGGCTCTCGTGGGGGTCGGCGGGCGGCGCGGCCATGTCGCGCTCGCAGCCGATCGAGGCCAGCCGGGCGGCGGCCAGGTCCAGGGCGACGGAGACGACCGAGCGGCCCGCACGGGCCAGGTCGGTGGCGACGGCGACCTGCCGGGAGGTGCGGGTGGCGTGCTGGAGGGTCTGCTCCAGCAGCGGCGAGGTGGTGCCCTCCGCGCGGGCGGCCGAGAGGGCGCGGCGCACCTGGCCGGTGATCTCGCGCTCGCCGACCACCATCGAGTCCAGGCCGGCCGCGACCTCGAAGAGGTGGGCCACCGCCTGCTCGCCGCTCGCGGGGCGCATCAGGCGGGCCACCTCGTCGACGTCGGCGCCGGACATGCGCGAGACGGCGCGGTAGGCGGCCGCGGTGGCGTCGGCCTCGGCGCCCTCGCACTCGTCGGCGTCGAGGTAGACCTCGAAGCGGTTGCAGGTGGCCAGCACGACGGCCCCGTTGACGGCAGGGTGTTCCGCCACGACCTGGCGGCCGAGGTCGTGCGCGCCGGCGCTGAGCCGGTCGATGTCGACGAGATCCAGGTCGTGGTGGTTGGCAGAGAGCATCACGAGCACCACAAGGCCCATAGTCAACCATTTCCAGGACGGGCAGGCACAATGGCCCGCGTGACGAATTCGACGACAGCCCCCGACGTGTCAGTGGAAATGCCAGCCCCCGCGCTGATCCGGGCATTTCGGGGTGACCGACCCGACACCCTCCCGGTGTGGTTCATGCGACAGGCCGGCCGCTCCCTCCCGGAGTACCGCGAGCTGCGCGAGGGGGTCGCCATGCTCGACGCCTGCCTGCGCCCCGAGCTCGCCGCGGAGATCACCCTCCAGCCCGTGCGCCGCCACGGCGTGGACGCTGCGATCCTCTTCTCGGACATCGTCGTGCCGCTGCGGCTGGCCGGGGTGGACGTGGAGATCGCCCCCGGCGTGGGCCCCGTGGTGGCCGACCCGGTGCGCACCGCGAGCGACGTGGACCGCCTGGTCGCCCACCGTCCCGGCGACCCGTCCGCCGTCGTCGAGGCGATCCGGATCATCCTCGACGAGCTCGGCACGGCGACGCCGCTGATCGGCTTCGCCGGGGCGCCCTTCACCCTCGCCGCGTACCTCGTCGAGGGCCGTCCCTCCCGCGACCACCTGGCCGCCCGGACACTCATGCACGCCGACCCGGCCACGTGGCGGCGCCTCATGCGCTGGACCGCGGACCTCAGCGGGGAGTTCCTCCGCGCGCAGGTCGAGGCAGGCGCGCGCGCCGCCCAGCTGTTCGACTCCTGGGCCGGCTCGCTCTCCCTCGCCGACTACGAGGCCCACGCCGCGCCGTACAGCGCCCGCGCCCTGGCCCGGATCGAGGACCTCGGCGTCCCCCGCGTGCACTTCGGCACCGGCACGGGCGAGCTGCTCGGGGCCATGCGCGACGCCGGTGCGGACGTCGTCGGCGTGGACTACCGGATCCCGCTGGACGAGGCGAACCGCCGGCTGGGCGGCCGGACCCCGCTGCAGGGCAACATCGACCCCGCCCTGCTCGACGCCCCCTGGCCCGTGCTCGAGGCGCACGTGCGCGACGTCGTCGAGCGGGGACGCGCCGCCCCGGGCCACGTGGTGAACCTCGGGCACGGCGTGCCGCCGTCGACCGACCCCACGGTCCTGACCCGCGTCGTCGAGCTCGTGCACTCCCTGTGACCGCTGCGGACGACGGCGTGCCCGCGGGCGCCGCGACCGGCGGGAGCGACGACGGCGCGACCTGCGACGTCGTCGTGGTCGGGGCGGGCATGGGCGGGCTCGTCGCGGCCCGAACGCTCGCCGGGCGCGGGCTGCGCCCGCTGGTCCTGGAGGCCGGCCCGAGGGTCGGCGGCCTGGTGACCGGCGGCGTGGTGGGCGGCAGGGAGGTGGACCTGGGCGCCGAGGCGTTCGCGCTGCGCCGGCCCGAGGTGCGCGCGCTCGCGGACGCCCTGGGCCTGGCGGTGGAGGTGCCGGCGGGCGGGTCGTGGGTGTACTCCGACGGCCACGCCTTCCCCATCCCGGCCGAGAGCATCCTCGGCATCCCGGCGGACCCGGCGGCCCCGGACGTCGCCGGCGTGCTGGGCCCGGAGGGCGCCGCGCGCGCCGCGGCGGACGCCGGGCTCGACCCCTCCGTGGGGGTGGACGCCGAAGACCTCGCGAGCCTCGTGCGGCTCCGGATGGGCGAGGCGGTGCTGGACCGGCTCGTGCGCCCGGTCGCCGGCGGGATCCACGCGGCCGACCCTGCGGACCTGGCGGCCGACGCCGTCGTCCCCGGGCTGCGGGCGGCGCTCGCCGCCCACGGCTCCCTCGCCGCTGCGGTCCGCGCGCTGCGCGCCGCGGCGCCCCCGGGCTCCGCCGTCGCCACCACCACGGGGGGTCTGTTCCGCCTGCCGCGCGCGCTCGCCGCCGCGGTCACCGCCGTCGGCGGCGAGATCCGCACGAGCACCGCGGTGCGGGCCCTGCGCCGCACCGCCGGCGTGTGGGAGCTCGTCCTGGACGACGGCGCACCCGCCGCGCTCCGCGCGCACCGCGTGGTCCTGGCCACGCCGGGACGCCAGGCGCTGGACCTGCTCGCGGGCGTGCTCGACGGGCCGCTCCCCGACCTGCCCGCCGGCGCCGCCATCACGCACGTCACCCTCGCCGTCCGGGCCCCCGCCCTCGACGCGGCGCCGCGCGGCTCGGGCCTGCTGGTCACCCCCGGACCGGGGCCCGTGCGGGCCAAGGCCCTGACCCACGCGTCGGCGAAGTGGCAGTGGCTGGCCGCCGCCACGGCGCCCGGCGAGCACGTGCTCCGCCTGTCGTACGGACGCCCCGGTGAGCCGCCCACCGGGGTCGACGCCGCCGTGGCGCGCGCCGACGCGGAGCTGCTCCTGGGCGTGCGGCTCGAGGAGGTCACCGACGCCGTCGTCGTCGCGCGGGAGGGCGCGCTGGCACCGAGCACGCCGGCCCACCGGGAGGCGGTCGCCGCCCTGCAGACCCGCGTCGCGGCGCTGCCCGGGCTGGCCGTCACCGGCACCTGGGTGGCCGGCACCGGTCTCGCCGCGGTGGTGCCGCACGCGGACGCCGCGGCCGAGGCGCTCGCGGGGCGCACTGTCTGAGCGGGCACTGTCACCCGAGCGGGTCGCGCCGACACTGGCGGGACGCGCCGAAAGTGGCGGGACGCGCCGTCGCCGGAGCGGCACGCACCGTCGGCCGAGCGACGGGCACCTGCGCGTGAGACCGACCACAAATGTGATGACAATGCGTCACGAAAATGGCCGGGACAATTCCGGCACCGAGGAGACCGCCGCATTGTCGGAACCGTCCGAAAATGTCATCTGACGCGCCGACACAAACGGTGCTGACGCGATGTCAGAAAGCCGTCTCAGACATTTCTCCGCTGCGTGCGACACTGGCCCGGTGAGCTCGTCGACCCCTCCCCTGCGCATCGGCACCCGGGCCAGCGACCTTGCGCTGACCCAGACGCGGACGGTCGCCGCGGCCCTCGGCGCCGCGTCCGGCCGCGAGGTCGAGCTCGTCCGGATCCGCACCGAGGGAGACCGGTCGACCGCCTCCCTCTCCACCCTCGGCGGCACCGGCGTCTTCGCGGCGGCCCTGCGTGAGGCGCTGCTGGCCGGCGAGTGCGACGTGGCCGTGCACTCCCTCAAGGACCTGCCCACCGCACCGGTCGCCGGGCTGAGCATCGGCGCGTTCCCCTCCCGCGAGGACCACCGCGACGTCCTGTGCGCGCGCGAGGGCTGGACGCTCGTCGACCTGCCGCCCGGCGCCCGGGTGGGGACCGGCTCGCCGCGCCGCGCCGCCCAGCTGCGGCTGGCGCGGCCGGACATCGAGGTCGTGGACATCCGCGGCAACGTGGGCACCCGCCTGGGCCGCGTCGGGGCGGACCTCGACGCCGTCGTGCTCGCCGCCGCCGGGCTGACCCGGCTGGGCCTGCTCGAGCACGTGACGGACACCCTCGAGGTGGACGTGATGATCCCCGCCCCCGGCCAGGGCGCCCTCGCCGTGGAGTGCCGCACCGACGACCTCCACGACGGCGAGCTGGGCACGTGGATGCGGCGTATCGACGACGTCCCCACCCGGCTGACGGTCCTCGCCGAGCGGGCCGTGCTGCGCACGCTCGAGGCCGGCTGCACCGCGCCCGTCGCCGCCCACGCCGAGATCGTCCCGGGCGAGGGCAGCACCCCGACCCGGCTCGAGCTGCACACCGGCGTCTTCGACCCGGCAGGCACCCGCAGCGTGGTGGGCACCGCCGTCGAGGAGATGGACGGGCTGCCCGACGTGGTGGAGGCCCGCGGCGTGGCGATCCAGCAGGACGTCTTCTTCAGCCTCGCCGTCGAGCTGGGCGTCTCCGCGGCCGAGCAGCTGCTGGACGACGGCGCCGCCGAGGTCGCCGGCCTGCGGCCGCGAGGCCCAGCCCTGGACGTCGAGGAGCCCGACGGCGCCGGCCGCACCGCCGGGTCCGCCGGACCGGTGGCATGACGGCGATCGACGCCGCCCGGGTGATCGTCCCGCGCACCCATCCGGACGACCCCGTCGTCGCCGCTGTGCGAGACGCCGGCGCCGTCCCGCTCCCGACGGCCCTGGTGACCACCGTCGTCGTCGACCCGCCGGACGAGCTCGACCGCTCGCTCCGCGCCCTGGGCGAGGGGGCGCACTCCTGGCTCGCGGTCACCAGCGCCACCACCGTCGGGGTGCTGGTCGGCCGCGCCGAGGCGCTCGGCACGACCCTCGCCGCGCTGGTCGGGACGACGCCGGTGGCCGCCGTCGGCCCGGCGACCGCCGCCGCGCTGCACGAGGCCGGCCTCGACGTCGCCCTCGTGCCGCCCGGCCCCACCTCCTCCGCCGCGGACCTTGTCGCCGCCTGGCCCGTCTCGCCGCGCGGCGGAATCGTCCTGCTTCCCCGCTCGGCCATCGCGGCGCCCACCCTTGCCACCGGCCTGCGTGAGCGCGGCTGGCTGGTCGACGACGTCGTCGCCTACCGCACCGTGGCGGCGCGCACGGCCGACCCCGCGGTGGCCGCCGAGCTGGACGCCGGGCGCGTCGACGCCGTCCTGCTGACCTCGGGCTCGACGGCGCGGGCGCTCGTCGACCTGTACGGCCCCGTCCCCGGGCTGGCGGTCGTCGCCATCGGGCCCTCGACGGCGGAGGCCGCCGCCCGGGCGGGCCTGGCCGTCCACGCCGTCGCCCCCGAGCAGACGCCCGCCGGGCTCGTCACCGCACTCGACCGCGCACTCGCACACCGATCGGAGCAGCACCGATGACCACTCCCCCCACCGTGAGCGGTAGCGCGCCAGGCGCCGCCACCCGTCCGGGCGGCACCGCGCGTACCGCCGGCGCCTCCGCCGGTCGCGGCGGCACCACTGCCGCCGCGGGTCACCCGGCCGCCGGCCGCCCGGCCGTGCGCCCCGTCGAGCGGCCGCGCCGCCTCCGTTCGACCCCCGCGCTCCGCAGCCTCGTCAGCGAGCACCGCATTCACCCGCGCGAGCTCGTGCTGCCGATGTTCGTCAAGGAGGGTGCGAGCGAGCCCGTCGCGCTCGGCTCGATGCCCGGCGTCGTCCAGCACACGATGGACTCGCTGCGCCGCGCCGCCGCCGAGGCGGCCGAGGCCGGGATCGGCGGGCTCATGCTCTTCGGCGTGCCCACGGTGCGCGACGCCGTCGGCACGGCCGCCACCGACCCGGACGGGATCCTCAACGCCGGCCTGCGTGCGCTCGTGGAGGAGGTCGGGGACGAGCTCGTCGTCATGTCGGACCTGTGCCTCGACGAGTTCACCGACCACGGCCACTGCGGCGTGCTCGACGGCGCGGGCCGCGTGGACAACGACGCCACTCTCGTGCGGTACCAGGACATGGCGCTCGCGCAGGCCGCGACCGGCGCCCACATGCTCGGGCTCAGCGGCATGATGGACGGGCAGGTCGCCGCGGTGCGCGAGGTCCTCGACCGCGAAGGGCACACCGACACCTCCGTGCTCGCCTACTCCGCCAAGTACGCCTCGGCGTTCTACGGGCCGTTCCGCGACGCCGTCGAGTCCCAGCTGCAGGGCGACCGCCGCACGTACCAGATGGACCCGGCAAACCGGCGCGAGGGGCTGCGCGAGGCGACGCTCGACCTCGCCGAGGGCGCCGACGTCGTCATGGTCAAGCCCGCGATGAGCTACCTCGACGTGCTCGCCGACGTCGCCGAGGTCTCCCCCGTCCCCGTGGCCGCCTACCAGGTCTCCGGCGAGTACGCGATGATCGAGGCGGCCGCCGCCCACGGCTGGATCGACCGGCGCCGCGCGATCGAGGAGTCGGTCCTCGGCATCCGCCGGGCGGGCGCCGACTTCGTCCTGACCTACTGGGCCACCGAGCTGGCTGGCTGGCTGCGCTGAGCACCGGCCGACCCGGGACGACCGCCCGCGCGGGACGTCGGGCCCCCCGGCGCGCCCGGCCCGCCCGGGACGTCGGGCCCCCCGGCACGCCCGGCCCGCCCGGGACGTCGGGCCCCCCGGCGCGCCGGCCCGCCCGGGACGTCGGGCCCCCCGGCGCGGATCGGGGAACATTACTGTTCCCTGAGAGCAGCTAACTTCCCCGATCCTGCCCGGGCGACGGCCACGCCCGGGCAGAAGCCCCGCCACAGGCGCCCACGGCAGGACCACACGAGTCCCCGCCCACGGACAGCCAGCACACCGAGAACGAGGAGACCGATGACCGGCGTCGACCCCATGCACGACCTCTTCACCCGCGCCCGCGCGGTCATCCCTGGCGGGGTCAACTCGCCCGTGCGAGCGTACGGCTCCGTCGGCGGCGACCCGCGCTTCATCGCCTCGGCGTCCGGCCCGTACATCACGGACACCACCGGACGCCAGTACGTCGACCTGGTGATGAGCTGGGGCCCGGCGCTGCTGGGCCACGCGCACCCCGAGGTCGTCGAGGCGGTCACCGCCGCCGCGCGGCGGGGGCTCTCGTTCGGCGCCCCCACCGAGGCAGAGGTCGAGCTGGCGGAGGCCGTGCGCGAGCGCGTGCCCGCCGCGCAGAAGGTCCGCTTCGTCTCCACCGGCACCGAGGCCACCATGACGGCCATCCGGCTCGCCCGCGGCGCCACCGGCCGCGACGTCGTCGTGAAGTTCTCCGGCTGCTACCACGGGCACGTCGACGCCCTCCTCGCGGAGGCGGGCTCCGGCGTCGCCACGTTCGGGCTGCCCGGTTCTGCGGGCGTCACGCCCGCCACCACCGCCGAGACCATCGTGGTGCGCTACAACGACGTCGCCGCGCTCGAGGCGGTCTTCGCCGAGCGGGGCGAGGAGATCGCCGCCGTCATCACCGAGGCCGCCCCCGCGAACATGGGCGTGGTCCCGCCCGAGGCGGGTTTCAACGCCGCGCTGCGCCGCCTCACCGCCGACCACGGCGCCCTGCTGATCCTCGACGAGGTGCTCACCGGCTTCCGCGTCGGCCCCTCCGGCTGGTGGGGTCTCGACGGCGCAGCCGCCGGGGAGGTCACCGCGACCGGCTCGGAGCCCTGGACCCCGGACCTGTTCACCTTCGGCAAGGTGGTCGGCGGCGGGATGCCGCTCGCCGGGCTGGGCGGTCGCGCGGAGCTCATGGACCTGCTCGCGCCGTCCGGCCCCGTCTACCAGGCCGGCACGCTGTCCGGGAACCCGCTGGCGACGGCGGCCGGGCTGGCCACCCTGCGCCTGGCCGACGACGCCGTATACCGCCACGTCGACCGCGTCGCCACCACCGTGGCGGACGCCGTCGGGGCCGCGCTCGACGCCGCCGGGGTGGCGCACCGGGTGCAGCGGGCGGGCAACCTCTTCTCCGTCTTCTTCGGCGAGGCCGCGGCGCGCGACGGCGTGCGCAGCTACGCGGACGCCCAGGCGCAGGACACGTTCCGCCACCCGCCGTTCTTCCACGCGATGCTCGACGCCGGGGTGGCGCTGCCGCCGTCGGTCTTCGAGGCGTGGTTCCTCTCCTCCGCGCACGACGACGCCGCCGTCGAGGCGATCCTCGCGGCGCTGCCGAGAGCGGCACGGGCGGCGGCTGCGGCGCAGCCGGCCTGATGGCCGCAGTGGCGGCGTAGCCGGCCAAACGGCTCCGGCCCGGCACGGCCCGAGCCGAGCTGAGGCGGGCACCCGCCGACGCGCCCGGCAGGCGGGCCGCCGAGTCCCGACTAGCCAGTCGGACCGCCAAGCCGGGCGAGTCAGGCCGCCGAGTCCCGGCCAGCCAGTCGGGTCGCAACGTCCGGGTTTGCTCAGTCCGGCCGGTCAGTCCGGCTCGGGCGGAGCGGCCTCCCCCTCAGCCTCGTCCCGCTCGGCCCACTCGAGCAGCGGCGCGAGGTCGAAGACGGCGTCGTCGATGCCTGCGTGGAGGTCGCCCAGCTTCGCGTACCGGGCGGGCATCGTGGCGAGCGTGAAGTCGGCGGGCTCGCAGTCCGGCACCTCCTCCCAGGTCAGCGGCGCCGACACGGTCGCCTGCGGCGTGCCCCGCACCGAGTAGGCGCAGGCGATCGTGTGGTCGCGGGCGTTCTGGTTGAAGTCGACGAACACCTTCGACGGGTCCCGGTCCTTGCGCCACCACGTGGTGGTCGCGTCCTCGGGGATGCGCCGCTCGACCTCGCGGGCGAAGGCGAGCGCGGCGCGGCGCACGTCGTGGAATCCGTGCTCCGGCCGGATGCGCACGTACACGTGCAAGCCGTCGCCCCCGGTGGTCTTGGGGAAGCCGGTGGCCCCCAGCTCGTCGAGCACCTCGCGGGCCACCCCGGCCACGCGGCGGACGGTCGCGAAGTCCGTGGTGTCGCCCGGGTCGAGGTCGATGCGCCACTCGTCCGGCTTCTCGACGTCCGCGCGCCGGCTGTTCCACGGATGGAACTCGACGGTGGACATCTGCACCGCCCAGACCACCTGGGCGACCTCGGTGACGCACAGCTCGTCGGCGTCGCGGTCGTAGCGCGGGAAGTGCACGCGCACGGTCTGCACCCAGTCGGGTGCCCCGTGGGGGAGCCGCTTCTGGTGGACCTTCTCCCCCTCGATGCCCTCGGGGAAGCGGTGGAGCATGCAGGGCCGCCCCCGCAGGGCGTTGACCACTCCGTCGCCGACGGCGATGTAGTAGTTGGCCAGGTCGAGCTTGGTGTGGCCGGGGCCGGGGAAGTAGACGCGGTCGGGGTTGGAGATGCGCACAGTACGCCCGCCCACCTCGAGCTCGGTCGCGGGCGCCTTCGCCTTGGCCATGGGGCTACTTCACCACAGGACACCTGCCGTCACACCCGGCAAGGGTCTCGGGCCGCTCAGACGCCTGCCGTCACACCGGCACGGGTCTCGGGCCGCTCAGACACCTGCCGTCACACCCGGCCAGGGTCTCGGACTGCTCAGACGCTGACCTCCGCCCGCCCCCAGGCGCGGGCCCGGCGCGCCCCGTCCCGCCACAGCCTGACGATCAGCCACACCGCCGCCGCGCTGAAAACCACGCCGGACGCGACGACGAGCACCGACCGCACCGGGCCCTGCGGGATCACGGACCCGGACAGGGCCACAGCACCGCAGGCCACCGCGAGCGCAGGCATCAGAAGGGCGCCGGCCCACTTCTGCCGCGTCGTCCACAACGGCGACGAAGCCAGGAGGATGGTGGACACGAGCCAGGGCAGACCAACCACGCCGAGCGGGACGAACATCCGCCACACGATGTCGTACGACGCCGGCAGCATCGGGTTCTGCGTCACCTCGGCCTGCACGAGATCGACCTGCGCGGGTCCGTGGAAGGACGTCGCACCGTAGGCGGCCGTGCCGTACGGAGCCGCCACCGCCGGGGGGACCACCTCCGGCTGCTGCGTCAGCGCCAGCGCGACGGACGCAGCAAGCACCACCAAGTACAGCCCGGCCGACAGGACCGTGAGGAGCCCCGACGGTGACGGGCACCCAGGGCTGCGTGAGGGCCGGCCGGGGCGCGGCCTGAACCGTCGTCGCGACAGGCGCCGCGGTCCCCAGCATGGACGGGCTGAGGTCGGAGAGGGCGGCGGCGACGACCCGGTCGGGCGGGCCGAGCTGGGCGAGGACCCGCTGCACGGCCTCGTCGTCGGCGGGGCGCGGCTGGTCCGCGACCGCGGCGTCGATGTGCTCACGCAGCCCAGCGAGGATCTCGGCGCGGTCGGCCGGGTCGATGCTCCCCAGCATCCGGGCGACGTCGTCGAGGTAGGCGTGGACGCGGGCGTCGTCGGCGCTCATGTCGGTTCTGCTCTCTGCTCGAGGGCCGCGTCGACCGCGTCCCGGAACGGGTGCCAAGCCCGGGTGAAGGTGGCGAGTGCGCGCTCACCGTCCTGGGTGAGGGCGTAGTAGCGGCGGGGCGGCCCGGCGCTGGACTCCTGCCAGGTGGTCTCGACGAGACCTGCCTTCCGCAGCCGGGCGAGGAGCGGGTAGAGAGTGCCCTCGCCGCTCATGAGGATGCCGTTCGCGCCGAGCGCACGGGCGATGTCGAGGCCGTACCGGGCGCCGGGACGCAGGAGCGCGAGCACGCAGTACTCGAGCGCCCCGCGGCGCAGATTGGAGAGGATGCTTTCCTCACCGGGTACCATGCGTCACAAGGTACCCTGACGAAGCTCCGACAACCATCGATCCGACAACGGCATCGAGTCGCGTCCGCACGTGCGGCCCCGCCGTCGCAAGCACCCAGCCGCGCCAGTTCACTCAGCGCTCCGGGAGTGCTCTCGTCGCGGAGGCGAACTCTCCGAAGCGCCGCCACCGCCTATCCACAGCCCTGACCTGCACCAACGCCAACCTCTGGCCCGATGTCGGACCGTGCCCGTAGTGTTTCGAACATCAGTTCACGACGGGTGGGGAGGTGAGCGGGATGGTCGCGCAGCACGCCGATCGAACGTTGAGCGACGAGCCGACGCCAGTCTCCCTGCTCGCCGGCGTTCGCTCCGCGGTCCGGGCGCTCCGGGCGGTGGCACCCGAGACCGACGCGCGTGGATGGCCGCACGCGGACCGGGAGAGCGTGATCACCTCGCTGGACGGCGTCATCCAGGAACTCACGCTCTACCGCAGCAAGGTGCTGCTCGCCCATCGCGATGACGGGCGATGGGGCACCGCCCGGGACCGCGACTTCCCAGACTGGCGAGCGCGGACCACCGGGGCCGGGCGCGGTGCTGCGATCGGTGAGCTGCAGGTCGCCGAAGGCCTGGAGGCGATGCCCGAGGTAGACGCTGCGGTAGCCGCGGGTGCCCTGACGCTCGAGCATGCGAAGGCGCTGTCCCGCATTCGGGCCGGTGCCTCCGACGAGGTCAAGGAGGCCCTGGCCAACGGGATGGCAGCCGAGCTCGTAGAGAAAGGTAAGAAGCTCACGGCTCCCGAGCTGGCCAAGGCCGCGAAGAAAGTGGCAGCGACGATCGACGCCCGAGCGGCACAGGAATCGTTCGAGGCGACGTGGCGTCGTCGTTCTGTGATCACCGGGCGTGCCGGCGGCGCTCGGACCGGCGCGTGGGTCGTGGACGCCGTCTCGGGGACACTGATCGAGACCGCCCTGGACGCCATTGCCGGTGCACCGGCCCAGGATGACGACCGCACCCGTGAGCAGCGTCGCGCCGACGCCCTCGTGACGATGGCTTCGCGGACGTTGCAGGTCGGCTCGGATCTGAACGGCGCGCAGATTCGCCCTCACATCGCACTGATCGCCGACGAGGAGACGTGGGCCGCGGCCCGTCGCCATCGCGAGGCGGTCGACGCGGCTGGTGAGACTGCGGTGGACGCGTTGCACGGTCGTGGGGCCGCGTTCGGCCTCGGGCCGGACGGTCGGCCCCGCACCGCCGCAGAGGTCGAGGCGGGCCGTGCCGAAGGCCGCGCGGGTGACGGCTGCAGACTGACGGGCGGTGCACGCTCGCCCGTCTGGCCCGACTCGCACGTCGGGACCGGCCTGCCGGCGCCGGACCTGCCCGCGGTGGCGCCCGCAGAGCTCGAGGACGGCTCGGTGGTGCCGCTGAACACGCTGGTCCGGCTGATGTGCGACTGCGAGATGACCCGCGTGGTCATGGACGCCGATTCCCAGGTGCTCGATGTCGGGCTGACCCAGCGCACCTACAGCAAGGAGCTCCGGCGGGCCGTGACGACGCGGGACCGCCGATGCCAGTGGCCTGGATGCCGGATACGCGCTTCCTGGTCGGAGGTCCACCACATCCGCTGGTACTCCCGCGGTGGACCCACCTCGGTCGAGAACGGCGTCAGCGCCTGCAGCTACCACCACCATGTCATCCACCGCGACGGCGTCCGGATCGTCCCCCTGGCCGACGGTTTCGCGTTCTACCGCGCCGACGGACAGCTGATCGGCACGACCCGAAGAGAACCAAGGAGCCGCCGCGGTAGCGCGGTAGCCACCTCCGTGTCTGGCAACGGGCAGTTGCGTCCGGGCGACGACCGAACTCCCATGGCTGGAGACGGCCACGCGGAACTGCTCGCCGCCCGCGAGCAGGTCGCCTCCAGCAACGGTCGACCTCCGGACGCGGTCCTCGAAGCGCACGCGAGAGCGACGGCGCGCGCGCTGTCCGGCGACGCCGGGCCACCAGGCAGCCCCGGGGCTCAGGGGACAGTTCCCGGATTGGCCACGCCCGGCAGGCGCAGCACAGCGGCCACAACGACGTGGCCACTGACGCTCTGGGATGCGTCGTTGCTGGACCAACCGGCCGAGCCCCCTTTCTGACAAGCCGGGCAGCCGCCCGCGCGGAGGGCCTGGTCAGCACCGCGGTCGACGTCGTGATGCTGGACCTACCGGTCAGTGTGTGGGCGGCACGTTCCAGTACTTCACCACGGGCGTCTCCCGCTTGAAGGTCAGCACGCTGCGGTGCGCCGCGTCGAGGATGAACCCGCGGCCTGCCGAGGCGGGCAGGCCCAGCCACCGGGCGACGAGCACGCACAAGAGGTGGCTGTGGGCGACGACGAGCACGTCACCGCCGTCGTCGAGCACGGGGCGGAGCCTGGCGAGCACGCGGTCGACGCGCGCGCCGACCTCGGCCGCCGTCTCGCCGTTGGGGGCACCGTCGTCCCACATGTCCCAGTCGGGGAGCCCGGCCGCCTCGCGCTGGGCGACGTAGTCCTTGGTGGTCATCCCCTCGATGTCGCCGTAGTTCCACTCGACGAGGTCGTCATCGACCTCGAAGTCCTCGATGCCGGCAAGTTCCGCTGTGCGCCGGGCGCGCTGCCGGGGGCTGGAGAGCACCTTCGCGAAATCGTGCTCGCCGATGTTGTCGAGAAGTTTGCGTCCCTGCTCCTCACCGCGAGGAGTGAGCGGGATGTCGGTGGTGCCGGTGTGCTGCCCGGACAGGCTCCACTCCGTCTCGCCGTGACGGACGATGACGAGCTCGGACATCGGTTTCCTCCCTGGGCCGGACGCCCTCCGAGCATGCCCGCCCGGGCGGGAGCCCGCACGGCAGGGGCGGGGCGGGCGTCGGGGCGACGTCGGGGCGACGTCGGGACGCCGCCAGGACGCCGCCGGAACATCCGGCCGTCGCATCACCCGGACGCCGCCGTCGCCGCCCGGCGCACGGCTGGGATGATGGCGGCATGACCTCTCGCGTGGACCTCGCCGCCCTGACCCCGCCCGTCGCCCTCGGTGCGCTCGACGGGCGCTACCGCCGGACCGTCGCACCGCTGGTCGACCACCTCTCGGAGGCCGCGCTCAACCGCGCCCGCCTCCTGGTCGAGGTCGAGTGGCTGATCCACCTCACCGACCACGGGGTGCTTCCCGGCGCCCCGCGGCTGACCGGCGCCGACAAGGACTACCTGCGCGGCGTCGTCGCCACCTTCGGCGCTGACGAGATCGACGAGCTGGCCGAGATCGAGCGCGAGACCCTTCACGACGTCAAGGCCGTCGAGTACTTCCTCAAGCGCCGCCTCGACGCCGCACCGGCCACGCTCGGCGAGGACACCGTGCTGCCGCGGGTGCACGAGATCGTCCACATCTTCTGCACCAGCGAGGACGTCAACAACCTCTCCTACGCCGTCACCGTCAAGGACGCCGTCGAGCGGGTGTGGCTCCCGGCCGCCACCGCGATGACCGACGACGTCGTGACCCTGGCCCGCGAGCACGCCGGCGCCGCCATGCTCGCCCGCACCCACGGGCAGCCGGCCACCCCGACCACCCTGGGCAAGGAGCTCGCCGTCCTCGCGCACCGCCTGCGCCGCCAGCTGCGGCGCGTGGCCGGGGCCGAGTACCTGGGCAAGATCAACGGCGCCACGGGCACCTACGGCGCGCACGCCGTGTCCGTCCCGGGCGCCGACTGGGAGGAGGTGGCCCGCTCCTTCGTCGAGCACCTGGGTCTGACCTGGAACCCCCTCACCACCCAGATCGAGTCCCACGACTGGCAGGCCGAGCTCTACGCCGACGTCGCCCGCTTCAACCGCGTGCTGCACAACCTCGCCACGGACGTGTGGACGTACATCGCGCTCGGCTACTTCCGCCAGCGCCTCTCCGCGCAGGGTTCGACCGGCTCGTCGACGATGCCGCACAAGGTCAACCCGATCCGCTTCGAGAACGCCGAGGCCAACCTCGAGATCTCCTGTGCCCTGCTGGACACCCTCGCGTCGACGCTGGTGACTTCGCGCCTCCAGCGCGACCTCACCGACTCCTCGACCCAGCGCAACATCGGGACCGGCTTCGGCCACTCGCTGCTGGCGATCGACAACGTCCGCCGCGGCCTCGCCGGCCTCGACGTCGACCACGACGCCCTCGCCCGCGACCTCGACGCCAACTGGGAGGTCCTCGGCGAGGCCGTCCAGCAGGCCATGCGGGCCGCCTCGATCGCGGGCGCGACAGGCATGGAGGACCCGTACGAGCGACTCAAGGAGCTCACCCGCGGCCGCCGCGTGGACGGGCCGGGCATGCGCGAGTTCATCGCCGGCCTGGGGCTCCCGGACGACGTCGAGGCCCGGCTTCTCGCGCTCGAGCCCGGCACGTACACCGGGCTGGCGGCGTCCCTGGTACGGCACCTGGACGCCTGACCAGCGAGCCTGAGCGGGCGCGCCCTGCCTACCACGATCAAGAACCCTCGTGCCGAGCAACCAGGTTCCAACACAGTTGCTCGGCACGAGGGTTCTTGCTCGCTGCCGGCTCAGCCCTCGAGCACCTGGTGAAGCGCCTCCTGGCCCACGGCGGCCAGCACCGGCGCGTCGTCGGAGTGGGCGACCATGGCGGTGGCCATGCACAACGCCCAGCCGCGCCCGCGCCGCCAGGTCGCGTCGTCGTAGCGGCCCGCCATGGCAGCCACGAACCGGCGGCGACCGGAAGTCTCGAAGGTGAGCCACGCCGCCGCCAGGTCCGTGGCGGGGTCCCCCGCCGCCATGTCGCCGAAGTCGATGACGGCGGCCAGGCCCCCGGCGTCGTGGAGAAGCAGGTTGGCCGGGTGAAGGTCGCCGTGGATCCACGACGGCGACCCCTCCCAGAGCGGCGTGCTCACCAGCTCGGCCCAGAGCGCCCCGACCCGGCGAGGTTCCGGCACCGCGCCGCTGGCGAGACGCTCGCGCACGGCCCGGGTCGCGCGTGACCAGCGGGACGCCGCGCATGGGGTTGAGCGGGGCGTCCGGCGGCGCCGGGCGGTGGAGGGCGACCACGAACTCGGCGAGCAGCACCGCGGCCGCCGCACGCCTCACGGCGGGGACGAGGGCGGCGGGGGTCGCGGTCAGCCACGGCACGACGGACCAGTGCCACGGGTAGGCAGCGGTCGGCCGCCCGGTCCGGACGGGGGCGGGGACGGGCACGGGCAGGTGGGACGCCAGCTCGGGCAGCCAGCGCTGCTCGTGCTCGACCAGCACGGCGGCCCGCCGGCGCCGGGGGACGCGGACGGCCAGGTCCGTGCCCAGGCGCCACAGGACGTTGTCCCACCCGTTGGCGACGAGCCGCAGCGGCAGCCCAGCGAGGTCGGGGTGCTGCTCGGAGAGCAGGTGACGGACGAGCGCCTCGTCCACGCGCACCTCGGCCGCGGGCATCCGCGCCATG
This sequence comes from Georgenia sp. EYE_87, assembly GCF_023148685.1. GTDB lineage: Bacteria > Actinomycetota > Actinomycetes > Actinomycetales > Actinomycetaceae > Georgenia. The sequence goes on along the minus strand of NZ_JAHXNL010000007.1, from coordinate 130,474 downwards.
TTCTCCTCCGGTCCCGGGTGCTCATGCCTCGAGACACCTGGCCCGAGGATCGGGGCCCGTGTCCGCACGAGTCTCCCACGGCGCGGGTTCCCTACGGAGTCGGTGGCGGGCATGCGCTCCCTCGGCCGGGCCGTGATCGTCGGCCTCGTCCTCGTCGCGGGCGGTACCGCCCTCGCCCTCGCCCTGCGCGCGGAGGGCTGGTTCGCAGCCCTCGCCCTCGCCCTGCGCGCCGAGGGCTCGTTCGCGTGGACCGACGGCAACAGCCGCCGTCGGCCCGCGGGATGGCACGCCCGGGCGCGGCTCCGACCACGGGATGTGCAGGCTCACAGCGTGCGGCTGAGGCGCTCCGCTCGCTGCGCCCGTACCGTGGACTCTCGTGATCCCCGTGCTGCTGTCCGCCCAGACCGGCTCCGACGCGCCCCTGACCGGTATCGCCGCGTGGGCCGTGGGCGTCATGGAGACCCTCGGCGGCCTCGGCGCCGCCCTGCTCATCGGCCTGGAGAACCTCTTCCCGCCACTGCCGAGCGAGGTCATCCTCCCCCTCGCCGGGTTCACCGCCTCCCAGGGGACCCTCGGCCTCGTCGAGGTCATTGTGTGGTGCACGGGCGGCTCGGTGGTGGGCGCGTGGGTGCTCTACGGCATCGGTGCCCTGCTGGGCCGCGACCGCACCCGCGCCATCATGAACTGGCTCCCGCTGGTCAAGATCGAGGACGTCGACAAGACCGAGGCCTGGTTCCACAAGCACGGCAAGGGCACGGTGTTCGTCGGGCGCATGATCCCGATCTTCCGGTCGCTGATCTCGATCCCGGCGGGCATCACGCGCATGCCGCTGCTGCTGTTCACCGCGCTGACGCTGGCCGGGTCGCTGATCTGGAACACCGTGCTCATCGTCGCCGGCTACACCCTCGGCGAGAACTGGCACATCGTCGAGCAGTACGTGGGCACGTTCTCCCGGATCGTCATCGTGGTCGTGATCCTGCTCCTCGCATGGTTCGTCATCTCGCGGGTGCGCGCCATGCGTGTGGAGCGTCGCACCGGCCACGGGGCCACCGAACCCGCTGGCGAGAGCGACCACGCCTGACCGAGAGCCAGCACCCCGACCGAGAGGGCTGCGCCTCACCGAGAGCCAGCACGCCTCACCGCGAGCGACACGGCGGTCCGACCTGCTGGCTCGAGCACCGCTCGCCGCGCATCCCCCCCAAACTTCGTCCACGACAGTGTCGATCCAGGACGCTCTCGCCCGTCATGCTGACGGAGGGAGGTCCTCCCGGCCGGACCGGCCGCACGACGAAGGAGAGAGACGATGACCGAGTACATGGTCCTGCTGCACGGGGACGAGGAGCGGTGGCTGCAGTCGGACCCCGCCACGCAGCGCGCCGCCTTCGCGCGGCACGGCGAGTTCTCCCGGCTGGCGGCCGAGCACGGGCACCGGATCACGGGCGGCGCGGAGCTCTCGCCCGCCGCCACGGCCACGATCGTGCGCGGCACCGCCGACGGGGTCAGCATCAGCGAAGGCCCCTACGCCGAGACGGTGGAGCAGCTCGGCGGGTACTACCTCGTCGAGACCGACGACCTGCCTGACCTCCTCCAGCTCCTCGGGATCATCTCCGACGGCGAGCCCGTGGAGGTCCGCCCGACCGTCCCCGAGCACGACGGGCCCGCCGCGGAGCGCTGATGCCGGTTCTGCCCTCGCCGCCGGCCCCACCCGGCGGGGACCGCGCCCCGGACAGTCCCGAGGAGGTCCTCGCCCTCGCCTGGCGCGAGCACTGGGGCCGTCTGGTCGCCCTGCTTCTCGCCAGGTTCCGGCGCATGGACATCGTCGAGGACGCCCTGGGTGACGCCTTCGCCGAGGCGGCCCGCCGCTGGCCGCAGGACGGCGCCCCGGCCAACCCGCCCGGTTGGCTCCACACGACAGCCCGACGACGGTGCGTCGACCGGCTCCGCTCGGAGGCCGTGGCCGCACGACGGGCGCCGCTCCTGGCGGTGCCGGAGGTGGTCCCCATAACTGAGCCGGACGACGGCGGGCACATTCCCGACGAGCGGCTGCGCCTCATGTTCACCTGCTGCCACCCGTCGCTCGCCGCGGACACCCGCGCCGCGCTCACGCTGCGGTTCGTGCTCGGCGTGCCGACCCGGGAGATCGCCCGGCTGTTCCTCGTGCCGGAGGCGACCATGGCCGCGCGCCTCACCCGGGCGAAGAAGAAGGTCGCCGCAGCGGGAATCCCGTTCGCCGTGCCGGGTCCGGACCGCCTGGGCGAGCGGCTCGACGTCGTCGCCGCGGTCGTCTATCTCGTCTTCACGGCCGGGTACTCGCCGGGGGACGGGCCGGACGTGGTTCGCGTCGCCCTCGCCGGGGAGGCGGTCCGGCTGGGACGGCTGCTCGACAAGCTCCTGCCGGGCCAGGCCGTCGTGCGGGCACTCCTCGCGCTCATGCTGCTCCAGCACTCCCGCCGGGACGCACGCACAGGCGCCGACGGCAGCCTCGTGGTCCTGCCCGCCCAGGACCGGAGCCGGTGGCGCCACGACGAGATCCGGGAGGGCCTGGACCTGCTGGCCCGGGTGCCGACGTCGACCGGCCTCGCCGAGGAGTACCGGCTGCAGGCGCTCGTCGCCGCCGCGCACGCCCGGGCGGCGCACGCCTCGGACACCGACTGGGAGGCGATCGCCCGGACCTACGCCACGCTCGAGGCGCTGACCGGTTCGCCGGTGGTCAGGCTCAACCGCGCGGTGGCCGTGGCCGAGACTGCCGGCCCGACGGCGGGACTCGCCCTCGTCGAGGGCCTCGAGGACACCCTGCCCGGAAACCACCGGGTGGCGCTGGTGCGCGGCGAGCTGCTGCTCCGGCTCGGCCGGGCGGCCGAGGCGGTGACCGCACTGGACGAGGCGGCGACGCTGTGCGCCAACGACGCCGAGCGGCGGCACATCCTGGCCCGTCGGGACGCCGCGGCCGGCGGTGCACGGCCGGGACTCGTGTGATCGCCCGCGGTCCGCCGTCGGGACGCCGCGGCCGGCGGTGCACGGCCGGGACTCGTGTGAGATCGCCCGCGTTCCGCCGGCGGGCCTCCCGGCCGCACCGAGGGCGCGCCTACCCTGGCCTGTCGCTGCCGTGCCGCGCGCCCTGGCCCGCGCCTGATCCCCTGGGGGAACCCCACCCATGACCGAAGCCCCGACGTTCCTCTCCGTCGTGCCGCCGCTGCTGGCGATCCTCATGGTGGTGCTCACCAGGAAGGTGCTGCTCAGCCTCGGTACGGGCGTGGTCAGCGCGGCGCTGGTGGTCGCGGGCGGCAACCCGCTCGACGCCGGGCGCCTCGTGTGGGAGGCGTTCGTGGGCATCTTCTGGGCCGACGGCGCGGTGAACACCTGGAACATCTACATCCTGCTCTTCCTGCTCATCCTCGGCGTCGTCGCGGCGTTCATCATGATGGCCGGGGGCAGCCGGGCCTTCGGCCGGTGGGCGATGGAGCGCGTGGGCAGCCGCCGCGGATCGCAGCTGCTCGCGGCCGTGCTCGGCGTCGTCATCTTCATCGACGACTACTTCAACGCCCTCGCCGTCGGGCAGGTGGCCAAGCCGCTGACCGACCGCCACCGGGTCTCGCGCGCCAAGCTGAGCTACATCATCGACTCCACGTCCGCCCCCGTGTGCGTGATCGCCCCGTTCTCCAGCTGGGGCGCCAGCATCATCGGCATCATGGCGCCGATCGTCGCCGCCGCCGGGCTCGTCGAGGTCACGGCCTTCGAGGCGTTCCTGGGCACTATCCCGCTGAACTATTACGCCTGGGCCACCCTGGCGCTCGTGTTCGCCTCGGTCCTGCTGCGCATCGACCTCGGTGCCATGCGCAAGGAGGAGCTCCGGACGCTGCGCGACGGCCGCCCGTACGCCCCGGGCCGGAAGGTGGCGGGCGAGCTCGCCAAGGAGCTGCCGGAGCACCGGCCGGGCTCGATCGGCGCGCTGGTCCTGCCGTTCCTCGCGCTCGTGGTCGGCGTCGTCGGCGCGATCGTCTGGACCGGGCACACCGAGTCCGGCTCCTGGAACCTCATGGAGATCTTCGCCAGCACGCTGGTGACGGAGTCCCTGATCGTCGGCGGGGCGCTCGGGCTGGCCGTGACCCTGGTGCTCTACCTGAAGGACACCCGCAGCAACGAGCGGTTCGGCTTCGGCACGTTCCGCGACGGGTGGACGCAGGGCATGTCCTCGATGCTGCCCGCCATCTACATCCTGGTGCTGGCGTGGATGCTCGTCGGCCTCATCGACCAGCTCGGGACGGGGCAGTACCTGGCGGGCCTCGTGGCGACCACCTCCCTGGACCCGCAGTTCCTCGTGCCGATCATGTTCGTCGTCGCCGCCGCCATGGCGTTCGCGACCGGAACCTCCTGGGGCTCCTTCGGTATCCTGCTGCCGATCGCCGGCCAGGTCATGTCCGGCGTGGACGAGCCCGGGCTGGTCGTCCCCGCGATGGCCGCCGTGCTGGCCGGGGCGGTCTTCGGCGACCACTGCTCCCCCATCTCCGACACGACGATCCTGTCCTCCACCGGCGCCGGCGCCAACCACATCGACCACGTCATGACGCAGCTGCCCTACGCCCTGACCGCGGCCGGCGCCTCCCTGGCGGGGTACGTCGTCCTGGCGCTGACCTCCAGCACGTGGGCGGGCCTGGCCGTGACCGCGCTGGTGCTGGCGGGCGTCCTGGTGCGGGTCCGGCGCACGGTGCGGCCGGTCGAGGAGGAGGCTGCGGCGTTCGAGGCCGCCGCCGTCTGACCGCCGGTCCGCCCGCCCGCCGGCACCTGCCGACGTCGGGGATGACTCGACCCGCAGCTGCCACGACGTGGGCGGCGCGGCTCGCCGGCCGCGGCACCTACGACGTCGGGAGGTGACTCGACCCGCGGCCCCCACGACGTCAGGGAGGCGGCTCGCCGGCCGCCGCTACGACGTCGGCGCCAGCTGGTCCAGGCGGCGCAGGAGGACGCCCTCACGCAGCGCCCAGGGGCAGATCTCCAGCTCCTCGACGCCGAGGGCCTTCATCGCGCGCTGCGCCACGATCGCCCCGGCCACGATCTGGTACGTGCGCTCCGGGGTGATGCCGGGCAGCTCCATGCGCTGCTCGGCGGGGATCTTCGCCAGCCGCGGGGTCCAGTCCGCCAGGTCGGCCAGGCGCATCCGCCGTCGTTCCTCCGGGCCGACGACGGCGACCTGCTGGCCAGCCAGCCGGGCGAGCGAACGGAACGTCTTCGACGTGGCCACCACGTGGTCGGGCGGCGGCAGCTCGGCGAGGTCGTCGGCGACCTCGGCGAGCGTCTTCTTGACGTAGGCCTTCAGCGCGTCGACCTCCTTCTCGCTGGGCGGGTCGGAGTGCAGGAACTTGCGCGTGAGCCGGCCGGCTCCGAGCGGGACGGAGACCGCATACTCGGGCCGCTCGTCCAGCCCGGCGGCGATCTCCAGCGAACCGCCGCCGATGTCGAGGACGAGGAGGCGCCCCGCGGCCCAGCCGTGCCAGCGCCGGGCGGCCAGGAACGTCAGCTCGGCCTCCTGCTTCCCACTGAGCACCCGCAGCTCCACGCCGGCCAGCTCCGAGAGGTGCGCGAGCACCTCCGGGCCGTTCGCCGCCTCCCGGATCGCCGACGTCGCGAGGCCGACCATCTCCTCGACCCCGAGTTTCCCCGCGGCCTTGACGGCCTTCCGGACGGCGATCCCGAGGGTCGCGATCCCCTCGTCGGTGATCGCGCCGTCGTCGTCGAGGTAGCGCATGAGCCGCACGGTGCTGCCGACGTCGGCGGCCGGGTCCGGGCGGGCGGCCGGCTCGGCGTCGACGGCCAGCAGGTGCACCGTGTTGGAGCCGATGTCCAGGACGCCCAGTCGCATGGGCCTACCGTACGGCCGCGGTCCCCGGCCGAGCGCCGCACCACCTATTGTCGACGTGGACCTCGCACCCGACCGGAGACCTCATGGCCACCATCCTGCAGAAGGCGATCACGCCCCCGATGTCCGCCGCGTACCTCGAACGAGGACTCGACCGCGTCGCCGGCTACGTGGTGCCCGCTGCCGACGTCGCCGGAGTGACCTCGACGGCGGCGCTCTTCGAGCTCCACGGTCTCGGGTTCCCCGGCTCTCCCTTCTCCCCCGACGCCCCGATCGACGTCCTGCACCTGCCCGTCTCCCCGACGGCGGTCGTCCTGCCCGCTACCGGGGGGCAGGACGAGGAGGGCCGACGCCGGACCGGCGGGCCGTTCCTCGAGCGCGCGCCGTTCACCGGCACGGGGTTCACGTCGGCGGACGACGTCGTCGCCCCGCTGTCCTGGGTGGAGCACACCCGCCTCACGCCCGGCGCGCGACTGTGGCGCTTCACGCCCGGCGAGGCCGAGCCCGAGCTGATCGGCACCTACCACGGTGTCGCCTTCGGCTGGCAGAACCACCTCGACGGCGACAGCTTCCACGCGATCGTGCCGTCGAAGTACGTCGGTCATGTGGCGAAGATCGACGTCGGCACGTTCGCAGCCGACGTCGCGACCGACGAGGCCGGCAACCCCACGGTGCTGACCCTGGTCACGCCCTCGCGCGAAGCCGAGCAGCACGGGTTCAGCCGCACCGAGGCGGGCATGTGGGCGCGCAAGGTCCCGGCCGCCGACGCGCTGGAGATCTTCGAGATCCACGCGAGCGCGCGCTGGCACGGGATCCCGGTGCGGATCGTCGACCAGGGCCCGAACAAGGAGGGCGAGCAGTTCTGCCGCATCGCCTCTCTCGCGCACGACGCCGACATCGCCGAGCGCCTCCACATGGACAAGCTCGACGCGGGCGTCTACGAGACGACCGTGGCGCTGTCCGCGCTGACCGACGTGGTCTACGCCCAGCGGGTGCCGCGCGGCTGGGCGCGCGAGGGCCAGCTCAGGACCGCCGCCCAGCAGCCGGCGGCGACGTCGGCGCCCGCGCGCGGGGCCGCCGGTGCCACACCGACGGTGGGGCGGCCCGTCGTCACCGTCGGGGCCGGCGCGGAAGGCTCCGCGAGCCCCATGGCCAAGCACGCGGCCTACCTGCAGCGGGTCGCCCAGGGCCTGGTCTCCGTCGCGCCGACCGGGTGGACGCGCGCCCGGGTGCTGTGCCGGATGGTCGGCACGCGTGGCGAGCTGCTCGCTGCCTCGACCGGCCCCGACGGCAAGGAGGTCGGTCTGCCCGGTCTGCCCGGCGACGTCGGCAAGGCGCTGGCCGAGATGCGGCACTCCAGCTTCGAGCCCGGCAAGGGCGCGTGGTTCGCCGCTCTGGTCACCCTCGAGCCGGCCGGCAAGCTGACCCTGAACCTGGACTACACCCACGAGCAGAAGTGGTCCAAGCCGCTCGAGCCCGGGCAGTACGCCGAGGACCTGCGCCGCTACCCGCGCGACGACGAGCACATCCCCGACTGGCTGCGCGAGCGCCTGGCGGAGGACGAGGCGTCCGGGACCCGGTCCGACGGGACGCCCACGCCGCCCGCCGAAGCGTAGGGGTACCTCGCTCGCGCGAGTGGTCCTCGCTGGGGATTCGTCCTCGCTCAGGTGGGCCTTCGAGGTCCCGGGGGTGGTCTCCCTCGGCCGCTGAAGTGCTCCTGAGCAGATGAAGTGGACCTGGCTCCACTTCATCTGCCCAGGAGCACTTTGCCGTCCCGTCCACCGGCAGCCTGACCGGCCGGCAGCGTGCGACGGGGCGCTCAAACCGACGACCAGTAGACCGACGACCGGGAGACCTACGACCACCGGGAGACCTACGACCACCGGGACCCACGGCCGGGGAGGACCTTTGTCCTCTGGACGCCGATACCCCCTGGGGGTACCGTTAGCGACGGACGCCGACCACAGGGGTCGGTGTGAACGGACGGGGAGGGGCGTCATGGCCGGCTACAGCGGCACGAAGGACGACTACGCCCGGCGGCTGCGTCGCATCGAGGGCCAGGTGCGCGGCATCGCGCGCATGGTCGACGAGGACACGTACTGCATCGACGTGCTCACCCAGATCTCCGCGGTCACCAAGGCGTTGCAGGCGGTCGGCATCGGCCTGGTCGAGGACCACCTCGGCCACTGCGTCGTCGAGGCCGCACGGTCCTCCGACGAGGAGGGCCACGAGAAGGTCACCGAGGCCGCCGCGGCGATCGCCCGACTCGTCCGTTCCTGACCCACCGCGCGAGGAGAAACCATGAGCACCACCGAGATTGACCGCACCACCGTCGTCGACGTCGAGGGCATGACCTGCGGCCACTGCGTGCAGCACGTCACCAGCGAGCTCGAGGCCCTGCCCGCCGTCAAGAACGTCTCCATCCAGCTCAACGCCGGCGGCGTCTCGCCGGTCACCGTCGTCTCCGACACCGTCCTGGACGACGCCGCGCTCAAGGCGGCCGTGGACGAGGCCGGCTACACCGTGGCCGGGATCCGCCGCGACGCCTGAGTCGCGACAGCCGTAGGGGCGCCCCGGCGCCCACCCCCTGACGGTCCCGGCCGGCGACCAGCCGGCCGGGCCGCCGCCCACCTCGAAAGGTCTGGCGTGCCCACCTCCACCGAACCCCACGCACCGCTCGTACCGCTCGCCGAGGTCGATCTCGCCGTCGACGGCATGACGTGCTCGTCCTGCGTGGCGCGCGTGGAGAAGAAGCTGAACAAGGTGCCCGGCGTCGTCGCGACGGTGAACCTGGCGACCGAGTCGGCGCACGTCGAGCTCACTCAGGACGTCAGCGACGCCGACCTCGTCGGCGCGATCCAGGCCGCCGGGTACGCCGGGACGGTCACGCGGCGCCGCGCCACGGCGCCGGTCCCCGGGACGACGCCGGCCCTGACGACGACGGCGGACCCCCGGACGACGACCGCCCGCGGGACGACGCCGGCTACGGGGACGACCCGCGGGAAGACAGACCCCGGGACGACGGACCCCGCCACCCCCGCCGTCCTGCGCGAGGTGGACCTCGCCGTCGACGGCATGACCTGCTCATCCTGCGTGGCACGGGTGGAGAAGAAGCTCAACAAGGTCCCCGGGGCAGCCGCCACGGTCAACCTCGCCACCGAGTCGGCGCACGTGACGCTGACCGAGGACGTCGACGTCGCCGCCCTGGTCGCCGCCGTCGAGGCGGCGGGCTACAAGGGCCGCGTGACCGGCTCGCGGGGCACGTCGACGACCGCCCCGTCCGGAACCGCCTCACCGGCTGACCGCCCGCAGACCGACGCCGCGGGCAACGCGGCCAGCGGGGCCGTGGGCCCGACCGCGCCCCACGACGCCCCTGCCTCCGGCGCCGGCCGACCCGAGGCCCACGACACCTCCTCCCCCGCCGAGCGCCGCGCCGAGGACCTCAGGCGCCGGCTGAAGGTCTCCGCCGTCCTCACCCTGCCGGTAGTCCTGCTGTCGATGATCCCGGCGCTGCAGTTCCCGGGCTGGCAGTGGGTGGTGCTCGCGCTGGCGCTGCCCGTGGTCACCTGGGGCGCCTGGCCGTTCCACCTCTCCGCGTTCCGGGCGGCCCGCCACGGCGCCTCGACGATGGACACCCTCGTCTCGCTCGGCGTCACCGCGGCGACCCTGTGGTCGCTGTGGGCGATCACCCTCGGCGGCGCCGGCGAGATCGGCATGCGGATGCAGTTCACGCTGTTCCCCGCCCAGGGCGGGCACGGCATGATGCCCGAGCTGTACTTCGAGGTGGCCGCGGTGGTCACCACGTTCCTGCTCGCCGGCCGCTACGCCGAGTCCCGCTCCCGCCGCCGCGCCGGCGACGCCCTGCGCTCGCTGCTCTCCCTGGGCGCGAAGGACGTCGCGCGGGTCACGCTCGACGCCGACGGCCGCCGCTCGGAGGAGCGCGTCCCGATCGACGCGCTCGCCGTCGGGGACCTCTTCGTCGTGCGGCCGGGCGAGAAGGTGGCCACCGACGGCGTCGTCGTCGAGGGCACCTCGGCGCTGGACACCTCCCTGCTGACCGGCGAGCCGGTGCCGGTCGACGCCGGGCCGGGCGACGACGTCGTCGGCGCGACGGTCAACACGTCCGGAAACCTGCTCGTGCGCGCCACCCGCGTGGGCGAGGAGACCACGCTCGCCCAGATCGGCCGCCTGGTCAGCCAGGCGCAGACGGGCAAGGCGCCGGTGCAACGGCTCGCGGACCGGATCTCCGCGGTCTTCGTGCCGATCGTGATCTCGCTCGCGGTCCTCACGTTCGCCGTCTGGCTGCTGCTCGACAACCCGCTGCAGGCGGCGTTCACCGCGGCCGTCGCGGTACTGATCATCGCCTGCCCGTGCGCGCTGGGGCTGGCCACGCCGACGGCGCTGCTCGTCGGCACCGGCCGGGCCGCACAGCTCGGCATCCTCATCAAGGGCCCGGAGATCCTCGAGTCCACCCGCCGGGTGGACACGATGGTGCTGGACAAGACCGGCACCGTCACCGAGGGTCGCATGCAGCTGGCCGAGGTGCTCGCCCCTTCGATGGCACCCACCCGACACGTCGTCGGCGCGGCCGCGGACACCGGCGTCGACGACCTGCGCGCCCAGGTCCTGCACCTGGCGGGCGCCGTCGAGTCCGGCAGCGAGCACCCCATCGCCCGCGCGATCACCGAGGCGGCCCGCACGGGCGGCGCCTCCCTCCCCCGCACCACGGGGTTCTCCAACCACGCCGGCCGCGGCGTCTCCGCCACGGTCGACGACGGCGGGACACCCCGTGAGGTGCTCGTCGGCCGCCCGTCGTGGCTCGCCACCCAGGGCGTGGCCGGCGTCGGGGAGGACGACGAGGTCGCCCGGGCCCACCGTCACGCGGAGTCCGACGGCGCGACCGCCGTTGTCGTCGCCTGGGACGGCGAGGCCCGCGGGGTGCTCGCGCTGCGGGACGAGGTCAAGCCGACCTCGGCCGAGGCCGTGGCGCAGCTGAAGGAGCTGGGCATCACCCCGCACCTGCTGACCGGGGACAACCGCGCGGCCGCCGAGCGCGTGGCCGCGCAGGTGGGCATCGCGCCCGAGAACGTCATCGCCGAGGTGCTGCCGGACCAGAAGCTCGACGTCGTCAAGGAGTTGCAGGACCGCGGCCGGGTGGTCGGGGTGGTCGGCGACGGCGTGAACGACGCCGCCGCGCTCGCCCAGGCCGGTCAGCGCGGGCTCGGGCTCGCCATGGGCACCGGCACCGACGTGGCCATCGAGGCCTCCGACATCACGCTCGTGCGCGGCGACCTCCGGTCGGCCCCGACGGCGATCCGCATCTCGCGCGGGACGCTGCGGATCATCAAGCAGAACCTGTTCTGGGCGTTCGCCTACAACGTGGCCGCGATCCCGCTGGCCGCGCTCGGGCTGCTCAACCCGATGATCGCCGGGGCGGCGATGGCGGCCAGCTCGGTCATCGTCGTCGGAAACTCGCTGCGGCTGCGCCGCGCGGGCTGAGCAGTGTCGCGGCGGCTCGGGGCCGCGTGACACTGCGCCGCGAGACACTGCGCCGCGGGGACTGAGGGACCCTCAGCGCGCGGGGAGCAGCCCCTCGACGAGCTCGACGGTCACCTCGTCGAGGCTGCCGACCACCGCGGCGGCGAGCGCCAGGGCGTCGTCGGCGGGCGGGAACGCCTCGTGCGGCACTGCGATGACCTTCATGCCGGCGGCCGCCGCCGACCGCAGCCCGTTGCTGGAGTCCTCGATGGCCACCGCCCGCGCGGGGTCCACGCCGAGCAGCTCGCAGACCTTCGCGTAGCCGTCCGGCGCTGGCTTGCCCGCCGCCACCTCCTCGGTGGAGACGGTGGCGCCGAAGTGGTGGGTCAGGTTCAGCTCCTTGAGCACCGCGTCGATGAGGCGCCGCGGCGACGACGACGCGAGCCCGAGCGGCCAGTGTGCGGCGAGCCGCTGCACCGCCTCGACCGCGCCGGGCAGCGTGGGGAGATGCTCGTGGTAGCGGGCCGCCATGGCGGCTATGGTGCGCTCGGCGACCGCCGCCGCGTCACCTTCCACCCCGACCGTCGTCGCCATGTACTCCGACCACTCGGGGGTGGACATGCCCATCATCGCGCGGGTGGCCTCCTCCGGCCACGGCACGCCGTCGCGCGCGGCGAGGCCCCGGCGGACCTCGTCCCAGATGGTCTCGGTGTCTGTCAGGACCCCGTCCATGTCGAAGACGACGGCGGAGACGGCGGAATCACTCATGCCCCCATCGTGCCGTACCGGTCGCACCACCCCCGCCTCGGCCCTGAGGCAGACTGTGCCGGTGAACGACAGCACGAGACCGACCGGCGTCGCCTCCTCCGGGGTGGGGGCTCCGAGCACCCGCGCCGGGGCGGCACCGCCCGCGGCCGGCACGGGCGCGCCGACGGCCGCCGACGGTCCGGGCACAGCACCGACTGTGGCACCGGGCCCGCTGCGGTCCCGCCTGCGCGCCGAGGTGCTCATCGTTCTTGGTCTCTCGCTGGGCCAGTCAGCGGTCTACGCCCTGGTCAACATCGCCGCCCGACTGACCCTGACCACACCGCTGGGCGAGCAGAGCACGGCGATGAATCCCTCCCGCTCGCCGCGCCCGTATCTCGATCTGACCTACCAGCTGCTCTCGATCGGGTTCGCGCTGGTGCCGGTGGCGCTCGCCCTGTACCTGCTGTCCGAGCCGGGCCGGCGGGCGACGGCGCGCATCGGCCTGGACTGGAGGCGGCCCTGGCGCAACCTCGCCGCCGGCGTGGGCCTCGCCGCGTTGATCGGCGTCCCGGGCCTGGGGCTGTACCTGGCCGGGCGCGCCCTGGGCATCACGGTCGAGGTGCAGGCGGCCACCCTGAACGATCACTGGTGGACCGTGCCGGTGCTCGTCCTGGCCGCGCTGCAGAACGCGCTGCTCGAGGAGGTGGTGGTCGCCGGGTACCTCATCGAGCGCCTCGAGCAGCTGGGCTGGCGGCCGGCGGCCGTCCTGGCCGCGAGCGCGGTCATGCGTGGTGCCTACCACCTGTACCAGGGGTTCGGGCCGTTCCTCGGCAACCTGGTCATGGGCCTGATCTTCGGCGAGTACTACCGGCGACGACGGCGCACCATGCCGCTCGTCGTGGCCCACACGCTCATCGACGTGGTCGCCTTCGTGGGCTACGCACTCCTGCCAGCCGGGGCGCTCGCGGCGCTCGGCCTGGCCTGAGTCTCCTGAACGCGCACGAGACGCCCGGCCTGCCTGAGTCTCCCGAACGCGCACGAGACGCCGGGCCTGGCCTGAGTCTCCCGAACGCGCACTAGGCCCCCGGTCTGGCGTAAGCCCGAACGCGCGCGAGGCGCGCGGGGCCGCGCCGCGTGAGCCGAGCGGAGCGACCACGCGCGAAGTCAGACCCGCTCGAGCTCCCGCCACGCCCGGCGCAGCCGCCAGCCGTGGGCGACCAGCGCGGCTCCCGTCACCAGCGAGCCGGCCCCGACGACGACCGTGACCAGCAGCAGCGCCGCCGTCGGGAAGAGCATGAGGAGCACACCCAGCAGGGCGAGCAGCGTGCCCGCCACGGCGCCGCCCGACCACGTGCGCGGTGCGAGAGCCCGGGTCTGCACCGAGACGGCCACCATCACGACGCCACTGACGAGGGCGGCGCCCCCCGCCAGGACGATGAGGCTCTTGGCGGTGATCGACGGCTGCCAGACCAGGAAGAGACCGGCGAGCACGCCGATCAGGCCGCGCGCAAGCCGCCAGGACGACCCCCACTGGCCGCGCGCCAGGACTCCCTGCACGACCGAGACGACCCCGTCGGCCAGCACCCCGACGCCGAGCACCGTGACGACCGCCGCCAGGGAGGTCAGCGGGGCGAGCAGGAGCGCCACGCCCACCAGCAGCGTCACCACGCCCCGGCCCAGCGGCACCCGCCAGGTGCGGGCGGTGTACCGCGCGAGCTCGTCACGCAGCCGCGAGCGCGGACCGGTCCAGGACATCGCACCTCCCGACGGTGGCCGGCTGGGCACGACGCTCAGCTCTTGGTTTTACCCAACCAACTATACCGCGGGTTCCGCCTCACCCCGAGGCCCTGAGATCCGCGGCGCACCGCGGTCGAAGGGTCGCCGTCGGCCCGGGGGGCCCGCCGTAGACTCGCCCCCATGAGCCTGCATCCGGGGGACGGCGGCGCCACGATGCCCGCGACAGCCCCGGTGGAGGACGCGCCCCCGAGGCGTGAGGTGCTGCTCGTCGACGCCCCGCAGACGCGCGTGCGCCGCCCGGGCGACCTTCTCGCCCTCGTGGCCTCGCTGCTCGGCATCGGGTTCGTCCTCGTGCTGGCCGTCTACGCCCACGCCACCACGCAGGGCGTGACCGAGGACGTCCAGTCCGCCGTCGCGAACGTGCTGCGCCAGGTGCTGCTGATCCCGGTCACCGTGCTCGAGGGCCTCGTCTCCTTCTTCGTCCCGCTCGTCGTGCTCGTGGACCGGGTGGTGCGCCGCAGCTGGCGCTCCGCGCTCGAGGCCCTCGCCACGGGCGCCGCGGCCGTCCTGCTCGCCGTCGGGGCGCTCTGGCTGCTCGACACCGTCGCGCCCGCCTCCCTCACCCGAGGCCTGACGATCACCTCCGAGGGCGACACCGTCATCGGCCTGAACGTCTACGCCGCGGGCATCGCCGGCGTGCTCACCGCCGTGGGCGACCGCTCCCACAGCCGCATGCTGAAGTGGTCGTGGAACCTGCTGTGGATCGTGCTGGCCCTCTCGGTGGTGCAGGGCGACCAGACGCTGCCCGGCGCACTGGTCGCGGTGCTTCTCGGCCGCGTGGCCGGGCTGGGCATGCGGTACGCCTCGGGGGTCGCGCACGAGCGCGCCACCGGTGTCCACCTGGTGCGCGGCCTGCGGCGGGCCGGGCTGGACCCGGCGAAGGTGGTGCGCATGGACCCGGTGCTCACCGGCACCCACGCGCAGGCCTGGACGGTGACCACCTCCTCGCCCATCGGCTACACCGAACGGCTTCGCGAACCCTCGGGGATCACTGCGGACGACGACGCGGCCCGGCACCGCCACCGGCCGGCACCGCCGGAGCCGACCACGCCGGCGGACCTGCTCGCCGCCGTCGACCAGGAGGGGGCGACCGGCGACACGATCATCCCCGACCCGCTCACCGACCCGGGGCAGGTCCTGCAGGAGGTCTCCTCCTCGGCGGTGCTGACCCTCGACGTGGAGTCGGCGCACCGGCTCTACGCGATCTGGGACACCGAGGGCCGCCGCCACGACGTCACGGTGCTCGACGGCGACCGGCACGTGGTGGGCGTGCTGGCCTCGCTGTGGGAGAGCGTCCGGCTGCGGGGCATCGACCGGCGCCCCGCCACGACGCTGCGCGAGGCGGCCAACCGGGCGGCGCTCATGGCGTTCGCCACCCGGGCGGCCGGGGTCCGCACGCCCGAGCTCGTCGGCATCACCGAGTCCCGCGACTCGGTCCTCATCGTCCACGAGCACATCCACGCCCGCCGGCTCGACGAGCTCTCCCCCGACGAGCTCGACGACGAGCTGCTCGAGCAGATCTGGGCCCAGCTGCGCGCCGCCCACGCCAAGGGGCTGGCCCACCGTGACCTCAGCGCCGAGGCGGTGCTGGTGGACGGGACCGGCCAGGTACGGATCATCTCGTGGGAGAACGGCGAGATCGTCTCCTCCGAGCTGTCCCGCCGCATCGACCTGGCGCAGCTGCTTGCGATGCTCGCGGTCCTGGTGGGCACCGAGCGCGCGCTGGCGTCCGCCGCGCGCGTCCTCACCCGCGACCAGCTCGCCTCGATGGCCCCGCTCCTGCAGCCGGTGGCCATGCCCGCCACCACGCGCGCCGCCGCCTCGAACCTCAAGGACCTCCTCGCCACCCTGCGCGAGGAGCTGGTCGAGCTCATCCCCCGCGCCGACGTCGCGCCGCTGCAGCTCAACCGGTTCTCCGTGCGCACGGTCGTCACGCTGACCGTGGCGGTGGTGGCGGTGTGGGCGCTGCTGTCCTGGCTGAACATCGAGGAGGTGACGGCGGCCGTCGCCGCGGCCAACCCGGTCTGGATACTCGTGGCCTTCGGCATGGGGCTGCTCACCTACGTCGGGTCCGCGATGGGCCTGGCGGCGTTCGCCCCCAAGCGCCTCGGCCTGTGGCGGACGACCCTCGTGCAGGTGGCCGCCTCGGTGGTGTCGCTGGTCGCTCCCGCGGGCATCGGGCCGGCCGCCCTGAACCTCCGCTTCCTCAACAAGGCGCGCATCTCCACGCCGCTCGCCGTCGCCACCGTCGGCCTGGTCCAGCTCTCGCAGTTCATCACCACGGTGCTGCTGCTCGTGGCGGTCGCGCTGCTGACGGGCTCGGCGGGCACGCTGAGCGCGCCGTCGGGGTCGGTGATCCTCGCCGTCGCGATGGTGCTGGTGACCATCGGCGTCGTCCTCATCGTCCCGGCGGTGCGCGCCTGGGTGTGGGAGAAGGTCGCACCGACCCTGCAGCAGGTCTGGCCCCGCGTGGTGTGGGTGGTGTCGAACCCGCGGCGGCTGGTCATGGGGATCGCCGGCAACCTCATCATGACCGCCGGGTACGTCGCCGCCTTCGGGGCGTCGCTGGCCGCGTTCGGGCACACGCTCCCGCTCACGAACCTCGCGATCACCTACCTCGCGTCGAACTCCATCGGCGCGGTCGTCCCCTCCCCCGGCGGCATCGGCCCCGTCGAGGCGGCGCTGACCGCCGGCCTCACGCTGGCCGGCATCCCGGCCGCGACCGCCGTCTCCGTGGCGATCCTCTTCCGCGTGCTCACGTTCTGGGGCCGCGTCCCGCTGGGCTGGGCGGCGCTGCGTTTCCTCCAGCACAGGGACGCCCTGTGACCCCGGCGGCCGGGTGAGCGAGCCCAGTCCGCCCTGGTTCCCCGGGCAGTTCGGACGGCCCGACAGCGGGGCGCCCCTTGGCGCCGGCGCCCCCTACACCGGTGATCCCTACGCCGAGCCCACCGCGGCCGAGCCGTACGCCCCGGCGGCGCTGCCCGGTCAGGTCACCGACCCATACGGCGAGGTCCCCGCGCCACCACCCTCCGCACCGGACGCCGCATCCTGGCTCGCCGACGGCGGAGCCGGCCGGGGTGTCGACGGCGGAGCCGCCTGGGGCGCCATGGGCACCGGAGCTGCGCGAGCGGTCGGAGGCGACGAAGCCGCGCCAACAGCCGGAGAGGACGGGCGCGGGACGGCGCCCGGACCGGCCACCGGCTACGAGGACTTCTACGAGCCGGGAACCGTGACCCGGTCCCACCTGAGGCGGCCCGGGCGGCGACGCCGCTCGGGGCGTCGGCACGGCCCTCGGGGGCAGACCGCCGGGAGGAAGACGCGGCGCTCGGGCACCCCAGGGTCGGATATCGCGGACACAGCGGACGCCGCGCAGGTCGCGGACCCCCCTGGGCGCATCACCGTAGTACCGGGTGGTACCGCGGGCGGTGCAGGCGCCACGAGCGAGGCGGACCGCGACACGTCGCCGAGCACCGTCGCCGGCTTCCTCAGCACCCTCGGTGGCCGCCTCGCCGGCCTCATCGACCGCAGGGACGGCCCTCCCCAGCCGGACGACGCCACCGGCCGCAGGGACGGCCCTTCCCAGCCGGACGACCCCACCGGCCGCACGGGCCGCGACGGCTCCGCCTCCCCCCAGCAACGACCGGGCGCGTGGCTCGCGGCGCTGGTGGTCGTCGGCACCGTGGCCGTCGGCGTCGTCGTCGCGATGCTGGTCGCACGCGACCCCGCCCCGCCCGCCGCGGACCCGGCCCCGACCGCCTCCCCCACCGCGCCCGCGACGCCCGGGCCGACGCCCGACCCGCTCCCCTCCCCGACCGTCGTGACGCCGCCGCCGGGCGAGGTCGCGGTGGGCACGACGGTGTCCGAGGGACCGTTCGACGTCGAGGTGCTCGGCGTCTCCGCCGGGCTGGAGAAGCTGGCGGGCGCGACCGCCGCGGCGACGGCGGAGGGCGAGTTCGTCGTCGTGCGCCTGCGCGTGACGGCCACGCGGCCGGGGCCCGCCTACTTCGTCGACATCGACCAGCGGCTGCTCGACCCCGCCGGCGGCGAGCACGCACCCGACCCCGCTGCGGCGATGGCGGTCGACGGAAACCGGCTGTGGTTCGCCGAGCTCGACGGCGGCGAGAGCGCCGAGGGCGTCGTCGTCTTCGACGTCCCTTCGGGGACCGTGCCCGCCACGCTCGTGGTGCACTCCTCGGACGAGGGTGCCGGCACCCGGGTGCAGCTGCCGACCCCGTAGCCGGTCCGACGCGCGGGACGCGGAGCGTGGCGGGGAGCCGTTCCCCGGGCGTCGCCGACGGCTCGGGTTACTGTGGCGCGGACGCTGAGGGGCGATACGGCGGCGGAGGAGGCGGTCGGTGGGAGTGGGGATGGCGCGCGTCCGGGGCCGGTCCGCCACGGTGCGCCCCGCCCGCGCCGGGTGGGTCCCCTGGCTCGTCTCCGCCGTCGCCGCCGCCGTCTACGTCACCTTCGCCGTGACGCAGTGGCGCCTGCTCGAGGTGCCGTCCTGGGACCTCGGCATCTTCACCCAGCTCGCCCAGGCGTACGCCCGCCTCGAGGCCCCGGTCGTCACGATCAAGGGGGAAGGCTTCAACCTCCTCGGAGACCACTTCCATCCTCTCCTCGCGCTGCTCGGCCCGGTGTACCGGCTCTTCCCGTCCGGGCTCACGCTGCTGATGGTCCAGGCGGTGCTCCTCGCCCTCTCGGCCGTCCCGCTCACGGCCGTGGCTCGCGAGCTGCTGGGCCCGTGGCGCGGCACGGCGCTCGGGGTGGCGTACGCGTTCAGCTGGGGGCTGCAGGGCGCGGTGGCGGCACAGTTCCACGAGATCGCCCTCGCGGTCCCGTTGCTCGCGCTGTCCCTCGCCGCGTTCCTGCGCGGCCGGTGGTGGTCGTGCGCGCTCTGGGCGGCGCCGCTGGTTCTCGTCAAGGAGGACCTGGGCCTGACGGTCGCGGCGCTCGGGCTGGTGCTGTGGTGGCGCGGCGCCGCGCGGGACGGGGCCGGTCTCGCCGTGTGGGGCGCGGCGTGGTTCGTGCTGACGATCGTCGTCGTTCTGCCGGCGCTGAACCCGCGCGGGACGTACGACTACTACGACCGGGTGGGCACCGAGGAGCAGCCCGGGCTGCTGAGCGCGCTCCTGGGCGCCTTCGTCCCCGGCGAGAAGTACGTGACGCTCCTGCTCCTCGTCCTCGCCGCCGGCGTGGTCGGCGTCCGCTCGCCGCTGGTGTGGCTGTGGGTGCCCACCCTCGCGTGGCGCTTCGTCGGAAACGTCGAGCACTACTGGGGCTGGGAGTGGCACTACTCGGCGGTGCTCATGCCTGTGGCGACCGCCGCGCTGCTGGACGCCGTCACCGGCCCGGCACCCGGCCGCAGCGCCGCACCGGGCCGCGGCGCCACGCCCGCCCGACGGGGAGTGTCCCACGAGCGGTGGGCGGGCGCCGCTGTCGTCCTGGCCCTGGCGACGACGCTCGCCATGACTCTTCAGACGCCGATCGCCCGGCTGGCCGACCCGGCCACCTACCGGCCGTCGGCCCGGGCTGAGGGCGCGCGCGCCGCGCTGGCGGCGGTCGGGCCGGGCACCACGGTGGAGGCCGACATCTACCTCATGGCCTACCTCGTGCCGCGGGCGCAGGTGTACTGGGTGGGGAACGACGGCAACCCCGCCCCGGACCATGTGGTGCTCGACACCCAGGGCCGGACCTGGCCCGACCTGGTCACCGACGCCGCGGCGCTCGCCGAGAGCCGCCACCCGGGGACGTCGTACGAGGTGGTTGTCGACGTCGACGGGTTCCAGGTGGCCGACCGGACCGGATAGCGAGCCGGCTGGCCGCCCGGCACCGGTTTTCCGGCGGCGCGCCGCCGCGGCCTATGGTGGCCCGGTGTCAACCCGCGCCGCCCGCCGTGCCCTCCTGCTCCCCCTGCTCGCCCTCCTGATGGCCGTCGCGGCGCTCGCCACCCCCGCGCACGCGCACGACGCCCTCACCAGTTCGGAGCCGGCGGACGGCGCACAGCTGGAGGCCGCCCCGGACGAGCTGGTCCTGACCTTCAACAACGAGCTGCTCGACAGCGCCCAGGCCGTCGTCGTCACCGACGCCGCCGGCGCGACCGTGGCCGAGGGGTCGCCGCAGGTCGACGGCAGCACCGCTACCCTCGCGCTCCCCGAGCTCGGCGGCGGGCAGTACGCGGTGACGTGGTCCGTGGTCTCCTCCGACGGCCACCGGATCGGCGGCGAGCTCGCCTTCTCGGTGGCCCAGCCGGCGGGACCGACGACGGCGGAGCCGGCCGCCCCGACGTCGGCGGACGCACCCTCGCCGGACCAGCTGACGACGCCGGACCAGCTCACGACTCCCGACGACGCGACCGCCGCGGACGAGACGGCGACCGGGGACTCGGGAGCGGACGCCGACCAGGGCGGGATGCTCTCCGGCGTGCCGGCCTGGCTCGTGATCCTGGTGGCCGCCGGGGTGGCCGGCGCCGTCGTGGCCCTGGCGGTCCGCCGGTGGCGCGACCAGGGCTGAAACCGTCCCAAACCGGACCGGCCGTCGCTAGCCTGAGCCTCCTGAAGGGGCCTGGGAGGCAGGATGGGCGCGAGCAGCCGCGCGCTTCGCTGGATGGACGTCAGCGCGGACGTCCTCGCCGCACCCGACGCGCGCTCCGCGCACGCCCGGCTCGTGCGGGCGCTGTCGGAGGAGTTCGACGCGTTCTTCGTCGTCCGCACCCTGTCCGGCCCGACCGGCACCCCGGTCGCCCGATACGGGCCCGACGCCCTCGCGCGACCCGGCGTCGCCGGCACGCTGCGTTCCTGGCCCGAGGCCCTCGCCCGGGTCGAGGAGCACCCGCTCGTCGCCCACCTCGTCCACGACCGGCCGACCGTCCCGGTGACGCTCACCGACGCCGTCGACGCCGGCCGCCCGCTCTCGGGCGCCACCCGCGAGCTGATCGAGGCCCTGGGCCTCACCGTCCACCAGCTCGCCGTACCCATGCCTGGTGGACCCGGCGAGGTGTTCGCCCTCGTCGCGGACCACCCGATCGGCCCCGAGGCGCGCGAGGCGGCCCGGCTGCTCCAGCCGATGCTCGGGGGCCTGGACCGCCACATCACCCTGCTGGCGCGGGTCGAGGCGACGGCCCGCACGGTGACCACGGCGCCCGCGCTCACCCCGCGGGAGCGCCTGGTCCTGCACGGCATCGCCGGCGGCAGCACCGCGGAGGGCATCGCGGCGCGGCTGGCGATCTCGCCCCGCACCGTGCACAAGCACCAGGAGAACCTCTACCGCAAGCTCGGCGCCGTGGACCGACTCTCGGCGGTCCTGGAGGCGCAGCGGGCCGGCCTGCTGCCGGTCGGTCCGACGGTGACCCTCGGCCCCGCCCGCGGGACCGGGAAGGCCGGGACGCCGGCCGTCGCGGGTCAGTCTGCTGGGCGGGCGGCCGGAGGGTAGCCGCCCCGTCGCCGCCTCGCGCGCCCGCAGGGGACGGACGGCCTCGCGCGCACGGGACGGACGTCCTCGCGCGCCTGCGCGGGAGCGACGGACCGGCGCGGCCCCGCACCCGGTCCGCCGGTTAGGCTCCCAAGGGCCGACCCCCGAGGAGAACCATGAAGATCCTGCTGCCCAGCTCCGTCCCGCTCGCGCCGTCGCTGCCCGACGACGTCTCCGCCGTCGTCTACGACGCGGCCGCCCCGGTGCCCGAGGAGCACCTCGACGCCGAGGCGCTGGTCGTGTGGGGCAACCGGCCCGAGCACCTCGCGGCCGTCGCCGGCCGGATGCCGAACCTGCGCTGGGTGCAGACGTTGGCCGCGGGCCCGGACGCGGTGCTGGCGGCGGGCTTCCCGCCCGGGGTGGTCGTCACCTCCGGCGTCGGCCTCCACGACGCCACGGTGACCGAGCACGCCCTGGCGCTGACCCTCGCCCTCCTCCGGCGGCTGCCGCAGGCCGCTGCGGCGCAGGCCGAGCACCGGTGGGCCGACGAGATCGGCGGCCTCCAGCCGCTGCGGCCGGACGGCGCGGTCACCTCGCTCATCGGCGCCCGGGTGCTCGTGTGGGGCTTCGGCAACATCGGACGCACCCTGGCCCCGCTGCTGCGCGGCCTCGGCGCCGAGGTGCGCGGGGTGGCGCGCACGGCCGGCCGGCGCGACGGGTTCGACGTCGTCGCCGAGAAGGACCTGGACGCCGAGCTGGCCCGCACCGACGTGCTGATCATGATCCTCCCCGCCACGCCGCAGACGGAGCGCGCCCTCGACGCGGACCGGCTGGCCGCGCTCCCGGCGCACGCGTTCGTCGTCAACGTGGGCCGCGGGTCGACTGTCGACGAGGACGCCCTCGCCGACGCGCTGACGTCGGGAAAGATCGCCGGCGCCGCCGTCGACGTGACCGCGGTCGAGCCGCTGCCCGCGGACTCCGCCCTGTGGGACGTGCCCAACCTGCTGATCACGCCGCACGCCGCGGGCGGGCGGCCGGTCGGGGCGGACGAGCTCGTCGGGGAGAACCTCGCCGCCCTGCGAGCGGGCGGGCAGCTGCGCAACGTCGTCGCCCCCTGACACGCGAGACCCGAGAGACGGCGGCAACCCGCGAGGAGGGCAGCCACCCGCGCAAGACACAGAGACGGGCAGCCACCCGCGCAAGACACAGAGACGGACGGCCTCCCGCGCGCGGATCTGGCGCGCGGGGGGCCGCCCGTCCGGGCTTCTCGGGACCCGCCTGTTGGGGGGTTAGGTTGGGCGGGATCCCTCAGAGCCCGACCGGCCTAGGCCGGCGGATCGAGCGGCTGGAAGCCGTCGCAGGTCTCCGCGAGGTCGGCCTCGATCGCCATCACGAGCACCATGAAGTCCTCCTCGCCGAGGTAGGCGAAGCCCTTGGGGGCCTTGCCCTGGTACGCCGCGCCCGACCCGACGGTGGCCTTCGAGTGGATGAGCGGCTCCTGCGTCGCGCCGGTCTGGGTCATCCAGGCCGCGACGGCGGTGTCCGCCGACGCCGCGCAGTCCGGCCGTCCGTAGCCGCCCTGATCGACGGGGGCACCGATGATCATCGCGCCCAGGTCCGAGAGCGGCATCCAGGCGGTGCGGTTCTTGGCGAGCTGCTCGCGCGCGCTGTCGTTCCAGTCGATCTTGTAGCAGTGGTGCGCCGAGGCGGTGGTCGCTGTCGCGATGCCGAGCGCGGCGACGGTGGCGGCGACGGCGCCCGCCCTGCGGCCCCACACATTGCGGTGACGAGTCCCGGTCACGGGGTCCTCCTTGGTGGCGTGCCGCCCCGGTGGCGGCCTCACACGGAGTCTCGTGAGTCCGGGCGGCGCCGACCATACGCACAAGTACGTACGCCAAGGCCGGGACGGCGACGTCACGCAGCCGTCACGAGGGCGTCTCAGCCCTGCACGTCGACGGTGTCGGCGGCTGCGCCGTCGGCCGCCAGCTCCTCGACGGCGGGCCCGCCGAGGGCGTGCCCCTCCCACGTCAGCGTGGTCCAACCCTCGGCCGGGCTGCCCTCGACGACGACGGCGCCCGTGTTCGTCACAGGGTTCGTCGCGGCGTGCTCGATGCTGACGTTGTCCGTGCGGGCGGCGACCCACGAGCGGATCGCCGCCCCGTGGCTGACGACCACCGCGGTGCTCACGCCGGTGGCGGCGACCTCCGCGACCACCTCGTCGTAGCGGGCGAAGAACTCCGTCCCGCTCTCGCCGCCGGGCACCCGCACGTCCAGGTTGCCCGCGCTCCACTCGAAGATGGTCCCGAGGTACGTCCGGACGGACGGCAGGTCGCCGCGCATCTCCAGGTCGCCGGCCCGAATCTCGCGCACGCCCGGTCGCACGAGCGTCTCCAGCCCGGTCGCGGTGGCGAGGGGGAAGGCGGTCTGCTGGGTGCGCACCAGGGTGGACGCGACGATCAGGTCGATCGGTTCGCCGTCCAGCGCCGCGGGCAGGGCTGCGGCCTGCTCTCGGCCGAGGTCGGTGAGGTCGGCTCCGGGCTCGGCGGTGTCGAGCAGTCCGCCGACGTTGGAGCTGGTCTGGCCGTGGCGCACGAGGATCAGTCGCATGCAGCCATCATCACCGATGGCCGCCGCAGCCGGAACCCGCGGTCAGCGGACGGGAACGGAGGTCAGCGGTCCTTGAGGTGCTCGAGGACCTCGCCGAGGACCTGCGTGGGCGTGCCGACGTTGAAGACCTTGAAGCCGTCCTCGTCGGGCTCGAGCTCCTCGAGCGTGTCGATCTGGGAGGTCAGGAGGCTGGGCGGCATGTAGTGGCCCTGCCGCGCCTCCATACGCTCAAGCGTGAGGTCCACCGGCGGGGCCATGTGGACGAAGATCGTGCTGCCCTCGGCGCCGCGGAGCACGTCGCGGTACTTGCGCCGCAGGGCGGAGCAGGTGACCACGGTGGAGTGGCCCACACGGGCCTCGGCGGTCATCCACTCCTGGATGGACTGCAGCCACGGGGCGCGGTCGTCGTCGTTCAGGGGCGTGCCGGAGCGCATCTTGTCGCGGTTGGCCTCGCTGTGGAACTCGTCGCCCTCGGCGAAGATGTACCCGAGCTTTCCGGCCAGCATCATCGCGATGGTCGACTTGCCGCCGCCGGAGACTCCCATGACCACGAGGTGCCGGGGTCCGCGGGCCTTCTTCGGCCACGGGGACAGTTCGGTGGTGGTGGCCTCGGTCATGGTGACGCTCCCGTCGGGTGGCTGATGCTTCCCAGAACGTACCCGGGCCCCGCCCCGCGGGGCCACGCCTTGCCGCCAGTTGCAGCCTTGCCGGCTCCTCAACCAGAGAGGGAACGCGCAGGTTCGAGTTCCGGCACCTCCGCCGGGGACTCGGGCATCTCCGGTCCGTCCTGTGAGGAGAACGCCGTCGAGGACAGGCCGGAGCCGGCCACACTGGGCTCCTCGGCAGACAGGCCCGCCTCCGACCGCATCCGGGGAGGTGCGGCCGACCATGCCTTCAGGTGCTGCATCACCTCTCCGTAGAAGTCGTCGATCAGGTCACTGACGGAGTCGATGAAGGATCCGCGCCCGCGCCCTCGCTTCGTCCCCATGGGGGCCGACAGAGCAACGCGGAAGGACCGGGGCTCACGGGCCGGGTCGGGCAGAAGCCGCATCGGGTCCTCGCGGGCCGCGACCAGAAGGTCCGCGGCGCCGGCGCCGCGGCTTCGGGCGGAGAAGACCTCCACCCGGATGTGTCCGGGCGCCTCCTTGAGCTGGCGCAGAAGCCAGTTCACCCGAGTCTTCGGCCGCCCCTCCTTGGGCGCCTCGATGTCGACGTGGCACGTCAGGCTCCGAGCTCGCAGATCGGCGGTCACCACCAGGTTTCCCACTGTGTCAGGAATGCGAATCTCGCCGCACAAGGTGCCGGTCTCCACCAGGCTCGCCGCCAAGGCGCTCGACCTGATCGCTGGTTCCGCGAGCTCCTTCCTTGACACAACCGGTGTGACTTCGGCACCCAGACGCCGCCCGAGCTGAAGACTCACGTATCGAAGCAGGGCATCGAATCTGGCGACCGTCTCGGCGAGCCCCTTGTCCGTGACGCGGAGTGTCCCCGCCCGCACGGCATCTCGCGTCTGTACCCAGGAATCGCCCATGTCCTCGAACTCCATCGCGCCAGAGCGCGGGTGCTCCAGATAGCGGATCAGCTCGCCGAGGATCCAGGCCTGATCATGATCTGCGACGCCGCGGAACTCCTTCTGCATCACCGCCTCGGTGAGGATCTTCGTCCACGACAGGTGGTGGAGCGCAACCTTTCGAAGCTTTCGCTTGTCCACCCTCGTCGGATGCTGCCCCTCAACGGCAGCGATCTCGTTCGAGATGGTCAGGACGGCGTCGAACCCGTTCTCCTTGGCGATATCCAGATAGTTCTCCAGCTGCTCGGACTGCAGAGGGTTGCTGGAAGTCTTCACCTCGACCAGCGCGGTCCAGGACCGTGGCCCGCGGCGCACCCGGATCAGGCCGTCGGGGTAGAGACGGCGCTCTCCCAGCTGGAACGGCACCTCGATGTAGGTCTCCAAGGTCCCTGCGGGCGCGCCAAGGGATTTCGTCAGCGTCCGCCCGAACTCCTTCACGGCCGTCATGACAGCAAGCAGGGCAGACGTCGCCCGGCGCTCCTGCTCTTCCGCACCATTAATTCCAGACGTGGGAATCAGACGCGCCTCGTGCCACGTTTCCTCGGTCATTTGCCAGCTCCTTTGCCGATCCGAACCAGGCTAGTGAGCCCGCGAGTCCCCCGTCCCCAAAATCGGAGGCTTAAGTCTCGTAAGACCGGGCTCGGCTCGGTAAGTTCGCCTCAGGAATTGGCGACCGCCGGGGCGAGGGCCCGGGCCCAGCGCGCATACCCGGCGGGGCCGGGGTGCATCCCGTCGCTCGAGAAGTCATCCCGGGTCAGCGGCAGGTGGTCCACCGGGACGTACACCGCGCCGGTCCCCGCGGCCGCCCGCTCCGTAGCCCACCCGAACCGGCGGGCCTTGCGCGCGAGGACGCGGCGCAACGGCGCAGGGATCGCGGGGATGGCGGTGACGTCGGGCAGTCCGCTGATGACGACGCGGGCCGCGGGCCAGGTGGCGGCGATCTCGCGCAGGAGCGCCGCGACGTCGGTCGCCCAGGCGCCGGGCCGCCAGCCGAGCTGGAGGTCGTTGATACCGGTGAGCACGACGACGTGGGTGGGGTCCCAGTCCGCCGCCGTCGGCACGAGCTCGCGAGCCACGGCCCGGGCGCGCGCCCCGTTGCGGCCGGCCGCCCGCCAGACCACCTGCTGGCCGTCCGCGGCGAGCTCGCGGGCGAGGTGCCCGACGAGCGAGGTGTCGTGGTCCGGGGCGCCGGTGCCGGCCGCCGTCGACTCTCCGACGACGAGCAGGCGGAAGCCGGGCACCGCCCCCGCGACGGTGCCCTCCGTGGGGCCGGTGACCGGGGGGACCGGTCGCAGCTCGCGCCGGTCCATCAGGTGCCGCCCTGGCGGGCGATGACGAGCGCCTCGGCGTGCGCCGCCTCGGGGTCGAGGTAGCGCCCGCCGCGCACGCGGGGCCGCAGCCCGTCGCCGCCCTCGACGAGGTCGTAGCGCAGCGGCCGGGCGTTGGGCAGGTTGAGCGCGGACAGCTCCTCCGGCGTCAGGTCGTCGAGCAGCGCGCACAGCGCCCGCAGGGAGTTCCCGTGCGCCACGACGAGCACGTCGCGTCCGGCGCGGAGCTCCGCGTGAAGCTCCGGCAGCCAGAGACGGAGGCGGGCGACGACGTCGGCCAGCGACTCGGTCGCCGCGAGCGCCTCGGCGGGGAGCCGGTCGAACGGGCTGAGTCCCCGCCACACCGCGAGGGTGTGCCGGTCCAGGGCCGGAGGGCGCCCCTCGTAGGAGCGTCGCCAGTGGCGGAAGAGCTCGGGCCCGTGCTCCTCGAGGACCTCGGCCTTCGAGTACCCCGACAGCGCCCCGTAGCTGCGCTCGTTCAACCGCCAGGTCCGGACGATCGGCGCGGGCGAGAGCAGCGCGGCCATGATCAGCTCGGCGGTGCGCCAGCCGCGTGTGAGCTCGGAGGTGATGACCACGTCCGGGGTCCAGCCCGAACCCGCCAGCCGGGCGCCGGCCACGCGGCAGGCCTCCTCGCCCGCCGGCGTGAGGTCGACGTCGAGCATGCCGGAGAACAGGCCGCGGGCGTTCCCGACCGACTCGCCGTGCCGGACGAGCACCAGAGAGCCGAACGGATCCACGGCACCACTGTGGCACGGCGGGCGAAGGTCGGCGGTAACTGCCTACGATCCGGCCCATGAGCTCGGACCAGAAAGCCCCGCACCTGCTGACGGTCGGGCACGCGGCCCTGGACCGCGCCGCCCTCGCCGGGCTGCTGCGGGGCGCCGGGGTGACCGACCTCGTGGACGTGCGGCGCTTCCCCGGGTCGCGGAGCAACCCGGACGTGAAGCGGGAGGCGCTGGCTCGGTGGCTGCCCGAGGCCGGCGTCGCCTACCGCTGGGAGGAACGCCTCGGCGGTCGCCGTCACCTGCCGAAGGGCACGCCGTCCCCGGACACCTGGTGGCAGGTGGACGCCTTCCGGGCCTACGCCGGCTGGACCCGCGAACCGGACTTCCGCGACGCCATGGGCGAGCTGCTCGCCGGGGCCGAGCGCGGCCGGGCCGCGGTGATGTGCTCGGAGGCGGTGTGGTGGCGCTGCCACCGGCGGCTGATCGCCGACGTCGCGACCGTCGCGCACGGCGTGACCGTCCGCCACCTCATGCACGACGGCGGGCTCCGGGAGCACCGGGTGGCCGAGGGCGCCCGGCTCGCGGAGCCGGGCACGGTGGTCTGGGACGGCCCGTCCGGCTGAGGCGCCTACCGCGCGGCGTCCTCGTGCGCCGCCGCCTTCCGGGCGGCACCCGCGCGGTGGTCGGCGAGCACCGCGTCGACGACGCGGGCGGTGCGCAGCGCGCTCGCCCCGGTGCTCGGCGAGGTCCCGCGGCCCGTCAGCTCGTCGACGACCAGCTGGATGAGCGGCTGCTGCACCACCTCGGGGTAGGGCGCCTCGATCAGCTCCTCCCCGGCCGGGGTGCGTAGCGCGAGGGGTTCCTCGCCGAAGCTGGAGAAGGTCAGCGTGCCCCCGGTGCCGACGACCTCGACCTCGTCCTGGCGCAGCGCGGCGTCGAAGGCCCACAGGCCGGTTCCGACGGCCCCGGACGCGAAGCGGAACGTGGCGGCGACGTGGTCCTCGGCGGGGTAGCGCCCGGCCTGGTTCGTCGCGACGCCGGTGACGCCCTCGATCGGGCCGAGCAGGTGGTCGAGCAGGTCGAGGGTGTGCGAGCCCAGGTCGACGAACAGGCCGCCGCCGGAGATCTCGGGCCGGACCCGCCACGGGAGGTGGTCGGGCTCCCACGTCCCGGCCGGTGCGTGCAGACGCACGGTGACCGCCCGGACCTCGCCCACGGCCCCGCCGTCGAGAAGCTCCTTGACGCGGACGAACCGCGGCATCGCGCGGCGGTAGTACGCCACGAAGAGCGGCACGCCGGCTCGGTCGCACGCGGCGATCATGTCCTCGCACTCGGCGGCGGTGCGCGCCATCGGCTTCTCCACGTACACGGGCTTGCCGGCGGCGGCGGCGCGCAAGGTGTAGTCGCGGTGGCTGTTGGGCGGGGTGGCGATGTAGACGGCGTCGACCTGCGGGTCCGCGATGAGGGCGTCGGCGTCGTCGTACCAGCGCGGCACGCCGTGCCGGCGGGCGTAGTCGGCGGCCTTGGCGCCGTCGCGGCGCATCACCGCCACGAGGGAGGACCCGTCGGCGCGCTGCAGGCCGGGTCCGGACTTGCGCTCCGTCACCGCTCCGACGCCGATGATGCCCCAGCGGACGTGCGGAAGCGGTGGAGGTGTCATGAGCGCACGCTACCGGGCCCTCCGCGGGCCCGCGGACCGGTCCACGGCGCGGAGGCGCGCTGCCGCTGTCGGCGGGAGGATCGGGACGGCGGGCGCGACAGATCCGGTCGAGGGGGTGGGCAGGTGTCCGACAAGCCGATCCCGGCCGACGCGCGGGCCGCAGACCGCGTACGCGCGGCGATGGCCGCGGTCGACCGCCGCGACTTCCTGCCCAAGCCCCAGCTCCGCTTCGCGCACGCCGACATGCCCCTGCGCATCGGCCACGGGGCGACGTGCTCGCAGCCGAGCACCGTGGCGGCGATGCTCGAGGAGCTGGACCCGCGCCCGGGCTGCCGCGCGCTCGACGTCGGCTCGGGGTCCGGCTGGACCACCGCGCTGCTCGCCCGCCTCGTCGCCCCCGGTGGCTCGGTGGTGGGCGTGGAGCTCGAGCCGGAGCTCGTGAGCATGGGCCGCCGGCACCTGCTGGGCGCGGAGGTGCAGGGCGCGCGGATCGAGCAGGCGGAGCCGGGGCGCCTGGGCCGGCCGCAGGACGCGCCGTTCGACCGGATCCTCGTCTCCGCGGAGGCGCGGCGGCTCCCCCAGGCGCTGGTGGACCAGCTGGCCGACGGCGGCCGCATGGTGGTCCCGGTGCGCGGGCGGCTCCTGGTCGTGGACCGCCGCGGCGAGGGCGTCAGCACGCGGAAGGCGGGCTGGTTCAGCTTCGTGCCGCTGCGCGCGGCGGACTGACGGGCCGCCGCTCACAGCGCGCGCGCCAGCCGGTCGCGGAAGGTGCGGACGGCGGCGGCCACGTCGTCGTCGCAGAGCAGGGTCCACTCGTAGTCGGCCGGGATCCAGAGCAGGGCCATGAGGAGCTCCGGGACGGAGGGGCCACCGATCGGCCAGTCGACCGTGCCGCCGGGCCCCTCGACGGCGTCCGCGGCCCAGACCCCGAAGTGGGCGCGGACCTGCCCCATCGTGGCGCGCATGCGGACCGTGGCCTCGTAGCGGCGCGCCGCCCCGGCGTGCGCGGCGAGCACGAACTCGGCCGCGTCCTCGGCCGGCAGCTCGCGCGGGGCCACGCGCGCGCCCGTGCTGAACAGGTCGGTGAGGCGGTCGATGCGGAAGGTGCGCCAGTCGGCCCGGGCGACGTCCCACGCCACGAGGTACCAGCGCCGGTCGCGCGGGACCAGCGAGTGCGGCTCGACGAGCCGGGACGTCTCCGTCCCGCTGCGGGCGGTGTAGCGGAAGCGCACGCGCTCGTGGTCGCGGCAGGCCAGCGCGAGCTGCGCGAGCACGTCGGCCGCCACCCGCGCGTCCGACCGCACCGCCGGGATCGTGTGCTCCTGCAGCGCCGAGACGCGGCGGCGAAGGTTCCGCGGGAGCACCTGCTCGATCTTCGCCAGCGCCCGCAGCGAGGTCTGCTCCCCCTCCCCGACCCCCTGCACGGCGGCGGTCCGCAGCCCGACGGCGATGGCGACCGCCTCGTCGTCGTCCAGGAGGAGCGGGGGCACGGAGGCGCCGCCCTCGAGCTGGTACCCGCCGGCCGCACCGGGCTGGGCGGCCACTCGGTAGCCGAGCTCGCGCAGCCGGTCGACGTCGCGGCGCAGCGTCCGCTCGGACACCCCGAGCCGGCCGGCCAGCTCGGGACCGGACCAGAAGCGGTGCGTCTGGAGCAGCGACAGCAGCCTCAGGGCGCGGGCGGTGGGATCTGACACGGCTGAGAATCTACGCTCCCATGCGGCCAGGATCTGACCGCGATGCTCCGTAGCGTGCTGGTCATGGCTATTCCACCGATCATCAGTTCCCGCGGGCTGCGGAAGGAGTTCCGCGGCGCGGGAGGACGCACCGTCGTCGCGGTGAGCGACCTGACCATGGACGTCGAGCCGGGCTCGGTCACCGCCTTCCTGGGCCCCAACGGGGCGGGCAAGTCCACCTCCCTGCGCATGCTCACCACCCTGCTGGAGCCGACCAGCGGCACCGCCACGGTCTGCGGGCACGACGTCGCCCGGGAGCCCGCGGAGGTCAGGGCCCGCATCGGCTACATCGGCCAGAAGAACGGCGCGGGGCAGTACCAGCGGGTCCGCGACGAGCTCCTCAGCCAGGGCGCGCTCTACGGGCTGAGCCGCGCCGAGACCCGCCGCCGGGCCGACGAGCTCGTCGAGGCGCTCGGCCTGGGCGAGGTGGCGGACCGGCCGACGATGAAGCTGTCCGGCGGACAGCGCCGCCGCGTCGACATCGCCCTCGGCCTCATCCCCGGCCCGGGCCTGCTCTTCCTCGACGAGCCGTCCACCGGCCTGGACCCGCAGTCGCGCGCGAACCTGTGGGAGCACATCCTGCGGCTGCGCGAGCGGTACGGGATGACGCTGCTGCTCACCACGCACTACCTCGACGAGGCGGACCAGTTCGCCGAGCGGGTGATGGTCATGGACCACGGCGAGCTCATCGCCGACGACACCGCCCCGCGCCTGAAGGCGACCCTCGCGGGTGACCGCATCACCGTCGTCGTGGGCGGCGACCCCGCCGGCGCCGTGGCGATCGCGCGGCGCGCGGCCGAGAAGTCCGGGGCTGCGAGCCCCGAGCCGACGGCGGAGCCGACCGCCGAGGGCACGCGCCTGACCGTGGCGGTCCACCACGGCGACCGGGTGCTCCCGCGCCTGCTGCGCGAGCTGGACGCGCACGGGAGCACCGTGCTCGCGGCCGAGCTGGCCCGGCCCACCCTCGACGACGTCTTCCTCGCCCTCACCGGCCGCAGCCTGCGCGAGGAGAACGAGGCCGCCGAGACCACCGCCCCAGAACCCGCCACCGCAGGAGCCCCGCGATGACCGCCGTGACCGCACCGACCACCGTCGCGCCCCGCCCGTCGGGCGTCGTGCACGACTCCGTCAGCGTCTTCGTGCGCGAGCTGCGCCCGATGCTGCGCGACCCCTTCAGCCTCGTGTTCTCACTGATGCAGCCGCTGATGTTCCTGGCCCTGTTCGGCCCGCTGCTCGGCGGCATGACCGGGCTGCCGATCGCCGAGGCGTTCCAGTGGTTCGTCCCGGGCATCGTGGTGATGATCGCGCTCTTCGGCACGGCGATGACGGGGTCGAACCTGCTCTACGAGATCCAGTCCGGCGCGCACGAGCGGGTGCTGGTCGCGCCGGTGTCGCGGCCGGCGCTGATGATCGGGCGCGCGTGCAAGGAGATGGTCCCGCTCGTGCTGCAGTCGCTGGTGATCTCCGGGATCGCCGCGCTGTTCGGCTTCCGGCCGTCGCTCCCGGGCATGGCGGTGGGGCTGGCGATGCTCGCCGTCTTCGGGATGGGCCTCGGGGCGCTGAGCTACGCGCTCGGCATCGTCAGCCGCGAGCGCGACTGGATGTTCTGGACCGTGCAGCAGGGGCTGCTGTTCCCGCTCATGCTGCTCTCCGGGATGCTGCTGCCGCTGGAGTCGGGTCCGGGGTGGATGCAGGTGCTCGCCCGGTTCAACCCGCTGACGTACATGGTCGACGCGGAGCGGGCGCTGTTCAACGGGGCGTTCGGTGACACGGCGGTGTGGCAGGGCGGGCTTGCGGCGGCGGTCGTCGCCGTCGTCGGACTTGCGGTCGGGATCCGGGCGATGCGCAACAGCATCTGAGGGGCGTGCCGCCCGCACAGTCCGTGCCCGGCACCAGCCCAGGACAACCCGAAGGGTTCGTACCGGATCTCGGTACGAACCCTTCGGTCTGTTCTCATCAGGCGGTCGTCGGGCCGTTCCAGTCGACCAGCTGGACGATGACGCCGTTGGGGTCGCGGACCTGGAAGGCGCGCTCGCCCCACTCCTCCACGGTCAGCGGCATGGTGATCTCGACCCCCTCCTGCTGGAGGCGGGCCAGCTCGCCCTCGAGGTCGTCGACGACGAAGGCGAGGATCTGCCCCTGGGCGTGGACGTCGCGCTGGTCGTCCGGCAGCGTCGGCAGGCCGACCCGCAGGTACGCCACGTTGAAGCCCGCGTCCGGACGGCTCAACGAGTGGAAGCCGTCGGCCGCCATCTCCTCGGTGAACCCGAAGTGGTCGACGAGGAAGCGGGCGGACGCCGCCGGGTCGGCGACGTTGAGGCTGACGGCGGAGGCGGTGATGTTCATGCGTGCTCCTCGCGGTGGTCTGGACTGTGCGAACCTTTCGGTACAGCGTACGTCGTACAACGTACGATGCACGAGGATATTCCCATGGCCTCTCCGCGCACGAGCACCGGCGATCCCGCCCGCACGATCGCCCTGCTCTGGCGCCACTCCCTGCCGGACCGGTCACCCGCCCGCGGGCCGCGGCAGGGGCTGAGCGTCGACGCCATCGTTGAGCGGGCGGTGGCCCTGGCGGACGCCGAGGGGCTGGACGCCGTGACCATGCGTCGGGTCGCGGGAGCCGTCGGGACCGCACCGATGACGCTGTACACCTACGTGCCGGGCAAGGCCGAGCTGCTCGACCTCCTGCTCGACCACGTCTACGCCCAGATGCCGCGGCGGACGACGGCGGAGCGGCCCTGGCGCGAGCGGGTGAGCGCCGTCGCGCTCGAGAACCGGGAGCTGTTCGAGCGCCACCCGTGGGCGGCCGGCGTCTCGACCACGAGGCCGGCCCTGGGCCCCGGGGCGTTGGCCAAGTACGACCACGAGCTCGCCGCGCTCGACGGGCTCGGCCTCGACGACGTCACGATGGACGCGGCACTGGCGTGGGTGCTGGCGTTCGTGCAGGGCTGGGCGCGAACGGCGGCCGACGCGGCCGCCGCACGGAGCGAGTCCGCACTGGACGAGGAGCAGTGGTGGGCGTCGGCCGGGCCGCTGCTGGCCCAGGCCCTCGACCCCGGGGCGTTCCCGCTCGCGTCGCGGGTCGGCACCGCGGCCGGCGAGGCGCAGGGGGCCGCGTGGGAGGCCGGGCGTGCGTTCGACTTCGGCCTCGCCCGCGTGCTCGACGGGCTGGCCGCGATCATCGAGGAGCCCGGGCCGGCTGCGACACCCTCTCCTCAGCGCACGACGGCGCCCCGGTAGGCCTCGACGGCGAGGCGCACGTCCTCCTCGACCAGGTCGGCGTTGAGCTGGGCCGCCGCGGTGGCGCCGGCCGCCGCGGCCGCGCCGACCTGCGCCGCCAGGTCCGTCACGTTCCCCGCGACCCACACCCCGGGCACCTCGGTCCGGCCGCCCGGCTCGGCCGGAACGTGCTCACCGAGCCCCGAGGGGTGCTCGACGGCCCGCAGCCCGAGCCCCTCCAGGAACGGCGCGCGGACCAGCATCCGCGTGGCGACGACGACGGCCTCGCGCGCCACCACGGTGCCGTCGGCGAGCCGGACGCCCGTCAGCCGGCCGTCGACGACCTCGACGGCGGTCACCTCACCCGTCACCACGGCGATGCCGCGGGCCGCGAGCTGCTCCGCCTGCTCCGCGGTGGGCGCCGGAGCGGTGTGGGCGAAGAGCGTCACGTCGTCGCTCCACTGCCGGAAGAGCAGCGCCTGGTGCACAGACATCGGCCCCCGGGCCAGCACGCCGAGCGCCCGGTCCCGCACCTCCCAGCCGTGGCAGTACGGGCAGTGCAGGACGTCTCGGCCCCACCGGTCCCTCAGCCCGGCGACGTCGGGCAGGTCGTCGACGGCGCCGGTCGCCACCAGCAGCCGGCGGGCCCGGACCGCGCGCCCGTCGGCCAGGCCGACGACGAAGCGGTCGCCGTCCGCGTCGACCGCGCGAACCTCGCCGCGGGTCAGCTGGCCGCCGTAGCGCGCCACCTCCTCGCGGCCGCGCTCGAGGAGCTCGGCCGGCGGCACGCCGTCCCGGGCCAGCAGCCCGTGCACGGCAGCGGCCGGCGCGTTGCGGGGACGCCCGCCGTCGACCACCAGCACCGACCTGCGGGCCCGCGCCAGCATGAGCGCCCCGCTCAGGCCGGCGGCCCCGCCGCCGACCACCACCACGTCGAACCGACTCTCCAGCTCCTGGGTCACCGTGACCACCTCCCCGACCACGGTGCGACCAACCAGCTCCCGGAGGCAAGCGCTTTTGCCGCTATGGCAAACTGCATCTCGTGGACAGCACGCAGGATCTCGACCGCGCCCTGAGCTCCGTCGGGCCGAGGCTGCGCATGCTGCGCCAGCAGAGGGAGACCACGCTGGCCGCCCTGTCCGCGGCGACCGGCGTCTCGGTGAGCACGCTGTCGCGGCTCGAGTCCGGGTCGCGGCGCCCCACGCTCGAGCTGCTGCTCCCGATCGCCCGCGCGCACGGTGTCACGCTCGACGAGCTCGTGGACGCCCCGCCCACCGGGGACCCGCGCGTCCACCTGCGCCCGGTGACGAAGCACGGCATGACGATGCTCCCGCTCACCCGCAGGTCGGGCGGCATCCAGGCCTACAAACTCGTGATCCCCGCGACCAGCCGCCCGGCGGAGCCCGACCTGCAGACGCACGAGGGGTACGAGTGGATCTACGTGCTCGACGGCCGGCTGCGCGTGGTCCTGGGCGAGCACGACCTGGTGCTCACCCCGGGCGAGGCGGCCGAGTTCGACACCCGCGTCCCGCACTGGTTCGGCGGCGCCGACGGTCAGGCGGTCGAGTTCCTGAGCCTGTTCGGCCGCCAGGGCGAGCGCGCCCACCTGCGCGCGCGACCGCGGTCAGGAGCCCCCTCGGCCACGAGCTGACGGACCCACACCCGGAGGCGCAGCGGCGCGCGGGCCACGCCGCCTCGGCCAGCTGCTCGGCGACTGCTCGGTGACCACTCTGTCGCCGCTCGGTGGCTACTCGGTGGCCAGCGCCGCGTCCGAGGAGAACACCATCCCGAGGGCGATGTCGCCCGCGGTGAGGGCCTGCTTGGTCAGCGGCCCGCCGGCGTCGAGCGCGACGAACTCGGAGAACGTCAGGCCGTAGGTCTCCTCGAGGCCGGGCTGGCAGAAGGGCCGGTCGGGGCACTCCACCGGGCCGCCGAGCGTCAGCTCGCCGCACGCCTCGGCAAGCTCGGACAGCGTGGTCACGTCGTGCTCCTCGGCGAAGGCCGTCGTCACGGCGTACGCGTTCTGGTCGGCCGCCTCCGAGGGCTCGCCGAACACGAGGCCGACCTCCTCGCCGAGCGCGGTGAGGTTCTCCGTGGTGGCCTCGAGGTCGGGGCTGGCCTTCGGGTCCTCGGCGGTCGCGTCGGGGCCGTTGACCTTGACGTTGAGGAACTCGGTGAGGGTGCCGACGTACTCGGGCACGACCGTCAGCTCGCCGGACTCCAGCGCCGGCTCGTAGGTCTCGCGGTTGCCGATGGTGCGCACCTCGGCGTCGTAGCCGGCGTCCTCGAGGGCGAGCGCGTAGAGCTCGGCCAGGGTGGCGGACTCGGAGAAGTTGGCCGCCCCGACCACGACCTGGCCGGAGCCGGAGGTGTCGGTGACCTCGATGCCCGCGGACTCGTAGAACTCCGCCGCCGCCTGGGTGGAGGTGTTGCGCTCGACGTCGACCTGCTTGTTGAGCTCAATGAGCTTGTCGGTGTCGAGGGCGGCAGAGACGGCGTCCAGCGCGGCGATCATGGGCGGCTGCGCAGCCTCGGCGTTGACGGCCGGGATGACGTTGTCCACGGTCTGCAGGTTCTTGTCGTCCTCCAGGACCACGAGCTGGTCGCCCGCCACCGGGTCGCAGGCCGCGGCGGCCGACGTGCCCGTGCCGCCGCCGGACGTCGCGCCACCTCCCCCGCCTCCCCCGCCCGCGGAGCCGGGGTCGCCGCACGCGGCGAGGGCGAGGACGGCGAGGCCGCCCAGGACGGCGGTGACTGAACGGCGCATGCTGCTCCTCCTGTGCTGGGGGCGACCCCCCGGGCGTCGTCGGCCATTCGACCGTGGCGGGCCCGGCCGCGCAACCCCATCGGGTGGCCTGCCGGTGTCGGTGACCCGATCGTGACCCGACGACGAAGAACCGGCCGCCCGGGCCGGGGCATTGACCCTCGGGACGGCCGTACGCAAGAATCTACGCATGCATGCAGATAAGCAGGCTCGCGGGACAGAGCCCGATCCGCAGTACTTCGAGGTGGCGGCGGACATCTTCGCGATGCTCGCCGACGTCACGCGGATCCGGATCATCCTCGCGCTGCGGGACGGCGAGCGGTCGGTCAACGAGCTCGCGGAGCTCGTCGAGAAGTCGCCCGCCGCCGTCTCCCAGCACCTCGCCAAGCTGCGTCTGGCCCGGATCGTGGCGCCTCGCCAGCAGGGCACGCGCGTCTTCTACAGCCTGCAGAACGAGCACGCCAGCCAGCTCGTCAACGACGCGATCTTCCAGGCGGAGCACGCCCTGGAGGCCACCCCGCGGCACCACCGCCCGGTCGCCGTCGAGCCGACCACCGAGGCGTCATGAGCGCGGTCCGGCACCAGCACGGCCACGACGACGGTCACGGCCACGACGACCCGCACGCGCACGGTCACCACGACGACCACGCCCACCAGCACGACCACGACCACCACCACCACGGCGGCCTGAGGGGGTTCCTTCAGCACCTCTTCGTCCCGCACAGCCACGACGCCGCCGACTCGATCGACGACGCGCTCGAGGCCAGCGCCCAGGGCATCCGGGCCGTGAAGTTCAGCCTGGTCGCGCTCGGCGTCACGGCGGCGCTGCAGCTGGTCATCGTCGCGGTCAGCGGCTCCGTCGCCCTCGCGGCGGACACCGTCCACAACTTCTCCGACGCCCTGACCGCCGTCCCGCTGTGGATCGCCTTCGTGCTCGGGCGGCGCGCACCGACCCGCCGCTTCACCCACGGCCTCGGGCGAGCGGAGGACCTGGCCGGGCTCTTCATCGTCGCGATGATCGCGCTGTCCGCGGTGGTGGCCGCGGTGGAGTCCGTCCGTCGCCTGGTGGACCCGGTGCAGCTGGACCACCTCGGCTGGGTGCTCGCGGCGGGGATCATCGGGTTCGCCGGGAACGAGGCGGTGGCCGTCTACCGGATCCGGGTGGGCCGGCGGATCGGCTCCGCGGCCCTGGTGGCCGACGGCGTGCACGCCCGCACCGACGGCTTCACCTCGCTCGCCGTGGTCGCCGGCGTCATCGGGGTCTGGCTGGGCTTCCCCCAGGCGGACCCCGTCGTCGGCCTGATCATCTCCGCCATGATCGGGGTGCTGCTGTGGGGCACCGCCCGCGACGTCGGCCGTCGCCTCCTCGACGGCGTCGACCCGGACCTCACCGACCGCGCCGAGGAGGCGCTGCGGGCCGTCCCGGGCGTCGGCGACGTCGCGGACCTGCGCCTGCGCTGGAACGGGCACCGGCTCGACGTCACCGCCGCCGTCGCCCTCGCCGCCGAGACGACCGTCGGCGACTTCGTGGCGGTCCAGGACCGGGCGGCCCGGGCCCTGCGCCGGGCGCTGCCCGGGGTCGGCACGGTCGCGGTCTCGCCGGTGCCGGACCGCGCGCGGTCGGGGCATGCGGAGCCCGCCGCCACCGGGCCGGCCGCCCCGGAGCCCGCCGGCACCCGGACGTTCGCGGACTGACGACCTGAGTCACCCGGCCGAGCCCGTCGGCACCCGGACGCGCACGGGCTGACGCCCCGCGGGCCTACGTCGCCGCGTGCGGCGTCGGGTCGGCGACGGAGACCGGCCGCGGGCGCCGTCGTCCTCCCCTGCGCATCGCGGCCGGGGTGAGCACCCGCTGGAGGGCGGCGAGGAGCCCCTCGAGCCCCAGGCACACGGCGACGACGATCAGCGCCCCGGCCAGCGCCTGGCCGTAGCGCTGGGTGAAGATGCCGTTGGAGATGATCAGGCCAAGCCCACCCCCGCCCACGAGCGAGGCGAGGGAGACCGTCGCGACCACCTGGACGACGGCGGTGCGCACGCCGGCGGCGATCAGCGGCAGCGCCAGCGGCAGCTCCACGTCCCGCAGCAGCCGGGCCGGGGACATCCCCATGCCGGTGCCGGCGTCCCGGGCGGCGGGGTCCACCTCGCGCAGGCCGGTCCAGGTGTTCGACAGGATCGGCGGGACCGCGAAGACGGCGACGGCGAGGATGGTCGGCCACTGCCCGAGCCCGAGCCAGGCGGTGAGGATGTACAGCAGGGCGAGCGTCGGCAGCGCCCGGGTGAGGTTCGCCGTCGCCACCACCACCTGCCCGCCGCGGCCGGCGTGCCCGAACCACAGCCCGAGCGGCAGGGCGACGGCGGCGGCCAGCAGCACGGCGACGAATGTCATCCACAGGTGGTCGCGCAGCAGGTCGAGGATCCCGCCCTGCTCGGTCCAGCTGAGCGGGTCGTTGAGGTAGACGAAGGCGTCGCCCAGCGCCGAGCCGCCGTTCACGCCCGCCTCCGCAGCCACGGGGTGACGAGGCGGCCGAGGGCCAGCAGGAGCAGGTCCGCGACCAGCGCGATGGCCACGCACAGCACCGCGGCGGTCATGATCTCGGCCCGGTAGGAGGAGGTGAACCCGCGGTACATCGCCTGGCCGAGGCCCCCGTAGCCGACGACGACCCCCACCGTGACCAGCGCGACCGTGGTGACCGTGGCGAGACGCACCCCGGTGATGATCGCGGGGAGCGCGAGGGGCAGCTCGACGGTGAGCAGCCGCCGCACCGGCGGGTAGCCCATGCCGTCCGCCGCGTCGACGACGGACGCCGGGACGCCCCGCAGCCCCACGAGGGTGTTGCGGACCAGGACGAGCAGCGCGTACGCGACGAGACCGATGAGCACTGTGGTCCGGCCGATGCCGGTGAACGGGGCGAGCAGCCCGAACAGGGCGAGCGAGGGCACCGTGTAGAGCACGGCGGAGGTCCCGAGGACCGCCCCGGACAGGGCTGGCCGGTTGCGGGCGAGCACCGCCAGGGGCACCGCGAGCACGAGGGCGAGGAGGACGGCCTGGACGGTGAGGCTGACGTGCTGCCCGGTCAGCTCGACGAGCGTGCGCCAGTTGTTCTCCAGGTACCGCCAGGAGAACCAGGGGTTGTCCGCGCCCGTCTGCATCGGCCTCACGCCGGTGACGCTACCGGGGCCGGCGCAGGCGACGCAGCCGGGAGCCCTGGACCGCGCCCTCGAGCGCGAGCAGCAGCACGGCGGCCCAGATGGGCGCGTACGTCCACCACTCGTCCGGGGCGATGCCCTGCCCCAGCAGGGCGACCGAGACCAGCGCGAGCAGCACGGGCTCGAGGTAGCTGAGCAGCCCGAAGAGGCTGAAGGAGAGGAGCTGGGAGGCGACGACGTAGCAGACCAGCGCCGCGGAGCTGAGCACGCCGAGCAGCGCGAGGAGCGGCGCCAGGTCGGGCACGACGGCGAGCGACGGCCCGGTCAGCACCAGGACGAGCGCCACCGGCAGGAGGATCACGAACTCGAACCACATCGCCCCGGTCGTCGCCGTGCCAGCACGCCGGCGCAGCACGAAGTACGCGGGGTAGCCCAGGGCGACGAGCAGCGTGGACCAGCTCAGCGTCCCCACGCGCACCAGCTCGTGCGCGACCCCGCCGGCGGCGAGCAGGACGGCGGCCAGCCGGGCGCGGGAGAGTCTCTCGCCGAAGGCCGCCACGCCCACGACGACCATCACCAGCGGCATGAGGAAGTACCCGAGCGCCACGTCCAGCGCGTGCCCGTGGGCGGGCGCCCAGGTGAAGAGCCACAGCTGCACGCCGAGGAGGGCAGCGGCGAGCACGAGGACGCCCGCCGTCGCCGGGCGCGTGCGGACCCGGGCGGCCATCGTGGCGACCGTCCGCCACTGCCGCGTGAGCATCAGCAGCACGGTGACCAGCGGAGCGGTGAGGACCACCCGCCAGCCGAAGATCTCGAGCCCGGTGAGCGGCTCCAGCAGGGGCGGGAGGACGTACAGCGCCCCGAACATCGCCGAGGCGAGCACCGACAGCAGCACACCTGTGGACACGCGCCTCCTCCCGTCGCCCGGCATCGTGGCAGGTCCTCGCGGTGCGGCGCCGATCCGTCCGCCGCCCGGTACCGTCGGAGGGTGCCGGAGACCGAGACCCCGAACGTGGCGCTGATCCGCTTCGACGGCGTGGGGATGACCTATTCCGACGGCACGGTCGCCGTCGACCACCTCGACCTCGACGTGGCGGCGCACGAGCTGCTGACGCTCGTCGGGCCGTCGGGCTCGGGCAAGTCCACCCTGCTGCGCATGGTCAACCGCCTGGTCGAGCCGACCAGCGGGCGGGTGCTGCTCGAGGGCGAGGACGTCGCCCGGGTCGACGCCGCGCGACTGCGACGCGGCATCGGCTACGTCATCCAGGACGTCGGGCTCTTCCCGCACCGCACGGTCGCGCAGAACGTGGCCACCGTGCCGGGCCTGCTCGGGTGGGACCGGCGGCGCACCCGCGAGCGGGTCGAGGAGCTGCTGACGCTGGTGCGCCTCGACCCCGCCGTGCACGGCCCGCGCTACCCGCACGAGCTCTCGGGCGGTCAGCGGCAGCGCGTGGGGGTGGCGCGCGCGCTGGCCACGCACCCGAAGGTGATGCTCATGGACGAGCCGTTCGGCGCCGTCGACCCCGAGGGACGGCGGTCCCTGCAGACCGAGTTCCGCCGCATCCACGACGAGCTGGGCACCACCGTCCTCATGGTCACCCACGACATCGACGAGGCCTTCCTGCTCGGCGACCGGGTCGCCGTCCTCAGCCAGGGCGGCCGGCTCGAGCAGCTCGCGCCGCCCGCGGCGGTGCTCTCGCGCCCGGCCAACCCGTTCGTCGAGCGGTTCGTCGGGGACGCGCGCGCCGTCAAGCTGCTCCGGGTCGCGCGGCTGGCGCGCGCCGACGTCGAGCCGGGCCGGGCCGACCGGGCCGTCGTCGTCCGCCTCGGGGAGCCCCTCGAGGCGGCGTTCTCCGCCCTCGCGGCGAGCCCCGACGGCGTGGTGGGCGTGACGGACGACGGCGGGGCGGCCGTGGGCACGCTCGGCCCGGCCGGGCTGCACGCCGCCCTCCGGCGGGCCGTGCAGACCGACGGGGGCTGAGGCGGCGAGGTCAGATGCCGGGCTGCTCGGTCGCCGGTGAGGCGCTCTCGACGACGTTGAGCCTGCGCACGGTGAGCTCGTCGACCTCCAGCTCGCGGATCCGGAGCTGGTTGATGACCGCCTTGCTCACCTTCAGCCGCCAGACCGCGACGACGCCCAGGGCCGTCGCCCCCATCGCCGTCGCGAGGAGGCTGGCGGCGGCGATGCTCCGCGCGCCCGTCGCGAACCCCCCGATCGCGAGCGCCGGCATCGCGTGCGGCCCGCTCACCGTCGGGTGCAGCTGTCCCGGCCCGTGCGCGGCCTGCTTCCGGAAGGCCGGCCCGCGGGGCGCAGGTCCCCGCGATTTCTGCATCCGTGTCATGGGCGAGGCCTGGACCGTCTCCCGCACCCACGTCTGCTTGCTGAAGTCCCGCACCGCACACCTCCGTGTGTCCCTGGGGCCCGGAGCCCGGTCGCCGCGCCGCGGACCCGCTCGGACCCTCAGGTCTACTCCGCCGTCGCGCGATCGGGAAGGGTGAAGAGGGCCCGAGCGGACCTCCGGGCAAGCACCCCGAGAGCGCCCGAGCGGAACTGCGCCACGCTCGGCCGCGGAGCCGGCGCAGCTCGGCCGCGGAGCCGGCGCAGCTCG
The DNA here is from genome assembly GCF_023148685.1 of Georgenia sp. EYE_87. Lineage (GTDB taxonomy): Bacteria > Actinomycetota > Actinomycetes > Actinomycetales > Actinomycetaceae > Georgenia. Next base: position 87,820 of record NZ_JAHXNL010000007.1, on the reverse strand, counting down.
GCCGCGGAGCTGGCGCAGCCCCGCTGCGGCGCCGCTCAATCGCGGAGCCGGCGCAGCCCCGCCGCGGCGCGCGCCAGGACGTCCGGCGACTTCACGTACGTGAACCGCACCCACGACGCGAGCTCCTGCGCCACCGGGCCGCCGGGCGTGCAGAAGGCGGAGACGGGGATGGCCACCACCCCCGCACGAGCCGGCAGGTCGCGGCACAGCTCGGCCGCGTCCGCGTAGCCCAGCCCGGCGCCGTCGGCCACGACGAAGTAGGTCCCGCGGGGCACCGACGGGGTGAACCCGGCCGCGGTGAGGGCGTCCACCAGGGTGTCGCGGCGCTGCCGCAGCGAGTCGGCGAGCCCGGTGACGTAGGCGGCGGTGCGGCCGTCCTCGTCCGCGAGGGCGGTGGCGACGGCGTGCTGGAAGGGGCCGGAGGCCACGTACGTGAGGAACTGCTTGACCGTGCGCACGGCGGTGACGAGCTCCGCGGGGCCGTGGACCCACCCGACCTTCCAGCCGGTGAAGGACAACGTCTTGCCCGCCGAGGAGATCGTCAGGGTGCGCTCGGCCATGCCGGGCAGCGTGGCCATGGGGGCGTGCTCGGCCCCGTAGGTGAGGTGCTCGTAGACCTCGTCGGTGACGACGAGCGCGTCGCGGGCGCGGGCGTGCTCGCCGAGCAGGGTGAGCTCCTCGCGGGTGAGCACGGTGCCCGTGGGGTTGTGGGGGGAGTTGACCAGGACCAGGCGGGTGCGGTCGGTGAAGGCGGCGGCGACGTCGTCGCGGTCGAGGTGGAACCCGTCGGGGCGAGGGCGCAGCGGGATCGTGCGGTGGGTGGCCCCGGCGAGCGCGACGGTGGCGGCGTAGGAGTCGTAGAACGGCTCGAGGGTGAGCACCTCGTCGCCCGGTCCGGCCAGGGCCAGGACGGCGGCGGTGATCGCCTCGGTGGCCCCCGCGGTGACGAGCACCTCCGTCTCGGGGTCGACGACGAGGCCGTAGTGACGGCGCTGGTGGGCGGCGACGGCCTCTCGGAGCGCGGGGACGCCGGGGCCGGGCGGGTACTGGTTGTGGCCCTCGAGGACGGCGGCGACGGCCGCGTCCCGGACGTGGGCGGGCCCGTCGACGTCGGGGAAGCCCTGGCCGAGGTTGACCGCGCCGGTGCGGGTCGCGAGCGCGGACATCTCGGCGAAGATCGTGGCGGCGACGGTGCCGTCGGCCCTGACAAGGCCGGTGGCCCGCGCGACGTCCTGCCAGCGTCGTTCTCGCATCGCCCCATTGTGCCGACAACCGCCGGCGCCCCGCCCGCGCTCGGCCGGGCAGGCGTCCCTCGGGGCGCTCGACAGCTGAGTGCCCGGCGCGGGAGCGCCGCAGCGTGGGGGACCGTCAGGCCCTCCTGCTCGCGCTTACGTGCACAGGCCGACCGACCCGCGAACGGACCCCCGGCGAGTAGTGGGCGAGGGGCTCCCCGGTCACCGCGGGCAGCCCCGCGGCCGTCACCAGACCGGCGACGGCGGTGCGCGCCCGGGCCGTCCGGAGCGGCCACGGTTCGTGCTCGACGTCGAACCGCCAGAGCCGGCCGAAACGGCGGACGTAGGCCGACCAGCGCCCCGTGAGGAAGTCGGTGAGCGGGTCCGGCTCGAGCGGGCCGCCGGTCTCGACGCTCGCGTGCATGCCCACCCCGCTCCCGGGCCGACGGGTGCGGTAGTGGAGGTGTCCCGGCGCGGTGTGGACCTCGGCCTCGGCCCGGACGTAGGGGACCCCTGCGGCGCGCAGGGCGAGCACGACCGGGAGGCGCGGGCACTCGAGGGAGAAGAACCAGATCCCGTCCCCGCCGTCGGGCCCCCGGACGTAGGTGCGGAGGTTGACCTCGACGAACGTGGACAGCCTGGGCAGTGCCGGCCCGTGCGCGGGCCGGGCGTGCACGCGGAAGGGCGTGACACCGAGCCAGGCCTGGCCGTCGAAGGTGTCGACGGCCAGGCCTGGCGGGAGCGCTGCCTGAACGGTGGCGGGCGGGACGGCCCAGTGCAGGAAGGTCAGGTCCTCCCAGCGCTGGAGGCTCAGCGGGTGCTCGACCTGTCGGTCGGGCGACCGGCCGGACACCGCGCGCCCCGTGGGGTCAGTACCCGGCGCCCGTGGTGGGCGGGTAGTCCGTGCCGGTGCCCGAGCCGGTGCCGGGGCCCTGGACCCGGTCCTTGGAGGCCTGGGCCTCGCCCTTGACGTCCTCGGCCGCGCCACGCGCCTCGGCCTTGACGTCCTGGGCGCCGCTGGCCGCGGTGTCCTTCACCTGCTCGGCACCCTCGGTGGCGGTGACCTTCACCTGCTCAGCCGCCTCGCGGGCCGGCTCGCGCAGGTGGTCGGCCATCTCCTGGCCCAGCCCCTTCGCCCCCTCGGCGACGCCCTGCAGGGCGTCGCTCTCCTTCGCCTGGGCCACGACCTCGCGCTCCTTGCGCGTGGACGGGATCAGGGAGGAGGCGAGCAGGCCGAGGCCGAAGGCGACGAGACCGGCGGCGAGGGGGTTGCCCTCAGCCTTGCGCTTGACCTGGTGCGGGGCTCCCATGGCACTCTCCTTCACCGATCCGGCTCCTTCCCGGACGGATCCGGCCTTGTCGCCGACGGAGCCGCGGGCGTCGTCGGCGGCGCCGAAGACCTTGTCCTTGACGCCGCCGACGGCGTCCTTGACCTTCTGGGTCTGCCGCTCCGCGACGCGGGACGGGCTGACCTTCTCGGTGAGCGCGTCCACGTCGTCGCTGAGCTCGGCGCGGGTGCGCTCGATGTCGGCGCGAATCTGGTCAGGGTCGTTGCTGCTCGTGGTCATGGCCTGTCCTCTCCCTTGAGAGCGTCCGGAATCTTCTTGACGGTCTCCGCGGTCTGGGGCACGCCGCGGACCTGCTTCATCTTGTTCCTGCCCATCGCGGCGAGCACGGCCGCCACGATCGCCCACAGCACGGCCACGATGAGGCCGGACCAGCCCAGTGCGGGCAGGCCCTCGCCACCGAGCAGCCCTCCCAGCGCCCACCACAGGGCGAGCGAGAGGAAGAGGAGCACGAAGTGCCCGGCGACGCCCGCGCCGCCGAACATCCCGGCCCCGGCACCGGCCTTCTTCGCCGATTCGGTGGTCTCCGCCTTCGCCAGGGCGATCTCCTGGCGGATCAGCGTCGAGAGATCCTTGGAGATCTCGCCGAAGAGCTCACCGACCGACGCCTGCGGCGGCGGTTCAGTCCGCCCGGGCTCGATCGGGGTGCTCATCGCTGCTCACCCGTGCCGAACGTCTCGCCGGTGCTGTAGGTGCCGGGCTCGGTGCCGTAGACACCGCCCTGCGCGCCCGTGGCGGAGGTGCCGGGCTGGGCGCCGTAGGCGCCGCCCGCGACCCCCGTGGTGCCGGTCGTGGGCGTGCCGTACCCGGCCTGGTACTCCGTGCCGTAGTCCGGGGCCGGTGCGGGCGGGTAGGTCGAGACCGGCGGGTACGACGGCGGCGCGTAGGCGCCGCGGGCCGTGCCGGTGTCCTCGGCGGACTCGTCCTTCAGGCTGCGGGCCACGCGGCCGGCGAGCAGGCCCAGGCCCGCCGCGATCGCGATGAAGGTGCCGGGGTGACGGCGGGCGTAGCGGCTCACCTCGTCGAGCACGTCGGCAGGCTCGCGCTCGTCGAGCCAACGCCCGACCCTGTCGGCGTAGGACGAGGCCTGCCGGGCGAGGTCGGCCGCCAGGCCCTCCTGCGGTGTGCCGGAGGCCAGGGAGTCGAGCTCTCCGGAGAACGAGCGCAGGCCGCCGGCCAGCCGGTGCTGCTGCTGGCTCGACTGGTCGGTCATCTCACGGCGGGTCTGGTCGAACAGGTCCCGCGCCTGGTACTTGGCCTCGGCCACCGCGTACCGGGCCTGCCCCTTGGCCTCGGCCACGGTCTCCTTCGCCGTCTCCTTGGCGGTCTCCTTGACCTGCTGGGCGTCCTGTCCGGCGGTGTGCGCCAGGTGGGAGGCCTCCTGCTTGGCCGCGTCCTTGGTGGACGACGTGCCCGAGGTGTCGGAGTAGCCGGTCGTTCCCGACGTCGTGGGTACGGGCTCGCCCAACGGGTTCCCGACGGAACCAGTGGGTGGGGTCGGTCCTTGCGTCATGGCGTGTCCTCTTCTCGTACGGTCCGGTCCTGATGGAGCGCTCGGACTCATCGTGGGTCACGTCACGCAAGTTCGCCTGCTGAGGCGAAAGTCGCGGCCGTTTGGACCTTGTGGTACACGCCGTCGTCTGGTAAGCCCGGCCGACTACCGGGGCAGGTTCCAGCGCAGGACGGTGGGCCGCTCGGGATCGCTCATCTCCAGGACGATGTCGGACCGGGACATGGGATCCACCGTGTCGACGTAGGTCCGTTGGGCAGGCAGGTACCGCTCGGTGTAGAGCGCCTCGATCGCCGAGTCGGGCTCGTCGCGCGTGGAGGTGACTGCAACGATGCGCTGGACCGTGACCTCCTCGGGAACGGTGAGGTAGACCGTCACGTCCCACAGGTCGGCCAGCTCCGGACGCTGGAGCGTCATGCCGTCGACGAGGAGGACGGACGTGCGGGCGTCGAACTCGGGGGCGCCCGCCGCGATCTCCCGGATCCGCGCCCAGTCGTAGATGTGCTCGTAGAGCCATCGGGGGTCGGCCGCCTTGTCGGAGCGACGGAGCGAGGTCGGGATGAGCAGATGGTCGGCGCTGAACCGGCGCACCTCGGCGCTGTCGCCCAGCAGGGGCCGGAGCGCATCGTCGAGGTCGCGGGAGAACGTCGTCTTGCCGGCACCGTCCGGCCCGTCGATCGCCACCCTGACCATGCCGCCGCCGGCGCGTTGCGCGAGCGCTCGTGCGAGGCTGCCCACGACGTCGCTGCGGGGAGTGGGTGTCGGCTCCATGCGCTTCTCCTCTGTCGTGCCGCAACCTCGTGGACGGCGGCGCTACCGCGCCGGGGGCCTTTCCCCGGCGACTCCGACACCGTCTCACGCTGTGGAGGACGCCGGGCGGCGTCGTCGGCATCCGGGACGGGGCTCGGCACGGACGCCGGGCGGCGTCCTCGACATCCGGGACCGCGTCAGCCCTCTGCCCGTGCACCGCAATCAGGCGCGCATCATCCCGCCCCGGGTGGCTACCCTGGGTGCAGCAGACTTCGACGAGGAGGTCGCGATGTCCGACCGTGCAGCCGTGGGAGATCCGGCGGGGCACGCGGCCCGTACCGCGTCCGACAGACCGGTCGTCACGATCTTCGAGCTCTACGGCGCGGGCGCGACCGCCGTGGGGCAGAAGGTGGCCGAGGCGCTGGGCCTGCCCTTCCACCGCCAGGCCTTCAGCTCCGAGGAGCTGGAGGCCGGCGAGGACGCCACTCTGCAGCGCAACGCCGTGCTGGCGACCGTCTACTCGGCGATGGGCGGGGCCTACGGCGGCTTCGACACCCGCGACGTCGTCGCCACCCAGCAGCAGAAGTACGACCTCGTCATGGAGAACAACCGGGTCGTGCGCGGCTACGCGGACGAGGGCGGCGTCATCGTCGGGCGCAACGCCGCGGTGATCCTCGGGGACCGGCCCAACACGCTCAACGTCCTGCTCACGGGCTCCGTCGAGGACCGCGTCCGGCGGGCCGCGGAGGAGGCCGGCATCCCGGTCGAGCGCGCGGCGCGGCGCCAGAAGCGGGAGGACGACGTCCGGGCCGAGATGTCCAAGGCGCTCTACGGCTGGGACCCCCGCCTCCCCGACCGCTACGACCTCGTCATCAACACGAGCAGGATCACGCTCGACGCCGCCGCGGAGGCCATCGTCAACGCCATCAGGCCCCGGCGGGCCTGACCGGACCCGTTCGTCAAGGGCGACGAGCTGACAGGAGCTGAGCATGGACACCACGGCGTCACCCGCGGCGGGCGGGATCGTCGCCCCCAGGAAGCTCACGGTCCGCAACTACCTCGCGTACGCGGCAGGGGACGCGGCGAACAACCTGTCCTTCACGATGGCGTCGTTCTTCCTGATTCTGTACTACACGAACGTCGTCGGGATCGAGGGCGCCGTGGTCGGCACGATGTTCCTGGTCGTGCGGTTCGTCGACGCCTTCACGGATCTCATCGCCGGACGTCTCGTCGACGCCAAGCGGCCCGGGAAGCTGGGCAAGTTTCGCCCGTTCATCCTCTGGTTCTCCCTGCCCCTGCTGCTGGCGAGCATGGCCATCTACTCGGCGAGGACGTTCTTCCCCGAGATCTCCGGCGGCGCCGCGGTCGCCTACATGTATGCCACCTACCTGCTGATGGGCTCGGTGTTCTACACCCTCGTGAACATCGCCTACGGGTCGATGGCGCCTGCCCTGACCCAGGACCCGGTCGAGCGCTCTCGGCTCGCCGTCTTCCGGGGGTACGGTGCCGCACTGGCCATCCTCGGCCTCGCCTTCGCCATCGCCCCGCAGATCCGGGCGAACGTGGACAACCCGGTGGCGCTCCAGAGGTCGTTGTTCCTCACCACGGCCGCCTTCGTGGTCATCGGCATGGTCCTGTACCTGTTCCTGGTCTCCAGCACGCGCGAGCAGGTCGCCCGGCCGGCGACGCCCGTCTCCCTCAGGGACAGCCTGCGGACCTTGACCACCAACAAGCCGCTGATGTGGCTCTCCCTGGGGGCGGTCCTCTTCCTCACCGCCGTGACCGCGCTCAGCACGCTGGGCTCCTACATCGCCATCTACGTCCAGCAGAACGCGCAGTACATCGCCTGGAACATCCTGGCCCAGACCATCGCCATCCTCGTCGTCGGCCCGCTCATCCCGACGCTCGTGCGCACCATCGGCAAGCGCTCCGGGTTCGTGATCTTCGGTGTCGCGGTGATCGTCGGCGCCGCCGTGCTCGCGTTCTCGCCCCTGTCGTCGGTGCCGCTGCTCGGGCCGGTGGCGTTCTTCCTCATGGGGCTGGGTATCAACGGCGCCAACACGCTCACCTGGGCGTTGGAGGCGGACACCGTCGAGTACGGCGAGTGGCGCACCGGCAACCGCACCGAGGGGACCACCTACGCGGTGTTCTCCTTCACCCGCAAGATGGGCCAGGCGATCGGCGGGTTCGTCGGTGGCTTCGCCCTCACCTGGGCCGGTTTCAGCGCGGCCCGGGCCTCGGCCAGCGAGCCCCAGGAGCCCGGGGTGGCCGAGAACATCCAGCTCTGGACGGGGGGCATCATCGCCGGGTTCGCCCTGCTGTCGATCTCGGTCATGTTCTTCTACCCGCTCACCGAGGCCAAGTTCCGCGAGATCACCGCGGAGATCGCCAGCCGGCGCGCCGCCGCCGCGACGGGTCCCTGACCACCCCTCCCACCGACAAGCCGCCACCTACGGAGAGGATCGTCATGCTGCGCCCTCAGGACACCGCCAGCCGGGAGAAGAAACGGCTCGACGGGCTGTGGAGGTTCGCCCTCGACCCGGACGGCGAGGGGCGTCGGGCTGGCTGGTACCGCGGCCCGCTGCCCGGCACGCAGCTGATGGCCGTGCCGGCGAGCTTCAACGACGTCGTCGCCGACGCCGCGGTGCGCGACTACTTCGGCGACCTCTGGTACCAGACCGTGGTCCGCGTGCCGCGCGGCTGGGCGGGCGAGCGCATCGTGCTCAACTTCGAGTCCGCCACCCACCGGGCGGTGGTGTGGGTGGGCGACACCCAGGTCGCCGAGCACGAGGGCGGCTACACCCCCTTCGAGGCGGACATCACCGACCTGGTCACCCCCGGGGAGGAGGTGCGCATCACCGCCGTCGTCAACAACACGCTCAGCTTCCAGTCCATCCCCCCCGGCGCGATCGAGGAGACCGCCAGCGGCAGGAAGCAGCGGTACTGGCACGACTTCTTCAACTACGCCGGCCTGCACCGCTCGGTCTGGCTGTACAGCACCCCGCGGGCGTTCGTCTCCGACATCACCGTGGTCACGGGGCTGGACGGCACCACCGGCACGGTGGAGTACACCGTGGAGACCGAGGGCGGCAGCGCCGCCGTCGCCGTCGTGCTGCGCGACGCCGACGGCGCCGAGGTGGCCGCGGGCTCGGGCGCCTCCGGCACCCTCAGCGTGGCGGACGTGCACCGCTGGGCCCCCGGCGACGGGTACCTCTACGACCTGGAGGTCAGGCTCGACGACGGCGGCGCGACGGCGGACAGCTACCACCTGAAGGTGGGCGTGCGAACCGTGGAGGTGCGCGGCACCGAGTTCCTCATCAACGGCGAGCCGTTCTACTTCAAGGGTTTCGGCATGCACGAGGACCACGCGGTCATCGGCAAGGCCCACAACGACGCCCACCTCGTCAACGACTTCCAGCTGCTGGACTGGATCGGCGCCAACTCCTTCCGCACCTCCCACTACCCCTACTCCGAGGACGTCCTCGAGCACGCCGACCGCCTGGGCGTCGTCGTCATCGACGAGACCGCCGCGGTCGGGCTCAACATGGGGATCGGCGGCGGAATCTTCGGCGGCCAGGGCTACACCACCTTCTCACCGGAGACCGCCAACGACGCCACCCAGGAGGTCCACGCCCAGGCCATCCGCGAGCTGATCGCCCGCGACAAGAATCACCCCAGCGTCGTGCTCTGGAGCATCGCCAACGAGCCGGAGTCCGAGACCGAGGCGGCCGAGAACTACTTCCGCCCGCTCTTCGACGTCGCCCGCCAGGCCGACCCGACCCGCCCCGTCGGGTTCGTCAACGTCATGCTCGCGCCGCACGGCAAGTGCCGCGTCTCCCAGTTCGGCGACGTCCTCATGCTCAACCGGTACTACGGCTGGTACGTCAACACCGGCGACCTCGAGGCGGCCGAGCACGACTTCAAGGCCGAGCTCGACGGGTGGTCCACCGAGGGCAAACCCATCATCATCACCGAGTACGGCGCCGACACCTATCCGGGCCAGCACAGCATCGTCCCCGAGCCGTGGTCCGAGGAGTACCAGATCGCCTACCTCGACACCAACCACCGGGTGTTCGACAGCGTCGAGGCCGTCGTCGGCGAGCACGTATGGAACTTCGCCGACTTCGCCACCACGTCGGGGATCATGCGGGTGGGCGGGAACAAGAAGGGCGCCTTCACCCGCGACCGGCAGCCCAAGGCGGCGGCCCACGCGCTGCGCAGGCGCTGGAAGGGATGAGCGGCCGGCTCAGCCCTTCGCGCCCGTGGTGGCGATCCCCTGCACGAAGTGCCGCTGGCCGATGAAGAACAGCACGATCATCGGGACGGTCGTGATGACGCTGGCGGTGATGACGATCTCCCAGTGCCACTCGCCGCCGAAGCCGAACTGGTCCAGCAGCGCCTTGAGGCCACGCGGGATCGTGAACTTGTCCGAGTCGCGCAGGTAGATCAGCGGCCGCATGAGGTCGGTCCACGCCGCCTGGAACTCGAAGATGAGGGTGACGATCATCGCCGGCCGGGTCAGCGGCAGGGCGATGCGGGTGAACATGGTCCAGTTGTTCGCGCCGTCGATCTTCGCCGCCTCGAACGTCTCCCGCGGCAGCCCCATGAAGAACTGCCGGAGCAGGAAGATGTAGAAGGCGCTGCCGAAGAGGTTGCCGGCCCACAGCGGCGTGAGGGTGTTGACCATGCCGAGCGAGTTCCAGATGAGGAAGACCGGCACCATCGTCACCGCGCCGGGCAGCATCATCGTGGCCAGCACCAGGCCGAAGAGCGCGTCGCGCCCCCTGAACCGGAAGTAGGCGAACCCCCACGCCACCAGGGCGCTGGAGAGGGTCACCGAGACCGCCGCGAGGACCGTGACGAGCAGGGTGTTGCCGAGCCAGAGGAGCATCGGCGCCTCGGCCCACACGTCGAGGTAGTTCTGGAAGGTGAAGGTCTCCGGGATCAGCTTGTTGTCGAAGACCTCCCCGCGCGGCTTGAACGAGGCGCTGACCAGCCACACGAACGGGTAGACGAAGACGACCGTGAGGGCGACGAGCGCCGCGACGATCGCGACCCGCCCGGCCGTCCACCGGGTCGGGCGGCGGTCCCCGTTGCGCCGGGGGCCGGGCGAGCCCGCGCCCGGCGTCCCGGCGGGGCCGCCGGCGGTCGGGACGACGGGCGCCTCGCGGACCCGATCGAGGTCGAGGGACGGGGTACTCATCGCTGCTCCCCCTCGAGGTAGACGAACCGCTTGGACACCTTCAGCTGGATGAGGGTGATGATCAGGATGATCACGAAGAGCACCCAGGCCATCGCCGAGGCGTAGCCCATGTTGAGGAACTCGAACGCCTGCTGGAACAGGTAGATCACGTAGAACAGCGCCGCGTCGTTGCTGTACGTCGTGTTGCCCGAGCCGAAGAACGCCGTGTACGCCTCGGTGAAGGTCTGGAAGGCGGCGATCGAGTTGACGATGAACACGAAGAACAGGGCGCCGGAGATCATCGGGATGGTGATCCGCACGGTGCGCTGCCACCCGTTCGCGCCGTCGACGCGGGCGGCGTCGTAGAGCTCCTGCGGCACGTTGCGGAGCGCAGCGAGCAGGATGATCACGGACGAGCCCACCGACCACAGGCTCGTGAGGATGATGGCCGGCTTGATCCACATCTGGTCGGTGGTCCAGTTCGGCCCGTCGATGCCGAAGAACCCCAGCACCTCGTTGATCAGCCCGTTCTGCCCGTTGAACACCAGGAGCAGCAGCACGCCGACGGCGACGGGCGGGGTCATGTTCGGCAGGTAGAACGCGGTCCGGAAGAAGCCGGCCGCCCGGCCCGCCTGGTTGAGCAGCATGGCCAGCCCGAGGGAGACCACGATGTACAGCGGCACCTGGATCGCGGCGTAGAAGAAGGTGTTGCCCAGCGCCAGCGCGATCTTCTCGTCCTCGAAGAGACGACGGTAGTTGTCCAGCCCGACGAAGTTCGGGTCGTTGATGACGTCGTAGTCCGTCAGGGACAGGTAGGCGCTGTTGAGCACGGGCCAGGCGGTGAAGACGAGGAACCCGACGATCCACGGGCTGATGAAGAGCAGGGCGGCGCGCGTCTCGCGCCGCCCCCTCCTCCGCCGTGCCACCGCCCGGGCTCGCTCCTCCGCCGCGGCGGAGTCGACGACGGCGGCCATGGCCTAGCCCTCCTGCTCCCACTTCTCCCAGGCGTCGTCGAGCGCGGCCTGGGCCGTGGCCTGTGCCGCGTCCAGGGCCTCCTGCGGCTCGGCCTGCCCGTTCAGCACGCTGTTGACCGCGTCCTGCCAGGCGGTCTTGAACTCGGCGTCGGCCGGGTTGGCCGGCAGCGAGAAGGTGTTGTCGTTCGCCTCGTACATGGCCGTCACCCCGGCGTCCCAGTCCTCGTCGCCGCTCGGCTCGACGAGCTCGCGCACCGCCTCGTCGGCGGCCTCGTTCCCGGTCAGCACACCCGTGAACGGCTTGCCCTCCTCGGCGCGCAGCCGCTTGCGCTCCTCGGCGGCCGCCACCCAGCTGTCGACCTCGGTCATCACGCGCGCCCAGCGGCACGCGGCGCCGGGGTTCTCGGTGCCCTTCGGGATGGCCCACGCCGACCCGCTGGCGTACGCGACCGGGTCGCCGTTCTTGTCGTGCACCGCGTCGAACGCCATCGGGGCGTCGGGAGAGACGTCGTTGAGGACGTTGATGTACCACTGCTCCATCGGCATCGCCCCGAGGGTGTTCGTGGCGAACTGGTTGCCGGCGCCGAAGAAGTCCGCCGAGTCGCGGAAGGCCTTGACGGCCGCGAACCCGCCCTGGTCGTCGTAGATCGACAGCGCCCACTCGAGCGCCTCGACCACCTTGGGGTCGTTCAGCTGGGCCGTCCTGCCGTCCTCGGAGATGAGGTCGGTGCCGTTCGCGTGCGCCCACAGGGGCAGGAACTCGGGCAGCTTGGAGTCGTACCCGATGACACTCAGCGAGTTCCCGTCGCCCTGCTTCAGGGCCTCGTTGGCGGCGCTGACGGCCTCCCAGTCCGAGCCGTTGACGTCCTCGATGCCCAGCCCGGCGGCGTCGAGCAGCTCGGAGTTGGCCATGGTGACCTGGACGGCGTTGAACTCGGGGATGCCGTAGACCTCGTCGTCGAACGTGACCTGGTCCAGGGCCGGCTCGCGAAAGTCCTCCGTGACGATGCCCTCCCCGGCGATGCACCGGGTGAGCGGGATGATCGCGCCGCGGGAGGCGAACGTGCCGATCTGGTCGCGGTTGGCGTAGATGAGCTCCGGCGGCTCCCCGGAGGCGACGGCGGAGAGGAACTGCTGGATGTCGAGGTCGCCCTCGATCAGCTGCACCTCGACGTCCTCGCCGAGGGCCTCCTCCGCGCGTTCCACGCGGGTCGTGGCGATCTCGTCGCCCGCACCGAAGCCCATGACGTCGAGCGGGCCGCTGAGCTCGGCCTCGGGGTCGAACTCCCCCGCACCGTCCCCGCCGGCCCCGGTCCCGCCGTCGGAACCGCCTCCGGTCCCCTGCGCGCACGCCCCGAGCACCAGAGCGACGGCGGAGGCGCTGACCACCAGACGAGCGACCGATCTCCTCATCGACCCACACCTTCCAGGTCCGTGGGGCACTGCTGCCCGCGTCCTCCCGGCGATCCCCTGCCGCCGGGTATTGGTCCGACGACGTCGTCAGACGCCTCACAGTGACATAGAAGCCCTCCCCCCGCACGAGAAGCGCTTTTCCACTCCCGCGTCCTGGCGCGGAAAGGTGCCGCTGCTTCCTACCGCCCGGGGGCTGGGAGAGGTCGCGGCCCGACGACGCGATGCGACCGTGCCGGGCGGCCGTGATACTCACGAAGGGACCCCACCGAGCACCGAGGAGAGCACCCACATGAGCGAGCCCGCGCCCACCGCCGAGGACCGCACCGGGACACCGGCGGACGCCGTCGATCTCTGCGTGCTGGCGGTCGCCCCGCTGCTCGAGGTGACGATCGAGACCCTCCGCGGCGACGACGAACCTCAGGTGCACGTCCACGCCGGCGGGCAGGGCCTCTGGGTCGCCCGGATGGCGACCACGCTCGGGGCCCGCGCCGTCGTCTGCGCCCCGTTCGGCGGCGAGACCGGCGTCGCGGCCGCGGCGCTCGCCCGGGCGGAGGGCCTGGACCTGCGGACCACGAGCACACCCGGCATCTCCGCCCACGTCCTCGACTACCGCGGCGGTGAGCGCGAGGAGCTGGTGGTCATGCGCAGCCCCGCCCTCGACCGCCACGCGCAGGACGACCTCTACGGCACCATGCTGGTCCACGCGATGGACGCCGACCTCGCCGTCCTCACGGGTGCCGACGCCGACCTCGGCGTCCCCGACGACTTTTTCGGCCGGCTCGCCAAGGACCTGCGGGCCGCGGGCAGGCCCGTGGTGGCCGACCTCTCCGGCGACCATGTGCGGCAGATCCTGGAGGCGGAGGGCGTGGTCCTGAAGATCAGCCACGAGGAGATGCTCGACGGCGGTTTCGCCGAGGACGCCGACGTCGAGACCCTCCGGGACGCCGGCCGACGGATGCTCGCGGAGGGCCTGCACGCCCTCGTCGTCTCCCGCGCCGGCGACCCGACCCTCGTCGTCACCGGCGAGGAGGCGCGCCTCTTCACCGCCCCGACGGTGAGCACGCGCGAGAACAAGGGCGCCGGGGACTCCATGACGGCCGGTATCGCCGTCGCCCTGGCCCGGGGCGCCGGACTCGACGAGGCGGTCCGGCTCGGCGCGGCCGCCGGCGCCCTGAACGTCACCCGCCGCGGGCTGGGCACGGGGCGGCGCGACCAGATCGAGGCCTTCGCGGAGCGGGTCGAGGTCGAGGACGTCTGACCCTGCCGGCCCGGGAGGCCCTCCGGTTGCGAGGCCCCGGGCCGTCCGGGCACCGTGGATGTTGCACGACCCGACCGATCGAGCAGCAGCGAGAAAGAGAGGGAGACGAGCATGAGCAGCGAGACGGGCGCCGTCACCGGCACCAAGGACAAGGACTACAACCTTCTGTGGTTCACCCAGGCGTGTCTCGAGAACGCCCTGCGCCTGGAGACCTACATCAAGGACGCGGAGCGCGACGGCGACAACGAGGTCGCGGACTTCTTCCGCAAGGCCCAGGCGGACAGCCGCAAGGGTGCGGAGATGGGGAAGAAGTTCCTGGCCTCGCGCATCAAGGCCTGAGAACCCGGCGGCCCGGCCCGGAGCACCTCGCCCGGCCGGTCGTCGCAGACGGGGCACCAGCTCGGCGGACATCTCGCGGCGAACCGCCGTTCCGGTGGCTCGGGCCGCCTCGCCCGGCCACGATGGGGGCACCCGACACCGGAGGTGTGCGATGACCTCGCTCTGGCTGGACCGTCCCGACCTCCCGGGCTACCCCGCCGTCCCGGCGGGACGCTCCTTCGACGTGGCCGTGGTGGGCGGGGGCCTGACCGGGCTGACCACGGCGCTGCTCCTCGCCCGCGCGGGCGCCTCCGTCGCGCTGCTCGAGGCCAGGCGTCTCGGGGCGGTGACCACCGGCAACAGCACCGGGAAGGTCACCCTGCTGCAGGGGACCAAGCTGGCCCGTGTCGCCCGCCGCCACTCCACGAGCACCCTGCGCACCTACGTCGAGGCGAACCGGGAGGGGCAGCAGTGGCTGCTGCGCTACTGCGCCGAGCACGACGTCCCGTTCCAGACCCGGCCCGACCTCGTGGTCGCGCAGACCCCCGAGGGCCGCGACCGGGTCGGTGAGGTCCACGACGCCGCCCACGAGGCGCACCTGCCGGTGGAGTGGCTCGAGGACGCCGGCCTGCCGTTCCCCACCTTCGGCGTGGCCCGCCTGCCGGACCAGGCGCAGCTCGACACCATGGACCTCGTCCTCGCGCTGGCCCGCGACATCGAGCGTCACGGCGGGGAGATCTTCGAGAACAGCCGCGTCCACGGGCTGCACCACGGCTCGCCGAACCGGGTCGCCGTGGGCGAGGTCGAGGTCGCGGCCGACCGGGTCGTGCTGGCCACGGGCACGCCCGTGCTCGACCGCGGCGCCTTCTTCGCGCGGCTGTCGCCGCACCGCACCCACGCCCTGGCCCTGGACGTCCCCGGGCCGCTCCCGCAGGTCATGGCCATCACCGGCGACCAGCCGTTCCGCTCCCTGCGCACCGCCCCGACGGCCGCCGGCGAGCGGCTGGTCGTGGCGGGGGCCGGCCGCCCTGTGGGACGGGCGGTGTCCACGCGCGAGCTCGTCATGGAGCTCACCCGCTGGGTCACCGAGCTCTTCCCGGGCGCCGTGCCGACGCACGTGTGGGCCGCCCAGGACTACCGCGGCACCGACGAGCTTCCGTCGGTGGGGCCGCTGCTGCCCCGGTCGGACCGGGTGCTGGTGGCCACCGGCTTCGACAAGTGGGGCCTGGCCATGGGGCCGGCCGCCGCGCTGGCGATCTCCTCGGCCGTCCTCGAGGGCCAGATGATCTGGACGCACCCGCTGCGCACGTGGCGGCCCGGCGGCCTCGTCGGCCTCGACAGGGTGGTCGCCCTCAACGCCGGCGTCGCCTCTCGTCTAGCCCGGGACAAGCTGAGCCCGCGGGTCCACTCCTCCGCCGTCGTCCCGCCCGAGGGGCAGGGCCGGGTGGAGCGGGAAGCCGGCCGCGACGTGGCCGTGAGCACGGTGGACGGCGTCACCCGGCGGCTGGCCGCCGCGTGCACGCACCTCGGCGGCGTCGTGTCCTGGAACGACGCCGAGCACACGTGGGACTGCCCGCTCCACGGCTCCCGGTTCGCCGCGGACGGGCAGGTCCTCGAGGGGCCCGCCACCTGCGCGCTGCGCACGCTCGAGCGCGAGCGCTGACCGCACCCTCCACGGTGCCGTCAGTCGCCCGCCGTCGCGGCGGTGCGCAGCTCACCGAACTTCTCCGCCAGGCCGGCCAGCTGGTAGTGCGCGTTCAGCCCGCTCGGGTTGGGCAGAACCCAGACCCGGGTCGACCCCAGCGTCCGCTCCTGCGGGCCGAGGGCGGCCCTCGGCTCTCCGAACGCCACCCGGTAGGCGGTGACCCCGAGCACCGCGAGCCACCCGGGCGTGTACCGCAGCACCTCCTCCGTGAGCCGCTCCCCGCCCTCGCGGAGCTCGGCCGGGCTCAGCTCGGCAGCCGTCGCGGTGGCGCGGTCGACGACGTTGGTGATGCCCAGCCCGTAGGTCGGCAGCTCGTGCTGCTCCGAGGGCGCGAGGAGCCGCGGTGTCAGGCCCGAGCGGTGCAGCGCCGGCCAGAACCGGTTGCCCGGCCGGGCGAAGTGATGGCCCGTCCACGCCGAGTACAGCCCGGGGTTGATCCCGCACAGGAGGATCGTCAGCCCCGGGGCGATCACCGGAGGGATGCTGCGCCCCGCGCAGGCCAGGAGCTCCTCGCGGCTCGGTCGCCGCCTCTCCGTCCCGGTCACGCAGCGAGTGTGCACGCCCGGGGAGCCGGCGCGCACGCGTCGATCCCGCACCGAGAACAGGTGCCCGGTGTTGCGTCACGTCCTACGGTGGACGGATGAGCAACCGCCTCGCCGGGGCGACGAGCCCCTACCTCCTCCAGCACGCGGACAACCCGGTGCACTGGCAGGAGTGGGGCGAGGCCGCATTCGCCGAGGCGCGCAGGCGGGACGTCCCGGTCCTGCTCTCGATCGGCTACGCCGCCTGCCACTGGTGCCACGTGATGGCGCACGAGTCCTTCGAGGACCCGGACGTCGCCGCGGTCCTCAACAGCGGTTTCGTGGCGGTGAAGGTGGACCGCGAGGAGCGCCCGGACATCGACGCCGTGTACATGACCGCGACCACGGCGATGAGCGGCCAGGGCGGCTGGCCGATGACGTGCTTCCTCACCCCGGACGGCGAGCCATTCTTCTGCGGCACCTACTACCCGCGCGCGCAGTTCCTCCAGCTCCTCGGGGCCGTGCGCGAGGCGTGGACCACCCGCCGCGCCCAGGTCGACGCCACCGGCGCCAACGTCGCCCGGGCGCTGGCTCAGATGACCCGCGCCGCCACGCCCGACGCCCTCGACGCCGAGGCGCTGGACGACGCCGTCGCCGCGCTGGCCCGGGACTTCGACGAGGCGAACGGCGGGTTCGGGGACGCCCCCAAGTTCCCGCCGTCGTCGGTGCTCGAGTTCCTCCTGCGCCACCACGCGCGCACCGGCGACGCCGACGCGCTGCGCATGGTCGAGGCGACCTGCGAGGCCATGGCGCGCGGCGGCATGTACGACCAGCTCGCGGGAGGCTTCGCGCGCTACTCCGTGGACGCCCGCTGGATCGTGCCCCACTTCGAGAAGATGCTCTACGACAACGCCCAGCTCCTGCGGGACTACCTCCACCTCCACCGCGCGACGGGCTCCTCGCTCGCCGAGCGGGTGGCGCGCGAGACCGCCGACTTCCTGCTGCGGGACCTGCGCACCGCCGAGGGCGCGTTCGCCTCGTCCCTCGACGCCGACGCCGACGGCGTGGAGGGCCTCACCTACGCCTGGACCCCCCGCCAGCTCGCCGAGGTGCTCGGGCCCGACGACGGCGCCCGGGCCGCCGCGCTCCTCGCCGTGACCGAGCTCGGCACCTTCGAGCACGGCTCCTCCACGCTGCAGCTGCGCCGCGACCCCGACGACCCGGCGTGGTGGGCCGACGCCCGCCGTCGGCTGCTCGTCGCCCGCGACCGGCGGCCTCAGCCCGCGCGCGACGACAAGGTCGTCACCTCCTGGAACGGTCTGACGATCGCCGCCCTCGCCGAGGCGGGGGTGCTGATGGCGGAGCCGGGCTACCTCGACGCCGCCCGGGAGTGCGCGGCGCACGTCCTCGGCGCCCACCTGGTCGACGGCCGGCTCCGGCGCGCGTCGCGCGACGGCGCGGTCGGCGCCGCGGCCGGCGTGGCCGACGACCACGGCAACCTTGCCGAGGGCCTGCTCGCGCTGCACCAGGCCACCGGCGAGGTCCGTTGGCTCGAGGCGGCCGGCGAGCTGCTCGAGATCGGGCTGGCCCACTTCGCCGACGGCGCCGGCGGCTTCTTCGACGTCGCCGACGACGCCGAGCGGCTGGTCACCCGCCCGAGGGACCCGAGCGACAACGTCGAGCCGTCCGGGCAGTCCTCGCTCGCCGGGGCCCTGCTCACGTACTCCGCCCTCACCGGCTCCTCGCGGCACCGCGAGGCCGCCGAGGGCGCGCTCGCCGCGGCCGGTGCGGTCGCCCGGTCGGCGCCGCGCTTCGCCGGCTGGAGCCTGGCGGTGGCGGAGGCTGCGGCCGCCGGGCCGCTGCAGGTGGCGGTCGTCGGGGACGACGACGCGGCCCGCGAGCTGGCCGCCGTCGCCCGGGCGAGCACCTCGCCCGGGCTCGTGGTCGCCGTCGGGGCGCCGGACGCCCCCGGGGTGCCGCTGCTGGCCGACCGGCCGCTGGTGCGCGGCGGTGCGGCGGCGTACGTCTGCCGCGGCTTCGTGTGCGACCTGCCGGTCACGACGGCGGAGGACCTGGCGGCGCAGCTCGGGGGCGCGGTACGGCAGGGCAGCGCCTGACCCGCTGGGCGGGCCGCCCGACTGATGCGCGCGTCGCCCGGGCGGTCGCATACGTCAGTGGGTGGCGTCGGCGGATGTCGTCAGGGGATGTCGTCAGCGGGTGGCGGGGTAGTGGTGGCCCGCCCGGTCGAGCTTGCGGTGATAGTGCATGCCCGCCCTGCCGCCGAGCACCGCGCCCAGCAGGGTGACGAGGGCGACGGCCAGCAGGCCCACGAGCCCGGCGATGGTCCCCTCGTCCACGGCGATCGGCAGTCCGAGGTCGTCGAGCTGCGCCCCGAGGTCGAACCGGTCGCCCGCGACGGCGACGAGCACGCCACCCACGACAGCGAAGATCACGGCCCAGAGCCAGACGGCGAGACCCTGCTTGACCCCGTCCAGGCGGGCCATCCGCCCGGCGACGTACCCGCCGCAGAAGTAGGCGACGAAGAGGACGACGAGCAGGACGATGCCGCCGGCGGTCGCCACGGATGCGAGGTTCTGGCTCGCCTCCTCAGCGGCGTCCTCGACCCCGCTCGAGCGAGCGGCACCTGCGCCGAACCCTGCGGCAGCGGCGACGGCGAGCAGCAGCGCGGCCGTCCCGGTGGCCGCCAGCCAGCCGAAGAAACCCGACCCCAGCTTCATCCCCCCGAACGCCTCCTTCTCCCGGGCCAGCTGGCGCCGATGGGGATCGGCCGGCTCCTCGCGCCGCCGGTGGGCATCCACCGGCTCCTCACGCCGCCGGTGGGCATCGACCGGCTCCTCACGCCGCGGGTGGGGCTCGGCCGGTTCCTGCGCGTGCCTCGCCTCTGGTGCGGTGCTCATGGTGGGCCCCTTCGCTCGCCTGTCAGCGTCAGTCCGACCGTAGAACGTGCGGCGGCGACCTGCCACGCGGGGACGGCACGGAGAGGGTCCGGGGCGGGTACGGTGAAGGCCGCTACGCCACCACACAGACCACCATGACCGACGCCGCACCTGGTTCCACGCCCTACGACGTCCTCGGTGTCGACCGCCACGCGTCCGCCGAGGAGCTGCGCCGCGCGTACCGGCGCCGGCAGCGCCAGACGCACCCCGACCTGGGCGGCGACCCGGCCGCGTTCCACGCGGTGCAGATCGCCTGGGAGCGCATCGGGACCCCGGCGGGCCGGGCCGAGTACGACCACCTGGCCGCCGGCGCCCCGCGGTCCGCCCGGTCCGCCCGGTCGACCGCCGCCGAGGACGAGGGCACGCGGGTGTGGACGACCGGGACGAGCCGGGGCAGCGCACGCCCGCCCTCCCCCGCCCGGTCGTACGGCCACCCGGGCGGGGCGTCACGGCAGCGCTACCTCACGCTCGTGCGCGAGTGGGCCGGTCGTGGCGTCGACCTGGCCGACCCCTACGAGGAGGACCTGGTCCGGCGTGCGCCCCGCGAGGTCCGGCACGCCCTCGCGGACGCGCTCGCCGAGGAGGCGACCGCCCGGATCCTGAGCAACCTCGGCCCGTCCTTCGCCGTCTGGCACGACGTCGCGACCGCCCCCGACAGCGGGGCCTGGACGCGCAGTGCCGGGCTCGGCCCCTCCGAGTCCGCCAAGATCGACCACGTCGTCCTCGGGCCGACCGGGGTGTTCGTCCTGCAGTCCGAGGACTGGGGCGCGCCGGCACGGCCCCGCGGTACCGACCTGGTCAGCGACGCGCTGCCGGCGGGCGAGCGTCCGGTGCGGTCGTTGGCCCGCCGGGCTCGCATCACGCGGTCGTGGCGGGTCGCCGTCACGGCGGTGGTGCTCGTGCTGCCCGACGACGCGCTCGGTGAGGACGTCGTCCTGCTGCGTCGGGGCAGCGGGCGCCGGCCCGCCCGGCTCGCGGTGCGGCGCAGCTCCCTGAGCTTCCTGCTGACGGTCGGCCTCCCCGGCACGGGCCGGCTGCCCGACGCCGCGTTCTTCGAGATCCGCACGCGTCTGCAGCAGCACATCCGCTTCGTCTGACGGGGCGACGCCCCGGTCGGACCGCCCGGCCAGATGGCAGAGTTGGCCCGAGAGGGAGGACGCCATGGCCGAGAACATGCGTGCCGTGCTGCTCGACATCGACGGCGTCCTGACCGTCTCGTGGCGCGCGCTGCCCGGCGCGGTCGAGGCGTACGACGCCCTGCGCGCCGCCGGACTGGGGGTCGCGCTGGTCACCAACACCACCTCCCGGACCCGGGCCGCCATCGGTGAGGAGCTGCGCAAGGCCGGCTTCGACGTCGAGGACCAGCTGATCGTCACCGCCCCGATCGCCACGGCCGCGTACCTGGCCGAGCACCACCCCGGCGCCCGGTGCCTGCTCCTGAGCAGCGGCGACGTCGCAGCCGACCTCCCCGGCGTGCGCCTGGTCGGGCCGGAGGACCGGGAGATCGACGTCGTCGTCCTGGGTGGCGGCGGCCCCGAGCTCGGCTACGCGGCGCTCAACCGGGCCTTCGCGGCGCTCCACGAGGGCGCGCCGCTGGTCGCCATGCACCGGAGCATGTACTGGCGCACCGACGCCGGGCTCCAGCTCGACGCCGGGGCGTTCGTCGCGGCGCTCGAGGCGGCGGCGGACGTCGAGGCGGTGGTGGTGGGCAAGCCCGCGCGCGGCCTGTTCGACGCGGCGCTCGGCATGCTCGGTGCCGATGCCGCCGAGGCGGTGATGGTCGGCGACGACCTCGACTCCGACGTGCTCGCCGCCCAGGCGCTCGGGCTCACCGGCGTGCTGGTGCGCACCGGCAAGTTCCGGCCGGAGTTGCTCGAGCGGTCAGCGGTCGCACCGGACGCCGTCCTCGACGGCGTCGCGGACCTGCCGGGATGGCAGCGCGGGCTCGAGGGGTAGCGTCGGGCTGACCGCGCGACCGGAGAAGAAGGAGATCCCATGCCCGAGCCGAGCGGCTGGCAGCGCATCACGGAGTCCAACCCCGACCACTCGCACTGGTACGTCCAGCGGTTCCGCACCATGGCGGCCGCCGGGGCCGACCTGGCGGGCGAGGCGCGGCTGGTGGACGCGATGGTGCCGCGCGGCGCACGGATCCTCGACGCCGGCTGCGGGCCCGGCCGGGTGGGCTCCGCGCTCGCCGCCGCCGGTCACGAGGTGGTCGGCGTCGACGTCGACCCGGTGCTGGTCGCGGCCGCGGAGGAGGACCACCCGGGTCCCACCTGGCTCGTGGGTGACCTCGCCGAGCTCGACCTGCCGGCCCGCGGGATCACCGAGGGCTTCGACGCGATCGTGTGCGCGGGCAACGTCATGACCTTCCTCGCGCCGAGCACCCGCCGTGAGGTGCTGCGCCGCTTCGCCGCCCACCTGCGGGCCGGTGGCCGGGCGGCGGTCGGCTTCGGCGCGGGGCGCGGCTACGCCTTCGAGGAGTTCCTGGCCGACGCCGGAGCGGCCGGGCTGGAGCCGGAGGTGCTGCTCTCCGCGTGGGACGTCCGCCCGTTCGGCCAGGGCTCGGACTTCCTCGTCGCGCTCCTGGGCAGGGCGGGCGAGACCGCCGCGGCCCACCGGTAGCCGTAGCGACGCAGCTGCTCCGTCCACTCGTACGTCCCGAGGCCGCGCGGGGCGTTGGCGAGCGGCCGGAACCGGATGGGGGCGTCGTCGGCGTCGGCGGGGAGCTGCTCGCACTCCAACGTGGCGAAGGTGCGCCACGGGCCCTGCGGCGTCGCCCACTCGAGGACGTAGATCCGCGGGTCCTGGGACGGCTCGGCGCCGAGCAGCACAGGACCGCGCGGCCCCCGGTACGGCATGAGGCTGGTGAAGGCGCCGTCCTCCGGCCGCCGCCTCATGGTCAGGACGAACCGGGACAGCGGCCCGCGCCCGGTCGAGGCGAGCAGCACGTCGATGGGGCCGTCCGGATCGTGCACCCGCATCGCCAGGCCCTGGATGTCCGGCAGGAGCTCCGGCAGCCCGATCGCCCGGGAGAACCGCACCTGCGCCTCGCGGCGGCCCGGGACGCCGAGCGCCAGGCCGAGCTCGGGGGGCCGGGAGTGCAGGTGGAGATGGGCGCGCACCACGGCGCCGCGGGGGTGCAGCGGCTTCGCCCCGCGCATCACGCCGAGGGCCGCGGCGACGCCGCCGAGCGCAACACCCGCACCCGCCGCGGCCACGGCCGCCAGCCTGGGAAGGAGGGCCATCCCCACCACCTCTCGTCGCCGTCCGACAGGTCCACCTTCTCCTGCCGCGGCGACCTTCGCCAGCGTTCGGCCGTCCGAGGTCACCTCCGGGCCGCGGCCCTGGCCTCTGCCTGCTCGGCCCGCACGGTGCGGGCGTGGGCGGTGCGCCGCGTGACCAGGTGGAGCACGACGCCCAGGGTGAGCATGGCCAGCCCGTAGGTCCAGACCTCCAGCGACTGCTGGGTCAGGAGGACGAGGCAGGACACCACCGCGAGCACCGGCAGAGCGGCCGGGGTGCGGAAGTGCTGGTGGTCGACACGGTCCCTGCGCAGCACGAGCACCGCGACGTTGGTGCTGAGGAAGACGAACAGCAGCAGGAGCACCACGGTCTCGGCCAGCACCGCCAGGTCACCGACGAGCGTGAGCCCGACGGCGAGGGCCGTGGTGAGCACGATGGCGAGCCACGGCGTGCGCCGGTTCGGCAGCACGCGGGTCAGCGGGTGGGGCAGCAGCCCCTCGTCCGCCATGCCGTACGCCATGCGGCTGGACATGATCATCGTCAGCAGCGCCCCGTTCGCCACGGCGACGAGGGCGATCGCGCTGAACGCCCACGGGGGCAGGCCGATCCCGGTGGCCGCGACGACGTCGAGCAGCGGACTGGTGGACCCGGCGAGGTCGCCCGGGTCGATGACGAGCGCGGAGACGACGGCGATCAGCAGGTACACGACGCCGGCCACGGCGAGCGCGCCGAACAGGGCACGCGGGTAGACGCGGCTGACGTCGTGGACCTCCTCGGCGACGTTGGCCGAGACCTCGAAGCCGACGAAGGAGTAGAAGGCGATCAGCGCGCCGCCGAGCACCGCGGCCCCGAGCCCCACGCCGTCGGGCAGCTCGGTGAGCCGGCCGGGGGATCCCTGCCCGCCGCCGACGGCGACGGCGCCCAGGACGACGACCAGCACGAGGCCGGAGACCTCGATGACGGTCATGACCACGTTGGAGCGCACGGACTCCTTGATCCCGCGGGCGTTGAGCAGGGCGAGCAGGACGAGGAACACGGGGGCGGCCACCGCGGTCGGCATGTCGACGAAGGTGGAGAGGTAGTCGCCGGAGAAGGCGATCGCGAGTCCGGCCGCGCTCGTCACCCCGGCCGCGAGCATCGAGAAGCCGACGAGGAAGGAGATGACCGGGCGGCCGAAGGCCCGGCGCGCGAAGACCGCCGCGCCGCCGGCCTTGGGGTACTTGGTCACGAGCTCGGCGTAGCTCGACGCCGTCAGGAGGGCCATGGCCATCGCGAGGAGCAGGGGCGCCCACATCATCCCGCCCGCCTCCTCGGCCAGGACGCCCACGAGGGCGTAGACGCCGGCGCCGAGGACGTCTCCGAGGATGAACAGGAAGAGGAGGGCGGGCGTGATGCCCTTCCGCAGTCGGGAGGTCTGCCCGGCCGCGGGCGCGCTGGTCGTCATCGGCACAGGTTGAGGCCGCCTGCGGACCGCCGCAAGCGGGACCGCTCCGGTTGCCGCGCCTGGCGGCGCCCCGCACGCTTTCAGCAAGCAGGGCGCCCACGCGGGGTGCGACCGCCCACCGGAGGAGAACGTCGATGAGCAGCAAGAGCACAGTGGATGCCGACCACCCGGCCAAGCCGGGCTCCCTCGGCGACATCCGCAAACCTTCCTGGGGCTATGTCCTGCGCAAGACCGTCCGGGAGTTCCTGGACGACCAGTGCACCGACCTGGCGGCCGCCCTCACCTACTACGCGATCCTGTCGCTCTTCCCCGCGCTGATCGCGCTCGCCTCGATCCTGAGCCTCGTGGGCCAGGGCCAGAGCACGCAGACGATCATCGACATGGCCTCGGAGTTCATCCCTCAGGAGTCTATGGAGCGCCTCCAGCCGATCCTTGAGAGCATCACCTCCGTGGAGGGAGCAGGATGGGGCCTCTTCCTCGGTCTGCTGGTGGCCCTGTGGACGGCCTCGAACTACGTCAACGCGTTTTCCCGGGCGATGAACCGCATGTACGAGGTTCCCGAGGGCAGGCCGATCTGGAAGCTCCGCCCGGTGATGTACCTGCTCACCCTCGCGATGCTGATCCTCGTCGCCATGGCCGCGGTGATCCTCGTGGTCTCCGGACCGGTCGCCGAGGCGATCGGCGGGCTCATGGGGCTCGGCGACCAGGCCCTCCTGGTGTGGGGCATCGCGAAGTGGCCGGTCCTGCTGCTCATCGTGGTGGTCACGATCGCCCTGCTGTACTACGTCACCCCGAACGTGCAGATGCCGAAGTTCCGGTGGGTCAGCCCCGGCGCCCTCATCGCGATCGTCGTGGCGGCCCTGGCCGCCCTCGCCCTGGGCCTGTACGTCAGTGCCATCGGCGGCGAGAGCTACGGCGAGACGTACGGCGCGCTGGCCGGCGTCATCATCTTCCTGCTGCTGCTCTGGATTCTGAACCTCGCGCTGCTCTTCGGCGCCGAGTTCGACGCCGAGCTCGAGCGCGGCCGTCAGCTTCAGGCCGGCATCCCCGCCGAGGAGTCCGTCCAGCTGCCGCCGCGGGACACCAGGGCCAGCGACAAGAAGGCCGAGAAGGCCGAGGAGGACATCGAGAAGGGCCGGGCCCTGCGCATATCCCGCGGACGCACGCAGGACCTCGACGAGACCTCCGCCAAGCCCGAGGACGTCCCGGCGAAGCGTGACCGCGCCGCCCGACGCCGGCACGACGACGAGTAAGCAGCCCGCCGAGCCCCTGACGCGTCAGCAGAAATCGGCTGCTCCTCTGCTCAGCCGAGGTCGGCCGGATCCACCACCACGATCCGGTCGTCCTCGGGCGTCGGCTCGCCGCGGGACCGGTTCGACGTGAGCAGCCAGAGGTTGCCCGCCGCGTCCGGCTCGACCGCCCGCAGCCGCCCGTACTCCGCCTGCAGGAGCCGGGCCGGCTCGCCCGTGC
Organism: Georgenia sp. EYE_87; assembly: GCF_023148685.1. GTDB lineage: Bacteria > Actinomycetota > Actinomycetes > Actinomycetales > Actinomycetaceae > Georgenia. Next base: position 62,494 of record NZ_JAHXNL010000007.1, on the reverse strand, counting down.
CGCCGTTCCCGGTCAGCGGCACCCGCCACAGCGACTCCCCGCGCAGCGCGGCCAGGTAGACCTGCCCGCCCGTGACGGCGATCCCGCTGGGCGAGGCCTCGGCCGTGGACCACTGGCGCAGCGGGTCGACGAACCCTTCCACAGCGCCCACGCCCTCTACCTCGGGCCAGCCGTAGTTGCCGCCCGGCTTCACGAGGTTGAGCTCGTCGTAGGTGTTCTGCCCGAACTCGCTGGCGTACATCCTCCCGTCCGCGTCCCACCCGAGGCCCTGGACGTTGCGGTGGCCGTAGGACCAGACCGGGGAGCCGTCGAACGGGTTGCCGGGCGCCGGCCGGCCGTCGGCGTCGACGCGGAGGATCTTCCCGCCGAGGGAGGCGACGTCCTGCGCGCTCGACGGCTCACCGGCGTCCCCGGTGGTGACGTAGAGGAACCCGTCGGGCCCGAACGCCAGGCGCCCGCCGTTGTGGTTACCGGCCCGGGGGATGCCCTCCACGACCACGGCGTCGGGCTCGAGGGTGTCGCCCGACAGACGCATGCGCAGCACCCGGTTGTCCGCGTCGGTGGTGGCGTAGACGAAGACGTGCCCGGTGCGCTCGACGTCCGGGGCGACGACGATCCCCAGCAGCCCGCCCTCGCCGCCGTGCCGGACGCCGGGCACCGTGCCCAGCTCCGTCACCGAGCCGTCCGGCGCCACGCGCAGGACGCGAGCGGTGTCCCGCTCGGTGACGAGGGCGTCGCCGTCGGGGAGGAAGTCCAGCCCCCACGGCGAGAGGAGGTTCGTGACGAGGACGCCCGGCTCCGCCGCGGCGGCCGGTGCGCCGCCGGTCGCGGGGGCGCTCGGTGAGGTGCCGTCCGTGCCGGCGTTCGGCGACGTCGGGGCGCCCGTCGGTGCTCGGGTCGAGGGTCCCGCCGCGGTGCTCGTCGCGCCCGGCGCGACGGTGTCGGGTCCTCCGATGCCCGCGCACGCGCCGACGGCCACCGCCAGCACGACCGCACTCACCGCAGGGACCGCACTGCCCGCACGACGCGACCTCATGGGCCTCACCACCCTCGCTCCCATGATGGCGCAGCACGCAGCGACGACGGGCCTGGACCGTCGGGGCGCCACCGTCGGCGCACCGCCGTCCGGACACAGGTGCCCGCGCACAGGGCCGGGAGCCGCGGGCCGATGTCAGACACCGCCGAGGACGCAATCCTCAGGGCGTCGCCTCATCCTCAGGGCGTCGCCTCCAGGTGGACGGTCTTGAGCACGGTCATCGCCGCGAGCAGGTCGGGCCCGTAGCCCGCGCCGGCGCCGCTGTCCCGTCGCGGGTCCGCCGAGCCGCCGGGCGCCCCGCCGAACACGGCGTTGACCTTCACGGTGCCGACCTCCAGCTCCTCCGCCGCGCGCAGCGCGTGCGCGAGGTGGGCGGTGAGCACGGTGGCGGCCAGGCCGTACCGGCCGGCGTTCGCGAGCCGCAGCGCCTCGTCGAAGTCGGCCACACGCGTCACCGCGGCGACCGGCCCGAAGGTCTCCTCGGTCATGACGGCCAAGTCGGCGGTGCACCCGTCCAGCACCGTGGCGGGGTAGAAGCAGCCCGCGCCGTCGGGCCGGGAACCGCCGGCCAGGACCCGCGCGCCCGCGTTCACCGCCGCCGAGACGTGCTCCTCCACGACCGCCAGCTGCGCCTCGTCGACGAGCGGGCCCAGCTCCGTGGCCCGGTCGGCGGGGTCGCCCACCCGCATGTCCTCCGCGATCCGCACCAGCTCGCCGAGCACGTCGTCGGCCACGCCCTCGTGCAGGTACACCCGCTCGACCGAGGTGCAGATCTGCCCGGTGTTGGTGAACGCGCCGAGCGCGATCTGGCCGGCCGCCCACGCCGGGTCGACGCCGGCATCGACGACGATCGGGTCCTTGCCGCCGTTCTCGAGCAGCACCTGCCCACCGCGGGCGCCGACCCGCGCCGCGATCTCCCGGCCCGCCGCCGTCGAGCCGACCTGGGCGACCAGGGCGACCCGCGGGTCCGCGACCAGCGCGGTGCCCGTGGCGGCGTCGCCGTTGACGACGTTGAGCACCCCCGCCGGGAGCGCCCCGGCGATCAGCCGCGCCAGCTCCCACCCGGGGGCGGCGCTGCGCTCGGACGGCTTGTGCACCACGGTGTTGCCGGTGACCAGCGCGGCGGCCAGCAGGCCCGCCGCCGTCGGGAACGGGTCGTTCCACGGCGTGATGACGGCGACCACGCCGTGCGGCTCCCGACGCACCACGTCCAGGGCGGCGGGCGCGCCCGCCAGCGTGCGCCCGGTGGCGCCCAGCCCGGTGGTGGCAGCCTCCTCGAGGAGGTCGGCGGCGACGACGGCGGACTCGCGCGCCTGCCCGATCAGCCGGCCCGTGGTCGCGGTGAGCAGCGCGCCGAGGTCGTCCGCGGCGGCCCGCACGGCGCCCGCCGCCTCGCGCAGGGCGGCCGCCCGCTCGGCCGGTGGGGTTCGCCGCCACGCCCTGGCGGCAGCGGCCGCGGCGTCGACGGCGGAGGCCACCTCCGCGTCGGTGGCGGGCACCACCACCCAGGCCGGCTCGCCGGTGACCGGGTCGGCACGGTCGAGCTCGCGCTCCCCCGCGGCCGCGACCTCGTCGCCGCCGACGAGATGGGCGCCCAGGCGCCGTGCGGCGGCGAAGAGAGCGGGTGTCTGAACGGTCTGCGAGCTGCTCACAAGTCCTCCCGAGCACTTCGAGGTGCGAGAAGCGCTTCTCGCCTCCACAGTGGTCCACACGTCGGCCGGCAGCCGCCGGAGGACGCCGCCCTGACTGTGCACGACGACGGGAAAGGCCGCCACTCATGCGCATCCTCGGTGTCAACGCCCTGTTCCACGATCCCTCCGCCGCGCTGGTGATCGACGGTCGGGTCGTCGCCGCCGCCGAGGAGGAGCGGTTCTCCCGGCGCAAGCACGGCAAGCGCCCGGTGCCCTTCGCGGCGTGGGAGCTGCCGGAGCTGTCGATGCGGTGGTGCCTCAAGGAGGCGGGGCTGACCCCGGCGGACCTCGACGTCGTCGCCTACTCCTACGACCCGGCGCTCGCCCGGCCCGTCGACCAGCTGGGCCTGGTCGACCCGTGGGACGACCTGCGCCAGACCTACGCGCGGCGGGCCCCGCAGTTCCTCGCCGCGGCGCTGCCCGGCCTCGACCCGGAGAAGGTCCGCTTCGTCCCTCACCACGTCGCGCACGCGGCGTCGGGCGCGCTGGCCTCACCCCACGAGCGCAGCAGCGTCCTGGTCCTCGACGGGCGTGGCGAGCACGCCTCCCACCTCTCGGGCCGCTACACCGGCGGCTCCCTCGAGGTCCTCGCAACCCAGGACCTCCCGCACTCGCTCGGCCTGCTCTACGAGTCCCTCACCGAGCACCTCGGCTTCCTGCGCTCCTCCGACGAGTACAAGGTCATGGCCCTGGCGTCCTACGGCGAGCCGCGCCACCTGGAGGAGCTGCGCGAGACGATCCGGGCCACGGACGACGGCGGCTTCGAGGCGCCCGTCCCGGACTGGTCGCGGTGGTCGCCCGCACGCGACCGCGACGCCCGTCTCGACGAGGAGGCCTGGCGGGGCGCCCACGCCGACCTCGCCTGCTCGGTCCAGGCCCGGCTCGAGGAGGTCCTCGTCGATCTCGCCCGGTGGCTGCACGAGCGCACCGGCGACCGCGTCCTCACCATGGCCGGCGGCACCGCCCTGAACTGCGTGGCGAACTCCCGCATCTGGCGCGAGACCCCGTTCGAGGAGGTCTGGGTCCAGCCCGCGGCGGGCGACGCCGGAACCGCCCTCGGCGCGGCGCTCCAGGCGGCCGCGGACCGGGGTGAGACCACCGCACCGATGCCGTCGGCAGCGCTGGGCCGCCAGTGGTCCGACGACGAGCTCGCCTCCTGGCTGCGCGGTGCGGCCGTGCCGTTCACGACCCCGGACGACCTCGACGAGCAGGTCGCCGAGGTGCTGGCCCACAACGGCGTCGTCGCCTGGTTCGACGGCCGCAGCGAGTTCGGGCCCCGGGCGCTCGGTCAGCGCTCGCTCCTCGCCAACCCCGGCGTGGCGGCGAACCTGGAGCGGCTCAACGACGTCAAGGGACGCGAGCAGTTCCGGCCGGTCGCACCCATGGTGCTCGCCGACCACGCCGCGGAGATCTTCTCGGGCGGGCCGGTGCCGAGCCCGTACATGCTCTTCGTCCACGACGTCGCCCCGGTCTGGCGGGACCGGATCCCCGCCGTCGTGCACGTGGACGGCACCGCCCGCATCCAGACCGTCGACCCGGCCACCCAGCCGCGGCTGGGGGCGATGATCCAGGCCTTCCACCGCCGCACCGGCCTGCCCGTGGTGGTCAACACCTCGCTCAACACGGCCGGGCGGCCCATGGTCGACGACCCGCGCGACGCCCTCGAGCTCTTCGGCTCCGCCCCCGTGGACGTCCTGGTCGTGGGACCGCACCTGGTGCGCCGGTCGATGATGTTCGCCGGTGCGGAGCGCGTCCACGAGGCGGCCGGGGTCGCGCTGTGACCGCCGCGCCGGGCTACGCCGTCGTGGTCCCCACGATCGGGCGGCCGTCGCTGCGGGTGCTGCTGGACTCCCTCGCCGCCCAGGCCCGCGACCCGGGGCACGTGGCGCCCGCCGAGGTGGTGCTCGTCGACGACCGGCCCCTCGACGCCGCCCCGGTGCCCCCGGGCGGCCCGGCGGCCGCCACCGGCGTCCCGCCGGCGCTCGACGTGCCTCAGCTGCCGTGGCCGGTGCGGGTCGTCCGCTCCGGCGGCCGGGGCCCCGCCGCGGCCCGCAACGCCGGCTGGCGCTCGGTGTCCGCCGATTGGGTGGCCTTCCTCGACGACGATGTCCTCCTCCCCCGCGACTGGTCCCGCCGCCTCGGCGCCGACCTGGCCGCCGCCGGCGACGACGTCGGCGGGAACCAGGGCCGCATCCACGTGCCGCTGCCGGCGCACCGGCGGCCCACCGACTGGGAGCGCAACACCGCCGGCCTCGAGACCGCCCGGTGGGCGACGGCGGACATGGCCTACCGGCGCGCCGCCCTGGCCGCCGTGGCCGGCTTCGACGAGCGGTTCCCGCGCGCCTACCGGGAGGACGCCGATCTCGCCCTGCGGGTGCGGCGGGCCGGCTGGCGCCTCGAGCGCGGCGCCCGCTCGATCGTGCACCCCGCCCGCCCGGCCGACTGGTCGGTGAGCCTGCGCATGCAGGCGGGCGCACGCTCCGACGCGCTCATGCACGCCCTCCACGGGCCAGGCTGGCGGCGGGAGGCCGAGACGGGACGCGGGCGCTTCCGCTGGCACGTCGCCACGGTCGCGGCCGGTGTCGCTGCGCTCGCTGCAGGGGCCTACCTGGACACCAAGGGCGAGAAAGTGATCCTGGGCCCGACAAGTGCGCTCGGGACGACTTCATCTGCCCAGCACCACTTATCTGCCCTGCACCGCCCGCCCGCGCCGCACCACCCGCCTGCGCGACCGCACCCGCCGGCGCTGCGCTCGACAGCATCCGCTGTCATCGCGGCCGCCGCCTGGGCGGCCCTGACCGCCGACTTCGCCCGACGGCGCATCGCGCCGGGGCCGCACCCTGGCCAGGACGGGTGGCTGTCCGAGTGGGGCCGCATGGCGGCCACCAGCGTGGTGATCCCCTGGCTGGCGGTGTGGCACCGGGGTCGCGGCGCGCTGGACTACCGGGCCGGCGTCGCCGCCTGGCCGCCGCCGCTGCGCGCCGTCCTTCTCGACCGCGACGACACCCTCGTCCACGACGTCCCCTACAACGGCGACCCCGACCGCGTGCGGCTCGTCGACGGCGCCCTCGAGGCGCTGCGCCGCGTCCGCGCCGCGGGTCTGCGCACCGGGCTGGTGACCAACCAGTCCGGGGTCGCGCGCGGGCTGCTCACCGAGGACGACGTCGCCGCGGTCAACGAGCGGGTGCGTGCCGAGGTCGGCGGGCTGGACACCGTGCAGCACTGCCCCCACGGTCCCGAGGACGGCTGCGCCTGCCGCAAGCCCGGACCGCTCATGGTGCTGCGTGCGGCCGCCGCGCTGGGCGTGGCGCCGTACGAGTGCGCCGTGGTGGGCGACATCGGCGCCGACGTCGACGCCGCCCGCGTGGCCGGCGCCCGCGCGGTACTGGTCCCGACGTCGCGCACCCGGCCCGAGGAGATCGCCGCCGCCGACGTGGTGGCTCCGGACCTCGCCGCCGCGGTGGAGCTGCTGCTCGCTGCAGCGCCCGGGGCGCCCGACGACGGCGTACCCCGCGCGGACGACGGTGCCCGGCCGGTCCGGCCCCTGGCGGTCGTGGGATGAGCCGCGTGCTGGGCGTCCGGCTCGACAACGACGGCGACGTCCTGCTGGCCGGACCGGCGCTGCGCGCGCTGGCCACCTCCGCCGACCACCTCGACCTGCTGGTCAGCCCGTCGGGTCAGGGCGCGGCGCGCCTGCTCCCTGGTGTCGACGGCGTGCTCGTGGCCGAGGTCCCGTGGTCCGGCTACGTCCCACCGCCGGCCGACCCTGCCCAGCTCCAGAGGTTGGTCGCCCTGCTCGCGCAGCGCTGCTACGACCGGTGCGTCATTTTCACCTCCTTCCACCAGAGCCCGCTGCCGATGGCGCTGCTGGCCCGGATGGCCGGCATTCCCTACGTCGCCGCGACCAGCGTCGACTACCCCGGCTCGTTGCTCGACGTACGCCACCGGCGGCCCGACGGGCTGCACGAGGTGGAGGCGGCCCTGGACCTCGTCCGCGCCACCGGCGCGGACCTGCCGGCCGGCGACGACGGACGACTCGCCCTGCGCCGGCCCCTCCCGCCGGCCCCCGCGCTCGTGCCGGACCGGCCCTACGTCGTCGTCCACCCCGGCGCGTCGGTGCCCGCCCGCGCCATGACCGCCGGGCACGCGCGCGCCGTCGTCGCGGCACTGCGGGAGGACGGGTGGCCGGTCGTGGTCACCGGCGGGCCGGGCGAGCGCGAGCTCGCGTCCGTCGTCTCGGGCCCGACCGACGACGTGGCCGGCCCCGCCGGCATCATGCCCAGCCCGGCCCACGAATCGGTGGGCCCGGCCGACGACGGGCCGGGCCGCGTCGTCGACCTGGCCGGACGCACCGACCTCGCCGAGCTCGCCGCGGTGCTCGACGGCGCCGCGTGCGTCGTAGTCGGCAACACCGGTCCCGCCCACCTCGCCGCGGCGGTCGGCACCTCGGTGGTCTCCCTGTTCTCCCCCGTGGTCCCGGCCGAACGGTGGGCGCCGTACGGCGTCCCGGCCGTGGTGCTCGGCGACCAGCACGCGCCGTGCCGCGACACCCGCGCCCGCGAGTGCCCCGTCCCGGGCCACCCGTGCCTGACGGGGGTGCCGCCGGCCGACGTCGTCCGCGCCGTGCGCACGCTCGCCCCGGCGGAGGTGCACGCATGAGGATCCTCATCTGGCACGTCCACGGCTCCTGGCTCACCCCGTTCGTGCACGGCCCGGACGAGTACCTGATCCCGGTCCTGCCCGACCGCGGGCCGGACGGGCTCGGCCGGGCGCGCACCTGGACCTGGCCCGCCGCCGCGCGCGAGCTCACCCCGGCCCAGCTGCGGGAGGAGGGCTGCGACGTCGTCGTCCTCCAGCGCCCCCACGAGATCGACCTGCTCCGCGAGTGGACCGGGCTGCGGGCCGGCGCCGACGTCCCGGCGGTCTACGTCGAGCACAACACCCCCGCCGGGCCGGCACCGGCCACCCGGCACCCGCTGGCGGACCGCTCCGACATCCCGGTCGTGCACGTCACCGCCTTCAACGCCCTCATGTGGGACTGCGGCGCAGCGCCCACCACCGTGATCGACCACGGCCTGGTCGACCCGGGCTACCGGTACACCGGCACCGAGGAGCGGCTCGGGGTGGTGGTCAACGAGCCGGTGCGCCGCTGGCGGGTGGCCGGCACGGACGTGCTGCTGCGGATCGCGGACGAGCTGCCGGTCGCCGTGCACGGCATGGGCATGGCGGCGCTTCAGGAGCGCGCCCCGCACCTGGCCGGGCACCTGCACGAGGACGTCCCGCAGGACCGGATGCACGACCTGCTCGCGCGGCACCGCGCATACCTCCACCCCTACCGGTGGACGTCGCTCGGGCTGTCCCTGCTCGAGGCCATGACCCTCGGGATGCCGGTGCTCGCGCTCGCCACCACCGCCGCCCCCGAGGCGGTCCCCGACGACGCCGGGGTGGTCAGCTCCGACCCCGACGTCCTGGTCGCCACCGCCAGGCGGTGGCTCCAGGACCCCGACGAGGCCCGTGCGCGGGGGCAGGCCGCACGCGCGCACGCACTGGACCGCTTCGGCCTGGACCGGTTCCTCGCCGACTGGCAGCAGCTGCTGAAGGAGGTAGATCGATGAGGATCGCCATGGTCTCCGAGCACGCGAGCCCGCTCGCCGTGCTCGGCGGGGTGGACGCCGGCGGGCAGAACGTGCACGTCGCCGCGCTCGCCACCGCCCTCGCCGAGGACGGGCACGAGGTCGAGGTTTACACCCGCCGCGACCGCGCCGACCTGCCGGAGCGGGTGCCGATGCACGAGCGGGTCACCGTCGTGCACGTCCCCGCCGGGCCACCCGTCCCCCTGCCGAAGGACGAGCTCGCCCCGTTCATGCCCGCCTTCGGCCGGTGGCTCGCGCGCACCTGGACGCTCCGCGGCCGGCCCGACGTGGTCCACTCCCACTTCTGGATGTCCGGCCTGGCGGTCCTCGAGGCCGCCCGCACCGTCCCGGTGCCGACGGTGCACACCTACCACGCGCTGGGCACGGTCAAGCGGCGTCACCAGGGCGCCGCGGACACCTCCCCGCCCGGCCGGATCCGCGACGAGCGCCGCATCGGCCGGGCCGTCGACCTTGTCGTCGCCACCTGCAGCGACGAGGTGACCGAGCTGCGGCGCCTCGGCGTCCCGGAGAGCAGCGTGCGGGTGGTGCCCTGCGGGGTGGACGTCGAGCACTTCACCCCCGGCGACGGCGACCCCGCCGGGGCGGGTGACCGCCCCGGCCCGGCGGGGCCCCGGCGTCGGCCGTACCGGCTGCTGTCGGTGGGCCGGCTCGTCCCCCGCAAGGGCATCGCGACCGTCGTCGAGGCGCTCCCCGCGCTGCCCGACGCGGAGCTGGTGGTCGCGGGCGGCCCCTCGGCGGCCGAGGTCGACGGCGACCCAGAGGTCCGGCGCCTGCGCGCCCTGGCCGCGAGGCTGGGCGTGACTGACCAGGTGCGGTTCCTCGGGTCGGTGGCCCGCGGCAACATGCCGGCGCTGATCCGGGACGCCGACGTCGTCGTCGCCACGCCCTGGTACGAGCCGTTCGGGATCGTCCCGCTGGAGGCCGCCGCGTGCGGGCGACCGCTCGTCGGCTCCGCCGTCGGCGGGCTGCTCGACAGCGTGTCCGACGGCGAGACCGGGCTCCTCGTCCCGCCCCGCGACGCCGCCGCCCTCGCCGGCGCGCTCACGACCCTGCTCGGCGACCCGGACCTGCGCCGCCGCTTCGGCGTCGCCGCCCGGCGCCGCGCCCTGGACCGGTTCTCCTGGGCCACGGTGGCGGCCGGGACCCTCGCCGCCTACGAGACCGCCACCGACCCCGCGCTGAAGGAGGCGACGGCATGAACGCCCTGAACGCTCTCGACTGGATCGAGGACCACGAGCGCGAGCTCCATGCCGCGTTGGCCGCGCTGCGGTGCGAGTCCGGCACCGTCGCGCGGTGGGGCCGCACCCTGGCGGAGCGCCTGCTCGACGGCGGCCGGCTCCTCGCCGCCGGGAACGGCGGGAGCGCCGCGGAGGCCCAGCACCTGACCTCGGAGCTGGTCGGCCGCTTCCTGGCGGAGCGCCGACCCTTCTCCGCCATCTCGCTGTGCGCGGAGAGCTCGTCGGTCACGGCCATCGTCAACGACTACGGCATCGACGAGATGTTCGCCCGGCAGGTCGAGGGGCACGGGCGGCCCGGTGACGTGCTCGTCCTCCTCTCGACCTCGGGGAAGAGCCCGAACGTGGTGCGCGCCGCGGAGCGCGGCCGCGAGATCGGCATGCACGTGTGGGCGTTGACCGGGCGCGGACCCAACCCGCTCCAGGAACGCAGCGACGACGCCCTGTGCGTCGACGCGCCCTCCACCGCCGCCGTCCAGGCCGTCCACCTGGTCGCGATCCATGCCCTGTGCGCCGTCCTGGACGCCGAGCTCGCGAACCTCTCCGCAGGTGCAGCTCTCGCCAACGACCCGGGCCCCGGACCGCTCGCCCTGGGCCCTGCGGGGCACGCCTCGCCGCACGCCTCGCCGGTCCGCGCCGCGCCCGATCCCCTGCGGCGGACCGCATGAGCCGCCAGGTGCCGCACGTCGTGGTGGTCGGCGACGTCGTCCTGGACCGCGACGTCGACGGCCGCGTCGAGCGGCTCAGTCCGGACGCCCCGGTGCCGGTCGTGGACGTCACCGGTACCCGGGAGAGCCCCGGCGGGGCGGGCCTGGCCGCGCTGCTGTGCGCGGCGGGCGGCGCCCGGGTGACCCTGGTCGCGCCCGTGGCCGACGACGGACCGGGCCAGCGCCTGGCCGCCCAGCTCCGCCGCGCACTCACCCTGGTGGCGCTGCCGCACGAGGGCGGGACGCGCACCAAGACGCGCGTGCGCAGCAGCGGCCAGTCTCTGGTGCGCGTGGACGACGGCGGACCGGGAACCCCGGGCCCGGTCGCGACGGCGGAGGTCTCGGCGGTTCTCGCCGGCGCCGATGCCGTGCTCGTCTCCGACTACGGCGCGGGCGTCACCCGCGACCCCGCGCTGCGCGCCCTGCTCGCGGACGCCGCCCGGTCCACTCGGCTGGTCTGGGACCCGCACCCGCGCGGCGGGCCGCCCGTGCCCGGCGCGGCGCTCGTGACGCCGAACGCTGCCGAGGCCCACGCAGCCATGGCCCGGGCCGCTGCGTCCGGGGTCGGTACGGCCGGAGCGGGTGCGACAGGGGCGGGGGCAGCAGGGGCGGGGGCAGCCCCGACAGCCGCAGCCCTGACAGATGCGGCCGGCGCGGAGGCAGCAGGGGCGAGTGGGTTCGAGGCGGCGTCCGCGGTCGCGGCCGACGCGCCGCCGGACGTGGTCGCCGCCGACCTGGTCCGCCGCTGGCAGGCCGCCGCCGTGTGCGTGACCGCCGGCGCTGCAGGTGCCTACCTGGCGCGATCCGGCGCGGAGGCAGCGTTCTTCCCCGCCGTCGCGGCCGACGGTGACCCCTGCGGCGCGGGCGACCAGTTTGCCGCGAGCTGCACCGTCGCCCTGGCCGGCGGGGCGTTGGTGCCGGAGGCGGTGGAGCTCGCCGTCGCCGACGCATCCGCCTGGGTGGCGGCCGGCGGGGCCGAGGGGTTCCGCCACCGCACCGCCCGTACTGCCGCGGGCACGGGTAGCGGCGACGCCGGGCGCGACGAGGCCGGCGGTGTCCCGGACGCCCGCCGTGCCAAGGAGGTCGATCGTGCTCAGGACGCCGACCGTGCCCCGGACCCGGCCCGCGCGGTCGGCGCCGGCCAGGCCCGGCCCGGCCGCCCGTGGAGCGAGGACCCCAGCGCGCTCGACCGGCTCACCGCCCGGCTCCGCGCCGACGGCGGAACGCTCGTGGCCACCGGCGGCTGCTTCGACATCGTCCACGCCGGCCACGTCGCCACCCTGCAGGCGGCTCGCCGGCTCGGTGACCACCTCGTCGTCGTCATGAACTCCGACGCGTCCGTCACCCGGCTCAAGGGCCCCGGCCGGCCGGTCGTGCCCGCGCCCGACCGTGCCCGGGTCCTGGCCGCGCTCGACTGTGTGGACGCCGTCGTCGTCTTCGACGAGGACGACCCCCGTGCGGTCCTCGACCGGCTGCGCCCGGACGTCTGGGCCAAGGGCGGCGACTACGGCGGCGCGCCGCTGCCGGAGTCGGAGGTCGTCCGACTCCACGGCGGGCGGGTGGTCCTGCTGCCGTACCTCGGCGGGCGCTCCACCACCTCGATCATCCAACGCTCGGGCCTGGCCCGGGCGTCCGCACCCTTAAGGAGTCCTGCATGAGCACTGCCCCGCAGCAGTCCCGCGCCCCCCGCGAGGTGGGCACCGTCTTCGTCACCGGCGGCGCCGGCGGGCTCGGGGCCGCCGTCGTCGACGCCGTCCGGGAGGCGGGCGGCGCCGCGGCCGTCCTCGACCGGGTCGCCCCTCCGGGCGAAGTCCCGCACGTCACGGTCGACCTCGCCGACTCCGGCGCGGCCGCCGAGGCGGTCGACCGGCTCGTGAAGGAGGTGGGACCGCCGTCGGCGGTGGTCACCGCGGCCGGGACGGACGCGTGCGGCCCGATCCTGGAGATCGAGCCCGCGGCGTGGGAGAAGGTGGTCCGCGTCAACCTCTTCGGCACGGTCGCGGTGATTCGCGCCTGCCTGCCCCACCTGGAGAAGGTGCGGGGCACCGTCGTGACGGTCTCCTCCACGCTCGGGCTTCGTGGCGCGGACGCCGCCACGGCGTACTCGGCCTCGAAGTTCGCGATCCGCGGGTTCTCCCAGGCACTCGCGGCGGAGTACGCCGGCCGGGTCGGGGTGACGTGCCTGGTGCCCGGCGGGATGCGCACCGCCTTCTTCGACGGGCGCGACGAGCGGTTCCGCCCCGCGCCGGACCAGGATCTCAACGACCCCGCCAACACCGCCTCGGCCGTGCTGACGGCGCTGCGGCAGCCGGTGGGCAGCGAGATCCGCGAGATGCTCGTCATGGCGTCCGGGGAGACCTCCTGGCCATGACACCGCGGGACGACGGCCCGGCCGGTGACGTCCTCGTGCTGCGTGCGCTGGGGCTTGGCGACACCCTCACCGCAGTACCGGCGTTGCGCGGGCTCCGCCGGGCGTTCCCCGGACGACGCCTGGTGCTCGCGGGACCTGCCGCGCCCGGCGGGTGGCTGCGCGAGCTCGGTGTCGTCGACGAGGTGCTGCCCACCTCCGGTCTGGACGCACCGCTGCGTTGGGAACGCCCGGGCGGCCACGTGGCCGTGAACCTCCACGGCCGCGGCCCGCAGAGCCATCAGCTGCTCTCCGCGACGGGACCGTCGCGGCTCGTCGCGTTCGGGTGCCCGGAGGTGGGGCATCCGGGGCCGCCCTGGGTACGCGACGAGCACGAGGTCGACCGCTGGTGCCGGCTCGTGCGGTCTGCGGGCGGGGACTGCTCGGCCGAGGATCTGCGCCTGCCGGCACAGGCAGGCGCGGAGCGAGGAAGGGGGCCCGCCGGAGATGGCCGGGTGGTCGAGACAGAGCCGGTGGTGGTGCACCCAGGGGCCGCATCGCTGGCTCGCCGCTGGCCGGCCGAGCGCTGGACCGCCGTCGCCCGTGCGCTGGCCACGACGGGCCACCCGGTGGTGCTCACGGGATCCGGTGACGAGGTCGACGTGTGCCGGCGCATCGCCCGGGCCGCCGGCGCAGGAGTGCACTCCGTGGCCGGCAGTCTCGACCTTCCCGCCCTCGCCGAGAGGGTGGGCACGGCCGGCCTGCTCGTGTGCGGGGACACCGGGGTGGCCCACCTCGCGACAGCCCTCGGCACGCCGTCCGTGGTGCTGTTCGGCCCGACCCCGCCGACGTGGTGGGGGCCGGCGATCGATCATCACCTGCACACCGTCGTGTGGCACGGGACGGGCCCCTGCGATCCGCACGCCGTCACGGTCGATCCTGCGCTCGCCGAGATCGGGGTCGATGAGGTCGTCGAGGCCGCGCGTGACCTGCTCGAGACGACGACAGCCCGCACCACCGCGCCCAGCTGAGCAGCCGTTCCACATCAGAACGGCGGTTCGGCGGGTTGGTCGAGGAGTGACGCGTCCCACGGAGTAGGTCGAGTACCCGGCGGTGCGGCTGTGCTCCGGACGGCGGCGTGGCCGTCGGCGCTCGGAGCGTGCAGGTCCGGCGGTCCGTTCGACGGCAAGGCTGTGCCCCGATGCCCGACTTGTGGCGGCGGCGTGCCACGGTCGCCCGGCGACGCCGTCGATCCGTCGGGCGTGACACGGTCGTACGGCGGTGCCGTGGATCCGGTGAGCGCGTCAAGCAGGCCGGCCGATAGGCGGCCGTTGCTGGACGTGATCTGTTCGTGGACGGCGAGCAGCTGGGCGTGGGCGGGGTCGGGAGCCGGCGTGCGGTCATCGATCTGCCCTGACCGCGCTGCTGCACCTCCGGCGATTCCGGTGGAGCCGGGGGCCGGCGGAACGTTCGGGCGTCTACGGCGGGCGTCACGTCTGGTGGTGCCGATGAGAGTTCCCTCGGCCCGGTAGAAGGCGAACCCGTCGGCCAGGGGGACGATGCGGACGTGGTCGCGGTGGATGACGTGGTGGTGGTAGCTGCAGGCGGTGATTCCGTTCTCGACCGATGTCGGCCCGCCGCGGGAGTACCAGATGATGTGGTGGACCTCGGACCAGGAGGCACGGATCTGGCAGCCGGGCCACTGGCAGTGCCGGTCCCGGGTGGTGACCGCCCGGCGGATCTCCTTCGCGTAGGTGCGCTGGGTGAGCCCGACGTCCAGGACCTGGGAGTCCGCGTCCATGACGACCCGAGTCATCTCGCAGTCGCACATCAGCCGGAGCAGCTCACCCAGCGGCACAAGCGTGCCGTCCTCGAGCTCGGCCGGCGCGACGGCCGGCAGGGCGGGCGACCCGGACGTGGGGCGGCTGACGCGCCCGGATCTCGCACAGCCTCCCGCCCGGGGACCGGCGCCGTCGGTGGCCTCGACGTCGGTGGTGGTGCGGGGGCGTCCGTCGGCGTCGAGGCCGAACGCGGCGCCGCTGCCATGGGCTGCCTGGACCGCGGCGCCGGTGGCGTCCTCGATCGCCTGACGGTGGCGACGGGCGGCGGCCCAGGTCTCCTCGTCGGTGATCAGCGCGATGTGGGGGCGGATCTGGGCGCCGTTGAGGTCGGACCCGGTCTGCAGGGTGCGCGAGGCCATCGTGACGAGGGCGTCTGCGAGACGCTGGGCGCGGGTGCGTGGGTCGTCGGCGGCCGGAGCACCGGCGACCGTGTCCAGGGCGGTCTCGACAATGGTTCCGGAGACGTCGTCGAGCACCCACGTGCCGGAGCGACCGCCCGCGCTGCGGGTGGTGGTGACCGCTCGGCGGCGCCAGGAGGCCTCGAAGGACTCTTGCGCGGCGCGGGAGTCGACCGTGGCGGCCGCCTTCTGCGCTGCCTTCGCCAGCTCCGGGGCGGACAGTTCCTTGCCCTTCGCGGCCAGGTCGGCGGCCATCCCTGAGTCCAGGGCGGCCCGGACCTCCTCGGAGGCGCCCGCCCGCAACCGCGAGAGCGCCTTGGCGTGCTCCAGAGTCAGCTCTCCGGCGGCGACGCCAGCCTCGACCTCGGGCATCGCCTGCAGGCCCTCGGCGACCTGAAGCTCACCGAGCGCGGCCCCGCGCCCGGCCCCGGTGGTCCGGGCGCGCCAGTCGGCGTAGTCGCGGTCCCTGGCGGTCCCCCACCGGCCGTCCTCGCGATGGGCGAGCAGCACCTTGCCCCGGTAGAGCGTGAGGTCCTGGATCACGGCGTCCAGGGCGGTGATCGCAGCCTCCCGCTCGGCATGACCCCAACCCTGCGCGCCGGTCGCCGGGGCGCCGGCTCGCAGCCCCTCGACCGCCGTCCGCAGTCCGGTGAGCAGGGGCGCCGGGGCCGCCGTCGTCGGCTGCGCGACGTCACGCGTCAGCCGCTCGGCCTCGATGGCGACCATCCGTGCTCACCCCCTGACCACCACGTCGTGAACTGATGTTCGAAACACTACGTGGTGGGTCTGACATTCGGCCATGGACCGCCGTCATCCCAGGTCAAGGCTGTGGACAACTCGTCCGACGCCTTGCCGGGGGTTCGGTCCCACGCGCACGACGTCTGCGTCGACGTCGCGATCACCCCGGTCAGGCGCTCTCGCTCAGCGCCTCCCGGAACCAGGCCACGGTGCGGCCCAGCCCCTCCTCCCACGTCACGGTGGGGTGCCAGCCGAGCACCTCGGCGGCGAGCGTGGTGTCCGGACGGCGGACCTCCGGGTCGTCGGTCGGGCGGCCGACGAACATGATCTCCGAGCGGGAGCCGGTGGCCGCGCGCACGTCCTCCGCGATCTGGAGCACCGACCGCTCGTGCGGGTTGCCGATGTTCACCGGCCCCGCGTGCGCGCTGGCGGTCATGGCGAGCACGCCGGCGACGAGGTCGTCGACGTAGCACACGGACCGCGTCTGGGTGCCGTCACCTGCCACGGTGATCGGCTCGTCCGCGAGCGCCTGGCGGATGAACGTCGGGATCGCCCGTCCGTCGTCGGGCCGCATGCGCGGGCCGTACGTGTTGAAGATCCGCACGATGCCGGTGTCCACGCCGTGCGTCGAACGGTAGGCGGTCACCAGCGCCTCGGCGTACCGCTTGGCCTCGTCGTAGACCCCGCGCGGGCCTATCGGGTTGACGTGGCCCCAGTAGTCCTCAGGCTGGGGGTGCACCTGCGGGTCGCCATAGACCTCCGACGTCGAGGCGAGCACGAACCGGGCGCCCTTGTCGCGGGCGACTCCCAGGGCGCGCTCGGTGCCGACGGACCCCACGCGGAGGGTCTCGATGGGCATCTCGAGGTAGTCCACGGGAGAGGCCGGGGAGGCGAAGTGCAGCACCAGGTCGACGTCGCCGCGGACGTGGGCGTTCTCGGTGACGTCGCAGTGCACCAGCTCGAACCCCGGCCGGCCCACGAGGTGTGCGACGTTGCCGGGCGTGCCGGTGAGGAAGTTGTCGAGGCAGACCACCGCCCACCCGTCGGCGAGCAGCGTCTCGCACAGGTGGCTGCCGAGGAACCCGGCGCCGCCCGTGACCACGGCCCTCCGGTCCGGCGCACCGTCGCGCCCGGACGCGCTCCGCACCGTCCTCATGCATCACCTCCGTAGCTCGACGCGCCCGCCGGGACGCGCTCGTCGGCCGGCCGGCGATCCGGCAGATCCGTGGTCGCGGACAGCAGGTCGAGCTGGCGCAGCACCTCCGCCGGAGCCGGCCGCCTCGTCCGCAGCGCGGCGGGGACATCGCGCAGCGCGTCCAGGGCACCGGATCGTTCCGCCGGACCCGCGCGCAGGGCGCGCCGGAACCGGTCGACGGCGTCGGGCCACGGCAGGCGCATGACGCCCGTGAGCACGCCGGCCCGGGTCATGGCGCGGACGCGCCGCTCCGGGGAGTCGCGCACTGGTGAGGGGTGGTGGTGCACGACGACGTCGTCGACATAGCTCATCGCCCACCCACCGGCGGCGAGGTCGATCGCCAGACGCTCCTCCTCGCCGGGGAAGCGCACCACGGGGTCGAAGCCGCCGACGGCGAGGAAGGCCTCCCGGCGCACCATGGCTGCGCAGGCAACGAAGCCGAGGATCGGCACGCCAGGGACGCCAGGCTCACGCGGCAGCGGCGAGCGCGCCATCACCTCGCAGACAGAGTCGGCCCGGGCCTCGGGACCGACCAGGATCCGCGCGTTCAGCAGACCCAGGCGCGAGTGGTCGGCCAGGGTCGCGGCCCCTGCCGCCAGCGCCCCGGGCGCCCACCAGGAGTCGTCGTCGGCGAAGGCGACGAAGGGGGTGCGCGCGCGCCGGGCGCCGATGGTCCGAGCGTAGGCGCCGGCGTTGCGGCGCAGCCTGACCGCCTCGACGTGCGGGAACCGCTCCTTCACCGCGTCGGCACTGCCGTCGGTGGAGGCGTTGTCGACGTAGACGACTGGCGCGCGGTGGCGGGCGAGGGACGCGAGCAGCTCGTCGCGGCGGTTCTGGCTGACGACGACCACCGTGACTCCCGGATCCTCCGGGCTCATGCCTGGCGTCCCGCCATGACAGTTCCTCCCGCTCTCCGGCGTGGTCGGTCGCCGTCACGGTGACACGGGGTGGCGGTGCTCGCATCCGGAAGGGCTGCTAACTCGCTCGCCGGGCGGTGACCCGCGACGCACCGGCCAGGGTGCGGGCTCCCTCATCCGGTCGTAGCGTCGTACGTGGCGGCCCCGGCTGGGGCAGCCTGTCGACGGAAGGAGACCTCATGGGTCTGGGAGACAAGGTCAGCAACGCGGCCGAGCAGGCCAAGGGCAAGGCCAAGCAGTCCACCGGCGAGGCCACCGACGACCGGAGCCTGCAGGCCGAGGGCCACAAGGACCAGGCCAGCGGGAACCTCAAGCAGGCCGGCGAGAACGTGAAGGACACGTTCAGGTAGGCCGTGACCGCATGCCCGACCCACAGGGTCGGAACTCGTCGGGTCAGGGGCGGCGTGCGAACGCCGCCCCTGACCCATGCCTGGGTCGACGCGGTGATCTTCTGCGGGGCGACGCGGTGCGCTTCACTCCGGACGGCTGGCTACGGCCGCGCTCGCCCGTGCCAGCCAGATGACCCTCGGCAGCGCTGCGACCCCTCACTCCCGACCTGCTGGTGATCGGCTCTCCTCCCGCGGGAGCGAGGGAGAGTTCCCCGGCTGATCTCCGGACGGGTCCGCCTCGATGATGCGCAGCAGCATCGTCCGCAGCTCGCCCATCTGGTCGGCGGTCAGCGAGGCCGACACCATCCTCTCGAGCAGCGCCGGGTCGTCGATCGCCCGGAGTGCGGCGAGCCCGGCATCGGTGACGGCCACGACGTGGCGACGGCGGTCCGTGGCGTGGGGCTCCCGGCGCACGTACCCGACCTGCTCGAGCCCGACCAGCATCCGGCTCATCGTCTGCTCGGTGACCTTCAGGGCACGCGCGACCTCCCGCTGCGAGTGCGGCCCCGCGGAGAGCACGGCCAGCACCGGCAGCGTGGCGTGCGTGAGCGACCACTGCTCCAGGTAGGCGTCCCACGAACGCTCGACCCGGCGGGCGGCCATCGAGAGCAGCCGGCCGGTGGGCCAGGACTCCGGACCGGCGGTTCCGCGCTCGGCGGGTCGTGCCTGGTCCTCGGCCACGGGTCGTCGACTCACGCCGCCCATCCTCCCCCACCGCCGATCGTCCGCGGTTGCACCAGGAGACGTCATGACCTCATGATTACTCAGCACCCTGAGCATTCCACTGGAGACTCCGATGAACCACACCGCCCGCCGTTCTCGCCGCGGCGCCGTCCTCCGCGCCCTCGTGGTGGTCGCGGTCCTGCTCGCGTGGCTCGGCATCGGTGCCGCCGGCGGCATGGCCCAGGGCACCCTGTCCCAGGTGCAGGAGAACGACGCCGCCGCCTTCCTGCCGGCGAGCGCCGAGTCGACCCTGGCCGGTGAGGCCGGGCGGGAGTTCGTCGACACCACGAGCCTGCCGGCTCTCGTCGTCGCCACCGCGGCCGACGGCGGAACGCTGGCGCCGGAGCAGGTCGCCGCCGCGCAGGAGTTCGCCGCCGCGGTGCCCGAGCTCCAGCTGCCGGGCGGCGGAGCGCTCGGCGATGCCCTGACGGGCCCCGTGGCGGCGGTGCCGTCCGAGGATGGCGAGGCGGTGCTGGTCCCGGTCGCGATCGACGCGGACCGGGCGAACGAGCTCGTGGGGGCGGACGAGGAGCGCCTCGTCAACGTCGCCGTCGACACGCTGCGGGACGCCGGCGCCGAGACGCTCGCCGCTGCGGACCTGAGCGTGTACGTGACGGGCCCGGCGGGCTACGTCGCGGACCTCGTCTCCGCTTTCGGCGGCATCGACGGCATCCTGCTCGGCGTCGCGCTCGTGGTGGTCCTGGTGATCCTGGTGATCGTCTACCGGTCCCCGTCGCTGCCGTTCGCGGTGCTGCTCACCGCGGTGTTCGGGCTGTGCCTGGCGGCCCTCGTGGTCAAGCCGCTCGCGGCCGCGGACATCATCCAGCTCAACGGCCAGGGGCAGGGGATCCTCTCGATCCTGGTCATCGGCGCCGCCACCGACTACTCCCTGCTGCTCGTCGCGCGCTACCGCGAGGAGCTGACCCGGCACGCGCACCCGGTGGACGCCATGCGGGCCGCCTGGCGCGCCTCCCTCGAACCGATCCTGGCCAGCGCGGGCACGGTGATCGTCGGGCTGCTCTGCCTCCTCCTGTCCGACCTCGGCTCCAACTCGAGCCTCGGCCCGGTCGGTGCCGTCGGCATCGCCGCCTCGGTCCTGGCCGCGCTGACGCTCCTGCCGGCGATGCTGCTGGTGGGCGGGCGCCGCTCGCGCTACGTGTTCTGGCCGCGCACACCGCACTACGTCCGCCCCGCGGGCAGGCACGAGATCGGCCGCCCCGCGGAGCCCCGTGCCGAGCGGGCCGGCCTGTGGGCGCGCCTGGCCGGGTTCGTCGCCCGCCACGACCGTCCGGTCTGGGTGCTCACCGCCGTCGTGCTGGCCGGCGCCGCCGCCTTCGTCACCACCCTCCGGGCCGAGGGCACCAGCGACTCGGACATCTTCCTCAGCGACGTCGAGGCCGTGACGGGCGGGGAGGTGCTGGCCCGCCACTTCGAGGTCGGCCAGGTGGAGCCGACCGTCGTCATCGCCCCCGAGGGCTCCGCCGAGGCGGTGGTCGCGGCGGCGCAGGGGGTCGACGGCGTGCTGGGCGCCACGGTGCTCACGGAGGCCGCCGCCCAGGGCGGCGGCGCCCCGGCCGGTGGAGCGGACAGCGGACCCGGTGGAGCGGACGGCGGACCCGGCGGACCGGACGGCGGACCCGGCGGACCGGACGGCGCACAGGGCGGTCCGGCTGCCGGGGCCGCGGACGCGGCGCCGATCGTCGTCGACGGCCGCGTGCGGGTCGAGGTGGTGCTCGAGGACTCCGCGGAGTCGCAGGCTGCCCTGGGCACCGTGGCCGACGTGCGCGAGGCGGTCCACGAGGTCGAGCCGGACGCGCTGGTCGGCGGTGCGGCGGCGGAGCGCCTGGACACCCAGCAGACCTCGGCCCGTGACCTGCGCACGATCATCCCGGTGGTCCTGATCGCCATCTTCGTCATGCTCGCGCTGCTGCTGCGCGCCGTGGTCGCACCGCTCGTGCTGCTCGCCGCGAACCTGCTCTCGTTCGGCGCCACCATGGGGCTCGCCGCCGTGGTGTTCAACCACGTGCTCGACCTCCCGGGGGCCGACGCCACGGTGCCGCTCTACGGGTTCGTGTTCCTCGTGGCGCTGGGCATCGACTACTCGATCTTCCTCATGACGCGGGTGCGGGAGGAGTCTCTCCAGCACGGGACCCGGGAGGGCGTGCGCCGGGGCCTGGCGGTCACCGGTGGCGTCATCACCTCCGCCGGCCTGGTGCTGGCGGCCACGTTCAGCGCGCTGGCGGTGATCCCGCTGCTGTTCCTGCTCCAGCTGGCGTTCATCGTCGCGGTCGGTGTCCTCATCGACACCTTCGTCGTCCGGAGCCTGCTGGTCCCGGGCGTCATCCACGACATCGGGCGCTCCACGTGGTGGCCGTGGGCCCGACGGGTCCCACGCGACGAGGACCTGCCTGCCGAGCCGGACGGCGTCCCGGCCCCCGCGCACGCGGGCTGACCAGCGCGTCCGACGGCGGGGCCGGGCTGGTCAGGGCCGCTCCCAGTCCTCCACGGGTCCGGGCACGACGACGAACAGCGGGTGGACCTCCGGTGCGGTCACGGCCACCTGCGCCGCAGCCCGCTCGGGGCTGCGCACCGTGAGCTTGGCGGAGAGGTGCGCCCACTCGTGGGCGACCTGGCCGGCGGTGACGGGGATGCGCGGGACGAGCGCGCCCGACGACGCCTCGCCCACCGACGACACGCCCACCGACGACACGCCCACCGACGACGCGCCCTCCGATGACGTCGCGGCGACCGTCGACGTGCCGTCCCGAGGCTCCGGGCGGTCGATCCGGCCGACGTCGAAGCGGTACCCCCGCCGGGCGGCCTCGCTCGCGACGCCCCCGAGGTAGACGCCCACCGCGGCCACGGCGTCGGGCTGGGCGCGGAAGCGCGTGAGCTGGCTGTGCTGCCGGTACCCGCGGGTGCGCCCGGCCAGCACCGCCTGCGCGAGCAGCGCCTCGCGCCAGCAGGCCGTCAGCCCCTGCCGGTCCAGGTAGCGGGGGTGGAGCGACCAGATCCTCATCGCACCATCCTCCCTGGGCACGCGGAGGCGCCGGGTGTCCGAACCGCCTCCGCACCGGATGCGCACCGGGACCGGCGGTGCCACCGTGGGCCTATGAGCGAGAGCACCGGAACCCCCAGCAACCCGTCCGAGCAGCCGTACGACCCGGCGAAGGACCCCGACGCCGACCCCGAGGAGCTGACGTCGCGCGACCCGGCCGACCAGCCCGACCAGGCAGAGGGCGAGGACGACGTGGAGCTCGGCAGCGCCTGACGGAGGCAGTTCCCGCCCGGGGCGAGCGGGCCGGCGCAGAGCCGCCGGCCAGGCCGCGCCCTGGCGCCGACGACGACGAGGAGACGCCTGTGCGCGCACTGACCTGGCAGGGCAAGGAGGACGTCCGCGTCGAGACGGTCCCCGACCCCGTCCTGAAGGAACCGACCGACGCGATCGTGCGGATCACGTCCACGGCGATCTGCGGCTCGGACCTGCACCTGTACGGCGTGCTCGGGCCGTTCATCGACGCCGGCGACGTGCTCGGGCACGAGCCGATGGGGATCGTGGAGGAGGTCGGCGCGGACGTCTCCCACATCCGCCCCGGAGACCGCGTGGTCATCCCCTTCAACATCTCGTGCGGTTCCTGCTGGATGTGCACCCGAGGCCTGCAGAGCCAGTGCGAGACGACCCAGGTGCACGAGCACGACAAGGGCGCCGCGCTGTTCGGCTACACCAAGCTGTACGGCCAGGTGCCGGGCGGGCAGGCCGAGTACCTGCGCGTGCCGATGGCGCACTACGGACCGATCCCTGTCCCGGACGACGGCGAGCCCGACGAGCGTTACCTCTATCTCTCGGACGTCCTTCCCACCGCGTGGCAGGCCGTCGAGTACGCGGACATCCCGCCCGGCGGCACGGTGACCGTGCTCGGCCTCGGGCCGATCGGCCAGATGGCCGCCCGTATCGCCCGTCACCGCGGCGCCTCCCAGGTGATCGGCGTCGACCGCGTCCCCGAGCGCCTCGCCATGGCCCGCCGCCACGGCGTCGACACCATCGACCTGCACGGCGACGCGCTGACCGAGTCCGTCCGCTCCCTCACCGGCGGCCGCGGCACCGACGCCGTGATCGAGGCCGTCGGCATGGAGGCGCACGGGTCCCCGGTCGCCAAGGGCGTGCACGCCGGCGCCGCCCTGCTGCCCGACGCCCTGGCCAAGCCGCTGTTCACCAAGGCAGGGATCGACCGGCTCGCGGCCCTGAACGCCGCGTTCTCCGTGGTGCGCCGCGGCGGCACCGTCTCCATCTCCGGCGTCTACGGCGGCATGGTCGACCCGATGCCGATGATGGACCTCTTCGACAAGCAGCTCACCCTGCGCATGGGCCAGGCCAACGTGCGCCGGTGGATCGACGACGTGCTGCCGCTGGCCTCCGACCCCGACGACCCGCTCGGCGTCCTCGACCTGCGTACCCACCGCCTGTCCCTCGAAGACGCCCCGCACGGGTACGAGATCTTCCAGAAGAAGGACGACGGCGCCATCAAGGTGGTCCTCGACCCCACGCTGCCCAAGGGGTCCGCCGGAGGGACGCAGTCATGAGGGTCGCCGTGGTCGGCGGGTCCGGCAACGTCGGCACCCACGTGCTCGACGCGCTGACCGCCGCGCCCGAGGTCAGCTCCGTCGTCGGGATCTCCCGCCGCCTGCCCGACCGGTCCGCCGAGCCCTACCGGTCGGCCGACTGGGTGACGATCGACGTCGGGGCGGAGGCGGCCGACGACGCCGCCGAGGAGGCCGTCGTCTCCCGCCTGGTGCAGGCGTTCGCCGGCGCGGACGCCGTCGTGCACCTCGCCTGGCTCATCCAGCCCAACCACGACCGCGACCTGATGCGCCGCACCAACGTCGAGGGCACCCGCCGGGTGGCGAGGGCGTGCGCCGTCGCCGGGGTCAAGCAGCTGGTGTGCGCCAGCTCGTGGGCGGCCTACTCGCCCGTCGACGACGACGTGCCCCGAGACGAGTCGTGGCGCACCGGCGGCATCCGGTCCTCGCACTACAGCGTCGACAAGGCCGCCCAGGAACGGGTGCTGGACGAGTTCGAGGCGGCCCACCCGGAGGTCGTCGTCACGCGCATGCGCACCGCGCTGATCTTCGCGGCCGACGCCGGCGCGGAGATCGGCCGGTACTTCCTGGGGCCGTGGGTGCCGCGGGGGCTGCTGCGCCCCGGCGCTCTGCCGGTGCTGCCGCTGCCCGCCGGCCTGCGCGTGCACGTGGTCCACGCGGAGGACGCGGCGCAGGCGTACCTCCAGGTGATCCTCCAGCGGGCGGGCGGGGCGTTCAACGTCACGGCCGACGAGGTGCTCTGGCCCGCCGACCTCGCCCGGATCCTCGACCACGGCCGGTACGTGGAGATCTCGCCGCGGCTCATCAGGCCGTTCCTGGACCTCGCGTGGAACGCCCGCGTCTTCGCCTCTGACGCCGGCTGGCTGGACATGGCGATGGGCGTGCCCGTCATGGACGGCGGCCGCATCAAGCGGGTGACCGGCTGGCAGCCCCGGCACGACGCCGAGTCCGCCCTCCGCGAGCTGCTCGAGGGCCTGGTGGCGGGCGGGGGCCGCGCGAGCGTGCCCATGCGGCCGCAGGACACCCAGTTCGAGGGCGCCCCCTCCGAGGGCGCGTCAGGTCGCGCCCGGGGCGGCCGGCACGCCGACCCCACCGTCACCGTCACTGGCACAGGAGAGACCATGAGCGCCGACGTCCCGCCCCACCTCGACCGGAACCTGCTCGGCATCTACCTCTCGGACCACCTGATGGGCGCCTCGGGCGGGGTGAGCCGGATCGAGCGGATGGCCGAGGTGTACGCCGACACCGACCTGGGCCCGGAGCTGGGGCGCCTCGCGACCGAGATCGGCGCGGCACGGCACGAGCTGGCCGCGCTCATCGACCGGCTGGACCTGCCCAGCAAGCCGCACCGGCAGGCGGTCGCGTGGGTGGCGGAGCACGTCGGGCGGCTCAAGCTCAACGGCCGGCTGATGAGCCGCTCCCCCCTCAGCGTGGTCCTCGAGCTGGAGATCATGCGCGCCGCGGTCGCCGGGCAGCTCGGCCTGTGGCAGACGCTGGTCGACCTGGCTCCCGAGCTCGGGCTGCCCACCGAGCCGTTCGAGGAGCTCGCCGAGAGCAGCCGCGGCTTCCAGACGCGGCTGGAGCGGCTGCACGAGCAGGCCCGCGAGCCCGCCTTCCGCGCGGGCGAGAAGATCGCCTGACGGCGTCAGTCCGGCGGCTCGACCACCTCGGGCAGCTCGGTCGCGTCGGGGGCCTCCGCCCCGGCGGGCGTGCCGTGGCCCTGCGGGTCGGGCTCGGCGCGCAGCAGGTCAGCCGCCTCCTCCTCGGGACGGGGCGGGACCGTCTCGTCCTCCTCGAGCAGGACCGGGTCCTCGTAGTGCGGGTCGTGCGGCTGGCTCGGTGTCGACATCGAAGCTCCCCTCGTCGGGTCCCAGCGTGGCACGACCCGCCCGGACGCGACAGACGGCGAGCGCGGCACTCGCCCGCCTCCCGGGGCGGACACGTCCGGTCACCCGTAGCATCACGTTCGTGCTAGCGACGACCATCTATGCGCCCGGAGACGTCCGCCTCGAGGAGGTGCCCGACCCGCACGTGCTGCGCCCCACCGACGCAGTGGTGCGCGTGACCGCGGCCTGCGTGTGCGGCTCGGACCTGTGGCGCTACCGCGGTGTCGTGCCCGTGTCGCGGCCCGGCCGGATCGGCCACGAGTTCGTCGGCGTGGTCACCGAGATCGGTGACGAGGTCGGCACCGTCAGCCCCGGCGACTTCGTCGTCGCCCCCTTCGCCTACAGCTGCGGCACGTGCGCGAACTGCCGCAACGGCGTCCAGACCTCGTGCGTCCACGGCGGTTTCTGGGCCGGCCGGGACCGCGAGGACCTCCCCGTCGACGGCGGCCAGGGCGAGCTGGTCCGGGTGCCCTGGGCGGACGGCACGCTGGTGCGCACGCCCGAGACCCCCGACGACTCGCTCCTGCCCGCCCTCCTGACGCTGACCGACGTCATGGGCACCGGCCACCACGCGGCCGTGCGCGGCGGGGTCCGCCCCGGGAGCGTCGTCGCGGTCGTGGGCGACGGCGCCGTCGGGCTGTGCGCGGTCCTCGCCGCTCGCCGGCTCGGCGCGGAGCGCGTCGTCATCTTCTCCCGGCACCCCGACCGGCAGGGCATCGCGCGGGGCTTCGGGGTCGACGACGTCATCGCCACCCGCGGCGACGAGGGCGTCGAGGAGCTCCGGGACCTGCTGGACGCCCCGGGCGCCGACGTCGTGCTCGAGGCGGTGGGCAACCAGGACTCCCTGGAGCAGGCTGTGGCCGCGGCGCGCCCCGGCGGCACCGTCGGGTACGTCGGCGTGCCCAACGGCGTCACCGAGCTGCCGATGCGGGCGTTGTTCAACCGCAACGTCGGCCTCGCGGGCGGGGTCGCGCCGGTGCGCGCCTACCTCGAGGAGCTGCTGCCGGAGGTGCTCGACGGCCGCCTCGCCCCCGCCGCCGTCTTCGACCGCGCCGTCCCGCTCGCCGAGGTCGCCGAGGCCTACGCGGCGATGGACCGGCGCGAGGCGGTCAAGGTCATGCTCCGCCCGTGACCGGGCGCCCGAGGTGACAGGGGAGCAGCGGTGACCGAGGAGACTGCTGCGGCCCCGGTGCCTGCGGGCGGCGACGCCGCGCCCCGCACGCCCGCCGAGCTCTTCGCCGGTTCCCCGGACGGGCTGCGCCTCTACGAGGCCGTCGCCGCCGCTGTCGCGGAGCTGGGCGCGCACGAGGTCAGGGTGAGCCGGAGCCAGGTCTCCTTCCGCCGTCGTCGCGGCTTCGCCTACGTCTGGCGGCCGGGACGGTACGTACGCAGCGACGTGCCCGCGGTGCTGTCCGTCGCGCTCCCGCGCGAGCTGGCCTCGGAGCGGTTCAAGGAGGTCGCCCACCCGACGCCGCGGGTGTGGATGCACCACCTGGAGCTCGACGACGTGGCCCAGGTCGACGCCGAGGTGAGCCGCTGGCTCGCGGAGGCCTATGCCGCGGCCGGCTGAGGCCTGAGCCACCGGAATGCAGGGCCGGGCGGCCCGCGGTGCAATGGGGGCATGGTGTCCCCGGATGCGCGCGTGGGCGTCGTCGTCATCACGCACGACCGTCGCGACGAGCTCGACCGCACGCTGCGCCGACTGCGCGCCCTGCCCGAGGCGCCCCGCGTGGTCGTGGTCGACAACGGCTCGACCGACGGCACCGCCGACGCCGTCCGCCGCGACCACCCCTGGGCCGACCTGGTCGCGAGCCCGACCAACCTCGGCGCCGTGGGCCGCAATTTGGGCGTGGCCAGGCTGGAGACCCCCTACGTCGCCTTCTGCGACGACGACACCTGGTGGGAGCCGGGCAGCATCAGCCGGGCCGCCGACGTGCTGGACGCCCACCCCGGCGTCGCGGTCCTCACGGCCCGGATCGTGGTCGAGCCCGGCGGGCGTGAGGACCCCATCGTCGCCGAGCTGCGGGGCTCGCCCGTGCAGGGCCCGCCCGGGCTGCCCGGACCGGCGCTCGGCAGCTTCCTCGCCGGCGCCTCGGTCGTCCGTCGTGACGCCTTCCAGCAGGCCGGGGGCTTCCACCCGCGCCTGTGGCTCGGCGGCGAGGAGGAGCTGCTGGCGGCCGACCTCGCGGCCGCTCGGTGGGAGCTGTGCTTCCTGGAGGACCTGACCGTCCACCACCACGCCTCCACGGCGCGCGACACGCGGCGCCGGCTGCGCGACGGCGTGCGCAACACGCTGTGGTTCACCTGGTTGCGTCGCCCGCTCCCGGCCGCGCTTCGCCGCACCGTGGTCGTGCTGTCCCAGCTCAGACCCGGCGCCGCGACGGCCGCCGGCGTCCTCGCGGCCGCGCGTGGGCTGCCGTGGGTGCTCCGCGAACGCCGGCCGCTGCCCGCGCACGCCGAGGCCCGCTTCCGGGCGCTGGAGTCCCACCAGCGCCGGTCGACCGCGCGCCGGTACCGCTAGCGGGTCCCCCGGCCGGGCGGAGGCGGGCCCGGACCGACGGTCCTACAGCCGGAGGTCGAGGCTGACGACGGCGGAGGCGACCGCGCGCACCTTCACGCCGCGGCTCCTGGCGTAGTGCCGCAGGCGCTCGAACGCGGCGTCGACCGTGATGCCGTCCGCCTCCGCGAGGATGCCCTTGGCCTGCTCGATCACCACCCGGCTGTCGAGGGCGTGCTGGAGCTGCTGGGACAGCAGGGTCTGCTTGGCCAGCGACGAGGCGTTGATCAGGTACGCGGTCGCCATGTTCGCCAGCACCCGCGCCGCGTCGAGGACCTCGTCCGACCACTTGCGGACGTCCGTGCTGTACATGTTGAGCGCGCCGACCGTCTGCTCGCCGAGCCGCATGGGTACCCCGGCGACGGCGCGCATCCCGAACTCGTCGGCCACCCGTCGGTAGCCGGGCCAGCGGTGCTCGAGCGCCAGGTTCGGGACGGCGACGACCTCCCCGCCCCGGTACGCCTCGACGCACGGGCCCTCCTGGTGCTCCTCCTGGAACAGCTCCAGCCGGTGGATGTCGGCGGGGACGGTGGCCACCGCGTGGAGCTGCCCGTTCGATCCCAGGGTCACCCCGCTGCCGGCGAGGGAGAACAGCCGCCGGAGCCGGTCGCCGAGGTCCAGCAGCACCTCGTCGATCTCGTAGTGACTCAGGAGCTTCTCGCTGAAGCCGGCCGTCGTCTCGACGAACAGATCGTGGTCGTACATCTCCGGTTCCCTCCGGTGGACGCCACCCACTGGTGGCTAACCGAAGCGAACGGCCCGAAGGAAGGGCGCCAGGGCTAGGTCCAGCGTACGCTTGTTCGGCCCGGCATCGCGGGTAATTTCGGTCGCCCTGCGCCCGCTAACGCGGGTCACTGCCCTGGCGAAACCGGGTCCGCGACCGCACAGTTCACCCGTCAGGACCACCCGGCCTGCCACACTGGCCACGTGCGCACCGTCGGCGTCGAGGAAGAGCTGCTGCTGGTCGAGAGCGCGACCGGGCGGGCGCTGTCCGTCGCCGGTCAGGTTCTCGCACGGGCCACCGAGCGCGCCGCCCGAGCGGTGGGCGCAGGCCCGGCAGGCGCAGGGCCGGCGGGCGCAGCCCCGGCAGGCACCGCCCCGGCGACCGGCCCCGGCGGGCTGCTCGAGCGCGAGCTTCAGCAGCAGCAGATCGAGGCCGACACGCGCCCGCACACCGACCTGGACGCGCTCGAGGGGGAGCTGCGGGGCTGGCGTGCCACGGCGAGCGACGCAGCGCGGCAGGTCGGCGCCCGGGTGGCGGCCGTCGGCCTGTGCCCGACCCCGGTGGTCCCGCGCACCGTGGACAGCGCGCGCTACCGCACGATGGTCGACCGGTTCGGCATCCTCACCACCGAGCACCTGACCTGCGGCTGCCACGTGCACGTCTCCGTCGACTCGCGCGAGGAGGCGGTGGGCGTCCTCGACCGCATCCGGGTCTGGCTGCCGCCGCTGCTGGCGCTGAGCTCGAACTCGCCGTACTGGCAGGGCAGGGACACCGCGTACGCGAGCTACCGGTACCTGATGCAGAACCGGTGGCCCTCTGCCGGTCCCTCCGAGATCTTCGGGTCGGTCCGCGCCTACGACGAGCTCGTCGAGAAGATGGTGCGCACCGGCGCGATCCTCGACACCGGGATGGTCTACTTCGACGCCCGCGCGTCTGCCCGCTACCCCACGGTCGAGATCCGGGTGGCGGACGTGTGCCTCGACCCCGCCGACACGGTCATGATCGCCGCGCTCTGCCGCGCGCTCGTGGACACCGCGGCGGTCGAGTGGGCCGAGGGCCGGCCGCCGCCGGCGGTGCCCGGGATGCTGCTCCGGCTGGCCGGGTGGCAGGCCGGCCGCGAGGGGGTCGGTGGCGCCCTTCTCGACCCGGTGACCCTGGATCCCGCGCCCGCCTGGGACGTGCTCGGGGGCCTGCTCGAGCACGTCCGCCCGGCGCTGAGAGCCAACGGCGACGTCGAACGCGTGGAGGCCGGGTTCGACCGCGTGCTCGCCCACGGCACCGGCGCCGACCGCCAGCGCGCCGTCATGGGCCGCACCGGCCGCCTGGTCGACGTGGTGGCGTTCATCGCGCGGGCCACGGCCGGCATGGAGGACTGAGCGGGGACCGGGACGGCGGCGCGCCTGCAAGATACGGGCCGCCGGTGACACAGACGGGCGAGGGGCATCGGCGCCGGGGTGAAAGGGACGGACGTGGACGGTCGGGACGCGGCGTGGTTCGACGCGCTCTTCCGCGACCACGCGGCCGCCGTCCACCGCTACCTGCTGCGACGGGCGCCGCAGGACGCCGAGGATCTCGCCGCCGAGGTGCTCACCATCGCGTGGCGGCGCCGCGCCGACGTGCCCGAGGGCGCCGAGCTCCCGTGGCTGTACCGCACCGCAGGCTTCGTCCTGGCGAACCACCGCCGCAAGAAGCAGCCTCTGACTCTCGAGTCGGTCCCCGAGCAGGACGTCGACGACGACCCGGCCGACGCCGTCGTCACGGACGAGCTCGTGCGGGAGGCCCTCGCGCACCTCAGTCCCCGCGACCGGCGCATCCTCCTGCTGCACGCGTGGGAGGGGCTGGGCGGGGAGGAGCTCGCCGTGGTGCTTGGCATCTCACGGGGCGGTGCGGACGCCGCGCTGTCCCGTGCACGTTCCCGGCTCGCGGCGGCCTGGGCCCGCTCGTAAACCCATCGAGGCACGCGGCCCACCCCCGCAAGATCGGCTCCTGCCGGCACACATACCGGGCAGCAGGCCGCCACGCCGCGGCCGCCGAGCGCTGGAGGAGTGCGATGAGCGACCACGACTTCCCCGAGGAGGAGATCCTCGAGCGTCTGCGCGCGGCCGACCCCGCCGCCGGGGCGAGCACCGACCTCGCCCGGCTCCGTGGCGCCGTCGACAGGCGCATCGCCGAGAGCGGGGCCGCGACCGCGGACGACGACCGAGCCCCCGTCGTGCCCCTCGCGCCCGCGCGGTCCCGGCGGAGCCGGTGGCTGGCCGTGGCCGCCGCCGCGGCGGGCGCCGCGGTGGTGGCGGCGGGCGGCTTCGCCGCCGGGCGCGGCACCGCCGAGCCGGCCATCACGGCAGCGCCCGGCAGCGGGCTCGAGTCCGCCGCCGACCGCGGCGCGGCCACCGACTCCGGCGGACCCGAGTCCGGCGGACCCGAGTCCCTTGCACGGGCCGGGGCCGACGCGGCGATCTACCCGGCGCCGACGGTCTCGCGCATGGACTTCCAGGCCGTCGGCCTCTCGGAGGAGGCAGGCACCGCACCGGCCTGGACCTACGACCCGGCCGTGAGCTTCAGCGCCGAGCGCACCGCCGCCCTGGGGGGTCATCTGGGCATTCCGGGGGAGCCCGTCCTCGCGGGCGGGGCCTGGCAGATGGGCGTGACGGACGGCAGCGGCGCGTACCTCACCGTCTCCCCGGACGGCACGACCACGACCAGCTACTACGACCCGGCCAAGGACCCGCACCAGTGCCTGCGCACCGAGCCAGGATCGGGGACCGGACAGCCCCCGGCACCCGACGCGCCGGAGGGCGGGTCCGACGGCGGTGCGCCCACCTACGAGTGGTGCGAGCCCACCGACGCACCGCCCGCGCCGCGCGGCGAGGACGCCTTCGCCCAGGTTCGCGAGCTGCTCACGGCCGCCGGGCTGGACCCGGCCGGGTTCGAGCTGGTGGACAGCGACTACGGCGACCCCAGCGTCACCGAGGTCGTCGCGCACCAGCTGGTCGACGGCCGGCGCAGCGGGGTCGCCTGGTACGTGGCCGTCACCGCCGCCGGCGTGCAGAGCTTCAACGGCTCGCTCGCACCCCTCACCGGCCTCGGTGACTACCCGGTGATCAGCCCCGCCGCGGCGGTGGACCGGCTCGAGGACCCGCGGTTCGGCACCTTCGGCGACGTGCACATCCTTTCCCCCGCGGAGGGGCGTCCGCTGGACGCCGCCGGACAGGCCGGAGCCGGAGCCGCGGACTCCGCGGAGTCGGCTGCGGGCGACGCTCCCGTGACGTCCGGGCCCGACGGCACCGACGGCCCGCCGCCCGCGGCGACGCCGGGCAGCCCGGTCCCGTGGCCGGTGGAGGTCGTCGCGATCACCGGCGCCGACCTCCGCCCGGCGCTCTGGACCGCACCCTCGGGCACCGCGCTGCTCGTGCCGGCGTACGAGCTCTCCGCCGACGACGGACGGACGTGGTCCGTCGTCGCCGTCGCCGAGGAGGCCCTCGACCTGACGCCGTGACCGCCCCGTCCAGCAGCCCGTCCCCGGCCACGGGGGCGGGCCGGGCCGCCCGTCGGCGCGCCGCCCTAGTGTGGTGACCATGCGGGCGAACGAGGTGCTCCCCAGGCTGCCGTGGCGCCGGAGGGTGGAACGGACCGGGCTGGTCCTCAGCGGCGGCGGTGCCCGCGCGAGCTTCCAGATCGGGGCGCTGCGCTACCTCTACGACGAGGTGGGGATCCGTCCCGAGGTCATCACCGGCACCTCCGCCGGGTCCGTGCTCGCCGCGGTGCTCGCCCAGTCGGACGAGCCGGCGGAGCAACGCCGGCTCGTGGGCGAGCTCGCACGCATCTGGCGCGGGATGCGGCAGAGCTCGGACATGTTCGTCCCCCTCGACTGGTACGCCACGCTCCGCGAGCGCGGCCCGGAGTGGATGGCGGCGTTCTCGCGGCGCCAGCAGCGCCAGGGACCGCTGGGCCGGACGTTCTCCCGGGTCGCCAGCCGGACCGACCCGCGGCCGGCCGGTGCCCCGTTCGCCGCCCCCGCCGGATCCGTCTCCCCGAGCACCGCGACCTCCCCCGCCGACGCGGCAGCTGCCGACGCCGCGACGGCCGAGGACGGTCCGGACGGCCGGACCTCGGGCGTGCGGTCCCGGCTGCGCACGATCGGTGTGCGCACGCGGCCCGTCGAGGACCGGCCCGTCGAGGACCGACCCGTCGAGGACCGACCCGAGGACGAGGGCGCGTGGGGCTCGCTCGGCGTCGTCGAGTTCCTCAGCGCCCTGCGCGAGGTCGGCCGTGCCCGCCCGGACCTCGAGGTGATCCTGCGCGGCGCGGAGCGTGAGCGGTCGATGTACCGGCTCGGCCCGATCGTCGAGCAGCTCCTCGACCCGGAGGTCTTCCGTCCCGCACGGGTCGCCGGGTCCGGGATGGTGCTGCGCGTCGCGGTGGTCAGCCTAGAGTCCGGCGAGCTGCGCTACGTGACGGAGACCGGCGCGCTCCTGGACCGGCACGGCGACCCGCTCGGCGGCGAGCCCGTGGACCTGGTCGACGCCGTCCGAGCGTCGTGCGCCATCCCGGCGGTCCTGCCGCCGGTCCGGCTCGGCGACGAGCACTACGTCGACGGCGGCGTGCGAGAGACCCTGCCGGCCGAGGTGGCGATCGAGCAGCTGGGGGTGACCCGCTGCTACGCCGTCGTCGCCTCGCCGCCCGGGGTGCCGCGCGAGGAGAGCTACGCGGACAAGGACATGCTCTCGATCGTGCTGCGCGCGACGGCGGGGATCATGTCGGACGAGGGGCTGCACGACGAGGTCGCCTGGGCCCGCCGGGCGGGCGCGGTGATCATCCACCCGGAGCTGGACATCCACGATGTCCTCACCATCGACCCGGGTCTGACCGCCATCTCCATGGACTACGGGTACATGCGCGCCGCCGAGGCGGTGCTGGGCGCGAGTGCCCGGGAGGCCGAGCTCACGCGCGAGATCATCTCGCTGCGCAAGGAGATCTGGCGGGTCGAGAACGACCTGCTCGGCCCCGCCGCGCGGGAGGTCCTGCGGCCCGACCTCAGCGAGCTCGCCGCGCTCAAGAGCGAGCTGCGCGCGCTCGTCGACCAGGCGCACCTGACCCGCCTGCCACCGGGAGCCCGCGGCTGGTGGCGCACCTTCGAGGCGCACCCCTTCGACGTCGAGGCCGAGCCGGACTGGTCGTAGCCGTCCCGCCTCAGCCGCGCGCCAGGAGCTCCGCGAGCGTGGTGGCCGGGTGGCCGCTCAGCTCCGCCACGTCGGGGCTGACGCCGGCCATCTCCCCCGCCGCGACGGCGGTGTAGGTGCTCACCCACGCGTCCACCTCCCAGTCCGGCGCGCCGTAACGGGCGCGGGAGGCGTACGCCTCCTCGAGGGTCTCGTCGACGTAGCGGACCTGGCGGCCGAGGTGCGCGGACAGGATCGCCGCGATCTCGGTCATCGTGAGCTCCTCCGGGCCGGTGAGGTCGTAGACCTTGCCGTCGTGGTCCGCCGGGTCGCGCAGCACCGCGGCGGCGGCGTCGGCGATGTCGTCCTGCGCGACGGCGGAGACGCGGCCGTCGCCGGCCGGCCCCGCGGATCACGTCGTCCTCCCCCATCAGGGCGGGGAGGAAGTCGAGGTAGAGGTTGTCGCGGAGCATCACCGTCGCCAGGCCGGCGGAGCGCAGGTACTCCTCCGTCTCCCAGTGCAGGCGGGCGTGAGCGAACGTCGCGTCCGGCGCCGCGCCGTAGAAGGAGATGTAGACGATGCGTTCCACGCCGACGGCGACCGCGGCGTCGACGAACGTGCGGTGCTCGGCGGCCCGGTCGGGCGACTCCGAGGCCGAGACCATGAATAGCGTCTCCACCCCCGCCAGGGCCGCGCGGCCGGCCTGAGCGTCCCCGTACTCCGCGACGGCGACCGACGCGCCGGGCAGGTCGGGCGCGCGGGCCGCGTCGCGCACGACGAGACGCTGGGCCACCCCCGCCGCGGACAGGCGGCGCGCCACGCGCCCGCCGAGCCGACCCGTCGCCCCGGTGACCGCGACGGCCGGCGCGCTCACGCGTCGGGCTCTCGCTCCAGGGAGGACTCACCGTCCCCCGGCTCGACCGCGCCCGGCTCGACCGCGTCCGGCTCCTCGCCCTCGACGCCGAAGCCGGGTGCGGTCGGCGGGGCGCCGGGCCCGGGGTCGGCCGCCGGGATGCCGTCCGCGGAGGCCGGCCGGAGGTTCGGTTCCAATGGTTCTGACATCGACATGGTTCCTGCCTACCACCGCTCCGGCGCCGCCGCGCCCGGACGCACCGCCAGCTCGACGACCCGGCGGAGGTCCGACAGCGTTCCGGCGAATAATCCGTTGCGCGGCCCGCACCGACGCTGATGTGATGTCGCCATGACCACGACGACGAACCTGGCCCGGCCCGCGATCGCCGGCGGCCGGACGTGCGTGGTCGGTGGGGTCTCCCTCCCGTACGTGCCCGCCACGGCCGCCCCGCTCGGCGACCGGCCGAGCTGACGCGACGGGGCAGGGCCGCCACCGACGACGGCGCCACGGCCCCGACAGCTCGCCCCTCACGGGCCGCCTCTTCGCGGCCGTGCCGCACGAACGTCACCACCCGGTTCCGGCCGCGCACGCGTGCCGGAGCGCCCCAGGGAAAGGAGGCCCAGCCATGGACCCGATCCTCGACGCCTTCACCGCCCGGTACCTGGGCGTGCCCGTCGACGAGTACCTGCACGTGACCCGCGGCCGCCCCGGCCGCCGCGGGTCCGTGCCGGCCCGCCGCCGGATCGCCCCGGGCCACCGACCGGTGCTGGGATGACCGCTGCCTGACGTCACAATCTCTTGACGTGACACCATAGTGATGTCAGGCTGACGTCATGGATCTCAGCCCGTACCTCGCATCGTTGCGGCAGGCGCTCGCGTCGACCGCACGCGGCTCCGGCAGCCAGGTGCAGGAGGCGGCCGAGCTGCTCGCGCAGAGCCTCGAGCCGGCCCTGCGGCTGACGCTCATGGAGCTCGCCTCGGACGTCGCGGCCGAGGTCACCGTCCAGCTGGACGGCGACGTCGTCGAGCTGCGGCTCCGTGGCGGCAACCCCGAGGTGGTCGTCCAGCAACGCCCGCGCACGGCGGAGGCCCCGCCGCCGGCGCCTCCGGCACCGCCCGTGCCGGAGGACGACGGCGGTACGGCACGCATCTCGCTCCGCCTCCCGGAGAACCTCAAGGGGCAGGTCGACCAGGCGGCCGCCCGCGAGGGCGTCTCCGTCAACACCTGGCTCGTCCGGGCCGCCCAGCAGTCGCTGGCCGGACCGGGTGCGCAACCCACCGACAACATCAGGACCGGCCGCCGGATGAGCGGCTGGGTCCGCTGAGAAAGGCCTTCCGCCATGGATCCCAGCGTCCTCGACGCGTTCGCCGCACGCTCCCTGCGTGTGCCGATGGAGAACCTGCTGACCGAGCGGCGTGCGTCACGCGCGCACCGCACCACCCACCGCAACCAGGAGAGGAGGACCGACTGATGGACCAGTGGCTCGAGCTGCACGAGGCACGCGCGCGTGACCTCGTCCGTGAGGCCGAGGCCGTGCACCGCCGCCGCGCGACGGCGCCGCGACGGAGCACCGTCTTCACCCTGAGCCGGCGTCGTTCCGCCGCCGACTCGCTCTAGGTCCGCCCGCGCCCGCCCGCCGCCCGGCGGGCGGGCCGCCCGCCGAGGAGATCCGATGACCCAGCACGACTTCCCCGTCCCGGGCCCGGTCCGCGTCCAGGCCGCCACGCGTGCCAGCGACCTGGCCGTCGTCGCGCACGACGTCGACCACGTCACCGTGCGCCTGGACCCCGTCCGGGCCGATGACGAAGGTGAGTCGCTCGCCGGGGCCACCCGGGTCGACCTCACCGGGGACACGCTGCGGATCGAGGTCCCGCCGTCGCGCGCCCGGCTCTTCGGGCCCAGCGCCCGCCTGCGGATCACCGTGACCGTCCCGGCGGGCTCCTCGCTCGACGCGAGCTCGGGCTCCGGCGACGTGACGAGCAACGGCCCGCTCGCCGTCGCACTGGTGCGCACCGGCTCGGGCGACGTCGACCTCGACGAGGCGGCGGAGGTCGAGGTGGCCACCGGGTCGGGTGACATCACCGTGGCGTCGCTCGACACCGGTCAGGTGCTCACCGGCTCCGGCGACGCCACCGTCGGTACGGTGCGCCGCTTCCTCCGGTCCAGGTCGGGCTCCGGGGACGTGGTCGTCGGGGCGGTCGCGGACGTCGAGGGCGTCACCGGCTCGGGGGACCTGCTGGTCAAGGAGCTGTCCGGCCGGGCCGTCGTGCGCACCGCGTCGGGCGACCTCACCGTGCGCCGGGCCCTGCACGGGCAGCTCGACGCGAAGACCGCCTCGGGCGACGTCTCGGTCCGGGTGGCCGAGGGGACCGCGGTGCTGCTCGACTGCTCGACCGTCTTTGGCGGCCTGCGCTCCAGCCTCGAGCCGGCCGCCGAGCCGGGGCCGGACGAGCCCGCCCTCCTCCTGCGGGCGCGCACCGTCAGCGGCGACATCACCGTCCAGCGCACCGCCTGAGCCGGCCCTCCTCGACGTAGCGCCGTCACCCGCACGACCGTGAGGCCGGCCGAACCGGTCTGCCTCGTCACCCGGCTCCCAACGGGGTCTGCTGGTGCAGGACGAGCCGGGCCTCGCCGTCCGCCTCGACGTAGGTGCTCGCCATGGTGGCCCGGTAGACCTCCTGACCACGCCGGCCCTCGAACGTGTAGACGAGCGCGGCGGCGTCCGCACCCACCGGCAGCAGCTGGGCCTCGGTCAGGGACACCCCGTCCCAGCCGGGGCTGACGTCCATGGCCCGGGCACACCCCTCGGCGTCCAGGACCATGCCGGGCAGGACGAAGAGGGCGTCCGGCCGCATGACGCGCCGGTAGGTGTCGCCGTCTCCGGTGGCGAGCTCGCGTTCGGTGGCGAGCAGGGTGGCGAGGGTCAGCATGGTCCGACGCTAGCGGCGCCCGCCGGCCCTCGCCGCCGCAGGTGCTGTGTGCCCGGCCCCGGGCGAGGGCAGGATGGAGGCATGAGCATCGTGAAGATCAACGCCATCACGGTCCCGGCGGACAGCGGCGACGAGCTCGCCCACCGCTTCGCCGCCCGCGCCAGCGCGATGGAGGGTGTCGACGGGTTCCTCGGCTTCGAGCTGCTGCGGCCCACCGACGAGCGCACCACCTGGCTGGTGGTGACCCGGTGGCGCGACGACTACTCCTACGAGGCGTGGCGCGGGTCGGAGGCGTTCTCCGTGGGGCACGGCCGCGGCGGGGAGCACAGCGAGGGGCAGGGTCACGGGGGCCGCCGCCCGGTCGGGACGTCGGCCGAGCTGTGGAGCTTCGAGATCGCCGGCGGCAGCGGGGTCGACTGACCCGCGGCGCACGCCGCCATCGCCGGCGTGCGGCGGCTCAGAACGACGTGCCGAGCTCGTTGCGCCCGAACTCCTCGAGGAAGCGGGGCCCGGTCCGCGCCAGCTCCCGCTCGAACTCGCCGGCCCAGGCCTCGAAGGGGGCGGAGGCGAGGGCGTCGTTGGTGAAGCGGGGGTCGCCGGTCAGCTCGGTGACGCAGAACTCCGGGATCGCCAGGTCGGTGACCGGGCCGCCGCGCTCGCACTCGGCGACGATGAGCGGCGCGTTGTGCCCGAGGAACGCGTCCAGCACCCAGCCGTCCGTGCCGAGCCACACGGAGTGGCGGTACTTGACCACCTTGGCGCCGCCGAGTCGCACCATGGCCAGGCCGACGGACACGTCGAGCTCGCGCTCCGCCTCGTAGCGGGTGCCGCCCACGTACGGGCCCTTGGCGGTGAGCGCGCAGAACGTGAACGCGTCGGCCAGCTCGTCGAGCAGCGCGGACTCGTCGACCGCGGCGGGCACCGGCACCCGCGGCGCCGGCGCCTGCAGCCGGATCCGCAGGGCGTACCCCTCGGCGGCGAGGAAGTAGCTCTGCACGATGAGGACGGGGTCGGGCTCGCTGAGCACGGCGTCGGGCAGCGCGCGGACGAGGAACTTGCGCTCGAACTCGAAGTCGCCGTAGCCGGTGTCGCTCATACCCCGAACGTACCGCCGTCCCCGTGCCGCGCGTCGGACGCCCGCCGGGACTCAGCCCGCCGCGACGCCGGTGCGCGCCGGGGAACCCTCCTCGAAGTCCTCCGGGTAGCCGTTGAAGTGGTCGGGGTGGAACCCGATGCGCGCACCGCGGTCGAGGCCGTCGATGGCGGCCATGTCGGCCGCCGACAGCTCGAACCCGAGCACGTCGAGGTTCTCGGCCATGCGCGACGGCGTGACCGACTTGGGGATGACGACGTTGCCGAGCTGGAGGTGCCAGCGCACGACCACCTGGGCGGCCGTGCGGCCCAGCCGGTCCGCGATGCCGGTGATGACGGGGTCGCCGAGCACGGCGCCCTGCCCGAGCGGGCTGTACGCCTCCGTGAGGATGCCGTGCTCGGCGTTGAAGGCGCGCAGCTCCTTCTGCTGGTGGTACGGGTGCACCTCGATCTGGTTGACCGCCGGCCGCACGTCGGCGGCGTCGAGCAGCTCGGTCAGGTGGTGCGGGAGGAAGTTGGAGACCCCGATGGCCCGGACGCGCCCCGCGGCCCGCAGCTCCTCCATCGCCCACCAGGTGTTCAGCGTCTCGCCGCGGCCGGGGCACGGCCAGTGGATGAGGTACAGGTCGACGACGTCGAGCCCGAGCTTCTGCGCGCTGGCGTCGAACGCGGCGAGCGTGGAGTCGTGGCCCTGGTCGGGGTTGGCGAGCTTCGTCGTCACGAAGACCTCGTCGCGTGCGAGGCCGCTCGCGGCGAGGGCGGCCCCGACGCCCGCCTCGTTGCCGTACCGGGCCGCGGTGTCGATGCTGCGGTACCCGGCGGCCAGGCCGTGCGCGACCACCTGCTCGGTGTCCTCCGGCGGGACCTGGAAGACGCCGAGGCCGAGCTGCGGCATCGTCGTCCCGTCGTCGAGCGTGACCTGGGGCTGGTTCATCGGTCTCCTTCGTCGGGCGTGGGCCTGCCCAGCCATCCTGTCGAACGGCCGGGGCAAGATCCAAACCCGCCGCCGGGCCCGGGGCTCCGGCGCGCGCACGGAATCGTGCTCGGCGCTCAGCCCGCCCGGCGGGACCCCCCGGACGGCGTGGCTGCCGTAATATCCGGCCGTGATCATCCGTCGCGCCCTCGCGCGCGCCTACTGGGCGGTGAGCCGCTGGCACTACCGGTCCGCGCCCCTGCCCAAGGACGGTGCCGGCATCCTCATCGGAGCACCGCACACCTCGAACTGGGACTTCGCCCTCATGCTCGCGATCAGCTGGCGGGCGGGCGTGTCGGTGAAGTTCCTGGGCAAGAAGTCGCTGTTCAAGCGGCCGTTCGGCCCCCTCATGCGGGCGCTGGGCGGCATCCCGGTGGATCGCGCCCACCCCGCCGGCCTCGTCGACGAGCTGGTCGCCCGGGTCAACGCCGGCGAGCGCTTCTACCTGGTGATCACGCCGGAGGGCACCCGCAGCGCGTCGCCGTACTGGAAGTCGGGCTTCTACCGGATCGCGCGGGCCACCGGGCTTCCGGTCGTCCTCGGCTACGTCGACCGGACGACGATGACCTCCGGGCTCGGCCCCACGCTGCGGGTCACGGGCGACGTCGCGGGCGACATGGACCGCGTGCGCGCGTTCTACGACGGCAAGACCGGCGTCACGGGACGGACGACGACGCCGCGCCTGCACGAGGAGTCGCCGACGGGCTGAGGCCCGCCCGGCGCAGGGTGCACAAAGGCCCCAGCACCGAGGTGCCGGGGCCTTCAGCTGAGGTGGGTCCCACCTACGAGGTGGGGTGCCCTACCTGCGTAGAGGTCAGACCGGGCGGATGTTCTCCGCCTGCGGGCCCTTGGGGCCCTGGGTGACGTCGAACTCGACCTTCTGGTTCTCCTCCAGCGAGCGGTAGCCCGAGGACTGGATCGCGGAGTAGTGGGCGAAGACGTCGGCCGAGCCGTCGTCCGGCGCGATGAAGCCGTAGCCCTTCTCAGCGTTGAACCACTTAACGGTTCCGGTAGCCATGGTTGCTCCTTCCGAGCAGTGAGACAGCTCCCCGGTTGGGAACTGTGTGTCACGGTGTTCGTCGTCTGCTCCATGAAGGACAAGCAACCCGACAGGCGGCCGGGGCCTAACAAACTTGATGCACTGCAACTTGGGCACGAGCCTACGGCATAACCGATCGGTTGACGCAAGTGTTTCCCGGCACAACTTTTCCCGCAGGCCCGGCCGGCGTCTCCGCGCGCGCGTCTGTCAGACCATCATCACCCGCCGGCGCGGCCCCCACCTGTGCTTTCGACGAGGCGCCCGCGTGGCGGTCCGCCGCTAGCATCGGGACCACCCTCGCAGGAAAGAGTGTGATGTCCGACTTCCGCGTTCCGCTCGCCGACGCCCTCGACCCGCTCGTCCTCGCCCTCGACGTCGGCTCCACCGCCAGCCGTGGCGGCCTCTACGACGCGGCCGGCCGCCCGGTGCTCCAGCACCGGCACAAGGTCCCGCACCAGTTCACCACCGGGACGGACGGGACCTCGACCATCGACCCCGACCAGGTCGTCGCCGAGGTGGAGGAGATCGTCACCGCCCTGGCCCGCCCCGAGCTCACCGGCCGGATCGCCGGCGTCGCCCTGGACACCTTCGCCTCGTCCCTCGTCGGGGTGGGGCCGGACGGGCGCGCGCTGACGCCGTGCTTCACCTACGCCGACTCCCGCTGCGCGGCCCAGGTCACCGCCCTGCGCGCCGAGCTGGACGAGCGCGAGGTCCAGCAGCGGACCGGGACCCGGCTGCACTCGAGCTACCTGACGGCACGGTTCCGCTGGCTGCGCGAGACGGCGCCGTCGGCGTTCGCAGCCGTCGAGCGCTGGATGTCCCTGGGCGAGTACCTGTACCTGCGGATGCTCGGCACGACGGCGGTCGGCACCTCCACCGCCGCGTGGACCGGGCTGCTCGACCGGCGGACGGGCGCCTGGGACCCCGGCATGCTCGAGGTCGGCGGCGTCGACCTCGAGCAGCTGTCCGAGATCCGCACCCCGGACCGGCCGCTGGAGGCGGAGTCCAGGTGGCCCGCCCTGCGCGGTGCCCGCTGGTTCCCGGTCATCACCGACGGCCTCGCCTCGAACCTCGGCATCGAGGCGGACAACCCCTCGACCGTCGCGGTCGCGGCCGCCACCAGCGGCGCCATGCGCGTCCTCGTCTCCGAGGTGCCGGACGTGCTGCCGCCGGGGCTGTGGTGCTACCGCGTGGACGCGACGCGCTCCCTGCTCGGCGGCGCCCTGAACGACGTCGGGCGCGCCGCCACCTGGCTGGAGGAGAACGTCCGCCTCGAGGGGACCGACCTCGGCCAGGTCCTCACCGCCGAGCCGGTCCCCGGGACGCCCACCGTCCTGCCGTACTTCTCGGGCGAGCGCTCCACCGGCTGGGCCGCCGGCGCCCGGGCGCTGCTCGCGGACGTCTCTGCCGCCACCACCGCCCCGATGCTCTTCCGCGGGACGATGGAGGGCGTCGCGCTGTCCTACGCGCGGGTCGCGGCACAGCTGCAGCAGGTGGCCGGCCGGACGCAGCGGATCGTGGCCAGCGGCCGGGTGACGCAGGACCTCCCCGACTGGCTGCAGGTGCTCGCCGACGCGCTCGGCGCGCCCGTGGTCCCCGTGACGATCAAGCGGTCCACGCTGCACGGCACGGCACTCCTCGCGCTCGACACGCTCGCGCCCGGGATCGAGCGCGCGCCCGTCGACGTCGGCCCGACGCACCAGCCGGTCCCCGCCCGCGCGGCGTACTACGCCGACCGGGCGGCCCGCTACGAGGACCTGTACCGGGCGGTCGTCGCCGGCGGCTGACGCGCCACGGCTACCCGGTGGACCCGGCTACCCGGCGGCCCCCTCGCCCGTCATCGCGGTGGTCGCCCCTCCCCCGGCCTGCCTGGCGCGCCGCTCCCGCCGGGCTCGCACCAGCCGCACGCCGCCCAGCACCGCGATGAGCGCGCCCACGCCGCCGACGAAGATGCCGCCCATCAGCCAGAAGTAGAGCGGCTGGACGGTGTCGCCGCCCTCGGCGCCGGCCATCGACCCGCCGAGGAACCCGAACAGCGGGGCCAGCACGGCGATGACCGTGCCGATGAGGATGCGGTGGATCCCCGGCAGATCGCCCGGCTGGAGGGGCCGGTCCTCCGCCGGGCTGCCGGACCTCGCCTGCGGGGTGTCGGTGTCAGCCATGGCCGTCCCTCTCTGTGCTCGCCGGCGTCTCGTCCGCGCTCGGGCGCTCCCGCGGCGGCGACGTGCCGTTGGACCGCCCGTTGAAGGTCTCCATCAGCTGCGGCAGCTTCCCCAGGAAGGGCCCGATGATGTCGATAGGCAGCGGGAAGACCACGGTGGAGTTCTGGTCGGCCCCCAGCTCCAGCAGGGTCTGGAGGTAGCGCAGCTGCAGCGACGCGGGACTGCGGCTGAGCGTGTCCGCGGCCTGGCGCAGCTCCTCCGAGGCCTGCAGCTCGCCGTGGGCGTTGATGATCTTCGCCCGCCGCTCCCGCTCCGCCTCGGCCTCCCGGGCCATCGCCCGCTGCATCGCCTCGGGGATCTCGACGTCCTTGATCTCCACCACGTTGACCTGCACGCCCCACGGCGCCGTCTGCGCGGCGATGCTCTGGGCCAGGTCCTCGTTGAGGTCGGCCCGGTGCGCCAGCAGGGTGTCCAGGTCCGCCCGGCCGACGACGGAGCGCAGCGTGGTCTGCGCGATCTGCGAGGTGGCGACCGCGTGGTTCTCCACCGCCATCACGGACTGCACCGGGTCGGTCACCTGGAAGAGCACGACGGCGTTGACCCGGGCCGGCACGTTGTCCTTGGTGATGACCTCCTGCGGCGGGATGGTCAGCGTCACCACCCGCAGGTCCACGCGCACCA
Source organism: Georgenia sp. EYE_87 (assembly GCF_023148685.1). Taxonomy (GTDB): domain Bacteria; phylum Actinomycetota; class Actinomycetes; order Actinomycetales; family Actinomycetaceae; genus Georgenia. Next base: position 18,966 of record NZ_JAHXNL010000007.1, on the reverse strand, counting down.
GCTTGTCCAGGCCCGGCACCAGCAGCCGCACCCCGGGCCCGAGCGCCGGCCGCAGCCGCCCCAGCCGGAAGGCCACACCGCGCTCGTACTCGCGCAGGATCTTCACCGAGGAGATCAGCAGCACCACCACGAGCGCCGCGACCACCCCGAGCACGATCTGCCACGTCATCGCTTCCCCCTCCTCGACCAGCCGCCCGGCAGCTCGCCGCCGTCGGCCGCCTTCTCGAACGCCCCCCAGCGGGTGGCGAACCGGTCCCCCTCGCCGGCGCCCGTCGTCGGCACCGGCGCCGGTGCCCGGCTCCCGATCTCGACCGGGACCGGCCCCGTCCCGGGGGCGCGACGACGGCGGTCGCTGGCGTACCCGGACCGGCGGCGCGCCTCGCGGGCTGCCGCCACGGCCCGGGCGGCGGCCGCGTCGTCTGGCATCTCGACCCTGACGTGCTCCGGGAAGGCCGCCGGCGTCCGCCGCAGGTGCGACCAGAGCGGCCAGCTGCCCACCGCGACGACGGCGAGCGCCACCCCCAGCACGACCAGCTCCCCCGCGCTGCCGCCGTCGAGCATCATCCCCAGGGGCCAGACCGCGCCGAGGACGGCGACGGCGCAGGCGATGCCGCGGTGGAACCGCTCCGCCTCCGAGGCGGGCCAGGGATCCACGCCCCGGGTGACCTCCCGGCCGTGGGACGAGCTGGTGCAGGTGTCCTTGACCGGGCAGGAGTTGCACACCGCCGGGCTGGCCCGGTACCGCATCACCCGGTTCTCCGGGTCGAAGGCGTGCGGCCACAGCCACTGGTCCTCCGGGCAGAGCCAGGCGTCATGGTCGGCGTGGTAGGTGAAGGCCCCGGAGCGCCACCGCGCGGTGTTGGAGGAGGTCCGGCGGGCGAGCAGGTCCAGCGCGTGGGCGACACCGAGCAGCGCCACCCCGTAGCCGGCCGCCAGCCAGACCGCGATGTCGACCTCGCCCATCACGCGCCCCCGCGTCCGGTGCCGGTGCCGCCCGGGCCCACCGGCTGCTCCTCGACGAAGAGCTGCTCCACGGGGACCTCGAGGCTGGTGGACCGGATGCGGTGGCGGACCCCGAGCCAGGTGATCCAGAGGAAGGGCAGGACCCCGCCGAGGATGAAGATCAGGTCTCCCGGCATGCGCAGCCACTCGAGCACGGCGTTGCCGGGGCGGGTGATGAAGTTCAGCTCGCGGGCCTCGAAGTAGCCGTCGTTGACGGAGTACCAGAGCTGGATGACGCCGAGCGGCAGTAGGGTCGCGAAGACCATCCAGGCCAGCCCGATGTTGAGCGACCAGAAGGAGAGCTTCGCCAGCCTGTCGGGCCAGCGGGCCGGCGGGATGAGGTAGCGCAGCGCGAACAGCGCCAGGCCGACGCCCATCATCCCGTAGACGCCCATCATGGCGCCGTGCGCATGGTTCGCCGTGAGCGCGGTGCCGATCTGGTAGTAGGAGATGATCGGCAGGTTGATGAGGAAGCCGAAGACGCCGGCGCCGAGGAAGTTCCAGAAGCCCACCGCGACGAGGAACATCACCGCCCAGCGGTGCGGGAACGGCGCCGAGCTGCGCGACTCCTGCCGCGAGCCGAGCTGGAGGAAGCTCCAGGCCTCGATGGTCAGGAACGTCAACGGGATGACCTCGAGCGCGGAGAAGAACGCGCCGAGCGCCATGTGCTCGACCGGGGTGCCGGAGAAGTACAGGTGGTGCATGGTGCCGAGGACGCCGCCGGCGGAGTAGAGGATGACGTCGAGGAAGATGATCTGCATGGCGATCTTGTGCCGGACCACGCCGAGCATCACGAAGATGTAGGCGACCATCACGGTGGTGAAGAGCTCGAGGAAGTCCTCCACCCACAGGTGCACCACCCAGAAGCGCCAGAACTCGGCGACGGTGAGGTGCGTCTGGGTGCCGGCGAGCAGGCCGACGGCGTAGAAGCCGGGGATCGCGAGGCCGGAGTAGAAGAACAGCCACGGCATGTTGCCCCGGTTCTCGGTCTTCAGCCGGGTGCGGATGGCGCGGAAGATGATCGCGATCCACAGGAACATGCCGACGGTGAGCAGGCCCTGCCAGACCTTCGGCAGGTCCAGGTACTCCCACTGCATGTCCCACAGCGGCGAGCCCTTGGCGAGCTCGACGCCGAAGATGCTCATCGCCTCGCCGGCGAAGGAGCCGACGATGACGAGCGCGACGGCGCCGAGGAGGCCGTAGGCGAGCCAGTGCTGGTTCTTCGGCTCGCGCCCGGAGATGTACGGGGCGATGAAGATGCCGGCCCCCAGGAAGGAGGCGGCGGTCCACAGCAGCGCGAGCTGCACGTGCCACGTCCGGGCCAGGTTGAACGGCAGGATCTGCGCGAGGTCGATGCCGAAGAAGCTCGAGAGGTCGGCGCGGTAGTGCTCGACGGCGCCGCCGAGCAGCGCCTGGGCCAGGAACAGCAGCGCGACGACGAAGAAGAACCAGGCGGTGGCGCGCTGGGCGGGGGTGACGGCAACCTCGCCCGGCTGCTTGAACGCGAGCGTCCGGGTCTCGGCGGAGTGCCAGCCGATGCTGCGGCTCCAGCGGCCGTAGATGGCGAACAGGGCGCCCGTGCCGGCCAGCAGGGCCACCAGGGACAGGCCGCTCCACACCAGGATGTCGGCCGTGGGGCCGTTGTCGACGAGCGGCTCGGCGGGCCAGTTGTTCGTGTACGAGTAGTCGTGGCCCGGCCGCTCCGCCGCCGACGCCCACGCCGTCCACGCGAAGAACGACGTCAGCTGGCGGATGTCCTCCGGGTCGGTGATGGCGTCGGGGATGAGCCCGTACTGGGTGGTGGACGAGCCGAAGTAGGCGGCGTAGTGCTGCTGGACCTCCTCGAACGCCTGGATCTGCAGGTCGGTGAGCTCGAGGGTGCCGGTGGCCTCGTCGTAGCGGTTGGTCCGCATCATCTCCACGAGGGCGCCCTGCGGGTCCTGCTCGCCGGCACCCTCGAGCTGGTCGAGGACGTAGGTGGCGGAGCGGCGCAGGTAGTCGGCGGTGTAGTCGGGGCCGAGGTACCCGCCGTGCCCCATGACGGAGCCGTACTGCTGCAGGCCGCGGCGCAGGAAGATCTGCTGGCCCGAGGTGATGTCCTCCCCCGTGAACACCACCTCCCCCTGGGCGTCGACCACCCGGTCGGGCTGCGGCATGGAGTCGGTGTAGGTGCGCAGGGCCAGCAGGCCCATCACGAAGAAGCCGAAGAGCATCACGAGCCCGACGCCCTGCACCCACCCCTTCGAGACCATGAACTCGGTACGCGTACGGCCTTCGGGCGCGATCTGGACCACGGCAGTTCCCCCTCCCGGAAATGCCCCCGAGAGAACCGCAGAAAACCACCACGGTCACCATAGGAATCGTCGGTCTGGTGCCCGCATCCGGGTCCCGCTCCTGCTGGCGGCGTTGCCGTGCAGTCGGGGCGACTCTTCAGATATGGGTTTCGCGCGCACCGCGAACCTAGCGGAGAAGCACGGGGAGGGAAAGAGCGAAGATTTTCACGGAAATTTCTCGACGGCGTTCCTCCGCGGCGCCACCTCGTCGCGGCTCAGCCCCGGGGCGCCGGGTCGTCGGCAGGGTCGGCGGCGCGGACCCGCCGGCCGGAGACGTGCGCCAGCTCGATCGCGATCGGGATCCCCTTGCCGCGCACCGCCCAGGCCTCCCCCGGCGGCAGGTCGGGGTTGACCAGCTCGTCGCCCACGAGGTGGGACCGGCCACGGACGACGACCGACCAGCCCGTGCGGCTCGAGACGTCGAACTCGCCGATCCCGAAGGACATCGCGCGGTTGTGGGCGGCCGCCGCGAGCTTGCTGCCGTAGGAGGTGGTGAGCACCATCTCGTCGCGGTGGAGGACGTAGTTGACCGGGACCAGGCGGGCGCCGTCGTCGTCCGGGTAGGCGACCCAGCCGACAACGCCCTCGCCCAGCAGGCGCAGGCACTCGTCCCTGGAGAGCTCCTCGAACTGGTACACGTCCGCCTCCTGCCGCCGAGTTCCGAGTGTGGCACGGTCGCCCACGGCGCAGGCCGGATCAGGCTCTCCCAGCCCCGGCCTGCCCGCGTACCCGCCCCCTCCCGCGACTCAGCTGCAGCCGCTGGTCGAGCCGCACCCCTCGCAGACGTAGCACGAGCCCGAGGGCCGCATCTTGATGCCGCAGGACATGCACAGCGGCGCGTCCGCGCGCTGGCCCTGCTGCAGCTCGAGCAGCTCGGCCGAGGAGTGCGGACGGGCCGGGGTCGGCGCGGAGGGTGCGCTCGCGGCCGCGGGCGCGGGTCCGGCGACCGCCTCCTCCACCGGCTCGTTGAGGTCGGCGAGGTCGGTCTCGGCCGGCGTGTACGAGCCGGTCTCGGCGTAGCGTGCCCGCTCGGTGGTGGTGAAGATCCCCATCTCCGACCGCGTCTCGAACGGCAGGTGGTCCAGCGCCAGGCGTCGGAAGACGTAGTCCATGATCGACTGCGCCATCCGCACCTCGGGGTCGTCCGTCATGCCGGCCGGCTCGAAGCGGAGGTTGGTGAACTTCTGGACGAAGATCTCCAGCGGCACCCCGTGCTGGAGGCCGATCGAGATCGCGATGGAGAACGCGTCCATCACGCCGGCCAGGGTGGAGCCCTGCTTGCCCAGGCGCAGGAAGATCTCGCCGAGGCCGTCGTCGGGGTAGGACCCGGCGGTGAGGTAGCCCTCCGCGCCGCCGACCGTGAACGACGTCGTCACGGAGGGGCGCTGCTTGGGCAGCCGCTTGCGGGCGGCCCGCGGCGGCCCGTCGGTGCTGGCAGCCGCCGGGGTGGCGGCCGGCGCCGGGGCGGCGGCGTCGGCGGCGCTCGGGGCCGACGCCCCGCTCGAGAGGGGCTGGCCCACCTTGCAGTTGTCGCGGTAGACGGCGAGCGCCTTCAGGCCGAGCTTCCACCCGTCGAAGTAGACCTGCTCGATGTCCTCCACGGTCGCCGTCTCGGGCAGGTTGACGGTCTTCGAGATGGCGCCGGAGAGGAACGGCTGGACCGCGGCCATCATCTTCACGTGGCCCATCGGGGCGATGGAGCGCAGGCCCATGGCGGTGTCGAAGACCTCGTAGTGCTCGGGCCTCAGGCCCGGGGCGTCGACGACGTGCCCGTGCTCGGCGATGTGCTCGACGATCGCCTCGATCGTCTCCTCGGCGTAGCCCATCCGGCGCAGCGCGCGCGGCACCGTCTGGTTGACGATCTGCATGGACCCGCCGCCGACGAGCTTCTTGAACTTCACCAGCGAGAAGTCGGGCTCGATTCCCGTGGTGTCGCAGTCCATCATGAAGCCGATGGTCCCGGTGGGGGCGAGCAGGGACGCCTGGGCGTTGCGCCACCCGTGCTCGGCGCCGAGGGCGTTGCCGGTCTGCCACTGGCCGGTCGCCGCCTCGTGGATCGCGGCGTCCATGGCGTTGACGGTGCGCAGCTCGTCGTTGGCGGCGGCGTGCTTGCGCATGACGCGCTGGTGGCCGGCGGCGTTGCGGGCGTAGCCGTCGTAGGCGCCGAGGGCCGCGGCGAGCTCGGCGGAGCGGCGGTAGGCCGTCGCCGTCATGAGCGAGGTGATCGACGCCGCGAGGGAGCGTCCGCCGTCGGAGTCGTAACCGTGGCCGGTGGCCATGAGCAGCGCGCCGAGGTTGGCGTAGCCGATGCCGAGCTGGCGGTAGGCGCGGGTGGTCTCGCCGATCGCCTCGGTCGGGAAGTCGGCGAAGCAGATGGAGATGTCCATCGCGGTGATGACGAGCTCGACGGCTGCGACGAACCGCTCGACGTCGAAGGTGTCGTCCTCGCGCAGGAAGGTGAGCAGGTTGACCGAGGCGAGGTTGCAGGAGGAGTTGTCCAGGTGCAGGTACTCGCTGCACGGGTTCGACGCGGTGATGCGGCCGGACTCCGGGGAGGTGTGCCAGTCGTTGATGGTGTCGTCGTACTGCAGGCCGGGGTCGGCGCACTCCCAGGCGGCCTTCGCGATCGCGCGGAAGAGGCCCTTGGCGTCGACGGTCTCGACGACGTGCCCGTCGAGGCGGGCCTTGAGGTCGAACGTGCCGCCGGACTCGACCGCGCGCATGAACTCGTCGGTGACCCGCACCGAGTTGTTGGCGTTCTGGTACTGCACGGAGACGATGTCCCTGCCCCCGAGGTCCATGTCGAACCCGGCGGCGCGCAGGGCGCGGATCTTGTCCTCCTCGCGCGCCTTGGTCTCGACGAACTCCGCGATGTCCGGGTGGTCGACGTCGAGGACGACCATCTTGGCGGCGCGGCGGGTGGCGCCGCCGGACTTGATGGTGCCGGCCGAGGCGTCCGCGCCGCGCATGAAGGAGACGGGGCCGGACGCGTTGCCGCCGGAGGAGAGGAGCTCCTTGGAGGAGCGGATCCGCGAGAGGTTCAGGCCGGCGCCGGAGCCGCCCTTGAAGATCAGCCCCTCCTCCCGGTACCAGTTGAGGATCGAGTCCATCGTGTCGTCGACGGAGAGGATGAAGCAGGCGGAGACCTGCTGCGGCGAGGCGGTGCCGACGTTGAACCAGACCGGGGAGTTGAACGCGAAGACCTGGTGCAGGAGGAGCCAGGTCAGCTCGTCGGAGAAGACCTCGGCGTCGGCCTCGGTGGCGAAGTAGCCGTTTTCCCTCCCGGACGCGGTGTAGGTGCGCACGACGCGGTCGATGACCTGCTTCAGGCTGCGCTCCCGGGCGTCGGTGCCCAGCGCGCCGCGGAAGTACTTGGTGGTGACGATGGTGGCGGCGTTGACCGACCAGCTGGCGGGGAACTCCACGCCGTGCTGCTCGAAGACGGTCTCGCCGGTGCGCCAGTTCGTCTGCACGATGTCCCGGCGGTCCCACTCGACCTCGTCGTACGGGTGGGTCCCGGCCGTGGAGAACACGCGCGGGATCGTCAGCCCGCGCCGCCTGGCGCGTGCGGATCCGCTCTTCCTGCTGGCCGGGGTGACGCTCATGGTCTGCTCCTTCGGACGCTGCTGCGGTCCGGGTGGGGCTCTGTGCCAGTACCCATTGTGGACCTGTCATGACGACTTGTCACCACAACATGTGGTGTTTGTAATTTCCGAGCGCCACTATATGTAGTGGTGGGGGTCCGTAGTGGGACTTAGGGCCCGCGCCGCGCCGCACGGCGCGTGCGGCCCGTGGGAGTGCGCCGGGGCGGGTGCGACGGCGACCATGGTCCGTAGCGACCGAGGGTGGTGGTGCGGCCATGCGGAGCCGACGGGCACCGCGGGGCACGGAGGTGGTTGCGGCGCCCCGTGCGCCCCTCACCGAGCGCCTCCTCGTGCGCCTGCCGGGGCCGCGGACGGCGGGGGTCGCGGCGTGGGCGCTGGTGCCGTGGGTGAACCTGGCGGCCGTCAGCGGGCTCGACCCGTCGATGTGGGGGCGCGGTGTCCCGTGGGGCGAGGTGCTCAACCGGGTCGCGGCCTCCTTCGCCGTCGTCCTCTCGCTCTGGGGCGTCTCCCGGATCGACGAGGAGCTGTACCGGCTGCGGCCGGCTCTGACGCACGTCATCGCCGAGACCGAGCCGGACGTCGCCCGCCTGTTCCGTGGGATCGACTCGGCCGCGCTCCCCCTCCTGCTGACGGCGGGGGTCGGGGTCGTCCTGCCCCTCGACGAGGCGCTGCGCGGGGACGGGGCCGCCGCCGCGGTCCAGGGGCTGACCTGGCTGGTCATCGGCGTGCCGCTGTGCACCGCCGTCTGGGTGTACGTGGTGCTGCAGCGGGGGCTGATGCGGCTCGGACGCGGCCACGTGACGCTCCTGGGCTACCGCGGGGACCGCTCGCTCGGGCTGCGGCCGGTGGGCAGGCTGGCCTTCACCGGCTTCTGGCTGCTCTTCGGCGCGATCGGGCCGCTGGTGCTGACCGGGCTCACCGACGTCCCGGTCGCCGCCGTCGGCATCGGCGCGCTCGTCGCCGCGCTCTGCCTGTTCTTCCTGTCGCTGCGCGGCATCCACCGGCAGATGGTGGCCGTCAAGCAGCAGGAGCTCGCGCTGGCGCTGGTGCTCTACCGGCAGGCGCTCGACCGGGTGCGCACCGAGCCGACGCTCGAGGTGCTGCAGCAGCAGTCCGGGCTGCTCGGCGCGGCCGAGAACCTGGAGAAGCGCGCCGAGCGCATCCTCGAGTGGCCGTTCGACGAGTCCACCCTCGCCCGCGTCCTGACCATCGCCTCGAGCGCGGCGGCGGGCATCATCGCCCGGCTGGTGCTGGTGCCGACCGGGATCTGACGCGGCGGCTCACAGCCAGTGGTGCCGTCTGAAGACCCGGTACAGCACCACGCCGCCGACGACCATGGCGAGCAGCGCGAGCGGGTAGCCGTAGACCCACTCGAGCTCCGGCATGTGGCGGAAGTTCATCCCGTAGATCGTCCCGATGAGGGTCGGGGCGAACAGGATCGCCGCCCAGGAGGAGATCCGCTTGACCTGCTCGCTCTGGAGGTAGCTGGCCTCGGTGACGCGCCTCGTCTCCTCGTTCTGCATCTGGGCCACGAGCGTGGCGTTGACCGTCAGGGCGTTCTGCAGCAGCGCCCGGAAGGCGTCGACCCGCTCGACCACGCGGATGGCGTGGTCGTGGACGTCGCGCAGCCGGTGCCGCAGCTCGACGTCCACGCCGTAGCGGTCGAACCCCTGCTCCAGGCTGTCCAGCATGACCAGCAGCGGGTGGGTCGCCCGCTGGAAGGCCATCACCTCGCGGGAGAGCTCGTAGATCCGGCGCGAGACGGTCGGGTCGCTCTCGAAGAGCTGGTCCTCGATCTCGTCGATGTCGTTCTCCAGGCCGGCGACCACCGGCGCGTACTCGTCCACGACCTGGTCGAGGATCGCGTAGAGCACGGCCTCGGGGCCGAGCCGGAGGGTCTGCGGGTCGTGCTCGAGGCGCCGCCGCACCTTGCCGAGGTCGGGTGACTCGGCGTGCCGCACGGTGACCACGAAGCCCGGGCCCGTGAAGATGTGGAGCTCGCCGAACTCCACCTTCTCGGTCTCCTCGACGTAGCGGGCCGGGCGGAGCACCGTGAAGAGCGTGTCGCCGTAGCGCTCCAGCTTGGGGCGCTGGTGGGCCTTGTTGGCGTCCTCCTCGGCGAGCTCGTGCAGGCGGAACTCACGGGCGACGGCGCCCACCTCCTCCGGCGACGGCCGGTAGAGGCCCACCCACGCCATCCCGCCGTGACGGTGGAGCAGGGCGAAGGTCTGCTCGAGGTCGCCCGGCGTCGCGACCCGTTCGCCGTCGACGTAGATCTCGTTGTCCACCACGGGCATGGGCGTGCGCCTCCTCCTGGCCGCGGGCTCCTGGGGCCGGTCGTCCTCAGGGAGCGCCGGTCGCCCGAGTCTGCCCGGCGACCGGGCCCTCGCGCTCGTCGGCACGCCCCGGTCCGGCGCCGAACACGGCCCGGACCGCCGCGCGGCGCAGCGTGGCGAGGACCGGCCGGCCGAGCACAGCGACGCCGACGGCCGTGGTCAGCGCGCGCCCGAGGTCCCAGGCGAGCGAGGTCGCGAGCGAGTAAAGGGCGAACCTGCGCAGGTTCTCCGGCACGGGGTCGCCGGGGACGAAGGAGATGGCCGTGCCGGCGCCGAGCTGGAACGGCCAGAACGCGAGGTTCATCGCCCAGCCGTACGCGAGGGCGGCGACGGCGCCGTAGCCGGCCAGCGCCGCCACCTCGCGCCAGCCGCGCAGACGTCCGGGCAGCAGACCCGCGCCCAGGCCGACCCAGGAGGCGGCGAGCATCTGGAACGGCAGCCAGGGCCCGACGCCACCGGTCAGGAGGGCGGAGGCGAGCAGCGTCGTCGAGCCGAGGACGAAGCCGAAGCCGGGCCCGAAGACGCGGGCGCCGAGGACGATGACCAGGAAGACCGTCTCCACGCCGCCGGTGCCGCCGGCGACGGGGCGCAGCAGCGCGCCGACGGCGGAGAGGAGCCCCAGCATCGCGACGGCCTTGACGTCGATGCCGCCGTCGCCGAGCCCGACGAAGAGCACGCCGAGCGCGGCGGCCAGGACGACGCCGAGGACCAGCGGGGCGTCCGTCCCGTCGGCCAGCGTGGCGCCGGGCTGGACCACGAGCGGCCAGCCGAAGGCGAGCAGCCCGAGCAGCGAGGCGAGCACGAGCGCGACGGCCATCCGCCGGCTCACCGGCACCGCGCGGGCCGGGTCGACCCGGCTCACGGCGCACCGCCGGGCAGCAGGCGACGGACGTCGTCGACCGTGAGCACGTCGAGCGGGCGGAGGATCTTGGCGACCTGCGGGGAGAAGGTGGCGGAGTCGTGCAGCACGGCGCGGGCGGGCGCGTCCGCCACCACCTCGCCGCCGGCGAGGAGCACGACCCGGTCGGCGCAGCCCGCGACGAACTCGACGTCGTGGGTGGCGAGCAGGACGGCGCGGCCGAGCTGGCGCAGCGACCGCAGGAGCCCGGCGAGCCGGGTCTTGCCGGTGTAGTCGAGGCCGCGGGTGGGCTCGTCGAGCAGGAGGACGCCGGGGCGCCCGGTGAGCTGCACGGCGAGCGCGAGAGCGAGTCGCTGGCCCTCGGACAGGTCCCGGGGGTGGGCGGCGTCGGGCGTGCCGGGGGCGAGGGCGTCCAGGACGTCGCGGGCGGCGCCGGGCGCGGCGCCGGCCTGCTCGTCGGCGGCGGTGCACTCCTCGGCGACCGTCGGCAGGTACAGCAGGTCGGAGGGGGTCTGGGGGACGAGGGCCACGTGCCGCCGCGCGACGGCCGGTGCCAGGGTGGCGGGGTCCGGTCCGAGGGCCGCGCCCTCTCCGTCACCTGGAACGGCGAGGCGCACGGTGCCCCCGCTGCGGGGCCCCTGCCCCTGCAGCGCCCACAGCAGGGAGGACTTGCCCGAGCCGTTGCGCCCCATCAGCGCGACGATCTCGCCCGCGCGCAGGGTCAGGTCCACGCCGCGGACCGCGTCCACGTCCCCGTGCCGCACCCGGACCCCCCGGGCCTCGAGCACGGGTGCGCCCGCACCGGCGGCCCCCGGCAGCTCACCCCGGCGCCGAGCATGCCCTGACCGCCCGTCCGCCACCCCGAACGGCGCGTCAGGGCATTCTCGGCGTGCGGAGAGCGACGCCGTCCCCGAGAGCCGGTCAAGCAGGGGGCCGGCGAGCCGACGGGCGTCCCGTACGGACAACGGCAGCGGGTCCCAGCCCGCCCAGCGGCCGAGCTCGACCACCGGCGGGGCGACGGCGGAGCCGGCGAGCACCCGCGCGGGCGGCCCAGACACCGCCTCCCCGCCGGGCGCCAGCGAGATCACCCGGTCCGCGAACTGCACCACCCGCTCCAGGCGGTGCTCAGCCAGCAGCACGGTGATGCCGACGTCGTGCACGAGCCGCGCCAGGGCGGCGAGCACGTCCTCCGCGGCGGCGGGGTCGAGGGCCGAGGTCGGTTCGTCCAGCACGAGCACGCGCGGCTGGGCGGTGAGGACGGCACCGATCGCGACGCGCTGCTGCTCGCCGCCGGAGAGGTCGGCGAGCGCACGGTCGCGCAGCCGAGCCAGGCCGAGGAGGTCGAGGACCTCCTCCACCCGCTTGCGCATGAGCGCCGGCGCGACGCCGATCTGCTCCATCCCGAACGCGAGCTCCTCCTCGACGGTGTCGGTGACGAAGCCGGCGGGAGGATCCTGCGCGACGATGCCCACGACGTCGGCCAGGTCCCGCGGCAGGTGGTCGCGGGTGTCGCGCCCGTCCACGAGCACGCGGCCGGAGAGCAGCCCACCGGTGAAGTGCGGGACGCGGCCCGCGGCCGCCCCGAGGAGGGTGGACTTCCCGGAGCCCGTGGCCCCGACGACGAGGCACAGCTCGCCCTCCTCGACGCGCGCGTCGACGTGGCTGAGCACTGATGCGTCCGCGCCGGGGTAGGTGACGGAGAGGTCCTCGAAGCGGATCACCGCACGCTCCTCGGTCGCACGACGGCGGGCGCCGCGGCCGCCAGGGCGGCCAGGGCCCCGGCGACGGGCAGCGCGGGCCAGGCGGGCGGGCTGACGGGCGCCGCCATCGCCGTCGGCCCGAGGGCCGCGCCGGCGAGGACGCCGGCGGCGGCGAGGACGCCGCACCCGGCGACGGCCCACTCCTCGGCCCGCCAGGGGTCGGGCCGGTACCGGGTGCGGCGCACGCGGCGCCCGGCGAGGGCGGAGGCCAGGACGGCGACGGCGGCTCCCACGGCGAGGAGGGTGGGGCCGGTCCAGTCGGGGGCGGCGCCGTCGAGCAGGCCGTAGGTGCCGAGCACGGCGGCGAGCAGGCCGACGACGAGGGCGACCCCGACCCAACGGTCACCGCCCGGGGTGGTGGTGCGGGCGTAACCGCGCGAGTCCATCGACGCCGCGAGCGCGAGGGCGTGGTCGAGCGCGTCCTGGAGCACCGGCACCAGGCGGGCGGCGGCGGCGCGTGGCCCGCGGGCGTCGAGGCCGCGCAGCCGCTGCGCGCGGCGCACGCGACCGACCGCGGCGGCGAGCTGGGGGGCGACGGTGACCGCGATGACGACCGCGGTGCCGAGGTGGTGCAGCGAGGCGGGCAGGCAGCGCAGCGCCCGCTTGGGGTTGGCCAGGGCGTTGGCGGCGCCGAGGGCGACGATGAGCGCGGCGAGGCGGAGCCCGCCGTAGAGGGCGGCGAGCAGCCCGGAGAGGTGCACCGGGCCGAGGAGCTCCACCCCGACCGCCCAGTCCGGCAGCGGGACGCCCGGCAGGTCGACCACGACCGGGCTGGCGTCGTCGACGCCGACAAGGACGTGGAAGAGGACGCGCACGGCGGTCACCACCCCGCCCAGCACCAGGTAGGCGCCGAACGCGCGGGCCCAGGGCGAGTCGTCGCGGTGGACGGCGACGACCAGGACCACGGCGACCCCGAGCAGCACCACGACCACCGGGTTGGTGGTGCGGGTCAGGGCGACCGCGACGCCGCCGGCCCAGGCCCACCACCCGAGCGGGTGCAGGCGGCCACGGGCGGCCGCCACCCGCGCCGGCGTGCGCGCGGCGGCGGTGGCGGTGGCGGCAGCCCCGGTGGTGGTCATGGGCGTCCGTCAGGCCCTGCCCCGGCGGCGCAGCAGCACGACGGCGAGGACCAGCGCGACGGCCGCGGCACCCAGCCCGACCACCAGCCCGGTCGAGGGGCCACCGGCAGCGGCGGCGTCGTCGTCCGCAGTGGTGGCGCCCTCGGTCGCTGCGTCCGACGCGTCGCCGCTCTCGGCCGCGCCTGCTGCCGCCAGCTCCGCCGTCGTCACGCCCGGTCCGGCGGAGCCGTCGTTGTAGCGCCAGCCCTCGAAGGTGCCCGGCGCGGGGTCGGCGGTGTCGGCGCCCTCGGTGCGGGCGGTCCACCCGCCGTCCGCCTCGGCGGAGAAGTAGGCCCAGTAGTTGCCGTCGAACTCCTCGGGGCACGGGTCCGGGAGGCCGTCGACGGCGCAGATCATCCCGGGCACCGAGTCGGTGGTGGTGAAGCCGGCGCTCTCGAGCGCCTCGCGGCCGCTGGCCGGGTCGCCCTCCGCGCAGCCCACGCGGACGTCCTCGCCGAGGTCGGTCAGATCGACGACGACGGTGACCCCGGTGTCGTCGGCGCACGCCGTGCCGCTCACCTCGGCCGGGCCGGCGGTGGCCTGGGCGGGCAGCGCGGGAACGAGCGCGACGACGGCGAGAGCCGCGGCGCAGCCGGCGACCCGCGCGAGGCGGGCCGGCGTGGGGGTGACCGACGTGCTGAGTCGGGGCGGGGCGGTGTGCATGCGAACCTCTCGGGCTGGGGTCGCGCACGGACCCGCACCCGGGTGCGCGCACGCCGGGCCCGGGCTCGCCCGCAGACCACGACGGGTGGAGCCTGACGCCCCGGCCAGGTGCTCCGGCTCGCCGCCTCACGGCGACCTACGGTTGCGGGTCAGCGCCGGATTTCAACCGGCTTCCCCTGGTTTCGGGACGGTGTTCAGCTGTTCTCTCGGGGTTCATTGTCCACCACGCCGGGGGTGGTGCGATGCTTCCCGGGTGGCGCGCATCTACACCGGCACCGGGGACGACGGTTCCACCGGCCTCTTCCTGGGTGGTCGGACCTCCAAGGGCGACGTCCTGGTGGACGCCTACGGGGACGTCGACGAGGTGGTCGCCGTGCTCGGCGTCGCCCGTGCCGGCTGTCCGGACTCCGTGCTCGCGGACCGGCTGCTCGGGCTGCAGCGTGAGCTGTTCGTGGTCGGCGCGGACCTGGCGACCCGTCCCGAGCGGCGACGGCGCCTCGTCGACGGCGTCTCACGGGTGACGCCGTCGATGGTCGCCGCGCTGGAGCGCCACATCGACGAGCTCGTCGCCGAGCGGCCCCTGCGTCCGGTGTTCGTGGTGCCGGGGGCGACGCCGACCAGCGCCGCGCTCGACCACGCCAGGACCGTCGTCCGGCGGGCGGAGCGTCACGCGGTGGCGGCCCGTGAGGGCGGCCACGAGGTGGCGGAGCCCGCGCTGACGTACCTCAACCGGCTCTCCGACCTGCTGTTCGTGCTGGCCCGCCACGCGGCCGGCGAGGCCGAGGAGCCCGCGAGCCACGAGTGAGCGCACGCCCGTCCTGCGCCCGGACCCAAGAGGAGAGCTGATGCTCCAGGTCGACCCGACGTCGTCGGTGCCGCCGTTCGAGCAGCTTCGCGAGCAGATCACCGCCCAGGTCGGGACGGGCGAGCTGCGCGCGGGCGACCGCCTGCCCACCGTCCGCCGCCTCGCCGAGGACCTCGGCATCGCGGCGAACACCGTGGCGCGGGCGTACCGCGTGCTCGAGGCCGACGGGCTCCTGGAGGGCCGCGGGCGGGCGGGCACGTTCGTGGCCGACGACGACTCCGGGCGTGCGGCACGTGCCGCCGCCCGGACGTACGCGACGACCGTGCGGGCCCTGGGCCTCGGCGACGACGAGGCGGTCGAGCTGGTGCGGCGCGCACTGACGGCGTAACCGTCCACGCCGTCCGGTACCACACCCCGCCGGGCGTGCCACGCCATCGCTGCTGTGATCCTCGACTCATCGTGACCCCGTTCATAGGTTGGACAGGGTGCGGGCCGTTACGCTTCCGTGACAATCCGGTCGGGACCACCATCCCGGCACTCGCCCGCTCCGCGTCTCGCGCCTCGTCGGGCATCCCGCACGGCCACAGGCCGGCCCCGTTCCTGGAGGATCCTTGACACGAAGCACCATGCCCGACAGCGCCGGCACCGCGACCGAGCGCACCCGCGGCGCCCACCGGGCCGACCCGACGCCGCGCTTCAGCCGCTTCGCCGCCAAGGCGTGCGCGCTGGGCGTGCTGGGCGCGCTGACCGTCGCCGTGCCCGTCTTCGCCGCCAGCTCCGACGACGCCAACGCCGTCGCGGCCAAGGCCGCCCCGCAGGCCACCACCAGCACCCTCGAGACCCTGGACGCCGGGTTCGCGACCGCCGCGAAGGAGGCTCCGTCGTCGGGCGTGCTCGTGGACGACACCGCCGCCGACCGCCGCGCCGGCGCCGAGCGCGCCTCCCGCGTGCAGGTGCGGGAGCCGCTGCCCACCGAGGCCGAGAAGGCCGAGGCCGCTGCGGCGGCGGCCGCCGAGATCGCCGCCGCGACCCCGCCGCCTCCCCCGGCCCCCGAGGTGGTCATGCCCGTCGCCGCCGGGGACTACCGCCTGACGTCGAAGTACGGCCCGCGTTGGGGCGGCATGCACACAGGCGTCGACTTCGCCGCGCCGCTCGACACCCCGATCCACGCGGTCGCCGACGGTGAGGTCACCTACGTGGGCACGGGCAAGGATGGCCGGTCCAGCATGCTCATCACCGTCAAGCACGAGGTCGACGGCAAGGTGTTCGAGAGCTGGTACAACCACATGTACCCGGACGACCTGAAGGTCTCCGTGGGGCAGAAGGTCGAGGCGGGCGACGTCATCGCCGGGGTGGGCAACAACGGACGCTCCACCGGCCCGCACGTGCACTTCGAGATCCACACCGACGATGACGGCACCACCACCGAGCCGCTGGGCTGGCTGGAGTCGCTCGGAGCGGTGGACGTCAGCGAGCTCTGACGAGGTCCACCGCACGCGGACGGGGTCAGGCGACGAAGCCCGGCTCCCCTGACGCGTCGGTGAGCGGGTAGCCCGCGTAGTCCCACTCACGCAGGCCGCCCCGAAGGTTGTGCGCCGCGTAGCCGTGCGCGGCGAGGAGCTCGGCGGCACGCGCCGAGCGGGGTCCTGAGCGGCAGACCGTCACGACGGCGCCCTGCGGGATCTCGCCCCGGCGGGCGAGGATCCTCGTCAACGGGATGTTGACCGAACCCTCGATGTGCCCCGCCCGCCACTGAGCCGGCTCACGGACGTCGACGACGGTGGCGCCGTCGGCGATCAGCCGTCGAGCCTGGTGCGGGCGCACCTTCCGGTACGCGTTCCGCCGGTGGCGGCGGAGGCGGGCGAGCCACCCTCCGCGCGTCGTCTCCCCGGACTCTGCGGGACGGTCGATCGGCCGTGTGAGCTGGCTGGTGGGCAAAGGGCTACCTCCGCTTGCGTGTGGGTGGGTGACATAAGGATCAACGGGCCACGCTCCGGATTTGTTCCCGTGAGCGGCCAGAACCTGCGGCTCAGCAGCCCTGACGCGGCTGGCTGAGGCACACTCGCGGCATGCGCGAGCTCGTCGTCCTCGGCACGGCGTCCCAGGTGCCGACCCGGACCCGGAACCACAACGGCTACTTCCTGCGCTGGGACGGTGAGGGTCTCCTCCTCGACCCCGGCGAGGGCACCCAGCGGCAGATGATCCATGCCGGTGTGGCGTCGTCGCGAGTGACCCGCATCTGCCTCACCCACGTCCACGGTGACCACTGCTTCGGTCTGCCCGGCGTGCTGTCCCGCATGGCCGTGGACGGCGTGGACCACCCCGTGCACCTGCACTACCCGGCGTCCGGCGAGGAGGTCGTGCGGGCTCTCGTCACCGTCGCGGGTGGCGGCGTCGACCTGCGGCTGCACCCGCACGGCGGGGCCGGCGAGATCGCCGACGGGATCGACGTCGTGCCGCTGGACCACCGCATCGAGACGTACGGCTACCGGCTGCGCGAGCCGGAGGGCCGGACGTTGCTGCCGGACCGACTGGCGGCCGCGGGCCTGTCCGGGCCGGCCGTGGGTGAGCTGCAGCGGCGGGGCCGGGTGGGCCGAGTTCGGCTCGAGGACGTGAGCGCCCCTCGACCCGGCCAGCGTTTCGCGTTCGTCATGGACACCGCGCCGTGCGCCGGGGCCGAGGAGCTGGCGAGCGGTGCTGACCTCCTCGTCACCGAGTGCACGTTCGCCGACGAGGACGCGGCGCTCGCCAGGGAGTACCGGCATCTCACCGCCGGGCAGGCCGGCTCGATCGCGGGCGACGGCGGTGCGCGGCGCCTCGTGCTGACGCACTTCTCGTCGCGTTACCCGGGCGTCGCTCCCCTGACCGCACAGGCACGGGCGACCGCCGGTGGCGCGGAGGTCGTCACGGCGGCGGACCTGGATCGCTTCCCGTTTCCGCGACGTCGTCCCGTCACGACCTCGAGCGGGGTGCCGGCCTCTGGTCAGGATGGGACACCGCTGCCCGACCAGCCTCTGGCGCCCTGGCCGTAGCGCCGGTCCGGCGTAGGAGCCTCCCTCCGAGGAGACGGGGCAGCGCCACGGCCAGGAGCATGACGCCGGTCGCGACCGCCGTCGTCCCGCCGAGCGCCCACGCTCCGTAGACGGCCAGGGTGGCGACCTCGCTACCGACACCGGCGACCGAGGTGATGCTGGCCCGGTGCGTGCTCGGGATCAGTTCCTGGAGGCGGGCCTCCGAGATCACCCGGACCGCCTGGTAGATGCCGTAGAAGACGGCGATGACGGCCACGCCCGCCGGGTGCGCGATCTGTTCGACGGCGGCGAGGAGCAAGGCACCGACCGTGAGCAGCACGGCCAGCCGGGTGACCGACACCCGCCCTGCCCGACCGCCGAGCCAGGCGCCGAGTGCGCCGACGAGCGGGACAGCGAGCAAGACGATCGGCACCCAGGCTGTCGGCACGCCGCGCTCGGCGGCGAGCAGCGGGAAGTACTCCTCGAGGCCGTCGACCGCGAGCAGCAGGGCGACCAGCACGACCGCACCACGCACTCCACGTCTGGCGACCGTCGCGCGCAGCTCTCTGACGACATGGGGCAACGCCGTACGCTCTTCGTGGCCGCCTCCCGGTCGACGCCGGGTCGCCGGGAGCCGCGCCGCGAGGACGGCCGCCAGCAGGCACATCGCCACACTCACCGCTCCGACGAGACCGAACCCGCCGACGGCGAACAGAGCGGTCGCCGCCAGCGCCGCGGGAACCTGGGCGACGAGTGCGGCGGCTTCGACGCGGCCGAGCACCTTCGGGTAGAGCTTGCGTGCACCGGCCGCGTCGAGTCCGTCGAAGAGCAGCGCCTCGAAAGCACCCGAGGCGAACGCTCCACCGACGGCCCACAGGGCGAACCCGGCGGCGAACGTCGTGAAGCCGGGCACGAGCACCCATAGCGCGAAGGCGGACGCCTGCAGCAGCGAGGAGGCGACGACGGCGCCACGCCGCGAGTAACGGTCGGCGAGTATGCCGGTCGGCACCTCGGCGACGACTGCGACGGCGGACCAGATCGCGAAGAGCGCGGAGATCTCCGCGCCGCTTAGGCCGGTGTCGGCGAACAGCAACGCGTAGAGCGGATAGAGCGGCATCGCCTCGGCGACGAACGCCCATGCGGTGGCGGTTCGGATGAGCCGACGGGCCGACCGCGGGTCTGGATCAGATCAATGTCGCATGGGGAGAGTCTGCGCCTGCCCAGCTGGCGCCGTCTACCCGTTTCACCGTGGCCGCCGTGTCACCGTGCCCGACAGCCGTCGGCGATCAGAAGGGTGGTGGGTCGTCGCGTTCGTCGTGGAGGGGTTCGGGTCGGCCGTGGTGGGGCGGGCGGACGGCGAGGAGGGTGACGGTGCCGTTGCGTTCGCGGCGGTAGGTGTGCCCGGAGGGGGTGAGCCAGACGAAGATGCCGGGCTCGGGCTGGGTGACGGCGAAGGCGCCGACGGTCTTGGTGA
>NZ_JAHXNL010000006.1:102916-236714 GCF_023148685.1 Georgenia sp. EYE_87 | reverse complement strand
GGCATCTACACCGGCAACGGCCAGCACATCGCCGCCCGCAGCCCGGGCACCCCGCTGTACGAGTCCCCGATCTACATCTCCAACCCGATCTTCATCCGCGTCGGCTGACCGACGCCACCGCACCCCCCGGACCCCGGGGTGCCCCGCGTGGCACCGACCGCCACGCCCCCACCGCGCCGGCCCGCCCCCAAGGGGCGGGCCGTCGTCGTCGTCGGGCGCGGTCGGTCCGCCCGGGTCAAGTCGTCGTCGTCGTCGGGACCCCCTGGTCCGTTCCGCCCGGGTCGGGTCGTCGTCGGGCCCCTCGGTCCG
Source organism: Georgenia sp. EYE_87 (assembly GCF_023148685.1). Taxonomy (GTDB): domain Bacteria; phylum Actinomycetota; class Actinomycetes; order Actinomycetales; family Actinomycetaceae; genus Georgenia. The sequence goes on along the minus strand of NZ_JAHXNL010000006.1, from coordinate 236,405 downwards.
TTCCGCCAAGGTCGGGCCTTTGTCCCTTCCGGGCAGGCCGGCACGGAATCCGCCGACATACCTCCGATGGTCCTGGTCCCGAGGGGGACCGGTGCCGATAAGGTTCCGTAAAGGGACACCTGATGGTCAACGGTCGGTCAACTAAGGAGGCGTTGTCATGACCCGCGAAAAGGTCGTCGTGGTCGGGGTGGACGGTTCGGAGGCGAGCCTCGGGGCCATGGACTGGGCCGTCGCCGAGGCGAAGCGCGCCGGATGGCGCCTCCACGTCGTCTGCGCCTACGCCCTGCCCTCCTTCACCGCCGCCTCCCTCGACGGCGGGTACGCGGCCATGGACGACACCGCGATCCAGCAGGGTGCCCAGGCCGTCGTGGACGAGGCCGTCGCGCGCACGGCCGGCGCGGGGCTCGTCGTCACCTCCGCCCTCGAGACCGGCGACCCCGCCGGTGTGCTCGTGGACCTTTCGCGCGAGGCCAGCATGGTGGTCGTCGGCACCCGCGGCGGCGGGGGATTCACCGACCGCCTCCTCGGGACGGTCTCCTCCGCCCTGCCCGCCCACGCCCACTGCCCGACCGTGGTGGTGCCCCTCAACACCAGCCGCCAGTTCACCCCGATCAAGCGCATCGTCGTCGGCGTCGACGGCTCCGAGTCGGCGCGCATCGCCCTCCACCGCGCGGTGGACGAGGCGATCCTCTGGGACGCCGAGCTGACCGCCGTCGCCGCCGTGCCGATCGCCACGGGGGCCGGCGCGATGGCGTGGCTGCCGGCCGCCGTCGACCGCGACGAGGTGCTCGCCGACGTGCGTGAGGGGCTCGGCGTCGCCGTCGAGTCCGCCGTCGCCGGGCGCGACGTCCGCGTGCGTCAGCACGCCCTGGACGGCAACGCCGCCGCGCTCATGGCCGAGTTCTCCACGGCCGTCGAGCTCGTCGTCGTCGGCTCGCGCGGCCGCGGGGGATTCGCCGGCCTGCTCCTCGGTTCCACCAGCCAGGCGGTGCTGCACCACGCGGCCTCGCCGGTCATGGTCGTGCCCGCGCGTGCCGCCGACGAGGGCCGCGCCCCTTCCGACGTGCCCTGGAACCGCTGACACCTGTGAAAGCGGCTGGCACCTCGGCGAGCGGCTGAAACCTCGACGAGCGGCTGGGCCGGAGCGTCGGCCGTGCCGAGGTCGCCCTGGCCTGCAGAGGCCGCCCGGCCGCACGCCCGGGCGCGCCGGCGTTGTGCGCGGCGTCGCTGGCCCACGCGCCCATGTCGGCGTGCGCTGGAGGAAGTGGGCTCCGCCGTCGTCCCGAGGAGCCGCGTAGCCCCCGCACGAACTGCACGTGCGGCGTGGCCGCGCACGGACCGGCAGGCCGACCCCGGTGCGCGAGCATGTCGCCGACGTGCGGCGCGGCGGGAGAGACAGGAGGAGGGGGCCCGTGACGTGTCGTGCAGCCGCAAAGCTCTGACCCCTGACGGAGCCCCCTCCTGGGTCGGCACCCCTGGATGCCGTCCACCGGACGCCCCCTGCGCCCGCTGTGTATCCATTAGAACTCGGAGAACGCAGAACGTCCATGGGGAGAACTCCCCATCAGCGTCGGCGGTTCAATCTGGACGAAACCGTCCGGTTGGGCTAGCCGCCGACCGCCGGCGAGCAGGGCACGCGAGACGCCCCGCACCGAGGGTGCGGGGCGTCCGTCTCCTGCCTACCGCTTGGGCTGGCGCAGCGGGACTGCCGGCCGCCGCGGCGGCGCCTGGTGCGGGGCGGGCTGGCGCGAGGGCCCGCCCTTCCGACGGCGCAGGTCGGTGAGCGGCCGGTGCGGCATCGCGGCGATGTCGCCCAGGTCGCGGCCGAGGCTGTTGAGCGTGAAGGCGTGCAGAAGCGGTTCCAAGGGGTACCTCCTGAAGGGTGCGGGCCCGGTCGCGGGCCGGGGTCTCATCCGTGGCACCGGGTGCCGACGTGCCGCCGACGAGGCGGGCAGGCTGCCGGCGCAGAGTTCGCCGGCGCGGTTTCAGGAGTCCTTCTTCATGGCAGGAACGTTGGCACGCCGTCGCCCGAGGCGTCGAGCGAATATTGCTGCGCCGCGCGGGCCGTGAGCGGTTACCCGCCCACCGTGAGCAGTTACCCGCCCACCGCGGCGCGACGCTCGCGCAGCACCTTCGTGAGGATGTCCAGCGCCAGGTCCAGGTCCTCCCGCTCGATGTTCAGCGGGGGAGCGAGCCGGATCGTCGAGCCGTGGGTGTCCTTGGTGAGGACCCCGTGGGCGGCGAGCAGCTCGCAGGTCTGACGACCGGTCATGCCGAGGGAGGGCTCGACGTCCAGCCCCGCCCACAGGCCGACCGTGCGCGCCGAGGCGAGCAGCCCCTCGGCCACGAGCGCCTCGACCCTCGTGCGCAGCTCGGCGCCGAGGGTGGCGGCGCGGGCCTGGAGGGTGCCGGGCACGAGCAGGTCGGCCACCGCGATGCCGACGGCGCACGCGAGCGGGTTGCCGCCGAACGTCGAGCCGTGGGTGCCGGGGGTGAGGACCCCGAGCACGTCGCGCCGTCCGACGACGGCGGAGACCGGGAGGATCCCGCCGCCGAGCGCCTTGCCCAGGGTCGTCAGGTCCGCCCGGACGCCCACGAGGTCCTGGGCGAGCGTGGTGCCCGTGCGCCCGAGGCCGGACTGGATCTCGTCGAGCACCAGCAGCACGTCGTGCTCGTCGCACAGCGCCCGCAGCCGGGGCAGGTAGTCGGCCGGGGGGATGATGACGCCGGACTCACCCTGGACGGGCTCGACGAGCACCGCGACGGTCGTCCGGTCGACCGCCGCGGCGACGGCGTCGGCGTCGCCGAACGGCACGATGCGGAAGCCGGGGGTGTACGGGCCGAACCCGTCCCGGGTGAGGGGGTCGTCGCTCATCGACACGATCGTCGTCGTGCGGCCGTGGAACGCCCCGGAGGCGACGATGATCGTCGCCTCGCCGTCGGGGACCCCCCTGACGTCGTAGCCCCACTTGCGTGCCGCCTTGACCGCGGTCTCGACCGCCTCGGCGCCGGTGTTCATCGGCAGGAGCATCTCGGTCCCGGTCAGCGCCGTCACCGCTCGGGCGAACGGCTCGAGCAGGTCGTGGGTGAACGCGCGGGAGGTCAGCGTGATCGCGTCGAGCTGCTCCTTGGCAGCGGCCACCAGCGCGGGGTGGCGGTGGCCGAAGTTCAGCGCCGAGTAGCCGGCCAGGCAGTCCAGGTACCGCTTTCCGTCGACGTCCGTCACCCACGACCCCTCGCCGGAGACCAGGACCACGTCGAGCGGCTCGTAGTTCCGGGCCAGGACGCCCGGACGTGCGCCGGTGGGCGCGGGGGGCAGGGCGGTGGTCGGGGCGTCGGCGTGCTCGAGCAACGTACGTTCCTCCCTCGGCGGGTGATGATGCTGACGCTAGAACCCGCGGGGCCAGAAAGGAAGGGACCTGCTGGGACGTGGGTCACATTTGTGTACCGAGTGCTTCGCAATTCCGCCCGGCCGGTCTACGCTGTGCGGTGGCGCCGCTGTCCTCGCGGCCCTGACCACCCAGGAGTGTTCGTGCTCAACCCGTGGAACCTCACCGTGCGCACCGCCGTCGACCTCTGTCGTCAGGCGAGCATGATGTGTGCGTCCGCGACCTGTTGTTGTCGCTGAGTCGTCCGGCCAGGACCTCACCGGCCCGCGCGTGATCTGACCCGCGCCCCAGCACCGCTCCTGGCGCCCTGAGCGCCTTTTCTCCGCCGAGCCACGGCGTCTCCGCCGTGCCTGCGGTGGCTCCTCCCTGCCGTCGCGCTCCGCGCGGCAGCCTTCTCCCGTGCGCGGTTCCCGCGTCCGGTGCCTCACCTCACCGAAAGGTCACCCCGTGTCCTCCACCTCATCGCCGACGGCGACCGAGCCGAAGCGCAGGCTCCGGCTCCCGTCGTTCAGCGCCCAGATCCTCATCGGCCTCGTGATCGGCGTCCTCGCCGGGTGGGCCGCCCTCGAGATCGGCCCGACCGCGGCCGGCGAGGACAACTGGCTAACCGTCACCCTGACCACCATCGGCGGCTCGTTCGTGTCGCTGCTCAAGGCTGTCGTCCCGCCGCTGGTGTTCACGGCCATCGTCGCCTCCATCGCGAACCTGCGCGGGGTGGCGAACGGGGCCCGCCTGGCCGGCCAGACCCTGCTCTGGTTCGCCATCACCGCTCTCGTCGCCGTGGCCATCGGCATCGGTCTGGGCCTCGTTCTCCAGCCGGGCGCCAACGCCGCGGTGGACGCCGCGGACGCCGCCGAGCCGAGCCGCACCGGCTCGTGGCTGGACTTCCTGCAGGGACTCATCCCGGGCAACTTCCTCGGCCTGGGTGCCTCCAGCTCCCTGCGGACCGACGACGCGGGCGCGGTCCTCGGCGTCGACACCGGCGTGAGCTTCAACGTCCTGCAGATCATCGTCCTCGCCCTGGCGGTGGGGATCGCCGCCCTGCGTTCGGGCAAGAAGGCCGAGCCGTTCCTGGCCTTCAACAAGTCCCTGCTGAAGATCATCCAGACCGTGCTGTGGTGGATCATCCGGCTGGCCCCGCTGGGCACGCTCGGTCTCGTCGGTCGCGCCATCGCCACCTACGGCTGGAGCTCGCTGGGCAACCTGGGCACCTTCGCGGTCGCGGTCTACGTGGGTCTGGCCCTCGTGCTGTTCGTCGTCTACCCGGTGCTGCTCCGGGCGCACGGGCTCTCCATCGGGCGCTACTTCAAGGGCGCGTGGCCGGCCATCGAGCTGGCGTTCGTCTCCCGTTCCTCGATCGGCACCCTGCCCGTGACCGAGCGCGTGACGCACCGCAACCTCGGCGTGCCGCGCGCCTACGCCTCGTTCGCCGTGCCGCTCGGCTCGACCACGAAGATGGACGGCTGCGCCGCGATCTACCCGGCGATCGCCGCGATCTTCGTCGCGCAGTTCTTCGGCGTGGACCTGGGCGTGACGGACTACCTGCTCATCGCCTTCGTGTCCGTCGTCGGTTCTGCCGCCACCGCGGGCCTCACCGGCGCGACCGTCATGCTGACCCTCACGCTCTCCACGCTTGGCCTGCCGCTCGAGGGCGTCGGCCTGCTGCTGGCGATCGACCCGATCCTCGACATGGGCCGCACCGCGGTCAACGTCGCCGGTCAGGTGCTCGTGCCGGTCATCGTTGCCAAGCGTGAGAACATCCTCGACCTCGACAAGTACGCCTCCGCCGACGCCGAGGACCTCTTCGAGGACGACGACGAGGACGAGACCGAGGCCGCCGGCATCACCGCCGCCGACGGCGCAGCAACCCCCGTGCTGGCCGGCAGCCGCCAGTAGCCAGGGGGAGTCCCGTAGCCCCGGCGTGCAGTCGCCCCGGCGGCAAGGGGCCGTTGGGGCCAGCTCCCTGAGCGACGAGGACGGGCCGGTGCCGGAGAACTTCTCCGGCACCGGCCCGTCCGTCGTAGGTGACGGCGACCGCGGTCAGGCCTTGACGGCGAGCACCGGCGCCGCGGTGTTGAGCAGGATCTTCTGCGAGTTGCTGCCCAGCACGAGCTTGCCCACCGGGGAGCGCCTGCGCAGGCCGATCACCACCAGGCTCGCGTCGACCTCCGTGGCGATCGTCCCGATCTCGTCCGCGGCGTCCTTGCCCCGCACCAGCTGGCGTACGGTGCCCTCGACCCCCGCCTCCGCCAGGATGCGCCGCACGGAGTCCAGCTCGTCCTCGCTGGCGAGGAGCGGGTCGCGCACGCCGTCACCCTCGGAGACGTTGAGAACCACGACGTTCTCCTGGTGGACCCTGGCCTCGGTGATCGCTCGCTGGAGGGCGGCCTTGCCCTCGGGCTTCGTGGTGTATCCGACGACGATGGTCATACGGGAGTCCTTCCTCCGGCAAGGCAGGCGTGTTCACCTGGCGTTACGGGCATCATGGCGCAATCCGGACCGTTCCGGCACAGGACCTGTGTCCCGGCGTCCTCACCATCCCGGCCGGACCGGCCGCGGCGGTGGCACCGTGAGCTCGCCCGGGCGGATCCCGAGGGCCTGGGCGAACCGACCGATCTCGTCGAGCGACCACGCCGCCTTGCCGGTGAACCGCAGGGAGACGGCGGAGCGGGAGATCCGCACGATCTCAGCGACGTCCTGCTGGCGCAGCCCGTGCCTGGCGGCCTCGAACCTGACGTTCGCCGCGACGACGGCCGCCAGGCCGTCCGCGACAAGACTCGGCGGGTCGAACGGATCGTGGATGGGGGTCATCCTGGTTGCCCTCCCGCCCGCCTCGACTCCCGTGGCGGACCCGGCGGAGCCCACGGACCGACATCAGTTTTCCGGCGGGTTCCACACCTGCGAGCCTCGTGCGCGCCGCGCACGCGCCGATCACGGGGAGAGCTAGTGCGTGAGCATTCCAGGAGTGGCGCGCGTCCGGCTGCCGCGAAGCCATCGCCGTGCGCGGGATCCAGCGTGGCGGGATCGTTGCGTGCCCGCCTCGCTCAGGTCCCGCGGATCTGGAACTCGCCAGAAAAGTGATGCCGTCGGGCTGGAGGTCCGGGCGGTGGTCGGGTGGCGTCGCGGCGGCACGTCGGTGCTGGACGGCGTGGTGAGAGGTGGGCAGGTGGTGGTGCGCGGGAGACCGGGGAGGCCTGGATCGGCTTGCCATGGGTCGATGGTGGTCCGGGCGGCGACGCTCTCGCGGCGTGCGTCCACAGCCCACGCCCGCGCTGAGGGGGTGCACAGGGCCGAGGTTGCTCGGGAACAGGGGGATGCTCGGGAACAGGGGGATGCTCGGGAGTCCGCGCGGGATCGGGAGTCAGTGGGCCCGTTCGGCCAGGTGGCGCTCCACCCGCCGCAGCGCGAGCGCCGTCATGAGCTCGAGCGGGGCCGCGAGCAGGATGCGGGTAAGACGGCGGGGCAGCGGGCCGCGGAGCCACACGTCCTCGCGCCAGTCGACCGTGCAGGCGTCCGGCCCGAGGGGCTCGACCGTGATCTCGACCGGGCCGAGGAGGACGGGACCAAGCTTGCGGACGACCAGCACGCCGGGCGCACCGCCGTCGTCGGACGGCCGCCGGATCTCCTCGACCCGCATGCGGTCGGGGAAGACGCCTGCGGTCAGCGCGATGAGCGCGTCGCCGGGGCGGGCCGGCGGGGGCGGGGCGTCGGTGGTGGTGAGGGGGATCCAGCGGTGGTGGCCGCGCAGGTCGGTCAGCAGCGTGAACGTCTCGTCGGCGGAGGCGTGGATGGTGCGGCGCACGTCGTCATCCTCACCCATTCCTGCGCCGGTCGCCCAGCGGGCCTGCATGGGACGCCGGCTCGCGTGGGACGCCGGCTCGCGGGGGACGCCGGCTCACGCATGACGCCGGCGTCACCACGCACGAGGACGAACCGCCGGCGAGCACGCTCTGCCAGTTCGACAAGAGCGAGGCTCTTCCGGGAGGCTTCGGCAACGCACGGGTTCACCGGGCCGCAGTACGTGCGCGACGGAGCAGCGGAGCTCCAGGTCTGTCGCGGCCCCGACGAGGAGGACGTCTGATGCGAGACCCTGAGCAGGCTGCGACGCACCTGGCGCACGCCGTCGAGCTGGCCACGGCGAGCGTCGCCTCGGACGGCGGGCCGTTCGCGGCCGTCGTCGTCACGGCCGACGGGCGCAGGTTCGAGGGCACCAACCGGGTGACCGCGACCCTCGACCCCACCGCGCACGCCGAGATCGTCGCGATCCGGACGGCGTGCCGGGAGACCGGGTCCCCGGACCTGACCGGGGCCACGCTGTACAGCAGCTGCGAGCCGTGCCCGATGTGCCTCAGCGCCGCGCTGTGGGCGCGGATCGACGCGGTCTACTACGCCGCCGACCGGCACGACGCCGCTCGCGTCGGCTTCGACGACGCCGAGTTCCACAGGTACGTCAGCGACCACGCCGAGCGGGACCGGATGCCGCTGGTCGAGCTGCGCCCCGAGAACGCGACGGCACCGTTCGAGGCGTGGGAGGCGTACGAGGGTCGCGTGCACTACTGAGGCCCGGCCGGGGCGAGCGACGACTAGGCGGTCCGGCTCAGCAGGTCGTGCTCGGCGATGAGAGCGCGGGACAGCGTCTTGTAGCCCTCACGCTCGAAGAAGATCGTGATCCGGTCCTCCTCGTGGCGCATCACCACGCCGTCTCCCCACTCGGCATGGACGACGGCGGCCTGGAGCGGGAACGGGTCGGGCTCGTCGGTTGAGAGGGCCGGCGCGCCCGCCGTCGCCGCACCGGGGGAGGACGCAACGACCGGCGAGGTGGCGACCGGCGGCGAGGTGGCGACCGGCACGGCGGGCGACGCGGCCGGGCCGAGATCGGCTGCGCCGTCGTCCAGGCAGATGTCGCACGCGCCGCAGGAACCGGGGTGCGGCTCGCCGAAGTAGCCCAGGAGGAACTGGCGACGGCAGTCACGGGTCTCGGCGTACCCGCGCATCATCTCCACGCGCGAGCGTTCGATGCGTTCGCGGGACTCGGCGAGCTCGACCACCTCGGCCACCACCGCCTTCGGCGGCGCGGAACCCTCCGCGACGACACCCCGGCGGGTGCGGTGGACGGCCCCGACCTCCTGGAGGACGTTCACCGTGCCCGTGACCTTGCGCGCGGAGAGTCCGGTGCGCTCCCGCAGCGCGGCCACGGTCAAGGCGCCGCGGGCGCCGCGGGCGCGACGGACCGCGGTGAGCACCGAGCGGAGCGCGCGCTCGTCCACGGTGGTGGAGGCGAAGAACCGGCGCAGGCCGAGGTCCTCGGGCCGGTAGTGCAGGACGACCGTCGCCTCGTCGCCGTCCCGGCCGGCTCGGCCGATCTCCTGGTAGTAGCTGTCCACGGAGTCCGGGGCGTCGACGTGGACCACGAAGCGCACGTCCGGCTTGTCGATGCCCATCCCGAAGGCGGACGTGGCGACGACCACCTCGAGGTCGCCCTCGAGGAAGCCGCGGTGGACCTCCTCGCGCACCTGGGCCGGCAGCCCCGCGTGGTACGCCGCCACGGCCCGGCCGCCGTCGCCGAGCTCGGCCGCGTAACGCTCGGCGTCCTTGCGGGTGGCCACGTACACCAGGCCCGGCCCGGTCAGCTCGCCGACGCCGGCGAGGACCGCGCGGTGCTGGTCCTCCGCCTCGGCGTGCCGCACGACGTCGAGGCGCAGGTTCGGGCGGTCGAACCCGCGGGAGACCACGAGCGGGTCGCGCAGCCGGAGCCGCTCGGCGATCTCCGCCTGCACCGGGGTGGCGGCGGTCGCCGTGAGGGCGGCGACGACCGGCCGCCCGAGCCGCTCGACGACGGCGCCGAGCGCGAGGTAGTCCGGCCGGAAGTCGTGGCCCCAGGAGGAGATGCAGTGCGCCTCGTCGACGACGAACAGGCTCGGGCGCAGGGCGCGGACCCGCTCGACCACCTCGTCCGTCGCGAGCTGCTCGGGGGAGAGGAACAGGAACTCGGCGCCCTCACGGCCGACGGCGCGCCACGCCTGGGCGTTCTCGGCGTCGCCCTGGGCGGAGTTGAGCGCGACGGCCTCCGGTGCGCCGATCGCCTCGAGCCGAGCCACCTGGTCGGCCTGCAGCGAGATCAGGGGCGAGACGACGATGGTCGGGCCGTCGCGGAGGACGGCCGGGACCTGGTAGATCGCCGACTTCCCGTACCCGGTGGGCATGACGGCGAGCACGTCGCGGCCCTCGACGACGGCGGTCATCGCCTCCTCCTGGCCCGGGCGCAGGGACTCCCAGCCGAAGGAGTCCCGCGCGACGGACCGGACCCGGTCGACGGTCGTGCTCATGCGGGCGGCCCGATCACGTCGGGGCGCGAGATCGAGGCGGTGGGGGCGTCGGTCACCGCTTCACTCTGCGGCCCGTGCGGCGAGGCGGCAATCGGGGACCGGGCCGGGTCACAGGCGGGTGAGGTGCAGCAGCACGAGCTGCTCGGGCTTGAGCGCCGGGGCCTGCACGCCGACCGCGGCCAGGACCGACCCGGGCAGCTCGACGGGCGAGTCCCACCAGGGTGTCGGCGGCGCGCCGTCGTGGCCGCCGGGGCCGTCGCCGGGGGCGAGCGGGGCCACCCGGTAGGTCGCGGCCGGGTCGAGCCCGGGCAGACGGACGGGGCCGGGCGGTGAGACGACCGACGTGCGCAGCTGGACCAGGGCGAAGATCGCCTCGCCGCCGTCCTGCGCCACGGTGCCGTGGACCCAGAGCGCGTCGTCGGGACGGTCGGCGTGGACGACGGTGCCGCTGTGCAACAGGTCGCGGTGGGCCTTGTGGGCGGCGACCCAGGCGCGGACGCGCTCGAGCTCGCCGGGGGTCGCCGAGGTGAGGTCCCACTCGATGCCCAGGTGGGAGAAGAACGCCGTGCCGGCCCGCAGGTCCAGCGTGTGCGCGCGCCCCGTGGTGTGGCTGACGGGGGAGGCGATGTGGGAGCCGAGCAGCTCCGGCGGCAGGAGCAGCCCGGCGCCGGCCTCGATCTGCTGCCGTTCGAGCGGGTCGATGCAGTCCGAGGTCCAGACGCGGTCGGTGCGGGCGAGGATGCCGAGGTCGGCGCGCCCGCCGCCGCCCGCGCAGGACTCGATCTCCAGGTGCGGGTGGGCCGCCCGGATCTCGTCGATGAGCCGGTACACGGCGCGCGTCTGCTCGTGCACGCCAGCCCGCCCGGTGGACTGGTGCCCGGGTTCGACCAGGTCGCGGTTGTAGTCCCACTTGATGTAGTCGACGGCGTACTCGTCGAGGACGGCGAGCAGGTGGTCGCGCACGTGGGCGTACGCGCCGGGGTTGGCCAGGTCGAGCACCTGCTGGTGGCGGGCCGGTACCGGGAGCCGGCCGCCGGCGGAGAAGATCCACTCCGGGTGCGCGCGGTACAGCTCCGAGTCCGGGTTGACCATCTCGGGCTCGAACCACAGCCCGAACTGCATGCCGAGGCCGTGGACGTGGTCGACGATCGGGTGCAGCCCGTGCGGCCAGACGTCGGGGGAGACGTACCAGTCGCCGAGCCCGCTGGTGTCGTCGCGCCGGGAGGCGAACCAGCCGTCGTCGAGGACGTAGCGCTCCACGCCGACGGCGGCGGCCCGGTCGGCCAGCGCCTTCAGGCGGTCGAGGTCGTGGTCGAAGTACACGGCCTCCCACACGTTGACCAGCACCGGGCGCGGGGAGCGCGGGTGCTCCGGGCGGGCGCGGAGGAAGCGGTGGAAGCGGGCCGACATCTCGTCCAGCCCGCTGCCGTGGGAGGCGTAGACCCACGGGCCGGGGTACGTCTCGCCCTCGGCGAGGCGGATCTCGCCGGGCAGGAGCAGCTCGCCGCCGGCCAGCAGGGAGGTGCCGAGGTTGGTCCGTTCGGCGAACGTGCGCGTGTTGCCCGACCACGCGACGTGGATCGCGCGCAGCTCCCCGGAGCGCCAGCCGAACCCCCGCTCGCCGGCCGCCATCACGAGGCTGGCGTCGTGGCCCCGGGCCCGTCGGGACTCCCGCAGGTGGGTGCCCAGAGTGAACGCGTGGCGCTGCTGGGCCCGTTCCCGCAGGTGCCGCCCGGTCAGGTCCAGGATGTCCGCCGCCTCGGACGGCACCGGGAGCGCGAGGTCGAGCGCGGCGAGGTCGAAGACCCCGCGGGCGGCGTTGGTCACGTCGGCGCGCATCCGCAGCAGACCCGCGCGGAGCAGCTCGACGACGATCCCGAGCCGCAGCCCCGCAGCCGGGTCCGTCGCGGCGACGGTGACGCGCGAGTGGACGACGGGGTCGCCGTCGACCTCCGCGACGTCCAGCGACGTCACCTCGAACGCCGTCGAGAAGTCGCGCCCGTCCCGGTGCCCGGCCAGGCCCGGCGTGCCCAGCCAGCCGGCGGAGTGCTCGGGGAGCAGCGAGAGCGGCACGGCGACGTCGGCCTGGCCGGAGACCAGCGGCGGCTCGTTCACGCGGCGCAGCTCGGCGAGGGCCGCCGGGCCGAGGTCGCCGAGGTCCGGGCCCCAGTGCAGGACGCGGGGGAGCCGGTCGCCGGTGCAGTCCAGGACGACGGCGGTGCCGCCGGCGCGGAGGTGGTGGATCCCGGTCACACGTCCCTTTGTAGGCGCCGGCGGCGAGCCGCGTCCAGACCGGCCGCGCTCGCGTTGCCGGGCTCACCCGCCTCTTGTACAAAGGTGTGACACATGTGGCCTGTGTCACAAAGGGGGTTGCGGTGAGTCGACGACGACTCCAGGCGGCCGTGGGGCTGACGGGCGTGGCCTCCATGGTCGCGGCGTGCGCCGCCGGCGCGGAGGGGCGGACGGAGCTGGTGTTCTTCCAGTTCAAGCCCGAGGCGGTGCAGTACTTCGAGGAGCTGGCGGACCGGTTCGAGGAGGAGAACCCCGACATCCGCATCGTCGTCGACAACGTGCCCGACCCGGAGACCGCCCTGCGCACGCGCCTGGTCAAGGAGGACGTGCCCGACGTCATGACGCTCAACGCCAACGCCACGTTCGGGGAGCTCGCCTCCGGCGGGATCTTCAAGGACTTCTCCGACGAGCCCATTCTCGACGGTGTCAGCGAGGACTACGTCCAGGTGATCGAGGACCTCGGCGCCTCGGAGCCGGGCGCGGTCAACGGGGTCCCGTTCGCGGCGAACGCCTCCGGCGTGCTCTACAACGTCGAGCTGTTCGAGGAGCACGGCGTCGAGGTCCCCACCACCTGGCCGGAGCTGGTCGAGGCGGCGGAGACCTTCGAGGCGGCCGGGATCACGCCGTTCTACGCCATGCTGCTCGACGCCTGGACGGCGCAGTCGCCGATGGCGCCCCTGATCGTGCAGACCACCCCGGAGGACTTCTGGGAGCAGCGCTTCGCGGGCGAGACGTCGTTCTCCGAGGCGTGGCCGGAGGGGGTCGAGAAGCTCGCGACCCTCTACGACTACACCCAGCCGGACCCGCTGGCCTTCGGGTACCAGGAGGGCACCCGGGCGTTCGCGCAGGGGGAGTCGGCGATGCTGCTGCTCGGCAGCTACGCGGTGCCCCAGGTCCGCTCCTTCGAGCCGGGCTTCACGGTCGGCTCCTTCGCGCTCCCCGGGACCGACGACCCGGCCGACACGGTGCTGGTCTCCGGCGTCGACGTCGTCATCACCGCCGCGGCCGACGGGCCCCACGAGGAGGAGGCGCAGCGGTTCATCGACTTCCTCATGCAGCCCGACGTCGTGCAGGAGTACACCGAGCAGCAGGTGGCGATCCCCGCCCTCGAGGAACTCGCCAACGACGACCCGGCGCTGGAGGGGGTCCAGAGCTATATCGAGGAAGGACGCATCGTGGGCTTCTTCGACCACCAGTTCATCCCGGCGATCCCGCTGGCGCCGCTGCTGCAGCAGTACCTCATCGACCGCGACGTGGAGGCGTTCCTCGGCGGGCTCGACGACAACTGGGACCGGGTCGCGGCACGGCGGACCTGGGGCCTCGGGGCGGTGCAGGAGTGATGACGGTCGCGACGGTGTCCCGGGCCGCGAGCCGGGGGACGGGCCAGCCCCCGGGGGGCCGCCGGCGTCGGCGGGAGGGCCGCCTGGACCGCACCTTCTACTGGATGGTGCTGCCGGCGTTCGTGCTGTTCTTCGTCTTCCACACGGTGCCGGTGCTGCAGGGCATCTTCTACAGCCTGACGGACTCCCCGGGCTACGGGGCGTGGAACTTCGTCGGTCTCGCCAACTACGCGGCCCTCTTCAGCGACGAACGCGTCCGCAACGCGTACCTCTTCACCTTCCAGTTCGCGCTCGTCTGCACGATCCTCGTCAACGTCATCGCGCTCGTGATCGCCATCTGGCTCAACGGGCGTATCAAGTTCCGCAGCGCCCTGCGCGGGATCTACTTCATCCCCTACGTGCTGGCCCTGCTCGTCATCGGGTACGTCTTCCAGTACATGTTCAACCAGTCGCTCCCGGCGATCGGGCAGGCGCTGGGTATCGAGCGGCTCTCGACCTCCATCCTCGCCGACCCGAGCCTGGCCTGGATCGGCCTGGTGGTCATGACCGTCTGGCAGGCGGTGGCCTTCGCGATCATCATCTACACCGCTGGGCTGCAGACGGTGCCCGCGGAGCTGTACGAGGCGGCCTCGATCGACGGCGCCTCGCCCTGGCGACAGTTCTGGTCCATCACGATGCCGATGATCTGGTCCTTCTTCACGATCAACGTGGTGCTGTCGCTGAAGAACTTCCTGCAGGTCTTCGACCAGGTCATCGCCATGACGGGGGGCGGGCCGGGCACCGCCACCGAGACCATCGGCGTCCTGATCTACCGCGGCGGCTTCCAGGGTGGGGAGTACGGCTACCAGATCGCGAACGCCGTGATCTTCATGATCATCATCATGGCGTTCGCGCTCTTCCAGCTACGCGTGCTCCGGCGCGAGGAGGTGTCGCTCTGATGACCGACTCCACGTCCGTCACCCTCCCCGAGCCCGACACAGAGCACGGCGGACGCCCCCGCCGTCGGCGGCGGGTCCGCGACGTCAGCGGCGTCAACTGGTGGCTGACCGCGCTGCTACTCGTGCTCAGCCTGACGATCTTCATCCCGCTGTACTTCACGGTCGTCACGGCGCTGAAGACGCCGCCGCAGCTCGGCGGCACCGGCTTCTCGCTGCCCAGCGAGTGGTCGTGGGGCAACTTCGCCGAGGCGTGGCGGCTGACCAACTACCCGCGCGCGGCGCTGAACAGCGCGGTGATCACCGTGGGCGCCGTCGTCCTGACGCTGCTGACGAACTCGATGGTCTCGTACGCGATCGCGCGGAACATGAGGCGGCGGGTCTTCAAGGGGCTCTTCTACTACTTCATCACGGCGCTGTTCATCCCGTTCCCGATCATCATGCTGCCCGCCGCGAAGCTCACCGCGACGCTCGGGCTCGACAACCAGGCGGGGATGATCCTGCTCTACACGGTGTACGGGCTGTCGTTCAACGTCTTCCTCTACACCGCCTACATCGCCTCCATCCCGCACGAGCTGGAGGAGGCGGCGCGGATGGACGGCGCGAGCACGTGGGGCGTCTTCTGGAGGGTGATCTTCCCGCTGCTGGCACCGATCAACGCCACCGTCGGCATCCTCACGTGCGTGTGGGCGTGGAACGACTTCCTGCTCCCGGTGATCATCATCTCCGACCCCGGCGGCGCGACGATCCCCCTCGTGCAGTACGTCTTCCAGGCGCAGTTCTCCGCCGACTTCACGCTCGCCTTCGCGTCCTACCTCATGGCGATGGCGCCGCTGCTGATCGTCTACCTCCTCGCACAGCGGTGGGTGATCTCCGGCGTGACCCGGGGCGCCATCAAGTAGCACCGAGGCGACCAGCCGGCGGGCGGCTCGCGGGGGCGCAGGGACGTTGCGGGCGGACGCCCGGAAGGTGAGGCCCGACGTCGGCTCCTAGGGTGAAGGGCATGACGGAGCAGAACCCAGACACAGCCGTGCGGACCGAGCGGACGGGGGCGCCCGTGCGGGCGCCGGGCGGCGAGTGGTGGCGCACCGCCGTCGTCTACCAGGTCTACCCCCGATCGTTCGCGGACACCGACGGCGACGGCGTCGGCGACCTGCGGGGGGTCATCGGCCGGCTCGACTACCTCCAGCAGCTCGGCGTCGACGTCGTGTGGCTCTCGCCGATCTACACGTCCCCGCAGGACGACAACGGCTACGACATCTCCGACTACCAGGGCATCGACCCCACCTTCGGGACGCTGGAGGACCTCGACGAGCTCATCGCCGGCCTGCACGAGCGCGGCATGCGGCTGGTGATGGACCTGGTCGTCAACCACTCCTCCGACGAGCACCCCTGGTTCGTGGAGTCGCGGTCCGGCAAGGACTCGGCCAAGCGTGACTGGTACTGGTGGCGCCCGCCGCGGCCGGGCACGGTCGGCGGCGAGCCGGGCGCGGAGCCGACCAACTGGCACTCCTTCTTCTCCGGCTCCACGTGGGAGTGGGACGAGGCGAGCGGGGAGTACTACCTGCACCTGTTCTCCCGCAAGCAGCCGGACCTGAACTGGGAGAACCCGGAGGTCCGGCGCGCCGTCTACGACATGATGCGCTGGTGGGTAGCCCGCGGCGTCGACGGGTTCCGCATGGACGTCATCAACCTCATCTCCAAGGTGGTCGGCCCCGACGGCGAGCTCCCGGACGGCACGGTCAGCCCCGGCCTCCCGGCCGGCGCCTCGCGGTTCGCGGACGGCTCGCCGTTCTACACCAACGGCCCCCGCCTGGAGGAGTTCCTCCGCGAGATGCACGAGGAGGTCCTGGGCGCCGGCGCGCGCGACGGCGAGGTGCTCATGACGGTCGGCGAGATGCCCGGCGTGACGCTGGAGCTGGCCCGCTCGGTGACCGACCCCGCGCACCGCGAGCTCGACATGGTCTTCACCTTCGAGCACGTGGGCATCGACCACGGACCGGTGGGGAAGTGGCAGCTGAACCCGCTGCACCTGCCGGACCTCAAGGCCAACCTGGCCGCCTGGCAGGAGGGGCTCGCCGACGCCGGCTGGAACTCGCTGTACTGGAACAACCACGACCAGCCGCGGATCGTCTCCCGGTGGGGCGACGACTCCGCCGAGCACCGGGTGAGCTCCGCCAAGACCCTCGGCACCGTGCTGCACCTGCTGCGCGGCACGCCCTACGTCTACCAGGGCGAGGAGCTCGGGATGACGAACGTGGGGTGGGCGGAGATCGACAGCTACCGCGACATCGAGACGCTGAACTTCTACCGCGAGTCCGTCTCCGGCGGCGCGTCCGACGGCGAGGTCATGGCCGGCATCGGCCCGGTCTCGCGGGACAACGCGCGCACGCCGATGCAGTGGGACGACTCCCCGCACGCTGGCTTCACCACCGGCACGCCGTGGCTGTCGGTGAACCCGTCCTACGTGCAGATCAACGCGGCCGCCGCCGTCGCAGACCCGGACTCGGTCCTCCACCACTACCGCCGCCTCATCGAGCTGCGGCACACCCGCGAGGTCGTGGTGGAGGGCCGGTTCGCGCTGCTGCTGCCCGAGCACGAGCAGGTGTTCGCCTACACCCGGACCCTGCCGGGCGAGGGACGCGCCGCGGCAGGCGGGTCCGTCGACGGCGCCCCGCGGCCGCGGATGCTGCTCGTGGTGGCCAACTGCTCCAGCGAGCCGACCGAGGTGACGCTGACCGGCATGGCCGCCGCGCTGGCCGGGGAGCTGGTGCTGACCACCCACCCCGACGGCGCGGCCGCCGCGGGGGAGGCCGTCGCGCTGGCCCCGTGGGAGTCCCGGGTCTACGCGCTCTGACCACGTCCGCGGCGGGGACCAACGTCTCTTCCCGCGGCCGCGGCGGCGTGCGACGGTGGGGGCAGCGGGACGGACCGCCGTCGGAGCGCGGACGCCCGCCGACGAGGAGTCGTGGTCGCCATGGGCGCACTGGTCGTTTACGAGTCGATGTACGGCAACACCCGCGCCGTCGCGGAGGCCGTCGCCGAGGGGCTGCGGACCGTGATGCCGACCGAGGTGGTCGAGGTGAGCCAGGCCCCCGAGCTCGAGTCGCTCGACGCGGACCTGCTCGTGATCGGCGCCCCCACGCACGCGTTCGGGCTGAGCCGGCCCGAGACGCGGCGCGACGCCTACGAGCGCGTCGGGCACCCGGTCATCTCCGAGGTCACGGGAGTGCGCGAGTGGCTGGCCGCGGCGTACAGCGTGCGCGAGCACCTGCCCGTCGCCACCTTCGACACGCACGTCAAGGCCCCCTTCCCGGGCTCGGCGCACGCCGGCGCGGCGAAGCGGATCGCGCGGCTCGGCGGCGAGCCCGTCGGCCGCGGCCAGAGCTTCCGCGTGCACGGGTACGAGGGCCCGCTGCTCGACGGCGAGCTCGAGCGGGCCCGCGCCTGGGGCGCCGAGCTCGGGCGGCTCGTCGCGGGGGACCGGGTGGCGTAACAGGGCTCCGTTTGGGCGCCGAGGTGGCGGGGCCGGTAACCTGTTCCCCGGTCCCCGCCCTCGTAGCTCAGGGGATAGAGCACCGCTCTCCTAAAGCGGGTGTCGGCAGTTCGAATCTGCCCGAGGGCACCGAGCGTCGCGCAAGATCGGTCGGGAGTCCGTCGCCCGGCCCCCAGGGCCGTCCTAGACGGCCTCGATCGCCATGGACGACCCCGCCCGCTGGTGCTCCAATGGTCAGGTGCGGTTCGAGCTGGTGACCAAGGCCTCCCCGGAGCAGGTGCGCCGCGCGATGACGGACTTCACGGACCGGCGGCTGCAGATCTGGCACCGCACGCTCGACCCCAGGACCTACGAGCTGCGCGACTCCGGGGACACCTGGGCCGTGGCGCGGGAGAGCAGCCCCGGGTCGCCGTTCTGGGTGGTCGTCCGCTACGACTGGTCCGATCCGGACGTCGTCAGGTGGACGGTGACGGAGAGCAGCTACGGCGGCGCGGCCGGCGGCGGCGCGGGCCTCGTCCGGACATCGCCCCTCGCCGACGGCGGCAGCCGGGTGCACGCCGAGTGGGACTACGGTCACGCACGGAGGTCCCAACGGCCGCTGTTGTTCCTGCTCCAGCACCGCCCGCTGGTCCGGCTGATCTCGCGGACGTGGACCTCCGCGTTGGACCGCTACGCGCTCGAGGACGGACGCTGAGAGCTCCCGTCGGTCATCCCGATAGGTTGGCCGGCACAGGTTCGCGCGGTCACGGGGGCCGCCGACGGGAGGATGGCCCGCGTGACGTCAGTGCTGCTGCCCGCCGGGATCGGGCTCGCCGTGGGCGTCGTGGTGGGCGCTCTCGGAGGCGGCGGCGGCATCCTCACGGTCCCGATCCTGGTGTACCTGCTGTCCACGGCGCCCTACGCCGCCGCGACGGCGTCCCTCGTCATCGTCGGGGCGACCTCGCTGACGGCGCTCGTCCCGCACGCCCGGGGCGGGAACGTGCGCTGGTCCCAGGGCGCGGCCTTCGGTGTGCTCGGGGCGGTCTGGGCGTTTCTCGGCTCCCGCCTCTCCGCGGCCGCCGACCCGGCGGTTCTCATGACCGCGTTCTCCGCCCTCCTCGCCGTCGTCGCGGTCCTCATGCTCCGCAAGGCGCTGCGGCGCCCGGCGGGCCCGAGCGAAGGACCGGAACCGGAGCGGCTCGACGCGGAGCCGGGACGGGACGCGGACTCGGCGCCGGGCTCCGACGTCACCCGGCACGCCGAGCTGCTCGACGACGCACCCCGGCGGCGACGGGTGCGGCACGCCGCCCTCGTGGTCGGCGCCGCCAGCCTGACCGGGCTGCTCACCGGGTTCTTCGGGGTCGGGGGAGGCTTCGCCGTCGTCCCCGCGCTCGTCCTCGCGCTCGGCCTGCCGATGCGCCACGCCGTCGGCACCTCGCTGCTGGTCATCGTGCTGAACTCGCTCACCGGACTGGCGGGCCGGACCGACAGCCTCGGGCAGGTGGACTGGGCGCTCGTCGCCGCCTTCGCCCTGGCCTCCATGGCGGGCGGCGTCGTGGGGGCTCGCGTCTCCGCGCGGTCCCAGCCCCAGCGGCTCACCACGGCGTTCGCCGTCCTGCTCGCCGCGGTCGCGGTGGCGACGGCGTTCCAGGCGGTCCCCGACCTCCTGCGGTAGCCGCTGCGGGTCACTCCGCCGGGGCGTTCTCCGCAGCGGTACCGGGCTGCTCCGGGGAGGGGGCGTTCTCGGCCGGGGTCTGCTCGGCGGGCGTGGGCGACTCGCCCGGCGCGGGCGAGGGCTCCTCGGCCCCGGGGGCCTCGTCGGCGGGCGGGGTGGCCTCCTCGACGTCGGACCCCGGCTCGGGCTCCGTCGTCGGGGCCTCCTCCACGATCTCACCCTCCGTCCCGGTGGGCTGCTCGACGCCGGGCGCCGGGGTGGCCGGGTCGGTGACCTGGTCCTCCGTGCCGGTGCCGGTGCCCTCCCCGGGGACCGTCCCGGAGCCGGGGTCCGTCGTCCCCGTCCCGACGACGGCCGGAGCGTTGCCGAAGAGCGAGGTGCCGACGCCCTCCTCCCCCCGGACGACGTTCGACAGCGGCTTGCCCGCCGCGAGCTCGACGAGCGTCACGGCGGCCAGCACGGCCGCGAAGAACGCCACGACGGTGACGACGATCCTGCGGTAGCCGTACCGGTCGACGACGGAGCGCCAGGCCGCCCGCAGGCGGTCCGTCCGGCTGCCGGCGGCACCGGCCGCGGAGCCGACCGCCGTGCTGCCCGTCGCGGCGGCGGGCGCCGCGAAGCCGTTCACCGTTGCCGCCTCGAGCGCGACGGTCGAGCCGTCGCCGGCGCGGTCGGAGAGCGCGATGGTCGCGGTGGTACCGGTGAGCGTGCGGGCCCGCACCTTCCGCACCGGCGGCGCAGCCGCCACGCGGGCGGCCGTCCGGCGCAGGGAGCTGCTGTACAGGTAGTTCGCCAGCACGGTCACGACGCTCGAGAGCGCCGCCCCGATGATCGTCCCCGCCACCCCGAGGGTGGAGAGGAGCCCCGTCGCGGTGACCGCGGCGAGGGCGCTCGCGGTGACCTGGACGCCGGAGGGCCGGTCCGAGCGCGCGTCCTTCTCCGCGTCCTTCTCCGGCCCCGGCCCAGGCTCCGGGGGCGTCGCAGGGCTGTGGGGGAACGTCTCGGCCTCCTGAAGGGACGCGTGAGGCGCGCCTGCGTCCCGCGCGTGCGGGTCTGCGGGGCCGGGTTCGTGCTCGGATCGTGAGGTGGCGTGGGGCCGACTGTCGAGGCTCATATACCTTCCAAGGTTACTGACGCGCCGCCCCGAAGTGTCAGGTCGCCGGAGATTGGTGGTGTTCCGTTGCTCACGCCGGGGCGCCCCTTGGCGCGGCTAGGGTGGCGCCACCGAATCTCAACGTGAGGGAGCGACTCGTGGACCGGCGCATCGGGGTGGGAATCATCGGACTGGGCACGATCGGGGCGGCCCACGCGCGCGTCCTGCACGAGCTGGGGGACCGGGTGGGCCTGGTCGCCTACAGCGGCGGCAGCCCCGCGGCCGCCGCGGAGGCGGGGTGGCCGGACGCCGTCAAGGTGGGCCACGACGACGTCGCCACCCACCCCGGCGTGCAGATCGTCGTGGTCTGCTCGCCGTCCGCGGTGCACGGCGCCCAGACGCTCGCCGCGCTCGAGGCCGGCCGGCACGCCGTCGTCGAGAAGCCGCTGTCGTTGACCGTGGGAGAGGCCGAACGGATCACCGCGCTCGCGGCGGAGCGCGGGCTGACGGTCGCCATGATCTCCCAGCGCCGGTTCGAGCCGGAGAACCTCTACCTCAAGGCGCGCATGGACGCCGGCGACCTCGGCGAGCTCCGCCTCGCACGCACGCACGTGCACTGGTGGCGCGACGACGCCTACTACGCCGCCGCGCCCTGGCGCACCACCGCCGACGGTGGCGGCGGGTCCCTGCTGAACCAGGGGATGCACTACGTCGACATCCTGCGCTGGCTGTGCGGCGAGGTGGTGGCCGTGACCGCCCAGCAGGCCACCCTCGCCCATCCCATCGACACCGAGGACACCACGGTGGCCACGGTCCGCTTCGCCTCCGGGGCGCTGGGCCTGGTCAGCACCTCCACCGCCACGTACCCCGGCTCACCGGCCACCCTCGCGCTGGACCTCTCGCGCGGCGGGATCGAGATCGCGCAGGGACGCGTCGTGCGCTGGGACGTCGACGGCGTCCCCGCGCCGGACCTCGGCACGGCGCCGGGCGGGGACGTCACGGGCGCGGCGGACCCGCGCGGCATCGGGATCGGCGGCCACCTCGCCCAGTGGCGCGACGTGCTGGACGCCTTCGAGCAGGGCCGGCCGCCCGCGGTCGACGCGGCCGACGCGACGCTCACCATCCGCCTGCTCAGCGCCATCGGCGAGGCGGCGGCCACCGGCCGCACCGTGGACCCGGCCGCGCTGCGCTGAGCGGAGGTTGGCAGCCTCCTGCCACGTCCACTTCCGGCCGCGCCACGAGACCGCAACGGGACGTGACGAGGGCCGTGCCCGGTTACCTTCGTCTCGTCCCGGGCTTCCGGAGGGACGTCCCGCGAGGGGCGTGGGGGCCCGGGGCCGAAACTTCCCGGCGCGGGACGGCAGGCCCGGTGCGCGCCGGTACCCGGACGTGCTTGCGCGCGGCCCGCGCGAGGCGCCATGCTGTGCGCCAGATGGAGCGCGACGCCTGCCCCCCCTGCGCGTCGCGCTCCATCCCCAGGAGCTGGCCACGCGCTCCGTCCCCGCCGCCCCGAGCGACATGGCCGCCCTCCCCGGCCCGGCTCCCAGGGGTGCGCCCCACATGTGCGAAGACGCCACGGCGCGGCTCCCCGCTCCGCGCGCCCGCCCTGCCTACCTTGGAGAAATGACCCCTCCTGCGCTCTTCTTCCGCGGCGGGGCTCCGCGCCGTCACGCCGCCGCCCCGACCGCCCAAGACAGCCGCGCCCGGACGTCCGAGACCGTCGTGCCGGACGCCCCCGCACCCGGCTCCGCGTTCGGCCGTGGCGCCGGACGCACCGCCCCCGCCACCGGCCGGCCCCGCCCGCGGCCCGTCGCCGCGGAGCGCGCCGCCACGGTCGAGGCGGCGGTGGCCGGATGGCGTCGCAGCCTCGTCCAGCTCGGCGGCACCAGCACCCTCGCCGACCTCACGCTCCTGGGCGACGCGGTCATCGACCTCACCGCCGCGCACCCCTCCGGCATCGCCCAGCTCTACGCCGGGCGCACCACGCGCCTGAGCAACCTCGTGCGCGAGGGCAGCGCCCAGCTCGCCGCCCGCCGCGCCGCGCGCACCGTGCGGGCCCGGGCGGACGAGATGGCCCACCGCTACGGCATCGCGCCCACCTACCTCGCCATCGGGGTCGCCACCTGGACCGAGCTGCCCGAGCCGGTCGTCGAGGACACGGACGACGCGGGCACGGTGGTCCTCGAGGCCTCCAGCGACCCTGGCAACGCCCACGCCGACCACGCCGCGACCTCCGCCGGCAGCCCCGCGACGACCGGCGGCGCTCCGGGGGACGACGGCGCAGCCACCGAGCCGGCGGACGCGTCCGCGGTCGCCGCCGACCCCGCCGTCTCCCCGGCCGCGCCAGCGCCGGCCGACGTCGCACCTGCCGCGGACGCCCCGGCCGTCGACGCCCCGGCCGTCGACGCCGCGACGGCGGAGCCCGCGCCGGTCGACGCCGTCGGCGGGCCGGCCGCGGTCTCGCCCGCCACGCCGCGGGTCCGCGTGCGCGAGATCCACGCCCCCGTGCTGCTGCGCGCCGTGCGGCTGAACGTCCACCCGGGCCCGGAGTCGGACTTCGACATCGATCTCGAGGCCGCCATCGAGGTCAACCCGGTGCTCGTGCGCGCGCTGCGCGCCGCGGGGGTGCGCGTAGACGTCGCGGCCGTGGCCCGCGCGGCCTACACCGAGCACGGCTTCTCCCCGCGCGGCGCGCTGCTGCGCCTGGCCGAGCTGGGGCGCGAGCACCTCCCCGGGTTCGAGCTCTCCGAGCGCATCGTGGTGGGCCCGTTCGTGCACCCCGGCCAGGTGCTCGTCGACGACCTGGACGCCATGCGCGAGTTCCTGCCGGGCTCCGACGTCGTCGCCGCCCTCGCCGGCGACGAGGACGCCCGCGCCGCGCTCGACGTGCCGCCGCCCCCGCACGTCCCCGCCGACCGTGCCCCCGAGGACGAGCGCGGGGTCGGCGACCTCGACGTCGACCAGGCCCACGCCGTCGACGCCGTCGCGGCCGGCCGGCACGTCTTCCTCGACGCCCCGCCCGGGGCGGACGTCGCAGGCACCGTGGCCGCCGTCGTCGCCGACGCCGCCGCCTCGGGCCGCACCGTCCTGTACGTGCCGGGCTCGCGGCGCACCGGCCGCACGCTGCTCGCCCGCCTGGAGGACCTCGGCCTGGGCGACCTCGCCCTCGACCTGTCCTCCGACGCTCGGTGGCGGTCCACCGCGGCCGAGCGCCTGCGCGAGGGGCTGAACCCGGCGCTGCCGGAGGTGGACGACGACGGCGTCCGGGCCCGCCGTCGCGAGCTCACCGAGGTCCGCTCGCGCCTGGGCAGCTACGTCGCCGGCCTGCACGCGGTTCACGAGCCGTGGGGCGTCTCGGCCTACGACGCCCTGCAGGCTCTCGCCCGCCTCACCTCGGCCCGGCCCGGTCCCCGCACCCGGGTGCGCCTCGACGCGGCGACGCTGCGCCGGCTCGGCGACGGCGGCCTCGAGGACGCCCGTGAGCGCCTCGCCCGCGCCGCGGCGCTGGGCGCCTTCACCCTCCGCCCGCACGACACCCCGTGGTACGGCGCCCGCCTCACCGACGGACCCACCGCCTCGGCGGCGCTCGAGCGCACCCAGCGCCTGGGCGAGCTGACGCTACCCACCGTCCTCGGCCAGGTCGAGCGGGTCGCCGCCCAGACCGGCCTGGAGCGGGCCACCACCCTCGACGCCTGGAGCGAGCAGCTCCGCATGCTCGACGGCGTGGCGGAGGCCCTCGACGTCTTCCTGCCGCAGATCTTCGAGCGCTCCGCCGCGGACATGGTCGTCGCCACCGCCACGTCGGCGTGGCGCAAGGAGAACGGCGTGTCGATGAAGGGCTCGGTGCGCCGCCGGCTGCGCAAGCAGGCGAAGGACCTGCTGCGCCCCGGCCGGCCGGTGGCCGACCTCCACGCCGAGCTCGTCCGCGTCCAGGAGCAGCGCGAGATCTGGCGGCGGCACAACCCCGCCGGCGGCTGGCCGCGGCTGCCCGACGGCCTGGCCGAGATCAAGGCCGCCGAGGCGCAGGCCCGGGCGGACGTGGAGCAGCTCCAGGGCGTCATCGGCGCCGGCGCGGGCAACGAGGACCTCTTCTCCGTCCCGCTGCCGGCCCTGACCGAGCGGATGAGGGAGCTCGGCCTCGACGCGCCGGCGCTGCGGCTGCTGCCGGAGCGCACCCGGCTCCTCGGCGAGCTGCGCGAGCAGGGCCTCGGCGGCCTCGTGGACGACCTCGCGCAGCGGCGCGTCCCGACCGCCCTCGTCGGGTCGGAGCTCGACCTGGCGTGGTGGAGCTCGGTGCTCGAGCAGATCCTGCGCACCGACCCCGCGCTCGCCGGCCTGGACGGGCCGGCGCTGAAGGCGCTCGCCGCGCGGTTCCGCGAGCTCGACGAGTCCCAGGTCGACTCGCTCGTGGGCCCGGTGCGCCGCGCCGTCGCCGCCCGCGTGCGCGCCACGGTGCGTGACCACCGCGACGAGGCGGCCCGGCTCTACGCGGCCCTCGGCGCCGACCACGGTGCGAACCTGCGCGAGACCCTCGGCACCTACCCGCACCTCGCCCCCGTGGCCCGGCCGGTGTGGCTGATCGCCCCGATGCTCGTCCCGCAGGTCCTGCCCGAGGGGCCCAGCGTCGACCTGCTCATCCTCGACGGCGTGCAGCACCTCCCCGTCGAGCAGGCCGTGTCCCTGCTCGCCCGGGCGCGCCAGGTGGTCCTGGTCGGCGACTCCCGCCGCGGCGGCGACGGCCTGGTCGGCGCGCTGGCGCCGCTCCTGCCCGCCGTGACGCTCCCGACGGGCCGCGCCGAGCGCGACGAGGGGATCTCCGCGTTCCTCGCCACCCACGGCTACGACGGCGTCATCCGGTCCGTGCCGGCCCCGCCGTCGGCCTCCCGCATGCGCCTGGACCTCGTGGAGGGCTTCGGGATGCCGGCGCCCGGCAGCGACGCGGTGGAGTCGGTGCAGTCCGAGGTCGACCACGTCGTCGACCTCGTGGTGGACCACGCGCTCTCCCGCCCGGAGCAGTCCCTCGCCGTCGTCGCCCTCAACCCCCGCCACGCCGAACGGGTCCGCGAGGCGGTCAACGCCGCGGTGGCCGGCAGCCCCGCGGTGGCGGAGTTCTTCCGCCACGACCGCGACGAGCCGTTCACGGTGGTCGAGGTGGACGCCGCCGGCGGGCTGCGCCGGGACGTCGTCATCCTCTCGGTCGGCTTCGGCAAGACGCCGCACGGGCGCGTGCTGCACCGGTTCGGGCCGATCTCCGCGCCCGACGGGCTCGCCTGCCTCGTCGACGCCCTCGACGCCGTGCGCCACCAGCTCGTGCTCGTCAGCTGCATCGGCCCCGGGGACCTGGACCGCTCACGGCTGCGCCAGGCCGGGCCGCAGCTCCTCGCCGACCTCATCGAGCAGGCCGCGACGGGGGACCTGCCCGCCGAGCAGCCCGACTCCGCGCCCGCCGAGAGCCCCGACCAGCTCCTGGTAGACCTGGCCGAGCGGCTCTGGCGCCTCGGTCTGACGGTGGTGCCCCGCTACGGCGTGGAGGGCGGGGTGCGCATCCCGCTCGCGATCGGCCACCCGGACCTGCCGGGCGAGCTGCTCGTGGCGGTGCTGACGGACGACGCCGAGTACGTGGCCGAGCAGTCTCTGCGGCGCCGCGACCGGCACTGGGTGCAGCGGCTGACCGCGCGCGGCTGGCGGGTGCACATGGCGTTCTCCACCGCCGTGTTCATGGACCCGCAGGCCGAGGCTCAGGCCATCCTCGACGCGGTGCTCGAGGTCGTCGAGGACAGGCGGGCCGCCGCGCTCGCCGCCCGCCCCGCCGCGCCGGGGATGACCGCGCTGCCGCACACCTACGACACGGGGGAGAGCGCCGACAACCCGGCCGGCGCTCCGCAGGATGCGCCGCACGGGCCGGGCGCCTCCGCGGCGGGAGAGAGCGACGGGGCCGTCGCGGCCGAGGGGGACAGCGGCCCGGCCGACGGCGCCGCCCCGGCTGGCACCGCCCCGGTCGACGGTGCCGCCCCGGCCGACGGCGCCGGCACCGCCGGCAGCGCGGCGGGGCCGAGCGAGACGGCGGAGCCCGCCGCCCGGCCGCGTGCGGTCCCGGTGCGCGAGCGGGGCCCTCGTCCGCTGGTCGTGCGCAGCCTGCCGCTGGCTGCCTACAGCGACGACCAGCTCGACGATCTCGTCGCCTGGATCGAGTCCGACGGCGCCGAGCGGGAGGACACTGAGCTGGTGGAGGAGCTGCGCAACGAGCTCGCGCTCACGCGCCGCGGCGCCCAGGTGGACGCCGTCCTGGGGCACGTCGTCCGCCGGCGGGCGCGATGAGCACCGGTGCGGGCGAGGTGCCCGGTGCGTCCGGACAGCCACGTCCACGCCGCCGTCACCGTCGCGTCGTCGCGCTGTCCGAGGTGGACCGGCGTCGGCTCGAGTCCGGCGACATCGCCGACCCGGTCGACGCCCTGCACGCCCCGGACACCGGGCCGCTGGTCGTCTCCGGCGAGCCGGGCCGCGGCGAGGGCGCCAACGACGCCCGTCTGCTGCGCGACGTCCCGCCGCACTGGGGCCGACGCTGACGGCCGGGCCCTGACGGCCGGAGCGCTGAGCACCCGGGGACGACGAAGGCCCGCCACGTCGTGGCGGGCCTTCGCGGTCAGTGGGTGCGCGGGGCGCTGACGGTCGCGCCGCCGTCGGCGCCGCGCTGCTGGGCGGCGAGGAGGTCGCGGATCTCGGTGAGGACGCGGACGTCCTCGGCGGGGGCCGCCGGCTCGGTCTCCTCCACCTTGCGGCGGGCGGCGAGCTTGTTCATCGGCAGGACCACGAGGAAGTACAGCGCCGCGGCGACGAGCAGGAAGTTGATCAGGGCGGTGAGGATGGAGAAGGGCAGGACCTCCGCGACGTCGTCGCCGGAGCCGAGGGTGATGACCCAGAGGTTGTCGAAGTCGGGCTTGCCGAAGATCCCGCCGATCAGCGGGTTCAGCACCTTCTCGACGATCGCCGTGACGACCTGCGTGAACGCGGCGCCGATGACCACGCCGACGGCGAGGTCGATGGCGTTGCCGCGCGAGATGAACTCCTTGAAACCAGCCAGCATGAAGTGTCCTTGAGAATGGGAAAGCGCGACGGGGGGACCCGGCGTCACGGGCTCCTGAGAACGGCGCGCAGGGGGGCCCAGGCGCTCGAGCCTACGAGTACGGTAGCGACCCTCTCGCCCGCGGCCACGTACAGGTAGGTGACGCTCCCCACGCCCGGCTCGAGGAGGCCGCCACCGGTCTCCGGGGTCCAGGTGGCCAGGACGACGACGTCCCGGGCGACGACCTTGGCGTCCGTCGACTCCACGCCCACGTCGCTGCCGGCGGCGACGAGGTCGATGCGCTGCCCCGGCTCGGCGAGGCGGGCGGTGGCGGCGTCGGCGACCGGCACCGGGACGACGACGGTGCCCGGCGGGGCCGCGGACGCCAGGCCGGGTCCGGCGAGCATGGCCGGCTGCAGGGCGGTCCCCGCCGCCAGGCCCACCGCGAGCGGGCGCCCCACCGCCTCGTCGGCGTCGCGGAGCACACCGGCCGGCTGCGCGCCGACCGGGAGGGACTCGAGCCGCACGTCGTCGGCGGCGAGCACGCTGCCCGCGGGCAGCTCGGCGGTCAGCGTGAGCACCCGCTCGGCGGGCGGGTCCGGGGGTCTCAGGGCGCTGACGGCGACCGCCGCGGCACAGGCCAGGCACAGGGCGGCAAGGAGGTGGCGCCGACGCCACAGGAAGCGGCGCGCGCGGGCGGCGGCGGAGCGGGACGGCGGGACCGGCGTGCGAGCGCGCATACCGCGAAGCTAGAAGGACGCCCGGCCCGGCGGCCACGACGTCGTGGCCCGCTGTGGACGGTGGTGCGACGAGCGAGGGTGTGGACGGTTCCGGGCTCCGGAGGCGGCCCGGACCGTCCCTCCACCCTCGGCCGGGAGGACCCGGCCAGGGCCGCGCAGCGGGACGCGCGCGGTGCGACCGGCCCGGGGGCCGGCCGGTGGATCAGCTCGCCGCGGCAGCCTTCGCCGGGGCGGAGGACGAGCTCGAGGTGGACGAGCTCGAGGTGGACGAGCTCGAGGTGGACGACGACGACGAGCTCGAGGAGGAGGTCTCCTTGGACGCGGCGGACGCGGCGGGCGAGGAGGCGGTGGAGCCCGAGCGGGAGTCGGTGCGGTAGAAACCGGACCCCTTGAACACCACTCCGACGGAGCTGAAGAGCTTGCGCAGCGCGCCGCCGCACTCGGAGCAGACCGTGAGGGCGTCGTCGCTGAAGGACTGCTTGACCTCGAACTCGTTGCCGCACACCGTGCACCGGTAGGCATACGTGGGCACTGCTGACCTCCGTCGGGACGAGGGCGGACCTAGCACTCCGCCACACCGAGTGCCAATCCTACTCCTGGCACCCCCGGGGCCGCACGGTGACGCTGCACACCCCGACCGGGATGCGGGGGCAGGCCGCGCCCCCCGGTTACGCTCGGCTGGTGCAAGGTCGGTCCGCGCTGCAGAAGGCGCTCCTCATCGTCCCCGCGGTGCTCGTGGTGGTGCTCGTCGCCGGTCTGCTCGTCGGCGCCGGCATCGTCCGGCGCCCGTTGCCCGACCACACCGGCAGCCAGCGGCTCGAGGGCCTGGACGGGACCGTCGAGATCTTCCGCGACGAGCTCGGCGTGCCGCAGATCTACGCGGGCACCGACGCGGACCTCGTGCGCGCCCAGGGGTACGTCCACGCGCAGGACCGATTCTTCGAGATGGACTACCGCCGGCACGTCACCGCCGGGCGGCTCTCCGAGCTGGTCGGCGACAACGAGGCCGCCCTCTCGGCCGATCTGGTCATCCGCACCTTCGGGTGGCGGCAGGTCGCCGAGCAGGAGTGGGACCTGCTCACCGACGAGTCGCGCGCCCTCTACGAGGCCTACGCCGAGGGCGTCAACGCCTACCTCGAGTCGCGAGAGGCCTCCGAGCTGGGCCTGGAGTACACGGTGCTCGGCACCACCACGGAGCTCGGCACGATCGAGCCCTGGGACCCGGTCGACTCGCTCGCCTGGCTCAAGGCCATGGCGTGGGACCTGCGCGGCAACTACGACGCCGAGCTCGGGAGGGCGGCCAACCTGCGGACGCTGGGCGACGTCGCCCGGACCGAGGAGCTCTACCCCGACTACCCGTACGACGCGCACGCCCCGATCATCGCCGGGAGCTCCGCGCCGCAGCCCGCGGCCGCCCCGCAGGACGCGCCCGCGACCTCCGCCGGGACGGACACCACCGCCGCGGACCGCACGGGGACGACGGCGGAGGGGGACGTCGTCGCGACCTCCGGCGACGAGCTGACCGCCGCTCTCGGCGGGTCGGAAGCCGAGCAGGCCCTCGCCGGTGCCGCCCGCGCGCTCGAGGCGGTGCCGGTGCTCCTGGGCGAGGGGGAGGGCGTCGGCTCCAACTCCTTCGTGGTCTCCGGCGAGCACACCGCCAGCGGCAAGCCCCTGCTGGCCAACGACCCCCACCTCGCCCTCGACGCACCCGGGCTGTGGTACCAGGTCGGGCTGCACTGCACCGGCGAGGACGAGGCCTGCAGCCTCGACGTCGCCGGGTTCTCCTTCGCGGGCCTGCCCGGTGTGGTCATCGGCCACAACGAGCAGCTCGCCTGGGGGCTGACCAACATGGGCGCCGACGTCACCGACTTCACCCTCGAGCGGCTCTACGACGACGGCACCTACCTCCGCGACGGCGCCCGGGTCCCGCTCCAGACCCGCCGGGAGACCATCGAGGTCAACGGCGGCGAGCCGGTGGTCACCAATGTCACCAGCACCGAGCACGGCCCGATCGTCTCCGAGGTCCTCGCCGAGACGGGCGTGGCCGCGAGCGTGCCCGTTCCCGAGGGCGCCCCGCCCGCCGGCTTCTCCGGCTACGCCGTCGCCCTGCAGTGGACGGCGCTGACGCCCGGGCGCACGGGCGACGCGATCTTCGCCATCAACCGGGCCCGAGACGCGGCGGACATCGCCGCGGCCGCCGCGCTGCTCGAGGTGCCGTCGCAGAACATCGTCTTCGCCACCGCCGACGGCGACATCGGCTACCAGGCCCCCGGCAGGATCCCGGTGCGCGCCGCGGTGCCGGACTCGCCGGTCCCCTCGGACGGGTCGTGGCCGCGCCCCGGCTGGGACTCGCGCTACGACTGGCAAGGTTTCGTGCCGCCGGAGGACATGCCAGCCACGCTCAACCCCGCCGAGGGGTTCGTCGCCGCGGCGAACCAGGCGGTGACCCCGGCCGGCGAGGGGCCGTTCCTCACCACCGACTGGGACGCCGGCTACCGCAGCCAGCGGCTCCGCTCGCTCGTCGAGCACGAGATCGCGCAGGGCGAGCCGATCGACGTCGCCGGCATGAACGCGATCATGCTCGACGACGCCAGCGCGTTCGGTCCCGCCGTGCTGCCCGCCCTGCTCAGCGTCGACGTCGACGACCCGTTCGTCGAGGACGCGGTGGACCTGCTGCGCGAGTGGTCGGCGGCCGGGTTCCCGGCGGCCACCTCGAGCGCGGGGGCGGCGTACTTCAACGCCGTGTGGGGCAACATCCTCCAGCTCACGTTCGAGGACGACCTGCCGGCCTCGCAGGCTCCCGACGGCGGTGCCCGGTGGCTGCTGGTCGTCCAGCGCCTGCTCGAGGACCCGCAGGACCCGTGGTGGGACGACCGCACCACGGTCAACATCGTGGAGGGGCGCGACGAGATCCTGCGCCAGGCGCTCGTGCTCGCGCGCCAGCAGCTGACCAACACCATGGGCAAGGACCCCGGCGGGTGGGAGTGGGGCAAGCTGCACCGGTTCGCCCCGCAGCACCCCGTGCTCGGCGGCGAGGGGGTGCCGGCGCTGGTCCGGCGCGTCTTCAACCCGGGGGCGGAGGAGGTCGCCGGCGGCACGTCGATCGTCAACGCCACCTCGTTCGACACCGCCGCCGTCGACGAGCTCGGCCGCCCGGACTTCACGGTGACGGCGGGGCCGTCGATGCGCATGGTCGTGGACCTCGCCGACCTGGACGCCTCGACCTGGGTGACGACGACCGGGTCGTCCGGGCACCCGGGCTCGGACCACTACACCGACCAGCTCGAGGCGTGGGCGGCGGGGGATACCTTCCCGTGGCCGTGGACCCGCGAGGCGGTGGAGGAGGCGGCGTCGGCGACGCTCACGCTCGCGCCACCGGAGTGACCGCCGGCGCGGCTCAGCGCTCGGTGTGCTGCTCCATCGGAGTCAGGCCGCCGGCCTGGGCCGTCAGCGCGTCGCTCTGGAACCGTGACCCCTCCAGGAGGAACCAGCGCTCCGGGGTGATGACCGCCGGGATGGGGACATCGTGGTCGTCCACCGGCAGCAGCATGTCGGCGATGAGCTCCTCGTCGAAGACCATCGCGAAGACCTGCGCCCCCGGCCGGGTCAGCCGCAGCACCCGGTCGTACCAGCCGCCGCCCTGCCCCAGCCGCGTGCCGAGGGCGTCGACCGCGAGGGCCGGGGCGATGACGACGTCGGCCTCGGCGATCGCCTCGGCCGGCAGCACGGGCCCCGAGGGCTCGGGCGGACGGCCCGGTGCCCGGACCGCGAGGTCGTCCGCGCCGCGGTACTCGGCCCAGTCGCGGTTCAGCCCCGGCCCCAGCACGGGCAGCAGCACGCGGGTGCCGCGCGCGCGCAGCGCCTCGAGGAGCGGCCCGGAGTCCGGCTCGGTCGAGCGGGAGGCGTAGGCCGCGACGCACCGCGCGTCACCGACCGCCTCCAGGCCGTTGACGGCAAGGGCCTCGCCCGCCCGCGCGCGCTCGGCCTCGGAGCGCTGCGCGCGCGCCTCCCGGACCAGCGGGCGGAGCACCTGCTTCGCGTCCTCCGTCTCGTAGCCGTCCGTCCTTGGAAGCGCGAGCTGCGTGCGGTGCATGGCCCCAGTCTTTCAGCCGGGACCGTCACAAACCACCAGATCGGTGCGTTTCGCCGAACGCGGAAGGCGGCGTGCCGCCCGATCACGCGAACGCCGCGCTCACCGGCGCCCGTTAGCCTCGGGCTATGTCAGCACACGAGAACACGTCCCGTACCAGGGTCCGCAAGGCGGTCGTGCCCGTGGCCGGCCTCGGCACCCGTTTCGCCCCCGCCACCAAGGCGATCCCCAAGGAGATGCTCCCGGTGGTGGACCGGCCGGCCATCGAGTATGTGGTCGAGGAGCTCGCCGAGGCGGGGATCGACGACGTCCTGATGGTCACGGGCCGCGGCAAGGGGGCCATCGAGGACCACTTCGACGCCGCCCCCGAGCTGGAGGCCACCCTCGAGCGCAAGGGCGACGCCGCCCGCCTCGCCGCGGTGCGCCGCTCCACCGGCCTCGCCCACCTGCACTTCGTGCGCCAGGGCGAGCCCCGGGGGCTGGGCCACGCCGTGCTGCAGGGCAAGGACCACGTCGGCGACGAGCCGTTCGCCGTCCTGCTCGGCGACGACCTCATCGACGCCCGCGACACGCTCCTGACCGACATGGTCGCGGTCCAGGAGCGCCTCGGCGGCTCCGTCATCGCCCTCCTCGAGGTCGACCCGGCCCAGATCAACCTCTACGGCGCGGCCGCCGTGGAGCCGACCGACATCGCGGTCGGCACGCTGGGCCAGGGCGACGTCGTCAAGGTGTCCGAGCTCGTCGAGAAGCCCCCGGTGGAGGACGCGCCCTCCAACCTCGCCGTCATCGGCCGCTACGTGCTCCACCCCGCGGTCTTCGGCGTGCTCGAGCAGACCGGGCCCGGGCGCGGCGGCGAGATCCAGCTGACCGACGCCCTGCAGACGCTCGCCCGGATGGACCCGGCCGAGGGCGGCGGCGTGCACGGCGTCGTCTTCCGCGGGCGCCGGTACGACACCGGCGACAAGCTCGACTACCTCAAGGCGGTCGTGCAGCTCGCCGCCGACCGCGACGACGTCGGGCCGGACTTCACCGCGTGGCTCGAGGCCTTCGTCCACGGCCGCCGGGTCGAGCTCGCCTCCACGCCCGCGG
The DNA here is from genome assembly GCF_023148685.1 of Georgenia sp. EYE_87. Taxonomy (GTDB): domain Bacteria; phylum Actinomycetota; class Actinomycetes; order Actinomycetales; family Actinomycetaceae; genus Georgenia. Next base: position 202,898 of record NZ_JAHXNL010000006.1, on the reverse strand, counting down.
CCGGCCCCGAGGCGACCGAGCCTCACGCGCCCGTCGGGCCGTGAGGAGCGTCCAGGAGCACCTCGCCGCGTGCCTGGCGGCGGTCGGGCCGCTGCCGCCGCTCGAGGTCGTCCTGCCAGACGCCGTCGGCTGCATCCTCGCCGAGGACGTCCTGGCCGCCGCCGACCTGCCGGTGGCCGACCTCGCGGCCACCGACGGCTACGCGGTGCGGGCGGCGGACGTGGTGGACGCGCACCCGGACGCGCCGGTGACCCTGCGCGTCATCGACGAGGTGCGGGCCGGCGCGGTCGACCCGAGCCACCTCGTGCGCGGCACGGCGGTGCGCATCGCCTCGGGTGCGCCGCTGCCGGTGGCCGCGGACGCCGTGGTGCCGATCGAGCAGACCGACTTCGGGCGTGCGACCGTCGCCGTGCGGACCGCCGCCGTCGAGGGGGAGAACGTCCGCCGGCGGGCGGAGGACCTGCGTGCAGGGGAGATCGTGCTGCCTGCGGGGGAGCGGGTCGGCGCCCGCCAGGTCGCCCTGCTCGCCGCCGCCGGGCGGGGCCGCGTCGCGGTCCATCCGCGCCCGCGGGTGGTGATCGTCTCGGTGGGCGACGAGCTGGTCGAGCCCGGCCGCCGTGCCGAGCCGGGCCAGGTCTACGACGCCAACGGTCACGCGCTCGCCACCGCGGTGCAGGACGCGGGCGCGGCCACCTTCCGCGTCGCCGCCGTCCCCGACGGGCGTCGCGAGCTGCGGGAGACCCTCGAGGACCAGCTCGTGCGGGCGGACCTCATCCTCACCACCGGGGGCCTGTCCTACGGCGGGAACGACACGGTCAAGGAGGTGCTCGCCCCGCTGGGGACGGTGCGCTTCGACAACGTCGCCATGTGGCCCGGCCGACAGCTCGGCGTCGGGCACGTGGGGGACGGCACGCCGATCTTCGCGCTGCCCGGGGACCCGGTGGCGGTCCAGGTCGCCTACGAGACGTTCGTGCGCCCCGCTCTGCGCACGATGGCCGGCTACGCCGACCTCTACCGCGACTCGGTGCCCGCGGCCGTGACCGACGGCTGGTACTCCCCGGCCGGGCGGCGCGAGTTCGTGCGCGTGCACGTCACCGGCACCCCGGCCGAGGGGTACCGGGCCGAGCCCGTGGGCGCACCCGCCTCGCTCCTGGTCTCCGCGCTCGCCCGGTCCAACGCGTTCGCGGTGGTGCCGGAGGACGTGACGGACGTCCGGGCGGGGGACCGGCTCCACTGCCTCCTGCTGGACGCGTGAGCGAACCGTGAGCGTCGTCGTCCCGTGGCCGGTGACCCTGGTCGAGGACCGGGTGGGGCTGCGGCCGCTGCGCCAGCGCGACCGTGCCGCCTGGGAGCGGCTGCGCCGCGCCAACGCCTCCTGGCTGGAGCGGTGGGAGGCGACCTCGCCTACGGGGGAGCCGCCGGCGACCTTCCGGTCCTACGTCCGGACCCTGGACCGGGGCGCCCGGGCGGGCACGGCGCTGCCGTTCGTCGTCGAGCTCGACGACGAGCTCGTCGGCCAGCTCACCGTCTCCTCCATCACCCGGGGATCCTTCTGCTCGGCGACCGTGGGCTACTGGGTCTCCGAGCACGTGGCGGGCCGGGGGGTGACCCCGCTCGCGGTGGCCATGGCGAGCGACTACGCCTGGTTCGAGGCCGGCCTGCACCGGATCGAGATCAACATCCGTCCCGAGAACGCCGCATCGCTGCGGGTGGTCGAGAAGCTCGGCTTCCGGGACGAGGGGGTGCGCCGCCGGTTCCTGCACATCCAGGGCGACTGGCGCGACCACCGCTCCTTCGCCCTCACCGTCGAGGAGGTCCCCGGGGGGCTCGTCCGGCGCTGGCGGGAGCACGGCGGCACGGTGCGCTGAGGACGCCCGTGGACCGGCGAATCACACTGCTGTAAGACACACCGCACGCCGGTCCTGCGCCGGGCGCCGCGGGGGACCTAGCGTGGGGTCGTGGAGCTTCAGGGGTACGTGGTCGTTGCGCTGACCCTGATTCTCCTCGGCTACCTGCTCCCGCACCTGGTGCGGACCCGGCAGCAGCTGCTCGACTCGCGTGTGGAGGACCGGTTCTCCGGCGATCTCCGCATCCTGGCCACGGCCGGGACGCCGGACACGGCGCAGGGGCGGGTCGTCCACCCCCGGGGCCACACCAGCGGCGCACGACCCTACCTGCACGACCCCGCCCGACGACCGGAGGCACCCATGAACAGGCCTCGTGCCAGCGCCGAGCGCGCCACGGAGGACGCCCGCGCCCTCGCCGCGGCCCGGGCGGCACGTGCTGCCCGGGTCTCGCGAAGGGCGGCCGCCGCCCGGCGCCGCCTGGTGCTCACGGTCGTGCTGCTGCTCCTCAGCGGCGGGGCCTGGGCCGCGGTCGGGATCGCCGGCGCCGGCTGGGCGCTCGCCGTCGTCCCGACCCTGCTGCTCGGCACGGTCCTCGTGCTCGGCCGGCGCACCGCGGTCCGGGCCGCCGCGCACGACCGTCGCGACCGGGCGGAGATGGCGCGCCTCGAGGCCCGCCTCAAGGCCGTCTCGCGCCGGGCGCAGGCCGCCCCGCCGCGGCGCACCGCCGCCCCGGCCGACCGCCGCGCCGCCGCCGTGACGCACGACGACGAGACCTCGGAGACCCGTGATGACGCCACCGGGCGCCCGGTCACCGCCGCGGTCGACGGCCCGGGCGAGGACGACCTCGAGGCGCCCGAAGCTCAGACCTCCCAGACCTCCGCGCGCGTCGCGGCCGTGCCGGTCGAGCCGACGGCCCCCGTGACGGTCGCGGCCCTGGAGTCCTCGATGAGTGCTTCGACCTCCGGTGAGGACGACCTCGAGGCGCCGGCGGCCCCCGCCCACGCCGTCGAGGCACCTGTCGACGCAGCGCCCGCGACGGCCACTCCGGCCAATGACGCCGAGGCCGCACCTAGTGCCCCGGAGGCGACCGGAGCGGCCGAGGCGGCCGAGGACCGTCCGTGGACGCCCGTCCCGGTCCCCGCGCCCTCCTACACGCTCAAGCAGGACGCTCCCCGACGTGACGTCGCTCCGTACGAGACCGTGGCAGGGCCGACGGCGGCAGTGCCGCAGCGCCCGAGTGTCGCCTCCCCGGCGGGTGCGCAGGCGCCGGTGGAGGAGCCGGTCGCGCTCACCCTGGACCTCGACGCCGTCCTGGCGCGTCGCCGCGCCGCCGGCGAGTAGCACCCGCCCAGTCGGACGTGACGAAGGCAACTGCCGCGGAACGGCCTCCGATTTCGCACCTCCGCGTGGGCCGGTGCTATCGTGGTCCGGTGCTCGCGAGGGCATGATGGGGCTATGGCGCAGTTGGTAGCGCGTCTCGTTCGCAATGAGAAGGTCGGGGGTTCGAATCCCCCTAGCTCCACCCTTGTGATGTCGCAAGACATCAGCGACAGCCCGGACCCTCAGTTTGAGGGTTCGGGCTTCGTCGTTTGTGGGGGCTGGTAGGTGCGGCTGGTGTCGAGGGTGAGTTCGCGGAGGATCTCGCCGGTGCCGGCTGCGGCGATGGTGATGTGCAGGTCCTGGTGATGTGCAGGTCCTGGATGACCATGACGATCGGGAGCCGGGCGTGGGCTCGGCCGATGCCGATCTTGTAGAGGTGTCGGCTGTGGCGCAGGGTGACCTTGCCGGCGGAGTCGACGCGGTCGGTGCGGACTCTGTTGTCGCGTCCGTGGGGTGAGCCGAGCGGGACGGCTATAGGGGTGGCGGCGTAGGCGGCGGCTGGTGTCGCGCGGTTCAGAGACCGGTGCGGGCGGGTGTGGTTGTAGTAGGTGACGAAGGCGTCCAGGCGGTGCTGGAGCTCGGCGACGGTGCTGGCCGGGCCGGTGGCGGCAGGTGCTTCTTAAGGGTCTGCTGGAAGCGTTCGATGCTGCCCTGGGTCTGCGGGTGGTTGGGCTTGCCGTTCTTCTGGTGCACGCCCGTGGCGATGAGGAGGCGCTGCGGGCGCCGAGGGAGCGGGTGGTGTAGACGAGCCCGTTGTCGCTCAGCACCGAGGCGGGTGTCCCGTGGTCGGCCGCGACGAAGGTGTCGACGACGACCTGCCCGGTCACCGGGGTGTCAGCGGTGACGGACAGGGCGCAGCGGGAGTGGTCGTCGATAAAGGTCAGAACCTCGACGTCGGTGCCGTCGGCGAGGCGGACGTGGGTGAAGTCGGACTGCCAGCACTCGTTGGGGGCGGAGGCCTCGAAACGGATGTAGGAGGACTTCGGGCGCTTCTTCGGCTCGGGGGTGATGAGGCCGTGGCGGCGCAGGGTCCGCCAGATCGTGGCCTCGGACACGACGGTGCCGTCTTGAGCGAGGTGGTGGGCGATGGTGCCCGGTCCGGCGTCGTGGCCGGCGGCGAGCAGGGTCGCGCGCCAGTGCAGGATCGCGGCGACGGTGTCCTCGCGGATCGCGGTGGGGCTGGTCCTGGGCCGGCGCGACTTCGGCTCGAGGGCGGCCTCACCCTCGGCGCGGTAGCGGGCCAGGAGCTTGCACACCCAGGACCGGTGGACGTTGCAGGTGGTGGCGACCTCGGCGACGGTGCGGTCCTGCTTGACGACCGCGGTGATGACCAGGCGGGGCAGGGACGACATGTCCCACCGGTAGCGCCCGGACCCGGGGTCGCCGATGTCCTGCGAGACGTGTCGCCGATGTCTTGAGAGAGGTGCCGCCTACGTCTTGAACCAGGACACCCCTAGCTCCACCCGGCAGGGCCCCTCGTCCCAGCTGGATCGTTGATCGCGCTGAGCATGCAGTCCAGCCTCGCCAGCGTTCTCTTGGGATGCCCGCGAATTCATCCGCAGTCATGACATGCGTGCGAGGACCATGGCCATGCCCTGGCCGCCACCGATGCACATGGTCTCGAGACCGAGCTCCATGTCATCCGTGCGGAGGTGGTTGATCAGCGTGGTGGTGATCCGGGCGCCCGTCATCCCGAACGGGTGCCCGAGGGCGATCGCACCGCCTCGGACGTTAATCCGGTCCATGTCGATGCCCAGCTCTCGTGCGGAGGCGAGGACCTGGGCGGCAAAAGCCTCGTTGATTTCGACACGGTCGATGTCGTCGATGCTCAGCCCGGCCCGGTCGAGGGCCTGGCGGGAGGCCTCCACCGGGCCCAGTCCCATGATCTCGGGGGAGAGGGCGCTGACGGCGGTCGAGACGATTCGGGCGAGCGGGGTGAGGCCGAGGTCCTTGGCGCGGGTGTCGCTCATGATCACCAGCGCGGCCGCCCCGTCGTTGAGGGGGCAGGCGTTGCCGGCCGTCACCGTCCCACCAGGCCGGAAGATCGGCTCCAGCTTCGAGACCGACTCGAGCGAGACGCCGCGCCGGGGGCTGTCGTCGGCGGTGACCGTTGTCCCGTCGGGCAGGGTGACCGGGGCAATTTCCCGCTCCCAGAACCCTTCCGTGATGGCGTTCTGGGTCAGGTCTTGGCTCCGGACTGCGTACTCGTCCTGGTCCCGGCGGCTGACCCGGGCGAGCTCGGCGACATTCTCGGCCGTCTGACCCATGGAGATGTAGACGTCGGGAAGGGCGTCCTCCTCGCGGGGGTCGGACCAGCCGCCGCCGGCTGCGGCGATCCGCGCCGTCCGGTCCTCCGCGGCGCCGAAGACCGGGTTCTTGGTGCCCGGCAGGAAGTCGGAGCTGCCCGTGGCGAACCGGCTGACGGTCTCGACGCCGGCGGAGATGAAGACGTCGCCCTCGCCGGCCTTGATGGCATGCATGGCCATGCGGGTGGACTGCACGCTCGAGGCGCAGTAGCGGGTGACGGTGGCCCCAGGTACCCCGTCGAGACCCAGGAGAACGGCGACGACGCGGCCGAGGTTGTAGCCCTGCTCGCCGCCGGGCATCCCGCAGCCGAGAATGAGGTCGTCAACCTCGGCAGGGTCCAGCTCCGGCACCTGGCCCAGGGCGGCCCGGACGACCTGGGCGGTGAGGTCGTCCGGGCGCACCTCGCGGAGCGAGCCCTTGTTCGCCCGCCCGATGGGGGACCGGGCGGCGGCGACGATGACGGCTTCGGGCACTGTGCTCCTCGGTGGTGTTCTCGGGACGGTCAGGCGCGGGCGCCCGCGGGCTGGAACTGGTGCAGCTGCTCGAACACGCCTTGCAGCTCCGCCGCCGGGTCCGCCGCCAGCTCCTGGGCGCGCCAGGCGACGACGCGGTCGGGGCGGACCAGCACGGCGCCGGCCGGGCCGTGGCCGCGGTGGCGGAGCCAGGTCAGGCGCACATCGAGGTAGTCCCCTGCGACGTGCCCGACGGTGTGCGCGACGATCTCGACGCCGGACTCCGCCGAGACCCGGCGGGCGGCGTCGACCCAGGCTCCGCCGTCCTCGCCGGCAAGGAGCAGGTACTGGCCGACGCCCGCGACGTCCTGCACCGCGACCCGGTTGCCGCGGTGGTCCTCGAGCCAGGCGTGAGGCAGCGGGGCACCGGGCCGGGTGTCCGGCTCGTAGAGGTGCACGTCGTCCAGGGGCTCCGGTTCCGGTGAGCCGTCGGGGACCACGGCGGCGTCGTAGCGGTACCCGTACTCGACGTTGTGCTCGCGGAACTCCATCGTCTGGGCCTGGATCGCGGCCCGGACGCGGGCGCGGTACTCGTCGTCGGCGGGGTCCTCGCTCCACACCCGGCGCAACGAGGCGAGGTTCTCCTCCTCGCTCTGTGTCGGGGAGACGCCGAGTGCGGCGCCGATGTTCATGTGGTTCATGGCGTTCTCGGTGGACCGGCGCACGTTCCGCGCGGCGACCGGCTGTCGCTCGGCCTCGTAGGTGTTGAGTAGGGCGTCGCTGGCCTGGCCCTTGAGGACCGCGGCGACCTTCCAGCACAGGTTCTCGGCGTCCTGGATGGCGGTGTTCAGACCAAGACCGCCGGTGGGGCCGTGCCGGTGCGCGGCGTCGCCGAGCAGGAAGACGTTCCCGGCGCGGAACCGTTCGGCGACGAGGGCCTCAAAGGACCAGCGGGTGATCTTGTGGATCGTGGCGTCCAGGTCGGGCAGGCCGATGGCGTGCTTCATGTCCTTGACCATCGCGTCGTCGTCCCAGATGCGGCGGTCGTCGGCGGCGTAGTTCTCGTGGAAGACCCACTCCTCGGAGTCCGGCCCCCACCGCGTCGGCCCCATGGGGATGAGCAGCGTCAGCAGGCCCGTGTGCGCCGGCCACATCCAGTGAATCAGCACGGAGGGGTCACCGATGTGCTTCGAGAGGTCCGCGGACATGTGGACCGAGACGCTGTAGAGGATGTTCCGCTGGCCCTGCATCTCGATGCCGGCGGCCTCGCCCACCATCCGGCCACCGTCGGCGCCGAAGAGGTACCGGCTGCGCACCGTGTACTCCTCGCCCGTCTCGCCGTCGCGAATCGTCGAGGTCACCCCGGCATCGTCCTGCTCGAAGCGGAGCAGCTCGTGGTTGAACCGGAGCGAGGCCGCGGCCCGGGCGCGGGCGTGGGCGAGGAGGACGGGCTCGAGGCGGATCTGGGGGAGGTTCGTCTGCCGGCAGGGGCTCGCCGCGACGTACTCGGGGTCGGTGTAGCCGGCGCCCCAGGACTCCATCTTGGCGATCTGCTTGCCGTAGACGGGGTCGTCGCCGACGAGGCCGGCGTACCAGCCGGTGTGGGCCATGTTCTCCGGGGGCGTGCCAAGGCCATAGATCTCCTCGGCCACGCCGAGCCGGCGGTAGACCTCCATCGAGCGCTGCTGCAGCACGTGTGCCTTGGGCAGGACCGACGTGGCCGCGGCCTTGTTGATGGTGATGGCGTCGACGCCGAGATCGGCGAGGAGCATCGCCGCGGTGAGGCCCGCCCCGCCGCCACCGACGATAAGCACCTGCGTGTCGAGCTTCTCCACGGTCTCTCTCCTCCATTGGACGGACCTGTGACGTGGGACGGGGGAGCCGCGGCGCGCGTGCGGCGCGGCACGAGGGTGCGTCACATGGCGACGAGAGTGACACCAGCATGTCGGCAAGTCAACAGATTGTCGTTAATTCGCCGACTTGGCGATCGAGTCTCGTGGACCTTGTGGGTGCCGGCGACCATATCGACAACCTCTTGACTTATCGAAAATCCTTTGGTCTCATCGGTCCGGCAGCACTGCACCAGCGCAGTTCGAAGGAGAATGCGATGAGCCCCGAGCCCTCTCAGTACGCCCGCGTCGCCAAGCCGCGACCGATCACCGTGCCCCGCCTCCATCACGCGACGTTCATGACGCTCGACGTCGACGCGATGGTCGACTGGTACGAGAAGGTCTGCGGTCTCCAGCCGGTGTACTACAGCCAGCGGGCCGCCTGGCTGACGAACGACGAGGCGAACCACCGCATCGCCTTGCTGGCGCTGCCGGGGACGAAGGCGCCGGTGGACAAGCCGCACACCGCGGGTCTGCATCACACCGCCTTCGAGTACGGCGACTTCGACCAGTGGATCGACAACTACGAGCGCCTGCGTGACCTGGGGATCCGGCCGGCCCTGTGCCTGGACCACGGGATGACGATGTCGATGTACTACGTCGACCCGGACGGTAACGGCGTGGAGATCCAGGTGGACAACTTCCGCGACTGGGGCAAGTCGAAGGAGTGGATGTGGGCCTCGCAGGAGTTTGCCGAGGACCAGGTCGGCCCGCACTTCGACCCCGAGAAGGTCCTGGCCGCCCGCCGGTCGGGCCTGAGCGCGGACGAGATTCACGAGAAGGCCTACGCCGGCGAGCTGGGCCCGGACGAGGAGGTCACCGAACTGGCCTTCCCGGACGTGTGGCCGGCCAAGCTCCAGCAGACCGCCGACGCGACGGTCTGAGGGGGCGGCATGCGTATCGCGAACCTCAACGGCCGTGCCGTCCTGCTCGACGGCGACCGCGCCCTGGATATCGAGCACGCCAGCAACGGGCGGTTCTCCGCCGACCCGCAACGCCTCTACGACGACTGGGACGCCTTCCGCGCCTGGGGCGAGCACGTCGACCTCACGGCCGCGCAGTCCTTTGACCCGGCCGAGCTGGGCCCGCCGGTGCCGATGCCACGCCAGGTGTTCGCGATCGGCCTGAACTATCGCGACCACGCCGAGGAGGCGAGCCTGCCCCATCCGGAACACCTGGTCGTCTTCACAAAGTTCCAGTCCTCCTTGGCCGGCCCGCACGCCCAGGTGACGGTGCCGGGGGACACCGTCGACTACGAGACCGAGCTTGTCATCGTCCTGGGCAGCGGGGGCCGGGACATCACCGAAGCAGAGGCGTGGGACCACGTGGCGGGCCTGAGCGTGGGCCAGGACATCAGCGAACGGACGATCCAGCGGCGCGGCCCCGCGGCCCAGTTCAGCCTCGGCAAGTCCTACCCGAACTTCGCGCCCTTCGGACCCGCCGTGGTCACGGTGGACGAGCTGGCCGACAAGGACGCGCTCCCCATCCGCGCCGAGCTCACCGGGGACGGGACCGACGGCCCGATGACCCTGCAGGAGGGAAACACCCGGGACATGATCTTCTCCGTCCCGCGGACCATCGCCCAGCTCTCAGAGGTGGTCACCCTGCTCCCCGGGGACATTATCTTCACCGGCACCCCGGCCGGCGTCGGCATGAGCAAGAACCTCTTCCTCCGGCCCGGTCACGTCCTCACCAGCGAGATCGAGGGCATCGGCCGCCTCGTCAACAGCTTCGTCTGACCGGGTCACGCCGCGCCGATCGGGCGCGCGGCGCGCTCACCCGTCCCTGGCCGCAGCCGCGGACGTCCCGCGATCCCCACCCGTTGTGACGGCCCCCGCGCTTTCCTGCAGGCGGCGCGGGCGGCCCGACGTACCCACCGCCGAGAGGAGGCCCCATGACATCGTGCCAGACCACGTGGTCCCCCACCCGGGAGCAGCGCGAGCGCTCACGGATGGCTCACTTCATGCGCTGGCTGACCACGCACCGCGGCGTCGACGTTGCCGGGTACCGGGAGCTGTGGCGCTGGTCCGTCGAGGACGTCGGTGCGTTCTGGGACGCCGTACGGGAGTACTTCGACGTCATCGGCACCTTCGACGGCCCGGCGCTGGCCGAGGACCGCATGCCGGGAGCGGTCTGGTACCCGCAGGGGGTCGTTAACTTCGCCGAGAACGTCCTCCGGCACGCCCGCCGGCCGGGCGCCGAGACGGCCGTCGCGCTGGTGCGGATCGAGGAGGACAACACCCAGCACCCGATGACCTGGTCCGCGCTCGAGCGCGCCGTCGCCTCCCTCGCCCGGCACCTGCGCACGCTCGGGCTCCGGCCGGGGGACAGGGTGGGCGTGGTCCTGCCGAACCTGCCCGAGACGATCATCGCCATGCTCGCCACGGCCAGCGTGGGGGCCGTATGGAGCGTGAGCTCTCCCGACCTGTCCGCCGCCGCGACGCTCGACCGGCTACGCCAGCTGAAGCCCCGCGTCCTCATCGGCGCCGACGGCTACCGCTACAACGGGCGCGCCTTCGACCGGGTCGCGCACCTCGCCGAGGTCCGAGCCGGGCTGCCGACCGTGGAGCACACGATCCTCGTGCGCTCCCTCGATCCGGCGCGCGATGTGCCCGCCGGCTACCTCGACCTCGCAGACCTGACGGGCGACGAGGCGACGCCGGAGTACGCCCGGGTGCCGTTCGCCCACCCGCTGTGGGTGCTGTTCAGCTCCGGTACGACCGGAAGCCCCAAGGGCATCGTCCACGGTCACGGAGGGATGCTCCTCGAGGCACTCAAGGGCATCGGCCTCGCGTTCGACCTGGGCCCGGGCGACCGGTACTACGTGGCGGCCAACACGTCCTGGATGGTGTGGAACACCCTCGTCAACACCCTCGCCACGGGCGCGAGCGTGGTGACCTACGCGGGGGCGCCGACATACGGCCGCCCCGACCGGCAGTTCGAGGTGCTCGCGCGCACCGGCGCGACGATGTTCGCCGTCGGGGCCGCGTACCTCTCGCTGGTGGAGAGGGCAGGCCTGGCGCCGGGCCGCGAGTGGGACCTCGGTCGTCTCCGTTCGATCATGTCCACCGGCTCGCCCCTGCCCGCCAGCACGTGGCGCTGGGTGCACCGGGACGTCAAGCCCGACGTGCACCTCGGCTCCGACAGCGGCGGCACCGACATCTGCAGCGGTTTCATCGGCTCCAATCCGCTCGAGCCGGTCCACCTCGGGGAACTGCAGGGACCGCTCCTGGGCGTGGCCGTCGAGGCCCGGGGTGACGACGGCGAGCGTGTGGTGGGCGAGGTCGGTGAGATGGTCATCACCCGGCCGATGCCCTCGATGCCCGTGTGCTTCTGGGCCGACGAGGATGGCGCCAGGTACCGGGAGGCGTACTTCGAGAAGTATCCAGGGGTGTGGGCTCACGGCGACTGGATCAGCGAGACCGATCACGGCACGTTCGTCGTTCACGGCCGCTCCGACGCCACCCTCAACCGCGACGGCGTCCGCCTCGGCAGCGCCGACATCTACGCGGCCGTCGAGGAGGTGCCGCGGGTGGCGGCGGCCCTCGTCATCGGCGTGGAGCTGCCCGATGGCGGGTACTACATGCCGCTGTTCGTCGTTCTCGCCGACGGCGCCGTACTGGACGAGGCGCTCGCCGAGGAGCTTCGACGGCGCATCCGGGCCCGTGCCTCCGCCCGGCACGTTCCCGACGAGATCATCCAGGCGCCCGCGGTGCCGGTGACGCACGCGAACAAGCGGCTCGAGGTCCCGATCAAAAAGCTCTTCAGCGGCGTACCGCCCGAGCGGGCGGTCAACCTCGGCGCGGTCGCGAACCCCGCGTCCGTCGAGTGGTACGTGCGCCGGGCGGCCGCCTTCCGACGGGACCTGCGTCCCGATGCCGCGCACGGCGACCGAACCTCCCGGGACACGGCCCGGGCCAGCAACCCCTCTCGGTGACGTCCCGCCCCCACGGGCACGTCGGATACAAGAAGGAAACGGTGACAATGAAGTCAGCACGAACGATCCTCGGGGGCCTGGCCCTCGCCCTCACGCTGGCAGCGTGCGGCTCGAGCGCCGGCACCGACGACCCCACCGCCGCCGAGGGCGGCTCCGCCGACGGGCCCCGGAGCATCAAGGTCGGCGTTCTCCCGATCGCGGCGTCCGCCGCCATCGACGTCGGGGTCGAGCAGGGCTTCTTCGCCGACCACGGACTCGACGTCGAGCTCGTCACCGGCCAGGGCGGGGGAGCGACACTTCCGGCGGTGAGCACCGGGGAGCTGGCCTTCGCCGTCGGCAACCCGATCTCCGTGCTGATCGCCGAGACCCAGGGCCTGGAGATGAAGGTCGTCTCGGGCTACTCCGAGTCCTTGGGAGAGGGGCACGACACCACCGCGATCGTGGTGCCGGAAGGGTCCGACATCCGCTCCGCGGCCGACCTGCCGGGAAAGAAGGTCGCCGTGAACACCCTCAAGGCCGGCGGCGACATGAACGGCAAGGAGGCCGTGCTGAAGGCAGGCGGCGACCCCGAGGCGGTCGAGTTCATCGAGGTGCCCTTCCAGGACTCCCTCCCGCAGCTCGACAGCGGAAACGTCGACGCCGCCTGGCTGGTGGAACCCTTCCTCAGCATGGCGCTGACCGACGGGCATCGGGTCGTCTCCTACCTCTACCAGGAGGCGATCCCCGGCGGGCAGCCCACCATGATCGCGTACACCTCCGCCCGGTACGCCGCCGAGAACCCCGAGATCGTGGCCGACTTCCAGGCGGCGCTGACCCAGAGCCTCGACCACGTCCAGGCCGATCCCGATGCACTCCGCGCCGTCCTGCCCGAATTCATGGGAATGCCCGAGGAGGTCGCCAGCATGATCCCGCTGGACCGGTTCGAGGCCGAGCTCAACCGCGACGCCATGGAGGCGATCGCCGAGCTCATGGCGCGGCACGGGCTGAGTGATGAGCGACCCGATGTGGCCGCGGTACTCCTGGACGATTGACCAGGCTGACGAGAACGGGGTGCCCCGGGCCGCAGGCCCGAGGCACCCCGTTCTCGTCAGCCGCTGTGAGGGTCAGCGGGCCGGCGCAGGGTCGCCCGGGAACACGAACTCGAGCAGGGCCTCCGTGGTACGGCGGATGTGCCGTTCCAGGGCGGCGGACGCCGCGGCAGGCTGGCGGCCGGTCGCCAGTTCCATGAGCTCTCGGTGCTCGGCGGCGATGTCACGTCCGCCCTCGTGCGTGCGCCCGCCGGAGAGCTGGCGGTACATCTCCGCGCTGTCACGCAGCGAGTGCGTGATCTGGATGAGGCGAGGGCTCCCGCACCCGGCGCCCAGCGCGTCGTGGAAGGCGGCGTGCGCCCGGGACCACTCCTCGGTGGTCCCCGGGATGCCGGGAGCCGTCATGTCGGTCCGCTCGAGGACGTGATGGCTCGACACGACCGTCGCCTCCCACTGCGTGTCCCCGGCGTCGATCGAGCGCTCCAGCGCCAGGCATTCGATCGTGACCCGCAGGTCGGTGAGGTCAACGAGATCGTCCCGGGAGATCGGCACCACCCGGAAGCCCTGGTTGGGCGAGGCCATCACGAGGTTTTGCTCCGCCAGCCGGATCAGCGCCTCGCGGACCACCGACATCGACACCTTGAACTGGGCGGCCAAGGCCGCCAGCCGCAACGGCGTCCCGGGGGCGTAGCGACCGCTGATGATGTCGGCGCGGAGCTGCTCGTGCACCCGGCTGCCCCGCGTGGTGGCCGACGTCTCAATCGTCATGAGACCACGGTACCGGGCGCAGTCGCTCAAAACTACGATTAACGACAATTTGTTGAACTATCGCATACCTCGTGTCACGATAAGCCCGTCCTTCCCAGCAGGGGACCCTGAGACTACGAAGGTGTAGCCATGACAGACAGCGATGCCGCCGTCGGCACGGACAAGGGTGCGGCCGTCGGTGGGCAGGTGCACGACGTCGTCGTCGTTGGCCTCGGCCCGGTGGGCCAGAGCCTGGCGCTGCTCCTGGCCCGACAGGGGCACGACGTCGTCGCAGTGGACCGGTGGACCGAGCCCTACGAGCTGCCGCGCGCCGTCCACTACGACCCCGACATCTCCCGGCTGCTCGACGGCCTCGGGCTGCGCGCCTTCATGGCGGACTTCGCCTCCCCGACCGACGTCTACGAATGGCAGAACGCCGAACGTCGCACCCTCCTCCGGTTCGCGTTCGCCCCGAGCGGCGACCAGGGCTGGCCCGAGTCGTCGATGTTCCACCAGCCCTCCCTCGAGCGCGCGATGCGCCGGCGGAGTCGCGACTTCCCGAACATCCGCGTCTACCGCGGCACCGAGGTGGTCGGTGTGCGGCAGGAGGGGCAGCACGCCGAGGTTCTCGTACGTAGCAGCACGCTCAAGCAGCGGCGCCTCAAGGCCCGGTACGTCATCGGCTGCGACGGCGCCAACAGCTTCGTCCGCCAGTACATGGACACCTCAGTGGAGGATCTCGGGTTCTTCTATGACTGGCTCATCTGCGACGTGCTCCCCCGCGAGGAGCGCACCTGGGAACCCGACAACCTCCAGGTGTGCGACCCGGCACGGCCGGTGACCGCGGTGAACTCCGGACCGGGCCGTCGCCGCTTCGAGTTCATGCGCATGCCAGGGGACGATCGCACCACCACCTTCGCCACCACCGCGAACAGCTGGCGGCTGCTGGAGCCGTGGGGGATCACGCCGGAGAACGCCGTCCTGGAACGGAGCACGATCTACACCTTCCAGGCCCGGTGGGCTCGCCGGTGGCGGGATGGCCGCCTGCTGCTGGCCGGGGACGCCGCCCACCAGATGCCGCCGTTCTTCGGTCAGGGGATGGTCAGCGGCATGCGCGACTCGATCAACCTGGCGTGGAAGCTCGACCTGGTGCTGCGCGACGTCGCCGGCGACACCTTGCTGGACACCTACGACTCCGAGCGCAGCGCCCACGTGCAGCACGCGATCGGCATGTCGGTAGAGCTGGGCAGGGTCATCTGCGCCACCGACCCCGACGTCGTCGCGAGCCGTGACGCCCACCTGCTCGCCACCGGGCCGGACCCCGAGAGGGCCCTGCCTCCCGTGCCGCCGGAGCGGCTGGGCCCGGGCGCGTTCGCTCCACGGCACCTCGCCACGCCGCTCGCGGGTCAGCTCGGGGTCCAGGGCCGGGTCGGCCTGCCCGACGGGGCCGTCGACCTGCTGGATGTCTGGACCTTCGGCCGGTTCGTGCTGCTGTGCGACGGCCGGCGCGTCGACGACGACGCCGCGCGCGATCTGCGGCGGGCGTTCCCCGCGGAGCTGGGGGCCGTCGTCGTGCGGCTGCTGCCCCGGGGCGCGGAGGCCTCCCGGCCGGGAGAGGATGGCGTGCTCGTGGTGACCGACGAGGACGACCGCCACTTGCCCCGCCTCGAGGAGCACGGCCTGGCTGGTGAGTTGGTCCGTCCGGACTTCCACGTCTACGGAGGCGGGGCGGATCTGGACACCCTGCCTGCTCTCGTGCGCAGCCTGGCCGAGCAGCTGCACCTGGCTGTGTCCTCAGGGGACCGCGCAGAGCTCTCCGTTCGGCAGAGGGCAACGGATTTCAGTACATACTGACAATCAACTCAGACGACCTGCCTTCCGAGGACCTTGCCGCTCACTCGGTCGACATTACGAACTTCACAGTGTCTGCCACGTGTCGAACCAGCAGGATCACGGCTATTCCGCACGGTCGCGAAGGTCTGCGAAACTCGTCGCCTGAGTCAGAGGATCCCCGGAATCCGGCGGATCAGCTGGCCCGCCGAGACAACCGATCAGCCGTCTTGGCCGGGCGATGCGACATCCCGTCGACCGGGATAAGGTCGGGGGTCGAATCCCCCTAGCTCCACCGGGTGAAGGGCCGCTGAACCGCACGACGGTGCGTCAGCGGCCTTTTGCTTCCAGCCGGCCCCCGGCATCGAGCACGGTGACCTGCCAATGCCAAGTTCCACGAAAGGTCCGCGCCGGCTGTGGGCTACCTGGACGGCCTGCCGTCCGCCCTGCGCCGGCTCTGGCTGCGGTCTGGTCATCGGCCGCCGGTCACACATGCCTGGTTGAGCCGCCGTCCGCCCGGATGTTCTGCCCGGTGATGTAGCCGGCCTCGTCGCTCGCGAGGAACCGCACGAGCTTCGCGACCTCGGCCGTGCTCTGCGTGCGCCGGAGCGGGATCGACTCGGTCCACTGGGCGGGGACAGAGCTGGGGTCTTCCTTGGTCCACCCCGGCAGGACGTTGTTGATACGGATGCCGTGCGGCCCGTACTCGTCCGCGTACAGCTTCGTGAATGCGCCGAGCGCGGCACGGAACGTTACAGACACCGGGAAGGCCGGGTTGGGCTCGTAGGCGCCCGACGTGGAGATGTTGACGATGCTTCCGCCTCCCGCGCCGACGAGGTGCGGCGTCACGATGCGCGCCATCCGGACGACGTTGAGCAGGTAGAGGTCCATGCCCGCGGCCCAGTCGTCGTCGCCGATCTCGAGCACCGTGCCCTTGGCGCCGTGCCCCGAGCTGTTGACGACGGCGTCGACGCGCCCGTACTCGGCCACGGCAAGATCGACGAGGGCCGTCAGGTCCGCCACCGAGGTGTTCGACCCCTCGATCCCGACCCCACCGAGCTCCTTGGCCAGCGCGGCGCCACGACCCGACGGGGACATCACCGCCACCCGGTAGCCCGAGGAGGCGAGCTCGCGCACGCACGCCGCACCGATCCCCGAGCCCCCGCCGACGATGACGGCGACCTTGCCTTCAGACATTCAGCACATCCCTCACTCTGTTCGCTGATCGTGACCTCCAGCGCCTCCGCACGGCGAAAACCCGGCGCATTCCCTGAGTTCGACGGCACCGTGTGTGGACCTGCGACCGGCAACCCATCGATGGGCCGCGTCTCGGCGCGGTCCGAAGGTACCGCGTCCCGGCTCGTTCGCCGTCCGTCGAACACACAGTGCCCCGGCGGCGTGGCCGTCCCGCGTGCTGCCACCCGCGCGGCACGGGGCCGGCGTCCCGGAAGTCAGCGGCGTCATCACCTAGACACGACCGACTCTGCAATCTAGAATCATAGTTCAAGACATTACTGGCGGCGGAATACACGATCTGCGCCGGTGGACGTTCGAAGGGCCCGATGGTGGGCCGAAGGAGGAGAGAGCAATGACGCTTGCCGTCGCCGCCCTGTCGCACGCGCCGTCGTTCGGGAACGTCGATCCCGGCGGGAGTACCTTCGCGGAGATCAACGCCGCGATCGACGAGGTCAAGGAGTTCATCGAGGACTTCGACCCGGAGGTCGTCGTCACCTTCGGCCCGGACCACTTCAACGGGCAGCTCTACTCGATGATCACGCCGTGGGCCGTCGGCGCGCAGGCCGAGGGCGTCGGAGACTATGGCACGACCGCCGGCCCGATCCTGACCGATGCCGAGACGGCGCGGACGCTGCACGCCCTCGTGCTCGAGCAGGGCATCGAGATCGGCCGCTCGGAACGTATGAAGGTCGACCACGGCGTCATGCAGCCTGTCGACTTTCTGCTCGGGCAGCCCGCGACACGTCCCATCATTCCCGTGTTCGTCAACTCCCTCGGTATCCCGCTCACCCCGATGTACCGGGTCCGCGAGATGGGGGAGGCGTTCGGTCGTGCCGCGCTCGAGCTGGGTAGGCGCACGCTCTTCATCGCCTCGGGCGGCATCTCCCACAACCCGCCGATCCCGCGTTGGGAGGGCGCCCCCGGCACCCTGCAGGAGCGCCTCATCGCCTACGCCCCCACACGTGAGGAGCGCCAGGCCCGCGAGCAGATGATCGTCACGGGCATCCAGGCGATCGCGGACGGGAAAGCGCCGAGCGACCCGCTGAACGAGGAGTGGGACACCCTGCTGCTGGACACCTTCCGCTCGGGGGACCTCAAGCAGGTCGACCCGTGGGCGAACGACTGGTTCATCGCCGAGGGGGGCAGTGCGGCGCACGAGATGCGCAGCTGGATCGCGGCCTACGCCGCCCTGTCCGCGGCCGGCTCGTACGAGATGGCCGTCGACCACTACTGGGCGGTGGAGACCTGGGGTGCCGGCTTCGGCTGCCAGGCCGCCGTCAGCACGCGGCGATGAGCAGCGCCGGCACCTTCTGGGAGGCGGTCGGCAGCCTGCCGCACTGTCTTGAGTACGTCCAGGTCGGGCCGTGGCGGACCCGGGTGCTCACCGTCGGCGACGGCGAGCAGAGCGTCGTCCTGGCGAACGGCACCAGCGGCCATATCGAGGCCTGGACCCACAACATCGCGGCACTCGCGGGCGCCGGCTACCGCGTCGTCGGCTATGACTACCCGGGCCATGGCTGGACGACGCTCACCGACCACGACCTGGAGATCCCCGAGTACGAGGAGCACCTGCTCGGACTCCTCGACACCCTCGGGCTCGACCGGGTCCACCTCGCCGGCGAGTCGCTCGGCGGTTGGATCGCGATCAAGTTCGCGGCCCACCACCCCGAACGCCTGCGGTCGGTGATCCTGAGCGCGCCCGGCGGCCGCGTCGTCGGCGAGCAGCGGGTCGACAAGGCGCAGTCGGTCAGCGTGCAGGCCGTGGCGGAGCCGACGTTCGAGAACGTGCGCAAACGGCTTGAAGTCGTCATCCACGATCCCGCCAAGATCACCGACGAGCTCACGCGGGTGCGTCAGGCGATCTACTCGCGCGATGGCTTCGCCGCCTCGATGCGGCACATCTCCGTGCTGCGCCAGCCGGAGCCGCGGTTCCGCAACCGTGTCTCGGACGAGGACTACGCGGCCATCGGCGTCCCCGCGCTGCTCGTCTGGACCGACAACGAGCCCACCGGCGGACCGGAGGTAGGCGAGCAGCTGGCCGGCCTCATCCCGGACGGGGAGTACCTCCTTGTCAGGAATGCCGCGCACTGGCCGCAGTGGGAGGACCCCGCAGCCTTCAACGCCGCAGCGCTGGACTTCCTCGAGAGAAAGGGCGGCCAATGACGTCAGAGGTCACCGAGGCGTTGATCGCCGACATCGCCGACGAGCTCTACCGGGCCCGCCAGGGCGTGTTCACGATCCCCGAGGTCAGCGAGCGCCTGCCCGACCGGGACCTGGACGCCGCCTACACCATCAGCGAGATGGTCGCGCGCCGCCGTGAGAAGGAGCTCGGGGTCACGCGCGTAGGCCGCAAGGTCGGGCTCACCAACGCGCTGGTCCAGCAGCGGGTCGGGGTGTTCGAGCCCGACTACGGGATCATCCACGACGACATGGTCCACCGGTCCGGCGTCGTGCTGCGCGGGTCGGACTTCAACTTCCTGCGCATCGAGGCCGAGGTCGCCTTCGCACTGAAGAAGGACGTCCGCGAGGCAAACCTGGAGGTCGTCAAGGACGCGATCGACTACGTCACGCCCGCGTTCGAGATCGTCGACTTCCGCTTCCCGACCATCCCGTCGATCGTCGACACGATTGCGGACAACGCTGGCTGCAGCGGCCTGGTCCTCGGCGAGGAGCAGCACGAGTACGGCGAGACCGACCTGGCCGATGCCGAGCTGGTCATCACCACCGTCGACGGCATCGAGATCACCCGCGGCACCGGCTCGAACGTGCTTGGCGATCCCATCAACGCCGTCGTGTGGCTGGCCGAGACCGCCATCCGCGTCGGCCGGCCGCTTCTCGCGGGCGAGATCCTCCTCTCCGGCTCGATCGGATACATCGAGCCGTGGCCGCCCGACGTCGAGTGCGTAGCCACCATCACCGGACTGGGGCGCGTCACCGCGACCCTCGACTCGAAGGCCTGAACCATGACTGTCGACATCGAGACCCGTGTCGCGATCGAGCAGCTCGTCTCCGAGCTCCTCTACCGCCTGGACCACGGCATGGCCGACACCACCTGGGAGCTGTACACCGAGGACTGTGTCACCACCGGTCCCCTCGGGGACATGGTCGGCCGCGAGGCGATCAAGACGTGGGGCGCCAAGCGCGCCAAGCTCAGGAACGTCGTCGGGCGTCACCTGATCGGCGGCGTCCGGCTCGCCTGGGAGGACGGCGTGCTGCACGGCACGATCGCCTACCAGACGTTCCGCGACTCCTCAGAGAACCCGCTGGTGCCGGCGAGCGTCGGGGAGTTCCGCGAGCAGTACCGCCAGGTCGACGGCACGTGGCTCATCCACCGCCGCGAGATCGTCCCGATCTTCGGTGGACAGAACGCCGCGGCGCACGCCGCGCGTCTGGCCGCCGAAGGGGCGACCGAACGGTGAAGCTCGACGCGGTCCACGGCACGGCCCCGGCGCTGCTGCACCAGGCCCTGCCGAGCTGCTCCGTGACCGAGTGGGCGCTCGCCGCCGGCTACGACGGCGTGATCATCGACCTGCAGCACGGCGAGGTGGGCCTCGAGGCGGCGTGCGGCATGCTGCGGGCGTGCCCGCGCGGCAACGCCTACGTCTACGCCCGGGTGGGCAGCCTGGACCCAGCACCGATCCTGCGGTTGCTGGACAGCGGCGCACGGGGCATCGTCGCGCCGACCGTGGAGTCCGCCGAGCAGGCCGCGGCCCTCGTCGCGGCCACCAAGTACCTGCCGGTGGGGAACCGGAGCCTCGGCCCCAGCCGGCCGGCGCTCTACCCGGGCGAGAGCTACACCGCGGCGGGCAACGCGGCGGTGTCGACGATCGCGCAGATCGAGACGGCGCTCGGCGTCGAGCGCGCCGAGGAGATCATCGCCACCCCCGGCCTCGACTCCATCTACGTCGGGCCCGCCGACCTCGCCGTCTCCTACGGCCTGCCCGGCCGCGGGGACTGGGAGGACGGCCCGGTGCTGACCGCTGTCGAGCACCTCGCCGGCCTGGCCCGCCAGCACGGGCGCACGCTCGGCATCTACTCGGGATCGCCCGTCTATGCGTCCGGCCTCATCGCGCGCGGCCTCATCGACTACGTCGGCCTCGGCATCGACCTGGTCCTGCTGAGCCGCGCCGCCCAGGGCACCATCACGGCCTTGAAAGGCAAGTCATGAACTTTGACACCGACGTCATCGTCATTGGTGCCGGCCCGGTCGGCCTCATGCTCGCGAACCTGCTCGGCGGCTACGGCGTCGACGTCGTGGTGCTGGAGGCGCGGGACGAGCTGATCGACTACCCGCGCGCCGTCGGCGTGGACGACGAGGCGCTGCGGTCGATGCAGACCATCGGCCTCGTCGAGGAAGTGCTGCCGCACACCGTCCCCGACCAGAAGATCCGCATCGTCAACGGCGAGCGCAAGATCCTGGCCGAGATCAACCCCACCACCCGCGAGTTCGGCTACCCGCGCCGCAACGGCTTCGTCCAGCCGCTCGTCGACAAGGTGCTGCTCGACGGCCTGGAGCGCTTCGCCTCGGTGACCGTCCGGTTCCGCGCGGAGGCCGCTGGCCTCGTGCAGGACGGCGAGAGCGCCACGGTGACGGTGCGGACCCCGTCGGGGGAAGAGACCCTCACGGGCAAGTACGTCGTGAGCTGCGAGGGCGGCGCGTCCGCCACCCGCAAGGCCCTGGGCATCGGGTTCGACGGCGAGACGCGTACCACGCGCGGTCTCGTCATCGACGTCGCGAACGACCCGATCGGCACCCCGCACGCCGTCTTCGGCGGCGACCCGACCCGCGGCTACGCCACACTCAGCCTGCCGCACGGGATCCGCCGCTGGGAGTTCAGCCTGCTCCCGGGGGAGGACGAGTCGCTGGCGGACGACGACGAGTTCGTCCACGGCCTGCTGAAGGACCACGTGCCGGACCCGGCAAAGCTCGACATCATCCGCCGCCGCGTGTACTCCCACCACGCCCGCGTCGCCGAGAAGTTTCAGGCCGGCCGGGTGCTGCTGGCGGGCGACGCCGCGCACATCATGCCGGTCGTCGCCGGCCAGGGGTGGAACTCGGGCATCCGCGACGCCCTGAACCTGGGCTGGAAGCTCGCCGCCGTCGTCAAGGGCAGGGCCGACGACTCGCTCATCGAGACGTACGCGGCCGAGCGCATGGACCACGTCAAGGCGATGGTGGCGCTCTCGCTCAGCATGGCGAACCTCGTGACCGACACGAGCAAGCTGCGCACCTGGGTGCGCGACCGGGTCGCCAGCGCGATCGACCGCGTGCCGGCCCTCAAGGCACGCGTCAACAGCCAGGGCTTCAAGCCGCTGCCCAAGTACGACCGCGGCGTCGTCGTCCCCACGGCGACCCGCACCTACAAGGCGCTGCCCGACTTCGCCGACGTCGTCCCGACCGCGGGCACCCTGTTCCCGCAGCCGCGCGTGAAGGACGTCGCCGGGCGTGACCTGCTGCTCGATGACGCGACCGGACAGGGCTGGCGCGTGCTGGCCTGGAACAACGACCCCACGGCGTTCCTGAGCGACGCGAGCCGGGCCGGGGTCGAGCGCCTGGGTGCCACGCTCGTCCAGGTCGTCCCGGCCGAGCAGCTCCCTTGGGCGGCCGGGCACGTCTCCGACGGCGTCAGGCTCGTCGGCGACCCGGCCGGCGTCCTCAAGACCTGGTTCGACGCACGCCCTGTCTCCGTGGTGGTGCTCCGGCCGGACCACATCATCGCGGCCGAGTGCCTCGCCCAGGAGCTGGACGCCACCTTGACCAAGGTCTTCGCTGCCGCTCGGATCGGGACGCCTCAGGTACCGGTGGAGGAGCCGCAGGCGGCTGCGGAGGAGTCGCAGGGGACGCTTGCCGCCTCCTGACCGTGCCGCTGGCTTGCCGCAGCGGCCCGTATCAGCAGAATGCATTATCCATTGACAAATGTGCTATCCATCACATAGGGTTCGAATCAGCGTCGGGCCGTGGCCGGCCGGCAGCGAACGTCGACCCGTTCACTCGAGGAAGAGGGACTCATGAGGTTATCCACCACGCACGCGCTCGCCGCCGTCGCCGCCGGGCTCGTGCTCGCGCTGTCCGGCTGCTCGTCCGGCTCGGTCACCGGCGCCGCCACGCAGCCTGCCGCCGACAGCGGCACCGACACCGGCGGCGACAGCGAGAAGCTCACGCACGTCAACTTCGGCATCTTCGCCTCCTCCGCGCAGGCCGCGTTGCAGGCGTCCATCGACGAGGGCATCTTTGCCGACCACGGCATCGAGCTGGAGCTCGTCGTCGGCCAGTCGTCCAACGCTCAGCTGCCGTCGCTGTCGACCGGCGCGCTGGACTTCATGCTCGCGAGCCCGACGACGCCGCTCGTCGCCGCGACGCAAGGGCTTGACATCCAGATCGTCTCGGGCTTCCTGCAGAACAACCCAGACACCCCGTTCGACTCGACCGCGGTGGTCACCGGCGCGGGCTCGGACATCACCTCCGCCAAGGACCTGTCGGGCAAGACCGTCTCGGTCAACGCGCTCGGGGGCATCGGCGAGATCGGGATCAGCGAGGCGGTCGCGCTCGACGGCGGCGACCCCAGCAGCATCAACTTCGTCCAGCTCGGCTTCCCCGAGGTGGCGGCGCAGCTCGAAAGCGGACAGGTCGACGCCGGCATGGTCGGCTCACCGTTCACGCAGCAGGTTCTCGGTGCGGAAGGGACGCTCGTGTCCGACTTCATCCACGACAC
The DNA here is from genome assembly GCF_023148685.1 of Georgenia sp. EYE_87. GTDB lineage: Bacteria > Actinomycetota > Actinomycetes > Actinomycetales > Actinomycetaceae > Georgenia. The sequence goes on along the minus strand of NZ_JAHXNL010000006.1, from coordinate 179,532 downwards.
GGAGCTCGGGGCCAACGAGCTCGTCATCGCCTCGAGCGGCACACTGACCTCCGAGGACCCCGACACCGTCACGAGGTTCGTCGAGGCGCTCACCGAGGCCAGCGCATGGCTCAACGACAACCACCCGGCCGTCGCCGAGCAGATGACGGCGATACTCAAGACCCCGCCGGAGGTGGCGTCGAAGACGGAGTTCGGTACCTGGAGCACCGACATCGACGAGCCGACCATCCAGAAGTTCGCCGACCTGCTGAGCAAGTACGACGTCACCGACGCCACGCCTGACGTGAGCAAGGTGCTCTGGCAGCAGTAGCCCGCCGGGCGGGGCCGCCTCCTCGGCCCCGCCCGTCCGCCCTCGTCCGAGGAGTACAGAACAGACGTGGACACGCAAACCGTCCTGCCAGGTGCGGCAGCGGCCGCCCCAGCAGTCGAGGCGGTCCCGGGCACGCGCCGGAGCACCCCGGGCTGGCAAGAGGTCGGGCCCTACGTACTAGGCGTCACCGGCATCGTCGCCTTCCTCGTCGCCTGGGAGCTCTTCAGCCTTTACGGCCCGGTGAACCGGCACCATCTCCCGGGGCCGACAACGGTGATCCCGGTGTTCCTCACCAACTTCACCTACACCGACTTCTGGGAAGCGGTGGGGTTCACGATGCGGGCGTGGTTCCTCGGTCTGACGATCTCCTCGGTCGCCGGCCTGCTGGTCGGCCTGGTCATCGGGTCCTCGAAGTTCCTCCGGGAGTTCACCCACACGACGATCGAGTTCCTTCGTCCGATCCCCTCCGTGGGCCTCATCCCGGTGGCCGCGCTGCTGTTCGGCCCCCGGCTCGGCTCCGAGCTCCTCGTGGTGGTCTACGGCTGCTTCTTCATCGCGCTGATCCAGGTGCTGTACGGGGTCGCCGACGTCGACAAGGTCGCGGACGACACCGTGCGCACAATGCGGATGAACGGTCTCCAGCGCGCGTGGTACCTCGTCTTCCCCACTCTCCTGCCGTTCTTCGTCACCGGGGTCCGGCTCGCCGCCACCGTGGCCCTGATCCTGGCGATCAGCACCGAGCTCATCGTCGGTACGCCCGGCCTCGGCCACGCGGTGGCCACGGCCCAGCTCAACGACGCGCCTGCCGCGCTCTTCGCGCTGATCCTCACGGCCGGCCTGCTGGGCATCATCGTCAACCAAGTGTTCCGACTCATCGAGCGCAAGGTGCTCTTCTGGCACAGCTCGGTACGCGGGGAGGCAGCGGCATGAGCGCCCTCAGACGAGTCCTGATGTGGATCGGTCTGCCGGTCATCCTCATCGCCCTCTGGTGGGCCTTCACTCGGCAGGGTGCGAACTTCTTCGTCCCCACGCCGGAGAGGGTCGCGGAGAAGTTCGTCGAGACCTGGCTGTCCTCCAACCTCTGGACGGACGTGTGGCCTAGCGTCTGGCGGCTGCTGGTCAGCCTGGCGATCTCCATCGTCGTCGGCGTCACCTTCGGGATCCTCATCGGTCTGTCGCGCAACGCCCGGTGGCTGCTGGAGCCGCTGCTGGAGTTCCTGCGCGCGATCCCGTCGACGATCCTCATCCCTGTCCTGCTGCTGGTCATCGGCATCAACAACGGCATGAAGATCACGGTCATCGTGCTCGGCTGCGTCTGGCCGATCCTGCTCAACACGATCACCGGCGTCCGGTCCATGGACGAGGTGCAGACCAGCACGGTCCGGGTCTACGGGATCAACGGCCTGGACCGCCTGCGCTACTTCATCCTGCCCTCAGCGGCCCCGCAGATGCTCACGGGCATCCGCCAGTCCCTGGCGGTCGGCCTCATCCTCATGGTGGTCTCCGAGATGTTCGCCGCCCAGGAGGGCATCGGTTACCAGATCATCAACTTCCAGAACCGTGTCGCGATCCCGGAGATGTGGAGCGGCATCCTGCTGCTCGGCATCATCGGCGTCCTGCTCGCGGTGGCCTTCCAACTGATCCAGAAGCGGATCTTGCACTGGTACTTCGGACTCAAGGAGCACTCAAATGACGGCTGACGCAGCGCAGGCCCGCCTCTCGGTCCGTAACGTGCGCAAGATCTACGGCCACGGGACCGCGAAGGAGTTCGAGGCTGTCCGCTCGCTCGACTTCGACCTGCGCGCCGGCGAGCTCGCCTGCCTCGTGGGCCCCTCCGGCAGCGGCAAGACGACACTGCTGAAGATCATCGCGGGCCTGATGCCCCCGACCAGCGGTGAGGTCGTCCTCGACGGCGCCCGGGTCAACGGCCCGACGAAGGGCATGGCGGTCGTCTTCCAGGAGTACGGGCGCAGCCTGTTCCCCTGGTTCACGGTCGAGGACAACATCGAGCTGCCGCTCAAGACGTCCGGCGTGAAGAAGGCGGAACGTGCGGCGCGGGTCGACGACGCGCTGGCCTCGGTCGGACTCGAGCACGCCCGCAAGCAGTACCCGTGGCAGCTCTCGGGCGGCATGCAGCAGCGCGTGGCCATCGCCCGCGCGGTGGCGTCCCACCCCGACGTGATGCTCATGGACGAGCCGTTCGCGGCCGTCGACGCCCAGACGCGAGCGGAGCTCGAGGACCTGGTACGCACGGTGTGGAAGCGGCACAACATGACGATCCTGTTCGTCACCCACGACATCGACGAGTCGGTCTACCTGGGGGAGCGGGTCCTGGTGCTGTCCAGCTCCCCGACGATCGTCCAGGAAGACCTCACGATCGACCTGCCCGCCGAGCGGGACCAGCTGGAGACCCGCTCGTCCAAGCGGTTCGCCGAGCTGCGCCACGAGGTCTACGAGCAGGTGCAGTTCGCCAAGACCAACACGGGCGGAGCCCGCAAGCCCGCCACCGTCTGACTGACGTCGAACGCGGCCGTCTTCCTCGGGACAGGGTCCCGGAGAAGACGGCCGCGCGCGTTCCTGGGCACCGGCACAGCGCTGGGGGTCGCCGCGACGGCGCCCGCCGCCGCGACGGCGCCGTGGTCAGGCGATCAGCCGCAAGGCGCCCAGCTCGATGTCGTCGGGCCGGATGGCCCGGACACCCGCCTCGTCGATCTCCAGGGTCTGGGGTGAACCCGGGTCGTAGACCGGCGCGAGAGCAGAGCGCCCGCGGTCGTGCACGACGTCGAGAAGCAGGCGGTGCAGCACCGCCTCGGTCCGGTCGAAGACACCGTGGTCGAGGCCGTCCAGCATCGGGGCGTCGTGCCACCCGGAGCGCCCGCCGAAGAGGAACGGGAGCGTGAAGCAGTGCGGCGAGAGGGCGTCCGGGAGCGGGCTCTGCACCGCCAGGCGCACCACGCGCGTGGGAACCGCGGCCGCGGTGGCGATCTCGAGTGCGGCCGCGCGGAACTGGTGCAGCGTGCCGGCGTCGACGGCGAGCCGGTAGGGCGACGCCCCGGGCCGACGTTCCCTGAGCGACGCCAGTGCGGCGTCCGGGTCCTCGAACCGAGCCCCGAGATACCTTTGCAGCCACGCGCGGTCCTGCGCCTGGCGTGGCGCGCCGCGCAGGAACGCCGCGGACTCCTCGCCCGTCGTGAGCAGCAGCAGCCCCCCGGTGTGCAGCCGGGGCGCCGACGTCGCGTAGTCGCTGAGCCAGTCCGGGAGGCCCTCGCACGCGGCGGGGGCGAACGGGAAGCCGGCTCCGTGGTACCCGCGTGCGGCGGTGGTCTGCGCGTCCAGGATCCGCCCCACAGGGGCCGCGCCCAGCTCCGACGGCGCCCCGAAGGCGTCGAGGAACAGCGCGCGCCGCTGCGCGTGGTCCGAGCCGGACAGCGGGGCGAACCGCGGCAGGCTCACGAGCACGGTCCGCCGGATGACGCCCGCGAGGGCAGGCGTGATGCTCAGCGCGTAGGCATACCAGGCGCCCGCGGAGTCCCCCGCCAGGGTGATCGACTCCGGGTCACCACCAAACGCGCTGATCGAGCCGTGCACCCATCGCAGCGCCCGGATCAGGTCACGGAACGGTCGCGCCGACCCGTGTGGGTCGCCGCCCGGGCCGAGTGCGCCCAGGGCGCCGAGCCGGTAGCCGACCGTCACGAGGACCATGCGGCCGTCGCGTACGAGCTCGGGTGAGCGGAACCAGCGCGCGTGCGGGGATCCGGAGAGAAAGCCGCCGCCCGGGACGAACACGAGGACGGGGAGCCCGGCCGGGTCCGTGTGCGCGTCGGCCGGGGCCTGGATGCGCACGAAGAACGAGTCCTCGGACTGCCGCAGCTCACCCAGCGCGGGCCCGAGCAGGACGTCGAGCGCACCGGGGCGCTGAGGGAACGCCGTCACGGGCCCCTGCGCACGAGCGGGCGAGCGAGCCTCGGCGAACCGGTCACCGTCGGCGTAGCGCACCGCGCGGAAATCGGCGACGCCGTCCGTCACGGCCCCGAGGACCGTGCCGGACGGCGTCGCCACCGTGACGGTACGGCTCACGCGATGAACTCGTGGTCGCCGGGCGCCACGGACTCGGTGATCTCCCAGTAGTCGGCGTTGGTGTACGGCCAGACCTGGGAGACCCGACCGGAGGCGTTCTGGTACCACGTGCGCACGTACGGCTGGCCCCACGCCATGCGCCGGTTCGCGGCATCGACCCAGGCCACGAACCTGTCGAGCGCCTCGGGCGTGACGTCGACCGCCTTGATGTCGCGGGCGAGCACCTCACGGACCACCTTGAGGGAGAACTCCACGGCCCGCTCGATCATGAAGTGCAGGCTGCCCGCGACGACGCCGCCGACGTTCGGTCCGTACAGCATGAAGAAGTTCGGGAAGCCGGGCACGGTGACGCCGTTGTAGGCGCGCGTGTCGCCCTTCCAGAAGTCGTGGATCTCGACCCCGCCCCGGCCGACGATCTCCACCCCGTCGAGGTAGTCCGACGGCCGGAAGCCGGTCGCGCACACCACGAGGTCCACCTCGTGCAGCGTGCCGTCCTCGGTGAGGATCCCCTCGGGCGTGAAGCGCGCGATGGGTGAGGTCTCGAGCGTCGTCCGCTCCTGCATGAGCGAGTACGCCCACACGCCGTTGTCGCGCAGCATGCGCTTGGCGCCCGGCGGGTAGCTCGGGGTCGTGAGCTCGAGCAGGTCCGGACGACCCTGCAGCTGCTCGGCCATCCGGCCGATCAGCTCGTCCCGGACCTTCTGGTTGGTCCGGGACACGCTCAGCGGAACCCCCTCCCAGCCCTCCTCGGCCTCCACGGAGTGGAACCGGCCCGGGATCCCCAACGTCGTCACCCACAGGCGGTACCACTGTCCGTAGTGCGGCACGTGGCGCACCAGCCAGGAGAACGTCCCGTCGACCGTGTCGTGGTAGTTCGGCGCAGGCAGCATCCAGGGCGCGCTGCGCTGGAACAGGACCATCTTGGCGACCTCGTCCACCATGGCCGGGACGATCTGGTACGCGCTCGCGCCGGTGCCGATGACGGCGACCCGCTTGCCGTGCCAGTCGATCGTGTCGTCCCACTCCGCGGAGTGCATGACCGGCCCCGTGAAGTCGGCGAGCCCCGGGAAGTCGGGGATGTGCGGGATGTCGAGCTGGCCGAGGCCGCTGACGATCGCCGCGAACATCCGTTCCGTCGTCACTCCGTCGGACCCGACCGTGGTGACCACCCAGACGCCCTTGGCCTCGTCCCAGACCGCCCGCGTCAGACGCGTGCCGAACTCGATGTGGTCTGCCAGGCCCGCGCGCTCGGCGACCGTCTCGAGGTAGTCGAGGATCTCGGCGCCCTGCGCGAACTGGTGCGGCCAGTCGGTCTTCTGCGCGAAGGAGTACGAGTAGCCGAACGTCGGGGTGTCCAGCCGGACGCCCGGGTAGCGGTTCTTCCACCAGGTGCCGCCGATGCGGTCCGACGCCTCGATCATCGTGAACGGGACGTCCGCCTGGGCGTAGCGGTGGCCGGCCGCGATACCGGCGATGCCGGCGCCGACCACGAGCACCTCGAACTCGCGGCCAGGGGCGAGCTCGCCGAAGCGCCAGGAGGGGGCGCCACCCTTGTCGGGCGCGAGATCGAGCTCGTGCCGGAGCGACGGGACCCAGGACTCGTTGCCGTTCGTCAGGAAGGTGAGGATGTGCTGGACGGTGTCGTCCGGCAGCACGTCCACGCTGGTGATGTGCTCGTCGCGCAGACGGCGCAGGCCGTCGAGGGCCAGCCGCCTGGCCAGCTCCTGCTGCGCCTCCGTCATGCCGCCGTGCGGGTGCCCCACCGTGTCGACGGGCGTGAGCGGGGGCCGGAGGTCCTCGACGAGGCCCGAGGTGTCGCCCGTCGCCGCAGCGAGGGCGGCCAGCAGCGCCGGGAGGTCGGCCTTCGCCACGACCTCGGCCAGGAACGCGTCGTCGGCGGTGATCGGCTCGTAGTCGTCCTGCCAGAAGAGGTCATCGATGTCAGCTCGCTGTGCGGCCATGGGCACGGCCTTGTCCGTGGTGGTCATCTGTTCGTCCCTTCGACGTACGGGCGCAGCTCTTCGACGACGTGCCTCTCGTCGGCGGCCCTGAACACGGCAGCGACGTAGCGGTCAGGACGAACGACGACGTAGTGCACGGAGGTGAGATCGGGTGCCGTGCCCACGAGCGAGCCCGTCGTGTCGGTGAGCTCGGTGTAGCCGGCCCGCTCCGAGGCGGACGCGCCGTCGGGCAGGAGCCGGATCCGGCGGGCGCCGAGCCCCGTCCAGTAGGGGGCCAGGTCGCCGAACGGGTCCGGTGCTGGCCCCGAAGACGCGGGCCCGATCGCCAGCAGGGCCCATCCCGGGCCGAGGTGTGCGTCGAGCGGGCCCGCCACGCCGGCGGGGTCGACGACCTCCGGCTGGCTCAGCGCCCTGCCCACCCACCGCGCGACCACGTCGTTGACGCCTGCGCTGGGACGCACGGCCACGCCGTTGCTGTAGTCCGGCGGCGTGATGAACCGCATGCCCGACAGGTAGGACCGCACCGGCGGCACGAGGCCGGCGAGTCGGAAGAGGGTGTCGCGGGCGCGAGTCCGGATCGCACCCACCGCCATCACGACGGCACCTGTCCGGTGCGAGATCCGCACCATCTTGACGCCGTGGGTTCTGCGCTCGGTCTGGTAGGTGTCGAGCAGCCGGTCGGTGCCTGTCCCGCGGAGCACGTCGAGCAGCTTCCACGAGATGTTGAGGGCGTCGCGAAGGCCGGCGTTGAGGCCCTGGCCGGAGAAGGGCGGCATGAGGTGTGCGGCGTCACCGACGAGGAACGCCCGGCCCACCCGATAGGTCTCGGCGACCCGCTGGTGCGCCACATAGACGGTCGCTCGGCGGAGGTCCTCGGGCTTGATCGTCGGGTGATGCGGGCGCGCGAGCTCGAGAATCTTCTCCGGGGCGGTCATCACCTCGGCGTCCTCGTCGTCGAACAGCATGTACTCCAGCCGTAGGCGACCCTTGACGCCGGGCACGAGGACGTACGGGCGGACGCCGTCACCGTGGAACTCGGCGTACGGCTCGCGTGCGCCGTCCACGTTCTCCAGGTCGATGACGATCCAGCGCTCGGGCTGTGTCGAGCCCAGCAGCTCGACACCGAGCGCTTCACGCGAGAAGCTCCGGCCGCCGTCGGCACCGATCAGCCAGGTGCCGCGCACTTCCTCGGTGCGGAACGCGCCGTCGGGCTCGGTGGTGCGGGCCGTCGGCCGCACGGTGACGGTCACGCCTCCGCCGTCCTGGTCGATTCCCGTCGCCCGAGTGCCCGGACGGAACTCGATCCCGGCGTGCGCGACGACGGCGTCCCAGAGCAGACCCTCGAGGACCGGTTGGTCGAACTGCGATTTGGCCGGGTGCCCGGTGCGCGACGGCGCCGGCTTCGAGACGGCGAGCACGCGGTCGTTCAGACCGAAGTACTTCGCGCCCGTGTCCAGGAGCGACTCGGCCTTGAGTGCGTCCGCGAGGCCGAACCGGTCCATGATGCGGAAGGTCTCGTCCGCGATGCTGATGGCGCGCGGCAGGTCGCCGGGCTGGGCTGCCTCCTCCACGAGCGCGACCGACGCGCCTCCGTCCGCGAGGAGGAGGGCCGTGGTCAGACCGACCGGTCCCGCACCGATGACGACGACGTCATATGTGTTCATGGCCATGCCTCAGGGCTCGAGGGTAGGGGTTGCCAGGTCAGAGCTCGTGGTTTGCGGCCACAAGTCGGTTGCGCAGCGTACCGAGCCCGGTGACCTCGACCTCGACCACGTCGCCAGGTGAGAGGAAGACTGGCGGCTCCATGAAGAGGCCGACGCCGCCGGGCGTGCCGGTCACGATGACGTCTCCGGGCGCGAGCGGGGTGAACGCGGTGACGTACTCGATGATCGACGGGATGTCGAAGATGAGGTCGAGCACCTTGGCGTGCTGGCGCACCTCGCCGTTCACACGTGTCTCCACGACGAGGTCCGTGACCTCGCCGAGCTCCGAGGCAGGGGTGTAGTAAGGACCGAAGGGGCCTGAGGCCGGGAAGTTCTTCCCCGGGGTCCACTGGCCGGTGTGGCGCTGCCAGTCGCGTGCGCTCAGGTCGTTGAACGCGGCATAGCCGGCGACGACGTCCCAGGACGCCTCCAGGGAGACCTGGTAGGCAGGTGCGCCGATGACCAGGGCGACCTCGCCCTCATAGTCGTACTTCTCGCTGCCGGTGGGGATGGGCAGGTCCTCGCCGTGGGCAGCAAGTGTGTCGGCGAAGCGGGTGAAGATGGTCGGTGCTACCACGTCGGCGCGGCCCGTCTCCTCCTGGTGCGTCTTGTAGTTGACGCCGACGCAGATCACCTTGCCCGGGTCGGAGATCACCGGGAGGAATGCCGTCCCCTCGACCGGTTGCGCAGGCGCGGCGGCCAGGTGCGGGGCGGGCTGGAGAGATCCGCCGGCGATCGCCACCTTCAGCGAAGGCGCGAGCGCGAGGCCGCTCGGGCCGAGGTCGTAGAGCACACCGCTCTCCTCGGCGCCCCAGGTGGGCACGCCCACCGAGTTGACGTAGCTCGCATACCGCATGGTGGTCCTCTCAGGTCAACGCTGACACGGGTGAGCACGGCGCTACCCGGGTTCCGCGTCCACCCTAGCCCGGAATGTATTATTGGTCTAGTAGTGCATTACCGGGCGGTGCCGTTCGTCTCGCCGGGGCCGTGGCAGGCTTGCCGGCAAGGGGCCGTGGGCCGGTAGGGCGTGGATCTGATGAGGGAGGCGCGGGATGGTTCGGCGACGACATGCGCACAAGTCAACGCCCGAGAACGAGCGGGCAATCCTCGAGGCCGTGCTCGCCCTGGCCGTGGAGGCGGGGTACGAAGGCACGACGATGGCCGACGTCGCGCGCGTCTCAGGCCTGCCGGTCGGTTCCGTGTACTGGCATTTCGAGAGCAAGGAACAACTTTTCGCCGCGCTCATCGAGTACTGCTTCGACATCTGGAAGAAGGACCACGAGCTCCCGGACAACCGTGCCGTGTTGCGCCGGAGCATCGGCGAGTCGGCCGCACGCTCCGTTGACCCGAAGAACACCAAGGAGGCGTTCTGGGTCATCGCCCTGCTGTTCGCGCTGGAGAAGCGGCTGGAGGGCAACCGGGCGCGTCAGAAGTACCTCCAGATTCGCGAGGAGATGTTCGAACTCATGGTCGCCCAGGTGGAACGCACGATGCCGCCGGGCGCACTCGCCCGTGAGCCTCAGCTCGCACGGAAGGTCGTGACCCTCGGGCGTGCGCTCACCGACGGCTTCTACATCGCGGCTGCTGCCGGCGACGACATCGACTTCGCCGAGATGGCGGATCTGTCGGCGACTGCGATGGAGGCACTGGTCGAGCGCTACGCCGGCGAGTCAGCGCCCGCTGCCGCTCGCGCCGAGAGGCGGTAGTGCGGCGCCTTGGTGTTCCAGTAGTGCGTTCCCTAGTCTAGAGTGCATTATCGCCGTGGGTCGGCGGGGGCGCATACGACGTCGTGTGCGGGCCGTGGAGTTGTGGCGCGGACCATGGAAACGTTCACGAAGGAGGAGGCCGATGGCTCTCGGCGCTGTCTCGGAGATGGGATACCTGGCGATGCGCACCCGTGCGTACGAGGAGTCCCTCCAGCTTGCGACGGAGGTGCTCGGCCTGCGGCTGACGCGTGACTCGGGCGACCGCGCGTACCTGGCGGCGGCCGACCGTCACCACGAGCTGGTCTACGTCAAAGGCGATGCCGACGGGATCGACCACATCGGTCTCGTCGCGGAGAGTGCGGAGTCCTTGGAGGTCATCCGCAAGAAGGTCGAGGCGGGGCGGTTCCGGATCATCACGCGCTCGCCGTTCGAGGAGGCCATAGGCGAGGGCTTCGCATTCGTCGGTCCGGAGAACTACGTGTTCCACATCTACACCGGGATGGCGGGCCACCGGCACGGGCCCGCGTCGTTCGGGCCGGACCGGTACGGCCACATCAACATCCACCCGCAGGACGCGAGGGCGATGAAAGACTTCCTCGTGGAGTTCCTCGGCTTCAAGGTCTCTGATGTCATCGGCCAGAACTTCGCCTACTTCCTGCGGTGCAACGCCGACCATCACGGGGTCGCGATCATCAAGGGCCGGGGGTCGCTGCACCACCACGCGTGGCAGACGCAGTCGATCGCGGACCTCGGCCGGCTCGGTGACCGTCTCTTCGCGCTCGGCCGCCGGCTCATTTGGGGCCCCGTCCGGCACGGCGCCGGCCACAACATTGCTGCGTACTACGTGGAACCGAACGGCACCGTGGTGGAGCTGTACACCGACCTTGAGCAGATTCACGACGAGCTTCGCCCACCCATCGAGTGGTCGGCCGACGACCGCACCTGGTTCAACAGGTGGGGCGTCTACAACGGTGAGGACTTCCGCTCGCACGGGGCATTTCCCGTGGAGCTTGCCTGACCCCTCCCGTCTCGGAGTTGCCGCGTGCGCGGCCCGCCGTCAGATCGGTCCTGCTCCGCCACCCGTCGGGAAGTCCTCGGCGATCCGGAGGAGCGCCCATGAATATTTTTCGTGCTTGCTGATACATTGTACCCATGGCGCGCGGAACGCATTGGGAGACCATGGGCGGCGAGATTCGTGAGCTCCTGCGCTCTGACATCCTGGCGGCACGGTGGCGACCCGGCGCGAAGCTCCAGGTGGCGCAGCTCTCGGAGCTGTACTCGACGAGCACCACGGTGGTGCGTGAGGCACTGACGCGGCTCGCCGGGGAGCGGCTGGTCCAGGTGCGGCCCAACCGCGGGTTCTTCGTCGCCGAGTACAGCCTTGACGAGCTCCGAGACATCAATGAACTCCGCTGCCGCGTCGAGGAGTACGGCATCTCCCTCGCCATCGAGCGCGGCGACCTCAGCTGGGAGTCCGCGCTCATGGCCAGCCATCACACCCTTGAGCGCACACCGCGCCGCCGATCGGACGATCCGCACCACGTCAACGACGCCTGGTTCGTCGCGCACCGTGCGTTCCATGCCAAGCTGCTCGAGCCGTGCGGGCTCGAGGTGCTGACTGACCTCGCCGCGATGCTCGCGGACAGCACGCTGCTGTACCGGCAGATGGTCGCACCGACATCGAAGGCCGAGTCGCGCGACATCGAAGGGGAGCACAAGGCGATCCTCGACGCCGTGCTGGCGCGCGACAGTGCGCTCGCGGGCCAGCTCCTGCGCGAGCACTACACGCGCACGCTAGAGGTGATCGCTGCGGCTGAGATCCATGGGGGCGAGGCGGAGCCGGCGGCGACCCAAGGAGACGCGCCGTCCACGCGCAGCCCGCGTGCTGCCCGCAGCGGTTCGTAGGCCGGGACAGATTCCGCGCGGCTTCCACGTCGGTTGCTGGCGACTTGCCGGCGGACGCGATCGTGCCACGGGTGTGACACTGGGCCCCGGCATCCTCATTTGTCATCGGCCCCTCGCAACCTTCGCGCTGTCTAGCCTGGGCCGGCAGAGCAATTTCACGGCGTGACCGTGGTCAGCACCAGCTTCCAGATCGCCGGATGCCTGGGCACCTCGCTCGCCATCGGCGTGTGGGATCGGCGAGTCCGCCGATCTGGAGGACGCCCTGGCGGACCTGCGCCTGGCCATCCACGAGGTCGTCACGGTGGACGCGAACGACTCGATCGCCGACGCCGTCGCAGGGCTGTCCGACAGCACCTTAAGAAGGTGCCGGTGGCCCGCGGCGAGAACGGCCCGATGATCGGCATCGTCAGCAGGCCCGCGGCGAAACGGTTCGCGATCGCCTCCTACCTCGCCTCCCGCGAGGAGCGGGCCCAGCCCGACGAGATCAGCGCCGTCGAGCGCGAGCCGCAGCTCGCCTGATCGGGCGGACGTCTCTCGGTCGCGACGACGAGGGTGGGGTGCCGAGCTGCGGCGCCCCACCCTCGTCGGCGTTCCGGACTGCTCTCACCGCGAGCCTCACGGACGCGGTGCATGGTTCTCCCGCCCGACGCCGGAACGCCAGCGAGCTCAGTGTCCGGGGACCACGATCACCTTGCCGACCGTGTGGCCGGCGTCGACATGGGTGAGCGCCTCGCGTGCCTCGGTCAACGGCCACGTCCGCTCGATCACCGGCGTGATACGGCCCTCTGCGGCGAGCGCGACGAGCTCGGCGAGTACCTCGGGTTTCGGGACGGCGACCAGCGGACGGAGACGACGCTTCGCTCCGACAGAGAGCAGGACAGCCTGCAGGATCCGCGGTATCGGACCCAGCACCCGGCCACCGAGGCCCGCCACCATCACGAGCGTTCCGCCCGTCACGAGCAACCGGCGCAGCGCGCGGAGCGGAGCGGTCCCGGCGATGTCGATGATCGCGTCGAAGGATGCCTCGGGGAGCTCCTCGACGGCCGTGGAGCGGTGGTCGAAGGTGCGTGCGGCGCCCAACCGCTCGACAAGCGAGCGGTTGCCCTCGCCGCACAGCGCCCAGACCTCTGCACTCCTCATCGCAGCGAGTTGCACCGTGAAGGTGCCGACGCCGCCCGACGCCCCGATCACGAGAACGCGAAGACCGACTGAGTCAGCGGTCACCCCCGCCCGCTCCAACGCCTGCCACGCCGTGCCTGCGGCCATCGGCAGCGCGGCCGCCGTCGCCGGGGCGAGGCCGGCGGGGCGGCGCACCAGCCGCGCGGCGGGGGAGACGGCGTACTCGGCAAGCGCCCCGCCGGGAAGCTCACCCACCACCTCGTCGCCTACCGCCAGCCCGGACACGTCCTCACCGACGGCATGGACGGTGCCCGCGGCGTCCGTACCCCTTCCGGGCTGCTTCGGTCGGCGGATCCCGAACGCGAGACGCAGCAGCAACGGGTCACCGCGCAGCAGGCGGACGTCTGCGGCGTTGAGCACAGTCGCGCCGATCCCGACCAGCACCTCTCCGCGCCCCGGGCTCGGGACCGGCATCTGCTCGGCACGGACAACCTCCGGCCCGCCGTACTCGGTCTGCCGCCACGCCGTCATGGTCCGCGCCGTGGCTTCCGTCTTGTCGGTCATGTCATGCCTCCGGGTACTGGAAGAGGTCGTCGAGGCCAAGGCCGAAGACGCGGGAGATCTGGAAGGCGAGCTCGAGGGTCGGGGAGTACTTGCCCTGCTCGATCGCGATGAGGGTCTGGCGCGTGACACCGATCTGCCTAGCGAGTTCGGCCTGCGTCATCCCGGCTCCCTCCCGAACGGCGCGTATCGAGTTGGTGACCTTCGTGGGCCTGACCATCAGACCAGTCCTCGCCGGTAGGCGGTCACGCCCGCGATGCCGCCGACGATGGCCGAGAGGGCGAAGCCGAAGAACATCGTGTTCGCGATCCAGAACCAGTGGGCCTGAAGGCCGCACAGCACGATCACTCCGAGACCGGCGATCACGAGGAAGGACTGGCCGACGCGCGAGCCCATGCGCGAGATCTCACGGTCGCGTTCGTCGGACCTGCCGACTCCGTCGGGGTCGCGCGTGCCCGCGACGATCCCCCAGACCACGCTCACCACTATGGCGGCGACGATGCTGCCACCGATCGTCCAGAGCATGACCGGCCACCAGCCGACCTCCGTGAGCGGACGCCCCGCCGCCTCCTGCAGCACGACGACGACGTACACGATCACGCCGATCACACTCACGATGAGGCTTGACCACATGTTGCGCTCTTCGTAGACCATCGCCCGCTCCCCAATGTCAGAAATGTTTGACATTGGGGAGCGTAGGTCGACCGTGCGGCTGATGTCAAGAAATATTTACATCTGCCTCGTGGGCCGAGAGTCCCGAGGTCGCGCCGACCCATCTCAGTGAGCACCCCGGAGCCCCGTGGTGTCTGTGCGGGGTCGCTCAGGAGCTGACGGGGCGGCCGGTGCCGAGGACGTCGAGCGCACGGGTGAGCGCCTCCGTGAACGGCTCGCGCGGCACGCCTGAGCGCGACCAGGCCCTCAGTGCGGCCAGGAAGGCGCCCGCGTGCGCCCTTCCGAGCACCTCGGCGGTGAGCTCGTCGGCACCGCGACGGCGGAGGTGGTCCGCGACGATCCGCCCCGCGCGGCTCTGGCGGCGGGCGGCGGACGCCTCCAGCTCCTCGGTCACCCCCATCGGCTCGGCGTTCGCGAAGGCCAGGACGACCGTGCCGGGCTCGAGCCCGGCGGCCGTGCGGATCAGTGCGTCACGGACCTCGGCCACGGCCGCGGTGACCGCGTGGGGGGCGGCAAGGGCTGTGTCGGACGCACGGATGTCGGCAACCGCGTCGGGTGCGCTGCCCCGCACGGCACCGCCGAGGTCGGCGGCCAGGCCCTCCAGCGCGTCGTCGACGGAGGTCCACAGCAGGTCGCTCTTGGTCGGGATGTAGTTGAAGAAGGTGTTGCGGCTCACGCCGGCGCGCTGGGTGATGTCCGCCACGGACGTGGCCGCGTAACCCTTCTCGAGGAACAGCTCGCAGGCCGCCTCCTCCAGGATCTCGCGGGAGGCGGACCGCGGCCGGCCCGCGCGGCGCCCTGTGCTCACACCGTGATCGTACGGACCCGGGTCCTGGACCGCGGGATATTGTTGGTCTCTGCCCAACAATCCAGTGAAGGTGCGATCCATGGCCGTTGCCCGGCTCTCCGACCTGCCCGCGCGACGAGGCGCCCGCCTGCCCGGCCGACGAGGCGCCCACCTGGCCGCGGGCGCGGCCGCGCTGGCCCTCGTGCTCGCCGCCTGCAGCGGCGGCGGCGGTGACGACGACGCCGCGGGCGGCGCGGGGGAGCCCGTGGATGGCGGCACCCTGGTCTACGCCACCGGCGACGCCGAGCCCACCTGCCTCGACCCGCACGTGGGCGGCAACTACCCCCAGGCGCTGATCAGCACCCAGTACCTCGAGCCGCTCGTCGGCCGGGACGCCGACGGCGAGATCCAGCCCTGGCTGGCCACCGACTGGCAGGTCAGCGACGACGGCCTGACCTGGGACCTGACCCTCGCCGATGACGTCACCTTCACCGACGGCACCCCGATGGACGCCGAGGCGGTCAAGGTCAACATCGAGCACCTCCAGGACCCGGACACCGCCTCGTCCACCGGCTGGCTCGCGGTGCAGAAGATCGCCGAGGTGGAGCCGGTCGACGAGACCCACGTGCGCCTCCACCTGTCCGAGCCGGACTCCGCGCTCCTGGAGTCGCTGTCGATGCAGTGGACCGCGATGCAGTCGCCGGCGGGCATCGCGCGCGGCATGGAGGAGAACTGCGCCGCACCGATCGGCACCGGCCCCTTCGTCGTCGCGGACTGGGTGCCCCAGCAGCACGTCGTCCTCGAGCGCAACGAGGACTACTCCACGCCCGGCCCCCAGGCCGAGAACGACGGCCCCGCGCACCTGGAGCGGATCGAGTGGCGCTTCCTGCCCGACCCGGCCACCCGCTGGGCGGCACTGCAGTCCGGCGAGGTGCACGTCATCGACAACCCCGAGCCCGAGGTGATCGTCGCCGCCGAGGCCGGAGGGGAGTTCACCCACATCGACGCCCCGCGCCCCGGCTCGGTCAACCGGATCGAGCTCAACTCGTCCCAGCCGCCCTTCGACGACGTCCGGGTGCGTCAGGCGTTCATCTACTCCGCGGACGTCGACCCCGGCATCGAGACGCTCTACCAGGGCGTGGCCACCCGCTCCCACTCGCCGCTGTCCAGCGTCGAGCCGACGGCCTACTCGGACCCCTCGCTCTTCGTCACCGACCTGGAGGAGGCCGGGCGGCTGCTCGACGAGGCCGGCTGGTCGGAGGTCGACGACGAGGGGTACCGCGTCCGGGACGGCGAGCGGCTCACCGTGCGCCTCCCCGTGAGCACGAACCAGTCGGTCGCCGCCGAGCAGTCGCTCTTCGAGCAGATCCAGGCCAACACCCGCCAGGTGGGCTTCGAGGTCGTCCTCACCCCGCTCGACCTGTCCGCCTGGTACGGCGCCCTGGCCGCGCCCGAGGACGGCGGGGAGAACCAGTACGAGGCCGTCAGCGCCCCGTACACCAAGGTGGGCCCGGACGTGCTGCGGATCCTCTACCACTCCGACAGCACCGTGCCCGCCCCGAGCGGCTACTTCGCCAACCTCTCCCAGGTGACCGACGACGAGCTGGACGCCCTCCTCGACGAGGCGGCCCGCAGCACCGACCCCGAGCGGCGTGCCGACCTGTACACGGAGGTCCAGAAGCGCGTCCTCGAGGGCTACTACATCCTGCCGCTGTACGACCAGCAGAACCACTTCCTCACCCGCGGGGTCACCGACGTCAGGACGCTCGGCACCGTGTCCACCCCCACCTTCGTCGACGCCCGGCTGACCTCCTGAGGGGACCCGCCTCATGACCGTGCTGCGCTGGCTGCTGGGGCGCCTCGCCGCGGCGGCGCTCGTGGCGTGGGTGGTCGCCACCGTCGTGTTCTTCGCGCTGCGCGCGGCCGGCGGCGACCCCTCCGAGGCGATCCTGGGCGGACCCGGCTCCCAGGCCGGCGAGGAGGCGATGGCCCGCGTGCGGGCGGAGTACGCCCTCGACGAACCGCTGGTGGTGCAGTACCTGCTCCAGCTCGCGCGCACCGTCACCTTCCAGCTCGGGGACTCCTACGCCCGACGCCGCCCCGTCGCCGAGCTCGTCGGCGACCAGCTCGGTGGCACCCTCGCGCTGGCGGCGCTCGGGCTCCTGCTCGCCTGGGCCATCGCCCTGGCGGTGGCGACGGCGGCGGTCCGGGCCCGCGGCCCCGTGGCCCGCCGGGCCGTCGGGCTGCTGCGCGCCGGGGAGGTCGTCGCCTCGGTGACGCCGCACTTCTGGCTCGGGGCCGTGCTCATCGCCGTCTTCGCCGGCGGCGCGGGCTGGCTGCCGGCCACGAGCGGCGACAACTCGCTGCGCTCGCTCCTCCTGCCCGCGATCACCCTGGCCGTGCCCGTGGCCGGCTTCCTCGGTCAGGTCATGCGCGACGGCCTCGAGGAGGCCCACACCGCCCCGTTCGCGACGACGGCGCGCACCCGCGGGGCCTCGGAGGGCTGGGTCCTGTGGCGGCACTCCCTGCGCCACGCGGCCCTGCCGGCGATCGCGCTCAGCGGCTGGGCCTTCGGCTCGCTGCTCTCCGGCGCCGTCGTCGTCGAGACCCTTTTCGGCCGGCCGGGCCTGGGCCGGCTGCTCGTCGACGCCACGCACTCGCGCGACGTCCCCCTCGTCATCGGCGTCGTGCTCGTCATCGCCCTGGGCTACGTCCTCGTCACCACGGTGGCCGACGTGCTCGAGCGGGTGGTGGACCCGCGGCTGCGCGAACGGGTCGAGGCCGTGCGGACGGCGCCGGCCGGCGAGGTGGTCGCGTGACGCGGGACGTCGCCGTCGGTCGGCCGGGGCAGGGGGCCGTGCGCGGGCGCGCGCCTCGGTGGGCGCGCACCCTGGGCCCGGGCGGCCTGGCCAGTGCCGCCGTCGTCGCCCTCGTCCTGCTCGCCGCGCTCTGGCCGACGCTCCTCGCCCCCGGCGACCCGACCTCCGTCGCCCCGGCGCAGGCCTACACGGCCCCGAACCCCGGGGCCGTCCTCGGGACCGACGCCTCCGGCCGCGACGTCTACACCCGGGTGGTCCACGGGGCGGGCCAGTCCCTCGGCGTCGGGGCGGCGGCCACCGCCATCGGCCTCGCGCTCGGCGTCATCCTCGGCTTCGGTGCGGCCGTCGGCCCGCGGTGGCTCGACGGCCTGCTCAGCCGGGTCATCGAGGTGCTCTTCGCCATGCCGAGCCTGGTGCTGGCGCTGCTGCTCGTGGCGGTGCTGGGCGCGGGGGTGGGGCCCTCGGTGGTCGCGGTCGGGCTGGCGACCGCGCCCGGGTACGCCCGCATCCTGCGCGCCCGCGCCCAGGCGGTCGTGCAGAGCCCGTACGTCCGGGCGGCGCGGCTGGAGGGAGCGTCCGCCCCGACGGCGTTCGTGCGGCACGTGGTGCCCAACACGGTGTGGCCGCTCGTCGCCGTCGCGACCCTCGGCGTCGGGCAGGCGATCGTCTGGGTCTCGGCCCTGAGCTACCTCGGGCTGGGCGCCCTGCCGCCGTCCCCGGAGTGGGGGGCCATGCTCAACGCCGGCCGGCTGCACATCACCACCGCGTGGTGGCTGACGGTCGCGCCGGGGCTGGCGATCACGGTGACGGCCGCCGCGCTGACCTTCCTCGGTCGGCGCCTCACCGCGGTGGCTCCGGCATGAGCGCCGCCCTGGACGTCGCGGGGCTGACGGTGAGCTTCCCCGGGGTCGGGGAGGTGCTGCGCGGCGTCGACCTGCGGCTGGAGCCCGGACGGTGCCTGGCCGTCGTCGGGGAGTCCGGCGCCGGGAAGTCCGTGCTGGCGCGCAGCGTCGTCGGCCTGGCCGGCGAGGGCGGCGCGCCCGCCACGGTCGCGGCCGAGCGCCTCGCGGTGGCCGGGCAGGACGTCACCCGCGCCGACGAGCGGCAGTGGCGCCGGCTGCGCGGCGAGCGGGTGGGCTTCGTGCTGCAGGACGCGCTGCAGTCGCTGGACCCGCTGCGCACGGTGGGCGCCGAGGTCGGCGAGTCGCTCCGGCTGCGCGGGATCGGTCGCCCCGAGCGGCGGCGCCGGGTGCTGGAGGCCCTCGCGCGCGCCGGCCTGGACGAGCCGGCCACCCGCGCCGCGCAGCGCTCCGGCGAGCTGTCCGGTGGGATGCGCCAGCGGGCCCTCATCGCCTCGGCGATCGTCTCCGGACCCTCGTTGCTGGTGGCCGACGAGCCGACCACCGCCCTGGACGCGACCGTGGCCCGCGGCGTGCTCGAGCTGCTCGGGCGGCTGCGCGACGCGGGGACGGCGGTGCTCCTGGTGACCCACGACCTCGGTGCCGTGGCGCGGCTGGCCGACGACGTCGTCGTCCTCGACGGCGGTCGCGTGGTCGAGGCCGGGCGCGTCGACGACGTCCTGGGCAGCCCCGGTCACGACGTCACCCGGGCCCTGCTGGCCGCCGTCCCGCGCGGGGCGCGCCGCCGCCCGCCCGTGCCGGCGAGCGAGCCGGAGGTGCTGCGCGCGACCGGGCTGCACCGCCGTTACCCGCTGCCCGGCGGCGGGACGGCGAACGCGCTGGACGGCGTCGACCTGGTCGTGCGCCGCGGGGAGGCGCTGGGGGTGGTGGGGGAGTCCGGGAGCGGGAAGTCCACCCTGGCGCGGATGCTCGTGGCCGCCGAGCGGCCCGACGCGGGCAGCGTCGAGCTCGCCGGCGCGCCGTGGAGCGAGCTGCCCGAGCGGCGCCGTCGGACCCGCCGTCACCTCGTCCGCCTCGTCCCGCAGGACCCGCTGGGCTCTTTCGACCCGCGCTGGGACGCGGGGCGGATCCTGCGGACGGCGCTGCGGGCCTCGGGCAGCGGCCGAACGCCGACGGAGCTGCTGGAGCTCGTGCGGCTGCCGGCGTCGGTCCTGGGCCGGCGGCCCCGGTCGCTGTCGGGCGGGCAGCGCCAGCGGCTCGCGATCGCACGGGCTCTGGCCGTCGAGCCGGCCGTCCTCGTGCTGGACGAGCCGGTCTCCGCGCTCGACGTCACGGTCCAGGCGGCGATCCTGGACCTGCTCGTCGAGCTGCAGGAGCGCACCGGGACGGCGCTGGTGGTCATCTCCCACGACCTCGCGGTCGTCCGGCAGGTCTGCGAGACGGTCGCCGTCATGCACGACGGGCGGATCGTCGAACGAGGCCCGGTCGAGTGGGTGTGGCGCCACCCGACCGCCTCCTTCACCCGCGCGCTGCTGGAGG
Organism: Georgenia sp. EYE_87; assembly: GCF_023148685.1. Lineage (GTDB taxonomy): Bacteria > Actinomycetota > Actinomycetes > Actinomycetales > Actinomycetaceae > Georgenia. Next base: position 159,513 of record NZ_JAHXNL010000006.1, on the reverse strand, counting down.
CAGCGGCGACGCTTCCTTGACCCCCCACACACTCTCCGCAGATGCGGGAGAACCGTCGTCTGTCAGCGCATCCCGGTCGTGCGATCGGACGTGAGCGGCTCACCTGCGCGACGGCGGACGGGTTCGTGCGGCCACCTTTGCGCGGCGTGCGCCAGGTCTGGATCACGCGCGCAGCCGACGAGCCGTCAGACTGTCCTGATGGATCGGACACGTGCGAAGGACTGGCTGATCGGTGCCGTCGGGATGGTCCTGGTTCTGGGGGTCGCGGTCGCGATCCTCTGGTGGGTGATGAGCGACCCTGGCGGCGCGGGCGGGGCTAAGGAGTCATCGCCGACGGTGGAGGCCGGACGATCGCCGGGCGCAGAGCCACCCGCCGACCTGCGCGAGGACGAGGTGTGGCTCGCCGACCTGGCGCTGGACGCCGGGACAGTGGTGACCGCTCGCTCGGTGCTCCGCGACGTCAGGGCTGTCGGGCAGGACGTGGTCACGCGGCCGGACGGTCTCGTGGCTGCACGGCTGAGCGTGGAGGCGACCGTGCCGTTCGAGGTCGTCGCCGACGAGCTCGGTGACGGGACCGTGGTGCGCGCCGCCGACGGCGGCCAGGCCATGGTGGTCCGCACCGTCGAGGCCCTGGGCCGCGAGCTGCGCGTCATCGCCACCGGCACGGTCGAGGTCGAGGCCGGCAGGCTCGTTGTCGAGCCACGCTCCATCGACCTCGGCGGGCCAGACTTCCTCTCGAGAGCCATCGCCGACGTCGTGCGTGGGCTCGTGACCATCGAGCACGATATCGAGGGTCTGCCCGAGGGGCTCGTGCTCCAGGACGTCGCCGTCGAGGACGACGGGTTCCGTGCCAGCCTCCGGGGCGAGGGGGTCAAGATCGTCCCGTAGCGTCACAGTTCTCCCCGCGAGGCGTGCAGGGGCTACTGGTGCCCACCGAGCCGGTGTCCGCCATACGAGAGATCCATTGACACGATCCGGACCGTCCCGCAGACTCGTCCCCATGTTCACGGCCCGGCCAGTGCCAGTGGGCCCGCACTCCGCGGGCTCCGTCGACCTGCTGTCGACGCGCCGGCGCCTGTGTCGAATGTGTCGCTGACCCAGCCGCAGCTCTGACGAGCGCACCCGCAGGCGAGAGCCTGGACCGCGGCGCGCCGACCCCACCCGCTGCGTGGTGGCACATCCGACACCGCTTCCAGCTGGCGACAGCCAGCGCCCGGCGTCGGCCCCAGACCCGACTGAGCTTCGAAGCCGAGGAAACCAACGTGCTGAACCGAACCCTCTTTGACGTCCTGCCCATCCAGGAGGTCGTCGCCAACGCCTCGCCGAGCGCCTGGCGCGACGGCCTCGTCGTGTCCCAGGGGCCGGGCGCGCTGACCGTCATGCTGCTGGACGGCCAGGAGGGCACGCTGGTCACCGGGGCCACGCCCGAGGTCGGCGAGCCCGTCGCGATCCACCCCGTCGCCGAGGTGGTCGCGGTCGGAGGCACCTGGTACTCGGCGCGGCCCCTGGTCGGCGCCGACGGCGGGGCGAGCTAGGCGGTCCTCATCCCGGACATCGCCTTCGAGCAGGCGTCCACCATGGCGCGGCATGCCATGGCGCAGATCCGGCAGTGCTCCGACATCTCGGCGTGCATGTCGCACTCCGCCGCGCACGCCTCGCCCATGGCCATGCAGGCCGACATCATCGACGTCATGGTGCTCGTGTCGTAGCCGCCGGGCCGCATCATCATGCGCATCATCGCCGTCGCGACGTCGGCGGTGTTCATACACATGGAGGCGCAACGCCCCATGTTCTCATTGCTGCACGCGTCGGCACACATCGTCGCGGCCATCGACGCCGCCGAGCACGCCTCGATGCACTCCTGCATCGTCGTCATGTCCATGCCCGTCATGTCCGGCATGTGCATGGACTTCATCATGTCCGCCATCATGCTCATCACAGTTCGCCCGCCTTCGTCGCTGACCGGTGATTCCTGGCTCTTACGACGGTACGCCGGACGCCGTTGCGGACGCCACAGCCCCGGGGGTATCACCGCGCGCGCTCAGACGTGGAGAGTCCGTGCCCTGCCCACGCGCAGGCCGACGAGCACCTGGGCCACGGCGACGACGCCGACCACGAGCAGGACGGTCGCTCCCGGGCCGGTGACGTCGCGCAGCACCCCGGCCAGCACGAGACCCGCGGCGGCGAGCCCGTAACCCAGCGCCTGCGACATGGCCGAGAGCTGGCTCGCCGTGGCCGGGTCCGCCGCGCGCAGCCCGACGAGCGAGAGCGCGACGACGAACGCCGACCCCGTGCCCAGGCCGATGAGGACGATCCATACCCACAGCAGGCCCGGCGCCAGCCACACGCCCGCCATCGCCACGATCACCAGTCCCGGGACGACGGTGGTGGCGACGCGCTGGTCCCCGCCCACGCGCATCAGCGCCGGCACGGCGAGGTTGCCGACGATGGCCACGGCCTGGAACGCGAAGAGGTGCCAGCCCGCGGTCACCGCGTCCACGCCGAGGTCCTGCTCGACGCTCGGCAGCCAGTTGAGGAGGGTGTAGAACACCGTCGACTGCAGTCCCATGTAGGCCGCGACCAGCCACGCCAGCCGGTGCCGGTAGACCGAGTCGCGCCGGGCACGGGGAGCGGGGGCCGCACCAGGACCGCTGCGGTCGCCGCTCCCCGCGGGGTCCGCCGTCGAGGCCCGCTCCGTCGTCGGTGCCCCCTCCGCCGTCGGCGCCCGCTCCGCCGTCGGTGCCCCCTCCGCCGTCGGGTGTGCGGCCGGCACCGGCGCACTCGTCCTGGCTCTCCCGGACGCGCGCAGCCGGGGCAGCCACACGGCGAGGGCGAGCGCCACCGGCGCGGCCCACACCCCCAGCGCCAGCTCCCAGCCCCCCACGGCCGCCAGCGGGACGGCGACCCCGGAGGCGATGGCCGCGAACACGCTCTGGGTCGCCACGTACCACGCGGTCGTGGCGGGGACGCGCAGCGGGAAGTCCTTCTTCACCACCACCGGCAGCAGCACGTTCCCGACCGCGACCGTGGCGCCCACCAGCGCGGTCCCGATCCAGAGGTTCGTGGCCGGCCCGGGGGCGGACCGCAGCAGCGTGCCGAGGGCGAGGACCAGCAGCGACACCAGGACCGTGCGCTCCACGCCGAAGCGCCGCGCCAGGGGGTGCACCAGGGGAGAGACGACGGCGAACGCGACGATGGGGACCGCCGCCAGCACCCCCAGGGCCGAGCTGCCGAGCCCGGCGTCGTCGCCGATGACCGGCAGCACCGGGCCCACCGCCGTGATCACCGGGCGGAGGTTGAGCGCCACGAGGAGGATCCCCGCGAGCAGCAGCCACACGGGCAGCCGGCTCGAGGGACGGGCGAAGCTGCTCAATTCATCTGCTCCAGGAGGTCGAGGGGGACGACCGCGCCGGGGGAGGCGGCGGCGTCGCCCGCCCACCGTAGCGACACCCGGTGCGGCCCGACGTCGTCGGCCGGACGGGGGACGCGAGACGCCGTCCGGGCGAGGCCCGATGCGAGCCCTCTCATCCTCGGATCTCCGATCTCTCATGTCCCCGGGCCAGGATCGGACGCGGACGTGGGAAGGGCTGTGCGAGCGGGGGAGCGGACATGGTGACGACCAAGCCCTGGATCGTGACTCGGACGCTGTCCGACGCCCCGAGAACCGCAGGATCCTGCGGGTCAGGGCAGCCTAACCTTGCTGTACAGACGGCCCGATCGGGCCTACAACTGAGGTATGGCCGTCGTCGTAGGGTTCCTCCGCGACCACCGGGTCGTCACAGCCACGCTGCTCGTGGGTCTCCTCGGTGGTGCGCTCGAGCTCGCCGGCCTGGCCGACGCCGCCCGGTGGGCCGTCTCGATCTTCGCGCTCGCCGTCGCGGCGCTCCAGGCGCGCGGCATGGTCGCGGACCTGCGCGCCGGCACCTACGGCGTCGACATCCTCGCCGTCACGGCCATCGTCTCCACGGTGCTCGTCGGTGAGTACTGGGCGGCGCTCGTGGTCTGCCTCATGCTCTCCGGCGGCGAGGCCCTCGAGGACTACGCCGCCGGGCGGGCGCGACGCGAGCTGTCCGCGCTGCTGGAGCGGGCCCCGCAGGTGGGCCACCGCCTTCTCCCGGACGGCACGGTCGACGACGTCGCCGTCACCGAGCTCGTCGTGGGCGAGGAGGTGCTCGTCAAGCCGCACGAGCTCGTCCCGGTCGACGGCGTCCTCCTCTCCGACGACGCCACCTTCGACGAGTCCTCGCTCACGGGCGAGTCCCTCCCCGTCGACCGCCGCCGCGGTGACGACCTCCTCTCGGGCTCCGTCAACGGCGGCGAGGCCGTGCGCGTGCGGGTCACCGCGGCCGCCGCCGACTCGCAGTACCAGCGCATCGTCGAGCTGGTCCGCGAGGCGCAGGACTCCAAGGCCCCGTTCGTCCGTCTCGCCGACCGCGTCGCCGTGCCCTTCACCGCCGTCGCGTTCCTCATCGCCGGCCTCGCCTGGGCGCTCTCCGGGGATCCGACCCGCTTCGCCGAGGTGCTCGTGGTCGCCACCCCGTGCCCGCTGATCATCGCCGCGCCGGTCGCCTTCATGGCCGGCATGTCGCGCTCCGCGAGCAACGGCGTGATCGTCAAGGGCGGGGGAACCCTCGAGCAGCTGGCGCGGGTGCGCACCGTCGCCTTCGACAAGACCGGCACCCTCACCTACGGCACCCCCCGCGTCGCCCGCGTCGAGGTCGCCGACGGCCTCAGCCCGGACGAGGTCCTCTCGCTGGCCGCAGCCGTCGAGCAGTACTCGTCGCACCCGCTGGCGGCCGCCATCGTGGCGGCGGCGCGCCGTCGACGGCTGCCCGTCCAGGCCGCCTCCGACGTCGAGGAGGTGACCGCCCACGGTGTGCGCGCCGTCGTGGGTGGGCGCACCGTCGTCGTCGGCAAGGCCACCTTCGTCGCCGGCGAGGTCAGCGGCGTGCGGGACGTCGCGCTCCCGCCGGGGCAGACCGGCGTCCACGTGGGCGTGGCCGGCTGCTACGCCGGCGTCGTCGCCCTCGCCGACGAGATCCGCGCCGAGACCGTGGAGACGCTCGCGGGCCTGCACCGGGCCGGCGTGGGCACCACCATGATGCTGACCGGTGACGCCGAGCCGACCGCACGACACATCGCGGCCGAGATCGGGATCGACGACGTCCGCGCCGGCCTGCTGCCCGAGCACAAGGTCGACGCCCTCCGGGCGGTCACCTCGCGCCCCGTGATGATGGTGGGCGACGGCGTCAACGACGCCCCCGTTCTCGCCGTCGCCGACGTGGGGGTGGCGATGGGGGCGAAGGGTTCCACGGCGGCCAGCGAGTCCGCCGACGTCGTCGTCCTCCTCGACGACCTCTACCGGACCGTGCGCGCCGTGCAGATCGGCCGGCGCACCATGCGGGTGGCGTGGCAGGCCATCGGCATCGGCGTCGGGTTCTCCGTGGCGCTCATGCTCGTGGCCGCGGCCGGCCTGCTGCCTGCCATCGTCGGGGCGTGGATGCAGGAGGTCGTGGACCTGACCTGCATCCTGTGGGCCCTGCTCGCCTCGCGCCCGGGCCGGGAGGAGCGGGCGGACCAGGCCCGGGTCGAGGCGCTGCGGGCCGAGCGGGCGCGGGCCCCACGCGCGCCGGTGGGCCGGGCGTCCCTGGCGCGCCAGTAGCGTTGGCGCACGTCGGCGGCCGCCCGGTCGGCGGCACGCCGTCCGCGCACCGGTCCACGGAGGTCCCCGATGCTCCCGCTCGTCCCCGCCCCAGCCCACCTGCGTCCGCTCGACGAGCCGGGGTTCCGTCTCGTCGCGCCGGTCCGGCTGGTGGTGCCCGACGCCGCACGGCTGGACGCGTCGGCGCTCGCTGGTCTCGCGGACCTCCTGGGCGCGGCGTCCGGGGGACCGAGCCTGCTCGTCCACGGCCCGGCGGGCGACGGGCCCGCGGTCGTGCTGGAGCTGGCCGACGGGGGAGCCTCCCGCGACGGCTCGGGATCGGGCGACGGCGCGGCGCCCGCACCCCGGCCCCGGCCGCTCACCCGGGAGGCGGCCGCCGAGGAGGCGTACACGCTGCACATCGACGCCGACCGCGTGCTCCTGCGTGCCGCCCGGCCCGTGGGCCTCTACCGCGGCGCGACGACGCTGGTCCAGCTGCTCCGCGCCGCCGCCGAGCGGGCCGGCGGAGGCGAGCCGCCCGTGCTGCCCGCGCTGCACGTCGAGGACGCACCGCGCTACGCCTGGCGCGGCGTGATGATCGACGTGGTCCGCCACTTCTTCGACGTCGACGTCCTCAAGGAGGTCATCGACCTCGCCGCGGTCTACAAGCTCAACGCCGTGCACCTGCACCTGACCGACGACCAGGCGTGGCGGCTCGAGCTGGCGTCCCGGCCGCTGCTCACCGAGCTGTCGGGCACCGGGCAGGTGGGCGGCGGCGCGGCCGGGTTCCTGACCCGCGCCGACTGGGAGGACCTCCTGGAGCACGCCGCCGACCGCCGCGTCACCCTCGTGCCGGAGATCGACGTCCCCGGCCACGTCAACGCGGCCCTGCACGCCTACGGCGAGCTCACGCCGTCGGGCGAGCCGACCCCGGCCTTCACCGGCGCCCACGTCGGGTTCTCCAAGGTCACCCTCAACGAGCCCGCCACCCTGCCCTTCGTGCGCGACGTGTTCACCGAGCTCGCGGAGCTGACGCCCGGGCCGTACGTGCACGGCGGCGGCGACGAGGTCGACACCATCACCGAGGAGGACTACGCGGACTTCGTCGGCGCCCTCGGCCAGGTGGTCGCCGGCACGGGCAAGACCCTCGTGGTCTGGCAGGAGGCAGCCGGGGCGGACCTGCCCGAGGGGACCGTCGTGCAGCTGTGGGCCTCGACCCTGGACCCCGCGGGCGTGCGGGAGGCGGCCGGCCGCGGGCACGACGTGATCATGTCGCCGTCGAACCACGTCTACCTCGACATGAAGTACGCGCCGGACTTCCCGCTCGGGCTGGACTGGTCCGGGTACGTCGACGTGCGCCGGTCCTGGGAGTGGGACCCGGACACCCACGTCGACGGGATCGACCCGGAGCGGGTGCGCGGCGTGGAGGCCCCGCTGTGGACGGAGACCGTCGCCACGCGCGAGGACCTCTTCACGATGCTGCTGCCCCGGCTGGTCGCCGCCGCCGAGGTGGCGTGGACCCCGCAGGACGTGCGCGACGGCGGCGGGTTCGACGACTTCGCCCGCCGGCTCGCGGCCCAGGTCCCCCTGTGGCGGGAGCAGGGGTGGGCGTTCTACGCCTCCGACGAGGTGGACTGGGCGGACGCGGACCCGGCGGTGGAGACAGCGGACGTCAAGCCGGCGGACGTGGAGCCGGCGGACGTGGAGGCCGACGCCGTCGACCGCGGCTGACGTCGCGCGACCCTTGTCCGCACCACCGGGCGCTCCTAGTATTTCGGCATGCCGAAACTTCCGCCCGCGGGTAGCCGACAGTCGGCGGTCGCCGCGCTGCTGGCAGGGGCCTGCGCCCTCGCGGGCTGCTCGGCGGGCGACGGCGGCGGTGACCGTGGCTACGGGCTCGGCGACCGGGGCCCCGACGCCGGAGGCTCCGCCGTCGGCGAGCCGGCCTCGGACGGCAGCTCCGCCGTCGGGCAGGACGGCGGGAGCGAGGCGGACGGTGCCGGAGGCGCGGACGAGCGACCCCTGGTCCTGACCACGTTCACGGTGCTGGCGGACATGGTGCGCAACGTCGGCGGCGAGCACGTGCGGGTGGAGTCCGTGACCGACGTCGGCGCGGAGATCCACGGCTACGAGCCGACGCCGGAGGACCTCACCCGCGGCCAGGGGGCCGACCTCGTGCTCGACAACGGGCTCGGTCTCGAGGCGTGGTTCGACCAGTTCATGGCGGACGTCGACGCCGAGCGCGTGGTGCTCAGCGAGGGCGTGGACCCGATCCCGATCGCCGGGCGGGAGGACACCACGAACCCGCACGCGTGGATGTCCCCGGCGGCGGGGCAGGTGTACGTGGAGAACATCGTGGACGCGCTGCGCGACCTCGACCCGGCGCACGCCGAGGACTACGCGGCGAACGGGCGCGCGTACGCGGCCGAGCTGGAGGAGGTGCGCCAGGGGCTGGTCGCGGCGCTGGGCACGCTGCCCGAGGAGCACCGGGTGCTCGTGACCTGCGAGGGCGCCTTCTCCTACCTCGCCCGCGACGCCGGCCTGGAGGAGGCCTACCTCTGGCCGGTCAACGCGGAGCGCCAGTCCACGCCGCGGCAGGTCGCCGCCGTCATCGACCAGGTGCGCGAGGACGACGTGCCGGCGGTCTTCTGCGAGTCCACCGTCAACGCGGACGCCCAGCTGCAGGTGGCCGCGGAGACGGGCGCCCGCTACGGCGGGACGCTGTACGTCGACTCTCTCTCCCGGCCGGACGGCCCGGTGCCCACCTACCTGGACCTGCTGCGCCACGACGCCGTGACCATCGTCGCCGGGCTCACCGGGGAGGAGCTGCCGTGATCCTCGACCCGCCGCGCGCCGTCGTCGGCGCCGCCCTGGAGGTCCGGGACCTCACCGTGCGCTACGGCGCGGTGACCGCCCTCGACGGCGCCACCTTCAGCCTTCGCACCGGCCGCGTCACGGGTCTGGTCGGCATGAACGGCTCCGGCAAGTCCACCCTCTTCAAGGCCGTCATGGGCCTGGTGCGGCCCGACGCCGGCCACGTCCGCGTGCAGGGCCTGAGCACCGAGCAGGCGCGCCGCCGCGGCGTCGTGGCGTACGTCCCGCAGACGGAGGACGTCGACTGGACGTTCCCGGTGGCCGTGCGCGACGTCGTGCTCATGGGCCGCTACGGCCGCCTCGGCCTCGCGCGCCGCCCCCGCCGGGCCGACCACGACGCCGTCGACGCCGCCCTCGCCCGGGTGGACCTGACAGACCTGGCCGACCGGCAGATCGGCGCGCTCTCCGGCGGGCAGCGCAAGCGGGCGTTCGTCGCCCGCGGCCTCGCGCAGGAGGCCGGGGTGCTGCTGCTCGACGAGCCGTTCGCCGGGGTCGACCGGCGCACCGAGGCGACCCTGACCGCGCTGCTGCGCGAGCTCGCCGCCGACGGGCGCACCGTCCTGGTCTCCACCCACGACCTGCAGAGCCTCGACGAGCTCTGCGACGACGCCGTGCTGCTGCAGCGCCGCGTGCTCCTGCACGCCCCGCCCGCGGAGATCCTCCGGCCGGAGAACCTGGCCCGCGCGTTCGGCGTCGACCCTGCGGAGGCGGCGTCGTGATCGAGCTCCTCGCCGAGCCGCTGGCCTACGGGTTCATGCAGCGCGCGTTCGTCGTCTCGATCGTCGCCGCCGTGGTGTGCGGGGTGCTGAGCTGCTGGCTGGTCCTCATCGGCTGGTCCCTCATGGGCGACGCCGTCTCCCACGCCGTCCTGCCCGGCGTGGTCCTCGCCTACCTCCTGGGCGCGCCGTTCGCCGTCGGCGCGCTCGTCTTCGGCCTCCTCGCCGTCGGGCTGATCGGGGTGGTGCGGGACAGGTCGGTGCTGAGGGAGGACGCGGCCATCGGCGTGGTCTTCACCGTGCTGTTCGCCCTCGGGCTGGTGCTCGTCTCGGTCGTGCCGAGCCAGACCGACCTCAACCACATCCTGTTCGGCAACCTCCTCGGCGTCTCCACGGCGGACCTCGCCCAGGTCCTCGCGCTCGGCGCGATCACCCTTGCGGTGCTCGTGATCAAGCGGCGCGACCTCACCCTCTACGCCTTCGACCCCACCCACGCCCAGGCCATCGGCCTGAACCCCCGGCGGCTCGGGGCGATGCTGCTGGCCCTGCTCGCCCTCACGGTCGTCGTCGCCCTCCAGGCGGTGGGCGTGGTGCTCGTGGTGGCGATGCTCATCGTGCCCGGTGCCACCGCCCGCCTGCTGACCGACCGGATCTCCCGGATGCTCCTCCTCGCACCCTCGCTCGCGGCGGTGTGCGCCGTCGTCGGCATCTACGCCAGCTACTACCTCGACACCGCCTCCGGTCCGATGGTCGTGCTGGCGCAGGGGACCGCGTTCGTCCTCGCCTACCTCCTCGCCCCGCGCGCCGGCCTGCTCCGCCGGCGGCGCCCGGCCCGGGCTCGCGTAGCCTGAGCGCCGTGATCGAGGAGCTGACCGCCGCCAACCAGGACTACCTCAAGGTCATCTGGTCGGTGCAGGAGTGGTCGGACGACCCGGTCACCACCACGCTGCTCGCGCGACGGATGGGGTTCTCGCCGTCGACCGTCTCCGAGGCGGTCAAGAAGCTCACGACGCAGGGCCTGCTCCGCCACGCCCGCTACGGCGCGATCGAGCTCACCGAGGACGGACGGCGCGCGGCGCTCGCCGTCGTCCGCCGGCACCGGATCCTCGAGACGTTCCTCGTGGCCGAGCTCGGCTACGGCTGGGACGAGGTCCACGACGAGGCCGAGGTGCTCGAGCACGCCGTGTCCGACCGTCTCGTCGACGCCCTGGACGCCCGGCTGGGCCACCCGGACCGGGACCCGCACGGCGACCCCATCCCGAGCCGCGACGGCGCGGTGCCCAGCCCGCCGGCCGGCCAGCTCCACCTCGTGCCGGGCGGGGCGCGGGTGCGCGTGGCCCGGATCTCGGACACCGACCCCCAGGTGCTGCGGTACTTCGACGACCTGGGCGTCGCCCTGGACACCGAGCTGCACGTGGTGGACCGGCGCGACTTCGCCGGGACGCTGACTCTCCAGGTCGCCGGCCGGCCGGGGTCCGTCGAGGTGGGGCTGACCGCCGCCGAGTCGGTGTGGGTCGTGCGGGACTGAGTCCCGGTGCTCGACGGCGGGCCGCCGAAGCTCAGCTCTCGCGGCCGTCGAACGTCTCCATCGAGCGGTGGACGCCGAACGCTGAGGCCATCGCGTCCCAGGCGCGCGACGGCAGCAGCCCCCGCGCCGCCCGGGCGACGAGGACCGTGGGCGGGGTGATGATGTGCGCCCGCCCGGCGAGCATGGCCCGCCACGCCTGGTCCACGGCGCGCTCCGGGGTGAGCACCGGCGTCAGCGCCACCGCCCTGGTGCCGGTGAACATCTCCGTCGCCACGTAGGACGGGCTGAACGTCGTGACCGCCACGTGGTCGTGCCCCGCCTGGGCCAGCTCGAGGCGGAGCGTGTCGGACCAGCTCAGCAGCGCCGCCTTCGACGCCGCGTACACCGACATGCGCGGGTTCGGCACGATCCCGGCCGCCGAGGCGACGTTGAGGACCCGCTTGGCCCGTCCGCCGTCGGCGATCATCGCCGGCAGGAGGTGGCCGACCAGGCGCATGGGGGCGAGGGTGTTGACCCGCAGCGTGCGGACGGTGTCCTCGGGCGTGAGCTCCCAGAAGTAGGCGTTTCCGGTGATCACGCCCGCGTTGTTGACGAGCACGTCGGGCACGACGCCGTCGGCGAGGAGGCTGGCGGCCGCGTCGTCGACCTGGGTCGGCTCGGTCAGGTCCACCACGTCGGTGCGGATCCGCAGGCCCGGGCGGGCGAGCTCCTCCGACGCGCGCGCGAGGGCGTCGGCGTCCCGGCCCCACAGGATCAGCTGGTCGGCTCCCTCGTCGGCGGCGCGCTCGGCGAAGAGGCGGCCCATGCCACGGGTGGCGCCGGTGATCAGGACACGGGCACGGCGGACGGTACGGCTCACAGATGCTCCTCGGGGTCGGGACGCCATCCTCGCAGGTGCCGGTCGCGGATCCCGCTCCTCACGTGTTCCGGCGGTCGAAGGCGGCCAGCACGGCCGCCGGGATCCTGCCCCGGTCGGAGACGGCATGCCCGTTCGCCCGGGCCCAGGTGCGGATCTCCGCCGAGGACGGCGCCGTGGCCGGCGCCAGCTCCGCCATGCGCAGGTCCCCGCCGGCCTCGTCGCCGACCTCCCGCAGAGCTGCGGCGAGGAAGCGGTAGGTCCACTCCTGCGCCAGGGCCCGGGTCTCGCAGAAGATGATCGGCACCTGCGGGAACCGTGCCTGGCACTCGGCCAGGGCGTCCGCGACGACGGCGGGCCGGACGTGCTCGAGCGCGAACACCCGGGAGTAGCGGTCCTCGACGACGACGGCGGCACGGGGCAGCTCGGCCAGCTCCGCCAGGAGGTACCGCATGCGCCCGGAGGTGAGGGTGGCGACGAGATCGGCGAGGCTCTTGCGCTCGACCGCCGCCACGACAGCGCCGTCCCGCTCGACGGCGTAGTCGCCTGCCGGCAGCGCCCGCCTGGTCGTGCTCGCCTGCTGCTGGCTGAACTTCCAGGCGTAACGCTCACGGCTGTCGACCAGGATGGCCAGCTCGGCGACGCCGGAGGCGCGGGCCGTCGGCACGGAGACTCGCGGCCGGGCCTGCCTGGCGGTGCGTGCGGTCTGCCAGAAGATCGCCTCGCGCCCGCCGCGCACCCGGGTGAGCACGAACTGCGAGCGGTTCTCCCGGCCCCGGTCGAGCACGAGATCGATCGCGGCGCCCCGGCGTACGCAGGAGCGCACGGGGACGGCCTCGAGGATCTCCGGGTCGGCGGGCCAGCCCACGGCACGGTGGCAGTACACCTTGCTGGTGCGCGGCCACTTCTCGCGGGCCTTCAGCACGATGCCGTTCGCGCCGAGCGGGATCCGGAGCAGGTAGGGCAGGGTCGTGCCCTCCTCGGGGTTGCGCGCGACCAGGAAGTCCTCGGGCACGGTCCCCAACCTAACGGGGTCGCGCTCAGATCCAGCTCGGCAGCCACATGTGCCAGCGCCAGAAGTCGTAGGAGACCGTCGCGCCGGTCCAGATCGGCCACCAGAAGACCGCGGCGGCCACCACCAGGCCGACGACGACGCCCAGGACCGCCCAGGAGCGGGCGGTCAGCCGGACCGAGCCGTCGTCGGTGAGGAGCAGGGCGAGGGGCGACGGCCGCGGCGTCGGCCCCTGCCCCGGCCCCTGCCCCGGCCCCGGCCACGCGGCAGCGGGCGCGCCGGGCGTCGGGGCCAGCTCCGCCGTCGTCCCGGCCACGGCAGGCTCGCGGTGCGGCGGGCGGAGCAGGCCGGTGACCCAGGCGAGCGCGAAGGTCAGGCAGAGCACCACGAAGGGCACGAACGCCACCGCGTAGAACGTGAAGATCGTGCGGTGGGCGTAGGCGAACCACGGCAGGTACATGGCCGCGTAGCCGGAGAGGATCGCCCAGGCGCGCCAGTCCCGGCGCCGCACGGCCGTGTAGACCAGGGCCACCAGCGCGACCGCGCCGAGCCACCACAGCACGGGGTTGCCGAGCGAGGTGATCGCCTGCACGCACCGCTCGGCGCCGCAGGCCTCGGGCGGCGGGGCGGGGTCGGGCCAGTAGAACGAGGTCGGCCGCCACTGGATCAGCCAGCCGGCGGGGTGGGCGGCGTAGGCGTGCTCGGGGCTGAGGTTGTTGTGGAAGTCCCACATCACCAGGTGGTACTCCCACCAGGAGTTGACCGTGTCCGGGAGCCACGAGCGGGGCACCGGCTCGCCGCGCGCCCGCAGGTCTACGGCCCACTGCCGGCGGTAGGCGCCGGCGTGCGTGAACCAGGAGAGCCACGTCCCCACGTACGTCAGCGCCGCCGTCGGGACGAGGGCGAGGAAGGCCGGGACGCCGCCGCGCAGCACACCCCCGGCCAGCCAGGAGCGGGCGCCGACGGCCCGGCGGGCGCACGTGTCCCAGACGAAGACCATGACGCCGAGGACGGCGACGGCGTAGATGCCGGACCACTTGACCCCGCACGCCAGGCCGAGGGCAACGCCGGCCCCCACGAGCCACCACCGCGGCCCCACCCGCGGGGCGAACCTCTCCGGCAGTGCCGCCCGGCCGCCGGACCGCTCGTCCTCGGCGGCGAGCAGCGCCGCGCTGCGCCGGGCGAGGAGCGCGCGGGTGCACTCGCGGTCCCGCAGGACGAACCAGAGGCCTACGAGCACCCAGAACATGAGGAAGATGTCGAGCAGCGAGGTGCGCGACTCGGTGAGGTGCATCCCGTCGACCGCCAGCAGCAGCCCCGCGACCGTCCCCAGCAGCGCCGAGCCGAACATCCGGGTGGCGATGCGGGCGAGGAGCAGCACCGAGATCGTGCCGACGACCGCCGCCCCGAAACGCCACCCCGCCCCGTTGTCGGCCCCGAAGAGCCGCAGGCCGACGGCGATCATCCACTTCCCGACGGAGGGGTGGACGACGTAGTCCGCCGTCGTGGACAGGTCGGAGAAGTCTCCGCGGACGAAGCGGTCGTTGGCGTCGTCGGCGGGCCAGTCGCCCTCGTAGCCGAGGGTCAGCATCGAGTACGCCTGCTTGACGTAGTACGTCTCGTCGAAGATCAGGCGCGAGGGATGGTTGAGGTTGACGAGACGCATCACCGCGGCCAGCGCCGTGACCACGAGCGGGCCGAGCCACCCCCACAGGCGCGCGGTGGGGTCGAGCCGGTCGCCCAGGGCCCCGAGACCCAGCCGCCCGCGGAGGTCGTCCTCGATCTCGACGGCGGACCTGGGGCGCGTGGCGACGCCGGGCTCCGCGGTCCCCGAGCGGCGCTCGCGGAAGCCGCGGCGCATGACCGTGCGAGCGAGCCGCTGACGGTCGTCGTCGGTGAGGTGCTCCCCCTCGTGGGGCGAGCGGATCGGCGCCGGCCCGGTGGTGGTGGGGTGCTGTCGGGCCGGCTCGCCGTGGCCGGGCGCCGCCGGGCCCTGGGTCTGCGGGCCCTGGGTCTGCGGGTCACTGAGGCTGTGCACGTCGGGGGTGGGCGCGTCGCCGGCGCGGGGCGCGTCGCCGACCCGGTCAGCCTCGCCGGGGCGGTGCGCCTCGCCGGGGCGGTGCGCCGGATCGGGGCTGGGTGCACCGCGCGGTGACTCGTCCGACTCGGTGGTGCCGCCCAGGTGGGGCGTCCGGTCAGGCGTGGTCACCCGGCGAGTGTAGGGGGATGGGGGAGACTGGGAGCGTGAGTGAAGCCGCTGTCCCCGACCCCGCCGCGGCGACCCCCGACGTGGCCGCGCGCGAGCCGTTCGCCCTCGAGCCGGGGGAGGCGTCCGCCATGGAGCAGGACGGGACGCCCGCCATGGAGCAGGGCGGGACGCCCGCCATGGAGCCGGGCCGTGCGCCGGTCCTGGAGCAGGGGCGTGCGCCCGCCATGGAACCCGGCGTCATCCTGCTGGCTGCGACTCCCATCGGCGATGCGGCGGATGCGCCGCCCCGGCTCCGGCGGGCACTGTCGGAGGCCGACATCGTCGCCGCGGAGGACACGCGACGGCTGCGTGCGCTCGCGGGTCGCCTCGGCGTCCAGGTGACGGGGCGGGTGGTGAGCTACCAGGAGCACAACGAGAACCAGCGGGCCCCGGAGCTCGTCCGTGCGGCGCAGGCGGGCTCGCGCGTGCTCGTCGTCTCCGACGCCGGCATGCCGTCCGTCTCCGACCCGGGTTACCGGCTCGTGAAGGTGGCGGCCGAGGCCGGTGTGCGCGTGCGCGTCGCACCCGGGCCGTCGGCCGTGCTGACGGCGCTCGCCATCTCGGGGCTGGCGACAGACCGGTTCTGCTTCGAAGGGTTCGTGCCGCGTAAGGCGGGGGACAGGGCCCGGGCCCTGCGGGCACTCGCCGCCGAGCCGCGGACGATGGTCTTCTTCGAGTCCCCGCACCGCCTCGCCGGCACGCTCGCGGACATGGCCGCGATCTTCGGCGCCGACCGGCCGGCCGCCGTGTGCCGGGAGCTGACGAAGACCTACGAGGAGGTCCGCCGGGAGCCGTTGGCCCGCCTCGCCACCTGGGCGGAGAACGGTGTCAAGGGGGAGATCACCGTCGTCGTGGCGGGCGCGGAGCCGTCTGTCCCCGAGGTGGCCGACCACGTAGGACGTGTCCTGGCGCTCAGCGACGCCGGGGCTCGCCTCAAGGACGCGGCAGCGACCGTGGCCCAGGAGACCGGGCTGGGCAAGCGCGAGCTGTACGAGGCCGCTCTGGAGGCGCGGCGCTGACCCGGCCTGGCGAGCGAGCCGTACGGAGCCGCTTCTGGAAGCGCGGCGCTGACCCGGCCTGGCGAGCGAGCCGTACGACCCTATAGGCGTCTGGCCGGAGCAGTGGCTGGGCTGCGCCCGGCCGGGCCAGGGTTGATTGCGCTGAGGTCGTTCGGCCCGTTCCACAGGCGCGCGCGGCGCGCGCTCGTCCACAGGCAGGGTCGGGCCGAGAGTTGATGTCGGTGCCGAGCACTACGTTCGAACACATGGACGAAGATGTCGGTAGACCCGATGCTGGTGGCCTCGATCCGGGCGGGCACGAGGCTGACGCAGGCCCACCGCCCGAGCGATGCCTGCGGTGCCATCTGGGTGCGGGCTGTACCCGGCACCGACGTCCTGCGGTATCTCAGGAGAGCCCGGTGGGAGCGGCGCTGAGCCGCGAGGAGGAGACTGCCGGGCTGCTCGCGGAGGCTGCACCGGACGGGGAGCTGTTCGACCTGCTGCTGGCCGTGGAACCGGACGAGGTCGACGACTACGCGGCCGTGGAGGTCGTCGCGGCGTTCAAGCGGGTCGAAGCTGCAGCGGCGGCCGCGGCGGCCCGGGCTGCTGCAGCGCTGGCAGGTCGGGACTCCATGCACGGGCAGCTGCCGACGCGGCGGGCGGTGCGCGAGCTCGACTTCGCAGCGGACGAGCTGGCAATGCGGCTGGGCATGACGCGGGGCGAGGCACGCAAGGTTGTGGACCTTGGCGAGGCCTTCACCGGAGTGCTGGCCGAGACGGGAGAGGCGCTCGCGCGCGGGGAGATCGACGCGCGCAAGGCCGGCATCATCGTCTCCGCGCTCTCCGGCCGGGCGGGCCCGGTCGCCTGGGGCGTGCAGGCGGCGGTGCTGCCGGAGGCCGGTCGCCGGACGCATCCCCAGCTCCAGCGTGACATCAACAAGGCGCTGGTCCAGTCCGGCCCCGAGGACGCCCATGATCGAGGGCAGCGGGCGGCGAGGGAGCGGCACGTGACGCACCTGGAGCCCGGGCTGGACGGAATGGCCTCGCTCAGGGTGGTGGCCCCCGCTCACGAGCTGGTCGTCGTCGACGCTGCGCTGCAGGCCGCCGCGGTCGGGGCACGTGCGGCCGGCGACTCCCGGTCAACGGACCAGCTGCGCGCGGACGCATTGGTTGCCATGTCCGCAGCAGCCCTGGCCGCCGGACGGATCGGCCCTGCCTCGGGACCCTCGGGCCCGACCGGTGTGTTCGACCTGTCCGACCGGATCAAGATCACGGTGACCGTGCCACTGTCGGTGGCCCTGCCACCCGAGCTCGACCACACCGGGTTGAGGACGACCTGCTGCGGTGCCTCCACCGGCGTGAGGGCTCTCGCGGGCGCCGGCACCGAAACTCGCACCGTCGGCGAGGAAGCCCCAGGAGCCGGCTCGGAGCCGACCCGGGCGGGAGGCGGACCGGGTGCGGAGCCCCCCGGGCGGGCGCCGAGCCCCATGGACACCTACGGGGACGAGCCCGACGGGCCGGTGGCCATGATGGACGGCGTCGGGGCGATCACCCCGGAGGTCGCCCGCGCTCTCGCGGCGGGCGGAACCTGGCGGCGGGTCGTGCTCGATCCGTTCTCAGGGACCGTCCTGGACGTCGGGCGCACCACCTACCGTCCACCCGCTGACCTGGCCCGTCTGGTCCGTGAGCGTGACGGCACCTGCGTCGCCCCGGGCTGCTCCGTCCCGGCCACGTCCTGCCAGCTCGACCACACGGTGAGCTGGGCCAACGGCGGGCCCACCGCCGAGTGGAACCTCGGGCCGCTCTGCGAGCGGGACCACCCGTTGAAGTCGTGCGGTGCCTTCACGGTGGAGCAACCCGCGCCCGGGGAATTCGTCTGGACCACGCCCAGCGGCCACCGCTACCGCCGCACGCCCGACGGGCGCGTCACCACCCTGCCTCGCGAGGGGTGGGAGGCAGACCCCGAACCACCCTTCTGACGTTGAACGAACTGACACGGGAGGCGGTGGAGGACGCGCGTGGACCGCGGAATCAGGAGCAACGATCAGGACTCGGAGGCGAGCCCCGACTCCTCGAGTGCGACGCCGGCGGCAGCCATCTGCTGGCGTGCGAGGGCGCCGAGCTCGGGGCTGACCGGGACGGTGAGATCGGTGAGAACGCGCGTATGCAGACCTAGCTTCTTCGCGTCCAGCGCCGTCTCCTTGACGCAGTGCGACTCCACGAGCCCGACGACGTCCACCGAGGTGATGTCGGCGTCGCGGAGGATCTGCGCAAGCGTGCGGCCCTGCTCGTCCGTGCCTTCGAACCCGGAGTACGCGGCGGCGTACTGGCCCTTCTTGACCGAGGCGTCGAACGTCAGGCCCGCCAATGCGGGGTGGAGCTCGGCCTCGGCCGTCCCGGCGACGCCGTGCGGCGGCCACGTGTCCACGAAGTCTGGTTCGTCGGAGAAGTGCTCGCCCGGATCGATGTGCCAGTCCTGCGTCGTCACCACGGCGGCGTACTCGTCACGGTGCTCCGCGGTGTAGCGCGCGACCCGCTCGGAGACGGCGTTCGCCCCCGGGGACGGCAGGGCGCCGCCTTCGCAGAACGTGGGCTGGACGTCCACGAGGATGAGGGCACGTCCGCCCTGTCCGACGTTCTGGTTCACGGCTACCTCCGGATCCCGGCCCGCCGAGGGGGCGGACCTTCTCCGCTCATTCTCTCCCGGCGCGCGCGTGGACCCCAAGAGACGACCCGACGCCGGGCGACGGAATATTCGCTTCACCGCGGGCCGCCGCGGCGCCCACAATGGCCGGGCCGCACACGCCACGTCGCAACCTGCGCCGCTGACCTGGCGAGGGCTCGCGCGTGCCGACCCGTGGTCGCGCACACCCGACGGCACAACCAGCACCGGACCCAGCCAGCCGTCCGCAGTGCGCGGACCGGAGGACACATGACAGACAACCGCCTCGCCACCGAGGTCGTGAGCGACGTCGCGCCTGCCCGTCAGGGCGCCGCCGACCAGACGGACCGGCTCGAGCCGTCGGCCCGGCTGGTCATCTCCCTGCTGCTCGTCTCCTCCTTCGTGGTCATCCTCAACGAGACGGTCATGGGTGTGGCGCTGCCTCGGATCATGGACGGCCTCGGTGTCCCGGCGAGCTCGGCGCAGTGGCTCACCACCGCGTTCATGCTCACGATGGCGGTGGTCATCCCGATCTCCGGCTTCCTGCTCCAGCGGTTCAACACCCGTCCGGTGTTCCTCGCCGCCATGACCCTGTTCAGCCTCGGCACGCTGCTGTGCGCGCTCTCGCCCAGCTTCGGCGCGCTCGTCGTCGGCCGGGTCGTCCAGGCCAGCGGCACCGCGATCATGATGCCGCTCCTGATGACGACGATCATGACCCTGGTCCCGCCCCACCTGCGTGGGCGAACGATGGGCAACATCTCGATCGTGATGTCGGTGGCGCCGGCCCTCGGCCCCACCCTCTCCGGGCTCGTCCTGAGCGTGCTGGACTGGCGCTGGCTGTTCTGGCTGGTGCTGCCGATCGCCCTGTTCGCCCTCGGTCTCGGCGCCGCCAGGGTCCAGAACGTCTCCACCACCCGACCCGGCTCGATCGACGTCCTCTCCGTGCTGCTCTCGGCCGTCGCGTTCGGCGGGCTCATCTACGGGCTGAGCGCCGTGGGCTCCGCCGCGCACGGAGTCGCGACGGTCCCGCCCTGGATGCCGGTGGCCACGGGAATGATCGCGCTCGCCGCCTTCGTGGTCCGTCAGCTCGCGCTGCAGCGGTCCGACCGTGCGCTCCTCGATCTACGAACCTTCGTCGCCCCGATGTTCACGATCGGCGTCGCCCTGATGTTCGTCCTCATGGCGGCCCTGTTCGGCACGATCATCCTGCTGCCGATCTACACCCAGGACGTGCTGGGCCTGGACCCCCTCGCCACGGGCCTCCTCCTGCTGCCGGGCGGGCTGCTCATGGGGCTTCTCGGTCCGGTGGTCGGGCGTGTCTACGACCGTCGCGGGCCGCGGGTGCTCGTCGTCCCCGGTGCGCTGCTCGTCAGCATCTCGCTGTGGGCGCTGACGCTCCTCGGCGAGACCACCCCGTCGATCTTCGTGCTCGGCGTCCACGTCGTCCTGAGCGCAGGTCTGGGCCTGATGTTCACCCCGCTGTTCACCACCTCGCTCGGCTCCGTCCGGCCGGAGCTGTACTCGCACGGCAGCGCCCTTGTGGGCACCGTCCAGCAGCTCGCGGGTGCTGCCGGCACGGCCCTGTTCGTCGTCGTCATGGTGACGCGGGCGGCGGGACTTACCGCCGACGGACTGGCACCGGAGGCCGCCCTGGCGGGTGGCATCCGCACAGCCTTCCTGTGCGGCGCCGTGCTCTCCCTCCTGGCAGTCGTCGCGGCGTTCTTCGTCCGGCGTCCGGAGGAGATCGGGTCCTCGTCCCATTGACCCCGACCCGCGGCCGGGACTACGACAGGACACATGCTCAAGGTCGGCGTGGACCTGGGACGACGGCTCTCCGTCGTCACCGTCGCGGCACTGCTGCTCGTGATCGGTGCGGTCACGGCAGGAGCCTCTCCCAGTGACGTCGATCCTCGGGACGAGCGCGGTGTCCCGGCCCTCGCCTGGGAGGGCTGCGGGGCGGGGCTCGAGGCGTTTCAGTGCGCGACGGCGGAGGTGCCCACCGACCATGACGATCCGGCGGCCGGCACCACCACCATCGCGCTGACGCGCCTCCCGGCGACCGCGCCCGACCAGCGCCTGGGCAGCCTGTTCCTCAACTTCGGCGGTCCCGGCGGGCCCGGGGTGGAGGTCCTTCACATGCTCGGCGGCGAGTTCCTGCACCCGACGGTGCGGGCGCGCTTCGACGTCGTCGGGTTCGACCCCCGTGCGGTCGGCCGGTCGGACCCCGCCACCTGCTTCCGCGACGCCGAGCAGGAGCAGGCCTTCATCCGGACGCTTCCCGCTTTCCCGGTCGAGGACGAGGAGGCCCGCTTCACCGCCTCGGCCGCCGCACTCGGGATCTCCTGCACCGTGCTCTCCGGGACCCGCATCGCCGCCGCGTCCACCGCCAACGTCGCCCGCGACCTGGACCTGCTCCGCGAGGCCGTCGGCGACGAGGAGCTCACCTACCTCGGCTACTCCTACGGCACGTTCCTCGGCGCCACCTACGCGGCGCTCTTCCCCGACCGGGTGCGCGCCCTGGTGCTCGACGGCACCGTGCTGCCGAGGCTGTGGGTCGGCGAGGGGGACGACCGGGTGCTCGGGCGACGCCTCGGGCAGCACGTCGCAGCGGCACAGGCCTACGGCGAGTTCCTGCGGCTGTGCCGGGAGGCGGGGTCGAACGGGTGCGCTCTCGCCGCGCTCGGCGACCCGGCGGAGGTGGTCGAGGGCCTCCTGACCCGGCTGCGCACCCAGCCCGCCACGTTCGACATCGGGGACGGGACGACGACGGAGCTCGGCTACGACGACGCCGTCTCCCTCATCTTTTGTCGATGTACGCACCGCAGGCGTGGGGCCCGCTCGCCGTGACCCTTGCGTCACTGGCACCGCAGCCGCTGACCGCGCAGTCGGCGGGAGCCGGCCCGGACCCGGGCATGCTCGGCGACCTGCTGCGCCGCCTGGGCGTGATCGAGGACTACCCGTCGGTCGGCGGGTCGCTCGCCAGCGTCTGCGTGGACACCGAGGACCCGGTCGGGCCGCTCGGCTTCCCGGACCAGGCCGACGCGGCCGACCGGGAGGCTCCGCACTTCGGGCGGATGCGCGCGTGGGCGACCCTGCCGTGCGCGTTCGTCCCGGTCGCCGACGAGGACGCCTACACCGGCCCCTGGGAGCAGACCGCGGACGAGCCGGTGCTGGTGATCGGCACGAGGTTCGACCCCGCCACCCCGTACGTGACCACGGCGCCCTTCGCGGAGCTCTGGCCGGACGCGCGCGTGATGACCGTGGAGGGGTACGGGCACACCACCCTCGTCCCGAGCAGCTGTGCGAACCTCGCGATCGCCACCTACCTCGTGGACCTGCAGGCGCGCGACGGTGCCACCTGCCGGCAGGACGTCACGCCGTTCGCGCCCGTGCCGCAGGAGCAGGGCGCGGAGCCGCCCGTCCTGCCTCTGCTCTCGTGGGGACCGGTCGGCTGATCAGGCCAGGCGCTCCCGCAGCCAGGCGATGTCGGCGCCCTGCTCGGCGGCGCCACCCGGCGTCTCGACGACCACCGGGGCCCCCGCGGCCCGCACCACGTCGGCGAGCTCACCGGCGTCGAGGCTGCCCTGGCCGAGGTTGGCGTGCCGGTCGGCGCCGGAGTCGAACGCGTCCCGGCTGTCGTTGGCGTGGACCAGGTCGATCCGGCCGGTGATGTCTCGCGCCCGCTCGACGATGCCCGCCAGCGGCTCCCCGCCGGCGAAGGCGTGGCACGTGTCGAGGCAGAACCCGACCGTGTCGCCGCCGTCCGCCTCGAGCACCGCCCCCCACAGCTGCTCGAGCCGCTCGAGCCCACGGGCCATGGCTCGGTTGCCGCCCGCGGTGTTCTCGATCAGCAACGGCACCGGCATCTCCAGGCCGTCGATGCACTTGCGCCAGTTGTCGAAGCCCTTGGCCGGGTCGTCGTCCTTGAGGACGTGCCCACCGTGCACCACGAGCCCGGCCGCCCCCACCTCTGCGGCCAGGTTGAGGTGCTGCTGGAGCAGCTTGCGGCTCGGGATGCGGATCCGGTTGTTCGTCGTCGCGACGTTGATCACGTACGGCGAGTGCACGTACAGCGTGATCCCGGCCTCCGCGGCGGCGCCTCGCAGCGCCTCCGCACCGCCGGGGTAGCGCACCTCCGGCCCCTTCCAGCCCTGCGGGTCGCCCAGGAAGAACTGCGCGAGGTCCGCCCCGCGGGCCAACGCCTCCGCGACGGGGTCTGACTGGTCGACGTGCGCTCCGATCGGACTCATGGGCAACGACGATAGCCCGGCCCGCCGACACCGGGCCCGGGGCCGGGCACGGACGACGACGGCACGAGGGGCCGCCGTCGGCCGGGGGGTCCTGCCGCGCCAACTAGGCTGGCCACCATGACGCGCATCCTCTCCGCCGTGGCCTGGCCCTACGCCAACGGGCCGCGCCACATCGGTCACGTCGCCGGCTTCGGCGTGCCCTCCGACGTCTTCTCCCGCTACATGCGCATGGCCGGCCACGAGGTGCTGATGGTCTCGGGCACGGACGAGCACGGCACGCCGATCCTCGTCGCCGCCGACGCCGCCGGGGTCAGCGCCAAGGAGTTCGCCGACCGCAACAACCGCGTCATCGTCGAGGACCTCGTCGCCCTCGGCCTCAGCTACGACCTGTTCACCCGCACCACCACCCGCAACCACTACGCGGTGGTGCAGGAGATGTTCCGCACCGTACGGGACAACGGGTACATGGTGGAGCAGGTCACCCAGTCCGCGATCAGCCCCTCCACGGGCCGCACCCTGCCCGACCGCTACATCGAGGGCACATGCCCCATCTGCGGCTACCAGGACGCGCGCGGCGACCAGTGCGACAACTGCGGCAACCAGCTCGACCCCACGGACCTCATCGACCCGCGCAGCAAGATCAACGGCGAGACGCCGGAGTTCGTCGAGACCACGCACTACTTCCTCGACCTGCCCGCGCTCGCGGACGCGCTCGGGAAGTGGCTCGACGACCGGGCCGCCTCCGGCACGTGGCGCCCCAACGTCATCAAGTTCTCCCAGCACATCCTCGAGGAGATCAAGCCCCGCGCGATGACGCGGGACATCGACTGGGGCATCCCGGTCCCCGGCTGGGAGGACCAGCCCACCAAGCGCCTGTACGTGTGGTTCGACGCCGTCGTCGGCTACCTCTCCGCCTCCATCGAGTGGGCCCGCCGCACCGGCGACCCGGACGCGTGGCGCCGGTGGTGGAACGACCCCGAGGCCCTGTCCTACTACTTCATGGGCAAGGACAACATCGTCTTCCACTCCCAGATCTGGCCCGCCGAGCTGCTCGCCAACAACGGCGAGGGCGATCGCGGCGGGGCGCCGGGCACCTACGGCACCCTGAACCTGCCCACCGAGGTGGTCTCCAGCGAGTTCCTCACGATGGAGGGCAAGCAGTTCTCCTCCTCGCGCGGCGTCGTCATCTACGTCCGCGACGTCCTCGAGCGCTACCAGCCCGACGCGCTGCGCTACTTCATCTCCGCCGCCGGCCCCGAGACCCAGGACGCCGACTTCACCTGGGCCGAGTTCGTCCGCCGGACCAACGGCGAGCTCGTCGCCGGCTGGGGCAACCTCGTCAACCGCACCGCCACGATGATCGCCAAGAACTTCGGCGAGATCCCGGCCCCCGGCGAGCTCGAGGCGATCGACACCGAGCTGCTCGACCAGATCCGCGCCGGCTTCACCGCCGTCGGCGACCTCATCGGCCACCACCGCCAGCGTGCCGCCCTCGCGGAGGCGATGCGCCTGGTCGGGGAGGCGAACACCTACGTCACCCGCACGGAGCCGTTCAAGCTCAAGGCGCCCGAGCAGCGCGCCCGCCTCGCGACCGTGCTGCACACGCTCGCCCAGGCCGTCGCCGACCTCAACGTCATGCTCAGCCCGTTCCTGCCGCACTCCGCCAACGACGTCGACCGCGTCCTCGGCGGCGCCGGCGCCATCGCGCCCATGCCGCGGCTGGACGAGGTCGAGGACCTCGACGGCGGCGACCCGTACCCGGTCATCACCGGCGACTACCGGCGCGGCGAGAACATGGCGGCCTGGGAGTCTCGCCCCGTCGTGCCCGGCACCCCCGTCGCGAAGCCCACCCCGGTCTTCACCAAGCTCGACGACGAGATCGTCGAGTCCGAGCTCGCCCGGCTGCGCGGCCGGCCCACGGCGTGAGCGCCGGCGTGAGCCAGACCGTCGTGAGCAAGAAGCAGCAGAAGAAGCGCCGCGGCTGGCCCGAGGAGCCGGACCCGCTGCCGTCTCCGGTGGTCGACAACCACGCGCACCTGCCGGTCCTGGACGACGACGGCGCACCCGTCGACGAGTTCGACGTCGCCCTCCCGCCGGGAGAGGAGCCGCTGACGACGGCGCAGCAGGTGGCCCGCGCCGCCCGCACCGGGGTCGGGCGCATCCTCACCGTGGGCTGCGACGTCCCCTCCCTCGCGGGGTCGGTGGCCCTCGCCCACACGCACCCGGAGATCGCCGCCGCCCTGGCCATCCACCCCAACGAGGCACCCCTGCACACCGGCGTCCGCGAGATCGCACCCGACGGTCTCGACCCGGCCGTGCGCGAGCACCACGGCCTCTCCCTCGACGATGCGATCGCGCAGGTCGCCGAGCTCGCTCGCGACGAGCGCGTGGTGGCGGTGGGGGAGAGCGGCCTGGACTTCTTCCGCACCGGCGACGAGGGCCGCGCCCACCAGGTGCGCGCGTTCCGCGAGCACATCGCCCTGGCCAAGGAGCTCGGCAAGGCGCTGCAGATCCACGACCGCGAGGCCCATGCCGAGGTCGTCGAGACGCTGCTCGCCGACGGCGCCCCCGACCGCGTCGTCTTCCACTGCTTCTCCGGCGACGTCGACCTCGCCCGCACCTGCGCCGAGCACGGCTGGTACGCCTCCTTCGCGGGCCCCGTGACGTTCCGGAGCAACGACGCGCTCCGTGCCGCCCTCCGCGCGCTCCCGCCGGAGCTGGTCCTCGTCGAGACCGACGCGCCGTACCTCACGCCCGCGCCGTACCGGGGGCACCCCAACGCCTCGTACGTCATGCCGATCACGGTGCGCACCGTCGCCGAGCAGCTCGGGCTCGAGCTGGGCGCGGCCTGCGAGCGTCTCACCGCCAACACCGACGCGGTCTACGGCACCTGGTAGCCCGCCCGGGGGCGAGGATTCCGAGCCTCGCGGGCGGAGCTCGGCGCCGGGAGCGGGTGTTGCGGGGACCCCTGTGTGCGGCATCGCACGCCCACAGGGGAATCGGTCGACTTTGCATCAGATAACAAATCGGTTACGGTCGCTCTCGGCCCGTCTCCCCTCCAGACAGGACAAGACTTCGTGGCACGACACACCGCGGAGCGTGGCGCCGCCACGCCCGTCACCGACACGACGCCCGTCACCGGCGTCCCCCAGCCCGGCACGCGTCGCGCGGCTCGGCTCGCCGAGAGCGAGCAGCAGGCCTCGAAGGCCTCCGGCGTGCTCGGGATCCCCGGCGTCGCGGTCAAGGCGCTGCGCGGCGGCGTCCTGGGCGCCGTCGTCCTGGGCACCGGCGCGTTCACCGTCTCGCAGGTCTCCGCCGAGCCCGGCGTGACCGACGGCGCCGACCTGGCCGCGGTCGAGGCCGGCACGCTCGCGCTGCGCGACGTCGACGCCGCCTCCCGCTCCCAGCTCGCCGGGCGCCAGGCCCTCGAGGCCGACGGCGCCCGCAGTTTCACCCTCGTCGTCGACGGCGAGACCCGGGAGATCACCACGACCGCCGCCACGCTCGGCGAGGCGCTGACCGAGGCCGGGGTCGTCGTCGGGGGGGACGACGTCGTGACGGCCGGCCTCAACGCCGCCGTGCCGGCCGGGGAGACCGTCGAGGTCCTGCGGGCGAGCTCCGAGCACGTCACCGAGGAGACCGTCGAGGAGCACGGCGTCGTCGAGAAGGAGGACGACTCCCTGCCCGAGGGAGAGCGCAAGGTCGAGACCGAGGGCGTCGACGGCGTCACCACGGAGACCTACCGCGTCGTCACCGCCGGCGGCGAGGAGGTCAGCCGCGAGCTCGTGGCGACCGTCGTCTCCAGCACCAAGGTCGACGAGGTCGTGCTCGTCGGCACCAAGAAGGCCGTCGAGGCCGCCCCGGCGGAGCAGGCGGCCGCCCCCGTCGCCAGCTACTCGGGCGACCCGCGCGCCATCGGCCGGGAGCTCGCCGCCGCCCGCGGCTGGGGGGCCGACCAGTTCTCCTGCCTGGACAGCCTCTGGACGAGAGAGTCCAACTGGAGCGTGACCGCGGACAACCCGACGTCCAGCGCGTACGGCATCCCGCAGGCGCTGCCCGGGTCGAAGATGGCCTCCGCCGGCGCGGACTGGGCGACGAACCCGGCCACCCAGATCACCTGGGGCCTCAACTACATCGCCGGGCGCT
This sequence comes from Georgenia sp. EYE_87, assembly GCF_023148685.1. GTDB lineage: Bacteria > Actinomycetota > Actinomycetes > Actinomycetales > Actinomycetaceae > Georgenia. Next base: position 132,582 of record NZ_JAHXNL010000006.1, on the reverse strand, counting down.
ACGGCACCCCGTGCGGCGCCTGGGGCCACTCCCAGAGCGTCGGCTGGTACTGATCTCCGGCCGCCGGAGCCGCCTGCCGGGCGCTCCGGTCCGCCGGAGATCGCCCCGCACGAGGCACAGAGCGGCGTTCTGTGGTGAACGACACGTGGACGTCCAGATAACAATTCGATTACATTCGTCCAGGTCCGGTCTTCCGGACTGCAGCAGCGGGTGCCCATGGCCCGCACCTGACAGCCGGATCAGACCGACGTCGGGCCGTGCCCCCAGGAGGGGCACGACGGTTTCTCGCCGAGCGAGATCACGTCACGCCCGCCACGCTCTGTGCCCGGGCCGCGCGACAAAGGATCCAACGTGAGCGCGCCGAACTCCCTCCAGCCCACCACCGACCCCCACGCCGCGGACTCCGCAACCAGCGTCGAGACCGCCCCGGCCAAGAAGCGCCGCCGCCTCCTTCCCCTGATCGCCCTCGGAATCGCCCCCGTGCTCGTCGCCGGCGGCGCCGTCGCGGCCCACGCCCACAAGAGCGTCGACCTCGAGATCAACGGTCAGACCCACACGCTCTCCACCTTCGCCGGCTCCGTCGAGGGGCTCCTCGAGGAGCAGAACATCTCGCTCGGCGAGCACGATCTGCTGGCGCCCGGCCCGGACGCCGCGCTGAGCGACGGCGCCGACGTCGTGGTGCGCACCGCGCGCCAGGTCACGGTCGACGTCAACGGCGAGCCCCAGGTCGTCTGGACCACCGCCCTGACGCAGGGCGACCTCGTCACCAGCATGTTTCAGTCCGGCCGTGAGGTCACCCTCGCGGCCTCCCGGTCCCTCGACCGCACCTCGCTGAGCCTGCCGCTGGTGGTCGACGGGTCCGTCGACGTCGTCGCGGACGGCGAGACCGAGCGGGTCGAGCTGAAGGGGGAGGCCTACGTGGCCGACGCCCTCGAGGCCGCCGGGGTCGAGGTCTCCCGCACCGACCGCGTCGAGATCGGCTCCGCCGACGACGGCACCGTCCAGGTGACCGTGACCCGTGTGGTCGCCGGCGAGCGGACCGAGACCGAGCCCGTGGAGTTCTCGACCGTCGAGCGCGAGGACGACTCGCTGTACGTCGGCCAGAAGAAGGTCGTCGAGGAGGGCAGCGCCGGCGAGCGCACCCGCACCTTCGCCACCATCACGGTGGGCGGCAAGGAGGTCACCTCCGCGCTGCGCAGCGACGAGGTGACCACCGAGCCGGTGGACCGCGTCATCGCCGTCGGCACCAAGGAGCGCCCCGCCCCCGAGCCGGAGCCGGCGCCCGCGCCCGCCCCGGCCGCCGCCCCCACGCCCTCCAGGAGCGCGCCGTCCTCCAGCGCCTCCGGCGGCGGAGCCCCGACCAGCGGCGTCTGGGCGCAGCTCGCGCAGTGCGAGTCCGGCGGCAACCCCACCGCCGTCAGCGCCAACGGCCTGTACTACGGCCTGTACCAGTTCTCCATCAGCACCTGGCAGGCGATGGGCGGCAGCGGCCTCCCCTCCCAGGCCTCGCCCGCCGAGCAGACCCAGCGCGCCCAGGCGCTCCAGGCCCAGTCCGGCTGGGGTCAGTGGCCCGCCTGCGCGGCCAAGCTGGGCCTCCTCTGACGCAGAAGTTGCCGCAGGGCCCTCGCGTCCCGCTCGAGCAAGTGGTTCCGTGCCGAGCAAGCCGTTCCAGACGGTCTTGCTCGGCACAGGAGCTCTTGCTCGGGCATCCGGACGACGGAGCTTTTGCTCGGGCATCCGGATGACGGAGACCCACGGCAGCCACGGCGCCCCACCCGTTCGCGGGTGGGGCGCCGTCGTCGTCCGGCGCCGATAGGCTCGCGCAGTGACCGCCGAGCCTCCCACCGCACCCCCCGGCCCCGCCGGCCTGCTCGGCCCGGCCGACGTGCGCCGGCTCTCCGAGACTCTCGGCGTGCGGCCGACCAAGACTCTCGGCCAGAACTTCGTGCACGACGCCGGCACCGTGCGCCGCATCGTCCGGTCGGCCGCCGTCCGGCCCGGGGACGTCGTCCTCGAGGTCGGCCCCGGGCTGGGGTCGCTCACCCTCGCGCTGCTGGAGACCGGGGCGCGCGTCGTGGCCGTCGAGATCGATCCCGCGCTCGCGGCGGCCCTGCCGGGCACGGTCGCGACCCGCATGCCCGACGCCGCCGACCGCCTGGCCGTCCTGCGCGCCGACGCCATGACGGTGACCGGCCCGGAGGCCCTCCCGTCGCCCGGGGGAGCGGCCGGCGCCGCCCCCACCAAGCTGGTGGCGAACCTGCCGTACAACGTCGCCGTGCCCGTGCTGCTCACGCTGCTCGAGAACCTGCCCAGCCTGCGCGAGGTCCTCGTCATGGTCCAGGCCGAGGTGGCCGACCGGATCGCCGCGCCGCCCGGCTCCCGCACCTACGGCGTCCCCTCGGCGAAGGCCGCCTGGTACGCCGACGCCGCCCGCGCCGGCACGATCTCCCGGAGCGTCTTCTGGCCGGTGCCGAACGTGGACTCCGCGCTGGTGCGCCTCACTCGCCGCGAGCCCCCGGAGACGACGGCGACCCGCGAGGAGGTCTTCGCCGTCGTCGACAGCGCCTTCGCCCAGCGCCGCAAGACGCTGCGGGCCGCGCTGGCCGGCTGGGCGGGCTCCCCGGCGGCCGCCGAGGCGGCGCTGCGGGCCGCCGGGATCGACCCGAGCCTGCGGGGCGAGCGGCTGGGCATCGCAGAGTTCGCCCGGATCGCCCAGCACGCCGGGTCAGCGGGTGCGCCCGGCGCCAGGTCTGGCACGCTGGGCGCGTGAGCGCCGTCCACGTCCGGGCCCCGGGCAAGATCAACCTCGCGCTACGCGTGGGCCCGCCCCGCCCGGACGGCTACCACCCGCTGGCGACGCTCTTCCAGGCGGTCTCGCTGTACGAGGACGTCGTCGCGCGGCCCGCCGACGAGATCACCCTCGAGATCCATGGGCGGGGCGCGGACCTGCCCACCGACGGCCGCAACCTCGCCGTGCGCGCCGCCGAGCTGCTGCGCGAGACGTCCGGGACCGAGGCCGGGGTGCACCTGACCCTCACCAAGCAGGTGCCGGTCGCCGGGGGCATGGCCGGCGGGTCCGCCGACGCCGCCGCCACCCTCCTCGCGTGCGACCAGCTGTGGGGGACCGGCCTGGGCCGCGAGGAGCTCGGCGAGCTGGCCGCCGAGCTCGGCGCCGACGTGCCGTTCGCGCTGACCGGCCTGTCCGCCATGGGCACCGGGCGCGGGGACCTGCTCGCCCCGGTCATGAGCCGCGGCCAGTACCACTGGGTCCTCGCCGTCCAGGCCGAGGGCCTGTCCACGCCCGCCGTCTTCCGGGCCTTCGACGACCTGAACGGCTACGCACCGGCTCCGGTCGCGGCTGCCGGCTCCGCCGTCGGCCGGGACGGGGTGGACGACGGCGCAGCGCGGCGCGCCGGACCGCACGGGCCGACCGACGCGGCCGGGGACGCCGCGGCCGAGGGGGACGCGCCCCGTCTCGACGAGGGCATCGTCTCCGCGCTCCTGAGCGCGGACCCGCTCGTCCTCTCCCGGTCGCTGCGCAACGACCTCCAGGAGGCGGCGCTCTCCCTCCGCCCGGAGCTGGGCGACGTCCTCGCCGCCGCGGACCGCGCCGGAGCCCTGGGCGTCGTCGTCTCGGGCTCGGGACCCACCGTCGCCGCCCTCGCGCTCGACGCCCCGCACGCCGCCAGCGTGGCGGGGGTCATGCGCGGTGCGGACGTCGCCGCCGAGATCCTCACCGTCACCGGGCCGGTGCCCGGGGCCCGGGTGCTGGAGCACGTCGGGCGCCGCCCGTAGCGGCCGACCGGCACGGAGGCCGGCGCCGGCGCCCGACGGGACCCGGGCGCGGTACCGACCCGGCCCCACGGTTTGCGACACTGGACGACGTGCTCGCAGACCCCCGCCTCCCGCTCACCACCGCAAGGGGCCGTCAGTGGCCCACCTGATCGGCATGGAGGGCATGGGCGTCACCCTCGGGGCGCGCCCGATCTTCGCCGACGTCACCCTCGGCCTCGACGACGGCATGCGCGTCGGCGTGCTCGGCCGCAACGGTGCCGGGAAGTCCACGCTGCTGAAGATCCTCGGCGGCACCGCCACGTCGGACGCCGGCCGGGTCACCCGCGCCGGCGGAACGCGGGTGGCCGTCCTGGACCAGGCCGACGCGCTCCCGGCGGGCACCACCGTCCGCGACGTCGTCCACCCCGGGGTCGACGAGCACGTGTGGGCCTCGCAGTCGAGCGTGCGGGACATCCACGCCGGCCTCCTCGCCGACGTCTCCCTCGGCGCCGACGTCGCCACGCTCTCGGGCGGGCAGCGCCGGCGCGTGGCGCTCGCCCGCGTCCTCACCGAGGACGCCGAGGTCCTCATCCTCGACGAGCCCACCAACCACCTCGACGTCGAGGGCGTGGACTGGCTGGCCCACCACGTCCAGGAGCGCTACCGCCGCGGCGTCGGGGCGCTGGTCGTGGTCACCCACGACCGGTGGTTCCTCGACGCCGTGTGCACCCGCGTGTGGGAGGTCGTCCCCGGCCACGACGGCCCCGGCGGCCGCGCGCCGGTCCCCGGCCGGGTGGAGACATACGACGGCGGGTACGCCGCCTACGTCCTCGCCCGGGCCGAGCGCACCCGCACCGACGCCCTCGCCGAGGAGAAGCGCAACAACCTGCTGCGCAAGGAGCTCGCGTGGCTGCGCCGCGGCGCGCCCGCCCGCACCTCCAAGCCGAAGTTCCGCCTCGACGCCGCCGCCGAGCTCATCGCCGACGAGCCGCCGCCCCGCGACCCGCTGGAGCTGACCCGGCTCGCCACCACCCGGCTCGGCAAGGACGTCCTCGACCTCGAGGGCGTCACCGTCACCTACCCGCTCCGCCCGGGCGAGGGCGGTGCAGCCACCTCCCGCGCAGCCACCTCCCGCGCCGCCGGCGACGGCGGGACCCGCACCATCCTCGACGACGTCACGTGGCGGCTGGCGCCGGGGGAGCGGGTCGGGCTCGTGGGCGTCAACGGCGCCGGCAAGTCCACGCTGCTGCGCCTGCTCGCGGGCACCCAGCAGCCGACCGCCGGCCGGGTGCGGCGGGGCAAGACCGTGCACGTGCGGACCCTGTCCCAGGAGACCCGCGAGCTCGACGAGGTCGCCCACCTGCGGGTGATCGAGGCGGTCGAGGAGGTGCGCGGGCGCGTGGAGGTCGGCGGCAAGGAGCTCACGGCCGGGCAGCTGGTGGAGCGGCTCGGCTTCACCCGCGAGCGCGCCTGGACGCCGGTGGCCGACCTCTCCGGCGGGGAGCGGCGGCGCCTGCAGCTGCTGCGCCTGCTCGTCGCCGAGCCGAACGTGCTCCTGCTGGACGAGCCCACCAACGACCTGGACACCGACACCCTTGCCGCGGTCGAGGACCTGCTCGACGGCTGGCCGGGCACCCTCGTCGTCGTCTCGCACGACCGCTACCTCCTCGAGCGGGTCACGGACCACCAGGTGGCGCTGCTCGGCGACGGCCGGCTGCGCGACCTGCCCGGCGGCATCGACCAGTACCTGCGGCTGCGCCACCAGCTCGAGGCCGCGGCGGACGGGTCGATGGCCCGGACGGCCGCGACGTCGGCAAGCGCCGGGACGGCCGCGACGGCGGACGACGCGGCCGGGGCCAGCCCCGCGGAGCAGCGGGCGGCGCGCAAGGAGATGGCGCGGCTGGAACGCCAGCTCGCCAAGGCGTCCGCGCGCATCGAGAAGCTCCACGCCCAGCTCGCCGAGGCCTCCGCCGGGGGTGACGTCGAGCGGCTGACCCGGTTGGCCGCCGAGTCCCGGGAGGCCGAGGCGGAGCACGCGTCGCTCGAGGAGGAGTGGCTGGTCGCGGCGGAGGTCGCCGAGCAGTGACCCGGCACTTCTTCCCCGAAGTACGGGACAGGAGCGGTCGGTTTCCGGCAGGGTAGGTCCACCCGTCCGCCGTCGAAGGAGACGATATGGCCCTGCCCTGGAACACCGAGGTGCTCGACGCACTCCAGCCCCTCCTGGAGGCGGGCGCGGGAGCGCCTCCGCCGGCGGTGGGTGACGTCGCGACCCGGCGGGCCAACTCCGAGGCGCTGTTCGGGGCGATCAGCGCCTCCGTGCCGGAGACCGGGGTCAGCGTGCACGAGTTCCGGACCACCTCGGCGGACGGCGCCGACGTGCCGCTGCGCCTGTACCGCCCGGTCGGGCCGCCCACCGGCTCGCTGGTGGTGTACCTCCACGGCGGCGGGATGATCCTGGGCAGCCTCGAGAGCTACGACGCGATCATCAAGGCGAACGTGGCCGCCGCCGGGGTGCCGTTCCTGGCCCCGGAGTACCGACTGGCCCCCGAGCACCCCTACCCGACCCCGCTCGAGGACTGCTACGCCGCGCTCCTCTGGGCGGCCGAGAACGCGGACGACATCGGCGTCGACGCCGACCGGATCGCCGTCGCCGGCGACAGCGCGGGCGGGGGCCTGGCGGCCGGCGTCGCGCTGCTCGCCCGCGACCGGCAGGGCCCGCCCCTGGCGCGGCAGATCCTCGTCTACCCGATGCTCGACGACCGCACCACCAGCCCCGACCCCGCCCTCGGGGACGTGCTCACGTGGTCGTTCGAGGACAACGTCACCGGCTGGGCCGCCTACCTCGGCGCGCTCGCCGGCGGCGAGGAGGTGCCCGCCTACGCCGCTCCCGCCCGGGCCGAGGACCTCTCCGGCCTCCCGCGGACGTACCTCGACGTCGGGGGCCTCGACATCTTCCGGGACGAGGACCTCGCGTACGCCCAGCGGCTGTGGAGGGCGGGGGTGGAGACGGAGATCCACGTGCACCCCGGCGTGCCGCACGCCTTCGAGGTGCTGGCGGGGCAGGCGGACGTCTCGCGCCGGGTGCTCGCGGACCGGGCGCGGTACATCGCGCAGATCTAGGCCGTCAGGACTCGAACGGGATCAGCAGCGAGCGCAGGGAGTCGCTCAGGTGCCGGCGGTCCGGCTCGGGCAGGACGCTCAGCAGCGACCGCTCCGACTCGAGGAGCTGGGACATGGCGGCGTCCACGCGCCGCTTGCCCTCCGGGGTCAGCCGCACCTTGACCACGCGACGGTCCGACGCGTCGGCGGCGCGGACCACGAGGCCGTGGGCGACCATCCGGTCGATCCGGTTCGTCATGGTGCCGGAGGAGACCAGGGTCTCGGCGATCAGGCGGCCGGGCGTGAGCTCGTACGGCGCGCCGGCGCGCCGCAGGGCGGAGAGCACGTCGAACTCCCACGCCTCGACCCCGTGCTCCGCGAACGCCGAGCGGCGGGTCAGGTCCAGGTGCCGGGCGAGGCGGCTGACCCGGGAGAACACGTGCAGCGGCATCGGCTGGAGGTCGGGACGCTCGCGCTGCCACGCGTCGACGATGCGGTCCACCTCGTCCCGGGGACCGTCGGACCCCCGGACGGTGTCGCCCCCGGTCGGCTCCGCTGCGTGCATCCTCCGAGATTACTCGACATCGAGATAAATAGCCGCGAGGCCCGCCACGGCCGCGGCATGCCCTTCCACGGGGTCGGAGCTTGAGCAGATCTTGAGGTTGCGCCCGCCAACTCTTGGGCGAATCTTGAGCGCAACGCCCCGCGGAGTTGAGGGGCCGGCGACAGGATGACGCCATGCCGCCCCTCGCCGTGTACGTCGCAGCCGTGGCCCTCACCGGCCTCAGCTGCTTCCTCGGCGACCGCACGCTCTTCCGGCGCCTGCGGGTCTCCGAGGCCGGCGTGATCGGCTTCGCGTCCGTCACCCTCGGGGTCGTGGCGCAGCTGCTCTCCGCCCCCGGGTGGGCGCTGACCGCCGTGCCGGTGGGCGTGTCGCTGCTGCTGCTCCTCGCGCTGATGGGGACCAAGATCCTCGAGGGGCTGCTGACGTACCTCGCCGCGGGGGTCTACTACGTGGGGCTGCACGTGGTGGCGAGCAGGTTCTTCGGGCTCGACGCCCTCATCCCCGGGTGGCCGCTGAGCTGAGCGCTCAGCCCTTGCCGACCGTCGTCAGGCGTGGCGAACGCTCCAGGCCCGAGAGGCCGTTCCACGCCAGGTTGACGATGTGGGCCGCGACCTCGCGCTTGTCGGGGTGGCGCGCCTCCAGCCACCACTGACCGGTCAGGGCGATGAGCCCCACCAGCATCTGGGCGTACATCGGGGCCGCACCGGGGTCCAGGCGCCGGGCCCGGAACTGCTCGGCGAGCAGGTGCTCCACCTGGCTCGCGACGTCGCCGATCAGGGAGGAGAAGGTCCCGGTGGCCTGCGCCACGGGGGAGTCGCGGACCAGGATGCGGAAGCCGTCCGTGTTCTCCTCGATGTAGTCGAGCAGCGCCAGCGCCGCGCGCTCCACGACCGCCTTCGGGTGACCGCCGGAGCTGAGCTCGTCGGTCAGCATGCCGAGGAGGCGCTGCACCTCCCGGTCCACCACGACGGCGTAGATGCCCTCCTTGCCGCCGAAGTGCTCGTAGACCACGGGCTTGGACACCTTCGCCCGGGCCGCGATCTCCTCCACGCTCGTGCCCTCGAACCCCTTGGACGCGAAGAGCGCCCGCGAGACGGTCACCAGCTGCTCCCGGCGCTCGCTGCCGGTCATGCGCACGCGTGGCGAGGTCTTCGGCTTGGGCGTCACCCGGCCCATCATGCCCTGCCGCGCCACCCGGCGGTTTCGGCCGTCGGCCCGCCTGCTGGCACACTGGTCGCGCGCGTCGCGCGGTCCGCCCTGGTGTAACGGCAGCACGCAGGCCTTTGGTGCCTTGCGGTCCGGGTTCGAATCCTGGGGGCGGAGCCCGGTGCCGAGCCCCGGTCCGGGAGGGGAGTCCGGACCGGTGCGGGACGGACGGCCGGGGCGGGTCCCGCGCTCGCGACGCTAGAGTGACCCCTGCACGACGCCCGGGGCGACTCCGGGCGGTGATCCACTCAGAGGGAGCCGGCGTGAGCCTGACCCGTCCTGCCGCTGTCGTCGTCCTCGCCGCAGGCGAGGGCACCCGGATGAAGTCCCGCACCCCCAAGGTGCTCCACGGCATCGGCGGACGAAGCCTCCTCGGCCACGCCCTCACCGCCGCCCGCGGGGTGGACCCGCAGCGGCTCGCCGTCGTCGTCCGGCACGAGCGCGACGCCGTCGCCGCCCACGCCGTCGAGCTCGACCGCGACGTCCTCGTCGTCGACCAGGACGAGGTCCCCGGCACCGGCCGCGCCGTGCAGTGCGCCCTCGGCGCGCTCGACGCCGCCGCGCACGCCGCGTCGCTGGTCCACGCCGAGCCCGGCCACGCCGGGGAGTCCGCCGCCCCGGTGCTCGAGGGCGCCGTCGTCGTCATGGCCGGCGACACCCCGCTGCTCGACGCCGGCACGCTCACCGAGCTGCTGCGCGCCCACGCCGAGGACGGCAACGCCGTCACCGTGCTGACCACCACCGTGGACAACCCCTACGGGTACGGCCGCGTCCTGCGCGAGGGCGGCGCCGTCGTCGGCGTCGTCGAGGAGCGCGACGCGACGCCGGAGCAGCGGGAGATCCGCGAGATCAACACCTCCACCTACGTCTTCGACGCGGCCGTGCTGCGCGAGGCGCTGGGCGCCGTCGGGCAGGACAACGACCAGGGCGAGGTCTACCTCACCGACGTCGTGGCGCTGGCCCACCGGCAGGGGCTGAGCGTGCGCGCCATCTCCGTGGACGACTCCTGGCTCGTCGAGGGCGTCAACGACCGCGCGCAGCTGGCCGCGCTCGGCGCCGAGCTCAACCGCCGCACCGTCGAGAGCTGGATGCGCGAGGGCGTCACCGTGGTCGACCCGGCCACCACCTGGATCGACGTCGACGTCGAGCTCGCCCGTGACGTCACGGTGCTGCCCGGTACCCAGCTCCACGGCGCCACCCGGGTGGGGGAGGGCTCGACCGTCGGCCCGGACACCACGCTCACCGACGTCACCGTCGGCGCGGGCGTGAGCGTGGTCCGCACGCACGGCTCCGAGGCGGTCCTCGACGACGGCGCCACCGTCGGCCCGTTCGCCTACCTGCGCCCCGGCACCCACCTCGGCCCGAAGGGCAAGATCGGCACCTTCGTCGAGACCAAGAACGCCCAGATCGGTGCCGGCTCGAAGGTGCCGCACCTGACCTACGTCGGCGACGCGGAGATCGGGGAGGGCACCAACATCGGCGCCTCCTCCGTGTTCGTCAACTACGACGGCGTGAGCAAGCACCGCACCGTCATCGGCTCCCACGCCCGCACCGGCTCGGACAACATGTTCGTCGCCCCCGTCACCGTGGGCGACGGCGCCTACACCGGAGCCGGCACCACCATCCGCGAGGACGTCCCCCCGGGCGCCCTGTCCGTCACCGGCGCCGCCCAGCGCATCATCGAGGGCTGGGTCCTCCGCCGTCGCCCCGGCACGGCCGCCGCCCGCGCCGCCGAGAAGGCGCTCGCCGACGGCGGGGCCGGGCTCTCCGCGCAGGCGCGCGCCGAGCGCGCGCGCACGGCGGGCGGCAGCGCGGGGACCACCACACCCCGGGACCACCAGGCACCCGGCACCACCGACGAAGGGGACACCCAGCGATGACGGGGATCACCACCCACGGCGAGAAGCGGCTCGTCCTGGTCAGCGGCCGGGCCCACCCCGAGCTGGCCAAGGACGTCGCGAGCGAGCTCGACATCGAGCTGCTGCCGACCACGGCCTACGACTTCGCCAACGGTGAGATCTACGTCCGGTTCAACGAGTCGGTGCGCGGGTCGGACGTGTTCGTCCTGCAGTCGCACACCACGCCGATCAACCAGTGGCTCATGGAGCAGCTGATCATGGTGGACGCGCTCAAGCGCGCGTCGGCCAAGCGGATCACCGTGGTCGCGCCCTTCTACCCCTACGCCCGGCAGGACAAGAAGCACCGCGGGCGCGAGCCGATCTCCGCCCGCCTGGTGGCCGACCTGTTCAAGACGGCCGGCGCCGACCGCCTGATGAGCGTGGACCTGCACGCCGCGCAGTCGCAGGGCTTCTTCGACGGCCCGGTGGACCACCTGTGGGCCCAGCCGATCCTCACCGACTACGTCCGCTCCCGCATCGACCCGGCGCGCACCTCCGTCGTCTCCCCGGACGCCGGCCGCATCCGCGTGGCGGAGATGTGGGCGGCGAAGTTCGGCGGCGTGCCGCTGGCGTTCGTGCACAAGACGCGCGACATCAGCCGGCCGAACCAGGCCGTGGCGAACCGCGTCGTCGGTGACGTCGAGGGACGCACCGCCGTCCTCGTCGACGACCTCATCGACACCGGCGGGACCATCGCCGAGGCGGTCAAGGTCGTCCTGGCCGCGGGGGCGTCCGACGTCATCGTCGCCGCCACGCACGGCGTGCTCTCCGACCCGGCGGCGCAGCGCCTGTCCGAGTCCGGCGCCCGCGAGGTCATCGTGACCGACACGCTCCCCATCACCGCGGACAAGCGGTTCCCGGAGCTGACCGTGCTGCCGATCGCCCCGCTCCTCGGGCGCGCCATCCGTGAGGTCTTCGACGACGGTTCGGTCACCTCGCTCTTCGACGGCGTGGCGTAGCCGCCGCGCCGGCGAACCGTCGCACTCACTCCACGGGCAGGCGCCGGTCGAGGAACTCGGTGGTCCGGCGCCACGCGTCCAGCCGCGCCGGCTCGTGGAGGAACATCGGGTGCGGGTTGTCGAACGCGTGCCCGGCGCCCTCGTGGAGGTAGAACTCCACCTCGGGCCCCTCGACGGCCGAGCGGATCTCCTCGATCTTCTCGAGCGGGATGTACGTGTCGGCGGTGCCGAAGTGGTGCAGGCTCGGCGCGGTCACCCGGTCCGCCAGGTGCAGCAGCTGGGGTAGCGCCGAGCCGTAGTACGCGACCAGCACGTCGACGTCCGCGACGGCGGCCACGTTGAACGCCAGCCCGCCGCCGAAGCAGAAGCCCAGGACGCCCACGCCGCCGGAGATCTCCGGGCGGCCCCGCAGGGCGTCGAGGGCCGCGACCGCGTCCGAGACGGCCAGGTCCCAGTCGACCTGCTGGAGCAGCCCGAGGGCCCGGTCCATGAAGTCCGCGCGCGACTCGTCGACCGAGCCGTCCAGCCGCCAGTAGATCTCCGGCGCGAGCACGACGTAGCCCAGCTCGGCGAGCTCCGCCCCGCGGCTCCTGATGTAGTCCGAGACCCCGAAGATCTCCTGCAGCAGCAGAAGGCCCGGGCCGCTTCCCGACGGCGGGAGCCACAGGTGCGCGGGCATGTCGCCGTCCCGGGTGGGGACGGCGACGAGGGAGGTGGTGACGGTCATGGCGGGTGCGTCCTCCTCACGGGCCCGGGACCCCGGTGCCTCGGTAGGAGTCTGCCCGACGACGGGGGCGTGCGCGCCCGCGCCGTGAGCTCCGGCGCTCCGCACACCGGGCGGGCGCCGCGGGGTCGCCAGTGCCGGGCATCCTGCGCCGGTCCCTACCGCCGGGCGACCTCGGCGGCGCGGCGCTGCTCGGCGGGCGGGGTGCGGAACCGTTGGATCGGCTCGGGGATGGCCAGGCCGTTCTCGCGCCCGTCGTGCCACAGCACGCCCGCGATGCCGACGAGCAGGAACAGCACCACCGTGACCTGGGCGAAGCTGAACAGGTCGAACAGCAGCCCGGACACGGCGATGGAGGCGATCGAGGCGGTGACCGCCTGGGCCCGCGAGGCGTCGGAGGGCGAGGCGGCCCGCAGGACCGCGCCCCGGGCGCTCGCCAGCGTCAACGCGAAGAACGCGATGATCGCCACGACGAGCACGAGACCGCCCTCCACGAGCGACATCAGGTACTGGTTGTCGAGGAGGACGTACTCGTCCGGCAGGAACGTGCCGAGCCCTCGCCCGATCCAGGGCGCCTCGGCGAAGTACCTGTCGACGAGCGGGTAGTCCGCGAGCCGGGCGGTGACGCTGTCGTCCTCGGCCGCGCCGAGGAAGAAGCCGGTGATGGTGCCCAGGAGTCCCGGCAGCGTGGCGCGGACCAGGACGAGCGCGCCGAGGCCGACGACGAGGAGGTTGAGCCGCTCGCGCAGCGTGAGGTTCACGGCGTAGACGAGGATCGCCACCACGAGCGTGAGCACCGCCGAGCGCGTCACCGACAGCAGCAGGCCCATGGCCAGGAGGCCGGCGACGAGGAGGGCGAGGCGACGGCGGTGGGCCGTGCTGCCGAAGCGGGCGAAGTGCAGCGCCACGGGGGTCAGAGCGCCGGAGATGACGCCGTACTCGATGGGGTGGGTGGCGGTTCCCTTGACGCGGATGAACCCGCCGCGGTCGCCCATCCCGCCGACCTCGCGGGCGACGAACCCCGGCGGGCGGATGAGCTCGGCCAGGTCGAACGGCACGACGAACTGCGCCAGCGCGACCAGGGTGCTGAGCACCGCGCCGGCCAGTAGGTACGTCAACAGCATGTCCGCCTTGACCGCGTCGCCCAGGGACGCGATGCCCAGCGCCACGACGATGAGCGGGAAGATCACGAGCGCGACGCGGACCGACCCGGCGAACTCGACCCCGGTGAGCGGCCGCAGCTGGGCGGCGGCGAAGGAGACCATCACGCCGAGCAGCAGGATCCAGCAGCCGGCCTCGGCCGGCGAGGTGCGGCGGCCGGCGGCCGGACGTCGGAGCCAGCCCAGGAGGACCGCGCCGGCGATCGCGAAGATGAGCAGGCGGGCGGGCCAGCCGTTGGACGCGAGCGGGCCGGCCAGCACGAGCGCCGAGGGGATCGCCAGCGTCACCAGCGGGAGGAAGGACAGCGCCAGCCACGGGCCGGGGCGAGGGTCGCCCCAGGCGCCCGGGCCGGGCGCGCGGGTCAGCTCACCGAGCCCTGGACGACTCATGGCTCCGTGCGCCCACCGGGTCGTTCGCCGTACCCGGCCCCGGTGTCAGCCGGCCGGTCATGGTCAGCTTCGGTGCGGGCACCGGGGTCGCGGTCGCCGACGCCGGCTGGTCGCCGGGCCCGGGGGCGGGGGCCGGCCCGGAGGCTGGGGCGGCAGGCCCGGGGGCGGGGGCCGGCCCGGGCTGGGCCGCGACGGGTGCCCGGGCGGTGCGCCGCCGTTCGAGGACCATGTCGAGCAGCGTGGCCACAGCGGCCGCGACGCCGAACCCGATGACGACGATGGCGCCGGCAGTGCGGAAGCGGCTCGGGGTGACGTCCTCGACCACGTCGGTCGGCACCGCGGGCGCCAGGTTGTAGCGGGCGCCGTCGGTGGCGCCTGCCTCCGCCTGGAAGGCGTCGAGGATCGTCGCCGCCCGGACCGTCACCTCCTCGAGGATGGCGACCACGGCCTGGGGGGACTCCGCCGTCGCGATCACCTGGATGATCGGGTCGCTGCGCGACGGGTCGGCCTCGATAGTCTGGTTGCGCTCCGGGTCGAGCCCCAGCGTGTCCTCGAAGGAGGCGCTGTTGAGGTTGCGCGCCAGCACGGCGGCCGCGAGGTTCGGGCCGCTGTACGGGTTGGCCTCGTACGGCTCGATGACCTCCCCGGTGACCGGGTCCGGGGGCGGGGGAGGCGGTGCCACGGGCGCGAGGACGGTCACCGACACGGAGGACGAGTACACCGCCGGCACCGACTGGTACGACTGGTAGGCGAGGATCCCGGCGAGCAGCATGACGGGGACCGTCACGTACCAGCGGCGGAAGGTCGCACCAAGAATCGTGAACAGATCCATGAAGTCCTCCAGGGGTCGTGCTGGAAGGCTAGGTGTTCTTCTGGTGTCGCACCGGCGTTTCGGCCGGGGAACAGTCGCGGTCTTCTGGTAGGAGGCGCAATCGACGGATCTGGGCGGCCGGGTCCGGTACGTTCCCACGCATGCGAGGGGCTGACGCCCCCGTCGAGGGAGGACCCGTCATGGCTGCGCTGACCGACGTTCTGATGATCACCTACAACAGCCCGCAGCACGTCCGGGTCTCCTTGCCGCACCTGCTGTCCACGTGCGACGAGCGGACCCGGGTCTGGCTCTGGCACAACGGCGACGACGAGGAGACGCTCGCCGTCACGTCCGAGCTGGCGGAGGACCCCCGCGTGCACCGGTTCCACCACAGCCGGGAGAACGTCAGGCTCACCGCCCCGACGAACTGGCTGTGGACCGAGTCCGACGCGACCTACGTCTCCAAGGTGGACGACGACTGCCTGCCGGCGCACGGGTGGATCGAGCGGCTGCGCGACGCGCACGACGCCAACCCGGAGTTCGGCGCGGTGGGCTGCTGGCGGTTCATGGAGGAGGACTTCCTCCCCGACGTCGCCGGGAAGAAGATCGCCACGTTCAACGGCGGCCACCAGCTGCTGCGCAACCACTGGGTCCAGGGCAGCGGCTACCTCCTGCCGCGGGAGATGGTGACCCGGCAGGGCCCGCTGCGGCAGGGCCAGTCGTTCACCCAGTACTGCCTCGACCTCGCGCGCCGCGGCGCCGTGAACGGCTGGGCGTACCCGTTCATCCGCGAGGACAACCTGGACGACCCTCGGTCGCCCAACACCCTGTTCAAGGACGACGAGGACTTCCGGCGACGCATGCCGCTCACGGCCCAGGCGCTCGGGATCACCTCGGTGGCCGACTGGGCGCGCCAGGAGCACGAGTCCGCCGTCGCCGTACAGAGGGCGTCGCTGGACCTGCGCGAGTACTCCGGCTGGCGCGCGAAGCGGCGCGGCGCGCGCAGGCGCCTGGAGAAGCTCGTCCGGGGGCGCGGGAGCTGGTAGCGGCTGCCGGACCGCCGGCGAGGCACCACTCAGCAGCGGCCCGCGGCGGGGCAGGGCGCCGGCTCAGCTCCCGCTCTGCTGGCGGGTGAGCTCGGTGACCTCGCGATAGAAGCTGTTCGTCGCCATCAGCTCGTGCGGGGGCGCGAACGCCTCGAGCCGGCCGTCGGCCACCACCATGATGCGGTCGCAGAAGGACAGCGTCGAGAGCCGGTGCCCCACCATGAACAGCGTGATGGAGCCCTTGAGCTCGTGCAGCGAGTTCTTCACCAGGGACTCCGAGCGCACGTCGAGCGCGCTCGTGGGCTCGTCGAGGACGAGGATCTCGGGCCGGTCGGCGAGCGCCCGGGCCAGGCAGATCCGCTGGCGCTGGCCGCCCGAGACCGCCGCGGCCCGCTGGCCCACCACCGTGTCGTAGCCGTTCTCCCAGCTCATGATCTCGTCGTGGATCTGGGCCCGGCGCGCGGCCGATTCGATGTCCTCCTGCGTGAGGTGAGGCCGGTAGAACCGGATGTTGTCCGCCACGGTGCCCCAGACGAGCTGCGGCGTCTGCGGCACGTACGCGACGCGTCGCTGCCACTCGTCGCGCCGGAACTCGCGGGCGTCGGTGCCGTTGACCTCGAGGGCGCCGGCGGTGGGGATGCGCAGGCGCAGCAGCAGCTGGACCAGCGAGGACTTGCCGGCGCCTGACGGGCCCGCGATGCCGATGGCCTCGCCCCGCCCCACCGAGAACGTCAGGCCCTTGAGGACCTCCGTGTCCGGGCCGTAGCCGAAGCGCACGCCTCGCATGCCGATGCGTTCGACGACCTCGGGCAGGTGGCGGGGTCCGTCCTGGCGGGGGTTGGCGGTGTAGCGCTCGACGGCGTCGGCGAGGTGGTGCATGAAGGGCACGCGCTCGTCCAGGCCGGTCACCGCCGTCTGCACCTGCTGCCCGTAGGTCAGCGCGCGCAGGAGGATCAGCACGACGGCGGCGAGGCTGGCGATCTCTCCCATGCCGACCAGGGCGATGACGCCGAGGGCGAGGACGAGGAGCAGCAGCGCGATGCTCTGGTACAGCGCCGGCACGCCCTGGGCGAGGAAGCGGGTCCGCAGCATCGGCCGGCGGATCCCGTCGATCCGGTGGTGGAAGGCGTCGAGGTACGAGGGGGAGGCGCCGAAGACCTCCGTCTCCTCCGCCATCAGGACGACCTCCTGGACGCCCTTGGAGTACTCGATGTTCTCCGTGCTGAGCGCGGCGGCGTGCCGGCGCAGGCGCCTGGACACCGGTCGCAGCATCAGGAAGATCCCGGTGGAGACGACGCTGAGCATCACGGCGGCGGGCAGGCTCAGCACGAACGCGGAGACCAGCAGGGTGACGAACACCAGGGCGGCGGAGATGCCGGTGCCGAGGGTGATGATCGCGTAGCTCGTCGCGTTGACGTGCGTGGTCATCAGCGACTGGAACTGCCCGTCGCGCTCCGACGCCTTGACCGGCCAGGCGGCCCGGGTGAAGGAGTCGAAGAGGAGGCGGCGCAGGTTCGCCACGGCGTGGGCCGACATGCTCGCCGGCAGGTAGGCCAGCATCATCTGCAGGGCCCCGCGCACGACCGCCAGCCCCACGCCGGCGGCGAACATGACGTCGAGCGGCTCGCTCAGGCCCACCGGCCCGAGCTTCAGCGTCACGTCGGTCACGCCGTTGCTGAGCGCGCCGGCGATGGCGCCGACGACCGCGAGCAGCGCCGCCTCGGCCACACCGGCGAGCACGGACCCGGCCACGAGGAGGAACATCTTCAGCCGGGAGGTCTGGAAGAACGGCGCGAGGCGCCGCCAGGCCGCGCGGGCCTTGCGGGCGACCGTGATCGGGTTGGAGCGCCCTCTCGGCGGGGGCACATCTGCTTTCGACGGCACAGTGCTCCCTTCGCTCCGTCCGGCCGGGCGGCGGGGCCCGCGCTCGGCAAACGCTAGCCGCGCGGACCGTGCGGCGGGTGCGAATGCGGGCTCTTTCGCACCCGCCGGGAAACCGCGGTCAGGGTGATTCCCCGGGGCGGCAGGGTCGCCCGAAACCGGTCCGGTGAATCCGGACACCGCGCGCGGAGCGCGGCCTACAGTGCGGTCTGTGGAGCTCGCCACGCTGCTGGAGCCCGGCAGCCGGGTCATCGATGTCGGCGCCGACGGCGCCGACGTCGCCGCCGCGCTCGCCGCCGCGGGCCGTGAGCGCTACCTCGGGCTCGTCCCGCCCGCCAGGCTCGACGCCGTCCGGGCCCGGGCCGGGGAGCTCGCGGGCCGGTTCGTCGCCCTCGAGCCCGCCCTCGTGGCGCGGAGCAGCGCGGACGTCGTCATCCTGCGGGCCGACCTCGCGCCCTACCTCTGGACCTTCCGGGACCTGAGCCACGCCCGTCTGGTCGCCGTGGAGCGGCGGGCCGGTCTCCGCGCCGTGGAGGCGCGGCTGGCGGAGCTGCTGCCGCGGCTGCGCGGCCGGGCCACCCCGCGCGGCCGGTTCACGTGCGGCGGGCGGCAGTTCGACGTCCTCGAGCTCGCCGGCGCCCGCCGGCGCCGGGCGCGCCGCTATCTCTCCCCGTACTGGGGCGTGCCGGGGCTCGTCGAGCGGCTCCAGGAGCGCGGCGTGCGGTACGCCGCCCTGCGGTGGTTCGAGAACCTGCCGGAGCTCGAGCCGGGGGAGGACCTGGACCTGCTGGTCGCGGACGAGGACCTGGCCGCCGTGGAGGCCCTCCTCGACGAGGAGCCCGGGACCATCCCGGTGGACCTGTACAGCGAGTCCGGCCAGACCGGGACGGACTACCACGGCATGGCCTACTACCCGCCCGCGCTGGCCCGCCAGCTCCTCGGCCGTGCGGTGCTGCACCCGAGCGGCTGCCGCGTGCCCGCCCCCCTCGACCACCTGCACTCGCTCGCCTACCACGCCGTGTACCACAAGGGCCCGAGCTCGGGACTGGCCTCGCGGGGCACGTCCTGGCGCGAGCCCGACCCCGAGCACGACTACACCGCGGTGCTCGAGGACCTCGCCGGCCGCCTCGGGGTGGCGCTGGAGCCGACCCTCGAGGGCGTGGACGAGTACCTCACGACCGTGGGCTGGCAGCCGCCGCCGGACACCCTGCGGCGCCTCGCCGCGACCAACCCGTGGATCCGCCCGCCGGACCTGGACGCCGCCGAGGTCCCGGAGCCGTCGGTGTTCCTCGTGCGCGAGCGGACCCTGGACGTCCTGACCATGGACGACGTGCGCCGGGTGCTCGGCACCCTCGGCTTCGAGATCGTGCTCGAGCGGGTGCTCGACGACGACGCGCGCCGGCGGTGCGCCGAGTCCATGCGTGGCGGCAACTGGAGCCGCGGCCCGTTCCCGCGCTCGGGAGGCGGGCCCGCCGTCGCCGTCGTCGTGCTCCACCACGGCCCCCGGCGACCGGGTCCCGCGCTGCGCGAGCAGTACCCGTGGCTGTCCAACACCGACGTGTACCTGGCGAAGACGCGGATCCGTGACCTCGTCGCCGCCCGGGTGGTCGACGGCGAGCGCTTCAACCCCGTGCACTCCTCGGACAACGAGCCGGAGGCGTGGGAGTACGTCGAGCTGGCGGTCCCGGACGAGGCCGAGGCGCTCAGGGCCGAGGTCCGCCGCCGGCGCGAGGAGTACGCCACGGACGCCCCGGTCGTCGCCGTGCTGAGCCGCGGCCGCCGCGCCAAGGTGGAGGTCGTCGAGCACGACGGCGGGCTCGCCGTCCGCAAGACCTTCGCCCGCCCGGCGCGGGCGCACCAGGAGCGCGAGCTGCACGGGCTGCGCGAGCTCGCCCCCCACGTGCCCGTGCCCGCGCTGCTCGCGACCGGCCCGAACTGGCTCCTCACGAGCTTCCACCCGAACCGGCTGAACATCGGGGACCGACCCGGCGGCCGCCTGGTCCCCCTGCGGGCCGCGCGCGGGATGGTCGACGTCCTGCGGCGCGTCCACGCCCGCGGGTACGACCTCATCGACGCCAAGCCGCAGAACTTCCTCCTCGACCCGGACGGGCTGCGGCTGATCGACCTCGAGTTCCTCCACCGGTACGACGGCGAGCCGCCCGAGTTCACGCACCTGTACGGGTTCGTGGGCGTGCCGGAGGACTTCGACGGCGATCTGCCGTTCGTCGACGACCTCTCCTACGACCTGCGCTGGCTCCCGTACGTCGGCCTGCCGATGGAGGCGCTCCTCCACGACCCGGCCTGGCTGCAGCATCTGCGACGGGGCGCGTTCAGACTGACCCGGACGGTCACCGGCTCGAGCGAGCCCGTCCGCCGCGTCGGGCGGGTCGGGCTCCGGGCGGCGCGCAGGGGCCGGCGCACCGCGGCGACGGCGTACCGCGCCTGGGCGCGCAGCCGCGTCCCCAGCACGGTCGGCGGCACGCGATGAGCGGCCCGCCGAGACCCGCCGTCATCGTCCCGGCCCACAACGAGGAGGCGGTCGTCGCGGACGGGCTCCGCGCCCTGCTCGCGGACGCCGACCCGGGTGAGCTCGACGTGGTCGTCGCCTGCAACGGGTGCACGGACGCCACGGCGGACCGGGCCAGGGAGGCGGCGGCCGCGCTCGGGCACGACGTCACCGTGCTGGCGCTCGCGGAGGCCTCCAAGATCGCCGCCATCCGCGCCGCGGAGGAGATCGCCCCGGGCTTCCCGCGCATCTACCTCGACGCCGACGTGCGCTGCCCCACGGCGACCGCCCGGGCGATGATCGCGGCCGTGCGGGACGGGGCGGCCGTGGCCGTACCCCGCCGCGTGCTCGACACCGCGTCCGCCGGCCCGGCCGCCCGGGCCTACTACGAGGGCTGGGCGTCCCTGCCCTGGGTGCAGGAGCAGCTCGCCGGCCGGGGCGCCTACACGCTCGGCCGGGAGGCGCGCGACACCTTCGGCGCCTTCCCGGAGGGCATCGCCGACGACCGCTTCGCCACCACCCGGGTGCGCCGCGAGCGGGCGGTGATCGTGCCGGAGCCGGTCGTGGTGCGCCCGCCCGGCCGCGTGCGCGAGGTGCTCAAGGTCCGCCGCCGGGTCTACGCCGCCAACCAGCTGGTGGACGGCCCGGCGCACGACGCCGGCCGGTCCGAGCGGATCGCCGGTCTCGCCCGCGCGGTCCTGGCGCGTCCGGCGTTGTTGCCCGCTCTCGCCACCTTCAGCGTGGTGACCGCCGTCGCCAAGGTCTCCGCGGGCATCGCGGTGCGCCGCGGCACGGTCACCTGGGGCCGGGACGACCGGCGTGGAGGCGCGTCGCCGTCGCCCCCGCCGGCGCCGGCGGCGTCAGCCCCGCCCGTCACCTCGGGCTCGCCGGCCGCCTCGCGCCCGCCGGCCGCCTCGCGCCCGCCGTCCGTCCCGGCCGCCCCGGTCGACGTCGTCGTGCTGACCTACCGCAGCGCCGGCTACGTGCGCGAGTGCCTCGAGGCCCTGGACGCCGCGCTGACCCGCGTCCCGGGGGCGCGCATCATCGTGGTCGACAACGGCTCGGGCGACGACCTCGTCGCGGCGGTGGACGGCGTGTCCGACCGGCTGGAGCTCGTGCTGCGCGACGTCAACGACGGCTTCGCGGCGGGCTGCCACGCGGGCGCCGCGCGCTCGGACGCCCGCCGGCTGCTGTTCGTCAACCCCGACGCCGTGGTGGACCCCGGCGCGGTGGCGGCGCTGCTCGCCTGTGCGGAGCGGCACCCGGTGGCGGGCATCGTCGGCGGCCGCTCGGTGACCGACCGGGGCGGCACCGACGCGCGGTCCTGGTTCGGCCGGCCGACGCTGTGGTCCGCCGTCTGCTTCGCGACGGGCCTGTCGAGCGTCTTCCCCGGATCCCGGCTGCTCGACCCCGAGTCCTCCGACCGCTGGCGGGGCGAGGCGCGGGAGGTCGCCGTGGTCAGCGGCGGGCTGATGCTGGTGGAGCGGCACGTGTGGGACGCCCTGGACGGGTTCGACCGCGACTTCTTCCTCTACGGCGAGGACGCGGACCTGAGCCTGCGCGCCCGCCGCTCCGGCTGGGCACCGCGCGTGTGCCCGGAGGCGCGGTTCCGCCACCGGGTCGGCGCGTCGTCGGCCGGGTCGAACCGGCTGCCCCTGGTGCTGCGCGGGCGGGTGACGACGTACCGCAAGAACCTGCCGCGGCCGTGGGGCCGGGTCGCGGGCGAGCTGCTCGTGGCCGGCACCGGGCTGCGGGCGCTCGCCGCCGGGCTGCGCCGCCCCGGCGGCCGCCCCGCCATGGGGGTGGACGCGTGGCGGGACGCCTGGCGTCGTCGGGCGCAGTGGCGCCACGGCTGGCAGGCGGGGGAGCGCCCCTGACCGGGTCCGGTCAGGATCCGGTCAGAGGTACAGCACCCGGAAGCGCCAGCTGCCCCGCACCCGTCCGGCCGCGCCGGCCGCCTGCTCCACCCAGCGCCACCGCCGCGCCGGGGACACCGCGGCGGCCGGGGCGCCCAGCACGAGACCGGCCCAGCGCACCGCCACGCCCGCCAGCCGGGGGCGCGGCATCCCGCGGGGGCCGTAGTCGCGGTAGAGCCGACCGCGCGAGATCCCGGTGCGGAACGCCTTGACCGCCACCGAGCGCAGGGTGTGCCGGTGCCGGTAGTGCACCACCGCGTCCGGCGCGTAGGCGAGCCGGTGGCCGGCCAGCTGGAGCCGCCAGCAGAACTCCGTGTCCGGCCCCCCGTAGTCGTAGTCCGGGGCGAACCCGCCGACGTCGTCGAAGACCTGGCGGCGCACGCCCAGGTTCGCGGTGATCGCCCGCGGCAGGAACCCGGCCACCACCGGCAGGTGGTCCGGGTGCCGCGGCATGTACGGCGCCTGGCCGGTCGTGAGCTTGTCGTTCTCGATGGCCCCGCCCACGGCGTCGGAGGTGCGCAGCGCGGCCACCATCGCGCGCACCCAGCCCGGCGCGACCTCGTCGTCCGCGTCGCAGAAGAGCAGCAGCTCGGACGACGACGCCGCCGCCCCGGCGTTGCGGGCGGCGCTGGTCCCGGGCCGGGCGCACGCGATCGTGCGCAGCCCGGGCACCCGGCCCTCGTAGGACCGGCAGACCTCGAGCGTGCCGTCGGTCGAGCCGTTGTCGACGACGACGACCTCCCACGGCACGTCGACGTCCTGGCGGGCGAGCGCCTCCAGCTGCGCCGGGAGCGTCCCGGCGGCGTTCAGCGCCGGGATGACGACGCTCACGACGGTGTGGCTCATCCTCCGAAGGGTAGCCACGCCCGCCCGCCCGGACAGGCGATCGGCGGTCCGCGCGCACCGGCGCCGGCCGCCGGCCGGGGAGCACCCCGAACCGAGGTCAGGACGGCCCGCCCGACCCTACGCTGGACGATCAGGAACAACGTCCGAGTGGAGCCTCATGTCCGCAACGTCGAGCGCCCCGCCCCGCAGACGGCCGCGCGCGTGGGTGACTCTCCTGGCCGTCGTCGCGGCCGTCCTCTCCCTGGTGGTCGGGTGCTCCGACGAGCCGCCGGAGCCCGCGCCCACCGAGCCCCCCACGGCCGCGCCGTCGCCGACGCCGTCCCCGACGCCCCCGCCGCCGCAGCTGACCGACTTCCCCGACGAGACGAGCACCGGCGTGCCCGCGGGAACGAGCCTGGAGCGGAGCGAGAAGCTCAAGATCACCGAGGACGGGACCGTGATCGACGGTCTCGAGATCTTCGGCCACGTGGTCGTCGAGGCCGACGACGTCGTCATCCGCAACTCCCGCGTCGTGATGACCTCGGGCAAGATCGCCATCCGCGTGGAGGGCGACAACTTCCTCATGGAGGACAGCGAGATCGACGGGCAGGGCCGCGCGAACCCGGCCGTCGCCTTCAACGGCTACACGCTGCGCCGCGTGCGGATCTACAACGTCGCCGAGGGTCCGCGGGTCGCGGGCGACGATGTCACGATCGAGGACTCCTACATTCACGACGTCGTCCAGCGGGGCGACAACCACACCGACGTCATCCAGGTCATGAAGGGTGACAACATCGTGGTGCGCGGCAACAACCTGCAGGCGTTCAACCCGAAGACCGGCAGCTACGGCAACGCCGCCTTCATGTTCGGTGAGGACTCCGGGCCGGTCTCGAACTGCCTCGTCGAGGGCAACCTGCTGAACGGCGGCAACTACACGGTCAACGGCGGCGGCAGCGGGACTGAGGGCGCGGCCTGCGAGTTCCGCGACAACGCGTTCCAGACCGACAGCCGCTACGGCGCCGCCGCGAACCTCGGGCCGAACGTGGTCTGGGACGACTCCAACGTCGAGCTGGGCACCTGGAGGCCGGCGCGCGGGTGACCCGCCGGCAGGACCCCCGGGCGGGGGCTCCGATCCGGTCCGGGGCCGCGGCGTCCTGGGTACTGTGAGCGGCCATGGCCGACAAGGACGCGCCCGCCCTGCGGTGCCCGTGCGGCGGCCGGTGGAGCCCGGCGGCCCGGGACCCCGTGTGCCCGGCGTGCGGGCGCCGGTGGGGTGACGAGGTGGGCATCCTCCGTCTCGCCGAGGGGGACGAGCCCTGGCACGACGTCCCCGCGTACGTGCGGGACGCCGCGCTGCGCGCCGCCGGCCCGGACGCCCTCGTCGCGGAGATGGTCGACGGCGACGAGCCGTGGCCGGGCGACGTCCTGCGCCGGCTGCTCCACCCGGCCGGCGGGGCCGCCGCGACGCTGGTGCCGCTCACGCCCGGCTCGGCCGTCCTCGACCTCGGCACCGGGTGGAGCACCCTCGCCCGTGCCCTGAGCACCTTCGGCGCCGAGGTGACCAGCGCCGACTGGGTCTACGCCCGGCTGCGTCTCGAGGCGCTGATGAACGACGCGCCCGCGGGCCGCGCGCTGCACCTCGACCTCGGTCGCCCGCTGCCGTGGCCCGACGAGACCTTCGACGCGGTCTTCGTCGACACCGCCGAGGTCCGCAGCCTCCTCGGCGATCGTTCGGACGCGGACGCGGTCCTCGGTGGCGTGCTGACCGAGGTGCGCCGGGTGCTCGCGGCCGACGGCGTAGCGGTGGTTCGCACGCACAACCCCCTGTCGGACCTTGCCGGTCCACGCGGTCTCGCGGCCCGGCGGCGGACGCGTGCCCGGGAGCTGTGGGCCGCCCTCCGGTCGCCGTGGGGCGACACGGCCCTGCGAGCGGCGGGGCTCCGCACGGCACGGGTGATCGTCGCCCTGCCCACGCGGGAGGCGTGGCGGTGGTTGGTGCCCCAGGAGCGACTCAGGGAGCACCTGCGGGCGCACCTCCAGCCGTCGTCCCCGAGGCGACGGGCGGTGCGGCTGGCGGCGGCGGCGGGTGGCGCCCCCTGGCTGGCGCGCGACTACTTCCTCCTGGCGCGCCGGACAGCCGCGGGAGCCAGGCCACGGACCCTCGGCGAGGTGCTGGCCGGCACGAGCGAGCAGCCCGCGCCGGTGACGATGGCGCTGAGCGACGCCCGGGTGGCGGTGCACGGGGCCCGGGACTTCCTGAAGGTGCCGCTCTCCGCGGAGCAGCAGGAGGCGGTCGCCGCCGAGGTGCGCAAGACGCACCAGGCGGCCGGCACGGCGCTGGGTGCCTTCACGCTGGACGGCGCGCGCGTGGAGCGCTGGGGAGCGGTGGCCTACGCCGTGTACCCGGTGGTGACGCCTCGTCCGTCCGCCGACCTGCACGCCGCACGGGCGGCGCTCCAGGAGGTCCTCCGGGAGGTCGGTGGCGGGGAGGACGCGCTCCTGCGCGAGACGGTGTTCTGGGCGCGGCTCGTCTCGCCACGGGGCGAGGCCGACGCCGCCGGCGCCCGCGCCCGGGCGGTGCGCGAGCACGTGCTGGCCACGTGCGCCGACGCGACCGTCCCGGTCGGGCCCACCCATGGCGACCTCCACGCCGGCAACGTCCTGCTCCCCGTCACGGGCGGCCCGCGGCTCGTCGACTGGAACCGGTTCGAGGCGAACAACCCGCTGCTGCTCGACGGCGTGTTCGCCGCGGCCGAGGAGTTCCGGGCCGCGTACCGCGGGACGTTCGCCGAGGCGCTGCTCGCGTTCGTCGACGGCACCACGGACGGCCTGACCGCGGGGCGGGCCCGCGCGCTCCTGGGCGATCTCCGTCCGCTCGAGGCGGCCGCGATCGTCTACCTCGACCGCGTCATGACCTACGGGCAGCCGCGGCGCCGCTACCGGCCGTGGACCCTGCCGCCGCTCCAGCGGGCGGGCGAGGCCCTCGAGGCCAGGCTCGCCCCGCCGCGCGAGGGGTAGGCGCTCAGGCGCTCCGCTCCTCGACGACCCCTGCGAGAGGCCGCTGGTGCAGCAGGTCGGGCTGCCGCTGCCGTCGGTCGATGCGTAGCGGGATCGCCGGCACCGGCGCAGGCACAGGGACGGGGCTGGCGGGACGACCCAACGCCCGGTCGTAGGCGGCGAGCAGGTGCGGGACGGAGTGCTCCCACGAGAGCCGGCTCATGAAGCGGTGACGACCGATCTCGCCCATGTCGGCGCGCAGCCAGGGGTCGTCGAGCAGCTCGGCGATGCAGTCGGCCAGGGACCCCGCGTCGTTAGGGCGGGCGTACAGGCTCGAATCGCCGGCGGAGACCCGGCCCTCCGTCAGGTCGAACTGCACGACGGCCTTCCCGAGCGCCATGTACTCCATGATCTTGTTCATCGTGGAGATGTCGTTCATCTCGTTGGCCTCGTCGGGGTTTACGCACACGTCAGCCGTGGCCAGGAGGGTGGCGAGGTCCTCGTCGCTGATCCGCCCGAGGAACGTCACGTTGTCCTGCAGGCCGAGCTCGTCGACGCGGGCCACGAGGCGGGCGAACTCCGGCCCGGATCCGGCCAGTGAGAACTGGATGTCCCGCCGTCCCCGCCGGTTCACGAGGAGGTCCGCGGCGTCGAGGAGGTAGTCGATGCCCTCCTGGATCCCCATCACGCCGACGTAGGCGACGAGATGACGTTTGCCGCGCCGCACCGCCGGATCCTCCCGGGCGGACGCGAACCGGCTGACGGTCGGGGCGGACCGGACCACGAACACGTCCTCGGGCGCCATGCCGCCCCGCTCGACGGCGATCCGCCGGTAGCTCTCGTTGGTGGCGATCGACACCTCGGCAGTCGAGAACGTCCACCGCTCCAGGCGCTCCATGAGCCGGACCAGGAAGCTGCCCGGCCGCCGACCCTTGGCCATCATCAGCTCGGGGCACGCGTCGTGGTGGTCGAAGACGAACCGGGTGCCGGAGAGGAGCCGGAAGGGCTGGGCCACCAGGAAGAGCAGGTCCGGCGGGTTGCAGGCCTGGATGAGGTCCAGGCGCCCGGCCCGGTGCACCTTCAGCGCCAGGGCCAGCTGGGCGGCCAGCGCGAGCGGGTACTCGAGCAGGTACCCCGCCGCGCGCCGCGCCTCGAAGGGGCTCGCGTACCGGTAGATGTTCACGCCCTCGAGCACCTCGTGGGCCGCCGGGTGCTGCGCCGATCGCGGGCAGATGATGTTGACGTCGTAGCCGGCGTCGCGGAGCGTGCGCGCCTCCTGCCACACCCGCTTGTCGAACGGCACCGCCAGGTTCTCCACAAGGATCAGCACGCGCGGAGGGAGCTCGGCGTCCTGCCGCGGGCGGCGAACCCGGAGCAGATCGGGCACGTGACCACGACGCGGGCTCACCACGTCAGCCCCACGTAGTTCGTCGCCCCGTTGTGCGGGCGCGCGACGCCGCACAGGTCGAGCACGGTCTGCTCGGCCCGGGACTCGTCGGCGACCCGCGAGTAGGCGGGGTTGTTCTGCGTCACGACGATCACCTCTGCCTCGCCGGTGACCCGGTCGAAGTCGTCGTCGAGATGCTCGGCGATGTGGGGCAGGACGCTGAGGACGTACGCGCGGTTGGCGCCGATGAGCTTGCGGAGGTTGACGTGCTCGTCGTGGATGCGCACGTCGTAGCCCTTGCCGAGCAGGCGCTCGGCGAGCTCCAGCGACGGGCTCTCCCGCAGGTCGTCGGTGCCCGCCTTGAAGGCGAGCCCGAGGATGGCCACCCGCTTCGCGCCGACCGCCTCGATCTTCCCGAGCGCGAGGTCGAGGTGCGCCCGGTTGCTCGGCAGGATCGACTCGAGCACGGGCACGCTCGCCCCGTTGCGGCGGGCGCGGTAGGTCAGCGTGCGGAGGTCCTTCGGCAGGCACGAGCCGCCGAAGGCGAACCCCGGGGTGAGGTAGCGGCTGGAGATGTTCAGCCGGGTGTCGGACTTGAAGATCGCCATCACGGCGTGGCTGTCGACCCCGTGGGCCTCCGCGACGCGCCCGATCTCGTTGGCGAACGCGACCTTCAGGGCGTGCCAGGCGTTGTCGGAGAACTTCACCATCTCGGCGACGGCGACGGACGTGCGGGTGACGTCGCCCGCGAACGGCCGGTAGAGGGACGCCGCCACCTTGGCCGAGCGGTCGTCGTCGGCCCCGACGACCGTCTTGGGAGGGGAGAGGAAGTCGGCGACGGCGGTGCCCTCACGCAGGAACTCGGGAGAGAACGCCACCCCGAAGTCCTGCCCGGCGCGCTTGCCGGAGGTCTGCTCGAGCAGCGGCACGAGGTCGCGCTCCACCGTTCCGGGAGGGACCGTCGAGGTGATGAGGACGAGGCGCCAGGTGTCGTCGTCGGCCATCGCGGCACCGATGTTGCCGATGACCTTGAACACGTCGTCGAGGTGAACGTCGCCGTTCCGGCCCGACGGCGTCCCGACGGTGACGAGGATGACGTCCGAGGAGGCCACCGTCCCCGGGCCGTCAGTGGTCGCGCTGAGTCTTCCGCGGTCGACGTTGTTCTCGACGAGCTCGCTCAGCCCGAGCTCGCTGACCGGGCTCACGCCGCTGTTGATCTGCTCCACCTTGATGGTGCTGACGTCCACACCCACGACCGTGTGGCCGCTCTCCGCGAGGCAGGCGGCCGTGACGGTGCCCACGTAGCCCAGACCGACGATCCCGACTCTCATGGCGTTCTCTCCCCCTGGTTCCCGGCTGCTGCCGGTCTCGGTGGCCCGTTCTCAGTCCGTTCATCAGAGCGTCAGCGCTCCGTTCACACAGGCCCGCGGGGGGCGAACACGAGATGAACGCCCGGGGTGGTACCCAGGGTGACGGACCACGCGAGGGGAGTGAGGGGGGTGCCGCCAGGAGGTCTAAGGGGGGCGCCCGGTGCGCGACGAGTGCGGGATGCGTCGTGGGGCCGGGCTGTCGCTCGACCGGAGTTGTGGCTAAGATGCTCAGGTTGCCTCGGCGAGGGACGCCGGACGGGCCCAGGTGGCCCGGCACGGGTGGCGCGCGTGTCCGACGCGTGCGACGCCCCCGGTTTCCGTGATCGACGCGGTGGTGCCCAGTCGCGCCGTCCGTACGACGTCCCACGCTGAGGCCCACCGCCCACTGAGAAGCACCGTCCCCCAAGGAGAACACCGTGGCCGACACCGCCAAGCTGACCGCTACCCCGCGCACCGAGTTCGGCAAGGGTGCCGCCCGCCGCACCCGCCGCGCCGGCCTGATCCCCGCCGTCCTGTACGGCCACGGCGCCGAGCCGCAGCACCTCGCGCTGCCCTCGCACGACACCTTCCTCGCGGTGAAGAACCACGCGAACGCGCTGGTCACCCTCGACATCGAGGGCAAGGAGCAGACCGCGCTCGTCAAGGACATCCAGCGCGACCCGGTCAAGCGCCACATCGAGCACCTGGACCTCGTCATCGTGCGCGCGGGCGAGCGCGTCACCGTCGAGGTGCCCGTGCACATCGAGGGCGAGTCGGCCCCCGGCACCATCCACCAGATCGAGCTCCAGACCCTCACGGTCACGGTGCCGGCGACCCGCATCCCGGACGTCGTCACGATCTCGATCGACGGGCTGGAGGACGGCACGATCGTCCGCGTCGCCGACATCCCGCGCCCGGCCGACGCCTCCATCGAGGACGACGCCGAGTCCGTCGTCGTCGTGATCTCCGTCCCGCGCGCCTCCGCCGAGGACCTCGAGGCGGACGAGGCGGCCGCCGAGGCCGGTGCCACCGCCGGCGCCGAGGGCGGCTCCGCGCCGGCCGAGGAGTCCCAGGAGGGCTGACCTCCCGCAGCACCCAGTCGCGGCCCCGCCCCCCCGGGGCGGGGGGCGCCGCGGGGGGGGGGGCCCCGGGGGGCGCTGGGGGCCGGGGGCG
>NZ_JAHXNL010000006.1:0-102906 GCF_023148685.1 Georgenia sp. EYE_87 | reverse complement strand
GCGGGCCGCGGTGCCCCTGGTGGGGGGCCCCCCCCCAGCCCCCTGGCGCCCCCCGCCCCCGGGGGGCGGGGCCGCGACGCGTGTGTCGGGCCCCGGTGCGATCATGGGGCCGGAGAGCGAAGCAGAAGGAGCAGCATGAGTCCGTGGCTCGTCGTCGGGCTGGGCAACCCCGGTCCGCAGTACGCCGGCAACCGGCACAACGTGGGCCAGATGGTCCTCGACGTGCTGGCCGCCAGGATGAGCGGCTCCTTCACCAGCCACAAGGCACGCGCGGCGGTGCTCGACGGCCGCCTGGGCATGCTGCCCGGCGGAGCCCCGGGGCCGCGGGTGATCCTGGCCAAGCCCGGCTCGTTCATGAACGTCTCCGGCGGCCCGGTCGGGGCGCTGGTGAAGTTCTACGACGTCGACCCGGCGCACCTGCTCGTCGTCCACGACGAGCTCGACCTCCCGCCGGACACGCTGCGCCTCAAGCTCGGCGGGGGAGAGGGCGGCCACAACGGGCTGCGCTCCGTCAGCCAGGCGCTCGGCACCAGGAACTACGTGCGGCTGCGGGTCGGCGTCGGCCGCCCGCCCGGACGGATGGACGCCGCGGACTACGTGCTGCGTGACTTCGCGCCCGCCGAGCGGGCGGACCTCGCGGTCACCCTCGAGCAGGCGGCCGACGCGGTCGAGGACGTCGTCACCCTCGGCCTGGAGAAGGCGCAGCTGCGCCTGCACACGGCTGTCTGACAGGCGACGGGCGGCCGGCCCGGTCACCCCGTAGGTCACCCCTACCCTGAATCGTCTTCACCCCGCGGGGCCCACGCGCGGAGGCCTCGTCGGCCGGAAAACTCCGCAGAGTCCGCCGGGTGCGGCCGCGTCCGGCGGCCCGCGCCCCGCCGCGGAACGGTCGAGCGGGAGGTCCAGGGCCATGGTCGGTGCGGGAGGACGCGGAGGCGGCGCGCGCGGGAACGCCGGGCGGATCGGCGCGGTCGTCGTGGCGGCGCTCGCGCTCGCGCTGGGGATCGCCCAGCCGGCCGGCGCCGGTGAGGCGCCGACGGCGGTGGGGCCGTCCGTCGTCGTCCCGGCCGACGCCTCCGGGCCGTCCGGGGCCGTCCCGGGCTCGGACGCCGCCTCGCCGGCCGACCTCGACGGGCCCTCGGGGACGGTCGTCGCGCCCAACTTCTCCCCGACGACGGGCCCCGAGGCGCCCGAGGTCGTCGCCCCCAGCCTGTGGTGGCGATGGACCGCGCCGGCGAACGGTGCCTACCGCTTCCACACCCACGGCAGCGAGCTGGACACCGTGCTCGCCGTCAGCACCGGCACGCCCGGGGCGCTGAGCGAGGTCCGCGGCAACGACGACGTGGGCAGCGTGGTCACCTCCGAGCTCGTCCTCCCGGCGAGAGCGGGCACGACGTACCTCATCGAGGTCGAGACCAGGGGCGGCCCCGGGCTGGTCACCCTCGGCTGGACCGCGCAGGGCGCGGCGGCCGGGCAGGGCGCTGCGGACGCGCAGGGCCCCGGCGCGCCGACCGCGAGCGGCGACCGGACGGGAGACCCCGGCTCCCTGCTGTCCGCACCGTCCGCGGCGGCGCTCACGGTCGACGACGGCGTCCCGGTCTCGGTGAACACCGGCGAGAAGCCCCAGTCCAAGCTGTGGCGCCACGACGGCACGTGGTGGGCCGTGCTCGCCTCGACGCAGGTGTCCCCGGCGGGGACCTGGCTGTGGCGCTACGACGGCGGCCGGTGGACGAACGTGCTCCGGCTCAGCTCCGACGCGACCCTGCGGGCGGACGCCAAGCGCGTCGGGAACGTCACGCACATCTTCCTGCACGGGCCCTCGCCGGTCCTCGTCTCCGTGGAGTACGTCCCCGGCACCCGGACCTACCAGCCGTGGACGGCCCGGCCGACCGCCACCCCCGTCTCGCTCTCCGGCAGCGAGACCGCCACCATCGACATCGACTCGACCGGCCGGATGTGGCTCGCCTCGGACAGCAGGACGAGCGTCGAGGTGCGCTACGCCGACTCGCCCTACCGCTCCTTCTCCTCCAGGACCGTGCTCGCCTCCAACGTCACCGAGGACGACATCGCCGTGGTCACCGCCATCCCAGGCGGGAAGATCGGCGTGCTCTGGTCCAACCAGTCCACCCGCCGGTTCGGCTTCCGCACCCACGCCGACGGGGCGAGCCCGTCGGCGTGGGGGAGCGACGAGGTGCCCGCGAGCCAGTCCGCGCTCAACATCGGCGGCGGTATGGCCGACGACCACCTCAACGTCGCCGTGGCCTCGGACGGGACGCTGTACGCCGCCGTCAAGACGTCCTACAACCGCTCGGACCGGCCCGTGATCGGCCTCCTCGTGCGGCGCCCCACCGGCTCGTGGGACAACCTCCGCGAGGTCGACGACGTCGGCACCCGCGCCATCGTCCAGCTCGACGAGTCGACCGGGACCCTGCGCGTGCTCTACACCGAGAGCACGAACTTCGACGACATCCTCATGAAGTCCGCCTCCACGCGTGACCTCGTCTTCCCGGCATCGTCCACGACGGCGATGGACGGCAACTTCAACAACGTCACCGGGACGAAGGAGAACGTCCCCGGCGCCCTCATGGTCATGGCGTCCTCGGTCAGCAAGGCACACTCGACGGTCATCGGCGCCGACCCCGCCCCGGACCCCGACCCCGAGCCGAGTGCGCCCGTAGTGGCGGACGGGTCGGTGACCACGACCCGGGACACGGCGGTCGACGGGACGCTCAGGGTCGCGTCGAGCTCGGGCGGGCCCCTGCTGTTCGAGGTGGTCACCGCGCCCCGGCTGGGGTCGGTGACGCTCACGGACGCGGCGACAGGGGCGTTCCGGTACGTGCCGGCGGCCGGTGCGGTGGGTCAGGACTCGTTCACCTTCCGGGTGCGGGACGGCCAGCTGTGGTCGGAGCCGGGGACCATGAGCGTGACGATCACGGCGCCGGCCCCGGCGCCCACCGGCGTGCGGGGACAGTGGCTCATGGACGAGGGCTCCGGGACCGCCGTCGGGGACTCGTCCGGGTGGGGCAACCACGGGACGGTGCAGGGCACGGTCGGGTGGGGGCCGGGCCGGGCCGGCTCGGCCCTGGTGCTCGACGGGTCGAGCGGGTACGCGCAGGTCCCGGACAACGCGTCGCTGGACCTCTCCGGTGCGATGACGGTGGCGGCGTGGGTGCGCCCGCAGGTGCTGGCGACGCAGTACGTGGTGAAGAAGGCGACCGGGTCCCGGAACGGCTTCGAGCTGTCGCTGTCGAGCTCGGGGCGGGGATTCTTCCGGGCGAACGAGGTGTCCTCGGGCAACCTGTACCGGGTCGACGCCACGTCGGTGCACCCGCTGGGCACGTGGGTGCACCTGGCCGGGACGTACGACGGGACGACGATGCGGTTCTACGTCGACGGGGTGCTGCAGGACTCGACGGCGGGACCCTCGGCCGTGGCGACGAACGGTCTCGCGCTGGGGATCGGCGCCGAGCCGGGCGGGTACCGCAAGCTCCGGGGCGGGCTGGACGAGGTCCGCCTGTACGACAGGGCCCTGAGCGCGCAGGAGATCGCCGGGCTCGCGGGCCGCTGAGTAGCCGCGACGCGACAGCGCCGGGCGGTGACCGCGGACGGGTGCGCCGCTGTCACGGCGCCGCCGCCCGAGGCGACGCGCGCCGCCGCCCGAGGCGACGCGCCGGAGCGGGCGCCCGCGCGCAGGTGCGAGGATCGGTGCCATGTCGATGGGTGGGATGCACGGGGGGATGGGCGGGCCCGGCGGTTACGGGCGCACCCTGCGGCAGGACTCCTCCGTGAAGGACCACCACCTCACGCCGGGCACCACCCGGCGGGTCCTGGGTTACGCCCGGCCGTACCGGTACCAGATCTTCTGGTTCCTCCTCCTCGTGGTGGCCGGTGCCCTGCTCGTGGTGGCCACCCCGCTGCTGCTCCAGCGGATCATCGACGACGGCGTGGCCGAGGGTGACCGTCGTCTCGTCGTGGTCCTCGCCTCGCTCGTGGCGCTGGTCGCGGTCGGCGAGGCGGTGCTGACCCTGGTCCAGCGCTGGTTCTCCACCCGCATCGGGGAGGGCCTGATCTACGACCTGCGCACCGACGTCTTCTCCCACGTCCAGCTGCAGTCCATCGCGTTCTTCACCCGCAGCCAGACCGGCTCGCTCGTCACGCGCCTGAACTCCGACGTCATCGGCGCCCAGCGGGCCTTCACCTCCACGCTCTCGGGCGTGGTCTCGAACGTCATCTCCGTCGTCGTGGTGCTCGCCACCATGCTCGCGCTGTCCTGGCAGATCACCGTCCTCGCCCTCCTGGTCGTGCCGTTCCTGCTGCTGCCCGCCCGCCGCGTGGGTCGGCGCCTCGCGGGACTGAACCGGCGGGGCATGGAGCTCAACGCCGAGCTGGGCAACCGGATGACCGAGCGGTTCAACGTGGGCGGCGCGCTGCTGGTGAAGCTCTTCGGCACGCCCGCGCGCGAGGACGCCGAGTTCGCGGAGAAGGCGGCCGCGGTCCGGGACATCGGCATCCGCACGGCGATGAGCAACCGCGTCTTCTTCGCGGCGCTGGGGGCCATGGCCTCGCTCGCCACCGCCCTGGTCTACGGGGTGGGCGGCGTGCTCGCCATCGACGGGACGGTGACCGTCGGGACGCTCGTCGCGTTCGCCGGGCTGCTCGGCCGCCTCTACGGGCCGGTGACCGGCCTGAGCAACGTCCAGGTGGACGTCATGAGCGCGCTGGTCAGCTTCGAGCGCGTCTTCGAGGTGCTCGACCTCCGACCGCTCATCACCGACGCGCCCGACGCCGTCGACCTGCCCGACGGCCCGCTGTCGGTGGAGCTCGAGGACGTCCGCTTCTCCTACCCGCGGCCCGAGCGGGTGTCGCTGGCCTCCCTCGAGGGTCTGCCACCCGCGGAGGCGGGGGAGCCCGCGGCCCACGCCGACGGCCGGGCGCAGGGCGACGGCCAGGTGGCCGCCGACGGCCGGGACCGCGCGTCCGACGGCCAGCCGGCGCCCGCCCTGCGCCGTCCGGACGAGGAGGTGCTCCGGGGCATCTCGCTACGGGTGGCGCCGGGCTCGATGCTGGCGCTGGTCGGCCCGTCCGGCGCGGGGAAGACGACGCTGTCCACGATGGTGGCGCGGCTGTACGACCCCACGTCCGGCACCGTCCGCGTCGGCGGCCTCGACCTGCGCGGCGTCCGGCAGGCGAGCCTCCACGCCGCCGTCGGGGTGGTGACCCAGGACGCGCACCTCTTCCACGACACCGTGCGCGCGAACCTCCTCTACGCGAGGCCGGACGCCACGGACGACGAGCTCTTCGCCGCCCTGCGGGCCGCGTACGTCGAGCCGCTCGTGCGCCGGCTGCCGGACGGGCTCGAGACCGTGGTCGGCGACCGCGGGCACCGGCTCTCCGGCGGCGAGAAGCAGCGCGTGGCGATCGCCCGCCTGCTGCTCCGCTCGCCCCGCGTGGTGGTGCTCGACGAGGCGACGGCGCACCTTGACTCCGAGTCCGAGGCCGCCGTCCAGCTCGCCCTCGACACGGCGATGGAGGGGCGGACCTCGATCGTCATCGCCCACCGTCTCTCCACCGTCCGCAAGGCGGACTCGATCGCCGTGGTCGACGGCGGCCGGGTGGTGGAGCAGGGCACGCACGCCGAGCTCCTCGCCTCCCACGGGCTGTACGCGGAGCTGTACGAGACGCAGTTCGCCCAGCAGGGCGCCTGAGCCCCGCAATCCCCGCCGCCGGCTCCCGCGTACAACCCTCACGACGGACAAGGAGCCAGACATGTTCGACCTCATCGCCGGGCTGCCCCTGCACCCCCTGGTCGTCCACGGGGTCGTCGTGCTGCTCCCGCTCGCGGCGCTGGGGACCGTGGCGGTCGCCGCCGTGCCCGGGTGGCGGCGCCGGTTCGGCGTCCTCGTGGCGCTCCTCGCGACGGCCGCGACGGCGATGGTGCCGGTGGCCACCCGCAGCGGCGAGGCGCTCCAGCGCCGGGTGGGCCCGCCCGCGGGCGACCACGCGACCCTCGGCGGCCAGCTCCTCTGGTACGCGCTCCCGCTGGCGGTCCTGGTGTGGTTGCTCGTCCTCGCCGACGCCCGCACCCGTGCCGCCGCCCCGAGCGCGCTCTCCCGTGGGCCCGGCGCCGCGGCACGGGGCGTCCGGGCGCCGGACACGCCCCAGGCGCCCGGGGTCCGGTCGGGCCCGCCGGCCGCCCGCCCCGGCCGGGCGCTGGTCACCACCCTCGCCGTCCTCGCGGTCGTCGCCGCCCTGGCGGCGCTCGTCCAGGTCTACCGGGTGGGGGACAGCGGGGCCCGTTCGGTGTGGGGCGACGTCGCGGCCGTCCAGATCCGCTGATCCGCTGGGCCCGGCGTCGGCCCCGGAGGCGATGTCAGCCGCACGCACGTCAGCCCCGCGTAGGACGTCGGCCCGAGAGCCGGCCGGCCGCGCCACCGTGGCGCATCGCGGTCGCCGCCGCCCACGTCCCCCCGGAGCGGCGGCGGCCACCGGCCCGTAGACTGCCCGTGGACCCCGCCTCCTGCCGGATGCGGGGCTCGCGTGCTGCCCGCCCCGTCGGCCCGTGCCGCCCGGCCCGAGCTTGGCGCCCGGCCACGACGGCGCAGCGCGCCCTCCGCCGTCGTCCCTCGCGAAGGACCCATGAAGCTCACCGGACTCCTCCCGCTGCTGCGCCGCGACCCGGCGATCGCCGATGCCGTCAGGCTCGCGCGCGAACCCGTCCTGGCCCCCCTGGTGCACGTCAACGTCCCCCTCGGCGTGCGCGCCCCGCTCGCCGCGGAGCTGACCGCCCAGGGCCGCCCGCTCGTCGTCGTCACCGCCACCGGCCGCGAGGCCGATGAGGCGGCCGCCTCCCTGCGCCACTTCCTCGCCGACGACGACGTCGCCGTCTTCCCCGCCTGGGAGACCCTCCCGCACGAGCGGCTCTCGCCGCGCAGCGACACCGTCGCCAGGCGGCTCGCCGTGCTGCGCCGGCTGGCGCACCCGACCGACGCGGGCGGGCAGTCCGGCGAGATCAAGGTCCTCGTGGTGCCGGTGCGCGCGCTGCTGCAACCGGTCGTCAAGGGCCTCGGCGAGCTCGAGCCCGTCTCGCTCGCCGTCGGTCAGGAGGCCGACCTCGAACAGGTCGCCGCCGACCTCGCCGCCGCCGCGTACACGCGAGTGGACATGGTCGAGCGACGCGGCGAGTTCGCCGTGCGCGGCGGCATCCTGGACGTCTTCCCGCCCACCGAGGACCACCCGATGCGGCTGGAGTTCTGGGGCGACGAGGTCGAGGAGATCCGCTGGTTCGCCGTCGCCGACCAGCGCTCCCTCGAGGTCGCCGAGCACGGCCTGTGGGCGCCGCCGTGCCGCGAGCTGCTCCTGGACGAGAAGGTCCGCGCACGCGCCGCCGCTCTGGTCCAGGACCTCCCCGGCGCCGCGGACATGCTCGAGCGGATGAGCCACGGCATCGCGGTGGAGGGCATGGAGTCCCTCTCGCCGGTGCTTGTGGAGGGCATGCAGCCGGTGCTCGACCTCGTCCCCGACCACTCCCTCGTCGTGCTGTCCGACCCCGAGCGGGTGCGCCGCCGCGCCCACGACCTCGTCGCCACCACCGAGGAGTTCCTCGCCGCGGCCTGGGCGTCCGCCGCCCAGGGCGGGAAGACCCCGCTCGACCTGCGAGCCGCCTCCTTCGCCGAGCTCGCCGAGGCCCGCGCGCTCGCGCTGACCCGCGGGCTGGGCTGGTGGTCGTTCTCCGCGCTGCCCACCGACGCCGAGCTCGACGCGCCCGAGCTGGCCGGTCCGGCCCCCGCCGTCGGGGGAGGGGACGACGCGGGCGTGCCCGCCGTCGCGAGCCCCGCCACGTCCACGTCCACGTCTGCGTCCGCGGGAGGCGGCGCGCTCGCCGTCGGCGCCCGCGACGTCGAGCGGTACAACGGCGACGTCGAGCGCGCCCTCAAGGACCTCGCAGACCTCGTCCACCAGGGCTGGCACCTCGTCCTGACCACGGAGGGCCCCGGGCCCGCCCGCCGCCTGAGCGAGCAGCTGGCCGCCGCCGACGTCCCCGCCCGGCTCGTCGAGGACGTCGCCGAGGAGCCGCCCGCGTCCGTGGTGCTCGTGACCACCGCCGCGTCCGGGCGCAGTTTCGTCGCGCCCGACCTCAAGCTCGCGCTGGTCGCCGAGGCGGACATCACCGGCCGCGCCGGCACCTCGACGCGGGACATGCGGCGCATGCCGTCCAAGCGGCGCAACGTCGTCGACCCGCTCGCCCTGCGCGCCGGGGACCACGTGGTGCACGAGCAGCACGGCGTCGGGCGGTTCGTCGAGCTGGTCCAGCGCACGGTCGGCACGGGCGCCGACGCCACGACCCGCGAGTACCTCGTGATCGAGTACGCCTCGTCCAAGCGGGGCCAGCCCGGCGACCGGCTCTTCGTCCCCACCGACTCCCTCGACCAGGTCACCAAGTACACCGGCGGCGAGGCGCCCACCCTGAGCAAGATGGGCGGGTCGGACTGGGCGAAGACCAAGGCCTCGGCCAAGAAGGCCGTCAAGAAGATCGCCGCCGAGCTCATCCGCCTCTACGCGGCGCGCATGTCCACCAAGGGCCACGCGTTCGCCCAGGACACCCCCTGGCAGCGCGAGCTCGAGGACGCCTTCCCCTACATCGAGACCCCCGACCAGGTGGTCACGATCGAGGAGGTCAAGGCGGACATGGAGAAGCCGTACCCGATGGACCGCCTCATCAGCGGGGACGTCGGCTACGGCAAGACGGAGATCGCCGTGCGCGCGGCGTTCAAGGCCGTCCAGGACGGCAAGCAGGTGGCCGTCCTCGTGCCCACCACGCTGCTGGTCCAGCAGCACCTCGACACCTTCTCCGAGCGGTACGCCGGCTTCCCGGTCACCGTGCGGGCGCTCTCGCGCTTCCAGTCCGACGCCGAGGCCGCCGAGGTCAAGGAGGGCGTGCGCTCCGGGAAGATCGACGTCGTCATCGGCACCCACCGCCTCCTCACCGGGGAGGTGCGGTTCAAGGACCTCGGCCTGGTGGTCGTCGACGAGGAGCAGCGATTCGGCGTCGAGCACAAGGAGACGCTCAAGCAGCTGCGCACCAACGTCGACGTCCTGGCGATGTCCGCGACCCCGATCCCGCGCACCCTGGAGATGGCGATCACCGGCATCCGCGAGATGTCCACGCTCGCCACGCCGCCGGAGGAGCGGCACCCGGTGCTGACCTTCGTGGGGGCGTTCGAGGAGAAGCAGGTGGCCGCGTCGATCCGCCGCGAGCTCCTGCGCGAGGGCCAGGTCTTCTACGTGCACAACCGCGTCTCCTCCATCAACAAGGCCGCGGCCCGCCTGGCCGAGCTCGTGCCGGAGGCCCGCATCGCCGTCGCCCACGGCAAGATGGGCGAGCACCAGCTCGAGCGGGTGATCCAGGACTTCTGGAACAAGGAGTTCGACGTCCTGGTCTGCACCACGATCGTCGAGACCGGCCTGGACATCTCCAACGCCAACACGCTCGTGGTCGAGCGCGCGGACCAGCTGGGCCTGTCCCAGCTCCACCAGCTGCGCGGTCGCGTGGGCCGTGGCCGCGAGCGCGCGTACGCGTACTTCTTCTACCCGCCCGAGAAGCCGCTGACCGAGACCGCGCACGACCGGCTCGCCACCATCGCCGCCCACACCGACCTCGGCGCCGGCATCCAGGTGGCCATGAAGGACCTCGAGATCCGCGGCGCCGGCAACCTCCTCGGCGGGGAGCAGTCCGGGCACATCGCCGGGGTGGGCTTCGACCTCTACGTGCGCATGGTCTCCGACGCCGTCGCGGAGTACCGCGGCGAGAAGGAGACCGAGAAGGCCGACGTCAAGGTCGAGCTGCCGATCGACGCCCACGTCCCGCACGACTACATCGCCCACGAGCGCCTGCGCCTGGAGGCCTACGCCAAGATCGCCGTGGCCGGGGACGAGGCGTCGATCCAGGCGGTGCGCGAGGAGCTGATCGACCGCTACGGGCCGGTGCCCGAGCCGGTCGAGCGGCTCTTCGCCGTCTCCGCCCTGCGGGAGAAGGCCCGTGCGGTGGGGCTGGCCGACATCACCGCGCAGGGCAAGTACCTGCGCTTCGCGCCGGTGGAGCTGCCGGAGTCCGCCGAGCTGCGCCTCAAGCGGCTCTACCCGGGCACCGTGCTCAAGCCGGCGGTCCGCGCGATCCTCGTGCCGTTCCCGATGACCGCGAAGCTCGGGGGCAGGCCGCTGCGCGACGCCGCCCTGCTCGCGTGGGTGGACGAGCTCATCGAGTCGGTGCTCAAGGCGTCGGTCGCCGCCGCGGCCAAGGTTGGGACGACGGCGTAGCCCCGGTCTCGATCCGGTGGCTCCGGTCTCGATCCGGTAGCCGCGGTCTCGATCCGGTGACGTACCGACGCGCCTGGTTGCCAACGGTGCCCGGGGCGCGGGAACCTGTGACACCCTCGGCATCGAGAGCCGGGGGACGCCCGCGCGGGCCGCGGGCCTGACGAAGGAGCTCGACATGGGTCTCGGTGCCTCGATCAAGCGTGACTTCACGCTCATGGCCATCCTCCTGATCCCGGTGGCCATCGCGATCAACGTCGTCGGGGGGCAGCTCGCCAAGACGCTCCAGCTCTGGATCTTCCTCGACTCCATCGGCACGTTCCTCGTCGCGATGCTGGCCGGGCCGTGGATCGGGCTGGTGACGGGCGCGCTGAGCGTGCTCCTGCTCTCCGTCGCGGACCCGACCATGGCGCCGTGGTCGGTCCTGGCCGCGGCGATGGGCTTCCTCGTCGGGGTGCTCGCCCGGCGCGGCATGTTCACCACGTGGGGGAAGGCGGCGATCAGCGCCCTCATCGTCACGGTCATCTCGGTGGCGGTCTCGGTGCTGCTCAGCTACTACCTCTACGGCGGCTTCACCACCTCGGGCGTCTCGATCCTCACCGGTGCGATCAACGACTACTCCGACCTGCCGCTCTTCTGGGCCATCGTCGCCTCGCACACTCCCGCCGAGCTGATCGACAAGTTCCTCTCCGTCGGGATCGCGACGCTGGTCGTCCGGTCGCTGTCGAACCGCGCCCTGCTGCGCTTCCCGCACGGCGAGATCTTCGTCGCCGCCCGCAAGCGGGAGCGCGGCGCCGCACGCACGGCGCCGTGACCGACGGCGCAGCCCCCACTGACCCCCGGCCGCCCGGTGACGACGGCGGCGCAGCCACCGACCCCGCGCCGCCCGGTGACGACGGCGGCGCAGCCACCGACCCCGCGCCGGCGCCCGGTGTCCA
This sequence comes from Georgenia sp. EYE_87, assembly GCF_023148685.1. Lineage (GTDB taxonomy): Bacteria > Actinomycetota > Actinomycetes > Actinomycetales > Actinomycetaceae > Georgenia. The sequence goes on along the minus strand of NZ_JAHXNL010000006.1, from coordinate 91,657 downwards.
GGTCCTGACGGACCCCAACCCGATCCTCGCCCTCAACCCGACGACCGTCGTCGTCCTCGGCGTGGTGCTCGCCGTGCTCTCGCAGCTCGCCGGCCTGTGGTCGGTGGGGGCCGTCGTGGTGGTGTGCGTGCTCGTGGCCGCCGCCGCGGGCCGGCTGCGTGCGTTCCTCACGGCGTGGGCCTCGACCGTGGTGCTGCTCAGCGTCGTCATCGTCGCTCTGCAGACCCTGTTCATCGAGGGGCCGACGATCCTGTTCAGCCTCTGGATCCTCGACGGCACCCTCGAGGGGTTCGAGCGGGGCGTGTCCTTCGCGGCGCGCATCATGGGCGCCGGGACCCCCCTGGTGCTGGCGGCGCAGCTGAGCGACCGCCGGCGGGTCATGCTCGAGCTGGAGCGGCGCCGGGTGCCGCCGAAGGCCACCTACGTCGTCGTCGCCGCGCTCAACCTCATCCCGGAGATGCGCAAGCAGACCGGCGCGATCCTCGACGCCCAGCGGGCCCGCGGCATCGAGACGGACGCGAACTGGTTCGTCCGCGCCCGGGCGTTCGTGCCCACCCTCGTGCCGCTGATCCTCAGCTCGGTGCTGTCCGTGGAGGAGAAGGCGCTCGCCCTGCAGTCCCGCGGGTTCACGCTCTCCGGGCCGCGGACCTCCCTGTACGCCGTGGTCGACACCCGGCGGGACCGCGTGGTGCGGGCCGTGCTGTGGGCCGTGTTGGCGGTCGCCGTCGTCGGAAGGATCGTGCTGTGGGTGCTGTGAGCGCCGCCGTGGAGGTCGCCGACCTCGTCTACACCTACCCGGGCGTCGACGAGCCCACGCTGCGCGGGGTATCGCTGACGGTCGCGCCGGGGACGTTGTGCGCCGTCGTCGGGCCGAACGGGGCGGGCAAGACCACGCTGTGCCACGCGATCCGCGGGTTCGTCCCGCACTTCTACAAGGGCGAGCTGTCCGGGACCGTGCGCGTGGGCGGGCAGGACGTGGCGGCCGCCGACGAGAACGAACTCGCCCGGGGCATCGGGTACGTCTTCCAGAACCCCTTCACCCAGATGAGCGGGATCACCGACACCGTCTTCGACGAGCTCGCCTTCGGCCTGGGCAACCTCGGGGTGCCGCCGACGGAGATCCGCGCGCGGGTCGAGGAGGCGCTCGAGCGCGCCGGCCTCGCGGACCTGCGCGACCGCCACCCGTTCCAGCTCTCCGGGGGCCAGCAGCAGCGGGTGGCGCTGGCGGCGGTCCTGATCATGGAGCAGCCGGTCCTGGTGATCGACGAGCCCACCAGCCAGCTCGACCCGCGCTCGACCGAGGACGTCTTCGCGCTGGTCGCCGCCATGAAGGAGGCGGGCCGGACGGTGGTGCTCGTGGAGCACAAGATGTCCCTCGTGGCGGAGCACGCGGACCAGGTGGTGGTGCTCGACGGGGGCGAGGTGGTGCTCGCCGGGACCCCGCGGGAGGTCTTCACCGACCCCCGAACCTCGGAGCACGGCACCCTCCTGCCCGAGGCGGTCCGGCTCGCCGCCGCGCTGCGGGACCGCGGCGTCGACGTCCCCGGGGCGCCGCTGACCGTCGAGACCCTCGCCGCCGCCCTCGGCGGCCGGGGCGACGGTGGGGCCGACGTCGGCCCCGCCGGGGCCGTGGGGGAGGCGTGATGGCACTCGTCGAGCTCGAGGGCGTCTCGTTCCGCTACCCCGGCGGCACGCTCGCCGTGGAGGGGGTCTCGCTCGCCGTCGACGCCGGGGAGTCGGTGGCGATCATCGGCCAGAACGGCGCCGGCAAGACCACCACGGTGAAGATGATGAACGGCCTGCTTCGGCCGACGTCGGGCACCGTGCGGGTGGACGGGGTGGACACGCGCACCCGCACCGCCGCGCAGGTGGCCCGCCGGGTGGGGTACGTCTTCCAGAACCCCGACGACCAGATCTTCAACAGCACGGTCCGGCGCGAGGTCGGGTACGGCCTGCGCCGGCTCCGGCTGGATGGCGAGGAGTCCGCGCGGCGCGTCGACGAGGCTGCCGAGCTCGCCGGCCTGGGCGACCTGCTCGACGAGAACCCGCACGACCTGCCGCTGTCGGTGCGCAAGTTCGTCACCATCGCCTCGGTGCTCGCGGTCGACCCCGACGCCGTCGTGCTCGACGAGCCCACTGCGGGTCAGGACCGGGCCGGCCTCGACCGCATCGCGGCCATCACGGCCCACCTCGCGGCGCGCGGCCGCGCGGTCGTGACGATCACCCACGACATGGAGTTCGTGGCGCGGCACGTCGAGCGGGTGGTGGTGATGGCCGAGCGGCGGGTGGTGCGCGAGGGCCGCGCGGCAGAGATCTTCGCCGACGCCGCGGCGATGTCGGCGGCCCGGCTCGCGCAGCCGGCGGTCGTCGAGCTGGCCGGGCGGCTCGGGCTGACGGGTGTCGGTCTCAGCGTCGACGCGCTCGCGTACGCCCTGCGCGCGCGCTGAGCCCCGACGCCCTCGCTGACGCCTGCGTGCTGAGCCAGGACGCGCTCGGGGACGCCTGCGCGCGCCCCGCGAGGGTGGCGAGACGGGCCTCACGAGGTGGGTAAGTGGGTTTGCGCAGACACAGTGGTCCTGGGCCGACTTCTTCTGCCCAGGGCCACTTCTTGGTCAGCACGGTGCCCTGCCTGGTCGTCCGCACCTTGACCTGCCGGTTCCTCCGGGCCCGCCAGAACCCGGACGTCTGCTGCCGGTCCCGGACGCGTGCACAACGTGCCCGCCAGGTGCCTCTACGATGAAGACGGTTCAGCAGCACAGCCCGGACCGCGCCCAGCGGCGGGAGACTCGGAGGTTCACCGGTGGCCAGCACGCGCCCCTCGCACCTGATCCGCACCGCCGTCGCGCTCGCCGCGGCGGGGCTCGCCCTGGCCGGCTGCTCCGCCCAGCCAGGCACCGCAGCCACGGTCAACGGCACCACGATCAGCGAGAACGAGGTCGACGAGGCCACCTCCGAATTCATCGCCCTCACCGGGCAGCAGGACGTCACCCCGGTGGCCGTGCTCAACACCCTGGTCGAGGGCGAGCTGCTCGACCCGATCGCCATCGAGGCCGGCTACGCCGTCTCCGACGCCGAGGTGGAGCAGTTCTTCCTCGAGCAGGCGTCTGCCGCCGGCGCCACGCAGCGTCCCGACGTCGAGTCCGAGGCGTTCCTCGACCTCGGCCGCTACCTGCTGCAGTACAACGAGATCTACGCCTCCCCGGACGCCCAGGCCATCTTCGCCGAGGCCGAGACGGCGCGTCAGGAGGCGGACATCGAGGTCAACCCGCGCTACGCGCAGACCGACGACTCGGGGGCGTTCGTCCCGACCGTGCGCGACTGGATCCACCAGGGCGAGCCCGCCCCCACCCCCGCCGGCTGAGGCTGGGCCCGCGGCGGCGTGGCGCTGTTCACACCCGCCTGCACCCTTCTCCGGGCGGATGGTCCCTCGCTGTCGGGTTTGCCCCGTACTACGGTTGACGATGTTTGCGAACCCGCACCACCCACCGACTGAAGGAGTCACCTGTGGCCAGCATCGAGGCCGTTGGCGCCCGCGAGATTCTTGACTCGCGCGGCAACCCCACCGTGGAGGTCGAGGTCGCGCTCGAGGACGGCACCGTCGCGCGCGCGGCCGTGCCCTCCGGCGCGTCCACCGGCGCGTTCGAGGCCGTCGAGCGCCGTGACGGCGACAACTCCCGCTACCTGGGCAAGGGCGTGCAGAACGCCGTCGACGCCGTGATCGACACCATCGCTCCCGAGGTCCTCGGCATCGAGGCGACCGAGCAGCGCATCATCGACCAGACCCTCATCGACCTCGACGGCTCCGCCAACAAGGGCAAGCTCGGCGCGAACGCCATCCTGGGCGTCTCCCTCGCCGTCGCCAAGGCCGCGGCCGAGTCCGCCGGGCTGCCGCTGTTCCGCTACGTCGGCGGCCCCAACGCCTACCTGCTGCCCGTGCCGATGATGAACATCCTCAACGGCGGCTCGCACGCGGACTCCAACGTCGACATCCAGGAGTTCATGGTCGCCCCCGTCGGTGCGCCGACGTTCAAGGAGGCGCTGCGCTGGGGAGCGGAGGTCTACCACTCCCTCAAGTCGGTGCTCAAGGCCCGCGGGCTGGCCACCGGCCTGGGCGACGAGGGCGGCTTCGCCCCGAACCTCGAGTCGAACCGCGCCGCCCTCGACCTGATCCTCGAGGCCGTCGAGAAGGCCGGCTACAAGCCGGGCGAGGAGATCGCCCTGGCCCTGGACGTCGCCTCCACCGAGTTCTTCTCCGACGGCGCCTACCAGTTCGAGGGCAGGGCCACCTCGCCCGCGGACATGGTCGCCTACTACGAGAAGCTCGTGGCCGACTACCCGCTGGTCTCCATCGAGGACCCGCTGAGCGAGGACGAGTGGGACAGCTGGGCCCAGCTGGTCGCCCAGGTCGGCGACCGCGTCCAGATCGTCGGCGACGACCTCTTCGTCACCAACCCCGAGCGCCTTGCCAAGGGCATCGAGCTGCGCGCCGCCAACTCGCTGCTGGTCAAGCTCAACCAGATCGGCTCCCTCACCGAGACCCTCGACGCCGTCACGCTCGCGCAGCGCAACGGCTTCACCGCGATGGTCTCCCACCGCTCCGGCGAGACCGAGGACACCACGATCGCCGACCTGTCCGTCGCCGTGAACGCCGGCCAGATCAAGACCGGTGCCCCCGCCCGCGGCGAGCGCATCAACAAGTACAACCAGCTGCTGCGCATCGAGGAGGAGCTCGACGACGCGGCGGTCTACGCCGGCCGCAGCGCTTTCCCGCGCGCCGCACGCGCCTGACCGGCGGGTCGCCGGCCTGTCCGACGGGGCCCTGACCGGCCCCGCCCGGTGGCCGCGCGGCCGTGCCCGCGACGCCGGGAGCCCGGTGCGTCGTCGTCCTCCCGGACGACTCACGCACCGTGGCTCCCGGCGTTCGTGCGTCCGATGGGAGACGATGGAGACCATGAGCAGTCGCCGCCCCAGCGCGCCCCGCGCAGGCGGCGCACGCTCCCAGCAGGGCCGCAGCCCCGCCGCGCGCCCCGCACGGTCCGGCGCCAAGCCGGAGGTGCGGCCGGGTGCGGGCAGGGCCGGCTCCCGAGCCGCGCGCCCCGCTGCCGGCACGTCCGCCGGCGGGCGTCCGGCCGGCCCGCAGAAGGGCTCGAAGGCCGCCGCCTCGGCGACCCGCCCAGGGGCGTCGCGGCCGGGCTCCGCGCCGCGGCCCGCCCGCACGACCGGCGCTGTCGCCGAGCCGACGACGCGCCGGTTCCTCAGCTTCGGGGCGCCCGGTCCCGACGGCGAGCCGCGCCCCACGGTCAGCCTGCGCGCCCTTGGCCTCTTCCTCGTCGCCCTCATGGCCTTCGCTGTCCTCGCCCCGACGCTGCGCTACGCCGTCGCCCAGCAGGAGGAGCTGCGCGAGCTGAACGCCCAGGTCTCCGAGGCGGAGGAGCGCAACGCCGACCTCGAGCGCCAGCTCGCCCGGTGGCAGGACCCCGAGTACGTCCAGGCTCAGGCGCGGGACCGGCTCGGGTACGTCATGCCGGGGGAGACGCCCTACGTCGTCGTCGACCCGGAGACGGTGACCGGCGGGGAGAGCGCCGCGGAGGCCGAGGCGGCGGAACGCGCCGTCGAGCGGGCCGCGGCGACCCCCTGGTACCTGCGCGCGTGGGAGTCGGTGCAGGTGGCGGGCGAGTCCGTGGTGGGCGACGAGGACCCCTCGGGCCTGTCCGTCCCCGCGGAGGAGCGGACGCCGTGAACCGGCCGCGGCCCCGGCTCGTCGGGCGGGTCGGCGAGGCGTAGGACAATGGAGCGGTGACCGACCAGACCGCCGTGACCGAACGTGACCTCGAGGTCCTCGCCGAGCAGCTCGGCCGGGTGCCGAGGGGCGTGGTGGAGATCGCCGCCCGTTGCGTGTGCGGACGCCCCCTGGTGGTCCGGACCGCCCCGCGCCTCGACGACGGAACCCCCTTCCCGACGTCGTACTACCTCACCTGCCCGCCCGCGGTGAGGGCGGCGAGCACGCTCGAGGCCGAGCACGTGATGGAGGGGATGAACGAGCGGCTCGCCGCGGACCCCGAGCTCGCCGAGCGCTACCGTCGGGCCCACGAGGACTACCTCGCCCGCCGGGCCGAGCTGGGAGAGGTCGAGGAGATCGCAGGCATCTCCGCGGGCGGCATGCCCACCCGCGTGAAGTGCCTCCACGCGCTGCTGGGGCACACGCTCGCCGTCGGGCCCGGAGTCAACCCGTTCGGGGACGAGACGCTGCACCTCCTCGAGGGAACCTGGAGCCCCGACCGCTGCTCCTGCTGACGCGGCGCGGCCCCCGGGGGCCGACCGCCGCTCCCGCTGACCCGCGACGCGTCCCCCAAGGCCCGACCGCTGCTCCCGCTGACCCGCGGCGCGTCCCCTGGGGGCGGGGTCCCGCCTCCCGGACGCGGGCGGGCGCGGCCGGTCGCCGTCACGTAGGGTGTCCCGCGGTGCGCCGGGAAGTCTGGTCGGCAGGATCTTCGTCGACCGCACCGGAAAGGGCCGCGCATGCCGCACCGTGAGCCGCACGAGCACCACCACATCCCCACGGCCACGAGCTACGGCAGGCGCCGCAGGATGCAGGTCCGCCTCCAGAACGAGACCTTCACCGGCGCCCTGCTGCTGGGCGCCGCCGTCCTGGCGCTGCTCTGGGCGAACTCGCCCTGGCGCGGGGCCTACCAGGCGCTGGCGGGCTACGAGATCGGGCCGGCCGCGCTGCACCTCGACCTCTCGCTCTCCACCTGGGCGGCCGACGGGCTCCTCGCGATCTTCTTCTTCGTCGTGGGCCTCGAGCTCAAGACCGAGTTCGTCACCGGGTCCCTCCGCAAGCTCGACGAGGCGTTGCTCCCGATGGCCGCCGCGGTGCTCGGCATGGCCGTCCCCGCACTGATCTACGCCGGCATCCAGACGGTCAGCGACTCCGACGGCATCGGCGGCTGGGCCATCCCCACCGCCACCGACATCGCGTTCGCGGTCGCGCTGCTGGGCATCTTCGGCCGCGGGCTCCCGCCCACGCTCCGCGTCTTCCTGCTCACCCTCGCCGTCGTGGACGACCTCCTCGCCATCACGGTGATCGCGGTGTTCTACACCGACAAGATCCACCTGCTGCAGCTGGTGGGCTCCCTCGCGCTGATCGCCCTCTTCGGACTGCTGGTCCAGCGACGCCTGACCTCCTGGTGGCTGCTGGTGCCGCTCGCCGTCGTGGCGTGGGCGCTCATGCACGAGGCGGGCGTGCACGCGACCGTCGCGGGCGTCCTGATGGGCATGACCGTCCCCGCCCGCCGGCGGCGCGGCGAGCGGGAGCAGCTCACGCACGCGTTCGTCGAGCGCGTTCAGCCGATCTCCGCCGGCTTTGCTCTGCCCGTCTTCGCCTTCTTCGCCGCGGGCGTCTCCGTGGTCGACTCCGGGGGCCTCGGCGAGGTGCTGGGCGACCCGATCGCCATCGGCGTCATCGCCGGCCTCGTGGTGGGCAAGGTTCTCGGCATCTGGGGCGGGGTCGCGATCCTCACGAAGGTCACGCCCCTGCGGCTCGGTCACGGCGTGGACCTTGCGGACCTGCTCGGTGTGGCGATGCTCGCCGGCATCGGCTTCACGGTCTCGCTGCTCATCGCCGAGCTGTCGTTCGGCGCGACACCGGCCGGCGACCACGCCAAGTTCGCGGTGCTCCTGGGGTCCCTGATCTCGGCGGTGCTCGGCGGGTTGACCCTCCGCGCCCGCGCCCGGGTCCGCGTGCGCGGACGCGGGGCACGCGTCACCCGCCGCGCCGAGTAGGCCCAGCGGACCCCACAGGGGGCGTCCAGGCGGGACACCGGCGAGTGCGACGACCCCCGCGTTATGAGGCACTTACCACACGGGGTACGTCTCACTCGACGGTGTCCGGCACGGGGCGGGCTAAGGGCGCGAGCCGGGCGATCTACTCGGGCTCGGTGACGTCCGCGACCTGGGCGTCGAGAGCCGTGGCGAGATCGCCCGCGTCCACCGTGGCCGCGACGCCGTGCGCGCCCGCCCCGATCGAGACCGTGCCGGAGATCGTCCCGTCCATGATCACGGGCCACGCGGTGGTAGCGCCGAACGGCGTGATCGTGCCCCGCTCGTACCCGGTGACGTCCTTCGCGGTGGCGGCGTCCGGCATAGACATGCGGTTCACGCCGAGCAGCATGCGCAGCTTGGGCCAGGAGATCGCCCGGCCGCCAGGCACGAGGACGAACAGGTAGTCGTCCTCGCCGCGGCGGACCACGAGCGTCTTGATGATCGCCCCGGGCTCCACCCCTCGGGCGGCCGCGGCCTCGACGAGGCTGGAGACGCGGCCGTGCCGGGTGACGGTGAAGTCCATCCCGGACCGCTCCAGCGCCTCGATCGCACGTTCCTCGCTCATGAGGGCCAGCCTAGGGCCCCGCTCGTCCCGGGCCCCCACCCCGCTCTCCGGCCGCGCGACGGGCCGCGACGCCGTGGCAGGGTTGTCCGGTGACTCGTGTAGCGGCCATCGACTGTGGCACCAACTCCATCCGCCTGCTCGTCGCCGACCTGGAGCCGGACGGCGCCCGGGGGACCCGGCTGACCGACGTCGAGCGCCGCATGGAGATCGTCCGCCTGGGGCAGGGGGTGGACCGCACCGGCCGGCTCGACCCCGCCGCGCTCGAGCGCACCCTGGTCGCCGCCCGTGACTACGCCGAGCGCTGCCGCGTGCTCGGCGTCGAGCGCACCCGGTTCGTCGCCACCTCGGCCACCCGCGACGCCGAGAACCGCCAGGACTTCGTCGACGGCGTCCGCGAGGCCCTCGGCGTGACCCCAGAGGTGATCTCGGGCGAGGAGGAGGCGGCGCTGAGCTTCGCCGGCGCCGTGAGCGTCCTCGACCCCTCGCACGCCGGCCCGTACCTGGTCGTCGACATCGGCGGCGGGTCCACCGAGCTCGTCCTCGGGGACGGTTCCGCGCAGGCGGCGCTGTCGCTGGACGTCGGCTGCGTGCGGCTGACCGAGCGGCACCTGCGCACCGACCCGCCCACCGCCGCCGAGGAGGAGGCCGCCCGGGCGGACGTGCGACGCCTGCTCGACGACGCCTCCGCCGTCGTCCCGCTCGGGCGGGCGCGGACCCTCGTGGGCCTGGCCGGCTCGGTCACCACGATCACCGCCCACGCGCTCGGGCTGCCCGCCTACGACCCGGCGGCGATCGACGGCGCTGCTCTGGAGGTCCCGGAGGTCCTCGCGTCGTGCTCGGCGCTGCTGCACGCCTCGCACGGGGAACGGGCCGCGATGGGGTTCATGCACCCGGGGCGGGTGGACGTCATCGGGGCGGGCGCACTGGTGTGGTCAGAGGTGGTCGCTCGGGTCGCGGCCGAGGTCGAGGCCGACGGCGGCGTGCTCGGCCCGGTGGTGACAAGCGAGCACGACATCCTCGACGGGATCGCCCTGTCCCTGGTGCGCTGAGCCCGGCCGCGCCACCGTTCGGGCGGACCGGGGAAGACGTCTCCGCCAGCGCGTGGAGGTCGTCGAGCCCGCCACCGTTCGGGGCGGACCGGGGAAGATCGGTGCCCCGGAGGGACACCAATCTGCCCCGTTGTCGGCTGGCGGCTCCTCGGCGAGCCTTCCGGAGACGGCTGCGTCAGCGGCGGGCGCGCGGGTGCGCGGCGCGCCCGCGGACGCGCACGGCGGCCCGCAGGCGGAGCAGCACCGCACCGAGCACGGCGGCGATCAGCGAGCCCAGCAGCACGGCGACGCGGGCGTGGGCCGAGGCGGGGTCGGAGGCGTCGAAGGACAGGCTCGCGATGAGCAGCGACACGGTGAAGCCGATCCCGGCGACCATCGCCACCGGGAAGATGTCCGCGAGGTCGATGCCGCTCCCCAGCCGCAGCCGGGTGAGCTTCGTCAGGAGGGCGACACCGCCCCAGATGCCCAGCAGCTTGCCGAGAGGGAGCGCGAGGTAGACGCCCACCGCCACCGGGTCGGCCAGCATCCCGCCGAGGCCACCGGAGTCGACCACCGAGACGCCGGCGGCGAAGAAGGCGAAGACCGGCAGGACCAGCCCCGCGGACCACGGCTGGATGCGCTCGACGAACCGGTGCGTCATGGCGCCGTGCTCGCCGTGCCGGGCCAGCGCCGGCACCGTGAGCCCCATCAGCACGCCGGAGATCGTGGCGTGCACCCCGGAGGCGTGCATGAGCGCCCACGCCACCACCGCGATCGGGACGAGCAGCCACCACGACGTGATGCGCCGGTTGACGAGCACCCCGAACAGGGCGACCAGGGCCAGGGAGCCGAGCAGGGCGACGACGTGGATCTCCTCCGTGTAGAAGATCGCGATCACGGTGATGCCCAGCAGGTCGTCGACGACGGCCAGGGTCAGCAGGAACGTGCGCACCGCGGGCGGGAGACCACGGCCGAAGATGCCCAGGACGGCGACGGCGAACGCGATGTCGGTCGCGACCGGGATGGCCCAGCCCTCGTACCGCCCGGAACCGGAGAAGGCCTGGATCGCCGTGTAGACGGCGGCGGGGCCGACCATCCCGAAGACGGCCGCGAGGATCGGCACCAGCGCAAGCTTGACGTCGCGCAGCGCGCCGGTGACGAACTCGGTCTTGAGCTCGAGCCCGACCACGAAGAAGAAGATCGCCAGCAGCCCGTCCGCCGCCCAGCCCGACACGGGCAGCGCGAGGTGGAGCGCCTCGGGGCCCACGACGTACCCGGACAGCGCCTGGTAGCTCTCGCGCCACGGCGAGTTGGCCCAGACGAGCGCCACGACCGCGCCGGCGAGGAGCACCATTCCCGCGAAGGTCTCGTTCTCCAGCTTGTGGCGGTAGGTGCTGAGGATCCCGCGGCGCGCCCTGTCTGTCGTTCTGCTCATCGTCGTGCGTACTCCCTGCGCTGGCTCGCCGGGCACGCGTGGGCAGCGTCGACCGGCCTCGATCTGGCCACGATAGGGCGCGGCGCCGGGCCCACCGCCGTGTTGCCGCCAGTTGCCGCGGCCGCGGGGGTGCCGACGGCGGAGCCCCGGCCCCGTCGGCCGCGCGCGACCCGGCGGGCGCGGCGGGGCGCCCCTCGTGCCCCGACGGGACCGTCGGGCCCCCAACAGGCCCCGTCGGGCACCTCTCGTGCCCCGACGGGACCCCTCCGTGCCCCCAACGGGATTCGAACCCGTACTGGGCCGGGTTTAAGCCGGCTGCCTCTGCCAGTTGGGCTATGGGGGCGTCGGGCCCCATCCTGCCCGACCCGCCCCGGAACCTCGGCGGCCCGCCGCTCGTTGGACGGATCAGGGGTGCCCCGGGCACCGACGTGGTCGTTATCACGGGACAAAGGTCCCCGCCCGGGGAGGCTCCCCGGCAGTACGGCTCTTACGATGGAAGGCATGGCATCCTTCCTGCGTTCCCTCGCCGTCAGCAGCTCGGTGGCCGCCCTCGCGGGCGCCGGTGCCCTTGCTGCGAAGTCCCTGCAGGCACGTGGGGAGGAGTCCGTGCGGCCCGTCCTCCACGGCGGCCGCACCCCCCGCATCCTCGTCGCCGGCGGCGGCTACATCGGCCTCTACACGGCCACGACGCTGCGCAAGCACCTGGGTCGCCAGGACGCCGAGATCGCCGTCGTCGACCCGCGTCCCTACATGACCTACCAGCCGTTCCTGCCCGAGGCGGCGGCCGGCTCCATCGAGCCGCGCCACGTGGTGACGTCGCTGCGCCGCGAGCTCAAGGGCACCAGCGTGCTGACCGGCTCCATCACCGAGATCCGGCACGCCGAGCGCAAGGCGGTCATCCAGCCCGTCAACGACGACCCCGCGTACGAGGTCACGTACGACCACCTCGTCGTCGGCCTCGGTTCCGTCGCCCGCACGCTGCCGATCCCCGGGCTGGCCGAGAACGCCATCGGCTTCAAGCACATCGAGGAGGCCACCGCGCTGCGCAACCGCGTCCTCAACAAGCTCGCCGAGGCCGCCTCCACCTGGGACGCCGAGAAGCGGCGCCGGATGCTCACGTTCGTCTTCGTCGGCGGCGGGTTCGCCGGCATCGAGGCGATCGGCGAGGTCGAGGACATGGCCCGCACGGCCACCAAGGAGTACGACTCGATCGAGGCCGAGGACCTGCGCTTCGTCGTCGTCGAGGGCGCCGGGCGCATCCTCCCCGAGCTGGGCGAGGAGCTGGGCGGCTACGCCATCGAGCAGCTGCGCGAGCGCGGCGTCGAGATCCACCTCAACACCTTCCTCAACTCCTGCGTCGACGGCGTCGTGGAGCTGTCCACGGGCGAGAAGTTCGAGGCCGACACCATCGTGTGGACCGCCGGGGTCAAGGCCAACCCGGTGCTCGCGAACACGGACCTCCCGCTCGACGCCCGCGGCCGGGTGCGCACCAACGCCTCGCTGCAGGTGGTGAACGAGGACGGGACCGTCGTCGAGGGCGCCTGGGCCGCCGGCGACAACGCCGCGGTGCCGGACCTGACCTCCTCGGACCCCGCCGCGACCACCGCGCCCACCGCGCAGCACGCCGTGCGCCAGGGCAAGCAGCTGGGGGAGAACCTCGCCCGGGTGCTGCGCGGGGAGGAGCCCGAGGAGTACCGCCACGAGAACATCGGGACCGTGGCCTCGCTCGGCCTGTACAAGGGCGTCGCGCAGATCATGGGCTTCAAGTTCCGCGGCCCGCTCGCCTGGTTCATGCACCGCAGCTACCACGTGCTCGCGATGCCGTCCTTCGAGCGCAAGGTCCGCATCCTCGCGGACTGGACCGAGGCGCTGTTCTTCCGCCGCGAGCTCGTCTCCCTCGGCGCCCTGCAGAACCCGCGGGCCGCGTGGGAGGCTGCCGCCGCGTCGGACAACAGGCCCGCCGCCCCCGGTGTGGCCCCCGCCGCCGCCGGCGCGAAGATCGCGGACGCGGACGCCGCCAAGAAGTAGCCCTCCGGGGCAGTGATGACGAGGGGGCGCCGACCGTCAGGTCGGCGCCCCCTCGTCGTGCCCGGCCGGCTCAGCCCGGCCGCACCAGCCCGGTCTCGTAGGCCAGCACGACGGCCTGGACCCGGTCACGCAGCTCGAGCTTGCCGAGCACGTTGCCCACGTGCGTCTTCACCGTGGTCTCGGAGACCACGAGGCGCGCGGCGATCTCCGCGTTCGACAGACCCTCCGCGACGAGCCCGAGCACCTCGAGCTCGCGGGCGGTGAGCCGGGTGAGTCGCGGGTCGCGGCCGTCGGCGGCGCCGTCCTCGGCCCCGGCCGGCAGGTGCTGCCCGAAGAGCTCGAGCATGCGGCGGGTGATCCGCGGGGACACGACGGCGTCGCCGTGGGCGACGGACCGGATCGCGTGGACCAGGTCGGCCGGCCGGGTGTCCTTGAGCAGGAACCCGCTCGCCCCGGCGCGCAGCCCGGCGAAGGCGTACTCGTCGACGTCGAAGGTGGTCAGGATGAGCACCTTCGAGGCGGGGTGCTCGGCGACGATCCGCTCGGTCGCCTCCAGCCCGTTCAGGCCGGGCATGCGCACGTCCATCAGCACCACGTCGGGGGAGAGGGCCGCGACCATCCGGACGGCCGACGCCCCGTCAGCGGCCTCCCCGACCACCTCCAGGTCCTCCTCGGCCTCCAGGACCATGCGGAAACCCATGCGCAGCAGCGACTGGTCGTCCGCCAGCAGCACCCGAACGCTCACCCTCGTCCCTCCCAGTTCCAGCCCAGCTCGGCCCGGACCCGCCAGCCCGTCGGCGTCGGCCCCGCCTCCACGTGCCCGTCGTACACGGCCGCCCGCTCGCGGATGCCGATGAGGCCGCGGCCGCTGCCGACCATGGCGTCGCCGGCCGTCCCGGAGTCATTGTCCACGGTGACGACGACGCGGCCGTCGAGCCGTTCGACCGTCACGTCGATCCGGGGGCTGAGCCGGGCGTACCGCAGCACGTTGGTCAGGCACTCCTGGACGATGCGGTAGACGGCCAGCTGCAGCCCGGCGTCCTCGGGCAGGGGCGGGCCCGACTCGGTGAGCCGCACGGGCAGCCCGGTCACCCGGAAGCGCTCGACGAGGTCGGCGAGGTCGTGGGCGGCCGGCTGCGGCGCCAGCGGGGCGACATCGCCGCCGAGGCTGCCGTCGGCCGGGCCTGGTGCCGGGCCGGGGGCCGGGGCGGGCGAGTCCTCGCGCAGCACCCCGACCATGCGCCGCGTGTCGGCGAGCGCGGAGCGGCCGGTCTCGGCGAGCTGCTCCAGGGCCTCGCGGGCCAGGTCGGGCCGCCGGGTCATCGCCGCGGAGGCGCCGTCGGCCAGGGTGATCATCACGGACAGGGAGTGGGCGACGACGTCGTGCATCTCGCGGGCGATCCGCGTGCGCTCGGCGGAGACGGCGAGCTGCTCGCGCTGGTCCCGCTCGAGCACGAGCTGACGGGTCCGCTCGAGCAGGCTCTCGACGTGCAGCCGGCGGCCGCGGGCTCCGGTGCCGAGCGCCACCGCGACGACGGAGAGCACCAGCACCGTGATCTGCAGGACGACGAGCGCCTGGAGCTGGCTGACCTCCTGCACCGTCTCGGAGTGCGGGGTGGTGGTGGTGAGCACCGCGGTCTCCTGGGTGACGTCCATCCACAGCAGGAGGGAGGCGCCCGAGACCACGTTGAGCAGAGCCAGACAGCCCCACGCGGTGGAGGCGGGGCGGTACGCGGCGACGGCGTAGAGGGCCAGGACCGCGGCGACCTCGACGGTGGTGGTGTCCCGGGTGACCGCGAGCGAGAGGGCGAGCAGCGCCGTGGTCGCGGTGAGCACCCGGACGGGCGCGCTGCGGCGCCACCACAGGGCGAGGGCGGTCAGCAGGACGACGGCGGCGACCGTCGCCCGCTCGGCGGGGCCGCGTGCGCCGTCGGCCAGGACCTCGGGGGCGAGCTCGCCCAGGACCGCGGGGACGAGGAAGACGGCGACCACGATCGCGTCGACGGCCCGCGGGTGGCCCAGGACGAAGCGGCGGACCGGGCCGGCGCGCCGCACCGAGGCCTCGTCGAGCGTCGCGGCGGCAGGCGCCGGCGCGACCGGTGGAACGGGGCCCCCGGGCGCGCCGACGTGCGCCGCAGGCGGGACCTGCGGCGCACGTCCGCGGTCGGGGGACACGGTGATCAGGCGTCCCGGCGCTTCAGCGACCAGGCGCCCGCGGCGAGGGCGACGACGGCGTACGCGCCGACCACGGCGACGCCCTGCCACGCGGTGAGGTTCTCGTTGGAGCCGAAGAACCCGCTGATGCCCAGGAACGCCGTGGCGGCCGGCAGAGGCAGGTACGTCATGACGTCCTGGACCCAGTCGATGTTGATGAACTGGAGGATCATCGGCAGCAGGAGCAGCAGGCCGAGCACCGCGGTGATGGTGCCGGCGGTGTGGCGGAGCACGGCCCCGAGGCCGAGGGCGGTGAGCGCGGTGGCGACGAAGAAGTAGGCCATGCCGCCGAACGCCTGCCAGGTGAGGGAGTCGTCCAGGGCCGGCACGAGGTCGTGGTCGGAGAGCAGCGGCATCGTCACCAGGTACGCGGCGGCGAGGCTGACGACGCTGACGGCCGCGGTGACGACGACCAGGGCGAGCGCCTTGGCCGCGAGCACGGGCAGCCGGCCCGGCACCGCGGCGAGGGTGGAGCGGATCATGCCGGTCGAGTACTCGCCGGTGATCAGCAGGACGCCGAGGACGGCGACGGTCACCAGGCCGAACTGGTAGCCGCCGATGACGAACTCGGCGCCGTGCAGCTCCTCGACGGGCACGGACATCGGGGGGTCGAGCAGGAACCGCACCGACGACGCCTGGGCGAGGGCCAGCAGCGCCATGACGGCGACGGTGATGCCCAGGGTCCACCAGGTCGAGCGGAGCGAGAGGAGCTTGATCCACTCGCCGCGCATGACTCCGGCGAAGGTCAGGCGGGCGTCCACCGCCGGGCGGTGGGACTGGGGACGGGCGGGGGCGGCGGGGGTGGTGGTCGTGGTCGTGGTGCTCACTTGAGGGCCTCCTGCCCGACGGCGGGGCGGATCGGGGCGGACTGGGCGTCGGAGCGGTACTCCACCGCGTCCTGGGTGAGGTTCATGTAGGCCTCCTCGAGGCTGGCCCGCTGCGGCGTGAGCTCGTGGAGCACGATGCCGTGCGCCGCTGCGGTCTCGCCGACCTGCTCGGCGGTGACGCCCTGCAGGGCGAGCGCGCCGGCCTCGGCGGAGGAGACGGTCGCGCCGGCGGCGCGCAGCCGTTCGGCGAGCGCGGCCGCCTGCGGGGAGCGCACGTGGACCGTGGTGCCGGTGACGGAGTCGATGACCTCCTGGACGGGGCCCGCGGTGATGATCCGGCCGCGGCCGATGACCAGGAGCTGGTCGGCGGTCTGCGCCATCTCCGACATCAGGTGCGAGGAGAGGAAGACGGTGCGGCCCTCGCCGGCGAGGTAGCGCACCAGGGTGCGGACCCACTTCACGCCCTCGGGGTCGAGGCCGTTGACCGGCTCGTCGAGGATGAGCGTGCGGGGGTCGCCGAGCAGGGCGGAGGCGATGCCGAGCCGCTGGCCCATGCCGAGGGAGAACCCGCCGACCCGCTTGCCCGCGACGCCGGCCAGGCCGGTCATCTCGATGACCTCGTCCACCCGCCGGGTGGGGATGCCGTGGGTGGCGGCCATGGTGCGCAGGTGCGACCGGGCGCTGCGCCCTGGGTGGACCGCCTTGGCGTCCAGCAGCACCCCGACCTCCTTCAGCGGCGAACGGTGCTTCGTGTACGGCCTGCCGTTGACGGTCACCGTGCCCGACGTCGGCCGGTCCAGGCCGACGATCATGCGCATCGTCGTGGACTTGCCGGCCCCGTTCGGGCCAAGGAACCCGGTGACGGTGCCCGGCTGGATGGTGAAGCTCAGGTGGTCGACGGCGGTCTTGCTGCCGTAGCGCTTGGTGAGGTCGTGCGCCTCGATCATGACGTGCCCTTCTGGGTGGGAGCCGGTCGGCGGTGCCGTTCGCGGCAGGCCTGCGTGCTGATGACCACGCTAGGGGGCCCGGCACGCGGGCGGATCGACGGCTGGGCTGATTCTCGCGGGCACCGCAGCTCCGCCGTCGCGGGGAGAATCTCGTCCCTGAGGACGAGACGGGGGAGGCCCGGGGCGGTCCTCCGGACCGAGGCGCGGGCGGCGACGTCGCAGGTGGGCCGGGAACATGGACGAGCCGCGTCCCGTTGTACCGTCAGCAGCATCGCGCACCTTCGGGCCCGTCCGGCCCGTACGATGGAGCACAGGCCAGCGACTTTGGTCCGGGGTCCGAACACGCGGAACCCGGTTGCCGCGACCAGGAGGCACTACGTGAGCAATCCCGTCTTCGAGAAGAGTCCGTACTTCGGCGCCAACGCCCAGCGGACCCCGAACGGCTACCCGACCTACCCGGGCTACGCCCCCCAGAGCGGCACCGGTTACGCCCCCCAGGGCGGCCACGCGCCGCAGGGCTACGGCCAGCCCGCCCAGCCCGGTGCCGGCTACGGCGCCTACCAGCCGGGGCAGGCCTACCAGCCCGGCCAGGTCAACGACCTCGAGCACGCCTACCGTCAGCCGCCCGCCGCCCCCGCGGACACCGGCCGGATGACCTACGACGACGTCATCGTCAAGACCGGGCTCGTCCTGGGCGTCATCGTGGTCGCGGCGGCCTTCAACTGGCTCGTCATGGACGCCAACATGCTCCTGACGTTCGGCGGCGCCATCGTCGGGCTGGTCCTGGGGCTGGTCAACGCCTTCAAGCGTGAGCCCTCCCCGGCGCTGATCATGGCCTACGCGGTGGCCGAGGGCCTGTTCCTCGGCGGCATCTCCGCCGTGTTCGAGGCCCAGTGGGGCGGCATCGTCCTCCAGGCCGTGCTGGGCACGACGGCCACGTTCGTCGCCGCCCTGTTCCTGTTCAAGTCCGGCACCGTCCGCGTCACCCCCAAGCTGACCCGGTTCGTGCTGATCGCGCTCGTCGGCTACGCGCTGTTCTCGCTGGTCAACGTGGTCCTCATGGTCACCGGCGCCTCCGACGACCCGTGGGGCCTGCGGACCGGCGTGACGCTGTTCGGCATCCCGCTGGGCGTCCTGCTCGGCGTCTTCGCCGTGGGCCTGGCCGCGATCTGCCTGATCATGGACTTCGACGCCATCAAGCGCGGCGTCGAGGCGGGTGTTCCCGGCCGGTACGCCTGGTCCGCCGCGTTCGGGCTCGCGGTCACCCTGGTGTGGCTCTACATCGAGTTCCTGCGCCTGCTCGCCATCCTGCGCGGCAGCGACTGACGCGACCGACCCGGCGCGACGGCGGCCGTCCCCTCCCAGGGGGCGGCCGCCGTCGCCGTTCGGTCGACGCGTGGGGACCTGCCCTCTCCGGGGAGCCGGGCCACGGGGAGGCCGCGCCGAGGTTTCCGGCACGGCCGGGGGTGTGGCGTGGGTACCGTGAGCGCACCCGAGACGAGGTGACGTCATGGCGCACGCCGGGACGGCGCGGGACCCTGGGCCGCTCGACGTGCTCGTCGTGGGCGCCGGGCCGACCGGGCTGACGCTCGCCCTGGAGCTGGCGGTGCGGGGCGTGCGCCTGCGCCTGGTCGACAAGGCGCTGGACCGGGTCCACGAGTCGCGCGCCCTGGCGATCCAGCCGCGCACCCTGGAGGTGCTGGCCCGTGACGGGCTTGCCCGGGAGCTGGTCGAGCGGGGCAACCCGGCGGTCGAGCTGCGGCTGCACCTCGGCGGGCGCACGGTCCGGCTCGGCCTCTTCGACCTCGGGCTGAAGGACTCGCCCTTCCCCCACCTGCTCTTCCTCTCGCAGTCCGAGACCGAGCGGGTGATCGGCGAGCACCTCGCCCGGCGGGGCGCCGCCGCCGAGCGTGGCGTCGAGCTCACGGCGCTCGTCCAGGAGCGCCAGGCCGTGCGCTGCTCCCTCCGCCACGCCGACGGCACGGAGGAGACCGTGCGGGCCCGCTACGTCGTGGGCTGCGACGGCGCGCACAGCACCGTGCGCCGCGAGGCCGGGATCGCGTTCCGCGGGAGGCCCTACGCGCCGACGTTCGTGCTGGCCGACCTCGAGGCGGACGGCCTTGAGGCAGGTCCGGTGCACGCCTTCGTCTCCGGGGACGGCGTGCTCTTCCTCTTCCCGCTCCGGGACCCGGCCACCTGGCGGATGATCGCGATGCGACCGCGGGGGCAGGAGGCCGTGGCGGGCGAGACGGTCGCCCTGCAGGAGCTCCAGGGCCTCGTCGCCCGCTTCGTGACCGGTGTCCGCCTGCGCGACCCGGTGTGGACGACCAACTTCCGGCTGCACCTGCGCAGCGCCGTGCGCTACCGCGCGGGCCGGGTGCTCCTGGCCGGGGACGCCGCCCACATCCACAGCCCGGCCGGGGCGCAGGGCATGAACACCGGGATCCAGGACGCCGTCAACCTCGGGTGGAAGCTCGCCCTCGTCGTCGCCGGCCGGTCACCGGACCGCCTGCTGGGCACGTACGAGGCCGAGCGCCTGCCGGTGGGCCGGGCCGTGCTCCGGCTGAGCGACCGGGCGTTCACCGTGGCGACCTCGGCCGCCGCGCCGCTGCGGCTCGCCCGTGCGCGGCTCGCCCCCGTCGTCGTACCGCTCGTGCTGCGGCTGAACCGGCTGCGGGCGGCGGGCTTCCGCACCGTCGCCGAGCTGACCGTGTCCTACCGGCGCAGCCCGCTGGCCGTCGAGGGGCCCGGCGCGCCGCGACGGGGCCCGCGGGCCGGCGACCGGCTGCCCGACGCCCCCCTGGGCGGCGGCACGCTCCATGAAGCGGTCGGCGCCGAGGGTTTCCACCTGCTGCTGTGCGGACCGCCGGGACGGTGGTCCGAGGCCCAGGTGCGGGAGCTGGAGGGGCGCGGTCTGCGCGTCCACCGACTCTCCCGCGGACCGGCCCCGGCCGCCGGCGACGGCGGCCGGGACGGCCTCGTCCTGGACCGGCTGGGCGTGACCGGGACGGCGACGGCGCACCTGCTGGTCCGCCCGGACGGGTACGTGGCCTACCGCGGCGGGTCCGACCTCGCGGGGCTGCGCGCCTACCTCGGGTCGTGGCTGCCGCGCTGAGCCGGCTGTTCCAGGGGTCACTCCACGCCGACGACGTCCACCACGAAGACGAGGGTGTCGGTGCCCTTGATCCCGGCCTGCGGCACGCCGCGCGGGCCGTAACCGTGCTCCGGCGGGATCGAGAGCATCACGCGCGAGCCGATCTGCTGGCCCACCAGCCCGTCGTCCCAGCCGCCGATGACGACGCCCATCCCGATCGGGAAGGAGATGGTGTCGCCGCGGTCGTAGGAGTTGTCGAAGACGTGGCCGCCCCACGTCTGGCCGAGGTAGTTCACCACGATGGTGTCACCGGCCTGCACGGTGTCGCCCGAGCCCTGCTCGAGCACCTGGACCTGCAGGCCCTCGGGTGCCGCGGAGCCGGGGAAGCTGAGCTCCGGCTTGTCGCCGAAGCTGCCGGTGGCGGTGGGAAGCTCGCTCATGAGGTCCTCTCGTCGGGGCCCGACCGGTGCCGGGCTACCGGCTCCAGCGTACGGGGCGGGCCTCCGGGCGGCCCGGCCGGCCCCTTCCCGCGGCACGGCAGGCGCGGAGGTGCCGCCCGGGCTGCAGCCGCCCGCCCGGCGGGTCAGTGTCAGTCGCCGGGCGGCGCCACGTCGACCTGGGCGGGGAGCTGGTCCTGGCGCACCAGCCCGACGGGGCAGGTGAGCCCGTTCGGCCCGTGGTTGCAGTACCCGCCCGGGTTCTTGTGGAGGTACTGCTGGTGGTAGTCCTCGGCGTAGTAGAACTCGCCGGGGAAGGGCAGCAGCTCGGTGGAGATGGCGCCGTGGCCGTGCTCTGTCAGGACCTGCTGGAACGCGTCGCGGGTGGCGCGTGCCGCGGCCTCCTGGCCAGCAGTCGTCCAGTAGATGCCGGAGCGGTACTGGGTGCCGACGTCGTTGCCCTGGCGGTTGGCCGTGGTGGGGTCGTGGTTCTCCCAGAAGGCCTTGAGCAGGAGCTCGGGAGAGGTCTTCGCCGGGTCGTAGACCACCTGCACCGCCTCGGTGTGCCCGGTCAGGCCCGTGCACACCTCCTCGTACGTCGGGTACCGCGTGAACCCGCCGAGGTAGCCAGCGGCCGTCGACACGACGCCGGGCAGGCGCCAGAAGATCCGCTCGGCCCCCCAGAAGCACCCCATCGCGACGTAGAGGACCTCCGACCCGGCCGGCCACGGGCCCTGCAGGGGGGTGCCGAGGACCTCGTGCGTGGTCGGCACCGCGTAGCCGGGGGTCGGGCGGCCGGGCAGGGCCTCCTCGGCGGTGACCATCTGCGTCCTGCGGCCCAGTCCGAACATGCGTGCTCCTCCAAGAGTGTGCGTCACCGGTGGGAACACCGCGCGGGGTGGCGTTCTTCCCGGCGACGCGCCGGATCCGTGCACAGCCGCGGCGCGGGCGCGGGGGAGCTGCACCGTAGGCTGAGCCAGGAAAACTACCGTGCCACGTCGATTGCGGGGACCATGCCTGACCAGAGCAACGATGAGGTGGAGCGCCCCGGGCTGCGCAGCCGCATCCGGCGCGCCACGGACCCGGTGACCGCCGGCCGGTTCCCGTCGGACCGGGTCCCCGGGCTACGGCCCCCAGCGGGGACGGACCTAAGTGGGACGGCATCCCCGGCTGCCGGGGCTCCGGCGTCGACCATGGTCGACGGCGTCCCCCGGACGCTGCGGGTCGCGGCGGGCTGGTCCTGGCGCGTCCTCGTCGTCGCGGCGGCGGTCGCGCTCCTCAGCTACCTGGTCGCCACGTTCCAGATGATCGTGGTCGCGGTGCTCGTCGCGCTGCTCCTCGCCGTGCTCCTGGAGCCCGTCGCCGTGCGGCTGCGCCGGGTCCTGCACTTCCCTCGGGCGCTCGCCGCCCTCACGGCGATCCTGCTCCTCGTCGGCCTGGTCACCGGCCTGCTCGTCCTCGCGGGCCGGTCGATCCTCGACGGGTTCGGCGCGCTCGCCGATCGCGTCGGCGTCGCCGTGCAGGACGGCATCGACTGGCTGGCGAACGGCCCGCTCGGCATCGACAAGGCACAGATCCAGAGCTACCTCGACCAGATCACCGAGCAGCTGCAGGCCAACTCGGACCGCCTGGTCAGCGGTGTCGTCGGGGTGACAAGCTCCGTGACCTCCGTGGCCACCGGCGCGGTCATCGCACTCTTCTGCCTGTTCTTCTTCCTCAAGGAGGGCCGGCGGATCTGGCACTGGTTCGTCCGCCTCACCCCCGTCGGGGTGCGCGACCGGATCAACGAGGCCGGAATCCGCGGCTGGATGACCCTGGGCGGCTACGCGCGTACACAGATCCTCGTGGCGTTCGTTGACGCCGTCGGCATCGCCGCCGGTGCCGCGATCCTGCAGGTCCCGCTCGCCCTGCCGATCGGCATCCTGGTCTTCCTGTTCTCCTTCATCCCCATCGTGGGTGCCTTCATCTCCGGCGCGGTCGCCGTCGTCGTGGCCCTGGTGGACCAGGGGCTGGTGACCGCGCTGATCATGCTGGCCATCGTGCTGGCCGTGCAGCAGCTCGAGGGCAACGTGCTCCAGCCCTGGCTACAGGGCAACGCCGTCTCGCTGCACCCGGTCGCCATCCTGCTCGCCGTCGCGGCGGGCACGGGAATCGCCGGGGTCCTCGGCGCCCTGTTCGCCGTGCCGGTGGTCGCGACCATCAACACGGTCGTCCTCTACCTCTACGGCCACGACAAGTACCCGAGCCTCGCCCGGGACATGCACCGGTCCGGCGGGCCCCCCGGAGCGGTGTTCGTCTCGATCGCCAACGCCTACGCGCACATCGCCGACGACGACAAGGGCGCCGACGCCGACGACTCCGACCACCGGGCCGAGGAGGAGCGGTGAGGACCGACGACCGCGCGACGGCCTTCGACCGGGCCACGTTCACGGCGGCCGCCGAGTCCATCGCCGACGTCGTGCACCGGACGCCGGTGGAGGAGTCCACGACGCTCGGTCGCGTCGTCGGGTCGCCGGTCTATCTCAAGGCCGAGAACCTCCAGCGCACCGGCTCGTTCAAGATCCGCGGCGCCTACGTGCGCATGAGCCGGCTGAGCGGGGAGGAGAAGACACGCGGGGTCGTCGCCGCCTCGGCCGGCAATCACGCCCAGGGGGTGGCGCTCGCGGCCCAGCTGCTCGGGATCTCGGCGAAGATCTTCATGCCCGTGGACGCGGCCCTGCCCAAGATCGCCGCGACGCGCCAGTACGGCGCCGAGGTGGTCCTGGTCGGGCAGAACCTCAACGGCGCGCTCGCGGCCGCGGCGGCCGAGGTCAGCGAGTCCGGGCGCGTGCTCATCCACCCCTACGACCACGCCGACATCGTGGCGGGGCAGGGCACCATCGGGCTCGAGATCCTCGAGCAGGTGCCGGACGTGCGCACGGTCATCGTCCCGACCGGCGGTGGCGGTCTGCTCGCCGGCGTCGCCGCGGCCGTCCACAGCGTCGACCCGACGATCGACGTCGTGGGTGTGCAGGCGGCCGCGGCGGCCGCCTACCCGCCCTCGCTCGCCGAGGGGCACCCGCGCCTGCTGGAGGACCTGCACACCATGGCCGACGGCATCGCCGTCGGGATGCCGGGGGAGGTGCCGTTCCGCCTCGTCGCCGAGCACGTGCGAGAGGTCCGCACGGTCAGCGAGGAGCAGCTCTCCAGGGCGGTGCTGCACGTGGTCGAGCGCGCCAAGCTGGTGGTGGAGCCGTCGGGCGCTGCCGGGGTGGCCGCGCTCCTCGCCGAGCCGGGCGCGTTCGCCGGCCCGGTGGTGGTGGTCCTCTCCGGCGGCAACGTGGACCCGCTCGTGCTGCTGCGGATTATCCGGCACGGCATGTCCGCGGCCGGGCGCTACCTCCAGATGCGGGTGCTCGTCCAGGACGCCCCGGGCAGCCTCGCCGGGCTGCTGAAGGAGCTGGCCACCTCGGGCGGGAACGTCGTGAGCGTCGAGCACACGCGGACCTCCGCCGGGCTGGCCGTCGACGAGGTCGAGATCTCGGTGGAGCTCGAGACCAAGGGGCCCGAGCACTGCCAGAGCGTGCTCGAGAACCTGCGCGAGTCCGGCTACACCATCCTCGCCCCCTGAGCCGCAGACACCGCGGGCCGCCCCTGCCGGGGGCGGCCCACGGTGTCTGTGCCAGGCAGGTCAGCCCTTGAAGGGCTTCACCTCGCCGATCTTGACCTCGATCGTGGCGCCGTTGGGCGCCTCGTACGTCACGGTGTCGCCGGCGGACTTCCCGACCAGCGCGGAGCCGAGCGGGGAGGACTCCGAGTAGACCTCGATGTCCAGGTCGGGCGCGCCCTCGCGCGAGCCCAGCAGGAAGGTGCGCTCGCGGCCCGCGATCGTCGCGTTGACGACCATGCCGGACTCGATGATGCCGTCGTCCGGCGGCGGCTCGCCGACGTGGGCGTTGCGGAGCAGCTCGGTGAGCTGGACGATCCGCGCCTCCTGCTTCGCCTGCTCCTCGCGGGCCGCGTGATACCCGCCGTTCTCCTTGAGGTCGCCCTCCTGGCGCGCGGCGTCGATCTTCTCGGCGATGTCCTGACGCCCACGGCCCGTGAGGTGCTCGAGCTCGGCCTTGAGCCGGTTGTACGCGTCCTGGGTGAGCCAGGTGGTGCTCGTCTGTGTCACGGCTCCTCCTCCACATACGTTCGTGCCCCGGTCGCGAGCGTGAGCGGCCGAGGCAACGGGGACTGTGTCGCCCGGGCGCTCGCACCACGTGCACCGCTCCGGGGCGGCGGGTAAAGCATGGATCATAACAAACAGCGGGGGCAGGGCCGCTCTTTTCCGGTCGTCACCGGCAGTTTCACGGGTAGCAACGTTCTGCGACCCGGGAGCGAGGTCACCCCTCGTCCAGGATCTGGCACCCGTCCACGCTGCCCGTCGTGGCCAGCTCCGTCGTCGTGACGTCCACCTGGTGCGAGGTGGCCGGTTCGTCGAAGGGCCCGAGCTCGACCTCGCGGAAGCCCACCTGGGTGAAGGACTCGTTCAGGGCGACGAGCGTGCAGCTGACGGTCGTGCCCGGGTCGGTGCGGAGGTTGAACCGCACCGTGGTGCTGGACGCGTCGTTCACCGTGAAACCGACGTTCTCCGCCATGACCGTGGGCCGCGTGAGGTTCGACGCCTGGACGGCCAGGCCACCGGCCACGAGCAGGGCCGTCACCACTCCGGCGAGGATCAGGCCGCGCCGGCCGGAGCCCACGCCGCCGTACCGGGCGGCCATCACGGCCGGGTCGCCCCCGGCGGGTCGGGGTGCTGCGGGCTCGGTCACGGACGGTCCTCCTGGGTGGTGGGTGCCGGGGCGTGCGATATGACTTGGGCGCGTCGGGCACTGATGCGAGACCATTGTCCCTGGAACTGACGACGAGCGAGGCGCGGGACCGTTCCCGGCGCCACTGGAGGACCACGCGGTGACCCACGAGGCGTTGCGGCTCATGGCCGTGCATGCGCACCCCGACGACGAGTCGAGCAAGGGGGCCGCGACCTCCGCCAGGTACGCGGCCGAGGGCAACAGGGTGCTGGTGGTGACGTGCACCGGCGGCGAGAGGGGCGACATCCTCAACCCCCGGCTCGAGGGGAACCCCGAGATCCTGCGGGACATGCCCGGCCACCGCCGTCGGGAGATGGCGGCCGCCGCCGAGGCGCTCGGCATCGAGCACGTCTGGCTGGGCTTCGTCGACTCCGGGCTGCCGGAGGGGGACCCGTTGCCGCCGCTGCCCGAGGGCTGCTTCGCGGTCGAGCCGCTGGAGGTGCCCGTCGGCGCGCTCGTGCGGCAGATCCGCGAGTTCCGGCCGCACGTGATGACGTGCTACGACGAGAACGGCGGCTACCCGCACCCGGACCACATCATGGCCCACAAGGTGGCCGTGGCGGCCTACGAGGCGGCGGCCGACCCCGAGGCGTACCCCGAGGCCGGCGAGCCGTGGGCGGTGCAGAAGCTGTACTACGACATCTCCTTCTCCGTCGCGCGCATCGAGGCCGTGCACCACGCGCTGCAGGAGCGCGGGATCTCCTCCCCGTTCGAGGAGTGGTTCGAGACGCGCCGGAACCGCCCCCACCGGCAGGCGACGGCACGCGTCGAGTGCGCGGCGTACTTCCCCCAGCGCGACGCAGCACTCCGGGCGCACGCCACGCAGATCGACCCCGACGGCTTCTTCTTCCAGGTGCCCCGCGACGTCGAGAAGGAGATCTGGCCCTACGAGGAGTTCCAGCTCGCCCGCGCGCGGATCGACGTGCCGGACGGCATCGAGGACGACCTCTTCGCGGGTGTGGTCACCCAGGGGCTGCCGGTCTCGCGCGTCGGCCTCGAGGTCGAGGACAGCCCACGGGGTGGCAGGCTAGGGGCATGACGTTCGTGCTCCTGACCGAGTCGCCGACCCCGGCGCCCGCCGAGATGGAGCCGTGGGAGGTCAGCCCCGGGCTGGAGGGCTTCCTCCTCGGGTTCTTCCTCCTCGCCCTGGCCGTGGTGCCGCTGTTCTTCTCCATGACCAAGCACATGCGCCGCGTCGACCACAACGAACGGCTCCGGCAGCGCGCCGAGGCGGCGGCCGACGGCGGGCCCGACGGGCCGCTCGACCGCGACGCGCGCGGGGACGGCCGGGACGACACGGCGGTGATCGACTCCCCGGACGTCGCCGGGCCGGGGTGGCCGGAGCACGGATCCGACGACGGCGGGGCGCGCCGCGTGGTGCAGTCACCGACCGACTGAGCCACCGACCGACCGGGTCACCGGTGGGAGCGCTCAGCGTCCCTTCTTGCCGCCGCTCTTCCTCCCGCCGTCCTTCTTCCCGGACTTCTGCGAGTTCTTGGCCGGGGACTTCTTGGTCTTGGCTGTGGACCGCTCGGCCTTGTCCGTGGACCGCTTGTGGCCGTCGTTCCTGCTCTTCGCCGGCTTCTTGCTCGCCTTGTTCCCGCCCTTCCGTTCTCCGGGAGCCGCCGTCGTGCCCGTGGGGCCTCCCCCGTCGGCGAGGTCAGAGCGACCGTCCGACGGCGAGGCGTCCGCCTCGGCGACCACCGCCGCGAACTCCGCCTCGGCCTGGCGGTACGACGCGAGCTCGTCCTCCGCGTCCGCCGCGGCCTGCCGGAGGCTCTCCGCGCTCATGGTGGCGGCGAGGCGGCGCTTCTGGGCGTCCAGACGCCAGCGCGGCCGGGGCCACCCCAGGTCGAGGTCCACGAGTGCCTGGGTGAGCAGCTCGGTCACCGCGAGGCGGGAGTACCACTTCCTGTCCGCGGGGACCACGTGCCAGGGGGCGACGTCGGTGCTGGTGCGGGCGAGCACGTCGGCGTAGGCGGCCTGGTACGCGTCCCACTCCTGCCGGGTGTCGACGTCGCCGGGGTCGTACTTCCAGTGCTTGTCCGGCCGGTCGAGGCGCTTCATGAGGCGCAGGCCCTGCTCCTCGTAGGACACCATCAGGGCGACCTTGACGATGGTGGTGCCCGAGGCGGCGACCTGCCGTTCGAAGCGGTTGATCTCGTCGAAGCGTCTCGGCACGGCGTCCTCGTCGAGGGTGCCGTGGACGCGGGTCACCAGCACGTCCTCGTAGTGGGACCGGTCGAAGACGCCGATGAGGCCCGGGCGGGGGAGCGCGCGGCGCACCCGCCAGAGGTAGTGGTGGCGCCGCTCCGCGGCGGTGGGGACGCCGAAGGCGCGCAGCGCGACGCCCTGCGGGTCGACCATGCCGACGACGTGCCGGACGATGCCACCCTTCCCCGCGGTGTCGAGGCCCTGGACGATCAGCAGGACGGACCTGTCGCCGCCGGTCCGGCCGTGGGCGAACAGGCGCTCCTGGAGCTCGGAGAGCAGCCGGCCACGGTCGGCCATGAAGGCCCGGGCCTCTCCCTTGCCGCCCTCCCAGCCGGGGGTAGCGGAGCGGTCGAGGGTCGCCAGGTCGAGCTCGGGACCTGCCCGCAGCGCGCTCGCCGGGTCGGTGCTCCACAGATTCTCGGCGTCCGCCATGTCGGTCCCTCCGGTCGGTGATCGACCGAGGCTATCGGCGCGGGTCAGCGCCCGCCCGGCAGCAGCCCGACCAGATCGGTCGGACAGCCCAGGCCGCCCCAGGCCGCCTGAGGCCGTTCAGGCGGCCTGGTACGCCGCCATCGAGACGGCCGCGTAGTGGCAGCCCCAGCCGATCACGGTGCCGACGTGGAAGATCTCGTGGAAGCCGAACCAGCGCGGGCTCGGGTTGGGCCGCTTGGCGGCGTACGCCGTGGCACCGAGCATGTACGCGAGCCCGCCGAGCGCCACGAGCCACACGATCCCCGGTCCGCCCGAGCGTGCGAATGCGGGCATGTACCCCACGGCCACCCAGCCGAGCGCCATGTAGACCGGGACGTACACCCAGCGTGGCGCGTCGAGCCAGAGGATCCTCGCCAGGATGCCCAGCGTTGCGCCGACCCAGACGACGACCAGCAGGACGGTGGCGGTCGAGTGGTCCAGCAGCAGCACGGCCAGCGGGGTGTACGTCCCGGCGATGAGCAGGAAGATGTTCGAGTGGTCCGCACGGCGCAGCGTCGCCGCCGCCCGCGGGGACCAGGTCCCGCGGTGGTAGACCGCCGAGGTGCCGAACAGGACGACGCCCGCCAGGGCGAACACGGCGGTGGAGACCCGCGCCTGCGTGGTCGGGGCGAGGAGGACGAGGACGACCCCGGCGACCAGGGCGACCGGTGCGGTGCCCGCATGGATCCAGCCGCGCAGCCGTGGCTTGACGGTCGCGGCGATCGACCGACCGACCGAGGAGTCGTCAGGTGCGTGGGTCATGCGGGCCTCCGGAGGATGGGGGAGCGCGGCCCCGGGGCGGGCCGCGTGCCGCTGTGCCGGCGAGGCGGGCCCGGGCGGCAACCTACGGTACCGTAGGTTGGGCGGTCCGCGCACCGGCCGGCCGCCCCGCTGTAGCCTCGCCCCAGCGAGGGCCGGGCGCCCGCGCCGAGGTGGCGACGCAGGGCCGCCACGACGTCCGAGGGGAGCAACGCGGCGGCATGCGAGAGCCGGACCTGCTGTACCAGCTGTACGAGCGACGCCTCGTCGCCGCACTGGACCCCGAGCGCATCCCCCGGCACGTCGGCGTCATCCTCGACGGCAACCGGCGCTGGGCGCGGGCCGTGGGCACCGCCCCCGCGCACGGGCACCGGCGTGGCGCCGACAAGATCACCGAGCTCCTGGAGTGGTCCGAGGAGGTCGGCGTCGAGGTCGTCACGCTCTGGATGCTCTCGACCGACAACCTCCAGCGCGACCCCGTCGAGGTGGCCGACCTGCTGGACATCATCGCCACCGCGGTGGAGACCCTGGCGACCACCGGGCGGTGGTCGCTCCGCGTCGTCGGCTCTCTCGACCTCCTGCCGGACCCGATCGCCGAGCGGCTGCGCGCCGCCCAGGGCCGCGCCGAGGACGTGCGCGGCATGCAGGTCAACGTCGCCATCGGCTACGGCGGCCGGGACGAGATCGCCGACGCTGTGCGGTCGATGCTGCGTGAGCGTGCGTCGGCGGGCCAGAGCCTGGAGTCCGTCGCCGAGTCGCTGACCGTCGACGACATCGCCGACCACCTCTACACCAAGGGCCAGCCGGACCCGGACCTGGTGATCCGCACCTCCGGCGAGCAGCGCCTCGGCGGCTTCCTGCTGTGGCAGTCCGTGCACAGCGAGTACTACTTCTGCGAGGCGTACTGGCCCGACTTCCGCCGGGTCGACTTCCTGCGAGCCCTGCGCGACTACGCCCAGCGGGAGCGCAGGCTCGGCCGGTAGGGCCTGTGAGCGGCGTGTTTCGGTGAGGTGAACACTTCGGCCGTCTGGCGTGTCCCGACTTGCCGGTGGCCCGTGGGGATCTAGCGTCAGCTGTGACGGGCGGCACACCTGCCGTCCTCCGGGAGGTCAGCCCATGCAGCAGCCAGCTGCGGACGGGAGGGGCCGCCGGCCCCGCCTGGGTCGGCCTGCCGCGCCCACCACAGTGCCCGGGCCGCGCGCTCCGCGCGGCCCACGGCGCAGCTGACTCGGCGCCGCAGGCGCCGGAGGGAGCTCTCGTGAGCATCGATCGCACCATCAGCGCACCGACCACCGACGCCGCCGCCGGGGAAGCCGCCCCGGGCGCCGTCGTCGCCGCCGAGCTCGGAGTGGCCGAACCGGCCGGCACCGCGCTGCGGACCTACGTGCTGGACACCTCCGTGCTGCTCTCCGACCCGCGGGCGATCCTGCGCTTCGCCGAGCATGACGTGGTGCTGCCGGTGGTGGTCGTCACCGAGCTCGAGGCCAAGCGCCACCACTCCGAGCTCGGGTACTTCGCCCGCAGCGCGCTGCGGCTCCTCGACGACCTGCGCGTCACGCACGGCCGGCTCGACTCCGCGGTGCCCGTCGGCGCGGACGGCGGGACCGTCCGGGTCGAGCTCAACCACTCCAGCGACCAGGTGCTCCCGTCCGGGCTCCGCCTGGGCGACAACGACACCCGCATCCTCGCCGTCGCCGCCAACCTCGCGGCCGAGGGGCACGCCGTCACGGTGGTCTCCAAGGACCTGCCCATGCGGGTCAAGGCCTCCGCCGTCGGGCTGCACGCGGAGGAGTATCGCGCCCAGCAGGTCGTGGACTCCGGCTACACCGGCATGACGACGGCGGAGCTGACCGAGTCGGAGATGTCGCAGCTCTGGGAGGACGGCCAGGTCGTCGTCGCCGACCTCGCCACCCCGGGCTCCCTCGCCGCGGTCCCCACGCACACCGGGGCCGTCCTGCACTCCCCGCGCGGGTCGGCGCTCGGACGTCTCGCCGCGGACGGCACCCTGCGCCTGGTACGCGGGGACCGGGAGGTGTTCGGGGTGCGCGGGCGCAGCGCCGAGCAGCGCATCGCCATCGACCACCTCACCGACCCCGGGATCGGCATCGTCTCCCTCGGCGGTCGCGCCGGGACGGGGAAGTCCGCGCTCGCCCTGTGCGCGGGCCTGGAGGCCGTGATGGAGCGCCGGGAGCACCGCAAGGTGGTCGTCTTCCGGCCGCTCTACGCCGTCGGCGGGCAGGAGCTGGGGTACCTGCCGGGCGACCAGGCCGAGAAGATGAACCCGTGGGCCGAGGCGGTCTACGACACGCTCGGCGCCCTCGTGGCGCCGGAGGTGCTCGACGAGGTCATCGCGCGCGGCATGCTCGAGGTCCTGCCGCTGACCCACATCCGGGGCCGGTCGCTCCACGACGCGTACGTGATCGTCGACGAGGCGCAGTCGCTCGAGCGCAACGTGCTGCTGACGGTGCTCTCGCGGATCGGGCAGAACTCCAAGGTCGTGCTCACGCACGACGTGGCCCAGCGCGACAACCTCCGGGTGGGACGGCACGACGGCGTGGCCGCCGTCGTCGAGGCGCTCAAGGGCAACGAGCTCTTCGCGCACGTGACGCTCACCCGGTCGGAGCGGTCCGCCGTCTCCGCCCTGGTCACCGACCTGCTGGAGGGTATCGACCTGTAGCGGGCTCGCCGGCCGTCCCGGGTCGCGCGGTGGACACGCGTCCGGGCCGGCCGGCCGGGGTGACATGCTCGGGCCCGTGCCCGAGCTGTCCGCCCTCGCCTGGTCCCTCCTCACCCTCGGCGCGGTGCTGGTCGGGCTGAGCAAGACCGCCGTCCCGGGGGCGGCCACCATCGCGGTCGCGCTGTTCGCCGCGGTCCTCCCCGCCCGCGCCTCCACCGGCGCGCTGCTGGTCCTCCTGATGGTGGGGGACCTGTTCGCGGTGTGGTCCTACCGCGCCCACGCCGACCTGGCCACCCTGCGCCGGCTGGTGCCGACGGTGCTGGTGGGCGTGGTCGCCGGGACGGCCTTCCTCGCGGTGGCCGACGACGACGGCGTACGCCGCACCATCGGCGCCATCCTGCTCGCACTCATCGCCCTGACCCTCGTCCGGCGTGCGAGGCCGCGGCGCGCGGTCCCGAGGCCCGGACGCCGGCTCGTCACCGGCACCTACGGCGTGCTGGGCGGGTTCACCACCATGGTCGCCAACTCGGGCGGGCCGGTGATGGCCCTGTACTTCCTCGCCTCGAGCTACTCGATCAACCGTTTCCTCGGCACCGCCGCCTGGTTCTTCTTCACGGTGAACCTGGTCAAGACGCCGTTCTCGGTCTCGCTCGGGCTGATCGACGCGGACTCGCTGCGCCTGGACCTGGTGCTCGTCCCGGCGGTCGTCGCCGGGGCGCTGGCGGGACGCAGGCTGGCTCGCCGGATCGACCAGCGGGTCTTCGAACGGCTCGTGCTCGCCCTGACGATCCTCTCCGCCGCCTACCTGCTCGTGTGACCTGGGGGTCGACGCCGAGCCCGGCGTCGACCCCGGGCCCCCGGGTCAGACGCCGAGCGGGCCGACGTGGTCGACGACGTGCGCGGTGCCGTCGGCCAGCGTGTACTCCACACCGACGATCGCGCATCGCCCCTCGGCGACCGACGTCGCGAGCGAGCCGGAGTAGTCCCGCAGCATCTGGACCGTCGCGCGAACGTGCTCGCGGCGCAGCTCGTCGTCATCGGGCAGCGTGACGGAACGCGGGCCGCCTGCGGCGGAGCCGCCGACGGCGGGCGCGCCGTCGTCCCGCGCGGTGCCGCCGCCAGCATCGGGACCGGCCAGCTGGGCGTGCGTGAGCAGGGAGGGGATGACCCGGTCGACGACGGCGCGGACGAAGCCCGTGGGCATCTTGCCCGTCATCAGGGCCTCGGTGGCGGCGCCGACGGCGCCGCACCGGTCGTGCCCCAGCACCACGACGAGGGGCGCCCCGAGGACGTCCACGCCGTACTCGATCGACCCGATCACCGTGGTGTCCAGGACGTGGCCGGCGGTGCGCACGACGAAGAGGTCGCCCAGGCCCTGGTCGAAGATGATCTCGGCGGCCACCCGCGAGTCCGAGCAGCCGAACAGAACGGCGTACGGGTGCTGCTCCTTGGCGACGACGGTGCGGTGCGCGGCGCCCTGGGAGGGGTGCTGCATGGCGTCGGCGACGAAGCGGGCGTTGCCGTCCTGCAGTCGCTTCCAGGCCTGTGCGGGTGTCAGGTTTGTGCTCATCCGCCCATCTTGGCAGCGCCGCCGCCACTCCGGTGGCGGGGCCCGGTGAATGGGGGTTTGCTGTCTCCACCATCAGCGTTGAGGGAGGCCACGTGCGACGGCGCAGACAAGTGGGAGCGGTCCTCGTCATGGCCATGGCCGCCGGTGTGTCCGCGTGCGCGGCCGAGGCCGGCACGCCCACGCTCACCTGGTACATCAACCCCGACGCGGGCGGGCAGGACGCGATCGCGGAGAAGTGCACGCAGGAGGCCGACGGCGCCTACCGGATCGAGACGTCGCTGCTGCCCCGCGACGCGGCCTCCCAGCGCGAGCAGCTGGCCAGGCGCCTCGCCGCCTCCGACAGCTCGATCGACATCATGAGCCTGGACCCGCCGTACGTCCCCGAGCTCGCCGAGCCGGGCTTCCTGGCCCCGGTGCCGGAGGAGGTCCAGCGGCTCGGCACGGAGGGCGTGGTGCAGGGCGCCATCGACTCCGCGATGTGGGACGACGAGCTCGTCACCGTGCCGTTCTGGGCCAACACCCAGCTGCTGTGGTACCGCAAGTCCGTGGCCGAGAGCGCGGGTCTCGACATGAGCCAGCCCGTCACCTGGGACCAGCTCATCGAGGCCGCGAGCAGCGAGGAGAAGCTGCTCGGCGTGCAGGGCACCAAGGCGGAGTCGCTGACCGTGTGGATCAACGCCCTCGTCGCCTCCGCCGGCGGGGAGATCATCACGAACCCCGAGGCCCCCGCCGACGAGGTCGAGCTGGGGCTGGACTCCGACGCCGGACGCGCGGCCGCCGAGATCATCGGCCGGATCGGCGACGAGGGCCTGGGCGGCGCCGGTCTGCCCACGGCCGACGAGAACGCCTCGATGAACCTCTTCGCCGGCGAGGACGGCTCCTTCATGGTCAACTGGCCGTTCGTCTACGCGGCCCTGAGCGAGTCGTCCCCCGACGTCGTGGAGGACATGGGCTGGGCGCTGTACCCCCAGGTGGACGAGGGCACCGAGTCGGCCCCGCCCGTCGGCGGCATCAACCTGGGCGTCGGTGCGTTCAGCGACCACGTCGACCTCTCCTACGAGGCCGTCGCCTGCATCATCAGCCCCGAGAACCAGGCCGAGTACTTCGTGACCAACGGGAACCCGCCGTCGTCGATCGAGGCGTACGACGACCCGCGCGTCGTCGAGGAGTTCCCGATGGCGGAGACGATCCGGCAGTCCCTGGAGCAGGCCGTGCCGCGCCCGCAGACGCCCCGGTACAACGAGGTCTCGCTCGGCCTCCAGGAGACCTGGCACCCGCCCCGCGCGGTGAGCCCGGAGACGAGCCCGGAGCAGGCCACCGAGCTCATCACCGCCGTGCTACGAGGGGAGAGCCTGCTGTGAGTACCACCGCGATGCCACCGACCCAGGTGGACGACACGAGGGGGCGGAGCACCACCCGGTCGCGCCGGGTCCGCCGGTCCGACCGGTCGCGCTCCGAGGTACGTCTCGGGTGGATGCTGGCAGGGCCGGCGTTCGTGGTGATGCTCCTCGTCACCCTGTACCCGATCCTCCAGGCCATCTACGACTCCCTCTTCAACTTCCGACTCACGGACCCCGACGCGCGCGAGTTCGTCGGCGTGGGGAACTACGGCGTGGTCCTGACCGACGCCGTCTTCTGGAACAGCCTGTGGGTGACGCTGCTCATCACTGTCGTCACGGTCGCGATCGAGCTGGTCCTCGGCTTCGCCCTCGCGATGGTCATGCACCGCGCGATCAAGAGCCTGCGCGGCTGGCTGCGCACCGCGATCCTCGTGCCGTACGGCATCATCACCGTCGTCTCCGCCTTCGCCTGGTTCTACGCCTTCGACATCAACTCCGGCGGCTTCGTCAACAACTGGTTCGACTGGGTGCCGGGCATCGACGAGAACCTCAACTGGTTCGCCAGCCAGGGGACGTCGCTCTTCGTGATCATCGCGTCGGAGGTCTGGAAGACGACGCCGTTCATCTCCCTCCTCCTGCTCTCCGGGCTCGCGCAGGTCCCCGGCGACCTGGAGGAGGCCGCGAAGGTCGACGGCGCGACCGGGTGGCAGGTCCTGCGGCGGGTGATCCTGCCGAACATGAAGGCCGCCATCATGGTCGCCGTGCTCTTCCGGGCGCTCGACGCCTTCCGCATCTTCGACAACGTCTTCATCATGACCAACGGCGCCAACGGGACCGAGGTGCTGTCCCTGCTCGCGTACCGCACCTCGATCGGGCGCCTGGAGATCGGCCTGGGGTCGGCCATCTCGGTCCTGCTGTTCCTCTGCGTGATCCTGATCAGCTTCATCGCCGTCAAGGGCTTCAAGGTGGACCTCGCCGGCGCCCGGGGAGGGGAATGATGCGCGGGCTCTCGACGAGGCAGAAGGTGGCCTGGACGCTCATCGCCATCTTCGTGCTGGTGTGGTCCCTCTTCCCGGTGCTCTCCATCATCATGACCTCGTTCAAGACGCAGGCCGGGCTCTTCTCGGGCACGTTCCTGCCGGTCGAGTGGACGACCGAGAACTACACGGCGATCCTCGCCCCGGGCGGCAGCGCCCAGGACCTGTTCCTGCCGGCGCTGCGCAACTCCATCGGGATCTCCCTCATCGCCACCCTCATCGCGGTGGTGCTCGCGACGTTCTGCGCCTACGCGATCGCACGGCTGGACTTCCCCGGCAAGAGGATGATCCTCACGACCGCGCTCGCGGTGTCGATCTTCCCGGTGATCTCCATCGTGACGCCGCTGTTCAACCTGTGGCGCAGCATCGGGCTCTACGACACCTGGGCGGGGCTCATCATCCCCTACCTCTCGCTCACGCTGCCGATCTCGATCTGGACGCTCGCGGCCTTCTTCAAGCAGATCCCGTGGGAGCTGGAGCAGGCGGCGCAGGTGGACGGGGCGACGCAGTGGCAGGCCTTCCGCAAGGCGGTGGTCCCCCTGGCTGCCCCGGGCGTCTTCACGACGGCGATCATCGCCTTCTTCATCGCCTGGAACGACTTCGTCTACGGCATCTCGCTCACGTCGACGTCCGCGGCGCGGCCGGTGCCGGCCGCCCTGGCCTTCTTCACCGGCGCCTCCCAGTTCGAGGAGCCGACGGGGGCCATCTCCGCCGCCGCCGTGGTGGTGACGGTGCCGGTCGTGATCATCGTGCTGCTCTTCCAGCGTCGCATCGTCTCGGGCCTGACCCAGGGCGCAGTCAAGGGCTGAACGCCCCCGCACCGAATCCGAAGGAGAGGCCCGATGGCTTCGATCACCCTCGACAACATCGTCAAGACGTACCCGGACGGGTTCACCGCCGTGAAGGGGATCGACCTCGACATCGCCGACGGCGAGTTCGTCATCCTCGTCGGGCCGTCCGGCTGCGGGAAGTCCACCCTGCTCCGGATGATCGTGGGGCTGGAGGACATCTCCTCCGGCGAGCTGCGGATCGGGGACGAGGTCGTCAACGACAAGGCCCCCCGCGACCGGGACCTCGCGATGGTCTTCCAGAACTACGCCCTGTACCCGCACCTGACGGTCTACGAGAACATCGCCTTCCCGCTGCGGCTCGCCAAGGGCAAGTTCAGCGAGGAGGAGATCGACGCCAAGGTGCGGCGGGCGTCCACGCTTCTCGAGCTCGACGAGCACCTCGACCGCAAGCCTGCGAACCTCTCCGGCGGACAGCGTCAGCGCGTCGCCATGGGCCGGGCGATCGTGCGCGAGGCGCAGGCGTTCCTCTTCGACGAGCCACTGTCGAACCTCGACGCGAAGCTGCGGGGGCAGATGCGCACCGAGATCGCCCGGCTCCAGCGCGCCCTCGCCACCACGACCGTCTACGTCACGCACGACCAGACCGAGGCCATGACGCTCGGCGACCGGGTGGCGGTGCTCCGGCGGGGGGAGCTGCAGCAGGTGGCGAGTCCGCGCGGCCTGTACGACCAGCCGGTCAACCTGTTCGTCGCCGGCTTCATCGGGTCGCCGCCGATGAACTTCCTGCCCGGCGAGGTGCGCGGCGACGTGCTGCACCTGCCGCTGGTGGACGTGCCGCTGGACGACCGCCTGCGCCGGGCGGTGGGCGACCGCGAGCTGGTGATCGTCGGGGTCCGCCCGGACGCCTTCCTCGACGCCGAGACGATGGGGCCCGGCCCAGGGGACGGCCGTGCCGGCCGGGGCGAGGGCGTGCGGTTCGAGGCCGACATCGACGTCACCGAGTGGATGGGCGAGGTGCTCTACGCCTACGTCCCGTTCGAGACCCACGACGCCGTCCGCGGCAAGCTCGAGGAGCTCGACCGGGACCTGGACGGCGAGGGCATGCGCACCCAGATGATCGTGGCGCTCGAGTCGATGAGCAGGATCCGCGAGGGCGACCGGGCGGAGCTGTGGTTCGACCCGAGCTCGATGCACGTGTTCGACCCGGAGTCCGGCGACAACCTCACCCGGGACGAGGAGCGGGCCGCCGAGCTCGAGGATGACGCCAGGGAGCAGCGCAAGCGCGCGCTCGAGCGCGCCAGGAAGCGCGCCGCCCAGGACGAGACACCCGCCCGCGCCGAGACCTGAGCGTCGCGTCCGCGTCCGCAAGCTCACGGGGTGAGTCCCACCCCGTGAGCGTCAGTCCACGGTGAGCTCGGCGCGGGTGGGCGGGTTGGCCCCCTCCCGCGACACGGTGATCGCCGCGATGCGGCCCGCGTGGTCGAGGATGCGCTGGAGGGTGGCCGCGTCGACGGCCCGGAGAGCTGCCCGGCGGTCCGCGCCGAGCAGTCCGGCGCCCCACAGGCCGTCGAGGATCCCGGCGGTGAAGGAGTCGCCCGCACCGACGGTGTCGACGACCTCGACTGCGCGCGCGGGCGACCCGAGCTCCAGGCCCTCGGCCGTCCCGGCCCACGCGCCCTCGGCGCCCCGGGTGACGACGACGAGCGCGGGGCCCAAAGTCAGCCACCGGCGGGCGACCGCGAGCGGGTCCTCGTCCGGGAAGAGCCAGGCGAGGTCCTCGTCCGAGACCTTGACCACGTCCGAGGCGGAGACGATGTGCTCCACGCTCCGACGGGTGCGCTCCCTGTCCTCCATGAGGTCGGGGCGCACGTTCGGGTCGTAGCTGATGGTGGCGTGCCGGCGGTGCCGTTCGATGGTCGCGGCGACGGTCCGGGCGCCCGGTTCGAGGACCGCGGCGATGGACCCGGTGTGCAGGACCAGCGGCTCGAGCCCGGGATCGGGCTCGGGCGGCGCCCACTCGAGGTCGAAGACGTACGTCGCGGCGCCGGTGTCGTCCAGCCGGGCGCGCGCCGTCGAGGTGCGGGAGGCGCGGGCGGACGCCGGCGACAGGCGGACCTCCTCCAGCTCCAGGTGGGAGCGCAGCAGCGCCCCGTGCGCGTCCGAGCCGAACCACGACACCAGCTCGACGTCCCTGCCCAGCCGGGCAAGCCCGACGGCGACGTTGGCGGGGGAGCCGCCCGGGTGCTCGGACGGCTCCTCGCCCGGCCGCTCGACGATGTCCACCAGCGCCTCACCGATCACGAGGGCAGGGGCGGCGCCGGTGTCGTGCGGGAGCCGGTCGCCGGCGGAGCCGCCCCAGGCCTCCGAGGTGGGCGCCTTGGGTCCCTCGGACAGCTCCGGGTCGCCCACCGGGCGGAACGGGTCGTGCTCGGCCGGTGCCTTGGGGGACCGTTCGGTCGTGCCGCCGTCGCCGCCCGGGGCGTTGCCCGGGCGCGGGGGCGGCACGGCACCGTCGGGCTCGGGGGTGGTGAACGGCTCGCTCATGCGGACTCCTCCTCGGGAAGGGCGGCCGCGGCGTCGTCGAGCGCGGCCTCGCGCTCCGCCGCCGGGTCGTGGTCGGGTCGGGCGGCCGCGGTCCCCCGCTGGTCCGCGGGGGGGCTGGTCTGTCCGTCCGCAGGGGCCCGGGCGGCGTCGAGACGGGCCCGGGCGTTGTCGAGCCAGGACTGGCACCGCGCGGCCAGCGCCTCCCCGCGCTCCCACAGGGTCAGGGCGTCCTCGAGGGAGGTCGAACCGGCCTCGAGCTGGCGCACCACCTCGACCAGCTCGTCCCTGGCCTGCTCGTAGCTCAGGGTGGACACGTCGGGCAGGTCGGACAGATTCTGGCTCACGCTCGACAGTCTTTCATCGGGCACCGACTCGTGCAGGCCCGGCCCGGTCACACCGAGGGGTCGTCGAGGCCGACCTCGAGGACCAGCCGGCCCTGCGCCAGCAACGCCTCGAGCTGGTCGCCGGGCTCCACCTGGTCCGGCGCGCGGACCACCTCGCCCTCGTGCGTGCGCAGCACCGCGTAGCCGCGGGCCAGCGTCGCCGCGGGCGAGAGCGCCCGGAGGCTGCCCACCAACGCCCCCAGCTCGCCCGCAGCACGGTCGGTGCGCCAGGCGAACGCGCGCGTCCCGGCGAGCCGGGCCCGCCGGACCTCCTCCTCGCGGCGCTCGACCACGGCGTGCGGGTCGGCCATGACCGGGCGCGAGCGCAGCGCGTCCAGCCGTTGCTCCTCGCCGTGCAGCCGGGCCCGCACGGCGTGCCGGATGCGCTGGCGGGCCTGGGCGAGCCCGCGGCGCTGCTCCGCGACGTCGGGGACGATCCGCTTGGCGGCGTCGGTCGGGGTGGACGCCCGGTAGTCGGCCACGAGGTCCAGCAGCGGCGTGTCGGTCTCGTGGCCGA
Source organism: Georgenia sp. EYE_87 (assembly GCF_023148685.1). Classification (GTDB taxonomy): domain Bacteria; phylum Actinomycetota; class Actinomycetes; order Actinomycetales; family Actinomycetaceae; genus Georgenia. The sequence continues at coordinate 52,123 of NZ_JAHXNL010000006.1, read as the reverse complement.
TCGCGGAGACGAGCGGGGTGCGGCAGGCCGCCGCGGCGCGCACCAGGGCCTCGTTGGAGAACGGCAGCAGATCCTCGACGGCGCCACCGCCGCGGGCGACGACGATCACCTCGACCGCGGGGTCGGCGTCGAGCTCGGCGATCGCGGCGGTGACCTCGGCGACGGCGCGCGGGCCCTGCACCGCGACCTCGCGGATCTCGAAGCGCAGGGAGGGCCAGCGGGCACGGGCGTTGACGACGACGTCGTGCTCGGCCTTCGACTCCCGGCCGCACACCAGCCCCACCGTGCCCGGCAGGAACGGCAGCGGCGTCCGGCGGTCGGCGTCGAAGAGCCCCTCCGCGGCGAGGACGCGCTTGAGGTGCTCGATCCGGGCCAGCAGCTCGCCGACCCCGACCGGCCGCACCTCGTCCGCCTGCAGCTGGAGCGTGCCGCGCTTGGGCCAGAAGGTCGGCTTTGCGTGGACCACCACGTGCGCGCCCTCCTCCAGCGGTGCCTCGACCGCGGCGAGCACCCGGGCGTGCACGGAGACGGGCAGGGACATGTCCGCGTCGGTGTCCCGCAGGGTCAGGAACGCCAGCGTTGCGCCGGGCCGGCGGTTGAGCTGGACCACCTGGCCCTCGACCCAGAGCGGCGCCATCCGGTTGACGTACTCGGTGATCTTGGAGGAGAGCAGCCGCACCGGCCACGGGTTCTCGGCCGTCGTCTCCAGCGCCCGGGCGGCCAGGCGGCGCGGGGCGGGGGAGTGGTGGTCGCTCGTCAAGGTGCCCATGGACGTCACCGGGCCCCGAGCACCTCGACGGCGCGCGGGTCGGAGTCAGTGAGCAGCTGCATGCACCTGGCGTGCTCCTCGGTCTCCCCGATGGCGGCGGCGGCGTCGGCCAGAGCCAGCACGGAGAGCAGGAAACCCTGGTTGGGCGCGTGGCTGGCCGGGACCGGGCCCGCGCCACGCCAGCCGGCGCGGCGCAGCGCGTCCAGACCGCGGTGGTAGCCGGTGCGCGCGAAGGCGTAGGCGGCGACGGCGTCGTCCGCGTCGAGGGCCGCACGGGCAAGCCGGGCCCAGGCGAGGCTCGCGGCGGGGTGCTGCGCGGCGACGGCGCGCGGGTCCTCGCCGGCGTCGAGCGCGGCGCGGGCCGGCACGTCGGGGTGGTCCTGCGGGAGCAGGATCGGGTCGGGCTCGAGCAGGTTCCGGTTCATGGGTGCCATCGTCGCACCCGCCCGTGACAGCGGCCCGCCGCCCCCGCACCGTGGGACCCGGCCGCCCGGCGCGCCGGTGCCCCGGCGACGTCCGTGTGCTTTCGGACACCTCGATGGCCCTGCCGCGGCCTCCCCACGTACCCTGGCCAGGTGACCATCCCCACGACCGCTCCTGAGTCCACCGGACCCGCCGGCCGGGTCTCCTCCCTCGCCGGCGCCTCGGCGTTCCCCGGCGCGGTCGAGAGCAACCCGGCGCCCGACGGCAGGCGCATCCTGCTCGCCACCCCGCGCGGCTACTGCGCCGGCGTGGACCGGGCCGTCGACGCCGTCGAGAAGGCGCTCGAGCTCTACGGTGCGCCGGTGTACGTGCGCAAGGAGATCGTGCACAACAAGTTCGTCGTCGAGACGCTCTCCGAGCGCGGGGCGGTGTTCGTCTCCGAGACCGACGAGGTGCCCGAGGGGGCGCGCGTCGTGTTCTCGGCGCACGGGGTCTCGCCGGCCGTCCACGCCCAGGCGGCGGCCCGCAACCTCGCCACGATCGACGCCACGTGCCCGCTGGTGACCAAGGTGCACAAGGAGGCCGTGCGCTTCGCGAACGACGACTACGACATCCTCCTGATCGGCCACGACGGCCACGAGGAGGTCGAGGGCACCCAGGGTGAGGCGCCGGACCACATCCAGGTGGTCAACGGCCCGCACGAGGTCGACCAGGTCGAGGTGCGGGACCCGGAGAAGGTCATCTGGCTCTCGCAGACCACGCTGTCGGTGGACGAGACGATGCAGACGGTGAAGCTGCTCCGGGAGCGGTTCCCGCACCTGCAGGACCCGCCCAGCGACGACATCTGCTACGCCACCCAGAACCGCCAGGTGGCCGTGAAGAAGCTCGCGCCCGACGCCGACGTCGTCATCGTGGTCGGCTCCGCCAACTCCTCGAACTCCGTGCGGCTGGTCGAGGTGGCGCTGGAGGCCGGGGCAGGGGCGTCCTACCGGGTGGACAAGGCCGACGAGATCGACCCCGCCTGGCTCGAGGGGGCCACCACCGTGGGGCTGACGTCCGGCGCGTCGGTGCCGGAGATCCTCGTGCGCGACGTGATCGACCGGCTCACGGGGCTCGGCTTCACGGGCGTCGAGGAGGTCCGCACGGCGACGGAGGACATCATGTTCTCCCTGCCGAAGAACCTCCGCGCCGACCTCAAGCGCGCCGGCGAGCAGCCGGACCGCCCGCACCGCGCCCGGCGCGGCGCGACCGCCGTCCCGCGCGCCTGAGCCGCCGCGCGCCTGAGCCGCTGCGGGCCCGACCCGCGGCGGGCCTGAGCTAACCGGCGCGGCCGGCGAGCAGCGAGCCGCCGTCGTCGGCGACGAGCTCCGGCGCGGTGAACGTCCGCACCTGCGCGTCGTCGGCCGAGACCGGCTCGACGGAGAGGTCCTTCCCGCCGAGGGACTCCAGGTCGCGGGCCGTCACGAGCAGGCGCTGCTCCATGGACGCGACGGCCTTGTTGTAGTGCTGCACGCTCGCCCGCAGGGAGCGTCCCAGCCCGCCGAGGTGGCCGGCGACGACGCCGAGCCGGTCGTAGAGGGTCCGGCCGAGCTCCAGCAGCTCCTTCGCCTCGACGCCGACCTGCTCGGTCGACCAGACGGCCGCCGTGGTGCGCAGCAGCGCCAGCAGCGAGGACGGCGACGTCGGTGCCACCCCCTGCCGGAGGGCGTGCTCGAGCAGCGTGGGGTCCGCCTCGAGGGCCGCCGCGAGCAGCCCCTCTGACGGGACGAACATGACGACGAGCTCCGGTGACCCGGGCAGCTGCTCGTGGTACGCCCGCCGCGCCAGGGCGTCGACATGCCCGCGCAGCGCCTTGGCGTGCGAGGCGAGGAGCCGCTCACGGCGCTCGGCGTCCTCCCCGGTCGGTCGTTCGCCGAGGGCGCTCGCCTCCAGGTAGGCGTCCATGGGCACCTTGGCGTCGACCGCCAGGTACTTCTCACCGGGCAGGTGCACGACGACGTCCGGCCGTCCGCCCGTCCCCCGGGCCCGGCCGGGTGCGCCTGCGGTGCCGAGGGAGCGCTGCTCGACGAAGTCGACGTGCCGCAGCATCCCGGACGCCTCGAGGACCCGGCGCAGCTCGATCTCTCCCCACTGACCGCGCGCCGAGGTGGACCGCAGCGCGGACTCCAGCTGCGCCGTCGTGCGCTGGAGCTCGACGTCCGTCCGTCGCGCGTGGTGTAGCTGCTCGGTCAGGACGGTGAACTGCTCGGTGCGCTCACGCTCGAGGTGCGCGACGTGCTCGCCGACCTGGGCGAGGGTGGCCTGGACCGGGCCGAGGGCGCGCAGGACGTCCTGGTCCTGCCGGGCGCGCTCGTGGAGGTCCTCGACCTCCTCGGCCAGCCGCTCGGCGCGGGCCTGCGCGGCGGCGGCGCGGGCCCGCAGCTCGCCCACCTCGGCCGCGGTCGCGCCGTCACCGCGCACGGCGGCGCCCCGGGCGAGGGCGACGGCGTAGCCCAGGGCGCACCCGACGACCAGCGCCGCGGCGAGAAGCAGGACCGTGGTGATCTCCATGACCGGCACGATGCCAGCAGCCACCGACATGCGACCGCGGCCGCGCCGTCGGCGCGGCGCGGGCCGGCCGGGGCGCGGGCCGGCCGGGGCGCGGCAGCCGTCGGGGCACGCGTGCCGTCAGGAGGCGCGGCGGAGGAGGGAGGGGACGCGCAGGAGCGTCTCGAGCGGGCCCCGCCGGAATCCCGCCCGCCAGAGCGTGGCGAAGAGGACGGCCGCGGCAGCGATGAGCAGCGAGACGCCGAGCCCCTCGGCGGCCGAGCCAGGACCCGGCCGCACGAGGGCCGCGATGACGACCAGGTGTGCGACGTAGACCGTCAGGGACAGCTGGCCGACGGCCACCAGCGGGTGTGCCCAGCGGCCGGCGCGTGGCACGAGGAGCAGCGCAAGACCGACCACCGCGAGCGCGCTGCCGGTGCCGCTCACCAGCCACAGCGGCATCTGGGAGTGGGCGACGGCAGAGGTGAGGCGGTCGAGCCCCACCTCCTCGCCCGGCTGACCGACCAGCGCGACGAGGACCCGGGAGACCACGATGCCGCCGACCGCGGCCGCGGCCCCGACGACCACGAGCCTGACCTGGACGGCGCGGGCGGTGAGGCGCCGGCGTCCGAGCCACATCCCGAGCAGGAACGGTGCGGCCCAGGTGACCACCGGGTACGGACCGGTGAGGACCACGGAGGAGAGGACGTCGAGCGGCGTGCTGGTGAGCGTCGCCGGCTCCATGTCGAAGTCCGTCTTCTGCTGGCCGCCGATCCAGACGAGCGGACCGAGCAGCGTCGCCGCCCCCGCCCCGATCAGCAGCCCGACGTCCGGCAGGCGGACCGCGGCCAGCGCGACGAGGAACAGCACGGCGTAGGTGGGCAGGATGACCTTCACGTCGTGGTCGAGGAGCTGCAGGGCAAGCCCCGCCACCAGCAGCAGCGCGGAGCGCCACACCAGCGTGCCCCATCTGCTGGGGCCGCCCTGGCGCGCACGGCGGGTCAGCAGGCTGATGCCGATCCCCGCCAGGAGCACGAACAGGAGCGACGCGCGGCCGTGCGCGGCGCGGATGACCATCGCGGCAGGTCCGGAGTCGTCCCGCGGACCGACGTTGACCACGAGCATCCCGAGGATCGCGACCGCGCGGGCGACGTCCAGCGCGACGACCCGTGGGCTCGTCGTCTGCTCGGCGCTGCCCACCGCGGCGGCGGCGCCTGTGCGAAGTGAGGTCACGCGCGGCGGCTCCGATCAGGGCGGCCGGTCGGCCGCTCGGTGCTTCCAGGGTAGGCGTCGCCGCCGCCCGTGCGACCTCTGGAGGCCTCCTCGGGTCGGTGCACCGGCTCACAGTCGGGGGCTCCGCCGGTGCCGCCGGGACCAGCGAGGCCTGCGAGGCTGGTGTGGTCCGGTGAGAGCCGTGGCGGACGGATTGCGGGTGAGCCACCGGCAGGTAGCGTGGCGGGGCGATGGACCACCCTCGCGCGCACGCCGCACCCGCCTCAGCTCCCGCCGCCACCCGCCGGAACCGCACCCTTCTCGCCGGTCTCGTGGCCCTGCTGCTCGCCGTCGTCACCGGCTGCTCCGACAGCGTCCCGACCGCGCCGACGTCGGAGCCCACCACCGCCCCGCCGTCGCCCTCACCGACGCCCCCGCCCACCGCCGAACCCACGGCGGAGCCGGCGGCCGCGCTCGGCGACCACGGGGTGAGTGCGGGCCACCCGGCCGCGGTGGACGCCGGGATGCAGGTGCTGGACGCCGGCGGCTCCGCCGTCGACGCGGCCGTCGCGACCGCCTTCGCGGTCGCCGTGGTCGAACCCTTCGCCTCCGGCATCGGCGGTGGCGGCGCAGCCCTCGTCGTCCCGACGGGCGAGGGCGCGCCCCAGGCGTACGACTACCGCGAGGTCGTCGCGCAGGACGGGCGGGTCCCCGAGAGCGGCACCGGCGTCCCCGGTTTCGTGGCCGGCATGGCCGCCCTCCACGAGGATCACGGCGAGCTGCCGTGGTACGAGGTGGTCGCGCCGGCGATCGAGCTCGCCTCCGACGGCTTCGAGGTCTCGGACTTCCTCGCGCTGCGGATGCGCAGCGACTACGGCCCCGACGCGGTCGGCCGCCTGGAGCACTTCTCGCCGGGCGGCGAGCCGCTCGCCGCCGGCCAGCGGCTCGTCCAGGACGACCTCGCGGCGACCATGCGGACCATCGCCGACGGCGGTGCGGACGCGTTCTACGACGGCCCGCTGACCGAGGCCATCACGGCCGTCGACGGGCTCGACGCGGCCTCGCTGGCGGCGTACGAGGTGGTGCGCACCGAGCCGGTCGAGGGCGCGTTCAGCGACCACCGGGTGCTCGCTGCTGCCCCGCCGCTGCCGGGGGCGGGGCTGGTGCAGATGCTGCAGGTGGCCGAGGCCGCCGGCGTGGCCGAGTCCGAGCCCGGCTCGGCGCGGTACGTGGAGCAGCTCTCGCGCGCCTGGCAGGTGGCGGACCGCAGCGTCGACACCGTCGTGGGCGACCCCGCCTTCGTCGACGTCCCCGTCGACGAGCTCACCGACCCCGGGCGCAACGCAGAGCTGGCGGCGTCCGTGCTCGCAGCGGGCGGGGGCGACGACGCGGGGGACGTCGTCGCGGCGCCGGAGCGGGACGTCGTGCCCGGCAACACCACGCACCTGACCGTCGTCGACTCGGACGGCCTGATGGTCTCGATGACGAACACGATCACGAACTTCTGGGGCTCGGGCGAGATGGTCGGCGGGTTCTTCCTCAACAACCAGCTCTCCCGGTTCGACTCGATCGGCAGCACCGCCGCGAACGAGCCGGCGCCGGGCCGCCGCTCGGTGAGCTGGTCCCTGCCCACCGTCGTCGTCGACGGCGAGGGGCGCCCGGTCCTCGGCATCGGCTCGCCGGGGGGCCGGCAGATCCCGAACGTCCTGGCCAACGTCATCACCCGGTGGGCGCTGCACGGCCAGCCGCTCGCCGACGCCGTCGCCTCCCCGCGGTTCATCCTCGAGGGCTCGACGCTCACGACCGAGACGCGGCCGGCGCCGGAGGACGCGGCGGCGTTCGCCGACCTCGGCTGGAGCGTCGACGTCGTCGCCGTCGAGGAGGCCGTCTTCGGGTCCGTGCAGGCGCTGGAGGTCGACCACGAGACGGGCGAGATCGCCGGGACCGCCGACACGCGGCGGGAGGCGGACTTTGCCGTCGCGCAGCCCTGACCGACACCGCCGCCGGTGATGTGGCGCGGTCGTCACCGCCGCGAAGGTCGTGCGTGCGGCCGGGCACGTAGACTCGGCCCACGTGGCCCTCACTATCGGTATCGCCGGTCTCCCCAACGTCGGCAAGTCCACCCTCTTCAACGCCCTGACACGGGCGACGGTCCTCGCGGCGAACTACCCGTTCGCGACGATCGAGCCGAACATCGGCGTCGTCCCGCTGCCGGACCCGCGCCTGGACAAGCTGGCGGAGATCTTCGGCTCCGAGCGGATCGTGCCCGCCACCGTCTCGTTCGTGGACATCGCCGGGATCGTCAAGGGCGCCTCCGAGGGGGAGGGCCTGGGCAACCAGTTCCTCGCGAACATCCGCGAGGCCGACGCGATCTGCCAGGTCACCCGCGTGTTCCAGGACGGCGACGTCGTCCACGTGGAGGGCCGGGTGGACCCGAAGGACGACATCGAGACCATCTCCACCGAGCTGATCCTCGCCGACCTCCAGACCCTGGAGAAGGCGATCCCGCGGCTGGAGAAGGAGGTCCGCGGCAAGAAGGTCGACGCCGAGGTCCTCGAGACGGCGAAGGGCGCGATGGCGCTCCTCGGCGAGGGCACGCTGCTCTCCGCCGGCGCCGAGAAGGCCGGCCTCGACCCGGACGTCCTCGCCACCTTCCAGCTCATGACGGCCAAGCCGTTCATCTACGTCTTCAACACCGACGACGCCGGCCTGGCGGACGAGGCGATGCAGGCCGAGCTGCGCGCGCTCGTCGCACCGGCGGACGCCATATTCCTGGACGCGAAGTTCGAGTCCGAGCTCGTCGAGCTCGAGCCCGACGAGGCTGCGGAGATGCTGGCCGAGTCCGGCCAGGAGGAGGCGGGCCTGGACCAGCTCGCCCGCGTCGGCTTCCACACGCTGGGCCTGCAGACCTACCTCACGGCCGGGCCGAAGGAGGCCCGGGCCTGGACGATCCACCGGGGCTGGACCGCGCCGCAGGCCGCCGGGGTCATCCACACCGACTTCGAGCGCGGGTTCATCAAGGCCGAGGTCATCTCCTTCGAGGACCTCGTGGAGCTCGGCTCGGTGGCGGAGGCTCGCGCGCACGGCAAGGTGCGCATGGAGGGCAAGGACTACGTCATGCGCGACGGCGACGTCGTGGAGTTCCGCTTCAACGTCTGAGCCGGGCGGTGACCCCGGTCAGCGCCCGCCGAAGCGGAACGGGATCGGGATGCCGCCGCAGCAGCACACGCCCTGCACGTCCGTCTGCGCCAGCAGAGCCGCCGCGCGGTAGCACGCGAGGAACCGCAGCGCCGTGGGCACAGCCCCGCGCACCAGCCCCCGAGCCGCGATGATCTCGCGCACCGCGGCCGAGCAGGACCGGCCGCCGTGGGCGACCAGGTGGGCGCAGCTCCAGCTCTTCCGCGGGGAGAGGTGCTGCTGGTAGCCGCGGATCGCGGCGTCGGCCGCGCGGGTCAGGGGTCCCATGCGCACTGACGCTAGCCGCGACGGCGCCGTGCCGCCCGGTGGGCCGTACCCTCGGGGCATGCGGATGGCCCTCGCCCAGCTCGCGGCGACGACGGACAAGGCGGCCAACCTCGACGCCGCCGCCACCCTCGTGGCCCGGGCGGCCGCGGACGGCGCGGAGCTGGTGGTGCTGCCCGAGTACACGATGTCCTGGGACCCACGGCCGGACGCCGAGTCCCTGCGCGCCCAGGCCGAGCCGCTGGACGGCGCCTTCGTCACCGCGCTCGCCCGCCTGGCGCGCGAGCACCAGGTCACGGTCCTCGCCGGCATGACGGAGACGACCGCCGACCGGCCCGCCAACACCGTCGTGGCGCTCGGGCCTGACGGTGCCCTCGCCGGCGCCTACCGCAAGGTGCACCTCTACGACGCGTTCGGCGACCGCGAGTCCGACCGCCTGGCCGCAGCCTCCCCGGAACCGCTCGTGCTGCCCGTCGGCGACCTCCACGTGGGCGTGATGACCTGCTACGACCTGCGGTTCCCCGAGATGGCGAGGTTCCTCGTCGACGCCGGGGCGGACGTGCTCGCCGTCCCGTCCACCTGGATGGCGGGGCCCGGCAAGGCGACCCACTGGGAGGTGCTCGCCCGGGCCCGGGCCATCGAGAACACGGTCTACGTGCTGGCCAGCGGGCAGTGCGGCCGCCACCGCACGGGCCGCTCGCTCGGGGTCGATCCCTCCGGCGAGATCCTGGCGGCGCTCGGGGAGGAGCCTGGGGTCGCCGTCGTGGACGTCTCCGCGGCGAAGGTGCGCGCGGTGCGCGAGCGCAACCCGTCCCTGGCGAACCGGCGCTTCGCCGTCGTGCCGCGCCGTCCCGCGTAGCCGGGCGTCTCTCATCGACAGAGGCGGGGACGACGACGGCGCCCACCCCTGGAGGTGGGCGCCGCGGCGGGGGATCAGGCCTCGGGCTCCTGCGGGTGCAGGCTGAAGCCGATGCCTTCCGGCGTCTGGGCGGCGTCGAGGGTGTGCCCCGAGAGGATGGGGGAGGTCTCCTCGGAGACGAAGACCTTGGCCTCCTCGGCGTCGATGACCTGGTCGCTCTCGAGCGGCTCGGCCACCAGGCTCATCTCGAGCTGGTCCTGCTCGGCGGTCAGCGCGATGCGCACACCGCCGCCGTCCGGCAGGCCGGCCTCCGTGGCGAGGCCCTTCACGGCGGCCTGGGCGTTGCGGGTGAGGGTGAGCATGGTTCTCCTGTCGTCGGTGCGGGGGAGCCGACCGGTGGGCCGGCGGCGACGCCTACGACCACCTCGTGGAGCGGTCCGCACGCGCCTCGGACCCCTCCACCGTGGTGCGTGGCCGGGGGCCCGCGCAACCCCGGCGGCCCGCAGGTGGCGGGGGCCGGTCCCGCACGATCGGCGCCAGCGCGCCGATTCCGGTCGACGAAGCCGGCACCGCGTCCGGGCGTGTCGCCTACGCTGGTCGGGACCCGCCTGGCGGCCCGTGGCCCCCGGCGTCCCGAGCTGGAGGATGACGTGTCCGACCGAGGCAGCACGAGCGTCGACCTGATCACCGAGTCCGCGCGCGACGCCCTCACCGTGCGCCGCGTGTTCGGCGAGGCCTACGTCAGCGGGGACACCACGGTCATCCCCGTCGCCAAGGTGACGGGTGGCTCCGGCATGGGCTACGGGGGAGCGGCACGCCCGGACGCCCAGGGCTCGCTCGGCGTCCAGGACGGCGGGGCCCGGGGCGCCGAGGGCGAGGGCGGCGGAGGCGGGTTCGGGGTGATGGCGAAGCCGGCGGGCGTGTTCGTCGTGCGCGACGGCTCGGTGCAGTGGCAGCCCGCCCTCGACGTCAACCGGCTCGCCGTGGGCGGTCAGCTCCTCGTCGCGGTCGCCGTGCTGGCCTGGGCGTTCCGCCGGCGTCGGTGACGCCGGACAGGGACGAAAGCCCCAGGGGACGCGGCTCCGGCAGGGGGCCACGTCTCACGATGCGGTCACGATCGGGTAACGATCGGGTGGTGGGTGCCGGTGCACCTCCACAGGCGACATATCGTTCCCTAATCTCGCCGACGAGGCCCGTGTGCCTGTGCCCGGGACCTGGGCGCCATCGGCGGGCGAGCGTTCCGCTCACTCATCAGGAGGAACATTGAAGACCAAGCGCATGGCGGGCATGGCCGCCACGATTCTCACGGGCTCCCTCGTGCTCGCCGCGTGCGGCTCGTCCGGCGACGACACCGCCGCCGACGAGACCGCCGGTGCCACCGACGGCGCCACCAGCAGCGGGATCGTGACGGTCAACGGCACGGAGCCGCAGAACCCGCTGCTGCCCGCCCACACGAACGAGACCGGCGGCGGCCGCATCATGACCCAGCTCTTCGCGGGACTCGTCCGCTACAACGCGGACGGCAGCGTCGAGAACGAGATCGCCGAGTCCATCGAGACCGAGGACAACCAGACCTTCACGATCAAGCTGCAGGACGGCTGGACGTTCTCCGACGGCTCACCCGTCACCGCGAGCAGCTTCGTCGACGCCTGGAACTACGGCGCGCTGCTGAGCAACGCCCAGAACAACAGCTACTTCTTCGAGATCATCGAGGGCTTCTCCTACGACGAGGACTCCGAGCTCACGGGTCTCGAGGTCGTCGACGACCTGACGTTCACCGTCAAGCTCGTCCAGCCCGAGGCGGACTTCCCGCTGCGCCTGGGCTACACCGCGTACTACCCGCTGCCCGAGGTCTTCTTCGAGGACCCCGAGGCCTTCGGCGAGAACCCGGTGGGCAACGGCCCGTACATGTTCGACGGCGAGGGTGCGTGGGAGCACAACGTCCGCGTGGACATGGTGCCGAACCCCGAGTACAAGGGCGGGCGCGCGCCCCAGAACGGCGGCGTGTCCGTGGTGTTCTACGAGCAGGAGGACGCGGCGTACGCCGACCTGCTCTCGGGGAACCTCGACGTCATCGAGAACATCCCGAACTCCTCGATCACCTCGTTCGAGGACGAGCTCGAGGGCCGCTCCGTCAACCAGCCGGCGGCCATCAACCAGACCCTCAGCGTCCCGTCGTACCTGCCCGAGTGGTCGGGCGAGGCGGGGCTCCTGCGCCGGCAGGCGATCTCCCACGCGATCAACCGCGACGAGGTCACCGAGGTGATCTTCAACGGCACCCGCACCCCCGCCAAGGACTTCACTTCCCCGGTCATCGCCGGCTGGAGCGAGGAGGTCCCGGGTAACGAGGTGCTCGAGTTCGACCCGGAGCGCGCCAAGGAGCTGTGGGCCGAGGCCGAGGCCATCGAGCCGTGGGGCGACCGCACGTTCACGATCGCCACGAACACCGACTCGGACCACCAGCCGTGGGTCGACGCGGTGAACAACTCCATCCGCAACACCCTCGGCATCGAGGCGGAGATGGAGCCCTACGCGCAGTTCTCCGAGTTCCTCGACGCGCGGGACAACAAGCAGATGACCGGCATGTTCCGCGCCGGCTGGCAGGGCGACTACCCGTCGCTGGCCAACTTCCTCGCGCCGATCTACACCGAGGGTGCGGGCTCCAACGACGCGTTCTACGCCTCCGAGGAGTTCGAGTCCCTCATGGCGCAGGGCAACTCGGCCGAGTCCATCGAGGAGGCCAACGAGTTCTTCCTGCAGGCGCAGGAGGTCCTCTTCCGCGACCTGCCGGGTATCCCGCTGTGGTACCAGAACGTCACCGGTGGCTGGGCCGACACGGTCGACAACGTCGAGTTCGGCTGGGACTCCGAGCCGCTGCTCTACCAGGTCACCAAGTCGGAGTGACCGACCGGGGGTGATCGTTCTCACCCCGGACGGTGACGCCGCTCACGCGGCTGGAGTGACGCTTCTCACTCGTAGGCGCCCCGGAGCCGGGGGTGGGACCCGCAAGGTCCGGCCCCCGGCTTCGTGCGTCACGGGACGACGACGTATCGTCGTCCCTCGCACCCCCGTCGACGCCGAGCCACGATGGCCCGCCGACGTCCACGCGTAGTGTCTGAAAAAACGACTTGATCGAGGAGGGACCTGATGCTCCGGTACATCGGGCGCAGGATCCTGCAGGTGATCCCCGTGTTCCTGGGGGCCACGCTGCTCATCTATTTCATGGTGTTCGCCCTGCCCGGCGACCCGGTCGCGGCGCTCGGCGGTGAGCGCGGGCTGCCGGACGCCGTCAAGGACCAGATCCGCCAGCAGTACAACCTCGACGAGCCGTTCATCGTCCAGTACCTGCTCTATCTCCAGGGCATCCTGACGCTGGACTTCGGGATCACCTTCTCCGGCCGCGACGTCTTCGACGTGATCAAGGGCGCGCTGCCCGTCACGTTCAAGCTCGCCATCATGGCGCTCGTCTTCGAGGCGGTGTTCGGCGTGCTGGTCGGCCTGGTCGCCGGCCTGCGCCGCGGCGGCATCTTCGACGCCACCGCCCTGGTCACGAGCCTCTTCGTCATCGCGGTGCCGACGTTCGTCATCGGGTTCGTGCTGCAGTTCTTCGTCGGGGTCCAGCTGGGCTGGTTGCCGACGACGGCAGGCAGCGACCCGGACTTCAAGAGCCTGCTCATGCCGGCGCTGGTGCTCGGAGCGGTGTCCTTCGCCTACGTCATCCGCCTGACGCGGACGTCGGTCTCGGAGAACCTCACCGCCGACTACGTGCGCACGGCGACCGCCAAGGGGCTCTCCCGTGGCCGCGTCATCAACGTGCACGTGCTGCGCAACTCCCTCATCCCGGTCGTGACCTTCCTCGGTGCCGACCTGGGCGCCCTCATGGGCGGGGCGATCGTCACCGAGGGCATCTTCAACATCAACGGCGTGGGCGGCACCCTCTACCGGGCCGTCCTGCAGGGGGAGAACGCCACGGTCGTCTCGCTGACCACCGTGCTGGTCCTGATCTACATCGTCGCGAACCTCGTCGTCGACCTTCTGTACGCCGCTCTGGACCCGAGGATCCGTTATGCCTGACATCATCCACACCGGCCCGGGACGCGGTCCGGAGCCCCTCGCCACGCGGCGCCACCAGGAGCACTTCTTCGCGGAGATGGACGAGACGGGCCTCGGCGCCGTCGACGCCGTCGACGACTCCGGCGCCCCCTCCAGCCTGTGGAGCGAGGCCTGGCACAAGCTCCGCCGTCGTCCGCTCTTCTGGGTCGCCGCGGCCATCATCGCGCTCGTCGTCGTCGTCGCGGCGTTCCCGAGCCTTTTCACCTCGCAGAACCCCCGGTTCTGCGAGCTCTCCAACAGCCTCGGCGGCTCCGCCGCCGGTCACCCCTTCGGGTTCGACAAGCAGGGCTGCGACATCTACTCCCGGGTCATCTACGGCGCACGCCCCTCGGTGATCGTGGGTGTGCTCACCACCCTGGCCGTGCTGATCATCGGCACCGTCATGGGCGCCGTCGCCGGCTTCTTCGGCGGCTGGTTCGACACGATCCTCTCGCGCATCACCGACATCTTCTTCGCGATCCCGCTGACGCTCGCCGCGATCGTGATCATGCAGCTCTTCAGCGAGAACAGGACCTCGCTGACCGTCGTCGCGGTGCTGGCCTCGTTCGGCTGGACCCAGATCGCACGCATCACCCGCGGCTCGGTCATGAGCGTGAAGAACAACGACTACGTCACCGCGGCGAAGTCGCTCGGCGTCAGCCGGATCTCGGCGCTGACCAAGCACATCCTGCCCAACGCGGCCGCGCCGATCATCGTCTACGCGACCGTCGCGCTGGGCACGTTCATCGTCGCGGAGGCCACCCTGAGCTTCCTCGGCATCGGCCTGCCGCCGAACGTCGTCTCCTGGGGCGGGGACATCTCCATCGCGCAGCAGTCGCTGCGCACGCGGCCGGAGGTGCTCTTCTACCCGGCAGGCGCCCTCGCCATCACGGTGCTGGGCTTCATCATGATGGGTGACGCGGTGCGCGACGCCCTGGACCCGAAGGTGCGCACCCGATGACGGAGAACCTCACCGCGACGACGACGGCGGTCGCCGAGACCGTCGACGCCAACACCCCGCTGCTGGAGATCCGTGACCTCGAGGTCGCCTTCCAGTCCTCGACGGGCATGGTGCCCGCCGTCCGCGGCGCGAACCTGACCGTGTACCCCGGCCAGTCCGTGGCGATCGTGGGCGAGTCCGGCTCCGGCAAGTCCACCACCGCGCACGCGATCATCGACCTGCTGCCGGGCACCGGCCGCGTGACCGGGGGCTCGATCAAGTTCGGCGGGCGCGAGCTCGTCGGCGCCTCCCGCAAGGAGATCGAGGACCTGCGCGGGCGGGAGATCGGCCTGGTCCCGCAGGACCCGATGTCCAACCTGAACCCGGTCTGGAAGATCGGTTTTCAGGTCAAGGAGGCCCTCGTCGCGAACGGCGTCGCCAAGGGCAAGGACGCGGACGCCGAGGTGGAGAAGGTGCTCGCGGCGGCCGGGCTGCCGGACGCCGCCCGCCGCGCGAAGCAGTACCCGCACGAGTTCTCGGGCGGCATGCGCCAGCGCGCGCTCATCGGCATCGGCCTCGCCGGGGAACCCCGGCTGCTCATCGCGGACGAGCCGACCTCCGCCCTCGACGTCACCGTCCAGCGCCAGATCCTCGACCACCTCGACCACCTCACGCGGTCTCGCCACGTCGCGGTCCTCTTCATCACGCACGACCTCGGGCTCGCCGCGGAGCGGGCCGAGCACCTCGTGGTGATGCACCGCGGCCGGGTGGTCGAGTCCGGGCCGGCCCGGCAGATCCTCTCCGACCCGCGGCACCCCTACACCCGGCGCCTGGTGGCCTCCGCGCCGTCCCTGGCGTCGCGGCGGATCCAGAGCGCCAAGGAGCAGGGCGTCCAGACCGAGGAGCTGCTCGCGAGGGGCGAGGGCCACCCGGAGCGGGCGAGGAACATCGTCGAGGTGCAGAACCTCACCAAGGTCTTCTCCCTGCGCGGCGCCGTGCCCGGGGTGGGCAAGGAGTTCAAGGCGGTCGACGACGTCTCGTTCGCCGTCCCGCGCGGCTCGACGATGGCGCTGGTGGGGGAGTCCGGGTCGGGCAAGTCCACGGTCGCCAACATCATGCTCAACCTGCTCGAGCCCACCGAGGGCCGCGTGGTCTTCGAGGGCACCGAGGTCGGGACGCTCGGCCGGCGGGAGCTGTTCAACTTCCGCCGCCAGGTGCAGCCGATCTTCCAGAACCCGTACGGCTCGCTTGACCCGATGTACTCCATCTTCCGGACCATCGAGGAGCCGCTGCGGGTCCACAGCATCGGCGACAAGAAGTCCCGGGCCGCGCGGGTCGCGGAGCTGCTGGAGCTGGTCGCCCTGCCGAGGTCGACCATGCGCCGGTACCCGAACGAGCTCTCGGGCGGGCAGCGTCAGCGCGTCGCCATCGCGCGTGCCCTTGCCCTGCAGCCCTCGCTGATCGTCTGCGACGAGGCCGTCTCGGCCCTGGACGTGCTGGTCCAGGCGCAGGTGCTGACCCTGCTCAACGACCTGCAGAAGGAGCTCGGCCTGACGTACCTGTTCATCACCCACGACCTCGCCGTGGTCCGGCAGATCGCCGACCAGGTGGCCGTGATGGAGAAGGGCCGGATCGTCGAGCAGGCGACCACCGACGAGGTCTTCGAGAACCCGCGTCAGCAGTACACGCGCGAGCTGCTCGCGGCCATCCCGGGCGCGAGCCTCGAGCTCGGTCCCGAGGTGCCCGAGGCGCCCCGCGCGTAGCGTCCGGACGTTCCCGGCCGCCCGCCGTCCGTGCTCCGGCACGACGGCGGGCGGTCGCTTTTGGCGGAGCAGGTGCAGGCGTGGCCGTACCGTGACCTTCGGCGGGTCGGGAGTATTGGACGAGCATGTACTCTGTCGGAACGCCGCATGAGCCACGTCACACCTGCTCACGTGCGGCGTCGTCCGTCAGGTCGAACCCAGTGACGGGTCACGCGAGTGGCTCGACCTCCGGGGCCGGCCGCGCCTCGAAAGACAGAGCATGCTCCCGTACCTCTCGCGCAGGTTCCTGAACTACCTGGTCCTGCTCTTCCTCGCCGTGAGCCTGACGTACATCCTCGCGGCGACCCAGCTCGACCCGCGGTCCCTGTACGAGCTGCGCAACCCGCCGATCGACCCCGCCTCGATCGACGCCTCGCTCTCCGCGTACAACCTCAACGACAAGACGCCCGTCCTCGAGCGGTACTGGACGTGGCTGATCGGCGTCGTCACGTCGTGGGACTGGGGGCAGACGCCCTTCGGCAACCGTGTGAACGAGGAGATCGGCACGCGCGTGTGGGTCTCGCTGCGGCTGGTGACCATCGGGTCGGTGCTGGGCATCACCCTCGGCGTGGCGCTGGGCGCCTGGACGGCGACCCGCCAGTACCGCATCAGCGACCGCGCCGTCACGCTGCTCTCCCTGGTGATCATCTCGACGCCGACGCTGGTGATCGCCGTCGTCCTGCAGATCCTCGCGATCCAGATCAACCAGGCGACCGGGACCCAGTTCTTCGAGTTCCTCGGCGAGACCGGCCGGCACGGGGACGGGCCGCTGGCGCCGCTCTTCGACCGGCTCCAGCACCTGCTGCTGCCGACGATCACGCTCACGCTCAGCGGCGTCGCGTCCTACAGCCGGATCCAGCGCAACCTCATGCTCGACACGCTCGGCGCGGACTACGTCCGCACGGCGCGCGCGAAGGGTCTGCGCAAGGGCCGGGCGCTGCGGCGGCACGCGCTGCGCACCGCCCTGATCCCCACCGGCACGTACTTCGCGTTCACCATCGCCACCCTCGTGCTGGGGGCGACGTTCACGGAGCTGATCTACGGCTGGCACGGCATGGGCATCTACGGCGTGCAGGCGATCACGGCGCAGGACGTCAACGGGTCGGTCGCGGTGGCGGCGTTCGGCGGGGTGTGCGTCCTGGTCGGCGCGATGCTCTCCGACGTGCTCGTCGCCGCCCTCGACCCGCGAGTGAGGGTGAGCTGAGATGACGACGACGAACGGGAACCGCGCGAGCGGCCCGGCGGGGATCCCGCTCGACTACGAGCCCGGGGACAAGAACGCGCCGCTGACCGCTGAGCTGCCGGAGGTGGCGACCGGCGACGTCCCCGCCGCGACCCGGCGGCTCTCGCGCCGCCGGATCATCCTGCGGCGATTCCTGCGCAACAGGACGGCCGTCGTCGGCCTCGTCGGCTACCTGCTGCTCGCGGCGTTCGCCGTCGCCGGCCCGTACCTGAGCCCGTGGACCTACACGCAGATCGACCAGACGGCCTTTCTCAAGCCGCCGAGCGACGCCCACTGGCTGGGGACGACGCAGGCCGGCCGGGACGTCTTCGCCCTCACCGCCGAGGGGCTGCGCAAGTCGATGCTCATCGGCCTGGGGGTCGCCGTCGTCCAGACGCTGGTCGCCGCGACGATCGGGTCGTTCGCCGCCTACTACGGCCGCTGGTTCGACAAGGTGGCCCTGTGGGTCATCGACCTGCTGCTCGTGGTGCCGAGCTTCTTCATCATCGCGATCATCTCGGTGCAGACGGGCCAGGGCCGCGGCTCGGTGATCATGCTGATCCTGCTGCTGGCCGGCCTGGGCTGGATGCTCTCCGCCCGGGTCGTGCGGTCGATGACGCTGGGGATCAAGGGCCTGGAGTACGTCACCGCGGCGAAGTACATGTCCGTGTCCACCCCGAAGATCATCTTCCGGCACGTGATCCCGAACATCTCGTCGCTGCTGATCATCGACGCCACGCTCGCCGTGGCCTCCGCCGTGCTGGCGGAGACGTCGCTCTCGTTCTTCGGCTTCGGCGTGCAGGCGCCGGAGACGTCGCTCGGCACGCTCATCGCCGAGGGGCAGCGGATGGCGTCCACCTACCCGTGGATCTTCCTGGCGCCCGCGACGGTGCTGACCCTGATGCTGATCTTCATCAACTTCGTGGGCGACGGGCTGCGCGACGCCCTCGACCCCTCGTCGAGGTCCGGAGGCCGCGCGTGAACATCCTCAGCCGCAGCAGGAACCGTGGCGGTGGTACCGCGACCACCACCGCCCCGCAGGGCCCGGGGCGGGTCCCCGGCGTCCCGGTCCTCGAGGTCAAGGACCTCACCGTGGACTTCCCCTCCGAGGACGGCGTGGTCCACGCCGTCCGCGGCGTGAGCTTCTCCGTCAGTGCCGGCGAGGTGCTCGGGATCGTGGGCGAGTCAGGCTCGGGCAAGTCGGTGACCTCGATGTCCGTGATGGGGCTGCTGCCCGAGACCGCCCGGGTGACCGGCTCGGTGCGGCTCCACGGCGAGGAGCTGCTCGGCCGCTCCGACGCCCACATGTCCCGCATCCGCGGCAAGCAGATGGGCATGGTGTTCCAGGACCCGCTGTCCGCCCTCACGCCCGTCTACACCGTCGGCGACCAGATCGTGGAGGCGCTGCAGACCCATCGCGACCTGGACGACCGTGCGGCCCAGGACCGGGCGGTCGAGCTCCTCGACCTCGTGGGGATCCCCAACCCGCAGGTTCGCGTGAAGGCGTTCCCGCACGAGTTCTCGGGCGGCATGCGCCAGCGGGCCATGATCGCCATGGCCATCGCGAACGACCCCGACCTGATCATCGCCGACGAGCCCACGACGGCCCTCGACGTGACGATCCAGGCGCAGATCCTCGACGTGCTCAAGACCGCGCAGCGGGAGACCGGCGCCGCCGTCGTCATGATCACCCACGACCTCGGGGTCGTGGCGGGCCTCGCGGACAAGGTCGCCGTGATGTACGCGGGCCGCGTGGTCGAGAGCGGGCCGGTCGACGACATCTACTACCGCTCCACCATGCCCTACACGATCGGCCTGCTCGGCTCGCTGCCGCGCCCGGACGAGGGGGAGAAGCGGGCGCTCGCCCCGGTCGAGGGCAACCCGCCCTCGCTGCTCGACCTCCCGCCCGGCTGCCCCTTCGCCGCCCGGTGCCCGATGGCCGTCGACGTCTGCCGGGAGGTCGAGCCCGCGCTCGCACCCACCCGGGGCCTCGGGCACGCGTCGGCGTGCCACCGGTCGGAGGAGATCGCCGCGAACGACCTCACGTTCAAGGAGATCTACCCGCTGCCGCGGCTCGTCGAGCACCCGCTCGCCGAGCTGCCCCGGGAGGAGCGCGAGGAGGTGCTGCGGGTCACCGACCTGCAGCGGTACTTCCCGCTGATGAAGGGCTCGGTCTTCAAGCGCCGCGTCGGCACGGTCCACGCCGTCGACGGCGTCAGCTTCGACATCCGTGCGGGGGAGACCCTCGGGCTCGTCGGGGAGTCCGGCTGCGGCAAGACGACGACGCTGCTGGAGATCCTCGACCTGAGGGCCCCCTCGGACGGGACGGTCGTCGTCCTGGGCAACGACGTGGCCACCCTCCGCGGGCGGCAGGCCCGCAAGCGCGTGCGGCGCGACCTCCAGGTGGTCTTCCAGGACCCGATGGCCTCCCTGGACCCGCGGCTGCCGGTCTTCGACATCATCGCCGAGCCGCTCGAGGCGAACGGGGTCCGCGGGAAGTGGGCGGAGGAGCGGGTGCGCGAGCTCATGCGCCTCGTCGGGCTCGAGCCCTCGCACGCCAACCGCTACCCCCAGCACTTCTCGGGCGGCCAGCGTCAGCGCATCGGCATCGCGCGGGCGCTGGCGCTCGAGCCCAAGCTGCTCGTGCTCGACGAGCCGGTCTCGGCCCTCGACGTGTCCATCCAGGCCGGGGTGATCAACCTGCTGGACGAGCTGCGCGGGAAGCTGGGGCTGAGCTACCTGTTCGTGGCCCACGACCTGTCCGTGGTCCGGCACATCGCCGACCGCGTGGCCGTGATGTACCTGGGCAAGATCGTCGAGGTCGGCCAGGTTGACGAGGTGTTCGAGCGTCCGACGCACCCGTACACCCAGGCGCTGCTCTCGGCCATCCCGGTGCCGGACCCCGAGCTCGAGCGCAAGCGGGAGCGGATCATCCTCTCCGGCGACCTGCCGTCCCCGGCGAACCCGCCGTCGGGCTGCCGGTTCCGCACGAGGTGCCAGAAGTTCCTGACCCTCTCCGAGGGCGAGCGCACCCGGTGCGTCTCGGAGGAGCCGGCGCTGCGGCCGATGGCACCCGACCAGCGCTCGGCGTGCCACTACGCGGAGGCGGTGGAGGTCTTCTGAGCGGGCCCGCGACGGCGGGTCTCAATTGGGTCACAAGTGACCCCGAATTTGCGGTAAGCGTGCGGTATGTCACACCGTGCGTGGTTCAGTACATCCCACAGAACGTGCCGCAGACCGATGTCTGCCTTCAGCGGGTGACCGCCGACGTTCTCGACTCACCTGATGGAGGTTCTACAGTGCGCACGAACAAGCGTGCAGCAGTGCTCGCCACCAGCGCGGCACTCGCGCTCGTCCTGGCAGCCTGCAGCGACGGCGGCGACGGCGGCGAGACCGGGGGCTCGGACAACGAGACCACGGCCGGCGGCGAGGCCGGCCCCGGCGTCAACACGGACGGCGAGGGCGACCTGTTCCAGGTCAACGCCACGCCCCGTGACCAGCTCGAGCAGGGCGGCACGCTGCGTCGCGCCGTCTCTGAGCTGCCCCCGCAGTGGAACCCGATGCACGTCAACGGGAACAACGCGGACTACACGGACATCCGGGACGCGCTCAGCGTGCGGAACTTCGACTACGACGGCGAGGGCCTGCCCCAGCCGAACGAGAACTACCTGGTCGACTTCACGGACGAGATGGAGGGCGAGCAGCAGGTCATCACGCTGACCCTCAACCCGGACGCCAAGTGGAACAGCGGCGAGCCGATCACGTGGGAGGACTACGAGGCGTCGCTCACGGTCTGCGACGGCTCGAACGCCGACATCCTGTGCGTCCAGACGGAGCCGTACGAGCAGGTCGAGTCGGTCGAGCAGGGCGAGGACGAGTTCGAGGTCGTCATCACCTTCAAGGCCGCCTACCCCGACTGGAGCTCGATCGTCTCCGAGGTCTACCCGGCCGAGGGCCTGGCCGACGCCGCCACCTTCAACGAGGGCTGGCTGGAGTACCCGGCCGACTGGTTCACCGGCCCGTACAAGGTCGACAACATCGACAAGGCCCAGCAGGTCCTCACCCTCGTCCCGAACGAGAACTGGTGGGGCCCCGAGGCGATGCTGGACGAGATCCAGTTCCGCGTGGTGGCGCCCGACGCGACCGGCACCGCGTTCCAGAACAACGAGATCGACGTCTTCGACATCGGCCCCGACCCGAACGCCTACCAGCTCGCGCAGACCGTTGCCACGGCGGAGACCCGCCAGGCCAAGGGCCCGAACTGGCGCCACTTCACGTTCAACTCCACCGCCGGGCTCATCCAGGACCAGACGGTCCGCCAGGCGATCTCCCGCTCCATCGACCGCCAGGCGATCGCCGAGTCCGACCTCGCGGGCATGCCGGAGGACCTCATCGGCACCCTCGGCAACCACTTCTTCATGGAGGGTCAGGCCGGCTACCAGGACAACGCGGGCGAGTTCGACTACGACCCGGAGCGCGCCGCCGCCGACCTGGAGGAGGCCGGCTGGGTGCTCAACGAGTCCACCGGCATCCGTGAGAAGGACGGCCAGCCGCTGACGGTGAAGTTCTCGGTCCTCACCGGCGTGCCGGTGTCGGAGAACGAGGGCCAGCTGGCCCAGGCGCAGCTCAAGGAGGTCGGCATCAACCTCGAGCTCGTCCAGACCCCGGTCGACGAGTTCGGCCCGGCCCTCGAGGCCGGCGACTTCGAGATCATGGCGTTCTCGTGGATCGGCACGCCGTACCCCATGGCCAACATCGGCCAGATCTACGGCGACCCGTCGACCAACACCTCGAACTACGCCAAGCTCAACAACCCCGAGCTGAACGAGCTGATCGACCAGATCGCCGTCGAGACCGACAACGACAAGCGCATCGAGCTCACGAACCAGGCCGACCAGCTGATCTGGGAGTCGGTGCACACCCTCCCGCTGTACCAGCGTCCCGACCTGGTGGCCACGGTCGCCAACCTCGCCAACTTCGGTGCGGAGGGCTTCAGCACCACCCGTCCGGAGAACTGGGGCTTCGTCGCCGAGTGATCACTCGCTGACGTCCCTCACGGGGAACAGACGCAGGGCCGGTGGGAAACCACCGGCCCTGCGCCGTGCCCGGGGTTCAGCCGAGCGTCGTCGCGGCCACGACGGCGAGGGCCAGGCCGCCGAGGGCGGCGACCACCGCGGCGACGTTCGTCGAGGACCGGACCCCGGCCCACGCGCCCGCCGGACCGAGGTGGCCGCCGGCCGCGCGTGCCGAGGCCCGCAGCTCGATCACCCGCCCGACGAGCACCGAGTCCCCGCTCGCGGCGAAGGTGCCCGTGCCCTCGGTGTCGAGCAGCTCCGGCTGCTCCGCCGACCTCCGCCCGGCGAACAGCCCGCCCTTGGCGGGCGCACCCCAGGCGGTGATCCGGCCGGCCGGGGTCTGCAGGTTCAGCCCCCACCTCGTCTCGACGCGCTCGACGGCGTCCCACCCGACCTCGTGGGTGCGGAAGACGTTCGCCAGCGTCACGCCCCGGGCCTCGACGCGCACGTGCGGCTGCCAGAAGACCGCCCAGCCCAGGGCGGCGAGCGCGAGCGCGACCGGCCCGTACTGCAGGATCTCCGCCACGCCCCCGTTGGTGGCGAAGGCGAGGAGCAGGACGAGCGCGACGACCCAGGACAGCGCCGCGTAGAGACGGGCAGAGGTCGGGCGGAAGACGATGGTCGGTCCCATGGCGTCATCATCCCTGCCCGCCGCGGCTCGCCGCTCGGCCCGTGACCGCGCGCACAGCCGCCCGGGGTGACGCGAGAGGCACCCTCCGCAGTAGAATCGACCCTCGGTGCCCGTGCTCGGGTGCCTGCCACCGCCGTCGGACGTCCTGCGGGCTGCCGAGGCCCGCCCCGGGCCGTGCCGCGCGGGGCAGAACCTCTCGATGAAATGAGTACCCGCGTATGCCTTTGCGCTCCGACCTGCGCAACGTCGCGATCGTCGCCCACGTCGACCACGGCAAGACCACGCTCGTCGACGCCATGCTGTGGCAGTCGGGCGCGTTCGGCGAGCACCAGCACGTCGACGAGCGCGCGATGGACTCCGGGGACCTCGAGCGCGAGAAGGGCATCACGATCCTCGCGAAGAACACCGCGGTGCACTACCGCGGCCCGGCCGCGCAGAAGGCCGGCCTCGAGGACGGCCTGACGATCAACGTCATCGACACCCCCGGCCACGCCGACTTCGGCGGCGAGGTCGAGCGCGGGCTGAGCATGGTCGACGGCGTCGTCCTGCTCGTCGACGCCTCCGAGGGCCCCCTGCCGCAGACCCGGTTCGTGCTGCGCAAGGCCCTCGCCGCGAAGCTGCCGGTGGTCCTGGTGGTCAACAAGGTCGACCGCCCCGACTCGCGCATCTCCGAGGTCGTCTCCGAGGCCCAGGACCTCCTGCTCGGCCTGGCCTCGGACCTGGCCGACGAGGTCGACGACCTCGACCTCGACGCCATCCTCGACGTCCCGGTCGTGTACGCGTCGGCGAAGGCCCGCCGGGCGAGCCTGAACCAGCCCGCCGACGGCACGCTGCCGGACAGCGAGGACCTCGAGCCGCTCTTCGAGACGATCATCGAGAAGATCCCCGCCTACTCCTACGACGAGGACGCCCCGCTCCAGGCGCACGTCACCAACCTCGACGCGTCGCCGTTCCTCGGCCGCCTGGCGCTGCTGCGCATCCACAACGGCGAGCTGCGCAAGGGGCAGTCCGTGCTCTGGGCGCGCGCCGACGGCACCACGAAGAACGTGCGCGTCTCGGAGCTGCTGCGCACCGAGGCGCTCGACCGCGTGCCCGCGGAGTCGGCGTTCGCCGGCGACATCGTCGCCGTGGCCGGCATCGAGGAGATCACCATCGGCGAGTCCCTCGTGGACCCCGAGGACCCCCGCCCGCTGCCGCTCATCACCGTCGACGACCCGGCCATCTCCATGACGATCGGGATCAACACCTCGCCGCTGGCCGGCCGCGTCAAGGGCGCCAAGGTCACCGCCCGCCAGGTCAAGGACCGCCTCGACCGCGAGCTGATCGGCAACGTCTCGCTCAAGGTGCTGCCCACCGAGCGCCCGGACGCCTGGGAGGTCCAGGGCCGCGGCGAGCTCGCGCTGGCCATCCTCGTCGAGCAGATGCGCCGCGAGGGCTTCGAGCTGACCGTCGGCAAGCCGCAGGTGGTCACCCGGGAGATCGGCGGCAGGCGCCACGAGCCCATGGAGCGCATGACCATCGACGTGCCCGAGGAGTACCTCGGCACCGTCACCCAGCTCATGGCCCAGCGCAAGGGGCGCATGGAGACCATGTCGAACCACGGCACCGGGTGGGTCCGGATGGAGTTCGTCGTGCCCGCCCGCGGGCTCATCGGGTTCCGCACCAAGTTCCTCACCGAGACCCGCGGCACCGGCATCGCCTCCTCGATCGCCGAGGGCTACGAGCCGTGGCAGGGACCGATCGAGCTGCGCAACACGGGTTCGCTCGTGGCCGACCGGGCCGGCTCGGTCACCCCGTTCGCGATGATCAACCTGCAGGAGCGCGGCTCGTTCTTCGTCGAGCCCACCTCGGAGGTGTACGAGGGCCAGGTCGTCGGGGAGAACTCCCGCAACGAGGACATGGACGTCAACATCACCAAGGAGAAGAAGCTCACCAACATGCGCTCCTCCACGGCGGACAACTTCGAGAACCTCGTGCCGCCGCGCCGGCTCACCCTCGAGGAGTCCCTCGAGTTCGCCGCCGAGGACGAGTGCGTCGAGGTCACGCCCGAGGCCGTGCGGATCCGGAAGGTCATCCTCGACTCCCAGGACCGCTTCCGCACCACGTCCCGCAACCGGCGCGCCGCCCAGGTCTGACGCCCGACCGGTCGCCTGCGACCGAGCCCGGACAGGGCCATGATGGGGACATGACGGACCTGCACGCGATATCCCGGGCCCCCATGATCCCCGGGGGGCTCCTCGGCGTCTTCGCCCACCCCGACGACGAGACGCTGGGAGCGGGCGGCATCCTCGCGAGCGCCGCCTCGGTGGGGGTCGGCGTCGGGGTCGTCACCGCGACCCGGGGCGAGCTCGGCGAGATCCTCACGCCGGAGCTCGCCCACCTCGCGGACGACCGCCCCGCCCTCGCGCACGAGCGCGAGCACGAGCTCTCGCGCGCGCTCTCGGCGCTCGGCGTGCGCGCCCACCGGTTCCTCGACACCGAGCCGGGGCTGGCCGCGAAGCGGCCGACGCACTTCACGGACTCGGGCATGGCCTGGATCCGTACCGGGCTGGCCGGCCCGGGCACCGAGTCCGGCGCCGACGCGCTGACCTCCGTGCCGGTGGAGGTCGCCGCACGGCTGCTGGCGGCCGTGGTGCGCCGGGCGAGGCCGCAGGTGGTGATCACCGAGGAGGCTCACGGCAGCTACGGCCACCCCGACCACGTCCACCTGCACCAGGTGACCATGCGCGCCGTCGAGCTCGCCGCCGACGCGGCGCCGACCGAGGAGGTCGACGACCCGCTGTCGGACCTCGAGCCCTGGGACGTGCCCGTGGTCGGCTGGATCGTGGAGCCCGAGACCCGGTTCCGCGCCGCGCTGCGCTGGCTGGACGCCATGGTCGACCGCCAGCCCCAGTTCGGCACCCGCGGCGACGCCCTGGGCACCGTCGCGGCCGACCACGAGCTGCCCTCCGTCGTGGTGCCCGACGAGCAGGTCGACCTGACCATCGACGTCAAGCCGGTCCTCCCCGCCGTCGTGCAGGCCATGCAGGCGCACCGCACCCAGGTGCAGGCCGTGCACCTGCTCGACCTCACCCGCCAGGAGAACCGCGGCCTGCCGGTGTGCGGCTGGTTCGCCGTGAGCAACGGCATCCTCCAGCCGCTGCTCGGCACCGCGAGCCTGCGCCTGGCTCCCGGGCGGGACCGGGTGGAGGAGCTCAGCGACCCCCGCACGATCGACGGCCTCACCCGCGACCGGCTCGCGGGCACCCGGGGGACCGACCGGCTGGCCGCGTTCCTCGGCGGGACGGTCGCATGACCGACCGCACGGACCGCGGTGACCGCACCGGAAGGGTCGTGGCCGCCGTCGTCGCCGTGGTGGCCGGGGTCGTCGTCGGCGCGGCCGGCACGCTCGTCCACCGCTGGACCGCGGGAGGGGTGCCGACGGGGCTGCCGGCCGCCCTCGCGCTCGTGGTCGTCGGTGCGGTGTTCGCCCGCTCCGCCGCCGACGGCGCGGGCGTCTTCCTGCTCGGGCTCGCCGGGGTCCTGACCACCCAGACCATGACGTTCGTCAGCCCGAACGGGGACGTGCTCGTCACCGACCAGGTCCTCAGCTACGCCTGGCTGCTCGGCATGCCGCTGGCCGCCGCCCTGTCGATGCTCGCGCCCCGGACCTGGTTCTCCGACGGGCCCGCGGCCCGCCGGGCCGGGACGGCGCGGTGAGCGCGGCGGCGTCCGAGGACCTGGTCGAGCGGTACCGGGCGACGATGGGCCGGCTGCCCGGCGGCGTCACCGTGGTCTCCGTGCGGCAGGGCCGCCTCGACCTCGCCATGACGGCGACGGCGGTGGCGTCCGTCTCGCTGCGCCCGCCGATGGTGCTCTTCTGTGTGTACACCGACGCGCGGCTGCGCGAGGCCCTGGACGAGGTGGACACCTGGGCCGTCAGCATCCTCGACGGCTCGGCCGTCGTCGCCGCCGAACGGCTGGCCATGCCGGGGCGGCCGGCGTTCGGGCAGCTCATCGGGGTGCCGCACCACACGGGGGAGCACTCGGGGGCCGCCCTGATCGACGCCGCGCAGGGCTGGCTCGAGTGCCGCACGGCGTGGATCAAGAACGCGGGC
Source organism: Georgenia sp. EYE_87 (assembly GCF_023148685.1). Classification (GTDB taxonomy): domain Bacteria; phylum Actinomycetota; class Actinomycetes; order Actinomycetales; family Actinomycetaceae; genus Georgenia. The sequence continues at coordinate 25,013 of NZ_JAHXNL010000006.1, read as the reverse complement.
GACCACGACGTCGTGGTGGGGGAGGTCATCGACGCGCGCACCGGCACCACGGGAGCCGGCGGACTGGTGCACCACCTCGGCCGGGTGCGCGCGCTCTAGGGGAGCCGGGGTGTCCGTAACGATGTGGTGACGTTGGGCACCGCCCGGCGGTGCGCCGCACGCAGGCGACCTACCATGCTGAGGTCGCACGGGGCGGCACGGGGGGGAAGAAGGACGCTGAGTGACTGACGACCGAGCAGCCGGGCGCGGGTCCGTCGACGACACCGTCGGGCCCGCGGACCGCCCGACCCCGCAGGCCACCGAGGCGCACGGCATGTCCGACCTCGACTCCGTCCTCGCCCGCAGGCAGGGGGAGCCCGCACCAGCACCCGCACCCGCCGACCCCGACGCGACCGAGACGCTCCCCGCTCCCGCCCCCGCCCCCGCCCCCGACGCCGACCCCGACGCCACCGCCGTCCACGCGGCGCCCGACCCCCAGGACCGCCCGATGCCCTCGCCGTTCGACCAGTTCCGCGGCGAGGAGCCGCGCCGCCGCAGCCGCCGCGGGCTGGTGGTCGCGATCGTCGTCGTCCTCCTCGCCGCGGCCTACGGGGCCGGCGCCTGGTTCCTCGGCGACCGCACCCCGAACGGCACCACCGTCGCCGGTGTCCCGATCGGCGGCCTGCCCGAGGCCGACGCCCGCGCCCGGCTGGACGCCGAGCTCGCGACGCTCGCCGCCGAGCAGGTGCCCGTCGCCGTCGGCGAGGCGACCTCGAGCCTCGACCCGGCAGCGGTCGGCCTGAGCTTCGACGTCGACGCCACCCTCGACGGGCTCACCGGCTTCACCCTCGACCCGCGCGTGCTGTGGGGGCGGCTCTTCGGCATGGGCCCGGTCGAGCCGGCGTCCGTCGTCGACGAGACCGCCCTGCGCGAGGCCCTCACGACCGTGGCGGGCGAGCTCGACGTCGCGCCGGTGGAGGGGGCCATCACCTTCGCCGGCGCCACCCCCGAGGTCACGGAGCCGGTCGACGGGACGGCCGTCGACGTCGACGCCGCCACCGACGAGGTGGCGCGGACCTGGCTGACCGCCGAGCGCCCGCTGGAGCTGCCCACCACGCCGGTCCCCCCGACGGTCGGGGCCGGGGCGGTCGACGAGGCGCTCACCACCCTCTCGCAGCCCCTCGTCTCCGCCCCCGTCACGGTCAGCGTCGACGGCACGCTCGCCGAGCTCTCTCCCGAGCAGCTCGCCGCCCGCGCCACGTTCGTGGCGGAGGGCTCCGCCCTGAGGCTCGAGCTCGACGGCGCCGGGCTCGCGGACGTCGTGGCCGAGGTCAACCCGGAGATCCAGGTCACCGGCGAGGACGCCAAGATCGTGCTTCGGGACGGCAGGCCGACGATCGTCCCGTCCACCACGGGCAAGGGGCTCGACCCGGACCAGCTCGCCGAGGCCGTGCACGCCGCCGGGACCTCCTCGGACCGGACGGCCGAGGTGGCGCTCGTGGAGGCGGAGCCGGAGTTCACCACCGCCGACGCCGAGGCCCTCGGCGTCAAGGAGGTCATCGCCGAGTTCTCCTCCCCGATGCCCTACGACCCGGTCCGCACCACGAACCTCAAGGTCGGAGCCCAGAAGGTCACCGGCGTCCTGGTCCTGCCGGGCGAGGAGTTCTCGCTCCTCGAGGCGATCGGGCCGATCTCCGCCGCCAACGGCTACGTCGCCTCCGGCGTCGTGGAGGACGGCTTCGTCTCCACCGCCGTGGGCGGCGGCCTCTCCCAGCTCTCGACGAACATGTTCAACGTGGGGTTCCTCGCCGGTATGGACGACGTCGCCCACACCCCGCACAGCCGGTGGTTCGAGCGCTACCCGCCGGGCCGCGAGGCGACGCTGTGGGAGCCGAGCACCGACATGGTCTGGCGGAACAACACCGAGTACGGGGTGCTGGTCCAGGCCTGGGTCACCGGCGACGCGGTGCACGCCCGCCTGTGGGGCACGGACGTGTGGGACGTGCGGACCAGCACGTCGGAGAAGTACAACGTCGTCGAGCCCAAGACGGTGTACAACCCCTCGCCCGAGTGCAAGCCCGAGACGGGCGGCCAGCCCGGGTTCACCGTGACCGTCGACCGGCAGCGGTACAGGGACGGCAGCCTGCACGACGACGAGAGCTGGACCTGGACCTACACGCCGTGGAACCACGTGGTCTGCGGCGAGCCGCCCTCCGAGGGCGGGGACGAGGGAGAGGGCTGACGTCCGCCTGCGGCGTCCGCCGGCGCGCCCGGGCTCAGGCGGGCGGGGGCGGGACGCGCTTGCCCGTCACCATCGCCTCGGCCGGGACGCGCACGTCGCCCCGCCGCGTGCGGACGACGACGGCGCCGGGCCGGACGTCGAGCAGCTCGCCGAGGGCGTCGTGGAGGCCGTCGGCCAGGCGGTAGCGCACCACGACCCGGTCGCCGACCTGCCAGTGCAGCCACGGCAGGGCGGGCGGGCGCTGGGCGGAGCTCATGGGTGCCATCCTGCCGGACCGCGGACCTCTGGTCGTGCCCGCCGACCGGCTGGGCGATACTAGGGCGACGGCGCGCGCGTGCGCCGCGGAATGCGCAGCGAGGAAAGGAAGCTCTCGTGACCTACGTCATCGCCCAGCCGTGTGTGGACGTGAAGGACAGGGCGTGCGTCGACGAATGTCCGGTCGACTGCATCTACGAGGGCAAGCGGATGCTGTACATCCACCCCGACGAGTGCGTCGACTGCGGCGCCTGCGAGCCGGTGTGCCCGGTCGAGGCGATCTTCTACGAGGACGACACCCCCGCGGTCTGGTCCGACTACTACCGCGCGAACGTCGAGTTCTTCAACGACCTGGGTTCCCCGGGCGGTGCGGCGAAGATGGGCGTCATCGACAAGGACGACCCGATGATCGCCGCCCTGCCCCCGCAGGCCTGAGGTGCCGCTGCACGGCAGCGCGCTGCCCGACTTCCCCTGGGACTCCCTCGCCCCGGCCAAGGCCCGTGCCGCCGCCCATCCTCACGGCATCGTCGACCTGTCGGTCGGCACCCCCGTCGACCCCACGCCCGCGGTGGCGCGTGACGCCCTGACGGCCGCAGCCGACTCCCCGGGGTACCCGCAGACGATCGGCACCCTCGCCCTGCGCGAGGCGATCACGGCCTGGTTCGCCCGGCGGCGCGGCGTGCCCGGTCTCGGCAAGGACGCGGTGCTCCCCACGATCGGCTCCAAGGAGTCCGTCGCGCTCCTGCCCGCCCTGCTCGGACTGGGGGAGGGGGACGTCGTCCTCCATCCGCGGACCGCGTACCCCACCTACGACGTCGGCGCCCGGCTGGCCGGGGCGACCCCGGTCGCCGTCGGCCCGGACCCGGCCGACTGGCCGGACGCGCGGCTGGTCTGGCTGAACTCGCCCGGCAACCCCGACGGGCACGTCCTCTCCGTCCGCGAGCTCGCCGCGGTGGTGGCCTGGGCCCGCGCGCGCGGCGCCGTCGTCGCCTCCGACGAGTGCTACGCCGAGCTGGCCTGGGACGGGCCGGCGGCGGACGACGGCGTGCCGAGCCTGCTGGACCCGCGGGTGTGCGGCGGCGACCACGCCGGGCTGCTGGTGCTGTACTCCCTGAGCAAGCAGTCCAACCTCGCGGGCTACCGGGCGGCCCTCCTGGCCGGCGACCGGGACCTCGTGGCCCGGCTCACCGAGATCCGCAAGCACGCGGGGATGCTCATGCCCGGCCCGGTCCAGGCGGCCATGACCGCCGCGCTGGCCGACGACGCGCACGTCGCGGAGCAGCGCGAGCGTTACCGCTCCCGGCGGCAGGTGCTCCTGGAGGCGGTCGGCGCGGCCGGGCTCGAGCACGACCCGCAGTCGGTGGCCGGCCTCTACCTGTGGGTCCGGGCGGTCGCGCGGCCGGCGTCGTCGTGGGAGCTGGTCGACGCGCTCGCCCACCGGGGCATCCTCGTCGCACCCGGCACCTTCTACGGGCCGCACGGCGAGGGGTACGTCCGTGTCGCCCTCACCGCCACGGACGAGCGGATCGCCGAGGCCGCCCGCCGCCTGCGCGAGGGGGGTCCGCTCGGGTGAGGCGCACCCGGCGCGCACCAGGACCCCACCCACCACCGGGAGCAAGAGATCTCGTGTCGAGCAAGAAGCTCTCGGAGCTCTTGCTCGGCACCAGAGTTCTTGTTCGGCCGTGGGCCTCGCGCGCCCGGCCCACGGCGACCCGATTTCCTGGTGTGCGGTGCTGATGGCATATCTTTGTTGACCGGATCACGTCTCCGGGGCCGTTCGACCCTGGACCACGCAACGAGGCGCTCCCCAGAGAGCCGATCGAGGAGGAACACAGATGTCGAATGCTGAGCTGAGCCCGGCGACGTTCGAGGTGGACGGGAAGACGCTCCGGTTCGACCGTGTGCCCGCCGTCGAGGGCAACGACGGGGTGAACATCTCCTCGCTGCTGAAGGAGACCGGCCTCGTCACGCTCGACCCGGGCTTCATGAACACGGCCTCGACCACGTCCGCGATCACCTACATCGACGGCGGCGCCGGCATCCTGCGCTACCGCGGCTACCCGATCGACCAGCTCGCCAAGGGCTCCAGCTTCCTCGAGACCGCCTACCTCCTGATCTACGGCGAGCTGCCCGACCCCTCCACGCTGGAGGCCGTCGAGCGCCGCATCAAGCGGCACACGATCCTGCACGAGGACTTCAAGGCCTTCTTCACGGCGTTCCCGGCCAACGGGCACCCGATGGCGATCCTGCAGGCCGGCATCGCGGCGCTGGCCACCTACTACCAGCACACGCTGGACCCGCACGACCAGTACCAGCGCGAGCTGTCCACGGTGCTGCTCATGGCGAAGGTGCCGACGATGATCGCCGCCATCGCCAAGCGCGCCAACGGCCTGCCGCTGCTCTACCCGGACGCCTCGAAGGGCTACGTCGAGGACTTCATCCGGATGACCTTCGGGCTGCCCTACCAGCGCCACGACGTCGACCCGGCGATCGTCAAGGCCCTCGACATGCTGCTGATCCTGCACGCGGACCACGAGCAGAACTGCTCCACCTCCACGGTGCGCATGGTCGGCTCCTCGCACGCGAACATCTACGCCTCCGTCGCCGCGGGCGTCGGCGCGCTGTCCGGCCCGCTGCACGGCGGCGCCAACGAGGCCGTGCTGGAGATGCTCACCAACATCCAGTCCGGCGGCGGCGACGCCTCCGAGTTCATGAAGAAGGTCAAGAACAAGGAGGACGGCGTCCGCCTCATGGGCTTCGGGCACCGGGTCTACAAGAACTACGACCCGCGCGCGGCCATCGTCAAGGAGGCCGCGCACGACGTGCTCGCCCGCCTGGGCAAGGACGACGAGCTCCTCGACATCGCCATGGGCCTGGAGGAGATCGCCCTCAACGACGACTATTTCATCGAGCGCAAGCTCTACCCGAACGTCGACTTCTACACCGGCCTGATCTACAAGGCGATGGGCTTCCCGACGCAGATGTTCACCCCGCTGTTCGCCCTGGGCCGCCTGCCCGGCTGGATCGCCCAGTACCGCGAGATGATCGCGGACCCGACGACGAAGATCGGCCGGCCGCGCCAGGTCTACACCGGCGCGGCGGAGCGCAGCTTCGTGCCGCTCGACCAGCGCTGACCAGAGCTCAGACAACCTGCTGCCCGAGGCGGGTGCCCTCCGATCCCGGAGAGCACCCGCCTCGTGCGTTCCCAGGGATCGCGGGCAAACCGATTGAGACTGTCAATCATTGACAAACGAAATGACCGCGGTCAGAATCGGCGTGACGGATGTCGAGGGGGACGCCGACCGGCTCGCCCACGATGTCGCCGAGGACACGCACGAGGAGATCCGCATGAGCCTTGCAGGGAAAGTCGCGATCGTGACCGGCAGCGGCCGGGGCCTGGGGCTGGCCTACGCCCAGGAACTCGCCGCCAGGGGCGCGAGCGTCGTCGTCAACGACGTGGACCAGCAGGTGGCCGAGGACGCGGTCGCCTCGATCACCGCCGCGGGCGGGAGGGCGACCGCCCTGGTCGCACCCGTCGGGCCCACCGAGACCGCCAGGGCGCTCGTGGCCGCCGCCGTCGAGAACTTCGGCCGCCTCGACATCCTCGTGACCAACGCGGGCGTGCTCCGGGACACGGTCCTGTGGAAGATGTCCGACGACGACTTCGACACCGTGGTGAACGTGCACCTGCGCGGCACCTTCACCTGCGTCCGTGAGGCCGCGATCCGCATGCGCGAGCAGGGCGAGGGCGGCCGCATCATCTGCATCGGCTCGCCCACCGGGCAGCGCGGAAACTTCGGCCAGACCAACTACGCCGCGGCCAAGGCCGGCATCGTCGGCATGGTGCGCACCTGGGCGATGGAGCTCGCCCGCGCGAACATCACGGCCAACGCCGTCATCCCCGTCGCGGCCACCGCCATGACCGAGACCGTGCCGTTCTTCAAGCAGTTCGTCGACGCCGCCGCCCGCGGCGAGCAGATGCCGCCGTTCGCCCGCCGGGTGCTGGGCTTCGGCACCCCGCAGGACGTGGCGGGCGTCGTCGCCTTCCTCGCCTCCGACGCCGCCGCCGGCATCACCGGGCAGGCCCTGGGCGTGGGCGGGGACCGGCTGGCGCTGTGGTCGCACCCCCAGGAGCTCGCCACCGCCTTCCAGGACGGCGGCTGGGGCTACGAGGAGCTGGGGGAGGACTTCGACTCCCTCTTCGGCCAGATCCTCCAGAGCGTCGGCCAGCCCATGCCGGAGCCGCCGGCCCCGGCGGCGGACGCGGCCGCGAAGGTCGACCGGCGGTGACCCGGTACGAGTGCGCCGTCGACGCCGGCGCCGTCGTCGCGGTCGACACCCACGTCCACGTGGAGAAGGACGGCCACGGCCACCTCTCCCTGCCCGGCGAGGTGCTCGACGCCGCGGCGCGGTACTTCAAGGCCCCCACGGACCGGATGACGATCGACGAGACGGCCGACTACTACCGCGAGCGGTCCATGGCCGCCGTCGTCTTCACCGTCGACGCCACCACCTCGCTGGGGCACGCCCCCAACAGCACCGAGGAGATCGCCGAGGGCGCAGCCCGCAACAACGACGTCCTCATCCCCTTCGGCTCGGTGGACCCGCGCGGCGACGACCCGGCGGGCCGGGCGCGCCGGCAGGTGGAGGAGCTGGGGGTGCGGGGCTTCAAGTTCCACCCGACCTTGCAGGACTTCGACCCCTCCGACGCGCGGTACTTCCCGATCTACGAGGTGATCCAGGAGTACGGGCTCCCGGCCATCTTCCACACCGGCCAGACGGGCATCGGTGCCCGCCTGCCGGGCGGCTTCGGCCTCAAGCTGGGCCTGTCCAACCCCATGCTGCTCGACGTCGTCGCGGCCACGTTCCCCGGGCTCGACATCATCATGGCCCACCCCTCGGTGCCCTGGCAGGACGAGGCGATCGCCGTCGCCACCCACAAGGGCAACGTCTACATCGACCTGTCCGGCTGGTCGCCCAAGTACTTCCCGACGGCGCTGGTGCGGCAGGCGAACTCGCTGCTCCAGGACAAGGTGCTCTTCGCGTCCGACTTCCCGCTGCTCACCCCCGACCGGTGGCTCAAGGACTTCGCCCAGCTGGAGCTCAAGGACGAGGTGCGCCCCAAGATCCTCAAGGACAACGCGGTGCGGCTGCTCGGGCTGGGCGAGGGGGGCGGGTCTGGTGCGTGACCTGGGCATCGGCTCCTGGCCGGCGCGCCGGACCAAGAACGGCGCCCACCGTCCCGCCATCGTCTTCGGCGACCGCGTGGACACCTACGCCGACGTCGAGCGGCGCACCCGTCAGCTCGCCAACGCGCTCCGGGCGGCCGGGATCGGCCGCGGGGACCGGGTGGCGTACGTCGGCTTCAACCACCCCGCCCTGCTGGAGACCTTCTTCGCGACGGCGCAGCTCGGCGCGGTGTGGGTGATCGTCAACGCCCGCCTCGCCCCCGCGGAGGTGGAGTACATCCTCACCGACTCCGGGGCGCGGGTGGTGGTCCACGGCAGCGAGCACGCCGGCCACGCGGCGCAGCTGGCCCACCTCGAGCGGGTGGAGACGTGGGTCGCCGTCGAGGGCGCCGCCGCGGCCGGCGGGACCGCCGGGGCGGGCGGGACCGCCGGGGCGGGCGGGACCGCCGCGACCGGGGCGCCGGGCGCGGTCGACTACGAGGAGTTCCTCGCCGGCGGCGGCACCGGCGTGATCGACGAGCCGGTCACCTGGGACGAACCGGTCATGATCATGTACACGTCCGGGACCACCGGGCGTCCCAAGGGAGCCACGCACACGCACGGCTCCCTGACGTTCCAGTACTTCCAGGCACTGATCGACACCGACTTCACCCGCGACGAGGTGATGCTCGCCGTCGCGCCGCTCTTCCACGTGGCAGGCCTCAACACGATGGCGATGCCGACCTTCCTCAAGGGCGGCAGGATCGTCGTCCAGCCCGCCTTCCGGCCGGAGCAGGTGCTCGCGACGATCGCGGCCGAGCGCGTCACGTCGATCTTCGCGGTGCCGGCCATGATGGACGCGCTCGCCGCTCATCCCGCCTTCCCGGGCACGGACCTGTCCAGCCTGCGCAACGTCCTCGTCGGCGGCTCGCCGCTGCCGGACCGCATGCTGCGCACGTGGGCCGACCGCGGCGTCGCCATCCAGCAGGGCTTCGGCATGACGGAGACCGCGCCCGGCATCTTCCTCCTCCTCGCCGAGGACTCGTTCCGCAAGGCGGGCTCGGCCGGGCGGCCCCACTTCTGGGTCGAGGGCAAGGTGGTGCGCCCGGACGGCACCGAGGTCGCGCCCGGGGAGATCGGCGAGGTCGTCGCCCAGGGGCCCAACGTCATGCAGGGGTACTGGAACCTGTCGGACGCCACCGCGGCCGCGATCGTCGACGGCTGGTACCACACCGGTGACCTGGCCACCGTCGACGAGGACGGCTACGTCTGGATCAAGGACCGTCTCAAGGACATGTTCATCTCGGGCGGGGAGAACGTGTACCCCGCCGAGGTGGAGAACGCGCTCCTCGACGTCCCGGGCGTGGCCGAGGCCGCCGTCATCGGCGTCCCGCACCCGCGGTGGGGCGAGGTCGGGCACGCCTACGTCGTGCTCGACGAGGGCGCCGACGTCACGCCCGAGTCGATCGTCGCGGCCCTGGCCGGGCGGCTCGCGCGCTACAAGATCCCGCAGGACGTCGTCGTCGTCGACCGGCTGCCCCGCACCGCCACCGGAAAGCTCCAGAAGCACCTGATCCGCACCACCTACGAGGAGAACGCCCGATGACCACCACCGTCTCTCTGCAGGACCTGCCCGGCCTCGTCGGCGCGGACCTCGGCCGGACCGCCTACCGCGAGATCACCCAGCAGCAGGTCAACCTGTTCGCCGACGCCACCGACGACCACCAGTGGATCCACGTCGACCCCGAGCGCGCCAAGGACGGACCCTTCGGGGCGCCCATCGCCCACGGGTACCTCAGCCTGGCCCTCGTCATCCCGTTCTCCGAGGAGCTCCTGCAGGTCGACGGCGTCAGCACCAAGGTCAACTACGGGCTCGACAAGGTCCGCTTCCCCTCGCCGGTCAAGGTCGGGGACCGGGTCCGCATGGGCTCGACCGTCCGGGACGTCACGGAGGTGCCCGGCGGCTACCAGATCACCCTCGACAACGTCCTCGAGGTCGATGGCGGCACCAAGCCTGCCGTCGCGGCGACCACCCTCTTCCGCTTCTACGCGTGAGGCCGGGCCGATGACCGCCGTCGACGACGCCCGGACCACCCGCACCCGCCTGTACGAGCAGGTCGACCCCCTGGGGTACGAGGCGCTCCTCGGCGACGCCGAGCACGCCGTGCTCACCCGGCTGCGCACCGTCCTGGAGACGGACGTCAAGCCGCTCGTGAACGACTGCTGGGACCGGGCCGAGTTCCCGCACCAGATCCGCGGGCCGATCGCGGCGCTGAACCTCATGGCACCGCCGGAGCTGGGCGAGCCGGGCGCCCTGTTCAAGGGCTTCCGGATGCTCGAGCTCGCCCGCACCGACGTCTCCGTCGCGGTGTTCTTCGGCGCCCAGGGCACCCTGTTCCGCAACTCCGTCCTCCTGGGCGGCAGCCCCGAGCAGGTGGCCTCGCTCGACGACGGCATCCGCAACTGGCGCACCAAGGGCGTCCTCGCGCTCACGGAGCCGGAGCACGGCAGCGACGTCGCCGGCGGCCTGGAGACCACCGCGCGCCGCGACGGCGACGGCTGGGTGATCGACGGCGCCAAGCGGTGGATCGGGGGAGCGGAGTACGCCGACCTGATCACCGTCGTCGCCCGCGACCACGGCGACGGCGAGGTCAAGGCGTTCCTCGTGGACCGCCACGCGCCGGGCGTCACGGTCGAGGAGATCCGGCGCAAGGTCTCGCTGCGCATCGTCAACAACGGGCACATCACCCTGACCGGCGTGCGGGTGCCGGAGGCCATGCGGCTGCAGCGCGTGAACTCGTTCAAGGACGTCAACCGGCTGCTGCGCTCGATGCGCGCCGACGTCGCCTGGCTCGCGGTCGGCGCCCAGGCCGGCGCGTTCGAGGCGGCCGTGCGCTACACGAAGGCGCGCACGCAGTTCGGCCGGCCCGTCGCCGGGTTCCAGCTGATCCAGGACAAGCTCGCGACGATGCTCGGCAACCTCACGGCCTCGCTGGGCATGGCCGTGCGGCTGAGCCAGCTGGAGGACGGCCCCGGGCACACCGACGCCGACGCCGCGCTGGCGAAGGGCTGGATCGCCCGCCGCACCCGCGAGACCGTGGCGCTGGCGCGCGAGGTGGCCGGCGGCAACGGCATCACCCTGGACACCGACGTCGCCCGGTTCTTCGCGGACGCGGAGGCGATCTACACCTTCGAGGGCACCAACGAGATCAACCAGCTCGTCGTCGGCCGGGCGATCACGGGGCTCAGCGCGTTCACGCGATGACGACGGCCCCGGGCGCCGCGTCCGCGGCCGCCCGGGCGACGGCGTCCGGCAGGCCGGCCTCGGCGAGGGGAACCCACGCCGCCTCGTCGCCGTCGTCGCGCACCCAGGCGCGGCCGTCGACGGCGACGACGTCGGCGCCCGTCGCGGACGCCGTCGCCACCGCCCACTGGGCGAGGGCCCAGGCGCGGCGCTCGGGGGACGGCTCCAGCCCGGGCGGCACGGACGTGGCGTCGACGACGAGGACACCGCCCGGGGCGACGGCGGAGGCGACCTCGCCGAAGTCACGGGCGAGCCGGGCCTGGACGGACGCGGCCCGCTGCGCGGCGTTGGCGCCCGGGCTCTCGCCGTCGCCGGTCGGCTCCTCGGCGGGGTCGAGGTGGCAGGTGAGCGCCGCGGGAGAGTACCCCGTCAGCGCCGAGGCGAACGCGCGGCCACGGCCCTCGTGCTGGGCGTACGCGTCGGGGAAGGCGGAGCGCTGGACGTCCTGGGCCGCGTCGGTGATCTCCTTGCCCTCCCACCCCTCGATCGTGACCAGCACGTCGTAGAAGGCGTTCGTCGAGTACACCGGGTCCATGATCTGCTCGGCCGTGCCCCAGCCCTGCGAGGGGCGCTGCTGGAACAGGCCCACGGAGTCGCGGTCGCCGTAGTCGATGTTGCGCAGCTTGGACTCCTGCAGCGCGGTGGCGATCGCGACCGTCACGCCGCGGGCCGGGAGCTCGCGCCGGGCGCCGATCGCGGCGAACAGGGCGGCGTTGTCGGCCTGGTCCGCCTCGAGCACCGCGCTGGTGCCGTCGTCGAGGTCGACCCGGCAGGTGCCGGACGCACCACCGTCCCCGGTGAGGACGTTCAGGGCGAGCACGACGGCGCCCACGGCGAGGCCGAGCGAGCCGAGCAGGACCAGGGCGCCGGCCCCGCAGCCACGGGTGCGGGAGCCGGGGCGGCGGCGCCGCGGGGCGGGGTCAGGCATGCAGGGCGGCGTTGAGCTCCACCCCGGTGCCGCTGCGGGGAAGCGCCTCGACGGCGCCGGAGAGGGAGTTGCGCCGGAAGAGCAGGTTGTCCTGGCCGGAGAGCTCGCGGGCCGCGACCACCGGCGGCTCGGTGAGCTGGCCGTGGTTGGGGCGGGTGCCCCCGCCGGTCAGGACCGACACCTTGGTGCCGGCCGTCAGGTACAGGCCGGCCTCGACCACGCAGTCCGCGCCGAGGGAGATGCCCAGGCCGGCGTTCGCGCCGAGCAGGGAGCGCGGGCCCACGGAGATGACCTGCTTCCCGCCGCCGGAGAGGGTGCCCATGATGGAGGCGCCGCCGCCGATGTCCGCGCCGTCGTGGACGACGACCCCCTGCGAGATGCGGCCCTCGACCATGGACCGGCCCAGGGTGCCGGCGTTGAAGTTGACGAAGCCCTCGTGCATGACCGTGGTGCCGGCGGCCAGGTGGGCGCCGAGGCGCACGCGGTCCGCGTCGGCGATGCGCACCCCGGCGGGCAGGACGTAGTCGACCATCCGGGGGAACTTGTCGACGCCGTGGACCGTCACGGTGCCGTGGGCGGCGCGCAGGCGCGCGCGCGTGGCCTCGAACTCCTCCACGGCGCACGGGCCGGCCGAGGTCCACACGACGGTCGGCAGGACGCCGAAGATCCCGTCGAGGTTGATCGTGTTCGGGGCCACGAGGGTGTGCGAGAGCAGGTGCAGCCGCAGGTACGCGTCCTCGGTGGAGGCCGGTGCGGCGTCGAGGTCGCTCTCGGTGCGCACGACCTCGGTGCGCACCCCGCGGTCGGCGTCGGGGCGCTCGAGCGCGGTCAGGTCCGCGGGGGCGTCCGCGTCGGCGGGGGCGGGCCCCAGCGCGGGGGTCGGGTACCAGACGTCCAGGACGTCGCCGGAGCCGGTGCGGGTGGCGAGGCCGAAGGCCCAGGCGGTGCGCTCAGTCATGCCCCCAAGCCTAGGGGCCGCCACCCGCGGGGGTGACCGCCGCCCGGGTTCCGGACGGCACGCCGGGCCGGGCCGTGGGCGGGCGTGCGGTGGCGGTCAGTTCCGCACGAGGTGCGGACCGGCGGCCCGGGCACCGAGCTCCTCGACCCGGCCGACCAGCTCCCGGTCCGCCGTCGTGACGAGGACGTCGTTGGCGGGATCGCGCACGAGGCGGCGGACCACCGCGACGAGGGCGTCGTCGCCGCTGCCGTCCGCGCCGACGACGCTGACGCCGTCGACCGCCTCGACGCCGCGGGCCGCCCCCTCGGTGACGAGGACGACGTCGGGGAACCAGCTGCCGCCGGGCAGGCCGATGTCGCGGGCGGGCAGACCCTCGCGGGCGAGGGTGGCGAGGTGGTCCCGCAGTCGGCCAGTGGCGCCGGCACGGTCGGCCCACCACCCGTCCGGGCGGGAGCCGACGACGTTCGCCGCGTCCACGACGACCACCAGCCGGCGCAGCATGCCGCGCAGCTCGGGAAGCGCGTCCCCGAAGGCGGGCAGGAGCTCCAGGCCGGCGAGCTCGTCCAGCCTCACCCAGCGGACGGCCAGGCTCTCCGGGTCGGTCACGGACGGGTCCAGCGGGGCCACGGCCTCGGCCAGCACGGTGGTGTAGGACCAGTCGGGGTGGACGAGGGCGCGGTCGGCGCGCAGCCGCATCGCGTCCGTCGCGAGCCCGGCCTCCTCGACCGCCTCCCGCACGGCCCCTGCCCGCGGGCTCTCCCCGTCCGTGACCGCCCCGCCGGGCAGGCCCCAGGTGCCGCCGTGGTGCGACCACAGCGCCCGGTGCTGCAGGACGACCTCGATGCCGCCCGGCCCGGGACGCCACAGCAGGAGCCCGGCGGCCCCGTTCAGCCCCCAGTGCCGGCTGCCGCAGGCGCACTCGACCCAGCCGTCCCCGGGCTGGCGGTGGACACGGGCGTCGGGCGGGGGTCGGTGGGCGGGTGAGGTCACCGGATCAGCGTCGCACACGGCCGTGGTGCCGGCCGCGGGTCGAGGGCGGCGCGCGGACCGGCGTACGCGCCGGGGCGGACCGTCCGGCATGCGGACGCCGGCGGAGAGATTTTCCGGGTGCGGATGCGACGTCTCGGGGCGAACCGGACAGGACATCTGGCCCGTACCTACCCGAACCGGTGCACAACCGACTTCATGCGATCGCACCGAAATTGGAGTCGGCGACTCCGATTTACCTACGGTGCCCGCCATGCAGCTGACCCAGTTCACGGACCTCGGCCTGCGGGTGGTCATGCGCCTCGCCGCCGGGTCGCCTGCCGCGCCGAGCACGCGTGCGCTCGCCGACCAGCTGCAGGTCTCCTACTCCCACACGGCGAAGGTGGTCAGCCGGCTCGCCGAGCTGGGCGCCGTCGTGACCCGCCGGGGCCGGGGCGGTGGCCTGGCCCTGACCGAGCTGGGCCGGCGCGCCCCGGTGGGCTGGCTCGTCCGGAAGCTCGAGGGCGAGGAGGAGGTCGTCCGCTGCGAGGAGCCCGTGCCGTGCCCGTTGCGCGCCGCCTGCGGGCTCCGGGGCGCCCTGCGCAGGGCGCAGGAGGCCTTCTACACCTCGCTCGACACGGTGACCGTCGAGCAGCTCGCAGCCTGAACCGTCCCGGAACCACAACAAGGAGAGAGACCGTTGCTCACACCGCAGTCCGAGGAGATCGTCCGCGCCACCCTGCCCGCGGTGGGAGGCGCGCTGGGCGAGATCGCCCCGCTCTTCTACCGCAAGATGTTCGCGGCGCACCCCGAGCTCGAGCGCGACCTTTTCAACCGGGGCAACCAGCGCCAGGGGGAGCAGCAGAAGGCCGTGGCGAGCTCGATCGCCGCTTTCGCGACGCTCCAGCTGGAGCCGGACCCTGCTAGGCAGGACCTGGTCCTCTCGCGCATCGCCCACAAGCACGCCTCGCTCGGCATCACCCCCGAGCAGTACCGCATCGTCCACCAGCACCTCTTCGCCGCGATCGCCGAGGTCCTCGGCGACGCGGTCACCCCCGAGGTGGCGGCAGCGTGGGACGAGGTCTACTGGCTGATGGCCGAGACCCTCATCGCGATGGAGAAGGGGCTGTACGGCGCGGCCGGCGTGGACGTCGGGGACGTGTGGCGCACGGTGCGGGTCGCGGCCCGGCGGCTGGAGTCCGCGGACACCGTCTCGCTGGTGCTCACCTCGCCCGACGGGGCGCCGCTGCCGGCGTTCATCCCCGGCCAGTACGTCTCCGTCGGGGTCACCCTGCCCGACGGCGCCCGTCAGATCCGCCAGTACAGCCTGTGCTCGGCACCTTCGGCCGGCTCGTGGCGCATCACCGTCAAGCGCGTCCTCGCCGCCGAGCTGCCCGGCGGCGTCATCGCGCCCGCCGGCGAGGTCTCGAACTTCCTCTACGACAACGTCTTCGAGGGGGACGACCTGCGGGTCACCCTGCCCTTCGGCGACGTCGTGCTCCCGCCGGAGGGCGACACGCCGCTGCTGCTCGCCTCGGCGGGGATCGGGTGCACCCCGGTCATCGGCATGCTCAACCACCTCGCGGACACCGAGGACCGTCGCACGATCTCCGTGCTGCACGCCGACCGGTCGGCCGCCAGCCACGCGCACCGGCGCGAGCTCGCCGAGCTGGTCGAGCGACTGCCCTCGGCCAGCCTGCACCGCTGGTACGAGGACCTCGGTGCGCGCCGGCCGGTCGACGTCGTGCACGCGGGACGTGTCGACCTGTCCCGGGTGACCCTGGAGCCCGGCACCCAGGCGTTCCTGTGCGGGCCGTTGCCGTTCATGCTCGCCGTGCGCGACGCCCTGGTCGCCCGGGACGTCCCGGCCGAGAACATCCACTACGAGGTGTTCGGCCCGACGACGTGGACGGGGGCCTTCGCCTGAGCCGTCCGGTCTCCCGCCCCTGCTCCGGCGCGGGCGGGCGGCCTCAGTTCACCGAGGCGTCGTCCATCGGGTCGATCTGGCAGATCACGGCGCCCGTGGCGACGTTCTGCCCGACGGCGGCCGCCATCCCGTGCACGCGCCCGGCGCGGTGCGCCACGAGCGGCTGCTCCATCTTCATGGCCTCCAGCACGACGACGAGATCGCCCGCCTGGACGATCTCACCGTCCGCCACGGCCACCTTGACGATGGTGCCCTGCATGGGGGAGGTGAGCGACGCACCGTTGCTGCCGGCCGCCGCAGCGGTGCGCCCCGCCGAGCGGCGCACGGGCCGCCGGGCGGCCCCGCGCAACCCGCCGGAGATCCCCAGCCCCGCCGGGATCACGACCTCCAGCCGCTTGCCGCCGACCTCGACGACGACCCGCTCGGTCGCCTCCGCCTCGGCCGGCTCCGGGGTGGGCGGCGGGGTCGCGGGCCGGGTGGAGGGCAGCGCCCGCAGCCGCTCGGCGTAGTCCGTCTCGATCCAGGTGGTGTGCACCCGGAAGCTCTCGGCGCCGTCGGCGGCGACGAAGTCGGGTTCGGCGAGCACCGAGCGGTGGAAGGGCAGCACGGTGGGCAGGCCGACGATCTCGGTCTCGCGCAGCGCCCGGCGCGCACGTTCGATCGCCTGCTCACGGGTGGCGCCGGTGACGATGATCTTGGCGAGCATCGAGTCGAAGGCGCCGGAGACCGAGTCCCCGCCGACGATGCCGGAGTCGACCCGCACGCCGGGCCCGGACGGCCAGGTCAACGAGGTGATGGTCCCCGGGGCGGGCATGAACCCGGACGCCGGGTCCTCACCGTTGATGCGCAGCTCGATGGAGTGCCCGCGGGTGGTCACGGCGTCGTAGCCGAGCTCCTCGCCCTCGGCGAGGCGGAGCTGCTCGCGCACCAGGTCGATGCCGGCGACCTCCTCCGTCACGGGGTGCTCGACCTGCAGGCGGGTGTTGACCTCGAGGAAGGAGATCGTCCCGTCCATGCCCACGAGGAACTCGCAGGTGCCGGCGCCCACGTACCCGGCGGCCTTCAGGATCGCCTTCGAGGCCTCGACCAGCTGGCTCTCCTGCTCGGGGGAGAGGAAGGGGGCGGGCGCCTCCTCCACGAGCTTCTGGTGACGGCGCTGGAGGGAGCAGTCGCGGGTGGAGACGACGACGACGTTGCCGGCGGTGTCGGCGAGGCACTGCGTCTCGACGTGGCGGGGCCGGTCGAGGAACCGCTCGACGAAGCACTCGCCGCGCCCGAAGGCCGCGGTGGCCTCGCGGACGGCGGAGTCGAACAGCTCCGGGATCTCCTCGCGGGTACGGGCCACCTTCAGGCCGCGGCCACCGCCGCCGTAGGCGGCCTTGATCGCGACGGGCAGGCCGTGCTCGTCGGCGAAGGCGAGGACGGCGTCGGCGTCGGCGACCGGGTCGGCGGTGCCGGGCACCAGGGGGGCGCCGACGCGCTGGGCGATGTGGCGGGCGGTCACCTTGTCGCCCAGGGCCTCGATCGCCGCGGGCGGCGGGCCGATCCACACCAGGCCGGCCTCGATGACGGCGCGGGCGAAGTCCGCGTTCTCGGAGAGGAAGCCGTAGCCGGGATGGACGGCGTCGGCGCCGGAGCGCCGCGCCACGTCGAGGATCTTGCCCGCGTCCAGGTAGGTCTCCGCGGCGCGCATGCCGCCCAGGGCGAAGGCCTCGTCGGCGAGCTTGACGTGCAGGGCGTCGCGGTCGGGGTCCGCGTACACGCTCACGGTCGCGATCCCCGCGTCGGCGCAGGCCCGGGCCACGCGCACGGCGATCTCGCCGCGGTTGGCGATGAGCACCTTCCGGAGCCGGCGACGCTGACCCGGCAGGGTGGAGGTGCTCGGCATGGGGCGCTCCCAGGGGTGCGAGAAGGGTGAGATGACCGCACCACGTTAGCCGTGCGTCGTCGTCGGATCCCACTCGGACCCGGCGGCGGGCGCCAAGTCTGTTCATCCCTTCAACGGCGCGCGGCGGCGGTTGTACGATTCCGACAACTCAGCGCGGTGTGACGCGAGTCATGGTGCCTGGCCTTGTAGCAGGGTGACAAATCCGGGCCCGCGGGCGACCCGGGCGGCAGGATGACGAGGTGCCCGACGCCGCCGCGCCCCTGCCCCACCCGGTCACCGGGAAGGTCTTCCCCTCGCCGGTGCCGCCCGGCACCGGCTGGCCGGGGGACCCGGCCGGGCCGGCGACGGCGGTCGCCACCACTGCGGAGGAGGTGGCGGCACTGGCGGCGACGGCCCGCGACGTGGCCGACGTCGACGCCCACGTCTCGGTGTGCCGGGCCTGCCCGCGGCTGGTCGCCTGGCGCGAGGCGGTCGCGACCACCGGGCGGCGAGCCTCCTTCGCGAACCAGCCGTACTGGGGACGGCCGGGGCCAGGGTTCGGTGACGCGGCGCCCCGCGTCCTCGTCGTCGGGCTCGCGCCGGCGGCGAACGGCACCAACCGGACCGGGCGGCTGTTCACCGGCGACCGCAGCGGGGACTGGATCTACGCCGCGCTGCACCGCGCCGGCTACGCGAACCAGCCGCAGAGTGTCGCGGCCGGGGACGGGCTGGAGCTGACCGGGCTGCGGATCGTCTCCGCCGTGCGCTGCGCGCCGCCCGCCAACAGACCCACGCCGGAGGAGCGGCGCACCTGCGGGCAGTGGCTCGACCGGGAGCTCGCCCTCGTGGCGCCGGGGCTGCGGTCCATGCTCGCGCTCGGCTCCATCGGGTGGGACGCGGTGCTGGCCTCGGCGCGCCGGCTCGGCTGGGACGTGCCCCGCCCGAAGCCGCGGTTCGGGCACGGGGCGGAGGTGCTGCTCCGCGCCGCGGACGGCCATGCGGTGCGGCTGCTCGGCAGCTACCACGTCAGCCAGCAGAACACCTTCACGGGCAGGCTGACCGAGGAGATGCTCGACGCGGTCCTCGCCCGGCTCTGACGCCCGGTCAGGCGAGCGGGCCGGACCAGAGGTCGGGCACGGTGAGGCCGAGCCGGCCGAGCAGGTCCCGCAGCAGCGGCAGGCTGAGGCCAACCACGCCGTGATGGTCGCCCTCGATCCCGGTCACGAACGGGCCGCCGAGGCCGTCGATCGTGAACGCCCCCGCCACCCGCAGCGGCTCGCCGGTCGCCACGTAGGCGTCGATCTCGGCGTCGGAGAGGTCGGCGAAGTGGACCACCGTCGAGGAGGTGGCGCCCACCTCCCGCCCGCCTCGCACGAGCCAGTGCCCGGTGTGCAGCTCGGCCGAGCGGCCACGCATGCGGCGCCACCGTGCCACGGCGTCGGCGGCGTCCGCCGGCTTGCCCACCACCTCCGCGCCCGTGCCGTCGTCGATCTCGAGCATCGAGTCGCAGCCGAGAACCAGGTCGGCCCGGGCCGCCTCGGCGGCGGTGCCGAGAACGTCCCGCGCCTTCGCCCGGGCCAGCACGAGCACCTGCTCGTCGGCGGGAAGCTCGCCCCGTCCGGAGGAGACGGCCTCGGCGGCGGCGGCCGCCAGCACGGCGGGCTCGTCGACGGCGGAGACCGCCACGAGGGGGTTGATCCCGGCGGAACGCAGGGTGGACAGGCGGGCCGGCGAGGCGGAGGCGAGCAGCAGGGTGGTCACGTCGCCACCCTAGGCACTCGCCGCGGTCGCCTCGCATCGGCGCCGGGCCCCCGCCGCCCGGGACGGTGAATTCCGCATAATCCCGCTGAAAACTCGCCTCTGATTCCCCCTCTTCAAGGGGTGTGCAGGCCGTGCCGCGGGGCCGTAGCCTGGCACCGGGCCGGGGGGCTGTGTCGTCGATGAGCGCCGTCTGGGGAAGACATGCCGTACCTGCTGGGCATCGATATCGGGACCACCTCCACCCTCGCCGCCACGGTGCGGCCGGGCCGGAGCGGGCAAGATCAGGAGGTCCCTCAGCTTCTCGGGCTGGGAGCCCGAGGCCCCGCCGTGCCCTCGGTGCTGTACCTCGGTGAGGACGGTGAGGTGCTGGTCGGCGAGGTCGCCGAGCGGCGCACCCTCTCGCACCCCGAGCGCGTGGTTCGGGAGGTCAAGCGCCGCGTCGGGGACACCGTCCCGCTGCGGTTCGGGGACCTCTCGGTCACGCCCCAGGACCTCCTGGCCATCCATGCGCGCTGGGTCGTCGACCGGGCCACCGAGCGCGAGGAGGAGTCCCCCGCCGCGGTGTCGCTGGCCGTCCCGGCGACGTGGGGCGCCTACCGCACCGGGCTGGTCCGCGAGGCCCTGGCCGGCGTGGGGCTGGCGGACGTGACGCTCGTCGGCGAGCCGCACGCCGCTGCCCGGCACTACCTCTCGCAGGATCGGGTCCCGGACGGCGCCGTCGTCGCCGTCTACGACTTCGGGGGCGGAACGTTCGACGCCGCCGTCGTGCGCAAGACGGGACCGGGCACGTGCGAGCTCCTCGGAGAGCCGGAGGGCCTGGAGCGGCTCGGCGGCGCCGACCTCGACGACCTCGTGCTCGGCCACGTGGCCGCGGCGGTGGGTACGGGGCTGACCGACCTCGACCCGGCCGACCCCGGGGCGCTCGCCGCCCTGGCGCGGCTGCGCCGGGAGTGCACCGAGGCGAAGGAGGCGCTCTCGACGGACGCCGAGACGGACGTCCCGGTGCTCCTGCCGGACCTGCAGATGCAGGTCCGCATCGTGCGTGCCGAGCTCGAGGAGCTCATCGCCCCTGCCGTCCACGAGACCACCGTGGCGCTCGCGGCCGCGCTGGAGTCCGCGAAGGTCGCTCCGGAGGAGCTCGAGGCGATCCTGCTGGTGGGGGGCTCCTCCCGCATCCCGCTGGTCGCGGAGGTCCTCTCGGCGCAGTTCGCGCGCCCGATCGCCATCGACACGGACCCGCAGGCGTCCGTGGCGTTCGGGGCCGCGCTCGCCGCCCTCGACGACGTCGCACCACCCTCGATCGTCACGCCCGCAGGGATCTCGCGCGACACGGTAGGTGCCGCGACGCCGGAGGAGGCGCCACCACGCCTGGCCGCCGTCGGTTCAGCCTTCGTGCCCGAGCTTCCGGCGGCCCGGCCCAGCCGTCGCCTCACGCAGGCGAGGGTGGCGGCCGTGGCTGTCGCGGTCCTCGGCATCACCGTCATCACCTCTGTCGCCGGCGAGGAGCCGAGGGTGACCGACGCAGGTCGGAGCACGCTCTCCGGCGTCGTCGGCAAGCTCGGCGACTCGGTCCGGCCGGACCCGCCGGCGGCCGCAGCCGCCGAGCGGCCGGCCGGAGCCGCCGGGCAGTCGGCCGAGGGGGCCGAACAGCCGACCGCCGCGACCACCTCGGGCGCCCCGATGGCGACAGACGCCGGGATCTTCGCGGGCCGGCGGGCGGAGGCGCAGGCCACCTCGACCGTTCGCCCGAGCGCTGAGGGATCGCCGTCGTCCGAACGGTCCGCCGGCACGACGACGGAGCCGGGCGCCCCGAGCACGGGCGAGAAGGGCGGAAGCACGCCGTCGAAGACCACGAAGCCGGGGACCACCGCGCCGACGCGGCCGGGGACCACGTCCCCGACCTCGCCCACGAGCCCCGGCCCTTCGCCGACGAGCCCGAGCCCGTCGCCCACGAGCCCGAGCCCGTCGCCCACGAGCCCGAGCCCGTCGCCGACGACCGACCCGCCGACCACGCAGGAGCCGACGCCGGAGCCCACGACCCCGGCGCCCTCGCCGGAGCCGACCACCCCGGCGCCCTCGCCGGAGCCGACCACCCCGGCGCCACCGGCGCCGCAGGAGCCGACGGCCGAGCCGACGACCCAGGAGCCGACCGCCGCGCCGACGACCCAGGAGCCGACCGCCGCGCCGACGACGCAGGAGCCGGCGCCGCCGGTCACCCCTGACCCGGTGCCGACGGCGACCGCGACGCTGGCCGAGCCGACGGAGGCGCCGCCGGCCGCGACGCCCACCGCCGGCGAGTCGACCGCCGGCGAGATCCCGTCACCGACAGTGGCTGGTGGCTGATGATCGGTCAGCGTCCGGTCGCGCTCCGCGACATGCGGGGAACCGCGGCGGCGGCACTGTACGAGGAGATCACCGGCGGACCACCGGCCCGGCGGGCGGCGACCCTGGTCGGCGTCGGCGGGTCCGGGAAGTCGGCGCTCCTGGCAGACCTCGCGGACGCGTACCGCAGCACCGGCGTCGAGACGCGCCTCGTGCGATCGGAGTTCGACCTCAGGGATCTGTCGGCGTTCCGGGCAGTGCTGATCGACGACGCGCACACCTTGCCCGAGCCGGCGTACGAGCGGGTGCTTCGGCACTGGAACGAGCACGACGGTGACCTTGTGGTCGCGTACCGGCCGTGGCCGGTGGCTCCGGGGCTGCGGCGGCTCGTCTCCGCCCTCGGCGAGCAGCGTCCGCCCGTGGTTCTCGGGCCGCTGGGCCCCGCGGAGGTGCTGGCCTACGCAGGCCGCAGCCTTCGTGGGCCCGTGCAGGCCGAGGAGGTGGAGAAGATCCTCGCCGCCACCGGTGGGATGGCGTGGCTCGTCAACCGGATGGTCGGCACCATGCGCACCACGGGCCTCGGGGCCGACGAGGTGTTCGCCTCCGTGTCGCTGCAGGTCGGGCACGAGATCGAGCACCTCGACCCCGGGCTCCGCGATCTCCTGCTCGCCTCCGCCGTCGGCTTCGACCTCTCCGGCGACGCGGTGCCGCCCGTCCTGAACGGTTCCCCGGCGGACGGGGACGCGATCGTCTCCGAGGCGGTCGCCTGCGGGCTGATGATGCACGACGGCACCATCGTGCCGCTCGTGCGCGCCGGGCTGCTGGCCGTGACGCCCGCGTACCGGGTCCGGCCGCTGCAGCGGGCCCTTGTCGACACGCTGCTCGCCGGCGGCCACTCGCTCAACGACGTCGCGCGGGAGCTGGCTCGGACGGGCCTGCGTCACCCGCACGTCGCGAGGGCCCTGGAGTCGACGGCGGACGACGTCCTGGCCGTGGAGCCAGAGCTCGCCGCGGAGCTCTACGAGGAGGCGACGGCGGCCGGTGCGGACACGCTGGCCACCGCGGCTCGCCGTGCGCAGTCGGCCGCCCAGGCCGGCGATCTGGATCGTGCCGGGGCCATCGTCGAGGACCTGCTCGGCCACGAGAACCCGCCAGATCTCGTGCGCGCCGTCGACGTCGGGGCGTCGGTGTGGGCGCAGCGCGGCATGCTCTCCCGCGGGGCCGACCTGTACCGCTGGGCCGGGGCTGAGCGCCTCGGCTCCTCGGTGCCGCTGGCCGCAGTCGCGATGCTGGGGTCGGGGGACGCCGAGGGCGCCGAGCGCATGCTCGCCGCGGGCGCCCGGCACGGCTCACCGACCTCGCTCGCCGTCACGAGCGCGCTCATGGCCGACGGACTGTGGGAGTCGCTAAGGGGCCAGTCGACCCGGGCGCTGTGGATGCTCGTGCGCGCCTCGGACACCTTCTCTGCCAACGGGGCGGCCGCGCCGGTGCCCGAGCTGCCGGCGGTTCTCGCTGCGCTGGTGGCGGTGAACACCGGCGAGCTCGCGGTCGCTGAGTCCGTGGTGGAGGACGCCCTGCGCGGCCACCAGGGTGGTCCGGCGGCCACGCCCCGGCTGCAGCTCATGCGCGCGTGGGTGGCGATGCTTCGCGACCGGCCCGACGACGCCCGCGCCGCGCTGCACGAGGCGGACGGCGATCTGGTGCCCCGGGACGAGATGTTCCGGACGGCGCTGGAGGTGGGTCTCGCGCGTCGGTCGGACGACGCGGCGGGGCTGGTCCGCGCCTGGGCGAGAGCCCGGGCCTCCCTCCTGCACTTCCCGGTGGACCTGTTCAGTCTCCTGCCGCTCGGCGAGCTGCTCATGGCGGCGGCGCGGCTGCACGAGGAATCGCGCCTGGAGCCGCACCTCGCCGACGCGTGGCAGCTCCTCGAGCGCCTGGGCCAGCCGTCGGTATGGGCCGCACCGCTGCACTGGTGCGGCGTCCAGGCCGCGATCCTCACGGGTCAGCCCGCGAGCCTCGCCCCGCACGCCCGCGGACTGGTGACCGCAGCCGCCACCAACGCCTACGCCGCGGCCCTCGCGGCGGCTGGGCGAGTCTGGGTGCGGGTGCTCAGCTCCGACGTCGACGTGGCGGCGGTGGAACGTGCCGCCGAGGGGCTCGCGGCCGTCGGGCTGACGTGGGACGGCGCCCGGCTCGCCGGTCACGCGGCCGCGCGGGCACCCGACCGGGCCGACATGGCGCGACTGCTCGCCTGCGCCCGTGACCTGCACCCGTCCGGGGCAGGACGACAGCCGGAGGAGACCACAACGCCCTCCGGGATCCCCGTCGGGGTGGTGGACGAGACGGGGCTCAGCGCGCGTGAGCAGGAGGTTGCCCGGCTGGTGCTGGCCGGCAAGACCTACCGGGAGATCGGGGAGACGATCTTCATCTCGCCGCGCACCGCCGAGCACCACATCGCACGCATCCGTCGCCGTCTCGGTGTGGAGACGCGGGCGGAGATGCTCACCCGCCTCCGGGCCATGCTGGGGGAGCAGCACCAGTCGTCATCTTCAGGGTGAGCTCGCCGTCGTCCACTCCTCGAGCGCCTCCTCGAACTCCTCCGGCGCGGGCCCCCGGCTATCTCGGCTGCGACGAGGTGCGAGGCAGCCCCGTCAGCGTGCGTCTGTGCAGGTCAGCGACTCGATCGCCTCGATGTCAGTGGTCGAACATACGATCGATTCATGGACGCAGGCGAGGTGCGTGGTGGTGGCGGGTGGTGCTGCCCGGAGGACGGGTGGCGCGGTCCGTGCGCGCACCTGCTCGCCCTGGCCAGTGCGGTGGGGGCGGCGGAGCGGCTGGCGCGGGCGCGGGAGCTGTCGTCGGCGGGGCTGCGGGGGTTGGGGGTGCTGCTGGAGGCGGGGGATCCGTGGGCGCAGGAGGTGCTGGAGGACCTGCTCGGCGCGGACGGGGAGAGCCCGGCGCGGCCGGTGGCGCCGGTGGACGTGGAGGGTACGGCGGTGCTGGGTGGGCTGGTGCCGGCGGGGTTCACGCGCACCTCGCCGCTGCCGGCCGAGGAGGCCGTCGCGGGCACCGGCGCCGACGCGGACGCGGACGCCGCCGGCACCGACCGCGCGTCCGGCGCCGACGCGGACGCGGACGCGGACGTCGACGCCGATCGCCTCTCCGATGCCGACGCGGACGGTGACGGTGAGGGGTTCGTGGACGGTGGGCCGGCGTGGTCGCGGGCGTTGCGGCGGCGGGTGTCGGAGGTCTTCGACCCGGCGGTGGCGGACAACGGTGCTGGGTCTCTGGGGGTCGGGGTGGGGGTGCTGGCGGGGATGCGTGGGGGTGCGGACC
>NZ_JAHXNL010000005.1 GCF_023148685.1 Georgenia sp. EYE_87 | reverse complement strand
CCAGAGTCGGATGGGACGGTGGGGCGGGCGTACCCGTGTGTCAATGGCGAGGGAACAATACCTCCGGGAAAGGCCCGCGGACAATGGTGTCCGCAAGGCCGGGCAAGACGGCCCCGGCCCGTTTCTCGGAAAAGTCCAACCCGTTTCTCGGCAGCGATAAATACGTAGCAGACCGGCCTCGATCTCTTCTGTTCGTGCGGTCCTTTTCGCCTGGCTGCCCCGGTGTGGTGCTCCGACCGGCAAGAGCGATCCTGGCTTCGACAATTCACTCTCTGTCCTGTTCGTGACGGAACGGAATTTCAGCCCGGGATATCTTTCGGTCGAGGTTCATTGCCTCGCGGAAAATGGACGAGCTTATCTCGAGATATCGATGAGCCGTGACGCGGGACGGGTTTCGTCCGCGCCCTGACCGAGCTGCCCCTCGCCGCCTCCGGGCGCGGCCGCTGACCGCCGCACGCGGATGTGACAACCTGACCCGGAGATCGAGCAGGAGGAACTGAGGATGAGCCCGCTGAAGGTTGCCGCCCGTGCCGCCGTCCCCGCCTTCGAGGTGATGCGGATCCTCGACCGGGTGGCCGCACTGCGGGCGGCCGGCCGCGACGTCGTCTCGCTGTGCGCGGGCGAGCCGTCCGGCGGCGCCCCGGCGGCCGTGCACGCCCGGGCCGCCCGCATCCATGCCGAGCGCGCGGAGCTCGGGTACACCTCGGCGCTCGGGGTCCGGCCCCTGCGCGAGGCGATCGCCGCGCACTACGGCCGCTGGTACGGCCTCGCCGTCGACCCCGACGAGGTGGCCGTCACCACCGGGTCCTCGGGCGCCTTCGTGCTCAGCTTCCTCGCCGGGTTCGACGTCGGCGACCGCGTCGCCCTCGCGCGCCCCGGCTACCCGGCCTACCGCAACATCCTCGCGGCCCTCGGCTGCGAGGTCGTCGAGGTGGACTGCGGTCCCGCCGAGCGGTTCCAGCCCACCCCGGCCGCCCTGGACGCCGTCGTCGCCCGGTCCGGCCCGATCGCGGGGCTGGTGCTCGCATCGCCCGCGAACCCCACCGGCACGATGGTCACCCGCGCCGAGCTCGCCGCACTGACCGCCTGGTGCGCGGCCAACGGCGTCCGCCTGGTCAGCGACGAGATCTACCACGGCATCACCTACCCGGCGGACCCGGCGGCACCTGGCGCCAAGGGCGTCTGCGCCTGGGAGACCGACCGGTCCGCCGTCGTCGTCTCCTCGTTCTCGAAGTACTGGGGGATGACCGGCTGGCGTCTGGGCTGGGCGCTGGTCCCGGCCGACCTGCGCACGGCCGTCGACGCCCTCGCCGGCAACGTGGCCCTGTGCCCGCCGACCCCCGCGCAGCACGCGGCCGTCGACGCGTTCACGCCCGAGGCCTACGCCGAGGCGGAGGCCCGCGTGGCCGAGTTCGCCGCGACCCGGGCCCTCCTGCTCGACCGGCTCGACCGGCTGGGCTGGGGCACGGTCGCCCCGGCCGACGGCGCGTTCTACCTCTACGCCGACGTCGCCCCCCAGCTCGGCCCGTTCCCCGACTCCGCGGCCTGGTGCGCGGCGCTGCTGGAGGAGGAGGGGGTCGCCGTCGTGCCCGGCGCCGACTTCGACGCCGCGCACGGCACGACGTACGTCCGGCTCTCGCTCGCGGCCGGCCCGGCCGCCGTGGCCGAGGCCGTGGAGCGGATCGTGCGCTTCCAGGAGCGGCTCCACCGCGGGGAGGGTGCCGCGAGGTAGGCCGTGCGTGGCGCGGTGGCCTCAGGCGCCCTCGCGCGGTGGCCTCAGGCGCCGTCGAGCGCCTCGCGCAGCCGCGCGGCGTAGGCCTCCGCCTCGCCGTCGTCCGCGTACGTCGTGCGCGGCCAGAAGAACCCGCGCAGCCCGTCGCCCTTGGTCCGCGGGACCACGTGCGTGTGCAGGTGCGCGACGGACTGGCTGACCACGTTGTTCATGGCGACGAACGAGCCCTGCGCGCCCAGCCCGTCCACCATCGCGGCCGCCAGCCGCTGGGTGGCGGCGAGGTAGGGGGAGAGGAGGTCGGCGGGCAGGTCGGGCAGCGTCACGACGTGGCGGCGGGGCACCAGCAGCGTGTGGCCCTTGAACACCGGCCGCACGTCCAGGAACGCGACGACGTCGTCGGTCTCCAGCACGGTGCGCGCCGGGTTGTCGCCGTCGACGACCGCGCAGAAGGGGCACCCGACGGGTCTCGCGCGGCTCGCGGCGGGGGTCACTGCAGCGAGCCGACGTCGTCGGGAACGTCCACCGCGTACTGGCGCAGCAGCTCCAGCGGGACCACCTCGAGCGCCCGCTCGTGCGTGCAGGCCAGCACCACGGGTGCCGCGACGCCGGCCGCGTGCGCCTGCAGCCAGCGCACCGCCACGACGCACCAGCGGTCTCCGGGCCTCAGCCCCGGGAACTGCCACTCCGGCCGGGGGGTGATCAGGTCGTTGCCGACCTGACGCTGCTGCTGGAGGAACTCCTCGGTCATCACCGCGCAGATGCTGTGGTTGCCGACGTCCGCCTCGTCGGCGATGCAGCGTCCCGTCCGGTAGTACCCCGTGACGGGGTCGACGCCGCACTCTCCCAGCTCCCCGCCCAGGACGTTGCGCTCGGCCATGGGGCCATCATTCCCGAACGGCCGCGGCCGCGTCAGTCGTCCGGCAGGGCGGCGACGGCGGAGATGCGGTGGATCGCCAGGGTCAGCTCCGTCTCACGGGCGACGTCGGCGACCCGTACCCGTCCGGCGTCGACGCTGAGCGGGCGCACCCGGCGCCGCTCGGGCGTGCCGCGCGCGCCGACCACGACGATGTCGACCTGCTCGCCGCCGGCCGCCGCCTCGCGCAGCAGCGCCAGGGCGTGCACCGGGTCGGTGGCGGCGGGGGCGCCGTCGGCCCGGCGCGCCGCGTCCCGCCGCACCTGCGCCTCGCCCGCGCGCATCCGGGCCACGAGCGGCCGCAGGTCGGCGTCGTCGAGGCGTCTGGTGTAGGTGCTCGCCGCCGCGCCGGGGAAGGTGGGCAGGCCGCTGGTGCGCCGCCCGCGTCGCGGGAGCCCGACGGTGCGCACCGGGCGGCCGGGCGAGCCCGGGCGCGTGCCCGGCTCCACACTGCCCAGCCCCGCGGCGCCCAGCCCGTCCCGGCCGAGCACCACCGCGCCGTCCGGCCCCTCGACGACCGGGGCGAGGTTCGCCTCGCGCAGCACCTCCAGCACCTCGCCCGGCGGCGCGGGCGAGATCAGGACGGTGGGCGCGAGCGCCCGCAGCGACAGCTCGGCCAGGGCGGGCGTGCCCACCAGCTGCGCGGCCAGGGCCGCGTCGTCGACGCGCAGGTAGGACGCCGCCGCCCCGACCCGGACCTGGCCGTGGCGGCGGGCGGCGTCGCGCACCAGGTAGTCCAGGGCCTGTGGCAGGGGAGTGCGGGAGTACCCGGCGAGGGCCTCGAGCAGCTCGGCGGCGCCGACCCCGGCGTCCATCGCGCGGCGCACCGACCCCGCGGTGAAGCGCACGGTCAGCGCGGAGCCGCGCGACTCCACGTCCGCGCACAGCTGGAGGAGCTCCCGAAGCTCGGGGAGCGGCCGCCCGGGCACGACGGCGGTGAGGTCGCCCTGGACGAGCAGGTCGCCCACCGGCTCAGGCAGGGCGGCCTCGAGAGCCTCCGCGACGGCGTCCTCCCCGGCGCCCTCCACGAGGGCTCGGCCGGCGTCGGTGAGCGCGCCGGCACCGGTGATCCCGAGCACCTCCGCCTCGGCGAGCACCGCGGCCACGGTCGGCGCGGGCGCCGTCGCGCGCGGGAGCTCCCAGCTGAGCAGGGCGCGCACCGCGTCGGCGTCCGGCGCGGTGCCGGGCGGCAGGCCCGCCAGCGCGGCCATGGTGCGGCGGCGCAGGTCGACCGCCCATCCGCGCTCCAGGGTGGGCTCGAGCGCCGCGCGGAGCGTCCCGTTGTCCCGGGTCCCGATGAGCCACGGGGTTCGTGCGGTGCCCAGCCACGCTCCCGCCAGCCGGACCCAGCGCAGCGGCAGCGGGTCGGCGAGCCAGTCCTCGGCGGTCCGCGCCGGCACCCAGGACACCTGCTCGTCGCCGTCCTGGGCGAGCAGACCGGCCATGGCGGCCAGCTCGGCGACGAGGGCCGCCCGGGCTTCGTCGACCTCGAGGGCGGCCGCGGTGCGCCGCAGCTCGCGCACCCCCACGCCGCCCGAGCGCAGCACCCCCGCGCCCTCGTGCTGCCACGTCTCCAGCAGGAGCCCGACCAGGCGGACGATCTCCTCGGCGGCGCGCGCCCCCTCCGCGGGGACCACCGCGGCCGGGACCCTGCGGTGGCCGTCCGCGGCCGGCGGCCGTGGCGGCTCGCGCCGGGTGCGGCCGCCGCGCGCGGCCAGCGCGACCTCCCGGGGCAGCACCAGCTGGGTGGGGGAGATCCGGCGCAGCAGGCCGTGGTCGAGGAGCCAGGCGGCGCCCTCGGGGACATCGTCGGCGCGGACGGTGCCCACCGGCGGGCCCCAGGTCAGGGCGTCGAGGGTGCCGAGCGCGGAGGCGGGGGCGTGCTTGAGCGCAGCACGCAGGGCGGTCACCGTGGTCGGCGCGGGGCCGTGTGCCGCGCCGTGTTCTGGGCCGTGCCCGGTGGCGTGCGAGCCGGGGCCGGCGACGCCCGCGTCGAGCTCGGCGAGCATGGGACCGAGGCCCGCGGGGTGCGGGCCGAGGGCCTCACCCAGCGTGGCGACCGGGACGCCGCCGACCACGAGCGCGAGCTCCTCCAGCCGGGCCAGCGCGGGTGCGGCGTCGAGCCCGACCGCCCTGGTCAGCGCGGCCGCCGTCGCATGCCGCAGGGGTGCCAGCGCCACGACCGCCTCGGCCACGGCCAGCTCGACCGTGTGCAGGGTGGCCAGGGCGCGCTCGACGCTCGGGCGTGAGGCCGCCCGCGCCGCGAGCGAGGTCAGGGACGACGGTGCGGGGGACGCGAGGTCCGGCCGCGCAGCCAGGAGCGCCGAGAGTGCGTCGTCGTCCCGGCGCTCGAGGGCGGTGGCGAGCTCCGCCGTGGTGACCGTGCCCTGTGCCCTCATCCGCACCACATTACGACCGTGGGGACGCTCCCTCCGCCCAGCCGGCCCTGGCCCCCTTCGACGGCGAGGCCTCGATCCGTCGACGGGCTGGACCGCTGCGTCGGTATCGGGCTGAGTGCCTCTGGCTCCGTTCGGTGCCGGGCTGAGTGCTCTGGCTTCGTTCGGTACCGGGG
The DNA here is from genome assembly GCF_023148685.1 of Georgenia sp. EYE_87. Classification (GTDB taxonomy): domain Bacteria; phylum Actinomycetota; class Actinomycetes; order Actinomycetales; family Actinomycetaceae; genus Georgenia. The sequence goes on along the minus strand of NZ_JAHXNL010000005.1, from coordinate 243,700 downwards.
TCAAGTGCTCTCGGGCAGATGAAGTCGATCCAGATCGACTTCATCTGCCCGAGAGTACTTAGCCCCGTTCCACCGACGGATCGGAGAAACTCCGTCGGTGGAACGAGGCTTAGCCGTCCCCCATCGACGGGAGCTGGGTGGGGCGGCCGACCGGCGGCAGAGCTTCAGGGCAGGTGCATCAGCGCGGCGACGGGCCTCAGGCCGTCGACGAGCGACTGGGGAAAGCCGCGGCACAGGCGGGCGAACACCGCGTCGACGTCGCGCAGATGGCGGTCGACGTACCGGTGCACGATGAGGCCGGTCGCCCTGATGGCGTCCTCCCGTTGCTTCTCCGCGAACAGCGAGCCCGGGCCGGAGGTCTCCGCGTACTTGCCGGCGCCGTCGAACTCCGCGGCGACTCCGCGTGGGGCTACGCCCCGTGGCGACGCCCCGCCGAACTCCCACCCTATGTCGGTGTAGAAGACGCCCTCGTCCGTGGCGACGCGGAGCTGAAGGACGGGCCGGGGAAGCCCACGGGAGACGGCGATCCACCGCAGGTCCGTCTCGCCGGGCGACTCGGAGAAACCGTCCGCGTGCTCCATGACAGCACGGGCGTGAATAACCCCCGCGCGCCGGCCGAGATCGGCCACGCGTGTACGGAGGCCCTCCCTCGCGGCACTCATCGCGACCTCCGAGCGCTCGCGCTCGAAGCGGTTCGGTCGGGCGAGCATGCGCAGGATGCTGTCCACGATCGGCAGCGCCCGGCGCGGGGGGAGGGAAAGGGCGCAGTCCAGGGCGGTCCGCTCCAGGGTCGTGACACGGAGCCTGTTGACCACGGTGATCTCGTCGTCTGTCAGGTCCGGCGCGTGGTGCCGTCTGATGTCGGCGACGTCCGGCTTGTGGGGCGGTGCACTGACCGCCAGGTGAGTGATCGCGGCCGTGGGCCCGACCCACGCCCCGTGGATCAGCGCAGCCGACTCGTGACTGAGGACAGGACGGCTCGGCAGCTGGCGGGCGACGGCGACGCAGTGGGCGAGTGCGACGACCTCTCGGCGTGCCCACGGTTGGGCCGGGAGATCGTCGTGCAGGTAGGCACCGCGACGCACCCGCACGAGCTCGCCGGCACGGTGGGCTGCACGGGCGGTCCCGTAGCCGATCTCCCTTGACAGCACCACTGTCGGCAACGGGCGGGGCGACGGTATCGAGGGCGGCATCGACACAGCGTGGGCCGCTGCGCAGACACCCGGGTCTCCCGGGCCGCCGACCTGTGGACGGACCGGGTGTGTGCACATGCGTCGGGCGTCAAGGTCGACTCGTCGCCTGCACGCTCTTCAGCTGCGGTGAGCGCCTCACGCTCGGGCGGGCTGGTGCGAACACCAAGTGCTCTCGGGCAGATGAAGTCGGACCGAGACGACTTCATCTGCCCAAGAGCACTTTTCTTCGGGTGGGGTGGCGGAGGGGCGGAGGGCGGTGGCGGAGCGGAGGTGGGGTTGGGGCGAGGGTGCACAGGCGGGAGGTGGGTTCGGGGTGCGATGGCGGAGGCCAGGCGCGGTCGCGGACGCGGTGCGGTCTTCCCGCCCGGGCGGCCGTGACGTTCCGCCTAGGGGCGAATCGGCGCTCTGCCACCGCCGCACCCCGGTATCCTTGGGGGCAGGAAGTGGCGCCGGCACGGTCGGCGCCTTCGTCACGTGAACAACAAAGGGGTCAGTCCCGTGCCTACCGGCAAGGTCAAGTGGTACGACGCCGACAAGGGTTTCGGCTTCATCGCGGAGGACGACGGCGGCGAGGTCTTCCTGCACGCCTCCGCCCTCCCGCACGGGGTGACCCCCAAGCCCGGCACCAAGGTGGACTTCGGGGTCGCAGACGGCCGCCGCGGCCCGTCCGCGCTCTCGGTCACCATCCTCGAGGAGCCCCCGTCGGTGGCCAAGGCGCACCGGCGCCCGGCGGAGGACATGGTCCCCATCGTGGAGGACCTCATCAAGGCGCTCGACCGGGCGTCCAACAGCCTGCACCGCGGCCGCTACCCGGAGAACGGCAAGAAGCTCGCCCAGGTGCTGCGCGTGGTCGCCGACCAGTTCGACGCCTGAGTCCCAGGCCTGAGGAGGCCCGACTGCGTGCGGGTGACCAGACCGTAGACTGACCCCGTGCCAGCAGCCACGAAGAACCCCCGCGTGACCACCGCCCCTGCGAAGGAAGCTGTGCTCGCGGGTGCGGTCGACCTCGCCCGCGCGGCCGCCGAGGAGCTCGCCCTGCCAGGTCAGGTCGGCGAGCACCGCGGCGTGGTCGTCGAGGGCGACCGGCTGCTGACCCACGTCTTCGAGTCGCTCGTGCCCGGCTACCGCGGCTGGCACTGGGCCGTCACGGTCGCCCGGCCGCCGCGCGGCCGGTCGGCCACCGTGTGCGAGGTCGAGCTCCTACCCGGCGACGGCGCCCTCCTCGCGCCCGAGTGGGTGCCGTGGTCGGAGCGGCTGCGCCCCGGCGACGTCGGCCCGGGCGACGTCCTGCCCTACGTGGATGACGACGAGCGCCTCGAGCAGGGCTACGAGGCCACCGGCGAGGACGCCGACGAGCTCGCCATCTACGAGCTCGGCCTCGGCCGCGCCCGCGTCCTGTCCGCCGAGGGGCGCGCCCAGGCGTTGACCCGCTGGTACGAGGGGGACCGCGGCCCGCTCGCGCCCTCCGCCAAGGCGGCCGCCGCCCCCTGCTCGACCTGCGGGTTCTTCATGAAGCTCGCCGGCAGCCCGCGCACCGTCTTCGGCGTCTGTGCGAACGAGTGGTCGCCCGACGACGGTCGAGTCGTCTCCATGGACCACGGCTGCGGCGCCCACTCCGAGACCCACGGCCCCGAGCCGATGTCTCTGTGGCAGTCCTCCGAGCCCGTCATCGACGAGCGCGACCTGGAGGTCCTCGCCACGCACCCCGTCGCCCCCGAGGTGGTCGCGTCCGTGGACGACGGCGCGGAGCCCGCCGACAGCGCCGACGGTCCCGCCGCCGGGACCGACGAGCCCGCCGTGGACAGGTCGCCGGACCAGGCATGAGCGCGGCGGTCGGCGGCGACCGCTTCGGCACCGCCGGCCTGCGGGAGGCCGCCCTCACCACGTGGCACCGCGACCCGTCGCGCCTGCGCCAGGACGCGAACCTCGAGGAGGACCACGCCCGCGGGTACTACCGCGACCGGGTCGTCGTCGAGCTCGCACAGAACGCCGCCGACGCCGCCGACGCCGCCGACGCCGCCGACGCCGCCGCCGCGGCTGGCGAGCGCGGCCGGCTTCTCCTGCGGCTGACCACCACCTCCGACGGCGCCGAGCTGCTCGCCGCCAACACCGGCGCGCCGCTCACGCCCGAGGGCGTCGCGGCGCTGGCCTCGATGCGGGCCTCGGCCAAGCGCGCGGGCGGGCAGGTCGGCCGCTTCGGCGTCGGGTTCGCTGCCGTGCGCTCCGTCAGCGACGAGATCACGGTCGGCACACGGACCCCCGACGGCGTGGCCGGCGTGACCTTCTCCCTGGCCCGCACCGCCGCGCTGCTTGCCGAGGCCGCCGCCGGCGACCCCCCGCTCACGGCCGAGCTGGCGCGCCGCCACGGGGACCTGCCGGCCCTGCGCCTGCCCTTCCCGGCCACCGCCCCCGAGGTGCCGCCCGGCTTCACGACCGCGGTCACCCTCCGGCTGCGCGGGTCCGCCGAGACCGCCGCGGTGCGCGCCTCCCTCGCCGAGCTCGACGACGTCGTCCTCCTCGCCCTCCCCGCGCTGGATGAGATCGTCGTCGAGACGGACGACGCCCCGCCGCGGCGCCTGGCCGATGTCCGCGAACGCTGGTACTCCGCGCACGCCTCCGGCGGCCTGGACCCGGCGCTGCTCGCGCACCGCCCCGTCGAGGAGCGCGAGCGCGCCGGCTGGTTCGTCACCTGGGCGGTCCCGCGGCTCGGCCCGTCGATCGCGTCGGAGCACGCCGCTCAGGGAGACGGGCGCGCCGCCGCGGGCGGGCCCGGGCTCGGCACGGTGCACGCCCCGACCCCCACCGACGAGCCCTGCACCCTGCCCGCCGTGCTGATCGCGAGCTTTCCCCTCGACCCCTCGCGCCGGCACGTCGCCCCGGGCCCGCTGACCGAGAGGCTCGTGCAGCTGGCCGGCGCCCACTACGACGGTCTCGCGCGGTTGCTCACCGGCCGGCACCCCGCGCCAGGGCGCCCGCACGTGCTCTCCCTCGTGCCGACGGGCCTGCCCGCCGGCGCCCTGGACGCCGCCCTCCACGAGGCTGCGCTGGACGCGCTGCGGCGCACCCCGCTGCTGCCCGAGATCGGCACGGAGAACCTGCTCAGGGCGGGTGAGGCCCAGGCGCTTCTCGGCCCGGCCGGGCAGGACGAGCAGCTCCTCGCCGCGCTCTCCCCGATGGTCGGCGGTCTCGTGCGCGTCCCGCCGGAGCACGCCGCCGCCGCGCGCGTCCTCGGCGTCGCGATCCGCGACCTCGCCGACGTGGTCGACGCCCTCCCCGCCGGCGGCCACCCGCCCGAGCGGTGGCGCGAGCTCTACACCGCGCTCGCGCCGTACGCCGCGCCCCAGCGCGAGGCGCTCGCCAGCCTCCCGGTCCCGCTGCGGGACGGCCGCACCGCCCGCGGCGCCCGCGGGCTGTTGCTGCCCGCCGCCGGGCTCGCCGAGCTCCCGCTCGACCTGCCGGGCCTGCGGGTCGTGCATCCGTCGGCCGCCCATCCGGTGCTGGCGGCGCTGGGGGCGACCGAGGCGGACGCCGTCACTCTGCTGGAGCAGCCGGAGGTGCGCGCGGCCGTCGAGGCCGGCGCGGACGACCTCGGCGCGCTGCCCGACGACGGCCACTCTGACGACGGCCCCTCCGGCGACGGCGCACCCTCCGACGCCGAGGGTGGTCCCGCCGGCCGTGGTCCGACCGGCGCCGCGCCGGTCCCTCCCACGGTCGCCGCCGTCCTCGACCTCGCGCGGGCCGCCGTCGCCGACCGCGGCGGGGACGTCGAGCTGTCCGACTGGCTCGCCGACCTCCCGCTGCCCGGCGACGACGGCGAGCACCGCCCGGCCGCCGACCTCGCCGTCCCAGGCTCCTGGGCGGCCGGCGTCCTCGACGCCCTCGTCCCGGTGGACGCGGCCGTCCTCGACCGCTGGGGTGCCGCCACCCTGCGGGCCGTCGGCGTGCGCACCGACCTGGTCACGACCGTGGTGCCCGACGTCGTCGCGGAGCCGGCGGGGGAGGACGACGTCCGGCTGGACGGCTGGGGCGACTACCTCGCCCACCTCGCCGAGGTGCTCGGCCCCGGTGCGTACGTCGGCGACGTCACCGCCGTCGCGGACCTCGACGCCGTCGCGGACGACGCCTGGCCCCGGGCGCTGGCGCGTATCGCCGAGGACCCCGAGGCCCGGGCCGCCCTGCTCACCGAGGTGCGCGCCTCCGCCGGCGGCGCCGGCCGCGCGCCGTCGTACACCGCCTGGTGGCTGCGCGAGGAGCTCGGCGCCCCCTTCGCCCACCCCCGCGGGCCCGGCGCGACGCCCTTCCTGCCCCCCGTCCCGGACGGCGCGGAGGACCTCGACGACGCCGTCCTGGCCGCCGTCGGGGCGGTGCGCGACCTCGCCGACCTCGACGCCGGCGCCTGGGACGCCTATCTCGACCACTGGCCCGACGACGGTGCCCTCGCGATGGCCGACGCGCTCGCGCTGTGGCGGGCGCTGGCCCGCGCGGCGGCCGGCGGCGTGCGGCTCGTGCCGCCGGACGCGGTGCCCGCGCTCGTGGAGGGCTCGGCGCAGCTGCTGCCCGCGGAGTGGGTCGTGGTCGCGGCGCCCGTGTGGGCGCAGGTGCGCGCCGTCCTGCCGGTGCCCGAGCACCTGGTCGGGCAGGTGGCCGACCTGCTGGACCTCGAGGCCGCCGGCGACGCGGTGCCCGACGCGCCCGACGCCCGTGCGGTCGCTACCCCGGCCGAGGTGCTGGCGGTCCTGCCCGGCGCGCCCACCACGTGGTTCGAGTGCGAGCGGCTCACCGTCGACGGCGTGGACGTCGACTGGTGGGCCACCGGTGACGCGGCCTGGGCGACGACGACCGCGGGCCTGGCCCGGGCGCTCGCCCACGCGGGCGGCCGCTGGGCGGCGCGGCACGACGTCGAGGCGGTGCTGCTCGACCCCGGCGCGCTGGACGAGGTGCTCGCGGACGCCGCGGGGGAGTAGGCGTCAGGAGGCCGGGGCGAGCTGCGCCGTCGTCCCCGCGCCGCGGTCCCACTCGTTGGCGAACGCTCGCCGCTTGCCCGAGCGCAGCAGCGGGATGCCGTCCACGTAGCGCATCTCGATGCGCGCGTCCTGCCCGAGGTAGGAGCGGAACTCCTCGGCGAGGGCACGGTCCCGCTCCGGGTCGACCGTCGCACGCTGCTTGAAGAGGTACGTCCCGGAGCCGGTCTGGACGAACTGCCACTCCTCGATCCCGGGGTAGGCGCCCCAGTCGCGGACGATGCCGAGCACGGGGACGAGGCGGTCGGCGGTGTCGTAGATCTGGTCGTTGATCCGCCCGGTGATCTCCTCGAGGACGGTGGTGTCCGGCGTGCCGTCGGGGAGCACGGCGAACCGGCCGAGGTCGCCGGTGTCGTACCGGACGAAGGGCATGGCGCGGTTGAACAGGTCGGTGACCACGATCCGCCCCAGCTCGCCGGGCGCCGCGGGGCGGTCGCCGTCGCGGGCGAGGATCTCGACGTGGTGGCTGGCCACGTTGACCCGGTACGGCCGCTCGCCGGGGCGCTGCTGGGCGAGGAGCCCGAGCTCGACGTCGGAGTAGCGGGCGGTCAGCTCTCGGCCGAAGCACCGCGGCGCGGCGCGGTAGAGGTACTCGCTCGGGCTCTCGGCGAGGCTGATCACGCACGCGACGTGCTCCAGCGGCGACCCGAGTGCCTCGATCTCGCGGCCGAGCGCCTCCAGCCCCGAGGCGTAGCCGATGAGTGCGACCGGCCCGCGCGTCCCGCGGATCCGCGCGACCTCCCGGGGTGCGGACCCCTCCCGCAGGGCCCCGACGTCGATGTCGATGAGGTTCTCCGCCCAGGCGTGCAGCCGGGACGTCGGGTGCTCGCGACGCAGGTAGAACATCGGCATCCCGACGTCGTAGCCGGCCGCGCGGGCCAGCGCCAGGGCGTCGACGGCGTTGCGGCGCACCTTGACGTCGTCGCGCAGGACCCGGAACGGGGCGCCCGTCGAGCCGCTGGTGGCGGTCTCCGACAGCTCCCTGTGGAGGTAGGGCCGCGAGCGGAAGTCCGCCCCGCCGTCGCGCATCATCGCCTTGTCGACCACCGGGAAGCTGGCGAGGCGGTCGGGGTCGCAGCCGGCGAGACGGGGCACCGTCGCGGCGGCGTGCACGAGCAGGCGGCGGAGCCGGCGGTCGAGGAAGGACTGGACGGCCGCGGAGCGGGGCGCGGCGAGGATCGCCTCGACGTCCCGGAGCGAGCGGCGCACCGGGGAACCCTGCAGCCGGTCGACGGCCCAGAACGCACGCCTCCGTGCGTCCGTGGAGATGTTCATGTCCGACTCCTGCTCGCGGGGGTACCACGGTAGCGACGGCGGCGGGCCTCGCGGGCCGATATCGGAGAGCCCTGTGGTCCCTGGAGGGCCGTGCGGTCTCGCCGGTCCCGCCGGTCGCAGGGGTCACCGCTGCCGCGCGGCGGCCTCGATCGCGTCGACGTACTCCTGCGGCACCTGCGGCTTCATGGAGCGCGAGGCGCCCCACTCGTGCTCCTCGGTGTAGAGCCAGACGTAGTCGGTGGCCTCGGCCAGGGCGTCCCGGGTGAGCTCCTCGAGGGTGTCGGCGTCGAGCACGTCGTAGTCGTCCTGCTGGTCGCGGTCGTACACGGCCAGCGCCGAGGCGACGCCCTGCTGGTAGTCCTGAGCCTGCGGCGCCGGCACCGAGCGGCTGCCGGCGAGCACGAAGCCGCGCCGCTGCCAGTCGGCGAACGCGGCGTACTCGCTGCGGCTGCGCGCGCCGTAGTACTCGCCGCCGTCGATCACCGTGGCCCGGCCGCGCCGGTCGACCAGGCCCGCGAAGAACGGCCCGGACAGCTCGTTGACCCAGGAGATGTCGTTGTAGGGCAGGCCCGCGCCGGTCAGCGCCTCGTACGTCGACGGCTCGGAGACCCACGGCCCGAACAGCACCATGACCTTCAGGTCCGGCCAGCCCGCGGTCATCGCGGCCATGACCTCCGCCCCGCGGCTGCGCGCGAGCGCGGCCGCCTCCTCGGGGGAGAGGCCCGGCGTCGCGCCCTCGTCGTCCGACGGCGTCCACGCCCGGGTGCTGGTCCCGTAGTCCCACGGCGAGCTGCCCTCGCCGTACCACTCGTTGTCGAACCAGATCCCCGCGTACGGCCGGCCGCTCTCGCGCATGGTGCGTGCCATCGTGCCCGCGTTCGCGGCGATGGTGCGCCACAGCGCGTCGTCGGACCAGTCGAGCTCGTCGTGGAGGGTGATGCGTACCCAGTTGTCCCGCATCCGCAGGTCGGCCGGGAGCGCGGAGACCTGCGCGAGCAGCGGGGCGTGCTCGACCCGGCGGGGGGAGAAGACGTCGGCCGACTCGGGGGTGCGCATGACGATGCCGTCGAAGGGCAGGGCGTCGTAGCGGTCCGCGGCCTCGGCCACCTGGCCGGGGCTCGGGATGTCCTGGCCGTACTTGACCAGGCGCGGGCCGGCCGCGGCCGGGCGGGCCTCCGCGGCCGTGCCGGGCTCCGCCGCCGGACGCTCGACGACGGGCCCCACCTCGGACCCCGGCGTGAGGCGCGGCAGGGCGACGTTCGTCACCACCACCGCGATCCCGGCGAGAGCCAGGACGGCACCGCTCCACCGGCCGGCCATGGAGTCCATGGTCCGCGCCCGTCCCCGCCGCGGCAAGCCTTCGCCGGTCACCTGCGAGACTCGGCGTGCCACTCGTTCACGATCATGCGGCGCTTCCCGGAGTCCAGCAGCGGGACGCCGTCGACGTGGACGACCCGCACGTCCGCGTCCCGCCCGAGCACGCCGCGGAACTCCTCGCGGATCCGGGAGTCGCGCCCGCCGTCGGGCCGCGCGTTGAGCCGGACCTCGTAGCGGCCCGGGCCGGTCTGGGCGAGCTGGAACTGCCGGACGTCGGCGTAGCTCTCCAGCTCCGGCGTCGCCATGGGGTTGACGGGGCGGCCGCGGGTGTCGGTGACCACGTCGAGCACCCGGCCGGCGACGGTGACCAGGACCGCGTCGTCGACCGCGCCGTTCTCGTCGACGGCGAAGCTGCCGAGGTCCCCGGTGTCGTAGCGGATGAAGGGCATGGCGCGGTTGAACAGGTCGGTCAGCACGATCCGGCCCGTCTCACCGGGGGCGGCCGGCTCGTCGCTGCCCCGCCGCAGCACCTCGACGACGTAGCTGGCCACGTTGACGCGGTACGCCGTCGAACCGTCCCCCTGCGCGATCAGGCCGTTCTCGGTGTTGGAGTAGCGGGCGACCAGCGGGCGCCCGAAGTGACGCGGCACGGCGGCCCGCAGGTACTCGGTGGGCGCCTCCCCGACGGCGACGACGGCGGAGACCAGGTCGTCGACCGCCGGGGCGCCGGCGTCGAGCGCCCGGCACAGCTCCGCGAGCGCCGAGCCGTAGCCCAGCAGCGCGACCGGCCGGCCGCCCCTCCGGATCCCGGCGAGAACCGCCCGCGCCCGGGCCTCGTCGAGACCGAGGACCTCCACCGGCACGACCGCCCGCGCCCACCTCTGCAGGGCGCCCCCGCCGTACTGGCCCCGCCAGGCGCGCAGGTACAGCAGCGGCATCCCCACCTCGTACCCCGCCCGGCGGGCGAGAGCGATCGCGTCGGCCTGGTTGCGCCGCGCCTTGACGTCGTCCCACACCGCCTCGAACGGGGTGCCCGTCGAGCCCGACGTGCGGTGCCGGTGGAGCTGACGGTCGGGGAGGCCGGGGGAGCGCATGGCGGCGCCGTGCTCGCGGTACGTCGCCTTGTCCACCACAGGGAAGGAGGCGAGCTCGGCCGGGTCGTGGGCGGCGTGGAACCGGGTGGTGCGGGCGGCGTGGTGGAGGATCCGGCTGAGCCGGGCCCGGCGCGCGGCGCGTGCGGCGGGGGTGTGCGGTGCGGCGAACTGGGCCTCGACGTCGGCCACGGATCTGGCGAGGGAGCCGCCCCGGGCGCGGTCGAGCGCCCAGAAGGCGTGCCGGCGGACGAGGGCAGGTGCGCTCATCGGTACCTCTCTGCAGGGCCCCCCGGCCGTGGCGTTCACGCTAGCAGCGGGGCGGCCGGGCGAGGGAGCGTTTGCCCGACGGCGGAGCCGGCGCCGATCGGTCGGCCGTTCGCCGCCGTGGCCGGGGGCGGGCCGTGTAGCGTTCGGCGGGCCGTGGCCATCGGGAGCCAGGGCGATTCGAGGTGGCCGGATGTCCCGCACACGCGTGGTGGTCTCCACGGGCGTGCACGCGGTCGGCTCGCTCCTGCCGCAACTGGTCGGGCTCGCCACCCTGGAGGCTGCCGACTACGGGCACTTCTCCGCGCTGTACCTGACCTACGTGCTGGGGATCTCCGTCGTCTTCTCCACGGTGTGCGACGCCTGGATCGTCACGGCCCGGACCGGCGGGCAGCTCGCGCGCTGGGCCGACTACGGCAACTCCCTGGCCTGGGTGGCGCTGCTGTGCGGCGCCGCCGTCGCCGTCGTCGCCGAGCTGACCACGCTCGACCCGGCCGTCACCGCGATCGCCGGGGTCGGCGCGGCCCTGATGATCTACTACGACGGCGGACGCTTCTACCAGGCGCACCGCGACCGGTGGGGGCGCGTGCTGGCCGGGGACGTCATGGTGGTGGTGGGGTTCCTCGCCGGGTGGGCCGCGGGCTACCTCACCGACCAGCACGGCCTGGTGAGCCTGCTCCTCGCGTGGGCGGGGGGCGCGGCGGGCGGCACCCTCGGGGTGGTCCGCCCGGTCGTCGGGCACCCGGGCCGGGTGCGGCGGTGGATGGCGGAGCACCAGCACGCCATCAAGACGCTGATCGCCGACGCCACGATGATGAACGTCGGCTCCATCGGCACCCCGTACCTGCTCTTCTTCCCGATGAGCCTGCACCAGTTCGGCCTGTACCGGGCGGTGTCCAACGTGTCCGCGCCGGCGCGGCTGGTGCTCTCGCCGCTGCGCCCGGTCATCGCGGGCATGACCCGTTCCCGCCTGCACTCGGTCCCGCTCGTCGGCGCCGTGCTGGGCGGGGCCGCCTTCTTCGGCACGGCCGCCGCGCTCGCGCTGGTGTGGATCGAGCTCGTGCCGCTGCCGCTCGGCGTCATCTCCGAGATCGGCCCGTACGCGATCCCCGCCGGCCTGTACGTGGCCGGCAACGTCATCGGCGAGTTCTACTACATGGTCGTGCGCTTCCACACCGGCCGGGCCGCGCTGTGGTCCGGCCGCCTGGTGGAGACCGTCCTCGCGCTGCTGGGGCCGGTGCTCGGCTGGATCGTCGGCGGCCTGAGCGGCGCGATCTGGGGCTACGCGATGGCGACCATGACGTTCGGTGCGGTCTGGATGTGGATCGGGCTGCACGGCACGCGCGGGCGCTGACCGCCGGCCGGGCGAGCGGCACCGGTCGGTGCGGCGGCCGGCGCAGCCGACGAGCGGTGCCCTCGCGCGACGGCCAGGTCGCACCGCCGTGCGGCTCCCGTCCGTGCGATGGCCGGCGCAGCCTGACGAGGTCGCGTTTCTGGTTAGTTCGGCGCCCGTTTCTCACCAGAACCTCGATCTCGTTGGCACCCGCCTCGATCCCGGAGGCCGTGTGCGTAGGCCAGCCTGGCGAGGTGTACGCGGATCCGGCCCGTCCGGCCCGTCCGGGCCGCCGCGCCCCGGCCGCGGTGACGCTGGCCGCGGTGACGCGTCCGCGGTGACGCGTCCGCGGTGACGCGGCCGCTGTGACGCGGACGAGGGTGAGGCACCGCCGTCGAGGGTGAGGCGCAGGGTAGGCCTGGCAGGGATCGCCCGACGTCGAGCCGCCCTCGCGCGTCGCACCCCGGACCCGGTCACCCTCGCCCGGGGTGGGGTCTGGTCCCCCTCACCCCCACAGGGTGACGGGGACGCGATGGGGGCCACCTCCGATCATCCGTGAAGGCGGTGGAGCTTCCCCATGGGCCGGTCTTCAATGAAGACGTCGGGGGGACCGACCGGGCGAGAGCCCTGCCGATCTCGAAGGACGTCCTCATGCCGACTTTCCTCAGTACCCGACTCCCCCGGCTCGCCTGGGACGCGGCCAGCTGGATCATCGCGGCCGGCATGGTCACCGGCGTGGCCAACTGGCACCTCTCCGCGCACCAGTGGGGGATCGTGGGCAGCTACGTCCTCGCCGCTTGCGTGCTGCAGGTGCTCGTCGGCCTGGCGCTCAAGCTCTACCTGGGCCGGTACCGCTTCGCCACGTTCGACGAGAACGTGGGCCTGGCCCTGGCCACCGGCCTGGTGGCGGTCGCGCTCGCGCTCTTCTCCCTCTCCGTCCACGGCCTGGAGTCGGTCGCCGTGGCGCTCTCGGTGCTCTGCCCGCCGCTCGCGCTGCTGTCGATGGTGCTGGGGCGGGGCGCCTACCGGGCGCACCACGACCGCGAGCGGGCCCCCGCGCCCTCGTGCGAGCGAGTCGTCGTCTACGGCGCCGGCGACGCCGGCTCGCAGCTGGTGCGGCTCATCGCCGAGGACCGGGCGGTCGGCTACCACGTGGTCGGGCTGGTCGACGACGACCGGCTCAAGCGTCACCTGGTCCTCCACGGCTGCCGGGTGATCGGCACCGGGGCCCAGCTCGTGGACCGGGCCCGCGAGGCCGGCGCCACCACCGTGATCCTGGCCATCCCGTCCGCCGGCTCCGAGCTGGTGCGGCGCGTCTCCGACGAGGTGACCGCGGCGGGCCTGAAGTTCCTCACCCTGCCGCCGGTGCGCGAGATGATCGCGCGGCCGGTGCAGCTCGGGGACGTCCGCGACCTCGACATCGCCGACCTGCTCGGCCGGCGCCAGGTCGACACCGACGTCGAGCGGATCGCCGACCACCTGGCCGGCCGGCGGGTCCTCATCACGGGCGCCGGCGGCTCCATCGGCTCCGAGCTGGCCCGGCAGGTCCACCGGTTCGGCCCGGCCAGCCTGATCATGCTCGACCGTGACGAGTCGGGGCTGCACGGGGTGCAGCTGTCGATCTACGGCCACGCGCTGCTCGACACCCCAGACGTCGTCCTCTGCGACATCCGCGACCAGGAGGCCCTCCGGCGCGTCTTCGCGACCCACCGTCCCGAGGTGGTCTTCCACGCGGCGGCGCTCAAGCACCTGCCGATGCTCGAGCAGTACCCCGACGAGGGCTGGAAGACCAACGTGCTCGGCACACGCAACGTGCTGCAGCTGGCCGCCGAGTTCGGCGTCGAGCGGTTCGTGAACATCTCGACCGACAAGGCGGCGGACGCCAAGAGCGTGCTGGGCATGACCAAGCGCCTCGCCGAGCGGCTGACCGCCTGGTACGCCGAGCACCACGACGGCACGTTCGTCTCGGTGCGCTTCGGCAACGTGCTCGGCTCCCGGGGGTCGGTGCTGCACACCTTCCGCGAGCAGATCGCCCGGGGCGGCCCGGTGACGGTCACCGACCCGGCGGTCTCCCGGTACTTCATGACCATCCCGGAGGCGTGCGAGCTGGTCGTCCAGGCCGCCGCCATCGGCCACGACGGTCAGGTGCTCGTGCTGGACATGGGGGAGCCGGTCAGGATCGTCGACGTCGCCCGCCGGATGATCGCCCAGTCCGGCCGGGACGTGGAGATCGTCTTCACCGGCATGCGCCCCGGCGAGAAGCTCCACGAGGACCTCTTCTCCCCGGTGGAGCACCACAGCCGCTCCGAGCACCCGGCGATCGCGGTGGTCGACGTGCCGTCCATCGACCCGGACCACCTGGCCACCGCCCGCGCCGACCTGACCCTGCTGCGCCTCGCGCCCGAGCCGGAGGAGCGTCATGCTGAAGTCCCGCTCAGCGCCTGACCTGCGGCCCGCCCGGGCGTACGACGGCGCCAAGCGCGCCATCGACGTCGGGGTCGCCGCCGTCGCGCTCGCGGCCGCCGCGCCCGTGATGGCGGTCGTCGCCGTCCTCGTGCGGCGCGACCTCGGCAGCCCGGTGCTGTTCCGGCAGGACCGCCCGGGCCGCGACGGCGAGATCTTCACGCTGGTGAAGTTCCGCAGCATGCGCGACGCGGCCGGCGGGCCCGAGGACGACGACGCCGCGCGCCTCACCCCCTTCGGCGAGGCCCTGCGCGCCACCAGCCTGGACGAGCTGCCGACGCTGTGGAACGTCCTGCGCGGCGACATGAGCCTCGTCGGCCCGCGCCCGCTGCGCACCCACTACCTCCCGCTCTACTCCCCGCGGCAGGCCCGCCGCCACGAGGTCCGGCCGGGCATCACCGGCCTCGCCCAGGTCAGCGGCCGCAACGCCCTGGACTGGGGGGAGCGGCTCGAGCTCGACGTGCGCTACGTCGAGACCCGCTCGCTGCTGCTGGACCTGCGCATCCTCGCCCGCACCGTCGCCGTCGTGCTGTCCCGGTCCGGGACCACGCCCGAGGGGTCGGCCATCATGCCGAGCTTCACCGGGAGCGCCGATGTCTAGGACCCTCGAGCCGGTCGGCCGCCCCGTCCGGCCCGCCCGGCGGACCCTCGTGGCCGCCCGTCGCTCGCCCGACGGCGGACCCGGGCCCGCCCCCGCGGCGTCGTCGTCCCGGCGCCCGCGCCTGGTCCTGACGGTGACCAGCGCCGGCTCCCTCCCGCTGATGCGGGGCTTCCCGGAGCACCTGCAGCGGGCGGGCTGGGACGTGCACGTCGTGTCGGGGCCGGGCGCCGACCTCGAGGCGCTCGGCGAGGTGGTCGGCGGCGCGCACGCCGTGCCGATGCAGCGCGACCCCAGCCCCGTCGCCGACGCCCGCGCCCTGGCGGCGTGGGTGCGGCTGCTGCGGCGGCTGCGCCCCGACGCGGTGCTCGCCGCCACCCCGAAGGCCGCGCTGCTCGGGCTCGTGGCCGCCCGGCTGACCGGGGTCCCGGTGCGCGTCTACCACCTGTGGGGCCTGCGCCTGGAGACCACCACGGGGCTGCTGCGCCGGGTGCTCACCCTGACCGAGAAGGCCACCGCCCGGGCGGCCACCCGGGTCCTCTCGGTCAGCGCGAGCCTGTCCGCCGAGTTCGCCGACGGCGGCCTCGCCGGGCGGCGGCCGGTGGACATGATCGGCCGCGGCAGCTCCTCCGGCGTCGACACCCAGCACTTCGACCCCTCGCTCGTGCGCCTCTCCGAGGTGCGGCAGGCCGCCCGGGCCGCGCGGCTCGAGCCGGACCGGTTCGTGGTGGGGTACGTCGGGCGGATCACCCCGGACAAGGGCCTCGACACGCTTGACGCGGCCATGCGGATCCTGGCGGAGGAGGGCGTGCGGGCGTGCCTGCTCGTCGTCGGCGAGGACGACGCCGCCGGCTACGACCCCTTCACCGTGCACCACGTGCACCGGGCCGGCCGCGTCGAGGACCCGCGCCCGTACTACCGCCTTATGGACGTGCTGTGTCTGCCCACCCTGCGCGAGGGCATGCCCAACGTGTGCCTGGAGGCGGCGGCCATGGAGATCCCCGTGGTCACCACCACGGCCACCGGCGCGGTCGACAGCATCGCCGACGGCGAGACCGGCCTGCTCGTCCCGCCCGGGGACGCCGCCGAGCTGGCCCGGGCGCTGCGCGCCGTCCACCACGACCCGGTGTTGGCCCGGCGCATGGGCGCCGCCGGCCGCCGCTGGGCCAGCACCCACTTCTCCCGCCCAGACCTGTGGGCCGGGCACGACAGATACCTGCGGCGCCAGCTGCCGAAGGAAGGACGCGACCGATGAGCGAGCACATCTTCCTCTCCCCGCCCGACTGCGGCCCCGCCGAGGCGCAGGCGGTCCAGCGGGCCCTGGCCTCCGGGTGGGTCGCCCCGCTCGGTCCCGAGGTGGACGCCTTCGAGGCCGAGGTGGCAGCCCGGACCGGCCGGCGCCACGCCGTCGCGCTGTCCAGCGGCACCGCCGCCCTGCACCTGGCGCTCCTGGGCGTGGGGGTCCGGCCCGGGGACGTCGTCCTCACCTCGACGCTGACGTTCGTGGCGACGGCGAGCGCGGTGCGCTACTGCGGGGCCGAGCCCGTCTTCGTCGACAGCGACGAGAGCGGGAACATGGACCCGGCCCTCCTCGACCGCGCGGTCACGGACCAGCGCCGGCGCCGCCGTCGCATCGGCGCCGTGCTGCCGGTGGACCTCCTCGGGAAGGTCGCCGCCTACGAGGAGCTGCTGACGGTGGCCGCCGAGTCGGGCATCCCCCTCGTCTCCGACGCCGCCGAGTCCTTCGGCGCCGTGCGCCGCGGCCGGCCGGCCGGGTCCTTCGGCCGCGCGGCGGCGATCTCCTTCAACGGCAACAAGATCATGACCACCTCCGGCGGCGGGGCCCTCGTCACCGACGACGGCGCCGTGGCCGCCCGCGCCCGGTACCTCGCCACCCAGGCCCGCCAGCCCGTGGCGCACTACGAGCACACCGAGATCGGCTACAACTACCGGCTCTCGAACCTGCTCGCCGCGCTCGGCCGGGCCCAGCTCGCCCGGCTCGACGAGATGATCGAGCGGCGCCGCGCCCTCCGGCTGCTCTACCGCGAGCTGTTCGCCGGCACCCCGGGCGTGGAGGTGCTCGGCGCCCCCGACGGCTCCGACGTCGACCTGGCGGCGCTCCACCGGACCGGGCACCAGCGCGCCGTCACGCGCGACAACTTCTGGCTGACCACGGTGCTCGTCGACGCCGCGGTGACCGGGTGGGCGCCGGCGGACCTCATCGCCGCCCTCGCCCGCGCGGACATCGAGGCGCGCCCCATGTGGAAGCCGCTGCACCGCCAGCCCGTCTTCGCCCGCAGCACCGTCTACGGCGGGGCGACGGCGGAGCGCCTCTTCGCCCGCGGCGTCGCGCTCCCGTCGGGCTCGGCGCTGGACGCGGCCGGGTGGGCGCGCGTGGCGGAGACGGTCCGGACGTTCCTCGAGCGGCGGGCGCCCCTGTCCGAGCCGGCCGCCCGTCCGCTGCCCGGCCGGCCGCTGTCCGGTCGGCCGCTGCCCACCCGGGTGCCGGCGGGCAGCCGGCCCCTGCGTGCGGCGGGTGCGCGATGACCGCCGGGGCGGGCGGCGGGCCGGTGACCGTGGTCATCGGCTCGGCGGGCCGGCGGCTGTACCTGATCGAGTGGTTCCGCGACGCGTTCGCACGGCTGGGGCTCGACGGCGAGGTGGTCGCGACCGAGCACGACGCCACCAGCGCGAGCTTCGGCTTCGCCGACCGCGGCGTGGTGATGCCGGCCTACAGCGACGCCGAGTACGCCCCGGCGATGCTCGAGCTCTTCCGCCGCGACCGGCCGACCCTGTTCCTCTCGGTCAACGACTACGAGCTCCAGGTGCTGTCCGAGGGCCTGGCCGACGAGCTGCGGGCGACGGGCTGCGCCGTGCTCGGCCTGCCCCGCGCCGGCCAGGAGCAGGCGACGGACAAGTACCTCATGTCCCGGCTGCTGAGCCGCGCCGGCGTCGCGGTGCCGCGCACCGTGCTGGGCTCGCGGTGGGAGACGCTCGTGGCGGACGACGGCGCCCCGGGCACCCAGTACGTCGTGAAGCACCGCTTCGGCTCCGGCTCGTCCGGGCTGCGGCTGACCGACGCCGACGGCCTGGCCGCCGCCGTGGACGAGGCCTCCGGCTCGGCCACCGACCTCCACGGCCGCCCCGCGCTGCGGGCGCGCGACGCCGTCGTCGTCCAGCCGCGGCTGATCGGCCAGGAGTTCGGAATCGACGGCGTCTTCGGCCTCGGCCACCCGTCCGGGGTCCTCCGCGGCACGCTCGCCCGCCGCAAGGTCCGCATGCGCTCGGGGGAGACGGACAAGGCGGTGACCGTGGACCCGGCGCCGTTCGCGCCCGTCGTCGCCCGGCTCGGGGCGGCACTGCGCCCGGTCGGCGTCGTGGACCTGGACCTGATCCGCGACCGCGAGGGCCTGCTGTGGGTCATCGACGTCAACCCGCGCTTCGGGGGCGGCTACCCGTTCATGCACGTCGCCGGGGCCGACGCGCCGACCTACCTGCTCGCCTCCGCCCTCGGGCAGCGCCCGGACCCGGCGCTGCTGCGCTACGAGACCGGGGTGGTGGGGGCCAAGTACGAGTCGATCCGGCGGACCGGCGCGCTGGTCGAGCCGACGGCGGGCGGTGCATGAGGTGACGTCGACGGGGCGGGGGGCGCACCGCTGCACGGCGCTGCCGGTGCTGGTCCTCGCGCTGTGCCTCGCCACCGTGCCGTCCGCCGCCGCGGGCGGGTCGGTGGCGCTGACCGGCGCCGCCGTCGCGCTCAGCGCCGTGGCCGCCACCGTGGTCGCCGTCCACCTGCGCCTGTCCCTGGTGGAGCTGACCGTGATCGCGCTGCCGGTCCACTTCTACCCGCCCGGGCAGGGGTCGCTGGTCAACCTCTCGCTCGCCGACGCCGTGCTCGCGCTGCTGCTGCTCGCCGCCGCCGTGCCCGAGTGGCGGCGCGGCCGGGCGGCCGCCGGCCCGGCGCGGCCCACCTGGCCGCTCCTGCTCGGCTACGCCCTCGCGCTGCAGCTGGTGCTGTGGGCCTCCCTCGTCGAGCCCGTGCTCGGCGGCGGCGCGGACTTCCTCGGCGGCGCCGTCGCCGCCGCGAAGATCGCCCTGGCGTGCGGGTACCTGCTGCTGCTCTACTCCGCGGCGGCGCCCCGCCTGCGGGCCGGGGACCACCGCCTCCTGGACGTCTGGGCCGCCACCGCCACCGCGAGCGCCCTGATCGGCATCGGCGCCAGCGCCCTGTACGCCGTCGGCGTCGACCTGGGC
The DNA here is from genome assembly GCF_023148685.1 of Georgenia sp. EYE_87. Taxonomy (GTDB): domain Bacteria; phylum Actinomycetota; class Actinomycetes; order Actinomycetales; family Actinomycetaceae; genus Georgenia. The sequence continues at coordinate 224,888 of NZ_JAHXNL010000005.1, read as the reverse complement.
CTGTCCTACTTCTGGCGCGCGTCCGGCACGTTCGAGGACCCGAACGCGTTCAGCGTCTACCTGCTGCTCTCCCTGGGCGTCGTCATCGCGGCCCACCGCCTGCGCACCGGGCGGCCGTGGTCCCTCAGCGTCGTCGTCATCGTCGTGGCCGTCCTGCTCTCCGGCTCGCGCGCCGCGCTCGCGGCGATGGCGCTGGCCGCCGTCGTCACGGTCCTGCTCACGCTCGGCACCCGGGCCGGCGTCGCGTTCCGGCGCCTCGCCGCGGTCACCGCCCTGCTCGGCGTCCTCGCGGTCCTCGTCCTGCCGGACCAGTGGGTCGGCGACGTCCTGGAGCGCGCGACGAGCGTCTTCACCCCGGACGACGGCGCCGCCCCCGACGCGCGGTTCGAGCTGTGGTCCGTGGCCCTGCAGCAGTGGGCGTCCAGCCCCGTGCTCGGCGTCGGCGCCGGGCAGTACATCCCGGTGGCTCAGCAGATGCTCGGGCCGCAGATGGACACGGTCCCGCACAACACCTACCTCGGGTTCCTCGCCCAGACGGGCACCGTCGGGCTGCTGGTCTTCCTGCTCGTGCCCGCCCTGGTCGTGGTGCGCACGCTGCGCGCCGCCTGGGCCGGCGACGCGGGCGCGCCGTACCTGCTCTTCTCCGTGCTGTGCCTGCTGGTGCAGGCCTTCACGCTCAGCCTGGAGAACGCCCGCCCGATGTGGGCCGTGCTCGGGCTGGTCCTGGCGATGTACGACCCGGCCGCCCCCGGTCCGGAGAAACCCCACCATCCCGCCACCCCGCACGGGCGTGGTCTGCCACACTCGAGTCCCGCCCGAAGGGGTCTGCGATGGAGCTGAACGGAATCCTGCGCGTGCTGCGCAAGCGGTGGACGAGCGTGCTCGTCACCCTTGCGGTGGCGGTGCTGCTCGCCGTCGTCGTCACCGCCCTCATGCCGGCCCGGTACACCGCCACGGCCAAGATGTTCTTCTCCGCCCGCGCCGGCCAGTCGATCACCGAGCTGAACGAGAGCAGCACGTTCGCCGCGAGCCAGATGAGCTCGCTCGCGGACATCGCCACCTCCCCGCTGGTCCTCGAGCCGGTCATCGAGGACCTCGAGCTGGACACCACGCCGCCCGAGCTGGCCGAGTCGTTGAGCATCACCGTCCCCGAGGGCACGGCGATCCTGCAGATCGCCGCCACGGCGCCGACCGCCGAGGGGGCCGCCGACCTCGTCAACGCGGTCGCCGGCGAGCTCTCCGACGCCGCCGACGGGCTCTTCCCCGCGGCCGAGGACGGCGCCGAGGCGGTGCGCGCGACCATCCACACCCCGGGCGCGGTGCCGACCGAGCCGTCCGTGCCGAACGCCCCGGTCAACCTCGTCCTGGGCGTCGTGCTGGGGCTGCTGGTCGGCGTCGGCGTCGCCGCCCTGCGCGAGGCGCGGGACACCCGGGTGCGCGGCGAGCGCGACCTCGCCGACGTCACCGACGCCACCGTCCTGGCCCGTCTCGGCCGGGCGGACGAGGGCGACTCCCCGGTGTTCATGCAGACGGACCCGAACGGCCAGCGCGCCGAGGCCGTGCGCGCGCTGCGCACCAACCTGCACTTCCTGACCGCCACCGGCTCGACGCGCACGATCGTCGTCACCTCCGCCACCGCGGGGGAGGGCAAGACCACCACGGCGGTCAACCTCGCCGTCGCGCTCGCGGACACCGGCAGCTCCGTGCTCCTGGTCGACGCCGACATGCGCCGCCCCGCCGTCGCGCGGACCCTCGGCCTGGAGGGCCGCGCCGGGCTGTCCACGGTGCTCATCGGCCAGGCGAACCTCGAGGACCTCGCCCAGCGGTGGGGGGACCGGCCGCTCGACGTCCTGCCCGCCGGGCAGGTGCCCCCGAACCCGAGCGAGCTGCTCTCCTCGCTGCCGATGGCGGACCTGCTCGCCGAGGCGGCCGGGCGCTACGACGTGGTCATCGTGGACAGCCCGCCCGTGCTGGCAGTCACCGACCCGACGGTCCTCAGCACGCTCGCCGGCGGGACGCTGATGGTGGTGGCCACCGGCCGGCGGCGCAAGACCGAGCTGCGCGAGGCGCTCGACCGCCTCGACCACGTCGGCGCGCGGGTGCTGGGCCTGGTGCTCAACCGGGCCGACGTGGGCAAGGAGGACACGCGCCGGTACGAGGAGTACGTCGAGGACGGCTCGGCCGCCCGGGGCCGTATGGGCGCGGGGTGGGGCGCTATCGACCCCGCGCTCGCCGGCAGCGACGCGACGCCGGTCCTGGGCGACGCCGGGTCGGTCCGCCGCGACGCCCGTCCCGCGTCCGGCGCACCGGCCGCCGGCACGGGCGGGCCCGCGGGGTCCGCGGCCGTCGCCTCGCCGGCGGCGCCCAGCGCGACCCCGGAGGGCGAGGCCCCGCCGGCGCTCGCCGACACCGCGGACACGCCCGGTGACCCGGGCGACCAGTGGTGGGCCGACGCCGACGCCGAGTTCATGTCCGCCGAGGAGCTGGCAGCCCCGGGCGACCGGGCGCCGGACGACGACGCGGGGCGTGGCCGCAGCAACGGCCTGCCTCCCCGCTCGGACGACCAGAGCCGACGACCTGCGCCGTGGGGCGCCTGACGGAGGAGGCGCTGTGGGGGACAGACCCGTCAGGGTGGGCCTGATCAGCACGACCCCGCACGTCACCACCTACACCAAGGGCCTCATCGACTGGGCCGCCCGCCAGGACGACGTCGAGGTCACCCACCTCGTCCTGGCCGCCGCCCCCGCGGCCGACAACGCCCCCGCGCGCGCTTGCCTGCCGCTGACGCTGCGGGCGCTGACCGCGCTCGAGTCGGCCGTGCTGCGCCGTCTGCGCGGCTTCCGCGACCACGGCCGGGTCGTGGACCTCGGCGAGCTGGTGCCGCGGGTGACCCTGCAGGCCGAGGCAGGCCCGGACGGCACCCTCGCGTTCGACGACGCCGCCGCCCGGACCGTGCGGGCTCTCGGGCTCGACGTGCTCGTCGCCAACGGCACCCGGCTGCGCGGGCCGGTCCTCGACGCCCCTCGGCTGGGCACGCTGGCCGTGCAGCACGAGGTCGACCCGCTCGGGCCCCCGGGGTTCTGGGAGGTGCTGCACGGCCGCGCCTCGACGGGGTACTCCATCCGCCGGCTCACGGCCGACGGCGGGAGCGTCGTGATCCGCCGCGGACGCACCTGGACCGGGCTGTTCGCCGAGCTCAACCACGCGATCGTCATGCAGCGCTGCTACCACCACCTCCAGCTGCTCCTGAAGGAGCTCGCGCGCCACGGCGCCCCGGCGGTCGAGCCCCGACCCCGGGCCGCCGCGCCCCCCGAGCCCGGCGAGGGACGGTCCGGGCCCGAGCCGGCCACCACCGTCGACTCCTTCCGGTACGCCGCCCGGGTGGCCGGCACGGTGACCCCCAAGCTCATCGACAAGGCGCTGGGACGGCCCCGGTGGAACGTCGCCTGGGTCCGCGCGCCGTGGCGCGAGGCCGGCACCGCCCCCGCCACGGAGCTGCCGCGCCGGCGCGGCCACTTCTACGCCGACCCGTTCGTGGTGGCCCGGGACGGGCGGCACTTCCTCTTCACCGAGGACTACGAGCGCGCGGTCGGCCGGGGCCGGATCTTCGTGCACGAGATCGCCGAGGGCCGCAGCCGCGAGGTGGGGGTGGCCCTCGCCGAGCCCTTCCACCTCTCCTTCCCGTACCTCTTCGAGCACGACGGCGAGCTGTACCTGGTACCCGAGAGCGCGGAGGACCTCTCGATCCGGATCTACCGGTGCACGCGGTTCCCGCTCGGCTGGGAGCTGGTGCGCGTGGCCATGCGCGACGTCGACGCCGTCGACACCCTGATCTTCCCGTTCGGCGGGCGCTGGTGGCTGCTGACCTCGATCGCACCCCCGGGCACTGGCGACTACTCCGCCGAGCTCTTCGCGTTCCACGCCGCCTCGCCGCTCGCCCAGGAGTGGCACCCGCACGCGGCCAACCCTCTCGTCATGGACCCCCGGCGCGCCCGCAACGGCGGCATCGTCCTCGACGGCGGCGCCGTGTACCGGGTCAACCAGCGCCACGGGTTCGGCACCTACGGCGAGGGGGCGGCGGTCAACCGCATCGTCGAGCTGACCCCGACCACGTTCGTCGAGGAGCCGGTCACCGGCATCTCGCCGAACGCCTCGCGGCACGTGCGGCGCACCCACCAGCTGCACACCGACGGCGAGTACACCGTGTTCGACTACGTGCGCACGCCGCGCCTGCGCCCGCCCGTCGTCCGCCGCCCCGCGTCCCGCCCGCGCCCCGACGGGCTCGTCCGCCTCGCGGACCCGGGCGCCTGACCGGCACGGGTGCGGCGCGGCCGGCGGGCCTGGGCGCGGCGGTCGCGGGGCGAGGCGCGAGCCGGTTCGCGGGCGTCGCGCACACCCGTTCCGGTCACGCGGGGAAAGCCGTCCGTATAACCTCGGCCCATGGGGGCCGCGGGGGTGCTGAGCGCGCGGGTGCCCGCGCGTCGCACCCAGGGCGACCACCTCAGCATCTTCGTCCGCCAGCTGCCGTTCGCGGCGGTGACCCTCGTGATCATCCTCGCCGTCGCCGTCTTCGACAACGAGCTCCTCGGGGACGACCGGTTCTTCGCCGCCGTCGTCCTCACCGTCACCGCCACGGCCCTCTCCCTGCTCCTGCCGTGGAGCCGGCTGCCACGCTGGAGCACCCTCGCCGTCCCGGTCATGGACATCTGGGCCGTGGCCTTCGCGGAGGCCGCCGGCTTCGAGTCCTACGTCCTCGTCCTCCTGCCGGCGCTGTGGATGGCCACCCGCTTCGGCCGCACCGGCGTCGCGATCAGCATCGGCCTCGGGACGGTGGCGGCGTGGGGGCCGGAGCTCCTCGCCGGGGCCGAGCTCGCGGTCACCGACCTCAACCGTCAGGTGCTCGGCCCGGCCGTCCTGACCGCGGCGGGGATCTACCTGCACCTCTCCGAGAAGCGCTCGACCGCCCGGCGGCACCTGCTCGCCCGCCAGAGCGCCCTGATCGAGGAGACCCTCCGCGACGCGCGGGCCCAGCAGCTCCTGCTCGGCGGGATCCTCAACACGATCGACGTCGGCGTCGTCGCCATGGACGCGAACGGGCGGGTGACCCACATCAACCGCGCCCACGCCAGGGTCATCGCCGGGCGGTACCGGGTGGGCGACCCGGTCGAGGTGCACGCCGGTATCGACGGCTACCGCGCCGACGGCGTCACCCCGCTCGGGCGCGACGGCTCCCCGCTGGTGCGGGCGAGCCGCGGGGAGAGCATCGACCGCGAGCTGACGTTCTGGGAGGAGGGCGACGGCAGCCGCCGCGCGTTCCGGGTCTCGGCCGCCCCGCTGCTGGACGAGGACGGGAACTGGGCGGGGGCCGTCGTCGCCTATCAGGACCTCACCGCCGAGACGAGCGCCCTGGCCCAGCGCGAGGACTTCGTCTCCTCCGTCTCGCACGAGCTGCGCACCCCGCTGACGTCGGTCCTGGGCTACCTCGAGCTGTCCCTCGAGGAGCCCGGCGTGCCCGAGACCGTCCGCGGCCACCTGCGGGTGGTGGAGCGCAACACCGAACGGCTCCAGCGCCTCATCGGCGACCTTCTCACCGCCGCCCAGACCCGGGCCGGCGAGATCGCGCTGACGGCGGTGTCGGTGGACCTGCGGGAGGTGGTGGCCGAGGCGGTGCAGAGCCAGGGGCTGCGTGCCGCCAACCGGGGCGTGCTGCTCGAGAACCGGGCCACGGCGCCGTGCGTGGTCCACGGGGACCGCATCCGACTGAACCAGGTGACGGACAATCTCGTCTCCAACGCCATCAAGTACACCGAGCGCGGTGGGACCGTGACGGTGACGCTCGGCGTCGAGGGCGACGAGGCGCACCTGTCCGTGCAGGACACCGGCATCGGGATCTCCGCGGACGACCAGGAGCACATCTTCGACCGGTTCTACCGGGCTGCGACGGTGCGGCGCGGCGCCGTGCCGGGGACGGGGCTCGGGCTGCACATCTCGCGGCAGCTCGTCGAGGCGCACGGCGGGCGGATCGAGCTCACCAGCGCCGCCGGGAAGGGGACCACCATGGACGTGTACCTGCCCAGGGAGCGGCGATGAACCTGGACATGACAACCCTGCTCGTCGTCTCCTCCCTCGTCATCACCGTCACCTCGGTGCTGTTCATCGTCGAGGCGAGGTCCCGCGACGGCGACGAGGTGGACCGGCTCTGGTCCCTCGCCTTCGCCGCCGCCCTGACGACCGGCCTGTCCTACCTGGCCTCCGCCGTCGTCCCGGAGCTGTGGTGGGCGAACGCGGTCGGCAACGTCGGCAGCGTCCTGACCACCGGTGCCATGTGGAACGGCATCCGTGCCCTGCAGGGGCGCCGGTCGCTCGTCCAGGTCTCGGCCGGGGCGGCCGGGCTCGCCGGGCTCGTCGTCGTCGTCGCGGGGCCCGACGGCGGGGCCTGGGCCGGCGGGGCCGTCATGCTGGCAGGCACCGCGCTCGGGGCGCTGGCGGGCGGCGCGACCATCCTGAGCAGCGGCCCGGAACGGCGCATCCGGGCGGCCGTGCTGCTCGGGACGGTGCTGGTCGTGGCCGGGGTGTTCTACGCCTTCCGGTTCGTGGTTTTCGTGGCTGCCGGTCCGGAGTCGCCCCTCTTCCGCACCTACGCGGGCACCGAGGTGAGCACCCTCGTGGTGGTGCTGCTGATCACCGGGGCCGCGTTCTCCATGGTGGTGGTGCGCGGGACCCAGGCCCGCGCCCGGCAGGACGAGGCCCACAACTTTGACCCCATGACTGGGGCGCGAACCGGTGTCTCCTTCATCCCGCGGGCCACGGCCCTGCTCCGGGCGCACGAGGTGGGGAGCGCACCGGTGGCGCTCGCGGCAGTGACGCCTGAGGGGATCGACGAGATCGCCGTCGCGTTCGGCCGCGAGCACGCCGACCGGGCGCTCGTGGTCTGCGGCGAGGCCGTGCAGGTGCTCCTGCCGAAGCGGGCGCTCATGGGCCGCGACGCGATGGACGGCCGAGCGTTCCAGGTGCTGCTGCCCGGCTGGACGGCGGAGGAGGCCACGGCGTGGGCCACCGAGGTGCGCAAGGAGATCCTCGAGTCCCCGCTGGAAGTGCCGGGCAGCCGGCTGCGGCTGGCCGTGAGCATCGGCATCACCACCGCCCGCACGAACGGCTACGACCTCGACGGGCTCTGTGACGTCTCGCGGAAGCTCTCGCGCGGCGCGGTCGACGGGGGCGGGAACCGGGTGGTGGCCGAGGGCGCGAGGAGCGAGGTCCGCTAGCTCGCCCGGCCGGGCTCGGCCGTGAGGACCGCCATCTGTGCTGAGAACCGCTGCACGGAACGGGGTCCTCACCTCCGATGGTGGTCCTCGGGTGGCAACGCCTGCCAGGCGGGGACCTGCCGACGGGCTACCAAGTGCCCAGGTGCACAAGCGGACATGCGGCGATGCGGGCAATGCGGCTATGCGGTGATGCGGTGATGCGGCCATGGGGCCGACGTGGATCGGGATCTTGAGGCTTTCTTGAGGTGACATGAAGGTGCACTGAACGGTCGGTTGAGGTTGACGGAGGAATCTCCTCTTCGGCAGGTACGGCAGACCCTGTGCCGAGATTCCGGATCGACGTCGACAAGGACTTTCCATTTCATGAGTAGCAACGCCGAGGCCCCACGCTCCCGCTCCAAGCTCACCAAGGCGCTCGTCGCCACCGGCGTGGGCGTCGCCCTCCTGGCCGGCGGGGGTGGCACCTTCGCCACTTGGTACGACTCGACCACGACCCAGGGCACGACGATCACGTCGGGTGACCTCGGCCTTGGAGCCGGTGAAGGCGACTGGTTCAACTCGAGCAACGAGGCCATCGACATCGACCAGTACCGCGTGGTTCCCGGCGAGAAGCTCGTCTTCAGGCAGATCGTGACCATCCACGCTACGGGTGACCAGCTGACGGCCGTGCTCAAGCCCAGCTTCTCCAACCGAATTGACGGAGGCAACGAACTCTCGAAGCAGCTCGAGGCGACCGCGAAGTTCGCTGTGGGCACTGATATCGCGCCGACAACGGGGCGAATCATCACGGCTGCGGACGACGGTGCGACCCTAGCGGTCACGTTGGAGGTCACCTTCCTGGACCTCGGTCCGCGAGCCAACGGCACCACGGCTCAGGAGCAGTCGGCCGCGCTTCAGAACATCACGATCGAGCTTGAGCAGACCGCACTGACCGCCGACCCCGCGGCGACTGCGGCGCCTGGCGTCTGACGCCCATAAGCCCTCCGCGGGGCCGTCCCCCGACTCCGCGGAGCATGCCTCCTCGGGGCTCCCCCCAGCCCCGAGGAGGCCCCCCTTCTCGGTCCACCGAGCGCTCTCCTCGGAGCGACCCCCTGCGATTCCGAGAGAGCGATCTCTTCCTCCAGTGATGAAGGCCCAACAGATGACGACCGCCCGGCTCTTCAGCGCAACCGCCGCCGTCGCGGCCGGTCTGGCGCTGCTCAGCTCGGGCGGCGGCAGCGTCGCGGGCTGGTACGACGAGCTGGAGATCCCCGGCGTTGCGGTCAGCAGCGGCGAGCTCTGGGTCGAGGAGGTCAGCACCTCCGCGACCATGGTCGGCACCACGGTCGTCGTCGAGGCCACCTCGAAGCTTCACGTGGGCGGTGACGCGCTGGCAGCGGACCTTGCGCTGGACGTCGTCGGCCTCACCAAGCTCGACGGCACTTCCGCAGACCTCACCGTGGTCACGGACCCGGCCGGCCGGCTCAGCGCCTCGGCTGCCGGCCCGTGGCGGGTCGACGAGAGTTCCGACGAGCTGACGATCACGGCCCGGATGACACTGCCGGTCGCCGACGCGAAGGCCCTCACCGGCCAGCCACGGGTGATCTGGACCCTGGAGCAGACGGCGCCCGGCGAGGGGTGGTACTCCGAGGCGGTGCACGACGTTTCTCTTGCCGGGCTGTGGCCGTCGGCGCCCGTCTTCCCCGAACTGGGGTGCACGCCCGGCGCCAACGGCTACATCACTCTCACCTGGACGTGGGCAGGTGCCGAGCCGGACTACTGGGAGGTCGTCAGCCGCAACAGCCCGGGCAACAACCCGGACGTCGTCCGGACCATCGACGCCGACGGCCGAGTCACCTACACCGTGACCGTGCCGACGCAGAACGAGAACTGGGTCTACTCCGTCCGTGCGACGTACCAGGACGGCACCACGGAGGAGACCAGACCTGTGGTCCGCACCTGCGCCGTCGCGAACCAGAACGGAGGCTGAGATGACAACCACGCTGCGCCGTGCCCGCAGTGCGCTGCTCTGGCTGGTCCTCGGCCTCCTCGCAACGCTCGCCCTCGCGATCGTCGTCGTGCCGCGCGTCATGGGCTGGGTCCCGCTGACCATCCTCAGCGGCTCGATGGAGCCAACCATCCCCACCGGGAGCCAGGTGGTCGTCGCGCCGGTCGAGGGCGACGAGGACGCGCAGACGCTCCAGATCGGCGACGTCGTGACGTTCATGCCCTACCCGGACGACCAGACGCTGGTCACCCACCGCATCGTCAGCCGCTCCGTCGGCACGGACGGCTCGGTCTCGTTCACCACCCAGGGCGACGCCAACGGCGCGGCCGACCCCTGGGAGCTCACCGCCACCCAGCTGCGCGGCGAGGTCAGGTACCACGTCCCGTACGCCGGCCACGTGGCGACCCTGCTGGACGGGAATCAGAAGAGCACGGGCATCGTCGCGGTCGCCGCCATCCTCTTCGGCTACGCCGCCCTACAGTTGGTGACGGCGATAAAGGACGCGCGCCGGTCGAAAGAGCACTCGACGCTGGACGATGCTCCGACGACGGACAAGGCCGAGAACGACGAGCGCCCGGTCACGCACCGGGCCGAGAACGACGAGCACCCGGTCACCGACCGGGCCGAGGAGGAGGTTCGCCCGTGAGTGCCATCCTCGATCCCGTGGCGCTCCGCGCGCTCGAGTCCGACCTCGGGCCCGACGCCGCCCGGGACTTCGCCGGCCGGTACCTCGCGGAGCTCCCGGCCCGCGTCGCCCGCCTGCACCGCGCCGTGCGCGACGGCGACATCGAGGACGGGTACGCGGCCGCGCTGAGCCTGAGCTCCACGTCCGGGATGGTCGGGGCCGTCGTCGTCGCCCGGCTGGCGCGCCGGTTCGCCGCCGCGGCGCGGCACGGTCTGGGCTGGCCGGCCGTCCGCACGCTGGGCGACCTCTCCGCCGCCGCGAGGGTGACCCGCACCGAGCTCACGGCCACACTCGACGTCCCCGGCCCACCCTCCCGGGCGGTCTACCGCCTCCCGGGGTGAGGCAGCCGGTCACCCAAGGATCAACCGGTGGCGTACTGCCCTGGGGCCACGCGAAGGTGTGTGCTTCCTGTTACGGGAGAGGAGGCGTCATGACGCCGCTGCACACGCTCCACGACATGGCCGCCGACCTCGGCGCGGATGTCGCCAGGGACTTCGCGGACCTCTACCTCGCCGCGCTCGACGGCCGGATCGTCCGGCTGCGCGACGCACTCCTCTCCGACGACGCGGCCGGCGCCTACACCGCGGCCGTGAGCCTGTACACGGCCAGCTGGATGGTCGGTGCGCAGGACCTTGCCGACGCGGCGCACGACCTCGCCGAGTCCGCCCGCAGCGGCGACCTCGAGGGCGCGCGCTCCGGGCTGCCGCCCGTAGAGTCCCGCGTCGAGCCCGCCGTGGCCGCGATCCGGGCCGCGGTCAGCGAGCTGGAGTCAGCCGGTACCCGACACCGCGCACGGTCTCGATGAACCGCGGCGAGGACGCGTCCTCGCCGAGCTTGCGTCGCAGGTTCGCCACGTGCACTTCCACGGTGCGGCGGTCGGCGCCCGCCACCTCCGCCCCCGTGGAGTAGTCCTCGCCCCACAGCCGGCGCACCAGCTCGTTCTTCGACACCACGCGGTTGGGGGCCGCGAGCAGCGCCGCCAGCAGGTCGAACTCGCTGCGCGTGAGGTGGACCGGGGCGCCGTCGAGCTCGACGATCCGGGCGTCGACGTCCAGGCGCAGGCCGCCGTGCTCGAGCACGCGGTTCGGCGTCCGGACGGGCGACGTGCCGTCCCTCTTCGCCTCCCGCCCGGCGGAGGACGGCGATCCCGCCGTCGTCCCTGCCTGCGGTCCCGCCGCGTCGGGGGACGCGGCCACGGCGGGCGACGTCGTGGACGGCGCGGCGAGGGTGCGCGGGCGCCGCAACATCGCCTCGATCCGCGCCCGCAGCTCGCGGGGGCGGAAGGGCTTGGTGACGTAGTCGTCGGCCCCGGCGTCCAGGCCGAGCAGGGTGTCGATCTCCTCGGCCCGGCCGGTGAGCATGACGAGGTAGGTGCTCGAGAAGGTGCGGATGCGGCGGGCGACCTCGAAGCCGTCGATGTCCGGCAGCGAGATGTCCAGCGTGGTGACCAGCGGCTGGTGGGCCCGGACCAGCTCGACCCCCGCGGTGCCGTTCCCGGCGGCGTGCACGGCAAAGCCGGCCTGCCCGAGGGTCGCCTCGAGCAGGAACCGGATGTCGGCGTCGTCCTCGATGACGACCGCCGTCCGCACGTCGGTATCGGTCACCCTGTGAAAATAACAACAATCACCGACATTCGGGCGCGAGCCGTCGACAAATCTCGCCCGCGCGTCGAAAAGTCACCGCCACCCGGTCGACGGACGCCCCGGCTCGCGTCCGGTGACCGGTGCGTGAACCGGGACCGTGACCGGTCTGCCGCCGCGGGATGATGGCGGCACCATGCCTGATCATCACCCCCGCGGCGCGCGTCCCACGGACCCGTCCGACGCCCCGATGTTCCCCCTGCGCACCGTGGTGCTCGGCGCCTTCGTGCCCTCCCTGGTGTTCGAGATCGGCATCGGCGCGATGCTGCCGATCATCGCCCCGACGGCGGTCGGGCTTGGTGCCGACCTCGCGCTCGCCGGCGTGCTCGCCGCTCTGCTGCCGGTCGGCCAGATCGTCGCCGACCTCCCGGCCGGCTCCCTCGCGGCCCGGGTCGGCGACCGGTACGCGATGATCCTGGCCGGCGCCGTCGCCGCGCTGGCCTTCGCCGGGGCGGCGTTCGCGCCCGGGCTGGCCACCCTGGCCGTCGCGGTGCTCGCCACCGGCGCCGCCTCGGCGGTGTTCAACCTGGCGCGGCACTCCTACCTCACCGAGATCACCCCGCCGCTGCGGCGCGCACGCGTGCTCTCCACCCTCGCCGGCGTGCACCGCATCGGGCAGTTCCTCGGGCCGTTCGTCGGTGCGCTCGTCATCCACGGCGGTGACGTCCGCAACGCCTACCTGCTCGGCGTGGTGACCGCGGCGGCCGCGACCCTCACCCTGGTGCTCGTCCCGGAGACCGCGCGGGGGGAGCGGCCGGCGGCCGGGTCGCTGCGGGCCCGGGCGGCGGCGCGGCGGGCGGCGCGACTGGCGGCGGGCCCCGGCCCGACGATGGGCCAGGTGCTGCGCGAGCACCGGCGGGTGTTCACCACGCTCGGCGCCGCGGTGCTGCTGGTCGGCGCGGTGCGCGGCGCCCGCCAGACCGTCATCCCGCTGTGGGGCGAGCACCTCGACCTCGACCCCGCCACCACCTCGCTGATCTTCGGCCTCGCCGGCGCGGTCGACATGCTGCTCTTCTACCCCGCCGGCAAGGTCATGGACCGGCTCGGCCGGCTGTGGATCGGCGTGCCCTCGATGATCGTCCTGGGCGCCGCCATGCTCGCGCTGCCGTTCACGGACTCGGTGGCGAGCATGTCCGTCGTCGCCGGCCTCATGGGGCTCGGCAACGGGATGAGCTCGGGGATCCTCATGACCCTCGGCTCCGACGTCGCGCCCTCGTCCGGCCGCGCCCAGTTCCTCGGGATGTGGCGGGTGCTCCAGGACTCCGGCGGCGCGCTCGGGCCGCTCATCGCGTCCGCGGGCGCGGCCCTCGGGTCGCTGGCCGCGGGCATCTGGGTGACGGGGGCGCTCGGCGGGGCGGCGGCCGCGGCGCTGGCGCGGTGGGTACCGCGGTGGTCGGTGCACGCCAACCGCACGACCCGGCGCCGGGCGGGCCTGCTGCCCTGACGGCGGCCGCGGTACCAGGCCGGGCGCGTGGTCGGCGGCGGACCGGGCCGCGGCCTCAGAACAGGGACGTGGTGATGAGGTACCCGTAGTGGCGGCCCTCGACGGGCCGGAGCGGGTCGCCCTGGTAGCCGTGGTCCTGGTGCTGGCGGTTGTGGCTCTCGATCAGCGCCCGGAACCGCGCGACGCTCAGGCGCCCGTCGTCCTCCGGGCACCGGCCGCTCTGCAGGCACAGCGCCACCGCGCCGGCGGTGACCGGGCTGGCGAAGCTGGTCCCGTGGCGGGCCGCCGAGTACAGGCCGCCGGGCGAGGTGGTGGTGATGCAGGCCCCGGGCGCGGCCACGGTGCGGGCCCGGTCCGCGGCGCTGGTGGCCCAGCTGGAGAAGGAGGCGACGGCGTCGTCCGTGATCGCCAGGGGCGACGGCGGGCACTCGTCCGGGCCCGCCCCGCCCGGCCGGCCGTCTGTGTCCGCGACGGCCGTCACGGCGAGGACCTCGTCGTAGCCGGCGGGGATCGACCGGGCGAGGTCCTGCGCGCCGTTGCCGGCCGCGACGACGTAGCTCACCCCGGCGCGGACCGAGCCGCAGATCGCGGCGTGCAGGGCGTCCTCTGAGGTGCTGCCGCACCGGCCGTCGTCCGTGCCGCCGCCCGCGATGGAGATGTTGGCGACCGCGATGTCGTTGCCCGGGTCGGCGTCCGTGCGCGTGCCGGTGATCCAGTCGACCGCGCACACCAGGCTGGAGATGGTGATGCTGCCGCCGGCGTCCGTCACCTTCACCGACCACAGCGGTGCGCCCGGCGCGGTGCCGACCACGCCGAAGCCGTTGTCCCGCGCGGCGGCGACGCCGGCCACCGCCGTGCCGTGGCCGGTGGTGTCGGTCAGCGCGGCGCCGGGGGAGAGCGGCCGGCCGCCCGAGCAGTCCACGCCGCCGCGCACGTTCAGGTCCGGGTGGGCGCGGTCGATCCCGGAGTCGACGATCGCGATGTTGACCCCGACGTCGCCGCCGCCGTCGCCGGCCTGCGTCGAGGACGCCGGCCCGTCGACGCGCCGGACGTGGTTGCCGACCAGCTGGGAGGCGGCCGTGGCGGCCTCCTCGGCCGGCTCGACGGCGGCGAGCACGCGGTCCTCGGTGACGAAGGCGACCGCGGGGTCGGCCGCGAGCCGCTCCGCCTCCGCGGCGCTCATGGTGGCGGTGAAGCCGTCGACCGCCGCGTCGAACGTCTGAGTGGCCGCGGCCCCGTGCTGGCCGGCCGCGGCGGCCGGGTCCCCGGCCGCGTCGTCGAGGACGACGACGTACCGCGCCTCGTCCGTCTCGCCCGCGGCCGCCGCGGGGAGCCCTGTGCCGGCGAGCAGCGCGGCGAGCGCGGCGACGAGCGGACCGGGGTGGGCTCGCGGGCGCGGCTTCGTGGACTGCACTCTTCGCTCCTTCGCGAACGGGCGAGGGCCGGTCCTCCTGACGGTAGGGCCGGCGCCGACGGCGTCACAACCCCCTCGACCCCCCTCCCGCTCACTACGGGGGGCCGGGCGTTAGGGGATCGTGGGGCCGAGCGTGCGGGTGCCGGTCGGACGCCCCGAGGACGCCCGGACCACCCAGGGCGGTGAAGGGCCGCAGCCTCTTGTGTGACCCAGGTCTCACTGCTACGTTTTGTGAGCGCTCACATCCGCCTCGCGACGAAGCAGGTGATCTGTCCAGTGCCATCCCCAGACTCCGACCACACCCCGCTGCTCCAGGTGCGTTCCGTCTCCAAGTCCTTCCCCGGCGTCAAGGCGCTGGACAACGTCTCCCTCGAGCTGCGCCGGGGGGAGGTGCTGGGGGTCTGCGGCGAGAACGGTGCCGGCAAGTCGACGCTGATGAAGATCCTCACCGGCATCCACGACCCCGACCCGGGCGGGGAGGTGCTGCTCGACGGCAAGCCGTCGACGGTGACCAACCCGCACGAGGCGCAGGCGGCCGGGCTGGCGATCATCCACCAGGAGTTCCAGCTCGTGCCGGACCAGACCGTCGCCCAGAACATCTACATGGGCCGCGAGCGGCGCCGCTTCCTCGGCCAGGTCATCGACGACCGCAAGCAGGAGCGCGACGCCCGCGCCCTGCTGCGCAGCCTCAAGATCGACATCGACCCAGGCCGGCGCATCCGCGACCTCACGGTGGCGCAGCAGCAGATGGTGGAGATCGCCAAGGCGCTCTCGTTCAACGCCCGCATCCTGATTATGGACGAGCCCACCGCGGCACTGACGGACTCCGAGATCGAGACGTTGTTCCGGCTCATCCGCGACTTCGTCTCGCCGAGCACCGGCGTCATCTACATCTCCCACCGGATGCCGGAGATCAAGGAGATCACCGACCGGGTCTCGGTGATCCGCGACGGCACGTACGTCGGCACCGTGCCGACGGCGGAGACGGACGTCGCGCAGATCATCTCGATGATGGTGGGGCGCGAGCTCTCCACCGACCTCCGGCCCCCGGAGCGCGTCACCGGGGAGCCGGTGCTGGAGGTCGAGGGCCTGAGCACCCGGCACCTGCTCCGGGACATCAGCTTCACCCTGCACCGCGGGGAGATCCTCGGTTTCGCCGGGCTCATGGGCGCCGGACGCACCGAGGTCGCCCGGGCCGTCGTCGGCGCGGACCCCACGACCGCCGGGACGATCAGGGTCAACGGCCGGCCGGCCACCATCCGCACGCCCGCGGACGCGGTCGCGCTGGGGGTCGGCTACCTCTCCGAGGACCGCAAGCGCTACGGGCTCCTGCTCGACCAGTCGGTGCGCGCGAACATCGGACTCTCCTCCCTCCGGAGGTTCAGCTCGGGGCTCGGGTTCGTGCGCGAGCGCGGCATCACCGCCGAGGCCGAGAAGCAGGTCAAGGCCCTGCGGATCAAGACCCCGTCGGTGCACCAGCTCGCCCGCAACCTCTCGGGCGGCAACCAGCAGAAGGCGATCATCGGCAAGTGGCTCACCCGCGACTGTGACGTGCTGATCGTCGACGAACCGACCCGCGGCATCGACGTCGGGGCCAAGGACGAGATCTACGCCCTGCTCAACGAGCTCGTCCGGAACGGCAAGTCCATCATCGTCATCTCCTCCGAGCTTCCCGAGGTGCTGCGCCTGGCCGACCGCGTCGCGGTCATGTGCGAGGGCCGCATCACCGGGTTCCTCGACAAGGACGAAATCACGCAGGAAAGGATCATGGAGTTGGCCACCCTCTTCCGCACCGAGACGATGGGAGCGGCGTCGTGAGCGCCGCGGTCCCGGCCGCCCGGCCGGAGGCGACGGCGCCCGAGACGCCGATCGCCCGACGGCGGTCCGTCAGCGTCCAGCAGTTCCTCGCCTTCGGCGCCCTCATCGCCCTGTTCGCCTTCTTCGCCGTCGCGAGCTCGAACTTCCTCAGCACCTCCAACGTCTTCGGCATCCTGCTCGCGGCGTCGGTGACCGGGATCCTCGCGCTCGGGGCGACGTTCATCATCGCCACCGGCGGCATCGACCTCTCGGTCGGCACCGCCATGACCCTGTGCTCCGTCATGACCGCGGTGTTCGCCACCGAGGCCTTCCTCGGCCTGCCCATGCCGCTGGCGGTGGTGCTCGGCGTCGCGTTCGGCGCCCTCCTCGGTCTGATCAACGGTCTCAACGTCGCGGTGCTCGGCATCCCGCCCTTCATCGCGACGCTGGCCATGATGATGGCCGCGGCCGGCCTCTCCCTCGTCATCTCCGGGGCGACGCCGCTGTACTTCACCTCGGTGCCCGGCTTCGGCCAGATCGCCCTGGGCACGCTGATCCCCAGGGTGCCCAACGCGGTGCTCATCTTCCTCGTGCTCGCGGTCGTCGCGGGCGTCCTCCTCAACAAGTCGCTCATCGGGCGCTACGCGCTCTCGATCGGCTCCAACGAGGAGGCCACGCGGATGTCCGGGATCAACACCCGCTCGTGGCTCATCAAGATCTACGTGCTCGCCGGCGTCTTCACCGGCATCGGCGGCGTGATCATGGCCTCCCGGCTCAACTCCGCCCAGCCGGCCCTGGGCCTGGGCTACGAGCTCGAGGCGATCGCCGCCGTCGTCATCGGCGGCACGTCCCTCTCCGGGGGCCGGGCCTCCGTCCTCGGCACGATCATCGGCGCCATCCTCATGGCCACCCTGAACAACGGCCTGCAGATCATGGCGATCCCGCAGGAGTGGCAGAAGGTCGCCGTCGGTGTCGTCATCCTCGTGGCCGTGTTCGCCGACAACGTGCGGCGGCGTCGCGAGTCCCGCGTGTAAGCACGCGAGTCCCGCGTGCAGCAGCTGAACCTCCACCCCATCCGTACGAAGGAGTACCCGATGCGCAAGACCACACTGGCCACCACGATCGTGCTCTCGTCCCTCGCCCTCGCCCTCGGCGCCTGTTCCGACGGCGGCGGCGGGGACGGGGGTGGGGGTGGGGCCACCGCGGGCGGCGGCGGGACCGCCGGGGGCGGCGGCGGCGACGAGCTGTACGTGGCGCTGATCTCCAAGGGCTTCCAGCACCAGTTCTGGCAGGCCGTGCGGCAGGGCGCCGAGGACGCCGCCGACGAGCTCGGCGTGCGGGTCACCTTCGACGGGCCGGACACGGAGGCCGACGTCGAGCAGCAGCTCCAGCAGCTCCAGACCGCGCTCTCCGGCAACCCCGACGCGGTCGGCTTCGCCGCCCTCGACTCCGAGGCCTCCATCCCGCTGCTCACCCAGATCGACGGGCAGGGCATCCCGGTGGTCGCGTTCGACTCCGGCGTCGAGTCCGACATCCCGGTCTCGACCGTCGCGACCGACAACTACGCGGCCGCCGCGGAGGCCGCGACGAAGATGATCGAGCTCACCGGCGGCAGCGGCGACGTCGCGGTGATCTGCCACGACCAGACCTCGCTGACCGGCATCGAACGCCGGGACGGCTTCGTCGAGACCATCGAGGAGGACGGCGGCCTCAACGTCGTCGACATCCAGTACGGCGGCGGCGACCAGCTCCGCTCCACCGACATCACCAAGGCCATCCTGCAGGCCAACCCGGACCTCGCCGGCATCTACGGCTGCAACGAGGGCTCGGCGATCGGCGTCATCAACGGCGTGCGCGAGCTCGGCCGCGCCGAGGACATGGCGGTCATCGGCTTCGACTCCGGCAAGGGCCAGATCGAGGCCATCATGGACGGCACCATGGACGGCGCCATCACCCAGGACCCGTACCAGATCGGCTACCAGACCGTGGAGACGGCCGTGAAGGCGGTCAACGGCGAGGACGTCGAGGAGGTCGTCGACACCGGCTTCTACTGGTACGACGAGACCAACATGGAGGACGAGGAGATCGCCCGCGCCCTCTACGAGTGAGCCAGGCCGTCGCCGGCCCGCACGGACCGGGCCGGCGACGCCGCACCAGACCCGACCAGCACCACGCTCGGACCGGCCGGCCGGCCGGTCCGGCCGACCACGCGCGCCCGCCCACCAGCGGGAGGAGGGAGTAGCCCCGATGGGAGCGACCACGACCGTCGCGGCGGTGGACCTCGGGTCCAGCTCCGGCCGCGTGGTGGCCGGGCGGTTCGACGGCGCCGCCGTGCGTCTGGACGAGGTGCACCGGTTCGCGGTGCACGTGCAGGAGTCCGACGGCGCGCTGTGGTGGGACGTCGAGGCCATCCTCGCCGAGGTGCGCCACGGCCTCGCCCGCGCCACGCGGCAGGGCGCCCTCGCCGCCGTCTCGGTCGACGGCTGGGGCGTCGACCACGCCCTGCTGCGCGCCGACGGGACCCTCGCCGCTCCCGTGCGCGCCTACCGCGACCCGCGCACCGCGGACGTCCCCGCCCAGCTCGCCGCCCGCGCCCCCGCCGAGCTGCTGTGGCGGCTGACCGGGGTGCGGCCCGACCCGATCAACACCACCCACCAGCTCGTCGCCGCCCTGCGCGACGACCCCGCCCTGCGGGACGAGATCGACGCCGTCCTCATGCTCCCGGACTACGTCGCCCACCGGCTCGGCGGCGAGCGCGGGTGGAGCCGGGCCATCTGCTCCACCTCCGGCCTGTGCGCCCCGGGCGCCCGGGAGTGGTCCGCCGAGGTGCTGGACCTCCTCGGCCTCGACGCCGCCTGGTTCGGCCCGCTGAGCGACGAGCGCACCGCCGTCGGCACCCTCGCCGAGGACCCCCGGACCCCGCTGCTGCGCGCCGGCAGCCACGACACCGCCTGCGCCGTGCACGCCCTGCCGCCCGGCGACGGCGAGCGCGCCTTCCTCTCCTCCGGGAGCTGGTCGCTGGTGGGCGTCGAGCGGGACGAGGCGCTGCTCGACCCCGCCGTCCTCGAGGCCGGGTTTACCAACGAGGTCCGCACCGACGGCGGCGTCCGGCTGCTGAAGAACCTCACCGGGCTCTGGATCCTCCAGGAGTGCCAGCGCCAGTGGCTGGCCGAGGGGCTCCGGGCCGAGCCGGCCGAGCTCGTGGCGGAGGCGCGCGCGGCGGACTCGCTCGGCGTCGTCCTCGACCCCGCCCACCCGGACTTCGCCCGCCCGGGGCCCATGGCCGACCGGGTCACGGAGCACCTCCGCGCGCGCGGCGCCGCCCCCGCCGGCCGGGCGCAGCTCGTCCGGACCGTCCTGGAGTCTCTCGCCGCCGCGTACGCCCGCGCCGTCGACCAGCTCGCCCGCCTCACCGGGACCCGGCCGGGCCACCTCGTGGTGGTCGGCGGCGGCGCGCGCAACTCCCTGCTCTCGGAGATGACGGCGGCCGCCTGCCGGATCCCGGTGCTGGTCGGCCCGGTCGAGGCCTCCGCCGCCGGCTCCGTGCTGGCCCAGCTGGAGGCCCTCGGCCACCTCGCCGGCCGCGACGACGGCGCCCGCGCGCTCGCCGCCTCCGCCCCGCCCACCCTCATCGACCCCGGCGACGTCGACCCGGCCCTGCGCCGGCTCGCCGACCTCGCCGCCCGCTGACGACCGGAAGGATCAACAGACATGACGCCCGAGGAGAAGGACCTGCGCGAGCAGATCTGCGACGTGGGCCGCAACCTGTGGCAGCGGCAGATGGTCGCCGCGAACGACGGCAACATCAGCGCCCGGCTGACGACCGGGGAGATCCTGTGCACCCCGGCGTCGGTGTCGAAGGGCTCCCTGACGCCGGAGAAGATCGCCAAGGTCGACGCCGCCGGGGAGGTCCTCGAGGTCACCGCGCCGTACCGGCCCTCGACCGAGGTGCGGATGCACCTGAAGGTCTACGAGGCCGACCCCGGCGTGCGGGCCGTGGTCCACGCCCACCCCATGTACGGCACCGTCTTCGCCGTCAAGGGCGAGGCGCTGACGCTGAAGATGCTGCCGGAGTCGGTCATCCACATGCCCGAGATCCCGCTCGCGCCCTACGCCACGCCGTCCACGGACGCGCTCGGGGAGGTCGTGGTGCCCTTCGTGCCCACCCACCACGGGTGCCTGCTCGAGCAGCACGGCGCCCTCACCTGGGGCGCCGACCTCAACGACGCCTACCTCGCGATGGAGCGGCTGGAGTACACGGCCAAGGTGACGTACCTGCTGCGGCTGATCGACGGCGAGCGGGAGCTCCCCGAGGAGGCGGTCGCCACGCTCGTCGGGCTGCGCTCCCAGTACGGGCGATGAGCGCCGGGACGCGGACGCGAGAGGGAGGTGCCGGGGGAGTGACGCCGAAGCACGTCGTGATGGCCGACGTCGCCCGCGCGGCGGGCGTGTCCCTCCAGACCGTGAGCCGGGTGCTCAACGGGTCGACGGCGGTGCGCGAGTCCACCCGCACGACGGTGCTGCGCCTCGTCGACGAGCTCGGCTACCGGCCCAACCTCCAGGCACGCTCCCTCGCCTCCCGCCGCACGAACCTCATCGGGGTCCTGGTGGTCGGCACCGTCTACCACGGGCTCGCCTCGACGCTGCTGGCCGTCGAGGAGGCCGCCCGCCGCGCCGG
This sequence comes from Georgenia sp. EYE_87, assembly GCF_023148685.1. Lineage (GTDB taxonomy): Bacteria > Actinomycetota > Actinomycetes > Actinomycetales > Actinomycetaceae > Georgenia. Next base: position 203,978 of record NZ_JAHXNL010000005.1, on the reverse strand, counting down.
GCTGCTGGTCACCATCACCCGGGTGGCCGCGGACGACGCGGTCGGCGTCGCGGGCGCGATGACGCGCATCGCGACCCAGCGGCCGGAGTGCATGATCGTGCTCGCCCAGCACGGCGCCACGGTCCCCGAGCTCCTCGCCCACCACGACGGCATCCCCATGGTCCTGCTCCTCTCCGGCCAGCACGACCTGCCCGGGGTCGCGACGGTCTCCATCGACCAGGAGTCGGGCGTCCGGGCGGTCCTGGAGCACCTGCGCGAGCGCGGCTGCCGCACGGTCACGCACGTCGCCGGGCCCCGCAGCTGGACCGACGCCACGTCCCGCGCGGAGATCGTCGAGCGGCTGGCCCCCACGCTGGGGATGGTCGCCAACGTCGTCGACGCCCACTCCTGGGACGCGGAGGACGGTCACCGCGTCGGGCGGCGGCTCGCCGCCGGGCCGCTGCCGGACGCCGTCGTCGCCTCCAACGACCTCCTCGCCCTCGGCGTCCTCGCCGCCCTCCGTGAGGCCGGGGTCCGGGTGCCGGAGGACGTCGTCGTCACCGGCTTCGACGACGTCCCGGGCGCCGGGTTCTTCGACCCGCCGCTGACCACGGTCCGGCAGGACTTCGCCGCCCTCGGTGCCGGCGCGGTGCGCTGCGCCCGCGAGCTGTGCGACGGCGGACCCACCCGGGACCTCCGGATCGCGCCCCAGCTCGTGGTCCGGGCCAGCACGGGACGGGCGACATGAGCCTCGTCGTCGCCCACGACCTGGGCACCAGCGCGGACAAGGCGTCCCTGCACGACGCCGGCGGCCGGCTCCTCGGGTCCGTCACCGTGCCCTACCCCACCGCCCACGGGCCGGCGGGGGAGGCGGAGCAGGACCCGCACGACTGGACCGGCGCCGTCGCCGCCGCCACCCGGGACCTGCTCGCCGCGACCGGCCGCGGGCCCGACGAGGTGGACGGCATCGTGGTGTCCGGCCACATGCAGGGCGCGGTCCTCACCGACGAGCAGCTCGAGCCGGTGCGCCCCGCGCTGATCTGGGCGGACCGGCGCAGCACCGCCCAGGCCGCGCGCGCCGCCAAGCTGGTCGCCCCGGCCGAGGTCTACGCCCGCACCGGGCACCGGCTCTCCGAGAGCTACACCCTCACCAAGGCGATGTGGGTGGCCGAGGAGGAGCCGGCGGCGTTCGCCCGCGCCGCGCACCTGCTCCAGGCCAAGGACTACGTCGTCGCCCGGCTCACCGGCACGGTCCGGACCGACCCCTCGGACGCCTCCGGCACGAACCTGTACCTGCTGGCGGAGGGGCGCTGGTGGACCGAGCTCGCCGAGGCCGCCGGGCTGCCCACGCGCCTGCTGCCCGAGATCGTCCCCTCGACCACCGTGGTGGGCGGCCTCACCGCCGCCGCGGCCGAGGCCACCGGGCTGCGGGCCGGCACCCCCGTCGTGCTCGGCGGCGGGGACGGGCCCGTCGCCTCGGTCGGCGCCGGGTCCCTCGGCCCCGACGACGACCCCTACCTGTGCCTCGGCTCCTCGGCCTGGATCGCGCTCGCCGCCGACCGCCCGGCCCTGGACCCGTCCCGCCGGACCATGACCTTCGCCCACGTCGTCCCCGGCCGGTTCGTGCCCATCGCGACGATGCAGGCCGCCGGCGCGGCCCTGTCCTGGCTCGCGGCCGCCGTCGGCGACGACGTGGCGCGGCTGCTCGACGACGCCGCCGGGGTGCGGGCCGCGGAGGAGGGGCTGTTCTTCCTGCCGCACCTGATGGGCGAGCGCGCCCCGCTGTGGACCCCGCACGCCCGGGGCGCCTTCGTCGGCCTCGCCCCGCACCACGGCCGCGCCCACCTCACCCGCGCGGTGCTCGAGGGCGTCGCGCACAACCTGCGCAGCTGCCGCGCCGCGCTCCGGGCCGCCGGGCAGCGGGTGGACCGCCTGCAGGTGATCGGCGGCGGCTCGCGCTCGGGCGTGTGGCTCCAAGTCCTCGCGGACGTCCTCGGCGTGCCGGTGCTGCGCCGCAGCGTCGACGCGGAGGCGGGCAGCCTCGGCGCCGCCGTCACCGGCCTCGTGGGCCTGGGCGCCCTGCCGGACTTCGCCGCCGCCCGCACGCTGAGCGAGCTCACCGACGTGCTGGAGCCGGGGCGCGACCCGGGGCTGGCGCACGACCTGCACGACCGGTTCGAGGCCGCCCGGGACGCCCTGCTGCCCTGGTTCGAGGCGGGCGCCGCCGGTGCGGCCGCCGCGGGCGCCCACCCGCCTGACCGCGCCCGCCCGCCCCTTCCCACCAAGAGCCCCGGAGGCTGACCGTGCTCGACCTCTTCCTCGACAGCGCCGACCTCGCCCAGGTCGAGCCGCTGCTCGCGACCGGCGTCTTCGCCGGCGTCACCACCAACCCCACCCTGCTCGCCCGCGCGGGCGTCAGCTCGGCGGACCTGCCCGCCGTCGTCGACCGCATGCGGGCCGCCGGCGCCCGCACCCTCTTCGTCCAGACCTGGGGCGCGACCGCCGAGGACCTGCTCGGCAACGCGCGCGAGATCCGGGAGCGGTGCGGCGACGTCGGGATCAAGATCCCGGTCACCGCGGCCGGCCTCGCCGCCACCCGCGCGCTGACCGACCAGGGCGTCGTCACGCTCGTCACCGCGGTCTACAACCACGTGCAGGTGCTCCCAGCGATCGCCGCCGGGGCGACGTTCGTGGCCCCCTACGTCGGCCGGATGACCGACAACGGCCGCGACGGCGTCGGCGAGGTCCTCACCATGCAGCGGATCATCGACGCGGTCGGGGCCACGACGCGGCTCCTCGTCGCGTCCCTGCGGTCACCGGCCGACGTCGCGCGCCTCGCCGCCGGGGGCGTCGACTGCTTCACCATCGCCCCGGCCATGTGGGGGCAGCTGCTCGAGGAGCCGCTGACCACCGAGGCCGTGCGCGTGTTCGAGGACGACGTCGCCCGGACCCGCGCCCCCCGCGCCGGGCACCACTGACCACCCCAGGAGGAACCCCGTGCTACTCGGACCGCTCACCCACCCCGGCCTCGTGCACGCCCTCGCCGGCGCGGGCCACGGCGCCCAGGTGCTGCTCGCCGACGGCAACTACCCACACTCCACCGGCGCCGCCCCCGGCGTCCCGCGGATCCACCTCAACCTCGCCCCCGGCCTGCTCGACGTCGACCAGGTGCTGCAGGTGCTCCGGGCCGCCGTCCCGGTCGAGGCGGCCGCGGTGATGACCCCCGGGCGCGGCGAGCCCGTCCCCGCGCACGAGGGCTACCGGGCGCAGCTCGGCGAGACGGTCGAGTGGCGCGAGCTGGGGCGGATGGAGTTCTACGAGGCCTGCCACGGGCCCGACCTCGCCGCCCTCGTCGCCACCGGCGACCAGCGCCTGTACGCCAACCTGCTGCTCACGCTCGGCGTGCGCGAGCCCGGGGCCTGAGGGGGAGCCGTGGCACAGCCAGCCGTCTTCGGGATCGACATCGGAACCTCCAGCACCAAGGCCGTCCTGGTGGACCTCGACGGCGAGGTCCTGCGCACCGGGGTCCGCGAGCACCCGGTGGACCGGCCCCACCCCGGACACGTGGAGATGGACGCGGAGGTCTGGTGGGACGAGCTCGCCTCGCTCGCCGAGGAGCTCACGGGCGACGGCGCCCACGAGGTGGTCGCCGTCGGCGTCTCGGGGATGGGGCCGTGCGTCCTGCTCGTCGACGACGACGACCAACCCGTCCGGCCCGCCATCCTCTACGGCGTCGACACCCGCGCGGGCGAGGAGATCGCCCTGCTCGGGGAACGGCTGGGGGCCGAGCAGATCTACGCGCGCACCGGCACCGCCCTGTCGAGCCAGGCCGCCGGGCCCAAGATCCTGTGGGTCTCCCGCCAGGAGCCAGACCGGTACGCCCGGGCCCGGCGGCTCCTCATGCCCGCGTCCTACCTGGTGCGGCGCCTCACCGGCGAGTACGTCCTCGACCACCACTCCGCCAGCCAGTGCACCCCGATGTACGACCCGCACGCCGCCGGCTGGCTCGAGGAGTGGGCGGCGGTGTGCGCCCCGGGGCTCGAGCTGCCGCGGCTGCTGTGGCCCGGGGACGTGGCCGGCCGGACGACGACGGCGCTCGCCGGCATCCCCGCGGGCGTCCCGGTGGTGGCCGGGACGATCGACGCCTGGACCGAGGCGGTCAGCGTCGGCGCCCAGCGCCCGGGCGACCTGTTCCTCATGTACGGCACCACGATGTTTCTCATCTGCACCACCGACGCCGTGGTCACCCACCCGGTGATGTGGTCCACCGCCGGGGCCTTCCCCGGCACCCACTGCCTGGCCGGCGGCATGGCCACCTCCGGCGCGATCACCGCCTGGCTCCGCGACCTCACCGGCACCCCGGACTTCGGCGCGCTCGTCGAGGAGGCCCGCTCGTCCGGCCCCGGCGCCCGCGGGCTGCTCGTCCTGCCCTACTTCGCCGGCGAGCGCACCCCCGTGCAGGACCCCGACGCGCGCGGCGCCATCCTCGGCCTGACGGTCTCGCACACCCGCGGCGACCTCTACCGCGCCGTCCTCGAGGCCACCGCCCTGGCGGTGCGGCACAACGTCGAGGTCATGCGCGAGGCGGGCGCCCGCATCGACCGCGTGGTCGCCGCGGGCGGCGGGACCCAGGGCGACCTGTGGCCGCAGATCGTCTCCGACGTCACCGGGCTGGACCAGGTGCTGCCCCGCACCACGGTGGGCGCGAGCCTCGGCGCCGCGTTCCTCGCCGCGGCCGCCGTCGCCGAGGCCGACATCGACGCCTGGAACCCCCCGCGCGCCACCGTCACGCCCCACCCCGAGCTGACCGCCCGCTACGACGAGCTGTACGCCCTCTACCGCGCCGCCTACCCGGCGACCGCCGACATCTCGCACGCGCTGGCCCGGGTCCAGCGCGCCGCCGGCTGACCCGCCGCCCACCGAAGGAGAACCAGTCATGACCAGCACCACGTACGAGTTCCCCGCCCCGGCCGCCGTGCCGGAGGCGCCGGAGAAGGTCGTCTACCTCACCACCAGCGGCGACCTGCGCGAGCCGGCCAACCAGGCCGGGTGGCCGACGCAGGAGGCGTTCGAGTCCCTGCTGCGCGCGGCGGTGGAGCGGGAGGGGTGGACGCTGCGCCGCGCCTTCGACGTCGACCCGGTCAAGGGGCACGGGTTCGTCACCAGCCAGCGGCAGGGCATCGAGACGTTCCGGGCCGTCCCGCCGGACGCGCCGGTCGTCGTCGCCACCACGATCTGGCAGTACTCCCACCACGTGCTGCCCGGGCTGCGCACCCACCGCGGGCCCATCCTCACCGTCGCGAACTTCGCTCCCGACTGGCCCGGCCTGGTGGGGCTGCTCAACCTCAACGCCTCGCTGACCAAGGCCCAGGTCCCGTACTCGTCCCTGTGGACCGTCGACGGCACGGACGAGTGGTTCCTCGGCGCCCTGCGCACCTGGCTGGAGACCGGCACCGTCGAGCACGACACCTCCCACGTGCGCGACCTGCCGGCCCTGCCCGACTCCGAGGAGGCCCGGCTCGGCCGGGCCCTGGCCGAGCAGCTGCGCACCGAGAAGGCGATCGTCGGCGTCTTCGACGAGGGCTGCATGGGCATGTACAACGCGATCATCGACGACGAGCTGCTCAACCCGCTGGGGATCTACAAGGAGCGGCTCTCCCAGTCCGAGCTGTTCGCGCAGATGCAGACCGTGCCCGACGACGAGGCCCGGGCCGTGGGGAAGTGGCTCACCGACGCGGGCATGACGTTCCGGTTCGGCACCGACCCGGACACCGAGCTCACCGAGGACCAGGTGATGTGGCAGTACAAGATGTACGTCGCCGCCCTGCGCCTCTCCGACGACTTCGGCCTCGACGCCGTCGGCATCCAGTACCAGCAGGGGCTGAAGAACGTCTGCCCCGCCTCCGACCTCGTCGAGGGGCTGCTCAACAACGTCGAGCGGCCCCCGGTGACCAGCCGGGACGGCTCCCGCGTGCTGTACGAGGGCAAGGCGCTGCCGCACTTCAACGAGGTGGACGAGGGGGTCGCCGTCGACGCCCTCATCACCAACCGGGTGTGGACCGCGATGGGGCTGGACCCCGCCACCACCCTGCACGACGTGCGCTGGGGCGAGGACCACGACGGGCGGTTCGTGTGGGTCTACGAGATCTCCGGGTCCGTCCCGCCGTCGCACTTCGCGAACGGCTACGCCGACGCCGAGGGCTGGCGGCAGAGCCCGGTGTTCTTCCCCCAGGGCGGCGCCACCATCAAGGGCGTCTCCAAGCCGGGCGAGATCGTCTGGTCGCGCGTCTACGTCGAGGGCGGGGAGCTGCACGTCGACCTCGGCCGCGCCGACGTCGTCGAGCTGCCGGCCGAGGAGACCGAACGCCGCTCGCGGCTGACCAACCCCGAGTGGCCCATCGCCCACGTCGTCCTGCGCGGCATCACCCGCGACCAGTTCATGGCCCGCCACAAGGCCAACCACGCCCAGCTCGTCTACGCCCCCGACGCCGCCACCGCCGACAGGGCGCTGGTGGCCAAGGCCGCCATGTTCGACGCCCTGGGCGTCCACGTCCACCTGTGCGGCGACGTCGCCGTCTGAGAGGAAGCACCATGACCACCGAAAGCACCACGCCGCTCGAGGGGCGCGTCGCCGTCATCACCGGAGCCAGCTCCGGGATCGGCGCCGCCCTCGCCGCCCAGCTTTACGCCCAGGGGGTGCGGCTGGGCCTGCTCTCCCGCGCCGGGTCCGACCTCGGCCTCGCCGGCGCGCTCGGGATCGCCTGCGACGTCCGCTCCGCCGACGCGGTCGAGGACGCCGTCGCCCGGGTGGCCGCCGAGCTCGGCGTTCCCGACATCGTCGTCGCCAACGCCGGGGTCGGCCACTACGCCGACTTCGTCGACACCCCGCTCGAGCGCTCCGTGGAGATGATCGAGACCAACCTGCTGGGCACCGTCCACCTGTACCGCTCGACGGTGCCGCGCCTGCTCGACGCCGGCGTGCAGGGCGACCTCGTCACGGTCGCCAGCGAGGCGGGCCGGCGGGGCTTCCCCGGCGAGGCCGTCTACTGCGCCTCCAAGTTCGGGCAGGTGGGGCTGAGCCGGGCGCTCGACGGCGAGCTGCGCGAGAAGGGCATCCGCGTCACCGTGCTGTGCCCCGGCGGCGTGCACACCGAGTTCGCGGTCGGGGACGGGCGCGGCCGCAGCCACGACGACCCCACGGTGCAGTCCATGATGACGGCCGAGGACGTCGCGAACCTCGCCGTCTACGCCGTGACCCGGCCGCGCGGCATGCGCCTGACCGAGCTCGCCCTGCGGCCGATGTCCGAGGCCATCTGGGGCTGACCCCACCCGTTCGCGCGACGTCAACTCACCGAGGACTCACACCTGAGAGAGGTCCGCATGGCATCCGTACCCGAGCAGCTCGTCGCCCGGTCCAACCGGCTGGGCGCCGACCCCCGCAACACCAACTACGCCGGCGGCAACACCTCCGCCAAGGGCACCGACACCGACCCGGTCACCGGCCAGGACGTCGAGCTGCTCTGGGTGAAGGGCTCCGGCGGCGACCTGGGCACCCTCACCGAGAAGGGCCTGGCCGTCCTGCGTCTGGACCGGATGCGCGCCCTGGTCGGGGTGTACCCCGGGGTCGAGCGCGAGGACGAGATGGTCGCCGCGTTCGACTACTGCCTGCACGGCCGGGGCGGCGCGGCGCCGTCGATCGACACCGCGATGCACGGGCTGGTCGACGCCCCGCACGTGGACCACCTCCACCCCGACTCGGGCATCGCCGTCGCCACCGCCGCCGACGGTGAGCGGCTGACCGAGGAGATCTTCGGCGACCGCGTGGTGTGGGTGCCGTGGCGCCGACCGGGTTTCCAGCTCGGGCTGGACATCGCGGCGATCAAGGAGGCCAACCCGGACGCGATCGGCTGCGTGCTGGGCGGGCACGGCATCACCGCGTGGGCGGACACCTCCGAGGAGTGCGAGGCCCGCTCGCTGGAGATCATCCGCACCGCGGAGGAGTTCATCACCCGGCGCACCGCCGCGCTCGAGCTCGAGGGGCGCCACCCGTTCGGGGCCGTCCGCCCCGGCTTCGACCCGCTGCCCGACGACGAGCGGCGCGCCCGGGCCGCCCGGCTCGCCCCGGTCGTCCGGGGCCTGGCGTCCACCGACGCCCCGCAGGTCGGCCACTTCACCGACTCCGCCGTCGTCCTGGACTTCCTTGCCCGCGAGAAGCTCGGCCCGCTGGCCGAGCTGGGCACCTCCTGCCCGGACCACTTCCTGCGCACCAAGGTCCGGCCGCTCGTGCTCGACCTGCCGGCCACCGCGTCCGTCGAGGACGCGACCGCCCGGCTGCGCGAGCTGCACGAGGCCTACCGCGCCGACTACGCCGCCTACTACGACCGGCACGCCGGCCCCGGCTCCCCGCCCATGCGGGGCGCCGACCCGGCCATCGTGCTCGTCCCCGGGGTGGGCATGTTCTCCTTCGGCAAGAACAAGCAGACCGCCCGGGTGGCGGGGGAGTTCTACGTCAACGCGATCAACGTCATGCGCGGCGCGGAGGCGATCTCGACCTACACGCCCATCGACGAGGCCGAGAAGTTCCGCATCGAGTACTGGGCGCTGGAGGAGGCCAAGCTGCGCCGGCTGCCCGCGCCCAGGCCGCTGGCCACCCGCGTCGCGCTGGTCACCGGGGCGGCGTCCGGGATCGGGCGGGCGACGGCGGAGCGGCTCGCCGCGGAGGGGGCGTGCGTCGTCGTCGCCGACCTGGACCAGGCCAAGGCCCAGGAGGTGGTGGACGCCCTCGGCGGGCCCGACGTCGCCGTCGCCGTCCGGGCGGACGTGACGAGCGAGGAGGACGTCGCGGCCGCCGTCGACGCCGCCTGCCTCTCCTTCGGCGGGGTGGACCTCGTGGTGAACAACGCCGGGCTGTCCATCTCCAAGCCGCTGCTGGAGACGACGACGGCGGACTGGGACCTCCAGCACGACGTCATGGCGCGCGGGTCGTTCCTCGTCTCGCGCGAGGCGGCGCGGGCGATGATCGCGCAGGAGATGGGCGGGGACATCGTCTACATCGCGTCCAAGAACTCCCTGTTCGCGGGGCCGAACAACATCGCCTACTCCGCCACCAAGGCCGACCAGGCGCACCAGGTGCGCCTGCTCGCCGCCGAGCTGGGCGAGCACGGCATCCGGGTCAACGGCATCAACCCCGACGGGGTGGTCCGCGGGTCCGGCATCTTCGCCGGCGGATGGGGCGCGCAGCGGGCGAAGGTCTACGGCGTGGAGGAGGCGGAGCTGGGGAAGTATTACGCCCAGCGCACGCTGCTCAAGCGCGAGGTGCTGCCCGAGCACGTGGCGGCCGCGGTGTTCGCGCTCACCGGCCCGGACCTGGTCCAGACGACCGGCCTGCACGTGCCGGTGGACTCCGGGGTGGCGGCGGCGTTCCTGCGCTGAGCGCTCCGGTGGGAGCGGCCGGTGAGGGCGGGATCGGCTGAGCGGCGACGGCGGAACGGGACGAACAGGACGTTCCGCCGTCGCTGCGGCGCGTCCTGGGGCGGCCTACCCAAGGCCCCTAACCCCGAGGGGCGCGTGACCCCATCACCCTGACCAGGGGCGGGGGTGAGAGAAATGGATCACCCCGTATTCAGCGGGGGGAGCCGGTCCTGAACGGGGGCATTGCTGCTGGAGTGGTCACTTCACCAGATCGACCACACCGGGGCAGGAGCGGCGATGCTGAAGCGCGTATCACGGCCCGGACCCCTCATGGCCCCGCGTCCCGCCGGGCACGCGACCATGGACCGCGTCCTGACCACCACCGCACGGATGCTGCGCGCGGTGCCCGACCTGGACGAGCCGCGCACCCGCGCGGCGCGGGCGGCCGGCACCCGGGCCGTCTGGCTGTGGATGTGGCCGGCGCTCGTCCCCGACCCGGGCGGCCCCTGGGACCGCCGCTACCGCGCCGTGCTGGCGCTGACCGACCTGGTCCTGGTGGTCCTGGCGCTGCGGGTGGCCGCGCTGACGCGGTTCGGCAGCAACCCGGACAACCTCGAGCTGGGCCCGCTGGACGTGGGGTACGACGCCGTCGGGGCGCTGATCGCCGTCGTCTGGTTCCTCAGCCTCAGCGCGTTCGACACCCGCAAGCGGCGCCTGATCGGCGCCGGGCTGGAGGAGTACCGCCGCGTCCTGGTGGCCACCCTGGCGGCGTTCGGCGGGATCGCCATCGTCTCCTACCTCGGCCCGATCGAGCTCTCGCGGGGCGTCTTCGTCGTCGCGCTCCCCGTCGGGCTCGTGCTCGTGCTCGCGGGCCGGCTGGCGTGGCGGAAGTGCCTCTCCCGCGTGCGCAAGCAGGGCCGGGCGCTGACCGGCACCGTGGTGGTCGGGGACGCCGACGAGGTGGCGTGCGCCGTCGACAGGATGCTCAAGCACCCCGAGGCCGGGTACGCGCCGGTGGCGGTCTCCCTGACGGGCTCCGAGCTGGGCGGGCTGACCGGGACGCCGCCGGTGCCGGAGCTGCCGCGCGTCTCCCTCGACGAGCTCCGGCTGGCCGCCCGCGACCCCCGCCTCGGCGCGGTGCTGATCGCTGGCAGGATGCCGTCCAACGAGGTCAAGGAGCTCGCCTGGGAGCTGGAGGAGGGGGCGGCCGAGCTGCTGCTGGTCTCCCAGCTCACCGACGTCGCGGGGCCCCGGATCCACCAGAGCCCGGTCGACGGGCTGCCGGTCGTCCACGTCGACCTCCCGCGGTTCTCCGGGGCCGAGCACGTGATCAAGCGGACCGTGGACCTGGTCGTCGCCACCACGGCCCTGGTCCTGCTCGCCCCCCTGTACGCCGCCGTCGCGCTGGCGATCAAGCTCGACGACGGCGGGCCCGTCTTCTTCCGCCAGGAGCGGGTGGGGCAGAACGGCCGCCCGTTCCACATGCACAAGTTCCGCTCGATGGCGGTCGACGCCGAGGCCCGGCTCGCCGATCTCATGGACCGCGGCCTGGGCGACGGCGTGCTGTTCAAGCTCGCCGACGACCCGCGGATCACCCGGGTGGGCCAGTTCCTGCGCCGGCACTCCCTCGACGAGTTCCCCCAGTTCTGGGACGTGCTGCGCGGGCGGATGAGCGTGGTGGGTCCGCGGCCGCCGCTGCCCCACGAGGTGGCGCAGTACGAGCGGCACGTCCACCGCCGGCTGCTCATCAAGCCCGGCGTGACCGGGCTGTGGCAGGTCTCGGGCCGCTCCGACCTCTCGTGGGAGGAGAGCGTGCGGCTGGACCTCAGCTACGTCGAGAACTGGTCGCTGAGCGGGGACCTGATCCTCATCCTCAAGACGGTGCGCGAGGTCTTCAAGGGCCGCGGCGCGTACTGAGCGGCGCCGCACGCCGCGCGCGCGGCCCCGTTTCGCACGTGCGCCGTGACAGGCGCCTCCTTCTTTATTCGGTCGTAGTTATTGTGCAACTGCGGCCCGCAATGCGAACATCGATGAGCCCGGCTCTCTCCCGGAACGAGGCTCATCATGCGTCCCCGCATCTTCACCCGTGCGCTGGCCGGGTCGGCCGCCGCGGTCGTCCTCGCCGTCGGCGTCCAGGCGCCCGCCGCTGCGGCGCAGCCGCTGGACGACTACGACCGGAAGATGGTCGAGCTGATCAACGCCGAGCGGACGAGCCGGGGCCTTGCCGCGCTGCAGTACTTCTCGCCCCTGCGCGCCGGCTCGGTGGAGCACTCGGGGTGGATGTCCGCGACCGGCGCGTTCGTGCACGACGCCGGGCTGGCGTCGGACACCGCCGCCGCGGGCTGCGGCGGCGGGTGGGGCGAGAACATCTACACCTCGTACAACATGGGTGCGGACGCCGCCCAGGCGATGCGGTCCTACATGGGCTCGCCGGGTCACCGTGCGAACATCCTCGACCCCGCGTTCCGCTATGTCGCGACCGGGACGGTGCTCGACGGCGACCGGCTGCACAACACGCAGCGCTTCGCCCGCACGTGCTCCGGCGGCTCGGCCGAGCCGGCCTCCGCGTTCTACCTCTCGAACGTGTTCTCCTCCAGGGCGGACACGGTCTTCAGCTTCGGCCGCAGCGGGGACGGCGTGCTCGTGGGGGACTGGGACGGTGACGGTGTCGACACCGTCGCGGTGCGCCGGGACCGGACGTTCTACGTCAACGACGGCCACGACGGCACGGCGGACCGGGTGTTCGAGTACGGCCGCCCGGGCGACGTGGTGCTCGTGGGCGACTGGGACGGTGACGGCGTGGACACCCTGGCGGTGCGCCGGGGCGCCGAGTACCACCTGAAGAACTCCATCGGTTCCGGGGCCGCCGACAAGGTCATCGTCTACGGCCGGCCGGGCGACCAGGTGTTCGTGGGGGACTGGAACGCGGACGAGGCCGACTCCTTCGCCGTCCGGCGCGGCGCCGTCTACTACGTGCGGAACTCGATCAGCACCGGCGTCGCCGACAAGGTCGTCCGGTACGGGCGCGACGGCGACACGACGCTCGTCGGCGACTGGGACGGTGACGGGACCGACACCCTGGCCGTGCGCCGCGGCTCCGAGTACCACATCAAGAACAGCATCAGCGCGGGGGCGGCGGACCGGGTGGTCGTGTACGGCCGGGAGTCGGACGACGTGCTGGTGGGTGACTGGAACGGTGACGGCGTCGACTCGCTCGGCGTCCGCCGCGCCGCGTGAGCGCGGAGGCCGCCCGTTCCCGGTTTCGGGTGGGCGCGCGGAGGGCGGAAGAATGGCCGGGTGCCCTCGTACCGCGTGCGCCTGATCGTCGGCCTCCTCCACCCGGGCGTCCCGCCTGAGCTGCTGCTGCCCGAGGCGGCCGACGCGGCCGCCGCGACCACCACCGTCGAGGCGAAGGACGTGGGGATCGTGGGCGGCCGGCCGCAGATCACCGTGCGCTTCACCGCCGCGGACGACGGCGAGGCGCGCCTCGTGGCGGCGCGCGTCCACAAGACGGCACGCGGCCTGGCCGAGGTGAGCGGGCCGGCACTGACCCAGCGCGTGGGCGGGCGCTGGCGGGACGTGTAGCTGTTCGCACCGTGGCGCGAGGCGCCGCAGCACGGTCGCCGTGACCGCGCCCGCGGCCCGCCGGCCCCCCGGAGGTGGGACCGACGAGCCGCGACCGCGGTCAGCGCCCTCCGGCTCAGGCGGCGAGTCGGCGGCTGATGGCCGCCCCGCCCGCGAGGAGCAGGGCCGCGAGACCGGCGAGGGCGGTCGGGCTGATCCCCGTGTCGGCGAGCTCGTCGCGCTCGGAGCCGGCCGGCACCGCCGCCGCGGAGGTCGTCCCGGTCGCGGTGACGGCTCCCGCGGAGCTGACCATCTCGGAGCCGACCCCGAGACCGGCGCCGACGCCGAAGCGGCCGCCGGCGGTGATGCCGGGTGAGAGCACCTCGGAGTTGTTCGACACCTCAGACGTTGCAGGTACCTGCGGGTCGCCGGGAGCCGCCGGGTCGGTCGGCACCGCCGGGCCGCTCGGCGTGCTCGGCACGGCGGGGCCGCTCGGCGTGCTCGGCACGGCCGGCACGATCGGCGCGAGCTCGTTCGAGCTGGCCGCACCGCCGACGCTCACGGCGACGCCGCTGACCGTCACCGGTGTGGTGATCGGGGCGACGACGTCGGTGCCGGTCAGGACGTCCCCGACCAGCTCGGGGCGCGCGGCGCCGTCCTCGGTCGAGACGTCGGTGACCGTGACGTCCGGCGAGGTGGTGGTCGGCGCCCCGTCGCAGTCGGCGTCGGCGTCACCGGCGACGGCGACGGTGGTGCACCCGACCGTCACCGGTGCGGTGACGGGTGCGACCACGGTGGTGTCGTCCGCGATGTCGCCGACCAGCGCCCCGTTCTCACCGGACGGCTCGTCGGCTGGGGCGTCGGTCACGGTGACCTGAGGGGCCTGCGAGGCGGGTGCGGCCTGTCCGGACCCGGTGGCGGCGTCGCCCAGGACGCTGACGGCGACGCCGTCGACGGTGACCGGTGCGGTGACGGGTGCGACCACGGTGGTGTCGTCCGCGATGTCGCCGACCACACCGTCGGTGACCGCGTGCGCCGCGGCGGTGCCGGCGACCATGAGAGCGCCGGTCAGAAGCGCTGTGCGCAGCGCTCGGCGAAGGTGGGTACGCATGGGAGTTCCTCCTGGCTGATGGGTTTGTGCGCGCGACCGCGCGCCTGTCGGCATGACGGCCGAGGGCCGCCACGCCCCCGTCAGTCAGGGGCTACGGAGATCTCGAGCAGGACCTCGAGGACGGCCGACGGCGGAGCCGTGGCGCGGGAGAGGCTGAGGTCGTTCGCGGGCACGGCGAGCCCGCGCGCCAGGTCGGCGTCAGGTGAGCCGGCCCCGTGCGACGTGCTGAGGGAGCTCGACGACGCCGGAGCGCTCGCGGGCAGGCCGGACGGCGTGGTGGAGCGGTCGCCCGTCGCGGCGGCGAGGTCCGGCGCCGCACCGGTGCCCGCCGAGAGCAGCGGGGACTCCGGGGGCATGGCGACGGGGAGCGATCGGCCCGCCTCGCTCGAGACGTCGTCGTCCGGCGACGCGCCGACCGGCCCGACGTCGGTCTCCGGCGCCAGGCCCAGGCCGGGTTCCGAGGCGTCCACGGCGGCGGCCACCGTCTCCACCACGGGGGCGACGTCCTGGATCGCCGGCGCGACGACGTCGCGCACGACCGGCTCGACCACCGCAGCGGCGGGCACTGCCGCTTCCCGGACCGCAGGTGCGACGACATCGCGCACGACCGGCTCGACCACCGCAGCGGCGGGCTCGGCGGCCTCGGAGGCCACCGGGACGACGACGTCGCGCACGACCGGCTCGACCGTCTGCTGAACGATCGGCTCCGCCTCGCGCGAGACCGGGGCGGTGACGTCGGCGACGGGCGCCTCCTGCGGCACGGCGACGGCCTCAGGAGCCGCGGCCTCGACCGTGCCGGCGATCCCGTCGACCACCTCGCCGACCAGGGTCTCGCCGTCGTCGGCGGACGCGGAGGCGGCGAACCCGGCGGAGGCGAGCACGACGAGCCCGGTGCCGCCGAGGGTCATGAGGCCGCGCGTGACCCAGCGTGCGAGGCGGGTCGTCCCACCGTCGCGGTGCCGATCACGAGCCAGCGCCATGGTCGTCCCCCGAGAGAGAAGTCGACCTCAAGATACCGACGGTGTCCGGATGGTGCGACCGGAGAGCGACCGGCGCAGGAGACGGCCTACGGGTTCCCGCCGTCCCCGCCGCCGTCGAGGTCCCACCGGGCGTAGCGGCCGTCGTCCTGGTAGTTGCCGGGCTGGTGCGTCTGGCTTCCGGGACGCGCCCGGCCCGACCCGCGTACCGAGACGACCAGGCCGAGGACGAGGAGAACCACGATGACGGCGGCCATGATCCACAACGTGAGCGTCATGGCGAGCTCCCTTGCTCGACACTGAGATCAGTGTGACACCCCGCGTCGAGCGCGGGTAGGGGCCGGACGCGCAGGGATCCGGACGAATCGCGCCGTCGATAGCACCCGGGGTGACCTCGCGATTTCGCCCACCCATCACCGTCGGGCTTGCGCGTCGCCGAGGGCGGGCCGTGGTGTGCTGGTGCGACCAGTCACCCGCGAGGACCGCACAGGCTGCACCGTCGCCCTGAAACCGGGCGACGCGTGCGTCGAGCTATGTGGCCAGGGGAGGGGGACTGGGCGCGGGGCGGGCGGCGCAGGGGGTCGGCCCGCCCCGCGATCAGCGGCCACGCCCCGGAATCCCGAGCCGCACCCGTCAGCCGGCCGGCGCGTCTAGCCTGGACGCAGGAGGTCCGCCGTGGCAGCGCAGCCCACCCTGATCCACTCCGTCGTCCGGGCGCTGAACCTGCTCGACGCCGTCGGCGCGGCCGGCGGCCCGGTGCCCGCCAAGCGGCTCGCCCGCACCGTGGGCCTGCCGCTGGCCACCACGTACCACCTGCTGCGCACCCTGGTGCACGAGGGGTACCTGGCCCGGACGCCGGACGGCTACGTCCTCGGCGAGCGGGTGGACGCCCTCGCGGCGGGCGCGCCGCCGCCCCGGCGCCCGCAGGAGCCCCCGCGGCTGGTCGCCCTCGCGGGCGGGAGGTGAGCCGGCGGGCGTCAGCCCCTCCGGACGACCTCCACCGTGGCGTCCAGGTGCGTCACGTGCAGGAGGAAGCGCACGACCTCCGCAGGCTCGATGAAGGTGACGCGGTGCGGCGACGCGACGGTGAGCGAGCTCAGGGCGCCGATGCCGGCGGAGTCCATGAACGTGACGTGCCGGGTGTCGATCTCGACGGGCAGCCCGGTGCGCACCGTCTCGGAGACCGCCTCCTCCAGCTCGGCCACGCACAGCTGGTCGATCGACCCGGCCAGCACGAGCCGGACGCGGCCCTGGTCCGTCAGGACCGCGAACGTCGCGGTGTCGTTCTGCGTGCGCGAGTCCCTGCCGGTCAGCGTGGCCATGGTGCCACCTCCCTGTGCCGTGCGCCCCAGCGCGCGTGGACGGGATCGAACGCGTCTCGCGGCGCCTGGGCCCCGCCTGCGGGGGCCGCCGACGACCGTTCGGCGTGTGGGCGAGTCTGCACCCGGGGTCGAGCACTTGTCGAGAGCTTCGGGGCCGGCACTTTCGACGCCCGAGACGGGCGGTTGCGGTCCGCTATCACCATCTGAAATACCGGCCGTTGCCCCGGTCGGGCGCCCGAACAAGAGTGAGGGGCACGGACATCGAGCCAACGGAGGCAACCATGTCGACAGACACGTCCCAGCCGGCACCCGTGCCGGCACGCACCGACGCCGGGTCGCCGGCGCCCGAGCTCCCCGACGGGGTCCGGCTCGGGCTCTACGAGACGATGGTGCTCTCGCGCACCTTCGAGGAGGCCATCCTCCGCGAGTACCACGCGGACAAGGGCCCCGGCTTCGACATCGGCAAGGGGCTGGTCCCCGGGGAGATGCACCTCTCCGCCGGCCAAGAGCCCGTCGCCGCCGGCGTGTGCGCGCACCTCACGCGCGACGACGCCGTCACCGCCACTCACCGCCCGCACCACTTCGCCGTCGCCCACGGCGTCGACCTGAGGAAGATGACCGCCGAGATCTTCGGCCGCGAGACCGGCCTGGGGCGGGGCCGCGGCGGGCACATGCACCTCTTCGACCCGGAGACGCACTTCTCCTGCTCGGGCATCATCGCCGAGGGCTACCCGCCCGCGCTGGGCATGGCGTTCGCGTTCAAGCGGCGCGGGACGGGCGGGATCGCCGTCGCCGTCACCGGCGAGGGCGCCGCGAACCAGGGCGCCTTCCACGAGTCCCTCAACCTGGCGGCGCTGTGGCGGCTGCCAGTGGTCTTCGTGGTCGAGGACAACGAGTGGGGCATCTCGGTGGCGCGCACCGCCTCGACCGCCGTCACCTCCAACGCCGAGCGGGCCGCCGGCTACGGCATCCCCGGTGAGCGGGTGGAGGACAACGACGTCGACGCCGTCTACGCCGCCGCCCGCCGCGCCGTCGCCCGCGCCCGCGCGGGGGAGGGGCCGAGCCTGCTCGAGGTCGCCACCCTGCGGATGTGGGGCCACTTCGAGGGCGACGCCCAGGGCTACCGCCCCGGGCTCGCGGACCTGCCCAAGCTGGACCCGATCCCGCGCTACGAGACGCGCCTGCGCGAGGCGGGCGTCCTCGACGACGGCGCGGTCGCCCGCATCAAGGAGGAGGCCTCCGAGAAGGTCGAGTCCGCCGTCGCCTTCGCCAAGGACAGCCCCGTGCCCGACGTCGCCGACGTCATGAAGTACGTCTTCGCCGAGGAGAACCGATGACCACCACAGCCCCCACCCAGCCGGCGACCCGCCGGCTCAACACCTCCAAGGCCATGGTCGAGGCCATCGCGCAGGAGATGGAGCGCGACGAGACCGTGGTCTACCTCGGGGAGGACGTCGGCGCGTACGGCGGCATCTTCTCCTCCACCACCGGGCTGCTCGAGAAGTTCGGCAAGGACCGGGTCATCGACACCCCGATCTCCGAGACGGCGTTCATCGGCCTGGGCATCGGCGCCGCCACCGAGGGCATGCGCCCGATCGTCGAGCTCATGTTCGCCGACTTCATGGGCGTGTGCCTGGACCAGATCTACAACCACATGGCGAAGATCCACTACTTCTCCGGCGGGAACGTCAAGGTGCCGATGGTGCTGACGACGGCGGTCGGCGGCGGGTACTCCGACGGCGGCCAGCACTCGCAGTGCCTGTGGGGCACGTTCGCGCACCTGCCCGGGATGAAGGTGGTCGTCCCGTCCAACCCGGCCGACGCCAAGGGCCTGATGACCGCGGCCATCCGCGACGACAGCCCCGTGGTCTACATGTTCCACAAGGGCATCATGGGCCTGCCCTGGATGGCGAAGAACCGGCGCTCGGTCGACGTCGTCCCCGAGGGCGAGCACGTCGTGGAGATCGGCAGGGCCAACGTGGTCCGCGAGGGCAGCGACGTGTCGGTCGTGACGCTCTCGCTGTCCGTCCACCACGCGCTCGACGTCGCCGAGAAGCTCGACGGCGAGGGCGTCAGCGCCGAGGTCCTCGACCTGCGCTCGCTCGTGCCGCTCGACCGCGAGGCGATCCTGACGTCGGTGAGGAAGACGGGCCGGCTCGTCGTGGTCGACGAGGACTACCTGTCCTTCGGCGTCTCGGGCGAGGTGGCCGCGACGATCACCGACGAGGACCCGTCCATGCTGAGGGCGCCCGTGCAGCGGGTGACCATGCCGGACGTCCCGATCCCGTACGCGCACGCCCTGGAGTACGCGGTGCTGCCGCTCCAGGAGCGCATCGAGGCCGCGGTCCGGCGGGTGCTGGCATGACCGACGTGCTCTTCCCGCCCCTCGACGAGACCCGGCCGGACACCGAGGGGGTGCTCGCCACCTGGTACGTGGCCGACGGCGAGCAGGTCACCGAGGGCCAGCTGCTCGGCGAGGTGCAGGTGGACAAGGTCGACGCCGAGGTGACCGCCCCGGCGGCCGGGACCGTGCGGCTCCTGGTCGCCGAGGACGACGCCGTCAGGCAGGGGGCGCCGATCGCGCGGATCGAGTAGCTCGTCGATGGCGGCGCGCCCACCGGTCCACCCGGTGGGCGCGTCGCGCGCGCGGTGCGCGTGGTGCGCGGTGGCCGGCCGGCCGCGCCGTGACCCCGTCAGGAGGGCAGGCCGGTGACCGAGGACGGGACGGTGAAGAGGAGGAACGCCCGGGCCGCCGGGCTGAGCTCGACCTCGCGGTGGACGATGAAGACCTCCAGGTGCTCCTCGGTCACCAGGTCGTGCACGATCAGGCCGGCCTCCCGGGCGAGGCTGCGCCACGCCTCGGCGATGACCGCGATCCCGGTCCCCTCGAGCACCATGGGCAGGATCGCCTCCCGGTGCTCGGTCTCGACCACCGCGATCGTCGAGCGGTTGGCGGCGATGACCTGGTCGGCGACGCGGCGCATCCCCGTGCCCGGCTGACCGATGATCAGCCGCTGCCCCTCGAGCTGCTGGTAGGTCAGGGGGCCCCGGGCCGGCAGGTGCGCCTCCCTCGAGGAGATCACGATGAAGCTCTGCCGCCCCATCGGGTGGACCACCAGGCCCTCGGTGTCCACCTGGGAGGTCACCGCCATGACACCGAGCTCCACCCCGCCCGAGCGGATCAGCGACATCACGTCCTGCGGCGTGCCGGCCGAGCGGATCGAGATCTGCACGAGCGGGTACCGGGTGACGAAGCGGTCGATGACCGTGGGCAGCGGGTGGACCGCCTGGGAGGGCATCGTGGCGATCACCAGCCGACCCGTGCGCAGCCCGTTGACCGCCTCCACGTGGGCCCGGGAGAGGTCCAGCCAGTGCAGCACCTGGCGCGCCGGCGCGATCAGCGCCTCGCCGGCGGCCGTCAGCTGCAGCCGCCGCCCGGTGCGGGTGAAGAGCTCGGCGCCCAGGTCACGCTGGAGCGCCCGCAACGACTGCGACACCGACGGCTGGGCCACGAAGAGCTTCTCGGCCGCGGCATGGACACCGCCCTCGTCCACGACGGCGAGGAAGTACTGGAGCTGACGCGCGTCCACGCCCACACGGTAGACCGCGGTCCGCCGTCGCCATCGGCCGCCGGGGACCGTTATCGCATCGATACCTATGGAAGAGACCCGTCCCGGGGCGGAGGTGCAGATCAGATCGCTGATCGTGGCCCCGTCGATAGGGCGCACCTATCGGAGGTATCGGAGGTTGGTCTTGGACACCCGGGCGTCGGGTGAGTTCACTCGCGGGTAAAGCGCACGTCTCTCTGGAGTGAACACATGACCAGCACCGCCCCGCACGACGGCAGGACCTTCCGCATCGCGACCATCCCCGGCGACGGCGTCGGGCGCGAGGTCGTCGACGCCGGCCGCGCCGTGCTCGACGAGGTGGCGCGCCGGTCCGGCTTCAGCCTCCGTTGGGAGGAGCTGCCCTGGGGGTCCGAGTACTTCGGCGAGACGGGCCGCATGATGCCGGCGGACGGCCTGGAGGTGCTCAAGGGATTCGACGCCATCTACTTCGGCGCCGTGGGTTGGCCCGGGGTGCCGGACCACGTCAGCCTCTGGGGGCTCCGTCTGGCCATCTGCCAGGGGTTCGACCAGTGGGCGAACGTGCGGCCCGTTCGCTTCCACCCCGGCGTCACCAGCCCGCTGCGGAAGGCCGACTCCACCGAGCTGGACTGGGTGGTCGTGCGCGAGAACAGCGAGGGCGAGTACGCGGGTCTCGGCGGCCGGAACCTCTCGGCGCGCGAGGGCGGCGAGGTCGCCGTCCAGACCTCGCTCTTCACGGAGGTCGGCTGCGAGCGCATCATCCGGTTCGCGTTCGACCTCGCCCGCTCCCGGGACCGGAAGTCCCTCGTCAGCGTCACCAAGTCCAACGCCCAGCAGTACGGCATGGTCCTGTGGGACGAGGTCTTCCGCCGCGTCGCCGCGGACTACCCGGACGTGGAGACCGAGAGCGTCCTGGTGGACGCGATGGCGGCCCGCTTCGTGCTCCGCCCGGAGACGCTCTCGGTGGTCGTCGCCTCCAACCTCAACGCCGACATCCTCTCCGACCTCGGCAGCGCGCTCGCGGGCAGCCTCGGACTGGCGGCCTCCGCGAACCTCAACCCCGAGCGCCGGTTCCCCTCGATGTTCGAGCCGGTCCACGGCTCCGCCCCCGACATCGCCGGGCAGGGGATCGCCAACCCGATCGGCGCGGTCGCCAGCGGCGCGCTCATGCTCGACCACCTGGGCGAGCCGGAGGCCGCGGAGATGGTCCGGTCCGCGATCGACACCGTGACGGCGTCGGGCACCCTCACCCGGGACCTCGGCGGCACGGCCACGACGGCGGAGGTCACCGCGGCCCTCGTGGCGGCACTGGACACCGCGTCCCGGCGCGCCGACCGGGAGGAGATCCCCGCGACCAGCTAGCTCCACCGCTTGATACCCGGCACGCTCCCGATACCGATCCAACGGAGGATCACCATGAAGCGAACTGCCAAGATCGCCCTTCCGCTCATCGCCCTGAGCGCCATGCTCGCCGCCTGCGGGGGCGACGAGCCGGCGGGGTCCGGCGACACCGCCGACGTCGCCGAGAGCTACCCCGAGCGCCCGGTCGACTACATCATCGCGTTCGACCCGGGCGGCGAGTCGGACATCACCGCCCGCCTGCAGCAGGAGCCGCTCCAGGAGGTCCTCGGCACGGACGTCACCATCTCGTACAAGCCGGGCGGCGGCGGGGCGCTGGCCTGGTCGGAGCTGACCCGCACCGAGCCGGACGGCCACACGATCATGGGGCACAACCTCCCGCACATCATCCTGCAGCCGATGATGCGCGAGGACGCCGGGTACGAGACCGACCAGCTCAAGCAGGTCTACATCTTCCAGAGCACGCCGAACATCCTGGCGGTGCCGGCCGACAGCGACATCCAGACCCTCGACGACTTCATCGCCGCCGCCAAGGAGAACCCGGGCGCGATGTCGGTCGGCGGCAGCGGCGACTTCAGCGCCAACCACGTCGGCACCCTCCTGCTCAACGACGAGGCCGGCATCGAGACCACCTACACGCCGTTCTCCGGGACCGGCGCCGCGGTGCCCGCCCTCCTCGGCGGCCACGTCGACGCGCTGATGACCTACACGCCCATGATCAGCCAGCTCGGCGACCAGATCCGCACCCTGGCGGTGGCCACCGACGAGCGCCTCCCCGGGCTCGAGGACTACCCGACGTTCACGGAGCAGGGCATCGACCTCGTCGACGGCGCCTACCGCGGCGTGGCGGTCCCGCCCGAGACGCCGGACGCGATCGTCGAGAAGCTCGCGGGCGTGTTCGCCGAGGTCAACGAGGACCCCGAGCTCGCGCAGCAGTTCGAGGAGCAGGGCTTCGTGCTGGAGAACATGGGCCCGGAGGAGGCCACCGAGTTCACCGCCGAGCGCACGGAGGTCTACCAGGACCTCTTCGAGCGGCTCGGGATGCTGTGACCGAGGTGACCCCGCCCCCGACGCAGGCGGGCGCGGCAGGACCGGAAAGGAGCTCCGATGCTCGACCTCCTCGGTAGCGGCGTCGTCGCCAACCTCGCACCCTCGATGCTGCTGCTCGTCCTCGTCGGGACGGCGGCGGGCATGGCGATCGGCGCCATGCCCGGGCTCAGCGCGACGATGGGGCTGGCGCTGCTCGTGCCGTTCACCTTCGTCATGGAGCCGACCCGCGCCCTCGTGCTCCTCGGCGCCTTCTACATGGGCGCCATCTACGGCGGCGCCTTCACGGCGATCCTCGTCAACGCCCCGGGCACGCCGTCCTCCATCGCCACCGCGCTGGAGGGGTACCAGATGACGAAGAAGGGCCGCAGCGAGTTCGCGGTCGTCGGCGCCACGATGGGGTCGCTCGTCGGCGGCCTCGTCGGCGTCGTCGCGCTCATCCTGTTCGCGCCGCCGCTCGCCGACTTCTCCCTGCGGTTCGGCCCCCAGGAGTACTTCTGGGTCGCCGTCTTCGGCCTGACGATCATCGTCAGCATGGCCAGCGGGTCGCTGCTCAAGGGGCTCATCGGAGGCGTGATCGGGCTCCTCCTCGCGACGGTGGGCATCGCCCCCGTCGGCGGCGAGGTCCGGTTCACCTTCGGCGAGCCCATGCTCCAGGGCGGCGTCCCCCTGGTGCCGGCCATGGTCGGGCTGTTCACCATCCCCGAGGTCATCCGGCTCGTGGCCCGCAAGGGTCGTGAGGCGCAGATGATCGACGAGCGGGAGCGGCGCCAGAGCCTGTGGCAGATGGTCCGGGACATCTTCAGCCGGCCGGTCAACCTGCTGAGGTCCAGCGTCATCGGCACCGTCGTCGGCATCCTGCCCGGGGCCGGCGGCAGCATCGCCAACCTTGTGGCGTACAACGAGGCGAAGCGGTCCTCCAAGCACCCCGAGACCTACGGCAAGGGGGAGGTGGACGGCGTGGTGGCGGCCGAGTCGGCCAACAACGCCACCGTCGGGGCGGGGATGATCCCCACCCTGACGATCGGGGTGCCCGGCACCCCGCCGGACGCCATCATCCTCGGCGTCCTGCTGCTGCACGGCCTGCGCCCGGGCGCCGAGCTCTTCGCCACCTCCGGCGACCTGGTCTACACGTTCGTCATCGCCCTGGCCGTCTCGGCGGTGATGATGGTGCCCGTCGGGCTCGTCGCCGGCCGTGCGCTGCAGCGGGGAGTCATCGCGCTGCCCGCCCGGTACCTCGCGCCCGGGATCACCGTGCTGACGATCGTCGGCGCGTACGCCGTCCGCTCCTCGGTGGTCGACGTCTTCGTCATGCTGATCCTCGGCGTCCTGGCCTACTTCCTCAGCCTGGCCGGGATCAGCTCGGCCCCGATCGTGCTCGGGCTCATCCTCGGCAGCATCGCCGAGACCGGGCTGGTGCAGGGCCTGCTCACCTCGCAGGGCCAGGCGATGCCCTGGACGACGTTCTTCACCCGGCCGCTGAGCCTGGTGCTCATCGCGATGACGGTGCTGTCCCTGCTGTGGCCGCTCGTGCGGCAGTGGCGGCTGCGGCGGGCGGCCGCGGGCACCCCGGGCGGCCCCCCGACCGACGCCATGGTCGCCGGCGACACCCTGAGGAAGGACTGACATGGCCGCCGCCCTAGCCTCCGCGAGCCGGGTCAACGTCGTCGTCGGCGCCCTCACCCTCGCCGTCGCCGCCCTCTTCTGGTTCCAGCGCGACTACACCACGCAGCACGGCGGGACGTTCGCCGACCCGGTGATCATCGTCCTGGGCGTCCTCGGCCTGGTCCTCCTCGTGCTCGGCGCCCTCGGGCGACGCGTGGGGGCGGACACCGAGGAGCTGGAGCGGATGCCGCTGCGCGGGCTGCTGCTCGCCGTCGGGCTCCTCGTCGCCTGGACCGTGGCGCTGCCGTACCTCGGCTACCTCGTCGGCGGGATCCTGTTCTTCGCGCTCATGTCGCTGCTCATGCGCACCGAGCGCCCGACCCTCAAGGGCGTCGTCCTCGACGTCGCCATCGCGGCCGTCGTGGTGGGCGCCTTCTACCTGGTGTTCACCGAGGTCCTCTACGTGCGGCTGCCCGAGCTCGGCCTGTGACACCCGCTTCTGAGGAACCGCACCCGCCCGGCCGGTCCCGACCGGCGAGCACACCATTCAATGGAGATGACATGGACACGACGTACCGGATCGCCGCCATCCCGGGCGACGGCATCGGCAAGGAGGTGATGCCCGCGGCCCAGGCGGTGCTCGACCGCGTCGGCGGCAGGTTCGGCATCCGCTTCGAGTGGAACGAGCTGGAGTGGTCGTGCGAGTACTACGCCCGCACCGGCCGGATGATGCCGCCGGACGGGCTCGACCGGCTGCGGGAGTTCGACCAGATCTTCCTCGGGGCCGTGGGGTACCCGGGTGTGCCGGACCACGTCTCGCTCTGGGGGCTGCTCATCCCGATCCGCCGGGCGTTCCGCCAGTACATCAACCTCCGTCCGGTGACGCTACTGCCCGGCATCGACAGCCCGCTGAGGGACGTCCCGGCCTCCGGCATCGACTTCGTCGTGGTGCGCGAGAACAACGAGGGCGAGTACTCCGAGACCGGCGGGCGGATGTACCGCGGGACCCCGGACGAGCTCGCCATCCAGGAGTCCGTCTTCACCCGCCGGGGCGTCGAACGGGCCATGCGCTACGCCTACGGGCTGGCCCAGGGCCGCGGCAAGCGGCTGGCCTCGGCGACGAAGTCCAACGGGATCATCCACACCATGCCGTTCTGGGACGAGATCTTCCGCGAGCTCGCGGGGGAGTACCCGGACGTCGTGCCGAGCGAGTACCACATCGACGCGCTCGCGGGCCTGTTCGTGCTCGACCCGGCGCGGTTCGACGTCGTCGTCGCCTCGAACCTCTTCGGCGACATCCTCACGGACCTCGGCGCGGCGATCATCGGCAGCATCGGCATCGCCCCGTCGGGGAACATCAACCCGGAGGGCGAGTTCCCGTCGATGTTCGAGCCGGTGCACGGGTCCGCGCCCGACATCGCGGGCCAGCGCCGGGCCAACCCGCTCGGGCAGGTGTGGGCCGGGGCCATGATGCTCGACCACCTCGGCCACGAGGACGCCGCCGCGGCGGTCATGGACGGGATCTCGCACGTCCTCGCCGCCACCGGGGTGCGCACCCCCGATCTCGGCGGTACCGCCTCGACCCAGGAGGTCACCGACGAGCTGCTCGCCGCGGTGGACCGCGAGGTCGCCCGGTGAGGATCGTCGACGTCCGGGAGCAGACCTTCCCCATCAGCTCGCCGATCCGCAACGCCTACATCGACTTCAGCCGGATGACGCTGAGCCTGGTCGCCGTCGTCACCGACGTGGTCAGGGACGGCCGTCCCGTCGTCGGGTACGGGTTCAACTCCAACGGCCGCTACGGGCAGGGCGCGATGATGCGGGAGCGGTTCATCCCCCGCGTGCTCGAGGCGGACCCGACGGCGCTGCTCGACGAGACCGGGGACAACCTCGACCCCGCGGCCGTGTGGCGGACCATGATGACCAACGAGAAGCCGGGGGGCCACGGCGAACGCTCGGTCGCCGTCGGCACCATCGACATGGCCGTCTGGGACGCCGTCGCGAAGATCGAGGGCAAGCCCCTCTTCCAGCTGCTCGCGGACCGCTACGGCGACGGCCGGCCGGAGCGGCGGATCTTCGTCTACGCCGCCGGCGGGTACTACCACCCCGGGCAGGACCTCGCCGCGCTCCGGGACGAGATGCGCAGCTACCTGGACCGCGGGTACACGGTGGTGAAGAAGAAGATCGGCGGCGCGGACCTGGACACGGACCGCCGGCGGATCGAGGCGGTCCTCGACGTCCTCGGCCCCGGCCAGCGGCTGGCGGTGGACGCCAACGGACGGTTCGACCGCGAGACCGCTCTGCGCTACGCCCGGATGCTGTCCGAGTACGACCTGTTCTGGTACGAGGAGCCCGGCGACCCGCTCGACTACGAGCTGCAGGCCGAGATCGCGGCCGCGTACGAGCCCCCGCTGGCCACGGGGGAGGACCTGTTCTCCATGCAGGACGCGCGCAACCTCATCCGGTACGGCGGCCTGCGGCGCGACAGGGACTGGCTGCAGTTCGACTGCGCGCTGAGCTACGGGCTGGTGGAGTACCTGCGCACCCTGGACATGCTCCGCGAGCACGACTGGTCGCCCGGCCGGTGCATCCCGCACGGCGGCCACCAGATGTCCCTCAACATCGCGGCCGGCCTCGGCCTTGGCGGCAACGAGTCATACCCCGACCTGTTCCAGCCGTTCGGCGGCTTCCCCGACGGGGTGCAGGTCGAGGACGGATACATCACCATGCCGGACCTGCCCGGCATCGGGTTCGAGGGGAAGAAGGACCTCTTCACCGTGATGGCGGGCCTCGGCGGGTGAGCGCGGTGCTGGTGGTCCCGTGAGCCTCGCGCTGCTGCCGCTGGCCGTCCTCGCCGTCGTCCTCGGATGCATCCTGCAGCGGGTCAGCGGAATGGGCACCGGCCTCGTGGTGGCCCCGGCGCTGGCGCTGATGATCGGGCCGGTCACGGGCGTGATGCTGACGAACGCGACGACCATCGTGTCCGCCCTGCTGCTGACGCTGGCCGCGCGGGCCGACATCGACTGGCGCCGGTACGCCGCCGTCGCGCCGGTGATCGTCCTGGGCTCGGCGCCCGCGGCCCTGCTGGTCCGGGAGGCCGACCAGGGCCTGCTCGAGGTGATCATCGGGACGGTGGTGCTCGCCGGCCTGGGCGGGGCCGCGCTGTGGCGGCGGATGCCGCTCGCCCCGAGCCGGGCGGCCGGGCTGGCCGCGGGGGTCGCCGGCGGGTTCCTCAACACCGCCGTCGGGGTGGCCGCGCCGGCCATGCTGATCTACGCGCGGGCCACTGACTGGGAGCAGCGGCCCTTCGCCGCCACCCTGCAGCCGCTCTTTCTCACGATGGGCACGATCTCGCTCACCACCAAGCTCGCCGTCGGCGCCGCGGGCACGCAGGGTCTGCCGGCGGGGTGGCTGGTGGCCGGCGTGGTGGCCGCCGTGCCGGTCGGGGTCGCGCTCGGCGGACGCGTGGCGGGGCGGGTCTCGCCGCGCGCGGCCCGTCGCCTCGCCGTCGTGGTCGTGTCGGTGGGAGCGGTCGGGACGCTGGTGCGCGGGGTCGCGCGGATGGCGTCGGCGGCCGGCTGAGCACGCCGGCTGATGCCGGCGTCGTGGCGGCCTGGCCAGGACAGCGCGACCACGGCTGAGCCAGCCGCGGCCGGCGCGCTGCCGAAGCGTGCGCGGGGCACCATTCGGTGGCCACAGAGAGACGCGACCTTGGGCCGGCGCGCCCCGCATCGTTCGTGCCCACCCTTGTGACCGGATCGTTATCCCCGATGATCGTCCAAACCACTTCCCTTGCGGACGGGTTAGCCCTACGGTGTGAGCAATCGCTCAGGCGATGATCAGATGCTCACAGGGTCGTGGAGGGTCAGTCCGTGTTGCAGAGCAGCAGCAGCCAGGGTCGCGGAGATCCGGTCGCCGTCGTGGACGGCCTGTGGAAGTCGTACGGCGGAGTTCCCGTCCTCAAGGGTGTCGACATCGATGTGCAGCCCGGCGAGATCCACGCCCTCGTCGGCGGCAACGGCGCAGGCAAGTCAACACTGATGAAAGCCATCACGGGCGTGGTCTCGCCCGACGCCGGTCGGATCGAGATCGGCGGCCGGGAGGTCAGGAACCTCTCCCCGAGAGCGGCCCACGCCAACGCCGTCTACATGGTCCCCCAGGAGCCGCAGCTCTTCCCGAACCTCTCGGTGCTCGAGAACGTCACCCTCTCCCTGGGCGGGCGGAAGGTCGGCCGGCGGCGAGTGCAGGAGGTCCTCGACTCGCTCGCGCACCCCATCGACCTCGACGCGAGGGCCGGGGAGCTGTCCATCTCCGACCAGCAGCTCATCGAGATCGTCCGGGGCATCCTCCGCGAGGCGCGCCTGCTGATCGTGGACGAGCCGACCGCCGCGCTCACCGCCCGCGAGGTGGACCAGCTGTTCACCAGGCTCCGCTCGCTGGCCGACGGCGGCGTGGGCATCTTCTACGTCTCGCACCGCATGTCCGAGATCTTCGCGCTGTGCGACCGCGTCACCGTCCTCCGGGACGGGGCCATGGTGCTCCAGGCGCGGACCGACGAGGTCTCCGTCGACGACCTCGTCCGGGCGATGGTCCCCGACGCCGTCCGGCACGAGGGAACCGTCCGGGCAAAGGCGGTCGCGCGGAAAGGGGCACAGGCGGCGCTCGAGTTGCGGGCGCTGACCGGCCAGGGGTTCGCGGACGTCGACCTCGAGGTTCACCCCGGCGAGGTGCTGGGCATCGCGGGCGTGGTGGGCACGGGACGGACCGAGCTGGCCGAGACGGTGTTCGGGCTGCGGCCCGGCACGGGGTCCGTGGTCCTCGACGGCGAGGAGTACGACTCCCGGTCGCCGCGCCGCTCGCTGGCCCGCGGGCTCTCCTACGTCCCGGAGGACCGGCACGCGCACGGCGTGTTCCTGCTCGGCACCATCGTCGACAACTGCAGCTCGACCGTCCTGGACCGGATCACCCGCGGCGGCCTCATCCGCACCGAGCTCGACCACCAGGTCACCGACCGGTTCGCGAAGGACCTGGCCCTCCAGCAGGGCAGCCGCGGGCGGAAGGTGGCCAACCTCTCCGGCGGCAACCAGCAGAAGGTCTCCCTGGCCAAGGCGCTCGCACCCGAGCCGAAGGTCATCATCCTCGACGAGCCCTCCCGCGGCGTCGACGTCGCCGCGCGCGCCGACCTGTACCGCCTGGTGAGCGACCTCGCGGAGCGCGGCCTGGCCGTCGTCCTCATCTCCTCCGACTTCGAGGAGATCGTCGAGCTCAGCACCCGCGTCCTCGTGATGCGCGACGGCCGGGTCACGGGCCAGCTCTCCGGTGAGCGCATCACCCTGGCCGCCGTGCGCGACGGCGCGTTCGGCACGATCGGGGAGGTCGCCTGATGAAGCAGCTGCTCAAGCACCGCGAGGCGGTCACCGTCCTCGGCGTCGTCCTGCTCTTCGCCCTCGTGGCCCTGGTCCACCCGAGCTTCGTCTCCGGCGGCAACCTCGCCCGGATCGCGAACTCGACCGTGATCCTCGCGCTCCTCGCCGCCGGCAGCGCGATCGTCATCATCACCCGCAACATCGACGTCTCGGTCGGGTCGACGCTCGCCCTGTCCGGCATCGTCGGCGGGCTCCTGCTCCGCGACGGCGTGCCGATCGTCGTCGCGGTGCTCGCGGTCCTCGCCCTGGGCGCCGTGCTCGGGGCGATCAACGGGCTGGGCGTGACCTACGGCCACGTGCCCTCCATCGTCATGACCCTCGGCACCCTCGCCGCCTACCGAGGGATCTCCTTCATGATCACCGGCGGCTACTCGGTGGAGAACATCCCGTCCGAGTACCGGCAGCTGGGCAGGCTCGAGCTGCTCGGTCTTCCGGTGCTGGTCTGGGGCGCTCTCCTCGTGCTCGCCGGCGTCGCCCTGGCGATGGGCCGGACCCGGATCGGCCGGCACGTGTACGCCACCGGCGACAACCACGGCGGCGCCCACCTCATCGGCGTCCGGACGAACGCCGTCGTCATCTTCGCCTACGCCGCCTCCGGGCTGCTCGCCGCGGCGGCGGCGCTGGTCTTCCTCGCCCAGATCGGCTCGATCAGCAACCAGGCCGGTCAGGGCATCGAGATGCGGGCGATCGCCGCCGCCGTCATCGGGGGCGTGGCCCTCACCGGCGGCGTGGGCACGATCGCCGGCGCGGTGGTCGGAGCGCTCTTCATCACGACGGCGACCAGCTCCCTGAGCTTCCTGGGCATCCCCGGGTTCTGGGCCGACACCGTCATCGGCGCCATCCTGCTGGTCGCTCTCTTCGCCGACGCGAGGGTCCGGGCGGCGCTCGACCGGCGCCGCCTGACCGACCGCTACCGAGCACGGCACACCGTCGCCCCGCAGCTCGCCGAGAGTGAGGCCCGCTGATGAACTCCGTCCTGACGCGACTGCGTGGCTCGATGCGCTGGGAGACCGCGCTCGTCGTGGTCCTGGTCGCCGAGCTCGCGATCTTCGGTGCGATGAACCCGCGCTTCCTCGACCCGGACCGGCTCCTGTTCGCGATGTCCGACTTCGTCTACCTCGGCATCGTCGCGCTGCCCCTGGCGGTGGTGATGATGACCGGAGGCATCGACATCAGCTTCGGCTCGGTGGCGTCGCTCGCCGCCATCGTGACGGGCGTGACGTTCCAGGCGGGCGTGGGCATCTGGACCGCGGCCCTCGTCGGCATGATCGCCGCGGCGATCGCCGGCCTCGTCAACGGCGCGGCCATCCTCATCACCGGCGCCCAGCCGATGGTGATCACACTCGGGTCCCAGTTCCTCTTCGCGGGGCTGGCGCTCGGGGCGTCCGGCCTCGGCGGCGTGTCCTCCTTCGAGGGCATCTCCGGACTGCCCGAGAGCTTCCTCGCCCTCGGCGGGGGGCGGACCCTCGGGCTGCCCAACATGCTGGTCGTCTTCGCGGTGCTCGCGGCGGTGTTCGCCGTGCTCCTGAGCCGGACCGCCTTCGGCCGGCAGGCCCGCCTCATCGGCGCGAACCCGCGCGCCGCCACGTACGCGGGCTTCCGCTCCGAGCGGGTCATCCTGCTCACCTACCTGCTCACCGCGCTCGCCGCCGGCCTCGTCGGACTCCTCCTCACCTCCTACGTGGGGTCCGCCCGGTCGGACATCGGCGCGGGCCTGCTGATGCCCGTGCTGACGCTGGTGGTCATCGGCGGGGTCTCGATGTACGGCGGCGAGGGCAGCATCGGCGGCGTCGTGATCGCCACCTTCGTCATCGGGTTCCTCCAGCAGGGCCTGAGGTTCATGGGCCTGTCGGAGAACCAGGTGGCGGTCGCCACCGGCGCCGCCCTCGTCATCGTCGCCAGCCTCCGCTGGTGGACGGGCCACTGGTCCGAGTCGTGGAGGAACCGGCGGGCGCGCCGCAGAGCCGGGGCGACCGCACCACGGCTCCACAAGGAAGAAGTCCCCGCACCCACCCCCTGAGAGGCCGCGGGGAGATCGCACGCACCGCATCGACGCGGGGCGTGCTCGCAGCAGCGAGCCGCAACGGCGGCGTCGCACGACGATTGGAAGGTTCGATGAGGAATCGCTCGCACATGGCAGCGGCAGTGCTCGCCGCCGCAGCGCTTGCCCTGACGGCGTGCTCGCAGGCCGACAGCACGGACGCCTCGACCGGCGGGTCCGGGGAAGACGCGGCGCAGGTCGCTTTCATCCCCAAGCTCACCGGGGTCGGCTTCTTCGAGGGCGGCGGCGCAGGTGCCGAGGCCGCCGGGCCGGAGCACGGCCTCGACGTCCAGTACCTCGGCTCGCCCGAGGCCTCCGTCGCCAAGCAGGTCGAACTGATCAACTCCTACACCCAGCAGGGTTACCAGAGCCTGATCGTCTCCTCCGTCTCCCCGGACGGCCTGTGCCAGTCGCTCAAGACGGCGATGGAGCAGGACGTCGTCGTCCTCACCTGGGACTCCGACACCAACCCCGAGTGCCGGCAGTTCTACATCAGCCAGGGCACGCCCGAGCAGCTCGGCTCGCTGCTGGTCGAGATGGTGACCGAGGAGCTCCCGGCCGACGAGGCCGCCCAGGTCGCGTTCCACTACTCCAGCCCCACCGTGACCGACCAGAACCAGTGGGCCGAGGTCGCCAAGGGGATCATCGCCGAGGACACCAGCTGGGAGATCGTCGACACCGTCTTCTCCGAGAACCAGACCGAGCTCGCCGTCCAGCAGGCCGAGGCGCTGATCAACGCCAACCCGGACCTCAAGGCGATCATCGCGCCCGACGCCAACGCGCTGCCCGGCACCGCCCAGGCGCTGGAGAACCTCGGCCGCGACGACATCATCCTCGTCGGGTTCTCGACGCCGAACGTGATGAAGGAGTACATCCACAACGGCACGCTGGACCGCTTCGCCCTCTGGGACGTGGAGCAGCAGGGCGCGCTCTCGGTCGCCGTCGCGGCGCACCTGCTCGAGGGCAACGAGCTCAACGTGGGCGACACCTTCGAGGCGGACGGCTTCGGCACGCTCGAGGTGCAGCCCAACTCGGTTCAGGGGTACGACTACGAGGCGGACGGCAACGGGATCATCGTGATGCCCGAGCGGACCGTCTTCACCGCGGAGAACATCGACGACTTCGACTTCTGACGGCGCCGGGGTGGGGCGCTGCGGCGTCCCACCCCGCCCGGCGGGAGCTCCGCGGACCCGCGGACGACAGGAAGGTGGGGGGCGTGCTCAAGAGAGCGGGCGAAGAGTGGGAGGCGGAGGAGCAGCTCCTCCGGGTCGCGTGGTACTACTACGTGGACCAGCTCACCCAGGACGAGATCGCCAAGAGGCTCGCGGTCTCGCGGCCGTCGGCCGGCCGGCTGCTGGAGCGGTGCCGCCAGAGCGGCATCGTGTCCTTCACCATCGGGTCGGACCACTTCGACGCCTTCAAGGTCGGGCGCAAGCTCAGGGAGACCTTCGGGCTGCGTGAGGCGCTGGTGCCGCCCGCCCTGGACGACGCCGAGCAGGACCAGAGCGGCATCAACCACCGGCTCGCACGCGGCGGCGCGCAGTATCTCCAGAACCACCTCAAGCCGGGCGAGATGCTCGCCATGGGATGGGGCGAGACCGTGCAGGCGACGGTGGACCTGGTGGCCGTCGACCTCATGACGCGCGTCTCCACCGTGACGCTCACGGGCGGGGTCAACGCCTACGTGAGCACCCTCCGCCGGGTCCGCGGAGCCGCCGCCGAGGGATGCACCGACGCCGTCATCCCAGCTCCGATCGTCGTCTCCTCTCCCACCCTCGCAGAGGCGCTCCGGCAGGAGGCCGGCGTCCGTGAGGTCATGGAGCTCTCGCACCGCAGCGACCACGCGCTCGTCGGGATCGGAGCGGTGACCGGCCAGGCCACCCTGGCGCAGCTCGGCTACGTCAACGACGCCGAGCTGGCCCGGATCGCCGAGGCCGGCGCCGTCGGCGACATCCTGGGGATCTTCTACGACGAGGACGGCCAGGTGGTCGACCTGCCGATCCACGAACGCCGCATCGGCATCGGCATCGACGAGCTCCGCGCGATCCCCAACGTGGTGGGTGTGGCCGGCGGGATCAAGAAGCTCGCCGCGATCCGGGGAGCGCTGCGCGGCGGGTACCTCGACGTGCTCGTCACCAACGAGGAGGTCGCCCGGGCGCTCCTCGAGGCCGAGGGCGTCGACGTCGACTGACCCGACCAGGCCGACGGCACCCTCCGACATCCATCACCCCGCAAGCAGAAAAAGGTCAGGGAAGCATGAGTCATCTACTGGCGATCGACGCCGGCACCGGGTCCGTCCGGGCGCTGGTCTTCGACGCCGCGGGAAGTCCCCGCGCGACGGCGAGCCGCCCCTGGGAGCACGATCCCGAACCCGGCGTGCCCGCCTCCATGGGGTTCGCGGTCGAAAGGAACTGGGCGCTCGTCGTCGAGGTCGTCCGGGAGGCCCTCGCCGCCGCCGGTGTCGCTCCCGACGACGTGCTGGCGGTCAGCGCCACGTCGATGCGGGAGGGGCTCGTGGTCCTCGACCGCGACGGCCGCGAGGTCTGGGCCTGCGCCAACGTCGACGCCCGCGCCGGGGCCGAGGTCGCCGAGCTGGCCGCCACGGAGGGGGTGGAGGAGTTCGTCTACCACCGCTCCGGCCAGACGTTCGCGCTCGCCGCCCAACCGCGGCTCCTGTGGCTCGCCCGCCACCGGCCCGAGCTCTACGAGCGGGCCGCCACGGTGCTGATGCTCAGCGAGTGGGTCCTCTACCGCCTGTCCAGCGTGTGCGCCATGGAGCCGTCCAACGGCTCGACGTCGGGGATGCTGGCGCTCGCCACCCGGGACGCCGACGACGAGCTCGCCACGATCTGCGGCCTGCGCACCGGCCTGCTGCCGCAGGTGGTCGAGCCCGGGACGGTGCTCGGCCAGGTCTCCGCGGAGGCGGCGCGGGAGACGGGGTTGTCGACCCGCACCCGCGTCGTCGTCGGCGGCGGTGACGCCCAGCTCGCGGCCCTCGGGCTCGGCATGACGGAGCCGGGCCAGGCGCTCGTCGTCGCCGGCACGTTCTGGCAGCAGATGGTCAACCTGGCCGAACCGGTGACCGACCCGCAGATGCGGGTGCGGGTCAACGCGGCCGCCGTGCCCGGGCTGTGGCAGGCGGAGGCGATCGCCTTCCACGCGGGCACCGCGATCCGATGGTTCCGCGACACGTTCGCCGGTCCGGAGGTCGCAGCGGCCCACGCGGACGGGCGCGACCCGCTCGACGTCCTGGCGGACGCGGCGGCCCGGATCCCCATCGGGTCCGACGGCGTCATCCCGATCTTCTCCGACGTCATGAACTACCGGAGCTGGAAGCACGCGGCGCCGTCGTTCCTCAACCTCCCGCTCGACGGCGGAGCCCGCCTGCGGGCCGCGATGTTCCGCTCCCTCCTCGAGAACGCGGCGATCGTCGCACGCGCCAACCTGGAGATGGTCGAGGACTTCAGCGGGGCCCGCGCGCACCAGGTCGTCCTGGCCGGCGGCTCCGCGAAGAGCCCCGTGTGGACGCAGATCGTCGCCGACGTCCTCGGCCGGCCGCTGCGCGTCCCGTCCGTCACCGAGGCGACGGCGCAGGGCGCGGCGGCGTGCGGGGCCAGCGGCGCCGGGCTCTTCTCGAGCCCGTCCGAGGCCGGTGCGAGCTGGGTCCGGTGGGACCGCGAGGTCGAGCCCGTGACCGGCAACCACGAGGCCTACGCGCCGGTGGTCGAGCGGTGGTCGCTCGCCTACGCCGCCCAGCGAGAACTCATGACAGCCGGCGTGACCACGCCGATGTGGCAAGCCCCCGGAACCTGACACACCCACGACTGAGAAGAAGAGGAACGAACACATGGAGACGAGCAAGGTCGACAGCGCCCCCTACCGGTTCGGGGAGTACGGGCCCGGCTACCTGCTGCGGGGACCGCGCACGGACTTCGGGGTGGTCCGCCTGCGGCCCGGCGACGACGCGTCCAACCACTACCACGCCCAGATCGAGGAGACCTTCGTCGTCCTCGAGGGCTCGGCGACCCTGTGGATCAACTGCACGGAGAGCTACACGGTGGGCGTCGGCGACGTCTACCGGTGCGAGCCGGGGGAGATGCACTACTTCGTCAACGAGACCGACTCCACCTTCCGTGCGCTGTTCGTCAAGGCGCCCTACGACCCGGCCGACGGCGTCCAGGTGCCCTGGACGCCGGGCGACCCGGTCCCCGCGGTCGCCACGACGGCGCGCTGACCACTGCCCCACCCACCCACCCGCCACGTCGGCGAACGAGACAACGAACGGACATCACCATGGCTGACCTCGACGGCAACCTCGCCGCGAAGAACTACCACCTCGACACGCCACAGGAGTCGGGAGGCTTCCACGTCAAGGGCGCGGCGAACCTCGACTTCGGGATGAAGCACCGGCTCGGTCGCATCTTTGACGCCGAGTCTGCCAGGACGGTCATGCTGGCCTTCGACCACGGGTACTTCCAGGGACCGACGCGCGGCCTGGAGCGGGTGGACCTCAACATCGTGCCGCTCGCTCCGGAGGCCGACGCGCTCATGGCGACGCGCGGCATCATCCGCACTGTCATCCCGCCCAGCGCCACGAACGCTCTCGTGGTCCGCGCCTCGGGCGGGCCCTCGGTGCTCAAGGAGCTCTCGGACGAGCGGATCGCGATGGACATCTCCGACGCGGTGCGCATCGACGCCAGCGCCGTCGCCGTGCAGGTGTTCATCGGCGGCGAGAACGAGACGCAGTCGGTGCACAACATGACCAGGCTCGTCGACGCCGGGCTCCAGCACGGTATTCCGGTGCTCGGCGTGACCGCGGTGGGCAAGGAGCTCACCCGCGACGCCCGCTACCTCGGCCTGGCCACGCGGATCATCGCCGAGCTCGGCGCGCAGCTGGTCAAGACCTACTACTGCGACGAGGGCTTCGAGCAGGTCACCGCCGCCTGCCCGGTGCCGGTGATCATGGCGGGCGGCAAGAAGCTGCCCGTCCACGACGCGCTCACCATGGCCCGCCGGGCGATCGACGAGGGCGCCGCCGGGGTCGACATGGGCCGGAACATCTTCCAGCGGGAGAACCCGCTGGCGATGATCCAGTCGGTGCGCGCCGTCGTCCATGGCGGCCTGAGCGCCGACGAGGCCGCCGCGATGTACGCCGACCTCTCCGGCGGGGCGCAGGACTGACCGGACTGCCCGTCCCGCGCCGCATCGCGGCGCGGGATGCGCTCGGTCCGGCGTCGGGAAGAGAGAGGAAGCACGTGCGGGACATGACGGGATGGGGCACGCCCACGGGGGTCGACGGGGTGCTGGCGCAGCGGGCGGAGCCGGGCGTCAACAGGTGGCTGAGGGAGACGCTGCATGCGTCGCGCCTGCTCGGTCGGGACCCGTTCCTGGTGCTGCACGGCGGCGGCAACACCTCCGTCAAGACGGAGGAGGACCTCTGGGCGAAGGCGTCCGGCTTCGACCTCGGCCGGCTCGACCTGGACGGTCTGGTGCGGCTCGACCGCACCGCGCTGGCCCGGATGCTTCGGTCCGGCGAGCTGAGCGACCTCGAGATGATGGCCGGGTACGCGGCCGCCAGCCGGCGGCCGGGCGCGCCCGCGCCCACCATCGAGAGCCTCCTGCACCACGCGCTCCCGTTCCGCTCGGTGCTGCACACGCACGCGGACGCGATCGTCGCGCTCACCGACACGGTGCACGGCCCGGACCTCGCGGCTCAGGTGCTCGGCGACGACGTCATCGTCGTGCCCTACGTGATGCCGGGCTTCGAGCTCGCCATGACCGCCTCGGCGGCGTGGCAGGCGCGCCGTGCGGACCGGTGCACCGCCATCGTCCTCGCCCACCACGGGCTGTTCACCATGGGTGACGACGTGGCCGAGGCCTACGACCGGCACCTCGAGCTGGTCCGGCGGGCCGAGGAGTTCCTCGGGCGGGAGGCGGGATGGCGCGCGGACCCGTTCGACGGGGCCGACGGTCGGGTCGCGGACGTGCCGCGCGAGCTGCGTGCGGCGCTGGACGCGGTCGCTCACACCCCGCCCGCGGTCGCCGTCTGCGCGGACCGGGAGGTGACCGATTTCGTCACCCGCGCAGACCTGCCCGTGGTGTCGCAGCGCGGGCCCACCACGCTGGAGCACGTCATCCGCACCAAGCGGCTGCCGTTGCTCGGCCGCGACGTGGACGCCTACGCGGAGGACTACACCCGCTACTTCGAGCGTCACGCGCACCGCTCGCCGGGGGCACGCATGCTGGACCCGACGCCGCGGGTGATCCTCGACCCCGAGCTCGGGCTGGTGACCACGGGCCCGGACCCCGCGACGGCGCAGGCCGTGCTGGACATCTTCCGGCACACGATCCGGATCATCGAAGCCGCGGAACGGCTCGGGGGCTACCGGACCATGACTGAGGCGCAGGCCTTCGACATCGAGTACTGGGAGCTCGAGCAGCGCAGGCTGCGTCCCGTCGACCCGTCCGGGTGAGGCCCGCCCGGCTCGGGCCTCGTCGCTCCGATCGGGCCCGCGGCCGGTCGTCGCCTCGCTACGCTCCCGCCGTGCCGACGACGACGCCGACCATCCCGGGCACCCGCACCTTCACCGCCGAGCGGGCGACGGCGGCGCGCGCGGTCGCCCTCGTGCTGGCCCTCGCGTGGTCCACCGTCGGGTTCGCGACGACGGATCTGTGGGTGGTGATCCCGCCCCCGCACCCGCTGTTCGCGGGCGAGCACGCCATGCTCGAGGCCGGCTGGGGCGTCACCATGACCTGCCTCGTGGTGGTGCCGCTCCTCGCGATGGTGCTGCGCCCGGGTCTCGGCCGCGCCGTCGCGGTGCAGGTCGCGCT
Source organism: Georgenia sp. EYE_87 (assembly GCF_023148685.1). GTDB lineage: Bacteria > Actinomycetota > Actinomycetes > Actinomycetales > Actinomycetaceae > Georgenia. The sequence goes on along the minus strand of NZ_JAHXNL010000005.1, from coordinate 165,718 downwards.
GCTCGCGGCCTGCGCGGTGCCGGCCGCGGCCTTGGCGCTCGACGGCGCCGTCGTCCTCTTCGGTGCGGCCCAGCTGCTCACCGCGGGCGTCGTCGCCCTGGTCGCTCGGGGGCGGCGTGGTGCGCACAACGGTCGTCGCCGCGGGGAGCGCCGCCGTCGGGAGCGCCGCCGCGGAGTGGGCCGAGCGGGAGAGCCACGCCGGCTCACCGCCGTCTGGGCCGCCCTCACCGTGCTCGTGTTCGCCGGGCTGCCGTGGGTCGGCTTCATGCGCACCTCGGGCAGCTTCTACCCCGACGGGTCCCGCAACGGCGCGCTCCTCCTCGCGGCCACGGTCGTGGCGGCCTGGGCGCTGGTGTGGCTGGTCCGCCGGCCGGCCACGACGCCACCGGTGTCCCCGGCGGCCGCGACGCCCCCGGTGCCCCTGTCCGCCTCCGCGCCACCGGTGCCCCCGGCGGCCCCGACGTCACCAGAACCGCGGTCGGCACCCGACCGGGGGCGGCGCGGCCTGCCCGTGCTCGCCGTCACCGCGGCCGGGGCCGTGCCGTGGTTGGTGTACGTCTGGCACCTGACCGCCGAGGCCCGGGCGCCTGGTCACGTCCCGTACCTCACCAACGGCGTCGACCACTGGCCGCAGCAGGCCGCGGCGGCCCTTGCACTCGTGGTGCTCCCGGTGGCGGCCGTCGCCGGCCTCGGCTCGGTGCGGCTGGCGGGCTGGACCGTCGGGCTCTCCGCCGTCGGCCTCGGCGGGTTCTCGCTGCTCTACCCCGAGGTCGCGGCAAGCCTCGGCGCGACCTCGGGAGTCCTCTCCATGGTGTGGGGCGGGGGCCTCGTCGTCGCCTCGGCCGTCCACCCGGACGGGCGAGCGCCGGTGACCTGACGGCGCGGCGGCGAACCCATCCGGACGGGCGAGCGCCAGCGACCTGACCGCGCGCGGTGGCGCACCCGTCCGGACGGGCGAGCGCCGGCGACCTGACCGCGCGGCGGGCCACGCCCCTCGCGTCCCACTCCGCGGACCCCGGTCGGGGTGCCCGGCACCCGGCCACGGCGGGCCTGTACGGTGCCCGCGTGACCGACACCGTCCTGCCCCACCACCTCGACCACGTCGTCGTCGCCACGCCCGACCTCGCCGCGGCCGTCCGCGCGTTCGAGGAGGCCACCGGCGTCGCGCCCGAGCCCGGCGGCGTGCACCCGAAGTTCGGCACCCGCAACTACCTGGTCTCCTTCGGCGGCGACGCCTACCTGGAGATCATCGGCGCCGACCCCGAGAACACGACCTTCACCGGCACCCGCTCGTTCGGCGTCGACGACGTCCGGGAGACCGCCGTCGTCACCTGGGCCGTCCACCCCGGCGACCTCGACGCCGCACGTGCCCGGGCCCGCGAGGCCGGGCTCGACCTCGGCGAGGTGTTCGACGGCGCGCGACGCACCACCGACGGCACGCTGCTGGAGTGGCGCCTGACGGCGAACCTCGTGGAGCCCACCGGGCTGGTGCCGTTCCTCATCGACTGGGGGGCCACCACCTCGCCGGCGGTCACCACGAAGGCGCGGGTGCGGCCGACCGGGCTGGTCGCCACCCACCCGCGGCCGGAGGAGGTCACGCCGATCCTGCGGGCGATCGGCACCGATATCGAGGTCGGTCCCGGTGAGCCGAGGCTGCGCCTGACGGTCGAGGGGCCGGGCGGCAGCCTGACGCTCTGACAACGGGCCGTTCACTGGCGGCTCTGGTTCTCGCCGGCGCCGGGCGCTGGGCGGCAGGCGTTGGACGTTGGACGTTGGACGTTGGACGAGCCTCACCCGGCCATGAACCTCACCGTCGGGCGGACTGCAGGACGCGGCGGATCATCGCGACCATCTGGTCCCGCCGCGCGAACTGCGCGCGATCCACGACGAGCACGGTCCAGCCGGCAGCGCGCAGGGCGTTGAGGCGGGCGCGGTCGCGGGCGATCTGGCGCGGGTCGTCGTGGTGGGAGCCGTCGTACTCCACGATCACCCGCAGCTCAGGCCAAGCCAGGTCGACACGGGCGACAAACAGCCCGTCGCTCGTGCGGACCGTGTGCTGGGTGACGGGGCGCGGGAGTCCGGCCTCGACGAGGATCACCCGCAGCTGTGACTCACGCACGGACTCGGCGCCTGCGTCGACGAGGTCGAGCATCTCCGGGAGCCGGCGGATCAACCGCGCACCGCTGTGCTGACTGGTCACGTCCTCCACCTGCTGCCGCGTCAGACCGGTGGCGCGGACGAGGGCGTCGAGGAGCGGGACCGCGCGCAGCGGGTCGTCGTGGCGGCCGACGTCGAAGGCGGTGCGCGCCGGCGTCGTCACGCGGCCGAACCGAGAGCTCATCACTTCGGCGGGCAGAAGCTCGTCGCCGCGGACGTTTAGATACTCGCGGCTCCGCACGCGACGGTCGCGCGGCAGGACGATCTCCACCGGCTCGTCGGGCCATGCGACGTCGCCCCCGTGCACCCACACCGCGCTGATCCCTCCGAGCACCGCCGCCGGCACGGCGAGGCGCGTAGCGCGGATTCGGTCCTCGTGCGTGATCGGCCCGGCCACGGCGTGTATCCCTCGTAGCAGTCGCTGGTACGACGCTCCCTCGAGGATCTCGTCGCTGACCTGATCCAGCGCGGCATCACGACGGAACGGTCCTCCAGCGAGTTCCGGCGGTACGGGGGTGGGAGTGCGCATACCGCCACGCTCTGCGAGACCAGCCTTTCGGTGACGAGCTGGCGCCTGTGCTCTGTGCAGGTGCGGGCAGTCCAGCCTGATGTGGACAACCACGCGGCGTCAGGCCGACCACGCGGCGACAGCCAACCGTCTGAGCGCTGTGTCCGCCCCCGAGGCTGTTCGTGTCAGGTATCTGCCCGAAGCCCCGCGCCGAGTGAGACGTTGTCCGTCGAATAAGAGCCGGATAACACGGACAACGTCTCACTCGGCGCGGTGGCGGGCCTGCGGCGGGCCGGTGGGGGCCGGTGGCGGGCCGGTGGGGGCGGGGCGGCGACCCGGGCCGGCAACCGGTGGGGGCGGGGCGGCGACCCGGGCCGGCAACCGGTGGGGGCGGGCGGCGACCGGTCCGGCCGCGGGGTGGCGAGTGCTGGGTTCTTCGCGAGCCCATGTCAGGTCACGCCGGCATGGCCCCGACCGCGGGGACGCGGCGCAGCGCGTGGACCAGCAGCGCGAGGGTGACGGCGACGCCGACGAAGTAGCCGGCGAGGACCGGTCCGAGGTACAGGCCCGCGTCGCAGAGGACCCAGTGGCAGTTCTGGCGGGACTTCTCGACGCCGTCGATGAACCCCCAGACGCCATACCCGACCCCGACGACGGCGATCGCCAGGGCCGGCACCGCAAGTTTCCAGGATTGCCGGGCCCAGGCGAGCAGCGGCAGCGCGGCGAGCGCCAGCCAGAGCAGGCCCGCGGCGACGGGAGCGAGGTCGTCGCCGGGGGCGGAGCTGACCCCGAGGATGGAGACCAGCGCCGGCAGCACGACGAGCGTCGGGAGCGCGAGCAGCACGGTGGCGGTCACGGCCGCGGCGGTGCCCCGGCGGGCGGGTGTCTCCATCGGTGCTCCGTCGGTCGGTGGCGTCGGGCGGTCCCAGCGACGCGAGCCGCGCCACTGTTGCGAGCCGCGCTACGTGGCCGGCCGGGACGGCGTCCCGTCGATGCTGACGGATCCGCGACGGCGCCGGAGCGGTTTCGTCTGGATGCGGGGCGGGTCGGCCCGCCGCGCGGAGGTGTAGGGCTCGTGGGCGGAGCACGGCGCGGAGGCGCTGCGCTCGCGGCGGAGCAGCGTGCGGGGGAGTTTCGGTCGCGCGGGCGGGGCACCGCGCGGAGGACTAGCGCTCGCGGGCGGGGCACCGCGCGAAGGAGTAGCGATCGCGCGTCGCCGGGCATAAAAAGGCCCCCGGAGACAGACGACGCGTCTGGGGGAAAGCCGCGCCGGTGCCCCCGGGGGTACCTAGTAAAACACCCCGGACCCCGATTCAGTTCCCTGTCGGGCGGAGAATATTTGGCGGCCGACCCCACGCACCGCCGCGTACGCGGGGGACCGAGCCGGCGAGCGCACCGGCGGCGACGAACCTGCCACGAAAACCGAGCTAGACGTGACAGGTAGGCGGCGCGGCCGGATTCGTGACCTGCTGGCCGGAGAGCCCCGCTACCGGCGCTGGCGTCGCGCGGCCCGGTACTCGTGCACGTACCCCCAGCACACCGCGAGGAGGCCCATCCCGAGGCCCGCGAAGCAGACGTCGAGCCAGTTCCCCGGGACGCGGCCCATGAGGTCGAGCACCCCGATGACCGCCGTGGCGAGGATCCAGAGCGTCGTGAACGTGACGGTCAGCGTGATCGCGTTGACCTTCGCGGGCGGGGGATCCGCGCGACGTTCGAAGAAGTGCAGCTCCGGCATGCTCACGACTCTATCGGCGCCCGATGACACCGGTGCCCGCTTGGCCGGGCCGGGCATCGCCAGAGCACCGGCCCCGCTCGTCCACGGCAACAAACGGCAAGGGGTATCGGTCGCGGCCGTCCCGATGATCGTCTGGACCGAAAGTCCGTCCACGGTGCTGCCGCGGACGGGGACAACGACGTCAAGGGGGAACCGTGAACAATCCCGTGCTGCACCAGATCAGCCGCCGCAGCCTGCTGTCCGTCGCCGCAGCGACGACGGCGATGGCCGCGCTCGCCGCGCCCGCCGGCGCGGCGCCGGTCGCGCGCCCGAGCCGCGCCGTGCGCCCTGCCACCGGGGACCTCGGCCAGCAGCTGCTCGACGAGTGGTCGGCCTCGCCGTCGACCCACCGGCTTCTCGGCGACTTCACGCACGCCGGCTACCGGCTCGGCTCGCCGCGGCCGCACCCGCGCGTCGTCGCCAACGTCAAGCAGTACGGAGCCAAGGGCGACGGCGCCACGGACGACCTCGCGGCGTTCAACGCCGCCGTGCGCACGGTGGGGGAGAGCGGCGGCGGAACCGTCCTCGTCCCGGACGGCACCTACCACCTCAGCGGTCCGCTCTTCATCCACTGGTCCAACGTCGTCGTGCGCGGCGCGAGCACCGCGGACACCGTCCTGTACTTCTCCCGGCCGCTCAAGGAGGGGTACCGCGACAACTGGCAGGCGTCGAAGAACCAGGACCGCTGGTCGTGGGCCGGCGGTCAGATCTGGGTGATCCCGGAGCCCGTCAAGAGCAAGCTCGAGGTCGAGGAGTGGCTCGGCACGGAGGGGTGGATCCCCGGCGCCACGCTCGCCGCCGTCGCGCCGGCCCCGCGCGGCACTTCCGATGTCACCGTCTCCTCCACGGCCGGTCTGCGCGAGGGGCAGATGGTCCTCCTCGAGACCGAGAACCCCGCCGACGCCGGTCTGCTCGTCCACCTCGCGGGCGACACCGAGGGTGCCCGCGCCTACGACTGGCCGGTCGGCGCCCCGCAGCTGGTGCCCGGCACCGAGGGCTTCTACCCCCAGTACGGCACCCTCCAGTGGCCGGTGCGGATCGAGAAGATTCTCGACGGCGCCACCGTTCGCCTCGCCCAGCCCGTCAAGCACGACCTGAGCGACCGGTGGCCGTCGGTGCTCCGCGAGCTCGGCCCCGCCGTGACCGAGGTGGGGATCGAGCGCCTGACGATCCGCAACAAGCTCATCACGCAGACCCGGCACAACCAGAACCCCGGCTCCAACGGCGTGCACTTCCAGGCCGCTCACGACTGCTGGGCGGACCGGATCCGGGTGGAGAACACCGACGTCGGCTTCGGGCTGACGGGTGCGAAGTCGGTGACCATGTCCCGCGTCACGGTCGCCGGCCGCGCCACGCACCACCCGTTCGTTATCCGCATGCAGTCCCACGACAACCTCATCGAGGACTTCGAGGTCGAGCCGTTCACGGTGCCGTCCGTCGCGGGCGCGTGGCCGCACGGCATCAATGCCGAGGGGCTCTCGTCCGGCAACGTCTACCACCGCGGCGTCATGGCTGAGGGCACGTTCGACTCCCACCGGGCGCTGCCGTTCGAGAACCTGCGCTCGAACATCCGGATCAACAACACCGGCCGGGTCGGCGGCGCCGCCCAGTCTGGCCCGTACTTCGGCGCCCGCAACGCGCACTGGGGCATCGAGGTGACCAACGGCCGCCCCTACGCGGTGTGCCTGAGCGACGTCGCGCCCGCCAGCGTCACCCTCGACGTTGCCGGGGTGACCAGCGATACGAGCGAGCTGCGCCCGGACTACCCCGGGGGCCCGGAGGCGCTGGAGAGCGTCTCGAGCCTCGACCCCACCGTGGTCGAGGACCTCTACGAGGCGCAGCGCGGCGCGCGGCGCTGAGTTCTGCACGCAGGAGGAAACACGGCCGACGGCGGAGGGGCGGGATCGACGGGTCCCGCCCCTGTGCCCTCGTGCCAGGCGGGAGTGGTGCGAGGCACGCTCGCACCACTCCCGCCTGGCTGGCCCCGCCCGAAAAGGTCACCTTCGTCGGGCCGTCCGACGCCGAGCCGGCCCATGCTCGAGCCGCCCCGACGCGGAGCCGCCCCGAGACCGGAGCCGCCCCGACGTCGAAAATGGCGTCAGTCCGCGACGCGCACCACGTCGTCCGCGACCGTCGGCACGGCGGCCGGGGCCGCGGGAGTCAGGACCGAGGCGTAGTCGTGCTCGGTGGAGTAGCGCAGGAACGACAGGTGCGCCTCGTACCGGTCCAGGACGTCGTTGATGACCTGCTGCTGGGTCAGCCCCATCAGGTCGTAGCCCTCGGTGCCGGTCTGGGTGAAGACCTCCACCTTGTAGTACAGGTCGTCGCCCTTGGACATGGGCCGCCCGCCGATGCGGGGCACCGGGGCCTCGACCGCGGCCACCTGGTAGTGGAAGTCGCGGTGGTCGAGCATGTTCACGACCAGCGTGTGCTCGTCGACGCCGGTCTCGGCGTTCGGGGTGGTGGACAGCGTCGCCTCGTAGCCCAGCTCGCCGAACTCCGCGGCGACGGCGGTCAGCGCCGGCCGCACGGTCCGGTCCATGAACTGGGTGACGGCCTTCTTCGACGGGTAGGACCGCAGCTGTGCGAGGCGCTGCTTCCACGTCTTCTCCGGCACCTGCCCGCCGTGGGCGGCGGCCGAGCGGCGGCGGATGATCTGGCCCTCGCGCTCGGCCCGCTCCATGCGGAGCACCTTCCAGAACGAGGCCATGACCAGGTACGCGATGATCGTCACCGGGAACGCGAAGATCAGCGTGGCGTACTCCATGGTGGTCACGCCGCCGGCGACCAGCATGGCGATCGTGAGCAGCGCGGTGACCAGCGCCCAGAAGATGCGCAGCCACTTCGCGCCGTCCTCGGCGGGGTCGGGGATCGTGGAGGAGAAGTTCGCCATCACCATCGCGCCCGAGTTGGCGCTGGTGAGGTAGAAGAGCATGCCGGACAGCGTGGCCAGGCCGATGAGGAACGCCGCGCCGGGGAACATCTCGAGCAGCGCGTACCAGCCCTGCTCGGGCTGGTCGATGGCGAGCTGGGCGAACTCGAGGTTGCCGTCCATGACGACCGACAGCGCCGAGTTGCCGAAGATGGAGACGATGACGAAGTCGCACAGCACCGGGGCGGTGATGGCGGCGATGACGAACTCGCGCAGCGTGCGGCCGCGGGAGATGCGGGCCAGGAACAGGCCGACGAACGGGCCCCAGGCCAGCCAGAACGCCCAGAAGAACAGCGTCCAGCCGCCCATCCAGTCCGCGCCCCCGGACTCGTAGGCGAACGTCTCCAGGGTGCGCTCGGGCAACGTGCCGACGAACCGGCCGATGTTCGTGACCAGGGCGTTGAGCAGGAACGCGGTCTGGCCGGTGACCAGGATGTAGAGCATCATCGCGGCCGCGATCCAGATGTTCAGCTCCGAGACCAGGCGGATGCCCCGGTCGACGCCGGAGAGGCAGCCGGCCACCGTCATGACGACGGCGACCAGCACCAGGGCGATCTGCAGGCCCAGCCCCTGCGGCAGGCCGAACAGGTAGGAGAAGCCGACGTTGAGCAGGACCACGCCGATGCCCATGGAGGTCGCGACGCCGAAGACGGTGCCGATCAGCGCGAAGACGTCGATGGCGTCGCCGGCGGCGCCGCGCACGCGCTTGCCGAGCAGCGGGTACAGCGCCGCGCGGATCGACAGCGGCATGCCCCACCGGTAGGCGAAGTAGCCCATCGCCATGCCCAGCAGGGAGTACATCGCCCAGCCGGAGATGCCGTAGTGGAACATCGTCCAGACGACCGCGTCCTGGGCGGCCTGGGCCGACTGCGGGTCCCCGGTCGGCGGCATCATGTACTGCGCGATCGGGCCGGTCACGGAGTAGAAGAGCATGTCGATGCCCACGCCGGCGCCGAACAGCATGGCGACCCAGGTGAACAGCTTGTACTGGGGGCGGGAGTGGTCGGGGCCGAGGCGCACCGTCCCCTCCTTGGAGAACGCCACCCACAGCACGAAGAGGATCACCAGCACGACGGTGACCACGTAGAACCAGCCGAGGTTGGTCGCGATGTCCAGGACGAGCTCGCGCATGACGTCCGCGGCGCTGGTGGGGGCGAGCATCGCCCACAGCGAGAAGGCGACGATCACGGCGGCGGAGATGACGAAGACCCGCCAGTTGACCCGCGCCCCGCGGTCCTCCGCGAGCTCGGTGGGGCCCTTGCTGAGCTCGGCGCTGGAGATGGGCGCCCGGTACTCGTCGTCGGTCCGGGGCCTCCGTCGCTCCGTCACGCCGAACCGACCGCGGTCGATCGTCGACTCGGACGTCTCGTCCGGTCTCACTTCATGGTCGCGCGCCACTCGTTCTCCTTCGCCTCAGGACCTGATCCGCGGGCGGCCGGGCGCGCGCCGCAGCCGTCTCAGATCCGAGGCGGAGAGAAGAAGTTCGGCGGTGCCGTCACCTGGCCGTGCAACCGCCGTGGGAACACTAGCTCCCTTCCACCATACGTTTGGGGAACCGTTGGTCAAGGCTTTGTCGGGTATGTCTCAAGCGGGCGCACTCGTCCCGTTCGCCGGTTCTGCGGCGCCTTCCCGCGCCCAGGAAGGCGCCACACCCGCCTCGGATGTGACGAAGCTCAGTGCTCCTCGCCGGTCGAGACGATCACGTGGTTGCGCATCGCGATCCAGTGGAACAGGGCGCCGAGGATGGCACCGATCACCCACGCGAAACCCCCGAGCTGGGCGAGGGCGGGCACCCACACCGCGGCGATCGAGAAGATCGCGGCGAGCCCGCCGGCGGCCAGCGCCCGGGTGTTCCACCCGTTGCTGAAGTAGTAGATGCCTCCCGGTGAGGTCGAGTACATGTGCTGCAGGTCGAGGCGCCGCCGGCGCAGGAGGTAGTAGTCGCACACGAGGATGCCGTACAGCGGCGCGAGGATGGCGCCGAGCGTGTCGACGAACTTGGGGAGGCCCATCTCGCCGATGGCCGCGACCCACAGGGCGCCGATGACGAAGCCGATCGCCGCGGTGATGAGCCCGCCGGTGCGGAAGGAGATCCGCGAGGGCAGCAGGTTCGCGAGGTCGTAGGCGGGCGGGATGAAGTTGGCGACGAGGTTGATGCCGACGGTGGCGAGGAAGAACGTGATCGCCGCGATGATGGTCAGCCAGGTGTTGCCCACCTGCCCGACGATGTCCGCGGGGTTGACCAGCGGGTCGCCCTCCCCGCCCTGGAAGACGATGTACGCCCCCGCCGTGATGAACAGCGACAGGAAGGTGAACAGCGTCAGGCTGACGGGCAGGCCGAGCAGGTTGCCGCGGCGCATCTGCCGCGTGGACCGGGTGAAGCGGGCGAAGTCGCCGAAGTTGACGACGACGGCGGCGAAGTAGGCGATCATCGTGCCGGCGACCCCGAAGAACGCGAGGACCGCCGCCCCGCCGGTCTTCTCGCCCTGGAAGAGGGTGCCGACCGCCCCGACAAGCTCGCCGCCGGCCTGGGTCCAGATGGCGATGAGCAGCAGGGTCATCACCACGTAGACGGCCGGCCCGGCGAAGTTGAGGAACCGGGCGATCCAGTCCATGCCGCGCATGAACAGGGCCACCTGGAAGATGGTGACGATCACGTAGGAGACCCAGCCGACGGCGTTCATCCCGAGGAAGGTGGCGGTGGGCGGGTCGGTTAGGACCGCGTTGATCGCCAGGGCGACGGCGGTCGAGGCGAAGTAGGTCTGGGCGCCGTACCAGAACATGCCGACGATGCCGCGCAGCAGCGCGGGGAACCGTGCCCCGAACACCCCCATGCTGGTGCGGGCGATGACGGCGTACGGGACGCCGTAGTGGACGCTCGGCCGGCCGGAGAGGTTGACCAGCACCATGATGAAGAAGCCGGCGAGGATGATCGCGGCGAACACCCACCAGCCGCTGATGCCGGCGGTGATGAACAGGCTGGCCGCGAGGGTGTAGCCGGCGAGCGACTGCACGTCGTTGGTCCAGACGTTGAAGATCTCGAACCAGCCCCACTTGCGCTGGCCGGCGGCGACCGGGGCGAGGTCGTCGTTGTAGAGCTCGCCCTCCTTGGTCCGGATCGTGTACGCGTAGTCGTGCAGGAGCTGGTGGGCGGGGCGGTCCTCGCGGGCGGTGCCTGCGGTCTCTGGGTGGTCCATGGCTCGAATCTCCGGTGGGTGCGGAAGGTGCGCGCCGGTCGGGGCGCGGCGTCCGGGGTGCGACGGCGGTGTCGGCTGGTGACGCGATTCGACTGAGCTACAGGTCGGATCAAGTTAGCAGGCGTCGCACGCCCCTGGCTCGAACTGCGCCGTGCGAGCACAGAGAGAGGTCGCCGCGCTCGTACGAGCACGGCGACCTCTCGTTCACCGGTGGAACGTCGGGCGGACGCTCCGGCTACTCCTCGTAGCTCAGGCCGAAGCCGAACTCGTAGGTGTCACCCGCGGCGTTGGTGTACGCGTAGTCGAACGCCTCGGCGTAGCCGGGGACGTCGGACGCGTTCGCCTCGACCGCGGCCTGGTCGGCCGGCAGCGTGACCGGCAGCTTGCCCGTGGGGTTGAACTCCCCGCGGACGGCTTCCCAGATCGCCTCCGTCTTGACGTCGAAGGTGGCGACGACGGACGCCGCACCGGGCTCGATGTCCTCGATGACCCAGGGCAGCACGGCGTTGACGGCCAGGATGGTCGGGACCGTGGCCTCGATCTCCTGGATTCGTGCCACGTTCACGCCGGTGTTGGCGTCGAGCTCGACGGACTTCGCCGAGCCGTCGGGCAGCTCGTAGCTGTTCGGCCGGACGAGCACGAGCGCGTCGGTCGCCTCCTCGGGGGTGTCGACGATCTGGACCGAGGGGTCGGCCGCACGGATGACGTTCTTCAGCGCCGCCGTCTGGTTCGCCGCGTTGGTCCTGGTGAAGACCTCGACGTACAGACGCGTCTCCGCCAGCGCCTCGTCGGTCAGCGGCAGCTGGCCGGCGTCGTTGCGCAGGAGCGTCACCGACCTGCGGTGCGCCTCGTCGGCCACGGCCTGGGACTCCGCCGAGTCGGCGATCTCCTGGGCGTTCGCGGGGTCGACGTACGGGTTCTCGAACAGGCCGAGGGTGAAGATCTCCTCGAGGAGGGACTGGACGTGCGGGTCCAGGTCGGACTCGGGGAGCAGCCCCTGGTTCACGGCGTTGATCAGGCCGGTCGGGTCGTTGTAGTCGGAGAACAGGGCGATGCCCGCGTCCACGGCCTTGGCGTAACGCTCCTCGAGCGTCATGGCCTGGATGGCTTCGCCCCAGGCGGTGGTGGTGAGGATGCCGCTGTCGCTGTTGACGTAGCCGGTGAAGCCCATCTCGCCCTTGAGCAGGCCGTCGATGATGGCCTTGTTGTACGCGCCGGCGACCTCCTCGAACTGCTGGTCCTCGGAGTACCAGAGGTGCTTGGGCAGCTGGTCGGCACTGAGCTCGTTGCTGGGGACGTTGTAGTACGACATCACCGAGCTGGCACCGGCGTCGATCGCGGCCTGGAACGGGGGCAGCTGGTAGTCGTACAGGCTGCCCTCGGTGGGGTAGATCGCCCACTGGCCCTGCGCGTTGTGCGGGTCGAGGCCACGCAGCACGGCGCCGTCGCCGGGGAAGTGCTTGATGGTCTGGGCCACGGACTCGCTGTCCAGCTCCTCGCCCTGGAAGCCGAGGACGAGCTCGCGGGCGATGTCCGCGTTGAGCTCGGGGCTCTCGCCGAAGGTGCCGGAGACCCGGTTCCAGCGCGGCTCGGTGGCCGTCTCGATCTGGTAGCCGTAGATCTTGTGGATGCCGGCGGCGCGCCACTCCTCGCGGGCGATCTCCGCGAACCCGCGCACGACGCCGGGGTCGTGGCTGGCGGCCAGGCCGAGGCTGCCGGGCCAGAGCGAGAACTGGCCGGTCGCCTCGCTGATCCCGAACTGCTGGTCGGGGTTGACGTGGTTGCGTGGATTGGAGGTGAAGACGACCGGGATGCCGAGCCGGGAGGCCTCGGCGAGCTCCTGGTAGTCGTTGGCCCGGTCGGCGAGCTGGGCGGCGGTCGGGTTGTCGCGGATGACGAGGTACCGGATGTTCCGGTCCTCGACGTAGCCCACCGTGGGGGCGTACGGGTCGTCCACCACCGTGCCGGCCGGTGCGCCGCGCCGCTCGGAGGTGATGTGTATGAGGCCGGCCTTCTCCTCGAGCGTCATCCGGGACACGAGGTCCGCGGCGCGCTGCGACGGCGACTTCCCCCAGTCCTCGTAGGTGTCGACCTGGCCGTTGGCGTTGAGATCGCGGAACTCGCGCTGGCCCTTCTTGATGACGGGCTTGACGCGGGCCTCGACCTCCGGAGCGTTCTTCCCGCCGGCGTTGGAGTGGGCGGGTGGGTTGCCGCCGGCACTGGAGTGGTCCGGTGTCGCGGCGAGCGCCCCGCCCGCGAGTGCGAGCGAGAGCGGGAGGGCGACGGCGGCAGCTGCTGCTGCCCGTCCGTTGGCCCGTGTGCGGTGCTTTCCCATGGATGGTTCCCCCTTGAAACATCGACGAGCCGGCGGAGCGTCTGTGCTCAACCGGTTGCCTTGGACCATGGCGTCCGGAAAGCGCGGTGGCAACGAGTTGCCATCTCTTGCATTTCGCCGTCGGGGGGACCTCCGCTGAGGAGTGTGGGCAGGCCCCGGCGGGACGGGGGCGCGGCGGAGCGTGCCGCTGCGGCGGACTACCGCGACCGCGCGTCGCGACAGGGCGTTCCGGGCCGCTGATCGGGCGGCCGAGGGCTCAGCTCAGGTGCGTGTGGATCCAGCGCCGGACCTCGGGCTGCAGGCCGGTCCAGGACGCGTCGTCGGGTGTGATCGCCGTGACGATGAGGCCGTCGCCCGGGTGGAGGTGGGGCGTCAGGGCGTTGCGCACCTCGTCCGCCGTGCCGTCGGTCGCGACGAAGCAACCGGCGTCGAGGCCGTGGCACGTGGACTGAAAGTCCTCGAGCCGGGCCAGGAAGTCGTCGTACTGACAACCCGGCCTACGCAGGTCGTATGCGACGAGAAATGCAGCCATGGGTCCCAAGATATGGGGAGGGGCTGTACCCCTGGGGGTTTTTGACGCGTGATGTTCGCGCGGCCGATCGAAGCCTACGGTGCCGCCGCGCCCCAGGACCGCGTAACGGGCCGACGGGCTGCACTCCGGCCCAGACGGCCGCCGTCACGGCCTCGGCAACGACGGCGGACCGGGAGCGGTCGAGCAGGGCTCGCACCGCTCCCGCGGGGGTGACATCGCCGAGAAAGGTCACCTCGGCCCGGCAGAGAGCGCGCTCCCGCGCGCCCTACCCCGTGTCAGGTGAGGAAGCCCGGCGCCGCTGCCGGCGGCAGGCGAGCGACGCACACCGCGCCTCAGTCCGGCAGCACGACGACCCCGTCGTCGTCGCTGACCAGCCGCGCGCGCGGGGTGAACGTCGCGCCGCCGAACGAGACGACGACGTCGCGCTCCCCGGCCCCGGTCTTCGCGCTCTTGCGCGGGTTCGACCCCAGCGCCTTGACGCCCAGGTCGAGCTCCGCGAGGGCGCCGACGTCGCGCACCGCCCCGTGGATCACCACGCCCGCCCAGCCGTTGGCCACGGCCGAGCCGGCGATGAGGTCGCCCATCAGCGCCGTGTGCAGCGACCCGCCGCCGTCGACCACGAGCACCCGACCCTCGCCCGGGCTCCCGAGCACCGCTTTCACCAGCGCGTTGTCCTCGTGGCAGCGGACCGTGGCGATGGGCCCGGCGAACACCCGACGCCCGCCGTACTGGCGCAGCTGGAGGTCGCAGGACTGCAGTCGCTCCTCGAACTCGTCGTACAGGTCGGCCGTGCCGACGACGGCGGTCATGCCACGCCGCCCTGCTGCGCCACGCCGTCGGGCTTGACCGCGAGCACGGGGCAGGTGGCCTCGAGCAGGATCCGCTGCGAGTTGGACCCGAGCAGCAGCTTGCCCACGGGCGACCGGCGCCGCAGCCCGATGACGATCAGGTCCGCCCGGTGCTCGTCCGCCGCGGTGAGCACCTCGTCCGCTGCGGATCGCCCGCGCGAGGGCTGGACCAGCAGGTGCTCGACGCCCGCCGTGGTCAGCTGCTGCTCGGCGGTGCCGATGTCGTCCTCGGAGAGCACCCGCGGGTCGGCCGCGGACTCCCCGCGCGAGGAGTTCACGACGACGAGCAGCGCCTCCTCCTTCCGGGCCACCGTGATGGCGTGCTGGAGGGCGGCGTGCCCCTCCGGGGTCGGGATGTAGCCGACGACGATGGTCATCTCTGCTCCGTGGGTGTGGTCGGGGTCCGGGTGTCGTCCGGGGTGGTCTGGGAGTCGGCGGGGGAGGCGGGGGAGGCGGGCGCCTCGTCCGGCGTGACGGGCACGGTGCCCGTGGTCGCCCCGTCGAGCATCCCGGGCCCGGTGGTGCCGCGCGCGCGGCGCACGCCGGACGCGAGGAACGGCCAGACCAGGATGAGCGCGATGATCACGTAGATCGCCACGGCGAGCGGCTCGTCGAACAGCCCGGACGGGCTCCCGGCCGAGAGCTGCAGCGCCCGGCGCATCTGCTGCTCGGCCAGCGGGCCGATGATGACGCCGATGATCAGCGGCAGCACGGGCAGCCCGTAGCGCCGCATCATCAGGCCGAGCAGCCCGAGCAGGAGCAGCAGCACCAGGTCGAACGCCTGCAGGTTGACCGAGTAGGCCCCGAGCGTGGCGAAGAAGATGATGCCCGCGTACAGGTAGGGCCGCGGGATCTGCAGCAGCTTCGCCCACGCCGGCGCCAGCGGCAGGTTGATCACCAGCAGCAGGGCGTTGCCGATGAACAGCGAGGCGATCAGGCCCCACACCAGCTCCGGCTCGCGCTCGAGAAGCAGCGGCCCGGGCTGGATGCCGAACTGGATGAACGCGGCCAGCATGACGGCGGCCGTGGCGTTGGTCGGCAGGCCGAGGGCGAGCATCGGCACGAGCGTCCCGGCCGCGGAGGCGTTGTTCGCCGCCTCCGGCCCGGCCACGCCCTCGATGGCGCCGTGCCCGAACTCCTCGGGCTTCCGGCTCAGCCGCTTCTCGGTCACGTAGGAGAGGAACGTCGGGATCTCCGCCCCGCCCGCGGGCAGCGCGCCGAACGGGAACCCGAACGCGGTGCCGCGCAGCCACGGCTTCCACGAGCGGCCCCAGTCCTCCCGGGACATCCACGGTCGGCCCACCGGGATCACCGCCGTGGAGGAGCGGCGCAGGTGCGCGGCCACCCACAGCGCCTCGCCGACGGCGAAGATCGCCACGGCGACCACGACGATGTCGATCCCGTCGGAGAGCTGCGCCTCGCCGTAGGTCAGGCGCCGCTGCCCGGTGACCGGGTCGAGGCCGATGAGCCCGATCGCCAGCCCCAGGGCGAGGGCGGAGAACCCGCGCACCCGCGACTTGCCGAGCACCGCGGTGACCGCGACCAGCGCGAGCAGCATGATCGCCAGGTAGCTCGGGGCCCCGAGCTCGATGGCGAAGCGCACCACCACGGGGGCGAAGAACGCCAGGAGGGCCGTGCCGATGGTGCCGGCCACGAAGGAGCCGATGGCCGCCGTCGCCAGGGCCTGCGCGGCCCGGCCGGCCTTGGCCATCTTGTGGCCCTCGATCGCGGTGACCACGGTGGAGGACTCGCCGGGGGTGTTGAGCAGGATCGACGTCGTCGACCCGCCGTACATCCCGCCGTAGTAGATGCCGGCGAACATGATGAACGCGCTCGTCGGCTCCAGCGCGAAGGTGACGGGCAGCAGCAGCGCCACCGTCATGGCCGGGCCGAGGCCCGGGAGCACGCCGACGGCGGTGCCGAGCAGCACGCCGATGGTGGCGTAGAGCAGGTTCACCGGCGTCGCCGCCGTGACGAAGCCGTCGGCGAGGGCGTTGACCACGTCCATCAGAGCACCCCCTCCAGGAGCCCGGCGGGCAGGTGGATGCCCAGGCCGAGGTAGAACCCGTAGAAGCTGCCCAGCGCGAGCAGCAGCGAGACGACCAGGTCGCGCACGTAGTGCCGGCTGCCCAGGGCCACCACGGACCCGAAGAACAGCAGCGAGCCGGAGAGCACCCACCCGAGGGTGTCCACGAGCGCGATGTTCGCGGCGAAGACCGCCACCAGCGGCACCACGGTGCGCCAGTCGGTCGGGTGGGTCAGGTCCACGTCCTCCCCGCCCTCGGCCTCGCCGCGCCCGCCGCGCAGCACGTCGACCGCGAGGACGAGGGCGCACACGAGCAGCAGCCCGGCGACGATGTACGGCAGGGCCTTGGGCCCGACCGGGTCGGACTGGGAGTAGGGGGCGTTCAGGCCCACCGTGTCCAGCAGGATCAGCGCGCCGAGCACCGCGAGGAAGGCGGCGACGCCCAGCTCGGAGCGCCCGGTCACCCGCCCCCGCCCGGGGGCCGTCGCGGCCGGCCCGCCCGCACCACCGGTCCCGGCCGCGTCGCCGCGGCCGGGACCGCTCATGGCCGCGGAGCTCATGCCAGTCCGAGCTCCGTCAGGACGTCGGCCACCCGCTCGTCCTGCTCGGTGAGGAACTCGGCGTACTCGTCGCCGGTGATGAAGGCGTCGGTCCAGCCGTTCTTCTCCAGGGCGGCCTCCCACTCGGGCGAGGCGTGCATCTCCTCCAGGGCGGCGATCCAGGCGTCGCGGTCGGCGTCCTCGATCTCGGGCGGGGCGACGATGCCGCGCCAGTTGGTGAAGACCAGGTCGATGCCGGCCTCGGTGAGGGTGGGCGCGTCGATGCCCTCGACCGGCTCCTCGGAGGAGACGGCGAGCACGCGGATCTCGCCGGTCTCGATCTGGTCCTTGAACTCGCCCGCGCCGGAGGTGGCGAAGTCGAGCTTGGAGCCGAGGATGGCGGGGAGGAGGTCGCCGCCGCCGTCGTAGGAGACGAAGTTGACCGCCGCGGGGTCGACGCCGACGGCCTGGGCGAGCTGCATGGGCAGGAGGTGGTCGGGGCCGCCGGGGGAGGAGCCGCCGCCCACGGACAGCCCGCCCGGGTCGGCCTTCCACGCCTCGACGAGGTCGTCGATGGTCTGGAACTCGGAGTCGGCGGGCACCATGACGGCGCCGGGCTCCTCGATGAGCTTGGCCAGCGGGGTGGTCTCGGTCAGGGTGGCCTCGGACTCGTTGGTGTAGCTGGCGCCGACCACGCCCAGGCCCATGAGCATGGCGAGGTCGCCGTTGCCGGTCTCGGAGACGGTGCGGGCCAGGCCGACGGTGCCGCCGGCGCCCTCGAGGTTGAAGACCTCCATGCCGGAGGAGATGCCGGTCTCCTCCATGACCTGCGCGGCGGTGCGGGCGGTCTGGTCGTACCCGCCGCCGGCGGAGTTGGGCACCATGATCCGCTTGTCGGTGAGCGGGCCGGCCTCGGCGGCGCCGGTGGTGGCGCCGTCGGCGCCCGCCTCGGACTCGGTGCCGGTGACGCCGCACGCCGTCAGGGCGAGCGCGGCGCCGGCGAGCAGGGCGGGGATCTTGAACGTGGAGCGAAGCATCGTCGGCCTCTTCGTCGAGGGGGCAGGAACGTGGACGATCATGGACGACGGCGCGGCCGCCATCACCGTTGCGGTCGCAGCGGTCGTTGAGTTCTTTGTGGTCACGGCCGGGTCCGCGCCCGCGCGCCCGCCGGCGCCGTCCCGGGTGGCACGATGTGGCTCTCGCCCCGCGCGCCTGACGTCGCTGCGCGGACGTGCCCCGACGACGGCGCAGCCGCCTCGCCGGACGACGCCGGAGAAGAGGTGGACATGCGCAGGAACCGGATGACGCTGGCCGGGCAGTTCCTCGTGCTCCAGCTCGTCATCGTCGCGCTCGTGGTCATCACCGTCGGCGTGCTGTCCTTCGCCCAGACCGGCGAGCAGCTCCAGCGGGTGGAGAACCGCCGGGCGCTGTCGGCGGCGGAGAACCTGGCCGGCAACCCCACCGTCCGCGCGCTCGTCGGGACGGCGCTGCCCGGCGGGAGCGCCCCGCTGGCCGCGGTGGGGGAGACGGTCCGGACGGTCTCGGGCTCCGACGTCGTCGAGCTGCTGCGTCCCGACCGCACGGTGCTGGAGTCCTCCCGCCCGGGCGAGGTGGGGCAGCTCCTCCGGGACGACCGGCCCGACGTCCCGACCTCGCGCTCCTGGGTCGGCCCGGTGGCCGGCGGTGCCGCCGTCGCCGCGGAGGTCCCGGTACTCGACGACGGCGGCGCGCTGGTCGGGGTCGCCCGGGTGGAGCGGGAGCTGCCCGCCGTCACCGAGCGGCTCGCCATGGCCGGCCCGAGCCTGCTGGTGTACGTGGGGCTCGCGACGACGATCGGCGTCATCGGCTCGACCATGCTCGCCCGCCGGATCAAGCGGCAGACGCTGGGCCTGGAGCCCACGGAGATCGCGGGGCTGGTGGAGCACCGCGAGGCGCTGCTGCACGGCATCCGCGAGGGCGTCGTCGCCCTGGACACCGCCGGGCGGGTCACCCTCCTCAACGACGCCGGGCGGCGGCTGCTCGCCCTGCCCCCGGACGCCGTCGGACGCCCGCTGGCGGAGCTGACGGCGGACGCCGAGCTGCGCGAGGCGCTGACGGAGGACGCCACGCGCGACCGGCTGGTGGTGGTGGGGCCGCGGCTGCTGGTGCTCAACCGGATGCCGGTGCGCAGCCACGGGGCGGTGATCGGGTCGGTGACCACCATGCGCGACCGCACGGAGACGAAGGCCCTCGAGCGGGCGCTGGACACCTCGCGCCGCACCACCGGCACGCTGCGGGCGCAGACCCACGAGTTCTCCAACCAGCTGCACACCATCTCGGGCCTGCTGCAGCTGGAGGAGTACGAGGAGGCGGTGCGCTTCGTCGAGGGCGTCAGCCGCCACCGCGACAGCCTGTACACGCAGATCACGGCGCGGATCTCGGACCCGCCGATCGCCGCGCTGCTGATTGCCAAGGACTCCCTGGCCGCCGAGCGCGGGGCGCGCCTGGTGCTGGCGGAGGAGTCGGCCGTGGCCCGGGTGGACGAGGACCTCTCCCGGGACCTGGTCACCGTGGTGGGCAACCTGGTGGACAACGCCCTCGACGCCGTCGCGCAGGCGGCGGAGAAGCTCGTGGAGGTGGCGCTGACCGAGGACGAGGCGGCGGTGACGGTGCGGGTCCACGACTCCGGCCCGGGGGTCGCCGCCGCCGCCGCGGAGCGGCTGTTCCGCTCGGGGTACACCACCAAGGGCTCGGCGGAGGCGGGCGGGCGCGGCTACGGGCTGGCCCTGGTGCGGCTGGTGTGCCGTCGACGCGGCGGGGACGTGGCCGTGCATAACGACGACGGCGCGGTATTCACCGCCCGGCTGTGCAAGAAGGAGGAGGGGCCGTGATTGGGGTGCTCATCGTCGACGACGACTACATGGTGGCCCGGATCCACGAGGGGTTCGTGCGCCGGTGCGACGGGTTCGAGGTGGTCGGGGTCGTGCACGACCCCGCGGCCGCGCTCGAGGCCGCCGCCCGGCTGCAGCCGGACCTGGTGCTGCTCGACGTCTTCCTGCCCGGCGCCTCCGGGCTGGACATCCTCGCGGACATGCGCGAGGCGGCGCCGGACATGGACGTCATCGTGGTCACCGCCGCCCGGGAGGCGGACACGGTCAAGCGGGCCGTGCGCGGCGGGGCCGTGCAGTACCTGATGAAGCCGTTCACCTTTGCCGACCTGCGCGAGCGGCTCCAGCACTACCGGCAGACCCACCGCGCGCTGACCCCGGGGGCGACGCCGGAGCAGACGGACGTGGACCGGCTCTTCGCCACGCCCAGGCAGACGGCGGCGACCCTGCCCAAGGGGCTCAGCGCGGAGACGCTGCAGCTGGTCGGGCAGGTGCTCGCCGACGCCGGGCGCGACCTCTCCGCGGCCGAGGCCGCCGAGGCGGCCGGGATCTCCCGGGTCAGCGCGCGGCGGTACCTCGAGCACCTCGCCGAGACCGGCCGGGCGGAGGTCCGGCTGCGGTACGGCGAGGTCGGCCGGCCCGAGCGGCGGTACGCGCCGCGGTGACTGCGGCGCAAGCGGGAGGACGGCGGGGACGCGGTATTTGCACGCCAAGAGTCATCTGTACGTTCAAGGTGCAGTGTGTTGAACTCGGGCCGGTCTGGCCCTGAACGCTGCACCACGGCGAGGCCACCCAAAGCGACGGCGCGCCGCGGTTAGCGACGGGTCAGGTCGATGTGCTGTTTGTGACGAAGTTGCGCCAGTCCTCGGTAGCTTGGATGCCGTTTGCGCCTTCGCGATTGATCGCAAGCCAATGTGCGGAACTCCCGTCCTCGACGCCCCATCCCAACGCTCGCTCGATCTCCTTGCGAGTTGGCTGGTCCCCAAACGTTACGACGAGGACGTCTGGTTTGTCGTTGGCGGTCCGCTCCGAAAACTCAAGGCGAAGCATGTCGTTTACGCAGACGTCTCTGAAAGAGTATCCTACTATCAGCCAATTATTGGAGTTGTGGAGGCCTTCGGCGAACATCTCGTACGCTACCGAGAATGGAAATTCGCTCACGTGTTCTGATTTATCGCGCTGATTTGCGAGGACTACTACTGGCCGCACGTTAGTCCGGTTCTCACGTACGGCAACCCACTGATCGTGCTCGCGCAGAAATTCTGTGCTGAGCTTTGCGTAGACCTTCGTGGAGCGATTGGCCCAGTACGTAAGTGACCCGTGGAGGTGGAGCAACCGGACGCGTCGGTTACTGGGAAAGTCGTTTGCCGACTCCCGCAGTGCCGGCACATCTGTGGTCTCGTCGTCCTCCGAACTGGTGACTTTGACCGTACGGTAACCGTGCCCCAGGTCAGCCAGTTCGCGCTGGCAAACGTCGAGAAGAGCGGACAGGAGCAACGTGTCGTAATTGAGGTTCCCGATAGTGACTCGGCCGGTGAAGTCTTGAGTGAGCGATTGTGTGAAGGCGATTAGGTTGCGCGACCTATGGCGTTCCGCTTGGGACCGTTCGAAGATTACTTCAAGTACGTGGCTCAGGCCCCTGTCTCGGATTGCTTCGGCGAACTCTGCGACTACTCCGATCGCTTCAAGTAAATCTTGGTCAGTCGGCTTCACAAGGGTAGCCAGTCGTTCGAGATGCGAAAGTGTTGTGCGCTCTGCGCCGAAGGCCCCGACCAGCACCTCGAAGTCATGGTCCGCTGTGGCGCCACCCGGAAGGGCCCGCTCAGCAATCTCTTGCATGGCGACGACGACGTCTGAACCATTTTCGTCCTCGTCTTCGAAGCGATCGAGCACCTCTTGAGTAATCTCTCGGAGTGAGAGGGCGGGGTTGAACGCAATGCTCAAACCGTTGCCCACCAACACTGCGACGTCGTCGTCCGACAATGAAATCCCTTTCATCCCGGGGCTACCCCACGGTAACCGGCGGTAATATTCGCTTGGCGGTCCGGTGGCGATCAGTTACCGTCCGAAGTGAGCTGATCCAAAGTCTGGTGGGCGGACAGGCGGCGTGGATTCGACGAGCAGGAATCCGAAGGAACCTCATCCTTCGCTCTGAGG
Source organism: Georgenia sp. EYE_87 (assembly GCF_023148685.1). GTDB lineage: Bacteria > Actinomycetota > Actinomycetes > Actinomycetales > Actinomycetaceae > Georgenia. Next base: position 143,846 of record NZ_JAHXNL010000005.1, on the reverse strand, counting down.
GCAATTTTGTTAAGCGGATCGCCCCGAAGGGCTTGCCCGTCTCCAGTCCGATTAGCGTGACGCTGTCCGCTCTGCTCTTGCCTCGGCCTCAGGCGCTGGAAGAACCAAATCCCCGTTGGCGGGCTCGACCGCCTCGTCGTCGGCCTGGACCTCTCGAGAAGCCTCGGCCGGGTCGTCCACGGCAACCCCGACAGCATCCTCGCCGGCCGGCCCCTCGTGGTCGTCGCTCACCGTCACTTCGCTCTGGACCGCCTGGTTCGGCGCCGGCTGCGGGGCGGAGAAGGGCGCACCGGTGAGGGCGTCCACCGGCACGCTGGTGCCGGTGAGCGTGGCCAGCATCTGCCGGACGTTGGAGAGCTGGGCGTTGATGCTGTCCCGCCGCTGCGAGGCGGCCACCAGCTCGCGCTCGGACTCGGTGCGGATCCGCTCGGCGCGGGCCTTGGCCTCGCCGAGGAGCTGCTGCGCCTGCCGCTCGGCCTCCTCCACGGTGCGCCGGGCCTTCTGCTCGGCGTCGGCCAGCTGCTGCTCGCTCTCGTAGCGGATCGCCTCGGCCTGGTTCTGCTGGGCCATCAGCCGCTGCTCGGCGGCGACGGAGCGGGCCGCGAAGTCGTCCTCCGCGTGCTGCCGGCGCTGCGCCAGGGTGGTCTCGAAGTCGGCGGCCGCCTGCGCCGCCCGGGCGCGCTGCTGCTCGTAGACGGCCTCGGCCTCCTCGCGGCGGGCGGTGGCGTCCCGGTCGGCCTGGTCGAGGATGTCATCGGCCTCGCGGCGCGCGTGCTCGAGGGTGCGGGCCGCCTCGGTCTCGGCGGCGCTGCGGGTCTGGGCGGCGTAGCGGTCGGCGTCGGCCCGGACGCGCTCGGCGGACTCCGCGAGCTCGCGGCGCTGCTCCTCGATCTCCCGGCGGGCGTCGTCCCGCAGCTCCTCGGCCTCCTCCTCGGCCAGCTGGAGGATGGCGCCGATCCGCTTGCCGAAGTCGGCCCAGGTCGGCTCCGGCGCGGGCTGCTCGCTCCGGCGGACGGCCTCCTCCTTCTGGCGGTTGGCCTCGGCGACGGCGGCGGCCGCCGCGGACTCGGCGGCCTCGAGCGCCTGCACGCGGCGGCCGAGCTCGTCGGTGTGCTCGCGGGCGCTCTGCAGCTCCCCGGCGAGCTGGCGGACGTGCTCGTCGACCTCGGCGGGGTCGTAGCCGCGCAGGACGGTGCGGAAGGATGTCTGGCTCATCGGGCGTCGGGTTCCTTGTCGTCGTGGGTGGTGAGGTCGGTGAGGGTCGTGCCGGGGGAGGGGTCGGGGACCGCGAGGGCGTCGATGACGCCAGAGAGCTGGCCGAGCTCGGCGGCGATCCGGTCCCGGCGCAGGGTGAGGGTGCGGACCTCGGCGCGGGCGCCGTCCAGCAGCTCGTGGGCGAGGGTGCGCAGCCCGTCGGCCTCGGCACGGGCCTCGGCCACGATGCTGGCCGCCTCGGCACGGGCCTCCCGACGGCGGTCCTGGGCCTCGCGCTGCGCGGCCCCGGACTGCTGGGCCGCCTGCTCGCGCAGCACGCGGGCGCCCTGCTCCGCGCCGGCCAGGCGACGCTCCGCCCGCTCGACCATCGCGGACGCCCGGGCCTCCGCCTCGGCCAGCACCCGGTCGGCCTCCTCGCGGGCGCGCCGACGCTCGGCCTCGGCCGCCGCCCGCGCGGACTCCAGGTGCTCGTCCGCGTCGGCGCGCACGGCCGCCGCGGCGTCGTCCGCGGCCTGCAGCAGAGCCCGGGCCTTGGCCGCGGTGGAGGCGATCACCGGCTGCAGGCGCCGGCGGACCGCACGGATCTTCTCGGCCCCGACGGCGTGGCCCTGGCGCTGCAGCCGTTCCGCCTCCTGCTCGGCGGCGGCCACCAGCTGCTCGACCGTGCGCTGCGTCCACGCCATCTGCTCCGCGGCGAGGGCAATGTCCGCCTCCGCGGTGGCCCTGGCCTCGTCCCGGATGCGCCCGGCCTGCTCGGCCGCCGTGGCGAGCTCGGCCGCGGCCTGGCTGCGGGCCCGCTCAAGCTCGGCGGCCGCCGCCCGTCGCATGGCGTCGACGGCCTGGGTGGCGTCCGCGCGCAGCTGCTCAGCCTCCGCGCGGGCCGCCTCGAGCACCCGTGCCGCCTCGTCCGTGGCCGCCTGCCGGACGCGCTCCTCCTCAACGACGAGGGCGGCCGTGCGCCGCTCGACCTCGCCGTCCGCCTCCTCGAGGAGCTGCCGGCTGCGTTCGCGCGCCTCCTCGAGAAGGTTGGCCGCCTGCGTCTCGGCGTCGACGGCTGAGCGCTCGGCGCGCGAGCGCAGCACCGCGGCCGTCGACTCAGCCTGGGCAAGCACCTCGTCGCGCGCGCGGTCTGCCTCCGCCAGCACGAGGGCCGCCTGCTCGGCGGCGTCCTGGACCAGCTGGGCCGCCTCCTCCTGCGCCTCGTCCAGCTGCACGCGGGCGGCGCGACGAGCTGCGTCGGCCTCCTCGTGCAGGCGTGCCGCCTCGGCCCGCAGACGTTCCGCCTCGTCCCGGGCCGCGTCGGCGTAGCGCTGTGCCAGGGCCAGCATGTGCACGGCCTCGTCCGCCGTCGTCGGCGCGGCCGGCGGCGGAAGTGCCTCGTCCGGGCCCGCGGGGCCCAGGATCACCGCCTCGCCCGCATTCGGTGGCTGCATGGCGGGCATTCGGCTCAACTGGTCCTGTCGGTCGGTCGGCGTCGGTGCGTTGTCCTCGGTGCGTTGCCGCCGTCCGTGGCGGTGGAGGAGCTGCCCGGGACCTGTACCGACGAGAGATTGGAGGAGTCCTCGCCCGATATTACCCCCGGTCGAGTTGCGGATCCTCCGCATAGGCCGCCAGCCGCGGCGGCGCGAGTGGGACCGCGGCGAGGACCGCGTTGAACGCGGGCGCCACCAGTCCTACGGCGAAGCGCGGGCAGCCGCGGACCTTCTGGGCAGCGTCATGCAGGAGACGAGTTCACGTGCTCAAGAGTTACTTACTACCCCCCTGCGCTCTGCTAGACCTTGGACGGTTCGCTCACAGATTACTGGGCGGCAAGTAGTTGGGTGACATCGCGTTCGACTTCAGGATCCAGCGTCACGAGTTCTGTTCCACGAGCGAAGACAGCCTGCGCAATGTCTCGAATTAGGGCCTCCTTCGATGGGCGGGACCACCACAGAAGCCTGGTCCGATCAGGAAGGAGCCAGTCGGCCTCAACATTCCCTCGGACAAGCACCTTGCCTGGGCCAAAAGTTTCGAGGACCACCTGCCGTTGCTCAAAGTCGACCGACGAGTTGACGATCGAAACATCCATGTCGCGCATACGTAAAATGTCGGCCACGTACTCGGCGTCCGAGAGGCGATTTGCTGTTATAAGAAGAGGTCGATTCTCCGACATGGTTTGTTCGGCGACTGCGATCACTGCTTGAGCGCGTGGTTCCCACTCCAAGGCTTCGAGACGCTCGAGCAGGTCGATAGCATGCGTCGCCCTCGACGAATCGGCACCGTGCTTGCTCACATGTTCGACGCTCTCAGCTTCTGCGGAGAGCAGCGCGTGAAGGTACGACAGCGAAGCCGAGGCACCCTCTATGGAGTCGGTCCCAAGAAACTGCTTGACGTCTTCGCGGAGACGTGATTCGACAGGGTCCGATTCGAGTCCGACGCACACAACGGTGGGCGCCCGCCCCCAGTCGCGCACCGCGTCGCTCAACCTGTACTCCAACACCTTCTCAAACTTGTTGTCCGCGTCATCGCCGGGGCCGAGGACTGCGACCGTCTGATCGGCTCTGTTAATCCAAGTGGCAGCCGTGCGACCGAGAACTCCGTCAGCCCTCGATGGCACACCGTCGAGGACCAGAAGCGCGGGCTCCAAATTTGATAGAGAGTGGTGATCGCCCTTAGCTGCTAAGAGCTGAACCGTGGCAATCGTGACTCCTGGCGTCGCAAAATTGCTGCCGCCGGCTTCGTCCATGGCTAGGAGGTATGTGGAGCTTCCTGCCAACAATGTGACCCTGAAATCGGACGCGTGGAGGCGGGCGGCCCACTGGTCAGCCTGCGCACGAGAAACCGTGATTACAAGGACGCTGGCGCCACCCAGGGCTGTGCTGCTGACCTTCTGTTTCATAAGGCGTCCTACGCCGGTCCCCGGCGGCGCAACTAAGGCGATCGTGCGTGCAGAGGAAGTCGCTAATTCATGCGCTAGCGACTGGAATGCATTGTTTTCGTTATTGGTCACGGTGTGTCCTCGCCCTCTGGGCATCCAGTCTGCGTCCCAGGTAGCGCCGGGCGTTAATGAGAGCGTCGAGTTCTTCACTCGACACCTCGTCCCGGAAGTGGAATACTTTATTTCGAACTTCGCGAACTGGCTCCAAGAGTGAACTGACGAGCGGGCGGTTGGTGCCGAAAGTTGCTCGGAACAACTTCCCGTAATTCGCCTGATTGAGCAGGACGCTAAGAAGTTCTCCCATGGAGAGAGTTGCAAGAACGGAGTAACTGTCTCCTGTCGGGCGGCCCCGGTTATCGTTGACTATCATCTGCACGTGCTTGCGGAGTTCATCGGGATCGGAACATGCCTGTTCCATGAGGCTCCGCACTGCTAGTTCGATGTCTTGGAGAAGGACGAACGGCTTAGTCACCTGCCACAAGTAATTTGCGGCGTCGCTGAGTGTCATCACTGCGTCAAGGCGGTCCTCTTCGCCAACTAGCACAGCTCCGTCAGCGTTGAGACGGTCCATGATGGCGCCGACATCCATGCCTGCGCGAACAAACTCAAGGTCTTCCAAGTAGTCCTCGACGGGCTGTGCCAAAGGATCATCGTTACGTCTGATGTGCTGAATGCCTTGCGCGAAGGAGCGGTACGAGAACACGCCGATCACACTGGCACCGATGCATACCGGCAATTGGTCGAATCCGTGCGCCTGCATGACGTTCAGGGCCTCGCGCACCGATTGCTCTGCTTGGACCGTCACGACTTCTTGGGCTGAAGGAATAAGGCGCGCGACGCGTAACAAGTCGTGGTTGCTTGCCCAAGCTGCCCGCTGCTCCATACACCCCCCGACGCCGATCACGTGTGAGTACGGGATCCAATCTAGCGGTGTAAGGCGAGGTCGTGCGTGCTTCTCACCGGGGGCCCGTCAGGCGGCAGCACTTGTTGATGTCCAGAGCAAGGACTTCGCCGCTTCTGGCAGCGCCCCAATCGCCATGACCGACCGCACGTCGGCGCGTGTGAGTCAACTTCCGTTGTAAGAACGAGGTGGAATGGGACAGCTGCCGCTCCTGTTAGTGCCGGGCTCTTGCCAAAGGGGCGGAGCCCGCAGACCCCGCCCCTCTCGTGATCGTGAGAGCTACTCGGTGACCTCGAAGGTGAGGGTCTCGGTGAAGGTGCGGCCGTGGACGTCGGTCGCGCTCACCTCGGCGGTGTGCTGGCCGACGGCGAGGTCGGCCGGCAGCTCGAGGCGCCACAGGTGCATCGAGCGGTCGGCGAGGCTGCCGCCGTGGACGAGCTGCTCCTGCACGACGGCCGGGTCGGACCACTCGGCGCCGACGAGCTGGCCCTCACCCTGCATCTGCTGGGTGCGGACGGCCTCGACCGGCTCGCCGCCGTCGATCACGACGTCGACGGTGGAGCCGGTGCTGCCCATCCAGAAGTTGGTGGTCAGCCAGGTGGCGCCGGCGAGGTCGGCCTGGGAGACGACGAGCGGGTTCTCGAGCTCCGGGGCGGACCCGCGGCTGGTGCGGTACTGGGCGTACCAGTCGCGGTAGCGCGGGGTGTTCAGGCCGAGGGCCATCTGGTGCTCGCCGTCCTCGCCGCGGACGGTGAAGCGCTCCTGGAACTCGGTGTTCTTGATGTCCAGGGTGAGCACGCCGGGCCGGCCGCCGTCGCGCTGGATGGCGGTGGGGTAGCCCTCGTCGAGGAGGCGGCCGGAGTACCAGTCGCCGGAGATGGCGCCGGAGGTGACGTGGGTGAAGGGCAGGCCCTCGACGCCGAAGAGCTCGTTCCAGCCGGCGAGGCTGTCGCCCTCGCGGAGGTTCTCGATGCTGTGGGTGTGCCCGCCGACGGCGACGACCTCGCGGCCCTCGAGGATCTCGTAGATCTCCTGGACCTGGGCCACCTGGTGGCGGGCGGCGCCCTGGTCGGCGTAGTCGAGCAGCGGGATGTGGGAGGCGAGGACGATGAGCTGGTTCTCGGGCACCTGGGCGATGTCGCTGCGCAGCCACTCGAGCTGCTGGGCGTCCAGCGCGCCGGTGTAGGAGGTGCCCGCCTTGTACTCGACCGTGTTCAGGGCGACGACGTGGGCCTTGCCCGAGTCGTAGGAGTAGTACTCCGGGCCGAGCTTCGCGCGGAAGGTGTCGAACGTGTGCTCGCTCGTGGTGGCGTCGAAGTCGAGGTCGTGGTTGCCGGGGAGGAACCGTGCCGGGCCGTTCAGCATGCTGGCCAGCTCGCGGGTCTGCGGGTAGAGGGAGAGGTCGTCGCCGACGACGTCGCCGATGAACGTGACGCCGCAGCCGGCATAGTCGGTGCGCTCGGCGAGATCGGCGAACGCGCCGGCCCGGGCGAACTCCACCTCCTCGAGGTCGTAGGTCTGGATGTCGCCGCCGATGACGCAGCTCTGGTCCGGGGACTGGGTGAGCGCGCTCTGCGCGAGCGGGAAGTTCACCGCGTCCGGCAGCGGGCCGGTCGGGGCGATGCCGCCGAAGCGCAGCGCCGGCGAGCCCTCCGGCAGGTGGTGGTAGAAGAACTGGGCGACGTTGTCCGCGTCCACCGGCACCTGGTAGCCGCGCGGCTGGGTGACGGAGACGGTCATGTTGTCGAACGCCGGCAGCTCATAGCGGCCCTGGCCGTCGGTGGTGGTGACGTCGCGGCCGTTGGTGACGGTGACGCCCGTCAGGCCCTGCTCGTTGGCGTCCTGGACGGAGTTCTTGTTCTTGTCCTCGAAGACGGTGCCGTCGATGGTCTCCGGGGTCTCGTCGGTGCCGGCGACGATGTCGACGCCGCCGCGGTAGGCCGTCTCGGCCCAGTTGCTGCCGTCAGCCGAACCGGCGGGCGCGGCGGTGGCGACGGTGGTGGAGAGCACCGCGCCGCACGCCGCGAGGGCGAGGGCGGTGGTGGTGAGGCGCAGCGGTCGGTGAAGGCGGGCGTTGGACGAACTTTCGGGCACGTTCACGTTTCGGGCTCCTGTCGGGATGCGACCGGTCCCCCTGACCGGCCACACGCGACGTTTTCAGCCGTACGTGAACGAAAAACGGCGCTCGGTTGACGCCGGGGTGCAGCGCCGTCGACGACTCGACGAGGCGCAGGTGAACGGACGGAGCCTCAGCCGTCAGTACGACTACGGCCTGCGGCTCTGCGCCGCGAGCGGCTTGCCCGGCCAGGTGGCCCCACGGGAACCCGACTCCATGCGCCGGCCGTTGCGGCGCGCGCCGCTGTCCGCGACGGTCTCGCCGGACGTGTACGACTCGTACGTGTACTCGTAGCCGTCCCGGCCCTTCTGCTCGACCTTGTTGAGCACCAGGCCGAGCATGCGGGCGCCGACGTTCTCCAGGTTGTCCAGCGACTCGCGCAGCTGGGCCTTGTGGATGCGGTCTGCGCCAGCGACCACCACAGCGCCGCCCGCAAGCTTGGTCAGCACCGCGGCGTCGGTGACGGGGAGCAGCGGCGGGCTGTCGATGAGCACCATGTCGTAGGACTGCGTGAGCGTGCCGAGCAGCGTCGCCATCGCGCGGGATCCGAGCAGTTCGCTCGGGTTGGGCGGGATCTGCCCCGACGGCAGGACGTCGAGCGAGGTGTCGCGCCAGGGCTGGACCACGTCACCGATCTCGGCGCGCCCGATGAGCACGGTGGTCAGGCCGACGCGGCCCTCGAGGCCCATGTAGTCGGCGATGGACGGGCGCCTTAGGTCGGCGTCCACCAGCACGACGCGGGCACCCGAGTCGGCCAGCGCGACCGCGAGGTTGATCGCCGTCGTCGTCTTTCCCTCGCCGGGCACGGAGGAGGTCACCACGATCGAGCCCGGCCGGTCGGCGAGGTCGACGAACTGCAGGTTGGTCCGGAGGCGGCGCATCGCCTCGGCCCTCTGACCGGTCGGGTCGTCGTACATGAAGACCGGGTGCTCGACACCCGTGGAGTCGAACCCGATGGTGCCGATGACGGAGCTGTCCGTGACGGCGCTGATGTCCTTCTCGTCGCGGACCTTGGTGTCCAGCATCTCGCGCAGGATCGCGACGCCGACGCCGAGCATCAGCCCCAGCACGGCACCGAGAGCGAGGTTGCGGGTGATGTTGGGGGAGGAGGGGTCGGCCGGGGCGGCGGCCGGGGTGGTGACGGTGGCGCGCACCGACTCGGAGCCGTCCTGGCGCTCGGGGGAGAGGTCACCGACAGCGATGCTGAGCTGCTTGGCGACGGCGTTGGCGATCTCGGCGGCCCGCTCAGGATTCTCGTCCGTTGCGGTGATGTCCACCATCATCGTCTCTGGCGGCACGGCGACGGCGAGGGTGCTGGCGAGGTCGGTGGGCGACGTGTCGAGCCCGAGATCCTCGATCACGGGCCCGAGGACGAGCGGGGTGGTGGCAACCTCGGCGTAGGAGGTGATCTGCTTCTCGGTGAACGTGGAGCCCTGGGCCAGGTCGGAGACGGTCTCGCCAGCCTCGACCGAGAAGAACATGCGGTTTGTGGCGCTGTACTTGGGCGTCATCAGCAGCGTGACGGCAGCCGTCGCGGCAAGCGTGGCAAAGGCAATGATCGCCACGCTGACCCAGCGCTTGCGCAGGATGCTGATGTACTCGTTCAGTTCCACGGAAGGCCCCCCGGTGTGCTCACAACCCGAGCCAGTCTCGCATAAACTCCGCGGCCCTCCAGAAGTGGTCGTTCAGCGGTCGTCCAGTGTTGCGGACCGATCCTCCCCTGAACTGGTGAGGAGCTGCACGACGCGCTCGGACGCTCGTGGCGGGGACGCCTTCCGGTCTGCGAGGATGCCGGGTATGGCCCGCAAGAAGATGTCCTACAGCGAACGTCAGCGCTACTGGCGTCGCGTGGAGTACGTCGCGCTCGGCGTCATGGTCGTCGCGACCGTAATGCTGGTCGCCGCGCTGTTCATGTGACGCCACCCGACTCCGTGAGCACCGACGTCCTCTCACCCCCCGATCGCAGCGGCGGGCGGCCCGAACGACGCAGGGCCCAACGCCGTGCTCGTCCCAGCCTCGGTGCGCGCGTCGCTGGCGTAGTCGGGGAGTTGTTGCTGACAGCTGGCATGCTGCTCGGCCTGTTTGTCTTGTGGCAGGTCTACTGGACCGACGTCGAGGTTGCGGGCGACCAGGCTACCGCTATCGAGGAAATGCGGCAGGGGTTTGAGGTGCCCGAAGCGCCGGAGCCGGTCCAGCCCAGGACCGACGCGCCGCCGGTGATGGAGCCCGTCGGCGAGGCCGAGAGCCTCGCCATCCTGCACGTGCCGCGCTGGGGCGCCGACTACGAGGTGCCGATCCGCGAGGGCGTCGGCATGTGGGACGTCCTCAACAGCGGCGCCGCCGGCCACTATCCCGGGACAGCGATGCCGGGCGACGTCGGTAACTTCGCGCTCGCCGCGCACCGGCAGTCCTACGGCGCGGCGTTCGAGCACGTGGACAAGCTGCAGAACGGCGACCGGATCATCGTCGAGACCGCGCAGGCGTGGCTCGTGTACGAGGTGACCGAGAACTACGTGGTGACACCGGACCAGGTGGACGTGGTCGCGCCCGTGCCGGGCGACCCGGCGGCCGTGGCCACCGAGCGGACGATCACCTTCACCACCTGCCACCCGCTGTGGAGCACGCGGGAGCGGTGGATCACCCATGGGCAGTTCGTCGAGTGGATCCCACGCGGCGAGGGCGTGCCCGCCGACCTCGTGGAGGAGAACTGATGTATGGGGCGATCTGGCGGCTCCTTCCCGGGCCGCGGTGGCTCAAGGCGATCGAGGCGCTCGTGCTGGCGCTCGCCGTCGTGGCCGTGCTGTTCACCTGGGTCTTCCCCTGGGTGGCCGAGAACTTCGGGATGTTCGAAACCACCGTGGGCTGACACCGCTGCTCAGGTGACCTCACGGACCGGTCGTGCGGAAGCCTCGGTCCTCCTGGGATACTGGGCGACGGTCGACCACATCCAACCGGGGGCAAAGCATGACGCACACCAATCTCAGTATCGCCATGATTGGAACGCGGGGCGTGCCCGCGCGTTACGGAGGCTTCGAGACCGCCGTGGAGGAAGTAGGGCGACGTCTAGCAGACAAGGGTCACCACGTCCGGGTCTACTGCCGAAGGCGGGAGGAGAAGGACCACCCCACGTCGTACCTCGGGATGGAGCTCGTCACGCTTCCCGCGGCACGGAAGCGCTCACTCGAGACGTTGAGCCACACAGCCCTTTCAGTGGGACACCTGCTGCGCCACCGGGTGGACGCCGCGTTTGTCTTCAACGCGGCGAACTCGCCGTTGCTACCGCCCATTCGAGCCGCCCGTATCCCAGTAGCAACCCACGTCGATGGCCTGGAGTGGAAGCGCGGTAAGTGGGGCCCAACCGGCAAGAAGTACTACCGCGTGGCCGAGGCCCTCGCGGTGCGCTGGTCGGACGCTTTGATCGCAGACGCCGAAGGAATCGCGGACTACTACCAGCATGAGTTCCAGGCGGCGTCGGATCTCATCTCCTACGGCGCGCCGATCGTCACACCGGGGAGCGATCGGCTCGGCGAACTTGACCTAACGGAGCGTGGATACCACCTTGTGGTCGCCCGCTTCGAGCCCGAGAACCGCGTCGACCGTATCGTCGAAGGCTACTCCAAGAGCTCTGCGAAGCGTCCCCTCATCGTGGTGGGCTCGGCCCCGTACTCGGACGAGTACACCGCACTGATCCACGAGAAGGCGGACAAGAGACGCGTTCGCTTCCTCGGCGGTGTCTGGGATCAGGAGCTCCTCAACCAGTTGTATGCGAATTGCCTGACCTACGTCCATGGGCACTCTGTTGGCGGTACTAATCCGTCTTTGCTCCGTGCCATGGGAGCTGGCGCCCCGTGCCTGGCCCGCGGCGTCGTCTTCAACAGGGAGGTGCTCGGTGATGCTGGCATCTTCGGGGAGGGCGTCGCAGACGTTGCTGCCCGAATCGAGGAGGCAGAGGCCGACGTTGACGGCACGGTGCAGCGCGGCGAGGCATGCCGCCAGCGAGCCCGCGACTACAACTGGGGCGATGTCGCGAGTCGGTACGAGGACCTTGCACGCCGTTTGGCTCAGTCTGGGCCCCGACGCGACCGCCCGTCCGGTCGTCGAACTGGACTCGGCACGAGATTGGTGAGTGAGCAGGAAAGCGAGCCGAGTCTCGGACAGAGTTCCCTCAAGGTTGGATGAGGGAGCAAGTCCGACATCCGGCCGGTTCTGGCCTTGAGCGAGTGACCGGAGTCGTGAGGTGCAGTCTCATCGAGGTCCGGCGGCGTTGCGCCCCTGCGGACTAACGATCATCGCGAGACGGTTGTTCCCTCTTTCGGGGCGTTCTGCGACAATCCGCCCTTGTGAGCACCCCTGCGCAGAGCGCGCCCCCCAGGACTACTGACAGCTGGCTCGACCGGACGTTCCGGATCACCGAGCGCGGCTCGACCGTGGGCCGCGAGATCCGCGGCGGACTCGTCACGTTCTTCGCAATGTCCTACATCCTCGTGGTGAACCCGCTGATTCTGTCCACGCCGGACTCCACCGGCGCGTTCCTCGGCGGCGGCTCCGAGCCGAACCTGCCGGCGGTCGCCGCGGGCACGGCCCTGGTCGCCGGACTCATGTCGATCCTCATGGGCGCCGTCGCGAACTACCCGCTGGCGCTCGCAGCCGGCATGGGCATCAACGCGCTGCTCGCCTTCACCATCGTCAACCTGCCGGGCATGACGTGGGGCGACGCCATGGGCCTCATCGTCCTCGAGGGCCTGGTGATCCTGGTCCTGGTCCTCACGGGGCTGCGTGAGGCCGTCTTCCGGGCCGTCCCGCACTCCCTCAAGGTCGCCATCTCCGTCGGCATCGGCCTGTTCATCGCCCTCGTCGGCCTGGTCAACGCCGGGATCGTCCGCCCCGGCGGCACTCCGCTCCAGCTCGGCGTCAACGGCTCGCTCGTCGGCTGGCCGGCGCTGGTGTTCGTCGTCGGCCTGCTCCTGATCGCCTTCCTCATGGTCAAGGGCGTGCGCGGCGCGATCCTCATCGGCATAGTCGTGGCCGCGGTGCTGGCCGTGATCGTCGAGGCCGTCGCCAAGGTCGGCGCCGCCGACCCGGAGAACAACGTCGGCGGCTGGGCGCTGACCGTCCCGGCCCTGACCGGGTCCCCGGTCCAGGCACCCGACTTCGGCACCCTGGGCGAGTTCTCGCTCTTCGGCGCCTTCGAGAAGCTCGGCCCCGTCGCCGCGATCCTGCTGATCTTCTCGATCATGCTGGCCGACTTCTTCGACACCATGGGCACGATGGTCGCCATCGGCGCCGAGGCCGACCTGCTCGACGAGGACGGCAACCCGCCGCGCACCCGCTCCATCCTCGTGGTTGACTCCATCGCCGCGGCCGCCGGTGGCGCCGCCGGCGTCTCCTCCAACACGAGCTACATCGAGTCCGCCACGGGTGTCGGCGACGGCGCCCGCACCGGTCTGGCCTCGATCGTTACCGGCATCGCGTTCCTGCTCGCGACGTTCCTCTCTCCGCTGACGGCGTTCGTGCCCTACGAGGCCGCGACGCCGGCACTGGTGATCGTCGGCTTCCTGATGATGATGCAGGTCACGGAGATCCCGTGGCGCGACGCCGCCATCGCCATCCCCGCGTTCCTCACGATCATCCTCATGCCGTTCGCCTACTCCATCACCGTGGGGATCGGCGCGGGCTTCATCGCCTACGTCGTTCTCTCCGCGGCTCGCAAGGGCGGCGCGCGGAAGGTGCACTGGCTCATGTGGATCGTGGCGTTGCTCTTCGTCGTCTACTTCGCCATCGGCCCGATCGAGCAGGCGCTCGGGCTGCGCTGACGACCTCGCGACACCAGCAGCCCCCGGCCGTGCGGCCGGGGGCTGCTGTGGTTCAGCGGTGCCGTGCATCGGGGCCACGGCGACTTCCGCCGTCGGGAAGCTGAGGGATCAGAGCCGCAGCGCGATCTGAGCGATGGTGCGCACGGCGGGGAGGATCTGGTCGAAGGACTGCCGGTACACCGGCAGCTCCCGCCGGTAGGGGTCGACGACGTCGTCCAGCTCCGGGTCGACGGCGGACCTGTGGGCGGCCGCCAGCGGTACTAGGGCATCGAGCCGGGAGGCGGGCGTCGCGTTCGGGCCACCTGCCTTCTCCTCGAGCTCGTCCCGGTCCACCTGGGACGCGAGCCGGGCGAACTCACGCAGGGTGAAGGTCCGCCGCACGACGGCAGGGGCCAGCTCGACAACGTCGGACCGGTGCTCCCGGGTTAGCGGCAGCACGAGGCCTGCGTCTCGCAGCATCTGCTCGGTCACTCGTCGGGCCGCGAAGCCGCCGGCAGGGACGTCGACCTCCCGAAGGAGGTCCGCCATCGGCCCGTGCACCGCCTGACCGACGAGCGCCCCGGTGCCCGCGCTGGCGAAAACGACTCCGCTGTTCCTCCCGAAGGCGGCGCGGAAGAGGTGCTCGACTGCGGGTGAGCGGCAAATGTTGCCCGTGCACACCGATAAAACGGTGAAGTTGTCGCCTGATCGGTATGCCATGCGTGTCCTCGCCTTGGTCTGAAAGTCAGCCGTCCACGGTATCGCGGGCTGTGTGTGCTCATGCGGACCTCACCTAGTATCGGGGGCTATGCGCCCTGGAACCTCTCTCGATCCAGCACGCCCCGAAGGGACCTCGCACGGGCCGCCGGGCCGGGTACAGCGGCACTGTGAGGGACGCGTGACTGGCCCGCGAAGATCGCGCCACGCTTCGAGGCCAGGACGTCGCAGGCTGAACTCAGTCCTGGGCGCCTTGGGTGGCGTCCTGAGCGGCCTGATGGTGGTCGTCGTCATTGTCGGGGCTGCTCTGGCGCTCGACGTGCGTACTGCATACGCCGAGCTGCGAACTGTTGCAGACCAGGTACGCACACTGCAGGCGCAGGTGGAAGCCGGTGACCGAGAGAGCGCTGCGGCGACCGCGAAGGAATTACCGGAGCACACGGCAAAGGCGCGGCAGGCGACTTACGGTCCGCATTGGACGCTCTTGGGCAAGGTGCCCGGGCTCGGCGTGAACGTCCATGCTGTGCAGACGGTGAGCGCAGTAGTGGACGACCTTTCCACCGGCGCACTGAGCGATCTCATCGAGGCCGTTCAGATTGTCGATCCGTCGCGGATGGCGCCCGTGGAAGGCCGCATCGATCTTGCCCCAATCGTAGACGTTGCCCCGCAGGTGGTCAGGGCGGACGAGACGCTCCAGACGGCACGGTCAACTCTAGAGAGCGTCGATCCCAATGCGCTCGCGGAGCAACTGCGCGGGCCGATGGCCGAACTCACCGGTCAGGTTGATGCCATCGCCTCGCTCACCGCCACCGCCTCCCGCGCGGTCCGACTAATCCCGCCCATGATGGGCGCCGATGAACCGCGCGACTACCTGCTGCTGGTGCAGAACAACGCGGAACCGCGCGCTACTGGCGGCATTCCTGGAGCAGTAGTGCTGCTGCGCGCAGACCGGGGCGTCATCGATCTAGTCGAGCAGCGGCCGGCGTCGTCGTTCGGTCCGTTCGTAGAACCTGTGGTTGAGATCACCAACGTCGAGCGCGCCATGTTCGGCACTCAACTCGGACGGTACATGCAGGACGTGACCTTCACACCAGACTTTCCCCGCAGTGCCGAGATTGCGCACGAGATGTGGCGCCGGGAAGTTGGCAGTGAAGTAGATGGTGTTCTCTCCATCGACCCCGTCGCGCTGCAGACGCTGCTGCAGGCAACCGGTCCGGTCATGCTTCCCACCGGTCAGCAACTGACGTCAGAGAACGCCGCCCAGGTACTGCTGAACCACGTATATCTCGATATCGAGGACCCGTCCGTTCAGGACGAGTTCTTCTCGATTGCAGCGGGCTCTATCTTCGGTTCGGTGATGGGCGGCGGTGCGGATCCTGCTGCCACCGTTGGCTTGCTCGACCAAGTCGCCGACGAGGGACGTCTCATGGTGTGGTCGGCGCACGAGCCTGAACAGGCATTGCTCGCGGGGACGACGCTTAGTGGAGAGCTCCGAGGAAGCACTACCGACGCGCCCGTGGTCGGTGTGTACCTGAATGACCGCAGCGCGGCCAAGATCGGCTACTACGAGCGGATGAAGGCGAAGATCACTGCCCACCAGTGTCGCTCGGACGGGTCCCAGCAATTCACACTCGTCGTCACGGTTACTTCATCGGTGCCGGAGAACTACGCCGAGCTTCCCGCATACCTGAGCGGTGGGGGACACGCGGTGCCCGTGGGCAACATCCGGTCCGACGTGCTCGTCTATGCTCCCACGGGTGGACGCATCATCGATGCCAGGTCCACCAGCGACGCTACGAGTTACACGCCGCGTGTGCACAACGGACTCTCGATGGGAACGCACAAGTTGGAGCTTTCGCCGCGGCACTCGGTCACGTTCGAGTACGACATCGAGACGGCGTCCGACCAGCCCGGCGCCCCACAGGTGCGCATGACGCCGGGGCCCGTCAGTGGTCAGTTCTGGACTTCAACTTCCCCTTGTGGAACTTGATTGGTACGGTTTCGGACGACAGCCAGCTCTTGTCGCACTCCACTGGGGGAACACACCATGCTTCGACGCGCACTCAGCACAACCGCGGCCACCGCGGCCATCATCCTCGCGCCCACCGCCGCCCTTGCCTACGAAGACGACCCGTACGAGGCTGACGTGCCCGCGTCCGTTGCGCAGGGCGTGCCCTTCGACATCAACCTGGAGGGTCCGAACGAGAACGCGCTCTTCGGCCTCACCATCGCCTCGGCGAACGTGCCGAACTCGGCCATCGAGATCGCCGGTTCGCAGACGATGGAGAAGGCGACCGTAAACGGAGCCGCTACCTTCAGCGTCACGCTGAACGAGGAAGCCGTCTACACCATCACCGCCGTCGACGAAAACGGCGAGGTGGTCGAAGAGTCGACCGTGACGGTCGGCGACCCGGCGACCGGGGCCGGCACAGGCAGCGATGACGCAGCGGGCGGGACCACCCTTCCCGACACCGGTGCCACCAGCACCCCGCTTGTAGTTGGCGCGGCGGCACTACTGGCAGCAGGCGCTGGCGTGCTTGTCTTCGCGCGTCGCCAGGCGCAGGTCTAGGCCAGCGACTACACATCAGCGAGGGGCCCCCGCGCATATGCGGGGGCCCTCTCGTTGTTGCAGAGAATCATCATGAGTCGTCGACGGTACATGGGTCTGATCTGTTCGTGCTTGTTGTTCTTAGTTGCGTGCGGCGATGTCCGTCAGCCGCATCCTTCTAGCATTCCATCACCTTACCCGCCTACCGATTATGCTCACGAACTCTTCGTGCAGACGAACGACTTCCGCGAAGCTGAGGGTCTGCCCCCGTTCACAGAGTCCACCTGTGCTGAAGCTGCCGCCCTCACTCGGGCTGCTGCCCTCATCGGGGCTGCCGAACTCAGCCACGCCCCAATGAAACCCGTCCTTGACAGTTGTGACGTTAACTTATCCGCTGAGAATCTAGCCAACAGCAGCGCTTCGCCTCGCGAGGTCGTTGCTGCTTGGATTGAGTCTCCCGGCCACAGGAACAATATGGTGGACGCATCTCTGCAGAAACTAGGCGTCGGATGTGTTCAAAACGGCGACGATATGCTGTGCGCACAAATTTTCCTAGGGTGACATTGACAGAGTCTCTCCCGAGGAGGTTTGGGGCGATGGAGGACATCTACCGTTGTGTGGGCGGGCACGGACGTCCCGACTGATGTGCTTATAGGAACGAGAAGACCTTCACGGTCGCATAGGGACGGCGGCAGGGATCGAACCAGCCCGCCCGCGGCGTTCCTGGCGGGCGTCATGAGCTGTGAAGCGATCACCTCGACCATGCCACGGCGAATGTGAGAAGTCGGACAATGATCGAGGTGCTTCGGCTGTTCCGATATAGTCGTACTACTCCGTGGGAAGTGGCCCGCGCGCTCAGACCCTCTCGGGTCTATGCATGTGGAGGCCTGGGTGCGTGTCGTCACGGGCGATAGTGCAGGTGGTGAACCTTGCGTGAGTCGCCTGGAGAATGGCGCTTGTCGGTCGACGTTCAACGAGTGAAGGATGGGTAGAGCGATCTCATCGTGAACCCTCTTACCGCAGCGAAGGCTTGGATATCTGCTCCAGAGCACAGTTCCTCGTCTGCTGAGCAGTCGTGGAAGGCGCTGCGAGCAGCCCGCCAAATCGCGTCTCAACTGGAGCATTGATGTCCCGAATAGTATTCGCTCATCCTGGCACAGAATTGTACGGAAGTGACCGCATGGCAGTCGAGACTGTCGCTGCTCTCGTTGCTGCGGGTAATGAAGTGACGGTTATCGTTCCGGATCATGGACCCCTGGGACGTGAGTTCCATTCTGCTGGAGCCGCCGTCTTGGATCGGCCAGTGCCGGTCCTGCGTAAGCGTGACGCGCATCCGCTGAGACTCATGAAATTGATGGTGGCGAGCATTTACGGGCTCGCTAGCATCCTGCGAATCCTCGGACGATCTCGACCCGAGCTGGTATATGTCAATACCATAATTCAACCGCTGTGGCTCATCGGGGCGTGGCTGTTTCGGATACAGTCTGTTGTGCACGTAAGAGAAGTCGAAGCAAGCATTTCTAGACCCTTACAAAAGGGGCTTACTGCTCCTTTGAGGCTAGCATCGGCAATCGTCTGCAACAGCGAAGCAACACGTTCATTTGTCGTACGAAATCATTCCCGACTCAGTCAGCGTAGTGTAGTCATTTACAACGGGAAAGATTGGGAGCCATATTATAAGTACTCCCCGCGTGCGATAGTGGGCGAGGTCTCTCTGTTGGCGGTCGGTCGTTTGAGTCCGCGAAAGGGACAGGACGTTCTGCTCGAGGCAGTGCTGCACCTTGTGCGCCAAGGCGTAGACGTGAAACTTGATTTGGTCGGTGACGTATTCCCCGGCTACGAATGGTTCCGCGACGAGTTGGCGGAGTTTGTTCGGACGAATGGACTCTCCGATCGAGTCCACTTTTCTGGCTTCAGGAGTGACGTCGCTGTGTCCCTAGCGGAGGCAGACATTGTGGTGGTACCTTCGCGAATGGAGCCGTTCGGTACGGTTGCAGCTGAGGCAATGGCTGCCATGCGTCCAGTTGTGGTCACCGATGTCGAGGGGCTTCGCGAGATTGTAGAACACATGCACACGGGTATACGGGTTCGGCCCGAAAATCCGTCCGAACTCGCTGAGGCAATCCGATTGATTGCCTCAGACGAAGAACTGTGGCGCAAGTTGACCCTTGCGGGATACGAATACGTCCGCGATAACTTTTCAAAGACTCGATACCAACAGCAAATAGCGAACGTGTGCGAGACCGTAAGTAGGCCTCTGAAAGGGGGCGCTCGTGGCGAGTAGCGCCATGGTGGTTAGCATTACCGACCCATACAAGTCGCGTCACGGCGGGACCCTTCGTACCCGTGCGCACATTGATGCGCTAAGGCGAATCGGCTTCGAAGTGTCCCTCGCGTACCCGCGGGCTGCTCTGGGCGATGTCAGTCCTTCCACGGGGACAGGGGACGGTGCGCTCGCTGATGTGCGCCGCCAGGTAGGGCGCGTAAAACGGCACTTTTTGCCGATGCCCACCATGTTGGGCGCAAGGGACGCGCACCTCAAGGGACTTATCCACAATAGCAAAACCGACATTGTGCTTATCAGTGCGCTCTCGCAGGCCCCATATTCCGGGCTTTCGTCTGCAAGACTATGGCTCGACTTCATGGATGTCTGGAGCGACGTCGCGCGACGAGAAGGACACGTCAGACGTGGCGCGGCCCGCTTATCTGCAAGACTCCAAGCTGCCTACCTAGCACAGCACGAACAACGATACGCAAGTCGGGCCCACATAGTCACTACGACAGGCTGGTCGGATCATAAGCTGCTCCGCTCCCGAGGAATCGACAACCTCTGGATTCCGTCCACGCTGCCTGACGATGAGTTCCAGGCCGTCAATCGTCGTCATGGAGGCGGCGCGAAAGTGGCAGGCTTTATCGGAAACTTTGAATACTGGCCTAATGTTGACGCGTACCGAGTGCTCGTCGATAGTTGGTTGCCCCGCCTGCGGTCAGAGGGTTGGTCCGTCCTAGTTGCCGGCCGACACTCGCATGTGTTGGGTGAACCGCCGCCAGGCATCACGCTTCTTGGTGAAGTGCCGTCTGTGGCGGACTTTTATCGTGAGGTTTCCGTTACGCTTGCTCCGATACGCCTCGGTGGGGGTATGAAGGTGAAAGTATTGGAGTCGTTGGCCAAGGGAGTGCCGGTGATAGGGACCGACTTCGCTTTCGATGGGTTCTCACCCGAATTGCGAGGCAAACTCCTTGCATGCGATGTGACCCGGCCCGATTTCCACTCGCTGGACGGGATCGAGCCATTCAGCCCTTTGGATCCCGTACTCGAGCCGTATCGGCTCAGCGCAGTCACCAAGAAGCTGGCAAGTGTGCTGGCATAGGGTTACATCTTCCATCGGCACAAGCCCGCTCCGGTAAGGCACGTGAGGAAATCAATGAAGTTACTTGTGATGTGGGCGGAACCAGAGTCGCCGAACTTCGGCGTAAGGGCGCTAGCAGAAGGCGTTGCTGCCGGTGTACCGGACGGCTTCGAAGTGACGTTCGCGAGCCATGCGACCCCGTTGAGCTCTGGATCGCTTTCTCTTAAGCGATTGACTTATGCGGCGGTATCGCCCGTCAGTGCGACGAGGAAGGAACTCCGTTCGTACGACCTGATTATTGACGTGGGGGAAGGAGATAGTTTCGCTTCCATCTATGGTTGGAAGCGGTTTGGCAAGATGACTATGTCCAAGATCGCTGCCCGGAGGTCTGGAACGCCGTACATTTTGGCACCCCAAACCCTCGGTCCATGGCGCGGCCACCTGAGCAGGGCGCTTGCCAAGCGAGCAACGGACGGTGCCGTGACGGTATGGGCTAGAGACCACGCAAGCAGGCGAAGGGCAGAGTCGTTAGGAATCCGAAACGTTCAACTCGGCTCCGACTTGGTTTTTGCGATAGCGCCGCCGAGGTTGGCCGGCGATCAAGGCATGCGAGACGTACTTCTTAATGTGAGTGGCCTGCTCTGGTCCGTGAACCCGCACGTCGACTCGGACTCATATCGGGAATACGTTCGCACACTAGTCGGTGGCGCAATAGCCGACGGTATCCGTGTCACTCTTCTGGTGCATGTAGCGTCACCAGGGTCGCGTGACGATGATATGGCTGCAGCCGTAGCCGTACGGTCGGAGTTTCCCACGGTGGACGTCATCGCCCCGACGTCACTCAGCTCGATGCGGACGGAGATCGCGCGATCCAGATTGGTTGTCGGGAGCCGTATGCACGCGTGTTTGAATGCAATAAGTGTTGGAGTTCCGACCGTAGCACTTGCATACTCTGACAAGTTTGCGCCCTTGTTTTCCGATCTGGGGTATGGGGCTGTGATTGATTTGCGATCTGGCTCCAAGGCGGACCCAACGGATCTAAGATCCTATCTCGAGAATTCAGCGCTCGTAACTGATGCCCTTGAGGCGCGCGCGCTGGGCAGACGAAAAGTTGAACTCTTCTTCCGTGCCATCGAAGACAGCATTATGGGGCCTAGTCGTTGAGTATCGCGAGGGGATCCTTGATCAGAATCGCCCGTTTTGCTTTCGCAGGTCGGGCTGAGAGCTCACTGCCTTCTTCTCCATTGGGGGCACGTTGAGGTCTCTCCTGTTATACCTAGGCAACGTGGCACCGATGGTGTCAGGACTCGTTACCGCGCCTCTTACAGCGCACGCGCTCGGCGTCGAAGGGCGCGGGCAGATCACTGTGATTACGTTGGTCTCTTCGGTCATCGTTGTGGTAGGCAGTTTTGGGATTGGCTGGGTGATCAGAGATGAAGTGGGGAAGGACCCGACCACACGAATCTTTTGGCAACATGCCGCTCAGCGAATTAGTATGGCTTTCGCCCCTGTGGCGCTTCTGCTAGCGGTCGGGGTTGCCGAGTGGCTCAAACTGTCTTCGACAGATAGGTGGTTCGTAGCCGTTTACTATTTAGTCGCCGCGACCGCTGCGACGCGGAGTGCGGACGGAAATGTGCTGGTCTCGCTCGGTCGGACTAGTTCCGTCGGGTTAGCGAATATGTCGTTTGCAAGTGCGACGGCGCTTCTTTATACCGTGCTGTTTGCGCTCGGACAGCTTGATCTTCGAGCGGCGATAGCGGCGAACACCGGTGGCTTGGTTGTGCAGATCTTGCTCCTCAAAGGATTCGTGCTTAGAACGAGCCGTAGCGAAGAACGCGGCATGCTTAGGCGAAGACGGCAGGAAATTGTTACAAGCGGGGTCTGGTCTGGGACGAAACTGGTCCGGCGGAGTGCGCGGGCGTGGCGAGCCCAACTCATTGATACTCTCGTCGGCAGATCTGACACCGCGCTGGTGTCGCTTCTTAACGACGCTCGCGCGCTCGGCTTATACTCGGTGGCAGGTCTTATCCCACAGGTTGCGTACGCTACTTTCAACACGCTCGTTCAGCTGTCTTTTTCTGCCAGCCCGCGGCTAAATCCGGATACACGGCTCAAGAACATTTTGCATGCTGGGATACTGGTGGGACTTCTCCTGTGCTTGCTGGGCGGAGCCGCCGCGTATTGGCTCATCCCGCCCATTTTCGGGAAAGGCTTCGAGCCGTCACGGAGCTACATCGTACCAGCGTGCTCTATGGTTCTAGGGCTTGGTGCCTACTCTGCCTTGGCGCAAGACTTGTCCAGGCGCGCCCGGTCTGGGGGCCTTGTGGGTCTCACCGTTGCCATCTCTATCGTCAGCGGTTTAAGTATGGCCTACGTTGTTTCGCCTCAGGTGGGTATATGCGTCCTCGGGGTGCTTCTATTTTTGACCGGAATCGGGTACTCGGCTTTTCGGTTGGGTTCGGCGGTCTTTCGGTTTGAACCCAGGAGTATCGCTGCCTCATTTCGGAAGTAGCGGGACTACGGATAATCGTGGAGGGACAGCGTCATGGCACCACATAACCGCTTTGGCCCGAGGATGAAGCTTTCCGTTCTCGGCCAGCACCTCGTGACCAATTATCGGCCAGGACGGCGGTGGTGGCAGTACGCGCTCGGCATGGTCGTGGACGCAGAGGGTGGCCAGATGACATCCGTAACTCTTCGAAGAATACTCAAAGAACACTATGGTGTAATTGTCGGACCGTACAGTTACGGTTCGCTCCTTTCGCCGGGAAATTGCGATCCGCATACTGAAATCGGAAACTATGTATCTATTGGTCCGGGGGTGCGGCGGTTCGGAGCGTCTCATCCGCTGAAATTTCCGAGCCTTCATCCGTACTGGTACAACGCTTCTGCATATGGTCGAGAAGCGATCACGGCGATACACCGCAGTGCGATATGGATCGGCCATGACTCGTGGGTTGGTGCGAATACGGTGATTCTGCCGCAAGTTGCGCGGATTGGGATTGGTGCCGTCATCGGCGCAGGCTCCGTCGTTACGAAAGACGTCGGTGATTTTTGTATTGTAGCGGGAAACCCGGCGCGAACTATTGGCGAGCGGCTCACTGCGGATCTCCGGTCACGACTGCTGCATGATGAGCCCTGGCTCAGATCACCCGCAGAATGCGAGGGTTACATGCGCCAGTTGAGTGAACGGACGAACTAGGTATGGCAGTCACGGCCATCATCGTCAACTTCAACACGTCGAAGGATGTTTTGACCTGCGTTGACTCGCTCTTCGCGGCAGGGGTCCAGGATGTTGTTGTGGTTGACAATCATTCAAACGACACCGACCAGCAACTCGAAGCTATTCAGCGATCCGGTTCGATGGTACGTGTGTACCGTCTCCCGGCAAACGTTGGATTCGGTGCAGGAATCAATCGAGGGTTCGCCCTAGCGGGTGACTTGAAGAGCGAGGACTACATTTGGATCGTCAACCCAGATCTCCGCGTCAGCGAGGAAAGCGCGATGGAGCTCCAGGCAGCGCTGAATAGCGGTTGGGACATTGTATCCCCCGTTATTTTCACTGGGAACAAGGATGCTCCTCGCGTATGGTACGCCGGCGGGTATATGAACGTCAGGAAGGGACTCAGCCAACCACTTGCGGATCTGCCCCGGAACTTCGGGCCCGTTCCAGTATCCTTCATCACTGGTGCGGCGCCCATGCTCAAAGTCGAAACTTGGGAGGATCTCGGTGGATTTCGCGAAGATCTCTTCATGTACTGGGAGGACGCAGACCTTAGTCTGCGAGCGAAGGATCGAGGATTAAAACTTGCGGTCGTTCCCGCGGCTACGGCTTGGCACGACGTCGGTGGAAGCCAGGGAGGCGGTTCGGGCAAGAGCAAGTTGTATTACTACTACATGTCTCGAAACAGGCTGGTAGTTTGCGGTGAGCGCCATAGTCGCTTTCGCATTGCCTTCGTTGATGGCGTCAGAATTTCCCTTCGCCTCTTGGCGGCGAGCCTACGGGAAAAGGAATCGAAGCTGTCGAAAGCCTCGGCCGTTCTGGTTGGCATGTTAGCGGGGTTCTTGGCATGATCGCGGCGCGGAACCGCCTCATATCGCCTGATCGGGTGTCGAGCTGCCACCGACTTAAGGTCGCCGTGTGTTAGCGGCCCTCACCGGAGCGGTTGCCGGCGTGGCTGTGACGGTGCTCTTCTTGAGCTACCGACACTCACATGCGCTCACACTCCACGTGCTAATCGCGGTGGTCTACTGTGCAGGCGCGCTTAAAGATGCGCTACCAGTACGCTACTTCATAGCTCTGCTTCTAACGGTATCCATTGGAAAGTTCGCCATACAAGTTGGTAGGACGAACAACGTCCGAACGGCCGCGTTCGCGGCTAGTTGCGTGTACGGGGCGCTTGGAACGGTCGTCTTCGTTTTAGGGCGCCCATTCTCGCCAGATATAGGTGAGGCGTCTTTCAGGTACGTTGTTCTGTTCCCGCTTGCGTTTGTCTACGGCGCGGCAATGGTCAAAGCTGGCCTTCTGAGTAAGTTTGCCCGGGCCTACCTCGGATGGTCGTTGCTGTTTGCGATTCTAGCTACGGTTGAGGCTAGTCGCGATGCGGTGATCTTTCCAGGTATGGCACCAACCATTCTGCGAGACGGGGAGGTCCGGGCGGTGTTGTTATCTGAACATCCAATTTTGCTCTCCGTGTATTTCGTTGTCTGCGTCCCATTTGTATGGCGCACTGTAAGATCACCCATATTGAGGTGGGCTTTTTGTGTAGTGCTAGTATCCGGCATTTTGAGCACTGGTAGTCGTGGTGCTCTGGTGCTAGTAGCCGTTCTTGCAGCCGTGAACTTGGTGTCACACTTGCGGCGCGCGCGACAGGGGGCGCGCATGACCAACGTGCTCGTTTTGGGACTCTCCATTGGAGTCGCGCTCGGCATAGTCACACTCGTTGCTGGAGTAGAACCGTTCGAAGGCGCATCTATTACGAGCAGCGATCCTACGGTAGCAAGTGTCCAATATCGCGGTGTGTTGTATGCGGAGGTTGCTCAGTCGCTCAAGCAAATGCCGTTTGGTTGGGGAGTGGGTGGACTCCCTGAAGGGCAAATCATCGTTTCGAGCCCGTTTGGACCGAAGGACTTAGCGCTAACGGTGGATTCGGAGATCGTGCTCCTCGCGTTCGACTTTGGTGCCGCTGGTGTAGCTGCCTACCTTGCTACCATGCTGTGGCTCGTCCTCGGTCGCGGTTTCCGTAGTCCCGTCTCCGGAGCGGCAATAGTGGCAATGTCGGCCGGACTATATGTCGCTATCCACGCGTGGACGGGTTTGCCCACGTTGGCACTCTTTCTCGTTGGAGCTACTGCTTCGGCGCCGACAGTAACAGCCGACAGAAGCCTCGCGTCCGGTGCATTATCTCGCTGATCTTGCGCCTAGATGCGTGGACATGAAACCGATACCGATCAAAGAAGGAACCGGTTATAGAAGGCCCGCCCTGTGGAGTACTTCCCCATGTTCGCGGAGCGCATGTTCCAGAATTTCTCCCCGCGCGGTGTAATATTCCAGGTGGCTTTCTAGGAGGCGCTTTTCCAACGTCAACGTGTTTGCAATAGTCCATAAGGATTCCGTCGATGTCGTAGTGTAACCGAGGGCGTGTCGGATGTGATTATGGACTGGAACAACCGTCGAGGATAGAAGCTCGTAGTCCAGGGGGGCTAGTACGTCGGAATCGAGCGAAAGAGCGTCCATGATTCCTTGCACGGCGACGTCCATGAGATCATTTGACGGGTGGTTCACTGTCCAGAAGGCGGTATCTCTAAGGGGCGCAATGGCATGGCTCACCTTTATATCTAGGCGCTCTTCGCGTCGTTTTAGTTCGTTTAGCGATTCTGATGCCACGGCTCGAATCCATTCAGCGTTTCCCGTGTAATCCTCGAGCCACCGACTTGCTTCGGCTGGGCGCATCCGTCGAGCGGCTGCCGCGATGAAACGTAGGTCGTGGTATCCCTCCGTCCGGGGAGCAGGTGTTCCTAGTGCACCGTTGGCGTGCACGTAAACGAGGTAGGGGTGCAGTCCGCGGTAGTACATCACAGGGTAGGTAACAACCTGTGCTCCAGATGCTAACGCCGAGACGAATTGCGACGTTCCCAGGGGCAGACCGCGGTAGTCGTTCTTTATCTCTTGCGTTATAAATATGCTCGTCTTCCGAAGTATCTTGCGGATAGTAGGAAGTTGGTGCGCGGTGATCTGGTGTGCGCCAGGAATCCAGGCGATCGTGAATTTGTTGCTGAACGACGGGGACCGTTGTAGTAACGTCCTGAGTGCGGAGGCTTGGCAGTTTCCGTAAACAGTTACGACCGGCCTGTTTTGGCGGACATAGGCGGATCGCAGCAACTTCCCTGCAGTCGCAGCAGACCGCGGTACTCTACTGAGTCTGTTCAAATGCATCAGGTTGCCCTCTTGTGGACGTCGTTTGGACGGAGCACTTCGTAGTTCCCACGGTCACGGTTTGGTTTGCGTGGCGGAGTCGCGCGACGTCGCCGCAGGCGTAGAGGTTTCACCGTTTCATCATTTGTGATCCGCCGTAGCGCACAGCACGAACATGTGTTTTCAATGCTCATTGTGGGGAAGATTGATGGGTCAGGCTGCTGGTAGCGGTATGAACCGAGCGCCTTGAGCGTCGCCAAGTCCCGACCATAGTTCGAATTCCCGTGACTGGCTTTTTGAGCGCTCCACGCCAGAGGTGGTAGCCCCGGTACTTGGGGACCGAGAAACCTGCAATTCGTCGACCCAGTAGCCTTGCGCGAAGTGTGAGTATCCGTGTGACTTGTAGGGGCTGGATTTGTGCTACATCGCTGAGCTGGGCAGGGCTGACCTCTATGACGCCGGCGTTTGCGGCCTGCAAGAGTATTGCGTGGCCGCGCGCAGTTCTCGCAATAGCCACTGAATTGCCCTCGCCTTGCGCGAATATCGGGTAGCCCTGTTCGTCGGAGTCCCAGAAGTCCCCAACCGAGATATCGGCGTCTGCGCCCGTGCCGTCAACGCAAAGTTTGCATCGCCACTGGAGGTCGCGCCCGAGGTGCTGGCCCCAAGATTCGTTATAAGAAAGTGACGCGCGCAACGGCGGGTTGGATGACTCAACAATAAATTCACCGGGCCAACCGTTGCCCCGATACTTCAGATCGGTTACGTTCGCCTGACCTAAACCGAGATTGGAGATCAGTGATTCTGTTGCGTTTTGGCTCGGCGTGCCAGCGCAGAAGAATGAGAGTTTGATCGGACGGTTTGCCTCAGGAACGCCGAAAGCGTTATCTGCTCGATCAGCGGCCGAGACCTCACAGGGCTTCCCTACTAAGCTGCGGTACGGGTCGTTGGGGTTATAGAGAGCGACATTACCGACCGGTGCGTATCGGGATCCGGCGGAAGCCAGTGCCGCGTCTCGGGTAGTGATTGTCACTGGGACTGTTCGAGTTGGCTCCGATCGAGACGCGCGGCTCCCGATGACCTCGGTGCTTCTATCTGTTTCGATCAACCACGTAGAAAGTGCTGTTAGTACACCGGCGCTACTCCCTTTGTGTCTGATCATCGCATCGGTCGCCGAGGCTGCCCATACTGAGACATGTCGCCCAAAAATAGGATGACTGTCTCCGGCCGGGGTGGGTGAGTGAAGTTCTATGCCCGGGCAGATTTGCTTGAATAAACTGGCTTCAGAAGTTTCTAGTTCCGCTTCGCGAGGAATTGTCACTTGAGGCCGTAGGAAGCCGTCGTCAGCGAGCACCATCCGTATCCGGTCTGACGCAAGAGTACACCCCGCGCACCCAGAGCAATTTCCGTTGTCAACTACATCCTTGACGACATCACTGAGCGTCGATTGTTTTGCTCGCGTGGGCAGTCTCATACTCTTCCTTCTAGAGACCTACGGATGATGCGCTTGACGGGTGGAACCTCGGGCGCGTTGCCTACCAGCGTAACCCTGAACGTAACCGCACATGAACAGGGCGGCGTGTCCATCGGGGAGTCGGAGCCGTGTGGTCGGTTCCGCCTGTATAGGGAGGTGGTGGATACGGTTCGTGCGAGCGGGGCAGCTGGCTCACGCAGGCTACGCACTATTGCCCTACCTTGCCTCGCTCGTACGTCTGACTGCTCATACTAGGGTTGGGTATACAGGTGTGCGAGGCGCAGAGGTGATGAGGGCATTCGGTGGGACTGGGCATATCCGGTTTAGCAGTGTTCATAGGTAGGAGTTTCTCGCGAGATCGAGTTCGGACCTTGCTCGGTATGTTTCCAGCGTCAGCGCTGCTTCGGTGCCAAGGTTCTGTCGCGATTTCGTCAGAATCTCCGGATAAGAGATCTACGTCAGCTTTTCGCGGAGCGCCGGGCTAGTGGGGCCTGGCGTGGGTAGCGCTTGAATGTGCTGACGCTGGCAAGCGGTAGTACTGAGCACGCATAACGCTAGTCAATCGGGGAGAGCTGCCACGCGACCAGCATTCAAAATGCACACCCGTTGCATCGCGAACCTGGGTGTCGCCCCAGAGTCCGGCGGTGCCGGTGTGTCTTCTCTCGTCTGCCGGAGAATGTAGGTCCCGCCGATTCAGGCGGCTTGGTATTGCTTCAACACCCCAGGTCGCCGACCGCCCACGCGTGACCAGTCGTAGGCTGATGGCAACACCAGACCGCGGGAGGACCTCGGCTAGGGCTGAGTTGCTGGTTTTCCGTTCCAGTCTGATGGACCCATGTCCTGTGTCACTACAGCGACCGTTGGCAAGTTGTCGCAGCAAGAGTGTGTCGTCGAGGCCGATAGTTGCTTCCGGCAACGCAGTCGGGGTCGGCCTACGTCGATTACGTTGCGAGTGTCGTTAATGCTTGTGGTGGAGCAGGTTCAAGAGGTGCGCGCCGTAGCCGGACTTGCGCAGCGGCTCGGCCCGCTGCACGAGCTCGTCGTCGGAGAGCCAGCCCTTGCGCCAGGCGACCTCCTCGGGGCAGCCGATCTTCAGGCCCTGCCGGGCCTCGACGGTGCGCACGAACGCGCTGGCGTCGGCGAGGGAGTCGAACGTGCCCGTGTCGAGCCACGCCGTGCCGCGGGGGAGGACCTCAACCTTGAGGCGGCCCTGCTCCAGGTAGGCCTTGTTGACGTCGGTGATCTCGAACTCCCCGCGCGCCGAGGGCTCGAGGTTCTTGGCGATCTCGACGACGTCGTTGTCGTAGAAGTACAGCCCCGGTACCGCGTAGGAGCTCTTGGGCTCGGCGGGCTTCTCCTCGAGCGAGATCGCGCGGAACTCCTTGTCGAACTCGATGACGCCGTACGCGCTCGGGTCGGACACGTGGTAGGCGAAGACGGCGCCACCGTCAATGTCCTCGAAGCGGGCGAGGGTCTTGCCCATGCCGGGTCCGGAGAAGATGTTGTCACCCAGCACCAGGGCGGCGGAGTCGTCGCCGACGAACTCCTCGCCCAGGACGAAGGCCTGCGCCAGCCCGTTGGGGACCTCCTGGACGGTGTAGGAGATCGAGATGCCGAACTGGGAGCCGTCGCCCAGGAGCCGGCGGAAGGACTCGGCGTCGTGCGGGGTGGTGATCACCAGCACGTCGCGGATCCCCGCGAGCATCAGCGTGGTCAGCGGGTAGTAGACCATCGGCTTGTCGTACACCGGGACTCACGCCCTGGGTGATCGGGTGCAACCGGGTGCCGGACCCGCCGGCCAGAATGATTCCTCGCTTGAACGGACCGTCGCTGAGCGCGACGCCGTGCTTCTGATAGATCGCCTGATGGTCGGGCGCTAGCGAAGGTTGGGAGAAGCGGCGGTTCGACCACGTCTGCAACTCGTGATGCGTCCTGGACCGTAGGCGGACGGTTTCTGTCTGATGTCGTCTC
Organism: Georgenia sp. EYE_87; assembly: GCF_023148685.1. GTDB lineage: Bacteria > Actinomycetota > Actinomycetes > Actinomycetales > Actinomycetaceae > Georgenia. The sequence goes on along the minus strand of NZ_JAHXNL010000005.1, from coordinate 114,433 downwards.
GTCCAACTACCATCGATCATTAGTTGGACTTGTCGAGGGTTCGGGGGAGACGCTGTGGCGACGATGGAGCGAGTGCTCGATGCCCGGTCGCGTATCTGGCAGGACGACCCCCTCACCTCGCGCCGAGCGATCGCTCCGTGGTACGAGAAGTACCGTTACGCCCTCTTCGTCACCGACTTGGTGATGATCGTCGTCGCCTTGCTTACGGCGCAGTACAGCCGGTTCGGTGGCGAGTCGGGCGCGCTTGCCGTCGGGCCGTGGCAGTTCGGCTATGGCATCGTCGGCCTTGTCATCGAGCTCATCTGGGTCTTTGCGCTCACGGCGACTGACTCGAGAAGCAAGCGAGTCATCGGAGCCGGACTCGAGGAGTACCGCGCCGTGCTGAACGGGACTGTCGCCGCGTTCGGCGTGGTCGCCGTGCTGTCGTACCTGTTCGAGATCTCCCTCTCGCGGTTCTACTTCGTCGTGGCCCTGCCTGTGGGCCTCGTCCTCCTCCTCATCGGTCGGCTCGCCTGGCGTCTCTTCCTCAGCCGTGTGCGGCGTGATGGGCGCGCGCTCACCGGCACCGTCGTCGTCGGTGACTGTGAGGAGGTCGAGGCGACGCTGAAGGACATCCGCCGGCACCCCGAGGCGGGGTACCGGGCCCTTGCGGTCTCGCTGGTGGGCCCTGACGTTGAGGATGACAGAGCAGATCCGCTTCTCTCGCTGCTGCCGAGAGTCGATCGACAGGATCTGCCCACCCTCGTGCGGGACGCTCGGCTGGGAGCCGTCATGATCGCCGGAAGCCTGCCGCGGCGTGCGATCCGGGTCCTCGCCTGGGAGCTCGAGAACACCAACGTCGAGCTCATCCTGCTCTCCCGACTGACCGACGTCGCCGGCCCACGCATGCACATGGTTCCGGTGGACGGGCTTCCCATGGTTCACGTGGACCTCCCGCAGTACACCGGCTTCAACCACGTGGCCAAGCGAACAATGGACATTCTGTTCTCGGCAGCCGTGTTGACGGTCCTGAGCCCGGCCCTGGCAGCGATCGCGCTCGCCATCAAACTGGATGACCGGGGGCCGGTGATTTTCCGCCAGGAACGCGTCGGTCTCAATGGCACGACGTTCACCATGCACAAGTTCAGGTCCATGGCGGTCGACGCCGAAGCCCGCCTTGCCGAGCTCCAGGCCAAGAACGAGGGCTCTGGCGTGCTGTTCAAGCTCAAGCATGATCCGCGCGTGACGCGGGTCGGACGTATCCTGCGGAAGTTCTCCCTCGATGAACTACCCCAGTTCTGGGACGTCCTCACCGGCAGCATGAGCGTTGTCGGGCCGCGCCCACCTCTCGCCCGCGAGGTAAAGGAGTACGAGTCCCACGTCTACCGCCGACTCCTGACGAAACCGGGCATCACGGGTCTGTGGCAGGTTAGCGGGCGATCCGACCTGTCGTGGGAGGAGAGCGTGCGGCTCGACCTCCGCTACGTCGAGAACTGGTCCATCAGCGGCGACATCATCTTGATCCTGAAGACTGTCCGGGCAGTACTGCGCCCGGACGGGGCGTACTGATCTCACGCAAGGGTTCCCGCCCCCAGCGAATTAGGGCGTGCTTATGGCACGTCCGCCTGGACGAGGGTGCCGACACCGTGGCCGCGGAGACGGCCCTCGTCTGCACGGACGAAGACGGCGTCGCCACAGGCTAGGACCGTGGAGTCGTACTCCGACTCGAGCTCGATGTTGCCGTCGAGGCACAGGAGGATGCGCGGCCCACGCCCGGGCAAGGGGCGGCCTCGACCGTCCGTGCCGTCGAGCGTGGTGACCGCGAGCTCGAAGTCCTCGACCGGTGCGTAGAACATGTGCGTCGCGCCGTGGAAGGTCTCAGGAGCGATGCGGATCGGCGGCGCGGCCACGTAGTCGACGCACTCGAGCATCTCCGCGACGTCGATGTGCTTGGGCGTCAGACCCGCGCGCAGGACGTTGTCCGAGGCTGCCATGACCTCCACGCCGAGTCCCGAGAGGTACGCGTGCACGCCGCCGGCCGGGACGAACAGGGCGTCGCCGGGCTGGAGCGTGACGGGGTTGAGCAGCAGGGAGACGACGACGCCCGGGTCGCCGGGGTAGGACTCGGCCAGGTGGACCACGGTCTCGTCCGCGCGCGGGGACGGTGACCAGTCTTCGAGCCGGCGGGCGCAGGCGTTGGCGACGGCGTGGACCTGATCGGGGGATGGGCTGGTGGCGGCGTCGAGCAGATGCGTGAAAGCGGCCCGGACACCGTCCGCCGTCGGGTCGGCCCGCAGCATGGTGTAAAGGTGCTGGGCGAGCGGAGCGTCGAGGCCGGCCAACAGCTCGGCGGCACGGCGCGGTGCACGGAACCCGCACATGGCCTGGAATGTGGTGAGCGCGTAGACCAGCTCGGGCTTGTGGTTGGCGTCGCGGTAGTTGCGGTGCGGGGCGTCGAACGGGATCCCCGCCGCGTTCTCGGCGACGAAGCGCTCTAGGGCCCGCTCGCGGGTCGGGTGCACCTGGAGGGACAGCGGCTGGGCCGGGGCGATGAGCTTGAGCAGGTAGGGCAGCTGAGCGCCGAACCGTGCGGCGACGTCCTCGCCGAGGGCTCCGACGGGGTCGGCGGCCACGTGGGTGCGGAGGTCGCCGTCGCCGTCGGCGTCCGCCAGGTTGGCCGGGGCGTCGGGGTGGGTGCCGAACCACATCTCGGCCACCGGGCCGCCGGGCGGTTCGGTCTGCAGCAACGACGGGATGGCGTCGAGCGAGCCCCACGCGTAGTCCCTCGCCACGCCTCGAATGCGCTGCACGACGTTCCCCCTCTAGCGATCTGGCCTCCAGTCATGCTAACCGGACGAGATCGTCCTCTTTCGGCCCCGATCGCGAGGCGCCGCACACTTCCGGCCGCCGGTTCCCAGAAGTTGCGACTCAGATCTCGTCCTGCCCGACGATTTTCGTCCGTAGGATCGGGGATGTGCCGGACGCCGCCTAGCGGCTGCGGCGCCCACCCCCTGACTTGCAGGCGAACTGGCCTGTGCGTGCCCCTGAGGAGTTTGACGTCCGGATGATCATCGCGGTTGCGGCAGTCCGCGCCTTCGGCCGTCGGGCGTTCGCCACCTCGGCCGCACTGCTGCTGTGCGCCCTCGCTACTGTCGCCCTCTCCGTCCCCTCGTCCGCCGTCGTGGTCCAGGGCGGCGAGGCGGGGAGCGTCGCGGGCGCCGAGGCGTCCGTGGTGACTACCGGGCTGACCACCGGGCCGACGGAGGCTCGCCTCGTCGTCGGGAGCCCCGCTTCCGTCGGCTCGGGTGCGGCGGCCATCGTCGGGGGAGCGGTGCTGCTCGCGGCCGGCGCCTACACCGTCGGCCGGTGGCAGCAGGACCAGCGCCTCGCCGCGCAGTCCGTCACGTGGGGGCCTTCCTTCACGGACAGGGCCTGACCTCTCCAGCCGTCCGACGGGCTCGAGCTCACGGAGCAGCGGCGATCAGAACGGGCAGCGGCCCGCGAGGATGGTCCGGGCATTCCGCTGGTCCGCCGGGGTGACGGTGACCCACGGCTTCGTGGTCCCCTGGAGCGCGTCGGCGAGGGCGTTCGCGAGCGGCTCCAGGCGCGGCAGGTCCATCCGCCCGCAGGCTTTGTACTGCAGCGAGTGACCCACCTCGTGCCAGGCGGTGTGCTCCTTCCTCGCCGTCGACCAGCCCGCCATGCGGGTGGGGGAGATCCAGATGTACGAGCGGTCGAGGCCGTAGCAACCGGCGGCGGTGGGGGAGCACCTCTCGGGCCGTGGCGAGTAGCGCACCGACATGCCATAGGCGGCGGCGATGCGCTCTGTGCCGTTCCTGGGCGCCGTGATGGCGTCGCGGCGGCGGATCCCCAGCGAGTCCTTTCCGTCGCCGTCCCAGTCGCCGACGATCGGGGCGTCGCCCGGCCGGCCGTACGTGGCAGTGAAGTGCGGTGGGCCCGTCTTCAGGATGTTCCGAACGTAGTAGGTGGCGCCACGAGGGATAGCGAAGGTGTCCTTGCCGTCGCCGTCCCAGTCGCCCACCAGGATGGTGTCGCTCGCCCGCCCGTAGGTGAGGGTGAGCTCGGGTGGGCCCGTGAGGCGGTTCTTGACGTAGAAGACGTTGCCGCGGCGCACGGCGAAGGTGTCCTTGCCGTCGCCGTCCCAGTCGCCGACCAGGACGACGTCGCCGGGGCGTCCGTAGGTGATTCTGCGGTCCGCTCTGGTGGCGCACGGTGTGTTGCTGATGGCGATGGTCCTGCCGCGCCGCACGGCCAGGGTGTCGGTGCCGTCGCCGTCGAAGTCGCCGACGAAGGTCTCGTCGTTGACCCGGCCGTAGGCCTGGTTGCAGCGCCCCAGCAGGTACGTGGCGCCGCGGCGGACCACCACGGTGTCGCGGCCGTCGCCGTCGAAGTCGCCGGTGTAGACGCGGTCGTAGTGGTTGCCGACGACGACGGTGCGGTCGTGGGCGGCGTCCCAGCCGTTGTTGAGCAGGTACGTCCTGCCCGTCGGACCGCGGGTGACCGGGTTGCGCGCCGCGGGATCGTCCACCGAGCCGCCGCGGAACGCGGCGACGGGCCCGGCGAGGCCGAGGAGTATGGCGGTGGTGGCGACGACGACGCCGAGGATTGTCGGTAGCGGCCGCCGTGCTGCGTGGTGCTCCATGGCACCTCCCGGTCCGCGCTGGTGCGGGCCCGGAGGGCAGGGCCCGCACCGTCAGGGAACCGCGGGACCCGGGTGGGCGGCGACCCCTGTCGCGGGGACATCGCGGATGATCGTGCGCCGGCCAGCAGGGTGAGTGACGTCACCCTCCTGAGGCGTCCGGTTCGAGGGCGAATGCTTCCCGGTGTTAGGTGCCGCAGCCCGTGGAGGTGATCGTGAAAGCGTCCTCGGCCGGGCCCGGGGTCATCCGGGTCAGGAGCTCGCCGGGCAGGCCCGAAGCCAGCGTGATGTCGTAGCCGAGGGTCACCGACTCGCCCGGGCCCACCCGCACCGTGTGCGCCCCGACGGCAAGGTCCTCGTGGACCTGGGGCAGGTAGCTCGCGTCGTCCGCCGACGACCGGGCGTCCGTGATGGCGCCGCCGGTGGGGGCGTACACGGTCACCGTCGTCTCCATCGCGCCCTCCGGCACGTAGTTGCCGCCGCCGGTCACGTAGTCCGGGAGGCTCGCGACGTCGTCGGGGACGTCCGAGCCGACGGCGACCTCGAGGGTGAGCTGGCGGGCGCCGTCGGGTCCGCAGTCCGTGGTGACCACCTCGGCCGCGACGCGCTGGTAGTACCCGATCTTCGCGCCGTTGCGGTCGTTGAGATAGACGCCGAGCACGGGGGAGGTGCCGGTGTTCCCGCGCAGCTCGCCGCCCAGCTTTGTGCCGGCGAGCAGGCGCTGCTCGTCCTCGTGCGCGGACCAGACCAGCAGTCGGCCCTTGTCCGCGGCGGCGTCGAGGGCCTCGATGGTCGCCTTCGGGTCCACGTCGCCGCCGACCACCTGCTCGAAGATCGTCGCGGCCGCGGTCTCGAAGAAGGCGTCCTGGTCGGCGGGCTCAGGGAAGCGGGCGTAGACGTCGCTGAGGAGCACCTTCGCGGTGTTGTCGGCGGTGAGCTGCTCGCCCCCCGGCAAGGTGACCGGTCCGGTGACCGCGAGCAGCCGCTGGAGGGCGACGGGATCGACCGAGAGCACGCCGTCGACCTCCGTCCCGGTCTCCACCCGCCACATCTCGCGCGCGAGTTCGGCGATGCGCGGAAAGTCGGGGGTAAAAGTGACGTCCTGCATGTACTGGCCGAGCAGCGGGCTGTACAGGCCGAGCTCGGGATCCGTGAGCGGCAGCACGGGCTCCTCGTAGGGGCCGAAGTCGCTGGCCGGGCGCTGGCCGACCAGCTCGACGGCGCCGCCCGCGGCACGTAGGTGCACCACGGCGCCCGGGATGCCGCCGGTGGCGCGCGGTTCGGCGTTGTTCTGCACGAGCAGGAGGTAGTCCCGTGGGCCGTCCGAACCCATCATCGCCGGCACCAGCCGGGCGGCGCGGGCGGCGGTGTCGCTCAGCGCCCGCATGGTGTCCACCTCCCGGGCGAGGCGGGCGAGCGGCTCACGCAGCGGCTCGGCGAGCGCGGCGGCGTCGATGCCCTTCACGCGCGAGTCGGCCGCGGCGAGGGCCTGCGCCGCGGACTCCAGCCGCGGGGCGGCCCCCGCCAGCGGGGCGACGTCCACACGCCCCTCCACCGGCGCGAGGCTGGCCGGGTCGACGACGGCGACCACCCCGAGCAGATCCTCGAGCGGGCCGGACGCGAGCTCGTCGGCGACGACCGACACGGTCTGCACCGCCTCGACGTTGGGGCCGAGGCCGGGCACCCGGCCGGCCAGCCACCAGTGCGGGCCGTGCAGCGCCTCGCGCGCCGCGGCGGCGTCGGCCCGCATCCGCGTGGCCGTCTCCCCGGCGCCGTCGACGTCCCCGGCCACGACCCGCTCCTGCAGCACCCTCGTCCCCTCGGCCACGGCGGTCAGCCGCGCGTAGGCGGTCCGGGCGTCGAGCGCGAGGGCGACGCCAGTGACCACCGTCAGCGCGAGGAGGGCGACGGCGGTCCACACGACCGGGCGTCGGCGACGGCGAGGGCTCTGGCGACGGGGTGCAGGACTCTCCGGCGGCATGGCGACCTTTCTCAGGGGCACGGCACGCAGGCCCCCGCGAGCGTTCGCGGGGGCCTGCGCCGTCTGTGGGTCAGGAGTCGAGCGAAAGGCGCCGGCGCGCGACGAAGAACGCACCCGCGCCCGCCACGAGCAGGCCACCGGCCCCGAGAACCACCGGGTCGATGCCGGCCGGGGTGGTCATGTTTCCGGCGGCAGCGGTCGATGCGGCGTCAGTGGACGCGGTCTCCGCCGTGGCGGCGTCGGCGGTGGTCACTACCGCCTCCTGCACCGTCCGGCCGTCGGCGTCGAGCGCGGCGAGCTTGTAGGTACCGGCCTCGTTGAGGGTGACGTCGAAGGTGGCGACGTCGCCCTGCACCTGCGGCGCGAACGCCTGGGCGCCCGCGACCTCGATGCCGTCGACGACGACGCTGCTGCCGTCGGCGGTGACGAGGATGACCTGCAGGGTGACGACCGAGCCGGCCTCCGGTCCGGAGATCGTGATCTGGAACGGCACGCCCGGGGTCACCCGCGGCGGCACGTTGATGTCCTGGCCCGGACCGGGGTAGCCCCCGAAGCGCGGCGAGGAGTGGCGGTCGTGCCAGGGACCCTTCGGGTCGTTGCCGGGCTCTGCGAAGGCGGCGGTCGGAGCCGCGACGATCGCAGCGGCGACCGCTGCGGTGGCGATTGTTCGGCGAATCATCTGTCCCCCAGATATTCGTGATTCGGGCAGGAAGCCGGGCGCCGTCGGCGGCCCGGTCGTCTCGACGGTAGGCCCGGCGGGTCGCCACGCGACAGCCCTAAGGGGCGATAAACGTCCGAATTCACCGACTGTTCACCCGGAGCTCCGTCTCAACCGGTCGTCACCGGTAATCGTCCCCACGCGGGTGGGTCGTAAGGGCGCCGACCTGGGTGGGGCAGGGCGATGGGGCACCACCGTGTCGCCGCGCGGGGTTACGTTGGCGGTATGCCGAAGGTGAGCATCTACCTCCCCGACGAGCTCTACCGCCGGGCGCGCGAGAGGGGCATATCCCTGTCGGCCGTGGCGCAAGAAGCCGTCGAGCGCGCACTGGGCGCCTCCGACGTCGCCGACTGGCTTGCCCGCGAACGTGCCAGGCCTCCGCGCGCTCGGCGGCACGTCGACGTTGCCAGCCTCAAGGACGAAGTGCACGGGGAGTTCGGCGCCTAAAGCGCTGCGAGGTCGCTGCCCGCCCGTGGCGCACCGCGCAGCAGCGGAGTCAGGCGGGCGTGATCACTCGGAGCCCCGACGCCGCCCCCGCGAGCGCCCGGGCCAGCCGGCGGTCGAGCGTGACCAGGTCTGCACCGATCAGCTCAGCGAGCGCGACGTAGGTGGCGTCGTAGGCGGAGAGCTTGTCGCGCAGCTCCCACACGCGCCCCAGGAGCGGCTCGCCGGGCCACCGTTGCGCCGGCAGGTCCGCAAGATCCTCGAGCGCAGCGGCGCCACGCTCGGCCGTGAGCTCTCCGCGCCGCACCCAGGCACGCAGGACGGAGACCGTCTCGACCGCGCACAGATGAGGTAGGTGCACGCTCGCACCGCTCTGGCCCAGCAGATCCGCGACCGCTCGGCCCGGGGCGCTCGCCACGAGGTACTCGGCCAGCGCCGAGGCGTCGAGCACGACACTATCGGTGCCCGTCGGCGTCGCGCTCGTCCCGGAGGATGTCCGCTGCCCGCGTCGACGGGCCCGCACCGCCCCGAAGCCGGACCCGCTCGGACAGCTCCGCGATCGTCGGCTGTCGGGCGGACTGGATCAGCTGCGCCAGCGCGTACTCGGACAGGCTCTGCCCGGCCGCTGCCGCGCGCACCTTGAGCGTGGTCCTGACGTCCTCGGGCACGTTCCTGATCTGCAGCGTGGCCATGCACATCACGGTACGCGCATGCACAGTGCATGCCACGCCGGAGGGGGCGTTCAGGCGGGCCTTGGGAGGCTGATCGTGCGTACAACGACCGAGGCGCCGGAGGATCCCCTCCGGCGCCTCGTCTCGTGACGGCCCTACGGCCGCCGGTCAGTTCAGCGGATCTCCCACGTGGCCCGCTCGGCCTCGTCGAGGGAGAACAGCGGCTCGATGGCGAAGCTGCCGCCCTCGATCGCCTCGGCCGGGACGTCCAGGCACACCTGGTAGTCCGCCGCGTCGCCGGTGGTCAGGGCCGGCACGTTGACCACGGAGTTCGGTTCGATGGCCATGCAGGTGCCGTCGTCGTACTCGGCGCCGTCGGCGCCCTGAAGGATGTAGGACAGGTCCATCCAGGGGTTGCCCTCCTCGGTGCCGTTGTAGACGACGGAGACCTCGGCCAGGACGTACTGCCCGTCCGGTGCGGGGTTCGTCGCGTCCGCCGCGGCGATCGCCTCGTTCGCGTCGAGGTCCAGGCCGGTGACGGCGATCGTGTAGTCGCCGACCTCGGCGGCCTCGCCGAGGGGCAGGGCGCCGCCGGCCGCGGCGGCCGGCTCCTCCGTGTCGACCGTCTGCTCGTCGGCGGTCCCCTCGGACTCGGCCGGCTGGACGGCGGGCGCGACGGCGCTCTCGGCGCTGTTGATCGCCTCGTCGATCGCCACGCCGAGGAAGACGTTCACGACGATGGAGAGCACGAGCGAGATCCCGCCGAGCACGGTGCCGGCGATGGCCATGCCCTTGCCGCCGGCGACGCCGCGGTTGGCCTTGCGCAGCGCGAGGACACCGAGGACGACGGCGGCGATCCCGCCCAGGATCGATACGAAGTTGACCACCGGGACCCAGGCGAGCACGAACGAGATGATGCCGACGACGAGCGCGGCGATCGCCAGCCCGCTCGACGGGCGCTGGCCGCCGGGGAACGGGGCCTGGCCGGGGTAGCCCTGCGCGTACGGCTGGGCGGGGGCGTAGGGCTGGCCGGACGCGTAGGGGTTCTGCTGCCCCTCGGCCGGTGGCACGTACGACGGCTGTCCGGACGCGTACGGGTTCTGCTGGTCCTCGCTGGGCGGGACGTACGACGGCTGGCTGCCGGCCGGGGGCGGGGGGATCGGAGAAGACATGGGGGTCCTTCGTGAGAGCTCTGGGGGTGAGCGGCAAGATGCCGCTTCGGCAAGTTTACCGACACCGTCGTCAGGAAGTTCACGCTGGACGCTGTCGAGGCCGCACCGGGTCGTGCGGGTCAAGGTGAAGTCTCGGCGAGGAGCCGCTCGACGCTCCCGAGGAGCAGTTCGAGCGAGCCGGGCATGAACGGCCCCGGCGAGCCGTAGTACCGGTGCGCGTCGGTCACTTCGTACCCGCCCGCGTCGTACTCCTCTCGCGGCGGCAGATAGCCGGGGCAGCCGTTCGAGTAGCCGGCGACGAGGGCGACGACCCCGGGGGATGTCCGCTCGACCGCCTCTCGCGCGGCGTGGGCGGCCGCGGCGAACGGCTCACCCGGCAGCGTGACGACGACGGCGGGTCCCCACCGCAGGACGGTGACCCTCACTGGGCAGGGCTCGGGCGCCGGCTCGTGCTGGCGTGCGGCCCAGTCGATCCACGTCGTGAGCAGGGCCACCGTCGCGGGGTCCGCGGTGCGGCGCTGTGCTCGCCAGGTGGCGAGATCGGACCCGAGGGCGTCGTACCCCGCCACGTCGTATGCGAGCGCCACGTCGGAGCTGCGGGCGTCGACGTGCCCGGTGCTCCGCCCGAGCTCGGCCCGCAGCACCGCGTCGGCGATCACCGTGCCGACCCGTTCACACTCCTTGAACGTCCGGTCCGGGGTCGGGGTCGTCGAGATCGACGCCGCGGCGGTGTGGCCGGTGTTCGCGTCGCCCGCGCAGCCGGTGAGGAACAGCACGGGAGCCCCGGTCGCCTCGCCGACCCGACGTCGTAGCACGCCGGGGTAGTCGGCGGTGATCAGTGTGTTGTCCGCACCCAGGACGACGGGGTGGCAGGCGTAGGACACCACGGTCGCCAGAGCCGCGCCCCCCTCGCGCTCGAGCCGGACCACCGGGAGGGCGTGGTCGACCGGCCCGCCGGGCCGACGGCGGTTGCGCGCGACCCCGGGTGCCGGGGCGTACCCCGCGCGGATCGTCACCGGAACTTGGGTCCGCCGAGCCTCCGCCACGGCGTCCGCGCACGCGTCGACCACCCGGTCCCACCACAGCTCGTCCCGCGGATGGCCGAGCCGCCCGCGCATGCTCACCGGCCCGCCGTGCGTGTGCGTGGCGTGCACCACCACCCGGTCCTCCGGCAGCGGGCACCGCGCCCGGATCGTGGCGCAGTCCTCCTCGTGCAGCCCGATGACGTCGACGCTGACGACCGCCGTGTCCCCCACCACCACGGCCTGGACCAGCAACGGGTCGTGCACGCCGGTGGCAGCCGAGGTGCGGGCGGCGAAGCCCGACATGCGGCATCCGGCCGCCGGTGTGACGTCCCGGACAGCGACGCCCGCCGTCAAGGGCGACCGACTGCGGCGCGCGCGGCTCCGTGGTCCTGCCGTCATGCCACCATCCCTCGTGCGACCACCTGCCGCAGCGTCAGCGAGTGGTCGCCGGGGGAGAGGTCGAAGAGGACGAGATCGGCCGACGCGCCGGGCGCGAGGCGCCCGCGCCCAGGGACGAGACGGCGCGGGTTCGTCGTCGCGAGCCGTAACGCGTCCGCGAGCGGGAGCCCGGCGAGACGGCAGACCTCCGCCACGCCGTCAGCCAGCGATCGGGCTGCCCCCGCCAGGTACGGCGTCCCCGCCACGCTCAGCCGGCCGTCCTCGGAAAGCTCCACGCGCCCTCCGACCGGCGTCTCGTACGCGCCCGCCGGCAGACCCGCCAGGGCGACCGAGTCCGAGACCAGGAACGACCGGTCCAACCCCTTCGCCCGGAGCATCACCGTCAGGGTGTCCGCGGGCAGATGATGGCCGTCGGCGATGAACCCAGCCGTGAGCCGGTCCTCCGCCAGCTGTGCCCAGATGTAGTTAGGGTGCCGGGGCAGGACGGCGTGCGCACCGTTGCCCAGGTGCGTCGACAGCGTCGCGCCGGCGTCGACGACCGCCCGGATCTGCTCCGGGCTCGCGTGCGTGTGGCCGACGGCGACGACGACGTCCGCGGCGACGAGAGCCTCGGTGTACTCCACCGAGCCGGCATGGTGCGGCGAGATCGTCACGACGCCGACAAGTCCGTCCGCCGCCGCCTGCCAGCGCCGAAACTCCTCAACATCCGGCGGGCGGACATGCTCGAGCGGGTGGGCGCCGCGCGGCCCGTCCTCCGGGCTGATGTGTGGGCCCTCGAGGTGAACGAACGGGATGGCGTGGCGCGTCGCGGGGTCCCGCCGTCGGGCCTCGGCGACCGCGCGGAGCGAACGCTCGAGGTCGGCCTCGGAGGCGGTGACGACGGTCGGGACGAACGTCGTCGTCCCCGCCCGGGCGAGGGCGCCGGCCAGAGCGACGACGTCGTCGGGCACCACGTCCGGACCGTTGACGTCGTGGCCGCCGAAGCCGTTGACCTGGAGGTCCACGAGGCCGGGGGCGATCCACGGCAGGTCCTCGGCGGGTTCGGCGGAGGTGCGGACGTGGGCGATGACGCCGTCCTCGACCTCGACGACCAGCCGACGGCCTGTGGCCGGGTCCCGGCCGGCGTACTCGTTCACAGCGACCGCACCCGCCCGCGGAAGCGAGCGAGGAAGCGGGCGTTCGCCTCGTCGCCGCCCGGCGCGTTGCCGCTGCGCCACACCGGCGGCTCGACGCCGCGGGCCACCAGCGCCTCGACCGTGGCGAGGGTGAGGCAGTTGAGGACGTACGCGTTGGCAAAGGTCGAGACGGCGGCGATGCGCTCCGAGGCGCCGGGCACCTCCATCACGGCGTCACCCACGGGCACCTTGCAGTCGATGGCGACGTCGACGAGGTCGTGCAGGTTCGCACCCGTGGGGTGGCGGGCGGGGTGGTCCGGGGCCGTCTGCTCGGCGTGGCTGCGCGAGCTGATGCCGACGAGGGTGACGTCGCGCTCCCGGGCGGTGAGCGCGGCGTCGATGAGGGCGGCGTTGATGCCGTAGGCGTTGACGAGGACGAGGAGGTCGTCCGGGCCCAGGTCGCGGTCCTCGATCACGACGCGGCCGTAGCCTGGCGTGCGTTCCATGGCCATGGACCGCAGGGCTCCGTTGGAGAGCATGGTGCCCTCGTCGAGAACGGCTGCGATGTGCATGAGGCCGCCCGCGCGGAAGAACACCTCCTGCGCGGCGAGGTTGGAATGGCCGCCGGGCCCGTAGACGTGGATCAGCCGGTCGGCCGCCACCTGGTCCGCGAGGAGCTCCGCGGCCCGGCGGATGTTGGCAGACTCCTCGGCGAGTATCCGGTCGAGGTGGGTGTCGATCCTGGCCCGGTAGGCGGCGAAGGTCGGGTCCGTCACGAGGTGACCTCCGTCGCGGGGGAGGCGCCGGCCGGGGTCGCGTCGGTCGCGACCACCTCCGGGCGCGGTGCCGACTCGACGTCGACGTACAGGATCACGTCCGGGTGGGTGCGCAGGGCGGTGGCTGGGTGTGCGGCGGAGATCGGCTCGGTGAGGGCCTTCTCGACGGCGTCCCGCTTGGCGGCCCCGGGGACGACGCAGAACAGCCGGTCCGCGGCAAGCAGGCGCGGGATGGTCAGGGTGACGGCCCGCTCGGGGACGTCCTGCAGGGCCGCGAAGCACTCGTCGTCGACCTGCTGCTGGCGGCAGGCGTCGTCGAGCTCGACGACCTTGACGTCGAGGGGGTCGGCGAGATCGGCGACCGGCGGGTCGTTGAACGCGAGGTGGCCGTTCTGACCGATGCCGAGGCAGACGATGTCGATCGGGGTCTCGGCGAGGAGGCGCGCGTACTCGGCCGCCGTGCGCTCCGGGTCCTCACCGGGCTCGATGAGGTGCACGGCCTGGAACGGCAGGTGGTCGAAGAACGCGGCGCGCAGCCACATCGAGAAGCGCTCCGGCGCGCCCTTGGGCAGACCGAGGTACTCGTCCATGTGGAAGGCGACCACACGGGTCCAGTCGACGCCGTCCGCGACGCGCAGCGCGTCCAGCATCTCGCGCTGGCTGGGCGCGGCGGCGAAGATCATCCGTACCCGGTCCTGGCGGGCCAGCCTGCTGCGCAGCTCGGCGGCGACGTCCTCCGCCGCGGCCCGGCCCAGGGCGGCCCGGTCGTCGAAGACGCGCAGGCGCGGTCCCCGCCTCGTCGTGGTGGTCATTTCTCCTCCTGGAGCTCGGGGCCGGCGTGCTCGAGCTCGGTGAGGAGCAGGAGCGCGCGGGCCACGTGGAACGGGTCCTTCACCGGCAGGGCGACGGTCTTCTCCAGCGGGGCGCCGGTGCGGTCGCGGATCTGGGTCCACTCCCGTCCGGGCCCCTCGGGGAAGGTCGCGAACGTGTAGTCGTGGACGCGGTCCGCCCACGCCTTCATGGCCGGGTCGTCGGTGACCTGCGCCAGCAGGCGGGTGGTGTAGAGCGCCTCCGCGTGCGGCCACCACAGCTTGGTGTCCCAGGTGGCCCGGACGAGGCTCTCGTAGGGGTCGGGCGAGGGGGTGCCGCCGGCCAGCGGCGCGCCGCGCGGCTGGCCGCCGTCGACGTCGGTGTAGCGGAACAGCCCGCCGTGCTCCTCGTCCCAGCCGGTGCGCAGCGCCCGCCCGGCGATCGGCACGAGGCCGGCCGGGGCGGCGAGCGGCCCGTCCAGCAGGTCACGGGCGTGGTGGAGGAACCACAGCGCCTCCAGCGTGTGCCCGGGCGTGCGGTGCCGTGCCAGGAGCGTGTCCTCCTGCCCGGCGGGCATCTCGACGACGTCGTCCCCGCGCAGGTGGTGCTCGATGATCTCGGCGGCGGCGGCACGGACGACGCCGGCCGCCTCGGCGGCGCCGGTCGCCCGGAACACCTGCTCGCCGACACCGACGAGGATCATCGGCAGGCCGAGCGAGCGATGCCCGGCGGGAACGGGGTAGGGCTCGGAGCGGAACGAGCCGTCCTCGATCCGCTCCGCCGAGCGCAGCAGCGTGACCAGTGCAAGGTCTCCCCAGCCCTCACCGTCGTCGAGCGTCGCGGCACCGGCCCAGCCCAGCGCCGCGAACAGGTCCGCGAAGACGGACGTGTGCAGCCCGCCGTCGGTGACCGGCTCGAACGGGGTGCCCTCACGGTCGGTGACGAACGCCGTCGTTCCGTCCGGGAGCAGGGCGTGGTCCCGGACGAACCGTGCCGCTCGGAGGCTCTGCTCGGCGTACGGGCCGCCGTCGACCCGGAGGCGGTCGGACGACTGGGCGACGGCGGCCGTCAGCCACGCCCAGCGACCTTGCGACCAGGTGTACTTGTCGTGGGAGACCAGGCGCGTGCCGGCGTTGTCCCAGCACGTCAGGACGCCGCCGTGGTCGGGGTCCGGCCCATGGGCCATCCACCAGGCCAGGACGTCGTCGACGAGGTGGTCGCGGTAGGGCGGCACGTCAGGCGGTCCCGGTCCGCACCGTGTCCGACGGCGGTGTCCTCCCGGAGTCGTCCGACGCGTCCTCAGCCGGGTCCACCGCGATGGCGTCGACGAGCTCGTCGGACTCCTCGTTCTTCCAGGGGAGCACCAGACCGATGAGCATGAAGACGATGATCGCAACCACCACGGGACCGCCGACCTGTACGGCGGTGAGCTGGTCAGGGGCCAGCTGGGTGAGCGCGTCGTCGACGACGTACCGGGTCAGCACGAAGACGAGCAGGCCGACCGCCCACGACGAGATGGCGGCCAGCGGTCCGCACCGCTTGAAGGCGGGCAGCAGGCCCAGCAGCATGGGGATGGCGATCGGGCCGACCAGTCCGCCGAACCACAGAATGATCAGGCCGAGCACCCCGCCGAAGCTTTCCGCTGTCAGGGCGATGACCATGCTCAGCGCGATGAACGTGAACACCGAGATCCGACCGATCGTGAGCTCGGTCCTGGTGCTCATCGCCTTCCCGCGCCGCCACACCGCGGGGATGATGTCCCGGGTGACGACGGCGGAGATGGCGTTCGCGTCCGAGCCCGTCATCGCCATCGTGTGGGAGAAGATACCCGCGAGCACGAGGCCGACGAGCCCGGCGGGCAGCAGTTCCTGCGTGATGAGCGCGTACGCCTGGGAGGTGTCCTCGAGGCCCGGCAGGATGATCGGCGCCGCCCACATCGGGAAGAACATCACCAGCGGCCAGACCAGGTAGAGGGCGGCCGAGAGGAGAGCCGCGCGGCGGGCGGTGCTGCCGGTCGGGGAGGCGATGAAACGCTGCGCCAGGTTCCAGGTGCCGCCGTTGTAGGACATCGTGTTGATGAGCAGGTAGACCATGACGAACAGGACCGTGTACTGACCGTTGAAGAAGCTCGCGTTCCCCTCGGGCAGGTCGCCCCACATGGTCCACACCGTCGAGACGCCGTCGAGGGTGACCAGGACGGTGACGAACATGACGATCCCGGCGACGAGCTGAATGACGAACTGCCCGAAGTCCGTCAGGGCATCGGCCCAGAGGCCGCCTATCGTGGAGTAGACGAGCGTGATCCCGCCGGTGAGCAGGATGCCCACCGGCAGGGACACCCCGGCGAAGACGTTGAGCAGGATGGCGGTGGCCACCCACTTCGCGCCGACGTCGAACACCTTCAGAGCGGTGCCGCTCCAGGCGAGAAGCTGCTGGGTGGGCAGGTTGTAACGGATCTTGAGGTACTCCAGCGGGGAGATGATTCCAAGCCGCTGGCGAAGCCGCGGCCAGCGGGGCACGAAGACGAAGGCGCCCAGCAGCATCGCGAAGGTGATGCCGAGAGCCCACCACACGTAGAGCACGAAGCCTTCGTCGTAGGCGATCGCGGCGTAGCCGACGAACACGGCGGCGCTGTAGCCGGACATGTGGTGCGAGATCCCCGACAGCCACCAGGGCATCTTCCCGCCGGCCACGAAGAAGTCGCGGGAGTCGTGGATGCGGGACTTCGCCCACACCCCGATCGCCACCATGACGAAGAAGTAGCCGCCGAGCACGAGCCAGTCGAGAACATCCATCGTCCTGCACCTCCTCTGTATGGGGGCGCCACGTTGCGTCCCCGTGCCCGGGATCCTCACGTGCAACCGTTTGCACGTCAAGTGTGTCGCTCTTTAGAGTGCCCGTGTGGCTCGAAGAGGCGGACGACCGAGCGCCCCGACGCTGAAGATGGTGGCAGCCGCGGCCGGCGTCTCCGCGTCCACGGTGTCGCGCGCCTACTCCCATCCTCACCTGCTGCGGCCCGACACCGTCGACCGCGTGCGAGAGATCGCCGACGAGCTCGGCTACGTGCCGCACTACCCGGCTCGTGCGCTTAGTACAGGACGGCTGGGCACCATCGCCGTCGTCGTCCCGGACATCGCGAACCCCTTCTTCCCGCCGGTCATCAGAGCGGTGGAGGCTGCGGCCGGACGGCTGGGTGTGAGCACGCTCCTGGCGGACACCGACGAGGAGCCGCAGAAGGAGGCCGACCTCCTCCTCGCGCTGCAACGGCGTACCGATGGCGTCGTCCTTGTCTCCTCGCGTCTGCCGGAGGCGACAGTGCGGGCGCGCTCGCTCGTCCACCCGCTGGTGCTGGTGAACCGGGACGTCGAGGGCGTGCGACGGATACTCATCGACACGGCAGTCGGCATGCGGGAGGCGATCGACCACCTCGCCGGGCTCGGCCACAGGCGACTGGCGTACGTTGCCGGGCCGGCGTCGTCGTGGTCGGACAGCGAGCGGCGCCGTGCGCTGACCGCACGTGCACGGGAGCTCGGGGTCTCGCTGAGCGTCTCGGGTCCGCACCGCCCCGAGCACGAGGAGGGCCGCGCCGCCGCCGCCCAGGTTCTGCGGACCGGGGCGACAGGGGTGATCGCGTTCGACGACGTGCTCGCCCAGGGCATGCTCGCTGGGCTCCTCGAGGCCGGAGTCGCCGTTCCGCGCGACGTCTCGCTCGTCGGTTGCGACGACATCCTGGCCGTGCGCACGGTGCCACCGCTCAGCACCATCCACGGGCCGAGTGCCGAGGCCGGGCGTGCCGCGGTCGACCTGCTGCTGGCACACATCGACGGCGCCGGCGAGGACGACGCCGCGGCAGCGGTCAGCATCTCGGCCCATTTCGTGCACCGGGCCAGCACCGGGCGGGCACCACGCCGAGCGTGATGCCCAGGGCCAGGGGGCACCGCCCATGTCCGGAACCGTCGTGAGTGGTCCCGGGCCCTGCGGATAGACAAGATGCCGCTTCGGCACGTTTACCGACGTCGCTGTCGGCCACCCGTCACCTCCGCCCGCATCTGGGTCCCGTCAGGGGATTGGCGGGGGTGGAGTCAGCGTGTCTCGTAACACCGACGTTTCGGACTTGTATCTCTTGGAAGACGTTTGACGGAAACCCTTGACCGCAAGAGACGAAGGTCCTAGGTTCGGGGCATGAGAGGGCGTTATCAGGCTCTGATAAGCAGCCCTCGGCTTCATTCCTGAGGTCCGGAGGAGAACTCGTATGGTCTCGAGCGGTATTTCGGCGCACGGCGTAGAGATGAGATATGGGCGCGGGGCGGGTCCTCTCATTCTGGAGAATCTCGACATCGAAATCGCTGCGGGCAGTTTCGTCACGCTCCTCGGGCCATCCGGTTGCGGCAAGAGCACCCTGCTCAAGATTCTCGGCGGCATCCTCGAGCCCACGGCCGGTTCGGTTCAGATCGGCGATACCGAGGCCGGGGCCGCCGTGAAGAACCGCCAGATCGGCCTGGTTCCTCAGCGTCCCGCCCTGCTGCCCTGGAAGACGGCACTGCAGAACGCGGCGATGCTGCGCGAGATCGCCGGCGGCGGGCGGGGTCGTCAGGTCCAGGTGGCAGCGGAGGACGCTCTGCGTCTGGTCGGCCTCGACCACGCGAAGGGAAAGCTCCCGCACGAGCTGTCTGGTGGGATGGCGCAACGTGTCTCGATCGCGCGGGCCCTCGCCATGGATCCGGCGATTCTGCTCATGGATGAGCCGTTCGGGGCACTGGATGCGATCACCCGGGACGAGATGAACGAGAAGCTCGCCGAGATCTGGGCGAGCACCCGGAAGACCGTCGTCTTCGTCACCCACTCGATCTCTGAGGCGATCTTTCTCTCGGACGTGGTCCATGTGATGGGCGTCAACCCCGGTCGGGTGGTGGAGACGGTCGAGATCGAACTGTCTCGGCCCAGGACCCGCGACGTCTTCGACGCCCCGCTGTTCGCCGAGTACTCGAGCCACCTTCGCGACCGGCTCGAGCCCAGGGTGGCGGCCTGACGTGGCGGCGACGACCGAAGACCCGAGACTGACCACTGGAGACCCCGACATGGCAGTAGTCGAGACCAAGAGCCCTGCACGGTCCGCGCAGGGTGCCCGTATCGAGACCAGTGCGTTCGCGGCGTGGCTGTCCCGCACCTGGCCGAGCGTCATCGTCTTTTTCGGTGCTTTCCTGGTGTGGGAGCTGCTGGTCGAGCTTCTCGACGTCTCGAGCTTCGTCATCGCGAAGCCGTCGGAATTCATCTCTGAGGCGTGGATCTCCCGCGAGATGCTTCTCGCCGCGATGTGGGTGACACTCCAAGAAATTGTCTACGGATTCCTGATCGGCGTCGGTGTGGGTGTGCTGCTCGCCGTTCTTATTGCGCGGTTCCAATTTCTCGAGCGAGCGATATACCCGCTTGTGGTCCTGTTTCAGGTCGTACCCAAGGTGGCGTTAGCGCCGATCTTCATCCTGTGGTTCGGCTACGGGCTTGCGCCCAAGCTCCTGCTGATCGTCGTCATCGTCTTCTTCCCCATCACGCTCAACATGCTCGTCGGCCTGAAGAGCATCGATCAGGACCTTCTGCTGCTGATGAGGTCTGTGGGCGCCAGCCGCAATCAGATCCTTACGAGGATCCAGATCCCCACCTCACTGCCGTACCTCTTCGCAGGCCTGCGCATCGGCATCACGTTCGCAGTCATCGGAGCCGTGGTGGCGGAGTTCGCCGGCGCGGCGGACGGGCTGGGGTACCTCATCCAGTTTGCGTCCACCCAGCTAGACACCCCGCTGATGTTCGCCGCGCTCACGATCATCTCGCTCCTCGGCCTCGCCCTCTACTACGGCATGTCACTCGCCGAGACCGCTCTGCGCACGAGGTTCCCGCACATCCAGTCCGACAACGTCGTCGCCTGACCCACCAGCCAGCCTCATCGAAGGAGTTCAACCATGTCCGCATTCAGGAAGTCTCTGATCCTGGGAACCTCGGCCGTCTCGGTGCTCGCACTGGCGGCCTGTGGCTCCGAAGCCTCGAGCGCCGACGGCGGCAGCACCGCCGCCGGTGAGCTGGACGAGGTCACGGTCCAGCTCGACTACACGATCCGCGGGAACCACGGGATGTTCTACGTCGCCGACGAGCTCGGCTACTTCGAGGACGAGGGGATCGACGTCACCGAGATCAACACCGGGAGCGGCTCGCCCGACGCCCTTCGGCTCGTCGGGACCGGGGGAGCGGACTTCGGGTTCGCGGACCTGCCCTCGCTGGTGACCGCGCGGACGCAGGACGTGCCGGTCAAGGCGCTGGCGGCCGTGAATCAGGTGTCGCCGCTGGGGGTGTGCACCCTCAAGGAGAACACCGAGCTGAGCTCACCGGCGGACCTGGTCGGCCTGCGGATGGGCGTCCACCCCGCGGGATCGACCTACATCTTCTACCAGGCCCTTCTCTCGGCCAACGGCATCGATCGCGAGCAGGTCGAGGAGGTCACGGTCACTCCGCCCTACGAGAACTACCTCATCCAGAAGCAGGTCGACGGGGTCATCTGCTACGTCGACGCAGAGGTCCCGATCCTCGAGGATGCCGCCGGAGGCGAGGGTTCGCTCAGCATCCTCCTCGGCTCGGAGGCGGGTTACGACGCGTACGGATCGGGCCTGTTCACCACCGACGAGATGCTCGAGAGCGACCCCGACCTCGTGCAGCGCTTCACCAACGCCTACCTCAAGGCCTTCGAGTACGTGAACGAGAACCCCGAGGAGACCGCGGAACTTCTCACAGGGGTCAGCGCGGAGCTCGAGGGCAAGCAGGAGCTGTTCACGCGCCAGCTCCAGGCCGACATCGACAAGACGTTCTCCAGCCCCACCACCGAGGAGAGCGGTCTCGGCGCCATGGACGAGGAGATGTGGCAGTCGACCATCGACATCCTCGCCGCTCAGGGAGTCCTCAAGGGCGAGCCGCCGGCTGCGGCTGACGTCTACGACCCCACGTTCGTGGACGCCTACCACTCCGAGAAGTGATCCGGCCTCCCCGACCTGCAGAAGGAATCGATGACGATGGCATCTCAAGTTGAGTGGAACGGCCGGCACGCGGAGGTTGCCGGAGCGGGTTTCGCCGGTCTGACTGCGGCGGCCGCGCTGGCGCAGCGCGGTTGGACGGTGCGGGTCCACGAGAAGGGGCACGAGCTTCGCGAGCAGGGTGCCGGCATCGTGCTGTGGCACAACTCGCTGCGAGTCCTGGACGCGCTGGGCGCGACCGACGCGGTCATGGCGGACTCGATGACGCCCCCGTTCTACGAGACCCGCGTGCAGGGAACGAGCGTCTCGCACGAGGACTTCGGAAACCTGCCGTGGCGGACCATGACGAGGCCGCACCTCTACAAGGTGCTCCTGGACGCGGCGCTCGCCGCCGGCGCCGAGATCAGCACGGACAGCGAGGTCGTCGCGGCGGATCCTCGCGGGACGGTCACCCTCGCCTCCGGTGAGGTGCGCCGGGCCGATCTCGTCGTCGGGGCCGACGGAGTCAGGTCCAACGTGCGCGACTCCATCGGGTTCGAGCAGGAGCGATGGAAGACCCGGGACGGGATCACCCGGTTCCTGGTCCCACGGCACAAGGCGGAGCTCGGCCCCGGCGAGTGGGACAACGTCATCGACTTCTGGAACCTCGAGCCGAGATATCTCCGGGTCCTCTATGTCCCGTGCAACGACCGGGAGCTCTACATCGCCCTGGGCGCGCCCCGGGCGGACGAGCAGGGCAGTCGCACACCGATCGACCTCGACCTCTGGACCTCGGTCTTCCCGGAGCTGACGCCGGTCCTGCGGTCCGCGGCGGTGGCGCCGGACCCGAAGTACTACGGCTACCAGACGACGAAGCTCGAGCACTGGTCGGCGGGGAGCGTCGGCCTCGTCGGGGACGCGGCGCACGCCATGTGCCCCGCTCTGGCGCAGGGCGCCGGCTGCGCGATGGTCAACGCCTACACGTTGGCCGTCGCGGCGACAGAGGCGGCCGACGGCGAGCTCGAACAGGCGTTGGTCGACTGGGAGCGTCTCGAGCGCCCGTACACCGACCGCTGCCAGCAGCGGTCCGCCGACTACGCCGCCACCCGTGGCATGGCGCAGGGCAATCAGTTCACGACCGAGAACCTGGAGACCGCCTTGTACGACCCCACCGATCCCACCCGGCACGCCCTGGCTCGAGGAGCGGCCCGATGAGCGCGCTCGCCGACTTCCAGATCCGCCGCTTCGTCGGCTTCGTCGAGGAGATCTGGCACGACGGCGGCCCCGTGCCCGCCGAGCCGCTCGTGAAGGCAGCCGCCGGCGTCGTCATCAAGAACCCCTTCGCCGGGACGTACGTCGAGGATCTCTCGACCCTGACGGGGAGCAGCCCCGCTCTGGGGACGGAGCTCGGTCGGCGCGCCGTGGCACTCCTCGGCGGGCGGGCCGTCGAGAGCTACGGGAAGGGCGGCATCACCGGCCTCGCGGGCGAGCAGGAGCACGTCGTCGCCTGCATCACCACCGTCTTCGGCAACGCCTTCCGCGAGGCGGTCGGTGGCGGTTCCGCCTGGATCTCGTCCACGACCAAGACGGCCGCGGCGGGCGCCTCCCTGGACATCCCGCTCGCCTTCAAGGACGAGGTCTACGTCCGCTCCCACTACGACACCGTGACGCTGCGGGTCGAGGACGCCCCACGGCCGGACGAGCTGCTGCTCTGCGTCGCCGTCGCCAGCGGCGGGCGGGTGCATCAGCGCGTGGGTGGCATGACCGCCGCCGAGGCACGCCGAGAACTCGCCGCGACGGGCGCCTGAGGGCCTCTCTCAACGACAAGACGAAAGGACAGACGTGACTCACAGCGACGTCATGTACAGCCAGGACGACTCCATCGAGAACGTCCTCGAGAACCTTGCGCGCGCGCACCGGATCCTCGAGATGGAGGGCCATGGCGACATGTCGATGGGCCACCTGTCGTACCGCGACCCGCACGGTCGTGGCATCTGGCTCAAGCGAGGGAACCTCGGCATGGAGGAGGTCCGTGGCGCGGACTTCATTCTCATCGACTTCGACGGCAACGTCCTGGAGGGGCAAGGGCTGCGGCACCTGGAGTGGCCCCTGCACACCGAGATCTTCCTCGCCCGTCCCGACGTGAACTTCGTCGGGCACTCCCACCCCTTCTACACGACCGTCTTCGCCTCCACCGAGGCGAAGCTGGAGGCGTACAGCAACGAGGGTGTGTGGTTCGCGGAGCACGGCGTCCCGCGATTCACCCTGACGAGCAACATCATCACCACCAAGGAGCTGGGCAAGGCCCACGCCGACGCACTCGGAGAGGCGGAGGCCCTTCTGCTCCGCAACCACGGCGCGTCCTACGTCGGTCGCACCCTCAAGGACCTGACCCTCGGCGGGATCTTCCTGGAGAAGGCGGCGAAGTTCCAGCTCACCCTCGCCACGTCCGGACTCCCACACCAGCCGCCGAGCGACGAGGAGACCCAGGAGAAGATCGAGACGATCTATCCGGAACGGGCGAGGAACAACTTCTGGATGTACTTCAACCGCAAGCTCGACCGCGTCGAGGCCGGGGCCTGAGCCCCGCACGCACCGCTCCTCAACCAGTTCACGAAAGCGAGTCACCCATGAGCATTCCCACCATCAGCGCGGTCATCGGATCGGGCAGCATGGGCCCGGGCATCGCAGCCCTGCTGGCCCGGTACGGATCCCAGGTCCGCCTCAACGACATCAGCGAGGAGGCCCTGGCCCGGGCCGAGCAGGTGTGTGCCGGTGCCACCAAGGCTCTGGACGCGCTCGACGTGCCCGTCGTGCCGGGCGGGTCGGTGACCTTCGAGCTCGACCAGGCCACGGCCCTCGACGGCGCCTCCCTGATCATCGAGGCGATCCCGGAGCGGATCGACCTCAAGAAGACCGTGCTGCAGCAGATCGAGGCCGTGGTCGCGGAGGACGCGATCATCGCGACCAACACCTCCGGCATCCCCATCTCGGACATGGCCGTCGCCATGGCGCACCCTGAGCGCTTCATCGGGATGCACTGGTCGAACCCGCCGCATCTCATCCCGATGATCGAGCTCATCAAGGGCGACAGGACCACCGACGAGGTGCAGGACACCCTCATCGAGATCGTGGAGGCCTTCGGCTACGAGGCCGTTGTCGAGAAGGAGAAGGCCGGCTTCATCGAGAACCGGGTGTTGTACGCCGTCCTGCGCGAGTGCCTCGCACTGCTCGAGGAAGGAGTTGCGACCCAGCGCGACCTCGACACCTGCGTGAAGTGGGGCGTCGGCTACAAGCTCGCAGTCATCGGGCCCATGCGGCTCGTCGACATGGCGGGGCTCGACATCTACGAGGCCGTCGCCAGCTACCTCAACTCCGACCTCTCCAACGAGACCGGGGTCTCGGAGCTGGTGACCCGGCTGACGAAGGACAAGAAGCTCGGCATGAAGACGGGGCAGGGCCTCTACGAGTACAACAACGGTGAGGTGGCCGAGAAGCGGGCCGACATCGTGCAGGGCCTCATCACTGTTCGCAAGGCTCTCTCTGCCATCAAGCCCGTCTGAGTGCCATGACTCGAGGACTGAGGCTGCAGCAGGCGGGTGCGATCCGGATCTGCATCCGGGATGCCGGCGACGGTCCGGCGGTGGTGCTGCTGCACGGCACCACCGCCAACCTCGGCGTGTGGGACGCCGTCGTCGAGATTCTCGGCACCGACGTCCGGACCATCGCCGTCGACCAGCGGGGTCACGGACGAAGTGACAAGCCGTCCAGCGGCTACGGGATGAACGAGTACACGCACGACCTCGTTGAGCTCGTCGAAGCGCTCGACTGCGGCCCCGTGGTCGTCGTCGGCCACTCGCTGGGGGCCCGCAACGCCGTCGTGCTCGGGGCGAGACGCCCGGATCTGGTCGCCGGCGTCGTCGCGGTCGACTACACGCCGTTCGTCGAGCCTGAGGTTCTCGACGATCTCCAGGCGCGGGTGGCGGGGGGCGACAGGCACTTCGCCACTCGAACCGAGCTCATGGAGTACCTCCGTGACCGATACACGCTCATTGCCGACGACGCCGTCCGACGACGCGCCGACTACGGGTACGTCGCCGACGAGCGGGGACTCAGACCCCTCGCCGCGCCAGGTGCGATGGAGCAGACCGTGGACGGTCTGCGCACCGATTTCCTGGAGGAGGCTCGGACGATCGGCGTCCCGGTGACGCTGATCCGAGGCCAGCTGAGCCGCATCGTGTCCGACCAGGCGTTCGCCCGGACCCGGACGCTTCGCCCCGACTTCCACGCTCTCGAGCTGCCAGGCGTCGACCACTACGTCCCCGAGGAGCGGCCCGACGTCGTCGCCGAGGCGGTCGCTCAGATGCTCGCGCGAACACCGGCAAGTCGCACAAGCCGGCCGGTCCCGACCAGCCAATCCTGAACCCGACGAACGAAGGACAGACATGCCCCTGAACATCAAGGACCTAGCCATCAGCTCGCCCGACATCCACGCCGGCGAGCGGGTGCCCGACAAGCACGCCGCCGACCACGGCAACGCCGAGCCCACGCTGACGATCAGCGGCGTACCAGAAGGCGCCGTCGAGCTGGCCGTCATCGCCCACGACCCAGACGCGCCGCTGCCCCACGGCTTCACCCACTGGGTTCTGTACGGGCTGGAGCCCACCGACGGGACCGTGAACGGGTCGCACCGGACCGGCCCCAATACGATCGGTGAGAGGGCGTACTCGGGACCGCAGCCGCCTCCGGGCCATGGCGTGCACCACTACTACTTCTGGGTCTACGCCCTCGACCGGCCGGTGAAGGGCGAGCCCACTCGCGAGGAGTTCCTGACGGAGTACGCCGACAGCATCATCGAACAGAACAGGTTCGTCGCGACCTACTCGTCCTGAGTCACGCCGCGATCAGCCGGAGGGAACACCTGGGAGGGGGACCGGTGTCAACACACAAGGGGCGCACGCCCGGGGTGGACAGCGCTCGACGCGTGCTGAACGTGCTTCTGCTCTTCGGGGCGGAGAAGCCGGAGCTGACGGTGGAGGAGATCGCCGAGCGGGTCGACATCTCGGTGCCGTCCGCGTACCGCTTCCTCTCCCTGCTCCGAGAGCTCGATCTCGTCGAGGAGAACGGGAGCAACACGTACGCCCTCACGCCCAGGGTGTTCGCTCTCGCCTCCAGCGCGGAGCGTGCGTTCAAGCTGGGGCCGGTCCTCCGACCTGTGCTGCAGGAACTCTCCGCCGAGACCGGCGAGGCGGCTCTTGTCATCCGCCGGGTTGGCGATCACGCCACCTGCGCGGAGCTGGTGCAGATCGAGCACACGATCAGGTTGTCCTTCGTGCCGGGTCAGATCATGAGCCTGCACCGTGGGGCAGGGCCGAAGGTTCTGCTCAGCAGCATGGGGCGAGAGTGGGCAGCGCACTACCTCGACCGTGTTCGACCGGACGCCACAGCGCAGTCGCGGAAGAGCCTCCTGGACGAGCTGACCGTCATCGAGGAGCAGGGCTGGTCGATGAGCTCGGCAGAGGTCGACGAGGGGGTGTGGGCCGTGGCGGCGCCGGTGAGGGCGGGCGGACGGACGCTCGCCGCGTTGTCGGTCGCGGGGCCGCAGTACCGGATCGACGATGCGCGGGCGAAGAGCATCACGGAGGCCGTGATCGCCCACGCGACCGCGGTGTCCCAGAGGCTGACGCGCGGCTAGCCGCCGGGGAAGCGCGGCCCGTGCTTCCCCCTATGCAGAAGGGGGCAGGTGACTGTGGCTGACAACGCACAGGAGTACATCGACGACATGGCACGCAAGCGTGGCTACGTCCTCGACTATCACAAGGTCATGGCCAAGCAGGACTTCGAGGTGCTCCAGGCGGCCAACGGACTGGTGTCGGCGGCCTATCTGGACGAGCGCACCCTCGACCGGCGGACCAAGGAGCTCATCTTCATCGTGAGCCTGACCGTGATGCGAGCGTCGAAGGGGCACATCCAGAGCCACATCAGGGTGGCGCTCGACCTGGGGGTGACAGCGCGGGAGATCCTCGAGGCGATCGAGATCGCGCTTCCCGAGGCGGGGATCGTCGCCTTCCAGGTCGGGTTCGAGGCGTGGCAGGAGGTCGTCGGCGCGGACGGCCTGGAGCCGACGGTCACCGCGCACCAAGGTGGACGCGGGTGACCAGCGCGATGGTCGAGAGGGCGTCGTCCGAGCGGACGGACCGGTGACGGCTACGCCGTCGCCCCGGCCCTCTCCCGAGACCTGAACTGGGACGGCGACATCGCCGTCCGCGCGCGGAAGACGCGGTTGAAGTGCGTGACGTTGGCGAACCCGACCGCGGCGCTGATCTGGCTCACCGGGTCCTCGGTCTCCTGCAGGAGCCGCTCGGCCCGGCCCACGCGGAGCCCGTTGACGTAACCGATGATCGTCGTGCCGGTGTGCTTCTTGAACTCGCGCGACAGGTAGAACGGGCTGATGAAGAACCGCTCGGCGAGCGTCGTGAGGTCGATCGGCTCGGCGTAGTGGTCGTGCAGATGGTGGATGACGTCGGCGATCCGGCCCTCGCGCGGCGCCATCCGGGCGTCCCGGTGCTCGCCCCGGAGGAGCTTGACGAGCAGCTGGGTGATCAGCAGCCGCATCTCCTCCTGCGAGCCGTCGCCCAGCACGTCCTGCGTGGCGAGGAGCTGCTCGACCACCTGGCTCACCCCCCGCAGGCCCGGCCCCTCCGGCCGGACGACCGTGACCGGGGCCCGGATCGCGTCGAGGACGTGCGGGTAGAGGACGGCCTCGGGGGTGAAGTACAGGACGACCCGCTGGAACGGGACGCCGTCGTCGGCGTACGAGAAGTGCTCGACCCCGGGCGGGAAGACGATGAGCTCGGGCGGCTCGATCCGGTAAAGGGTGTGGTCGGCCCAGTGGTACCGGCTGCCCGCCTCGAGGTAGTAGATCTCGAAGTAGTCGTGCCGGTGGGGCCGCATCATGTTGTCGTCGACGCCCCGGATCCGGGCCACGGCCACGTCGCGGCCGCTGGCCATGAGATCGCCTGCGAAGTCCAGCATCTCTCTTCCCTAGTTTCCTGAGCGTCGGGCCGGGGCGGTCCGGCGGGCTGCGGGGTCGCAGCCCGCCGGCCGGGTCCGTGTCTCACCGCACAGCTGGCTCCCGCCTACGCTAACGCGGCGTGGCGACGGACGCGCCGTCACCCGAGCAGGCCCATCCATCCCGGTATCCCGAGGGAGAGCGCCGGGACGAACGTGATGGCCAGGAGCAGCAGGACGAGGCCGACGAAGTACGGGACGAGCCTCGGGACGACCTGCTCGATCGTCACCCCGCTCACGCCGCTGGCGACGAAGAGCACGGAGCCGACCGGCGGGGTCATGGTGCCGATGCACATCGCCAGGATGAGCACCATGCCGAAGTGGACCGGGTGCATGCCAAGCTCGGTGGCGATGGGCAGGAAGATCGGGGTGAAGATGAGGATCGCCGGCGTGATGTCCATGAACGTCCCGACGACGAGGAGCACGGCCACCATCAGCAGCAGGATGATCGCCCTCGAGTCGGCCACCGAGAGCAGGGCGTCCGTGATCGCCGCGGGGATACCGGTGTAGGCCATGACCCAGGACATCGCGGACGACGCGGCGATGAGGAACATGACGACGCCGGTCGAGACGACCGTGCGGACCACGACCTCCTTGAAGTCGGTCCACGACATGCTGCGGTAGACGAGCGACAGGACGAGGCAGTAGAGCACCGCGGCCCCGGCGCCCTCGGTGGCGGTGAAGACGCCGGCCACGATGCCGCCGACGACGACGATGATCAGCAGCAGGCTGGGGATCGCCCGCAGGAGGACCAGCGCGGCCTCGCCGGCGCCGGCGCCCCGCGTCGTCGCGTACCGGCGCTTGCGTGCGTAGAGGTAGGTGATGAGCATGACGACGAGGCCCATGAGGATGCCCGGGACGTAGCCGGCCATGAACAGCGCCGAGACCGACACGCCGCCGGCGACCGTCGAGTAGACGATGGCGGCCGTCGTCGGCGGGATGAGCAGCCCCGTCGACGCGGAGGCGATGTTGGCGGAGGTGCTGAAGGCCGGGTCGTAGCCCTCCTTCTTCTGCCGCTCGTGCAGGGTGCCGCCGATGGCGGCGGCCGAGGCGACGGCGGAGCCGGAGAGGGACCCGAAGAGCATGTTGCCGAGGATGTTGGTGTGGGCGAGCGCCCCGGGCACCCGGCCGGCGACGACGAGGGCGAGGTCGACGAGCCGTCTCGCGATGCCGCCGTTGTTCATGATGTTGCCGGCAAAGATGAACAGCGGCACGGCGAGCAGCGAGAAGCTCTCGATGCCGACGTTCATCTGCTGGCCGACGATGTAGGTCGAGTCCTCCCACGGCAGGAAGACGAGGGCGGTGAGGAAGGAGGCGACCCCGAGCGCGACCGAGACGGGGATGCCCGTGAAGAGCAGGACGAAGAACGCGCCGAACAGGACGGCGACGGCGGTGAGTGCATCCATCAGTCGGTTCCCTCCGTCTCGACCAGGGGGGCCCCGGCGAGGTCTTCCCAGATGTTGAGCACCTGCGCGGCCGCGATCGCGAGCCCGGCGATCGGGCCGATCGCGTAGACGAGGCCGCGCGAGATACCGAGCAGGGCCGAGTAGTCGTTGCGCGCGCTGAGCGCGAGCATCGTGCCGCCGACCACGAGGACGAGGACGGCGAAGAGCAGGACGAGGACGTCGGACCCGATCACCAGCCGTCGCCGCACGGTCGGCGAGAACTTGTCCCGCACGAACGCGAGCGCCATGTGCTTGCGGTGGAGGAACGCGTAGGCGGCGCTGATGAAGGAGGTCCAGATCAGCGCGTAGCGCACGAGCTCCTCGGTGAAGGCGGCGGGGGTGCCGAGGACGTAGCGGGTGAAGACCTGGTAGAGCACCAGGAAGGTCATGATGACGAGCAGGGTGCCGGCGAACCAGACGAGTACGGCGCCGAGCGCCCCTCGCACCCGGTCCAGACGTTCGTGCGTGGTCATGGGGGTCCTCACTTCCTTGCCGACTCGATGACGGAGAGGAGTTCCGCGACCTCGGGGTACTCCTCGGCGTACCGGTCGACGACCGGCCGGGTGGCCTCACGGAAGGCGTCGGTGTCCACGTCGGTGACGAACTCGACGCCCATCGCCTCGGCGTCGACCACCGACTGCTCGATGCTCTCCGCCCACAGGGCCTTGTGCTCCTCGGTCGCCGCCCGGGCGGCGTCGGAGACGAGCTCCTGGTCCGCGGCGTCGAGCCGCTGCCAGGCGTCGCTGCTGATGACGAGCATGTCGGGGATCCGTGTGTGCTCGGTCAGGGAGAACGACTTCGCGACCTCCCCGTGGGCGCTCTGGGTCAGCACGGTCTCGTTGCTCTCCGCGCCGTCGATCAGGCCGGTCTGCAGCGACGTGTAGGTGTCGCCGAACGCCATGACGATGGGCGCGACGCCGAGCTCCTCCATGAAGTCGGTCTGCGACCGCATGTCCTGCACCCGGATCTTCATGCCCCGCACGTCCTCGGGGGTGCGGATCGGCGTGCTGGCGGTGTAGAAGGACCGGGCGCCGGAGCTGAAGTACGTGAGGCCGACGAAGCCGTCGTCGACGGTGGAGCGGAAGTACTCGGCCATCTCGGGCGAGTCCATGACCTCGTAGTACTCGTCCTCGGACTCGAACACGTACGGCAGGCCGAACGTGTGGTAGCCGGGGTCGTAGTTCGCCAGGCCGGGCGCGCTCACCCGCGTCATGTCGACGATGCCCTGGTTGAGCTGGCCGAGCACCTGCGTCTCGGACCCGAGCTGGCCGTTCCCGTACATCCTGACGACGATCCGCCCGCCGCTCTGCTCCTCGAGGTCCTCGGCGAACGCGGTGAGGGCCTGGGAGGTGACGTGGCGGTCGTTGAGGTTGTGGGCCAGGCGCAGGACGAGCGGGTCGTCCGCGGTGGCCCGGGCGCTCGTCATCGACGAGATCCCCGAGCTCGGCGCGCAGGCCGCGAGCGCCGCCGCGGTCAGCATCGCCGCGGCGGAGCTGATCAGTACCTTCTTCATTTCCATGCTCCCTTACATGCCGATCATGTCGAAGGGCTCGAACGAGATGGTGACGGCGAGATCGCCGTCGGGGTCGGGCAGTCGGACGAGGACGGACCGGGTGGTCTGCTCGTAGTGCCAGCCCACCTCCGCGGCGTCGAAACGCTCGCGGTAGAGGATCTGGGGGATGCGCTCGCCGTCGACAGCGACCCAGTGCGGGGCCCGGTCCGTGTTGACGACGTCGAGGAGCAGCCTCCGGACGGTGCTGCGGTAGTCGCCGCGGCGGGTGAGCCGGAGGACGACCTGCTCGCCGGCGGTCATGCTGACCTCGGTCTCCCGGAACGCCCCGCCCTCGTGGGCGCGGGTGAGCCCGTCGTCCTCGTACAGCAGGAAGTGGCCGTCGCGGTCGGCGGCGCAGACCAGGCGCAGGTCGGTGACCTCGTCGCGGGTGAGGCTGTCGAGCTGGTTGGCGGCCAGCGGGACGATGCCGCCGCCGCGGACGAAGAGCGGGATCGAGCCGAGGTCGACCGGCACCTCGACGGTCTGCCCGCCCTCGAAGCGCTCGCGGGTCCACGCGTCGTAGAAGACCTCGCCGGCGGGGACGCGCACGGAGCGGGTGGTCGCGCCCGGGGTGAGGACGTTCGCGACGAGGAGGGAGTCCCCGAGCATGAACTCGGTGGCGTTCTCGTCGGCGGCGGGGTCGGCCTGGAAGGCGCTGACGAGCGGCTCCATGATGGGCAGGCCGGTGCGGTGCGCGCGGGCCATGAGCGAGTACAGGTAGGGGAAGAGCCGGTAGCGGAGCTTGATGGCGTCGCGGATGTAGGACGTGTGGTCGCCGTACATCCAGGGCTCCGTGACGGTGTTGTCGGAGTTCACCGAGTGGATCGAGAAGCGGGGCTGGAAGATGCCGTGCTGGACCCAGCGCACGAGGAGCTCGGGCTCGGGTCCCGGCCCGTGGAAGCCGCCGATGTCGCACCCCTGGTTCGCGACCCCGGACAGGCCCATGCCGAGGATCGTGGCGATGTTGTCCTGGAGCGTTTCCCATGACGTCGAGTTGTCGCCCGCCCAGGTCTGGGCGTAGCGCTGGATGCCGGCGTGGCCCGCGCGGCAGACGATGTAGGGGCGGGCGTCCGGGTCCTTCTCGGCGACTGCGTCGCGGGTCACGTGACACATGAGGTTCGCCATGACCGTGCGGACGCGGCCGATCGTCGCGCCGGCGCCGTCGAAGTCGCAGCGGGAGTCCTTGTCGATGATCCCGTCGTACTCGCAGTTGTCGTTCCACACCGACGTCGTGCCCTTGTCCAGCACGTCCTCGGTCAGCCAGCGCTTCCAGGCCTTCCGGGCGGCGGGCTTGGTGAAGTCGACGAACCGGCCCGGCCCGCCCCACCAGGCGCCGGCGGCAGGGCCGTCGCCAGCGCACTCGGCCGCGTCGGCGCTGCGCCGGACGAGGACGCCCTCGGCCACGAGCTCCTCGAGGCGGGGGTGGACGTCGAGCACGGCGGGCTTGACGTTGGGGGAGACGGTGATGCCGCGCTCGGCCATCGCGGCGAAGAAGCCCTCCGGGTCGGGGAAGCGGCGGTCGTTCCAGGTGAGGACGCACCGTTTCGGGCCGGTCTCTGTCTCCTGGGTGGTGTAGCCGGAGGAGAGCTGGAAACCGTCGACGGGGATGTCCTCGGCCCGCGCGATGTCGATGAAGTCGGTGATCGCCCGGTCGCTGTCGGCGTCGAGCTCGGCGTAGTACATCGAGGAGGCGAGGTAGCCGAGCGCGTACTTCGGCAGCAGCGGCGGCCGGCCGGTCAGCGTGGTGTAGCGCCGGACGACGTCCCGGATCGCCGGGCCGGCGATCAGGAACAGGTCGATGTCGCCGCCGTCGGTGCGGTAGCGGCTGTGCGGGGCCCAGTAGTTGCTCTTCTCCCGGCCCAGGTCGAAGTCGCACTCGTAGGTGTTGTGGTAGAAGTAGCCGACCGCCTTGCGGCTGGCGCGGTTCAGCTTCAGGTAGAACGGGATGTGCTTGTACAGCGGGTCGGTCTCGCGGGAGTTGTAGCCGAGCGCGTCCTTGGGGCTCATCGTGATGAGCTTCTGGGCCTTGTTCAGCGCCCCGGTCGTCTCCCCGAAGCCGTAGAAGCCGTCGTCCGGGGTGATCTCGCTGGTGTGCAGCCGGCGGCGGTTCGAGTCCTCGAGGTAGCCGAGGCCGACGACGTCCGCGTGGAGCAGCGTCCCCTCGTCGTCGTAGACGCAGATCCGGAACGGGTCCTTCTCGATCTCGACGCGCAGGCGCCCGCCGGTCACGGTCGCCCTGTCGTCCCGGTCGTCCAGCTGGACGACCGGCGGGGTGACGCGGGTGCGTTCGGATCCCATGAAGCCGTCGAGCCGGTCGGGCCAGGCGGTGGTGACCAGCGTGTACGACTCCTCGGCGAAGTCCCCGTCGAAGCCGGCGCGGATGCGGAGGATGTCCTCGGTCACGAGGATCAGGCGGATCTCCACGCCGTCAGTTCGGACACGGACCCAGCCGTCGGCCAGCTCTACGTCCACGACTCTTGTGGTCACACGCACGGGCGATCATTCCTTCGTCGGAGGTACGGGCCGGGGCAGGTCAGCGCTGACAACGTTCACGTCGTCGTAACCGGCTTCCAAGACCCTAGGAAGATCACCGGGGCGCCCGCTTGATCGAAATTGCCGTTCAGGGGCCCAGGCTTGACGGATCTTGCCCTTGTCCGTGATGTCTGCACAGCAGAACGAAGTTCTTGCACTCAGAACCGGCCGGTCGTACGTTCGGCACACCGGTCCGCGCGGACCGACGCCGACGGCGTGACGGGCAAGGGTGCCAGGGGAGAGACATGCGACAGACGGATCAGGGGCTCCCGGAGTCCGACCGGACGATCGTCACCGCGCTGGTCGACGCCAACCGGATCCTGGTGGCGCGCGGGGTGCTGGATGCCTTCGGCCACGTCAGCGCCCGGTCCGCCGCCGACCCGGACCGCTTCTACCTGGCGCGCAACATGGCCCCCGGCCGGGTGACGTCCGAGGACATCCAGGCCTTCACCCTCGACGCGCAGACCGACGACCCCCGCCCGAGCTACCTCGAGAAGTACATCCACGCCGAGATCTACCGGGCCCGTCCGGACGTCACGGGCGTCGTGCACAGCCACTCGCCGGCGGTCATCCCGTTCGCCGTCACCGACCGGCCCCTCCGGCCCGTGCTGCACATGGCCGGGTTCCTCGCCGACGCCGTGCCGGTCTTCGAGATCCGGGACCACCTGGGCGAGGATTCGGACCTGCTCATCCGGGACGCGCGGACCGGGGCCGCGCTCGCCGACGCGCTGGGCCCGCACGCCGTCGTCCTCATGCGCGGCCACGGCTCCGTCGCGGTCGGGGACTCCCTGCCCGACGCGGTCTTCCGCGCCGTCTACGCCGAGGTCAACGCCGGCATCCAGGCGGCCGCCACCCAGCTCGGCGCGGTCACCTACCTCACCCCGCAGGAGGGCGCGGCGGCCTGGCGCACCAACAGCTCGCAGGTGGTCCGCGCCTGGGACGTCTGGCGCGAGGAGGTCCGCGTCCCGTAGGCCCGCACCGCCGTCGTCACCCCCGCGTCGGCCACCACTCCCACCACTCACCGAGGAGCCCACCGTGAATCGATCCATCCCCGTCACCGCCGCCGGTCTCGTCACGCTCGCGCTCGCGCTCGCCGCCTGCTCGGGGGACGACGGCGCCACCCCGGCCGCCACCGAGGGAGCCGGTGGCACCGGCGCACCGCAGGACGGGCTCACGCCGGTCCTCATCGGCACCCAGCCCATCGTCGACTCCGCCCCGCTCTACCTCGGCAAGCAGGAGGGCTTCTTCGAGGAGGAGGGCATCGACCTCGAGATCGAGTCCGCCGGCGGCGGCGCCGCCGTGGTCCCCAGCGTGGTGTCGGGCACCTACCAGTTCGGGCGCGGCAACCTCCTCTCGACCATGCTCGCCGTCGAGCAGGGCCTGGACCTGAGGTGCATCGCCAACGCCAACTCCACGGCGGGCGAGCCGGACATCGGCGCGGTCGTGGTCACCGGTGACTCCCCGATCCAGAGCGTCGCCGACCTCGGCGGCAGGACCGTCTCGGTCAACACCCTGGAGAACATCGGCGACACGACGATCCGGACCGTGGTCGACGAGGCCGGCGGCGACGCCGCCGCCGTGAAGTTCGTCGAGGTGCCGTTCTCCGAGGCGCCGGCCGCGCTCGAGCTCGGCCAGGTGGACGCGGCGTGGATCCTGGAGCCGTTCCTCACCGAGGCGCTGGACAGCGGGGCCCGCGTGCTCTCCTACAACTTCTCCGAGTTCCACCCCGAGCTCGACATCTCGTGCGTCTTCACCACCCAGTCGCTCATCGACGAGGACCCCGAGCTCGTGGAGAGCTTCCGCACGGCCATGAACCGGTCGCTGGAGTACTCCCAGGAGAACCCCGACGCCGTGCGGGAGATCGTGGGCACCTACACCGAGATCGAGCCCGACGTCCTCGAGCGCATGACGATCCCGGTGTTCCGCCCCGAGTTCAGCCGCGAGGCGGCGGAGCTCCTCGGGCAGAAGGCGGTCGAGTTCGGGACGCTCGACGAGGAGCCCGACCTCGACACGATCCTTCCCTGAGGCGCCCGGTGAGCAGACTGCAGCTGTCCTTCGCGGGCAGCAGCTGCGACCGTTTCGCCGCCCTGCGGGACGGGTCCGTGCAGCCCGAGGGGATCGACCTCAACGTCATCGACCTGCCCGTGGAGGAGATCTTCTACCGCCAGCTCACGAACCACGAGTTCGACCTGAGCGAGATGAGCCTGTCCTCCTACGTCCTCAGTCTCGAGCAGAGCGACCCGGGGCTCGTGGCGATCCCCGTCTTCCCCTCCCGGTACTTCCGTCACCAGACGATGTTCGTCAACGCCGACAGCGGCATCCGCCGGCCGGAGGACCTCGCCGGGCGCCGGGTGGGGGTGCCGGAGTACCAGATCACTGCGGGCGTGTGGCAGCGCGGGATGCTCCAGGACGAGTACGGCGTCGACCACCGGTCGCTGCGGTACGTCACCGGCGGCGTCGAGCACGCCGGGCGGACCGAGAAGATCAGCCTCGACCTGCCGCCCGACGTCGACCTCACGGCGGCGCCGCAGGGCCGGACGCTCTCGGACCTGCTGGTGGCCGGCGAGATCGACGCGCTCCTCACCGCGCACGTCCCCGAGGTCTTCTACTCGAGCGAGAAGGTCGTCCGGCTGTTCGGCGACTACAAGGCGGTGGAGCAGGACTACTTCCGCCGCACCCGCGTGTTCCCGATCATGCACGTCGTCGCCCTGCGGCGTGACGTCTACGAGCGCCAGCCCTGGATCGCCCGGTCCCTGATGAAGGCGTTCGAGGCCTCGCTCCGCCGGGCCCACGACGCGCTGATGTACCGCAGCTCCCTCGCGGTCATGCTGCCCTGGCTCGCCGACCACGTCGAGGAGACCCAGGCCGTCATGGGGGAGCGGTACTGGAGCTACGGCCTGGAGCCGAACCGGGCTGTCCTGGAGACCTTCCTCCGCTACTCCCGGCAGCAGGGCCTCGCGCGGCGCGACTGGCGGCCGGAGCAGCTGTTCGCCCCGAACGCCGAGAGCGCCACGCTCATCTGACCCCGTCAGATCGACGCGGCCAGCCTCTCGGAGGCGAGCCGGAGCAGCGCGACGTGGTCGTCCGTGCGCTCCGGCGACGTCCGCGAGAGCGGCGCCGCGACGCTCAGGGCCGCGACCGATGACCGCGACGACGGCAGCACGGCGACCGCCACGGAGGCGACGCCCAGCTCGACCTCCTCGCGGTTGCGGGCGAAGCCGGCGCCGCGGACCTGCCGCAGCGACTCGAGCAGCGCGGCCCGGCTCCCGAGGGTCCGCTCGGTCAGCTGCTCGAGCTGGGCGGGGTAGAGCGACAGCACCGACTCGTCCGTCAGCGTCGAGAGCATCGCCTTGCCGAGGCTGGAGGCGTACGCGGGCGTCAGCTTGCCGACGCGGCCGCTGACGCGCAGCAGCGCGGGGCTCTCGACGCAGTCCACGTAGAGCACCTCCGGTCCCTGCAGGGTGCCGAGGTGGACGGTCTCGCCCGTCTGGCGCGCGAGCTGCTCCAGCACCGGCCGGGCCGCCGTGCGCAGGTCGAAGGTGTCGGCGACGGCGGAGGCGATGTTGAACAGCTCCGGGCCGGCCCGGTACGCGCGCGTGCGGTCGTCCTGGACCGCAAAGCCCCGGTAGAGGAGCATCGCCATGAGCCGGTGCGCGGTGGAGTGGCCGACGTCCAGGTGCTCCCGCACCTCGGACAGGGTCAGCTCGCGCCGGTCCTTGAACAGCAGGAGCACGCGCAGCGCGCGGTCGATGCCCTCGATGGGGTAGAGCGGGGCGGCGCGCTCCGGTGTCTGCACAGCAGACAGCCTAGCCCGGGCGCAGAACAGCGGTCCGGGGGGACGACGTCGTCCCAAAACTCGGCCCGGGCGGCCCGGCCGGGACTACGTTTCTCCCCACTGCCACGAGCAGTCGCCCAGCGCGACGCTGGGTCTGTATCTCGACGAGGAGAGGCAATGGACCACAACGCTCTGTCCGCCCACAAGGCGATGCTCGGCACGGAGGTGAGCCGGCGGCGGCTGCTGCAGCTCGCCGCCCTGGGGGCCGCGGGCACCGCGCTGACCGGCGCGCCCGCGCACGCCGCACCGCCCGCGGACAAGCACACCTACCGGCTCACCGTGCTGGGGACGACCGACACCCACGGCAACGTCCTCAACTGGGACTACTTCAAGGACGCCGAGTACGACGACGGCGCGAAGAACGACATCGGCCTGGCGAAGATCTCCACGCTGGTCGCCGCGATGCGGGCCGAGCGCGGCGCGGGGAACTGCCTGCTGCTCGACGCCGGCGACACCATCCAGGGCACGCCGCTGTCCTACTACTACGCCAAGATCGACCCGATCACCGGCGGGCACGTCCACCCGATGGCCGCGGCGATGAACGCCATCGGCTTCGACGCCGCCGCGATGGGCAACCACGAGTTCAACTACGGCCTCGACGTGCTCGACACCTTCGACCGGCAGCTGAACTTCCCGCTGCTGTGCGCCAACGCCGTGGACTGGAACACCGGCGAGACCGTCTACCAGCCCTACAGCCTGCACACGATCAACCCCGAGGGCGGACGCAAGCTCACCGTCGGCGTGCTCGGGCTGGTCACGCCCGGCGTCGCCATCTGGGACAAGGCGATCGTCGAGGGCAAGGTGCGCTTCCCCGGCATCGTCGAGCAGGCGAAGGTCTTCGTGCCGCGGATGAAGGCGGCGGGCGCGGACATCGTCGTCGTCTCCTGCCACTCCGGGCCGAACACCTCCAGCTCCTACGGCGACGCCCTGCCCTACCCGGAGAACGCCTCCACCCTGCTCGCCGAGCAGGTGCCGGACATCGACGCCATCCTCGTGGGCCACGCGCACCTGGAGATCCCGCAGCGCTTCGTCACCAACGCCCAGACCGGCAAGCAGGTGCTGCTCTCGGAGCCGCTGCGCTGGGGCATGCGGCTGACCGTGATGGACCTGGACCTGGTCAAGGTGCGCGGCCGGTGGCAGGTCGGCGCCGCCGGCGCCCACCTGCTCAACGCCAACACCGTCCCGGAGGACCCGGCGATCGTCGCCCTCCTCAGCGGCGACCACGCCACCGTGCGCGGGTACGTCAACTCGGTGATCGGCACCTCCGCGGCGGCGATGTCCGCAGCGACGTCCCGCTACGAGGACACCGCGGCGATGGACTTCGTCAACCACGTCCAGTCCGCCGAGGTGGCTCGGGCGCTCGCGGGCACGCCGGAGGCGGCGCTGCCGGTCCTGTCGATCTCCGCGCCGTTCAACCGGGCCGCGGCGATCCCGGCGGGGGAGGTGACGGTGCGGGACGTGGCGGGGATGTACATCTTCGACAACACCCTGCTCGGCATCGTGCTCACCGGCGAGCAGGTGCGCGCCTACCTCGAGTTCTCCGCCCGCTACTTCAAGCAGGTGACGGGCGCGGGGCCGCACGCGCCGGACGACATCACCAACGCCGTCACCGCCACCGCGCCCAGCGGCACCCCGGACTACAACTACGACACCATGGCCGGCTACACCGCGCGGCTGACCTACGACATCGACATCGCCCAGGCGCCCGGGGCACGGGTCAAGAACCTGCAGTACGACGGCGCACCCATCGACCCGGCACAGCGGTTCGTCATCGCCATCAACAACTACCGCCAGTCCGGCGGCGGGAACTTCCCGGGCGTGACGACGGCGCCGGTGGTCTACAACGCCCAGCAGGAGATCCGGCAGCTGATCATCGACTGGGTGAGCGCGCAGGGGCAGATCGACCCGGCGACGTTCTCGACGATGGACTGGAAGCTGACCGCCGACGACGTGCCGGTGGAGGTCACGGGAGCGTGACGCCCGGGTCGACCCGTCGGCGTCCAGGACGTGGTGCCCTGGACGCCGACGGCGTCGCTGCCTTTCTGCGACTCGGGACTAGACGGCGGACACCTCGTCCAGAACCTCGACCTCCCTCAGGGCTGCCGTGCCAGCCACGAAGGTGGTTCCGCGGCCTTCGGGCAGAACGGTCCGGCGCAGCACCACGTACACAAGCGGCGTGAGCACCAGCGTGATCACGAACCCGAGGACGAACACACCGGTGACAAGGAGCAGGTAGGACGTCCCGAATCCGACGGCGACGGCGATCAGCCCAGCCCAGTTCATGCGCTCCACACGGTCTGTCGGTGCCGCCTGCTGGCGGCGCAGCACGTAGAAGTCCGTGATCACAAGTGCGGCGAGGGAGAACGTTGCGATGCCCAGTGCGCCAAGGAACTGAGCCAGGAAGCCGAGAATCCCGCCCCAGACGGCGACGAGTGCGATCGCGTTGCCGAGCAGCACCATCAGGATGCGGCTCACCTTGCGGCCGAGGAGCGCGTCAACCAGGTTCGTCAGCGACAGCGAACCGGCGTAGACGTTGATCACCTGCGCCTTGACCTGTGCCGCGTACATCACGAGGAAGCCCACGACCCCGGCGAGCAGGATGAAGTAGGCGCCGGCGTTGGTCTCGGCCAGGAAGCGCACCTTCTCCGCCGTGCCGGCACCGGCCTGCGCAGCGGCGACGCCCGCGTTCGCCGGGTCCTCGAGGAACCGTGCGACCACGGTGTCGCCCGCCTGGTAGAGCAGTGCGCC
This sequence comes from Georgenia sp. EYE_87, assembly GCF_023148685.1. Classification (GTDB taxonomy): domain Bacteria; phylum Actinomycetota; class Actinomycetes; order Actinomycetales; family Actinomycetaceae; genus Georgenia. Next base: position 74,508 of record NZ_JAHXNL010000005.1, on the reverse strand, counting down.
CAGCGAGACGACCCCGAAGTTGACGATGACATTCCCACCGACGGCCATGATTCGCACGTCCCGGCTGGTGCGGGCGTACCGGGCGAAGTCGGCCCCCGTGAGGGCAAGCGCCCCGGCCATGCCAACCATGGTGGCGAGCACCCCCATGATCTCGGCGGGCCCCACGTGCTCGGGCTGGACCGCGAAGACCTGTCCGACGCCGAGATCGGAGCGGCTGAACGCGAGGAAGCCGACCACGACCATGAGGGCGCCGGCGATGAGGGTCAGGATCAGCGAGGTCTTCTGCACGAGCTTGACCCCGAACAGCGCCAGCAGGATCCACAGCACCGTGAGGGCGCCGTAGATGCCGATGGTGTTGGCGACGGTCGGCGCCCATCCGAGCATGAACAGTGTCCCGTTGTAGAGCAGGACGTTCTCGAGTGCGAGGAAGCTGAGGATCATCCACGCGAACACGAATGACGCAAGGGCCGAGCCCGTCGCACCGAGGCCGTGGAACCGGGTGGTGACGGTGGAGGACATTCCGGTGCTCTGGCTGACCCGGCCGGTGAGGCTCCCGACGACGGAGCCGAAGACGGCGGAGACGACGGACATCGCGATGGCCCACTTCACGCCGACGATGTAGCTGGCCGACCCGCCGATCAGCAGCATCGCGAGAGTGGTGCCGACGCCGGCGGTGTTGGAGAGCAGCGACCAACCGCCCTGACGTTCTTCGTCTGCGACGGGGTTGAGGACGTTGTCCTCCATCTGTGCGCGGAGAGTGGTGCTGTTCTGTCGCTCGGAGCTCATGATTCTCCCTTGAATTCGGCTCGGTGGGCAGGCTCGACCGGGGCACGTGGGATCGCGCCCGTCCGGTTGGGTGGGTGGCGCCCTGAGTCGGCGCCGGGTGTGGCGGGCGGGCCGGAGCCCGCCCGCCGTTCGCCTCAGGCGGTGACCGCTGAGCTCCCGGTCACGATGCGCGCCCGCATCTCCTCGGCGCGGCTGCGCAGATAGAGGACGAACGATCCGGTGACGTCGACAACGGCGTCGTACTCGTCGAGGACGACGATGCTCGTCGTGCCGAGCTCGATGATGGCGGGACCGGCGACCTCGTCGCCGGGCCGCAGGTGCTGCCCCGCGTAGACGTCGGCCTTGACCATCCGCCGCTGAGCGGGCGACCAGATCTCGCGCGTGCCGATCAGCGCCGACTCGTGCGAGGCGCCGCCCCACGTCTGGTCGCCGCTGGAGCCGGCCACACGGCCGGTGGCCGAAAGCCGGATGTTGAGCACCTCGATCGGCATCTCGTCCGTGTGGTAACCGAACTGGACGTCGTGCAGGCGGTGGAACTCCCGTGCCGCGGCCGTCAGGTCAAACCTGTTCAGGGCGCCCTGGGGCAGCGGAACGTTGATCTCGAACCACTGTCCCTTGTAGCGCATGTCGAGGGACGGGGAGTACTCGATGCGCTCGTCCGTCACGCCCTCACCGTGCAGCGTGGTGCGGCCGCGCTCGGCCATGGAGCGCCAGATCCCCGTCAGCTCGGCGGAGTCGATGTCCGCGAGGTTCCAGCGCTGGCTCTGGACGAAGTCGTGCTTGAAGTCGCACACGAGCATGCCGGCCGCGCAGAAGATCGAGGACTCGCGCGGAACGACGAGCAGGGGGATCTCGAGCTCTCGCGCGATGGCGGCGGCGTGGACGGGACCCGCACCGCCGGCGACGACGATCGGGAAGTCCCGCGGGTCCAGGCCACGGCGCACGGTGATCTCGCGGACGCCGGCGGCCATTGAGACGTTCACGACGTCGTAGATGCCTGCCGCGGCCTGGGTGGCGTCCAGGCCCAGCGGCTTGCCGATCTGCTCGGCGATCGCCTCGCGCGCCGCGTCGACGTCGAGGCTCATCCCACCGCCCAGGAAGCTCGACGACGAGATGTAGCCGAGGACGACGTCGGCGTCCGTGGTCGTGGGCACTGTTCCGCCACGACGGTAGGAGATGGGTCCAGGTACCGCCCCGGCGCTCTGCGGACCGACCCGGAGCATGCCGCCGTCGTCGACCGAGGCCATGCTGCCGCCTCCGGCGCCGATGGTGTGGATGTCCACCATCGGCAGGGCGATGCGCCAGCGGTCGATCGTGCCGTCGGTCATGACGAGCGGGCGGCCGCCCTCGACGATGGCGGCATCGAAGCTCGTCCCGCCCATGTCGACGGTCAGGCAGCGGTCCCAGCCGTGCGCCGCGACCTCGAGCAGTCCGGCGGTCGGTCCCGAGGCGGGACCGGAGAGCAGGGACAGGGCCGCGCGGGCGCTGAGCTCCTCCGGGGTCGCGACGCCGCCGTTGGACTGCATGAGGAGCAGGACCCCACGGAACGAGGCTTCCTCAAGGGTGGTGGTCAGCACGCGGATGTACTCGCGGATGATCGGGCCCACGTAGGAGTTCAGGACCGTGGTGCTCGTGCGATCGTAGTAGCGCGCCTGCGCAAGGAGCTCCGAGCTCCGGGTGATGTAGGCATCGGGCAGCTCCTCCTCGAGGATCTGAGCGGCCCGTGTCTCGTGCCGCTCGTCCGTGTAGGAGTGCATGAACGAGACCGCGACAGCGCCGATTCCCTTCTCGCGGAAGGTGCGGGCGGCCTGTCGCACCACGTCCTCGTCGAGGGCGGTCACCTCCTCGCCGCGAACGGTCAGGCGGCCGGGCACTGGTGCCGTGTCCTCGCGGCTGACCAGTGGCGCGGGAGCCTCGAGGCGGTTGTCGTACGCCTCCTCACGCGTGCCATCACGTAGCGGCAGCACGTCGCGGAAGCCCTCGGTCACGAGCAGCCCGGTGTGGGCGCCGCGGCGCGTCAGGAGCGCATTCGTGGCCACCGTGGTCCCGTGGACGATCGTGTCCACGCCGGCGAGGAAGTCCTCGACGGTCTGCCCCAGGTTCTCGGCGATCTCCCGCAGGCCCTGGGTGACCGCACGGGCGGGGTCGGAGGGGATCGAGGAGGTCTTGTGGACGATCCGGTTGCCGTCGGGCCGGACCACGAGGAAGTCGGTGAACGTGCCGCCGACGTCGATGCCGATTCGGATACCCATCAGTTCTGCTCCTTCTCAGCGCCACGCACCGTGGCGGTGGCGGACTCGTCCAGCTCCAGCGTCTCGGGGTGCACCACGACGCCATACGCGTCGGCTGCTTTGTCGGCCGACAGCAGGCCGGCGCGGACCTCGTCGGCTACGTCGTCGGCGTCGCGCTCGAAGGGGTCGCCGTAGCCGGCGCCGCCCCCGCACCAGGAGCGGATCACCGTGCCCGGAGGCAGGTCGACGATCTCCTTCGAGCCCCACTCCTTCGTGGTGCCGTCAGGGAACTCCAGCAGCATGCGGTTCAGGCCGGCGTCGTGACCGCCGTACAGGCCCAGGCCCGGGGTCGCGCCCTCGGCCTCGATGTCCTCACCCATCGTCACGCCGTGGGCGTGGACGCCGTCGCTGCGCCAGGCGGACCTGGTGCCCAGGCCACCTCGCCACTGACCCGGACCCGCGGAGTCCGTCAGGTACTCGTGGTACTCCATGAAGTGCGGCGAGGTGATCTCGAACATCTCGGGGTCGGCGGAGCGCATCTGGCCGGCGGTGCCGGAGAAGCCCAGAGCGTCCCAGCCGTGAGCTCCGCTCATGGCGCCTGGGCCGGTGCGCTGGAACACCGTGAGGGTGACGTACGGCTCGCCGGTCGCGGGGTCGGTGCCGTGCAACGCCGTCGTCATGTACTTGGCCCAGCCAGCGGTAACACGGTCGGGCAGCGCCTCGGCGAGCGCGCTCATGACGCACTCCAGAATCTCGTCGCTCATCTGGTTGCCGAAGATCGTCGCTGCCGGGAACCGGGGGTTGAGCAGAGAGCCCTCGCGGAAGACCGTGCGGATCGGGGCGAAGAGCCCCTCGTTGGTCGGGATCACGACGCCGCCGGCGGCCACGAGCATGAGGAACGCGATGCGCACCGCACCCGACGCCGACGCCGGCGGCATGTTGGTGAAGCCGGGCGCCTGGTCGTCCGTCTCCGAGAAGTCGAAGGTGATCTCCTCGCCCGCGATGGTGATCTCGCACGCGATGCGGTAGCGCGCGGTCGGGTCGATGCCGTCCGAGACCATCTCGCTCTCGCCGCGGTACACGCCGTCGGGCCACCGGCGGATCTCGGCCCGGACCTGACGCTCCGAGCTGTCGATGACGTACTGCATGTGGGCGTCGAAGCGCTCGCGGCCGTAGCGGGCGACGAGCGCCTGGACGTGGCGCCGGCCGATCTCGCAGGCGCCGACCATCGCCTTGACGTCCTCCATGACGAAGTCGAACCGGATGTTCGCCGACACGAGGTCCCACACGTCCTTGCGGACGAGCCCGCTCTCGTAGATCTTCGCGGGCGGGATGCGGAAGGCCTCCTGCCAGACCTCTCGGGCGTTGGGGTCGTAGCCGCCGGCGGTCATGCCGCCGACGTCGGCCAGGTGGCCCTTCGACGCGGACCAGGCGATCAGCTCGCCGTCGTGGAAGATCGGCATGTAGATGCCGGTGTCGGCGTTCTGGTTACCGCCGGTGAAGACGTCGTTGTGGATGATGACGTCGCCCTCGTGGATGTCGTCACCGAAGTACTCGATGATGTAGTCCAGCGGTGGGCGAGCGCCGAAGGCGATGATCGCGGCGTACTCCGCCTGGGCCAGGGTGCGACCCTTTGCGTCGAAGATGACGGTGACGAGGTCGCCGATCTCGTTGAAGATCGGCGAGCGCGACGAGCGCATTAGCAGGGTCGCCATCTCCTTGGAGATCGCGTCCAGCCGCCGCTGGAGGACCGAGGCCAGGATCGGGTCGACCCCGGGTGTGGTGGTGGTCATGAGCAGCCCTTCAGGAGATCGTGTGGATGGTGACGGGGTGACGGGAGAGCGCCTTCGCTCCGCCGTCGTCGATGACGAACGTGTTGGCCATGTACCCCATGGCACGGGTGGTCTCGTCCCACAGCGTGGGGTGGATGGTCAGGACCATGCCGGACTCCGTCGTCGTGACCGCGCCGGCCTTGCCGGAGTCCTGGACGACGTCGAGGCCGACCCACGGCTCCTCCAGGACGTCCATGCCGAGTCCGTGCCCGGACCAGTACTCGGACCGGGCGCCCTGCGCCTCGACGGCCGAGATGACCTCGCGCTGGACGTCCCCGAGCGGGGTGCCCGGCGTGAGGGCGGCGCGTGCCGCCTCCATCCCGAGGGCCACGGCGTTCCCGATGTGCCCGACGGCGTCGCTGGGCGGTGCGAAGGTCACCATCCGGGAGAGCTCGACCCAGTAGCCGGACGGGCCGACGATCTCGTAGGAGAACGTGAAGACGTCGTTGACGCCGAGCACCCGGTCCTCCGGCTGGCCGAAGGTGGCGCGCGCGGTCTCGCCCCACTGCTCCGCATACATGGTGAGGAAGAGCGGGTCCTGCCCGCCGAGCCGGGACCCGACGTGGAACATCTCGGCGGCGACCTGCTGCTCGGTCATCCCAGGGCGGGCGACCTCGAGCAGACGGTCGAAGCAGGCGTCGAGGATGTAGGCGCCCTCCCCGGCGGCGCGGAGCTCGGCCGGGCTCTTGATCGCGCGGACCCGGTCGAACAGCGCCGAGGCGTCCTCGAACGTGCTGGTGGGCAGCGCCGTCGTGACAGCGAGGTAGTCCTCGACCTTCATCACCTGACCTAGGCCGACGATGCCGACCTTGAGGTGTGTGCCCTTGGAGGAGAGGATCTCCGCGAGCCCCGACCCGAGGTTGTACGGGAAGCGGTAGTCGCTGACCCACCGGGACGCCGGCCGCCGGTCCGCCTCGAGGTTCTGGGGAAGCACGACGATCGGCTCCTCGCCGGCGAACATCACGGCGTAGCCGTAACGGTGGCAGAGGTTGTAGTTGGAGATGTAACGGAGGCTTCCCTTGTGGCCCCGGTAGTCGGCGGCCGCGAACAGCAGGGCGTCGTAGCCCTCGCTCTCCATGGCGGCGTGAAGACGGGCCCAACGCAGGTCTCGTTCCGCGAGGGACTGGATGGGATTGTCCGGGAGGGTGGAGTGTGGCGCTGCGAGCGCGGTGTCGATAGCCATGGGGTGACGTTAGGAAGCGATGTGACCTGGAGCACACGTCGTGTCCGGCATCGCTGGACACCAGATACGGACAGACCCGCCCGAAGCCGTCAACCTCGGCGCCCGCCGGGCGTGAAAGACGGCAGGAACCCGAGCCCCCGTGAAATCGCCTCGGCGGTCCGGCGCACCGCCAGCCCGATCTCGTGGGTGCGGGCCGGCGTCATCAGCGTTCGTGCGTCGCCCGTGCCGATGGCCCCGACCACCTCGCCGTGCTGGTCGAGAATGGGGGCGCCGACGCTGCGGAAGCCCTCCTGGCTGATGTTGGAGATGACGTAGCCGTGGCGCAGGAAGTCGCGGGACGCGTCGGTGAGGGCGGTGAGGCTCTGCTCAGGCAGGTCACGCGCGTGCTTCTCGCGGGCAGCCTCTGGGAGGGCGGCGTAGACGGCCATGCCGCAGGCGCTCGTGTGAAGCGGCCAGTGCCTGCCGGTCTTGTTCTGGTTGGGCAGCCGGCGGCCGTTCTGCAGGCGGAGCAGGTAGACGATCCCGGTGGGGACGTACTGAGCGACGTGGATCTCGGTGCGGGTGTTCGCCAGGATCGTCGAGGCAGGGCCGACGGCGGCGTCGATGAGACCGGTTCGCTCGATCACCTGACCACCGAGCATCGCGAGAGACCGCCCGAGCTGGTATCCCTCGACGTCGTGGATCTCGAGCAGGCCCGTCTCCACGAGCGTCTGGCACAGGGCGTGACAGGTGCTGCGCGGGATTCCGGTGGCGGCCGCGAGCTCTCGAACCGTCAGCACCTGGTGCTCGCGGTTGAACGCCTGGAGAAGAGCGGCGGCCTTGGCGACAGAGCGCACGCTTGCCGTCATGGCACCTCCAGCGACCGCGACGACCGCGCCGTCCTCGGCGCAGGCTTGGGAGAATGGTAGGCGAAGCGAGGTGGCCCGGTATCTGCGTGACCGAGGCTGATCACCGGCGCGCCGCCACGGCACGACGGAGGCCCCCGAACCAGGAGCGGTTCGGGGGCCTCGGGGTCGGGTGGCCCGGACGGCGGCAGTTGGGGTGCCGTCCGGGCCGCCCGCGTCAGCGGCCCGCGGGTGTGCGGACGGTGACGGTCTCCTGCAGCGTGATGTTGTCGGAGGAGTTGCCGACGTAGACGTCGAACTCACCCTCCGGCGTCGTCCACGCGTCGGCCTCGGCGTCCCACACGGACAGCGGGTGGTTGCTGGCGGCGGGGTCGATGGTGATGGAGACGTGCTGCTTCTCGCCCGGCTTCAGCTCGACCTTGTCGAACCCCACGAGGCGCTTGGGCGGCTGGTTCGCCGACTCGGGCAGGCCGAGGTAGACCTGCGGGACCTCGGCGCCGGCGACGTCGCCGGTGTTCTCCACGAAGAACTGGACCTTGATGGCCTTCGTGCCGTCCTGGACCTTCGGCGTCACCGTCAGCTTCGAGATTTCGAAGTCGGTGTAGGACAGGCCGTGCCCGAAGGAGAACTGCGGCTCGACGTCGTTGGCGTCGTACCAGCGGTAGCCCATCTCGCGGCCCTCCTCGTAGCGGACCACGTCCACGGTGAGGTTGCCGCGCGAGTTCCGCACGCCGTCGAGGTCGAGGCCGGGGTAGGCCGCCTCGTTGCCCGCGGTGGGCGTCTCGTCCACCGACGCCGGGTAGGTCACCGGCAGCTTGCCGGAGGGGTTCGCCAGACCGAACAGCAGGTTGGCGACGACGTTGCCGTCCTCCTGGCCGGGGTTCCAGGCCTCGAGGACCGAGGGCACCTCGTCGAGCCACGGCATGAGGACCGGGTCGCCGTCCTTGAGGACGACGGCGGTGCTGGCGTTAGCCGCGGCGACGGCGGAGATCAGCGCGTCCTGGTTGTCGGGCAGGTTGAGGATCGGCTTGTTGTCGGCCGTGAGCTGGTCGCGGCCCTCGGCCGTGACCAGGCCCGCCATGACGACGACGACGTCGGCCTCCGAGGCGGCGGCGACGGCGGCGTCGAGGTTGCTGAGGTCCTTCTCGACGGTGACCTTGTTGACGGTCGCGTCCGAGCCGAGCTCGGCGAGGGCGTTCTCGAGGCCCTCGAGCGCGTCGACCGTGTAGGTCGGGACGACGCGGGAGCTGCCGCCGCCGCCGGCGACGGCCTGGTCGACGTAGGTGCTCTGCCCGATCAGCGCGATGGTGCCGACCTCGGCGTCGAGCGGCAGGAAGTCGCCCTCGTTCTTCAGCAGCACGGAGGTCTGCTCGCCGATCTCGCGGGCGACCTGGCCGTTCTCCGGGCTGATCGGGGCGCGGGTGATCGGCCGGTCGAAGATGCCGTACTTGAACATCTGGGTGTAGCGGCGGTCGAGGGCCTGGTCGATCGTGGCCATGGTCAGGGACCCGTCGGCCAGCGCGGCCTCGATGTTGGCCATCGTCATGTAGCGGCCGCTCTGCATCTCGAGGTCCATGCCCGCGTTCAGCGACGGTGCGGTGGAGTGCGTGGCGCCGAAGTCCGACTGCACGTACCCCTCGAAGTCCCACATGTCCCGCAGCACGGTGGTGAGGGTGTAGTCGTTCTCGCACGAGTACACGCCGTCGATCTTGTTGTACGAGCACATGATCGAGCCCAGGTCGCCGTCCTTGACGGCCATCTCGAACGGCAGCAGGTACAGCTCGTGCAGCACGGACTCGTCGACCTCGACGCTGACGTTGCCGCGGTCCTTCTCCTGGTCGTTGAGCACGTAGTGCTTCGCCATCGCGATGACGTCGTTGTCCTGGACACCCTTCACCTCCGCGGCCGCGATCACGCCGGAGAGATAGGGGTCCTCACCGAAGTACTCGAAGTTGCGGCCGCCGTTGGCGATGCGCGCGAGGTTGATGCCGGGCGCCTCGAACTCGTGGAGGCCGAGGGTGCGGCTCTCCTGGCCGGCGAGATCGCCGAACTGGTAGGCGAGGTCGGGGTCGAAGCCCGCGGCGAGGGCGAGGGCGACCGGGAGGGCCGTCGCCGGCTCCTGCGGCGTGCAGTCGCCGTAGCCGACGCCGACCGGCCCGTTGGTGATCCGGAACGTCGGGATGCCCAGCTCCGGGATGCCGGTGACGTTGCGGAACGTGCCGTAGCCGCCCGAGGAGTTGGTGCCGTTGCACTCGGGGAGCAGCTCCGGGGTCGGCGCGGAGCTGCCGTGCAGCTGCTGGACCTTCTGCTCCAGCGTCAGGGCGTCGACCAGCAGGTCGGAGCGCTGCTCGGGCGAGAGCGAGGTGTCCATCCACGGCAGCTCGGCCGTGTCGGACGCCTGCGTGGTGGGTGCCGTGACGGTGTCGGCGACGGCGATGCCGGCCGCGCTCAGCGTGAGCGGCACGGCGGCGGCGATCGCGAGCAGCCCCCGGCGCCGCGATCTGGTTCTGGCGTTCATCAAGTGGTCCCCTCTGACCTTCGTTCACGCATGGGGCGGCAGCGCCCGCATGCCTGGTGGCACCCGTCGGCGCGAGCCGGGCCCGGTCCCCCCGGGGTTACGGTCGCGATACGTCGGGTGCTGTGGGTCACCATCCTCGGCCTGGCGAACCGTGGCCACCGGTTGCCAGTTGTTGCCCGGCGGATTGGCGCCGATGTCAGTCGTAAAAGCACTCCGCCGGCGACGGTTCCCGGCCAGAATTCCAGCGGGGCCACGGTGCAGGCCGTCTTCGCTGCCCAAATGGCGCCAGTAGAGCCACCCACGGCCTCGGCCACGTCACGAAAGGAGCCGGGCGCCGAACCGCCCGGACAGCACATGAAGCGAACCCACATCTCGGCCGCGGCGGTCCTCGCCGTCGCGGTCGTCGGGGGCCTGGCCGCCCCCGCCTCGGCAGTCGTGACGGAACGGCTGACCATCCAGGTGCGCGTCACCCACGACGACGGCACCGGCGTCCTCGAGGACCCGTCGCTGGTCGCGCCGATCGTCGTCGACCTCGACGACGCGCCGGTCCCGGCCGCGGTCGCCACGACCGTGGCCGAGGGCGGCACCGCGCTCGAGGAGGTCATCACCTTCGTCTACGACCTGCCCGAGGGAGCGTCGATCTCCCTGCCCGACGAGGTGCCCGGCTACCTCCTGAGCCACGACGGCACCGGCGTCGACGGCGACGGCGACGGCTCGTGGGACGGTGAGACCTGGTCGGTCAGCTACGACGACGTCGCCCCGACCGTGCGGCTCGCGCTGCGGATCGACGACCTCGCCTGGTACGACCCCGCGGAGTTCTCCATCAGCGTCGGCGGCCAGGCCTCCGAGCCGGTCCTGACCGGTGAGAGCGTCGACGAGGCCGACGGCCTGTACGGCTGGTACGTCTCGCGCGAGTGGACGGTGGACGCCGGCCACCTCGACGTCACCGTCACGTACCCCGAGGGCGACTACGAGCTCCGGCCCGCCGGCCCGAACGAGGACGGCGGTCCGGTGGGCCTCGCCGAGGGTCTGGACCTGGCGGCGGGCTCCCAGCAGTCCTACGAGCTCGAGCTCGTGTACGTCGGCGAACCGTTGGAGGAGCTCCTCACCCCCGGCACCCCCAAGGCGCCGGTGTACAAGGGGCGCAGCACCCGCACGGTCGCCAGCATCGAGATCCCCGAGGTCGAGGGCATCGACTACTACGTCTACCTCGTGGAAGAGGACCGGTGGTTCCTCGCTCACCATGGGTCGTACTGGGTGTCCCAGCTCGGCGCGACCTTCGAGAACCCGTACGTCGTCGTGGCCGCGGAGCCGCAGTACGGCTACGACTGGCCGGTGCTCACGGACGACCTCCCGGAGGATCTGTTCTGGATCATCGGCGTGGACCCGGCGATGACGCTCCTGACCCCCGCGGCGCCGCCGGCGGAGCCGAGGTACGGCTTCTTCCTCAACGACGCGTGGACGGCCAAGGCGAACCACCTCTTCCAGTACGGCCGCCACACCGATCAGGTGCTGGTGGGGGACTGGGACGGCGACGGCTCGGACACGATCATGGTCCGCCGCGGCAACCTGTACTACGTCAACAACAAGCTCGGCGGCGGCGAGGCGGAGCGCGTGTTCGCCTACGGCCGGGCGGACGACGTCGTGCTCGTCGGCGACTGGGACGGCGACGGGAAGGACACCCTCGCCGTACGGCGCGGCAGCGCCTACCACGTGAAGAACGACGTCTCGTCCGGCCCGGCCGACCGCGTGGTCGTCTACGGGCGGGCGGGTGACGAGGTGCTGGTCGGTGACTGGGACGGCGACGGCGACGACACCCTGACGGTGCGCCGCGGGAGCATCTACCACGTCAAGAACTCGATCGCGGCCGGCGCGGCGGACCGGGTGGTGCCCTACGGGCGGGCGACCGACGCGGTGGTGGTCGGTGACTGGGACGGGGACCGGACGGACACCTTCACGGTGCGGCGCGGGAACGTCTACCACGTGAAGAACACCCTGGGCGGGGGCGCGGCCGACCTGGTGCTGGCCTACGGCCGGGCCGATGACGTGGTGCGCGTGGGCGACTGGGACGGCGACGGCGAGGACACCTTGGGGGTCCGCCGCCTGCCCTGACGGCTGGCGAACGACGGGCCGGCCCCATCCGTACGGACGGGGCCGGCCCTCGGTGTGTCGTGGTCAGGTGGCGCAGCTCGCCCCGGCGCCGGTGACGCGCTGGACCAGCCCGAACGTCACCGCGGCCAGCGCCACGGCCGCCATCGTGGGCTGCAGCGGCGCCGAGCCGAGCAGCCAGGCGGCGCCCAGGACGGTCATCGCCGACACCGCCGCGCACGGGGTGCACCCCACGTTCGGCCGCCGCCCCTGACCCGGCAGAGGCAGGTAGGTGGACAGCGTGGCCGCGCCGACGACCGACGTCACCGTCACGAGCGCCGTCCACGCCGGGGCGGCCAGCGGCGTCCAGCCGCCGCCGGTGGCGACGAGGGCGGCGAAGAGCGCGGGCGCGAGCACCGCCGTCGCGACGGTCCGGCGGCGCGGCCAGGGGACCTTGGGAGTGGGCCGTGACGTCACCAGGGAGAGCGATTCGGTGGGGGTGGCGTTGGGCGGGCTCGCTTCCGCGGCCTGCTGGTGACTGGTCGCCTGGCGCTGCTGGGCAGCCGTCTCGGCAGGCTGCGGCGTCCGTCCTCCGTCCTCGGCGGGCAGGGCCTCGGCGCGCCCGTCCACGGCGGCGGCGAGCTCGTCGAGCTCGTCGACGGCGCCGTCGAGGTAGGCCTGCCAGGCCGGCGACGACGCGGCGGACTGCCCGCGCCGGGCCACCCAGCGCTCGCGGACCGCGCTGACCGCCGCGGCGGCCGCCGGGCCTGCGGCCGGGTCGTGCGCCGGGCCGCGCAGCGTGCGCTGGACGTCCGACAACGCGGAGACGGCGCCCTCGAGGTACTTCACCGTCGGCCGCGGCTCGCCCGAGCGCGACAGCGTGCACAGCGAGGCGTTCCCCGCGGCCGCGGTCAGACGTTCGACGGCGACCTGCCGGCGAGCCCGCACGAGCTCGGCGAGGTCGGCCTCGCCGGCCGCGCCCGGCGACGACGTGCGCGACGACGACGTACCCGACGACGACCTACCGGGCGGGGTGGTCAGCGGCAGGTGCATCGCTGCGTGGGCTCCACGTCGGCCATGACGGCGTCGACGTGCATGCCGCAGCCGGTCCAGGTGACCTTGCCGCAGCGGTTGCATCGGGCGGGGCTGCACATGGGGGACTCCTTCGGTGAGGTCGTGGTTACGGTCGCCAGGATACCCCAGGGGGTATAGCGTCTGTCCAGCACGACTGTCGGCGCCGCGCCGCTCGCCGGCCTGCGCGCCAAAGCTCGGCGGTCTTTGTGTCGCCGCTCGGCAGCCCGGTGTGCCGTCATCCGGCGGCGACTGCCGGACCCACCTCGGCTGCGGGAATGCGCCGGGCGAGCCGGTCGTTGTAGGCTCCCGAAGACATACCCCCAGGGGTATCGACCAACCGGAAGGAACCAGTTCATGGCCGAGGTCTCCATCGACCAGTTCACCGCCGCCCGGGCGGACGGCGCCCTCGTCGTCGACGTCCGCGAGCCGGCCGAGTACGTGGAGGGCCACGTCCCCGGGGCGCTGCTCGTCCCGCTCGGCACGGTCCCCGCGCGGGCCGGCGAGCTGCCGACGAACCAGCCGGTGTACGTGATCTGCGCCAGCGGCAACCGCAGCCTGCGCGCCGCCGACTACCTCGAGCGCGTGGGCGTCGACGCCCGCTCCGTGCAGGGCGGGACGAAGGGCTGGATCCGTGCCGGCAACCCCGTCGTCACCGGCTCGCACGCCGACCTGTCCTGACCACCGACAGCCCCGACACCGACACCCGACCCCGTCGCGAGCACCCGCCGCGACCACCCGGAAGGACCCACTGATGGCCACCACGATCATCTCCATCGAGACCCCGTCCCTCGGCGACCGCAGCTACCTGGTCCACGACGGCGAGGTCGCCTTCGTCGTCGACCCCCAGCGCGACATCGACCGCGTGCTGGGCGCCGCCGAGAAGGCCGGCGTGCGCATCATGCACGTCTTCGAGACCCACATCCACAACGACTACGTCACCGGCGGCTACGCCCTCGCGCAGCAGACCGGCGCCGAGTACCACGTCAACGCGGAGGACGACGTCTCCTTCGAGCGCAGCGGCATCCGCGACGGCGACGTCGTCGAGGTCAGCCCCGAGCTGCGGGTGCGGGCCATGCACACCCCCGGGCACACCTTCACCCACCTGTCCTACGTGCTCGACGGGGAGGACCCCGCGGTGTTCTCCGGCGGCTCCCTGCTCTTCGGCTCCACCGGCCGCCCCGACCTGCTCGGCGAGGCCCACACCCACGAGCTCGCCCGCCACCAGTACAGCTCGGCGCGCAAGCTCGCCGCCGAGCTGAGCGACGAGACCAAGGTGATGCCGACCCACGGGTTCGGCAGCTTCTGCGCCGCCACCTCCGCCGGCGGCGACACGACCTCCTCCACGATCGGCCAGGAGCGCCTCATCAACCCGGTGATGTCCCAGGACGAGGAGGACTACGTCGCCGACACCCTCGCCGGGCTCGACGCCTACCCCGCCTACTACGTGCACATGGGCCCGGCAAACTCCGCCGGCCCCACCGCCGCCGACCTCTCCGAGCCGGAGCGGGCCGACAAGGAGCAGCTCCGCCGTCGACTCGAGGCGGGGGAGTGGCTGGTGGACCTGCGCAACCGGACCGCCTTCGCCGCCGGCCACGTGCCCGGCACGTTCAACTTCGGCCTGGACGGCCAGTTCGCCACCTACCTCGGCTGGCTCATCCCGTGGGGCACCCCGGTGACCCTGCTGGGCGAGAGCCCCGAGCAGGTGGCCGAGGCCCAGCGCGAGCTCACCCGCATCGGCATCGACCGCCCGGCCGCGGCCGCCACGGGCCGCCCGGAGGAGTGGACCGACGCCCCGCTCGCCGCGCTGACCACCGCCAGCTTCGCCGACCTCGAGCAGGTCCGCCACCACCGCACCGTCACCGTGCTGGATGTGCGCCGGGCCAGCGAGTGGCGCGAGAGCCACATCGACGGCGCCGTGCACATCCCGATCCACGACATCGTCACCCGCATGGACGAGGTGCCCCGGGGCGAGGTGTGGATCCACTGCGCCAGCGGCTACCGCGCCTCCATCGCCGCGTCCCTCGTGGCCGCCACCGGGCGGCGCGTGGTCGCCGTCGACGACAGCTTCGCCAACTCCGCGGCGCCGGCCGGCCTGCCCGTCGTCTCCGACCAGGCCCCCGCCTCGGCGTGAGCCCGGCCCTGCTCGCGCTCGCCGTCCCGCTGGGGGTCGTCGTCGGGATCACGGTCGGCGCCCTCGGCGGGGGCGGGTCCATCCTCACCGTCCCGGCCCTGGTCTACGCCCTGGGCCAGGACCCGCGGACCGCGACGACGGCGTCCCTCGTCATCGTCGGGGTCACCACGCTGATCGGGATGGTCCCGCACGCGCGGGCCGGCCGGGTGCGGCTCGGCCAGGGTGTGGTCTTCGGGCTCCTCGGGGTGGGCGGCGCCTATCTCGGCTCGCTGCTCTCCGCGAGCGTCGACCCGGACGTCCTGCTCGTCGCCTTCGCCGGGCTGATGTTCGTCGTCGCCGGGGTGATGACCCGACGACGGCGCTCGGCCGCCCGCGCCCGGGCGGCCGGGCGTGAGCAGCCCGAGGCGCGGACCAGCCCGATGCTCACGCTCCGCCCGTTCCGGTGCGACTGCCGGGCGGCGGGCACCCTGCTGCTCACCGCCACCGGGGTCGGCCTGCTGACCGGGTTCTTCGGGGTGGGCGGCGGCTTCGCCGTCGTCCCGGCGCTCGTGGTCGTCCTGCGCCTGCCGATGCCCGTGGCCGTGGGCACCTCGCTGGTGGTCATCACCATCAACAGCGCGAGCTCGCTGGTCTCCCGCCTGGGCCAGGACGTCACGCTCGACTGGGCGCTGGTCGGGGTGTTCACCGCGGCGGCCGTGGTCGGTAGCCTCGTCGGGGCCCGCATCACCTCGCGGGTGAGCCCCGCGCGCCTGAACCTCGCCTTCACGATCCTGCTGGTGGCGGTCGCCGTGTACACGGCCGCCAGCAGCATCCCGCAGCTGTTCTGACCCGCAGCGGTCCCGACCCCGCAGTCTTCTGAGCCCCCCCCGCTCCTCTGAGTCCCGCCGCTCCGGAAAGGACACGCCCCGTGACCACGACCACCTCATCCCGGGCCGTCGGCCGCGCGCGGCTCGGCCGGGCCGAGAAGCGCTCGCTCGCCGGCATGGCCGCCACCGTGCTGCTGCTCAACGTCCTCGGGTGGGGGGTGCTGCTCCTCGCCGTCGCCCCGCAGCGGCTCACCGTCGGCAGCGCCGGGGTGTTTGGCGTGGGCCTCGGCGTGACCGCGTTCCTCCTCGGGGTCCGGCACGCCTTCGACGCCGACCACATCGCCGCGATCGACAACACCACCCGCAAGCTCGTCGGCGAGGACCGCCCCGCGCTGAGCGTGGGCTTCTGGTTCTCGCTCGGCCACTCCAGCGTCGTCTTCGGGCTCTCCCTGCTCCTCGCGCTCGGTCTGCGCGCTGTCGCCGGCCCGGTCGCCGACGGCGGCTCCTCCCTCCAGCAGACGCTCGGCCTGGTCGGCTCCGTCGTCGCCGGGACGTTCCTCATCCTCATCGGGCTGCTCAACCTCGGGTCGGTGCGGGGCATCGTGCGGGTCTTCCGCGAGATGCGCGGCGCCGCCCTCGACGAGCGCGAGCTGGAGCGGCTGCTCAACAGTCGCGGCGTCATGGCGCGCCTGCTGGGCCGATTCACCCGGCGCGTGACGAAGCCGTGGCACATGTACCCGGTGGGGCTGCTCATGGGGCTCGGGTTCGACACCGCCACGCAGGTGGCCCTGCTCGTGCTCGCCGGCGGCACCGCGGCCCTGACGCTGCCGTGGTACGCCATCCTCGTGCTGCCGGTGCTCTTCGCCGCCGGGATGAGCCTGTTCGACGCCGCCGACGGCGTGCTCATGGCCCGCGCCTACGGCTGGGCCTTCCTGGCCCCGGTACGCATGGTCTACTACAACCTCACCGTCACGGTGCTGTCCGTGGTGGCCGCGCTCGGCATCGGCTCGGTGGTGCTGCTCCAGCTCCTCGCGGAGCACGTCGAGCCCACCGGCGGCGTGCTCGGGTGGGCCGCGGGCCTCGACCTGGGAAGCGTCGGCTACGCGCTGGTGGCCGTGTTCGTCGGCGCCTGGCTGCTGAGCCTGGCCGTCTGGCGCCTCGGCCGCGTCGAGGAGCGCTGGGGCGCTCCTGGCACCCCCGCCTGACGCGCGAGTCGCCGCCGCCCACCGGGTGCCGGTCGGCGCGACCCCGGGCCGGGGCGGATCAGGGGCCCGTCTGCGCGTCGGCGTAGGCGGCGAGCACGTCGGCGGTGTCGCCGCCGCGGTGCAGGAACTGCTCGTCCAGCAGCTGCGCGAGGTCGTCCAGGGCCCGCCCGAGCGTCCGCGCGGCCAGCCGGACCTCCGCGTGCTCGGAGCGCTCGCCGGCGCACGCCAGGTCGTGGGCGTACCGCACGGTGACCGCGAGCGTGGCGTCGGGCTCCTTCTCCTGGAAGTAGAAGGTCTCGGCGTACTGGGTCAGGTCCACCCGGGCGTGGACGACTGCGGTGGCGAGCCCGTCGAGGATCCGGGCCCCGGCGGGGGCGCTGAGCCGGTCGAGGCTGTCGAGCGTGCCGGCGTCGCGCAGGAACGCCAGGCGCAGGGCGAGCGCCCGTCGTCGGGTGAGCGCGGGATAGACCTGCAGCACCCAGGAGACGACGGCGGTGAGCAGGGCGAACCCGATCAGCGCCTCGAGCGGGGCGAACAGGCGAAGCCACGGGTTGGTCGGGACGATGTCGCCGAAGCCCAGAGTGGTGAGGGTGACCAGGGAGAGGTAGACGGCGTCCACGAACTCCCCGCGCAACGGGTCCAGCCCCGACGCGAAGTTGAAGCCGCCGGGCAGGTGCGGCCAGAACACCAGCGCTCCGCCCAGGCCCACCAGCACCACCCACGCCAGCAGCACGGTCACCATGGCCAGCGGCCCGCCCAGCTGGCGCAGGCGCGGGCGGCGGCGCCGCAACAGCCGCCACACCAGCGCCATCACCGTGTGGCCGAGCCGCCCCTGCCCGCTCGGGTGCCACAACGTGTGGAAGACGTCCCAGAGGGCCGTCCCGATCAGGGCGGCGCCGAGCACCGACCACCAGATCATGGGCCGCTCCTCCTCCGGTGCTGGGGGTGGGCAGCGCGTCGGCCGCCGTCGGGCAGGTGGGTCGGCCCGCCGCGGGGCGAGGGACCTCCGCAGCAAACTACCTACCACCCCGGCCGGCAGCCACGGCGCAGCTTCGGCCGACGCGGGGACGTCGTGGGGTCCTTTCCAGGGCCCGCACGGGCAAGGTGTGTTTTTCCCTCAGTTTGAGCGGCGAGGGTGAGGTGAGAGCCCGGCTCGCGCCACTCCCGCTCGGCTGACCCGCGCGCTCCATGCTGCACTCTTGCGAGCCAGGCTCACGCGACTCCCGCTCCGCCATCGCGAACGCTCCACGCTGCACTCCTGCGAGCCACGCTCGCGTCGTTCCCGCGGGCCTGATATTCGCCGAAGAACATACCCCGCCCGGACGTCGTCGCCCGGGGCTGTCTCCTGGTGCCGCCCGGACGTCGTCGCCCGGGGCTGTCTCCTGGTGCTGCCCGGACGTTGTCGCCCGGGGCTGTCTCCTGGTGCCGCCCGGGCGCCGCCGCTGGCCAGACGCCGCGACAGACACAGCCGGGGGGTGCGGCCGGTGCGGCGCGCGTCCACCCGACAAGCGCCGCCCGGGCGGGGTCCCGGTCCGGGCGGAGCTTGCCTGCGGAAAACGCCGCCCGGACGGGGTCCGGGCCCGAGCGGCCCTCATGCAGGTAGACGGCTCAGAAGGCGACGACCACCTTGAGCGGGTCGCCGTCGCGCTCGCGGACCACGCGCAGCGCCTCGGAGATGTCCTCGAGCGGGAACTCGTGCGTCACGAGCTCCTCGCCCTTGAGCCGGCCCATCTCGGCCAGCGCCACGGCCCGTTTGACGTTGTTCCCGCCCTCGCCGCGGGTGGTGTACATCGTGACGTCGCTGCGCACCACGGCGGTGAGGTCGAACGTGACGGGCTCCGGGTAGAACGCGACGAAGAGGATCTTCCCGCCGCGCCGCACGGTCTCGACGCACTGCTGCGGGGTGGCGGTCGCGCCCGAGGTCTCGATGACCAGGTCCGCGCCCCCTCCGGTCAGCTTCTTCACCTCCGCGACGGCGTCGGTCTCGCGGCTGTTGATCACGTGGTCGGCGCCGAGCTTCTTGCCCATCTCGAGCCGGCTCGGGCGGGTGCCGACGAGGATGACGTTCCGCGCCCCCAGCTGCTTGCACGCCTGGACCGTCATGAGGCCGACCGGTCCGGGCCCGAAGACGACCACGTCGTCGCCGGCGATGTACCCGCCGGTGGCGTCGAGCCCGTACAGCCCCGTGCCGGCGGTCGTGATGAGCACGGCGTCCTTGAAGGAGACGTTGTCCGGCATCTTGTACAGCGAGGCCACGTTGTGCAGCGCGTACTCGGCGAACCCGCCGTCCGTCGTCATGCCCGAGGCGCGGTGGTTCTTCTTGCGGTTCCCGTAGTTCAGGCAGGCGGTGTACAGCCCCACGAGACAGTTGTCGCAGCGTCCGCACCCGTGGTGCGCCTCGATGCAGACGCGGTCCCCGGGCGCCACCTCGTCCACGGTCTCGCCCACCGCGACCACCGTGCCGGTCCACTCGTGGCCGGGGGTGTACTCGCCGTACGGGGGAGTGCCGGGGAAGTGGCCGTCGTAGATCTTCAGGTCGGTGCCGCACATGCCGCACATGGCGACCTTCACCAGCACCTCGTCGGGGCCCGGGCGCGGGACGGGCTTGTCCACCACCCGCATGTCGCCGGGCCCGAACAGCACGGCGGCGCGCATGCTCTCGGGGATCTGCTCGTCGGTGCGCCGCCCGGGGGCGGCTGACGTCGTGGTCATGTTTTCACCTCACGGCGGTGGGGGCTCCCACCATGTCGGTCAGGGTCTGCGCCGCGGTCACGGCGAAGGTTTCGTCGTTGATGGACAGGTCGAGCAGGGTCAGGGGGATGTCGCTCCGCAGGCGGGCCCCCAGGACGTCGATCAGCGCCTGGTTGATGGCGGGGTCGTGCAGGACGCCGCCCGGGCTGCCCACGTGGGACCACCCGCGCAGCGGGACGAGGACGGCGACCGGGCCGGTGGCGGCGTTGAGCCGCTCCGCCATGAGCTCGCCCACGGCGGCCAGCTCCTCCGCCGTCGTCCGGACGTTGGTGTTGTAGGGGTTGTGGACGTGGGTGGGGCGACCCCGGTACGCCTCGGGGATCTCGTCGACGCCGCCGAAGCACAGGTACTCCAGCCCCCCGGGGACGACGACCTGCGGGATGCCCATCTCCCCGGCCGCGGTGAGGCGACCGGGCCGGACCGGCGCGTAGATGTCCCGCGGGTGCAGCTCGCCGAGCAGCTCGTGCGTGGTCATGTCCAGCACGGCCTGGAGCGTCCCCTGCCGGATCAGCCGCTCCATCGCCGACCCGCACGCGCCGGAGGCGTGGAACGGCACGATCTCGTAGCCCTGCTCCCGCAGGGCGGCCACCGCGCGGACGACGGCGGCCTCGGTGTTCCCGAACGCCGTCACCGCCACCGCGGTGGCCCGCGGCCGGGCCCGGGCCCGGTACCGCGCCGCGGCCCGCGCCATGGCCACGATGCCCGCGGCGCAGGTGTCCAGGATCGACGTCGTGACGATGTTGGGCCCGCCGAGCAGGTCCGCCACCGAGAACTGCATCGCGATGTCGGAGTCCATGACGTACTTGCGCACGTTCCCCGACGCCACCGTCGAGATCAGCAGCTTCGGCGCCCCGATCGGGACGGCCCGCATCGCGATGGAGGCCACCGCGGTGCCCTGGTTGCCGCCGACCCCGATCATCCCGTCGAGGCGTCCGGCGTCGTACCACCGGGTCAGGTGGGCGGCCGCCCCCGCCCCCATCGCGGCCATCGCCTCGTCCCGCGGGCCGGCCCGCAGCCCCGGCACGTCCCGGCCCGCGGCCGCGGCGACGGCGGAGGCGGGGACCGTCGCGACCGGGTCGTCCGCCGGGCTGAGCCCGATGTCGACGACGACCGCCTCGCCGTCGTTGTCGATGATGCGGTCCCGGAGGAAGACGGCCTCCTCCCTCTTCGTGTCGAGCGTCGCCAGGACGGCGACGACGGGGGCCGCGGCCACGTCAGGCGTCCTCGGCCAGCGGGGCGAGGTCCTCGGCCAGGCGGACGTGGTCGTGCGGCGAGAGGGCCACGGCCTGCGCCGCCAGCAGCGCGACGCGGGCGTTGTCCTCCAGGTACTCCGTCCGGTAGTGGGCGGTCCGCAGGTCCGGCCCCACCGCGATGGTCCCGTGCTCGCGCATCAGGGCCACCCGCAGCTCCGGGTCGGAGAACAGCTCGGTGATCTGGTCGGCCAGCTCCTCCGAGCCGGCCGGGAGCAGGTCCACCAGGGCGATCCGCCGCAGGTGGCCGCGGGCCGCCGTGTGGACGACCGGCGGCACCCGGTTGGCGACGGCGAACGCCACCGCGTAGGGCGGGTGCTGGTGCACGACCGCCCCGACGTCGGGCCGCGCCCGGTAGATCGCCGAGTGCCACCGCCACTCCTTCGAGGGCTGCCGCCCGGGCTCCAGGACCTCGCCGTCCAGCGTCATCACGACGGTGTCGGCGGTGTCCATGTCGCCCTGGCAGCAGCCCGTCGTCTTGATGAGCAGCAGGTCGGTGCCGGGGATGCGCAGGCTGTTGTTCCCGCTCACGCCCGGCACGAGGCCGCGCTCGTAGGCGCGGCGCGAGATCGCCACGAGCTCCTCCCGCAGCAGCCGGAGCAGCCTCGGGTCGACGGCGTCGAGCGGGCTCTGTCCTGCCATGACGCACCTCCTCGTGAGTCGGGCGACCAGGTCTCAGGCCCGCTCGGGGTAGTCGCTGAACGTCACGTTCACCTCGAACTTGCGCACCTCGTCGACGTAGGCGCCGAGGTGGTCGGCCATCCGGTCGAACATCGCCAGGCCCTTCTCCTTGGTCGCGCGGAAGGGGTTACCGATGGTGGCGGTGTCGGAGTACTCGTGGTGGTCCATCGGGACCCAGATGTTCTCCGAGTTCTGGAACTTCACCGTGCCGGTGCCGTCGATCTTCGAGAACGACCCGCCCATGTAGGCCGGGGCGTGCGCCCGGTCCTCGACGGCGCGGTCCATGTGGACCAGCCCGTCCGCCGTCGCCATGAGGCACGAGGTCTCCAGCTCGGAGGAGTGCCAGCCCGGGGTCTCCTCGGGCGGGTTCTCGAAGAGGTCCTGGACGACGTTGGCCTCGCGCTCGGTCGGCGTCTTGTAGAAGGAGATGTAGGCGCCGGTCTCGTAGCGCAGCTGGCGCATGACCTCGTCGATGGGCTTGGTGTTGGACCCGTGGTGGCTGACGAAGATGACCTTCTTGACGCCGTGGTAGATCAGGCTGCGGGCGACGTCGTTGAGCACCCGGCGGTAGGTCTCGGCCTTGAGGGTGATGGTCCCGGCGCCCTCCTCGTTGCGGCCCATGTGGTGCGGGGAGTACCCGAACGGCTGCAGCGGGGTGAACAGGACGTCGTGCTTCTCCGCGGCGCGGTAGACCACCTCCATGGTGACGTAGCTGTCCGTGCCCAGCGGGATGTGCGCGCCGTGCTTCTCGGTGCTGCCCATCGGGACGAGGACCGTGTCCTGCCCCGGCTCCTGCAGCCGCTCCGCGACCTCGGAGAACGACATCCCGAGAATGTTGTGCTTGCGCTCGTTGTTCGCGTCGGTCTTGGCGTAGTCCTTCGTGGACATGTGAATCTCCTCGTAGATGTGTCGTCGTTGACTCACGGGAGGTCGCCGCGCGCGGTCACGTGCGCCGCGCGCCGCAGCTCTCCCTGATGACCATCCGCGTGCGGACGCGGAGGTGCTGGGGCCGCCTGGGGCGACCGGTTCCGTCGAGCACGAGGCCCATGGCCTCCGTGCCGAGCCTGTGGGCGGAGACCGAGACGGTGGTCAGCGCCGGTCTGAGGTACTCCGCCATGGGGATGTCGTCGAAGCCCACCAGGGCCACGTCGTCCGGGACGCGCAGCTGCATGTCCCGCAGCGCCGCCAGCGCCCCGATCGCCATCCGGTCGCTCGCCGCGAAGATCGCCGACGGCGGGGCGGAGAGGTGCATGAGCCGCCGGGTCGCGTCGTACCCGCCGGCCTCGGTGTAGTCGCCGTTCTGGACGTACTCCGCGCGGTGCTCCACGCCGGCCTCCTTCAGCGCCCGCCGGAAGCCGCGCAGCCGCTCGTCCGAGGCGCTGGAGCCGCGGTGGCCGGCGACGAAGCCGATCCGGCGGTGGCCCAGGGCCAGCAGGTGGCGCCCCACCTCCTGGCCCGCCTCGGCGTTCTCCACGCGGACCGTGGAGAACCGGCGGGTCGCGCGCCCGATCATGACCACCTCGGTGCCGTACGCCTCGAGGTCGCGGTCCTGGAGGACCACCTCGTCGCCGCCGCCGATGACGGCCAGCGCGGCGACCCGCTTGGCGAGCAGGGCGTCGATGCTGGCCCGGGCGCGGGCCGGGTCACGGTCGGTGCTGCAGGAGAGGACCTGGTACCCCCGTGCGGTGGCCACGTCCTCGATGCCGCGGGTGACCTCCGGGTAGTAGGGGTTGGACATGTCGGGTGCGACGACGCCGACGAGGCGGCTGTTGCGCTGCGTCAGGCCCTTGGCCATGCCGTTGGGGCGGTAGTTGAGCCGCTCGATGGCTGCGAGGACCTTCGCCTTGGTCTCAGCCCCGATGGGGTAGTTGCCGCCGGAGGCGACCCGGGAGACCGTGGCGACGGAGACGCCCGCCTCGGCGGCGACGTCCCGGATGGTCGCAGGCATGTTTTCCTCGCAGTTTCTGTAACCGGTTTCTACGAGGCTGACCGTAGTCACGTGCCGCGCCCGGTGTCAAGGTCGCTCGGGGTCAGCCGCGTCAGCGCCCGCCCGTAGACCGGGTCGGGCGCGAGGTGGCGCAGGTCCTCCATCAGGCAGTCCGCGAGGCTGCGCAGGGGGAGCGAGACCGTCTGGTCGGGCGCGCCGGGCAGGCGCAGCGTCGCCGTCGTGCCGTCCGGCTCGCGCCGGAGCGTGACGGCGCCGGCGGCGGTCTCCACGCCCACCTCGGAGATGCTCCGCGAGGGCAGCTGCCGGGTCTGCACCGCGCAGCCCAGGCCGCTCGCCAGCCAGCCGGCGACCAGGTCGACCGTCGGCCGCAGGCCCTGGCCGGCCACCCACGCCCGGCGCACGCCCTCGGTCGGCAGCAGGTCCAGCGCGGCGGCGAGCAGGGCCCGCCACGGCGTGCTGCGCGCCCAGGACAGGTCCGTGTCGCCGGGGGAGTAGGCCCCGGCCAGCGCGCGGATGGTGGCCGGTGGGTCAGCGGTGGCCAGCGCGTCGGTGATCCGGCGCACGGCGAGCGCACCGACCGGGTCCCGGGCCGGCACGGGCGGGGGCGCCGCCGGCCACCAGGCGACGGTCGGGGCGTCGGGCAGGAGCAGTGGCGCCACCAGGGTGTTCGTGGCGCCGGCGGCCCGTCCGCCCGCGCGGAGCACCACGATCTCGCCCGCCCCGGCGTCGGCGCCGACGCGGATCTCGGCCTCGAGCCCGTCCGGAGCGCCGGGGTCGGTGACCACGGCGACCACCCGGCTGGGGTGCTCCATGGACGCGCTCCGCGCCGCGGCGAGCGCGTCGGCGAGGCTCTCCTCCGGCGTCGTGATCACGAGGGAGAGCGCGTGGCCGAGGGCGACCGCACCGCCCTCCTCGCGCAGCCGGACCAGGGTCGCGGCGACCTCGTTCGAGGTGGTCCGGGTGAGGGTGGTGATCATGTCGGTCTCCCGCTGTCGGGCCTCGTCATGCTTGACACCTGCCTAGGAGATGCGTCACGGTGATGTAACCGGTTAACTGTAACCGTGTGCTCCGGGTCCGGCAGCACGGCCGGCCCCAGGCGACGACGGAGACGCAGGAGGAGCCTTGACCTACAGCCTCGAAGTTGAAGACGTCCACGTCCGGTTCAAGCAGAACGTCATCATCGACGGGCTCTCCCTGACGGTGGAGGACGACGAGTTCGTCAGCATCGTGGGGACGTCCGGCTGCGGGAAGACCACGCTGCTGCGCTCCATCGGCGGCCTGCTGCCCCAGGCCCGCGTGGGCCGGATGACCCTCCACGGCAAGGAGCTGCGGACGCCGGAGCCGCGGGCGGCGATGGTCTTCCAGCACTTCGGCCTCTTCCCGTGGAAGACGGTCGAGCAGAACATTCGCTACGGCCTCGACGTCCAGGGGCGGGCCGACGGCATGGACGCCCGGGTGGACGAGCTGCTCGACATCATGAGCCTGTCCGACGCCCGCAAGAAGTACCCGTACCAGCTCTCGGGCGGCATGAAGCAGCGCGTGGGCATCGCGCGCGCGCTGTGCCTGGAGCCCGAGCTGCTGCTCCTCGACGAGCCGCTCAGCGCCGTCGACGCCATCACCCGGGAGATCATGCAGCGCGAGGTGCTCGGCATCATCGAGCGCGAGACCCGTACGGCGCTCCTGGTCACCCACGACCTCGACGAGGCGATCATCATGTCCGACCGCATCATCGTCCTGGGCGGGCCGCCGGCCCGCGTCATGCTGGACGTCCGCTCGCCCATGCCGCGCCCCCGGAACATCGACTCGGTGCGCAGCCACCCCGAGTACATCCCGCTGCGCAGCCAGCTGTGGGACAGCCTGCAGTCGGGACGGGAGGCAGCATGAGTGCCACCACCCCGACCACACCGCCGGACCGCCGGCACGACCCGCTGGCGCAGGTCCCGCCCCAGCGGGAGATCCAGGCCCGCCGCACCCTACGACTGCGGACCCTGACCAAGAACCAGCGGCGCGCGGTGCGGTACGGCTCGCTGCTGGTCATCCTCATCGCCTGGGAGATCTACGGCCGCAGCGTCAACCCGATCGTCTTCACCTACCCGACGGCGATCGTCCAGGCGTTCTTCGACATGATCGCGGACGGCACACTGGTCGACGCGCTCGTGGACACGCTCGTCGTGCTGCTCATCGGCTCGGTCATCGGCGTGGTCTTCGGGGTGGCGCTCGGCCTCGTCGCCGGGCGCAGCGACGTGGCGCGGCAGATCCTGGACATCCCGATCAACGCCCTCTACGCGCTGCCCGCCGTCGCGCTGATCCCCGTGATCGTGCTGTGGTTCGGCTTCGGGGACTCGGCGAAGATCTTCGTCGTCGCCTTCTTCGTCTTCTTCCCGGTCGTGATCAACACCCAGCGCGGCGTGGCCGAGGTCGACCCCGAGCTGCTGGAGGTGACCCGGTCGTTCTGCTCCAGCGAGAGCCGCGTCTGGCGCGACCTGCTGCTGCCGGGGGCCCTGCCGTTCATCTTCACCGGCATCCGGCTGGCGATCGGCCGTGGTCTGGTCGGCGTGATCGTCGCCGAGTTCTTCACCGCGATCTCCGGCCTGGGCAACCTCATCGTCACCAACGCCAACACGTTCGAGACGGCGCGTGTCTTCGTCCCGATCGTCATCCTCTCGCTCATCGGCGTGGTGCTCACCGGAGCGCTCGGCGCCGTCGAGAAGGTCCTGGCGCCCTGGCGCCGCGACCAGTGAACCGCCGGGACGTCCTCCCGGCACGGACGGACGTCCCGGACCGACAACCACGAGGAAGTGGATCCCATGATGAACCAGCTCGGGCGACGTCGTCGCCCTCTCATCGCGACAGGCGTGCTCCCGCTCCTGGTCGCCCTCGCCGCCTGCGGCGGGGACGACGGCGGGGCCGAGCCCGGCGGGGGCGCAGGCACCGGTGGCGGCGGCGGCGAGACGACCACCCTGCGCATCGCCATGCCCACCAGCACCACCAGCTTCGCCAACTCCGACGTCGCCGTCGCCGACGCGATGGGCTACTTCGAGGAGGTCGGCCTCGAGGTCGAGATCTCCAACCTGCGGTCCGGGTCCTCGGTGACCACCGGCGTCGTCGGCGGGGAGTTCGAGGTCGGCGGGTCGAGCATAGAGCCGGTCATCAACGCCTTCGCGGGCGGCGGCGAGATCAAGGTCATCGGCAGTTACACCGACCGCCTCGAGGTCGAGATGGTGGTGCCGGAGGAGATCCAGTCGCCGGAGGACCTCCAGGGCAAGCCGGTCGGCATCCAGGAGGTCGGCGCCTTCCGCGAGGTCATGACTCGCATGGTGCTCGAGGACGCCGGTCTGACCGCCCAGGACGTCCAGTACATCTCCGTCAACGCCAACGCCTACATCGGCGCCCTGGTGCAGGGGCAGATCGTCTCCGCGATCCTCCACCCCGAGCAGGCCCTCGAGGCCGCCAACCAGGACGCCGGCCTGCACTCGCTGGTGAACCTCTACGAGGTCGAGCCGGACTACTTCTACGGCGTGTACTTCGTCGACGCCGGGTGGCTCGAGGAGAACCAGGAGGCGGCGCAGGGGTTCGCCACGGCGATCACCAAGGCGCACCGCACCATGTACGACGACCGCGAGGCCGTGGTGCCGGTCATCGCCGAGGCCACCGGGTTCGAGGAGGAGGTCATCGACGGCGCCTGGGAGGTCTACATGGAGCAGGTCCAGGCCTACCCCAGGAACGTGGGCCTGGAGGAGGACCGGCTCCAGTACACGGTCGAGCGCATGCAGGAGCTCGGGACCCTGCGCGGCGGCGCCGCCACCGACCTGACCGAGCTGGTGGACCGCGGGCCGATGGAGGCCGCCGTGGAGGAGCTGGGTGAGGTCGAGGAGCGTTCGTGACCGGTGCGGCGCCGGGCGGCCCGACCGCGGGCGGCCCGGCTCCGGGCGGTCCGGCTCCGGACGGTGACGACGCTCCGAGCGGTGACGCCGGACCTCGGCTCCCGCGGGCCGGCCCGCGGCTCGGCGTCGTCGCGGACGACTACACCGGCGCCGTCGACGTCGCCGCCACGCTGAGGGAGGCGGGCGCCCGGGTCGAGCTGCACCTCGGGGTGCCGCCGCTGGAGCGGGCGGGAGCGGACGGCGACGTGGTCGTCGTCGGGCTCAAGACCCGCTCCGTGGAGGCCGGCGCGGCGGCCGAGGCGTCGGTGGCCGCCGCCCGCTGGCTGCTGGACGTCGGCGCCGCCCGGCTGTTCCAGAAGTACAGCTCGACGTTCGACTCCACGGACGCCGGCAACATCGGCCCCGTCGCCGACGCGCTGTGCGCCGAGCTCCGCCGTCGGGGGAACCCGCCCCCGGTGGTGCTGTTCTGCCCCGCGGTGCCGCGCTACGGGCGGACGGTCTACCAGGGTCACCTTTTCGTCGGGAACCGGCTGCTCTCCGAGGCCGGGATGCACCCGCTGACGCCCCGCACCGACGCCGACCTGGTCCGGCGCCTCGCCCGTCAGACGCGGGAGGGCGTCGGCCTGCTGCCGCACCAGGCGCTGACGGGCGGTGCCGACGGCGCCCGGGCCGCGCTCGACCGGCTCGCCGCCGCCGGGGTGCGGTACGTCGTCGCCGACGCGGTGGACGACGCCGACCTCGCCGTCCTCGGGCAGGTCGCCCGGGCGCACCCGCTGGTGACGGGGGCGGCGGGAGTGGCGACCGCGCTCCTCGACGCCGTCCGGCCGGGCCCGGACGCCGGGCATGCCACCTCGCTCCCGTTCGTGGAGCCCCGGCCGGGCGAGCACCCGGTCGAGGCCGCGCCACCCGGTTCGCCGCCGGTCGACCGGCCGCCGGCCGACCTGCCCGGTGCGCTCCTCGCAGGGAGCTGCACCGCCGAGACGCTCGAGCAGGTGCGCCGCTTCGAGGACCGCTGGCCGGTGCTCCGCTTCCGGCCGACGGAGGTCGCGACCGGCCGCGACGTCGTCGGCGAGGCGCGCAGCCTGGCGGTGGATCACCTGGCTGACGGGCCGGTCGGGGTGGTGGCGAGCGCACCCCCGGACGTGGTCCGGACCGAGCAGGAGGCGCTCGGCCGCGACCGGGCCGCCGTGCTCGTGGAGCGGACGCTCGGGGAGGTCGCCGAGGCGCTGCTGACGCTCGGGGTGCGCCGGCTGGTGACGGCGGGCGGGGAGACCTCGGGCGCCGTCGTCGAGCGGTGCGGCATCACCCACGGCACCGTGGGCGCCGCCGAGGCGCCCGGCGTCGCCTGGCTGCGGGTCGACGCCCCCCGGTGGGGCGACCCTCTGTGGGTGCTGCTGAAGTCGGGGCCGCTGGGGGACGAAGACGTCCTCGTCCGAGCCCTGGGCCCCGAAGCTCGGTGATCGGTCAGGCCGGCCCCGGGCGGCTGGTGCCCTCGAGGGCGGAGCCGTCGCCGAGCTTCTCCGCCGGGATCACGCTGAGCGTCCCGTCGCTCTCGAGGACGATCGCGCCGACGGCGGACAGGTCACCGGATCCGCTGGACCGCACGGCCTGTCGAAGCTCCGCGAGTGTCAGGCGCTGCCCGCGCATCGCGTCGTGCAGCGGCTCACCGTCGCGGAGGACGACAGTCGGTTCCGCCGTCATGACCGTGCGCGAGCGCGGCCAGCGTGACGACGTCCAGGTCATTGCGAGCTGCAGCAGGGCCAGGAGCGCGAGCGCCGTCACGCCCTCGCTGAACGAGACTTCCGCACTGAGCACGATCGTGGCCAGCGTGGAGCCCAGCGCCACGGTGACGACGAGGTCGAAGGCGTTGAGCTTGGCCAGCGACCGCTTGCCGGTGAGCCGCAGGACGAGCACCAGGACGCCGTAGGCGGCGGCCCCGACGAGGAGCACGCGGGTCAGGTCCTGCCACGAGTCGAACCACATGAGCTCTCTCCTGGGCTGCTTGTCGGGGCACCGGCGCTGGACGGAGCCGGTGGTGGGTCAGTGCCGGCCGGTGGGTGCGGGTCCCTCGCGCTGCGCCGGGTCCGCATGGGAGCCGTCGTCGTCCTCCGCAGGTGCGCTCGAGCGGGCGTACAGCTGGCGCCCGGGGGAGGAGGTCACCCCGAAGGCCACCACGCTCGTCGCGATGGCGAGCGTGCCGGCGGCGAAGAATGCCGGGTCGGTGACGCCCTCGTCGACGCTGTGCGCGACGTAGAAGATCGAGCTGGCGCCCATCGGGCCGAACCAGCCGAGAAAGGTCGCCTCGGAGCGGCGCAGGGCGGCCGGTCGGGCCAGCGCCAGCACCGCGGGCAGCCGGCGCCCCACGAGGACGATCAGGACGAACGCGATCGCCGGGGCACCGAAGCGTGCCCACTCCTCCCACGGCAGGACGACGCCGAGCAGGAAGAACAGCGGGAGGCACAGGTACCTGTTCACGGCCTCGTCGATGCCCTGCTGCGGCTCGCGCTCGTCCCCGGTGACCATGGCGTTGTAGACGGTGCCGGCGACGAACACACCGAGGATCCCATCGGTCCCGGCCGCCCGGCCCAGGCCGAGCACGGCGACGGCGAGCAGCGCGGTGAGGATGAGGTTCGGGCCCGGCTCGAGGTCGTCGTCCCTGGTGGCCGCGCGGACACCGAGCGCCGCGACGGCGCCAGCAACCAGGCCGATGCCCGTCCCCCCGAGCACCTCCCAGGTGAGACGGCCTGCCTCCGCGCCTGGTGTGGTGGCGGGCAGGACGACGGCGAGGGCGACGCCGACGAGAGGCAGGGCGAGGCCGTCGTTCAGACCGCTCTCGACGCTGAGCGTGTGACGCAGACGCGCGGGGAGGTCCCGCTCGGCGGGCCGGCCGGACACGATCGAGCCGGCGAGCACCGGGTCGGTGGGGCACAGAGAGGCGCCCACCAGGGCGGCGAGGGCCAGCGGGAGGCCGAGCACCAGCGCGGCCGCCCCGGAGATCATGGCCGTCAGCGGCATGACGACGGCCAGCAGGACGAGCACGGGACGGACGACCGAACCGAGCTTCGCGGCGGGGAAGCGGAGCGCGGCCCCCATCACCGACACCGCGACGATGAGGCGGCTGAGCTCGAGCAGCACGAGGTCCCGCACCGGCGCGCCGGGGTCCACCACCCCGAGCGCGTAGGGGCCGAGGACGACGCCGAGCGCGAGCGCCAGCAGCGGCTCCGAGAGCGGCAGGCTACGCATGGGGCGACTGACCATCGCCAGCGCGAGACCCAGAGCACCGACCACGCCGTAGGTCAGGTGCAGCTCGGTCACGTCGATGTCCTCCCCGGTGTGGCGACGGCGGTCCCGTTCGCGGGAATGCTTTCCCGCCCCGGGCACGGTCACGCTATCCACGGTCGCCGGGAGTTGCACCCGGGTGCCGCGTCCGATGCCGCATCGGGTGCTTCCGCCAGAGGACGAGGGCGTGAGGGCTCTGCCCTCCGGTCCTTCTCCACCACGCGTCCCGTGCGGGGCTCGGACGCGCATGGTCACGGGCCGTGGAGGATGATTCGGCCGAGAGCAGCGCCCGACGACGAGAGGCTGTCGATGACCGAGGGAACCAGGACCGAGGAACCCGCAGCCGAGGAGCTCCGGACGCTGCTGGTGCTGGGCGCCAGCGGTGACCTGGCAGGGCGGTTGCTGCTGCCCGGTCTCGGGCGCCTGCTCGCCGGCGGGCGTGCGCGAAGCCTGCGCCTGGTCGGTGCGGGCATCGACGACTGGGACCAGGAGCAGTGGATCGCTCGCCTCCGGGAGGCGTTCGCGGTCGCGCCGAGCATCGAGGTGGCGCCGTGGGAGGCGTTCGCGCCTGCTGGCGCCGAGGAGCCAGGGGCCGACACGTTGCGACGGCTGGAGCAGGAGTCCGTCTACCTCCAGGCGGACGTGGCCCGGGCCGAGGATCTGCAGCGGGTGCTGGCGGCGTGCACCCCGCCGGTGGCGATCTACTTCGCCCTCCCTCCCGCGGTGACCGAGCGGGCCTGCCTCGCCCTGGAGGAGATCGGGGTGCCGCAGGGCACCCGGCTCGTCATGGAGAAGCCGTTCGGGACGGACGCCGAGTCCGCCCGCCACCTCAACGAGGTCGTCGCCCGGTTGGTGCCGGAGGAGCAGGTCCACCGGGTGGATCACTTCCTCGGGAAGAGCACGGTGCTCAACATCCTGGGGTTCCGGTTCGCGAACCGGATCTTCGAGCCCGTCTGGAACGCCTCGCACATCGCCCGAGTGGACATCGTCTACGACGAGAACCTCGGCCTGGAGGGACGTGCCCGCTACTACGACACCTCGGGTGCGCTCCGGGACATGATCGAGAGCCACCTGCTGCACGTCCTCGCGCTGGTGGCGATGGAGGCACCGGCCACGCTGGGACAGCGCGACGTGCGGGACCGGATCGCCGAGGTGCTGCG
Organism: Georgenia sp. EYE_87; assembly: GCF_023148685.1. Taxonomy (GTDB): domain Bacteria; phylum Actinomycetota; class Actinomycetes; order Actinomycetales; family Actinomycetaceae; genus Georgenia. The sequence continues at coordinate 42,856 of NZ_JAHXNL010000005.1, read as the reverse complement.
GGCGACACGGGCGGGGGAGCCGGAGCAGCACAGCCGACGAGCCCGGTACGGCGCCGGCCGCATCGGGCCCCGGGAGCTTCCTGCGTACGCGGAGGAGGCTGGGGTCAGCCCGGAGCGGGGCACCGAGACGCTCGCCGAGGTGACCTTCTTCGTCGACAACTGGCGCTGGAGCGGCGTGCCGTTCCGGCTCCGGTCGGGCAAGGGCATCGGCGCGGCCCGGAAGGAGGCCGTCATCACCTTCCAGCATGTCCCGCACCTGCCCGTCGGCCTCACCGGCCCGTCCCACCCGGCGCGGCTGCGCCTCGGCATGGGGCCCGAGCGCCTCGACCTCGAGATCGACATCAACGGTTCGGGAGACCCTTGGCAGCTCGACCGGGTCGCCCTGTCGACCACGTTCGGTCAGGGGGAGCTGCCCGCCTACGGCGAGGTCCTGGCCGGGGTCCTCGAGTCCGACCCGATGCTCTCCGTGCGGGGCGACGTCGCGGAGGAGTGCTGGCGCATCGTCACCCCCGTCCTCGACGCCTGGCGCGACGGTCGGGTTCCGTTGGAGGAGTACCCGGCCGGCAGCGACGGCGCCTGAGGCGCCCCGGCCCGAGAACGACGCGTGCTAGCGCGCCGCTCGGCGGGCGGTCACCGTCCCGATCTGCAGGCCGGCCGTGAGGACGTGGCGTATCGCCACGACGACCGCTGCGGTGAGGAGGCGTTCCCACTCGGGGTCGACGCTGAGCCGCAGCAGACCCGCGGCGAGGAGGAAGTCCAGCAGGACCTTCACCGCCGGCCGCAGGCCGGCGACCGCCCCGATCGGGAAGCTGAGAAGGACGCCGGCGCAGGCGACGACGAGCGCTGCGGCGTCGAGAAGGGCGCTCATGGCACCGCGGGGTCCTCCCGCTCGGTGCGCTCCTCTCCGGTGTCCTGCCCGAGCTCGCGACGTTCTTCCTTGAGCTCTCGCGCGAGGAAGTAGTTCAGGGCGGTGCGGATCGTGGCCACGGCGGCGAGCTTGCCGATCTCCTCGAAGGTCGGCGCGACCGCGGTGGTGAGGATGTCGCTCGCGGACCGCAACCGGTCAGCCGGTGGCGCACTGGCGTTCGGCGGGTTCTTCGTAGTCGGGGACGGGGCGGGCCGCAGCCTCCTCCGCGGTCGTGGCGAGGCCGTTGCGCTCGATGTCCTCGATGAGCCAGTCCATCTCGAAGATCTCGCGCCGCTGCGCCTCGCTGATCCCGACCGCGAGCTCGCACACGCGCACGTCCTGGATCCCGGCACGCTCGGACCGGGTGATGGCGAGGGAGTGGTGAGGGATCATGGCGCTCATGAAGGCGGTGTCATCCACGGTGGTCTGGCTGCGGTCCAGGTAGGCGCCGCCCGCGAGGAGCAGGACGCTGACCGCGACCACGGCGACGTTCGCCCTGGTGTTCTTGTACATGTTCAGCATCCACGCGAGCATGACCAGCCCCATGGCGCCGCCCATGGTGATGGCCATGAAGATCCGGCTCTGGCTGAAGCGCACGTGGCTCCACTCCCAGGAGCCGACGAACATCACCCAGAACATGACCACCATGCCGGTCAGGAGCATCGCCGCGAAACGCAGGTACATCTTTCTGCCGTGCGACTTTCTGTCGTGCGACCCGGACGTTCCGTGGTGCTGGTTCTGGCCCTCGTCGTCGTCGCTTCGCACCGCTCAGACTCCCTTCTCGCTCCGTCTCAGACCCCAGCGAGTGTGCCCGTCCGGCGGGTGGGACGCATCGGGAGGAGCTCGGTCGGGCTGACCGTCAACGCCCCGGTGATCCGCTCGACCCGGGTGCCGACGACGACGATGTCGCTCAGGGATGCGGGTCAATCAGGGTTCGCGGACGTCGCCCACTCCGCCCGGTAGTCGGGGTGGTCGCTGTGCACGGCGGCCAGTGCCCGGACGGTGGGGCAGGGGAAGCCGGCGGTGGTGTCGGCGACGTTGCCGCACGTCAGGCAGCCGTGGAAGCCCCAGATGTCGGCCGCGCCACGGTGGAGCTCGACGATCGCCCGGACCGCCCGGAGCTCCGCACGACGGCGGCCGGTGCCCTCCTCGCCCAGGGCGGCCTCGGTACCGGCCTCGGCCCCGTCGAGCGCGGCCCGCTCCTCCGCGAGTCGGGCGAGGAGAAACTCCGTCACGTCCACGGCCCCATCGTCGCAGCCGCCAGGGCCGCCCGGAGGCTCGGCAGGCCAGGACAGGGGATGAGCGCCACCCCCGGTTTTGCGGTGTACGGAAAAAGCAACCTAGAGGGTTGCGGTGCGTGCAAAGGCTCCCCTACCTTCATGCCACGCAGCAACACGGGACCAAGGTCCGTTCCCGTTCCCCGTGCACGTACCCGTTCCCGCCCACACCCGCGCCGGTGGATGGCGCGCGGCCGGGCGCGCCGGGGGCGGCTCCACGTAGCCGTCGCCCGGAACCGCGCCCTCCGACTGCTCACGTCCCCCCCGCCCGCTTCCAGAGCTGATCGTTCGACGAAGGAGTCCCGTTGAGTCAGACGCTGACGACCCGGCACGAGCCCGCCCGGCCGTCCACGGCCCCGGGCCATACCAGCCCTGAACGAGCGCGCACGGCGCAGCGCGCCGTCGTCGTCGGCGCGTCCAGCGGGATGGGCGCCGCGGTTGTGGCCCGCCTCACCGACGCCGGTCACGCCGTCGCCGCCCTCGACCTCGCGACCGCCACCTGGCCGCAGGACTCTCGCGCCGTCCACCGCGGCTCCGTCGACGTGACCGACGCCGACTCCGTGGAGGAGGCGGTCGCCGAGGCGACGCGGGAGCTCGGAGGCCTGGAGATCGTCGTGAACTGCGCCGGCGTCCTCGGTCCGGTCGAGCCGACCCTCGAGACGACGCAGGACACGTTCCAGCGGATCGTCGGCCTCAACCTCGGCGGCGCCTTCGCCGTCACGCGCGCCGCGCTCGCCCGGATGGTGCCGGCCGGCTACGGCCGGATCGTGCACGTCGCGTCCATCGCCGGCAAGGAGGGCAACCCCCAGATGGCGGCGTACTCGGCCTCCAAGGCCGGCGTGATCGGCATGGTGAAGTCGATCGGCAAGGAGTACGCGGCGAGCGGCGTCACCGTCAACGCGATCGCCCCCGCCTCGATCGAGACGCCCCTCATCGCCGGCATGACCGCGGAGCGTCAGGCGGTGCAGCGCTCGCTCATCCCGATGGGGCGCTTCGGCACCGTCGCCGAGGTGGCCGCGCTCGTCTCCTACATCACCTCCCCGGACGCCTCCTTCACCACCGGGTTCGTCTACGACCTCTCCGGCGGGCGGGCCGACTACTGACCGTGGCCCCGTCCGCCCGATCCCCACGTACCACTCCCCAGGAAAAGGACCAGTCAATGACGACGACCAGCGTCAGGCCCCCCACCGCGCCGGCCCCCAGCAACGGGCGCACGACGAACCAGGGCAAGCGCTCGTCCCTCGCCGGCTTCTTCGGCGGCGCGCTCGAGTACTACGACATGTACATCTACGCCTCGGCCTCGGCCCTCGTGTTCAGCCGGGTGTTCTTCCCCGACGCCGGGGCCACCGGCCTGCTGCTCTCCCTGGGCTCCTACGGCGTCGCGTACCTCGCCCGCCCGCTTGGCGGCTTCCTCGCCGGGCACTTCGGCGACCGGCTCGGCCGGCGGAACGTCATGATCGCGACGCTGCTCGTCATGGGCATCGCCACGTTCCTGATCGGCTGCCTGCCCGCCTACGACAGCATCGGCATCCTGGCTCCGTTCCTCCTCGTGGTGCTCCGGCTGTTCCAGGGGCTCTCGGTCGGCGGGGAGGCGGCCGGTTCCACGTCGCTGACGCTCGAGCACGCGCCCGAGGGCAAGCGCGGGCTCTACACGTCCTGGATGATCAACGGCATCTGGGTCGGGTACATCCTCGCGACCTTCGCCTTCCTCGCCGTGGCCGCGCTGCCCGAGGAGCAGATGCTCTCGTGGGGCTGGCGCGTCCCGTTCTGGTTCAGCGCCGTCATCGTCGTCTTCGGGCTCATCCTGCGCCGCACCATCGAGGACCCGGAGGTGTTCGTCGACAGCAAGGAGAAGCAGAAGACCCGCGTGCCGGTCGGCGAGCTGCTGCGCCACCAACCGCTCGACGTCGTCCGCGTCATCTTCGCCGCCTTCCTGATCGTGATCAGCTCGGTCGTGCCGGTCTACGGCCTCACCTACGCCACCAACGTGGTGGGCATCGAGGCGAGCGTCATGCTCTGGACCGCCATCTTCGGGTACGCGACCGCTCTGGTGACCCAGCCGTTGTTCGCCAGGCTCAGCGACAGCATCGGCCGCAAGCCGGTGCTGATCGTCGGCAACCTCATCGGTGCGGCGGCGGTGTGGGAGTTCTTCTGGGCGGTCGGCGAGGCGAACGTCCCGATGATCTACCTCGGCATGTTCCTCTGCATCACCATCGCCTTCGGCGCCACGAACGCCGTCTACCCGGTCTTCTTCAGCGAGATGTTCAACGTCCGCTTCCGGGTCAGCGGGATGGCTATCGGCCTCCAGCTCGGCATCGTGCTCACCGGCTTCTCGCCGTCGATCATCCAGGCGCTCTCCTCGGCGAACGGCGACGCCTGGTGGCCGGCGGCGGCCCTGACGAGCGTCGCCTGCGTGATCTCGGCGATCGCCGTCGCCACGGCGCGTGAGACCCACAAGGTGCCGCTCGACCAGCTCGGCGCACGCCACCTCTGAGCTCCGAGCACGGACGACGCCGGACCGAGCGCGGTCACGGACGCCGTCGCACCTGAGTACGGCGCGGACCACGCCGGACCGCGTGACGCCGTGCCTCCTCGCAGACGCCGGCCGGCCGACCTCCTCGGCCGGCCGGCGTCCGCGCGTTACGACGACGAGCGGTCAGTCTGCGCCCGTCCGCGCGTACGACGACGAGCGGTCAGTCTGCGCCCGTCCGCGCGCCGCGACGGGGCGATCGGTCAGCGCCGGGAGTGCGGGCGATCAGAGCAGCAGGGCCTCGGCGGTCTCGTCGGCGGTGCGCACGAGCGCGCCGGCAAACTTGGGCAGGTCCGCCTTGGTGAAGCGCGCGATCGGCATGGCGATGCTGAACGCGGCGCGCTCGCCGTCGATGACGCCGATCGAGACGGCGAAGGCGGCGACGCCGGCCTCGCTCTCCTCGAAGTTCGTGGCCACCCGCTGGCGGCGGACCTTCTCCAGCTGCCGGTGCAGGTCCTCGAGGTCGACGTTCATGTCGGCGCCGCGGGCGCCGCGCATCGCCACCTGGTAGCGCGCGTCGACGTCCTCGCGGGGGAGCGTGGCGAGCATGGCCTTGCCCGCGGAGGTCTGGTGCGCCGGCAGCCGGACGCCGACGCGCAGGCCGAAGCGCAGCGGCTGCAGGTTCGCCTCCACGCCGTCGAGGTGGTGGATCTCCGTGCCGACGAGGGTGGCCACGTGGACCGTCTCCCCGACGCGCTCGAACAGCCGCTCGAGATGGGGACGCAGGCGCGCCCGCAGGGGCGGGATCTCGCGCGCGGCACCAGGCCGGAGCAGTTCGGGCCCGGGCTCGTAGCGCTTGCGCTCGCCCTGGGTGGCGAAGCCGTCGCCGACGAGGGTGACGAGCAGTCGCTGAGCCGTCGAGGGGTTGACGCCGAGGGCCTTGGCGGCCTCCGTGACGCTGAGCGACCCCTTCTCGCCGAGGAGTTTCAGGAGCACGAGAGCGCGGTGGACCGACTCGACCCGGTCAGGCACGTCATTGCGTAGCACGCAATAACTCTACAGGGTCTTGCGCGGGACGCAAGTGCATGTCTACCTTCGTGCCACAGCAGAACGCGGGACCAAAGTCCGTTCCCGCTCCTGAGCACGTCTGCACAGCACGACGCACCTGCCGCCGGGCCCGCCGAGCCGCCACCCCTGGCTCGAGCGCCGCCGGCCGCAACGTCGTCCGTCGCTCCACCCCAGTCCTGTCTCCCGCTGATCGTCCGACGAAGGAGTCCCCGATGAGTCAGACCGCCTCGCCGCGTACCAAGCGCCCGCTGCGCCCGACGACCTCCGCCCCGCCCCAGGCCAAGCGCGCCGTCGTCTCCGGCACCTTCGGCTCCGCCCTCGAGTGGTTCGACTTCGCCGTGTACGGCGCCATGGCGGCGACCGTGTTCCCGGCGCTGTTCTTCAACGAGATGGACCCCGCGATGGGGATCCTCGCCTCCTTCGCCACCTTCGGCGTCGGCTTCTTCGCCCGCCCGCTCGGCGGCATCGTCTTCGGCCACCTCGGTGACCGGATCGGCCGCCGCAAGGTCCTGCTCACCACGTTCATCTCTATGGGCGTCGCCTCGCTGATCATCGGCCTGCTCCCGCCGTACTCGGCGATCGGCCTCGCCGCGCCGCTGCTGCTCGTCGTCATGCGGTTCATCCAGGGCTTCGCGCTCGGTGGTGAGGCCACCGGCGCCCAGCTGATGACGATGGAGCACGCCCCGACCGACCGCCGCGCCTTCTACGGCGCCCTCATGGCCATGGGCTCACCGGTCAGCCAGGTGGCGGCGAACCTCATGCTCGCCGTGCTCTCCGGGGTGCTGAGCGAGGCGGCCTTCCTCTCCTGGGGCTGGCGCGTGCCGTTCCTGCTGAGCATCGCCCTGGTGGCCGTCGGCATCTACATCCGCCTCAAGGTCGAGGAGACGCCGGTCTACCAGGAGGGCATGAAGGAGCTCGCGCAGGAGACGACCAGCCCGGCCGTGGTCATCCGCACCCACTGGGCGACGATGCTCCGGCTGATGCTGGCGTTCTCCCCGATCGTCCTGACCTTCTACATCGTCTCGGTCTTCGGCATCAGCTACCTGACCACCCACGGGTTCACCCGCAGCCAGACCTTCACGATCATCATGATCTCCAACTTCCTCTCGGTGATCGCGATCTGGTGGGGCGGGCGCCTCGCCGACGTCTACGGCCGCCGCAAGATCCTCATGGTCGGCTCGATCGGCACGCTCGTCGCCGCCGTCCTGTTCTTCGCGGTCGTGGACCTGGGCAGCTTTCCCCTGACCCTGGGCATGGTCGCCTTCGCCCTCGTCACCGCCCAGTTCGGCAACGCCGGCCAGGGGGCCCTGTTCGCCGAGGCCTTCCCGACCCACATGCGCTACACGGGCTCTGCCCTCTCGCTGACCGGAGCCAACCTCATCTTCGCCGCCCCCGCGCCGTTCATCGCCTCCTGGCTGACCGGGCTCAGCGGCGGCAGCACCATCACCATCACCATCTTCTGGGTCGTCACCATCGCCGCCGCCATCGTGAACATGCTCCTCATGGGCGACGGCCGGACGCTCGAGGGCGGCACGCACCGCTTCGGCCGGTACCTGAGCGCCGACGAGACGCAGGCCGAGGAGGCGTCGGCGCGCGCCACCGCTCCCGCGACCGCACCCACCGCACCGGCGGGGGTGGCCCGATGATCGTCGAGCAGCGCACCTACGTCCTGCACACCGGCGCCAGCCTGGCCGAGTACCTGGACGCCTACGAGAACATCGGCCTGCCGGCCCAGAAGCCGATCCTCGGCGGGTTCCTCGGGTACTTCGTCACCGAGTTCGGCACCCAGAACGAGCTGAACCACTTCTGGGCCTACGACGACCTCGAGGACCGCCGGGCCCGCCGGGCCGAGCTCGCGAAGAGCGAGCAATGGCAGCAGTGCCTGTCCGTCATCCGGCCGATGATCATGACGATGGCGAACAAGATCATGTACCCGACGACGTTCTCGCCGATCAGGTCGCTGCCCGTCACCGTCACCGACGCCGACACGGCGTTCTCCGAGAACTGAGGACACACATGGGAACCGTCACCGAGACCATCACCGCCGAACCGTCAACCCTCGCGACGCTCACGCGGACGGCGATCGTCACCGGCGGCGCCGGGGGCATCGGCAGCGCCATCAGCCACCGGCTCGCCACGGCCGGCTACGCCGTCGTCGTGGCCGACGCCGACGCCGACGCGGCCGAGCTCACCGCCGCCACGCTGCCCGGGGTCGACGGGGCCGAGCACCGCGGCTTCGCCGGCGACCTGACCGAGAGCGCCGTCAACCGCGACCTCGCGCAGTTCGCGGCCGACGGGAGCCCGATCGGGGTCATCGTCAACGCCGTCGGCATCTCGCCCAAGCGCAACGGCCGGAAGATCCCGTTCTTCGAGCTCACCGACGAGGAGTGGAACCAGGTGATGGCGGTCAACGTCAGCGCCCCGTTCTTCCTCATCCGGGAGGCGTACCGGTACATGCCTACGGACGGGACGGCGAGCATCGTCAACCTGCTCTCCATCACCGCCAAGCTCGGCGCCGGCGGCGCCCCGGACGCGGCCTTCCCGCCGTACCTGCCCTCCACGGTCGTCTACGCGGCGTCGAAGGCGGCCCTGCAGAACCTCACGGCCAGCCTCTCCCGCGAGCTGGCCGGCCACCGGATCCGGGTCAACGGCGTCGCCCCCGGCTTCGTCCAGACCCCGATGATGGGCGAGGTGCCGCCCGAGGGGCCGCTCCTCGACCAGGTCCCGATGCGCCGGTTCGCCCGGCCCGAGGAGATCGCCGACGCCGTCGCCTTCCTCGTCTCCGACCAGGCCTCCTACATCACCGGCACGAGCCTGGACGTCAACGGCGGCTGGCTCACCTGCTGACTCCGGCTTCTGCTCGCCCGACGGAACCGCCGGGCACCCCGCTACCTCCCTGCCACCGGCCGGGGCGCGCCCTGAGCGCCCCGGCCCCCCAACCCCTCGAAAGCGAGAGTGACGCCATGTCCATCACCGAGCACTCCTACGATCTGGTCGTCGTCGGCTCCGGCATCGCCGGGCAGTCCGCGGCGACGACGGCGGCGGAGGCCGGCCTGCGGGTCGTGCTCCTGGAGAAGACGGAGAAGCTGGGCGGCTCGTCCGCGATGAGCGGCGGCTGGTTCGCGTTCTCCGGGACGCCGGAGCAGGCCGAGCTCGGCATCGAGGACTCGGCCGAGCTGTTCCTGCAGGACATGCTCGAGGCCGGGGAGCACCTCAACGACCGGGCGCTGCTGGAGGCCTACCTGGCCAACCAGGACAGCACGTACCGGTGGCTGAAGGACCACGGGGTCGAGTTCCGTGAGGTGGAGATCAGCTCGGGGATGTCCGCCCGGCGCGGCCACAACTCGGTGATCAAGCAGGTCCTGGCCACGCTGCACCGGGATTTCACCGTGGCCGGGGGCCAGACCCGGCTCGAGCGGCGTGCGGTGCGTCTGGTCCGCGAGGACGGCCGCGTGACCGGCGTGGTCACGTCCGGCCCTGACGGGACCGAGGAGCTGTACACCGGCCGCGGCGGGGTGGTGCTGGCCACCGGCGGGTTCTCCCGCGGGACGGACCTGCTGAAGATCTTCGCCCCGGAGCAGCTGGCTGCCATCCCCTACGGCGGGAAGGGCAACACCGGCGACGGGCTGAAGATGGCCTGGAAGCTGGGGGCCGGCCTGGCGGACATGTCCTTCGTGTCCGGGACCTACGGGTCTCACCCAGAGACGGGGGAGGAGTTCCACGAGCTGCTGACCGCGTACTACATGGGCGCGATCATCGTGAACACGAACGGCGAGCGGTTCGTGGACGAGTCGCTGGACTACAAGACCCTGGGCCGCGTGGTGCTCGACCAGCCCGAGGGCCTCGGTTTCGAGATCTTCGACGCGAAGGTGCGGGCGAAGTCCCACCGCGGCATCCCGCTCAAGGACATCGACACCCTCGAGGAGATCGGCCACGTGTTCCGGGCCGACACGGTCGAGGATCTCGCCGAGGTCGCCGGGATCGACCCGGCCGCCCTGGCCGGGACCGTCGCCCGGTACAACGCCGCGATCGCCGGCGAGGGCACCGACGAGGTCGGGCGCACCAACCTGTGCAACGGGCAGGGTGACCTGCTGCCGATCGACACGGCTCCGTACTACGCCTACCCGGCCAAGTCGCTGATGACGACGACGTACTGCGGCGTGACCATCGACCCGTCCGGCCGGGTGGTCGACGTCGACGAGGACGTCATCGACGGCCTGTACGCCATCGGCGAGGTCACCGGCGGCTTCCACGGCGCCGCCTACATGACGGGCACCTCGCTGGGCAAGGGCGCCGTCTTCGGCGGCATCGTCGCCCGGCACGTCGCCGACGAGCTCGGGGCCGACGACCTCGACACCGACGTCGAGCCCGCCGGCGAACGCCCCGCCGTCCCCGTCCCCGTCGCCTGACCCGCACAGTTTCGCGCATCTGACCACACCTGATCGCCGCGGGCCCCGGCCCGCGGCGTCGAAGGAGACAAGCAATGACTCACCACCACCGTGAGGTCGACGAGGTCCGGACCGCCGACGTCGTCGTCGTCGGGTCGGGCGTGTCCGGCTCGGCCGCGGCGATGACCGCGGCCCGGGCGGGGGCCCGCGTGGCCCTCCTCGAGAAGCAGGAGACCTTCGGCGGGTCGGCCGCCCTCTCGGCGGGGATGTTCTGGACCGCGCCGAGCGTGGACGCCTACCGGGCACGCATCCCGCTGGGCGACCTCGCCCTGGGCACCCGGCTGGTCGAGGACTACGAGGACGCACTCGCCGAGCTGCGCGCCTCCGGGGTCCGCGTGGCCGACGAGCCCAAGCGGGACATCATGACCTTCGGCGTCGGGTACTCCACCGACATCAGGGCGATCCTCGCCTGGTGCCGGGCCGAGGTCGTCGCCGCCGGCGGCGAGGCCCGCACCGGGACCGCCGTCGTCGAGCTCCTCGACGACGGACGGACGGTGACCGGGGTGGTGGCGCGCGAGGCCGACGGGCGCCTGGTGCGCTACGACGCCCCCGCCGTCGTCCTGACGACCGGCGGGTTCCAGGGCGCCCGGGACGAGCTGACGCGGCACATCGGGCCGAACGCCGACCGGCTGCTGCTGCGCTCGAACCCGGGCAGCGTCGGCGACGGGCTGCGCCTCGCCCGGGCCGCCGGCGCCGGCGGGACGACGGCGATGAGCACCTTCTACGGCCACCTCATCGGCCACCCCGTCAACCGGTTCGAGCCGCAGGACTTCCTGCCGTCCTCGCAGTACTACTCGGGCTCGACGGTGTTCGTGAACCTGCGCGGCGAGCGGTTCGTCGACGAGACGCAGGGCGACGAGCTGCTCAACCAGGCGGTGACGTTCCAGCCCGAGGCGCGCGGCGTGCTCATCTTCGACGACCACGTCCGCCGCACCGAGGGCACCGAGGAGCCGTTCCCCGGGCTGGGGACCATCGACCGGTTCGCCCTGGCCGTCGAGGCGGGTGCGACCCACGCCGTCGCCGACACGCTCGAGGAGCTGGTCGACGCCGTCGCCTCCTGGGGCATCGACCGCGGCAACCTCGCCGCCACCCTCGAGCTGTACACCGAGGTGGCCGGCGCGGGCGGGGGAGTGGCCCGCGGCATCCCGGTCGCCTCCGGGGCGCGGGCGCCGCAGACCGGGCCGTTCTACGCGCTCATGGTCCAGCCGTCCATCACCTTCACCTTCGGCGGGATCCGCACCAACGCCGACGGCGAGGCCCTGGACCACGACGGCCGCCCGGTCCCCGGCCTCTACGCCGCGGGCGCCGACATCGGCGGCCTGTCGAACTACGGCTACGCCGGCGGGCTCGCCCCCGGCTACATCACCGGGCGCTGGGCCGGCGCCTCGGCCGCGGCGCGGGCCGTGGGCACTGCGGCCGCCGCGGAGGGCCGCTCGGCCGATCCCGTGGAGGGCCGCCCGGCCGCCGCCACCCGCGCCCTGGCCGGCGCGCACCGCTGACCGGCCACATCAACCACCACGACGACGAGGAAGTCACATGATCTACACGGCAGATGTTCTGGTCATCGGCGGCGGCGGGTCCGGCATGAGCGCCGCGATCTCGGCGGCGACGTCGGGGGCCTCCGTCATCATCCTGGAGAAGTGCGCGGAGGTCGGCGGGTCGACCGCCATGTCCGTGGGCTCGTTCACCGCCGCGAACACGTCGTACCAGTACCGGGCGGGCGTGAACGACAGCATCGACCTGTTCGTGGAGGACATGAAGGTCGCCAACGGGGAGTTCGAGGCCCGGGAGAACAAGGAGCTGCGCCGCATCCTGGCGGAGAACGCCGGGCCGACGGTGGAGTGGCTCTCGAGCATCGGGGTCCAGTTCCTCGGCCCGACGCCGGAGCCGCCGTACGAGAAGCCGCGCATGCACAACGTGCTGCCGAACTCCAAGGCCTACCGCGAGGCGCTGCTGCGCGAGTGCCGCAAGCGCGGCGTGGCGATCTACACCTCGATGCGGGTGGACGGGCTGCTGCGCAACGCGGCCGGCGAGATCATCGGTGCGTCCGCGAACGGGCAGAACTACTTCGGCCGGCGCGGCGTCATCCTGGCCACCGGGGACTACTCGGCCTCCACCGAGCTGAAGGCGAAGTACGTCGGCGAGGCCGCGGCCAAGGTGCCGCCGGTGAACCCGAACAACACCGGCGACGGGTTCTACCTGGGCACCGAGGCCGGCGGGGTCATGATGCAGATGGACCGCCTCTACGAGGGGCTCCGGTTCGCGCCGTCGACCCGGCCCGACCCGATCAAGATGCTGCCGTCGGTGCCCGGGCTGACCAGGCTCATGCGGGTGGTGGTCGAGCGGCTGCCGAAGAGCCTGCTCGCCTACGTGATCCGCGGGGCGCTGACGTCCTGGATCGGCCCGAACAACACCATGTACGCGGCGGGCGCGATCCTGGTCGGCCCCGACGGGCGGCGGCTGGCGAACGAGGACTCCGACAAGCTGATGGCCCGCGCGGTCGCGGCGACGGAGGCCAACACCGGCTACATGATCTTCGACGCGCGGGTCGCCAGGAAGTTCTCCGCCTGGCCCAACCCGGTCTCGACGTTCCCCGGCGTGGCGTACGCCTACGTCCAGGACTACAAGCGGTTCCGCCCGGACGTCTACCACCAGGCCGCCACCCTCGAGGAGCTGGCGACCAGCCTCGGGATCGAGCCCGCGGCGCTCACGGCGTCGGTGGCGCGGTGGAACGAGCAGGTGGGCGCCGGGGCCGACCCCGAGTTCGGCCGGGAGCGGCTCGGCGAGGGCGTTACCGAGGGGCCCTTCTACGCCCTCGGCCCGATGAACGCCTACGTCACCCTCGCCGACGGCGGTCTCGCGGTGGACAACCAGCTGCGGGTGACCACCGAGGACGGCGAGGTGGTCCCCGGGCTGTGGGCGGCCGGGTCCACCGGGCAGGGCGGTCTCCAGCTGCTCAACCACGGGCTGCACATCGGCTGGGCGATGATCTCCGGCCGACTCGCGGGCCGGCACGTGGCCCAGGCGCAGAACCGGGTCGACCTCAAGGTGGCCGAACCGGTCCTGAGCCGCTGACGGCATGGACGCGACCGAGGCGAAGGACCGGCGCGACGGGCTGGCGGCGGCTCTCGTCAGCTACGTGACCTGGGGCTTCTTCCCGCTCTACCTCCTGCTGGTCTGGGACGTCCACGCCCTCGAGGTCGTCGCGCACCGAGTGGTGTGGGCCGCGGCGCTGATGCTGGTGATCGTCGCCGTCACCCGTCAGCGGACGGCGCTGCTGCGGGTCCTGGCCGACAGGAGCTCGCGCCACCTGCTCGGCCTGGCGTCGCTGCTCATCGGCGTCGTGTGGTTCTTTTACGCCTACGGCGCGCTGACGAGCCGGGCGGTGGACGTCGCGCTGGGCTACTTCGTCTGCCCGCTCGTGACGGTGCTCCTCGCGGTCACCGTCAACCGCGAGCGCCTGCGACCGGCGCAGTGGGTCTCGGCCGGCGTCGGGGCCGTCGCGGTCCTGGTGGTCACTCTCGGGTACGGGTCGTTCCCGTGGATCTCCGTGGTCGTCGCGGTCGCGTTCGGCCTGTACAGCCTGGTGAAGAACCGGGTCGGGCGCGGGGTGAGCCCCAGCGTCGGGCTGACTGTGGAGTCGATGCTGCTCGTGCCGCTCGCCGCGATCGTCATTGTCGCGATGTCGATGACCGGCACGGCGACCTTCGCCGTCAGTGGGCTCGACGCCACGGACCTGTTCCTGGTGCTGTCCGGCCCGATGACGATGTTCCCGCTGCTGCTCTTCGCGGCGGCCGCCAACCGGCTGCCGCTGTCCCTGCTGGGAAACCTGCAGTACCTCAACCCCGCGCTGCAGCTCGTCTCCGCGGTGCTGGTGCTCCAGGAAGACATGCCGCTCGCCCGGTGGGTCGGGTTCGCCCTGGTGTGGGTCTCGTTGCTGGTGCTCGTGGTCGACGGCGCACGCGCGCGGGCCCGCGCGCGGCGGCTGGAGCCGGTGGGCTGAGGACAGAAGTGCCGGAGGCTGGGCCTCCGGCACTTCTGCCTTCCGGCGGCTGTCGCGCACCGGAGGGTGCCGCGCCCGGTCCTGCCGTGCACAGGACCGGGTCGACGGCTGCACTGAGAGCGAAGCCGACCGGAGAACCGGTCCCCCGAAGCTCTACCTGCTCAGCACGACTTCAGGTGGCCGACGCCCACCACGCCTGTGCCGCCGTCGTCTATTGAATCGGCTCCACGGCCTCGTCGCCCAGGAAATCGGTGACGAAAAGTTGGAAATTGTCGCCGGGAGCCTTCTTCATGTGGTTCTTCCGGGATGTCGGACGGCACCGGGCGCTTCGGCGGTTGGCCCCGGGGGTTGGCGGGGCCGTTCGTGCCGCGCCCCGGCCCCCGGGTCTGGTCATCTTCTTCCCAAGAACGGGCAAGGCGCTACGTTTTCGGGCGGCCGGAAAAGGACATGGCAGGTTGTGGCCGTGAGGAGGACAGCGCGGTGACGAGCTGCGCCGTCGGCGGGCCTTCGTACCCCGCGCCGAGCGCCTCGGCGGGCCTGGCGTCCCGCAGGATGACGACGGTCAGCGCCAGGGCGACCAGCATGAAGACGACGGCGACGACGACCCAGAGCACGTCGTGACGGCCAGGTGGCTCGGGGGAGTGGCGGGGCGGTGCCATCGCGCTCTCCTCTCCGCCGGATCGTCGGGGTGCCGGACCCGGACGCCCCCGCTGAGCCGAGTATCCACCCGGAACCGGGCCGGGGGCGCCCGACGGTGGCGCGGGCGACGTCGCCGTGACGACCCCGGCGGCGCGGTCCCCGGGGTGCGCAGTCTCACCCCGTTAGGACTGGTAATTAGCAATGCTAATGACCTAGGGTAACTAGCAGAATGAACAACATCGCGCCGAACCCCCGCTCCGACCGCCGCCCCGATCTGGCGACCAACCTGCGCATCGCCGTGCTGCGGCTCTCGCGCCGGCTGCGCACCGAGTCGACGCTCGAGGTGACCGAGGCGCAGCACTCCGTGCTGTCCGCGCTCTACCACCTCGGCCCGATGACGGCCGGGAAGCTTGCCGAGCACGACCACGTCCAGCGGCCCTCCATGACGCGCACGATCGCCTCCCTGGAGGAGCGCGGCCTCGTGACCCGGGGTAGCGACCCCGCCGACAAGCGCTGCGTCGTCGTCACGACGACCGACGCCGGCAACGAGCTGGTCAAGGAGATCAAGCGGCGCCGCAACGCGTGGCTCGACAAGCGCCTGGCCAAGCTCACCCCGGCCGAGCGGCAGGTGGTGGGAGAGGCCGCCACGATTCTGCGAAGGATGGTGGAGGAATGAGTCGGACCTTCTACTCGCTCAGGTACTTCAACTACCGGCTCTGGTTCGTCGGTGCCCTGATCGCCAACGTCGGCACCTGGATGCAGCGGGTCGCCCAGGACTGGCTCGTGCTGGCCATCCTGCCCAACGGCTCCGGGTTCGCGGTCGGCATCGTCACCGGGCTGCAGTTCCTCCCGATGCTGGTGCTGAGCCCGTTCGCGGGGCTGCTCGCGGACCGGCTGAACCGCCGCAAGATGCTCATCGCGACGCAGGGGTCGATGGGGGTGCTCGCTGCGGGTCTGGGCGCCCTCGTGCTCACCGACACCGCGGAGCTGTGGCACGTCTACGTCTTCGCGTTCCTGCTCGGGGTGGCGGCGGCGCTGGACTCGCCCGTGCGCCAGACGTTCGTGGCCGAGATGGTCCCGGCCGCCGACCTGCCCAACGCCGTCGGGTTGAACTCGACGTCCTTCAACGCCGCCCGGCTCATCGGGCCGGGCGTGGCGGGCCTGCTGATCGCCGCCGTCGGGCCGGGCTGGGTCTTCGTCATCAACGCCGTCTCGTTCGGGGCGACGATCTTCTCCCTGACGCTCATGCGCACCCGCGAGCTGCACCCCATGCCGCACACCCGGCGGGGGAAGGGCCAGGTGCGCGAGGGCATCGAGTACGTGCGCCGTCGCTCGGACATCCTGACGATCCTCGTGGTGGTCGGCGTGGTGGGGGCGTTCGGCCTGAACTTCCAGCTGACCTCCGCGGTCATGGCCCGCGAGGAGTTCGGCCTGGGCGCCGGGGAGTACGGGATCCTCGGCTCGATCCTGGCGATCGGCTCCCTCACCGGCGCGCTGATGGCGGCCCGCCGGCGGAACCCCCGGGTGGGCCTGGTGATCGCGGCGGCGCTCGCCTTCGGCGTGACGACGGGCGTGCAGGCGCTCATGCCCACCTACGAGCTGTACGCCCTGCTGTGCATCCCGGTCGGGTTCTTCTCGCTCACGATGATGACCGCGGCGAACACCACGGTGCAGATGTCCACCGAGCCCGCCATGCGCGGGCGGGTGATGAGCCTGTACATGATGGTCTTCCTGGGGACGACGCCGATCGGCTCGCCGATCGTCGGCTGGGTGGCCGAGGCGTGGGGCCCGCGCTGGTCGGTGGGCGTCGGCGCGATCGCGTCGGTGCTGGTGGCCGTCGTCGCCGCGCTGTGGGCCAAGCGGTCCTGGCACGTGACCGTGCACTACTCGCTGCGCAGCCGGCCCCACCTCGTCCTCGTGGGTCCGCGCGAGCGGTCCGTCCAGCACGCCGAGCGCGAGGAGCGCGACCGCACCCGGGCGGCGCTCGGTGCGCAGGAGGCGCGGCAGGGGAGCGAGACGGCGTAGGGCCTACGGCACGTCCGCCTGGACCAGGGTGCCGGTGCCGCGCCCGCGGAGCGCGCCCTCGTCGGCCCGCACGAAGTAGGCCTCGCCCCGCTCGAGCACGGCCGAGTCGGTCTCCGAGGTCACCTCGATCCGCCCGTCCAGGCACAGCAGCACCCGCGGGCCGCGGCCGGGCAGCGGGTGGGCCGGGCCGCCGTTCACGTCGGTGAGGGCGGTGACGGCGAGCTCGAAGTCGTCGACCGGGGCGTAGAAGACCCGGGTGGCGCCGTGGAAGACCTCGGGGGCGATGCGGATCGGCGGCGCGGCGACGTAGTCGACGCACTCGAGCATCTCGGGGACGTCGACGTGCTTGGGCGTCAGGCCCGCGCGCAGCACGTTGTCCGACGCCGCCATCAGCTCCACGCCCAGGCCCGCGAGGTAGACGTGCACCCCGCCGGCCGGCACGAACAGCGCGTCGCCCGGCTGGAGCGTGACGGGGTTGAGCAGGAGCGAGACGACGACGCCCGGGTCGCCCGGGTAGGCCTCGGCGAGCCTGACCACGGTGTTGTCCGCGCGGGGCGACGGCGAGCCGTCCGCGAGCCGGCGCGCGCAGGCCCGGGCGACCTCCTGGACGGCGTCGGGAGAGGGGCGGGTCGCGCCGTCGAGAAGCCACGTGAACGCGGCGCGGACCCCCTCGGCCGTCGGGTCGGCGCGGAGCGTGTCGTGCAGGTCCTGGGCGAGCGGCGCGCCGAGGTCCGCCAGGAGCTCGGCGGCGCGGCGCGGGGCGCGGAAGCCGCACATCGCCCGGAAGGTGGTCAGGGCGAAGACGAGCTCGGGCTTGTGGTTCGGGTCGCGGTAGTTGCGGGTCGGATCGTCGAGCGCGATCCCCGCCGCCGACTCCGCGGCGAAGCGCTCCCGGGCGCGCTCCAGGCTGGGGTGGACCTGCAGGGAGAGCGGCTTCGCCGGGGCGATCAGCTTGAGCAGGTACGGCAGCTGGGGCCCGAAGCGCGAGACGACGTCCTCGCCGAGCGCGCCGACGGGGTCGGCCGCGATATGGGTGAGCAGGTCCGGACCGGCCTCCCCGAAGACCGCCTCGAGGCGCGCGGGGGCGTCCGGGTGCGCGCCGAGCCAGAGCTCTGCCACGGGGCCGCCGGGGGGCTCGGTGCCCAGCAGGGCGGGGATGGCGTCGGGCGAGCCCCACGCGTAGTCGCGTTCGACACCGACGATCCGCTGCACCCCAGCCCCTTCCGATCCTGTCCCGGCATCATAGGGAGCCCGGGAGTCCGCGAGGTGACAACGAACGCTCCGGTGCCGCGGACGGGTGGAGTGACGTCGGTCTCGTCCGTCCGCGGTCCGGCGGCCCGATCAGACGGTCGGCCGGATCAGGACGGTGCGCCGGATCAGGACGGTCGGTCGGATCAGGGCGGTCGGTCGGATCAGGGCGGTCGGCCGGATCAGAACGGGCACTGGCCCGCGAAGATCCGCTGGGCGTTCTGGCGGTCGGCCGCGGTGCCGGCCGTGGGTGCCTTGCGCGGGTCCTCCAGGAGCTGGGCGAGCGCCTCGGCCATGCCAACCCCGCCCGGCAGGTTCAGCGTGCCGCACGCCTTGTACTCCAGGGCGCGGCCGATCTCGAAGCGGGCCATCTGCTCCACCCGGGAGGTGGGCCACTCGGCCACCGCCTTCTCGGAGATCCAGAGGTAGGGGCGGTCGATGTGGAAGCACCCGTTGGCGGAGGGGCGGCAGGTGTTGTACTTCAGGGCGTAGCGCACCGACATGCCGTGCGCTGCGGCGAGCCACTCGATGCGGTTCGTCGGACGCTCGATCGCCTCCGGCCTGCGCAGTGCCGGGGTGTCGTTGCCGTTCGCGTCCCAGTCGCCGACCAGCACCGTGTCGGCGGCGCCCGCGAACCGGATCACGCGGTCGGCCTGCTCACCCTCGGCCATCTGCAGCTTGACGTGGTAGACGTTCCCGCGGCGCAGGGCCGGGCCGTCGACGCCGTCGCCGTCCCAGTCGCCGATCAGCACCGTGTCCGTAGCCCTCCCGAGCGTGAACACGCTCTGGGCGGGGCCGCCGGCGGGGGAGTTAGTCACGTGGAACTCGTTGCCCCGGCGCACGGCGAGGGTGTCGCGGCCGTCGCCGTCCCAGTCGCCGACGAGCACGACGTCGCCCGGTCTCCCGTAGGCGAAGGACCGGTTCGGGCGGCTGCTGCACGGGGAGTCGGTCACGTGCACGACCCTGCCGCGACGCAGGGCGAGGGTGTCGCGGCCGTCGCCGTCCCAGTCCCCGACGAGGACCTCGTCGCCGGTGGTGCCGAACTGCCACTGGCAGACGCCGGTCTTGTACACGTTGCCGCGGCGCCACCCGATCTCGTCCACGCCGTCGGCGTCCCAGTCCCCGACGAAGGTGCGGTCGTAGTTGTTGCCGGCCGTGATCTCCTGCTCCGGGTCGACGTCCCACCCGTTGTTGAGGAGGTACTTCCGCCCGGTGGGGCCGTCCGTCACGGGATTACGGTCGCTGGGGTCGTCCACCTGGCCGCCGCGGAACGCAGCGGCCGGCACCGCGGCGGACACCAGGGCGGTGGCGCACACGGCGACGACGGCGAGGAACCGCCGCCCCTGGCTGATGAGCTGTCCACGCATCGCCGCACCTCCGCCGCTCCCGCTGAGGCACCAGGGAATCGCTGCGCCAGGCGGCCCGTCGCGAGACGCTCGCCTGATCCGGGACGAACGCGTGGGACCGCACGGGGTGGGACCGGGGTGAGGCACCGCCCGGCCGACCGCCGCTGCGCTGGCCGGCGGGGTTGCGCGCCGGTGCGCCGCGTCGCTGACGACAAGAGTTTTCTGGCCGGTTCCCGCGTGGCGGGTGTCCTGCGCGGCTGGCTCGCACGGATCGCGGGGACGGCGCGCCGGCGAGCCTGTCGGGCGTTATGTGGGTCCGGCTCGCACGGATCGCGGGGGACTGCGCGCCGGCGAGCCTGTCGGGCGTTAAGCGCTCCTGGCTCGCACGGGTCGCGCCGCGGTGACACTCGCCGAAAAAGTCATGTCGCTCGAGTCATGACGCTCGATGTGAAAGGGCGTCCGACCTCCGAACGCCCGGCGACGAGGTCCGGACGAGCCGCTGCCGGGCGGGCGTCGTGGGGTCCGGACGAGCCGGTGTCGGCGTCGTCCCCCGGGTCAGGAGTCGGCGAGCTCCGCCCAGACGTGCTTGCGGGGCGTGCTGTTGGAGTCGACGTACCAGCCCCACCGCACGGACAGCATCGAGACGATCAGCAGGCCGTTGCCGCCCGGCCGCCCGGGCACCGGCGCCTGCGGCCGGGGCGCCTGGTCCGCACGCCCGTCCGCGACGTCGACCAGCCAGCCCGCCGGCAGGCGGTGCAGGCGCACCACTCCTGGCTTCACCCCGTACTTCAGGGCGTTCGTGGCCAGCTCGGTGGTGACCAGGGCGAGGTTGTGGTGGGTGGCCGCGTCGGCGTGCCCGTCGGCGTTGAGCACGGCCGACCGCCCCGCCGCCTCGGTGACCGAGCGCCGCAGCGCGGGCAGCTCGTCGGCGTCGGTGAACTCCCACCGGCCCGCCGGGCGCGCCGACCTGACGTCGGGCTCGAGGCCCGTCGCCGGGGGCGTGCTGTCGGGCTGACGGTCGGTGCGCATCTGTCGGTCCATGATGTCGGTCTCTGGCGGTCCAGGCTCTCGTGACGGCGTCATGTGGGTCCTGCTGCTTCGAGCGTACGTGGGGGTCGGGCCGAACGCCCTCCGAACGGGCGGAAAGTCCGGAATCTCAGGGTTCCGCGCCGTGCCGTGCGGTGTCAGACGGCGTCGCGCCGGTCGCTGAGCCCGACGAGGTCCGAGCCGGGCTCGCCGTCGGGAAAGCCGGGGTCGGTCGCGACGATGTCCATCACCTCGTCGAGGCGGGTGACCTCGAGCAGGAAGGTCACGAAGTCGGGGGGCTCGATCAGGCGCGGCCGGGTGGCCGAGCTCGCCGCGAGCTGGACGAGCTTGCTCAGGCCGCTGGAGTCGAGGAAGGTCACCTCGCGCGCGTCGACGTCGACGGGCAGCCTCAGAGCGAGGACCTCGTCCACCGCCGCGGACAGCTCGTCCGCCAGGCTCATGTCGACCTCGCCCGACAGCACCAGGCGCGTCCTGGTCGCGGAGGTACGTACGGTGACCTGCCCGATCGGCTCGCTCATGCCACTCCCTGCTGTTCTGGTGGCCCGTCCGGACCCGGTCAGTCCGTTCACCTTAGGGGCATGGTCCTGATCGCGAAAATGTTCGGCCGCCGCGGGCCAGCCCCAGCCACGTGCCGGGCCGTACCCTGGCGTGCCATGAGCTACGGCAGCGACCTCTACGAGCAGATCCTCGCCGAGGAGGCCGAGCTGCGCCTCGACTCCTTCGGCCTTGACGACGCCTGGGTGCTCGGTGCGCAGATGCGCCGGGCCGCCGCGGAGCGGAGCCTGCCCGTCGCCATCGGGATCGTCCTCGGGCAGCAGCGCGTCTTCCACACGGCGCTGCCCGGCTCGTCAGCCGACAACGACGAGTGGCTGGCCCGCAAGACCGCCGTCGTCCTGCGTTACGGCCACAGCTCGCTCGCCGTCGGGGAGCAGTTCCGCGTCCAGGGCAAGGACTTCGACGTCGACGGCCGGCTCGACACCGCCCGGTTCGCCGCCCACGGGGGCGTCTTCCCCCTCGTGCTGCGCCGCGGCGGGTCGCTGCTCGGCGCGGTCGGGGTCTCCGGGCTGCCGCAGCGGGAGGACCACGCGTTCGTCGTCGAGCAGCTGCGGGCCTTCGCCGCGGCGTAGCCCGGCCGACTCAGTCCTCGTGCCCGAAGATGAAGTGCTTCGCGTGCGCGACGGCCTTGCGGAACGCGTCGTTGCGCAGCGCGCCCTGCTCCTCCGTGAGCGCCCCGCCGGCCTCGACGTACTCCGTGACGCCGGGGCGCAGCACCCAGATGTCCCCGGCGGGCGGCAGGTAGAAGACCCCGAAGGAGCGGTGCCGGCCGTCCTCGTCGGCCCAGATCGGCACGACCGCCACCGCGGCTCCGGTGTCGACGTTGATCCACTGCGCCCGGGGGCGGGGCTGCTCCTCGAAGAACACGCCGGGGTCGAGGAACGGGGCGGAGCCCTTGCCCCACTTCTCCTCGAAGCGCTCGTGGAAGATCGGGAACAGTGTCGCGTCGTACCGACGCCAGCTGGTCATGGTCCTCTCCAGTGAGTGACGGACGGATGGCAATGTAGATAGCACCGGCCGCCCGCCGTCGCCAGCGTTCCGCGCCCGGAACCTGGTTCGGTGGGCGGACATCGCGGGCGCGCGCCAGACTGACGCCATGGCCGATCCCCGCTCGCTCCTCGTCCTGGCGAACCGGGCGGCGGGCTCGGCGCAGGACGCCGCCGTCGACGCCGCCCTCGCGGTGCTCCGTGCCGGCGCGGAGGTCGAGATGGTCGTGCAGGAGGGGCCCGAGGAGACCCGCGAGGCGCTCCGCGGCGCGGCCGGTCGGGAGATCGTCGTCCTCGGCGGCGACGGGTCGGTCCACTCCTGCATCGACGCCCTCGTGCGGCTGGAGCTGCTCGCCGGTGTCGGTCCGGTCTCGGTCATCCCGCTCGGCACCGGCAACGACCTCGCCCGCGGCCTCGGCCTCCCGCAGGACCCGGAGGAGGCCGCGCTGGTCGCCCTCCAGGGCGTCCCGCAGCCGATGGACCTCCTGCTCGACGACGAGGGCGGCGTCGTCGTCAACGTCGTCCACGCCGGGGTCGGGGCGGAGGCCACGGCCGGCGCGGAGAACGTCAAGGGGGCGCTCGGCACGGCCGGGTACGCGCTCGGCGCAGTCCGGGCGGGCATCTCGACGACGGGCTGGTGCCTGCGCGTGAGCGTCGACGACGCCGTCGTCCACGACGGCAGCGAGCGCCTCCTCATGGTGACGGTGGGACTCGGCAGCTCCATCGGCGGCGGCGCGCGGGCCGTGCCCCAGGCCGAGCAGGGGGACGGGCTGGCCGACGTCGTCCTCGTCTCGGCCACCGGGCCCCTCGCCCGGGCCTCGTTCGCCCTCCAGCTGCGCAGCGGGAACCACGTGGGGCGGGAGGACGTGCGTACCCTGCGTGGTCGGAAGGTCGCGGTAGAGGCCGTCGACGACGGGAACGCCTTCCGTGTCAACGCGGACGGCGAGGTGGCCGGCCCGATGCTCTCCCGCACCTGGACGCTCCTGCCGCGGGCGTGGTCCTGCCGGGTGCCCGCCGGGTCCCGGGCCGGGGACTGACCCGCCGCTCTCAGGACGTGGCCGCGGCGACGGCGGGATCCCGCCAGACCACGGCCGTGCCGTCCAGGACCACGGTGCCCGCGTCGTCGGTGATGCTCGTGCGCAGCTCGGTGACGGGCTTGTCGGTGCGCACCGCCGTCACGACCACCTCGGCCGTGATCGTGTCCCCGGGCCGCACCGGCGCCCGGAAGGACCAGTCGGTGCGGAGGAAGACCGACCCCGGCCCGGGCAGGTCCTGGGCGACGACGGCGTTGAGCAGCCCCGAGGTGACCCCGCCCTGCACGACGATCCCCCCGAACCGGCTCGCCGCGGCGAGCTCCGGGTCGGTGTGCAGCGGGTTCCGGTCCCCGGTCATGCGGGCGAACAGCTCGATGTCCTCCGAGGTGACCGTGCGGGTGCGCCGGGCGCTGTCGCCCACGTGGAGCTCCATGCCCGCACCCTGCCCCGCCGGCCTTCCCCGCGCCTTCCCGTCGGCACCGCGGCCCGGCCGTCCCGGGAAGGTCGGGGGAAGGTCCGCTTCCTAGCGTCGTCTCCCGTCATGACCCGACGACGAAGGAGTACGACATGACGACGACCAGCCACGACCGCACGGCGATGAACGGGGTCGACGTACCCGTCCTGTTCGCCACCGTCGACGCGGTGCGGGACCAGCAGGAGCTCGCCGAGTTCCAGTTCCGGGCCCGCAACGAGTGGGTCAGCGGCACCCACAACCGCAGCACGATCCAGAACTTCTACGGCGCCGGCCAGGAGGACGCCACCCGGACCGCGGGCTTCGTGATCGACGCTGACCACCCCGCGGTGCTCGTGGGGCAGGACAACGGGCCGACCGCCGTGGAGTACCTCCTGCACGCCATCGCGGCGTGCCTGACCCACGGGATCGCGAACATCGCGTCCGCGCGCGGGATCGAGCTGCGCCGGGTGGCGTCGACCGTCGAGGGCGACATCAGCCTCCTCGGCATGCTCGGTATCGACACCGGGGTCAGGAACGGCTACCGGCAGATCCGCGTGCACTTCGAGATCGAGGGCGACGCCTCCGCCGAACAGCTCGAGGCCGTCGTGCGCCGCTCGCAGGACCGCTCCGCGGTCTACGACGTGCTCACCAACGGCACTGACGTCGTCGTCGACGTCGACGCCCACGAAGCTGCCTGACCGGCCGACCGACCCCGCGCGGGCGTGGCGGCGTCGCCACGCCCGTGCCACGACAGGAGAGAACATGCTGACGACCACGGTCGTCGTCATCGGCGGAGGGCAGGCCGGGCTGGCCGTCAGCCGCCTGCTCACCGAGCTCGCCATCGACCACGTGGTCCTCGAGCGCGGTGAGGTCGCCCATCGGTGGCGCACCCGCGGCTGGGACAGCCTCACCCTGCTGACGCCGCGGTGGTTCAGCCACCTGCCCCACTGGCGGTGGGCCGGAGCCGACCCCCACGGCTACATGAGCCGGTCCGAGGTGATCGGGTACCTCGAGGACTACGCCAGCTCCTTCGCGGCGCCGGTGGCCGAGCACACCGAGGTGCTCAGCGTCACCGGCGGCCTCGGGCACTTCGTGGTGAGCACCACGACCGGCTGCTGGCGGGCCGACGAGGTGGTCCTGGCCACCGGGCACAACGCGTTCCCGAACGTGCCCGACGTGGCGGCGGGGCTCGGCGACCGGGTGCTGCAGGTGGCCGCCGACGACTACCGCCGGCCGGGCGACCTGCCGCACGGCGGGGTGCTCGTCGTCGGTGCCTCGGCCTCCGGGGCCCAGATCGCCGACGAGCTGGCCGGCGCCGGGCGTGAGGTCGTCCTGGCGGTGGGCCACCACACCCGGGTGCCGCGGCGCTACCGAGGCCGCGACATCGTCGACTGGCTGAGCCGGACGGGAGCCATGGACCGGCCACGGGCCTCGCTGCCCGATCCGGCCGACCCGCCGCACGAGCCGTCGATGCAGCTCGTGGGCCGGGACGAGGTGCGCGAGCTCGACCTGGCGAGCCTCCAGGCCGGCGGCGTCGTCCTCGCCGGGCGTCTGACCGCGGCCGACGGCGACCGGGTCACCTTCGCGCCGGACCTGCCGTCCACGACGGCGCTGGCCGACCACCGCCTGCGTCGGCTCCTGGGCCGGATCGACGCCGTCGCCGACCGTCTCGGCGCGGAGCCTGCCAGCGAGGACCTGGTCCGGCCCGCCCGCACGGAGGATGCCCCCGTCCGGCTCGACCTGCGTGCCCGCGGCATCTCCACGGTCGTGTGGGCCACCGGCTACCGGCGCGCGCACCCGTGGCTGCACCTGCCGGTGCTCGACGCGGACGGTGACGTGGTCCACGACGCCGGGCGCACGGACGTCCCAGGCCTGTACGTGGTGGGCGCCGCCTGGCAGACCCGACGCAGCTCGGCTCTCCTCGGCGGGGTGCGCCACGACGCCGCGATCATCACGGCCGACATCGCGGCCCGGCACCGGGTGCTCGTCGGTGCCGACGCGCTGGTGGGGGCGCAGCAATGAGGTGGGACGTGATCGTGGTCGGGGGCCGGGTCGCCGGCGCGGCCACCGCCATGCTGCTGGCACGCGCGGGCATGCGGGTGCTGTGCCTCGAGCGGACCCGGCTGGGCAGCGACACCCTCTCCACCCACGCGCTCATGCGCGCCGGTGTGCTGCAGCTGAGCCGCTGGGGTCTGCTCGACGCCGTGGCCGCCGCGGGTGTGCCGCCGGTGCACCGGGTGGTGTTCCACTACGGCGGCGACGCGACCACCGTCACGCTGCGACCGGGCGCCGGGGTCGAGGCCCTGTACGCGCCGCGCCGCACCTTCCTCGACGCCCTGCTGTCGCGCACCGCCGTGGCCGCGGGGGCGCGGGTGGAGCACGGCGCCACCGTCACCTCGCTGCTGCGCGGGGCGGACGGCGCCGTCACCGGCGTGCGCGTGCGCCGCCGCGACGGGGTCCGGGATGAGCACGCGCCGCTGGTGGTGGGCGCCGACGGGCTGCGGTCGCTGGTGGCGGCCGAGGTCGGCGCCGCGGTGCGGTGGCAGGGACGCGCCGTGGCCCGCTGCACCTACGGGTACGTCGCGGTGCCGGCCGCTGGGTACGAGTGGTACTACGACGAGGGCTGCGGGGGTGGCCTCATCCCCACCAACGACGGCCTCACCTGCGTGTTCGCCGCCTCGGCGGACGCCGCGGCAGCCGCCGACGCCTCCGCCGACACCGACGCCTCCGCCGACGCCGGCGCCGCGACCGCGCGTCGGGGCGCGCGGGCGGGGACGCCGCCCGGCGCCGACCCGTGGGCCGGGACCCCGCTGCCGCCGGCACTCGCCGACCGGGTCGCCGGGCTGCCCGTCGTCGGCCGGCTCAGGGTCACCCGCGGCGTTCCCGGCTTCCTGCGGTCCGCCGCCGGGCCGGGCTGGGCGCTGGTGGGCGACGCCGGTGCCTGGAAGGACCCGATCAGCACCCACGGCATGACCGACGCGCTGCGGGACGCCGAGCTGCTCGCCCGCGCGGTGCTGGCCGCGCCCGGACCGGGCGCGGAGCAGCGGGAGTCGCTGGCGGCGTACGAGATGGCCCGCGACCGACTCACCCTTCCGATCCTCGAGGCCACGGAGCCGCTGGCGGGATTCCGGTGGGACCTGCAGGAGGTCCAGGGGTTGCTCCGGGGGCTGGCGGCGGCGATGGCCGACGAGATCGACGCGCTGCTCGCCCTCGACGGTGCCGCGGTGTGACGGTCCGGCCCGGCGCCGGCAGACCGGCCTCCTCTTCCTGACCCCGTCGCCCTCGACGTAGCATGCAGGTGCGAATCGAGGTGACGGTGGGCGTCAGGATCGCGCTGCTCGGTGGCTTCTCGGTCGAGGTGGACGGGGAGCAGGTGCCCCGCGCCTCCTGGTCCCGCCGGCCCGCCGCGCACCTCGTGCAGCTCCTCGCCCTGACCCCCGGCCACCGCCTCCACCGCGAGCAGGTCATGGACGCGCTGTGGCCCGACGCGGACGTCGCCTCCGCCGCGCCGCGGCTGCACAAGGCGGCGCACTACGCGCGGCGCGGCCTGGGCAGTCCCGACTCGGTGGTCCTGCACGACGACCTCGTCGAGCTGTGGCCCGGCGCCGACCTGGCCGTCGACGCCGAGACGTTCGAGCACGCCGCCACCGACGCGCTGTCCCTGGGGGACCCTGACGCCTGCGGAGGTGCCGCCGAGCTCTACGCCGGTGACCTGCTGCCGGAGGAGCTCTACGAGGAGTGGGCCGAGGAGCCTCGTGAGCGGCTGCGCACCCTGCGTCTCGACCTGCTGCGTGCCGCCCGGCGCTGGGCCGCCGTGGTCGACGCCGACCCCGCCGACGAGGACGCCCACCTCCATCTCGCCGTGGACGCGCTCCGGGCCGGCGACGCGGCGGCGGCCCTGCGCCAGTTCGAGCGGCTCGAGCGAGCCCTGCGTCGCGAGCTCGGAGCGGCGCCGGGCCCGAGGGCGCTCGCCCTGCGGGAGAAGGCCCTCGCGATGTTCCGCGGCTCCGCCGTCGGCCCGGCCAAGGACCCCGACCTGGTGGGACGGGAGCAGGAGCTGGCCCGGCTGGACCGGCTGCTGGATGCGGTCCAGCGCGGTCGTGGGCAGGTGCTCTTCGTCTCGGGCCCGCCCGGGATCGGCAAGTCGGCGACGTTGGTCCGGCTCGAGCGCGGGGCGGCGGCCCGCGGCATGCGGGTGGGCACCGGCCTGGCGGCTCGGACCGCGGCGGACTGGCCCTACGCCCCGGTGCTCGAGGCGCTCTCCGCCGTGTGCCGGCACCATCCCGGGCTCCTCGACGGGCTGCCGGACCCGTTGCGCGACGAGATCGAGCGAGCCATGTCCGGTCGGCAGCAGCAGTGGGACGGCGCCGGCGGGCACCAGCGCCTGTACGTGGCCGCCGTCGAGCTGCTGCGGCTCGCCGGCGCCGGCAACGGTGCGGTGCTGACGATCGACGAGGCCGACGAGGCCGACGTCGCCAGCTTGCGACTGCTGCACCAGCTCGCCCGCGCGACGGCGGGGGAGAAGGTGCTCATCGCCGTCGCCCACGGCAGCGCGCCCCCGCCGGCGCTCGCGCAGATGCGCGCCGCCCTGCTCGCCCGGGACCAGGCCACCACGCTGGACCTGCGGCCCCTGTCCCGTGCAGCCTCGCTGACCCTGGTGCGCCAGCACGTGGACGACCCCGCACTCGCGGACGCTCTGGTCGAGACGGGCGACGGCGTGCCGTTCGCCCTGGTCGAGACCGCGCGCGCCGCCGCCCGGGGGGAGAGCGACCCGTGGCGCGCGATCCTCGAGCCGCGCGGCGTGCCCGCCACCGTGCTCGACACGCTGGCCTGCGCGGCGGTCCTCGGCACCGAGTTCGACACCGACGAGCTGGCCGCCGTGGCCGGCCTGGACGACGACGGCGTCAGCGCGGCCGTCCGGGCCGGGGTCGCGCACGGGCTGCTCGTGCGCACCGCCACCGGGCTGGCCTTCCGGCACGCTCTGCTGCGGGATCGCCTGCGCGCCCGTCTCGACGGCCCCGCGTACCGGGCCGTGCAGCTGCGCGCCGCCCGGGCGATCGAGGCCACGGGCGGCTCGCCCGCCCGCGTCGCGCACCACCTCATCGAGGCCGGTCGCGCGGAGCAGGCGGTGCCCTGGGCGCTGCGTGCCGCCGAGACCCGGGCGGCGCTCGGCGCGTACCGCGACGCGCTCGCCCTCCTCGACCGGGTGCGCGCCGCTGCCACGGGGCAGGACCGGGCGAAGCTGCTCGCCCTGCGGGCGGCGCTGCTCAGCGCTGCCGGGCACCCGGACGCCGTCGACGCGCACCGCGAGGCCCTGGCCCACGCGACCGACCCGGCGGCGGTGCGCGAGCTCCGCACCAACCTGTCCAAGGCCGCGATGGTCGGCGGCGACCTCGAGACGGCGGCGCTCGCGCTGGAGGGCCTCGAGGTCGACGGGCGCGACCAGCGGGCCGACGCCGAGCTTCTCATCGCCCGCGCGCACGTCCACCTCTTCTCCGGCGAGCTCGACGCGGCCCGCCAGGACGCCGAGCTCGCCAAACGCCGGATCCTGCTGGCCCCTGGCTCACCCACCGCGGCGTTCGACCTGGTGGCGTTCGAGGCGCTCCTCGCGCACTACGACGGGGAGTTCTTCCACCGTCTGCACGCCGAGCTGCGCCGCGGGGCAGAGCGGCCGCAGCTGGTCACGGGGATCTTCGACTCCCACCTGTGCGTGGCTGAGTACGTCCTGTACGGACCGACGCCGTACGAGGAGGTCATCGCGCTCGCGGACTCGCTGCGAGAGTCGGCCGAGAGGTCCGGGGTGCGTCGCGCCGCCGCCTTCGCCGCCACGCTCGGCGGGGAGGCGGCCCTGCTCCAGGGGAACCTCGAGGCCGCCGAGCGGCGGCTGACCGAGGCCGTCGAGCTCCACCACGGCATCGGCTCGCTCGTGGGAGAGTCCCACTCGCTCCAGCGGCTCGCCGAGGTCCGCATGCTCACCGGCGACCGCGCCGCCGCGCGTCGGCTGCTCGCGCGGTCGCTCCCGCTGGCGCGCTGGTCGCACATGGCCCGCTGCCTGCTGCCGCCGATCTACGGGACCCAGATCGAGCTCGCCGCCGGCGACAGCCAGGTGGCGGTCGCCGAGGAGGCCGTGGCCGCCATGGGGGCGGACGACCACTGCTTCTTCTGCTCGATCATGCTCGACCTGCCGGCCGCCCGGGCCTACGCCGACGCCGGGGACCTCCCGGCCGCCCGGCGCCACCTCGAGGCCGCGGAGCTGTCGGCGGCACGCTGGCACAGCATCGGCTGGGACGCCGCCGTGCTGGAGGCCCGCGCGCACCTGGTCGCCGCCGAGGGCGACAGGGCGGCCGCCGCGGGACTGCGCGCCCGCGCGGCCGACATGTTCACGCTGGCAGGCCAGGAACGGGACGCACGTCGCCTGCGCCACGGCGCAGCCGGCGAACCGCGAATCGCCTGAGCCGCCCGGCGGCACCGTCCGCGTCTCGAGGCGCACCCTCCCGACGGCGCAGGCGCCGGTCCGCTCTGTCCTCACGCTCGCGCCGCAGCGCGAAGGCCACGTCCTCCGGGTAGCCGACGAACTCGTGCGCCATCGCCCGGTTCGACAGCTCGGCCGCGACCAGCAGCTCGGGTCCCATCCTTGGTGCCTCCATGCTCGTCCACCGCGTCGATGCGGCTGCCGCCACCGTCGGCGGCTCGACGAAGGTAGAACACCGGTCCTTCCCCGAACCTTCCGCGGATCCGCCCCGGCGAGGGAGCGGCAGGAGCGGGCGCGACGGCGGACGGAAGGTTCCGGCAACCACGCTCGGTGTCGGCGCGTGCAGCCGCCGGGGGTGCCCGGTTCGAGGGGGCATCGCGCAGCACCACCACTGAGCTCCCGCGGGCCTGAACGTGGCGTCAGCGTTTCTGTGAGCCGTGTCACCGACCGGCGGTACGCTCGGCACATTCACCGACGTCCCCGTCCGGTCCGAAACTCCGGCGGGACCCAGCAGAAGGATCACCGCATGCGCCGTGCACTGACCGGGCTCGCCTCCCTCGCCGCCCTGACCATCGCCGCGATCCCCGCCGCCCAGGCCGCGGGTCCGCAGATCGGGGTGAACGTCGTCCTGAGCACCGATCTCACGCCGCGGATCGAGCGGGAGCTGCGGGCGTTCGGCACGATCAACGAGACGTACCCCGAGATCGACGCGCTGACGATGAAGATCGCCGCCGCGGACCTCGACGACGTCCAGGCGCTGCCGTTCGTCAAGGCGGCCAACGAGGACGTGCAGTTCGTCGGCAAGCCGGTGGCCCCGTCGCCGTTCCGGAGCACCGTCGACGGCATCGCGACCTGGAACACGGACCAGATCGACGTCTACGAGCAGGGCTCCCCGGACGTCCGCGAGGTGTCGCAGACCGGCGAGAGCGTCTACGTCGCGGTCCTCGACACCGGTCTGCACTCGAGCTGGCCGCAGTACTTCGGCACCGAGGCGATCGCCGCCGACCTCGGCATCGCCTTCGGCGGCGGGGGCGGCGAGAAGGGGAGCGTCTCCTCCCAGCCCAACAAGTGGTCCACCGACCAGAACGGGCACGGCACGCACGTGACCAGCTCGATCCTGGGCTACAACCTCGGTGGGGTCCCCGTCGGCGGCGTCGCCCCCGAGGCCACGGTCATCCCGGTGAAGGTGCTCAACCAGAACGGCTCCGGCTGGTCCTCCATGGTGGCCGCCGGCATCGACTACGTCACCGACCTGAAGGTCTCGGGCGCACTCGGCGACTCCCCGGTGGTCATCAACATGTCCCTCGGCGGTCCGACACCCGACGCGCTGACCGAGGCCGCTGTCGCCCGGGCCGTCGCCAACGACGTGCTGATCGTCGCCTCGGCCGGCAACAGCGGCGAGGCCGGCATGGGTTACCCCGGTGCCTACGAGGACGTCATCTCCGTCGCCGCGTCGGGCTGGACCGGGCAGTGGACCTCGGGCTCGTGGTGGAACACCGGCGACGTCGCCGAGCCGACGTCGGCCGAGGACGCCTACATCGCCGATTTCTCCTCCCGTGCGCTGGAGGGCCAGGACCTCGACATCGCCGCCCCCGGCTCCTGGGTGGTCGGTCCGTACCAGCTGAACTCCCAGCTCAGCTACTACTTCCTGAGCGGCACGTCGATGGCATCCCCGCACGTCGCGGGCGCCGTCGCCCTCATGCTCGAGGCGAACCCCGGCCTCACGCAGGCCGAGGCCGAGGCTGCCCTCGAGGCGACGGCGGTGCCGCTCGCCGCCGGGTCGCGCCAGGTGCTGGACCCGACCGGCAACACGACGACCGTCACGTGGGGCGCGGACGCCACCGGCGCCGGCCTCATGGACGTGCCCGCCGCCATCGCAGCGGTCTCCGGGGCGGACGTCGCCGAGGAGTCCCCGGTCACCACCAACGGCCGGAACTCCGCCCCGGGCCGCAACCGCTGACAGCTCGTCCCCTCAGCGGCGTCACCCCGCGCAGCGTTCGTCCCCGTAGCGAGCTCGTGCCCGCACCAGCTGTGTCGCGCACAGAGCTCACGCCCGCGGCGAGCCCGTCGCGGCTTTGGAACGGCCAACGTCTGCCGGCCCCTTCCGGGGCCGGCCGACGTTGGCCGTCAGAAGTTGCACGTCACCGGACGCGCCGCCAGTGAGCTCCGCGATCGCCCGCATGTGCGCATGCGGGTGCTGGTGCTCGTGCGCGTGCTCGTGCTCGTGCTCGTGCAGGCGGCAGGGGTGGCGTGCGCCATCACCAGCCGGACAAGGTCACTTTTCGGCCGACTTCCAGCGGCACGGGAACGGCGCCTGCCGGGGTGGCGCCGGTCCCGCGGTAGTGACATCCGCGGGCGGCGCAGGACTTGTGCGCGTACCGCTCACACCGGTCGGGCTGTGCTTGCAGGCGTGAGGGAGGACGAACCGGTGCGCGCCGGGCTGGCACCGATCGTGCGGAACTCACACACGACAAGAAAGTGTTGTCGTCCGGGGAGCAAACGGCTGCCCGAACCATCCGGGACCGTTCGGCTAGAGCGGCCCGAACACCCGGTCCGCGATCATCTCGCCGATGGGCAGCGCCGACGTCGCCGCGGGCGAGGGGGCGTTGGCCACGTGCAGCTGCCTGGGTGTCTCCCGGAGCAGGAAGTCGTGGACGAGGGTGCCGTCGCGCAGGACGGCCTGGGCGCGGATCCCCGTCGGGTGCGGACGAAGGTCGGACAGCCGGAGCGAGGGACAGTACCGCTGGCACCGGGCCAGGTAGCCGCGCCGGCTCAGGGAGCTCGCGACCTCGACCGCACCGGTGCGCAGGTTCCTCCGCGCCAGCTTCCACATGCCGGGGAACGCGGCATAGTCCAGCACGTCGGTCAGGGAGGCCTCGCTCCGGCGGTACCCCTCGCGCGCGAGGCCGAGGACGGCGTTGGGACCCACGGTGGTGCGACCGTCGATCGTGGGGCTCAGGTGGACGCCCAGGAACGGCAGGTCCGGGTCGGGCACCGGGTAGATCAGGTGCCGGACGATCCCTGCCCGTTCCGGGGGCAGCTCGTAGTACTCGCCCCGGAAGGGCACGATGCGGAAGTCGACGTCCAGGCCGGCCGCCCGGGCGAGCCGGTCGGCCTGCAGGCCGGCGCACGCCACCACTCGGCCCGCCCGCAGGGTGCGGCCGTCGGCTCGGACCTGGACGCCGTCCTCGTCCTCGCGGATCGCGGTGACCGCCGCCCGGGTGACGATCTGCCCGCCCGCCGCGCGGACGTCGTCGGCCATGGCGCGCGCGATCTGCCGGTAGTCGACGACGGCGGTGGCCGGGACCAGAAGGGCCTCCCGTCCGGCGACGTTCGGCTCGAGCTCGCGCAGGCGGGCGGCGGAGACCGGCTCGACGTGGATGCCGTTCTCACCGGCACGCTCGCGCAGCCCCGCGAGTCGGGACACCTCGACGTCGTTCGTGGCGACCACGAGCTTGCCGACGGCCCGGAACGGGATGTCGTGCGCGGCGGCGAACTCCTTCGTGGCCCGCTCGCCCGCGCGGCAGAGCCGGGCCTTGAGCGAGCCGGGGGCGTAGTAGAGGCCGGCGTGGATCACCCCGGAGTTGTGACCGGTCTGGTGCGTGGCGACCTCCGCCTCCTTCTCCAGCACGACGACCGTGGCGCCGCGGCGCTGGAGGGCCATGGCCGTGGACAGCCCCACGATGCCGCCGCCGATCACCAGGCAGTCGTGCACCGAGCCACCTCCTTCATGTGTGTCGGGTGCCGTGCGGGCGGGTTGCCGGTCCGAGCCGGTGCCGGGCGGGCGGGTCGGGCCGTGCGGTCCGACGTTACGACGTTCTCCGGCGGTCGGAGGCAGACTTCCTGCGGCGACCGCCCGTCGGGTCTGCCAGGCTCGGTGTGCCGACGCCCGACGCCCCGACGAGAGGATCCTGGTGCCCACCTCGGTCTACGTGCTGCTGCCTGGCATCGTGGGCAGCGTCCTGGAGAAGGACGGCAAGGACGTCTTCGGGCTCACCGTGGGTGCCGGGCTCCGCGCACTCTTCAGCGGAGGCCGCAGCATCCAGGACCTCAGGCTCGACCCCACCGAGACCGGGGAGGCCGACGACGGGGTCACAGCGACCCGGATCGCGGCCGACGCCCACCTCATTCCCGGGCTATGGAAGATCGACGGGTACACCGCCGTCGGGAACTACCTGAGGCGCCGGCTCGGCGCCGTGCCGGGGGAGACGTACTTCGAGCTCCCCTACGACTGGCGTCTGGACAACCGGGTCGCGGCCCGGCGGCTTCGCGAGTCCGCCGCCGGCTGGCTCGCCGCCCAGCGGGCGAAGGACCCGGACGCCCGGCTGGTGCTGGTGGCGCACTCCATGGGCGCACTCGTCGCGCGCTACTTCCTCGAGGTGCTCGGCGGCTGGCGGGACACCCGCGCGCTCATCACGTTCGGAGCACCCTTCCGCGGCTCGCTGAACGCGCTCGACCAGCTCTCCAACGGCGCCCGCAGGGCGCTGGGGCTGGTCGACCTCACCGAGCTCGCCCGCTCCCTGCCGTCCGTGCACCAGCTCCTGCCGATCTACCCCTGCCTGGATGACGGCTCGGGGACCCTGCACCGACTCACCGAGCTGGCCGCCCCCAACCTCGACCCGCTCGCCGTCGCCGCGGCACGGGCGTTCCACCAGGAGATCGAGGACGCCCGGGCGGCGAACGCCCTGCTCGACGACTACGTGACCGGCGGCTACCGCCTCCACCGGGTGGTCGGCATCGAGCAGCCCACCAGCCAGTCGGCCCGCATCACCGGCGAGGGCGTCGAGCTCCTGCGCACCTACGAGGGTGACGACCTCGGCGGCGACGGCACCGTCCCGCGCGTCTCCGCCACCCCGCTCGAGCTCGTCGACGACTCGGGCGCGATGTTCGCCGGCACCCGGCACTCCTCGCTGCAGAACGCCCCCGCCGTGCTGACCCAGATCGGCGGCTGGACCTCCGGCGTCGACCTCGGCCGCTTCCGGCTCGCCCCGCCGCACGTGCGCCTCTCCGTCGACCTCGCCGACGTCTACGCCGCCGACGAGCCGGTCCACCTCACCGTCACCCCGACCGCGGCCGCCGGTGAGCTCACCGCGACGCTCGAGCACCTCGGCGGGCCCGCCGGCGTCGCCGCACCCGCGGGCCCCGTGACCGTGGCGCTCGGCGCCGTCGACGGGACGCGCGAGGTGGAGATGCCCCATGCGGGGCCGGGGGCGTACCGCGTGACGGTGCGGGGGACACCGGCCGTCGAGCCGGTCAGCGACCTGCTGGTGGTGGCCCCGCGCTGAACACCGAGCGACCCTATCCTGCGCTCCGGCCAGTTCTCCTGCGCGCGCCCGATCGCCTCGCGGAGAGGCGCGACCCCAGCCTGGCGTCGACCTTCGTCCGGCGCCGGTGCCGGCGCTCGACCCGCCAGGACCGGAGCAGGCGGCGGAGCCCGCCGGCCGCGCGGCGCAGCGGGTTCGCCCTCAGCACCCGGACCGGGACGGACGGCGACGTCGTCCCGCGCTCGTGCGCGGCGACGGCCTCGAGGTAGGTGCTCAGGTCCCCACCGAGGTCCGGGTGGTGCCGCCGCGCGATCCGGCGCAGCGCGCGCCGTCGCTCGGCGTCACCGGAGCTCGGCGCCCCGTCAACGGACACGGGGCTCGGAGCGGCCGGCGGGAGCCACCTTCACGCGGATACGACACTCGAGGTCCTCGCGCCCGGTGCTGCGCAGCGCCTGGGCCGCGACCGCGTCGCACGCGCGGGCGATCTCGCGCAGATCGGCGTCGGGCCGCACGGTCGCGGTCAGGGCGAGGACGAGGCGTCGACCCTCGTCCACGACTTTCCCCCCGGCGCCGGTGACGGCCGGCGAGCTCTCCGTGAGGGCGGCCGCGGCCGCGGAGGCGAGGGCGCCCGACTGCAGCAGCAACCGGCCGCCCCGGGCGTCGCCCCGGAGGCTGAGGTCGCCGATCCCGCTGCTCCGGAAGTGGGAGCCGAACCAGACCAGGGCCAGCAGCGCCAGCAGGATGCCGCCCACGCCGAGCGCCCACGGCCACAAGGGTGCGTCGGTGACCGAAAGGGTAAGGCCGAGGGAGAACGCCGTCGGTGACCACCAGCTCTGCGGGAGCAGGTCCAGGGTCCACGCGAACACCCAGGCGCCGCCGAGCACGAGCACCAGGGCGACCACAACCGTCACGGCCCGGTCGACGGCGAAGGTGCGCCGGTCCATCAGGCGTCACCTCCGCCTCTGGGGCGGGCCCGCAGCGTGACGCGCGGCGCAGGCGTGAGCAGCGTCAGGCGGTCGGCAAGTGCCGCCTCTACGGCGGGCCCGACGTCCCCGGAGGTGGTCTCCGCGGCGACGTCGATTCGCCGGCGTGAGGCACGGGCACGGGCGGACAGGACGCCGTCCTGGCGCACGGCGGTGGTGCGGGCGAGGCGTTCGACATCCGCCCACGTCAGCCAGACCCCGGTGGCGGCCTGGACCTGGACGCCTCGGCGTCGTCCCGGCTTGAGCGCGGTCCAGAGCAGGAGGAGCCCGAGCAGCACGGCGAGTGCGGCGAGGGCGGCCACCAGCGTGTCACGGCCGACGACCGCCCCATCGGTGAGGAACGTCGTCAGCGGTGGCTCGCCGCCAAACCGGCCGAGGAGAACGACCGCGTCGTAGATCGCGAGGGCGCCCAGTGCTACCAGTCCCAGCGCGAGGATCATGCCGACGATGCCGACGCCGGCGGGCCGGCGCGGCACCGGCGCCGCGCGCAGCGTGCGACCGGGGGCGCCTGCCGTGCCCTCGGTGCCGGGGACACCACCCTCGGTGTCCGCAGGTCTCGTGGTCTCCGTCGCGCTCATCGCACCCTCCGTCCCTCGTCCTGGGTCCGCTGCCCGGCTGTCAGGAGCGCGGCCACGGTGACGTTGACGCGGTCGACCGTCTTCCCCGTCGATCGCTGGAGGGTGTCGCGGACGTGGCGGCGCACGTCCTCGGCGACCTTCTGGGCGCTGGCCCCCCAGTCGACCGCGACCCTGACGCTGATGGTGAGGTGCTCGCCCGCGGTCTCCGCCGAGGCCTGGGGAAGCGTGGACGTGAAGGTCGACAGCACGTCCGGTCCGGGGGCGTGGCGGACGACCCCGGGCACCTCCAGCGCCGTGCGGGCCGCAAGCTGTTCGACGACCTTGTCGGCGATGGTCGTCCGGCCGTGCGGCGGCTCGCCGGCGAGGACAGCGGTGTCCTCAGCCACGGCTGCCGCGGAAGAGTGACGGGACGTCGACGTTGCCGTCGAGCTGGGCTCCGATCGCCAGACCGACCAGGCCCAGGACCAGGACCAGGAGGAATCCGAAGAAGCCCCCCACGACGGCGGCGATGCCCAGCAGGAGGCCTGCGAGCAGACCGAGTGCGCTCTTGCTCATGTTCTTTCCTCCGATAGTTGTCGCTCGTGGCCCGTCGGCCCCGGCGCGACCTCCGGCGTCGCTCGGGCGGCGTCCTCGACGACGACGACGTCGTCGATCGTGACGTCGACGGGGCTGCGCGTCAGGCCGGCCAGGGCGGCGCGGATGTCCCGGGCCGCCTCGTCGACCGTGGCGGGGTAGACGACCGCGGCGTGCACCTCCACGCGGTCGGTCCGGACCCGGATGCCGGAGATCCGGCGTCCCGGCAGGTGCGTCCCGACGGCGGAGCCCTCGTGCAGACGCACCGAGGGAACGGCCCGGACGGCCGCCGCCACGGCATCGGGGTCCGGCACGGGTCCGCTCATCGCACGCGGGCCTCCTGGGGCTCGTCGGCCGCGGCCTCCTCGTCGTCGCCCGGGATGTGGATGTCTCCCACGTGGACGTTGACCTCGGTGACCTCGAGCCCGGTCATGCGCTGGATGGAGGACATGACGTTGCGCCGCACCCCCTCGGCGACGTCGGCGATCGCCATGCCGTACTCGACGACGACGTCGATGTCCGCGGCTGCCTGCCGCTCACCGACCTCGACGCTGACGCCCTGCGCGTGGGTCTTGGCGCCCACGCGTTCGCGCACCGCTCCCATGGCACGGGCCGTGCCGCCGCCGACGGCGTAGACGCCGTCCACCTCACGGGTGGCGATGCCCGCGATCTTCGCGACGACCCCGTCGGCGATGCTCGTGCGGCCGTGCTCGGTGACGAGCGCGCTGGGCCCGCCGGATCTCTGTGACACGTCTCTGCCGGCGCCGCCGCTCTGCTGGCCGGGTGGGTTGGAGCTTGTCTGCGACATTCTGATGACCTCCGTTGGTTCGGAATGCGTAAGGCCACGATCACTCGGCGTTGTCACACCCGCAACAGGAGACGTGAGCCAGGCCACATGCTCTGGCGCGGAGGGAACCGGCCCTCGGCGCGAGCAGTCGTCGCCAGGCCCCCCGACCGCGGGCGGGCCGCGTGCGCCAGGTCTCGGGATCCCGAGATGCCGTATCGGCCGGGGTCATCGACAATCGAACCCATGACTGTCGTGCTCGCCGCCCGTTACGAGCTGGACCGACGGCTCGGCCGTGGCGGGATGGCGGAGGTGTGGCGGGGCCGTGACCTCGTTCTCGGCCGACGCATCGCCGTCAAGACGGTCAGCGTCACCGACGCCACCGATGTCACTCTCGGGGACCGGCTGCGCCGCGAGGCGGTCGCCACCGCGGCGCTCGACCACCCGGACATCGTCACCGTCCACGACGCCGGCGTCGACGGCGACACCGCGTTCCTCGTCATGGAGCTCGTCGCCGGGCGGAACCTCGCCGCGGTCCTGGCCGACGGCGCGCTTCCCCTGGCGGAGGCCGTGCGCATCGGCGGACGGGTCGCCGGGGCGCTCGCGGCCGCCCACGCGTCAGGCATCGTGCACCGCGACATCAAGCCGGCGAACATCATCGTCAAGGGCGACAAGGTCACCGTCGTCGACTTCGGCATCGCCGCCATCGAGTTCCAGGCGGTCACGTCGCTCACCGCGCCGGGCACGACGCTCGGCACCGCCGAGTACATGGCGCCCGAGCAGGCACGGGCCGAGCCCGCGACGTCCGGCACGG
This sequence comes from Georgenia sp. EYE_87, assembly GCF_023148685.1. GTDB lineage: Bacteria > Actinomycetota > Actinomycetes > Actinomycetales > Actinomycetaceae > Georgenia. Next base: position 3,881 of record NZ_JAHXNL010000005.1, on the reverse strand, counting down.
ACATGTACTCCTTCGGGTGCCTGCTGACCGCGCTCGTCGCCGGCCGGCCGCCGTTCACCGCCGAGCAGCCGGTGGCGGTCCTGCACCATCACGCCTTCATCCAGCCGCCCCGCCTGCGCCGCCTCCGCCCCGACGTGCCCGAGGAGCTCGACGCCCTCGTCGGCGCCCTCCTCGACAAGGACCCCGCGGCCCGCCCGACGGCCACCGAGGCGCACGTGCGGCTCGCCCGGATCGCCGAGGCGCTGAGCCCGACGCCGGCGGTGCGGGCGACCGTGGCGGGTGCCGTCGTCGTCGACTCGCCCCCGACCGCGGCGAGCCCCGTGATGTCCTCCACCGGCGAGTCCACCGGGATGCACGCGACCGCCCGTGCGACCGCCGCGCACGGCGAGGGCAGCGACGCGACCGCCGCGCACGACGCGTCCACCGGTGCGACAGCTGTGCACGACGAGACCGCGACGGCGGCCCTGAACGGCGTGTCGACGGCGACCTTCGCCGGTGTCTCGACGGCGACCCTGGCGGCGCGCACGACCGCGGTCGACGCACCGGCTCCGGAACCGGTCGGGCGCGGTGCCCGGACGCGAGAGGAGCCTTCCGCACCGGAGCCCGCACCGGTCAGACAGCGGGGATCGTCCGGGCGGCGTCGTCGCCGCGTCCTGGTCGGCGCGGCCGCCGCCGTCGCCGCGGGCATCGTCGCGTTCTCCGCCACGGAGGGCGGCGCGTCCCGCACTCCGGAGCCGGTGGCGAAGCTCCTGTTCTCGCCCGGGAAGGTGCTGGTGGCGGACGCCGAGGTGACGGCGGAGCCGGTCGCCACGGCCGTCGCCTCGCCGGCCCCCACCGAGGCCCCGACCGTCACGGCGCCCAGCGCCGCCCCCGTCGCCCCGGCCCCGCGGCCCGCGGAGGAGCCGGCCGACGCCCCGGTCCAGGAGGCGCCGGGCGTCACCGGGAAAGGCCAGGGCCAGGGCGGGGACAACCCCGCCGCCGAGAACAACGGCAGGACCGGCAAGGGCCAGAACAGCAACAGCGGCAAGGGCAGGTGACGCGACGGCGGCGCGGGCAACTCCCGCCGCGGCGACCTCAGCCGAGCCGCTCCACCAGGTAGTCCACGCACGCGGTCAGCGCCCGGACGTCCTCGGGGTCGATCGCCGGGAACATCCCCACCCGCAGCTGGTTGCGGCCGAGCTTGCGGTACGGCTCCGTGTCGACGACCCCGTTGTCCCGCAGCTGCGCGGCGAGCGCCTTCGCGTCGACCGAGTCCGCGAAGTCGACCGTGCCGACCACGGGGGAGCGGTGCGCGGGCTCGGCGACGAACGGCGTCGCGACCTCGCTCGCCTCGGCCCACTCGTAGAGGACGGCGGCGGACCGGACGCTGCGCCCCGCCGACCACCCCAGGCCGCCGTTCTCGTTCAGCCAGTCCAGCTGCTCGGCGAGCATGACGAGCGTCGCCACGGCCGGAGTGTTGAGGGTCTGGTCCTTGCGCGAGTTCTCCACCGCGAGCTGGAGGTTGAGGAAGTCCGGCACCCACCGGCTCGCCGTCACCTTCTCGATCCGGGCCGCCGCGGCGGGGGAGACGACGGCGATCCAGAGCCCGCCGTCGGAGGCGAGGACCTTCTGCGGGGCGAAGTAGTAGACGTCGGTCTGCGCGAGGTCCACCTCGCGCGCCCCGGCGATGGAGGTGGCGTCGACGACGGTGAGCGCCGTGCCGTCGCCGATCCGCGCGACTGGGGAGACGACGCCCGTGGAGGTCTCGTTGTGCGGGTAGGCGTAGACGTCGATGCCGTCGGCCGGCTCGCAGACCGCCAGGGCGCCGCCGGGGGCGGTGCGGATGTCGGAGGCGCCGAGGAACGGCGCGCGGTCGGTGGCGGTGGCGAACTTGTGCCCGAACTCGCCGAAGTCGGCGTGCTGGGCGCGCTCACGCACGAGGGAGAACGTCGCCGCGTCCCAGAAAGCGGTGGAGCCGCCGTTGCCCAGGACCACCTCGTACCCCTCGGGCGCCCCGAGCAGCGCGGCCACGCCCTCCTTGACCCGGCCGACGAGGGAGCGCACCGGCGCCTGCCGGTGGGAGGTGCCGAGCAGGGTCTGGCCGAGGGCCGCGACCATGTCGGCCTGGGCGGGCCGCACCTTCGACGGCCCGCAGCCGAAGCGGCCGTCGGCGGGCAGGAGGTCCGTGGGGATGGCGATCGTCTCCATGGTGGGTGATCCTCCCACCGCCGCGGTGCCGGGCCCGTCCCGGTCCACGCAGCGGCACGGCCGCCGGACACGCCCGGCCCGTGACCGCACCGCGGACCTCACGTGTCCAACGGCACACGCCCGCGGGGCCTCCGGCCCGGGCCAGGACGCCCGCCGATCTCTAGCATGGGGACCACGAGCGACATCAGCGCCGGGCGACAGCCGCGCTGGTCCGGCCCGGTCGAGGCCTCCTGAAGCCGTCGACCCGGACGCCGAGCCCGTCACCGATCAGGACCGGGGGCGCAGCCGTGCGCCCGGGACGACGAGCGACCCCGTCGCAGGGGTCTGGAGGCAGAACATGACCCCGAAGCACCTGGCCGAGGCCGCCGAGCGCGCCCTCGAGACCGCAGTGACCACCGTCTCGGTCGCGAGCATCGTCGACCACACGCTCCTCAAGCCGGGGTCCACCGCAGACGACGTCGCGGCCCTCGTCGCGGAGGCCCGTCGGCTGGGCGCGTACTCGGTCTGCGTCTCCCCGAGCATGCTGCCCCTGAGCGGCACCGGCGACGTCAAGGTCGCCACCGTCTGCGGCTTCCCCTCCGGCGCGCACCACGCCGAGGTCAAGGCCGCGGAGGCCGCCCGCTCGGTGGCCGACGGCGCCGACGAGATCGACATGGTCATCAACCTGGCGCTGGCCACCACCGGCCGCTTCGACGAGGTCCGGGCGGAGATCGCCGCCGTGCGTGCCGCCGCGCCGGCCCCGGTGGTGCTCAAGGTGATCATCGAGTCCGCGGCCCTGACCGACGAGCAGATCGTCGCCGCGTGCGAGGCCGCCGAGGCCGCCGGCGCGGACTTCGTCAAGACCTCCACCGGTTTCCACCCGGCCGGCGGCGCGTCCGTGCACGCCGTCGAGCTCATGGCGCGGACCGTGGGCGGGCGCCTCGGCGTCAAGGCGTCCGGGGGCATCCGCACCACCGAGGCCGCGCTCGAGATGATCGCGGCCGGCGCCACACGTCTCGGCCTGTCCGGGACGGCGACGGTGCTCCAGGGCCTGTCCGACTGACCTCGGCTCAGCCGGCCCCCTCTGGGCCGCCCGGCCGGAGCTCGAGCATCCAGACGTTCAGGCGCAGCAGGACCCCGCGGAACTCCTCCTCGGCCGCGCCCCTCAGCCGGAACCCGGCGCGGGCGCACACCCGGTTCGACGCCTCGTTCTCCACGCTCGGGAAGGCGGCGAGCAGCGGGTGGACGCCGTGCTCCTGCGCGTCGGCGACCACCAGCCCGACGGCGGCCGAGGCGATCCCGCGGCCCTGCCGCTCGGGCAGGATGAACCAGCCCGTCTCGTGCACGTCATCGTCGCGCCACCGGCTCGACCACCAGCCGATGCCGCCCACGGCCTCCTCGCCGGCGACGACGCGGTACATCCGTGCCTCCCCGGTCTCCCAGTTGCGCAGGTACTTCGCGTGGCGCTTCTCCACGTCCTCCGCAGTCTCGGCCGCGCCGAGGAAGCGGGTCATCTCCGCGGTGTTGGCGCGGTGGAGGAGCCAGAGGTCGTCGGTCTGCCAGGGCTCGATCCGTACGGCGTCCATGAGTTTCTCCTATGTCAAGCCGCTGCCGCGTAGGCGGTTGCGGCGGCGGTCGACTGGTTGTTGTGCTTGTTTTTCAGGGTGTTGTAGACGACTCGGGCGAGTCGCCTCTTGAGGCAGCGCAGGGCCTCG
>NZ_JAHXNL010000004.1:10593-253637 GCF_023148685.1 Georgenia sp. EYE_87 | reverse complement strand
GGGCCTGCGGCGCACGGGCTGCCGGTGCCGCGGCGGCGGGGGTCGCCGTCGGGGCGGGGGCCGGCGGCCGGGCGGGCGTGGGTGCGGGACCAGGCGCCGGGGTCGGAGCCTGGGGGGCCGGGGCGGCGGTCTCCGCCGTCGGGGCCGGTGCCGCCTTGGGGGCGGGCCTCGTGGGGGCGGGGGCGCTCCCGGACTTCTTCGGGCTGTTGCCCTCCGCCTGTGCGGCGGGGAATGCCTCGCGCAGCCGACGGATGACGGGAGCTTCGATCGTCGACGACGCCGACTTCACGAACTCTCCCTGCTCGCGCAACTTCGCGAGAACCGTCTTGCTGTCGACGCCGAGCTCCTTGGCAAGCTCGTGGACGCGGACCTTTGCCACAACTCTCCTGTCTCGGTCCGTCCCGGGACAGGGAGGACCGTCTTTAGTGCTGGCAGCTCATCGCTGGGTACTCATCGGGTGCCCATCGGCTTCCAACCCGCTTTCTCGGTCGATGACTCGTGATCGCCGGGCGCATCGGGCGTCCGGCGACTGATGTGCTGGTCGAACCACGCCGCCACCGCGTCGGTGCCGACCGGTCCCGCTGCTCGCAGGGCCCGGCCGATCGCTCGGCGCCGCAGGGCGAGGTCCAGGCACTCCCGGCTCGGGTGGAGCCAGGCGCCCCGCCCGGGAGCGCTCCGTTCCGGGTCGACGGCCACGCGGGGCGTGACGTCGGCCAGGACCAGGCGGACCAGGGCGGACCTCGGGGCCCGGCCCCGGCACCCGACGCAGGTCCGCACCGGCCCGTCGGGCCTGGGTGTCTCGCTGCGTCTACTCATGGATTCCGGGCACGTGCCCACCGGACACTCTACCCCTGCGGGCCGCCGGCGTGCTTCCCCGGCTCGACGGCGGCGTCTGTGACGTCGGACGCGCCGGTGTCCTCGGTGTCCGAGTGGATGTCGATCCGCCAGCCGGTCAGCCGGGCGGCGAGCCGGGCGTTCTGCCCCTCCTTGCCGATGGCGAGGGAGAGCTGGTAGTCCGGGACGACGACGCGCGCGGCACGGGCGGCCTCGTCCACGATCTCCACGCTGGAGACCTTCGACGGCGAGAGCGCGCTGGCCACGAAGGCGGCCGGGTCGTCGGAGTAGTCGACGATGTCGATCTTCTCCCCCGCGAGCTCGGCCATCACGGCGCGGACCCGCTGGCCCATCGGGCCGATGCACGCGCCCTTGGCGTTGAGGCCCGGCACGGTGGCCCGCACGGCCATCTTGGTGCGGTGCCCGGCCTCGCGGGCCAGGGCCACGATCTCCACGCTGCCGTCGGCGACCTCGGGGACCTCGAGGGCGAAGAGCTTCTTCACGAGGTTGGGGTGGGTGCGCGAGAGCGTGACGGAGGGGCCCTTCGAGCCGCGGGAGACGTCGATGACGTAGGCCCGCAGCCGGTCGCCGTGGACGTAGCTCTCCGTGGGGACCTGCTCGTGCTGGGGCAGCACCGCCTCGAGGTCGCCGATGTCGACGAGCACCACGCGCGGGTCACGGCCCTGCTGGACGATGCCGGAGACGAGCTCCCCCGCCTTGTCGCGGTAGTTGCCCATGACCTGGTCGTCCTCGGCGTCCCGCAGCCGCTGGACGATGACGGAGCGGGCGGTGGCGGTGGCGATGCGGCCGAAGCCCGACGGCGTGTCGTCGAACTCGCCGATCTCGTTGCCCTCCTCGTCCACCTCGGTGGCCAGCACCGTGACGCGGCCGGTGCGCTTGTCGAGCTCGACCCGGGCCTTGGCCACCGCGCCGGGGGTGCGGTGGTACGCCAGGAGCAGGGCCTCCTCGATCGCGCGCACGAGGACGTCCAGGCTGATGCCGCGTTCGCTCTCGATCAGGCGGAGGGCGGTCATGTCGATGTCCATGGTCTGCTCCTCAGGCCTGGTCGGGACGGTTGAGCTCGAGCTCGACGCGGGCGTCGGCGACCTCGGCGTAGGGAAGCTCCTGGCGACGGCCGTCGACGTCGAGCACTGCGGCGACGTCGTCCGCCTCGCGCAGCCGGCCGGTCAGCTCGCGCCCGTCCGTGGTCCGGGCCCGCACCAGGCGCCCGACGGCGCGGCGGTAGTGCCGCGGCTCGCGGAGCGGACGGTCGGCGCCCGGGGTGGAGACCTCCAGGGTGTAGGCCCCCTCGACCAGGTCGACGTCGTCGAGCAGGGCGGAGATCTGCCGGGAGACCTCGCTGAGCCGGTCGGAGTCCACCCCGCCCGGGCCGTCGGCGAGGTCGACCACGACGCGCACGATCTTCCGGCGGCCCGCCGCGGCGACGGTGACGTCCTCGAGGTAGAGACCGGCGGCGTCGACGACCGGTCCGAGCGCACCTCGCAGGCGGTCGGTCAGGTCGGTGGGACGGGCGGGGCTCATCGTGGGTGTCGCTCCTGGTCGGACGGTCTGGACAGAGGTCGACTCTACTCAACCGTGCGGCGCACCCGCGCGCCGCGGGGCGTGGGAGGATCGGCCCCGATGCCCTCCCACACCGCCGCCGCCGGCCCGGTCCCGCCCCGCCGTCACCGCCCGCCGCGACGCCGCGCCGCGGTCGCCGTGACCACCGCGCTGGCGGCCCTCTCGCTGGCCGGCTGCGGCCTCCGGCTCGAGACCCCGCCCCCGGTGGCGCCGAGCCCGGACGTCGCCGAGGAGCTCCGCCAGGACGCCGTGGCCGAGGCCGCCACCATCGCCGGCACCGTGTCCGAGGTCACGGCCGAGGGGGCGACTGCGGACCTGCTGACCCGGGTCGGGGCGGAGGCCGAGGCGCACCTGGACGCGCTCGGCGGGGTGTGGGTGGCCTGGCCGGAGGGGGCGCCCGAGGGCGCCGTCGCGCCGGAGCCCGCGCCCACCGCCGCCGTGCCCGACCCCGACGCCGCCGACGTCCTGGAGCTGCTGACGACCGGCGCCGCCGACGCCCGCGAGGGGGCGGTGGCCGCGCCCACCGACGACCTGGCCGCCGTGCTGGCCGCCGTGTCGCTCTCGCGCGCGCACGCGGCGGCGCAGGTCGCGGCGGCCACGGGGGCCGCCGCGCCGGAGCCCGCGGCCGCGCCGCTGACCCGGGAGGCGCTGCTGGTGCGCGGCGTCGACGGACCGACGCTGCGGGTGCTGGACCAGGCCCGGTTCGCGTACGAGACCGTGGCCGCCCGCTCCGACGGAGCGGCGCGCGAGTCGGCCGTCGCGCGCGCGGCGCACCTGCAGTCGCTGGTGGACGCGGCCGTGGAGGAGGGCGCGCCGGACGAGCGTCTGGGCGTCTACGACCTGCCCGGCGCCGACGCGGAGGCGGGCCTGACCGCGGAGCAGGCCGCCGTCGTCGACGCCGAGCACCGGCTGCTCGAGCACTGGGTCTTCAGCCTCGGGCTGGTCAGCCCGGACGGCCGCGGCGCCCTCGTGGACGCCGCGGCGGACAGCGCCCGCCGCCTGGTGGGCGCCGGCGGCACGCTGCCCGCGCTGCCCGGCCTGGGCTGAGCGGGGCGGGGCGGGGCGTCAGCCCGCGAGCGCCTCGTCGACGAGCTCGCGCACCCGCGCGACAGCGAGCTCGGGGGCGATCTCCTCGCGCTCGCCGCCGGCGCGGCGCCGGATCTCGACCACGCCGTCGGCGAGCCCGCGGCCCACGACGAGGCTGAGCGGGACGCCGATCAGCTCGGAGTCGGCGAACTTCACCCCCGCGGAGACCTTGGGCCGGTCGTCGTAGAGCACCTCCACGCCGACCGCCTCGAGCTCGCGGGCCAGGCGCGCGGCGGTGTCGAAGATCTCCTGCCCCTTGCCGGTGGCGAGCACGTGCACGTGGGCGGGCGCCACCTGCATGGGCCAGACGAGACCGTTCTCGTCGTTGTTGCCCTCGGCGAGCGCGGCCAGCGCCCGCGTGACGCCGATGCCGTAGGAGCCCATCGTCACCACGACGGCCTTGCCGTTCTGGTCGAGCACCTTCAGGTCGAGGGCCTCGGCGTACTTGCGGCCGAGGGCGAAGATGTGGCCGATCTCGATGCCGCGGGCGAGCTCGAGCGGGCCGGAGCCGTCGGGCGCGGGGTCGCCGGCGCGGACCTCGGCGGCCTCGATGGTGCCGTCGGCGGTGAAGTCGCGCCCGGCCACGAGCCCGAAGACGTGCTTGCCCGCCTCGTCGGCGCCGGTGATCCAGGCGGTCCCGGGAACCACCCGCGGGTCGAGCAGGTACCTGATGGCGCCCGAGACGGGGCGGCCGTCGCCGTCGTGCTCGCGGGGCGCTCCGTTGGGCCCGAGGACGGCGGGACCCAGGTAACCCTTGACGATCTCCGGGCGGGACCTGAGATCCTCGTCGGTCGCGGCCTCGACCTCGGCCGGCTCGACGGCGGCCTGGAGCCGCTTGAGGTCCACCTCGCGGTCCCCGGGCAGGCCGACGGCGACGAGCTCGCGGCTGCCGTCCGGGTGGCGCAGGGCCAGGACGACGTTCTTGAGGGTGTCCGCGGCCGTCCAGGGCCCCTCGGCCCGCGGGTGCAGCCGGTTCGCGGCGTCGACGAGGGTGTCGATGGTCGGCGAGTCCGGGGTGTCGAGCACCTCGGCGGCCGGCAGCCCGTCGAACGGGAGGGGGTCGGGCACGGGGGTGGTGACCGCCTCGACGTTGGCCGCGTACCCGCCCGGCGAGCGCACGAACGTGTCCTCCCCGATCGCCGTCGGGTGGAGGAACTCCTCGCTGCGGGAGCCGCCCATGGCCCCGCTCATCGCCCGCACGATGACGTACTCGAGCCCGAGCCGGTCGAAGATGCGCTGGTACGCCTCACGCTGGAGGTTGTAGGAGCGCTCGAGCCCGGCGTCGTCGACGTCGAAGGAGTAGGCGTCCTTCATGATGAACTCGCGGCCGCGGATCAGCCCCGCCCGGGGCCGGGCCTCGTCGCGGTACTTCGTCTGGATCTGGTACAGCGCGAGCGGCAGGTCCTTGTAGGAGCTGTAGAGGTCCTTGACGAGGAGGGTGAACATCTCCTCGTGCGTCGGCGCGAGGAGGTAGTCGGCGCCCTTGCGGTCCTGCAGGCGGAAGATGTTCGGCCCGTACTCGACCCAGCGGCCGCTGGCCTCGTAGGGCTCCTTGGGCAGCAGCGCGGGGAAGTGGACCTCCTGGCCGCCGATGGCGTCCATCTCCTCGCGCACGATCTGCTCGACCTTGGCCAGCACCCTCAGGCCCAGCGGCAGCCAGGAGTAGATCCCGGGGGCCGCGCGGCGGATGTAGCCCGCCCGCACCAGGAGGCGGTGGCTCGCGACCTCGGCGTCGGCCGGGTCCTCCCGCAGGGTCCGCACGAAAAGGGACGACATCTTCATCAGCACGCGGGCCAGCCTACCGAGGCGGGCACGCCCGCCAGGACGACCGCCCGCCGCCCGGACGCAGGCGGGGCCGGGCGCGCGATGGGCCGGCGCGGGATGGGCCCGGGCGCGTGGGTCGGTTCCGGCCGCGGCCCGGCGCCGCCGGGGGCAGGATGGGGCCATGCCCGAGATGCCGGAGGTGGAGGGGCTGGCCCGGTTCCTGCGCGAGCGCGCGGTCGGCCGCACCCTGGACGCCGTCGAGGTGGGCGCGATCAGCGCGCTGAAGACGTTCGCCCCCGCGCCCGCCGAGCTGGTGGGACGGCAGGTCTTCGACGTTGCCCGCCACGGCAAGTGGATTGACGTCGTCACCACCGGCGACGGCGAGCCGCTCCACCTGGTCTTCCACCTCGCCCGGGCCGGCTGGCTGCGCTGGTACGACGAGGTGCCCCGCACCGCCGTCCGGCCGGGCCGCTCGCCGATCGCGCTGCGGGTGCGGCTGGACGACAGCGCCGGTTTCGACCTCACCGAGGCGGGCACGCGCAAGCGCCTGGCCGTCCACGTGGTGCCGCGTCCGGAGGCCGTGGAGGCGATCGCGACCCTGGGGGTCGAGCCGGCGGAGCTTACCTTGGACCGGCTGCGCGAGCTGCTGGCGGCCCGCAACCAGCAGGTCAAGGGCCTGCTGCGGGACCAGTCGGTCATCGCGGGGATCGGCAACGCGTACTCCGACGAGATCCTCCACGCCGCCCGCATCAGCCCCTTCGCCCTCACCAGGTCGTTCGACGAGGAGACCGTCGCCCGGCTGCACCGGGCGATCGAGGAGGTGCTCCGCTCCGCCGTCGAGCAGGCGTCGGGCAAGCCCGCGGCGGAGCTGAAGGACAGCAAGCGGCGGAGCATGCGGGTGCATGGCCGGACCGGTCAGCCGTGCCCGGTGTGCGGGGACACGGTCCGGGAGGTCTCGTTCGCCGACTCCTCGCTGCAGTACTGCCCCGCGTGCCAGACCGAGGGCAAGATCCTCGCCGACCGGCGGATGTCCAAGCTGCTGCGCTGAGGCGGCGGCGGCGGAGAGAGAGGGGTGGGCCGGCAGTGTGCCGGCGCTACGAGAGGTGCGACGCGCGCACGGGCCATGGTTGCCACCCGTTCGGCAGTGACCGCAGACGGCGGCGTCCCCCGGTCAGCCGCGACCGGTCGAGTGCGGCGGACACCCGGGAACTGCTGGTGCCCGACCGTGAACCGTCCGGTGCGCGGAGCGCCGTGTCGATCCACGGGCTCAGCCGTCCACGCACCGCCTCGCGGTACCCACCAGCAGCAACGGCGAAGACTTGGTACTCCATCTCTTCGGCCTGCGACCCCGCGGTCTCGTCGCAGGCGTCGCATCCGCAGTTCGGATAGGGGAAGTCGTGCAGGACCCCCGCGTGGATGACGACACCGGGATAAGAGGTCCAGACGAAGGTCATGGGCGCGGCGTCTGGATCAGTCGGGGTGAGCCGCACCGCCCGGACGACGTCCTCTCGGGGGTGCAACAGGTCGGCGGCGCAGGACAGGTCGTCATCCGTCCCAACGTCATACGTGCCGAGGAGGTGCGTGACGAGAGCGTCCGCGACCTCGTGGAGGGGCGCGAACCGCTCAGGGTGGGAGTCGACGCTGTACTTGTCCTCAGGTGGAGACTCGCCGCCCCATCGGTCGCCGTAGGTGAACGCGCGGCCGTGCGCATCGTGGAAGACCGGCTCCGCCCACACCGGACGGGCATAGGTCGACATGACGTGAGAGTAGCGATGTACGTCGGCCCCTGGGGGTGGCCCTGGAGCGACAGCACCCGCCCCTGGCCCCTGCGCCCGAGAAGTTCAGCTCGACACCTGCCGTAGCCACTCCCCTGTGGCCGCCGCGCGCTCAGGTCCGGACGTCGCCCGGGTGGTCGGTCCAGACGGCGCGAAGCACGCGAACGGCGTCCTCGACGTCGAGACCTTCGGCGATGCCGGCGGCCGCCAGCGTCCTGGCGTGCTCGAGGACGTTCTGGGTCGTGGCGCCCGCAGTGTGGCTCACGCGCGTCCCGGAGCCGATCCGACTCTCCAGGAGACCGTCGGCCTCCAGCGCCCGGAACGCCTTGGCGATCGTCCCGGGCGCGACGCCGAGGTCGTGCGCGAGCTGGCGCACCGAGGGCAGGCGCTCACCGGCCGCGAGGCGCCCGGTGGCGATGAGTCCGTGGATCTGGTCGCGGACCTGGTCGGCAGGCGAGGTCCCGTCCGTCAGGGTCAGCAGGAGCGGCACGGTCAGCGCACCCGGTCGTCCGTGGCCGGCACCGCTTGCACCGGTGGGTTCGACACCGTGGTGAGGGCGGCGAGCAGGACGAGGAACCAACAGGCCCAGCCGACGGCGCCGGCCAGCTGGGAAGCGACGAGCAGGGGTCCCTCCAGGCCGGCGAACCTGCCGTAGGCGACCATCCAGCCGTCGGTCGTCGACGTCCCGCCCTCCATCGACGCGGTGCCTGACAGCGAGGCCAGAACGCGCGACAGGTGCAGCAGCACCGCACCGGTGGCCAGCGTGAGCACGTGCCGGGCCCGCCAGCGTCGGGTCGCGGTGTCCGCGGCGACGTCGGCGGCCAACGGCGGACGCGCGATCACGGCCAGCGCGCCGACCACCAGCACCAGCAGGGCGGCGAGGAGCGCCAGGGCCGGCACGGAGTAGTACCAGCCGTAGATCTCCGTCCCCATGCTCATCACCCCGACATCCACCCAGTACTCCCGCCACCGCCCGTCGACGTCGCGCCGTGACGCCGTCCCGGCGGCCAACGTCAGGGCCAGGACCACCGCGACGACGGCCCCCAGGGCGCCGAGTCCGCCGCGTGGGGCGAACGTCAGCAGCGTCCTGCGGGCCAGCACCACCGACGCCCCGTCGTGCCGCCGCGCCGCCCGCGGCAGCAGGGCGACAGTCACCGCGAGCATCCCCGCCACCAGCGGCACGACGAATCGCGCCGGCACCAAGACGTCGGTGAAGAAGTCCGGGAGGCCGAAGAACGGCCCGATACTCGCCCCCACGGTCGCGACCATCATCAGGATCCCCAGGGACGCCCCGGCGATCATCGACGCGCGTGCCGCCCGGCGGACCGCCGGTCGACGGCGCCAGGTGCGCAGTGCCACGACGAGCACCGCCCCGATCAGCCCGAGCAGCATGTCGCGGAAGACCAGCATGACAACCGCGCCCATGCGGCACCTCCAGGTGAGCCACGACAGTGACACACTTTGTATCAGTGCGGCGCTACAGTCGCAAGCGCCTTCGATGGGTCTGGTCGGCCGCGCACCTCCTGCTCCCGGCCCCGACCATCACGACGACTGCTCCGATACCGCCGCCGTCACCCGGGCTAGAAGAGGACCGTGGCGTAGGTGCCGACCCGGCGGAAGCCCACCCGGTCGTAGGTGGCCAGCGCCGCGGCGTTGTAGCTGTTGACGTAGAGCGAGACGGTGGGAGCCAGCCTGGCGCGGACGTCGGCCACGACGGCCGCCATCCCCGCCGTCGCGAGACCTCGGCCGCGGTGCTCCGGGTGGACCCACACGCCCTGGACCTGGGCCACGCCCAGCGCCAGCGCGCCGACGTCCGCCTTGAAGATCACCTCGGGCCCGTCCTCGGCGTCCTCGGTGCGCACGTAGGTCCGGCCGCCGGCGACCAGCTCGGCGACGCGCGCGGCGTAGGCGCCGCCGACGGCGGTCGGGTCGTAGCCAACCTCCTCGGTGAACATGGCGACGCTCGCGGGGACCACGTGGGCGACCTCGTCCAGGCTCGCGAGTCGCACCTGCGGGTCGGGGTCGACGGCGGGGTCGGCGTCGATGACCAGCGAGGGCTGGTCGGGGCGCACCTCGCGAGGCGGGGACCAGACCGGGGCGAGGCGCTCCCACAGCGGGAGGACCTCCTCCGCCGGCCCGACGATGGAGGAGCACCGCCGTCTGCGGCGGCGCAGGTGCTCGACGACCTCGTCGAGCAGGGCACCGCGGCGCAGCTGGACCGGCACGAGGTTGGCGCCTGCCCAGCAGAGCGCCTCGGGGGTCTCGGGGTCGTGGTCGAAGACGCCGAGCATCTCCGTGCCCGGCGGTCCCGGCTCCCCCAGCCGCTCCGCCTGGACCGCGGCCAGCACCGAACCCACCGGGTCACGGCGGCACAGGTCCAGCGCCGCCTCCCGGTCACGCCCGTCCAGCGCCCGGACGGCGCCCGGGTGCCGGCGCCACAGCGCCACGCGCGACCCTGCCGTCAGCCGACGGTGACGACCGGCGCGCCGCCGGGCGTGGGGCCGTCGACCGGCTCGCCCATCTCGGCGGCGATGCGGTTGGCCTCGGCGATCAGCGTCTCCACGATCTGGTCCTCGGGCACGGTCTTGATGACCTCGCCCTTGACGAAGATCTGGCCCTTGCCGTTGCCGGAGGCGACGCCGAGGTCGGCCTCGCGGGCCTCGCCCGGGCCGTTGACGACGCAACCCATGACGGCGACGCGCAGCGGCACGCTCATGCCCTCCAGGCCCGCGGTGACGGAGTCGGCGAGCTCGTAGACGTCCACCTGCGCGCGCCCGCAGGACGGGCAGGAGACGATCTCGAGCTTGCGGGGCCGCAGGTTCAGCGACTCCAGGATCTGGTTGCCGACCTTGACCTCCTCCACAGGCGGGGCGGAGAGCGAGACGCGGATGGTGTCGCCGATCCCCTGGCTCAGGAGCGCGCCGAACGCCGTGGCCGACTTGATGGTGCCCTGGAACGCCGGGCCCGCCTCGGTGACGCCGAGGTGGAGCGGCCAGTCGCCCTGCTCGGAGAGCAGCTCGTAGGCCCGCACCATGACCACCGGGTCGTTGTGCTTGACGGAGATCTTGAAGTCGTGGAAGTCGTGCTCCTCGAACAGGGACGCCTCCCACACGGCCGACTCGACGAGCGCCTCCGGGGTGGCCTTGCCGTACTTCTGGAGCAGCCGTCGGTCGAGCGAGCCGGCGTTGACGCCGATGCGCAGGGAGACGCCGGCGTCCTTGGCGGCCCGGGAGATCTCCTTGACCTGGTCGTCGAACTTGCGGATGTTGCCCGGGTTGACGCGCACGGCGCCGCACCCGGCCTCGATCGCGGCGAAGACATACTTCGGCTGGAAGTGGATGTCCGCGATCACCGGGATCTGCGACTTCTTCGCGATGATCGGCAGCGCCTCGGCGTCCTTGTCCGTCGGGCAGGCCACGCGCACGATGTCGCAGCCCGAGGCGGTCAGCTCGGCGATCTGCTGGAGCGTGGCGTTGATGTCGTGGGTCTTGGTGGTAGTCATCGACTGCACCGACACGGGCGCGTCGCCACCGACCTCGACCGAGCCCACCCGGATCTTCCGCGTCTTCCGGCGCGGGGACAGCACGGGCGGCGCTTCCTTGACGGTCGGCATACCGAGGGAGATGGGGGTGCTCACCGGGCAAGTATCGCATCCGACCCGTCCAGGCCCCACCCCGGGGCGGCGTGAGCGTCGCCATGCCCGCGGGACCGCCGCCGCGAGGCCGCCGCCGCGAGGCCGCCGCCGCGCGCTAACCGGTGAGGCTGATCGGGCGCACGATGTCGGCGTACGCGAGCAGCACGCTCATCCCGAGCATGAGGGCGACGACGACGTAGGTCGCCGGCAGCAGCCGGGCCGTGTCCACCGGGCCCGGGTCGGGGGCGTGGCGCCAGCGGGCCACCTGCCGGCGGGCGCCCTCCCACAGGGCCCCGGCGATGTGGCCGCCGTCGAGCGGGAGGAGCGGGACGAGGTTGAAGACGAACAGGGCCATGTTGAGCGAGACGAGGAGGGAGAGCATGTCGGCGCTGCGCTCCGCGACGCCGTACCCCTCGCCGTCGAGGGAGGCGATCTCCCCGGCGAAGCGGCCCACACCGATGAGCCCGACCACGCTCGGGTCGCGCTCCTCGGTGCCGAACGCGGCCTGGGCCACGTCGACGAGGCGCTGCGGCAGCGTGAGGACCACCTCGACCGTCCCGGTGAAGGTGCTCCACACCAGGCCGGGCACCGCCGTCACCGGCTGGCGGACCAGCTCGAAGGTGGGGCCGATGCCCACGTAGGGGCGCATCTCGGTGACCTCGTCGCCGTCGGCGTCCACGGCCACGGTGCCGTCCTCCGCAAGGACGGGGCGCTCGGCGAGCACGGGCGTGACGGACACGGTGGCGGGTGCCCCGTCCCGGAGCACCTCGACCGCGGCGGGTCCGGTGCCGTTGGCGGCGATCGCGGCGGTGACGTCCGCCCAGCCGTCCACGGGGGTGCCGGCCCACGCCACGATCTCGTCGCCGGGCCGCAGGCCCGCCTGCGCGCCCGGTGCGGCGGGGTCTTCGGCGGCGCACTCGGTGGCGTCCGGGTCCGAGGGCAGGCACTGCTGGACGGTGCCGAGCGTGGCCGTGTACTGGCCCATGCCCAGGCCCGTGACGACCGCACCGAGCAGGACCGCGGAGATCAGCAGGTTCATGGTGGGGCCGCCGAGCATGACCACGAGCTTCTTCGGGACGCTGAGCCGGTAGAACGCCCGGTGCTCCTCCCCCGGCTCGATCTCCTCCAGGGCCGCGGACCGCGCCTCCTCGATCATGGTGGGCCGTCCGTCGCGGCGGGTGCGCGCGGCGCCCGCGCGGGCCGGCGGGTACATGCCGACCATCCGGACGTAGCCGCCGAGCGGCAGGGCCTTGAAGCCGTACTCGGTCCCGTTCACGGTCCGCGACCACAGGGTCCTGCCGAAGCCGACCATGTACTGCGGCACCTTGACGCCGAACTTCTTGGCCGGGACGAGGTGCCCGATCTCGTGCAGGGCGATCGACAGGATCAGGCCGACGGCGACGATGAGGACGCCGATGACGAAGTCCACGGTCGGTCCGTCCTCCTTCCGCCCGGTCGGGGCTGTTGTCGGTGCGCGCCCGGCGCGGCGCAGGGGCGGCGTCCGGCAGGACCCGCCCGCTCAATCATGCCCCGCGCACGGACAACGCGGGGCCGGCCGCGGTGGTTCCCGTCAGGCACGCGCGGCGACCAGCTCGTCGGCGCGGGACCGCGCCCAGGTCTCCACGGCGAGCACGTCCTCCAGGGAGGGCTCGGCGCTGCCGTCGTGCTCGGCGAGGACCTCGGCGACGACGTCGACGATCCCGAGGTACGGCAGCCGGGAGGCGAGGAACGCCGCCACGCACTGCTCGTTCGCCGCGTTGAGCACGGCCGGGTGCGTCGCCGAGGCGGCCGCCGCCGAGCGGGCGAGCGCCACCGCGGGGAAGACCTCCTCGTCGAGCGGCTCGAACGTCCACGCCGTCGGGGCGTCCCACCGGCAGGGGGCCGCGAGGCCGCCCGCTCGCCCGGGCCAGGTCAGCCCGAGGGCGATGGGCAGCCGCATGTCGGGCGGGCTCGCCTGGGCGAGGGTCGAGCCGTCGACGAACTCCACCATCGAGTGGACGACGGACTGCGGGTGCACCACCACTGTCACGTCCTCGGCGGGCACGTCGAAGAGCAGGTGCGCCTCGATGAGCTCCAGCCCCTTGTTGACGAGGGTGGAGGAGTTGACCGTGACGACCGGGCCCATGGCCCAGGTGGGGTGGGCGAGCGCCTGCTCGGGCGTGACGGCGGACAGCTCGGCCCGTGTGCGGCCACGGAACGGGCCGCCGGAGGCGGTCAGGACGAGCCGGCGGACCTCGCTGGCCCCGGTGACGACCTCGCTGGTCATGCCCTTCTCGTGGCGACCGCCGCGCAGCGCCTGCGCGATGGCGGAGTGCTCGGAGTCGACCGGGACGACCTGCCCGGGCCGGGTCTGCGCCGCCCGCACGAGCGCCCCGCCGACCACGAGGGACTCCTTGTTGGCCAGGGCCAGCGTGGCCCCGGAGCGCAGGGCGGCGAGGGTGGGCTCGAGCCCCACGGACCCGGTGATCCCGTTCAGGACGACGGCGCGGCCCGGCCCGCCGGAGAGGGACCCGGCGACCTCGGCGGCCGCACCCGGCCCCGCGAGGACCTCGGGGACGCTCCGGGTGCCCGTGCGCCGCGCCCCGTCGGCGAGCAGGTCGCGCAGGCGCCCGGCCTGGCCGTCGTCGGCGATCGCGACCACGGGGACGTCGAACGCGAGGGCCTGCTCGGCGAGCAGCTCCAGGTTGGCCCCGCCGGCGGACAGGGCCCGCACCCGGAAGGCACCCGGCCCGGCCGCGGTGACGACCTCGAGGGCCTGGGTGCCGATGGAGCCGGTGGAGCCGAGCAGGACGACGTCGGTGGGGGCGGCCACGCTCACTCGACCGCGACGAGGACCTCGACGGCGCGGTCGAGGTAGGCGTCCACGGTGCCCTCGTGGTAGGCGCGGGAGGCGCGGGCGCTGGGGAAGGTGGTCGACCGCAGCTCGCCGGAGGTCAGCTCGCCGCCGTCGTCGAAGTAGGCCACGAGTCGCTCGAGCAGGGCGTCGACGGCGTCCCGGTCGTAGCCGCGGCCGCGCTCCGGCGCCCGGAACCGCTCCCCCGCCGGGCGCAGCAGCCGCGGGTAGAGGGTCGTCGCCTGGTCGGCGATGCGGTCCATCCAGGCGGCCTCACCGTGCTCGGCGACGAACCGGGTGCGGCGGCGCTGGACGAACGCCGCCTCGAGACGGTCCAGGGCGGCGTCGACGGCCGAGGTGGCGTAGCCGTCGCGCACCAGGTCGAACGCGGCCGTCCGGACGTCGTTCTCGTCGAGGCTGTCGGTCGGCGTGCCGTTCTCACCGCTCTCGTACGCGGCGCGGGCCCGGGTGAAGAACTCCTCCACCTGCTCGCGGTCGTACCCCGTGCGCCAGCGCCCCGCCGGCGGGAACATCGTCGTCATCCCTGCTCCTGCTCCTCCATAGCCGTCGTCGTCTCGCGTGGCTGGTCCAGCACCTCCGCGGCGAGCTGACCGCACGCGCCGTCGATGTCGCTGCCGCGAGTATCCCGCACCGTCGTCGGGATCCCGGCACGTCGCAGCGTGTCGACGAACTCCGCCTCGACCGCCCGTTCGCTCGCCGTCCAGACCGAGCCCGGGGTGGGGTTCAGCGGGATGGGGTTGACGTGCACCCACCCGCGCCCGCGCCGGTTCAGCTCGTCGGCGAGGAGCTGGGCGCGCCAGGCGTGGTCGTTCATGTCCTTGATCAGGGCGTACTCGATGCTGACCCGCCGGCCGGTGGCCTCGAAGTAGCGGCGTGCGGCGTCGAGGAGCTCGCCGACCTTCCAGCGCGAGTTGATCGGGATGAGCTCGTCGCGCAGCCCGTCGTCGGGGGCGTGGAGGGAGACGGCGAGGGTGACCGGGATGCCCTCCTTGGCCAGCTTGTCGATGGCCGGCACGAGCCCGACGGTGGAGACCGTGATGTGGCGGGCGGAGAGCCCGAGGCCGGCGGGCGTCGGGTCGACCATCCGGCGCACGGCGCCGATCACGGCCTTGTAGTTGGCCATGGGCTCGCCCATGCCCATGAAGACGACGTTGCGCAGGTGCGTCGGGCCTCCGGCGAGGTCGCCGTCGCGGGACGCCATGGCGGCCAGCCGGACCTGCTCGACGATCTCCGCCGTGGAGAGGTTGCGGGTCAGGCCCTGCTGCCCGGTGGCGCAGAAGGGGCAGGCCATGCCGCAGCCGGCCTGGGAGGAGACGCACAGCGTGGTCCGGTCGGCGTAGCGCATGAGGACGGACTCGACCATGGCGCCGTCGAAGAGGCGCCACAGCGACTTCACGGTCGCCCCCTGGTCCGCGGTGAGGTCGCGGACGTTGGTGACCAGCTCGGGCACGAGGGTCTCGGCGATCTGCTCGCGCGCTCCGGCGGGCAGGTCCGTCATCTCGGCCGGGTCGCGGGTCAGGTGGTCGAAGTAGTGCCGGGAGACCTGGTCGGCCCGGAAGGCGGGCAGCCCCAGCTCGACGGCGGCGGCGGCGCGTTCCGCCGTCGTCAGGTCCGCGAGGTGGCGCGGCGGCTTGCCGCGCCGGCGCGCGGTGAAGGTGAGGGTGGGACGGTCCCCGGGGCCCTCGTGGGCGGGGCGGACCTGCGGCTGGGCGGGGGGCTGCTGCGTCATGACGTCGACAATCCTCTCATCCGGCGCCCATCCTCAGAGCACCGCGCGCAGGACCAGGTAGGACACCGGGGCGCAGACGAGGAGGGAGTCGAGGCGGTCCATGATCCCGCCGTGGCCGGGCAGCAGCGAGCCCATGTCCTTCAGCCCGAGGTCGCGCTTGAGCAGGGACTCCGCCAGGTCGCCGGTGGTGGCGGCCGCGACGGCGACGGTCCCGAGCAGCAGCCCGCCCCACCAGGGTCCGCCGAGCACCGGGGTGATCATCACCACCGCGACGGCGGTGGCGAGCAGCCACGACCCGGCCAGGCCCTCCCAGGACTTCTTCGGACTGATCGACGGCGCCATCGGGGTCCTGCCGAACAGCACCCCGGCGATGTAGCCGCCGGTGTCGTTGGCGATGGTCACCAGCAGGAAGGCGACCACGAGCAACGGGCCGTCGGGCTCGCGCAGGAGCAGGACCGCGAACCCCGCCAGGTACGGGACGTAGGCGGCCGCGAAGATGCCGGCCGAGGCGTCGCGCACGGCGTCCATGCCCCCGCCGTCGAGCACCCGCCAGACGAAGACCCCGCCCGCGGTGAGCGTGAAGGCCATCAGCATCGCCTCCGGCCCCGCCACCCAGGCGGAGACGAGGATGCCGACCGCCCCCACCCACAGCGGGAGCACCGGGATGCGGATGTGGCGCTGGCCCACCGCCGCCGCGAGCTCCCACAGGGCCCCGCAGACGGCGAGGACCACCAGGACCACGAACGCCTCGCGGCGCACGAACAGGCTCAGGGCGACGACCGTCAGCAGGCCCAGCCCCACCCCGATGGCGGCCGGGAGGTTCCGGCCGGCGCGGCCGGTCGGCGGCAGCGGGCGGGGGCGGGGCGGGGCCGGCTCGACGAGCGCCGTACGGGCACGGCGCCGCGCCTCGCGCAGCCGGCGCACCGCGCTCGCGAGCGGTTCTGAGGACTCGTCCGGTCGGTTCATCGCGGCAGGTGGCTCAGACCTCGAGGAGCTCGCGCTCCTTGCCCTCGAGCACGTGGTCGACGACCTCGACGTGCTTCTTGGTCAGAGCCTCGAGCTCCTTCTCGGCGCGGTCGACCTCGTCCTCGCCCGCCTCGCCGTCCTTCTTGATCCGGTCGAGCTCCTCCTTGGCCTTGCGGCGGATCGCGCGGATGGAGATGCGCGCGTCCTCGCCCTTGGTCTTGGCGAGCTTGACGTAGTCGCGGCGGCGCTCCTCCGTCAGGGCCGGCAGCACCACGCGGATGACGTTGCCGTCGTCGCTGGGGTTCACGCCGAGGTCGGACTCGCGCAGCGCCTTGATGATCGCGCTCGAGGCGGAGCGGTCGTACGGGGAGATGAGGACCGTGCGGGCCTCGGGGATCGTCAGGGACCCGAGCTGCTGCAGCGGCGTCGGGGCACCGTAGTAGTCCACCTGGATGCTGTTGAACATGCCGGCGTTGGCCCGGCCGCTGCGGATGTGGCTGAGCTCCTCGCGGGCCACCTCCACAGCCTTGTCCATCTTCTCCTCGGCCTCGAGCAGGGCGTCGTCGATCACGGCGTCACTCCTTGGTGTTGTGGGGGTTGGCGGTCACGAGCGTTCCGATCTTCTCACCACGCAGGGCGCGGGTGACGTTGCCGGGCTCGCCCATGCCGAAGACGCGCATCGTCAGGTCGTTCTCCATGCAGAGGCTGAAGGCGGCGGCGTCGACCACCCGCAGGCCCTGCCGGATGGCGTCGTCGTAGGTCAGGTGGTCCAGCCTGGTGGCGGACGGGTCGGTGCGCGGGTCCGCGGTGTAGACGCCGTCGACCCCGTTCTTGCCGACGAGGACCTCGTCGCAGTGGGTCTCCAGCGCCCGCTGGGCGGCGACCGTGTCGGTCGAGAAGAAGGGCATCCCGGCGCCAGCGCCGAAGACGACGACGCGCCCCTTCTCCATGTGCCGGATGGCGCGCAGGGGGATGTACGGCTCGGCCACCTGCCCCATCGTGATGGCCGTCTGCACGCGCGTGCGCACGCCGGCCTGCTCGAGGAAGTCCTGCAGGGCGAGGGCGTTCATGACGGTGCCCAGCATGCCCATGTAGTCCGCGCGCGAGCGGTCGATCCCGCTCTGGGAGAGCTCGGCGCCGCGGAAGAAGTTCCCGCCGCCGACGACGACGGCGACCTGGACGCCGTCGGCCACGGCGGCCGCGATCTGACGCGCGACGTCCGCCACGACTACGGGGTCGAGGCCGACGCTGCCCCCGCCGAACACCTCGCCGGAGAGCTTCAGGAGCACCCGTCGCTGGTGCGTGGTCGCGTCATCGGTCATGTGTCAGCCTCCTGCGGGTGACGGTACTGGCGGTGGTGCGCGCGCCGCTCGCCGGACGCGCCCGGGTTGCACGGTGGCCCCGGTCCGATTCACGGACCGGGGCCACCGGGTGGTGCGTCAGCTGCCGACGCGGAAGCGGACGAAGCCGGTGAGCGTGCCCCCGACCTCCTCGACGACCTTGCCGACCGTCTTCTTCGGGTCCTTGGCGAACGCCTGGTCGAGCAGCACGTTCTCCTTGAAGTACCCGTTCATGCGGCCCTCGACGATCTTCGTCAGCGCGGCCTCGGGCTTGCCCTCGTTGCGGGCGGTCTCCTCGGCGATGCGACGCTCGCTCTCGACGACGTCGGCCGGGACCTCGTCGCGGCTGAGGTACGTCGGGGAGTACGCCGCGATGTGCATCGCGACGTCGCGGGCGACGGCGGAGCCCGCCTCGTCCGAGGCGACCAGGACACCCACCGACGGCGGGAGGTCCTTGGCGGTGCGGTGCAGGTACAGCGCGACCTTGTCGCCGCTGACGCGGGCGACGCGGCGCACGACGATCTTCTCGCCGATGGTGGCGGCGATGCCGTCCACCTTGTCCGCGACCGTGGCGCCGTCGAGCTGCGCGGCCAGCAGCGAGTCGACGTCGGCGGCGCCGGAGGACACCGCCGCCTCGAGGACGCTGTTCGCGAAGTCGATGAAGGTCTGGTTCTTGGCGACGAAGTCCGTCTCCGAGTTGACCTCGACGATGACGCCGGTCTCGCCGGCGCCGTCGGTGACGACCTCGGCGGCGACCAGGCCCTCGGCCACGGTGCGGCCCTCGCGCTTGGCCACGCCCTTCAGACCCTTGACGCGGATGATCTCCAGCGCCTTCTCCTGGTCGCCGTCGGCCTCGTCGAGGGCCTTCTTGACGTCGAGCATGCCCGCGCCGGTCTTCTCGCGCAGAACCTTGATGTCAGCGGCGGTGTAGTTCGCCATGGACGATCCTCTCCAGATCAGCGGTGGTGTGTCAGGCCTGCTCGGACTCGGCGGCCTGGGCGTCCTGCGCGGCGGCGGAGTTGTCCGCCACCTGCGTGGTGTCCGGGCCGGCCGCGTCGGTCACCGGGGCGCTCTCCTCGGCCGCCTCGGCCGCCTCGACGACCTGCTCGGCGTCGTGCGTCGCGCCGGCGGTCTGCTCCGCGGCCTCGACGGCCGCGTCCGGGGCGTCGGCGGCGACGACGGAGGCCTGGGTGCTCTGCTCCGCCTCGTGCGACTCGAGCAGCTCGCGCTCCCACTCGGCCAGCGGCTCCTCGGCGGCGCCGGCCTCGGCGGTGCCCCCGCCGTGGCGGGTGACGAGGCCCTCGGCCGCGGCGTCGGCGATCACGCGCGTCAGCAGGGAGACGGCGCGGATGGCGTCGTCGTTGCCCGGGATGCGGTAGTCGACCTCGTCGGGGTCGCAGTTGGTGTCGAGGATGGCGACGACCGGGATGTTGAGCTTGCGGGCCTCGGCGACGGCCAGGTGCTCCTTCTTGGTGTCGACGATCCACACGGCAGAAGGGATCTTGGCCATGTCGCGGATACCGCCGAGCGTGCGCTCGAGCTTCTCCTTCTCGCGGCGCTGCATGAGCAGCTCCTTCTTGGTGAAGGAGGAGGAGGCGACGTCGTCGAAGTCGACCTGCTCGAGCTCCTTGAGGCGCTGCAGGCGCTTGTGCACGGTGCCGAAGTTGGTCAGCATGCCGCCCAGCCAGCGCTGGTTGACGTAGGGCATGCCCACGCGCTGCGCCTGCTCGGCGATGGCCTCCTGGGCCTGCTTCTTCGTGCCGACGAAGAGGATGTTGCCGCCGTGGGCGACGGTCTCCTTGACGAACTCGTAGGCGCGGTCGATGTCCTTCAGCGACTGCTGGAGGTCGATGATGTAGATGCCGTTGCGCTCGGTGAAGATGAAGCGCTTCATCTTCGGGTTCCAACGGCGGGTCTGGTGCCCGAAGTGCACGCCGCTCTCGAGGAGCTGGCGCATGGTGACGACGGCCATGCCACGTCCTTTCCTGGTGCCGGCCGCGAGGGGCCCGCACACGAAGTGGGCCCGGTCCGTCGGCTTCCGCCGGCGCCGTGGCCCGTTTTCCGGTTGTCGCCCGCGGCCGGGTGGTCGCGGAGCCCTGGTGCCCGCGACGAGTGAGCGACCCGCGAACGGGACCGCTGCTCCTCTCGCCTCGTCGACCGAGGCTCGCCTGGCGGCGGGCTGGTGCGACGACGTGCGGGCACGCGATGTCAACCGACAGGTGCCGGTTGCGGGGTCCATGCTAGCCGATGACCGGCCGGTTTCCGCACGTCCGTCCCTGCGGCGGCGGTCACGCCGCTCCCGTCCACAGGCCCGGCTCGCGGCCAGACGGTCCACAGGCGCGCTCCGGTGCCGCACGCCGAGGGCGGCCGTGGCGGAAGCCTGCCGCCATGGCTGCCGCACCGGACCGAGACACCCTTCCGACGACGCACCGCCCGCTCCCGGCGACGCCCTCGCGCCGCCGGAGGTCCCGGCGACGCGTGCTCCTGCTCCCCCTTCTCGCAGCGCTCGGCCTGGCGACGGCGGCGGCCGCCTCGGCGCAGCCGCCCGCCGGGGTGGTCCGGCCCAGCGTCGACGCCGGCGCGCCCGCCGGGGCGACCGCGACCTCCGGCGCAGGTCCGGGCGAGGCGGCTCCCGCCGCGGTCGGACCGGACGCGGTGGCCGCGGCCACCGCGGGCCCCGCCCTCGCGAGCCCTGCCACCGCGGGCCCTGCTACCGCGAGGCCGGCGCGCGAGAGGTCCGCCCCGGCGGGCAGGCCGGCGCCCCGCCCGGCACGCTCCCCCGGCGCCACGTCCTACGTGTGGCCCACCGGCGGACCGACCGACGTGCTCCGCCCCTTCGACGAACCGTCCGCGCCCTGGGCACCCGGGCACCGCGGCGTCGACCTCGAGTCCGAGGTCGGGTCTGCGGTGGGGGCGGCCGCGGACGGCGTGGTGGTCTTCGCAGGCACCGTGGTGGACCGGCCCGTGGTCTCGATCGAGCACCCGGACGGGATCCGCACGACGTACGAGCCGGTACGCCCGTTAGTTCGGGCGGGCCAGCAAGTCGCGGCCGGGGAGACCATCGGCCACCTCGACGGCCTGCACTGCCTCGTCCTCCCGCCGGGCGCGTGCCTGCACCTGGGCGCCCGCACCGGCCCCGAGACCTACGTGGACCCGTTGCGGCTGCTCGGGGCGGACGTCGTCATCCGGCTGCTCCCGGACCCGGGGGAAGCCGACGGATGACGCCGCGGTGGTTCAGGCGCGCGGGTGCGCCTGGGTGTAGGCGGCGCGCAGCCGCTCCGGGGTCACGTGGGTGTAGCGCTGCGTCGTCGCGAGCGAGCTGTGCCCCAGCACCTCCTGGACGGTGCGCAGGTCCGAGCCGCCGGCGAGCAGGTGCGTGGCCGCGCTGTGCCGCAGGCCGTGGGGGGCGAGGTCGTGCACGCCGGCCGCCGCGGTGAGCCGGTGCAGCACGCCGCGCACCGTGCGCGGGTCGAGGCGCGCGCCCCGCGCACCGAGGAAGAGGGCCTTGCCGCTGGCCCGCCCGGTGAGACGGGGCCGTCCGCGGTCCAGCCAGGCGGCGACGGCGCGCCCCGCGGGAACACCGAAGGGCACCACACGCTCCTTGTCGCCCTTGCCGGTCACCCGCACGGTGCGCTCGGCGAGGTCGACGTCCGTGACGTCGGTACCGACGAGCTCGCTGACCCGTACCCCGGTGGCGTAGAGCAGCTCGAGGGCGGCCCAGTCCCGCAGCCGCACCGGGTCGTCGTCGCCGGCCAGCTCCTCGGCCGTACGCAGCAGCCCCGCGGCGTCCTCGACACCCAGGATCGCCGGCAGGTGCCGGTCCGGCCGCGGGCTGCGCAGCCGGGCCCCGACGTCGGAGCGCAGATGACCGGCCCGGGTGGCCCAGGTGCAGAACGTCCGGACCGCCGCGACCCGGCGGGCGAGCGTCGCGCGGGACATGCCGCGCCGCTGCTGCCCGACGAGCCACGACCGCAGGGCGGTGAGGTCCAGGTCGGCCAGGTCGGTCCCTCGCTCGTGGAGGTGCTCGAGGAGGGAGGTGACGTCGCCGAGGTAGGCGCGGACGGTGTGTGCGCTGAGGTTGCGCTGCAGGCTCAGGTGTCTGCCGAACCCCTCGAGCACCGTCCCCGTCGCCTCCACGAGCCCAAAAGTACGCGCCCTCACCGTGGTCGTGCCCACGCGGAGCCGGTGCGCCGCGCGCGGCCCTCGAGCTCGAGGTGGCCCAGCGCCGCGCGGACCTCCGCCGGCGGTAGCCCGGCGGCCCGCGCGACGTTCGCCACGGGTGCGGAGCCGCGCGCCGGGAGCGCGTCGAGCACCCGGCGCGCCACGGGGTCCAGACCGTCGAGGAGTCCCGGCGGGGCCGGCCGGTCGGCGGTGAGGTGCTCCCCCGCCGCGCCGGCGAGCTCGAGCACCTCCGCCGCGTCGGTGACGCACACGGCGCCCTGCTCGCGCATCAGCCGGTGGCACCCGGCCGAGGCCATGGACGTCACCGGCCCTGGCACCGCCCCCACCGGGCGCGAGAGGTCCGCGGCGCGGGCGGCCGTGCTCAGCGCGCCGGAGCGCCAGGCCGCCTCGACCACCACGGTGGCCGCGCCGAGTGCCGCGATCAGCCGGTTCCTGGCGAGGAACCGGTTGCGGGACGGCACCGACCCCGGCGGCACCTCCGAGACGACGGCTCCCGAGGCGGCGACCGCCTTGAGGAGGGTGGTGTTGCCGGCCGGGTAGAGCCGGTCGACCCCGCCGGCGAGCACCGCCGTGGTCGAGCCGTCAACGGTGAGGGCGCCGCGATGGGCGGCGGCGTCGATGCCGTAGGCGCCGCCCGAGACGACCGTCGCGCCGGCCTCCGCCAGGCCCGCCCCGAGCTCCGCGGCCACGGTCTGGCCGTAGGTGGTGGCCGCCCGGGCCCCGACGACGGCCACCGCACGGGCGCCGGTGACGGCCGCACCCCGCACCCACAGTGCGAGGGGCCGCTCGGCGCCGAGGTCGTCCAGGGAGGCGGGCCAGCCGGGCTCACCAGGGAGGAGGAGGTGGCCGCCCAGCCGGTGGAGGGTGTCGAGCTCGCGCCGGATGTCGAGGTTCTCCAGCCGCGGCGCCCAGCCGGCGACCGCCCGCCCCCACACCTCGCCGCCGGCGTCCGTGCGACCGGCGGCCACGGAGGTCAGCCAGCCGAGCGCCTCCACCGCGCCGAGGCTCTCGACCAGGGCGCCGGCGGCAGCGTCCGGCGGCTCGGCGATCCTGCTCCAGGCGGCGGCCGCCAGCGTGGGGTCGGTCGCGTCGAAGGGCAGGTCAGGCATCCGTTCCTCCTCGGGTGCGCAGCGCCAGCGCGGCGCCGACGTCGGTGGTGGTGGGACGCTCCCGGTCGGCCAGGTCGGCGAGGGTCCACGCGAGCCGCAGCACGCGGTCCATCCCGCGCATGCTGAGGGCGCCCCTGTCCATCGCCCGTTCCAGGGCCACGCGCACGTCGGCGGGCAGACCGCCGTCGCCGCCCCGGAGCCACGAGCCCGGGACCTCGGCGTTCGTCCGCCACGGCGTCCCCCGCAGCCGGCCAGCCTGCCGGGCGCGAGCCAGCGCCACCCGCTCCGCGACCACCGCCGTCGGCTCCGGGTCGGCCGCGAGCGACAGCGACGCCCGGGTCACGGGGGCCACGTCCACCTGGATGTCGATCCGGTCCAGCAGGGGCCCCGACAACCGTCCGAGGTAGCGCCGGCGCTCGAGGGCGGTGCACGTGCAGGACAGCCCCTTGCCCACGGCCTTGCCGCACGGGCACGGGTTCGCGGCCAGGACCAGCTGGAACCGGGCGGGGTAGCGGGCGGAGCCGGCGGCGCGCTGGAGCACCAGCTCGCCCTGCTCGAGCGGCTGCCGCAGCGTCTGCAGGACGCGCGGGGAGAACTCCGGCGCCTCGTCCAGCAGCAGGACGCCGCGGTGCGCGCGGGTGGCGGCGCCGGGCCGGGGGAAGCCGCTGCCGCCGCCGATCACGGCGGCCGGGGTCGCGGTGTGGTGCGGGTCCTCGAAGGGCGGACGGCGGACCAGGCCGGCGGCGGGGTCCAGGGTGCCGGCGACGGAGTGCACCGCGGTGACCTCCACGGCGTCGGCCTCGCCGAGGTCCGGGAGCAGGCCCGGCAGCCGGGCCGCCAGCATCGTCTTGCCGGCACCGGGCGCGCCGAGCAGGAACAGGTGGTGCCCGCCCGCCGCCGCGACCTCGAGCGCGAACCGGGCGTCGTCCTGCCCGCGCACGTCGGCCAGGTCCGCGGCCCGGGCGGCGTCCGTCGCCGTCCCCGCCGGCACGGGCGCCGCGGGGACCGCGGTCACCCCGTCGGGCACGGCGGCGTCGCCCCCGTAGGCGAGGACGAGCTCGGCGAGGTGGCCCACCGCCCGCACCCGGGCGCCCGGGACGAGCGCGGCCTCCGCGGCGTTGGCCGTCGGGACGACGAACTCCGACCGGCCCGCCGCGACGGCGGCGGCCACCGCGGGGAGCACCCCACGCACCGGGTGCAGCCGCCCGTCGAGCCCGAGCTCGCCGAGGTGCACGGTGCGGGCGGCCGCCTCGCGCCCGGGCAGCCCGGCGGCGACGAGGACGGCGACGGCGAGGGCGAGATCCAGCCCGGTGCCGGACTTGGGCAGCGAGGCGGGCGACAGGTTCACCGTCGTCCGGCGGGCGGGCCACGTCACCCCCGAGCTGGTGACCGCGGACCGGACGCGCTCGCGGGCCTCGTTCACCGCCGTGTCCGGCAGGCCGACGAGGGTGAACGCCGGCAGGCCGGCGCTCATGTGCGCCTCGACCTCCACCAGGTGCCCGGTCAGGCCAAGGAGGGAGACGGCCCAGGTCCGTCCGAGCCCCACTCAGCCCACCGCCCGCAGGTGCTCGACGAGGGGAAGGTCGGCGGGCCGCAGGAGGATCGCGACGACGTCGATCCGGATGCCGTGCGCCCGCGCGCCGTGGCTGCCGAGCCAGACGCCGGCGAGCCGGCGCAGGCGGGCGAGCTTCACCGGCGTGACCGCCTCGGCGGGGTGTCCGTAGCCCGTGCCGCGGCGCGTCTTGACCTCGACGAAGACGAGCTCGTCGGGCTTCGGGTCGTGCGCGACCAGGTCGATCTCCCCGTGCGGGCACCGCCAGTTCCGCTCGAGGACCTCCATGCCGTGCTCGCTCAGGTACCGGGCAGCGACCCGCTCGCCGTACCGGCCCACCGCGTCCTTCGCCCGCACCGCGACCACCTCCGCACGAACCGTCCCGCGGGAGCCGGGGGCGGCGGGCAGGGCGGCCGGGCCGCTGTGGACGGCGCGGCGGTCGCCCGGGCTGTGGAGGAAGGGCGCCGAGCTGCGGTTGGGCCCGCGGTGCGGTTGGGCCCGCGGTGCGGCTGGGGCCCGGCGGCGTGAGCTGGAGCCGCTAGGGCAGCTCGAGCTCCCGCTTGGCGAGCTCCTCGATGTTGACGTCCTTGAAGGTCACCACGCGCACGGACTTCACGAACCGGGCCGAGCGGTAGACGTCCCACACCCAGGCGTCGCTGAGGGTGAGCTCGAAGAAGACCTCGCCGCCCGCGGAGCGCACCTGCACGTCGACGTTGTTCGCGAGGTAGAACCGCCGCTCCGTCTCCACGACGTAGCTGAACAGGCCCACGACGTCGCGGTACTCCCGGTACAGGTCCAGCTCGAGCTCGGTCTCGTAGTTCTCCAGGTCCTCGGCGCTCACGGCACCATCATGCCCCGCCCACGAGCACGCCCGCGCCAGCCGCCGCCGCGTCGTCGGCGGTCGTGCCCCAGCCGTCGGCGTCCTCGTCGAGGCTCGCACCCCAGCCGTCTCCCGCCTCGTCCGGGCTCCAGCCGTCGGCCGCCCCGGGGGCCACGGCGAGCGGGGCGCCGCCACCGTGAACGACGTCCGGACCTCCGACGCCGGGCAGCCGCCACGAGCGGCGGTGCAGCTCACAGGGCCCGTGCTCGCTCAGCGCGGCCACGTGCTCCGGGGAGCTGTAGCCCTTGTTGCCGGCCCAGTGGTACCGCGGGTGCGCCTCGTGCAGGCCGACCATCAACGCGTCGCGGGCGACCTTGGCCAGCACGCTCGCGGCGGAGACGACGGCGCACCGGGCGTCTCCCTTGACCTGGGTGCGGACGGGCGGCGTGCGCAGCTCCTCCCCCGTGCCGGGCACGAGCACGGCCGGCGGCTGCGGGGCGAACAGCTCGAGCTGAGCGGGCTCGGCCAGCCAGTCGTGGACGCCGTCGAGGATGACGATCCCCGGGACCACGCCGGCGCCGGCGAGCTCGGCGAGCGCCCGGCGCCCGGCGAGCCGGAGGGCGGCGATGATGCCGAGCTCGTCGATCTCAGCCGCCGAGGCGTGCGCCACGGCCGAGGCGGTGCACCAGGCTCGCACGGGGGCGACGAGGTCCTCGCGGGCCTGCGGGGTGAGCAGCTTGGAGTCGGCGAGCCCGGGGGGCATGCGGCGCGACGTGGTGGCGCTGACGACGGCGACCCCGACGCTCACCGGCCCGGCGAGCGCACCGCGGCCGACCTCGTCCATCCCGGCGACGAACGCGCCGTCGCCGAGCCCGGCGAGGAGCTCTCTCTCGAGGACGCGGGTGGGTTTGAGCCGCTTGGGGCGGCGGGTGTTGGCGGCGGTCACGGCGCCTTCTCCGGGACGTCGGCGAAGGTCTCCTCAGGATTGTCCAGCAACGTGATGCGGTCCGCAGGCCACAGCAGCACGAATGCGCGCCCCACGATGTTCTTCACGGGCACGGCTCCGCCGCCCGGGTCCCCGAGGTGGGCCCGTGAGTCGGCGGAGTTGGAGCGGTTGTCGCCCATGAGCCAGACGTGGTCCTCCGGCACCGTGACGGCGAAGTCGGTCTCGCTCGGGGCCGTGCCGTCCTTGAGGTAGGGCTCGTCCACCGGCTCGCCGTTGACCATGATCCGGCCCTCGGCGTCGCAGCACTCCACGGTGTCGCCGCCGACCCCGACGATGCGCTTGATGAGGTGGTGGCCGGCGTCCTGCGGCAGCAGCCCGATCCAGGTGAGCAGCTCGGTGGCGGTGCGCTGCCAAGCCGGGCGCGTGTCCGGCGGGAGCTCGCCCAGCCAGTCGTTCGGGTCGACGAAGACGACGACGTCGCCGCGGTCGAGTTCGAAGGGCCCCGGGGCGAGCTTGTTGACCATGACGCGGTCGCCGAGCTCGAGCGTGTCCTCCATCGAGCCGGACGGGATGTAGAACGCCTGCGCGAGGAACGTCTTGATCAGCACCGAGAGCACCAGCGCCGAGACCAGCACCGTGAGCGTCTCGCGGAACCACCCGCCGCGGCGCGCCGTCCCAGCGTCGCCCACCGGCGCGGGCCGGCGCCCACGACCCCGCTGCGGGGCCGCCCGAGGCGGGTAGCTCGGCGGCATGGCCCCGGACTCACCCGGGGCGCCGTCGCCTCGGTGGGCGCCGCCGTCGGTGCTGTCGGTGGTCAAGCGATCCGCTCCCCTCTGGCCCTGCTCAGCCAGGACGCTGCCGGCCCAGAGGGACCTGGGTCGACCTTACAAGGCCGGGACGTGCAGGTGCCCGGCACACCGCGAGGTGTGCCGGGCACCGTGAAGGACGTCAGCGCGCGGTGGTCTCGCGCTTCTCCTTGATCTTCGCGGCCTTGCCGCGCAGGTTGCGCAGGTAGTACAGCTTCGCGCGGCGGACGTCACCGCGGGTGACGACCTCGACCGAGTCGATCGACGGGGAGTGCACGGGGAACGTGCGCTCGACGCCGACGCCGAAGCTGACCTTGCGGATCTTGAACGTCTCGCGCACGCCGTGGCCGGAGCGGGCGATCACCACACCCTGGAAGACCTGGATGCGGGAGCGGGTGCCCTCGACGACCTTGACGTTCACCTTGAGGGTGTCGCCGGCGCGGAAGGCGGGGATGTCGTCGCGCAGCGAGGCGCCGTCGACGATGTCCAGGGTCTGCATGGTGATCTCTTCCCGCTCGTGCCACAGGTCACGCGCGATGTCGGGCGGCGCTTGCCGCGTTTCGTCATCGGGTCGCCCTCGTCCGCGGGCCGTGGACCCCCTGTGGCAGGTCTGACGGCGCTGGTTCGGGACGCAGGGCCGTCCCAGTCTGCCACAGCGTCCGCCGGCGCGGCTAACCCGCGGGGACGGGCGGCGGTGTGGTCTGCGGCACGTCGGCGAGCGGGACCGCCATCACGACGTCCTCCTCGAGGCTCTCCCCCACCCGGAAGCGGCGGGTCCCCAGCGTGACGAAACCGTGGCGCGCGTACCGGCGCTGCGCGCGACGGTTGGCCCGGTTGGTGCCGAGCCAGACCGTCGCGACCGGAACGTCCTCGACCAGGTGGGCGGCCGCCTGCGCCGTCGTCCCGTCGAGCAGGGCGCCGGCCACGCCGGAGCCCTGGAACTCCGGCAGGACGTAGCACTTGCTGAGCTCGGCGGCCGGCCGGGTCGCCACGAGCGCGGCGACGTCGTCGGCGTACGGGGGCTCCTGCGCGGTCAGGGGCAGCACGAGGAGGGTGTACCCCACCGGACCGGCCGGCCCCTCCGCCACCAGCACGCGGTAGCGCTGATCGTCGGCGAGGTAGGCGGCGAAGTGCTCGGGCCCGAGGTGGGTCGCCACGAAGGCGGCGATGTCCTCCTCGCCCATGTGCGGCGGGCACGCGAGCGGGAAGGTCGCGGCGGCGAGGTCGGCCAGGGCGGCGGCGTCCTCGGGCCGGCCCGGGCGGACGACGACGCGCACGGGAGCTCCGCCGTCGGCCGGGACGAACCAGCCGTGGCGCGCCAGGACGGCGCGGTCCTGCCGGTCGAGGCGCGCGGGGTCCAGCGTCGTGACCATGTCCGGGCGGCGCTCGGCGGTGCGCTCCAGGGCGAGGTCGCGGCGCCAGCGGGCGATGTTGCCGTGGTGCCCGGAGAGCAGGATCTCCGGGACCTCCCGGCCGGCCCAGGCGGGCGGCTTGGTGTACACGGGGTACTCGAGCAGCCCGGCCGCGCCGTGCGACTCCTCGACGAGGGACTCGGGGTTGCCGACGACCCCGGGCAGCAGGCGCGCGACCGCCTCGACGACGACGAGCGCGGCGACCTCGCCGCCGTTGAGCACGTAGTCCCCCAGGGAGAACTCGCGGACCTCGACGCCGGCGTCGGCGTAGTGCTCGGCGACCCGGGCGTCGATGCCCTCGTAGCGCCCGCACGCGAGGACGAGCTGGTCGGCGGTGGCGAGGTCCTCGACGGTGCGCTGGGTGAGGCGCTCGCCCGAGGGCGTCGGCACGAGCAGGACCTGGCGGCCGGCCCGGGCGCGGCCGTCGGTGCGGCCGAGGACGTCGTCCAGCGCCCGGCCCCACACGTCGGGGCGCATCACCATGCCGGCGCCGCCGCCGAAGGGGGTGTCGTCGACCGTGCGGTGCCGGTCGGTGGTCCAGTCGCGCAGGTCGTGCACGCGCAGGTCGAGGAGACCGTCGCGGCGGGCCTTGCCCACGAGGGACAGGTCGAGGGCGTCGAGGTAGCCGGGGAAGATCGTGACGACGTCGATGCGCATGTCAGGCCCGCGTGCCCGCACTCTCGTCGTCGGGGCTGTCGTCCTCGTCCTCGTCCTCCCACTCGGCCGGGTCGCCGGCGAAGATCCCGCGGGGCGGGTCGAGCGTGACCGTGCCGGCCCCGAGGTCGACGTCGGGCACGAGCTCGGCCACGAACGGCACGCGCGCCTCGCTGCCGTCCGGCTCGGTGACGACCAGGACGTCCTGGGCGGGCAGGTGCTCGAGCCCGGCGACGGTGCCGAGCTCGCGCCCGTCGACGTGCATTGCCCGCAGGCCGACCAGCTCGTGGGGGTACCAGCCCTCGTCGTCGTCGCCCTCGTCCTCGTCGCTCTCGACGACCAGGCGGACGCCGCGCAGCGCCTCGGCCGCGGTGCGGTCCCGCGCCTCGTCGAAGATGACGAAGGTGGCGCCGTCGGGGGCGGTGCGGGCGCGCGTCACGGTGAGCGGCCCGGCGTCGGCGGGCTCGGTCTCGAGGACGTTACCGACGGCGAGGCGCCGTTCCGGGTCGTCCGTGCGCAGGTCCAGGCGCACCTCGCCACGCAGCCCGTGCGGGGCGCCGATGACGGCGACGGTCAGCAGCACGTCGTGCTCCTCAGGTTCGGTCGGGCGGTGGATGCGCGCAGACCCGGTCCGCCGGGGCGGACCGGGTCTGCGCGTGGCTGCTCAGCGGCGGTCGGTGTCCACCACGTCGACCCGCACGGGGCCGGACGTGGAGAGCGCTCCGATGACGGTGCGCAGGGCCCGGGCGGTGCGCCCGGACCGGCCGATCACGCGGCCGAGGTCCTCGGGGTGGACACGAACCTCGAGCAGCTCCCCGCGGCGCAGGGAACGGGCGGTCACCTGCACGTCGTCCGGGTGGTCGACGATGCCACGCACGAGGTGCTCGAGAGCGTCGGCCAGCACGGGATCAGGCGTCCTCGGCGGGGGCGGACTCCTCCGCCGCCTCCTCGGGCTGCGCCTCGGACGCGCCGGCGTCCTTCTCAGCCTTGGCCTCGGCGGCCTTGGCCTTGCGCTTCTCGGCCTCGTCCTCGGCGGCCTTGACGGCAGCGGCGCGCGCCTCCGCGCCCGACGCGGACGAGTCCTTGGTGCGCAGGGTGCCCTCGGCGCCCGGCAGGCCCTTGAACTTCTGCCAGTCGCCGGTGACCTTGAGGAGCGCGGCGACCTGCTCGGTGGGCTGGGCGCCCACGGAGAGCCAGTACTGCGCCCGCTCGGAGTCGATGTCGATGAGCGAGGGCTCCTCGGTCGGGTGGTACTTCCCGATCTCCTCGATCGCCCGGCCGTCACGGCGGGTCCGCGAGTCCATGACGACGACGCGGTAGTACGGCGCGTGGATCTTGCCCAGACGCTTGAGACGGATCTTGACTGCCACTAGGTGGTCACTCCTGGTTTCGTAAGGGGTGGACCGCGCGGGCTGCCGGTGGGATTCGGCGGACCGTCTGGTCGCAGGACACAGCCTCACCCGGTGAGAGGGGCCGGACGGGCTGAGTACAGCGGGTCATTCTGCCAGAACTTCAGGACCCGCCCAACCCCGCGGCCCCCCGCACCGGCGTGCCCTTCGCCACGCCGGCCGCGCCGGACGCCCTGGGGGCGCCGTCGGCGTCAGGACCAGCGGAACAGCCTGGCCGAGAGCGGGTAGAGGACCAGGACCCAGGCGACCATGACCGCGAGCTGCAGCGCCGGGAGGCCGGTGCCGAACCAGGCCTCGCCCATGGCCTGCCCGGCGGCGCCGAGCGGGGTGAACCGGCCGACCGCGGCGACGGCGTCGGGCATGACCGGGCCGGGGGTCCACAGGCCCGCGAGGAACAGCATCGGGAAGTACACGAGCATCCCGACCCCGCCGGCGGTGGAGCCCTTCGGCGCCACGGCGGCGATCACCAGGCCGACGCCGAACGTCGACGCGGCCCCGAGGGCGAGAGCGAGCACGAGCAGACCCACCTGCCGGGGCGCCACGATCTCGAAGACGACGGCGGCCACCGCGACTCCCAGGGCGGCGGCCACGACGAACGCGACCACGTTGACCGCCACCTGGGCGAGCAGCACGCCCTGCGGCCGCATCGGCGTGGCGGACAGGCGGCGCAGCACCCCCCGCTCGCGGTAGCCGGCGACGAACGTCGGCATGGTGCTCAGCGCGGGTGCGGCGATGGCCGTCGCCAGCACCACCGGCACGAACGTGGCGATGGGGGTGAGCCCGTCCCACACCGGGCCGGCGTCCGTGACGGGGTCGCGCATGCCCGGCAGGGCGAGGCCGACCCCGAGCAGCAGCACCGCGGGGAGGACC
This sequence comes from Georgenia sp. EYE_87, assembly GCF_023148685.1. Taxonomy (GTDB): domain Bacteria; phylum Actinomycetota; class Actinomycetes; order Actinomycetales; family Actinomycetaceae; genus Georgenia. The sequence continues at coordinate 222,314 of NZ_JAHXNL010000004.1, read as the reverse complement.
AGGGAGAAGAAGACGGTGCCGGGGTCGCGCAGGAACAGCCGGAGCTCGCTGCGCACCAGGGCCGGCAGGCCGCGCGGCCAGGCGCGATCGCCGCCCCGCCCGCGTGGACCGTCGGAGGTCAGGGGGAGGGTGGTCATGCCGCGGCCTCCTCGAGGTGGACGCCGGTGACGTCGACGAAGACGTCCTCCAGCGAACGGGTGAGCGTGGTGAGCTCGGTGGGGACGACGCCGCGCTCGTCGAGGGCCGCCACCACGGCGGGCAGGACGCGGCCGTCGCCGCGGACCCTGAGGGCGCCGTCGTCCGCGACGACGGCGGCGACTTCCGGCAGCGAGCGGAGCGCGTCCTCGATCCCGGCCGGGGCGTCGGCGGGCAGCCGCAGGCGCAGGGACGGCTCGGCGCCGGCGGCGGTCAGCTCCGCCGGGGTGCCCTCTGCCACCACCCGTCCGGCGTCGATCACAACGACCCGGTCGCACAGGTGCTCGGCCTCGTCCATGAAGTGGGTGACGAGCAGGACGGTGACGCCCGTGTCCCGGACGCGCTCGACCAGCGCCCAGGTCTCGCGGCGGCCGCGGGGGTCCAGGCCGGTGGTCAGCTCGTCCAGCACGACCACCTGCGGGCGGCCGACCAGCGCCAGCGCGATCGACAGCCGCTGCTGCTGGCCGCCGGAGAGGTCGTCGAAGGCGGTGCGGCGCCGGTCCTCGCGCCCGAGCAGGACGATGAGCTCGTCGACGTCCGCCGGCTCGGGGTAGAAGGACGCGTACAGGCGCAGCGCCTCCTCGACGCGGATCCTCGCCGGCAACCGGGACTCCTGGAGCTGGACGCCCAGCACCTGCCGGACGGCCGCGGGGTCGCGCTGCGGGTCGTGACCGAGGATCTCGACGCGGCCGCCGTCGGGGCGCGTGAGTCCGGCGATGATCTCGACCGTCGTCGTCTTCCCCGCGCCGTTGGGGCCGAGGATGCCGACGATCTCGCCACGGCCGACGGTCAGGCTGACGTCCTCGACGGCGACGGTCGCGCCGAACGTCTTGCGCAGGTGCTGCACGGTGATGACGGGGTCCATGGTCAGCTCCGGGGGTGTGCGACGGGTGCGTTGCGGGTGAGCCGGCTGAACGCCCAGGCTGCGAGCGCGAGGACGGCCAGCGTGGCGAGCGTGTACAGCGGGAGGGAGACGCCGACGGCGTCGGCCGCGCGGGCGGCCAGGTCGTCCTGGCCGACGATCGCCGGCAGTACCGTCAGCGGGAGCAGGAGCGTGCCCCGCAGACCGCCGAGGCGGTAGTACGTGATGCCCACCAGCAGGCCGGCGACCGCGCCCCCGGCGGTGCGGACCGCGTAGACGAAGGCGGACGTGGGCAGCCCGAGGCTCCACGGGGCGACCACATCGTCGGCGCCCGGACCGGTGGTGGCGACGTGCAGGTGCGGCCAGCCGACGCCGTCGTAGATCGCGCCCTCGACCGCCAGCCCGACCGCCAGGACCGAGCCGTACGTGAGCCCGGTCGCGGCCGCGGCGAGCAGGGCGGCCCGCACGAAGGAACCGCGGGTCATGCCGTTGCCGACGTGGGCGGTCAGCTGGACGGCCACGACCGTGATCATGAGGGAGAACGGGAACCAGAGCGCCCCGTGCGCGGCGAACTGGAGGATCGAGACCTCGATCTGCGCCACCCGGCTCACGACCCCGGCGGCGGTCAGCGCCACGACGAGGACGATCGCCCAGAACCACAGGCCCAGGTAGGCGTGCATGCGCACCATCCAGGAGGCGGCGCGCCACCACTGGGGACGGCTGTGGGGGACGCGGCGGCCGTACCGCAGGCTGCCCCCGGTCAGGCCCGTGAGGTCGGTGACGGGCGCGGCGTCGCGCGTGCGGCTCACGAGTTCCTCCCGGTGAGGTGGACGACGAGGTCCTGCAGGTCGACCGGGCCGATCTCGACCCCGGAGCGCTCCAGGCTGGCGGCACGGGCGGCGTCGACCCCGTCCAGGACGGTGGTCTGCTTGGTGGGGCCCAGGTGGCGCTCGGAGAGCACCATGAGGCCGGAGGCCGCGGCGTCGACGTCCTGCGGGCGCCCCGTCAGCGTCGCCCCGCGGGCGCGCAGCTCGTCGGCGCCGCCGGTCAGCACCGCCCGCCCCTCGTGCAGGACGACGACGTGCTCGAGCAGCCGGTCGAGCTCGCGGATCAGGTGGCTGGACAGCACGATCGTGCGAGGGTGCTCCGCGTAGTCCTCGAGCAGCAGCTCGTAGAACCGGTAGCGCGACGGCGCGTCCATCCCGAGGTAGACCTCGTCGAGCATCGTCAGCGGCGCCCGCGAGGCGATCCCGACGACGACGCCGAGTGCCGAGCGTGCGCCGCGGGAGAGCTGGCGCGGTTTGGACCGCGGGTCGAGCTCGAAGGCGTCCAGGAGGCGGCCGGCGAGGTCGTCGTCCCAGGTCGGCCGGGCCGTGGCGACGTAGGCCAGGTTGGTGACGATCCGCTCGTCCGGCATGAGGTCCCCGGACTCGCGCACGAGGCACACGCGCTCCATGAGCGCCTCGTTCTCGAACGGGTCCTCGCCGTCGACGAGGACCCGGCCCGCGGTCGGGCGCCGCATCGAGGCCAGGGTCGAGAGGAGGGTCGACTTGCCGGAGCCGTTCCGCCCGAGCAGTCCCGTGACCGAGCCGGCGGGGAGCGTGAACGTGGCGTGGTCGACCGCCCGGACGTCGCCGTGGTGGACGCTGAGGTCGTCGACCTCCACGCTCAGGCCGGTCATGGCCGCTCCCCCGTCCTGATGTAGGCGACCAGGTCGTCGGAGCTGATGCCCAGGGCCCGGGCCTCGGCGACGACGGCGTCGACCCGGTCGGTGAAGAACGCGCCCCGGCGCCGCTCCCGCAGGCGCTCCCGGGCGCCGTCCGCGACGAACATCCCCACTCCTCGCTGCTTGTAGATGACGCCCTCGTCGACCAGCTGGGCGAAGGCCTTGGCGGCCGTCGCCGGGTTGATGCGGTACGTGGTGGCGTACTGGGTCGTGGACATCACCTGGTCACCGGCCGACAGGGTGCCGTCGAGCACCTGGCGGCGCAGCTGCTCGGCGATCTGCACGTAGATCGGTTCGGGCCCGTCGAACATCCGTCACCCCGGTTCGGTGGTTCATTACTCGACCAATGAACCACAGAACCACGGCGGGGGCAAGACCTTTTGCCGCAGCTCCCCAGCTCGCCGGCCCCTTAACTCGCGAGACGTCAACTCCTCGACGAGACGTCACGAACTCGGCGAGACGACACGAGCTTCCCCCGCAGGGGTGCCGCGAATCTGCGGTCAGTACCGCTTCCCGCGAAGGACGACGGCGGACGGCCGAGCCAGCACGTCGACGTCCGCCCGCGGGTCGGCGTCGTAGACGACGACGTCGGCGCTCGCCCCCTCCGCGATCCCGGCCACGCCGAGGATCTCGCGCCCGCGCCAGCTCGCGGCGGCGACGACGTCGGCCGCGGGCACGCCCGCGCGAGCGACCTCCGCGAGCTCGGCCGGCAGCGAGCCGTGGGCGATCGTACCGCCGGCGTCGGAGCCCATGAGCAGGGGGACGCCCGCATCGTGCAGGTCGCGCACGTGCTCGTGGCGCCGGGCGTGCATCCGGCGCATGCGCTCCGCGTAGACCGGGTACTTGCCTCCCGCCTGGTCCGCGATGTCGGCGAACCTGCCGACCTGGAGAAGGGTCGGCGTCACCGGGATCCGGCGCCGGGCGGCCTCGGCGATCTGGTCGGCGTCCATGCCGGTGCCGTGCTCGATGCCGTCGATGCCGGCGTCGAGCAGCGGGTCGATCGCCTCGTGGGAGAACGTGTGCGCGGTGACCCGGGCGCCGTTCTCGTGCGCGGCGGCGACCGCGTCCTTCAGCACGTCGGCGGGCCAGAGCGGGGTGAGGTCGGCGTCCTCGGCGAGGGTCCGGTCGATCCAGTCGGCGACGATCTTGACCCACCCGTCGCCGAACCGCGCCTGCTCGGCGACCGCCTCGGGGAGCAGTGCGACGTCGTCAAGCTCGAGGCCGTAGTTGCGGAGGTACCGCTTGGGGCGCGCCAGGTGGTGGCCGGCCCGGATGAGGCGCGGCAGGTCCTCCCGCTCCTGCACCCACCGGTTGTCCATGGGCGAGCCGGCATCGCGGACCAGGAGCGTGCCCGCGTCGCGGTCGGTCTTGCCCTGCAGGATGGCGTCCTCGACGCTGACCACGCCGTCGGCGCCCAGCCCGATGTGGCAGTGGACGTCGACCAGACCGGGGAGGACCCAGCCGGTGAGGGTCCGGGCACGGTCGGCGTTCTCCGGCCGTCGCAAGGTCAGGCGCCCGTCGACGACCCACGCCTCGTCCAGCTCGGTGGAGTCGTCGACGACGATCGTGCCGGTCAGGTGCAGGACCTCGCTCATGGGCGACAGGCTCTCACGGGACCTCGCCCGGAGAGCGGTGCCGACGTCGCACGGTCGCCGTCGAGCGAACTCGTGACATCTCGCCGAGGAAGTGACATCGCGCCCACCTGGGGGTCAGCGGAGGTACTTCTGGAGCTCCTCGAGGTCGGGCATCTCCTGCTTCGGCGCGCTGCCAGCGCCGAGCCCGAACGCGGAGCCCGACGGCGCGCTCACCTGCTCGGTCGCCCGCTGCGCGGCCTCCAGCTCCTGCTGGCGGCGCTTCGCGGGGTTGCCGGACCTGCCCTTCTTGCCCTTCTTCGGCGGCGGCGCCATGCGGCCCTTCGACTTCTTGCCGCCGCCGGGCATCATGCCCATCCCGGGCACGCCCTTTCCGCCGGACCGGGCCATCTGCCGCATCATCGTCTTGGCCTGGTCGAACCGCTCCATGAGCGAGTTGACCTCGGCGACGGTGGTGCCCGAGCCGCGCGCGATGCGCAGGCGGCGCGAGCCGTTGAGGATCTTGGGGTTGGCGCGCTCGGCGGGGGTCATCGAGTGGACGATCGCCTCGACGCGGTCGACCTCGCGCTCGTCGAAGTTCTCCAGCTGCTCGCGCATCTGGCCCATGCCCGGCAGCATGCCGAGCATCTTCTTCATCGAGCCCATCTTCTTCAGCTGGGCGAGCTGGCCGAGGAAGTCCTGGAGGGTGAAGTCGCCGTCGCCGGCGAGCTTGGCGGCCATCTCCTCGGCCTCGGCGGCGTCGAAGGTCCGCTCGGCCTGCTCGATGAGCGTGAGGATGTCGCCCATGTCGAGGATGCGCGACGCCATCCGGTCGGCGTGGAACCGCTCGAAGTCCTCGAGCTTCTCGCCGGTGGAGGCGAACAGGACCGGCTTGCCGGTCACCCCGCGCACGGACAGCGCCGCTCCACCGCGGGCGTCGCCGTCGAGCTTGGACAGGACGACGCCGGTGAAGCCGACGCCCTCGGCGAACGCGTTCGCCGTGGTGACCGCGTCCTGACCGATCATCGCGTCGAGGACGAAGAGGATCTCGTCCGGGTCGGTGGCGTCGCGGATGTCGATCGCCTGCTGCATCATCTCGGCGTCCACGCCGAGACGGCCGGCGGTGTCGACCACGACGACGGAGTACTGCCGGTCCCGCGCGTGCTGCAGGCCCGAGCGGGCCACCGCGACCGGATCGCCGACGCCGTTGCCCGGCTCGGGGGCCCACACGGGCACGCCGGCGCGCTCGCCGACCACCTGCAGCTGGGTGACGGCGTTGGGGCGCTGGAGGTCGGAGGCGACGAGCAGCGGGGTGTGGCCCTGCTGCTTCAGCCACCGGCCCAGCTTCCCGGCGAGCGTGGTCTTTCCGGCGCCCTGGAGGCCGGCGAGCATGATCACCGTCGGCGGGTGCTTGGCGAAGCGCAGGTCGCGGGCCTCGCCGCCGAGGATCTCGACCAGCTCGGCGTTGACGATCTTGATGACCTGCTGGGCGGGGTTGAGCGCGGCGGAGACCTCCGCGGACTTCGCCCGCTCGCGCACGGCGGCGGTGAAGGAGCGCACCACGGGCAGCGCGACGTCCGCCTCGAGGAGGGCGCGGCGGATCTCCGAGACGGTGGCGTCGATGTCGGCCTCGGACAGACGGCCCTTCCCACGCAGCTGCTTGAAGGAGGCGGTGAGCCGGTCGGACAGGTTCGCGAACAAGTCGTACCTCGTGGTTTCGGGCGGACGTGGCTGACGATCAGGGTAACGCCCGCAGCCCCGCCGCCACGCGGTCCGTGAGCGTGGTCACCAGCTGCGCCCGCCAGGCGGTCCACGCCTGGGGCCCCGCGGCGCGCGCGTCGGCCTCCGTGAGCCGGCGCAGCAGGAGGAGGAGGTCGGGCCGCCGGGCGACGGCGTCGGCCACCTCGGCCACCACCGCCGGGTCCGCCGCGTCGCGCGTGGTGGCCACCGCGGGCAGCAGGAGGTGCTCGCGGACGAGGAGGACGACGTCGTCGCGCTCCCCCGGCGGGAGCCCGAGCCGGTCGAGGATGCCCGGGACGAGGGCGGCCCCCCGCCCCGCGTGGTCGTGCGCCCCGGGGGTCTTGCCGATGTCGTGGAGGAGGGCGGCCAGCAGCAGCACGCGCTCGTCCGCCGCGACCGGCAGGCCGGCGGGCAGCGTCACGCCGGCCGTGGCGGGCACACCGGCCACGGTCTCGACGAGGTGGCGGTCGACGGTGAACCGGTGCAGCGCGTTGCGCTGGGGCCGGTTGCGCACGGCCGCCCACTCTGGGAACCAGACGGTCACGACCCCGGCGAGGTCGAGCGCCTCCCACACCGGGACCTGCGCGGGGCCGGCGGCGAGCAGCTCGAGGAGCAGCGCGAGCGCCTCGCGGGGCCAGGGCTCGGGCGGCGGGGCCGTGCGGCCCAGGGAGTCGAGCATCGCCGGCGAGAGGGGCAGGCCGGTGCGCGCCGCCGCGGCCGCGGCGCGCAGGGCCAGCTGCGGGTCGGCGGCGGGGTCGGCGCCGGCCGCGAGGACGATCTCGCCCTCGTGCTCCACCAGGCCGGGGGCGACGACGGGCAGGCGCGGCGGGGCGGCCCGCCCGCGGACGAGGACCGGTCGCAGCAGCCGCGGCCGGCGCGCCTCGTTGTTCTGGCGGGCCCGGCGCACCGTGGTGTCGAGCGCGGCGGTGATGACGCGCGCCGCGCCGGCGACCGAGGCGAGCAGGGCGTCGGCGGCGTCGCCGTCGCCCCCGGCGAACCCGCACCGGCGGGCGACCTCATCCTGCTCGGGGAGCACCAGCCGGTTCGTCGCCCTGCCGGTGGCGAGGGCGAGGGCGTCGCGGACGTCGAGCAGGTGGGTGTGGGCCCGTGCGACGTCGAGCCGCCCGCGCGGGCGCTCGGCGAGCCAGCTCGCAACCAGGGCGTCGACGACGACGGCGTCGCGCAGCCCGCCGCGCGCCTCCTTGAGGTCGGGCTCGAGGAGGTAGGCGAGCTCCCCGAACCGCTCCCCGCGCCCGGCCACCGAGTCGAGCAGGTCCGGCAGGCGGCGCCGCGCGCCGGAGCGCCAGTCGGCGAGGACGGCCTCCTGGGCGCGCTCCCCCACGGCCGGGTCGCCGGCGACGGTGCGCAGGTGCAGCAGGCCGACGGCGGCGGGCAGGTCGGCCGACGCCACCCGTCGGCACTCGTCGAGGGTGCGGACCGCGTGGTCCAGGTCGAGCCGGGCGTCCCAGAGCGGGTACCACAGCGCGTCGGCGAGCCGGGCGAGGTCGGCGGCCGCGAGGCGTCCGTCGTGGACGAGGACGAGGTCGAGGTCCGCGGTCGGCCCGCCGTCGCGACGGCCGAGGCTGCCGACGGCGGCCAGGGCCACCCCGTGGCCGAGGTCCAGCCCGGTGGTCGCCGCGGCGTGGCGCCACAGCTCGGCGAGAGCCGCGTCCGTGAGGTCCGCCAGCCGGCGCCGGTAGGCGGTCCCGGCGTCGGAGCGGCCGGGAGCCGGGGCGGGGACCGCGAGCCGGGCCCGGCGCAGCTCCCCCGGCAGGGGAGGCCGCGCCGGGCCCGGCCGTCGGTCCGTGGAGATCGCCACCCGCCCTACAGGGCGTCGGCGCCGCGCTCGCCCGTGCGGACCCGGACGACGTCCTCGACCGGGACGGTCCAGACCTTGCCGTCGCCGATCCGCCCGGACTGGGCCGCCCCGACGACGGCGTCCACCACCGCGGGCGCGTCGTAGTCGTCGACGACGACCTCCACCCGGACCTTCGGCACCAGCTCGATCGTGTACTCGGCGCCCCGGTAGACCTCCGTATGGCCGTGCTGGCGGCCGTAGCCGTTCGCCTCCGAGACGGTCATGCCGTGGACCCCGGCAGCCTCGAGGGCCTTCTTGACGTCGTCGAGCCGGTGCGGCTGGACGATCGCTGTCACGAGCTTCATGCGTGTGCCTCCGTCGTGGACCGCCGCACCGGTGCGGGTGCACCTGCGCCGGTGTCCGTGCTGAATCGTCCCACCCCGAGAGCCTCGTAGGCGGACTCACCGTGCTCGGCCTGGTCGATGCCGTTCACCTCCACATCTTCGCTCACGCGCCAGCCCATGACAGCCTTCAGCGCGAGCCCGATCACGGCGGTGACGACGCCCGAGAAGATCATGGCGACGACGGCGATGATCACCTGCACGGCCAGCTGGCTCGCGCCGCCGCCGTAGAGCAGGCCCGTCTCGGTGGCCAGGAAGCCGATGCCGACGGTGCCGACGAGGCCGCCGACGAGGTGGACGCCGACCACGTCGAGCGAGTCGTCGTAGCCGAGCCGGTACTTCAGCCCGACCGCGAGGGCGCACAGGGCGCCGGCGACCGCGCCGAGCAGGATCGAGCCGACCGGGCTCAGCGCGCCGGCGGCCGGGGTGATGGCCACCAGGCCGGCGACGACACCCGAGGCGGCCCCCAGCGAGGTCGCGTGGCCGTCGCGCAGCTTCTCCGTCGCGAGCCAGCCCAGAACGGCCGCGGCCGTGGCGGTGGTGGTGTTGACCCACGCCAGTCCGGCGACGCCGTCGGCCGTGAAGGCCGAGCCGGCGTTGAACCCGAACCAGCCGAACCACAGCAGCGCGGCGCCCAGCATGGTCAGCGGGAGGCTGTGGGGCTTCATCGGCACGGCGCCGAAGCCCTTGCGGCGGCCGATGATCAGCGCCAGGACCAGGCCGGCCACGCCGGCGTTGATGTGCACCACGGTGCCGCCCGCGAAGTCGATCGGCGCCGCGATGGACGCGAACGGGCCGTCACCGCTGAGCAGGCCGCCGCCCCAGACCATGTGCGCCATGGGGAAGTAGGACAGCGTGACCCACAGGGCGACGAAGACCATCCAGGTCGAGAACCGGGTGCGGTCGGCGATGGCGCCGGAGATCAGCGCGGTGGTGATGATGGCGAAGGTCGACTGGAAGGCGACCCCCACGATGCCCGGGACGCCGTAGTCGTCGATCAGGAAGGCGCCCTCGCCGTCGTAGATGGCGCCCGCGAGCCCGAACTGCTCGAACGGGTTGCCGAAGATCCCGCCGACGGAGCCGCCGTAGGACATCGACCAGCCCCACAGGACGTAGACGACGGCGATGACGGCCATGGCCCCGAAGGACATCATCATCATGTTCAGCACGGACTTCGACCGGGTCATGCCGCCGTAGAACAGCGCCAGCCCGGGGGTCATGAGGAGGACGAGGGACGCTGAGATCAGCATCCACGCGGTCGCTCCGGTATCCAGCTCCATGGTTCCTCCCTCGCCAGCTCGATCGGCTGGCCGGGTACCACGGTCCTGCGCGCGCGTTACGTCCGACGCCCGCGCGTGTTTCCGGCGTGTGACAGATCGCCCGCGCGGGTGACGTTCTTGTTGCGGCGCCCCCGCCGTCTCACGGACCGGGACGGCGGGGGCGCACGGGCCTTCCGCGGGCCGGACGTCAGGACAGCAGCGCGTCCACGAACTCCTCGGCGTCGAACGGGGCGAGGTCGTCCGGCCCCTCGCCGAGCCCGACGAACTTCACCGGGACCCCGAGCTCGCGCTGGACGGCGACGACGATCCCGCCCTTGGCGGTGCCGTCGAGCTTGGTCAGGACGATCCCGGTGACGTCGACGACCTCGGAGAAGACCTGAGCCTGGCGCATGCCGTTCTGGCCGGTGGTGGCGTCGAGGACGAGGAGCACCTCGCGCACCGGTGCCTGCCGGGACATCACGCGCTTGATCTTGCCGAGCTCGTCCATCAGGCCGGCCTTGTTCTGCAGGCGGCCGGCGGTGTCCACCATGACGACGTCGGCACCGACCTCGCGGCCGTGCTTGACGGCGTCGAACGCGACGGCGGCCGGGTCGGCGCCCTCGCGGTCGGACCGGACCACCTCGACGCCGACGCGGGCGCCCCAGGTGCTCAGCTGGTCCGCCGCGGCGGCACGGAAGGTGTCGGCCGCACCGAGGACGACGTCGTGGTCCTCGGCGACGAGCACGCGGGCGAGCTTGCCGACGGTGGTGGTCTTGCCGGTGCCGTTGACCCCGACGACGAGGATGGTGGCGGGGTGCAGCTCGCCGTCGTCGCCGACGACCGGCCCGAGGTGCAGCGAGCGGTCCATGTCCGGGTCGACGAGCTTGACGAGCTCCTCGCGCAGCACGCCCCGGACGGTCTCCGCGTCGGTGGTGCCGAGCACCTTGGTGCGGGTGCGGAGGGTGTCCATCAGCTCGGTCGTCGGGCCGATGCCGACGTCGGCGAGGAGCAGGGTCTCCTCAATCTCTTCCCAGTCGCTCTCGGTGAGGTCGCCGCGGGAGAGGATGGACAGCAGGGTCTGGCCCATCCGTCCCGAGCCGGCGAGGCGCGCGCGCAGGCGCTGCATGCGGCCGGCGACGGGCTCGGGCCGCTCGAGGGTGGGGGCGGGCGGGGCCGCCTCCGTCTCTGTCGGTGGCGGGGCGGTGGCCGTGGCGGTGGCGCCCGCGGCCGGGGGCTGGTCGACGTCGTAGGGGCTGACGTCCGCGGGCGGGAGGGTGGCTGAGGGGCCGCGACGACGGCGCCCGCTGGTCAGCGCCGTGGCGCCGATCACCAGGGCGATGACGACGACGGCGGCGACGGCGATGAGGATCCAGGTCAGGTCGGTCACGGACCCAGTCTGGCCCACCGGGCCGCGCCGCTGCGACCGGCGGGGCGGGTCAGCGGCGCGTCAGGTTCCTCGCCCGGCCCCGGACCTCGCCGAGGCGGGCGACGAGCTCCTCGGGGCGCGCGTACGCCGGGACGTCCTCCGGCGCGCCGAGGCTGAAGATGTCGTCCACGGGCGTGTCCCGCACGTCCGACCTGCGCACCTTGAGGTGCTCCCGCCTGAGCTCGTCGGAGCGCCAGGCGTCGACGGCCTCCCGCAGCCACGCGGACCACCCGTTCTCGGGCCGGCGCGCGGCGAGCAGCGCGAGCAGCACGAGCAGCGCGCACAGGACGGCGAGAAGGCCTCCGACGAAAGCTCCGGTCATGCTTCCAGTATGCAGGCGCGACCGTGGCGCACAGCGCCTCGGGCGGCCCCGCGCGGCGTCTTGCCGGTGACGTTCCTCACGCGGCCGGCTCCGGCTCCCGCTCCAGCCGCTGGGAGATGACGGTGGTCACGCCGTCGCCCCGCATGGTCACCCCGTAGAGCGCGTCGGCGACCTCCATGGTGCGCTTCTGGTGGGTGATCACGATGAGCTGGGAGCTGTCGCGCAGCTCGGTGAAGATCTCCAGGAGCCGGCCGAGGTTGACGTCGTCGAGCGCCGCCTCGACCTCGTCCATCACGTAGAACGGGCTGGGGCGGGCCTTGAAGATCGAGACGAGCAGGGCCACCGCCGTCAGGGAGCGCTCGCCGCCGGAGAGCAGGGAGAGCCGCTTGACCTTCTTGCCGGCCGGCCGGGCCTCGATCTCGATGCCGGTGGTGAGCATGTTCCCGGGGTCGGTCAGGACGAGACGGCCCTCGCCGCCCGGGAACAGCCGGGGGAAGACCTGCTCGAACTGCCGGGCGGTGTCCGCGAACGCCTCGGAGAAGACCCGCTCGACCCGCTCGTCGACCTCCCGGACGATCTCCATCAGGTCGGCGCGCGACTTCTTCAGGTCGGCGAGCTGGTCGGTGAGGAACTTGTGCCGCTCGGCCAGCGCCGCGTGCTCCTCCAGGGCGAGCGGATTGACCTTGCCGAGGCGGGCGAGGTCACGCTCGGCGGTGCGCAGCCGCTTCTCCTGCTCCTCGCGCACGTACGGGCGAGCCTGCGGTGCCTCCTCGCCGTCCGGCACGGGCGCCGTCGAGGGGACCGGCCGGTCGGGGCCGAACTCGTCGACGAGCACCTGGGGGTCGAGGCCGAGCTCGGCGACGGCCTTCTCCTCGAGCTGGGTGATGCGCAGGCGCTGCTCGGCGCGGGCCACCTCGTCCCGGTGCGCGACGTCGGTGAGGGCGGCGAGCTCGGTGCCGATCTCCTCCAGCTCGGCCCGGACGCCGGCGATGGCGCGCTCGCGTTCGGTGCGCTCCTCCTCCGCCCGCTCCCGCTCCGCCGCCGCGGCGGCGACGGACCGGTCGATCGCGGCGGCCGCGCGGGCGGCGCCGTCGCGGACCTCGGCGGCGACGGCGGCCTGCGCGGCGCGCCGGGCCTCCCGCTCGGCGGCCCGGCGCCGGGCGGCGCGCTCCTCCCGGGCGGCGGCGGCGAGGGACGCGGCGCGGCCGGCGAGGCCCTTCGCCTGCTCCTCCAGGGTGCGCAGGGCGAGGCGCGCGTCCGTCTCGCGGGTGCGAGCGGCGCGGGCCACCTCGGTGGCCCGGTCGCGGGTCTCGGTGGCGCCGGCGAGGTCCTCCTCGGCCTGGGCCGGCTCGCGGCGGGCGATCTCGAGCCGCTCGGCCAGTGCCTGCAGCTCGCTCGCGTGCTCGGCGATCTCGGCCTCGGCCCGCTCGATCGCGGGGCGCGCCCGCTCGGCCTCCGCCTGGGCGTTGCGCAGGGTGGAGCCGAGCCGGCCGAGCTGCTCGGCGACGGCCGCGAGGCGGGCGTCGGAGGCGTGGAGGTCGTCCAGCGTCGCCCGGACCTGCGCCCGGGCGGTCTCCACCCGCTCCCGCGCGGGTCCGAGCGCGAACCGGGCCTGCTCGTGCCGGGCGGTGGCGGACTCGACCTCGGCGGCCGCCTCCTCGTGCGCGGCGTGCAGCTCCAGGACGCTGGGGGCGCCGGGCGCGCCGCCGTGGGCGACGACGCCGGAGAGCACGTCACCGGCGCGGGTGACGGCGGTCAGGGCGGGCTGGGCGGTGAGGACGGCGCGGGCCTCGGCGAGGTCCTCGACGGCCACGACGTCGGCGAGCAGTCGCCCCAGCGCGGGCCGCAGCTCGTCGCGGGCGGAGGTGAGCAGGTCCAGCGCCCAGCGGGACCCGGCGGGCGCGGACGGCCTGCCGCCGCCGTCGTCCTGGGCGCCGCCGGCGACGACGAGCCGCACCTGCCCGGCGTCGCTCTCCCGGACCTGGCGCACGGCGTCCACGGCGACGTCGACGGACTCCACCACGGCGGCGTCCGCGGAGGCGCCGAGCGCCGCGGCGACGGCGTTCTCCCAGCCGGGCTCGACGCTCAGGTGCTCGGGGACGGTGCCGAGCACGCCGGCCAGCCCGGCGGCGAGCAGCGCGCCGGTGCCGTCCTTGCGGCGCAGCGAGAGCTCGAGGGTCTCGCGGCGGGCGGTCCAGGTGGCGCGGTCGGCCTGCGCCGCACGCTCGGCCTCGACGAGCTCGGCCACGTCGCGCTCGGCGTCCTCGAGCGCGGCGGTGGCGGCCTCGTGCGCCTCGTCGAGGTTCTCCTCGCCCTCCTCGGCGCCGGCCACCTGCTGCTCGAGCGCGGTGAACTCGGCCTGGGCCGTGCTCGCCCGCTCCTGAGCGGCGGCGAGGGACTCGCGCAGCCGGCCCAGCTCGGCCTCGGCGGCCTCCAGCCGGGAGCGCCGGGCGCCCACCTGGCCGGTCAGCCGGGCCAGCCCCTCGCGGCGGTCGGCCACGCCGCGGTGGACGGCGGCCAGGGCCCGCTCGGAGTCGCGCTCGGTCTCCTCCGCCCGGGTGCGCTCGGCGACGGCGGCCTCGAGGGTCGCCCGGGCGGCGTCGAGCTCGGTGCGCAGGGCGTCCTCCTGCTCGCGCACCGCGGCGGCCTTCGTCTCGAGCTCGTCGGGGTCCCGGCCGCCCCGGACGGGCTCCGCCGTCGGGGAGCCGAGCAGGCGGCAGCGCTCGGTCGCGACGCTCTCCAGGGACCGCAGGCGCTCGCGCAGGCCGGAGAGCCGGTACCAGACGTCGGTGGCCTGCCCGAGGCGGGGCGCGGCGGCCGCGGCGGCCTGCTCGAGCGCGGTCAGCCGCCCGCGCGCCTCCTCCTGGGCGGCCTCGACCGCCTCGCGCCGCTCGCGCAGCGCGGTCTCGTCGGCCACCTCCTGGGCGAGGGTGGCGGTGAGCTGGACGAGGTCGTCCGCCAGGAGCCGGGCCCGTGCGTCGCGCAGGTCGGCCTGGACCACCTGGGCCCGCCGGGCGACGTCGGCCTGCCTGGCGAGCGGCCCGAGCTGGCGGCGGATCTCGGCGGAGAGGTCGGTCACCCGGGCGAGGTTCGCGGCCATCGCCTCGAGCTTGCGCAGCGCCTTCTCCTTGCGGCGGCGGTGCTTGAGGACGCCGGCGGCCTCCTCGATGAAGCCGCGGCGGTCCTCCGGCGTGGCCTGCAGGACGGAGTCGAGGCGCCCCTGCCCCACGATGACGTGCATCTCCCGGCCCAGGCCGGTGTCGGAGAGCAGCTCCTGGATGTCGAGGAGGCGGCAGGGGGTGCCGTTGATCGCGTACTCGGAGCCGCCGGAGCGGAAGAGGGTGCGCGAGATCGTCACCTCGGTGTACTCGATCGGCAGCAGCCCGTCGGTGTTGTCGATGGTGAGGGAGACCTCCGCGCGGCCCAGCGGGGCGCGGGAGGAGGTTCCGGCGAAGATGACGTCGGACATCGAGCCGCCGCGCAGCGTCTTCGCGCCCTGCTCGCCCATGACCCAGGCGAGGGCGTCGACGACGTTGGACTTGCCCGAGCCGTTCGGGCCCACCACGCAGGTGATCCCGGGCTCGAGGTGCAGCGTGGTCGCGGACGCGAAGGACTTGAACCCTCGCAGCGTCAGCGTCTTCAGGTGCACGCGCGGCAGCCTATTGCCATCGGCCCGGCGTCGCCGGGAGCCTGTGGACCGGGCGGCGCGTCCTTTCCCGCCGCCCGGGGCGCCCGCCGCCGGTCAGAGTGCGGGGAACCACAGGCCGATCTCGCGGGCGGCGGACTCCGGGGAGTCGGAGCCGTGGACGATGTTCTGCACGACGTCGGTGCCCCAGTCCCGCCCGAGGTCGCCGCGGATGGTGCCCGGGGCCGCGGTGGTGGGGTCGGTGGCGCCGGCGAGGGCGCGGAAGCCCTCGATGACGCGGTGCCCCTCGACGACCGCGGCGACGACCGGGCCGGAGGCCATGAAGTCGACGAGTGGCTGGAAGAACGGCTTGCCCTCGTGCTCGGCGTAGTGCTCGCGCAGCAGGTCGGCGTCGACGGTGCGCCGCTCGAGCGCGACGAAGGTGTACCCCTTGGCCTCGACCCGGCGAAGCACCTCGCCGGTGAGGTGACGGGCGACGCCGTCGGGCTTGATCAGGACGAGGGTGCGCTCAGGCTCGGTAGTGCTCACGGGGAGGCACGTTACCGGTCCCCGGCGGTCGCCCCGTCCGCGGGGCCGTCCGCGGGGCGGTCCGCCGGACCGTCCGCGGGACCGCCCAGGGGGCCGCGGCCGGGACCGCCGGCGGCCCGGTGGGCGACCTCGGCGCGGTAGCGCTCCTGGCGCTCGGTGTCGATGCGCCCGCCCACCCGGAGGGAGACGACCCACAGGACGGCGAAGAGGCCGCCGATCACGTACATCGTCGCCACGACGAGGCCGGAGACGATGAGGAGGACCTGCACCACCGTGCCGAGGACGTAGCCGGCGCGCCCGCGCCGGAGCAGGCCGGCCGCCGCGGCGCACGCGAGCATCGCGGCGCCGCCGACGCCCCAGACGAGCCCGCGGTCGGCGACCTCGAGGCCGTGCGCGACGAGCGTGGCGAAGAGCACCACCAGGATCTCGCTGACGAGCACCGACATGGCGAACATCTGACGCGCGGAGCCGGGCCGGCGGAGCGGCTCGGGCGTCTGCGGCGCGTCGGCGTCGGGGGCGGTCTCGTGCGGGGTGCTCACCCGGCCAGGCTACCGAGCGCCGGGCCCCTCGCCGAACCCCTCGGCGACGGCCGCGGTCACGCCGTCCAGCGCCTCGGCGGCCTGCGGCCCGGAGGCCGTGACCAGCATCTCGTCGCCCTTCTCCAGGCCCAGGCCCATCAGCGCGAGCACGCTGGCGCCGTCGACGCCGTTGACGGCCACCGTCGCGTCGTACCCGGCGACGAGCCGGGCGAGCAGGGCGGCGGGCCGGGCGTGGAGGCCGACCTCGTTGGTGAGGGTGAGGGTGCGGCTGAGCGCGCCGGCCCCGTCCCCGCCGGCTTCACCGCCGTCGCCCTCGGCCGCCGCCCCGGCCGCCGCCACGACGCCCTCGACGGGCGCCGCGACCTCGGCCGCGCCGCCGAAGCTCCCGGCGGCCTCGGCCACGACGCGGGCGACGGCGGCATGGTCGGCGCCGCCCTGGGCGGCCACCGCACCGGCCACGGCCCCCTCGACGAGCGGGCCGTCGGCGAGGGTGACCCGGGCGGCGTCGTCGTCCTCGAGGCTCTCGAGGACCGCCTCGGCGGTCATGGTGGCCGAGCCGAGGTCGGTGAGCACGGTGACGCCGGCGACCCCGTCGGACCCGAGGAGCTCGGCGACGGCGGAGGAGACCGCGTCGAAGCTCGTGCCGATCCCGCCCTCGTCCGTCCCGCCGGCGGCGCGCAGCGCGACGTCGGGGGCCATCTGCGCGGCCACCTCGACCACGCCCTCGGCCAGCCGGGCGGAGTGCGAGACGATCACCAGGGCGGTCGCCGGCGCAGCGCTCACAGCGCCTCGGCCGCCTCGGCCGCCGCGGCCAGGAGCAGGGCGGAGGACTGCGCGCCGGGGTCGCGGTGCCCGGCGGAGCGGTCCCCGAGGTAGGACGCCCGGCCCTTGCGGGCCACCATCGGCTCGGTGGCCTCGGCGCCGGCGGCCGCGGCGTCGGCGGCGGCCCGCAGGGCCTCGACGGGGCCGGAGCCGCCCTCTGCGGCGGAGCGGGCGGCCTGCGCGGCGGGCAGCCAGGCGTCGACCATGGTCTTCTCCCCCGCCTCGGCCTTGCCGCGGGCCTGGATGCCCTCCACCGCGGCCTCGAGGACGGCGGCCACCCCCGCGGCGTCCAGCGCGCCGTCGGCCGCCTTGGCCCCGCGCAGGAAGGCGGTGCCGTACAGCGGGCCGGCGGCGCCGCCGACGGTGGACATCAGGGTGGTCGCCACGGTCTTGAGCACCTCCCCCGGCGCCGACGGGGTGGCCTCGGCGAGCTTCGCGCCGACGGCGGTGAAGCCGCGGTCCATGTTCTCGCCGTGGTCGCCGTCGCCGATGGCCCGGTCCAGCTCGATGAGCTCGATGCGGTTCGCGGAGACGACCGCCCGGGCGCGCTCCATCCAGTCGAGGGCCCAGTCGGCGCCGAGGGTGGTGGCAGTCATGCGTTCTCTTCCTCCTCCTACACCCCGCGCCGCAGCGCGGGGGTGTTGACCGGTGCGTCCCACAGCTCGGTGAGCTCGTCGTCGAGGCGCAGGACGGTGATGGACGCGCCCTGCATCTCCAGGGCCGTGATGTAGTTGCCGACCAGTGAGCGTGTCACCTCCACGCCCTTGCCGTCGAGGACCTCGCGGGCGTGGTTGTACACGAGGTAGAGCTCGGACAGCGGGGTGCCGCCCATGCCGTTGACGAACAGCAGGACCTTGTCCCCCGAGGCGACCTTGAGGTCCTCGAGCACGGGGTTGAGCAGGCGCTCGGTGATCTCGTTCGCGCTCGCCATGGGGATCTTGTGCCGGCCCGGCTCGCCGTGGATGCCGATGCCGATCTCGATCTCGTCCTCGGTGAGGTCGAAGGACGGCTTCCCGGCGTGCGGGACGGTGCAGGCGCTCAGCGCCACGCCCATCGACCGGACCTCGGCGTTGACCTTCTCGGCCACCGCGACGACCTTGTCGAGGTCGTCGCCGCGCTCGGCGGCGGCGCCGGCGATCTTCTCGACCAGCACGGTGCCGCCCACGCCGCGGCGCCCGGCGGTGTACAGGGAGTCCTCCACGGCGACGTCGTCGTTGACGACGACGGAGCGGACCTGGATGTCCTCCGCCTCCGCGAGCTCGGCCGCGGTCTCGAAGTTGAGCACGTCCCCGGTGTAGTTCTTCACGATGTGCAGGACGCCCGCCCCGCCGTCGGCCGCCCTCGTGGCCTCGAAGATCGGCTCGGGGGTCGGGGAGGTGAAGACGGCGCCCGGGACGGCGGCGTCGAGCATGCCCAGCCCGACGTACCCCGCGTGCAGCGGCTCGTGGCCGCTGCCGCCGCCCGAGACGAGCCCGACCTTGCCCTGGACCGCTCCCCCGGCGCGGCTGACGAACAGCGGGTCCTCGTTGACCTTGACGAGGTCGGGGTGGGCGAGACCGAAGCCGCGCAGGGACTCCCTCACGACGTTCTGCGGATCGTTGATGAGCTTCTTCACCGACGTGCTCCTTCGAATAGCCGGGAACGGTCCGATGCCGGACCACGTCCCCATCTTGGCCCCTCGGCGTCGGGAACGGCAGTCAGTTGGCCGGCTCAGGCCCTCCCCATGAGGGCCCGGGCGTCCGCGGCGAGGAGCACCGACCCGGCCACGAGGATCCCGGTGGAGGTGACGACCTCGTCCGAGTCCGCCTCGGCGAGCCCGGCGGCGGTGTCGATGGCGTCGTCGAGCCGCTCGGCCACGTGCACCCGCTCCTCGCCGAAGACGTCGCGGGCCACCTCGGCGAGCTCGTCGACGTCCATGGCGCGGTCGGTGCGGGCGCGGGTCACCACGACCTCGGCGAGCAGCGGCTCGAGGCCCGCGAGGATGCCCTCCGCGTCCTTGTCGGCCATCACGCCGACGATGCCGACCAGGTGGGTGAAGTCGAACGCCTCCTCCACGGCCGCGCGCAGGGCCTCGATCCCGGCCGGGTTGTGCGCGGCGTCGACGAGGACCGTGGGGCTGCGGCGGACGACCTCGAGGCGCCCGGGCGAGTCGACGCCCGCGAAGCCCTGCTCGACGATGCCGGCCTCGAGCGCGCCGCCCCCGAAGAACGCCTCCACCGCGGCCAGCGCGAGCGCGGCGTTGTCGGCCTGGTGCGCGCCGTGCAGGGGCAGGAAGACGTCGGTGTAGACGCCGCCGGGCGTGCGGAGACTGACCATCTGCCCGCCGACGCCGACCTGCCGGTCGACGACGCCGAGGTCGGTCCCGGCCCGCAGCAGCCGCGCCCCGTGGGCGGCCGCCGCGTGGAGGACCACGGACTCGACGTCGTCGTGCTGCTCGGCGGTGACCACCGTGGAGCCGTCGGTGATGATGCCGACCTTCTCCTCCGCGATCTGGGTGAGCTCGTGGCCCAGCCAGCGCTCGTGGTCGCGCTCGACGCGGGTGAGGACCTCCACGGTGCCGTCGGCGACGTTGGTGGCGTCCCAGCGCCCGCCCATGCCGACCTCGACGACGGCGACGTCCACCGGGGCGTCGGCGAACGCGGCGTAGGCCATGACGGTGAAGACCTCGAAGAAGCTCAGCCGGGGTCCGCCCGCGGCCTGCGAGCGCTCGTCCACCATGGCGACGTAGGGGGCGACGTCCTCCCAGGTGGCGACGAACGCGTCGGGGGCGATGGGCTCGCCGTCCAGGGCGATGCGCTCGCGCACGGTGTGCAGGTGGGGAGAGGTGAAGCGGCCGGTGCGCAGGCCCTTCTCGCGCAGGAGCCGCTCGATCATCCGGGCGGTGGAGGTCTTGCCGTTGGTGCCGGTGAGGTGGATGACCGGGTAGGCGCGCTGGGGGTCGCCGAGAAGGTCGAGGACGTCGCGCACGCGGTCCAGGCTGGGCTGGACGTCGTGCTCCGGCGCCCGGGCGAGGATCGCCTCGTAGATGTGCCGGACCTCCTCCTCGGCGCGGGCGTGCGCCACGGCGGCGGCGTCCGTCGCCTCGCGGGAGGTGTCCTCCCCCTCGGCGAGGACCTCCTCGGCCACGTCCGGGTCGGGCCCGGCGATCAGGGACGAGCGCAGCAGGGCCCGCAGCCCGGCGTCGTGCTCGTCCTCCTCGGCCTCGGCGTCGGCGCGCCGGCGGGCGTCGGCCGGCTCCTCGGCCTCGGCCATGAAGGCCGCGATGCGCTCCTGGGACTCGCGCTCGGCGTCCTCGGGGCTGCGCCGGCCCTCGGTCCCCCCGGTGCCCCCGGTTCCAGCGGTCATCGTGCCTCCAGCTTCGTGACGGCGACCCGCGGCGACCCGCCGTCGCCGGCGGCGACGTCGAGCTGCAGGGCCAGGGTCTCGTGGGTGATGAGGTCGCGGTGGGTCTCGACCCAGCCGATCTTGTCCGCGGGGACGGTGAGCGACAGGGCGATGCGGTCGGCCACGTACAGGCCGGCGGCCTTGCGCTCGTCCTGGACCTGGCGGACCAGGTCGCGGGCGTAGCCCTCGGCGGCGAGCTCGTCGTCGACGGCGGTGTCCAGCACCACGAAACCGCCGTCCGCGAGCACGTCGGCCGCGGCGTCGGCGCCGGCGTGGTCGCCGAGGTCGATGCGGGTGGTGAGCTCGTACTCCCCGGCGACCAGGGTGAGCGGGGCGCCGTCGATCTCGACTCCCTCGAGGGCGATCACGCCGTCCGCCCCGGGCGCGGTCCAGCGACCCTCGCGGGCGGCCGCGAAGATCTGCTGGGTGTGGCGTCGCTTGGCGGGGTCGAGCTCGCGCGGGAGGACCTTCAGCTCGCTGGTCAGGCGCAGGTCGGACTCGGCGGGGCTGATCAGCACGACGTCCTTGACGTTGACCTCGGAGGCGACCAGGCCGGCGAAGGGCCGCAGGGCGTCTGGGTCGTCGACGACGACGGTGAGCGTGCGCAGCGGCTGACGCACCCGGATCTTCGCGGCCTTGCGCAGCGCGTGCGTGGTGGAGACCGCGTCCCGCACGGCGTCCATGGCGGCGACCAGCCCGGGGTCGGCCACGGTCTCGGGCAGCTCGGGCCAGTCGGTGAGGTGGACGCTGCGCCCGCCGGTCAGGCCGCGCCAGATCTCCTCGGTGACCAGCGGCGCGAGCGGGGCCATGACCCGGGTGAGGACCTCCAGGGCCGTGCACAGGGTGTCGAACGCGCCCCGGTCCTCGTCCCAGAACCGCTGCCGAGAGGTGCGCACGTACCAGTTGGTCAGCACGTCGAGGTGCTCGCGCACCGACTGGGCGGCGCCGGGGATGTCGTAGACGTCCAGCTGGGCGCGCACGGTCGCGGCGAGGTCGCGGGTGCGGGCCAGGAGGTAGCGGTCCATGACGTCGAGCGACGCCACGGCGGCGGGGTCGTCGACGTCGACCGGGCTCGCGAGGTACCCGGCGCCGTCGTCCAGCGTGCCGGCGTAGAGGGCGAAGAAGTACCAGGTGTTCCACAGCGGCAGGAGGACCTGGCGGACGTTCTCGCGGATGCCCTCCTCGGTCACCATGAGGTTGCCGCCGCGCAGCACCGGGGAGGCCATGAGGAACCAGCGCATGGCGTCGGAGCCGTCGCGGTCGAGGACCTCGGTGACGTCGGGGTAGTTGCGCAGGGACTTGCTCATCTTGCGCCCGTCCGAGCCGAGCACGATGCCGTGCGAGACGGACGTGCGGAACGCGGGCCGGTCGAACAGGGCGGTGGCCAGGACGTGCAGGGTGTAGAACCAGCCGCGCGTCTGGCCGATGTACTCGACGATGAAGTCGCCCGGGTAGTGGTCCTCGAACCAGTCGCGGTTCTCGAACGGGTAGTGCACCTGGGCGTAGGGCATCGAGCCGGAGTCGAACCACACGTCGAGCACGTCGGGGATGCGGCGCATCGTGGACGCCCCCGTCGGGTCGTCAGGGTTGGGCCGGGTCAGCTCGTCGATGAAGGGCCGGTGCAGGTTCGGCTCGCCGTCGCGGTCCAGGGGCAGGCGCCCGAAGTCCCGCTCGAGCTCGGCGAGCGAGCCGTAGACGTCGATGCGCGGGTGGGCGGGGTCGTCGGAGACCCACACCGGGATCGGGGTGCCCCAGTACCGGTTGCGGGAGATGGACCAGTCGCGGGCGCCGGCGAGCCAGTGCCCGAACTGGCCGTCCTTGATGTGCTCGGGCACCCAGGTGATCTCCTGGTTGAGCTGCACCATGCGATCGCGGAACTCGGTCACCCGGACGAACCAGCTCGAGACCGCCTTGTAGATCAGCGGGTTCCGGCAGCGCCAGCAGTGCGGGTACGGGTGGTCGTAGGTCTCCTGGCGGACCAGGACGGCACGCTCGGCCTCGGGGCGGCGGGCCAGGGGGCCGGTGCCCTTCTTGAGGTCGGCGATGATCGCCCGGTTCGCCTCGAAGACCTGCTGGCCGGCGTAGTCCGCCACCTCGGCGGTGAACCTGCCGCCGTCGTCGACCGGCACGACGGTGCCGATGCCGGCGGCGGCGCAGGTAGCCATGTCGTCCTCGCCGAAGGCGGGCGCCTGATGGACCAGGCCGGTGCCGTCCTCGATGGTGACGTAGTCGGCGCCGAGCACGGTCCAGGCGTTCGGGCCCGGGGCCTCGTGGTCGACGAAGTAGTCGAAGACCGGGGCGTAGCGCAGGCCGACCAGGTCGCTGCCCCTCGTCGTGGCGAGCACCTCGGGCTCCTCGCCCAGCTCGCGCGCGTAGGCGGCGAGCCGCGCGGCGGCGAGGATGACGCGCTCCCCCGCCAGCGGTCCCTCGGCGGGGCGGACGGTGACGTAGTCGATCTCCGGGCCGACGGCGACGGCGAGGTTGGAGGGCAGGGTCCAGGGCGTCGTGGTCCAGATCAGGGCGAGCTCGCCGGACTCCAGCCGCAGCCCCACGGTGACGGAGGGGTCCTGACGGTTCTGGTAGACGTCGTCGTCCATCTTCAGCTCGTGGTTGGACAGCGGCGTCTGGTCGTGCCAGCAGTAGGGCAGGACGCGGTAGCCCTCGTAGGCCAGGCCCTTGTCGTAGAGCTGCTTGAACGCCCAGATCACCGACTCCATGAAGGTGACGTCGAGCGTCTTGTAGTCGTTCTCGAAGTCGACCCAGCGGGCCTGGCGGGTGACGTACTCGCGCCACTCGTCGGTGTAGCGCAGCACGGAGTCGCGGCAGGCCTTGTTGAAGGCCTCGATGCCCATCTCCTCGATCTCGGACTTGTCCTTGATGCCGAGCTGCCGCTCCGCCTCGAGCTCGGCCGGCAGGCCGTGGGTGTCCCAGCCGAAGCGGCGCTCCACGCGGTGGCCGGCCTGGGTCTGGTAGCGCCCCACGACGTCCTTGACGTACCCGGTGAGCAGGTGCCCGTAGTGGGGCAGGCCGTTGGCGAAGGGCGGGCCGTCGTAGAAGACGAACTCGCATCCGCCGTTCTCGCCGGCGGGGCGGTTCTCGATCGACGCCTGGAAGGTGCCGTCGTCCTCCCAGTAGGCCAGCACCTCCCGCTCCAGCGCGGGGAAGCTCGGGGAGGCGACCACCTCGGTGCCCGGGCGGTGCAGGGGGTAGCGGCGGGGCTGATCGGCCAACGGGTGCTCCTCGGTCAAGCGGTGGACAGACAACCGCGAGGACGACGGCGACGCTGACCGGCTCCTCGCCGGGCACCTCGCTGCCGCGGTACCACCTCGCTTGCCCCGCCCTCCGCCGTGGCGGCGGACGTGACCGCTCGAGCAGGCTGTGACGGGCCCTCCCGTCCGGTTCTACTGGGGGCCGGCGCCGACCGCACGCGCGTCCGGGACCGGCCCTGTTCTTCCGGAGGCTCGCCGGTGATGGCCGGGTCGACGCCTGTGGTCGGCAGTCTAACGCGGTTCTCGGCAGGTACCCGAAAAGGAGGTCTGGGCGCTCGCGCCGCCTACAGCCTCGCGAACCCGGCGTGGAACGGGTGGACCTCGACCGTCCCTGTTCCCAGCAGCCTGGCCTTGTCACGCATGCGTTCCACGAGCTCCGGTCCGACGTCGCCGTAGAGGTCGATGCGACGCAGCTCGACCAGACCGACGAAGGACGCGAAGGACGGACCGGCCACCGCCGCGTGGCGGGCCAACGAGTCCGCGTCGTGGTGGACGTGGAGGACGCTGACATGGCGTTCGTCCTCGTCGAGGAAGACCTGGTAGGAGACGAGCCCCGGCTCCTCGGCCTCGACGAGCTCTGCCAGCTCACGGAGCGCAGTCTTGAGCTCCTCGACCTTCCCCTCGACGATCTCGGAGTGGTCGACGTAGACCACCGACCCGGCCATGCTCGCTCCCACCGTGTGCCGCCGCGGAGGCCTGTGTGAGTCTGCCTGCCGGGGGCTCCTCCATGTTACGACCGTCAGGAGTGCGACGAAAGCCTGCGCGTGCACCGGCGAGGGGCGTCGGGGCGTGGTGGCTGCGACAGCTGCGGTCGAGGGCGCGACGACGCTGCGCGGAACGACATACTGGCCCTTTCGGTCGGAGACGTCGGCGAGGCGGAGGAGCGGGACATGCGGGTCGGGTTCATCGGTGCGGGGAACATGGCCGGCGCGATCGTGCGCGGCATCGTGGCCGAGGGGACGGTGCCGGCGGAGGACCTTGCGGTGACCAGCGCGCACGGCCGCTCCGCCCAGGCGCTGGCCCGGGAGACCGGCGTGGACGCCCTGACCGACAACCTCGAGCTGGTCGAGCGCACCGGCCACGGCGGGGTCGTGGTGGTCGCCGTCAAGCCGCACCTGTTCGCCGAGGTGCTCGAGCCCCTCGCCGACACCCTCGCGGAGCAGGACTCCCTGGTGGTCTCCCTCGCGGCCGGCCTCACCCTGGACACGCTCGGCGAGATGCTCGTGCCCGGGCAGAGCGTGGTGCGGGTCATGCCCAACGTCAACGCCATGGTCGGGGCGGGCATGGCCGCGGTGTGCGGCAACGCGGCGGCCACCGAGGACCAGGTGGACGCCGTCGTCGGCCTCTTCGAGACGGTCGGGTCCGCGCTCGTGCTCCCCGAGCGGCTCTTCCCGGCCTACGCCGCGATCGCCGGCTCCGCGCCGGCCTACACGGCCTACTTCGTCGAGGCCCTCGCCCGGGCGGCCGTGCGCAACGGCATGCCCAAGGCCCAGGCGACGCGCATCGCGGCGCAGACGGTGCTCGGGACGGCCCGCACCCTGCTGGAGAAGGGGGTGACGCCGACGCAGCTGGCCGACATGGTCTCCTCCCCCGGGGGCACCACGATCGCCGGCACGGTGGCGCTCGAGGACGCGGGCTTCTCCGCCGCCGTCGTGCGCGGCGTCCAGGCCGCCGTCGACCGGGACGCCCAGATCGCGGCCGGCTGACCCCACCACCAGTCCCCGGCGGTCCACATTCCCTTCCGGCCGGGCGAGGGCGTTGTTACGGTGGACGCATGCGTGCATCGCGGTTCACCGGCGGACTCGCCGCCGCGGCTACGGCCGTGGCCGGCGTGGTGGTGCTCGGTGCGCCCGCGGCCGCCGACGGCGGGCCCGGTGCGAGCACCCGGGCCGAGCGGCCCCAGCTGCGGGTCGCGACCTACAACGTCTCCCTCAACCGGCCCGCCGAGGGCGAGCTCGTCGACGACCTCGACGGCGGGGACGACGCCCAGGCCCGGGCCGTCGCCCAGGTGCTGCAGACCGTCCGCCCCGACGTCGTCCTGCTCAACGAGTTCGACCACGACGCCGACGGCGAGGCGGTCGACCTCTTCCGCGAGCAGTACCTGGAGGTGGGCCAGCACGGCGAGGCGCCGATCGAGTACCCGTACGCGTACTCGCAGCCGGTGAACACCGGCGTGGACTCCGGGTCCGACCTCAACAACGACGGGCGCACCGGGACCGCGGACGACGCGTTCGGCTTCGGCGCGTTCCCCGGGCAGTACGGGATGGTGGTGCTCTCGCGCTACCCGATCGACACCGAGCGGGCCCGCACCTTCCAGGAGTTCCTGTGGAAGGACATGCCCGGGGCCCTGCTCCCCGACGACCCCGCGACCGACGCCCCGGCCGACTGGTACAGCCCCGAGGAGCTGGAGAAGCTGCGGCTGTCCAGCAAGTCCCACTGGGACGTCCCCGTCGAGGTCGGCGCCACCACGGTCCACGTGCTGTCCTCGCACCCCACGCCGCCGACGTTCGACGGGCCCGAGGACCGCAACGGCCTGCGCAACCACGACGAGATCCGGTTCTGGGCCGACTACGTCGGCGGTCGCCGCGACAGCGCCTACATCTACGACGACGAGGGCACCACCGGCGGGCTGCGGCCCGGCAGCCGGTTCGTGATCGTGGGAGACCAGAACTCCGACCCCGTCGACGGCGACTCCTACCCCGGAGCGATCGACCAGCTGCTGAACCACCCTCGGGTGCGCGACCCGCGGCCGGAGTCCCACGGCGCCGTCGAGGCTGCCGCCGTCCAGAACGGTGCGAACGACCGGCACGAGGGAGACCCGGCCCTCGACACGGCCGACTTCGCCGACGACGCGCCCGGCAACCTCCGCGTGGACTACGTCCTGCCGTCCAAGAACCTGCCCCTGCGCGACTCGCGGGTGTTCTGGCCGATGGCCGACCAGCCCGGCTCCGAGCTGACGGGCGTCTACCCCTTCCCCACGTCGGACCACCGGCCGGTGTGGGTGGACCTGTGGGTGCCCGGCCTGCGCTGACCCCGCCGCGCCGTTCCCGGAGCGTCGCTCCGGGAGCTCACTCGAGCAGGCGCTCCTCGGCCTCGGCGAGCACCTCGTCGTAGATCTCCAGCGCCCGCGCCACCTCGGCGTCGGTGACCACGCAGGGCGGCACGACGTGGATCCGGTTCTCGGCCACGAAGGTCAGCAGCCCGCGGGCCGCGAGCGCCGCCCGCATCGCCACGACCTCCGTGGCCGGGACGGGCTCGCGGGTCGCGCGGTCCAGCACCAGGTCGAGCGCCCAGAACACCCCGGTCCCGCGCACCTCGCCCACGAGCGGGTGGCGGCCGGCCAGGGCCCGCAGACCCGGGCCGAGCACGTCGGCGCCGATGCGGGCGGCGTTGTCGACCACGCCCTCCTCGGCCATCGCGTCGAGCGCGGCGACGATCGAGGCCATGGCGAGCGGGTGGCCCGAGTAGGTCAGGCCCCCGGGGAAGACCCGGTCGTCGAAGGTCTCGGCGATCTCCGCGCTGATGATGACCCCGCCGGCCGGGACGTACCCCGAGTTCACCCCCTTGGCGAAGGTGATGAGGTGGGGCACGACGTCGTGCTGGTCGAGGGCGAACCAGGAGCCGGTCCGCCCGAAGCCGGCCATGACCTCGTCCAGGATGAGCACCACCCCGTACCGGTCGGCGATCGCGCGTACGCCGGCGAGGTAGCCCGGCGGCGGCACCAGGATCCCACCGGTGCCCACCACGGTCTCGATGAGGATCGCCGCGACCGAGCTCGGCCCCTCCGCCTGGATGACCCGCTCCAGGTGGCGCAGGGCCCGCTCGCACTCCTGGGCCTCGGTGGTCGCCCAGAACTCCGAGCGGTAGAGGAACGGGCCGAAGACGTGCACGTGCCCGCGCGCGTACTCGTTGGGGACGCGCCGCCAGTCCCCGGTCGCCACGATCGCGGCGCCGGTGTTCCCGTGGTACGAGCGGTAGAAGGAGATCACCTTCTCCCGGCCGGTGTGCAGCCGGGCCATCCGGATGGCGTTCTCGTTCGCGTCCGCGCCGCCGTTGGTGAAGAAGACCTTGGTGAACCCCTCCGGCGCGTGGGAGAGGATCCGCTCGGCCGCCTCGCCGCGGGCGAGGTTGGCGTAGACCGGCGCCACGGTCGCCAGCAGCTCCGCCTGCTCCCGGATCGCCGCGACCACCCTCGGGTGCTGGTGGCCGATGTTGAGGTTGACCAGCTGGGAGGAGAAGTCGAGGTAGGACCGGCCCTCCTCGTCCACCACCTCGCACCCGTGGCCGGTGACGATGGTCATCGGGTCCAGCGCCGCCTGCGCCGACCAGGAGTGGAAGACGTGTGCGCGGTCGAGGTCGTGCGCGCGTCCGGCCCGGACGCCCTGCGGTGCGGTCACGGTGCGTTCCTTCGTCTCAGGAGTGCTGGGGGAAGCCGAGGTTGATGCCGCCGTGGCTGGGGTCCAGCCACCGGGTGGTGATGGCCTTGGTCCGGGTGTAGAAGTGGACGCCGTCGGGGCCGTAGGCGTGGGAGTCGCCGAAGAGGGAGTTCTTCCAGCCGCCGAAGGAGTAGTAGCCCACCGGCACCGGGATCGGCACGTTGATCCCGACCATGCCCACCTCGACCTCGTTGCCGAACCGGCGGGCGGCGCCGCCGTCGTTGGTGAAGATCGCGGTGCCGTTGCCGTACGGGTTGGCGTTGATGATCTCCAGCGCCTCCTCGTAGCTGCCGACGCGGACGACGGAGAGGACGGGGCCGAAGATCTCGTCGGTGTAGACGCTCATCCCCGGCGTCACGCGGTCCAGCAGGGTGGGGCCGAGCCAGAACCCGTCCGCTGCGCCGTCGGGCTCCACCCCGCGGCCGTCCACCACGACCTGGGCGCCCGCCGCCCGGCCGGCGTCGATGTAGCCGGCCACGCGGTCGCGGTGGGCGCGGGTGATGAGCGGCCCCATGTCGCAGCCGCGGCGGCCGTCGCCGACCTTCAGACCGCGGGAGCGCTCGGCGATCTTCGCCACCAGCTCGTCGGCCACGGGCTCGACCACGACCAGGGCCGAGATGGCCATGCACCGCTCCCCCGCCGAGCCGTACCCCGCGTTGACGGCCGCGTCCGCCGCCAGGTCGAGGTCGGCGTCGGGCAGGACGACCATGTGGTTCTTCGCGCCGCCGAGCGCCTGGACGCGCTTGCCGTGGGAGGTGGCGGTCTCGTAGACGTGCCGGGCGACCGGGGTCGAGCCGACGAAGGAGACCGCCGTGATGTCGGGGTGGGTCAGGAGGGCGTCGACGGCGACCTTGTCGCCCTGCACCACGTTGAAGACCCCGGCGGGCAGGCCGGCCTCGGCGAGGCGCTCGGCCATCCACAGCGAGGCGGAGGGATCCTTCTCGGAGGGCTTGAGGACCACGGTGTTCCCGGCCGCGATCGCGATCGGGTAGAACCACATCGGGACCATGGCCGGGAAGTTGAACGGCGAGATGATCGCCACCGGGCCCAGGGGCTGGCGGACCGAGGAGACGTCGACGCCGGTGGAGACGTTCTCCGACGTCGACCCCTTGAGCAGGTGCGCGATCCCGCAGGCGAACTCCACCACCTCCAGGCCGCGGGCGACCTCGCCGAGGGCGTCGGAGAGGACCTTGCCGTGCTCGGCGGTGAGGATCGCCGCCAGCTCCTCGCGCCGCGCGGCGAGGAGCTCACGGAAGGCGAAGAGGACCTGGGTGCGGCGCGCCAGCGAGGCCGCCCGCCAGGCGGGGAACGCCGCCCTCGCCGACGCGACGGCCGCGTCGACGTCCTCGGCCGCGGCGAACGCGACCCGTCTCGCGACCTCCCCGGTGGCGGGGTCGAACACCTCGCCGGAGCGGTCCGAGGTGCCCGAGTAGGGCCGGCCGTCCACCCAGTGGGCCACCATCGAGGTGGTGATGGGTGAGGACGTGGTCTGGGTGCTGGTCATGGTGCTCTCCTCGTCGAGAAGCTCGGGCACCGCCCGGGCGTGCCCTGTGGTGATGAGCCTGCCCTCTCGGGCTGCGGACCGGAAGGGGTTCGGCCCGCCGCGGGTGCGGCGGCTCCTTCCGCGCCCGGTTCCTGCGCGTCCGGTTCCTCCGCTCAGTTGCCTCCCGGCAGGAGCTCGACCTCGATCGGCTCGAAGTCCTCGCCGACGACGTCCACCCCCTCGTCCGCCAGCTCCGCGAGGGCCCGCTCGACGTACTCGTTGGTGTAGGCCGTCTCCGGCGGCTCCTCGGTGATGATCGTCGCGCCGGTCTCGTTGGAGGTCTGCATGGCCATCTCGACGGTGGCCTCCCAGGCCTCCTGGTCGATCGTGCCGATCCCGCCGGAGGTGGACGGCCAGATGAGCTTGTTCGTCTCGTTGACCATCCACAGCTGGTGGCTCTTCCCCAGCGTGGAGCCCGCCTCGGTGACGATGGTGGCGGCCTCCTCCGGGTTGTCGCGGGCGAAGACCCAGCCCTGGATGGACGCCTTGAGGAAGGCGACCGTGGTGTCGGCGTACGCCTCGTCCTCGGCCAGCCGCTGCGCGTCCGCCCAGATCGCGTCCTGCAGCATCGCGGTGCCGACGTCGTTCCAGTCGATGACGTTGAAGTCCTCGGGCTGGTAGAGCTCGCCCGTCTCGGGGTTCTCCGCCTCGAGCACCTGGGCCCACTCGTTGTAGGTCATGGCCTGCGCGGCATCGATGTCCCCGGCGAGGAAGGCGTTCATGTCGAAGGCCTGCGTGACGAGCTCGAAGTCGGTCACCCCGGCCTTGTTCAGGCCGGCGAAGAGCTCCCACTCGTTGCCGAATCCCCAGCTGCCCACCTTCTTGCCCTCGAGGTCGGCCACCTCCTCGATGCCCGAGTCGGCGAAGGCGATCTGCAACGTGCCGGACCGCTCGAAGATCTGGGCGACGTTGGTGATCTCCGCGCCCTGCTCGATCGAGCCGAGCACCTTGGGGACCCAGGCGATCGCGTAGTCGGCCTGGCCGCCGGCGAGGGCGTCCTGCGGCACGACGTCGCCGCCGCCCTGGACGATCTCGACGTCGAGCCCGGCGTCCTCGTAGTAGCCCTGGTCGAGCGCCGCGTAGTAGCCGGCGAACTGGCCCTGCGTGAGCCACTGCAGCTGGAGCGTGACGGGGGTGAGACCGCCGTCACCGTCGGCCCCGCCGCCGCCCGTCGCGGGGGCCTCGGGGTCCGTCGTCGAGCAGGCGGCGAGGGTGAGGGCACCGGCCGCGGCGAGGGCGGCGGCGGCGCGGGTCCGGGCGGTGATCGTGGTCCGCGCGGTGGCGGCGCGGGGGCGGATGATGCTCATGAGGTCTTCCTCCTGCGTGGGCGGACGACGGTGCGGTGGGCGGTGGCGCCCGTCGCGGCGCTCATGCGCCCCGCCCGGGTGCGGTGCGCCGTCGCACGAGGCTCTCGAGCCCGAGCGAGACGGCGTAGAAGACCAGGCCGAGGACGATGCCCCCGACCACGAAGGCCCAGGCACGGGCGTAGTTGCTGCCGGCGGCGGCCGTCGTGATGAACGAGCCGATGCCGGTGCGGGGACCGCCGAAGTACTCCGCGACGATGGCGGCGATGACCGACAGGGACGAGGCGAGCCGCAGGCCGGTGAACACGAAGGGCAGCGCGGTCGGGACGGTCACGGCCCGGGCCGCCTGCAGGGACGAGGCGGCGTAGACGCGCATGAGGTCGCGGTGCACCGGCCGGACCTGCTGGAGGCCGCGCAGGGTGGTGATGAACACCGGGACGAACGCCGTGATCCCGCAGACCACGCGACGCGCCATCTCCGAGTCGGCGCCGAGCATCGTGTAGAGGACGGGCGCCAGCGCGACGATCGGGACGACGGCGAGGCCGGCCACCAGCGGGGAGACCATCTGCCGGACCACGGGCAGCGCGTTGGCGACGACGGCGCCGAGCACCCCGCCGAGCGCCCCGACCGCGAGACCGACGAAGGCGTTGAGGCCGGTGGCGACCAGCGCGCCGGAGAGGGTCGGCCACATGGCGACGACCTCGCTGCCGATGTGCGACGGGCTCGGGAGGAGGAAGGCCGGGACGCCGGCCACGACGACCACCGCCTGCCAGAGCCCGACCAGCACAAGCGCGAGCACGACAGGGGCGGCCGGCCGCGCGAGGTCCGCCCGGGCGTTCACCGGTTCTCCACCCCGCGGGACGGCACCCCGCTGCCGGCGTGGAGCGCCTCGCGCACCCGGCGGACGGCGTCGAAGTAGGCGTCCTCCTCGCGCAGCTGCTCCGACTCCCCCGGCCGACGCTCGAGCCCGATGGTCACGACGTCCTGGACGCGCCCCGGCCGCGGGGACATGACGACCACCCGGTCGGAGAGGTAGACCGCCTCCGGGATCGAGTGGGTCACGAAGACGACGGCGGCGCGCGTCTCGGCGCAGATGCGCACGAGCTCGGTCTGGAGCCGCTCGCGGGTCATCTCGTCGAGCGCGCCGAACGGCTCGTCCATGAGCAGCAGGCTGGGCTCCTCCGCGAGCGCGCGGGCGATGGCCACCCGCTGCTGCATGCCGCCGGAGAGCTGGTCGGGGAAGCTGTCGGCGAAGTCGGTCAGACCGACCATCGCGAGCAGCTCGTCCGCGCGCCGCGCCCGGGCGGCCCGGCCGACCCCGTGCAGGGACAGGGGCAGCTCGACGTTCCCGCGGACCGTGCGCCACGGCAGCAGGCCGGCCTGCTGGAACGCGATGCCGTAGTCGTGGGCGAGCCGGGCCTGCTCGGCGCTGCGGCCGAAGACGGTGATCCGCCCGGAGGTGGGCCGGTCGAGGTCGGCGACGAGACGCAGCAGCGTGCTCTTGCCGCACCCGGAGGGGCCGATGAGGGAGACGAACTCCCCGTCAGCCACGGTGAGGTCGATGTCCTCGAGGGCGCTGACGGCGTCGCGGCCGGACCCGAAGACGCGGCCCACCGACGCAATCTCGACGGCCGCGCCGCGGGGGGCGCCCACGGCCCCGCCACCCACGGCCCCGCCGCCGTGGGCCGCGCCGCCGTCGGCCGGCCGGCTCATCCCGCCACCTCCGTGCGCCGGAACCGGTGCAGGCCCGTGCCGATCAGGGCCACCAGGCCGGCGGTGAGCAGGCCCAGGAGGACGGCGCCGAGGAGCGGGGCCCAGGGCCGGGCCGGGGCGCTGGAGGCGAAGTTGGCGAACTCGATGATCATGCGCCCCACCCCGCCCGGCAGGCCGGTGGAGACCTCGCCGACGACGGTGCCCACCACGGCGTTCGCACCCGCGAGGCGCAGGGCGGGCAGGAGGTAGGGCACGCTGGCCGGCAGGCGCAGGCGCAGGAGGGTCTGCCACCAGCCGGCGCCGTAGGAGCGCATGAGCTCCCGGTGGATGACGTCCGGGGACTGCAACCCGCGCAGCGCCCCGACGGCGACGGGGAAGAACGCCAGGTAGGCGGCGATCACCGCCACCGACGTCCACTCCTGCCACTCCCACGGACCGACGCGGATGCGGTTCCCCCAGTTGCTCACCAACGGCGCCAGGGCGATGAGGGGGACGGTCTGGCTCAGGATCACCAGCGGCAGGACGGCGGACTCGACGATCCGCACCCGGAGCATCGCGAGCGCCAGCAGCATCCCGACGACGACCCCGGTCACCCACCCCACCAGGGCGATCACCGCGCTGGCCGTGCAGGCCCGGAGGACCGCGACCCACAGCACGGGGGCGTTCGTGGCGGAGCTGAGCGGCTGCCCGAGCTCGGCGAGCATCTCCCACACGTGCGGCATCGCGAGGTCCGTGGTGCGGGGCAGGACCCGGTTGTCCCCCAGGCTGACCCCGTCCTGCGGCCCGACGAACTTGTACAGCTCCCACAGCGCCGCGAGCACCACCACCCCGGCGGCGCCGAACACCGCGGCCCGCGCCCAGGTGGGCAGGCCGCGCAGGGCGGCCCTGCGCCCCGCCGGCCCGCCGGCCGTGGTCTCGCCCGCCGCGCCGAGGCTCGGGGCGAGCACGGCGGCGTCGGCCGCCATGTCGCTGACCGTCATCCCGGCGTCGACGTCGTCGCTCATGCCTTCGCCAGCACGTGCTCCCGCAGCGCGGGGATCACGTGCTCGCCGTACTCGCGCAGGGTCTCCTCCTTGTTGTCGTGCATGAGGTAGCCGGCGAACTGGGTGACACCCAGGCCGGCGAGCTCCTTGAGCCGGGCGACGTGCTCCTGCCAGGTGCCGAGGAGGCAGAACCGCTCGACCACCTCGTCCGGCACGAAGTCGGTGTGGGTGTTCCCGGCCTGGCCGTGCTCGTTGTAGTCGTAGTCCTTGCGGCCGGCGATGTAGTCGGTCAGGGCGTGCGGCAGGGTGGAGTCCTGGCCGTACCGGGCGACGAGCTCGGCGACGTGGTTGCCGACCATGCCGCCGAACCACCGGGTCTGGTCGTGCATGTGCGCGCGGTCCTCGCCGACGTACATCGGCGCCGCGACGCAGAACTGCAGGGTGTCCGGGTCGCGGCCGGCCTTCTCGGCGGCCTCGCGCACCACCCGGATGGTCCAGGCGGTGACGTCGGGGTCGGCGAGCTGGAGGATGAACCCGTCGGCGACGTCGCCGGTCAGCGCGAGGGTCTTGGGCCCGTACCCGGCCACCCAGACCTCGAGCCGCGAGGTCAGCGTCCACGGGAAGCGCACGGTGGAACCGTTGATCTCCACCGGCCGGGCGTTCGCGAGCTCGCGGATGACGTGCACCGCGTCGCGCAGCTGCGCGAGCGTGGCCGGGCGGCCGTTGAGCACGCGGACCGCCGAGTCGCCGCGGCCGATCCCGCACACCGTGCGGTTGCCGAACATCTCGTTGAGCGTGGCGAAGGCCGAGGCCGTCACCGTCACGTCGCGGGTGATGGGGTTGGTGACCATCGGCCCGACGATCACCTTGCGCGTGTGAGCCAGGATCTGGCTGTAGACGACGAACGGCTCCTGCCAGAGCAGGTGGGAGTCGAACGTCCACACGTGGGAGAAGCCGTGCGTCTCCGCGAGGCGGGCGAGGTCCACCACCCGGGCCGCCGGCGGGTTGTTCTGCAGCACGACACCGAAGTCCATGGCGCCTCCTCACGTCGGGTACTGCTGGGGTCGGCCGCTCAGACGAGGTACTGCGAGAGGCCGCGGCGGAGGTACTCGCCGTGGCCGGCCCGACCGTGGAACTGACCGCCGTCGACGATCACCTCCCCGCGGGAGATGACGGTGTCGACGTGGCCGTCGACCTCGAAGCCCTCGTAGGCGGAGTAGTCCATGTTCATGTGGTGGGTCTTGCCGAGCCCGATGCTGGTGTGTCCGTTCGGGTCGTAGACGACGACGTCGCCGTCGGCCCCGGGGGCGATGACGCCCTTCCTCCCGTACAGGCCGAACATCCGCGCCGGGGTGACGCTGCACAGCTCCACCCACCGCTCGAGGGTGATCTCCCCCGTGACCACACCCTGGTAGAGCAGGTCCAGGCGGTGCTCCACCCCTCCGATGCCGTTGGGGATCTTGGAGAAGTCACCGATCCCCATCTCCTTCTGGTCCTTCATGCAGAAGGGGCAGTGGTCGGTCGAGACCACCTGGAGGTGGTTGGTGCGCAGCGAGTGCCACAGGTGGTTCTGGTGGCCCTCGGCGCGCGAGCGCAGCGGCGTCGAGCACACCCACTTGGCCCCCTCGAAACCCGGCGCCCCGAGCTGCTCCTCGAGGGAGAGGTAGAGGTACTGCGGGCAGGTCTCGCCGAAGACGTTCTGCCCCCGGGCCCGGGCCGCCGCGATCTGGTCGGCCGCCTGCCGGGCGGAGACGTGGACGACGTACAGCGGCGCGCCCGTCAGGTCGGCCAGCATGATCAGTCGGTGGGTGGCCTCCTCCTCGGCCTGCCACGGGCGGGTGAGGCCGTGGTGGATCGGGTCCGTCTCGCCGCGGGCGAGCGCCTGCTGGACGAGGACGTCGATGACCGAGCCGTTCTCCGCGTGGCCCATGATCATGGCGCCGTTGTGGGCGGCGCGCTGCATGGCCTTGAGGATCTGGCCGTCGTCGGAGAGGAAGACGCCCTTGTAGGCGGTGAAGAGCTTGAAGCTGGTGACGCCCTCCTTCAGCAGGGCGTCCATGGCGGTGAGCGTGGAGTCCTGGACGTCGGACAGGATCTGGTGGAAGCCGTAGTCGACGGCGCAGCTGCCGTCGGCCTTCTCGTGCCAGAGCTGGTACTGCTCCTGCGGGTCCTGGCCGGGGTACTGGACCACGAAGTCGACGATCGTCGTCGTCCCGCCCCACGCCGCCGCCGTCGTCCCGGTCTCGAAGGTGTCGGAGGCCTGGGTGCCGCCGAACGGCATCTCCATGTGGGTGTGGGCGTCGATACCGCCGGGGATGACGTACTTGCCGGTCGCGTCGATCACGGTGTCGACGTTCGCGGCGACGTCGAACCCGAGGAGGGTGGAACCGGGCGGGAGGACGGCGGCGACGGTCTCGCCGTCGATGAGGACGTCGGCCTGCGAGCGGCCCGTGGAGCTGACCACGGTGCCGCCGGTGACGAGGGTCTTCACGGCGCGCGCTCCTTCGCCGGTCAGGGGGCCGTCACGGCGGCGTAGGAGTCGGGCCGGCGGTCGCGGTAGAACTGCCAGCGGTCGCGCACCACCTTGATGAGGTCGAGGTCGATCTCCCAGACCTTCATCTCGGCCTCGGTGCTCGAGGCCCACTCCCCCACGAACATCCCGTCCGGCCCCACCACGTACGAGCTGCCGTAGAAGGTCACCGCCTCGTCGCCGTACTCGTTCGTCTCGGCGCCGACCCGGTTGGCGGCCGCGATGAAGTACTCGTTGGCGAGTGCCGCCGCGGGCTGCTCGAGCTCCCAGTTCCGGTTGGAGATGCCCGGCGCGGTGGCGTTGGGGTTGAAGACGATCTCGGCGCCGTTCAGGCCCAGCTCGCGCCAGCCCTCCGGGAAGTGCCGGTCGTAGCAGATGTACACGCCGACCTTGCCGATAGCGGTGTCGAAGACGGGGTAGCCGAGGTTCCCCGGGC
Organism: Georgenia sp. EYE_87; assembly: GCF_023148685.1. GTDB lineage: Bacteria > Actinomycetota > Actinomycetes > Actinomycetales > Actinomycetaceae > Georgenia. The sequence continues at coordinate 185,881 of NZ_JAHXNL010000004.1, read as the reverse complement.
GGAAGTAGAACTTCTCCTGGAACTTCGGCAGGTGCGGGATGTGGTGCTTGCGGTACCTGCCCAGGACCGAGCCGTCCGCGTCGATGACGACGGCGGTATTGTAGTAGATGCCCGGCGCGTCCTGCTCGTAGATCGGGAGCACGATCACCATGCCCAGCTCCTTCGCCAGGGCCGCGAAGCGCTCGGTCGTCGCCCCCGGGACCGGTTCGGCGTAGGCGTAGTACTTCGTGTCCTGCGTGATGCCGAAGTAGGGGCCGTAGAAGAGCTCCTGGTAGCAGATCGCCTCGGCCCCCTGGGCCGCCGCCTGACGGGTCCAGTCCTCGTGCAGGGCGATCATCGACTCCTTGTCCCCGGTCCACGGCGTCTGGGTCAGGGCGATCTTCCGAACGGTCATCGAATCCTCCAGCGGGTGTGACTGGTGCGGTCCTCGCCTCCCCCGGCGGCGCTGCCGGGGGCTCGCTAGGTGACATCGTGCCCTGCCCCGGGCCCGGCCGGGGGCGATTGCGCAGATGTGCAGGTGGGCGGGGCTACGATGGCGTCGGACCTCGGGTCGGCACTGACTCTGAGCGTTGGCCTGGACGTGGGTCACGGTCCGCCGAGCGCAGCGCGGTGACTGCGGCGACCAGACCGACGATCTCCCGGAGACCCTCCCGTGCCCGCTGCTCCCCGCCGCCTCTCCCGGCGCCGCACCCTTCCGCCCGTGGCCGGCCTCGCCGTCGCCGCGCTCCTGTCCGGCTGCGCCGGCTCGGGCGCCACCGGCCCGGGCGCTGCCGACCCGGGCGTCGCCGGCCCCGGCGAGGCTGCGCCGTCGTCCTCCGCCGCCTCCGCCTCCCCCGCGGGTGCCTTCCCCCTCGCTGTGTCCTCGTGCGGCGTGGACGCGACGCTCGAGGAGCCGCCCGAGCGGATCGTGACCATCAAGTCCTCGGCGACCGAGATGGTGCTGGCCCTGGGGGCCGGCGACCGGCTGGTGGGCACCGCCTTCGCGGACGGCGACGTGCCGGCGGAGCTGGCGCCGGCGGCGGCCGACGTGCCCGTGCTGGCGGAGAAGAACCCTGCTCAGGAGGCCGTCCTGGAGCTGGAGCCGGACCTGGTCTACGCGGGCTGGGAGTCCAACCTCAGCGCCGACGGCGCGGGCGAGCGGCAGACGTACCAGGACCTCGGCGTCGCCACGTACGTCTCCCCCTCGGCGTGCAAGGGGGCGGAGCACCGCCCGGAGCGGCTCACCTTCGACCTCGTCCTGGAGGAGATCACCGAGGTCGGGCGCATGCTCGGCGAGGACGAGGCCGCGGCGGAGCTGGTGGCCGCGCAGCGTGCCGAGCTCGACGCGGTCGTCCCGTCCGGGGCGGGGCTCACCGCGCTGTGGTACTCCTCGGGCGAGGACGTGCCGTACGTGGGGGCGGGCATCGGGGCGCCGCAGATGATCATGGACGCGGTCGGGCTGGAGAACGTCGCGGCCGGCGTGCAGGACACCTGGACCTCGCTCGGCTGGGAGGCGGTGGCGGAGGCGAACCCGGACGTCGTCGTGCTGGTCGACGCCGCGTGGAACACTGCCGAGCACAAGAAGGAGGCCCTGGAGCGGAACCCGGTCACGGCCACGCTGCCGGCCGTGCAGGAGGAGCGGTACCTGGTCGTGCCGTTCCCCGCGACCGAGGCCGGCATGCGCAACGTGCCGGCCGTGACCGACCTGGCCGCGCAGCTGGCCGAGCTGGAGGTGGCCCGCTGACCGCCACCCGACCGGCAGACCGGGCAGCGACCCGGCCCGCCGCGCCGGGTGGCTCGGCCGGCCCGGTCGGCCCTCCGGCGCGCCCCTCCGGCCGCATGCCGCAGCCTCAACGGCCCGCGGGACGGTCCCGCGCGCCCCTGGGGCTGGTGCTGGTGGTGCTCGCCGCCGTCCTGGTCGTCGTCGCCGGCTGGGCGCTGACGCTGGGGCAGGCGGACATCTCGACGGCGCAGGTGTGGACCTCCGCCTGGCACCATCTGTGCGGCCGCCTCGGGACGCCGGGGGCCGGCTGGTGCCCCGTCAACCCGCTGACCGAGATCCAGGACGCCATCATCTGGTCCGGGCGGGCGCCCCGCGTGGTCGCGGCCGCCGCCGTCGGGGCCGGGCTGGCCCTGTGCGGCGGCGTGATGCAGGCCCTGACCCGCAACCCGCTGGCCGACCCCTACCTCCTGGGCGTCTCCTCCGGGGCGTCCGTGGGCGCCGTGCTCGTGCTCGTGCTCGGGCTGGCCGCCGCGCTGCCCGTCGCAGCCTTCGCCGGTGCCATGGCGGCGCTGGTGCTCACGCTCGGGCTGGCGACCGGACGCGGCGGCGGACTGAGCCCCGTGCGCACCGTGCTGGCCGGCGTGGCCGTGGCCCAGGCCGGCTCCGCCGTCGTCAGCTTCGTCATCTTCTGGTCCTCGACCGGCGACTCCTACCGGGAGATCCTCACCTGGCTCATGGGCTCGCTCGGCGGGGCGACGTGGCCGGAGGCGCTCACCGCCCTCGGCGCGACCGCCGTCGTCGGCACGTTCCTCGCCGGCAGGGCACGGGCGCTCGACGCCTTCACGTTCGGCGACGTCTCCGCGGCCTCGCTCGGCGTGGCCGTCACCCGCACGCGCTGGGTGCTGCTCGGGGCTGCGGCGCTCCTGACCGGGCTGCTGGTGTCCGTGGCCGGCGCGATCGGTTTCGTCGGTCTCGTGGTGCCCCACGCCGTGCGGCTGGTCGTCGGCGACCGGCACCACCGGGTCCTCCCCGTCGCCGCTCTCGCGGGCGCCACGTTCCTGCTGCTCGCGGACACCGCCGCCCGCAGCCTCTTCGAGCCCCGGGAGCTGCCGGTCGGCATCCTCACCGCCGTGATCGGGGCCCCGGTCTTCGCCGTCCTCCTGCGCCGGCGGGCGGCCTCGTGAGCAGCCTGACGGTCGCCGGGATGCGCGTGAGCGTCGACGGCGTGACGATCCTCGACGGGGTCGACGTGCACGTCCCCGCGGGGGCCGTGACCGTCGTGGTGGGACCCAACGGCGCCGGGAAGTCGACGCTGCTGCGCGTCCTCGTGGGCGCGCTGCCGGCGGGCGGCTCCGTCATGCTCGACGGCGCCGACCTCGGCCGGCTCACGCGCCGTGAGCGCGCCCGGCGGATGGCGCTCGTGGAGCAGGACTCCTCGGCGCCGGTGTCCCGGCAGGTTCTCGACGTGGTGCTGCTCGGTAGGACGCCCCACCGCCCGCGGTGGGGCGCGGACTCGGCCTCCGACCTCGAGATCGCGGGTGCGGCGCTCGAGCGCGCCGGTGCGTCGGAGCTCGCCGCCCGGGACTTCTCCACGCTGTCCGGCGGCGAGCGTCAGCGCGTGCACCTGGCGCGCGCGCTGGCGCAGCAGCCCGGGGTGCTCCTGCTCGACGAGCCCACCAACCACCTCGACGTCGCCGCCCAGCTCGACGTGCTCGCGCTGGCGCGGACGCTCGCCGGCGACGGGGTGGCGGTGCTGGCGGCGCTGCACGACCTGAACCACGCCCTTCGTCATGCCGACCAGGTGGTCGTGATGTCGTGCGGCGCGGTGGTCGCGGCCGGCAGGCCCGCGGAGGTGCTCTCCGGTGAGCTCGTGAGCACGGTGTACGGGGTCGCCGCCGAGCGCGTGCGCGCCGGCGGCCACGATCTCCTGGTGATGGACCGCAGGGGCGGTGCCGAGCACGAGCCGGAGCGATCGACGAGCGCGTCGCTCGGACGCGGCTGACCGCCCGGGCCGGCTGCTGCGGCGGCGGCGGCAGCGGGAATTCTGGAGAGACATTCATAAAGCTGGCACCCGTATAAAACCGTTTCCCCGACGGGCGATAAAGTGCGTCCGATCCACCTCCCGCCGACCACGCCGGACGCTACGTTGGCGCGATGAGGACGACTCGGAATTCTCGTGCGGTCCGGGGCATTTTCATCCTGGTCCTGACTGGATTTGTCGCTCAGGTGGCGGTGGACGAGATGTGGCGGGAGCCGTATCCCGGCCTCTTCCAGCCCGGGTTCGGCGGGATCGGCCCGGTCGCCGGCACCGTCGACTCGGACGAGCCGACCGTCACGGTCGTCTACACCGACGGCGGCTCCGCGACATTCACCCACCTCGAGGTCATGGCGCAGGCCAAGTCCTCGCCCACGCGGATCTTCTCGACGGCCTTCCGGCCGGACAGCCCGCGACGGGACCTCCCCGGGACGGTGGCGTGGCTGGAGAGACGCGTGTCCGACCTCGGTGGCGGGCGCGAACCGGTCCGCGCCGTGATCAGCTGGCGCACCGCCCACTACGACCTGGACGACGACGGCCCTCCGCGCTTCACGGTGGGCGACCGGACCGTCGTCCCGTTCGGGGGCCGGGATGAGTAGCGCGACGGCGACCGGGACCGACCGGATCGACGCCTGGATCCACGGTGGCGCGTTCACCCGGACCTCGCTCGCCAGGTACCGCGTCCTGTACGGGGTCATCGCCCTGCTGACGCTTCCTGACTTCTCGTGGCCGGCGCTGTTCCCCGACTCGATGTACATTGCGCCGCCCGGGCCGTTCATGCTTTTCCCGGGATTTCCTCCTGAATTAGTCCTGCGCAGCCTGGAGGCGCTTTTCGCGGCGTGCCTGTTCGCCATTCTCCTCGGGTGGTTCACGCGAGTCGCGTCATTTCTCTCGGTGATCGTCGCAATGACCGGTTTCGGGTTCACGTACAGCCTCGGCAAGATCGACCACGACATATTTCTTGTGCTGCTCCCGGCTGCGATGGCGCTCGCCGGGTGGGGCGACCGGCTCTCCCTCGACGCGGTGCGGCGGCGCGCACGGGGGCTGCCTGAGCCCCCCGAGCGCGCGGAGCAGTGGCCGCTCCGGCTGTACGCGCTCATGATCGGCCTGGGGTTCCTCACGGCCGCCTGGCCGAAGATCCGCGGCGACTGGCTCAGTCTGCAGACGCAGGCCGTCCAGGGCCATCAGGTCCGGCAGTACTTCACGAACGGCAAGGACGAGCTCCTCGCCCCGTTCTTCCTCGACTTCGACCACCCGGTGTTCTGGGAGATCCTCGACATCGCCACGATCGTCCTCGAGGCGGGAATGATCGTCGCCGTGCTGTGGTGGACGACCACGCGGCTGGCGTTCGCGGTGGCTGCGACGTTCCACCTGGGCGTGTGGCTCATGATGAACATCGCCTTCTTCATGAACGTCGTGACGTACGGCTTCGTGGTGCCGTGGGACCGCGTGCCGGTGCCCCGTGCTCTGCGCCGCTCGTACGCCCCGCCGGCCCGGCTCGTCCGCCTCGCCCCGGTCGTGGTGCTCGCCGGAGGCATCGGCTGGTCCCTGCTGATCGAGGCCGTGGGCAACGCTGCCGACGTCGTCTACCCGGTCGTGCTCGTCGCGGGCGGGATCGTCGGGGCCTGGTTCCTGCTGGCGCCCGTGGTGCGGCTCGGCCAGTCCGCCCGGGCGGTCCGCCGGGGCGCCGACACCTCCGGCCGGCTGCTGTACGACGCGGACTGCGGCTTCTGCACCCGTGCGGCGCTCTGGCTCGCCCGGCGGCGTCCGGACCGGGTGGCGATCGTGCCGTGGCAGTCGGTGCCCGACCTGGCCGGGCTCGGTCTGCGCGAGGAGGACCTCTCGCGGCAGGCGTACTGGCAGTCGGGCACCGGGCCGCTACGCGGCGGGAGCGGGGCGATCGCTGCCGCGATGGTCGCGCGCGGAGGCCTGGCGACGGTGGCTGGGCTGCTGATCGCCAGCGACCCCGTGCGCCCGGTGGCGGACGTGGTCTACCGAGCCGTCGCGGCCCGCCGGCACCGCATGCCCGGCGGCACCGACAGCTGCGAGCTCACCCCCGCCCCGGTCCGGGACGACGAGCACGCGGGTCCGGGAGGCGCGCCGCCCGACCCGGGCCCCCGCCGCGACTCCTGAGCTCGTGCCGGGGGGGGCGAGGGCGAGAGGATCCTCGCAGGGTCAGTCCTGCGAAACCCCGTGGCGGAACATGTCCTCGACCGCCGGACGGATCAGCGACGCGGCGCCGTCGCCGTCCGCCACCGTCACGACGTGGCCCATGCCGCGCACCACGGCGACCGGCCGTCCCGACACCTTGCCCTTGACCAGCTCGGCCGCCGCGGCGATCTCGTCCGCCACCCCGATCACCGTCGTCCGGAGCTCCTTGCCGTACGCGTCCGTGCTGCCGCGCAGGTCGGACAGGACCTCCACGCCCGCCGCCCCGATGGCCATGTCGACCACCCCCCTCCGCCACGGCCGGCCGGCGGTGTCGGTGATCAGCACTCCGGGCCGCACCCCCGTGCGGGCGTGGAGCCCGCGGCGCAGCCGTCGCGCCGACTCGTCGGGGTCCGCGGGGAGCAGCAGCGCCGTCCCGGGCGGCACGTCGGAGGCGTCGACACCGGCGGCGGCCATGACCAGGCCGAGCCGGTTCTCCACGATGCGCAGGGTCGTGCCGTCGGGTCGTTCGCGCTCGGCCACCACCCGCACCGTCTCGCCCGCGATCACGGACTCCCGCTCGGCGTCGTCCCGGGCGGCGACCAGTCGGCCCTCGGCCTTGGCGACGATCTTCGAGGCGACCACGACGACGTCGCCCTCCGCGAGCCCGGTGGAGCCGTCGGGCCAGGTGAGCCGTTCGAGCACGGGGACGAGGAGCGCGGCGAGATCGTCGCCCCGCGTGATGGTGGGGACGCCGTCGGGCGCCTGGGCGAGCAGCATGCCGTTGACGCTCACCGGGCGAGGCCGGGCAGGACGTCGCGGCCGAAGACCTCGAGCCACTCGCGCTGGTTGCGACCCACGTTGTGCAGGTAGATGCGGTCGAACCCGAGGTCGACGTAGCGCTGGATCTCCGCGCGGTGCTCGTCGGGGTCGGCGGAGATGACCATGCGCCCGGCGAAGTCCTCCTCGCGCACGAGCTTGGCCATCGCGGCGAAGTCGAAGGGCGAGCGGATGTCGGCCTTGGGGAACTTCATCCCGCCGTTGGGCCACTGGTCCATCGCGTTCGCGAGGGCCTCCTCGTCGGTGGGTGCCCAGGACAGGTGCAGCTGCAGCACCTTCGGCATCTCGTCCGCGTCCTTCCCCGCCTCCTTCGCCCCGGCGGCGAACTTCTCGAAGAGGCCCGCGATCTTCTCGATCGGTGCGCCCACGGTGATCAGGCCGTCGGCGTGCCTGCCGGCCCGCTTGGCGGTCACCGGCCCGCCGGTGGCCACGAGGATCGGCGGCGCCTCCGCGGGCATGGACCACAGCCGGGTGGACTCCAGCTTGTAGAACGTGCCCGCGTGCTTGGTGTCCTTGCCCGCGAGGGAGTTGGTGAAGAGCTTGCGGATGATCTCGATCGCCTCGAACATCCGGTTGATCCGCTCGGGCGCCTCGGGCCAGTAGCCGCCGACGACGTGCTCGTTCAGCGCCTCCCCGGACCCGAGCCCCAGCCAGTGCCGGCCGGGGTACATCGCCGCCAGCGTCGCCGACGCCTGGGCGACCATCGCCGGGTGCCAGCGGAAGGTCGGGGCGGTGACGCCGGGACCCAGGTCGCCCCGTGTGCGCTCGGCCACCGCCGTCAGCACGTTCCACACGAAGCCGGCCTGCCCCTGCGTGGGCGTCCACGGCTGGAAGTGGTCCGCCGCCATCACCCCGGAGAAGCCGTGCTCCTCCGCGAGCGCCGAGTACTCCACCGCCTCCATGGGCGCGAACTGCTCGAGGGCTGCGGCGTAACCGATCGTCAGACTCATGGGGCCATCTTGGCAGGCCGGCCCGGGATCACTGGGGCGGCTCGTCCTCGCCGGCCTCCTCCTTGGCGTCCGCCTCCTCCTTGGTGGCGTGCACCGCTCCCTCGGCGTGGTGGGCGGGGCCGTAGATCGTGTAGAGGACCAGGGGGCTGTGCCCGACGTTGATGAAGTTGTGCCTGGTCCCGGCCGGCACGGCGACGATGTCGCCGGCGGCGACGAGGTGTTCCTCGCCCTCGATCACGGCCTTGGCCGACCCGGAGACGAAGCTGAGGATCTGGTCGTTGTCGGGGTGCGTCTCCTCGCCGATCTCCCCGCCGGGCTCGATCGTCATGATGACGAGCTGGCTGTGCTCACCCGTCCACAGCACCCGCCGGAAGTCCTTGGACTGCTCGGCCTCGCTGTCTCGGGACCAGTGGTGGATCGTCATGTGTCTCTCCTCGCTCGGGGTGCGCGGTGCGCCGTCGTCCCACCTTCTCGCAGGGCGGCGCGGACCGCAGCCGGACACCACGGCGGACGCGCCACGACGGCGCTCCGGCGACGGCGGAGCACGACGGCGGGGCGCGACGGCGGGGCGCGACGGCGGAGCACGACGGCGGAGCACGACGGCGGAGCACGACGGCGGAGCACGACGGCGGAGCACGACGGCGGAGCACAACGGCGGAGCACGACGGCGGAGCACAACGGCGGGGCGCGACGGCGCGGCCCGGCCCGGCCCCGTCCGCCGGGCCGGGTCCGCACGCTCGTCGGGCCGGGGACGGGGCCCTGGCGTGGGAGCTCAGGCGGCGGAGCTCTGGATCGAGGAGATCCGGTCGGCGAAGGCCCGCACCTTCTCCTCCCAGCCCTCCTCGAGCGGCCCCTTGAGGTCGGTGACCCTGACGGTGCCCTCCGCGACCTCGACGCCCTTGCCCTCGAGGAGCTCCCTCATGATCGGCATGACCCGTTGCCACCGGTCGAGCTTCTCCGGGTCCGGCAGCTGCCCGTTCTTGTCCGGCCTCGGAGCCACCTCGGTGGTGAGGATCGCGTACCGGGTGCCCGGCTGCAGCCGCGCGTGCTTGGCGAAGCTCCGGGCCGTCCGGCGCGGCTTCCCCATGAATCCCGGCGTGCTGAACACGTACAGGTCGGCCGGCGGGAGGCGCTTCGGGTCGGCGTCGCGCATGTGCCGGACGTCGACCGTGACACCCCTCGCCGCCATGATCTCCGCGAACTTGGCCGCCACCGCGGCACCGTTGCCGAACCTGGACGCGTGGTAGTAGGCGACGTGCATGACCGGTCCTCCCTGACCTCGCGCGTGGCGCCCCAGGGGCGGAGCGCGCTCCGCGGCCTTGCCCTCCCAGGAGAACCCCGTGCGGGGTCCGGAGGGAAGGGACCACGGTCCCGGCCCGGCGCCCAGACGCCGGGACGCCCGGACGCCGGGGCGCCCGGACGCCGGGGCGCCGCACGCCAGGCCGCCGGACCGCCGGTCAGAGGTAGGCGTCCACGAGCCGCCGCGCCACCGCCGCCGAGTCCACCAGCGGGTGCATCGCCAGGGCGAGCCACGCCGTCTCGCGCGAGCCCGACCGCGCCGCGTCGATCGCGAGCCGCTCGCACGCCTTGACGGCCTGGACCCGCGCGAGCATCGCCGGCTCGAGCGGACGTCGCAGCGGCAGCGGGTGCGCGCCGTCGCTGTCGACCAGGACCGGCACCTCCACCACGGCGTCCCCAGGCAGTCCCGCCACGAGCGGGGCGCCGTCGGGCCCGGTGTTCGCGACGTCCAGGATCATCCGGTGCTCCTCGCCGCCGAGCAACGCCGCCATGAGGTCCACGGCGACCTCGTGGTAGCCGCCGCCAAGGTCCTCCTCCGCCCGCTCGCCGGCCTGCTGCGCGTCGCGCTCCGTAGCCATGTACGTGGCCTCGCGCTCGGCCAGCGTGGCGCGCCACAGCTCCAGCGCCCGGTCGGGCCGGGCCGCGGCCGCCTCGTAGAACGCGCCCTGCTGGGCGAGCAGGAACTCGCCCCGCGTGGACTCCTGCGAGGCGATGGCGGCCACGGCCTCGCGGGTGAAGTCGTAGTAGTACAGGTACTCGTTGGGCAGCGCGCCCAGCGCACGGAGCCACTCGGCCCCCATGAGCCGGGCCTCCTCCAGGCCCGCGAGCGCGGCGTCGTCCCCCAGCAGGGCCGGCAGCAGGTCCTCGCCGCCGGCCCGCACGCCGCGGAGCCAGCCGAGGTGGTTGAGCCCGGCGTAGTCGATCTCGACCTCACCGCGGTCGAAGGCCCGGGCGTCCAGCCCCAGGGCGCGCAGCGTCCTGCGCACGAGGGAGATGGGCGTGTCGCAGATGCCGACCACCCGACCACCCAGCCATGTCCGCATCGCCTCGGTGACGATCGAGGCGGGGTTGGTGAAGCTGATCGTCCACGCGTCCGGGGCGAGCTCCGCGATGCGGGCGGCGATGCGGTCGACCTCGGGGACGGTGCGCAGCGCATAGCCGAGCCCGCCCGGCCCCACCGTCTCCTGCCCGAGCAGCCCCTCGCCGAGCGCCACCCGCTCGTCGCGCGTGCGCCCCGCCGTCCCGCCCACCCGGATCGCGGAGAAGATGACGTCCGCGCCCGCGACGGCGTCGTCGAGGTCGGTGGTGGCCCGCACCCGCGGCACGGGCCCCCCAGCGCCGGCGCCGGCCTGCGCCAGCACGTCCGCCATCACCCCGAGCCGGCCCGCGTCGTCGTCGAGCAGGACCACCTCGTCCACGACGACCCGCTGCCGCGCCGCGGCGACCGCCTCGTACACCAGCGGCACGCGGAAGCCCCCGCCGCCCAGGATCGTGAGAATCACCTGGCCCACGCTATCGGGGTGGCAGGATCGTGGGCACCATGAGCCCCACCGCCGCCCCCGCCGACCCGCTCGACCTCCTGGTCTCGGGCCCCGTCTTCTTCGACCTCATCTTCACCGGCCTGCCGGGGGCGCCCGTGCCCGGCACGGAGGTCTGGGCGGAGGGCATGGGCACCGCCCCCGGCGGGATCGCCAACCTCGCGGTCGCGGCGTCGCGCCTGGGCCTGCGCACCGGGATGGCGTCCGGCTTCGGCGACGACGCGTACGCCGACTGGCTCTGGACCGTCCTGTCCCAGCAGGAGGGTGTGGACCTGTCCGCCTCGCGCCGCTACCGGCACTGGCACACCTCCGTGACCGTCTCCCTCGCGCTCGACGGCGACCGCGCCATGGTCAGCCACGGTCACCACGACCCCGAGCCCGCGGGCGCTTTCGTGGCCGCCGCTCCCCCGGCGCGCGCCGTCGTCGCCGACCTCACCGACCCCGGGGACGACGACGAACCGTGGTGGCGGGCGGTCGCCGCGTCCGGCTCGCTCGTCTTCGCCGACGGCGGGTGGGACCCCTCGCAGAGCTGGGACCCGGCCCGTCTCTCCATGCTGGACGGCTGTCACGCGTTCACGCCCAACGCGGTCGAGGCGATGGCCTACACCCGCACCAGCACCCCGCGCGACGCGGTGCGCGCCCTCGCCGAGCACGTCCCGCTGGCGGTGGTGACGGTCGGCGCGGAGGGTGCGCTCGCCGTCGACGCGGCCACCGGGGCGGAGGTCGCGGTGCCGCCGCTGCACGTCAAGGCCCTGGACGCCACCGGCGCCGGGGACGTGTTCGCCGCCGCGCTGATCGGCGGCACCCTCCAGGGCTGGGCCCTGGAGCACCGGCTGCGCTTCGCCGTGCTGTGCTCCGCCCTGGCGGTGCAGCACTTCGGCGGCTCCCTGGCCGCCCCCGGCTGGGGCGACATCGCCGACTGGTGGGACGCCACCGTCGCGGCCGCCCGCACCGGGGACCGCGCCGCCCGCGCCACCGCCGACAGCTACGAGTTCCTGCAGGACGCGCTGCCCGGCCACGCGCTCGCCCGGGTCCGCCGCGCCGAGGCCACCATCGCCCGCTTCTCCGACGCCATGCCCGACACCGCGGCGCCCGCGCCGACGGTGAGGGCGGGGCGGTGAGCGGGCTGGAGACCACCCGGCACCGCCGCGACGGCCACAGCGTCCTCGAGCACCGGATCAGCGTCCCGCTCGACCACGCCGCGCCGGCCGGCGAGCGCATCGGGCTGTTCGCTCGCGAGATCGTCCGCGACGGCGGGGAGGACCGGCCCCGCCTGCTCTACCTGCAGGGCGGCCCCGGCGGGCGCGCCGACCGCCCGGCCCGGCTGACCGGGTGGCTCGACCGCGCCCTCCGGGACTACCGCGTGGTCCTCATGGACCAGCGCGGCACCGGGCTGTCCACCCCGGCCGACGCGCTGACCGTCACCGCCCGTGGCGACGCCGCCGCGCAGGCCGCCTACCTCGCCCACTTCCGCGCCGACGCCATCGTCGACGACGCAGAGCTGCTGCGCGAGGCGCTGGTCGGCGACGCCCCCTGGTCCCTGCTCGGGCAGTCCTTCGGGGGCTTCGTCATCATCCGCTACCTCTCCGTGGCGCCCGGCTCGGTCCGCGAGGCCCTCGTGACCGGTGGCCTGCCCAGCCTGTCGGCGAGCGCCGAGGACGTCTACCGGCGCACCTACGCGGCCACGGCCCGCCTCAACCGCCGGTACTTCGCCCGCTACGCCGACGACGAGAAGAACCTGCGCCTGCTCGCCCGGCACCTCGCCGACACCGAGGAGCACCTGCCCACGGGCGAGCGGCTCAGCCCGCGCCGGCTGCGGCAGATCGGCATCCGGCTCGGCGCCGACCTCGGGTTCGACGCGCTCCACCACGTCCTCGAGGCCCCGTTCGTCCAGGTGGCCGGGACCCGCCGGGTCAGCCGGGCCTTCCTCGCCGACGTCGGTGCCGTTCTCAGCCACGCCACCAACCCGCTCTACGCCGTCCTCCACGAGGCGATCTACGCCCAGGGTGCCGCCACCCGGTGGGCGGCGCACCGCCTGCGTGAGCAGCTCGACGGCTTCGCGGAGGACGCCGACCCCACGGACACCTCGACGCCGTACTTCCTCACCGGCGAGCACGTCTACCCCTGGCAGCTTCGCGAGGACCCGGCCCTGTCGCCGCTCGCCGACGCCGCGGACCTGCTCGCCGCCAAGGAGGACTTCCCGCCCCTGTACGACGCGGAGACGCTCGCCGCGCACGGCCCGCCGGTGGCCGCGGCCGTCTACGTGGACGACATGTTCGTCCCCTTCGACCTCTCGACGGCCACCGCGGAGGCGCTCCACGACGTGCGCCCGTGGGTCACGAACGACTACGCCCACGACGGCATCCGGACCGACGGTTCCCGCATCCTCGACAAGCTCGTCGCCCTCGCCCGGCGCTGAGCCTGGCACCCCCGGAGCGTGACGACGGTCACGTCCGCCGTCGTGGGAGAATCGGTCACCATGAGCGATGCATCCCTGGCCCCCTCCGTCGACGTCGAGACCTTCCCGGCCCCGTCGGTACCGGAGAAGGTCATCGTCGACGGGATCGAGGACCGCTGGAACGCCGCGTGGACGCAGGAGGGCACCTACGCCTTCGACCGCACCGCGACGCGCGAGCAGGTCTACTCCATCGACACCCCGCCGCCCACCGTCTCCGGCTCGCTCCACGTGGGACACGTCTTCAGCTACACCCACACCGACGTCGTCGCCCGCTACCAGCGCATGCGCGGCAAGGCCGTGTTCTACCCGATGGGCTGGGACGACAACGGCCTGCCCACCGAGCGCCGCGTCCAGAACTACTTCGGTGTGCGCTGCGACCCGTCCCTGCCGTACGAGCCCGACTTCACGCCGCCCCACGTCGGCGGCGAGGGGAAGTCGGTCAAGGCCGCGGACCAGGTCCCGGTCAGCCGCAAGAACTTCGTCGAGCTGTGCGAGCGGCTCACCGCCGAGGACGAGCAGCAGTTCGAGGCCCTCTGGCGTCACCTGGGCCTGAGCGTGGACTGGACCCACCACTACCAGACCATCGGCAAGGACGCCCGGGCCGTCGCGCAGGCGGCGTTCCTGCGCAACCTCGCCCGCGGCGAGGCCTACCAGGCCCAGGCCCCCGGCCTGTGGGACGTGACGTTCCAGACCGCCGTCGCCCAGGCCGAGCTCGAGGCCCGCGACTACCCGGGCCACTACCACAAGGTCACCTTCCACCTCCCGGCCCCCCGGGCGGACGGCACGGACACCGTCGCCATCGAGACCACCCGCCCCGAGCTGCTCCCGGCCTGCGTGGCCCTCATCGCCCACCCCGACGACGAGCGCTACCAGGACCTGTTCGGCACCACGGTCACCTCGCCGATCTTCGGGGTCGAGCTGCCCGTCCTCGCCCACCCGGCCGCGGAGATGGACAAGGGCGCGGGCATCGCGATGTGCTGCACCTTCGGCGACCTCACCGACGTGCAGTGGTGGCGCGAGCTCGACCTGCCCACCCGCCCGGTGCTGGGCCGCAACGGCCGCATCCTCGCCGAGACCCCGGACTGGATCACGGACGACGGCGGCCGGGCCGCCTACGCCGAGATGGCCGGGAAGACGACCTTCTCGGCGCGCACCGCCGTCGTCGACGCGCTCAGGGCCTCCGGCGACCTGATCGGCGAGCCGGTCGCCACCCAGCGCAAGACGAACTTCTTCGAGAAGGGCGACAAGCCGCTCGAGATCGTCACCTCCCGGCAGTGGTACATCCGCAACGGCGGCCGCCCGCACACCGAGGCCAACGGCAAGGAGCTGCGCGAGAACCTCATCGGGCGCGGCAAGGAGCTCGACTTCCACCCCGACTTCATGCGCGTGCGCTACGAGAACTGGGTCAACGGCCTCAACAGCGACTGGCTCATCTCGCGCCAGCGCTTCTTCGGCGTCCCGATCCCGGTCTGGTACGCCGTCGGGGACGACGGCGAGCCCGACTACCAGCGCGTCCTCACCCCCGACGAGGCCCAGCTCCCCGTCGACCCGAGCATCGACGTCCCCGCGGGCTTCACCGAGGACCAGCGCGGCGCGGCCGGCGGGTTCGTCGGCGAGGTCGACATCATGGACACGTGGGCGACGTCGTCGCTGTCCCCGCAGATCGCGGGCGGCTGGCTGCGCGACGAGGACCTCTTCGCCCGCGTCTACCCCATGGACCTGCGCCCGCAGGGCCAGGACATCATCCGCACGTGGCTGTTCTCCACCGTGGTCCGCGCCCACCTGGAGTTCGGCGAGCTGCCGTGGCGCCACGCCGCCATCTCGGGCTGGATCCTCGACCCGGACCGCAAGAAGATGTCAAAGTCCAAGGGCAACGTGGTCACCCCGATGGGCCTGCTCGAGGAGCACGGCTCCGACGCCGTGCGCTACTGGGCGGCCTCCGCCCGCCTCGGCACGGACGCGGCCTTCGAGGTCGGCCAGATGAAGATCGGCCGCCGCCTGGCGATCAAGATCCTCAACGCGTCGAAGTTCGCCCTGACGATGGGCGGGGAGGAGGACCTCGTCCTCGACCCCGCCGCCGTCACCGCCCCCGTCGACCGCGCCATGCTCGCCGGGCTGGCCGACGTCGTCGAGACCGCCACCGCCGCCTTCGAGGCGTACGACCACACCCGCGCCCTGGAGACCACCGAGACGTTCTTCTGGACGTTCTGCGACGACTACCTCGAGCTGGTCAAGGACCGCGCGTACAACCGTGACGGGGCCCTGGGCGCAAGTGAGGTCGCCTCGGCGCGGGCCGCGCTGGCCATCGCCGTGGACACGTTCCTGCGCCTGTTCGCGCCGGTGCTCCCGTTCGCCACCGAGGAGGTCTGGAGCTGGTACCGCACCGGCTCGGCGCACACCGCGCCCTGGCCGACGGCGGAGCCGCTGCGCGCCGCGGCGGCCGGCGGGGACCCCGCCGTCGTCGCCGCCACCGGCGAGGCGCTCGCCGCGCTGCGCAAGGTCAAGTCCGAGGCCAAGGTGTCCCAGAAGACCAGCTTCGCCCGGGCCCGGCTGCAGCTCCCCGCCGACTCCGTCGCCCTGGTCCAGCAGGCGCTCGGCGACCTGCGCGCGGCCGGCCGCGTGCGCGGCGACCTCGAGATTCTCGGCGCGCCCGCCGGCGAGGCGGCCGCCGTCGTCGAGCACGAGCTCGACGAGCCCGAACCGCGTCGCTGACGCACGGAAGGACACCATGACTCAGACCACCACGCTGCCGGAGGCCACCACCCCGGGCCGGGGCACGCTGACCCCGGGAATGTCGATCCCGAAGATCCTGCGCGAGCGGGCCGCCCGGGACCCGGAGGGCACCATCTTCGAGCGGCAGTCGGCGCTGGGGTCGAGCTTCGTGCCGGTGACCACCAAGGTCTTCTTCGACGAGGTGCGCGCGTTCGCCCGGGGCCTGGTGGCGCTCGGCGTCGAGCCGGGCGACCGGCTCGCCATCATGAGCCGCACGAGCTACGAGTGGTCCGTGCTGGACCTCGCGGCCTGGTCGGTCGGCGCCGTGCCGGTGCCCGTCTACGAGACCTCCTCAGCCGAGCAGGTCGAGTGGATCGTCACCGACGCGGGCGTGCGCCTGGTCTTCGCCGAGAACCGTGCCCTCGCCGCGCTCGTCGAGCCGCTGGTCGGCAAGGTGCCCGGGCTGGAGAAGGTCTACGTCATCGACGAGTTCGCCATCTCCCAGGTCTCCGCGGCGGGCACCGACGTGCCCGAGCAGGTGGTCGACGAGCGCACGGACGCCGTCGTCATGGAGACGCTGGCGACGATCATCTACACCTCCGGCACCACGGGGCGCCCCAAGGGCGTGGAGCTCACCCACGGCAACTTCGTCTCCCTGGTGGTCAACGGGACCGACGACCCGAACTTCTCGGGCGTGGTGCGCGGCGGCGACAGGCGCACGCTGCTGTTCATGCCGATGGCCCACGTGTTCGCCCGCTTCGTCCAGGTGCTCTGCATCTACTCCGGCGCCGTCATGGCGCACGTGCCGGACGCGAAGAACCTCGTCGCGGACCTCGGCGCGTTCCGGCCGACGTTCCTCCTCGCCGTCCCGCGGGTCTTCGAGAAGGTCTACAACTCCGCCGACGCCAAGGCCGGCGCCGGGGCGCGGAAGCGGATCTTCCGCTGGGCCGCGAAGGTGGCCATCGAGCACTCCCGCGCGCAGGACCGGCCGGACGGACCCTCGGCGGCGCTGAAGGCGCAGCACGCCCTGGCGTCGCGGCTCGTCTACGGCAAGATCCTCGCCGCGATGGGCGGGAACCTCGACTACGCGATCTCCGGCGGCGCACCCCTGGGCGAGCGGCTCGGGCACTTCTTCCGCGGCATCGGCGTCGTCGTCCTCGAGGGCTACGGGCTCACCGAGGTCGGGGCCCCCACCACGGTCAACCGCCCCGGGCTGGTCAAGATCGGCACGGTCGGCCCGCCCTACCCCGGCAGCTCCGTGCGCATCGGGGCGGACGGGCAGGTGCAGGTGAAGGGCCCGAACGTCTTCCGCGGGTACCGCAACAACCCGGAGGCCACGCAGGCCGCCTTCGACGACGGCTGGTTCGTCACCGGCGACATCGGCACCCTCGACGACGACGGCTACCTGCGCATCACCGGCCGGCAGAAGGAGCTCATCGTCACCGCCGGCGGGAAGAACGTCGCCCCGGCGGTGCTGGAGGACCGTCTGCGGGGCCATCCGCTCGTCTCGCAGGTGGTCGTGGTCGGCGACGCCAAGCCGTTCATCGGTGCGCTGGTCACCCTTGACGCCGACATGCTCCCGCAGTGGCTCGCCAACCACGGCCTGCCGGCCATGAGCGTCGCCGAGGCCGCGGAGAACCCGCAGGTGCTCGCCGCGCTCGACCGGGCCGTCACGCGTGCGAACGAGGCGGTCTCCCGGGCGGAGTCGATCCGCAAGATCCGGGTGCTCACCACGGACTTCACGATCGAGAACGACTACCTGACGCCGTCGCAGAAGGTCAAGCGCGCCAAGGTGCTCGCCGACTTCGCCGGCGAGGTGGAGAAGATCTACTCCTGACCACTCCCGGTGAGAGGTCACGCGATCGGTGAGGCGTCACGAGTCCGATGGGACGCTCGCGATCTCGTGACGTCTCGCCGGCCGGGCGGTGCTCAGGGCTTGGTGCCGCCGTTGGCCCGGGCCTCGGCGATGTCCTCGTGGTGGCGGATGACCTCGTCCACGATGAACTTGAGGAACTTCTCCGCGAAAACCGGGTCCAGGCCGGCCTCCTCGGCGAGCGCGCGCAGCCGGGCCACCTGACGGTCCTCCCTGTCCGGGTCCGACGGCGGCAGCTTCAGCTCCGCCTTCATGACCCCTACCTGCTTGGTGCAGCGGAATCGCTCGGCGAGCAGGTGCACGAGCGCGGCGTCGATGTTGTCGATCGTCGCCCGCGCCGAGCGCAGCGCCGCCGGCACCTCGTCAGGCTCGTTGCTGCGGTGGATGCCCGGGGTCGTCGTCATGGCGCGATCCTACGGAAGACGGCGGGCGCCGGACCCCGGCGCCCACCTGCCGGAGGCTGCCGGACCCCGGCGCCCGCCTGCCGGAGGCTGCGGCCGGCGCGCCCGGCCGCCCCTCAGCGGGCCTCGCCGATCGCCTACCGCTTGCCCACCCGGCTCCGCCCCTCGCGGTGCGGGTCGGCACTCTGGGAGAACAGGTGGTCGTTCGGGGTGGCGGCGTCGCTCCAGCGAAGGAGCGCTCCCACGCCGTCGGGGAGCTGGACGCTCGCCGGGTCCACCACCGTGATGCCGGCGCCCTGCGCGAGCGCGGCACGGCCGAGCGCGAGGTCCGCGCGGACCTCGTGCGGGGCGCGAGCGCCCATCTCCATCACGTCCGTGTGGTTGCCGAGCTGGAGCGGGTCGTCCCCGCACCAGAACTTCTTGTTCGCCAGCGACGACGGCGGCCCCGCCACCTCCTCGGTGACGAGGAGCTCGGCGACCTGCCCCCGTCGCAGCACGTCGAGAACGCCGTCGCGCCCGGCGACGGCCGCACCGTCCTGGCCGTGCACCTCCCGGAACCGGTTCACGACCGCCTCGCGGCGACGCAGCCGGAACTGGGTCAGCATGTCGGCCACGTGCGCGTTGAACGCCTCGGGCTTGACGCCCTCGGCCCGCGATCCGCCGTCGAGGACGGTGAGGATCTCCCTGGCCTGCTGCCCGAGGGAGTCGGCCACCATCGCCCGGGCGCGGACGTCACCAGTGAGCAGCAGCAGCTCCGGACGTCGCTCGGAGACGATGCGGTCCAGCTCGGCCGCGACGACCTCGGCGTTGCGCTCCCAGGAGTCCTCGGCGCGCTTCTCGAAGCGACGGTGCGACCAGCCGCCCGTGTTGGCCTTGGTCAGCTCGTCGTGGCCTCCCTCCACGCTCACGAGGTCGGCAGCGACCTCGGACGCGGTGGCCGACTCGAAGAGCGTGACGTCCGCGCCGGAGCGGTCCACGGTCACGAGGAGGTAGCGGACGTGCTCGTCGGCCACGCGCGCGAGCGCGAGGGCGTTGACGCCCCGGTCGACCATGGCCTCGTCCGCGCCCGGCGGGGAGGCGAGGGTGCAGTCGAGGACCACCTCTCCGCGGGCACCGACGAGGACCCGCCCGTACTTGCCGGCCGCGTTGCTGATCGTCCGGATGCGCTCGCCGAGCGCCTCCAGGGTGGCACCGTCGGCGCCCTGCCCCTCCAGGCCGCGCCGCAGGTCCTTCCACCGTGTGAGCACCGCCTGGTTTCCCGTCTCGCTCTCGCGCGTCGCGTCCATCACGACCGTGACGAGTGGGACGTCGTGGGGAAGGTTGGCGGTGATCCGGTCAAGTCGCATCGGGCACCTCGCTGTGTCGGAGTCGGTTGGTCCCGTCCACTCTGACGCACCGGAGGCCGGGACGCCATAGGTGCCCCGAAGCAGCCTGACGGGCCCCGCACCCAGGGGGAACGGCGGAGGGCCGGCACCCTCAGGTGCCGGCCCTGCACGGTCGCCCGGCACCCTCAGGTGCCGGCCTCCACGGTCGACGACCGCTGTCGCCGCCGTCGTCGGTCAGGCGGTCTTCTCGCGCGGCGGGCGCCGCTTGCTGGCCTTCTCGCGGGGCACGAGCGTCGGGTTCACGTTCTCCAGGACGACCTCACGGGTGACGACGACGCGGGCGACGTCGTCGCGCGACGGCACCTCGAACATCACCTCGCGGAGCACCTCCTCCATGATGGCGCGCAGCCCGCGGGCGCCCGTGCCCCGCAGGAGCGCCTGGTCCGCGATGGACTCCAGGGCGTCGTCGGTGAACTCCAGCTCGACGCCGTCGATCTCGAACATCCGCTGGTACTGCTTGACCAGGGCGTTCCTGGGCTCGGTGAGGATGCGCACGAGGGCGTCCTGGTCGAGCGTGCTGACCGTGGCGACGATCGGCAGGCGGCCGACGAACTCCGGGATGAGGCCGAACTTGTGCAGGTCCTCGGGGCGGACCTCCGAGAAGAGGTCGACCTCCTGGTCGGCCGAGCGCAGCGGTGCACCGAACCCGATGCCGCGCCGTCCCGCGCGGGCGGAGATGATCTCCTCGAGGCCGGCGAAGGCGCCGGCCACGATGAAGAGCACGTTCGTGGTGTCGATCTGCAGGAACTCCTGGTGCGGGTGCTTGCGGCCGCCCTGGGGCGGCACGGAGGCCTGGGTGCCCTCGATGATCTTCAGCAGCGCCTGCTGGACGCCCTCGCCGGAGACGTCGCGGGTGATCGACGGGTTCTCGCTCTTGCGGGCGATCTTGTCGATCTCGTCGATGTAGATGATGCCCTTCTCGGCCTTCTTGACGTCGAAGTCGGCGGCCTGGATGAGCTTGAGGAGGATGTTCTCCACGTCCTCGCCGACGTACCCTGCCTCGGTCAGCGCCGTGGCGTCGGCGATGGCGAACGGCACGTTCAGCATCTTCGCGAGGGTCTGAGCCAGGTAGGTCTTGCCGGTCCCGGTGGGCCCGACGAGGAGGATGTTCGACTTGGCGATCTCCACGCCGGCGTCGTCCTGCCCGGCGGACTCGCGGGCCTGCACGCGCTTGTAGTGGTTGTAGACCGCCACCGCCAGCGACCGCTTCGCGCTGTCCTGGCCGATGATGTACTCCTCGAGGAAGTCGTAGATCTCGCGCGGCTTGGGCAGGTCTACCAGCCCGAGCTCGCTCGCCTCCGCCAGCTCCTCGTCGATGATCTCGTTGCACAGGTCGATGCACTCGTCGCAGATGTACACACCCGGACCTGCGATGAGCTTCTTGACCTGCTTCTGGCTCTTTCCGCAGAACGAGCACTTGAGCAGGTCCGCTCCCTCACCCGTGCGAACCACCGCGCTCCACCACCGTCTCGTCTCTTGTCACGTGCCGCCCGGGCGATCCGGTCCGGCACCCCCATTCCACACCACCGGGCGCGGTCCTGTCCTGCTCGCCGCGCGGGCGCTTCACGGTACCCCGGGTGCACCGACGCCGGGCGCGCCGCCACGAGGGACGGACGCACCCGGCGCAGGCAGGCCTCAGGCCTTCGTCAGGACGGGGGTCTTGCGGGACTCGAGGACCTGGTCCACGAGGCCGTACTCACGGGCCTGCTCGGCCGTGAGCATCTTGTCGCGCTCGATGTCCTTGCGGACCTGCTCCAGCGGGGTGCCGGAGTGGTGGGCGATGGTCTCCTCCAGCCACTCGCGCATCCGCAGCACCTCGTTGGCGTGGATCTCGATGTCCGACGCCTGCGCGTAGCCGCCGCCCTCGAGCGCGGGCTGGTGGATCATGACGCGGGCGTTGGGCAGCGCGAGACGCTTGCCGGGCGAGCCGGCGGCCAGCAGGACCGCGGCCGCGGAGGCGGCCTGGCCGAGGCAGACGGTCTGGATCTGCGGCTTGATGTACTGCATCGTGTCGTAGATCGCCGTCATGGCGGTGAAGGAGCCGCCGGGCGAGTTGATGTACATGGTGATCAGACCGTCGGGGTCCTGGCTCTCCAGGACGAGCAGCTGGGCCATGACGTCGTCGGCGGAGGCATCGTCCACCTGCACGCCGAGGAAGATGATGCGGTCCTCGAACAGCTTGGTGTACGGGTCCTGGCGCTTGTAGCCGTAGGCGGTGCGCTCCTCGAACTGCGGGAGGACGTACCGCGCCGTCGGCATGGCCGGCGCGGTGGAGGCCGGCATGCGTCCGGCCTGGGCGAAGAAGTTGGTGCTCACGGGTGCTCCTGGGGTCATCGGGTCGGCGGGCTGCGGCGTCACTTGGGCTCGGAGCCGCTGTTGCTGTCGGTGCCCCCGCCGCCGGGGACCGAGTGCGAGTGCTCGACGACCCCGTCGATGAAGCCGTACTCCAGGGCCTCGGGGGCGGTGAACCAGCGGTCGCGGTCGGCGTCGGCGTTGATCTGGTCCACGCTCTTGCCGGTCTGCTCGGCGGTCAGCTCGGCGAGCACGCGCTTCATGTGCAGGATCAGCTCCGCGTTGATGCGGATGTCGGTGGCGGTGCCGCCGATGCCGCCGGAGGGCTGGTGCATCATGACGCGGGCGTGAGGCGTCGCGAACCGCTTGCCCTTCGCGCCGGAGGAGAGGAGGAACTGGCCCATCGAGGCAGCCATGCCCATGGCGACGGTGGCGACGTCCGGCTGGACGAACTGCATCGTGTCGTAGATCGCCATGCCTGCGGTGATGGAGCCGCCCGGGGAGTTGATGTAAAGGAAGATGTCCTTGTCCGGGTCCTCCGCGGCGAGCAGCATCATCTGCGCACAGATGGCGTTGGCGTTGTCGTCACGCACCTCCGAGCCGAGCCAGATGATGCGCTCCTTGAGGAGCCGGTTGTAGATGTTGTCGTTCAGGCCCATACCGGTGCTCTCGGTCCTTGCCTGCGGCATCGTCTCGCTCACGTGCATGCTCCTTCTGCCGGGCCCCGCGGCCACGGCCGTCTCGGCCTGTGATGGTCCGTTCGGACGACACTAACGCCGCCCGCCGACAGATCCTTTCCCCAGGGGACGCTTTTCGCTCACGGCGCACGGTCCCTCGCACGGCCGCGGCCCGGGTCGTCCGCGGCATGCGTCGGGCCCGGCACCGCGGGGTGCCGGGCCCGTCGCGGGTTCCGGGAGCGTTACTCGTCGGCCTTCTTGGCGGCCGGCTTCTTCGCGGCGGTGGACTTCGCGGGGGCCTTCTCGGCGGTCTTGCCCGCGGGCTTGCGTGCGGTCGCCTTCTTGGCCGCGGGCTTCGCCGCCGCCTCGTCCTTCGACGCCGTGTCGGCCTTCGCAGCGGTGGACTTCTTCGCCGCGCCGGTCTTCCTGGCGGTGGCCTTCTTCGCCTCGGCGGGCTCCTCCTCCGCCTCGGCGGCCTCCGCCGGGGACTCGGCGGACTCGGCGCTCTCCGCCGACTCCGCACTCTCGGCCGACTCAGCGCTCTCCGCCGACTCCGCACTCTCGGCCTCCGCCGACGCCTCCTCGGCCGGGGCGGCGGCCGCGCCGTCCGGTCCGGCGGCGTCGAGCTCGTCCGAGCCGATGTACTCGCTCAGGTCGACCTCGTTGCCGTCGCTGTCCTTGACGGTGACCTGGCGCAGCGCGACGGCGAGCGCCTTGTTGCGGGCGATCTCGCCCATGAAGGCCTGGATCTGGCCCGTCTGGGAGGCGGCCTGGATGAACTGGTTCGGCTCCATGCCGTACTGCTGGGCGCTGGAGACGAGGAACTCGAGGAGCTCGTTCTGCGTGACGCCGACCTTCAGCCGGTCCACGAGGGTGTCGAGGAGCATCTGGTCCCGCAGGAGGTCGGTGATCTCCTCGCGGACCTCCTCGCCGTGCGGGTCGCCCGCCTCCTTGCCCTCGGCCTCGAGGTGGCGGCCGATCTCGGCCTCGACGACGCCGCCCGGGACGGGGATTTCCACGTCGCCGCGCAGTCGCTCGAGGAGACGGTCGCGGGCCTGGACGGCCTGGTCGGCCGCCCGGTCCTTGGCCGCCTGGCCACGGAGGTCCTCGCGCAGCTCGTCGATGGTGTCGAACTCGGAGGCGAGCTGGGCGAAGTCGTCGTCCGCCTCGGGCAGGTCCCGCTCCTTGACCGCGGTCGGGGTCACGGTGACCTCGGCGTCCTCGCCGGCGTGCTCGCCGCCGGCGAGAGGCGCGGTGAAGGTGGTGGTCTCGCCGGCCGTCAGGCCGGTCAGGGCCTCGTCCAGGCCGTCGAGCATGTTGCCCGCGCCGATCTGGTAGGAGACGCCGGAGACGGAGTCGACCTCCTCCTCGCCGACCTTCGCCGAGAGGTCGATGACCACGAAGTCACCGTCCTCGGCGGGGCGGTCCACGCCGACGAGCGTGCCGAAGCGCTCCCGCAGCTCGTCGAGCTTGGCGGCCACGTCGTCGTCGCTCACGGCGGCCGGCTCGACGGTGATCTCGACCCCGTCGAGCTCGGGCAGAGTGATCTCGGGACGGACGTCGACCTCGGCCTCGAAGACGAGCTGCCCGCCGGGCGTGCCGGTGACGGCCGGAATCTCGGTGACGTTGATGCTCGGCTGCCCCATCGGGCGGACCTCGGTCTCGGCGACCGCCTGGTTGTAGAAGCCGGGGACGGCGTCGTTGACGGCGTGCTCGATCACGGCGGCGCGGCCGACGCGCTGCTCGAGGACGCGCGGGGGCACCTTGCCCTTGCGGAAGCCGGGCACGTTGACCTGCTCGGCGATGTGGGAGTAGGCGTGGTCGAGGCTCGGCTTGAGCTCGTCGTACGACACCTCCACGGTCAGCTTGACCCGGGTGGGCTCAAGGTTCTCGACGGCGCTCTTCACTGCGGTGCTCCACTCATCGTGACGGTTCGGTCTGGCCCCGCCCAGCAGGCGGTGCGAAGTTCTTGCATGCGCCCGAGGCGCACAGACCGACCAATCTTAGGGCACGGCGCAACGGCCGAGCACACCGTCGCGACGAGGGGTTCACCGCCGGGCGCGATCGCGGCCGGCTTCGGCCGCCGGCGTCAGGCGCTGACCAGCGGGCGGCGGGCGCGCCGACGTGCGGCCCGCATCGAGGGATTCTCGATCTCGTCACCGCGCTCGGCCAGCCACGCGGCCCAGTCGGTCACCTCGGGATGACGGCGCAGCAGCGCCCGCCTCTCCCGCTCCGTCATGCCGCCCCAGACGCCGAACTCGGTCTCGGTGGTCAGAGCCTCGGCGAGGCAGGCCTCACGGACAGGGCAGCTGAAGCACACCTCCCGGGCGGATCGCTGCGCGGCACCGCGCACGAAAAGGGCGTCAGGGGCCTGCTGGGCGCATGCGGCAAATGCGGTCCAGCTACGGTCAACAGTCATAGGGGGTCTCCTGCGAACATGGGTTGGCGAGGGGGGCGCCTACCCGATATCGGAAACCTTAGTGATGTGGCGTCATTCACGGAACAGTTGAACGGTAAATGCACAACTGTGGAGGTAAGTCGGGGCCTTCCGAACGACCGCTGAAACGATCCAGAGCCCTTCACGGGACGAAAACGCGACGTATTCCGGTTCGCCGTGCTAACGATCCGGCCGGTCCTCGCGCTCCCGGTGCCCGGCGTGGGAGCCTGTCGCGCCGCGGGCGGCTGCCCTGACGGCTACGGCGCTCGCTGACCGACGCCGGTCCGCTGGACGGACGCGCGCCGTCGGTCGTCCAGGAGTGCCATCGCCGGACCTGCGGTCATGCCGTGCACGACGACGGACCCCACCACCACCAGACCGGTGATCGCCCACAGCGAGCGCGGCTCGGAGAAGGACGCCTGCCCCAGCCCGTAGGCGAGGTAGTAGAGCGAACCCACGCCGCGCACGCCGAAGAAGGAGATGACCGCACGCTCTCGCGGGTCTGTCCCGCTCCCGGCCATGGCGGCCCAGCCCGCCAGCGGGCGCACCAGCAGCAGGAACGCGGCGGCCACGAGCACGTGCGCCCAGGTGACGTCCGCGAAGAGCCCGCGCGCCACGGCTCCGCCGAGGAGGATCAGGATGACGATCGTGACCAGGCGTTCGAGCTGCTCGACGTACTGGTGCAGCACCTTGTGATAACCGTGGTCCCGCTCGGCGGCCCGGATCGTGCAGGCGCACACGAAGACCGCCACGAACCCGTATCCCTCGGCCAGCTCTGCCAGGCCGTAGGCGGCGAAGGTGCAGGCGAGCGCCACGAAGCCCTCGCCGTGCTCGGCCAGCCGCAGCCGGTCCCACCGGACGGAGAAGAACAGCTTGCCGAGCAGCCAGCCCAGCAGCAGGCCGACGCCGACGCCGACCCCCAGGCGCCACAGCACGTCCAGGGCGACCCACCGGCCCAGCCAGCCGGAGGGCGCGACGCCGGCGGCGGCGATGGCGATCGCCGCGTAGGTGAACGGGAACGCCAGGCCGTCGTTCAGCCCTGCCTCGGACGTCAGCGCGAACCGCACCTCGTCCTCGTCCTCGTCCTCCGCGTCCGAGGGCTCGGCCACCTGCACCTCGCTCGCCAGCACGGGGTCCGTGGGGGCCAGCACGGCAGCGAGGAGGACGGCGCTCGCGACGGGCAGCCCCAGGGCCCAGCCGCCGAGCAACCCCGCGGCGAGCATCGTGAGGGGCATCGCGATGCCGAGCAGGCGCCAGGTGGAACCCCAGCGGCGAAGGCCGACGGGCCGGTCCAGCGCCAGCCCGGCGCCCATCAGCGAGATGATGACGCAGGCCTCGGTGACGTGCTCGACGACGCCGCCGTGCGCCAGGGGGTCGGGGTTCGGCAACCACTCGATCGTGGCAAACGCGACCACCCCGGCGCCGAGGAAGATCATCGGCATCGACACAGGAGCGCGGCTGATCAGGCGCGGCAGCACCGCGGCGAGCAGCGCTGCCAGGCCCGCGGCCGCGTACGTGAGTCCGGTGGGGTCCATCGGTACCGCCCCTTCGACGTGGAACGGGGGAAGCGTCGCACAGCGACGGGCTCACGGCACCGCGGGCGTCCGCCGGCCCGAGAGCTCCGCCCGGACGGCGCAGGTGGCCAGTCGGGATGGCGGTGTCGTGGTTCAAGACATGCGCGACACGGCTCTCAGGTGATCGGCGACCCCGCAGCAGATCGCTTCGCCGGTCTTCAACGTGTCCGTTGCGGCATTCGCGATCGGTGTCGTGGTCGCGTCGCGCAGCGAGCGATCACGAAGTCCGGTTTCGCCCCAGGTGGTGGATCACCGGAAGGCACGCCTTGCTCCCGCACGCCGAGAAGTGCAAGGGATGGGCCAATCTGGCTGAGCTGGTTCGGGCCTGGCCCGCAGCCTGTCGCATCGAGCGCCCGCCGCGACGGCGTCCATGTACGCCCGCGAGGTCGGGCGGTAACCTGATCGGACTCGCAACGGCGCGTGGACGAAGGTGATGCCGATGGCCGTGCTGGTGGTTGCCCGGATGGCTGGAGACCCAGACCAGCTCGCCGAGAAGATCCTCGAGCACCTCACACCTGTGATGAACGAGGTTGGCCCGCGGGGCGGCGCCCTGTGGCACTCGCTCGCCAAGACACCCGACGGCGTGTTGGTCGTCGACGTCTGGGAGTCACCGGGCGGGCTCGCCGCTGCGCTCGGCGACCAGCGGGTGCAGGAGGCCATGGCGCGTGCCGGCCTGCCGCAGCCCCAGGTCGACACCTACGAGCTTGTCGAGCACCGCGGCCTCTGAGCGCCTCAGGGCTCGCCGGGCTTGATGAGCTGCGGGCGGTTGCTCCGGATCGAGCCGACCGCCTTGTCCACGCGGCCGCGGGACCAGGTGCGGCTCTGGCATCGCGTAGACGAGGGGGCTCGCGCTTCGACCGTGACGTGAGCGACGGCACCGGGCCGACGCGTAACCGGTCGCGGATCGGGTTTGCGAGGCCAGCTCGGCCCCCGAGGCCGGCCCCTCACCTGCAGAACCGTAGGTCAGACCGGGCGACCAGTCGGGATGGCGGGATTCGAACCCACGACCTTCCGCTCCCAAAGCGGACGCGCTACCAACCTGCGCCACATCCCGTCGCGCCGCGGGCGGCGCCGGTTCCGCATTCTACGGGCCGCGACAGCGATGCCGTCACACGGCGTGGCCGCCTGCCGTGCCGGTGTCAGGCACCGGCGGAACGTGTCACGCACCAGCGGAACGATCTGGTTAGAATCCTCGTGCGGCTCCGGCCCGCGCGGGTGTAGCTCAATGGTAGAGCCTCTGCCTTCCAAGCAGATGGTGCCAGTTCGATTCTGGTCACCCGCTCCAGCACGATCTTCGCGGGGTTCCCGACGGCGGCATCGACACCCCGCCTCGCACCGCCCCCCGGGCACTCCGTGGGCATGCGCCCGCACCGCCACCCCGGGCACTCCGTGAGCGTGCGCCCGCACCGCCACCCCGGGCACTCCGCGAGCGTGCGCCCGCACCGCCGCCCGCCGGCCCCCCCGTCACTGTCGCGACGCGCCCCTTGACGACGACGGCCCCCTCACCGATCGGTGAGGGGGCCGTCAGGGTCAGCGGCGAGGATCAGTCCTCGACCAGCATGCCCTTCTGGTAAGCCTTGGCCAGCCGCCGCGGCACCTTGACCTCGCGGCCCTGGACGCGGACGGCGACGAGCTCGGTGAGCTCAGCCTTCCACTGGGACCGGCGAGAGCGGGTGTTGCTGCGGGACATCTTGCGCTTGGGAACTGCCATGCCCTTGCCGCTCCTTCCGTAGGTAGAGGGATATTGCCGACGTATACCCTCCCACGTGGCAGGGGCGTCAGGCCAACCGGAGCAGTCTAACCCACGCGTGAGTTCCCCCGCCCCCACCTGCCGCGGCCTGGGCACGGCCGACGATGTGAGATCGGTCGCGTCCGGGCGGCATACTGCCGCGGTGAGCGCACTCAGACCCGCGAGGGGCACGGACGTGCGTACCGAGACGGAGGTGCGCCGCTCGCGTTTCATCGCCCTCGTCCGCCGCGCGGACAGCGAGGACGAGGCCCGGGCACTGGTCTCCGAGGCCCGCTCCCTCTACCCGGACGCCCGGCACCACTGCTCGGCCTTCGTCGTCGACGTGCCCGGCGCGAGCCGGGTCGAACGCTCCTCCGACGACGGCGAACCGGCCGGGACCGCGGGCATGCCCATGCTCGAGGTGCTGCGCGGGGCCGGCCTGACGAACGTCGTCGCCGTCGTCGTCCGCTACTTCGGCGGCACCAAGCTCGGCACCGGCGGCCTCGTGCGCGCGTACTCCGAGGCGGTGCAGGGCGCCCTGGCGGTCACGCCGCGCGTCCGGGCGGAGACCGTGGGGCTGTGGGCCGTGGACGTCGGCCATGCGGACGCCGGCCACCTGGAGGCGGAGCTGCACGTACGGGGGGTCGAGGTGGTCGGCGTGCGTTACGACGCCGACGGCGTGCGGTTCACCCTGGCCGCCGCCGACGGTGCGGAGCTCGCCGGCACCGTGGCCGCCCTGACCCGCGGGGCCGTGGCCGCCGTGGCGGCCGGCGAGACCGTGGTGGAACGGCCGGAGGATGCAGACCCCTAGATATTGCTCTAGTTGCCATAGAACAACTATGGTGGCGTCATGCTGCTTCGCGTCGACCCCGCCTCCGCCCGCCCGCTCTTCGAGCAGCTGGCGGCACAGGTCCGGGTGGCGGTCGTGGACGGCGCGCTGCGCAGCGGCGAGCGCCTTCCCGCCGCCCGTGACCTCGCCGAGTCCCTGGAGATCAACCAGCACACCGTGCTGCACGCCTATCAGGTGCTGCGCGACGAGGGCCTCGTGGAGCTGCGTCGGGGCCGCGGCGCGGTGATCACGGCCCGCGCCACCGAGCAGTACGACCGGCTGGGCCGGGCCATCGACGAGGTCCGCCGCGAGGCGGGACGCCTCGGACTGCCGCTCAGCGCCGTCGCCGCCATGATCGACCGACCCGAGGAGAACCGATGACCGCCGACGCCCCCCGCCCGCCGCTCCCCCACCGCACGCGCGCCTGGCTGCTGGGCGTGGCGGTCCCGCTGGCCGTCACCGCCGCCGCCTGGGCGCTGGTGGCCTCCTGGCTGCCGCGTCTGCCCGAACGGGTGGCCCTGCACTGGGGCGTCGGCGGGGTCGTGGACCGCGTCGGCTCGGCGGGCGACCTGGTCACGGTGACCGGCGTGTCGGGCGGGATCAGCCTGGTCGTGCTCGCGGTCCTCTCGCTGAGGGTCGGCCGCACGGCGCTCACCCGGCGCACGGTGCTGGGGCTGGCGTCGGGGACGGCCGTCTTCTTCGGCGGTCTGCTGGTCACCATGGTTGCCACGCAGGTCGACCTCGCCGACGCGACCGCCGCCGAGGCACCCGACCTCGGCCTCACGCTCACCGTGGTGGCCGCCGTGCTCGTCGGCGTCGCCGCGGGGGCGCTGGCCGGACCCGACCCGGACCTGCCCGCCACCGCCCCGGTCCCTGCGTCGGCCGCACGCACCCCGCTCGCGGGGACGGAGCGGGCGGTGTGGATCCGCACGGCCGGGCCGAATGCGGTGCTCGTGCGGTGGGGCGGCCTCGCACTGGCCCTGTACCTCGGGCTCTCCGCCTGGGTCGCGGTCGTCGCGGCGAGCTGGCTCGTGGCCCTGGTCATGCTCGGCACGCTCCTGCTCCTGCTCACCATGCTGGTGTGGCAGGTGCGCGTGGACGCGAGCGGACTGACCGCGCGCGGCGCGCTGGGCTGGCCGCGTCAGCACGTGCCCGCGCACGAGGTCGTCGAGGCCTCGACCCGTCGGGTCTCCCCCTCGCGGGAGTTCGGGGGCTGGGGCCTGCGCACGGCCGTGAACGGCACGGTCGGCGTCGTGGTCCGCGGCGGTGAGTCGATCGCCGTCGAGCGCTCCGGCGGCCGGCGGTTCGTGGTCACGGTCGACGACGCCGCGACCGGTGCCGCGCTGCTCAACACCTTCGCCGAGCGCGCCCGTGCGACGGCGGGCGAGCGGTCCGCGGACCGGGGGCGGACGGACGGGGGCGAGCAGCCTCGGGGCCGAACGGCGTGACGGCGACCGCCCGCTGAGACGGACCCCTCGCCCGGGTGCGTGTGACGCTGCCCACGCGATAGTGTGATTGAGGCTTCAAGATCGCCGCGACCGCACAGAGAGGACGACGCCGTGAGCTCGACGCTCCCCGTCCACCCGTGCTGTCCGTGCTGCCCTCCCTGTCGCTAGAGCGCCCGGCTGAAAGCGTGCGGCCACGACCGCATGCCAGGCGCTCACCACCCCGCCGGCACCCGCGCCGGGCCACCGACCCCTGCACGTCTCCCATCACCCAAGGAGAGAAGACACCCATGGCCACCATCTACCAGGACGTCACCGAGCTCATCGGGCGCACCCCGCTCGTGCGCCTGAACAAGATCACCGACGGCGCGGGCGCCACCGTGCTCGCCAAGCTCGAGTTCTACAACCCCGCGAGCTCCGTCAAGGACCGCATCGGCGTCTCCATCGTCGACGCCGCCGAGCGCTCGGGGCAGCTGGCCGCGGGCGGCACGATCGTCGAGGCCACCTCGGGCAACACCGGCATCGCCCTCGCGATGGTCGGCGCGGCGCGCGGTTACAAGGTCGTGCTCACCATGCCGTCCTCGATGAGCAAGGAGCGCCGCGCGCTGCTGCGCGCCTTCGGCGCCGAGCTGGTCCTGACCGAGCCCGCGGACGGCATGCGGGGCGCCGTCGAGAAGGCCGAGGAGATCGCCGCCGAGCGTCCGGGGGCCGTGCTGGCACGTCAGTTCGCCAACGAGGCCAACCCCGAGATCCACCGCAGGACGACGGCGGAGGAGATCTGGAACGACACCGACGGTCAGGTCGACGCGGTCGTCGCCGGCATCGGCACGGGCGGCACCATCACCGGCGTCGGGCAGGTGCTGAAGGAGCGCCGGCCGGAGGTGAAGATGTTCGCCGTCGAGCCCGCGGAGTCCCCGATCCTCAACGGCGGCCAGCCCGGCCCCCACAAGATCCAGGGCATCGGCGCGAACTTCGTCCCCGAGATCCTCGACACCGAGGTCTACGACGAGGTCATCGACATCGACGCCGAGACCTCCGTGCGGTGGGCGCGCCGCGCCGCCACCGAGGAGGGCCTGCTCGTCGGCCTGTCCTCCGGCGCCGCCCTCGCCGCGGCCGTGCAGGTCGCGCAGCGGCCCGAGTTCGACGGCAAGACCATCGTCGTGATCATCCCGTCCTTCGGGGAGCGCTACCTCTCGACGATCCTCTTCGAGGGCCTGGTCGACTGACCGTGCACGACTCCCGCGTGCCGTTCCGCCAGCTGCTGCTGGAGGACCTCCAGGCTGCGCGCCGCCGCGACCCGGCGGCGCGCACCCTGGTTGAGGTCGCGCTGGCCTACCCCGGCGTGCACGCGCTGTGGGCGCACCGGCTGGCGCACCGCGTGTGGCACGCGAACCCGATGCTCCGGCTGCCCGCGCGGCTGATCTCCCAGGCCGCGCGGGCCGCCACGGGCATCGAGATCCACCCGGCCGCGGTCCTCGGCCGGCGGCTCTTCATCGACCACGGCATGGGCGTGGTGATCGGCGAGACGGCCGAGGTCGGCGAGGACGTCGTGATGTTCCACGGAACCACGCTCGGCGGGACGTCCATGAGCCGGGGCAAGCGGCACCCGACCGTCGGGGACCGCGTCACGATCGGCGCCGGGGCGAAGGTGCTCGGGCCGGTGCACATCGGCTCGGACGCGAAGGTCGGCGCGAACGCCGTGGTCGTCAAGGACGTGCCGCCCGGCGCGGTGGCCGTCGGCGTGCCGGCACGGCCGCGCCCGGCGCCGGCGGTGGTCGCCGACCCCTGGGCCGACCCGGCGGTCTACATCTGAGCGCAGGTGCGGGCGGTGCCGCCCGGTCGGTCGTGCGGGCCGAGGGACCTCCCGCTCGGCCGGCGCGGGGCCGGCGCTAGCCCCGGGCCGGCCGCGGCGCCCGCTGGCAGCGCGGGCACCAGAACAGCCGCCGGCCCTGCATCTCCGACTCCGCCACCCGCGTCCCGCACACCAGGCACGGGGTGCCGGTGCGGTGGTAGACGTACCACCGGTCGTCCTCGTCGCGGCGGTGCTCGGGCCTCGTGGTGACGATGCGGCCGGTGGCGACCCCGTCCCCCATGAGGCCGACGAGGTCGGACCACATGGCACGCAGCCGAGTGACGGGCGTGTCCCGACCGAGACGCAGCGGGTGCAGCCGGGCGCGGTACAGCGCCTCCGCCCGGTAGATGTTCCCCACCCCGGCGATGACGCTCTGGTCCATCAGCAGCTCCCCCACCGCCCGTCGGCGCGCCCGCACGCCCGCGACGAAGGCCGCGGGATCGCCGTCGGGCCGCAGCGGGTCCGGGCCCAGGCGGGCGTGCACGGCCTCCTTCTCGCCGGCGCTGACCACCTCGCACGCGGTGGGGCCGGTGAGGTCCGCCACGCCGTGCTCGCCGCGCAGCCGCACCCGGACCGCGCCGCGCGGCGCGGGCGGGGACCAGTCGCCGACCGCCACGCCGTTGCCCGGCTGCTCCGCGAGCGCGGTCTCCTCCTCCGAGACCCGACGGCGGGGCGCGCCGATCGCGTGCGGGGCGGTGAAGCTCTCGTCGCCCGCGAAGGTCCAGGATCCGTAGAGGCCGAGGTGGACGCGCAGCCAGCGGACGCCGTCGCCGGCAGGGCCGTCGCCGTCGCCGTCGATGCCGTAGCCGCCACCGGGCGAGAACGCGAGGAACAGCTGCTTGCCGTGCGCCTCCGTCGCGGTCAGGACCCGGCCGTCCAGCAGGGCGGCGCCCGCGGCGAACCGGCCCTGGGGTGAGCTCACGGAGAGCCGCTGCCCGCCGAAGAGCTCACGGAAGGCGTGCGCGAGGCGGTGGACGGTGTGCCCCTCAGGCACGGGGACCCGCCACGGGGGCCTGCCAGCGCGAGGGGGCGTCCCACAGCGCGCGCTCGAGGTCGACGCGCACCGGGACGAAGGGGGTCAGCGGCGTGCCCTCGGCGCGGTAGTGCTCGAGGGCCCGCTCGCGGAGCTGGCGCGGAAGCGTGCCGTCGGCGCGCACCACCCGCCACCAGGGCACCTCGCCGCCGAACGCGGCCATGACCGATCCCACATGGCGGGGGTGGCCGTGCCCGGTGAGGGCCCGGACCGCCTCCGCGACGAGGCCGTACGTGGTCACCGCCCCTGCTGGCACCTGGTCGGCGACGTCGAGCACGAGCTCCGCGAGCTCCGTCCGGTCCTGGTTCACCCCCGTATCATCGCAAGCACGATGACCGCGCACACCACCGACGTCCCTGAGCCCACCGCCCACTCCTACCGGTGCGAGCACTGCGACGACTCCGTCCCTCACGAGCATCTCGACGTCAAGGCCCTGGTCGAGTCCTCCCGCACCCGGGCGCGCTCGGGCGCGGTCCGCATGGCGGCGGTCGCCGCCGGCCTGCTCGCGGTCACCGGGGCGCTGGCCACCGTGGCCGGCGGGGCCGGCCACACCCTCGCCGCCGTCGGCCTCACGGCGCTGGGCTGGGTCGTCGTCACCGTCCTGGCCCTCGCGGTTGCGGGAGCAGCCCGACGGCGGACCTCGGAGGGCCGCGCCGTGGTCACCGCGGCCCTGACGTCCGCGGGCATGACGCCGCTCGCCGCCCTCGCCGTCGCGCTGCTGGCCGGCGGGTGGACCGGCGCCCTCGTCGCCGGTGCGACGTGGCTCGCCGCGGGAGCGGTCGCCGCGCTCGTGCGCGCCCGCTCGTGGCGGGCCCTGCTGCTCACGCCCGGTGACGCCGGCGAGCACGCGCGGGCCCGCGCGGTGGCCGAGCGCGGCATCGACGCCCCGGGCGGGGTGCGCCGCTGGCTGGCCCAGGGAGCCCTCGTCGCCGCCGCGGTGGCGCTGCTGGGCGTGGTGCCCGCGACCGTCGTCGTCCTGGTCCCCCTCGCCGTCACCCTCGCGGCGCGGACGGCCACCGTCCCGCGCTGAGCCGCGCGGGAAAACTCCTCGCCGACGGCGTGCGGCCCTGCCACGCTGGTTCCATGACCGAGCCCGTGACCACGACGGTCACCCCCGCCGCCGCACCGCCGGCCCCCGTCCCGACCCTGCCGGAGATCCCGCCGCTGCCCGCCGGCTACCGCCTCGCCGAGCTCGACGACGCCGCGGACCGTGCCGAGATCATCGACGTCGACCGGTGGGCCTTCGCCTACGAGCTCTCGCCGGAGGACGAGGCCGCGGCCGTGTGGGAGCTCGAGCCGGGCCGCAGCGTCGGGGTGTGGGACGAGCGCGACCCGGCCCGGCGCCGGCTCGCCGCCGTGCACTCCTCCTTCGCCTTCGAGCTGCCCGTCCCGGGCGGCGCGCGCCTGCCCACCGCCGGACTGACCTGGGTCGGCGTCCACCCCGGGCACCGGCGCCGCGGCCTGGCGCGCGCGATGATGACCGCCCATCTGGTGCGCTCGGCCCGGCGCGGCGAGGTGGTCTCCGCGCTCTACGCCGCCGAGACCGGCATCTACGGCCGGTACGGCTACGGCGTCGCCACCCAGCACGCCACCGCCAAGGTCGGGCGCGGGGCGGCGCTGCGCGACGTGCCCGGGGCGCAGGACCTTCTCGTCGAGCTCGACCGGCTCGACCCGCAGCGCCACGGCGAGGTTCTAGAGGGCGTCCACGCCGCCGTCGTCCGCCCGGGCTGGATCCGCCGCGGCTCCGCGGCGCTGCGCGCGGGGCACCTCGTGGACTGGCCCAGCGCCCGGAAGGACGCCGAGAGCCTCCGGATCGCGATCGTGCGCACCGCCGCCGGCGAGCCGCGCGCGTACGCGCTGTTCCGGCGCAAGGAGTCGTGGTCCGACGCGGGCCAGCCGGAGGGGACGGTGAAGGTGCGCGAGTCCGTGGCGCTGGACGCCGCGGCCGCGCGGGCCCTGTGGGGGACGCTCACGGACCTGGACCTGATGGCGAGCGTGCACACCGGCCGGCTCGCCGTCGACGACGCGCTGCTGCACCTGCTCACCGACCTGCGCGGGGCTCAGGTGCGCCTGCACGACGGCGTCTGGCTACGGCTGCTGGACGTCGGCGCCGCCCTGGCCGCGCGCCGCTACGCCGCCGACGTCGACGTCGTCCTCGAGGTCCGCGACGACCTCCTCGGCGCCACCTCTGGCCGGTGGCACCTGGTCGGCTCGCCCGCGGCGGCGACCGCGGGGCGGACCGTGGCGCCGGCGCACCTGTCGCTGGACGTCGCCACGCTGGCGTCGGCGTACCTGGGTGGCACGTCGCTCGCGGCGCTGGCCGGGGCGGGGCTCGTCACGGAGCTCGCCCCTGGCTCGCTCGCCGCGGCGTCCACGGCGTTCGGCTGGCCCACTGCCCCGGCCATGAGCTGGGGGTTCTAGCGCCCGCTCTCGAAGGCGCTGATGAGGTCGATGCGGCGCTGGTGGCGGGCGTCCCCGGAGAACGGCTCGGCCAGGAACGCCTCCACCAGCGAGATCGACTCGTCCACCGAGTGCTGACGGGCGCCGATCGCGATGACGTTGGCGTCGTTGTGCGCACGGGCGAGCGTGGCCGTCTCGGTGTTCCAGGCCAGGGCCGCCCGCACGCCGGGCACCTTGTTCGCGGCGATCTGCTCGCCGTTGCCGGACCCGCCCAGGACGATGCCGAGGGAGCCGGGCTCCGCGACGACCGCCCGGCCGGCGTCGAAGCACACCGGTGGGTAGTCGTCCGTGGCGTCGTACTCGGGGGCACCGTGGTCGACGACGTCGTGGCCCGCGGCCGTGAGGTGCTCGACGAGGACGGACTTGAGCTCGAATCCCGCGTGGTCCGCGGCGATGTGGATGCGCATGGCGGTCATTGTGCCAATACCGACGGCGCCCGTGCCGCCGGGACCACTCGGCAGTCTCGCGGGCGCTCCTGCGGCCGACGGCGGTCCGCTCCGGCCCGTGCGTGTCGGCCCCCTGTCGTAGGGTCGGAGGATGACCACCACCAACGTGAGCGAGACCACTCCCGCCATGACCGACAAGGAGGCCATGGACGCCTCCGTGCGCGTGCAGGACGACCTCTACCGGCACGTCAACGGCACGTGGCTGGCCAGGCACGTCATCCCGGCAGACCGGTCCCGGGACGGCTCCTTCCACGCGCTGCGCGACCTCAGCGAGGTGCGCGTGCGCGCGATCGTCGAGGCGGCCGCGGCCGGCGACGCCGGGGGCGGGAACCCGGACAACGCCCGCAAGATCGGGGACCTGTACTCCTCGTTCATGGCGACCGAGCGGATCGAGGCGCTGGGCACCGGGCCGCTGCGCGCCGACCTGGACCTGCTGACCGCGGCGCTCGACAAGGAGGCGCTGACGCGGGCGATGGGCTCGCTGCAGCCCACCGGGGTCACCGGCGCCGTCGGCTACGGGGTGGACACCGACCTCAACGACCCGGAGCGCTACGTCGTCTTCTTCGTCCAGTCCGGGCTCGGGCTGCCCGACGAGTCCTACTACCGGGAGGACGCCCACGCCGAGACCAGGACGGCGTACGTCGCGCACGTCGCGGGCATGCTGGCCCTCACCGGCCTGGTGACCGAGGACGAGGCGATGGGGGCCGCGGAGCGCGTGATGAAGGTGGAGACCGCGCTCGCCGCCGGGCACTGGGACAAGGTGCGGGCCCGCGAGGCCGACCAGATCAACAACCCGATGAGCTGGGAGGAGGTCGTCGCCTCGGCCTCCGGGTTCGACTGGGACCTGTGGCGTGCCGCCACCGGCGTGCCCGAGGGGGCGTTCGACCGCCTCATCGTGGCGATGCCGTCGTACCTGACCGACTTCGCCCGGGCCTGGGACTCCCTGGACGTGGACTCGTTGCGCCTGTGGCTGACGTGGCAGACGGTGCACGCCCGCGCCCCCTACCTGCCGGCCGCGTTCGTCGACGAGAACTTCGACTTCTACGGCCGCACCCTCACCGGTGCGGAGGAGCTGCGCGACCGGTGGAAGCGGGGAGTGTCCCTCGTCGAGGGCGCGCTCGGCGAGGCGGTGGGCGAGCTGTACGTCGCCCGTCACTTCCCGCCCGAGCACAAGGCCGCGGTGCAGCGCCTCGTGGACAACCTGATCGCCGCCTACCGCGAGTCGATCACCGGGCTGGACTGGATGGGCGAGGAGACCCGGGCACGCGCGCTGGCCAAGCTGGACGCCTTTACCCCCAAGATCGGGTACCCGGACAAGTGGCGCGACTACTCGAGCCTGGAGATCGAGGCCGAGGACCTCCTCGGCAACGTGCGGGCCGCCAACCTGTTCGAGGAGCGGCGGGACCTGGACAAGCTCGGCAGGCCGATGGACCGGGGCGAGTGGTTCATGCCGCCGCAGATGGTCAACGCGTACTACAACCCGCCCATGAACGAGATCGTCTTCCCGGCCGCCATCCTCCAGCCGCCGTTCTTCGACCCCGAGGCCGACGACGCCTGGAACTACGGCGGCATCGGCGCCGTGATCGGCCACGAGATCGGCCACGGCTTCGACGACCAGGGCTCCAAGTACGACGGCACCGGCCGCCTGACCGACTGGTGGACGGAGGAGGACCGGGCGGAGTTCGAGCAGCGCACCAAGGCCCTGATCGCCCAGTACGACGCCTACTCCCCCGCGCAGCTCGACGACACCCACCACGTCAACGGCGCCCTGACCGTCGGGGAGAACATCGGCGACCTGGGCGGGCTCTCCATAGCGGTCAAGGCCTACGACATCGCCCTGCGCGAGGAGGGGCTGAGCGGCGTGGCCGACGCGCCGGTCGTCGACGGCCTGACCGGGCTGCAGCGGGTGTTCCACTCCTGGGGACGGATCTGGCGCTCGAAGTCCCGGGACGCCGACGCGATCCTGCTCCTGAGCATCGATCCGCACTCGCCGGCGGAGTTCCGCTGCAACGGGGTTGTGCGGAACATGGACGACTTCCACGAGGCGTTCGACGTCCGGCCCGGCGACGCGCTCTACCTGCCGCCCGAGGAGCGGGTGCGCATCTGGTAGGTGGGGGTGCCACCTCGTGACGACGGCCCTCGGCGGCTCCCGGACGGCTGGGGCGGCCGAGGGCCGCGGTCGTCGCGCTCGTCGCGCTCGTCGCGGTCGTCGCGGTCGTCGCGGTCGTCGCCCTCGTCAGCCGATCATGGTCGACGGCCCCGGCGCGCCCGAGCGCCGCTCGAGCGCCACGGCGAGCAGGGCGATCGCCAGGCCGGCCAGGGCCAGGACCGCACCTGCCCAGGCGGGAGCCAGGTAGCCGAGCCCGGCGGCGATGACGAGCCCACCGACCCAGGCGCCCAGCGCGTTGCCGATGTTCAGCGCGCTGTGGTGGAGCGCGGCACCGAGGGAGGGCCCCTCGCGGGAGACGTCCAGCAGCCGGGTCTGCAGCGCGGGCCCGATGAACTGGCTGGCGACGGAGACGAGCCCCACGAGCAGCACGGCGCTGAGCGGCCCCCGCACCAGCGCGCCGAACGCCGCGAGCGTCACCGCCATGGCGGCCAGGCCCGTGACGATTGCACCGTGCACGGTCCGGTCCGCCAGGCGGCCGCCCACCAGCGTGCCGAGGGTCATCCCGACCCCGAAGACGAAGAGCACCCACGGCACCTGTGTGGGGGCCAGGCCGGCGACCTCGGTCATCGTCGGGGTGATGTAGCTGTACACGGCGAACATGCCGCCGAACCCGATCGCCCCGGTCCCCACGGCCAGCCACAGCTGCAGGGATCGCAACGCTGTGAGCTCGCGTCGCGCCGTCGCCCCCGCCCGCACGGGGACCGGTGGGACCCAGCGCCAGATGGCCGCCGCCGCCAGGACCGCGACCACTGCGACGAGCCAGTACAGCGAGCGCCACCCCCACGCCTGGCCCATCGCCGTCGAGAGCGGTACGCCCAGCATCGTCGCGACGGTCAGGCCGATCATCACCAGCGAGACCGAGCGGGCCCTGCGCTGCGGCGGGGAGACCGCGGAGGCGACCACGGCCGCGATGCCGAAGTAGGCCCCGTGCGGCACGCCGGCGAGGAAGCGTGCGAGGAGCGCCGTCGGCAGTGTCGGAGCGAGGGCGGAGAGGGCGTTGCCGACCGCGAGGGCCATCGCCAGCGCCACGAGCAGTCCGGTCCGGGGCGCACGCGACGTGGCGAGCACGATCAACGGCGCTCCGACGACCACGCCCAGCGCGTAGGCGGACACGAGGTACCCGGCCTCGGGGATGGTGGCGTCGAACGTCTCGGCCACCTGGGGCAGCAGCCCCATCGTGGCGAACTCGGTGGTGCCGATCGCGAAGCTGCCCACCGCCATGCCCAGGAGAGCGAGGGCGAGCGGGCGGGACCCGAGTACTCCGGTGAGCGAGGGTGCGCTCACGCGAGGTCGTACGCGGCTCGCCGCACCGAGAAGGAGTAGCCGCTCTGGTCGTGCCGGCAGGACATGCCCGTCTCGGCCGAGGCGCACGTGAAGCCCTCGGCGCTCTCCTCCTGGCCGTAGCCGAGGGCGGGGACGCCGGCGGCGTCGATCGTCAGGGCCTCGCCGGACGTGTCGCACACGAGGGAGGACCCCTCGGCGGTGACCTGCAGGAAGTGGCCCACCGTGCCGTCGCAGGCCTGGACCACGGCGGCGGGGATCTGGTCGGCGTACTCGAAGGAGGCGATGCCGCACAGGGCCCGCTCGGCGTCGACGGCGCAGGCGATGTTCCCGGTGGGGCTGACGAAGTCCCACGACACCTCGCTCAGGTCCTCGCCGGCGGGCTCGGTGGCCTCCTTGCCGGCGGTGGCCGTGGCCGCCGGGCCCGAGGTTGCCGGGGGCGCCGTCGTCGCGGAGGCCGGCCCGGGGTCCGCGTTGCCGGTGAGCCGCAGGCTGAGCAGGACGGCGAAGGCGGCCACGAGCACGAGCGAGACCACGATGACCGCCCGCTCGCCGCCGCTCAGCCTGCTCCGTGCCTGCGCCATCTGCTGCTCCTTCTTCTCGTTCCGGGCGCCCGCCGCTTCGGGGCGTCCGTGCTTCGGGGTGCGGCCCGGCGCACCCGGGTTCCCGGGGCGCCGACACGTTACGTCATCGCCCCGGGGCCGGGCGCGTGCGTCCGCGAGGGGGCTCAGTCGAAGATCGGCCCCGCGGTGCGCGTGCGCTTCATCTCGTAGAACCCGGGCGTGGAGGACACGAGCAGCGCCCCGTCCCACAGCCGGCCGGCGGCCTCGCCCTTCGGGGCCGGGGTGACGACCGGGCCGAAGAAGCCCACGCCGTCGACGGCGACCACCGGGGTGCCGACCTCGTCACCGACGAGCTCGAGCGCCTCCTGGTGGGAGACGCGCAGGGACTCGTCGAGCTCGTCCGACGCCGCGAAGCGCGCGAGCTCCGCGGGCAGGCC
The DNA here is from genome assembly GCF_023148685.1 of Georgenia sp. EYE_87. Classification (GTDB taxonomy): domain Bacteria; phylum Actinomycetota; class Actinomycetes; order Actinomycetales; family Actinomycetaceae; genus Georgenia. The sequence goes on along the minus strand of NZ_JAHXNL010000004.1, from coordinate 145,315 downwards.
GACCTCGGCGAGCGCCTCGTCGATCACCGCGGCCAGGTCGTCCCCGCGCCCGCCGGGGTGGATGCGGTTCCCCAGCGCGTCGTACAGCGGCTTCAGGACCTCCTCGCCGTGGTGCTCGCGGGCGGCGTTGACCACCCGGACCGGGCCCCAGGCCCGCTCCATCAGGGCGGCATAGTCCTCGGGGAGGTCACGGCCCTCGTTGAGCACGGACAGGCTCATGACGTGCCAGCGCACCCTCACGTCGCGGACCTGCTCGACCTCGCTCATCCAGCGGGAGGTCATCCAGGCCCACGGGCACATGGGGTCGAACCAGAAGTCGGCGGTCGCGGGTGCGGTGGTGGTCTCAGTCATGCGGCCATCGTACGGACGAGCGGGAGCCGCCTCCGTGTGGGGTCCGGCACAGGGGCCTGCCGCACCCCCGGCGGCCGTGCTGGAATGGCCGGGTGCGCGTCACCGTCACGTACCTGCAGACGACCGACCCGGCCACGCTGGCTCCGCCGTCGTCCCCGCGGCCGCCGTTCGAGCTGGCGCGGGTTCCGGAGCCCGACCCGGACCTCAACCGCGCCCTCTACGCGTCCGTCGGCGGGGACTGGGCGTGGACCGACCGGCTCCCGTGGTCGCCGCGGCAGTGGCGAGCCTGGCTCGCCGTCCCCGGCCGGGAGACGTGGCTGGCCCGGGTGGACGGCGAGGTCGCCGGCTACGCGGAGCTGGCGGGCACGGCCGCGGACGGGTCCGGTGCCACGGAGGTCGAGCTCGAGTACTTCGGGCTGCTGCCGGCGTTCACCGGGCGCGGGCTCGGCGGCCACGTGCTGGCCGACGTCCTGCGGCAGGCGTGGACGCTGCCGGCGCGCTGGCCCGGCCTGCCGCCGGTCCGGCGGGTCTGGCTGCACACCTGCAGCCTCGACAGTCCCCGTGCCCTCGGGAACTACCGGGCGAGGGGCCTGCGGGTCTACCGCACCGAGGAGGTGCAGCAGGCACCGGTCGCGTCGGTCCCGGGCTAGGCCATCACGGCATCGGGGACCCGGGCCCGACGAGGTCCTCCCCCGGGCCCTCGGGGTCGAGTCGCTCCTGGTTGTCCGGCACGCCCGGACGGTTCGCGGCGTCGACGTCGGCCTCGGCGAGGTCCTCGTCGTCGGGGCGGGTGTGCTCGAGGTTCTCGGCGGCGGCGTCGGCCAGCTCCTTGGCGCGGTCGGCGGTCTCGCGCGGGGTCTCGCGGTTCATGTCGGTCCTCCCAGCTCGGCTGGCCCCAGCGTGTCCCGGGCCCGGCGGGCGCGCAACCGGCGCGGATTCAGGTCGGCCGGCGCGGCACCCGGGTGGCAGGATCGAGCCCGGTGCGCCGTCGGGCGCAGCCGGACCGCGGCCGAACGGGCCGTCATGCACGCGTCAAGGAGACCCATGCCCGGAGAGAACCTCACCCGCGCCGAGGCCCAGGAGCGGGCCGCCACCGTCGCGACGTCCGCCTACGACGTCGTCCTGGACCTCACCCGCGGGGACGGGGTCTTCGGCTCGACGACGACGATCCGCTTCTCCGCCACCGAGGGTGCGGGCACGTTCGTCGACCTCATCGCCGCCTCCGTCGAGCGGATCGTGCTCAACGGCCGCGAGGTGGACCCCGCCGCCTTCGACGGCGCCCGCATCGCCCTGACGGACCTGGCCGTGGACAACGAGCTCGTCGTCGAGGCGACCTGCCGGTACATGAACACCGGCGAGGGGCTGCACCGCTTCGTCGACCCGGTCGACGACGAGGTCTACCTCTACTCCCAGTTCGAGGTCGCCGACTCCCGGCGCGTCTTCGCCGTCTTCGAGCAGCCCGACCTCAAGGCGGTGTTCGCCTTCACGGTCACCGCCCCGGCCCACTGGACCGTCGTGTCCAACACCCCGGTCGTCGCGCCCGAGCCCGTCGCCGAGCCCGGCGCGGAGTCGCTGACCTGGCGCTTCGCACCCACCGAGGTGATCTCCTCCTACCTCACCGCGGTCGTCGCCGGCCCGTTCCACAAGGTCACCGGCGAGCTGACGTCCCGCGACGGGCGCACGATCCCGCTCGGGGTGTACTGCCGCGCGTCCCTGGCCGAGTTCCTCGACGCCGAGGAGATCATGGACATCACCCGCGCGGGGTTCGCCTTCTACGAGGAGGCGTTCGACCGGCCGTACCCGTTCGCCAAGTACGACCAGCTCTTCGTCCCCGAGTTCAACGCCGGCGCGATGGAGAACGTCGGCGCCGTGACGTTCGTGGAGAACTACGTCTTCCGCTCCAAGGTCCCGGAGGCCACCGTCGAGCGCCGCGCGGTGACGATCCTGCACGAGCTCGCGCACATGTGGTTCGGCGACCTCGTGACCATGCGCTGGTGGAACGACCTGTGGCTCAACGAGTCCTTCGCCGAGTACGCCTCGCACCTGGCGACCGCGGAGGCCACCCGCTGGACGAGCGCGTGGACCACCTTCTCCTCGATGGAGAAGTCCTGGGCGTACAACCAGGACCAGCTGCCCTCCACGCACCCGATCGTCGCGCCGATCAACGACCTGGAGGACGTCGAGGTCAACTTCGACGGCATCACCTACGCCAAGGGCGCCTCCGTCCTCAAGCAGCTCGTCGCCTGGGTGGGCCGCGACGCGTTCCTGGCCGGCGTGCAGCGCTACTTCGCCAAGCACGCGTTCGGGAACACCGAGCTGCGGGACCTGCTCGTCGAGCTCGAGGCCACCTCCGGCCGCGATCTCGGCGCGTGGTCGGCGGTGTGGCTGGAGGAGGCCGGGGTCACCCGGCTCCGGCCCGAGATCCGCACCGCCGACGACGGCACGATCGCCACGTTCGCCGTCCTCCAGGAGGCCCCGGCGGAGCACCCCGCCCTCCGCCCGCACCGGCTGGTCGTGGGCGGCTACGACGTCGTGGGCGAGGGCCCGGCCGCCCGCCTGGAGCGCACCGTCCGCGTCGAGCTCGACGTCGACGGCGCCCGCACCGAGGTCCCTGAGCTCGTCGGCCGCCGGCGGCCCGACCTGATCCTCCTCAACGACGAGGATCTCGCGTACGCCAAGGTCCGCCTGGACGGCGAGTCCCTCGGGACGGCGACGGCGCACCTGGGCGGGTTCGACGGGTCCCTCCCCCGCGCCCTCGTCCTGGCCGCCGCGTGGGACATGACCCGCGACGGCGAGTGGTCGGCGCGCCAGTTCATCGACCTCGCGCTGCGCGCCGTCGCCACCGAGACCGACTCCTCGGTGGTCCTGGTGCTGCTCCGCCAGGTCGGCGTCGCCCTCGGCTCCTACGTCGCCCCGGAGCGGCGCGACGAGGTCGGCCGCGGCGTCGGCGCACGCCTCCTCGAGCTCGCGCGCGCGGCCGACGGGGGTTCCGACACCCAGCTCCAGCTGGTGCGGGCCCTGGCCACCCACGCCGTCGCACCCGAGCACCTCGAGGTCCTGGCCGGCCTCCTCGACGGCTCCGCCGAGCTGCCCGGCCTGGCGGTGGACACCGACCTGCGCTGGGCTCTGCTGCAGGGCCTCGTCGCCGGCGGGCGCGCCGGCGCCCCCGAGATCGACGACGAGCTGCGGCGCGACGCCACCGCGACGGGGCAGCAGCAGGCGGCCCGCGCGCGGGCCGCCATCCCGACGGCGGAGAACAAGGAGCGGGCCTGGGCCGACGTCGTCGAGTCCGACGCCCTGCCCAACGCGGTGCAGTCGAACGTCATCGGCGGCTTCGCGCAGGTCCACGACCGCGGCCTGCTGGTCCCGTTCGTGCGGCGCTACTTCGACGCGCTGGAGCCGGTGTGGTCGGGCCGCACGAACGAGATGGCGCAGAACATCGTCATCGGGCTCTACCCGGGCAAGCTGGCCGGCCTGGCGGAGCAGCACGGCGTGGACGTCGTGGAGCTGACGCAGCAGTGGCTGGACGCCCACGCCGACGCGGCGCCCGCGCTGCGCCGCCTGGTGGTGGAGAATCTCGACGCCGCCCGCCGGGCCGTCCGCGCCCAGGAGGCCGACCGGGCAGGCGTCTGACCCCAGCACCGCCTCCCCCGGCGTCGAGAATGCCCTACCTGCCCGTCGCGACGACGGTTCGAGCAGTGAGGGCATTCTCGGCGTTCACTGGGGGTGCTGCCGGTGTCGCTAGGACCCGGTGGTGGTGCCGGTGTCGCGAGGCCGGTGGGTCAGGGCACCAGCGCCGTGAGGTCGGCGACCGCGTCGTGGGCGCCGGCGGCCCGCAGGACGTGCGCGTCGTGCGACGTGGTCACCCCGAGCACCAGCCCCACGCCCGCCCCCAGTGCGGCGCTGAGGCCGGCCGGGGTGTCCTCCGCGGCCACGCAGGCGGCGGTGGCCACCCCGAGCACCTCGGCGCCCAGCCGGTACGGGGCCGGATCGGGCTTGCCGACGTCGACCAGCTCCGCGGTGACGAGCGCGACGCCGAGGTCGGCCACCCCGAGGAGCTCGAGGGCCGCCGTCGCCCAGGCGTTCGTCGCCGAGGTGACGACGGCGAGCGGCACCCCGGCCGCGTGCCAGCCCGAGATCGTCTCCGCCGCCCCAGGGACCGGGGCGGGCGGGTGGGCCACGACGTCGAGGCACGCGATGACCTCGTGCGCGAGCGTCATCGGGTCCTCACCGGTCCAGGGGCCCTCGACCGCGGCGAACACCTCCGCGCCGCGCCGCCCGGCGAACAGGTGCAGCATGTCGGCGGGCACGTCCCAGCCACGCCGGGCGAAGTACGTGGCGAAGGCGGCCCGGTGGGTCGGCTCGGAGTCCACGAGGGTGCCGTCGAGGTCGAGGAGCAGCCCGGAGCCGGGAGCACGCAGCATGGCGTCCACCCGGCCCCGCAGGCCGTCGCGGGTCACGCCCAGGTGAACAGCTCGTCGCCGGCGGCGACCGTGTCCCCCGGCGCGACGGCCGTGGTGAGCGACTCCGCGGCGCCCTCCAGGGCGATGACCGGCGTGACCGGCGACCGACCGCCCGCGGCCACCTTCTCCGGCGACCAGGTCACGAGGAGCTGCCCCGCCTCGACGGTGTCCTTCTCCGCGGCGTGGAGGGTGAAGCCCTCGCCGCCGAGCTGAACGGTGTCGAGACCGAGGTGCACGAGCACGCCGCGGCCTCCCTCGGCCACCAGCACGAAGGCGTGCGGATGAAACTTCATGATGGTCCCCGCCACGGGGGCGCGGACCTCGGAGACCTCCGCACCTGCGGGGTCGACGGCGATCCCCGGACCGACGATCGCCTCCGAGAAGACGGGGTCCGGCACGTCCTTCAGCGCGAGGACGGTGCCGGCGACGGGTGCGAGGACCCGCAACGTCACCGCAGGTCCTCGATGTCCTCGGCGATGGTGTCCGCCTGCGGACCGACGACAACCTGGACCGCCGCGCCCTGCTGCACCACACCGAAGGCGCCCGCGGCGCGCAGCCCGGCCTCGTCGACCTTGGCCGGGTCCTCGACCTCTACGCGCAGCCGCGTGATGCACGCCTCGAGGTCGAGGATGTTCGCGTCCCCGCCCAGCGCCGCGAGGATCTGCTCCGCCTGGCTCATCTTCAGCTCCTGTCGTCACGGATCGACCGTGATCCTGCCGGCGGAACTCCCCGCCGTGCGCCGTCGGGCGCCCGCGCCGGACCCGGCTGGCCCGGCATGCTGATGAGACCGCGCAGGTGAGGCGCGTGTCAAGCGAACTCCAGGCGCGGCGCGGTTCCTTGACACGTGGGGTCCCTGGCGATTCAGTGTCCGCGTCAGCATGTCCGTATCGTCCTGCGAGACGGGCGTGCGGACGCATCCCGGAGCGTCCCGGTGCGCGCCGTCGCGCACGCCAGGTGGGTCGCTCCTGAACCTTGGAGCAGCGATGACCACCACCGCGGCGGGCACCCCCGCCACCACGAAGAAGAGACACATCCCGGGCTTCGCCCAGGCTCAGCGCGTGGGCCGCTCGCTCATGCTGCCGATCGCCGTGCTGCCCGCCGCCGGCCTGCTGCTGCGCTTCGGTCAGCCCGACATGCTCGGCGAGCAGGGCGTGGCGAGCTGGAACGGGATGGGCTGGGTCCAGCCCGTCGCGGACGTCTTCGCCGCCGCCGGCAACGCCGTGTTCGGCAACCTGCCGATCATCTTCGCCCTGGGCGTGGCCATCGGCTTCGCCCGCAAGTCGGACGGCTCGACGGCGCTGGCCGGCCTGATCGGCTACCTCACCTTCCAGGCCGTGCTCGACGCGCTCGCACCGTTCTTCGGCGCCGGGGCGGAGGGCGAGGAGACGATCAACTACGGCGTGCTCGGCGGCATCGTCATCGGCATCATCGCCGCGCTGCTGTGGCAGAAGTTCTACCGCACCAAGCTCCCGCCCTACCTGGCGTTCTTCGGCGGGCGCCGCCTCGTCCCGATCATCACCGCCTTCGTCGCGGTGCTCGTCGCCGTCATCTTCGCGCTGATCTACCCCGCCTTCGACGCCGTCATCGGCGGCTTCGGCCGGTGGGTCACCGACGAGGGCAACGTCGTGATCGGTGGCTTCGTGTTCGGCACGCTGAACCGCCTGCTCATCCCGTTCGGCCTGCACCACCTGCTCAACAACCTGCCGTGGTTCCAGTTCGGCGAGTACACCAACCCGGACACGGGTCAGGTGGCCCAGGGTGACCTCTTCCGGTTCTTCGCGGGCGACCCGACCGCCGGGACGTTCATGACCGGGTTCTTCCCGATCATGATGTTCGCCCTGCCCGCCGCGGCGCTGGCGATCTGGCGCCACGCCAAGCCGGAGCGCCGCAAGGTCACCGGCGGCATCATGATCTCCGTCGCGCTGACCGCGTTCCTCACCGGCATCACCGAGCCGCTGGAGTACGCCTTCGCCTACGTGGCGTTCCCGCTCTACGCGGTCCACGCTGTCCTGACCGGCACCTCGCTGGCACTGGTCAACGCGATCGGCATCAAGGACGGGTTCACGTTCTCCGCGGGCGCGATCGACTACCTGCTCAACTTCGGCATCGCGACCATGCCCCTGTGGCTGATCCCGATCGGGCTGGGCTACGCGGTGATCTACTACCTGATCTTCAGCTTCGCGATCAAGCGGTGGAACCTGCGCACGCCCGGCCGCGAGGAGGACGGCGAGGTCGGTTCGGGTGCGCCGTCGGTCTTCGACGAGGCGCAGGACGCCGCCGCGGTCAAGACCGGTGCGCGGCCGGCCGAGGAGCGCGCGGCACGGCGGGGCGACCCGGCCGGCGCCGTGGCCGAGGACACGGGCAAGGCCGTCCCCGAGCTGCGTCGCGAGGAGCGCGACGGCGGCGGAACCCCGCGCGTCTGAACCGCTGACGACGACCCCCTGCCCCGCGAGCTCACGAGCTCCGGGGCAGGGGGTCGTCTCACGTTCTCAGGCGCTCGAGAAACACTGACGTGTCACCGAGAGAAGTGACATGTCACTGCCGCCGAGGGTGGCGGCGTTGCGGGGGCGGTCAGGCCAGCCGGTCGTCGTCGCCGAGCGCGGCCCGCAGGGCGGCGACGAGGGAGAGCAGCCGGGCCGAGCCGGGGAGGTCCTCGACCATGACCACCTGCTCGGCCCCGTCGGCCAGCGGAAGCTTCCAGTTGGGATACTCGGTGTCCGTGCCCGGCTGGTTCTGCGCGCGCCGCTCGCCCACCGCGTCGGTGAGCGAGACGCCCACCAGCACGGCCGGGGTGCGGACCACATAGGCGTGGAGGGCCTCGACGAGCTCGCGCTCGGTGGGGTTCTCCCCGACCAGGCCGTGCTCGCGCAGCCGGTCGACCATGCGGTGGCGCTCCGTCCGGGCCTCCTCGCGCACCTGCTCGACCGGCTCGGTGAGCAGCCCGAGCCGCTCGCGCAGGTCGACGTGCTCCTCGGCCAGGTAGCCGGCGACGGGCGGCAGGTCGTGGGTGTCGACGGTGGCCAGGACGAGGCGTCGGTAGGCGTCCGGCTGGAGGGGCTGGCCGGCGCCGTCCTTCTCGAACCAGAGCACCGAGGTGCCGAGCACCCCCCGCTCCTCCAGGTAGTCGCGCACCCACGGCTCCACGGTGCCCAGGTCCTCCCCGATCACGGCGGCGCCCGCACGGTCGGCCTCGAGGAGCAGGACGCCGACCATGGCCTCGTGGTCGTAGCGCACGTAGGTGCCCTCGTCCGCGCCCATGCCGTCCGGGATCCACCACAGCCGGAACAGCCCCAGGATGTGGTCCACGCGCACCGCGCCGGCGTGGCGCAGCACCGTGCGGGCCATCTCGCGCAGCGGCGCGTACGCGGTGCGGGCCAGGGCGTCGGGCCGCCACGGCGGCTGGCTCCAGTTCTGGCCCTGCTGGTTGTACATGTCCGGCGGTGCGCCCACGCCGATGCCCTGGGCGAAGGCCTCGCGGTCGATCCAGGAGTCGGCTCCGCCGGGGTGGACCCCGACCGCCAGGTCGTGCATGACCCCGAGCCCCATGCCGGAGTCGAGGGCCACCTGCTGGGCGTGGGCCAGCTGCTCGTCCGCGACCCACTGCAGCCACACGTAGAAGTCGACCCGCTCGGCCAGCTCGCGGCGGGCGCGGGCGACGAACGGGGAGCGGATGTCCTGCAGCTCCGTCGGCCAGCCGGTGCTCGCGTACCTCTCGTGCAGCGCGCACCAGAGGGCGAAGTCCTCCAGCCCCTGGCCCTCCTCCGCCCGGAACCGGTCGAGCGCCCGCTGACGGGACCGGCTGCGGCCCGCCGCGAAGATCACCTCGAGCGCCTGGCGCTTCGCGGACCAGGCGGCGTCGCGGTCGATGGGCCGGTTCGTGGCGTTGGCGCCCCGGACCTCCTCGGCGGCCCACTCCACGAGGGCGCGCTGGGGTCCGCTGAGGTACGCGGCCTCGCGCACCTCCTCCGGGCGGATGTAGATCGGGTTGACGAACCGGCGCGTGACCGGCAGGTACGGCGAGGGGGTCATCCGGCCGCTCGGCTCCGCCGCGTGCAGCGGGTTGATGAGCAGGAAGTCCGCGCCCAGATCGCCCGAGAAGCTCGTCAGCTCCGCCAGGTCCGAGAGGTCCCCGATCCCCCACGAGCGGGCCGAGCGCACCGAGTACAGCTGCGCCATCAGGCCCCACCCGCGGGCGGTGGCGACCCCCGGGTCCGGGAGCCGGTCGGGCGTGACGGCGAGCGGGCTGCGGACGGCTCGTCCGCCGTCGACCCGGGCCTCCACCTCGTGCCAGCCGACCGGCAGGTCGGCGGGCAGGACGAAGGTGGCCCGGCCGACGAGCACGCCGTCCACCACGCGCGGCTCCACCCAGGCGTCCTTCTGCTCCAGCTCGCGCGTGCCGCCCGCCTCGAGCTCGACGACGACGGCGACGCCCGTGCCGTCGGGCACGTGCACCGCGAGCTCGTGCGTCCGTCCCTCCCGCACCACCACGGACGGCGGGAGCACCGCGCGCCACGGCGCCAGCTCGGCGTCCGCGAGCGCGGCGCGCACCTGGCCCTCGTCGCCCGCGGGCACGCCGAGCGCGGCCAGCACGGCGCGGATGGTCGCGGCGGAGACGATCCGGTGGTGACCGGTGAAGTCCCAGAACTCGGTCGCCACGCCGAGGCTGTCGGCGAGCCGCCGCAGCTCCGGCGAGGGGGTGGTGGTGTCCGCGGCCGGTGCCGGGCTGGACGTCATGGTGCTCCTCGGTCTGGACGGACGCGTCAGGTCCGCCGTAGGTGTTCGCGCCCGGGGCCTCGCCCTCGCCGGCGCACCGCGCGACGGTCCTGGGTTACAGGAGCGCGCTGATCTCCTCGGCCAGGTCGTCCGCCTCCGGGCCGACCACGATCTGCACCACACGGCCCACCCGCACGACGCCGAACGCACCGGTGGCCTTGAGGTCACTCTCACCCACGACGGCCGGGTCCCGGACCTCCACGCGCAGACGGGTGATGCACGGCTCGACGTCGACGACGTTCGGCGCACCTCCCAGGGCGGCCAGGATGCTCTCGGCCTTGTTCATCGAACTCCTCCAACGGTGTTGAGACGGTGTGCGTGCGGGATTCGTCACGTTCCCGCGACCTCCTCCGAGCCTACCCGCGCGCTACCGGTGCACCAGCGGATCGGCGCGCGGGGGCGCGTCCGGCGGCGTCACCCGGGGCCGGTCACCGTGCTCCCGGCGCGTGCGCCGGGCGGGCGGGCCGAGGCGCGGCATGATGGGGCGCATTCCGAGGACAGGAGCATCCATGAGCACCCAGGCCGCGGGCGAGGACGCCCCGGACACCGTCATGCCCGACCCCGGCGCCCCGGCGGGCGCGGCCGAGCCGCTGCGCGGCGTCGGCGTCAGCCCCGGCCTCGCCGCCGGCCCCGTGGCGCAGGTCCGCCCGCCCGCCGGCGAGCCCCCGGCCGGTCCCGCGGTCGCGGAGGAGCAGGCCGAGGCCGAGGCGGGACGGATCGCCGCCGCCGCGGAGGCCGTGCGCGGCGCCCTGGAGCAGGCGGCGACGACGGTCGAGGGCGAGCGCCGCGAGCTGCTCGAGACGACGGCGCAGATGGCGGCCGACCCCACGCTCGTGAAGAGCGCCTCCGCGCTGGTGCGCGAGGAGCACCTGCCGGCGCCGCGGGCGGTGTGGCTGGCCGCCGGGAAGGTGGCGGAGCAGCTGGGTGCGCTGGGCGGGTACATGGCCGAACGGGCTAGAGACGTCGCCGACGTGCGCAACCGCATCATCGCCGAGCTCACCGGGCAGCCGATGCCGGGGGTCCCGCAGCGCGCGGAGCCGTTCGTGCTCGTGGCCACCGACCTCGCCCCGGCGGACACCGCGCTGCTGGACCCCGCGCTCGTGCGCGCCATCGTCACCGCGGAGGGCGGCCCGACGTCGCACACCGCGATCCTCGCCCGGTCCCTCGGCATCCCGGCCGTCGTCGGCCTGGCCGGCGCCCCCGCGGCGCTGCCCGAGGGGGAGCTCGTCCTCGTCGACGGCGGGGCCGGCACCGTCGAGCTCTCGCCCGACCCCGAGCGCGTCCGCCGCGCCGAGGAGCGGAGCGCGGTCGTCCGCACCTTCGACGGCCACGGCCGCACCGCGGACGGGCACGAGGTGGCGCTCCTGGCCAACGTCGGCGACCCGGACGGCGCCCGGTCCGCGGCCGAGGCGGGCGCCCAGGGCGTGGGCCTGTTCCGCACGGAGTTCTGCTTCCTCGACCGCACCGAGGAGCCGGGCGTCGACGAGCAGGCCGAGCAGTACCGGCGCGTGCTCGAGCAGTTCCCCGGCAAGAAGGTCGTGGTCCGCACCCTCGACGCCGGCGCGGACAAGCCGCTGCCGTTCGTCACCGACGCCGAGGAGGCCAACCCGGCCCTCGGCGTGCGTGGGCTGCGCACCGCCCGGAAGGCGCCCGAGGTCCTCGAGAACCAGCTCGCCGCGATCGCCCGCGCCGCCGAGGCGACCAGCGCGGACGTCTGGGTGATGGCCCCCATGGTCGCGACCGTGGCCGAGACCGAGGAGTTCGTCGCCGCGTGCGAGCGCCACGGGCTGGGCACGGCGGGCGTCATGGTCGAGGTGCCGAGCGCGGCGCTGCTCGCGGGGCCGATCCTGGCGCGGGCCTCGTTCGCGTCGATCGGCACGAACGACCTGACCCAGTACGCGATGGCCGCCGACCGGCTGCTGGGCTCCCTCGCCGAGCTGTCCGACCCGTGGCAGCCCGCCGTCCTGCGGCTCGTGGAGTCGACCTGCCTCGGCGGCGCGCAGCAGTCCCGGCCGGTCGGGGTGTGCGGCGAGGCCGCGGCCGACCCAGCACTCGCCGTCGTCCTCGTGGGTCTGGGCATCTCCTCGCTGTCCATGACGCCGCGAGCCCTGGCCGACGTCGCCGCCGTGCTGGCGGCCACCGACCTCGCGACGTGCCGGCGGCTGGCCCGCGCGGCGGTCGACGCCGAGTCCGCGGCCGACGCCCGGGCGCGCGTGCGGGAGGGGCTGCCGGTTCTCGCGGACCTCGGGCTGTGAGCGATGATGGGACGGTGACAGCGCAGCAGCCCACCCACGCCGATCTCGCCCGCGTGTACGAGGCGATGGGCGGGCACCCGACGTTCGCCCGGCTCGTGCACCGGTTCTACCAGGGCGTGCGCGAGGACGAGCTGCTCGCCCCGATGTACCCGCAGGACGACTGGGCGGGCGCCGAGGAGCGCCTGACGATGTTCCTGGAGCAGTACTGGGGCGGGCCCACCACGTACTCGCAGCAGCGCGGGCACCCCATGCTGCGCCGTCGGCACCTGCCCTTCCCGGTGACCCCGGCGGCCCGCGACCGCTGGCTCGCGCACATGCGGGTCGGCGTCGACGAGCTGGAGCTCGCCCCGGAGCTCGAGACGCTGCTGTGGGACTACCTCGAGCGCGCGGCGCACGCAATGGTCAACACGCCCGAGCCCGGCCGCCGCAGCCTGATCTGAGCCTCGCCGCGCCGTCGCGTGCGCGGGACGACCACCCGTCCACCCACCACCCAGGAGCGTCATGCCCCAGCTGCCCGAAGCCCCCGACGCCGCCGCCGTGCTGGACGTCCCCCAGACCGACGCCGAGCCGATGGCGACGGTCCTGAGCACCCTGCGCCTGACCCGGCTGGGGCCGGACGAGTTCGCGGGGACCTCCCTGCCGCAGCTGAGCGGGCGCATCTACGGCGGCCAGGTGCTCGCGCAGTCCGTGCTGGCCGCGGCCGCGACGCTGCCCGACGACGGCGACGGCCGGCGCCAGCTGCACTCGGTGCACGGGTACTTCCTGCGGCCCGGGAAGGTCGAGCTGCCGATCACGTTCGCGGTGGAGCGGCTGCACGACGGCCGGTCCTTCAGCACGCGGCGCACCCACGCCCTGCAGCAGGGCAAGCCGATCCTCTCCCTCATCAGCTCCTACCAGGAGGACCAGCCGGGGCGGGAGCACGCCGCGGCAGCGCCCGAGGCCCCGGACCCGGAGAGCCTGCGCAGCGCGCTGACGCTCTTCGACGAGGTGGACCACCCCGTCGCGAAGTTCATGTCCTCCACGGCCGCGTTCGACATCCGCCACGTCGAGCAGGACATCTACCTGCGGGGCGCGGGCGAGCGGACCGACGCGCAGATGCTGTGGATGCGTGCCCGCTCCCCGCTGCCGGCGGGGCTGACCCAGCTGCAGCACCGGGCGCTGCTCGCGTACGCCTGCGACCAGGTGCTCCTGGAGCCGGTGCTGCGCCGCCACGGGCTGAGCTGGCGGACACCGGGGCTGAGCGTGGCGAGCCTGGACCACGGCATGTGGTGGCACCGGCCGCTCGACGTCGGCCAGTGGCTGCTCTACGTCCAGGAGTCCCCGTCGGCGCAGGGTGGTCGCGGGCTCGGCATCGCCAAGGTGTTCGACACGGCCGGGACCCACGTGGCGACCGTCGCCCAGGAGGGCATGGTCCGCGTGCCCGACGACGCCGGGCCCGGTGCGCGGCCGGCCGCGGACCGGCCGCCCTCGGTGCCACGCCCGGACGAGGAGTGGAAGCGGCCGTCGCTGCGCTGAGGGCTGCGGGTCATGGTCGGGGCGCGGCCCCGACGCGACCGCGCCCCGACCCGACGACCGCCGCGGGCGCGCCGGCAGCGGTCGTCGGGTCGGGCGGCGCTCGAGGGCCGTCGGACGCCGTCAGCCGAGGGTGTCGGCCCGCACCGCGACCTCGGCGACGGCGCCCGCACCCACGGTGACGAAGGCCGACGCCGTCCCCTCGGCGCCCGCCTCCACCACCTGCACGCGGTAGCGGCCGGGCTCAAGATCCACCGCGCCGAACCAGCCCGAGCCGTCGGTGCGCGCGAGCACCTTCTGCGCCGGCCCGTCGACCCGGTGGAGCACCACGTCGGCCTGGTCGGCGGGGGCCCCGCCCGCCAGGACGACGGTGCCCGAGACGTGCCCGGTCGTCGGCGCCGTCCTCCAGGTCATCTCGGGCACGACGACCTCGTCGGCGAGCACGTCGGCGCGCAGGGCGTCCGTCAGCGCGGCCCGCTCCGCGTCCTTGACGGCGGCGTCGCCGGACGCCGTCGCGGCCATGGTGGCGTTGGCGTAGGAGTAGCCCATCCAGCCGTCGAAGCCGGCCTCGACCGTCTTGCGGGCCTGCTCCACCGAGCTGTCGACGTCGTTGAGGTAGAGGGCGGGGCCGTTCACCACGTGCCGCCCGGCCCGGTAGTCGACCAGCGCCTCGCTCCACTCGTCGAACATCTGCGCCTGCGCGGGCACCCAGTCCCGCTTGTAGTTCATCGCGGTGACGGTGTCGACGATGCCCTCGTCCAGCCAGCCCTTCCAGTCCTGCATGACGTTGCGGTAGGGGCGGGTGCCCTCCCACCCGCCGTACGTGGCCGGCCCGTAGGCGTAGGTGATGCCGTTGATGCTGAGCCGGTCGGTCGGGTCGACCTCGTACATCGCGAGATAGATCTTGCGGACCAGCCCGGAGACCTGGTCGCGGCGCCAGTCGCTGAACTGCTCGTCGGTCGGGGCCGGGACGTCCGTGCGGCCGGTCTCGGCGGCGAACCGTGCGAGGGAGACCTCGGAGTACCCCCAGTCGTTGACGAAGTCCCCGCTGTTGTAGTCCGGGTAGCGGATGTAGTCGAGGTTGACGCCGTCCACGTCGTAGTTCTCGGTGATGGAGGCGACGGCGTCCACCACGTAGTCGACGGCGTGCGGGTTGGCCGGGTCGATGAAGGAGTTGTTGCCCACCTTCTCCACGCCGTCGGCCCGCTTGTTCAGCCAGCGGTGCTCGCCCTCGGCGGCGAAGCCGTGGGCGTTGTAGGCGTGCTCGGGCGACCTCGGCGGGGTCGCGGAGTTCCACAGCGTCGTGGCGTTGACCCAGGCGTGGACCTCGATGCCCGCGGCGTGCGCCTGCTCGATCACCTCGGCGAGCGGGTCGTACGGCGCCGGGTCCACGAACGCGTCGGTGCGCGGGTAGAGCGCGTCGTTGCAGAAGCAGTCGAACCGGCGGCCCACCTGGACCACCAGCACGTTGGCGCCGAGGTCCTCGGCGTCGGCCACGAGCTCCGTGACCTGCTCGGCGTCGTAGATCCCTGCGTTGAACGCGTCGACCCAGTACCCGCGCCACTGCTCGGGCCGGTCCTCGGCCTGCGCCGTGACCGGCGCGGCGAGCGCGAGTGCGGGCAGAAGTGCAAAACCCCCCAGTGCGGCGATCGTCCGTGAAGTCGGTCGTCTCATCGTCCTGCTCCTCTCGAGTTGTCCTGCCGTCGCGCGGCTCTGCGCGAGGCGGGCCCGGCGCGCGTCATCGGGCGGCGGGCCTGGCGGGCGTTCCCCGCGGCGGTGCTCCTTCCTGCTCGGTGACGGTGCGAGTCGGTTGGCGCGGCGGGCCTCAGTGCGAGGTCGTGCGCGGGCGGTGCTCCACGCGCCGGTCGCGGACGGCGTCGCGGGTGGCCTCCAGCGCCCGCTGGCTCGCCGCGAAGGTGCGCTGGGCGACGCCGACGAAGACGCAGTCCACGACGGTCAGCTGCGCGAGCCGCGACGCGGTCGCCCCGGAGCGGAACGTCGTCTCCCGGGCCGCGGTGAGCAGCACGTGGTCCGCCCCGAGCGCGATCGGCGAGCGCGGTGCGTTCGTGATGGCCACGGTCGTGGCCCCGTTGCGCCGGGCGATGGCGAGCGCGTCCGCGGTGTCGACGGTGGTGCCGGTGTGGGAGATGCCGATAGCGACGTCGCCGACGCCCAGGAGCGCCGCGGACGTGAGCGCGAGGTGGGCGTCCGGGAAGGAGAACGCGACGCGCCCGATGCGGTGGAGCTTCTGCTGGAGGTCGGCCGCCACGATGCCCGAGGCCCCCACCCCGTAGACGTCCGTGCGCCCGGCGGCCACCACGGCGTCCACGACCGCCTCCAGCTCCGGGACCGACAGCGCGCGGCCCGTCTCCTCGACCGCCCGGGCGTCCGCGAAGGCGATCTTGGCGACGACGGAGTCCAGGTCGTCCCCCTCGGCGATGTCGCCGGTGATCTCGGCGGGGCGGGACTCGCCCTCCCGCCGTCCGAGGTCGGCGACCAGCGCGAGCCGGAACTGCCGGTACCCGTCGAGCCCGGCCTCGCGGCACAGCCGCACGATGGTGGACTGCGACGTCCCGGAGGCCTGGGCCAGCTGGGTGATCGTCAGGCCGGCCGCGCGCTCGGGGTCGGCGAGGACGAGCTCGGCCACCCGCCGGGTCGAGGGCTGGAGGTTCTCCAGCAGCCCCCGCAGACGCACCGCGAGCGGCACCTCGCTCACCGCACGCCCGCCCCGAGGGCGGCGACGGCGGAGCGCACCCCGGCGGGGTCGTCGGCCCGGGCGGGGTCCGGCGGGAACGTAGCGGACGCCCGGGCCGCCGCCTCCACCGTGCTGCCGGCCAGCAGGGCTACGAGCGCGACGCGGACGCGCCCGCCGGCCTCCTCGAGAACCTCCGCGCAGCGCGCCGGCTCCTGGTCGGTGGCCTGCACGAGCATCCGCACCGTCCGCGCCCGGAGCTTCTGGTTGGTCGGCCGCACCTCGATCATGAGGTTGGAGTACGTCTTGCCCAGGCGCACCATCACGGCCGTCGAGAAAGTGTTCAGGACCAGCTTCTGCGCGGTCGCCGCCTTCATCCGGGTCGAGCCGGTGACCACCTCGGGGCCGGTGTCCACCAGCACCGCGACGTCCACCGCACCGGCCAGCGGGGCGGCGGGGTTGGTGGAGACCAGGGCGGTCGCCGCGCCGCGCTCGCGCGCCGCGGCGAGCGCGCCCCCGACGAACGGGGTGCGCCCGCTCGCGGTCAGCCCCACCACGAGGTCGTCCGGCCCGAACTGCTCGCCGAGGGTCCGGCCGGCGCCGGCGTCGTCCTCGGCGCCCTCGACGGCCAGCATCATCGCCCCCGGGCCGCCGGCGAGGTGCGCGCGGAAGGCCTCCTCGCCCACGTCGTAGGTCGGCAGCAGCTCGACCGCGTCGAGGACACCGAGCCGCCCGGACGTGCCGGAGCCGACGTAGTGCACGCGCCCGCCCGCCGCGATCGCCCCGACGGCGCGCTCGACGAGCTCGGCCACGGGCCCGGCCACCGTCGCGACGGCGTCGTGGACCGTGCGGTCCTCGGCCATCACCAGGGCGACCAGCTCGCGGGCCGGCAGCTGGTCGATCCCGGCGGTGCGCGGGTTGCGTTCCTCCGTGGGCGAGCGCAGGCCGATGACCTCGCGCCAGTCGTTGTCGGTCCGGCTCATGGCGGCTCCAGGGTCGGGCTCGGGTCGCGCGGGGCTGCTGCGGTCCGGCGGTCGGACGCGCGGACCGGGCGGTGGTTCGATGGAGCGGAAGCTCCTGTGGTGGTGATAACTTCCGTTCACCGACGCAAGTTGGAAAGTTACCACCGTCGACCGAGGTGGGGAATAGCGTGCCTCCAATCTCTGAGTACGCCGGCACCGCGGGCGCGCTGCGCGCCGTGGTCGGCCTCGACGTGGGCGGGACCTCCTCGACCGCGGGCGTCCTGGCCCCGGACGGGGCCGTGCTCGCCGTCGTCGAAGGGCCCGGCGCCAACTTCCGGTCCTCCCCCGGCGTGGTCGTCGATCATCTGCGGGCGGTCCTCGCCGCCGCGGCCGCGCAGGCGGATGGGCGGCTGGACGGCCGCTGGCAGGCCGACGCGCTCGTGGCGGGGATCGCCGGGGCGGGACCCGCCGGCCGGGCCCGCGCCGTCGCCCTGCTCCACGACGCGCTGCCGGGCAGCGGGATGCCGGTCCCGGTGGCCGCCGAGGTCGTGACGGACCCGGTCGTCGCCTACGCGGCCGGGGCGCCCGGGCCCGACGGCGCCCTCCTGCTGGCGGGCACCGGCGCGATCGCCCTGCGAGTGGCCGGCTTCGCCGAGCGGGCCCGCTCCGACGGGCTCGGCTGGCTCCTCGGGGACGTCGGCTCGGGCGTCTGGCTGGCCCTGGCCGGCCTGCGCGCAGCGGCGGCCCACCTCGACGGGCGTGGCCCCGCGACCGCGCTGACGCCAGCGGCGGCGGAGCTGGCCGCCGCGGCCGGGGCCGCCGTCACCGGCGACCCGCGCCAGGATCTCGTGCGCCTGACCGACACCCGCTCCCCCGCCCAGCTCGGCTCCTTCGCCCGAGAGGTGACGGCGTGCGCGGCCGTCGGTGACGCCGTCGCCGCCGGCATCGTGGCCGAGGGGGTCGCCGGCCTGCTGCGCTCGCTGTCCGCCGTGGCCGACGGCGCCGCGGACGTCGTGCTCGCGGGCTCGGTGCTCACCCGGCCCGGTCCCGTCCGCGACGGCGTGCTGGCCGGCCTGCGACAGCCCGCCCACGACCTGCGCGTCCACGACGCCGCCGCGCCGGTGGTCGGCGCGCTGCGCCTGGCCGCGGACCGGGCCGGCTGGCCGCTGCCGGACGTCGCCGCCCTCACCGCCGCCGTCGGGGCGGCACGTGGCTGAGCGCGCCGGGTCGGGCCTCGCCGTCGGCCCCTACCGTCCCGGCGACCGTCCGGCGCTGTACGAGATCTGCCTGCGCACGGGGGACGCCGGCCGGGACGCCACCAGCCTCCACCGGGACCCGGAGCTCCTCGGCCACGTCTACCTCGGCGCCTACCTCGCGCTCGAGCCGGGCCTCGCCCGCGTGCTGCGCCGCCCCGGCGGCGAGCCGGTCGGCTACGCCGTCGCCACCGTCGGAACCACGGCGTTCGAGGACGCGTGCGAGGCGTCCTGGTGGCCGCCGCTGCGGGCGCGGTACCCGCTCCCGGAGCCCGGCGACGACTCGCCCGACGCCCGGCTCGTCCGGGCGATCCACGCCGGGACGCGCACCGCGGGCGCCTGGCTCGTCGACCACCCGGCGCACCTTCACGTGGACCTGCTGCCGGAGGCGCAGGGCGGCGGGCACGGCCGCCAGCTGCTGGAGTCGGTCCTCGCGGCGCTCGCCGTGGCGGGCGCGCCGGGCGTGCACCTCGGCGTCGACCCGGCCAACGAGGGTGCCGTCGGGTTCTACCAGCACCTTGGTATGCGCGTGCTCGAGCGGACGGACGCCCTCGTGCTGGGCCTGCGCCTGGGTCGGCGAGCGCGAGGCGGCACACGCCAGCACACTGACCCCGTGAGAGGTGACGGGTGAGACTCCGGCGGGTGCGGGTGGACGGACCGGGCCTGAGCAGGCGCCGGGCCGGGACCGGGTTCGTCTACCTCGACGCCGACGGCGCCCGGGTCAGCGATCCGGACGTGCTGGCGCGCTGCCGCGCGCTGGTCATCCCGCCCGCCTGGAAGGACGTGTGGATCTGCCCGGTCGTCAACGGGCACATCCAGGCGGTGGGTACCGACGACGCCGGGCGCCGCCAGTACCTCTACCACCCCGCGTGGCGCGAGAGCCGCGACGCGGCCAAGCACGAGCGCGTCCTCGACCTCGCGCGCCGGCTCCCGTCCGCCCGCCGTCAGGTGACGATGGACCTCGCGCGCAACGGCATGCCGCGCGAGCGCGCCCTCGCGGTCGCCTTCCGGCTGCTGGACATCGGGTTCTTCCGGATCGGCGGCGAGACCTACGCGGAGAACAACGGCAGCTACGGCCTCGCCACCCTCCTCAAGCGGCACGTGCGCATCACCCGCGACGGGGAGATGACGTTCGCCTACCTGGCCAAGTCCGGGCAGTCCCGGCGACTCGTGCTGCGCGACGAGGCGCTCGTCGAGCCGCTGACGATGATGCGCCGGCGCCGGGGCGGCGGCGAGGAGCTGCTCGCGTACCGGCGCCGCGGCGAGTGGGTCGACGTGACCAGCGCCGACATCAACGAGTACGTCAAGGAGCGGCTGGGGCCGGACGCGTCGGCCAAGGACTTCCGCACCTGGCACGGCACGGTGCTCGCCGCGCTCGAGCTGGCGGTCCGCGCCCCGGGAGCCACCACGCGCACCGCGCGGAAACGGGCGGAGCGGGAGGCGGTGAAGGCCGTGGCGCAGTACCTGGGCAACACCCCCGCCGTCAGCCGGTCGTCCTACATCGACTCCCGGGTGCTCGACCTCGCCGAGCGCGGCCGGACGATCGACCTCCGGCTCGCGCGGCGGGCGGACAACCCGGGCGACCCGGCGCCGCCCGACACGCACGGGGCCGTCGAGAGAGCGGTCCTCGAGCTGCTCGGGTGACGCACCGGCCGCTGCCGGGCGGACGGGCGAGGCTCTGCACGGGTGGGCGGGCGTGCCCGCCGGTGACGCCTCAGCGGCCGCGGCGCCGGAACGGGACCGGCTCGTCCAGGTACGGCTCCCAGCTGGCGCGCTCCGCCGGGGTCATGCGCCGCGGCTTCTCCGTCTCCTCGTCGATGAGGACCAGGGTGGTCATCGCGCGCACCGCCGGGTCGCCGTCGGGGCCTGGGATCTCGTAGCAGACGTCGATGCTGGCGCCGCCGAGGTGAGAGATCCACAGCTGCACCTCGACGGGCCGCAGCGTGTAAGGCAGGGGCGCCAGGTACTCGATCTCCTGCCGCGCGATGTAGGTGTTGGTGCCGGAGCCCGGCCCGGTGGCCAGGATCTTCGTCCCCGGCGCGCGGTCGTCCGCCGGGTGGTGGACGGGGTCGACGCCCCCGCCGACGGCGTCGAGGCGGGCGTCCCCGGGGACCGAGGCCCAGAACGCCGCGATGCGCGCCTCCTCCAGGAGGGTGAACATCTTGGCGTTGTTGACGTGCTGGTAGCCGTCGATGTCGCTCCACCGGATGTGCAGCGGGATGGTCAGCCGGGCCATGGGTTCCTCTCGTCGGACTTCCCCGTCAGCCTAGGGTCCTCAGGCGCGGACGCGGGACGGCCGCCGCCGAGACGACTCGGCGGCGGCCGTGCGGGTCCGTCGGCCTGCCCGGCCGGGGGCCAGGGCCGGGGCCGGGAGGGAACCGGTCAGTCGCGGGTGAGCTTGCGGTAGGTCACCGAGTGCGGGCGGGCCGCGTCGGCGCCGAGACGCTCGACCTTGTTCTGCTCGTAGGACTCGAAGTTGCCCTCGAACCAGTACCACTTCGCCGGGTTCTCCTCGTCGCCCTCCCAGGCGAGGATGTGCGTGGCGACGCGGTCGAGGAACCACCGGTCGTGGGAGACGACGACGGCGCAGCCCGGGAACTCCAGCAGGGCGTTCTCGAGCGAGCCGAGAGTCTCGACGTCGAGGTCGTTCGTGGGCTCGTCGAGCAGGAGCAGGTTGCCGCCCTGCTTGAGGGTGAGCGCGAGGTTCAGCCGGTTGCGCTCACCGCCGGAGAGCACGCCGGCCGGCTTCTGCTGGTCCGGGCCCTTGAAGCCGAACGCCGAGACGTAGGCGCGCGAGGGCATCTCGACGTTGCCGACCTGGATGAAGTCGAGCCCGTCGGAGACGACCTCCCAGAGCGTCTTGTTCGGGTCGATGCCGCCGCGGGACTGGTCGACGTAGGAGATCTTGACGGTCTCGCCGATCTTGAGGTCGCCGTCGTCCAGGCTCTCCATGCCCACGATCGTCTTGAAGAGCGTGGTCTTGCCGACGCCGTTGGGGCCGATGACCCCGACGATGCCGTTGGGGGGCAGCGAGAAGGACAGGCCGTCGATGAGGAGGCGGTCGCCGAACCCCTTGCGCAGGTCCTTGGCCTCGATGACGACCGAGCCCAGACGCGGGCCCGGCGGGATCTGGATCTCCTCGAAGTCGAGCTTGCGGGTGCGCTCGGCCTCCGCGGCCATCTCCTCGTAGCGCGCGAGTCGCGCCTTGGACTTCGTCTGACGTCCCTTGGCCGAGGACCGCACCCACTCCAGCTCCTCCCTGAGGCGCTTCTGGAGCTTCGCGTCCTTCTTGCCCTGGACGTCGAGACGGGCGGCCTTCTTCTCCAGGTAGGTGGAGTAGTTGCCCTCGTACGGGTAGAGGCGACCGCGGTCGACCTCGGCGATCCACTCGGCCACGTGGTCGAGGAAGTACCGGTCGTGGGTGACGGCGATGACCGCGCCGGGGTACTTGGACAGGTGCTGCTCGAGCCACTGCACCGACTCCGCGTCCAGGTGGTTGGTGGGCTCGTCGAGCAGCAGCAGGTCGGGCTGCTCGAGCAGGAGCTTGCACAGCGCCACGCGGCGGCGCTCACCGCCGGAGAGGACGGAGACGTCGGCGTCCGGCGGCGGGCAGCGCAGGGCGTCCATCGCCTGGGCGAGCTGGGAGTCCAGGTCCCACGCGTTGGCCGCGTCGATCTCGGTCTGGAGCTTGCCCATCTCGTCCATGAGCGAGTCGAAGTCGGCGTCCGGGTCGGCCATCAGCTCGCCGATCTCGTTGAAGCGCTGGACCTTGCCGAGGATCTCCGCCACACCCTCCTGGACGTTGCCCAGGACCGTCTTCTCCTCGTTCAGCGGCGGCTCCTGCTGCAGGATGCCCACCGTGTAGCCGGGCGTGAGGCGCGCCTCGCCGTTGGAGGGGGTGTCCAGCCCCGCCATGATCTTCAGGATCGTCGACTTGCCGGCGCCGTTGGGACCGACCATGCCGATCTTCGCGCCGGGCAGGAACGCCATGGTGACGTCGTCGAGGATGACCTTGTCACCGTGGGCCTTACGGGCCCGCACCATGGAGTAGATGTACTCAGCCACTGCTCTCCGCATCGCGTACGTGGTTCTCGGCCGCCCGGCGGGCGGCCTCTTCGGCTTCCAGGGTAGGCCACGCGGGCCCGGCCGCTCCTCCCCCGCTGAGATGCGGGCCGGGCCCCGTGGCGGTAGCACTGCCCCATGACCGACTCCTGGCCAGGCGCCGTCCTGCTCGACGCCGACGGCACCCTGGTGGACTCCAACTACCTCCACGTCGACGCCTGGTCACGGGCGTTCGCGCAGGTGGGGCACCCTGTCGACGCGTGGCGGATCCACCGCCGGATCGGCATGGGCTCCGAGCTCCTGGTGCCGGAGCTGCTCGGTGAGGACGCCGCACGGGAGGTCGGGGCGCGGGTGCGTGAGCTCCATGCCGACCTCTACGGCCGGACGGCAGACCGGCTGCGCCGGCTCGACGGGGTGGTCGAGCTCGTCCGGGCGCTGCACGAGCGGGGCCAACGCGTCGTCGTCTCGACCTCGGCCTCCCCGGACGAGCTGGAGCACCTGCGCAGGGTGCTCGACCTCGACGTCGACGGCGTCACCGCGGCCGCCGACGTGGAGGACGCCAAACCGGCACCCGACCTCGTCCGTGCCGCGCTGGACACGGCCGGCGTCACGGCCGACCGCGCCGTGTTCGTGGGCGACTCCGTGTGGGACGTCGAGGCGTGCGGCCGCGCCGGCGTGCCGTGCGTCGGCGTCCTCACCGGCGGCATCAGCGCCGCCGAGCTCACCGACGCCGGCGCCGTGGCGGTGTACCGGTCCGTCGCGGAGCTGGGCGAGCGTCTCGACGACTCCCCGCTCGCTCGGCTCTGGACGCGTTGACTCAGGCCAGCGCGTACCCGTCCGCCTCGGCGAGCTCCTCCGCCAGCTCGTCGGCCAGGCCCTCGTCCGGGTCGTCCGGCAGCTCCTGACCGGTGAAGCGGGTCCCGTCCGGTCCGGTCAGGCCCGCGCCCGGGCTCTGCGTGGCGTCCCCGCCGGTGGCCGACCCGTCCCCGGCCCCGGGCTCCGCGGCCGCCGAGGCGCGCACGGTCCGGACGAACTGCGCGGTGCCCGTGCCGAGGTCGGCGCCGATGGAGTCGACGGAGATGACGTTGGCCGAGCGCTCGCCGTTCTCGCCCTGCCACGTCTCCGTGCGCAGGGTGCCCCGCAGGATCACCGGCATGCCCTTCTTGAGGCTGGCGATGACGTTCTCGGCCAGGTCGCGCCACGCCTTGACCGTGAACCACTGGGTCTCGCCGTCGCGGAACTCCCCGGTGGCGCGGTCGCGCAGACGCGGCGTCGACCCCACGCGGAACATCGCGAGGGTGACGCCGGTCGGCCCGACGTGGCGGACGGGGTCGCTGCCCATCCAGCCGCGCACGGTGATCTGGATCTCGTTGCTCATGCTCGCTCCTCGGCTCGCGGGCCGGCCGGGCGCCGGCCCTGAACGGCACGGTTCCGTACCCGGGCCGGCCCCGGCGGCCGCCGGTCCCGGTCCTGTGGACGCGGCGGCACCGCCCGTGGGCTGTGGAGTCAGCGGCCGAGCGCGGCGCGGAGCGTGCGGTGCCGGCGCAGGACGTCACGAGCCGGCTCGGCGAGCGTCTCGCGGACCACCGCGGCGGTGCGGTCCAGCACGGCCGACCGGTACGCCTCGGCGGCCGCCGAGGCGTCCTCGCGCCGGACCGAGGCGGCGCAGGAGAGCAGGAACCACGCGGCGACGAGCCCGGCCACCGGCGGCACCGCCACGGCCAGCCACGGCAGCGACAGCAGCAGCGCCAGCACCAGCCACACGACGGCGCCGGCGGTCAGGGCCGCGGCCGCCGCGACGAACCGGCCCGCACGCCCGGACCGGGCGGGCGGCAGCGGGACCTCCCCGACGGCTAAGACCACCGCCTCCCGCAGGACGGCGGGGCCGGGGACCGCGGCGTCGACGGCGGCGGCCCAGGGGCCGGGCAGCCCCTCCTGGGCACGGCCGACCCAGCCGTCACGCACGGCGGCGACGGTCGCGTCCGCGGGCGGCTCGGGCGGGGCCACCGCACCGCCGCGGGACGCGCCGACGGCCGTCCGCACCGAGTCGGCCACGGCGTCCACGCCGGCGGCGCGAGCCAGCTCCTCGGCGACGTCTCCGACGTCGTCAAGGTCCGCCTCCCGATCCCCCACCGCGTGGGCCAGCCGCGCGGAGACCGCGTCCACCTCCGCCAGCGCGGTCCGGACCGACACCGAGGGCCGGCCGACCGCCTCCGCGAGGACCGCGCGGACCTCGTCGATGCCGGCGTGCGCCAGCGCCGAGGTCGCGAGCACGCGGACGTCGGGCAGCCCGTCCGCGGCGAGGAGCTGGCGGACGTCCTCGACGACGCGCTCGACCGCCCCCGCCGTCAGGGTGTCCGCCTGGTTGACGAGCACGAGCATGCTCTCGCTGCGTCCCGCGAGCGCGCTGAGGTAGCGCTCGTGGAGCGCGTTGTCCGCGTACTTCTGCGGGTCCACGACCCACACCAGCAGGTCGACGAGCGGCAGGAGGCGGTCGACCTGCACGGCGTGCTCCACCGCGACGGAGTCGTGGTCGGGCAGGTCGAGGAGGACCATGCCGCCGAGCGCGCGCTCGTGGTCGCCGTCGAGCTCCGACTCACGCTGGATGCGCCGGTCCGGGGAGACCTGGAGGAAGTCGAGCAGCTGGTCCGCCTCGCCGCCCCACACGCAGGCCGCCGCGACCTCCGTGGTGGGGCGCAGCGCACCGACGTCCGCGAACTCCAGGCCGGAGATCGCGTTGAAGAGGGAGGACTTGCCCGAGCCGGTCCCGCCGACCAGGGCGACGACGGTGCGGTCCCCGCCGAGGGCGAGGCGCTCGGCGACCGCGTCCAGGTCGGCGTGGGCCCGGGCCGCGTCCAGCGGGTCGACGAGGCCTCCCGCGGCGTCGAGCGCCAGCGCGAGGGTGTCGGCGCGCTCGGCGAGCGTGGTGGCGTCGAGGTCGACGTCCACGTCCGGGAGGACGTCGGCGCGTCGGGAGGTGATCGTGGTCATGCGTGCTCCTTGAGCTCGGTCGCCCGGAGCCGGAGCGCGGTGCCCGGCTGCACCGGGAGCGCGTCCAGCTCCGTCAGGTAGGGCTCGACGGTCGCGCGCACGACGGCACCGGCGCGCTGGACCAGGTCCGTCCGGGCGGCGTCGACCAGCGTGTCGCCGCCGGTCAGCCGCCGGGCCGCACCGTCGGCGCCCGCGACGCCGGCGGCCGCGGCGACGACGAGCCCGGCAAGACCGGCAGGTCCGAGCACCTGCGCGGCTCCGCCGTCGGGCACCGCGGCCCGCACGCCGGCGCGCCACTGCTCGACCACCTCGCGAGCGGCGCCGAGGCTGCGGCCGCGGGCCGGCTCCGGCACCGCCGGGCCCAGCCCGCGCGCCCCGGACGACGCCGGCTCCCAGGCTCGCCGGACGCCGTCGGCGGCGCCCCGGATCGCGTCGGCCACCACCAGCACCACCGCCGCTGCCGCCTCCTCGGCCAGGGCCGAGACGGCCGCGTCGCGCGCGGCCAGGTCCCGCCCGTTGCGGCCGTGGCGCACGCGCGCGCCCTCCTGGACCAGAGGGGCGAGGTGGCCGCCGGTGGAGGCCAGGGACAGCCACCGGGTGGCAGGGGCGCCGAGGCCGGCCCGCCCCTCGCGCAGCGCGTCCGTCAACGCGCGGACGGGAGCCTCGGACGCCTCCTCGGCGAGCCGGCGGAGGGTCTCCACCGCCTCGACCTGCGCGTCGGCGCCGGCAGCCAGGGCCAGGAGCTGCTCGCGCAGCCCGCCCCACACCCCGCGGGTGGTCCGGCGCACGAGGCCCGCGGACCGGCGCCGGTCCGCCACCAGCGCGAGCCACTCCTTCAGCTCGGCCACGACGCCGGGGTCGAGCGGGCCCTCGCGGGGCCCGGTCTCGGGGACGACGAAGAGCGGTGCGGAGCCGAGGCCGAGGGCGTCCATGCGCTCGAGCAGGTCCCGGCGCACGGGGACGCGGACCCGCGCCGGCAGCCGGTTGAGGACGACGGCGGTGGAGATGCCGCGCCCGTGCGCCTCGGTGAGCAGGTGCCAGGGCAGCGCGTCGCCGTAACGCGACGCCGTGGTGACGAACACCCACAGGTCGGCCGTCTCCAGGAGCCGGTTGGCGAGCGAGCGGTTGCTCGCGTGCACGGAGTTCAGGTCGGGCGCGTCGAGGAGGGCGAGCCCGGCGGGCACCTCGGGGTGGGTGACCACCGTGGCCAGCTCCGCGAGCGGCTGGCCGTCGAGGGCGGGCGCGTCGACGGGGTGGACCGCGACGACGGCGCGGCGGGTGGTGGGCCGCAGGACGCCGGCGTCGCTGACCTCGTCGCCGAGCAGGGAGTTCAGGACGGTGGACTTGCCGACGCCGGAGGAGCCGCCGAGCACGACGACGGCGGGGGCGTCGGTGCGGCGGAGGCGCGGGAGGAGGCGGGCGCCGGTCTGCGTGAGGACCTGCTCGCGCAGCTCCCGCAGCTCGGTCGCGCCGGGCAGGTCGAGGGGGAACGCGACGCGGTCGACGTCCGCCTGCAGGTCGGTGACGACGGAGACGCGCGGGCCGCGGGCCCCCGCCCCGTCCTCGTCCGGCGCCGAACCGTCCCCGGGTGCGGCACGGCGATCAAGGTTCAGCGTTGTCACCGGCCCATTGTCGGTGATCGGCGCGCGGTCCCGGCGCAAGCGCGCCGCGCGCCGGGTATCGGCCCGGGCAGAACTGCGCCCCCGGCAGGGTTCGAACCTGCGGCCATCCGCTTAGAAGGCGGGTGCTCTATCCGCTGAGCTACGGGGGCTCGGGCAGAAAGGTTAGCCTGCGCAGGCGCTCGTCCCCGTACGGTCTTGTGAAAGCGCGCCGATGTCGCCGGGTGAGGCTTCGCATCCCGCAGGGTCCAGTCAGGTTGCAGGTTCGAGTCCGGTTGGGTGCGCCGTACCCTGGCCCGGTGAGCCGAAACACCGCACCCACGGACCCGATCGTCTGGATCGACTGCGAGATGACCGGGCTGGACCTCGAGAAGGACGCCCTCATCGAGGTGGCCGTCGTCGTCACCGACTCGGAGCTCGTCCCGGTCGACGCCGGCATCGACCTGGTCATCGCCCCCACCCCGGGGTCGGTGGAGCAGATGAACGACGTCGTGCGGACGATGCACACCACCTCCGGGCTGCTCGAGGAGCTCGCCGCGGGCCTGACCATGGCCGACGCGCAGGAGAAGGTGCTCGAGTACGTGCGCCGGTGGGTGCCGGAGCCGCGCAGGGCCCCGCTGGCGGGCAACTCCGTCGGCACGGACCGGTCGTTCCTCGCCCGCGACATGCCCGAGCTGGTCGACCACCTGCACTACCGGATCATCGACGTCTCCTCGATCAAGGAGCTCGCGCGCCGCTGGTACCCGCGGGCGTACTTCCAGTCCCCGGCCAAGAACGGCGGGCACCGCGCGCTGGCCGACATCCTCGAGTCGATCGACGAGCTGCGGTACTACCGCGCCGTGCTGTTCCCGGAGGACGAGGGGCCCGACTCCCCCACCGCCCGGGCGGCTGCCGCCGCGGTGGCCGCGGCCCCCACCTCCGCCGTCGTCGAGGCGCTGGCGCAGGAGGCGGCGCTCGAGGAGAAGGCCACCGAGGACGCCGCCCACGGCGCCGCGGCGGCCGGGCTCGGGCGGAGCGCCGACGCGCCGGCGTGACCCAGACCACGGCGGACGAGTTACAGCCGGACCCCGCAGATCGGCTATGCTCGTCCACTGTTGCCGCGGGTGATCGCGTGCAGCGATGGTGGGTGTAGCTCAGCTGGTAGAGCGCCGCGTTGTGGTCGCGGATGTCGCGGGTTCAAGTCCCGTCACTCACCCCATTCAGGAAGGGCGGGCCGCTCCGGCGGCCCGCCCTTCCTCGTTCACGCCCGGTCCGGGCGCCTCGTCACCAGAAGGCGCGCACCGCGATCGCGTCGGCGAAGTTGTCCACCGCGCCCGGCGTGGTGGACAGGTAGAGCGAGGCGTCCACCAGCCCCACCTCCATGACGTGCAAGCCGTCCTCGCCCTCGACGACGTCGATGCGGCAGAAGGTGAGCTGCTCGTCGCGGCCCATCCGTTCCTTGATGTAGGAGTGGATCGCCTTGCGGGCCTCCTCGCCGAGGCGCCACTCGGCCTCGGTGGCCTGCCGGGCGTGCGCGACCTCCTCCGGGGCGTCCACCTCGCCGCGGAAGGGCCCGTGGAGCATGGCCTCCTTCTCGACGGCGTGCGAGACCAGCCCGTTCATGAAGATCAGCGCCGTCTCGCCACGCTGGTCGACCGACTCCAGGTAGCGCTGCACCATGACGGCCCGCCCCTGCGAGAGCAGGTCCATCGCGTGCCCGATCGCCTGCTGGCGGGAGACGGCGTCCACCGCGGTGTAGCGACCCGTGTCGTGGGCGCCGGAGGAGACGGCCGGCTTGACCACGAAGTCCCCGCCCGCGGGAAAGCGCGTGTGCACCTGGTGCTTGCTGAGGTTGCGCTCCGGCTCGAGCCACACGGTCGGGATGGTCGGCATCCCGCGCTTCTCCAGCTCGAGCAGGTAATGCTTGTCCGTGTTCCAGCGGATGACGTCGGCGTGGTTGCAGATCCGGGGCACGGACTCGGCCCAGCGCACGAACTCCTCACGCCGGGGCGCGTAGTCGCTGACGGAACGGACGACGACGGTCCCCGCCGCGGACCAGTCCACGCTCGGGTCGTCCCAGACGGCGACGCGCGGCTCGATGCCGCGCTCGGCCAGCGCGTCGGGCAGGGGGGCATCATCCTCGGAGAGCTGGGGCAGCGCCGCGCAGGTTGCGAGGGTCACGATCGGCTTTGACACGCGGTCAACCTACCGCGCGCCCCGCTCCGGCGCAGACGGCGGCCAGCCGCGGGCCTCGGGGGCGACCCACCGCGGGAACGGCAGTGTGAGGTACGACTCAACAAGCACCGACAGCCGCTCATCATCTGAGACGTAGGGGTCCATGGCTTTCGGGCAGGGGTCCTCACAAGGTTCCCTGGATGCAGTCGAGCCGCCGATCCGGGTGGCTCCCCGGTCCCCGTCACCCTCCGGCGGGCCGGACCGACCCCGAAGGACTGACATGCTCAACCTGCGCCGCCGCGCCGCTCTCGGAGCGTCCGCCGCCCTCGCCCTCACCCTGGCCGCCTGTGGCGGCTCGGACGCCGACAGTGCCGAGAAGGGCACCGAGGACAACCCCGTGCGCATCGGCGTGGTCGGTGCCTCGGACCCGCAGTGGCCCATCTTCGAGGACCTCGCCGAGGAGGAGGGCATCGCCGTCGAGATCGTCGACTTCACCGAGTACACCCAGCCCAACCCGGCGCTCACGGACGGCGACCTCGACCTCAACCAGTTCCAGCACATCCTCTACCTGGCCCAGTACAACGAGGCCGACGGGCAGGACCTGACCCCGATCGGCGCCACCGCCGTGTACCCGCTCGCGCTGTACTCCCTGAAGCACGACGCGGTCGAGGACATCCCCGAGGGCGGCGAGATCGCGATCCCGAACGACGTCACCAACCAGGCCCGCGCCCTCTTCGTCCTCGAGGAGGCCGGCCTCGTCACCCTCGCCGACGACGCGGGCGTCGTGCCCGACCCGACGGACGTCGTCGCGGAGGAGTCGAAGGTCACCGTCACGCCCGTCGACGCGAACCAGACGGTCGTCTCCCTCGACTCGGTCGACGCCTCCATCGTCAACAACGACTTCATCGACGACGCCGGCCTCAACCCCGAGGACGCGCTCTTCGCCGACAGCGCCGAGTCCGAGGGCGCCCGCCCGTACATCAACGTGTGGGTCTCGCGCGCCGAGGACGCCGACAACGAGACGTACCAGCAGCTCGTCGAGATTCACAAGTCCCCCGGGGTGACCGAGGCGCTGCAGGAGTCCGCGGGCGGCACCGCCTCGCTGGCCGACCAGAGCGCCGAGGAGCTCCAGGAGATCCTCGCCGAGGTCCAGGCGAGCATCGCCGAATGACACCCGCCGGGCGGCGGACGCCCGTCGCCGGGAAGATGGGCGCATGAGTCCGATCATCCGGTTCGACGGCGTGCACAAGACCTTCGGCGAGGGACCGAAGGCCGTGCACGCCGTCGAGGACGTCACGCTCGACATCGACGAGGGCGAGATCTTCGGGGTCATCGGCTACTCCGGTGCCGGAAAGTCCACGCTCGTCCGGCTCATCAACGGCCTGGAGCGGGCGACCTCCGGGACCGTGTGGGTGCACGGCCACACCGTCTCCTCCCTCAGCGAGAAGCAGCTGCGGCCGCTGCGCACGGACATCGGCATGGTGTTCCAGCAGTTCAACCTCTTCTCCTCCAAGTCCGTCTCGGAGAACGTGGCGTACCCGCTGCGGGTGGCCGGGTGGGAGGCCGACCGCCGACGGGCCCGGGTGGCCGAGCTGCTGCAGTTCGTCGGCCTCTCGGACAAGGCGCAGGCGCGGCCGGCGGAGCTCTCCGGCGGGCAGAAGCAGCGCGTCGGCATCGCCCGCGCGCTCGCCAGCCATCCGAAGATCCTGCTGGCCGACGAGGCGACCTCCGCGCTCGACCCGGAGACCACCCGCGAGGTGCTGGGGCTGCTGCGCCGGGTGAACTCCGAGCTTGGCCTGACGATCGTGGTGATCACGCACGAGATGGACGTGGTGAAGTACCTGTGCGACCGGGTGGCGGTCATGGAGCACGGGCGGGTCGTCGAGATGGGCGCCGTCTACGACGTCTTCTCCCGCCCGCAGCAGGAGGCGACCCGGCGCTTCGTCGGCACGTCGCTGCGCGACCGGCCGAGCCCCGAGGTGCTCGCCCGCCTGGCGGCGAGCCACCCCGGGACGCTGGTCACCGTCGCGGTGCAGGAGGACACCGGTTCCTCCGCTCGCATCATGCGCACCATCGCCGACCGGGAGGTGGACGGTGCCATCGTCTACGGCGGGATCACCGAGATCGGTGAGCGCCCCTTCGGCTCGCTGACGCTCGCCCTGACCGGCGAGCCGGCGGCCATCGACCAGGCGCTCGCCGAGCTGCGCACGTTCACCACCGTCGAGGACTACCCGTCGTTGGCGGGGAGGGAGCGCTCATGAAGTTCGACTGGGCGAACGACTGGCCGGTCTTCCTCCAGGCGTTCTGGGAGACCCTCTACATCGTCGCGCTCTCGCTCGGGATCGGTGGCGCGATCGGGCTCGTGCTGGGCCTGGTGCTGTACACAACCCGGCGGGGCGGCCTGCTCGAGAACCGCTACGTCTTCGCGGCGCTGAACGTGCTGGTGAACTTCGTGCGGCCGATCCCGTTCGTCATCTTCATCACCGCGATCGGGCCCCTCACGATCACCCTGACCGGGTCGCGGATCGGGACCGACGCCTTCATCGTGCCGGCGGCGACCATGGCCTCCTTCGCGACCGCGCGGATCGTAGAGCAGAATCTCGTGGCCCTCGACCCCGGGGTGATCGAGGCGGCCCGGTCGATGGGCGCCTCCCCCATGCGGATCATCCGCACGGTGATCATCCCGGAGGCGCTGGCGCCGCTGATCCTGGGCTACACGTTCCTCTTCGTCGCCGTGGTGGACATGTCCGCCCTGGCGGGCATCGTGGGCGGCGGCGGCCTCGGTAACTTCGCGCTCACCCAGGGCTACCAGCGGTTCGACTGGGTGGTCACGTACGTCACCGTCCTGGTCATCGTCGTGATCGTGCAGCTGGTGCAGTTCCTCGGCAACCACCTGGCCCGGAGGGTGCTGCGCCGGTAGGCCGACGCCCGGCGGCGAGCGGGCCGGACCGGTGTGCCGGACATCACCCGCCGTATACCCGGCCACGGCTTTGAGGCCTCCTGCGGCGTGCGGTAAAGTCACATCTCGCACCGAGCACCGCTAGCTCAATTGGCAGAGCAACTGACTCTTAATCAGTGGGTTCTGGGTTCAAGTCCCAGGCGGTGTACTTCTGAAGGTCCCTGTCCCGCTCCGCGGGGCGGGGACCTTCCTCGTACAGGCCGAGCAACCAGGCCGCCGACACCCGGGTCACTGCCTCCACGCGCCGGGCCACCTGGACGACGTTGCGCGGATTACTACGGCCTGCCTCCCACTGGGCGTACGCAGGTGCCGAGACGCCGAGCTTCTCGGCGAAGGCGATCTGCGCGAGCCCTACAGACAGGCGCGCCTTCCTGAGCTTGTCCGCAAACGTCCACTGAGGCACGTATGCGGTCACTTCACCTTGTGTAGCAGCCATGCGCTACAGCATGCACCCACATGTGTATGTGTGCAACCCTCGCAAACTAAGTTGACTTACTTCGTCGATGCATGCTTGTGTACACCTATGAAACCCAAGCATGCTGAAACAGGCGGAGGGTTACTCACTGTTGGCCAGGCCGCCGCGATCCTCGGTGTTTCGACGGACACGGTCCGCCGCTGGGAGCGGGATGGCCGGGTTGCTGGCTTCCGCACACCCACGGGGCAGCGCCGTTTCCGCCAGCTCGACGTCGAGCGGCTGCTCAGACCCAGCGGCACGTCACCGTCTACGGCACGCGCGATAGGAAACGAGCAATGACACGTCTTGCCGGGCCGGTGGACGTCTCAACAGACGAGTCACTCCGCGACGCGTTACGCGGTGTTGTCGAAGCAGGCTGGGACTCAGGACTGGCGCACGCTGTCGGTAACGAGATTGTCTCCGAGGCGTCTCGTCGCGTCGGCGGTCTCGCGGCACGCAGGCGCGGTGTCGATTTCACCGAGGCTCGCGCGGACCTCGCCTCCCGCTCATGGGAGGCCGCGCGGACGCATACGGACCGCATCTGCGCGGCGCAGGCAAACGCATGGGGGCTGGTCGTCACGATCGCGTCCCGCGAGGCGGCCAAGGACGACGCCGCCGCCAGGGTGGCCGGCATGGCGCAGCCGCACTCCGCGCGACGCGCTGCGGAGACCGTCGCAGTGGACCTCCGTGACTTCACGACGTTCCGACAGCTCGAGGTAGCCGCGCGCCCGCTCGACGGTGTGGCTTCCAAGGCGACCGCCGCAGTCACGGTGGACGAACTAGGCCCGCTGCTCAGCGGTGTCAGTGATCTCCTCGCCCACCACGGCCTCGGCCGCGCCTGTGCACGGCGGGCTGTGGCACGAGCAGGCGAGCTGGCCGTCAGAATGAGGGCTTCCTACCGGCACGGCGCCGCCAGACGGGATGCAGAACCCGGGGGCACGCTCCATTCGCTGGGTTTCAACCCCGAACGCGCCTCGGCCCTTATGAACCTTCTGGTGGGAACGCGCCGCGGGGGGCCTCAGAGCTCGGTGCTGCTGCAGGCCGCCACCAGGGGCGGCATCGACAAGGCGGCGCTTACGTGGCAGCAGATGAGCTGGCTCTTCTGCGCAGCAACTCCCTCAGAGATCCCGCCCGGCTTCCAGATGCCCTTGCCGTTCGCGGCCTGAGGCTCCAAAGACCGAAGGCCCGGCACACGGCCGAGCCTCCTGTCCCGAGTAGTGGTCCCGCACAGTGCTGGCAGGCGCTCGAGACCACTGACAACCCCCTCGCCCGTCGCACACGACCGCAGAGATGAGGTTAAAGGTGACCACGACGGTACCGCCGGGCCACGGTGCTGGTCCAGACTTTCGCGTCGACGCGGACGCGGTGACCGCTGAGCGCGCCTGGTCGCTGGCGCCCATGATCGCCGGCCGTGCACGAGTGCGCGTAGGCGTCCGAACCGGACGCCCCGGTGAGTTCACATACCCCCAACGGGCCGAGAGGCCGCTAACCGCCGCGCTCCCGAGCGCACCGGCCGCCGTCAGGCTCGCGGACAAACACGGGTGCATCCACACGCTGTGCCTCGACCTCGACGTCGGTAGGCACGGCGCCCAACAGGTTGAGGCGGACCGGCGCACACTCAGCGCCTGGCTCGACTCGTTCGGCGCGAAGTATGTGACCGACCGGTCTCCCTCTGGCGGCCACCACATCTACGTCCCCCTCGCGGGTCCGGTGCCGTACCGGGATGCCTGGGAGGTCGTCCGCGCGCTGCGGTCGATCGCCCCATCCCTCGACCCCTCTGTGTTCAACAGCGTCCACGGGTGCATCCGCCCCCCTGGAGCGCGATGGAAACACGGCGGCTACCAACTCCTGCTTGGAGACATCGACGAAGCCAGCTTCATCCTGAGCACGAGAAACGCCGAATCGCTGTGGCTGAGTATGTGGAGCAGCCTCGAGCAGGAACGACATGAGCTAGGCACGAACGAGCCGGCGGCACCGGAGCCCGAGGCCACACAGGCTGCGGCCGGCGTCTCGACCACCCGCCCGTTCTTCGCCCGTCTCGAGGCGGTCGCGCGTGAGGGGACGACCGAGGCGTACAAGAGCCGCTCCGAGGCCCGCATGGCCGTCCTGGTCGGCGCCGCGCGTATCGGAATGCGATTTCAGGACGTCGTTGCCCGTGTCGAGGACGGGCGGTGGGCCGGACTGGCCTCGTTCTACGCCAAGTACACCGGCACGGTCGCCCGCCGCAGGCTCGCATCGGAGTGGAACAAGGCCCACCGCTTCCTCGCCGCCAACGGGCTGAAGCAGCCGCCGCCAACGCACCGGGAGAGCCACGGCCGTATCTCTTACACCAGCCCCGCAGGGTCACACGCCCCCACCAGGGAGACTCGCTCGCACCGAGAATTCATCCTGCAGTGGCTCGCGGCCGCGGACCGTCAGCTCACCGCCCACTCCGCCTCCTCGCGTCAGGCCCGGTCGGCCCGGTGGGTCGCCAGAGCACTCGCCGAGGCCGCGGTGAAAAGCGGAGGTGAGAACGTCGCATTCGGCGTCCGGTCGCTCGCGGTCGCGGCCGGCATGTCGCACACATCAGTGGCCACGCACCTGAAGTGGCTGCGCAGCCTCCCGGACCCGCCCGTCGTGCTCGACCGGGTCGGGCGCCTCGAGCACGCCGACACGTACTTGC
Source organism: Georgenia sp. EYE_87 (assembly GCF_023148685.1). GTDB lineage: Bacteria > Actinomycetota > Actinomycetes > Actinomycetales > Actinomycetaceae > Georgenia. The sequence goes on along the minus strand of NZ_JAHXNL010000004.1, from coordinate 110,153 downwards.
TCGTCATTCCCGACGAGTTCTGCCCGACCGTGCCACCTCGTGGACGCCGACGGGTCTTTGCCCTCCGACCGGCCTTCCGCGCCCTTGGCCACGTCGCCGCGGAGATCTTCGAAGCGGTGGAAGACGGACGCGCGGACTCCGCCGTGTCTGCCTCCTTGGTCTGCCGGATGTCGCTGACCGCGGCCAGGGAGGCGACGGACATCTTGCTGTCCTACGGCCTCCTGACGCGAGCCGCAGGCCGGCTTGTCGCCCGGCCGGGCCGGCTGCCGACACTCGCGGAGTACCTCGGCGCCCACATCGAACTGCGCGACCAAGTCGAGGCCTACAGGCTGCAGCGCAGGGCGTGGCATGCCTACCTGGAGTGGCTGCTGGCCCACCCCCTCGGCGGACAGCTTGAGTCACACGGAAGCCATTGCCCGGAGCCGTCCGCCTCGGTCCTCGCGAACGCTCTTACACAGGGACGGCGACATTCAGGTGGCTGTCCACAGGCAGCCGACACCGCACCATCGCATCGCCCCACGATGGGCCAGACGAACCGGTGCGCGGCCCTGCCCACTAGGTAACCGAGCGGCCGCCGAACCAGCGGCTGGATCCAACGAGGGGAACTCCGATGCCATCGATTGAGGGAAGCCCGTTCGCTGGCGCCCATCGCGTCAGCCTGTTCGAGGAGCAGGATCCGGACCCGGTGAGTGCCAGTGGGTCTGGCTTGGACGTGATCACGCCGGAGCTCCCCGGGGTTCAGTGGCCTGCCCACCAGTTGGTCCTGCCAGAGGCCTCACGAGCCGGCCTGATCCCACCCGGCTCTGGGATGAAGCCCGTCGCCTCGTGGGGATGGCGGGGCGCTGTCGTCCGCGCTACAGGCGGCATAGTCAGAGTGCGGCCGGGCGCCGCAGAGCTCGCCCACCTTGCCGCCGAACGCACCATCAGGCAGGCGACCTGGTCTCGGGCCGTCAACGTCCTCGTCGCCAACAAGTCCGGCGGCGTCGGCAAGACCGTGACCTCGGTCGTCCTCGCTGGCGTCCTCGCCGCTGCCCGAGGTGGCTCGGTCGCAGCGTTCGAGGTCTCGGACGCGAGCGGCGCATTGAGCAAGCGCGCCGAGGGTGCTCCCGTGCGCGGCCTTGGCGAACTTATCGAGCGCCTGCACGCAATCGAATCGGCTGGTGAGCTGGGCGGGTACACCATGCCGCAGACGTCGCACGCGGACCTCATCGGATCGGTCCGGGACCGGCCGGTGCTGACGGCCGAGGACGTACTCGCGGTTCGCACCGTTCTTGACCGGTACTACCGCGTCACCGTCGCCGACTCGGGAAACAACCCCCACTCCGACGCGTTCTGTGCGGCTGTCTCGACAGCGGACGTCCTCCTACTTCCGGTTCAGGTCTCGGCGGTGCCGTTCCTCGACATGGTGGACGTGCTGACCGCGGTACGCGCCATGGGAGAGCACGGCAGGCACCTCAGCGCCAAGCCCCTCATCGTCGTCAACGACGACGGCCGGCCGAAGCCGGCGGACGCCAGCCACCGGGTCCGCCGAGAGCTCGAGCGGCTGGCTCGCGAGGGAGCGACGGTTCTCGAAGTCCCCTTCGACCCTCACCTGGCGGAGGGCGGCGAGATCACCCTCGCCTCGCTTTCCGACCGGTCGCTGCGCGCCTGGACGAGGGTCGGTTCGGCAGTCATTGCACAACTCGCGTACGAGGCTCAGTAGGAGGTCGCGGTGTACGACGTCATTTCGGCCGGCGCCACAGTCATGGCCATCGACAACCCCATCGACGGTATCGTCCCCAATTTCGGGATCTTCGGTGCCGAGTTCACCGCGTGGTGGCAGAAACTCTTCGCCGCCGCGTGGGCGATCGGCATCCTCGTCGCAATCTTCTTCCTGCTCCAGGGCGTGGTGACGATGGCGAACGCCGGCGACAACCCGCACGACTACGCCCAAGGTCGCGGCCGCGCGATCAAGGCGCTGATCGGCCTGGTGTTGGTGGCAGCTTTCGCGATCCTCGTGGGGGCAATCCTCTCCGTGGCCACCTGACAGGGGGAGCAGCCGATGAGCTTCGAACCGCAGTTCCGCTACCGCCGCCGCTGGGTGCGGTGGATCGTCGCCGGCATTCTCGTGGTGGCATTTACTGCGGGTGCCCTGACCTGGCTGCATGGCCAGCGTGACGGGACCGCCGCGCCCTCGCCCGCTCCGACCACCGCTACGGCACCGACCGCCACACCGACAGCCGGCCGGGTGGCGAACGGGTGTCTCGGTGGGGCCGCGATCACCGCTCAGACCGTGCTGACGGCCCAGCAGCAGGCCCAGCTCGACGACGTCGGAGCGGCCGAGTTCGCCGCCACGTTCGACAGGTGGGCGGGCTCGGACGAGTCATTGCCGCCGGCCGATGAGGTCCCGGTTGTCCTCAAGGCGATCACGGCTCCCGACGCCATCGAGACCGTGACCGGTCTGCCGGCACGTTTCGAGGAGCTCGGGGCGCCGGAAGAGCGGGAAGGGCCAGCAGCCACCACCGAGGGCGGCGGGTACTTCATCGAGTCCTCTACTGACGACGAAGTCGTCGTTTCCGTCCTTCTCATGGTCCCCGAGGTGACTAACCAGGCCGGCCAAATGTGGGCCCAAGGCGCGACATACACACTCGACCGCTCGACGGGAGTGTGGCTGCTCAAGGACTTCAGTGCGAGCCGCGAGGTCTCGGACCTCAAATCCATTGCTCAGCCTTTCGCTGGGAGTTGCTAAGCGATGAACTCGGAAGACGGTGGCGGCGGTCTGCTCGAGCGTGCGGGCAACTGGGTGGAGGCCGGCCGAGAAGCTGTCGGTAACACCGCGCGTGCTGTCAGGACGGCCGTGGACTTTGGCTCGGACCCGTTGGGGTTCTTGTTCGACAAGACGCAGGAGGCCGCGCACGGGCTGAGCTCGTCGGTGCTGCCGACGTTGTTCGACGCGACCCAGCCGGACCTGTCCGCGGAATGGTTTCTCGATGCGTACCGGGTGAGCTTTGCGCTCGGGGTCTTCCTGTGGGCGTTCCTCCTGCTGGTGACGGTGGTCCGCAGCGCTCAGGGGGTGTACTCCTCGAACCAGGTGGCTGACGTGCTCACCCGTGGCTCGGTGCTGTTCCTGGGCGGGGCGATGTTCGGGCCGGCGGCCGGGTGGTTCGTCCTGGAGTTCGTCGGCTCGTTGAGCGACGTCATCGCCAAGTGGGCGATCGAGTCGTCCACCGACGAGGTCGTCTCGAGCATCTCGGAGATGGTCGCGGACAGCGACGCCTCGGGAGTCACGGGCGGCGTGGTGGTCGCCCTGTGCCTGATGGTGCTGATGCTCGTCGGCCTGGTGCTGGTCATCGCGATGCTGATCGTCACGATGGTCACCATCTACATCGGTGGCGCCGTGGTCCCGATCGCCCTGGCCTGGTACGCCAGCCCGGACCAGCGCCGGATCGCGACCCGGCTGCTGATGGTCCTTGGTGGTGTGATCGCCGCCAAGCCGGTGCTGTTCCTGGTGCTGGGACTGGCCTACCGGTTGGCGGCGAGCCAGGCCGAGTGGCTCAGCGACACCCCGGACGTGGCGACGCTGGCGAACCATCTGGCGGCCGCGTGTGCGCTGTGCCTGGCCGGCCTGACGCCGTTTCTGCTGTTCAGGTTCGCGCCGGTGCTGCCGACCACGGCGGGGCAGGCCGGTCCTGCGCTGAGCATGGCCGCCAGCGACGGCCCCTCGGGCGGCGGCTGGGGTGGATCGGAGACCGCTCGCCGGGCAAAGGACCGGGCGCAGCGGTCCGACGCCGGCACCGACTCGGGCGACGATGGCGGCCCGGACGACGGTTCCGACAACGACGCGGGCGGCGATTCGGCGGGTTCGTCGTCGACCTCGTCCCGGCGCGCGGATGAGGGCGGGACGATCCAGAAGGCGTTGGAGGCCAAGCAGCAGGCAGCAAGTGACGGCCAGGGCGGCGACGATGGTGACGCCGCGGGCAAGAGCACCTCGGCGGGCGGGTCGACCACCGAGGCTGCGGCCGCGAAGGGCTCGGCCGCCGGCTCCGACGGTGCGGCCGCGACAAGCAGCTCGTCGAACGCGGCCGCCGGCTCCTCCGGTGCCGCTGCCGGTGCCGCGGTCGCGGCCGGGGCCGTGGCGGTCGTGGCCACGAAGAAGGCGGCCGACTTCGGTACCCGAGGCGGGGAGATCGCGGCCGCGGAGATGGATGAGGACCCGGCCGGGGGTGCGCGATGAGCCGCACGTCGGTCCTGGGCGGGGAGTCCGGCCGCCGGTCCTGGCTGGGTGGGTCGGTGCCGACCTGGCGCCTGGTCAGCGCCGGCGCGGCAGTCCTGGTCGCGATGGTGCTGACGATGACGATGGCCGAGGCCGGGTTCGTCACCGGCGTCGTGGTCGTCGCGGCGACCTGGGCCGCGACTGCCGCCACCGCGCGCGGCTCGGTGGTCTCGCGGTACGTGACCCGGCGGCGCTGGCTCGAGCGCAACAGGACCGGCACGGTCGCGTTCCGCCCCTTCGACCAGGGCGAGTGGGACGCGCTGGCCGCGCAGGCCCGCGCCCGGGACGGCAAGGTGCGCGCGGACGCGGCCCGGCAGGCCGCGGCGTACCGGGAGGTCCCCGACGGGGCGGAGGGCATGGGCTGGCTCGAGCGGCGGCCGCGCCGGCCGGGCATCGCCTGGCACGCCCCGACCGGGGAGAACGCCTATCTCTCGGTGGTCTTCGAGGTGTCCGGGCAGATCCGCGGTCTGGAGTCCGACCGGGCCACGGGAGAGGCCGCCGCCCGGTGGGGCCGGTTCCTGGCCACGCTGGGCTCGGAGGAGTCCGTGGCCCGGGTGGTCCAGTCCCTGACCCGGGTGCTCCCCCCGGACTCGGCCCGCCACGAGGCGTGGCTGCTGGAGAACCTCGACCCCGCGGCGCCGCGCGAGCTCGCACAGTCCTACGACGATCTGATCCGGCGCAGCGACGCCTCGAGCATGGTCCAGCGCCACTACATCGCGGTGCGCTGGCCGCTGAGCGCGGCCTTCCACGCCGCGGCCGCCCGGTTCGGCGAGGGTCGGGACGGGTGGCGGGCGTTCATGACCACGGAGATCGCCTCGATCGCCCGGGGGCTGCGCCAGGCGCGCCACGTGCAGGTGCGGGCGCTCAGCGCCGCGCAGGTCGCTGCGGTGATGCTGCACATGCAGGACCCCTCCCGGCCGATCGACCAGGTCGCCGACGTCGACCCGGACCGGTTCGGGCTGCCGAGCCGCGACGAGTACTCCGCCCACGTGGTCACGGCGACCGACTCGGCCACCGGGGAGGAGGCGCAGTGGTGGCACCGCACCGCACGGATCAGCGCCGACGCCTTGGCCACGGTACCGCGCACGTCGATGTGGCTGACCCCGATGCTCTCCGGCGGCCCGGACGGCACGCTGCTCACGCTCAGCTTTCAGACGTGGATCATCCCCGCCCGACAGGCCCGCGGGGCCGCCCGCTCGGACCTGACCCGCGATGCGGCCGACCGGGTGGCCCGCAACCAGGACGGGCGCCTGCTGGACGAGGAGAACGAGCTGCGCCTCAGCGCCGCGCAGCGCCGGGCCGCCGACCTGCGCCCGGGGCAGCACAACGCCGGGGTGGAGTGGGCCGGCTACCTCACGATCAGCGCCCGCACCCGGGAAGAGCTCGGCCGCGCCGCCCGCCACGCAGCCGCGATCGCCGAGCGCGACCTGGGCATCGAGCGCCTGGAGTGGCTCGACACCTATCAGGCGGCGGCCTCGGGGTGCACGTGGCCGATCGTGCGGGGCATCAGGACCCCGCTGTTCTCGGCCGGAGACCGCGTGATGAGCGCCCTGTCCGGCCATGGCGCGAAGGAGGCTCTGTGACGACCACGAACATCCCGGCCACGCGCCGCGCCCAGCGCGAGCTCGCGGTCCAGAACCAGGCACCGACCACACCGCCGGCCAAGGAGACCAAGCGGCGACGCCGGCTGCTCGCGCCGCCCCCGCCGCCACCCCCGCGGGAGGAAGGTCTGACCCCGCACAACGCGCGCGGTACGCGCCTGCGCCGCAAGCCGGGCTGGGCCAGGCGCGGCTACTACGCCCCGCTGGCCCAGGGCGCGCCGAGCACGACCCGGCAGGCCGAGGTGCTCAACACCGGTGTGGTCGCCGCCCCCACGGACGTCGAGGCGCTCATCGTCGGCCTGGACTGCCTCAGCTCCTCCCGGGTCCACCACGACCCGTTCGTGGCCTACCAGAAGGGCATCGTCTCCTCGCCGAACGTGGTGGTGGTCGGCGACGTCGGCTCGGGCAAGTCCTCGGTCTGCAAGTCCGCCTACGCGCTGCGCCCGCTGCTCCTGCGGGACCGCCGCGCGGTTATCTTCGACAAGAAGGACCGCGGCGGTGAGGGCGAGTACGCCGAGCTGGTCCGCTTCTTCGGCGGTGAGCCGTTGACGTTCAGCACCGACGGCGACGGGGTCGTGCTGAACCTGCTCGACCCGATCATCACCGGCGCCGGGGCGAAGAACCAGGTCCGTCTCCTCCAGGTCGCCGCCGAGCTCGCACAGGACGGCGAGCCGCTGGACGAGTGGGAGCGCGAGGCGCTGCGCTCGGCGTACCGGCTGACCATGCGTCAGGCGGAGGTGGACGGCCGGGTGCCGGTCCTGCCCGACGTGCTCGCCAACCTGGGCCACATCGAGGCCGACCACGTGGGCGGCTACGGCGACGCCTCGGCCGCCGCCCGCGAACGGCTGCACGAGGCCGCCCTGGGAGTGCGGTTCCTGATGGGGGGCCTGCTCGAGGAGTACGGCGGCATCTTCGACGGACCGACCTCCAAGGGCGTGCGGCTGGAGGAGAAGCTGACCAGCTTCGACATCTCCCAGCTGCCCGACGACGGCCCGGCGGTCCCGACCGTGATGGCGATCGCGAACCTGTGGCTGCTCGGGTCGCTGCGCCGCAACCGCGGCAAGATGACCAACCTCGTCGTCGAGGAGGGCTGGCACCTGGTCGCCGGCCCGAACGCCGGCCTGCTGCGCTCGAACACGAAACTCGCCCGCGCCCTCGGCCTGGCCCTGGTGGTGGCGATCCACAAGCTCGCCGACATTCCGGTGACCTCCCCGGCCATGGCGGTCCTGCAGGAGGCACAAACCGTCCACGTCTACCGCCAGTCCCGCGCCGCCGATGTCGAGCGGTGCGTGCGCGACTTCAACCTCACCGCCGACGCTGCCGAGGTCATCCCGTCGTTGCAGACCGGGTTCCACCTGTTCAAGCGGGGAACCGCCCCGGAGGTGATGGTCCAGCACGTGCGCTCCGACCTCGAGGAGCGGCTGACAGAGACCGACGCGGCGATGGGAGGCCGGCGCTGATGGTGACGAGAGAGAACCGCCCGCCGATCAAGGCGAGCACCAAGGCCAACGTCCAGCTCGCACTGCTCGCCGTGCTTCTGCTCGGCTACTGGCACCTGACCCTGTGGTTGGCCTCGGCGGGCCTGGGGCTCGCCGACGTCGACCGCACCCTCCTCGCGCTGCTGCGTCTGTCGCCGCTCGACCTCGGCGAGGACGTGACCACCGCGAGCCTGCCGGTGGTCCTGGCGACCTGGTTCGCCCTGGTCATTTTCACCGCCATCGCCCTGGTCGCGGCCGTGGCGGCGCGCCACCGCGGCCGGGCCGAGAAGGGCATGGTCACCGGCAAGGCGCTCAAGGAGCGCGCGACCGGCGGACCGTCCGCGACGCTCCTGGAGCCGATCGCCAGCTATCACGGGCAGCCGGTGCGCCCCCGCACCGAGGACACCGGCTGCGTGATCGCCCCGCCCCGGCAGGGCAAGACGGCCTATCTCGCCGTCGGGCAGGTCGTCGACGCCCCGGGCGCGGTGGTGGCGACCTCGACGAAGGTCGACCTGTTCCGCGTGACCGCCCAGCGGCGCGCCGAGCGTGGCCGGGTGTGGGTCTTCGACCCCGAGGGCGTCTCCGCGTGGCCCGAGGCGGCCAGGTGGAACATCGTCGCCGGCTGCTCAGACGTCAAGGTCGCGATGGACCGCGCGAAGGCGATGGTCGCGGCCCGGCCGACGGACGGCTCCCGCAACGCGGGCTTCTTCCACGAGGCCGCCGACACGGTGCTGCGCTGCCTGCTGCACGCCGCCGACCTCGGTGGTCACACCATTCGGGAGGTCCTCGCCTGGGCGCGGGACTTCGACAACGAGACCCCCTACGCGATCCTGCGCGAGCACGAGGGCGCGGCCCCGGGCTGGGCGAAGGATCTGGAGAAGTTCGCCCGGGGCGAGGCCCGGGAGACCGTCTCCTCCACCGACATGTCCCTCTCGCTGGTGCTCAAGCCGCTGGCCGACCCCCGGGTGGTCGACTTCGTCTGCCCCCCGCAGGACGACGGCGAGGCGTTCGACCCGGACCGGTTCGTCCGGTCCTCCGACACCCTCTACCTGCTCTCCGAGGGCGGGTCCAGCGGCGTCGCCCCGCTCATCACCGCCCTGGTCTCCGCGGTGGTCCGGGCCGGGCGACTCGCCTCCCAGCGCACCGCCGCCGGCCGCCTTGACCCGCCGATCACGTTCGTCCTCGACGAGGTCGCCAACATCGCGCCGATCCCGGACCTGCCCCAGCTCATGGCCGACGGCGGCGGCCGCGGGATGAGCGTGTGGCCGGTCGTCCAGGACGAGTCCCAGCTGCGCAGCCGCTACGGCGACGAGGGCGCCAAGACCATCTGGGCGGCGGCCGCGGTCAAGCTCCTCATGGGCGGGGTGAGCAACGACGGCTTCCTGGAGTCCGTGTCCCGGCTCCTCGGGGACCGCCGGGTCACCCGTTCCGCCCGCCACTACTCCGACAGCGGCGAGACGACCTCGTTCAACGTCTCGACGGAGAAGGAACGCGTGCTCAGCGTCTCCGACCTGCGCACCATCCCCGAGGGACGGGCGCTGCTGCTCTACCGCGACCTGCCCGGCGGGATCGTCGATCTCACCCCGTGGTGGAAGCGCTCCGACGCCGAGGCGCTCAAGACCTCGACGTCCTGGGTGCTGGAACGGGAGGGCATCACCGCATGACGACCACCGAAGACCTCGGCGACCTCGAGGCGCGGCTCGAGACCGTCGAGGGCGCCCTGGCCGACCTCATCGATGCCGTCTCGGAGCGGCCCGCCGGCGGGCCGTGGCTGTGGACCCGCCTGGACCGGGACCGCCAGATCGTCCTGTGGGAAGAGCTCGCCGAGTTCGTCGCCTGGCTCACCGCCCGATACCTGTCCAACCTGCCCGGCCGGGAGTACCGCCTCCCGCCGTGCTGGTACCGCCACCCCGTCGCCGTCGAGCAGCTCACCGCCCTGATGGTCGCCCACCAGGGCGCCTACAACGAGTCCGCGGCCGAGCCCTCGCCCGCCCTGGTCGACTGGCACGAGCGGTCCCTGTGGCCGACCCTCGACCGGCTCCGGCACCTCAAGGTCTTCTCCGGATGCGACGACGGCCACCAGGACCACCAGTGGACCGCCCCAGCCTGGCAGGCCGACGAGACGTTCCACGAGTTCGTCGCACAGTCCCTCCCTGCCGACGAGGAGGAGCGGTGACGCCGCGCCGCACCGTCGGCATCGTGGCCGCGGTGGCCGCGATCCTGACGGCCGCCGGGTGCGCGGCGACCCCGGCCGAGCCGCAGCCGGCCGCCGCACCGGCGGCACCGAGCTCCGCACCGGCCACCTCGAGCTCCCGGCCGACGGACGAGCCGATGGAGGAGCTGACCGGGCACGAGCAGGACCCCATCGGACCGCCGCCGACGTGGGACGAGACCGCGGCCGAGGAGGCCGCAGACCGGGCGGTGGCGTTCATGCGCGCCTTCGCCCGCCCTGACCTGACCGCTCAGGAGTGGCACGCCGGGATCGCCGGGCTGATGACCACCACCGGAGTGGAGACCTTCGCCTACGTCGACCCGGCGGCGGTGCCGGCCACGACCGTGACCGACGGCGGGGAGGTACTGGACACCGGCTCGGCGTCGCTCGCCGAGGTCCGTGTCGGGACCGACGCCGGCCCGTACCTGGTCACGCTCACCCGCACCGGGGCCACCGATCCCTGGCTGGTCGAGTACGCCGACCCGATCAACTGAACACGCCCGTCCCGGGGGGAGGACGAGAAACACGTGAAGAAGGCTGCCGTCGTGGTCTGCACGGTGCTCGCCGTGCTCGGTGGGTTCGTGCTGGTGCTCTTCGTCGGCACGGGCCTGAGCCGGCCCTCCCCCGCGGGCGTGTGCACACCGGGCACTGCCCTCGCAGTCGGCGACGTCCCCGACGGTGAGATCGCCGGCTACTCCGGCGAGCAGCTGGCAAACGCCGCCACGATCATGCGCGTGGGCGCCGAGCGCGGCATGGACGCCTGGGGCCAGACCATCGGCGTCATGACGGCCATGGGCGAGTCCGGCCTGCGGATCCTCGACCGCGGCGACGCCGCCGGCCCCGACAGCCGCGGCCTGTTCCAGCAGCGCGACAACGGCGCCTGGGGCACCTACGCCGACCGCATGGACCCCGCCCGCTCGGCCGCCATGTTCTTCGACGCCCTGAACAAGATCGAGGGCTGGCGCGACCTCCAACCCACGCTGGCCGCCAACCGGGTCCAGCGCAACGCCGACCCGCTTCACTACGCCGACTACTGGGACGCCGCCGTCCAGATCGTCACGGCTCTCAGCCAGACAGACACGACCGACGACCCCACTCCGGGTCATCGCTACGAGCTCGGCCCGGTCAAACCTCACACGCAAGCACTCGCCGAGGAAGTCGGCGCCCGGTTCGACCTCGCCGAGATCGGCGGCTACCGGGACAGCGCAGTCGACGCCGGCGGCCACCCAGCCGGACTCGCCGTGGACTTCATGACCCACGACGACACCGCCACCGGCGACGCCATCGTCTCCTACCTCATCGAGCACACCGACCGACTCAGCGTGGACTACATCATCTGGCGCCAAGCGATCTGGCGCGCCGCCGAGGCTGACAAGGGCTGGCAGCCCATGGCCGACCGCGGCTCGGACACCGCCAACCACCTCGACCACCCGCACGTCAACGTCACCCCGACTCCCTCGGTGAACGCCGGAACCGGGCCACTGGACTGCCTCACCGCCACCACAGCGGGACCGGCCGGACCCACCGGGCAGTGGATGGCGCCGGTCGACGGACCCATCACCTCCCCGTACGGGCCACGCCTGCTCTTCGGCTCCAGCTTCCACACCGGCACCGACTTCGGCGCCGCATGCGGGACACCGATCTACGCCGCCGCCGACGGCCGGATCGCCTACGCCGGCGGCCCGCACCCCCGCCTCGGGCTGACCGGGCACGTCATCGTCCTCGACCACGGCGACGGCATCCAGACCAGCTACAACCACATGTACGCCAGCGGCCTGCTGGCCCGGCCCGGCCAGCACGTCACCGCCGGCCAGCTCATCGCTCTCGTCGGCAACGACGGCAACTCCACCAACTGCCACCTGCACTTCGGTGTCTACCTTAACGGCGAGCACACCGACCCCGAGCCCTTCATGGCCGCCCGAGGCGCGCACCTTGGAGGGTCGCAAATCGTCACGCCGGCATCGGGCAGAACTGACAGCAAACGTGCGCATTTAGCGGATCACGATTATGGCCAGCGGGCGATCAGCAAACGTTGAAATAATGTATTCATATGGCGCACGCTAACTCTGCGCATCGGCCAGGTGGCCCCGACATGCTACGAGCCCGTCTCAAGGACTAGTCGATACATATCCCCACGGTAGAGCGACGTCGTGAACTCGACCAGCGCACCGTCTTGGTTCCTGCTCACGGTGCGGGTCTCAAGACATGGAGTTGGAGACCCAATCTCGAGCAATGCTGATGTCTCGCGATCGGCGAAAGTTGCAGTCACCTCGAAACGAGTTCTCGAGATTAGTGTGCCGTACTTAGAGCGCAAGGTCGCGTACAGAGAGTCCGTAAGGTCGCGGCCCAGAAGCCCCGGAAAGAGGTCTGCCACCAAAGTCGCACGCTCGACACACAGTGGCACATCGTCGCCGTAGCGTACGCGATGCACGTGAATGACCAAACTATTTGGTGCGAGTTCAAGGATCTCCCGCTCCTCTTCGTTCGCCGGCTCCATCGACGCCAACAGAAGTCGGCTGCTCGGACGTTTCCCAGAGGCGCGTATAGTTTCACTAAACGACGTTGATGAAAGTGCTTTCAACACCGTAGGCGCACGTACAAACGTGCCCTTGCCAGGTATACCCACGGTCCGTCCGCTCGCATTGAGAACCTGCATCGCGCGCCGCACGGTCATCGCCGACACATTGTACGAAGCAGCGAGTTCCTGCTCGCTCGGTATGCGGTCACCGGGACGCTTGGTGTCAATCAGCGCCAATAGGTCTTTGACAATGGCGTCGTACTTCTTCACAGGACTCATCCTTGGCCCCCATTGACCAGCCGGCGCGCTCCCGCTGCTGCACCTACGATAGGTGCGGCGCCCCCCAGTTCCGACCGACGAATCGGCACGGTGGCAAGCGGGGCAATGAGCTGTCTCCGGAGTTCTTCTTCGAGCCAGCCCCACCACGTCTCATCGGCCAGCGCAAATCCACCCCCGACCACGACGATCTGCGGGTCAAGTGCAGTGATTAGGCCTGCCACGGCTTGACCGAGCGCGACGGCCGCGTCTCTGACGACACCCGACGCGATGGCATCACCGTTCCTCATTTGAGCGAGGACTGATGGGGCGTCCTGAGACTCCGGATTTCCGCCTCTTCTGAGGTATTCGCGGTGCACGGCGGGCCCTGAGGCTAGCGCCTCCAGATGCCCCGGTCGTCCGCACGGACACATGAGGCCCGCCGCGAGGGCGCACGGCATGTGGCCAATTTCGCCCGCGCCAGAGTGCGCTCCGCGGAGCGGTTTCCCGCCCAGCACCAAGGAGCACCCCACACCAGTTCCGACTGCGACGACAAGCGCAGAAGAGGCTCCTGCTGCAGCACCGACCCATGCCTCACCTGCCGCATGTGCGTCCACGTCATTCTCGACATGGACCGGGAGCCGCAGCCGATTTGCGAGCACCTCGCCTACCGGCGTCCCTACCCACCCGGGGAACGTGTCGTTTGCGCCCACGACGACACCGGTGGTCACGTCGACCAGTCCGGCCGTCCCGACTCCGAGCGCGACAGCGTGACGTTTACGGCCCTCCTCACGGTCGGAAGGATCGCCCAGGAGGGACTGGACGAGACTGACCACAGTCTCCAAAACGGCATTCGGCCCGTCGGCTGCGGGCGTAGGCGTACTAACAACCGGACCCACGCGCCCCTCCTGCGAGACCCACGCCGCAGCAGTCTTGGTTCCACCGATGTCGACGCCTATCAGCATGTCTGCCGTCATCGCTCCCTCTTCCCCCTACAGCTCGTTCACTGGGTGTTTGCGTTGTACGTCACATGCGCCGTACAGTGACCGCCATCACCCTAGGGTACTCACAAGATCCATAGGGTGCTCCAATGAAGGCGCCCCTCCGTCCCCGGGAGTTCGAATGATGCAAACAAGGAAGTTCCTCGTTATCGGCACGTCGGCAGCACTTGTCACCGGCCTCGCCGCGTGCGGCACCAGTGATGACTCGGCGGGAGGTGACTCAGGCAAGATCACGGTCCTCATGGAGGACATCTCCTATACGGACAACATCAAGACGATGCTGCCAGAGTTTGAGGAGTCCACGGGGATCGATGTAACGATCGAGACTGTCCCCTACAGCGACCAGGCAGCCAAGATTCTCCAGGAGTTCTCGCAGGAATCCGACTACTACGACGCCGTCTTCACCGACAACGTCTACGGAAGTGGCTACTTCGAGTCCGGATACATCCAGGACCTAGCGCCGTTGGCGGAGAGTGACACCGAGTTCGGAGACCTCGACGCGTTCTACGACCCATACATCGCACCGATGAGTACCGACAACGGCGCCGTTTACGGCCTGCCTGTCTACGGCGAGAGCACGTTCCTGATGTACCGAACCGACCTGTTCGAGGAGCACGGGATCGCCGGCCCGCCGCAGACGACCGACGAGTTGATGGAAGCCGCCCGCACCATCAGTGAGGGCTCCGGCGGCGAGGTCGCCGGGATCACCATGCGCGGCGCTCCAGGGATTCAAAGCGTGTACCCGTGGGCAGGGCTCCTGCGGTCCTTCGGCGGTGACTTCTTCGACGCCGACGGCAAATCGGCGATCAACAGCCCCGAGGCAGTGGAGGCCGCGGAGTACTGGTCGACGCTCCTGAGAGAGTACGGCGCCTCGGGCGCCGCAAACTTCGACTGGGAGCAGAATCGCATTGCCTTCACGCAGGGCAGGGCAGCAATGACCATCGATGCGACGGCCAACGGTCCTTTCAATGAGGACCCCGAATCGTCGACCGTGGCCGGCAAGGTCGGGTACGCGGCCATTCCGTACGCGGACGGCGTCGAGTCCGGGGAGAACACGAACAACTCGCTGAACGTGCACGCGCTATACCTGAGCTCCTTCAGCGAAAACCCTGAGGAGACGTACAAGTTCATGTCCTGGGCGACGAGTCTCGACGTGCAGGAGAACGCCGTTGCAACTACCGAAGCCGTCGGCGTCACCCTCGAATCCGTGCTGACGGGCTCGGAGTACCAGGAGAAGTACGGCGCATTCCAGGAAGCCGTGCTGTCCCAGCTCGAGACGGGGAACGTCGACTACCTTCCGAGCGGTCAGAACGCGAACGTGATCATCGTCGAGACAGGGCAGGCGCTCTCCAACATTCTGTCGGGCCAGACCAGCGCCTCCGACGCCCTGAACATGGCGGCGGAGAACATCAACCGGCAGCTCGGCTGAAAAGAACTGATTCATGTCAGGCCTAACCCTTAACCAACGAGTACGCGAGCCCACCGCCAGCCCAGCGGAACGGCGACGCCGCAAGTCAGCGACAGGATCCCCGCTGTCGCTGATGATCCCGGCCGGGATCGTGATCATCCCGTTCCTACTTGTCATTCTGATTAGGGGCATCTGGCTCGCGCTTCACGGCGAGAACCTCTTGATCCCTGGGAGCGGCGAAACATTCGTCGGCCTGGAAAACTTCACCCGGGCCCTCTCCGACCCGACGCTCCTAAAATCAATCGTCGTTACCCTGACGTACGTTGCCGTTGGTGTCGGTGTCGAGATGGTGCTCGGTGTCGCGATCGCCCTCCTCATGCACCGGAAGTTCTTCGGGAAGGGCATCGTCAGAGCTCTAATCCTGGTGCCAATGGTCCTGACACCCGTAGTGGCCGGGCTCACCTGGCGGTTACTGATGGATCCGACGTCGGGCATGATCAACTACTTCCTCGGGCAGTTGGGACTGGGGTCAGACCACGCCTTCCTTTCGAACCCGAGCACGGCGCTGTTCGCCGTCATCCTTGTCGAGGTCTGGCAGAACACTCCGTACGTCGTCATTATCGTCCTTGCAGGCCTGGAGTCGCTCGACCCCGCGCCCTTCGAGGCCGGACAACTTGACGGCGCACACGGGTGGACGATGCTGCGCCACGTCACTTTGCCAATGCTTGCGCCGGTCATGTCGATCGTGCTCTTGCTACGAATTATCGACGCCGTCAAGACTTTTGCGCTTGTCCAGACCATGACAGAAGGCGGGCCGGGCACGTCCTCACTGGCGATCAGCAACTACGTCTACCGAGTCGGGTTCGAGGTGTTCGACATTGGCTACTCGACCGCGCTTGCACTCCTCACATCGGTCGCGCTCGTGGTGCTCGTCTTCCCGCTGGCGCGTCGGATTATGGGGTTTGGCAAGCAGGACGGAGATAAGAAGTGAAGCACCTAATCGGCGAGGTCAGGACCGTACTCGTTTATATATTCGTCGTTTGGTGCTTGGCGCCGGTGGCATGGTTGGTTAGCACTTCACTGAAGTCAGACGTCGAGGCTTTCAGCGCCGAGCCGGTGTGGATTTTCACGCCGCAGTGGTCCAACTACGCACAGGCCTGGACCGAGGGCGGCATGTCGCAGGCAATGCTGACCAGCACGATAGTCGCGGTGGTGTCAAGCCTCGTCGGGGTCATCGGCGGCCTGCCCCTGGCCTACTTGACCACGCAGGTTTGGCCGGAAAGGAGCAACGGCTCGCGCCGGGTGGCTCTGGTGATCCTGCTGCTCACAACGGTCCCGCCGGTGTTGGGGCTCACGCCGCTCTACCGCACCTTTGATGACCTCGGCCTATCGCGCACCACCATCGGGATCACCCTTATCCATTCCTACTATGCCGTCCTGCTCGCCGTCCTGATCCTCCGTTCGTTCCTCGTGAACTTCCCGCGAGAGGTTCGTGAGGCAGCGCTGATCGACGGCGCCGGCGAGTGGCGCACGATGCTTCAATGCGTGGCGCCGAACATGACCGGCGCGATCTTCGCGACGCTGATCCTGTCCTTGATCCAGTCGTGGAACGAATACCTATACGCGCTCGTCATCACCGGCGGCGCCACACAGACGGTGCCCGTGAGGGTCTCAGGCTTCCTGAGCTTCGTCGGCACCAACTGGTCCACCCTGACCGCCGCCGGCGTAATCGGGACGCTGCCGATCGTCGTATTCGCGATCTTGGCACGAAAGCAAATGGCCACCGGCCTTTCCTATGGAGGAGTGAAATGACAAACCAGCACCAGGCGGCGAAGTCGCCGCTGCGAATCGGCGTCGTCGGGCTCGGCGCGATCGGTCTTGAGCACGTTGGGATCTACCGGGGGACGCCCGACGTCGTACTGACCGCCGTCGTCGATCCGCGGGACGAAGTCCGCGCTGACGTTGCCGAACAGACCGGCGCGACCGCCTACGCCACGCTCGACGAACTCCTGGCTGCGAATGCAGTCGACGCCATCAGTCTCTGCACCCCGGATCACCTCCACTTCGCCGACTCCAAGCGCATCATCGAGTCAGGGCTTCACCTCCTCCTGGAGAAGCCGATCACCACCGACCCGGCAGAGGCAGACGCGCTCACGCTCCTCGCGGAGAATGCAGACGTCGTCGTGATGCCCGGTCAGACGCTTCGGTTTGAGCCGCGCTACCACCACGCCCGCCAAGTGGTCAAGGCAGGCGGTCTCGGTGAGGTCCAGCACGGATACCTACGCCGCGACAACAAGGTCTCCGTCGGCGAACGAGCGGGCGGCCGAGTCAGCGTCGCGTTCTTCCTGGGCATCCACGACATCGACGCTCTGCAGTGGATCACCGGCGAAGACGTGATCGAGGTCCAGGGGTTCGCCTCAGCGGCGCTGGAACGAACCGGACGACAGAGTATGGCGGTACTCGGCAACCTTCGATTGTCGGGCGGCGGCGTAGTCCAGGTCGAGTCGTCTTGGAACCTGCCCGAGGACTACCCGACCGACCTCGACGCCCGATTCCGGCTGGTCGGCTCACAGGCAGCATTGTCGATCGACTCATTCGACAGCGGCATCCATGTCGCCGGTGACCAGTTCGCGCTCCCGATGCCGGCCGGTGCCCCACTGTATGGCTCCCCGCAGGGCGCACTCGCCGTGGAACTGCAGACCTTCGTTCGGTCCTGCCTGACTGGAGCTGCGGTCCCGGTGACGGTGCGCGAAGCGGCAAAGGCCGTCAAAGTGGTCGCCGCACTGGAGGAGGCCGTCACAAAGGGAATCACGGTGCAGGTTGCGGCAGTGGCGAGCGGCTCGCCGGTCACCGCGTGATGTCCGTCCTCGAACGGCTTCGCAACGGGCTCATCGTCTCGTGCCAGGCCTACCCGGGGGAGCCACTGCGGGATCCCCGCACGATGGCGCAGATGGCACGATCCGTCATCAACGGCGGTGCCTGCGCCGTCCGGGTGGAGGGTGTGGAGGACCTCCGGGCCATCGTCGGAACGGTCCCCGTACCTGTGATCGGACTGTGGAAGGACGGGGATTCGGGCGTTTACATCACGCCCACTGTCGAGCATGCCCGAGCGGTAACATCCACTGGTGTAGACATCGTCGCGATCGATGGAACGAGACGAGCTCGCCCGGATGGTCTCACCCTCGCTGAAACGGTCGCGCGCATCAGAGAGCACTCGGACGCTCTCATAATGGCGGACTGCGGATCAGCCGAGGATGCGCGAGCCGCAGAGTCCGCGCGGGTAGACATCCTGAGTACGACTCTCTCCGGCTACACAGGTGATCGAGTGAAGACTCAGGGGCCAGATCTCGCGCTAGTTGACGAGATTAGGGCATTCGCTCAACTCCCTCTCGTCGTCGAGGGCCGGATAAAGACGCCGGATGATGCGCGGATTGCACTCGAGCGCGGAGCCTTTGCTGTGTGCGTAGGGACGGCCATCACGCACCCCACCTCGATCACACGGTGGTTTGCGCAGGAGGTCTCTAGGGCTCGTATCACTCTCTAGTTTGGGTCGACCCGTCGAGACGCACGCCCAGTCGCTCTGCCGGTCGACCGGCCGGCAGAGCGACTGATGTCGATCAGATACTGGGCTGACTCAATCTCCCGGCTTCGTGACGCTGAACCGACGCACCGCCGATGACCACCGGCTAGAGGTATAACGGTCCGCCGCGTCGTGGCCCCCTGTGCTTAGTGCCATCGTTGTTGTCTGGCAGGTCCGCTTTCCCGCGCGTCTCGCGCCGCTTGCGCAGCTGCTCGCGCGCGCGGTCGAGTCTGTCCGTCGCGCCGTGCTCGTCTCCGTGGTCGTTGAGGTCCAGGGGGCGGTTGGGGCGGCGGCGGAGCAGTTCAGCCGCGGAGGAAGTGCGCTGTCGCTGGTCTTGCCTCTCGCCGGTGACCTGTCCGGCCAGCGATTGTGCACGCTCATCGTTTCGGTCCAGGCCTTTGTGCATCTGATCCAGTCCGGCCACTGCGCGCCAGTAGTCCTCCAGCTGGCGGCCGTGCTCGGGCTCGGTACCGAGCGGATCGCTACCGGTGATGCCATACCGGTCGCGGTAGGCGGCCACCAGCCGAGCCCCGACGACCGCTCCTTCCGTCACGTCGCTCGGTAGACCGAGACGCCGGCTCCATTCGGTACGGCCGGCGAGGGCCAGGTCGGCGAGGTGATCCACGCGCTGCTCGATGAGTTCGACGTGCCGGGCGGCCCACTCCCGCACCTGCGGGTGGCTGCTGAGGTCGGGCACGGTGATCCACTCCGGGGCGTCCGGGGCGGGGCGCCATGGCTCGAGGCCGGGTGGGTAGTGCCCGAAGCGGTCGAGGGCGTCTTCGACCTCGGGGACCAGGCGGGCGAGGCTGTGGGCCTCGCGGTAGGCGGTCTCCTGTGCGGTTGTTGCCGAGAGTGCGGCGCCGTCCCGGGCGATGATCCCGGCTAGGACCTGGGCGGGAGACCATGCCGGGCCGGCCTCGTCGTGCCCGTCGGCGCCGAGAAATGTGTCGGTGACCAGATAGGCCCGGTTGTTCTGGCGGCCGCGGGTCAGGGCGGTGTAGAGGCCCTGGCGGTCGGTGCTAGCGTCGAGCAGGGCGTGGGAGGAGTCGACGGTCATGCCCTGCACCCGATGCACGGTGGCGGCGTAGGCGAGCTCGACGTTCTCGGCGACGTAACCGGCGGGCAGGTTCAGCGTGCCGCGGTGGCCGGTGTGCCGGACGCGGAGCCGGCCGTCGTTGGCGCGATCGAGCACCTCCCAGACGTCGCCGTTCTTGACGAAGTCCTTGCCGTTCGCGGTGGCCAGGGTGCGGTCGTTGAGCCGGGTGACGATCCGGTCGCCGCGGCCAGCCTGGTTGCCGTCGTGGAGCACGACGCCGTCGGTCTCGACCCGGCCGGCCGCGACCAGGTCGCGGCGGGCCTGCCCGGCCAGCGAAGTCACGTCGGTGTTCGACCCGGCGATCATGACCGCGTCCTGACCGGTCTCGGTGTCGGCCGACCAGGCGGCGTAGACCTCCTCGAGCATGGCTTCGCGCGTCCCGCCACGCACCCGTCCACGCCCGAGGTAGAAGTCACCAGCACCAGTCTCTCCCGTGCGCAGCCGCAGCGATGCGGCGGCCTCTTCGGGGTCAGCGAACCGGTGGACCTGCTCGAGGCGCACGGCCCCGACGCGTTCGTCGATCAGGCGCAGCGCCCCACCGGCCTCCACGGCGGCGAGCTGCTGGGGATCACCGAGCAGCCGCACGCTCGCCCCGTGCTCCCGCGCCAGGGTCAGGGCCTGGTCGAGCAGCGGCGTGCCCGCCATGCCGGCCTCGTCGACGAGCAGCACCGTCGAGGCGTCGACGCGCAGCGCCTCGGTCACCACGCCGGTCCGGTGGGCGTGGATGAGCTTGTGCAGGGTCTCCGCGGTCACCCCGAGCTCCTCGCCCAGCACGCTCGCCGCGGCCGCCGACGGTGCCAGCGCGAGCACCCTGCCACCGGCGTTCTCCACCGCGCGGGCAAACACCGTCATGGCGGTGGTCTTCCCGGTCCCGGCCGGGCCGATCCCGGCCACGAGCTCGCGCCCGGAGGTGGCGAACGCGCGCGCCAACTCTCGCTGACCGTCGTTCAGCGTGCGCCCGCTCTCCTTCTCCACCGTTCGTAGGGCGGCGCTGAACTGCTGCTCGCCGACGACCAGCCCGCCGGTGCGCAGCGCGCCCTGGACGAGATTGTGCTCGGCGTCCAGCACGGCCTGGGAGGTCAGGACGCGCTGCCCGTGCACGGTGTAGACCGACTCCCCGTCGGCGCGCTGGAGCACCTCGGGAACCGGGTTCAGCTCGGGCGGGTCGAGCCGCAGCGACAGCGCCTCCGCGCGGGCGGTGACCTGCTCGGCGACGCCGGCCAGGTCCCCGGTGGCGTGCTGGCGAGCCTGCCGCATCGCCTCGGCCATCAGGTGCCACGGCTTCCACGTCGCACGCTTGGCCTGGACCTCTTCGACGACCCGACGGGCGAGCTCGTCAACGTCGACACCCGTCCCGTCCTCGCCGCTGTCGCGGTGCACCGCGGCGGCGATCATCTCCCCCACCTGGCGGTCCTCGCCGAGCACCTGGGCGGCCTGGCGGCGCCACTGCTCCCGCCGCTCGGACAGCGTCACGCCGTCCTCTTTGCCCTCCCGCGTCTCCAGGGTGGCCTGCTGGGCCAGGCGCAGCTGGACCGCCTTCGGCGGCTCATGGCCGTGGTCGGCCCGGTACCGCTCGGTGAGCTCGGCGTAGACCTCCTCGATCGCGGCCCGGCGCGAGGAGAACGCCGCCCGCATCCGGGCATCGATGCCCTCGATCTCTCTCACCGGCTGCTTGCCGCGGCCTCGGTCCTCGTCGACGAACCGCACCCCGAGCCGGCTGCGCAGCTCCTCCTCGATGAGCGTGTTGTACCGCTCCGACGCCGCCACCCCCAGGGCGTGCAGCACACGGGCGTCCAGGGCCCGCCACTTGCCGTCGCTGCCCTGGACCTTGTTGGACACCGCGACATGGGTGTGCAGGTTCGGGTCCCCGGTGCGCGAGTCGGCATGGTCGAACGCCGCGGCGACCAGGCCGCGGGTGTCGATCTGGGCGGCCCCGCCCGTGCCCACCCGGGTCAAGCCGGCCTCCTGCTCGACCCACCCGAACGCACCCCGCCACGCAGCCTCGTGGGCGGCCGCGACCTCACGGCGAACGTCCGCATCCCCCAGCGCCCACAGCGTCGAGACGGACTTGGCCGGAGTGAAAACCAGGTCGTAACCGGCCACCGGTTGACGCTGCTGGCGACCGAGCCGCGCAAGGTAGTGCGACCGCTCCGCGTCCGCCGGCTCCCGCCCGAACCGACCCGTCAGGATCGCCCCGGCGACGTCCCACCGGATCAGGTCTCGCTCGACACCGGCCTCCGGTGCGCGCCCGTGCTCGGCCTTGAACTTCGCGTAGGCGGCCCGGATCGAGCTCGTCCACTCCTCGTCGTCGACCGGCTCGAACCGTGGGAACCGGCGCCCCAGGCGGGCCGCCTTGACCGCCTCCTCCACGCTCGCCCCGCCGGCCATCGCCTCCCGAATCAGCCGGTCCGCATCAGGGTGCAACCCCTCACCGAACAGGGCCTTCATCTGCTCCTCGCTGACCTGCCCGGAAGTCCCGAGCCCGGCGAGCCCGGCGCCGACCCACCGTCCCGGAGGGTTGCCCTCGTGGGCGTAGTAGTCCGCCAACGACTCACCCGCCCGGCGGGACGTGTCGCCCGAGGCAACCTGACGCGTGAGGTACGTGTAGCCGTCCCCGGCGTGGAGCACGTGCACCGTCATCACCAGCGCTGCCCCCCTGTGCGCGCCCGACGCCACTAGTAGTGCAAGAGGTGTGTAGACCTCTGCATGTTGAGTATGACACAACATGACGACATCAACTACGCATAGTGAGGCAAAAGGTGGCTCGAACGAACCGTCAGATCGACGCAAGGGAACGTGCGAGGAGTGCACGGCTGAGGCTCGACGCCGAGCGTGACAAGCGGGATCGCCTAATTGAGGAGGCTGCTGCGAAGTACTACACCGCTGGGGACGAGCGGGACGAACTCGCCACCAAGCTTCAGGCCCTCGATGAGCGGATGGACGCAACGGTTCAGGACCTCCTCAACCTCGGCGAGACGCCGAGCCGTGTGGCTGTACTCCTCGGAATCGAAGCGCGAGAAGTACGGCGTATCCGTAGGGACGCGGAGCGGGAGCAGCGCACGCCGCATTCGACTTCGTCCCATAAGGAGCCGGAAGAGGATTCGCCCTTGGTGCACTCGCATCCACAGGGCCAGAAGGGGTCGACCGCTGTCCACACTGCGCCAAACGCGCTCGGCTCCGCCGACGAAGACTCGTCGACATGAACAGGATCTCAAAGCGTCCCCAGAGCGAGCAGATGGCGGTTGCCCGCCGACTGCTCAAGCGCCGTGCCGACCACGGCGGCGCGCTAATGGTGGCTGAGGGCATCGACGCCGGTATCGCCTTCTGGGCCATCGAGGCATTACATCCACCGTTCCCGCCGACCGGCAGTGTTGGCCATCTGCCTGTCCCAGACATCGAAGAAGTGCGCAGTGCGCTGATGGCGGCGGCTTCGGCAGCCATCTCCATCGAGGAGGCCGCCGCGATAGCCCACGCCGCCCGAGAACTTGCGGGCGATCGACTTGGCGTCGATGGGGCCGGAACGCCATGACGTACCGAGAGGAGAGCGCACAGCTGGCCCAACACCTGACACACCTGTCAACCAGTCTGGGCTCCAGGTACCTCGATGAAGTCGGTTTGGCCGTCGCGCTTATGGGCCGGCACGAAGCAATCCGGCTCATGCAGGAGTCGATGGCAGTGGCTACCGGGCAGGACCACGGGAAGCGATCAAAGAGCCCGGACGTCGTCTCACGAGTCACATTGGGTGAGGTCATGAACCATCCAGTGGAGGCGCTCCGACAGGCTATCGAGAGTTACCCCTTGACTCCGACGCAGCAGTCGTTTCTGGACGTACGTGCTGAGCGTTTATCCTCCGCCACGGCAGGGATCTGGCGCAATGTGGCACGGTCCGCGATCATCGCTCGCCACGACCTCGCCGCCGAAAGAAGCGCCTTTGGGCCACACCACCGGTGGAGCCTCGTCGCAGACGTCGCCGCCATGACGCCGGTCGTACAGAACCTCGATCGCCAGCTGCTCATCTCCGCGCGGCGCGTCCATCCTGACGGCGAAGGTGCCGATCGGGTCGCTCGAGCTCTCGCAGAAGCCGAAAGGAGCCCGGCCTCACTTCTCGCGGTCGAAGCGGACGCAATCTCGCGGGCGGGCGCGCTTCCAGACCTCTCCGGGCTACGCGTCCCACCGAGCTCCACCCGCCCGCTTGCCGTCACCTCTACTGCAGCGCTTCTCGAAGCACAGCGCCGGATACCGGCTCAGCTCGAACACGCAGAGGAGATACGCCCCGACGTCATCGCCCGCACCGCACTCGGCCAGGCACGCATCCTCCTCACATCAGCCGCTCTCCTGGAGCCCCGCCAGCACGGGCGCAGCGTGGAACTCGCGCGAAGTCTGGCAACGCGGATCGGACAGGAGGTTCGCCCCGAATCACGGGACGTATCCGCGCTCGTGCTTGGCGACACCACACCTCTTGTTCAGACCACACTCATGTGGCAGTACCTCCGCGAACAACGACCAGGAACACTGGCGCTTCGAGGTCCCGACGCCATCGCCCTACGCGGCCTCATCCACCACGGGCCGTTCGTTGTCGAGCAACTTGCTCGTGCTGCGAACAAGCAACTCAGCTCCGGACGCTGGCTCATCTCTTACTCAGATGCCGGAACCTACGCATGGAACCGCTACAACTTCCTGGACGACGCACCCCGCCTGGTCACAGCGCTCCACAGCCTCAGAGCCGCGTACCCGACGAACGAACACGGACGAGCACCGCGGGCTCAACTGAATTCCGCCCGGACCACCCTCGGACACAGAACGACCCGACGAACTCGCGAGCAGAGGCCCGCAACGCCCGACCTCGCAGTCGGCCCGAGTCTGTCCAATACACCGCATCGCTCGGTGGTTGCTCCATAAGAAACGGCCACGTACACCGCCTGGCAGAAGGCACCAGCGGATCTGCCGAGTCGATTCAGACAAGAGGAGGACCCATGCTCACCATCTACGGCACGCCCAGTTGTGCGGCCTGCCGACTGACGAGGAACGTCCTCGAGCGGGCCGGTGCGCCCTTCCAGGTCGTAGACCTTGGGCGGCACCCGAAGAAGGCTGACGAATTCAGGGCTGCCGGGCACCAAGCGCTGCCAGTTGTCGAGCACGCCGAGCAATGGTGGTCCGGATTGCAACCCGACCGGCTGCGCGAGGCAATTGCCTTGTTGAGGGACGCGAGGGGTGAGGGCAACCGAGGAAGTCTCGACCCCCCTACCCGACGCCGATCTGCGCCAGGCGATAGCGGTGGCCCATCTTTGAGCCGAGCGCAAGCACCCGCCACCGTCGGCCCTGTAGGCGACGTAGCTGGGCGGCTGACGGAGTAACAATGAGCACCTACTGGTTCCGCGCCGAATACAGCATCATGCTCGACGACCCCGGATACGGCACTCTCGAGATAGACCATGAGGGAACGGAGTGGCACGTCCGGCTGGCGGGCGAGCAGTTGGGACGGTTCCTCGCAGCGATAACCGCCTGCGCGCTCGGTACCGCGGTCGGTGACGAGGGGCGCTCGCTCTTGCCGTGGTTTCTGACGGCCGCGGACGCCCGAGAGCTGCTCCCTGCACTGCAACAAGCGGCCATCGCCGCGGCCGCTGGCTCAGACAAGCTCGAACGCCTCTACCCAGACGCTGGAGCGCCACCGCAGGGCCCGATCTGCGTACGCTGCGGCGCAGGCTTCTTCACATACCCCGAGACCGGAATCTTCTGCGGCGCCTGCCTTAGGCTCGGGCACAAACCATTCGGCACCGACGCAAGCTGGGAGCGGGCCCAGCAAACGTACGAAGCCGAGCGGACATACTGGCGTCACCGGCACCCGACGCCGTAGAACCGCCCCGGAGGTCAGACGAGAAACGAATCCTGTCCCGCCACTCATGCGCGGAAGAATCAGCGATGCGGCCGGACTGTCGCATCTCAACTGTCGAAGACCCGACCAAGGCTCTTCAACATCCGGCGACCGTCGCTCCCTCCCGTCGCCACTGCCCAGAAGAGCGCACGACTCAGGTACTCCACGCCTTCACGGCTGGAAGGTTCGCAGCCTTTCCGAGGGCAACCGAAGGGAGCGAAGCGACCGGAGGGCGGCAGCCCTCGTATGCGGCTCAGGGGCGACCGGGGCGTCCGACAAAGCACGTTCTCGTCCAGGAAACGAACGCTGCTGAGGCCGGAACAGCAGTTTCGCCGCCCCGCCGGATCACGCACTGCTGGGCGCGCTTCACACCCTTGTTCGACAAGTGGACGTGCAAGCCCATTCATCGGACGGCGAGCCCGGTCCTCTCCGACTAGTTGGTGCCCCCAGGTCGCGGTTCCTCAACCTGGAGGGTCCGGTTCAAGTGGCACGACCAGCGCGAACCCGTTGGTACAGGTCACCAGCCTGCCCGTGCCACCTGGGCTTAGGTGGCGCGGTCGTGGCCCGGCACGCTGCGCAGCTGCTCGCGCATCGCGGTCAGCTCGGCCGCGTACTGCTCCCACAGCTGCGGGTCGACCTCGGCTGTCTCTCGCTGAGGCATGGTCGGGCAGCGGTTGCGCTTCGCGGCGTTCCACCCCACGGCAGCCGCGGCCTCGACACTCGGGAAGATCCGGTCCAACGCTCATACGAGCGAGACGTCGAGGACGCGACGGGGGTGGGCCAGGGTCGTCATGCCGGTGCCTCAGCGGACCCACAGCACCACGGCGCGATCCGCCGTCGTTCCTCCGGGGACCGGCTCCACAGGGCGGCGCGGCGGCGAGCCAAATGGCTCTCGGCCTTCAGCCCCGTGTCCCCCCTCGTCGATGCGTTAGTTCACGGAATCCATCGGGCCAACTCGCGCTCAACGGTTGGAATTCCGCAGCAGGGCAAAGCCGCAGTCACCCCGAGATTGCTACACCTGCCGGCCGCGCAGCCGCTGACGTCCCGCTGCGTAAGCCTGAGTCCGCCGCTAGGACGACCATTGCGCGAGCTCTATCGCTGAGCCGCACGGCCTCGGGCCAGATCATGAGCACCCGCACTGGCCGCGCTGGCGGGACGATGGGCTTGGCTACTAGCGGCAGGCCTTCGTAGGAGACGTCTGCAGCAGGCCGCTGAACCATCACCGCGTAGCCCACACCCCGCGCAACGAGTGAGCGCGTGAATTCGTAATCGGTGGTGCGGTACCGGATGCGCGGTTCGACGCCGGCGTCCTCGAAGAGCCGCATCGTGTGCTCGCTGCTCGGCGGCGCCTCAAGCAGCACCATGGGATCCTCGGCGAGGTCGCCGAGCGCAATGGCCTCGGCATCGGCAAGCCGGTGCCCCGACGGCATGATGATGTGCGCAGTGGTGACGTAGAGGAGGACCGAGCGAACACCACGTGGCAAGGCCATGTCGTAGACGATCGCTAGGTCCAGCTCACCGTCGAGGAGACGCATGGGGATCTCGTCCTGGGTGCCGGTCACGAAGGTGAGCTCCACTTTGGGGTGCCGCGCGGCGAACCCCTCCCATAGCGGCGGCAGCACTGTGGGCGCCACCGTCACGTACGAGCCGACGACAAGCGGACCGACAAGCTCCTCACCGCTGCTGGCAACGCTCAGTTCCAGCTCCTCAGCCGCCTCTAGCAGTTCGGACGCCCGGGAGAGCAGGTAGGAGCCCGTCGGCGTCAGTGTCACACCATGGGCCTTGCGCCGGACGAGCAGCTGCGCGTGCAGCAGCCGCTCCAGCTCGGAGAGGGCAGAGGAGACGGCGGTGTGCGACACGTGGAGCCGCTGGGCGGCCCCGGTGATCGAGCCCGCCTCGGCCACTGCCATGAAGTAGTTCAGTTGACGGAGGGTGTAACGCGGCATCATTCCCACCTCAATGTTGGATGTACCGAACTTATTGGAACTTTACCTGACGAGCCCGTCTGGACACACTCGTCGCATGGCCCAGGAACGGGCCCCTGTGGCGGGGAGCTATCGACGAGGAGAGCCAGATGACCGCAGAGGCAGCGCACGTTCGACCGGTACCAGTGGCCGACTGGGTGACCATTACGGAGCTGTACAACAACCCGTACCCGATCTACGAGCGGCTGCGGCCAGAGGCGCCGGTGCACTGGGTCCCGGCCGTGAACCGCTACATGGCCGTCGGGTACAAGGCGTGCCACGTCGTCGAGCAGGACCAGGAGACGTTCTCCGCCGATGAGACCAACTCGCTGATGAAGCGCGCGATGGGGCACAGCATGCTGCGCAAGGATGACCCCGAGCACGACATCGAGCGTCGGTCCTACGGCGGGGTGCTGCGGCCTAAGGCCATCAAGCAGCACTGGGACGCGGTCTTCAGGCGCAACGCCGCGACCTACCTGGCCGGCCTCAAGGAGGTGGGGCCGGGCGCCGACCTCATCCGGGAGTTCGCGGCGCCGTACGCCGCGGAAAACCTCCGCCTCATCATCGGCTTCTACAACGCCACGCAGGCGGACCTCCAGCGCTGGTCGCAAACGCTTATCGACGGCACAGGCAACTACGCGGACGATCCTGACGTCTGGGCGAAGGCAGAACAATCCTACCGGGAGGTCGATGGGGCGATCGACGAGATGATCGCCTACTTCCGCGAGAAGCCAGATGCAAGCCTCCTCTCGCGCCTTTCGAGTATGTCCATCCCGCTCGAGGCCATCCGCGCCAACCTCAAGATGACGATCGGCGGCGGCCTCAACGAACCCCGCGACGCCCTCGGCACCACCGTGTGGGCATTG
Source organism: Georgenia sp. EYE_87 (assembly GCF_023148685.1). Lineage (GTDB taxonomy): Bacteria > Actinomycetota > Actinomycetes > Actinomycetales > Actinomycetaceae > Georgenia. The sequence goes on along the minus strand of NZ_JAHXNL010000004.1, from coordinate 82,050 downwards.
CTATCGAATCCGGACCAGCTCGCCCAAGTCCAAGACGGCGACCGGTGGTCGGATGCATTCGAGGAGTCCATCCGCTGGGTTGCGCCCATAAGCATGTACCCACGTGAGGCCACCCGGGACACCGTCCTCGAAGGCGTCGCCATCCCCAAGGGCGCCCGCCTCGGCGTCGTCGTCGGCGCCGCGAACCGCGACCCCGCCGTCTTCGAGAGCCCCGAGACCTACGACATCAACCGCCCCCGCAAACCGCACCTCGCCTTCGGCGGCGGCAACCACTTCTGCGCAGGCGCCTGGGTGGCACGGGCCTCGGTGGTCGGCGTGGCTATGCCCCGACTCTTCGCCGAGCTGCCGAAACTCCGCCTCGACCGAGAGCACCCTGCCGTCGACGGCGGCTGGGTCTTCCGCGGGATGCTCAGCCTCCCCGTCCAGTGGGACTGACCCTGACCAGCCGGCCCCGGGCCGGGACGCATAGCCTCGGCCTGTCGCGGCCGACGAAGGAGCGTGTGTGATGCCGAAGGTGACGTACTTCCACGACGGTGGCGGCACAGAGGTCTTGGAGGTGGAGCCGGGCACGAGCGTGATGCGCGCGGCGCTCACGAACGGCGTGGCCGGGATCGTGGGCGAGTGCGGCGGGCAAGCGATGTGCGCGACTTGCCACGTCTACGTCCGGGAGCCCTATCTGGAGGCCTTGCCGGAGGTCGGCGAGGACGAAGAGGAGATGCTCGAGTGCACTGCCGCCGAGCGCGACGCGGCGCGCAGCCGGCTCGGCTGCCAGATCAAGGTGGGCGTCCACCTCGACGAGATCGAGGTCGATGTGCCGGCACGGCAGATCTGAGGGCTTTTCGATGGACCGGGTAGTGGTGATCGGGGCCGGGCATGCCGGGGTGCAGGTGGCCGACTCGCTCCGCGCCGGCGGGTACACCGGTGCGGTGACGGTTGTGGGCGAGGAGGCGGGGCTGCCCTACCAGCGCCCGCCGTTGTCGAAGGACTACCTCGGCCCCGGCGGGCCCGGGGAACCACTGCCGCTGCGCGGGGATCGGTTCTTCGCCGACTGCGGCATCGACCTGCGCACCGGGCTGGCGGCCACCGGCCTGGACCTCGCGGCACGCTCGGTGGCCCTTTCAGACGGGTCGGTGCTCGACTACGAGGCGCTGGTACTGGCGACCGGGGCTGCTAACCGGACCCTGCCCGGGGCGGACCTGGACGGCGTGCACCACCTGCGCACGCTCACCGAGGCTCAGGTCCTGCGCGGGGCGCTGGACCGGGCCGAGTCGGTCGTGGTGGTCGGGGCAGGGTTCATCGGCCTCGAACTGGCCGCCGTTGCCCGCAAGCGAGGCCGGGGTGTGACGGTGCTCGAGACAGCCAACCGCGTGCTGGGCCGCGCCGTGTCCCTTGCCATGTCGGAGTACCTCGCCAGCGCTCACCGTCGGATGGGCGTCGACCTGCGCCTCGAGGAAGGGGTGGACAGCTTCGAAAGCGTCGATGGCCGCGTGCTTGCGGTGGCCTCCACCCGCGGGGAGGTCTACCCCGCCGACCTGGTCCTGGTTGGCATCGGCGCGCTCCCGCGCACCGAGCTGGCCGCAGCGGCCGGCCTCCAGGTGGACAACGGCATCGTCGTCGACGCCCACCTCAGAACCAGTGACCCCCATGTCTACGCTGTGGGCGACTGCGCCACCTTCCCTTCCGTGCACGCCAGCACCCGCGTGCGTTTGGAGTCCGTGCAGAACGCCACCGACCAGGCCCGCCACGTAGCCGCCGCGATCCTCGGCTCCCGAGCCCCCTACGCGGCGCTGCCCTGGTTTTGGTCCCAGCAGGGCCCGATCCGCCTGCAGATCGCCGGCCTGACCCGGCCCGGTGACGAGACCGCGGTGTGCGGGGAAGTCGGAACCGGCAAGTTCTCTGTCCTCGCGTTCGATCAGGGCCAACTCACCGCCGTCGAGTCGGTCAACAAGCCTGCCGATCATATGGCCGCCCGCAAGGCTCTCGCTGGTGACTGCCCGCTCACGCCCAACGACGTGACCGGCCCGGCTTTCAATCTCAAGGTTTACGCTGAAAACCTCGCCCTGCCCCTACATGAGCCTCTGCGCGTCCTCTCACCTCACGCTGCCCAGGCCAGCCAGCCGAGGGTGCGCTGGTGAAGGCAGAGCATGGGCTGTTCCAACCGCGGCCGTCGCCGGTCGAACTTCTGATGGGCCCGGCGATGGGGTGCGCCGATCCCTGCTGGTGGAGCGCCTGAGCGATGCCGCGGATGGAACGCCCGGCGACGCCGGCTCCCCCAGCGGTCCATACCGGCATTGCGCCGCAGCTCGCGCGTGATCGGTTGGGGTGGGCGCACGCGACGATCAATAATGGCGGCTGATCTGCTGCAGGCACGGTGACCGAGCGGTTGGGGCAACGGTGGGGTCGCGCCCCGAGCGCAGCGGTGAGCGGCCTGGTAGATGCGCTCGTCGCGCCGGCGATGGTGGCGGGCCCTGCGTCGGCCAATACCCCGCCCGGCGGGCGCTCCGCCGCGAAGCCAGGCCCGAGGGCCGCAATGCGGTTGCGTGCCGGTGCGCCTCGAACTCGAGACCCATGCCTACTTGCGAAGGGTGCACGCACCAGCGTCCTGGGGCAAGAACCTAGGACTGATCTGTCGCACAGCCAGTGGCTCCAGCGGCGGCCGAACCCCCTGACGCCGTCCTTGCGGTAGAACTTGTACCCGCGTGCCCAGCTGTTCCCCGTGGTTTCGCGACACCGCCACCTCCCGCGCCGCGCCCGAATGCCACGGCCGCGCAACTCCGTGAAGCGCTGCTGCTTGGCCGCCAGCAGACGCCGCCCCGGGCCCATTCTTCACCCGACGATTACCGGAATGTTCCGACCAGACCGGAAACCGCCCCGCCGACGAGGGTCACTTTTCAGGCGCGGTCGACATAATGGCAGACCGCAATCTCCAGGTCCTCGGCACCGCCCATCAGACTCGCGCGTCTCGCGGGCGGCGGCTCTGGCAGAAGCGGGTGAATTGTCTACCAGCAAGTCGCGATGCCGAATCAAATGTGGTCGGCGTTTTGACCTTCCGAATGGTGAAGCCAAACTGTAACCCTGCAAGACCACTCGAAGGGCGCCGTCCGGGCGCCCTTCGAGTGGCTGCTGGTCGGTCAACGTTCGACGTCGAACCAACGGTGTTACACTCGGCGGCGAGCTACTGGCCACCGACGTTGACGCCTTGCTCGGACAAGTACTCCTCCGCTGCCGGGTGGAAGGGGATGCCGATCGCCCGGTTGGCGTTCTCCAATGTCATCTCTGAGGCGGAGCCGTGGACAGACACCAGCGCGTCGTGGTTGTCGAAGATAACTTCCATGACTTGACGGACCAGGTCATCCGGCGTCTCAGAATGTGTCACGAAGTTCGTCCCAAAGCCCATGACTGGGATCTCCGCCTCAACCCCGGGATATTGGCCGGCCTCGACTACGCCCCGGTAGAAGTACGGCCTCTCCTTCACCAGTTGGTCGGCGATCTGCTCGTCCACGGGGACAATGCGAACGTCCTGCTGCGTTGCCAACTCGGCGTAAGCGGACACCGGCGGGGAGCCAGCCAGGACCCCGGCGTCGATGCTCCCGTTGGACAGGCCGTCCACGACGTCCTCGTAGCCCAGGAACTCCCCGGTGTACTCGCCCTCCTCTACCCCGTGGGCGACCAGGACCTCCACCGTCAGGAGGTTGGTGGGTGAGCCGGGCCCGCCGATGCCGATGGTCTTACCCTCCAAATCCGCGTAGCTTTCAATCCCGGAGTCCGCGCGGGTAACCATGTAAAGGTCAGAATTGCCTGCGAATGTCAGCGCCCGCAGCTCGGTGTACTCCTGCTCGTACGGTGCTTGCCCCTCGAAGGCCCACAAGGTACCGGCCGTATCCATCAGGGTGAAAGCCGGGTCCCCGGATTGCATCCGCTCATCGAGCCGCTGAACCATCTCTAGGGTTCCGGTGGTGGCCTCGACTGAGGCCTGCGCGCCATCGACGTGCTCGCTGATGAGGTTGGCGATGCCTCCGCCGACGATGTAGGCGGTGCCTCCCTGTCGCGGTGTGTAGATAGGGACGATGCCGTAGTTGTCGCCGTCGGCACTGTCGCCGGCACCGGTGCCGGTGCCGCCGCACGCTGCCAGCAGCAGGATTGCCGTTCCAGCTGCGAGGGTCTGTCCAAGTGTCTTGCTTCTCATGGTGCCTCCTTGATTGGATCTGGGTTCCTGCAGTGCGGTGTAGTTCAGGCCCGCTCTCGTTGTGCGGGCACTTTCTCCTCGACGCTGTCCGAGGCTTTCCTTCGCCGTTTCGTCCAACTCACCGCCGCGGTGGCGCCGAGGAGTACCGCTCCGGCGAGGTCCGAGACGGTGCCGGGAATCAGTAATACGACGGCCGCCGCGAACAACAGCGCACGCCATGGCAGCTTCAGCGGGGCAAACAGGTATCCGGTCACCGCTGCCGCCAACGCGATGATGCCCATCAGGCAGGAAATGAACGCCTGCGCGATCTCACTTGGGCCTCCGATGAGCAGCAGTCCCGGGGAGTAGATAAACGCATACGGGATGAGGAATCCCGCGAGAGCGAGGCGAACCGCCTCGAACGCCGTGGCGTGGGGTGGTGCTCCCGAGATCCCGGCGGCGGTGAATGCGGCCAGTGCTACCGGTGGCGTGATCGCGGAGAGCACGCCGAAGTAGAAGACGAACATGTGCGCCGCAACCGGTTCCACACCGAGGTCGGCCAATGCTGGTGCCACGGTCACGGCCAGGATGAGGTAGGCCGCCACGGCGGGGAGGCTCATTCCAAGGATGATCGAGGCGACCATTGTCAGGACCAGCAGCAGGGGCACGCTTTCCCCTGCGAGTTGCGTGAGGATGTAGGACAGCCGGAAGCCGAGCCCGGTGACGCCGAGCATTCCCATCACGATGCCGGCGGCACCACACGCCATGATGATGATCAACGTGGCTTGGAAGCCCTGGGTCGCACCAGCCGCGAACAGTCGGAAGATGCTTTTCCAGTTCTTCGTCGCCAGACCGGTGACGACGATGATCCCTGCGGCACCTGCAATGCCCCAGACGGCCGCCCGGGCCGGGGACGTCCCTGCGAAGATCAGGAGGTACACCAGGATTGCCAAGGGGATGAGCTGGTAGCCCTGGGACAGGAAGAGCTTTCCGAGCTTACGAACGGCCCCCTCGGTGTGCTCACCCTTCAGGCCAATCCTGCCCGCCTCGAAGTCCACGGTGAAGATCACGGCCAGGTAGTACAGAAGTGCCGGGAGAAGTGCGGCGAGAGCGATCTCGGCGTAGGGCACTTGCAGTATTTCGGCGATGAGGAATGCCGTGGCCCCCATGACCGGTGGCATGATCATGCCACCGGTAGAAGCGGTGGCCTCCACGGCGCCGGCCGTCTTGGCGCTGAATCCGGTGGCCTTCATCAGCGGGATGGTTACGGGACCCGTCGCCGCGACGTTGCCGACCTGACTGCCGGAGATGCTGCCGAACATGCCGCTGGCGATAGTGGCGCCCTTGGCCTGGCCGCCGCGGAAGCGCCCGACCATGAGCTTTGACTGCTCGAGGATGAACTCTCCCGCTCCACAGAGCTGGAGCAGGGATCCGAAGATGACGTACAGGACCACGTAGGTGGCGGAGACCCCGATCGCCAGGCCGAGGATGCCTTCGGTGGAGAGGAACAGGTTCCCGGCAATCTGAGCGATGGAACTGCCCGAGTGCTGGAACAGCCCGCCAAGGTTCTGGCCGAACAACGCGTAGAGGATCGCGATGATCGCCAGGGCCGGGAGTACCGGCCCAGTGGTGCGCCGGGCGCCTTCCAGCACTAGCAGGGCAGCGATGAACGCGAGGACAACGTGGAAGTCGTCATGAGTGATGGTCTGGAGGATGTCGCTGTACTGCAGGTAGATGACCACCCCGATAAATGCTGAGGCAACCACCAGCACAAAATCCACGACGCCGATTCGACGGTTCGGCCGTGCCCCCGCCATGGACTTCGGTGGATAAAGCAGGAAGACGACGATGAGTCCCAGGGATAGGTGCACAGCACGTTGCTGCATGCTTGGCAGCGGCGCGGTGAAGCCGGTGTAGAGGTGGAAGGCCGCAGCCGCGAGCATGATCCCGGTTGCCCAGAAGCCGCGGTTGAGCCAACGTGGCCCGGACCACGGTGGCGTGCCGTCACCCCTGTCGCGGGCGTGTTTCTGCGCCACCGGGTCGCTCTCTTCGGCGGGGACCTGGTGGCTGGTGGTCGGGTCGCCCGCACGATTCCGCTTTGGATTGAAGCGCTCTGACAAGGTCTTATACATCGACATCTGGAGTACGCCTTTGGCTCAGAGGGTCAGCGGATCAGAAGGGTGCCGGCCCTAGGTCGGCGGGATCGGTCATTACTTCGACCAAGGACGGTCCGGCAACTACGGACATGCGCTGCACTGCAGAGCGAAGTTCAGACAGCTCGGTGACGCGTACGGCCTCCAACCCGAAGGCGCGGGCGGCGGCGCTGACGTCCGTACCGGAGATGTCCACGCCGGGCAGTTTCCGGTCCGGGTCCAGTCCCGCTGCACGGCGGTAACGCTGGATCGCGGCGCCGTTGGCTGCGAAGGACTGGTTGTTCAGCACCACGTACGTAACCGGGATGGCGTAGTACGCGGCCGTCCATAGGGCGTTGATGCCGAACTGGAAGACGCCGTCGCCCAGGACTGCCACCACTCTTCGGCCGGGACTGGCCAGCTGGAAGCCGAGGGAGGCCCCCATGCCCCATCCCAATGAGCCGGAAGAAGTTCCGTGGTACTGCTCGGGCGACTCGATCGGGGCCATCCGTAGCACCAGGCTGCTGGCCGTGGTCGAGTCATTGACGATCGTGACGTCGGAGGCGACAAGTTCGGTGATGGTGGCCACTGCGGCTGCCGGGCTGATCGGCTGACCATTCCCTTGCGGCTCGGCCAAGGCAGCCTTCCGGAGCTCGGCCGGTTCTACCGGTGCGGCGACGACAGGGCGCCGCTCCGGGCGAGCTGACGAGCTGCCTTCGACCCGGACGGCCTCGAGCAGGTCCTGCAGGGCGAGTGCCTGGTGGCCGAGCAGGGGGATGTCGGTGCCGTAGACCCTGTTGAGGTGCTCCGGGTCGGGGTGACTGTGGATGATCGTTGCGCTGTCAGACACCTGGTGGAGGCCGACGTCCTCGAACTGCACGAAGGCATTGCACCCGGCGAAGAAGACGGTGTCGGCCTCCTGCACCACTGACGCTGAGGGATCGTACGGGCCCGCGTAGCGCGGGTGCCCCGTCGGGAAGCTCACGCGCTCCAAGCTCCGCCGGTCTTCCAGCACCACCGGGGCACGGAGCTCCTCGGCAAGCTGGACCAGGAGTTCACCCGCCCCGTGACGTGCCAGGTCCGTTCCGGCGACCAGCAGTGGGTGCTGCGCACTGCGCAGGGCTCTGGCCGCTGCCCGCACGGACGCCTCATCCGGGCGGTTGCGTGCCGCGCCGGTGTACCGCTTGGCTGCGGGCGGCTTGGCCTGCGTCTTGGCTTCCATCACTTCCTGGCGCAGTCCGAGCCATGTGGGCCCAGCGGGCTCTTGTACCGCTCGGCCGAGTGCCCGGTTGAGGTCTTCCCCGACCAGGTCCGCTTCGAGGGTCTCCCAGTCCCACTTCACATGGTCCTGGACCATGGACCGGACATGGGGGGCGGTGGTGAAACCTTCGCGTGACTGGACGCCTGCGGCCTTAAGACCGTTGAGCACGATTACGGGCGAGCGGGCCAAACGGGCGGCCCACAGGTGGGCCAGCCCGTTGGTGAGCCCGACGTTGGCGTGGAGGTACACCACCGACGGGCGACCGGTGGCGCGGCTATACCCGTCGGCCATCGCCACGGTCACGGACTCGTGTGTCGTCAGGTACAGCGCGATACCGGCCTCCGACAGGGCTTCCAGCGCCGCCGCCTCGGTACTGCCAGGGCAGATGAAGAGCCGATCAATGCCCCAGTCCTGCAATACCTCAACCAGGACATCGGCCGCCCGTCGTGCCGGCGTCATCGCGCCTGCTCCGCGAGGGCGGGCCCTGGAAAGGCCGAGACATCGCTTCTGAAACTCAGTGCCTGGGCCTCGGTGCACTCGTCCAGGATCATGGTGGTGTGGGTGCGGCCGAGGCCACTCTTCTTCATCCCGCCGAAGGGCATTGTCATGTCCGAGGCGCCGAGGCGGTGGGTGTTGATGAAGACGCTGCCGGCTTCCAGCCGCTCCCCCACCTGCAATCCGGCCTCCGGGTCGGCCGTCCACACCGAGGCCGCCAGGCCGTACTCGGTGCCGTTGGCCATGGCGATGCCTTCGTCCAAGGAGTCGTAGGGGAGCACTGGGACGACCGGGCCAAATTGCTCGGTCTGCACCAGGGGGTGGTCGTGGTCGATATCCGAGACAACGTGCGGGAGCATGAAGTAGCCGCGTTCCCAGCTGTCGGGGTTGAGCTGGCTGCCGACTGCCTGGACGGTGGCGCCGGCCTCCCGCGCGGCGTCGAGCAGGCGGCGAACCCGGCTTGCCTGGTTGGCGTTGTTCAGTGGCCCCATGGTGGAGCGCGCGTCCAGCCCGTCGCCGACCGCGATTGTGTCGGCCGCCGCGATGAACATCTCGAGAAACTCCGCCATCCGGGTGCGTGGCACGTAGATCCGCTTGATGTTGAAGCAGATCTGCCCGGCGCACGTGAACACTCCCCGCACCATCTCGTGCATCGTGCTCTCGTCGAAGACGGCGTCCCTAAGCACGAGGGCGGGATCGTTGCCGCCGAGCTCCAGAGAGGCGGCCCGCACAGTTTCGGCGTTTGCCCGCAGAATTTCCTGGCCGACCGGCACACTGCCGGTGAAGAGCACGTTCTTCACACCATCGGACTCAATTAACGCGCGGCCAGCGACGTGACCTTCACCGGGCACCACGTTGAGCACACCTTTCGGGAGCGCTTCAGCGAGGATGGCAAGGGTATGGGACAGGGCCAGCGGGGCATACTCGGAAGGCTTGACCACCACAGTGTTGCCCGTGATGAGCGCAGGAATCAGGTGCTGGCAGGCCAGATAGATCGGGTAGTTCCACGGGACGATGACCGCCGTGACGCCGCGCGGCACGCGTCGGACGATCACCCTGCCTCGCTCGTCCGTGCGCTCATCTCTCCCGTAACCGTCGTCAATGAGTCCGGCGAAGTACTCGATGATGGTCTCCGGCCCTCGGGCATCAGCGACCGACTCCCAAAGCACCTTGCCCTGCTCCCGCGTGAGCAGGTTTGCCCGGTCGGCGAGGGTTTCCTGCAACCGCGGGTAGGCCGCGCGCAACAGCTGGGCGCGCTGGGTGTAGCCCAGTTCGCGCCAGTTAGCCGCTGCCGCCTCCGCGTGTCGGATTGCCTCGTGGACCATACCCGGGGTGCCGAGGGCACAGTGGCCCACAACCTCCTCAGTCCTGGCCGGGTTGCGCACCGGCATGTACTCCGTTGGCAGGACCACACCTCCGATGAGGACGTTGGCGACAGGCATGTCTGTGCTGGTTCGCGTCAACGACATCGTTCGGTCTCCCTTCGGCTCTCGCTCAGACCAGGTTAAAAATGCGCTCGGCGTTCGCTCCGAAGATCTTCGAGCTTTGCTTTTCCGGCAGGGTCCCGACAATCTCGGTTATCTCCTCCATCTTCCCGTTCCTGTGCGGGAAGTCCGTGCCGTAAAGCACGTTGTCGGTCCCCATGATGTCCAGGGTCGCGTTCAGCGTGCGGGTGTCGTAGACAATGCTGTCGACGTAGATCTGGTTCAGATAGGAGCTCGGCAGCCGCGTAATCTTCTCGCGGCAGGACTCAAAGGACCGAAACCCCTGGTCCAGCCGCGTCATCACGAACGGCAGGTAGCCCCCGGCGTGCCCACCGATAATCTTGAGATTGGTGTACTTCTCGAAAAAGCCGTCCATGATCATCCGGGACAAGGCCAACGTGGTGTCAAAGGTAAAGCCGACGCTCCAGACCAGGTGGAACTGATCCATGTCCATCTGCTCCACGCCCGGGGGTGAAGCGGGGTGCACCAGCACCGGCAGCCCACGGCGGTTGATCTCCTCCCATACCGGCGCGAATCGGGGGTCCGTCAACGACGCCCCATCGATATTGGCCAGAACCATGACACCAACCGCCCCCTGGCCGCAGGCGCGCTCCAGTTCTGCCACGGCACGCTCTGGATATTGCCAGGGAATGCTGGCGAAGTAGCGCACCCGGTCGGGATAGGCGCCCTGGGCTTGGGCCATGTCGTCGTTGACAAGTCGGGCAGCCCTCTCGCTGATTTCCTGGCCACCCCAGAACACATTTGGACAGGTCAGGGAGATCACGGAGACGTCGACGCCGGCGGCGTCCATGGCGCGGATTCGACCTTCGTAATCGAACATTCCCGGAGTGAGGGTCATAAAGGCAGTGCCGCCCTTGTATACAGCCTGGTCGCCACCTGGCACCTCTCCTACGGTGTATTTCCCGGCGCTGTGCTCCAACAGCATGTCGAGCCACTCTTGGTTCACCATGTGCGTGTGGATGTCAACGACAGACATGCAAAATCCTCTCGGTCGGGGAATCACCAACGCCGTGTCACGTCGGCTCCTTGGGCTTTGGGACCGCTCAGCGGTAGCCGCGCGGCCATCTCTTCGGCACGTCGGTACTCATCGAGTCCTGCCTCTCTGCAGGTGTTACGATAGTTGTAACAGCGGTTCGATAGTTAGAACACTATCCTAGGATCACGTTCGAGGGGAAGAGGGAGAAGGACCTGTGACTTCAAGGTCTGCTGGCGAACGTCGGCAACACCACCTGGCGCGGCGAGTTGGAAGACTAGGGAGGCCGGCTAAACGGTGAATCACCATGAAGTGGCGAAGCCGGACACCTCAATTTCTCTTACCCTCAGCCGCGGCCTCCAGATCATTGAGTTGCTCGCCCAGGCTGGTCGCCCGCTGTCGGCTCAACAGATTGCTTCATCGATCGGCGTCAGCCGTGCTGTCACCTATCGGCTACTGCGAACCCTGAGCCGTCACAAGCTCCTCGACCCCCACGAGTCAAGCGGCAGGTACACGATCAGCTTGCGCCTTCTTACGCTCGCCCGGAGCGCGCTGAAGGAACTTCGCGAGGCGGCACTCCCAATCCTCCAAGATCTGGCGCAAGAGACCGGAGCCACGGCATTCTTGGGGGTTCGAGAGGCGGACGAAGTCGTCTGCGCCATGTCGGCCGAGGCTGCGGATGTAAGAGTTGCCGTTCGCTACCGAGAAGGATTGCGGCATCCGATCAACCTCGGAGCGTCGGGAGCTATTTTGCGCTCCATGCAGCGCGACTTGCCTGAAGGCGATGCCGACGCCATCCAGGCTCGCAGGGTCCGGTACGCCTACAGTCATGAGGTGGTCGATTACCAGACCGCCGCGGTTTCTGTACCTCTCGACCTCGGATCGTCGCATGAAGCAGCGTGTGTGACGGTCATATTTCCAAAGCCGTCGCTGGAGATGCATGAGGTCAGGCATGTCGCAGAGAGGGCTTGGCGGGCCGCGGAGAAGATCCGCCTCAACACGTCAGACTGACAGCGAGAGGGTGGTGCAAGGGCCGAGCCCCACCCTGTAGCGGGTTGCCGCCGAACTAAATCCATACAGACGAGCCAGCGGCCAGGCACACGGGCTCACCCCACACCTGGTCGCGAAGCGCACAGTCGAATCTCCCCCGGCCACGTGAGCCTGTGGATCTGCGATGCTGTGCCCGCAACAAATCGACGACGGTCCTGCGGCGGGTTGAGTTCTCTGTCTCTCCGGCGGCCGTAGAGGCGCCTTGTGGCGCGGTGCGCTCAGCTCACCGACCTTCCGAAACTCCGTGAAAGTCACAGACTGTCTGGTGTTGCGTCGGGGTGCACCCGAATGCGACGGCCTGAGTCCCAGCGTTTCCGCTGTTGCACCGAGCCCTCATCCGGGCGTTTGCGACAGGTATGTCCAAGGGTCTGAGCATGGCGCAACACGTCGGGCAGCGGATCGGTACGCGCGGGTGTCTGCGCCGACGAGAACCTGTTCGGGTCACCCCTCAGTGACCGCAGTCAGATGAAGCCCGCCAGCTCGCTGGATGGCCCTGTAGACGGTGGAGCGGCCGACGTTGAAAAGCTCAGCCAGTTCGAGCGTGGTGTGCTCGCCGGCACGCGCCAAGGAAACCAGGTGTGCTTCCTGGCGAGGCGTGAGCTTGGGTTTCTTGCCTCGCAGCCGGCCCTTCGCCTTCGCGACGGCCATCCCCTCGCGGGTGCGGGCACGGATTAGGTCGGCCTCGAACTCGGCCACCATGGCGAGCACGTTGAACAGCAGCCGGCCGACGGGATCGGTGGGGTCGTGAACGGAGCCGCCGAGTTGTAGGTGGACGCCGCCGGCGGTCAGCTCGGCAATGATGTCACGCGCGTCAGGGACTGAGCGGGCAAGCCGATCGAGCTTGGTCACGACGAGGGTGTTGCCGGACCGGCAAGCAGCCAGGGCCTCGCGCAGACCAGGACGAGCGCGCGTGGTGCCGGTCAGGCCATGGTCTACGTAGATGCGATCGGCCGACACGCCGAGGACTTCCAGCCCGTTGCGCTGGGCCGTGAGGTCTTGTTCGTTGGTAGAGACGCGGGCGTAGCCGATCTTGAGCGCACTCATCCCTTCAGTGTCACCGGATAGCGCCCCTTCACCGGGCATTTTCGCGGGCGGGCCTCACGGGACCATCCCCGCCACGCAGATATAGAGGCCGGGCCCGATGCTGGACTCAGTCCCGGTGGCGGTTCGGCTTACGGGACGGTCAACGCTCATGGCGTCAACCTCTTCCTGCTCCCTCCACACGAGGAGTGGGCCGACAGAGGCACGTTGAGACATCGGCCGCCGGTCGCTAGAAAGGACCTAAACCTCCAGGCAAGAGAGAACCGGTCGGAGCAAATCGCTAGAGGCGGCGCTTTCTTGGTGTTTCTCTGCACTCAATGCGGCCGTGACCCAAGTCGGACCATGACCACCAATCGTTCGGTCGAACGACTCCAACTCGCCGATCGGTACGATAAGTACACCACTTGCTCGCATAACGTCTATTAGCCTGTGCGCCATCTCGGTTACCGTCCCCGGCGGCAGTCCTGCGAGACCACTCTCTTTTGCCCACCTCCGCTGCTCTGAAGAGGTGAGTTGCGAAGAAATGGCACGAGCTAGCCTTCCGCCTTCCTCGTGATCACCTCCCAAGGAGCGCAGCAACGAAACCACGTAGTCGGGGTCAAGAATCCCGTCGAAGTCAAGTATCGCGAACGATGTGACGTCGAGTGACCCCAATGCTTCGAGGCTGCTCCGGACCTGTCCCTTCCCGCCTGCGGGAACGAAAAGCACTTCCTCGCTCGGAACCACTGCACTCCTGCCCATGACATCAAGCACAGCCGAATACCATCTGCAGTCGGCATCCCCTTCGCAGACCACCACCACGCGATGGAACAACCCCTGCAAGATATTCGAGTATCTGAGCACGGGCCTGTCCCAGATAGCCTTAACGTTCTCCGGGGCTAAGGTTGTAGCGCTGCTTAGTCCACCGGTGCGGTTCAGCCTGAGGAACATGACCGGGCAATCTGTCTGGAGAAGTCCTAAGACGAAGTCGCGGTCGTGAGTCGCGGTAAGTAGCTGTCGCTCCCTCGCTACTACTTCCTCTCCGAGATGACGCCCTAGTGCACGCGCCTGCGCGGGGTGGAGAAAGGCCTCCGGCTCATCAAGCACTGTAATAGATTCAGTGCCTGTCATCATGTGCAGCACCATGCCAAGGTAGTTTTTAACGCCGTCGCCCTGATCCCGTAATGCCGGTAGGTCGAGAACGGAATCGGAGTACTCCCGGGTGGGATGCTGTAGTGGCGGCGACGGCACGCTCGGAGTGCCCACGCGAAGCAGGACCTCGCCATTTACCCGGTCGAGAGTTAACGGAAACCCGAACGTCCGTTGGCATATGTCCGAGAGTCGCTCTTCGAGATCGCCATCACGAAACAACTCGATCAGCGGATGGGCAACATTCTGGCCAACTGGCATGCTCGACGTTGCGATCTGTGCCCGGTCGGATGCGTCTATGGCTCTGAACATCATTGGGCTGAGAAGATAGGAAAAGTCTTTCAGATTGCGAAAGAACATTTCATAGTTCGCGGCGTCGTGGAGGCTGCCGCCGCCCGGGGGCGAGTATTGGCGAACCTCACCAGGTTGACCGTGCACCACCGCATGCCTTCGAAGCCATTCCTCAACGTCCGAAGGTACCTCATCGAAGGCGTACTCCAAGTTCTCCAGCACCAGCGTGCTGCGGGCGTCCCTCGAGGTAAGATGCATCCCGATATCAGCGAGCAAGCGCGACTTGCCCACATTATTTCCGCCCACAATGCAGAGAACGCCGGTGGGCGGCAGTTCTACTGTCGTTCCGGTACGGAGCTGCAAGGTGCTGAGGGTCAAGGTCCCGGCCATGTCACCATTCAACCCTATTGCGGTAGTGTCGAACGCCTAGCCATTCCCCGCAGTCTTCCGGCGCTTGGCGGATTGGACGGCGTGTGGGGCCTGAGCCAGTTCTTGTGCTCGACCGAGAGGGTTCCCCTGTACTCGTTCCTGGCGTACCCGCGCGCGCTGCGGGTCCGGAGCCGTGGCTTTGAAGGATCGGCATTCGGTTCGTCGGCGGGTCCCGCAACACGCCCGCGCATGCCACTGATCGTGTTTGCTCTATACCTTTTCCTCGTCGCGGATCGCAGCACAGGCGCGAGCATTGCCCAGAAGCAAGTCCAGGGACATGTCCATGATCCAGTACATCCATCCCGGCGCTCGTTCGTCGTGCGGCAGGCTCGACGTGCGGCCGGGGCCCGCCACGCCGCACAACTCGAGTCTTCCGCTTGCCGATGACCGTGTGCGGATATGCCACCCTCGAGTACGTGAACAAGAACATCGAGTGGGCGCTCGACCACCTGCGGAAGTTCGAGATCGACGCCAAGCCCATCTTCGTGCCCAGTCCGCCGGGCACGGCTGGGTTCCACTCGTACAAGACCACCGCCCCGCAGGACCAGGTGCTCAAGCAAAGCGCTGTGATCGAAAAGATCCTCGACAAGTACACCCCGGACTGGCACGAGAAGCAGGACAAGGACAAGCGCTATCGATTTCGCGCAATTTGGGAAGCTACCCAGCGGTGCATCGCCGTGCTCGAGGCCCAGGGGGAGCTCGACGAGCACCTATCAGACCGAGGTCCGACCCTCGACGGTGCGAGTCTCCACCCCTGGATCTGGGACTCTGCCAAGCCAGCCTGGACGGCTGGCTTATACGAGGACGCAGTCGACGCAGCCGCCAGGGGCCTCAACACCCGATTGCGAGGCAAGGTTAGTCGACGCGATCTGGGTGAAGGCGATCTGATTGGTCAGCTCTTCAGCCAGAAGGCGGCCGATGAGAACAACCCGCGACTGCGGCTCCCGCTACCCGAGGGCACTGCCGAGAAGACTGTGCGTGCCATCTACGCCGGCATCAGCCAGTACGGCCAGGGCCTCTTCAGCGCCGTCCGCAATCCACTGGCTCATGAAGCACCGGGCCATACCGGAATGATGGAGGTCGAGGCCCTTGAGGCGCTGGCCGCTCTCAGCCTTCTCGCACGGTGGGTGGATCGATCCGAGGTCCGGCGCGGCTGAATGACCGTTGGGCCCGAGGGTCCTACGGATCGAGCACTGGAAGGGCAGCATCGCTCGAAGGCCGCTGCTGTGGGTATCCGTGCGTTGACAGGGCGAGGCACCGTCGGGCGATCGTTCTCCGGGACGGCTTCTCCATATCCCGCCTGCGCGCCTCAGTCACATCGTTGGGTCAGCCCCGCGGTCATCGCTCGGTTGCCCAGCCCTCGCGATGTCTGCCATGCGCTTCCTGGCCTCCCGAAGTCGCTGCCTGGGCTCCCCGACCTTGTCGAGATTCAGCGGGGGACGTAGTCGGCGCACAACTGCAGTCTCGATTTCGTCAAGGACAGCGTCCTCAGGCTTGCTCCAGGTGGTCAACGACAACCGCTGCTGCATCCAGCCGCTTAAGCGCACCTCGCTTGCCTCGTCGAGTCCGAAGTTGGCGCTACCGTCAAGCTTGGCCAGGTTGCGCGGCACGGCAACCAGACGGAGCTCGTCTACGAGCAGGGCCGCAAGACTGCGTCGGACGGTCGACGAGCCAGTCTTGCCAGCAGCAAAGTGAGTGCCAACATCACGGCCGTTCAGACTTCTCTCCGCCTTGCCGACGTACAGAGGCTGGCCGTCATGGGCGCGACTCAGTCCGAGGTCCGACCACGTGCGGTCGTCGCCATAGAACGCATAGAGCCCGGGGTGCTTCGGTACGAGCTGGACCGCGTCCCTGTGTGCAAGCCTCATGCCGGCCAACGATTCGAGCGCTTCGGCGATCACCGCGTCACTGGTCATGCCCCATCTTGTCCCAGGACGGCATTCGAGAAAGCGCACTGCACGCCCTTTCCGTTGCGACGGACGTGTGCGGATACACGGACTTCGTCTCTCCAATCAGGATCCCCCACCGCGCTCGGCGGCGGGATTCGGCATGAGTAGTACCTCGTGTCGACGATCATCACGAGCGCCGCGCAAACCTGAGTGCCAGGATCATGGCCGCTCAACTTCACGGCTTCCTCCTCGCCGACTTCCCTGCCATTTCGGGCGGCAAACTCCGCTTGGTTATCGATATTGGTGCCTTCCTCCTGCTAACGAAGGCTTCCAGTGGCACTGACGAGCGCCTAGTCCGCGTCCTGCTGCGAAACGATCTGACGACGTCGCGTGAAGGGGGCGTCGAACTCATCGAGTTCAATCGACTCGGGCTGCTCTGAGGCCTGGGATCGCAGCGCCGCCTGCTTGAGTGTCCTGTCGACGCTGCCGACGACCTTGGTCAGGTCCTTGATGGCCCCACGTACGTGATGGAGTGAGCCGTCTGGCGCGTCGCGCGCCTGACGCCACTGCGAGATGTCGATCTCGATCTCCGTGGCAGGGACCGCTCCGTGGGGTCCGCTGGCATCGACGCGTACCGTCCGCACTTTAGAATCCTCACTGGCTAAGAGTTCGTAGCCCGCTCCAAGCGTCCAGCGAAGAATGCGTCCGGGTGCGAGTGACCGAAGGCCGCTGGCGAGAATCTTTTGCACATGGTCGACTCTGTCGGACTGTTGCGGGGCGGCAGGTAGTGGGGGATCGAATGTCACCCTGATGTGCTCCGCCATCGTCGGGCCACTGTTGCCGACGACGACGTGCAGGACCGTGCCCTGCTGCATGTCCGGCTGGATATCCGCCCACACGTAGGGCTGCGACGACTCTTGGGCGAGTTGCCGCTGAAGCTCGGTCTGTTCTCGCGCGGCCGCGACCTGTTCCCGTTGGAGCGCTGTCTGGCTTTCCGCGGCCCTCGCCTGGACTCGAGCAGCCTCCGCCTGCTTGGCGGCAGCTCGCGCGGCCCAGACGGTGAAGGGCAACGCGGACCCAGAGATGACGAGAGCAATGATCGAGATAGCCAGCATGCAATAAACCTCCCACGACCCACCGACATCGCCTCGCTCGTGAGCGTGAAAGGAGGAGTCTGGGCCACTCAGCAGGTCCAGGAGGAGCATGAGACCTATTGCTGCTGCACTCGACGCCGCACCCAACAGAACACCGCCGTCCGGCGGAGGATCCGCAAGCAGGAACGTGGCCGATTCTTGACTGCTACTGTCACCGCGTGTCAGCAATAATCAGGGTCCGGGAACAGCACATCGCGGTGTTCGGCGGGAGTGGCAGCGGGAAGACCGTGCTGGTCTCCTCGTTCTACGGTGCGGCGCAGGAGCAGGCGTTCCTGAAGGAGAGCCTGTTTCACGTCATCTCCGACGACACCGGCCAGGGTAACCGCCTCCGCCAGAACTACCTGGGCATGAAGAACAACGCGCGGGTGCCCGAGACCACCCGCTTCGCGGCGACGCCCTACCGCTTCACGCTCAAGATGAAGAACCAAGGCGACGACAAGACCGCCAACGGGAGGCTCTTCGACGCGCTGCGGCTTGTCTGGCACGACTATCCCGGCGAGTGGTTCGAGGAAGAACCAAGCAGCGAAGAGGAGGCGCGTCGCCGCGTCGACACGTTCCGACTGCTCCTTCGTTCGGACGTCGCGCTCGTTCTTGTCGACGGACAGAAACTCCGCGACCACGCGGGTGAAGAAGAGAAGTACTTCAAGTCGCTCATCTGGGGCCTCAGGGACGGCCTCCTGCGACTCAAGACCGAGCTCCTCGACGACGGCGAGCCGCTGGTGCGTTTCCCCCGCATCTGGATCATGGCCCTTTCGAAAGCCGACCTTCACCCAGAGTTCGACGTCCACGGGTTCCAAGACCTCGTCATCGAGAAGGCTGCGGGCGAGCTCGCTTCACTGCAGGACGTGCTCACGGGGATGGTGCAGATTCCCCAAGCGCTATCGATCGGCGAGGACTTCATGCTGCTCTCGTCGGCGAAGTTCGAGCCGGGCAGGATCGAAGTGACCGAGCGGGTGGGCCTCGGCCTCCTTCTGCCCGTGGCGTGTCTTCTTCCGCTGGAGAGACTCGCCCGGTGGGCCGAGCGGTTCGAGATCCCCGTCAGGTGGCTAGACAAGCTTGCGGACAACGCCGACGTCTTCGCTGCCCTAATCATGCGCGCGAAGGGCATCGACGAGTTCTTGAAGAAAGTTCCGAAGGTCGGCCCTCTTCTGGCCAGGATCGGGCGGCCAACGTTGGCCGCGTTGCTCAAGCTTAGCGAGACGCAGATCAGGAACATCAACGCTGAGGCACGAGTAACTGGCGACAACCTCAGGGCGACATTGACGCAGTTCAAGCTAGACCTGGACCAGGGGGTACGGGATAACCTCCTCGTCAAGAGCCTCAAGTGAGAGTCGTCTGGGCTACGCGCGGACGCTCCTGGGGGTTTCGGTTCCTCCTCGACGGGGGTTACCCCGACCCTCTTCCCGTTTACGAACGCGCATTCGGGGGCGCTGAAGGCGAAAGGGCACTGTGCCGGCGCGTCGGCACGGACGTGGCACTGCGCTTCCCCGATCCACTGGGGCGCCGCGACGAGGCGGGCCGCGTCATCCCCCATGACATCGTTGTACAGCCTCCGCTCGCAGATCAGATCCACTCTGTCCACGACGGCGAGCGTCTCGTCTGGCCACAGCTCGCCGACGCCTTCGCTCGCGTGTGGGACCAATCGCGGCCACCCTCACCAGGCGACATCGATCTCCGACGGCCGGCGCCGGAACACCCCGACGCCACACGCACTAAGGATCCGCACGCGTAGCGTGCTAGACCCGGAACTCGAACGAGATCGAAGTGGTGGCTGGCCGCGGGCCTTCTCGCCGGTGCGGGGACGTGGTGGATGGGGTTCCCTCCAAGGAAGCAGGCATCCCCTGGGCGCACTCCACGGAACGACCGCATCTGGCATAGTCCAAATTGCTGCGGTCGCGCCGCACCGGCGCCCACTCATGCCGTCTAGCGGCGCATGTTCCGCTGAGGGATCCCTGTTCGGTAGCGGTAGATGATGCCCTCGACCACCATCCGGTGGTTCCGGAAGGGCCTACCACGCCTTCCCCGCGTGGACGGCATCAGCGGCTCGATTAACGCCCACTCTGCATCACTGAGAACAGCGGTACGCGACACGAACCCGAGCATTCCAAGCCGTACGCGACCCGTTTAGGAGACACGCCCTAGGGCGTGTCCCTTAATTGGCTGGCTGCTGGAATCTGGGTCGGGTGCGTGTCCCTAGCCCGGGTGCGTTCTCCCTCTCTGCGCGTTCGATGGCCGTAGCGGTGCTGGCGGAGTGGTGGCGGCGGGCGGTCGACTCATCGGGCTCTCCGTGCGCGAGGTGCACGGTACAGTCGCGGTAGGAAGTGGGTCGTGATCTGCAATGGGGCGCCACTTATGAGTCGGTTCCGCGCGGCAACAGCCGTCGCGTCAGTGGCGGCGTTCCTCCTGGTGGCGGGATGCTCAAGCTCAACGGCCGAGCGCCCCCGGACTGACGGCCAAGGGGCACGAACCGTTGATGAAGCGCTGAAAGACGCCGAACCGGGTGACGTCGTAAGGATCCAGTCGTTCTTGTTCTTCTGGCGCGATGAGGCACGGCTGTGCGACCGGCCAGCCGGGGACTCGATCCCGTCGTACTGCGGAGAACTGGACTCCCTCGTCGTGCAGGGCGTCCCGCTGGACGAGTTGGACCTGGTGGAGCAGGGCGACACTGGAGCCCTCGAGGGAAACGTTGACGTGGTCGTTAAGTTTGTCGAAGAGAGGGTGGTGGACTTCGTCGAGGACGCGTCGGCCGCTGACGAGCCCACCTCCAGCAGCTCCGCCGTGCTGGAGCCGACCTCCATCAGAGAGGCCCTCGCCAGCGTCGAACCGGGCGAGCAGGCGCGTGTACAGGCAGTCCTGGTCACCGAGGACGACGTCCCCTTCCTGTGCGACTCGGTCGAGGACTCCGACCCCGAGCAGTGCTCCGAGCCTTCGGTGGAGATAGTCGGCGCCCCACTCGACGCTCTCGGTCTTACCGAGCGACGCAGCGAGCTCGCGGGTGAGGTCGACATCGTGATCACCCTCGAGGGCAAGACCGCGACCTTCGTCGGCCTCGGCACCGGCAGTGAGACCACGACCCGGGAGCCATGACGCCGATGACGCCGACACCGTCAGCGCGGCCCGCGTAATGCCTTCCCCCCAGATGGTGATGGCACGCAGGACCACGCCGGCTCGATCGGTGCACCTGACTGACGCAGACATCGTGCCCCGACGACGACGAATCAAGTTCGGGCGGTCACATCGGAAACGTTCGTTTGCGGACAGCCCTCGAACGACGTGTTGAGAAGAAATCAGGAACCTTCAGCCTTACCGGCCGTCAGGACGACGCGCGCCTCGCAGCGGATCGCCTTCGAGCAAGGTGCTCCTTGTATGCCTTGCGTGCCTCGTCGAAGTAGGTGTCAGGCTTGGAGGCCAGGAACGCGACGGCGTCGTGGGAGTACACATGGCTCAGTGCGGTCGAGTGCTTCCAGGCGTACCTCGAGTTCTCCCGCATGCCGCTGTGCCATACGGCTGCGTCTCGATCGTGTGTGGTCAGGACACGCTTCTCCTTGCGCTTCGCGTTCACTTTCTGGAGGAGCGTGGTGGCGTTAAGTGGGTGCCCGTCGTTGGGGTCGTAGGTGCGCCGCAGGACCTTGCCGTCCGCGTCCTGGTCAACCGCTACGGACAGGTCGGCTGCGCTTGCCTGCTTCTTCGAGTGCAGGGCAACGTCGTAGTAGGTGTAGATCCGGCCCGTGTCCCCGCCCGTGTCCTCTACTGACTCGATACCTCGGCGCAGCTCCGCTAAGAACTCGTTGATCGCGGGAACTGCTCTGGCGGCGGGATCGACCCGCATGAACTGGACCGCCTCGCTGGGCGTGGTGGCGGCTAGCGGCAGAAGGTCCCAAGTGATCGACTCCGCGAGGTCTCTACCGTTGACAGCTACGAGGAAGTCCCGGAAGTTGAGCACGGATTGCTGAAGGTAGGAGTAGATCACCGTGCCGAGACCGTCGGCGTTGTAAAGGTGGATTGCTCGGTTTCGGAACTCCTGCAGGGCCTGGATGTTCACGGTGGTGGCGGCACCGTCCAGGGGTGCGGGCCACAGCTTGCGGTTGCGCACGACCGCTAGACACTGATCAAGCCCGATGGACTCGTATGGTCGACCGCGTTCCTTCTTCTTGAAGATCCGAACCCTGTGGTGGCGCAGGAGGCCTTTCAGAGCCAACTCCCAGGCGGTCGTGACGAGAATGACGGTGATCTCGTTGCGATACTCGATGCGAGGCTTGTTGAAGAGCTCGATGGCCGAGAGCATGGCCGAGTGGGCATTCTCGAAGAGTTTGACGTGGGAGACGTAGGGCGCTCCAGCCATCCAGCTTCCTCCTACAGTGCTCGCCGGTGAGTGTCTCCTCGTGATCCGAGCATGACAGGCTCGGCA
Organism: Georgenia sp. EYE_87; assembly: GCF_023148685.1. Classification (GTDB taxonomy): domain Bacteria; phylum Actinomycetota; class Actinomycetes; order Actinomycetales; family Actinomycetaceae; genus Georgenia. The sequence continues at coordinate 60,129 of NZ_JAHXNL010000004.1, read as the reverse complement.
TGTGGTGTCACAAAACGATCCTCAGACGGGACAAGCGCGCGGATCGCGGCATGAGCGGGAGCCGGAACCTGGCGGGCCTGCAGTTGCGGGCCGGGCCCGTGCCGGGGAGGCGTCTCCCGCGTGGAAACAAGAGGGCTATGCCGTCACGGGCGAGTCTTCTCGGCCAACGACGTCCCGCGCTGTATGTATTTGGATATGACTGACTCCGCAGACGCGTACTTCGACAACGTCGACATATCGTTCTACGGGTTGCTCGACCCAGTAACGCGTCTCGAGGGTCTCGACATAGAGATCGAGATTGACCCCCGTCAGTACCCGAGCGTTCCCGCGATCGTCGGAGAGATCCGGAAGGCATTGGCAGCCGGCGGCGTGCATGATTGCGTGGTTATAGAACGTCGCCGCACGGAGTTCGATTGGGGCGCCTCGGGGGTCGGCGAGGCGATCGTCGTTGGCATTGCCACCGCCTACCTCGCTGACGCGATCAAGGCCGTCGTGGAGCGTCTGGTCACTCACCGGGGCGGGGATGGCGTCATGAGCGAAGCCGAGGCTGAACAGCACGTACGCCAGCGACTCGCGGTTCGGTATGACTTGGACGCAACGCAGTTGGAACTCGTCACCGTCGCCACATCCGAGGGGTCGGTCGAAGTAACGTTGGCGCACCCAGATGGAGCGCCCGTCTATCGCGCGACGGTCGTCGGGTCTGGGATAGGTGCCCGGGCTACTCGTCTTGAGAGGATTGCCCGGCCGGACCGTGGACTATAGACACCGCCGTCGAGCGAACTAAACGGCACGGGTTACTGTCCGCCGGCCGGCTTGATGCACACCATGAATCGGCACGTCCGCCGCGGACTTCGCGAGTTGCCTCCGCGTAGGTTTCGCTCGGGAAGGCGGACCGCCGTTACGCATGATGGACCACAGACGGTTTGGGCAGCCAAGCGAGATCGGCGCGGCATGGCCGGAACGCCATACCGCCCGTGCCGACCAGCGGCAAATGAGGATGTTCGCATTTCGCAGAGCAGGGCGACATCTGATCTGATCGCTACCGACCCCTCGTGGGTTGTGTCGATCTAGCTTCTCGGCTGCCTTCCTCGGTCTTTCACGCGGGCGCTAGGAATCCAGGCGCCGAACGAGTCGGTCGAGCGCCCAACGCGAGGGGGCGCTGAACCATCGCCGATTCCCTACCGAACGTACAAGCCACGGGCTGGCGGCGTAGTAGAACCTGATGAAGATTCTGCCCGGGCGGCTTCGAGACAGAACGTCATCGCGCCACTGCCGCAACACGCGGACTTCGGGCGCGTCATAGTGGCCGTACACGCTTGTTGCGACGTAGCACCCGCCGCTCGACTGCGTGGCTTTCGGTGTACCCATCGAATGGGTCTCCGTGGCCGGAGCCGGTGTTTCCGTCGGTTGCGGCTGTCGCGTTGGCGCAGGGGTCCGTTCGGGATCACGGATGAAGTCGAGGCCCGCGAGCATGAAGAGATCTTGCGGGTCCGCGCCGTCAGTGCGTCGAACGGCATCCCCATACCACGCCATAAGTACACCGATACGCCGTGCACGCTCCTCGCCCCTACGGCGGGCTTCATCTAGCAAGCCGTCCTCTTCGAATCCCTTCGCCAGCTTCTTCGCAAGGGACGGTGGCCCAGCTGAGACCATTCTCTGCCCAGTCAACATGCTTCTGCGCGCCACGAGCTGCTCCGCGACCTCTCGCAGTCCTTTCTCGCTGGCCAAGCTCGGCTTTGGATAGGGATCGTATGCCGGCCAAGCGCGCCGCGCCTCTTGATCTCGCCAGCGAGCAAGCTCGTCGGCATGATCGCTTTTTCGCTGTTCCTCCGCGAGTGGCAGGGGTCCGAGTTCGAGAAGCCAGTAACCGTCCAGCGTATTCGCGATTGTTGGCTCGTCCCCACGGTCACGCTCGTCGGCCATGCGGGTCTCAATATCCGACATGATCCCCAATTGGGTTGCTGCACGCGAGGATCGTTCGAAGCCGGGTAGGGGCGCCCAGTAGTTGTCGCGCTCGTCGGAGGGAACTTCGGGGTGACGCATGACCCTGTCATAGAGTTCGTCCCCGCTGATCAGCCCACCGGCTTCACGGAGAACCTCTATCACGATCGGGGCGTAGTCGAACTTGTCTGGCTCCTCTGCCGTCATAACCAGTTATCCTCTCGTGGAGCACTCTCCGGGCCGCCAGGGCTGGTCTGTCCAGTCTTGGCCAGGTTTGGCCCACCGATTCAGAGGAGTTCTAGTGGTCCAATTCGTCCCTCGCGAAGTGTATGCGAGTGCTCCATCGCTCGTAGCGATAGCCCACCGACTCCATGCAGGTACACGATTTTGGGCGTCTCGGTATCTCCGGACGTCCCGATAGGCCAATCCCCTGCGGCATGAAGTGCCGGCGATCCGAGTTCCCTCGCAGCGCCATGCGATCCTTCGCAGGAGGATTCCCTTCCGGGACGCCAGCGCTCAGCGCGGGTTACCGCGCCGTCCACGGTTCGGCCAGCGGGACGATACGACGCCAGCGAAGCGACGCCTCTCACCGTCCCGACCGGAATGCGGCACCGAACCTGGGCGCTTCATGGAGCTCGTGGTGTAGGTCCGTACCAGTGCTGCTCAGGTTGTGCATAGGCGTGATTTCGCCTCTTTGGGCCATCACGTGGTGTGTAGCCGTGGGGGAGTCTGGAAACGAAATGCAGCGAGAACTAGGCGGCAGTTCGGTGATGGGCCAGAACCGCGGTAACAGCGACGGTAGCAAGGTGTCGAGCGCATCGCAGTCCGGTACAGACGAGAATCCCGCGGCGGGACCTGCCACGCGCGCCGTGACAGACATTGTGGCGGCGTCGCCGCCGGTACGCCGGTAATGGCACGTTGGATCGGGTGGCGTGCTCCATTGACCCGCCCGCGGCGGATCTGGTCTGCCCGGTTAACGCCTGACGCGCTCCGAAACTGCTCTATTCTCGGAAAGAGCACGTCCATGGCACAGACAAGAACAGAGGTACACGTAAACGTGTGGTCCGACAATGAGACCGATCGCGATCTCCTCAACTTCCAGGGAGTCGCCGACACCGTCGCGGAGTTCATCCTCCAGGCGCAGGGGCGGCCGATCTCAGTCGGGGTCTCAGGTGCCTGGGGCGTGGGTAAGTCGTCGATGATCCAGTTGACCCGGGCGGCGCTCGTCGAGAAGCGAGCCGCCGGAGATCCGACGGAGTTCGTGTTCGTCGAGTTCAACGCCTGGTTGTACCAGGGGTACGACGACGCCCGCGCGGCGCTGCTCGACGTGATCGCCGCCAAGCTAGAGGCCGTCGCTAAGGACCGGGAGTCCGGAACCGACAAGGTGAAGGACTTCATCCGGCGGGTTCGGTGGCTGCGGTTGGCGAAGCTCGTCGCCCTGCCGGCTGCGGCCGCTGCCCTGGGGATTCCGCCGGTGGGTCTCGGCGGCGACATCGCGGACCTAGTCAACGATGTACGAGCAGGCACGGTAGACGGGGAGCAGATCGAGAGCGTCGGGGGCGCCGTTGCCGCCGCTAGTACGGGGCTGCTCAAGCCGGCGCTGACCGCATCTCCTCCAAAGGAGATCCAGGCGCTTCGCGAGAGCTTCGAGGAGACGCTCGAGGCTATCGGGGTCACGCTTGTGGTGTTGATTGACGACCTGGACCGTTGCCTGCCCGAGACGGCGATCTCGACGCTTGAAGCTATTCGTCTACTGCTGTTCCTGCAAAACACCGCTTTCGTCATCGCGGCTGACGACGAGATGATCAAGCGGGCCGTCAAGAAGCACTTCGGTGGCCTCGACGACGACGAGCTCGTGACGAACTATTTCGACAAGCTCATCCAGGTGCCCATCAAGGTCCCGGCCCTCGGGATTCAAGAGGTGCGCGCCTACATGATGATGCTGTTCATTGACAACAGTATGGAACTCGACACCGCCCGGAAGGACGTGCTGCGAACAGCGATCGCAAAGGGCCTGCGGGAGTCCTGGAAGGGTGTGCGCGTCGACTACGCGTTCGTGACCCAGGTCGACAACTCGCTACCGCCGGCTCTTCTGACGAGGCTTGAGACGGCGCAGCGTCTGGCACCGCTGATGACGGGTGCCACCCATATCGTCGGCAACCCGCGGCTCATCAAGCGTTTCTTGAACGCGCTGTCGATCCGGATGTCAATCGCGCGGGCCCAGGGTGTCGACGTGGACGAGGCGGTGCTGGCCAAGCTCCTACTGTTTGAACGGGTGGTCGAGCCAGCTCAGTTCATCGAGCTTGCGACGAAGGTCAATGAGGACGCTGACGGCCACCCGGTTTTCCTCGGACCGTGGGAGGCGGCGGTGGCCGCTGGCGCAGACCCCGAGCTCCCCAAGGGATGGGACACGGAGTTCGTTCGCGACTGGCTGGGGCTAGAGCCGGAGCTGGCGGGCATCGACCTGCGCGGTGCACTCTACGTCGGCCGTGAGCAGGCACCGCTCGTCACTGGCTCGGACAAGCTCTCCGCAGCTGGTGTGGAGCTGCTTGCCGCGCTCAGCGAGCACCCGCGCGAGTCCGCGCGGCTGAAGGACCGCCTGGCCGCACTGCCCAGCGTGGAACAGGGGTTCATACTCGATCGCCTGCTCGCGCTCGCTCGACCGATCCAGTCCTGGGGCAGCCCGGCGATTCTCGACGCCTGCCTGACGATGGCGAGGATCGACCCGGCATGGGGTCAGAAGCTCGCCCGGTTCCTGATCGAGCGGCCGCACACGCAGATCAACCCCAGCGTGGTGCCCAAGATCGCCGACCAGGAGTGGTCGTCGACGGTGTTTGAGACGTGGAAAGAGGCCGACGACGTCAGGGCACCTATCAAGGCCGCCATAACCGAGCGGAGCAGAAGTGGGAACCTCGCAAAGTAGCAGCGGACCGTCGGCATCCGTCGCCCTCGTCCCGCCGTGGGTCGAGGACATCCCCCCGGAGCCCCCGAAGGGTGAGCCGTCCCCCGACGAGCCTCCGCCCGACGCCACGATCCCTGTCGCCGCCCCGGCACGCTTCCGTGACGCGCGCACCAACATCGGGCGGTACGCGCGCACCGGCAGCGACGAGCAGATGCATCGTGCCCTTGGGCACTACGTCCGCAGCGGGTACGGCGGTGGGGCCACGATGGCCCGGAGGTTGAACGGGACCTCGCGCACCGCTGCCCGGCTGGGCGCGGTGCTGCAGCCAGGCGCGCAACCGGACCTGGTGGCAGCCCGCGACGCCGCCATCGCCGGAGGGAAGAACGCCCAGTCCGTACTGGACGCCATAGTCGAGGTGATCAGACCGGTCGACGGCACACAGGACGCCGAGTCATCACGGCGAGCGGTCCGCGACGCACTTTCGGACGTCCTGGAGCGGTACCCCGAGGCCGACCTGCTCGACCTCGACGACGCCCAACGGCAGTACGTCCTCGAGCGGTTCGTCGGGCTGGACGTCTACAACCGGTTCTGCCTCGACCTCGGGAAGAAGCTGGACGAGCATGCGTCGTCGCCATCGGCCGCGTCGGCTCGGTTCGCCGAGGTGCGGGAGTACATCGCCGCGACCGTCGCCGCCGAGTTCGACAAACTCTGGGCCTCGGGTAGCACGCCCGCCAGCCCGGACCTGGCACGACTCACGCAAGGCGCGCTGAGGGAGGCGTTCAAGGTGTTCGAGGGGTACCTGGAGTGAAATTCGTCTGTGGTCCGAAGGCTTCCGTTGGCGTGGCGACCGCATCGGAGGTGACACCGGTCGTGCTCTACGGCAAGCCGGCTCCCGCTGATGGCGTGTCGGCCGGTGCGGCGGCGGCCGCAGCGGTTCGACGCATGGGCCTCGCGCCGTCGCCAGTTGCGTGGGACCTTGTTTCCCTCGCGCTGAGCGCCGTCGCGGCGGACCTCACAGTCCGCCGGGACACGAGCGTCGACGGGTGGACCCGCGAGATCGAGCTGGAAGTGGCGGTCAGCGACCCGTCGCAGTGGGACGGTCTCAGTGCGCAGACCGCGTCAACGCTGGCGTTCCTAACCACGGATCGTTGGTCCGTCACGTTCGTCGGCGGTGCCGACCTGCCCTCGGCGCCGAAGAAGACTCGCGTGTCCACAGCGGACGCGGCGGTGCTCCTGTCGGGTGGTCTCGACAGCCTCGTCGGCGTAATCGACCTCCACAGGTCCGGATCCAACATCTTCGCCGTCAGCCACACGGTGCGCGGCGACCAGGCCAACCAGGTTCAGTTCGCGAAGAAGGTCTCCGCGGTCGACCACCTCCGGGTTAACCACAACGTCAGCACCCCTTGGGCGGCCAGCGAGAAGTCCCAGCGGGCGCGGTCGCTGCTCTTCCTGGCTTTTGCCGTGCTCGCGGCGACTACCACCCAGCGGTACGCGGACGGAGAGGTCGTGCCCGTCTACATCTGCGAGAACGGGTTCATCGCGATCAACCCGGCCCTGACTGCGGCGCGGATCGGCAGCCTGAGCACACGCACTGCTCACCCGCACTACCTGGGGGAGCTCCAGGGGATCTTGGACGCCCTCGGACTCAGGGTGGAGCTACGGAACCCATATGCGGAGAAGACCAAGGGCCAGATGATCCTGGACTGCGCCGACCAGGAGCTGCTGGCCGAGCTCGCGATCGAGTCGACGAGCTGCGGACGGTACCAGCGTTACGGGCTCGAGCACTGCGGGCGGTGCGTGCCGTGCAGCGTGCGGCGTGCGGCGTTCCTCGCGGCGGGGTTCCGGGACACGACGTCCTACAGGTATCACGACTTGGGCGCCTACAGTGGTGCCGCCCTAGAGGATCTGCACGCGATCGCCAGGGCGCGGATCCAGGTTCAGGACCACGGTCTGGACCGGTGGATCGGCAACGCCCTAATCTCCCCGCACATCCAGAACACCGAGGCCCTGAGAGCGATGCTCGAGCGCGCACTCGACGAGCTCGGCGGTCTGCTAAACCACTACGGTGTGGCGTGATCGACTTCCACTGCCATCTCGACCTTTACCCCAATCCCGTGGCCGTCGCAGACGAGCTCGAGCGGCGTGGAGTGGGGGTCTTGTCGGTGACAACTACACCGGCCGCATGGGCGGGCACCACGCGTCTGGCCAAGGGACGACCGCTGATTCGGACCGCGCTGGGTCTCCACCCTGAGCTCGCCGGCGCGCGGTACCGAGAGCTGCACCTGTTCGATCGTCTGCTGCCGGAGACCCGGTTTGTGGGTGAGGTGGGATTGGATGGTTCGCCACGGCACCTCAGCAGTTGGGATTCGCAGATCCAGGTGTTCGATCACGTCTTGCGCTCCTGTGAGCAGGCGGGAGGCAAGGTCCTATCGGTGCACAGCCGTCTCGCGGCGTCGCAGGTTCTCGGCTGCTTGGACCGTTATCCCGGGTTGGATAAGGTCGTCTTGCACTGGTTCTCCGGTACCAAGGCTGAGGTTCGCCGAGCGGCAGAACGAGGATGTTGGTTCAGCGTCGGTCCAGCGATGCTCACCGGGGCGCGAGGTCGTTCGTTGGTCTCTGAGATCCCCACCGACAGGTTGGTCGTGGAGACCGACGGACCGTTCGCGCAGAAGAATCGCCGACCGCTACGGCCCTGGGACGTGACGGACGCAATCGATGGTCTCGCTGACCTCTGGGGAAGCACCCGCCAGCACGCTGCGCAGGTGGTCCGGGCAAACGAGAGTGCGTTGCTGTCGCTCTAAGGGCCGTCGCCATGTTCGCCGGCTGGGCCCCCATCGGCTCATTTGCCGGTGTGTGGATTCCTTCCACATTTCACGTCAAGACCGCCGGGCTCACGGCCGGGGCGTGGCCGCAAACTTCGTCCTCACTGCCGCCGAAACGTTGTTGCTCTTCGGAGCGCTCAAGGCGGGCTTGTAGGAACCACCCAGCGCGCGGTAGGTCTGTCGAGGTGCATGGCGACCTCACTTGCCCACGTGGCAGGGCTGGCCCGTAAGCCGATCGGATTACGGAACGCCGGCCAGGTGGGCCTCGGTCCGCACTGCTCAGCCCGCACCGACCCGTCGTTCATGCGGTTGCGGCTCAGACGTCCGGTTCGTGTCGGTTGTGCCCGTACGGCTCCCTGCGGCCTGTGGAAACGAGCCAGGCCTCATAGGTCATCAAGTCTGTGGGCGCGGATTTGCTCGAGTCGCCCCATTTCAGGAGGCACGATGCCGCGTATTCGAGGTACTCGTCAGCGTAGTCCTGCCACATGCCATCCGGCTCCCCGAGCTCCAGGTGGGCGAGGTTCGGGCGGATGTGAACTAGTGACACGCCACCAAACACGGTTCCGGCGGCGTCCCGGATGCTCCGCGAGAGGTGGCGCCATTTGGCCGGGAGTCGGTGCGCGTGGTTGTCGTAGGCAGACGACCAGTCGATGAACGCGGAAACCACCTCGGCCTTATCAACATCGTCACGGCCAAGCCTCCGGAGGAGGCGCTGAAGCTCTCGGAGCGGTTCCGTCAGCTCGCCAGCAGCCAGCACGTTGCGCGAACGTTTCTCCTTCTCGCGCTCCTGCTTGCCCCCGAGTAGGTAGCCGACCCACGCGGTCACCAGTGCAAGGGCCACCGTTCCCGCCGATGATGTCATCAGAGCGTCCATGGGCTCATCATTGCTTCTACTGCCGACACATCGAGACGAGCCTGCGAACTCCGATCCCCAAGGGCGGCGGGGAAGAGCTGGCGAATCTTCCGGATGCTGTCCTCGTTGACTACTTCCACCTGGTGGCAGCTCATTCGCTCCCTCTCCTGAGGTATGGCCACAGGCCGTGCGCGACGTCGTCTCCGTGGATTGCTTCGAGCCGCTAACCGACGACGTTGGCGCCGCACTGTTCGTCCCTGTGTATGGAGTCTGATCCGCAGGCGCCTGAAATCGGCCGGCGAAAAGCGGAACGTCAGCGTTGACTGCAACCGTCTGGTAAAGGTGTCGACGGAGTCCGGTGCATCATGCTCGATGATGAAGCGTGTGCCCTCAGGGCTGTCACCATGAAGCTGAGACTCCGGCGTTATTCGGCCGTGCAGCGCACACTTGAGCTGGCCGTGGATGCTGGCCCTGGTGACCCGCAAGTGCCTCGGCGATCTTGGTCGGCATCTCACCATTCGCCAGTCCAACCCATTACTGGACGAGTCTCACGGCATGTCATCGACAGGATGGATGCCTTCTGCCCGTGTGTGATCGGCAACCGTGGGAACACCCAGGGAAGCTGCGATTGCCTCTAGTTCGCCGAGGTCCGCCCGCGCCACGCGCTGCTGGATTTGCTCGCGCAGTGTCGATAGGTACCTGTCTATGTTTAGCTGCTTCGCTTCCGCTATGAGGACGAAATCTCGCCCATCACCGACCGCAAGGTCGAAGACGTGCCTGAGCGGGTTAGGCGTGGGCATGCGCCCCGTCGCGATCCGTCGTAGCGCAGCCTGAGAGGCGAGACTCGTGCCCCGGATGCGCGCCCACATAGCGCCTCGATCAGACAGGTCGAACGGGTCCACACCGAGCGCCGCTGCGATGGCAGTCAACCTGCGGGCGGGAGGCGGTTTCGCCCCCTGCTCAATCTTGGCGATCATCACCGGGCTCACGCCGACCAGTTCCGCAAACTCCTGCCTGGTCATCCGCTCCTGGGGTAAGGCTTCTTGCCTCCGGCTCGGGCTCATGCTTCGAAGTTGCTTGATGACCTCACCGAGGGCTCTCTGCTCCCGCAGCGTCTCCTCCCGGTCCATGGGGCAACGGTACCTGGTCGGGGTGTGTATGGTCTTGACACTTTCGCGCACGGCTGGTTACCTGACCCCTTAGGGGGACCAAACAGATACCACTTGAACGACGATGAGAGAGCGAGAGTGCAATGAGGCAGTTCTTCGCACGTATCTTCAACAGTCCGCCCGTCAGGCAGTCAGTCCGAGCTATCCTCCTCGCAGCACTCAATGAAGCTGTGCGCCAGGCTGCCGAACTCCTCAGGCACTTCGGGTTCGGAGGTGCTCCAAACACCGCCCGATAACTGTCGAGCCGCGACCGTCGAGCTCGGAGGAGCGCCCCGAGTCTCGGGGCGCTCCTCGCCCACCCACACTCAGCATCGTGGTAAGGCTCCCGAGATCGAACTGTGTGCACCCGCGCCTATAAGCAGCAAACTACGACCGAAACGTGGCCCTAGCCACTCCCTCCGCCCGATAGTCTCCCCGTGAGGTTTCGTCACATGGAGGAACAGTGGATCGAAAGCCACAGCGCACACGGCCAGGCGGGGACCCGCGGACGCTTCTGGAGTCCCGATGAGCCTCGTGCCGCTGCGCGTGACCTGCGAAGCACGTGCCGACATCCTCGAAGGCGGCTTGGACGGCAATCACTTCGCCGCCCAGCTTGACAAGGTCGTCCGGGACGCCGCGAACTACCCGGTCTACGGGCAGCCGGACGAATTTTTCGCGATCACCTACCCCACGGGCGGTCTCAACGCTCTGCTCACTCGGGCCTTCGGTCGTGTCACGGGGGCCAAGGGCACCGCGGGGGAACATGGTGTTCTTCGCCCGACCACATCGTTCGGCGGCGGCAAGACGCACGACCTGGTCGCGATTTACCACCTTGCCACCGGCGCCCGTCCGGAAGACCTCGACGCCTTCATGGATACCTCGGTGCTGCCTGACGGTCCTGTCCAGGTCGCCGCGCTCGTGGGCGACGCCCTAGATCCCGTCGCTGGCGTCCCGACAAGTGGTCACCGCACCTTCACCCTGTGGGGTGAGATGGCCGCCCAGATCGGTGACGACGCGTACGAGGCGATGCGCGCTAACGACATCTCGCGCTCTGCTCCTGGCACCCACACGATCGCTCAGGCGTTCGGCGGCAAACCGACCATCGTCATCATTGATGAGATAGCCCAGTATCTGCGCCAGCTGACCTCGTCCGGAGACGAGGATGTGCGCCGCAGTGCCCAAGCGGTCCCAGTGTTCTTCAAGAACCTGTTCGAGGTCGCCTCCGATTCTGCCAACAGGCTCTGTGTGATCATCACCCTCGCGGCCAGCGCGAATGCATTTGGCAAGGAGACAGACGAGCTTACCGAGCTGCTCGACGAGGCCACCGAGGCCACCAGCACCGCCCTTACGGAAGCCAAGGACGTTCTTGCCCGATCGATCTCGCCTTCGGCGGTCATCCGTCCCGCTGATGACTCTGAGATCGGGGAGATTCTCAAGAGGCGGCTGTTCAAGTCCATCGACCCAGCGGCCGCCAGGGCAGCCGCCGACGCGTACAAGAACCTGTACGAGAATCTGTCGACGACCGAGGATCTCGCCGGTGGTGCCGAACACCCGGCCCAGTACGCCGAACAGGTCGAGAAGTACTACCCGCTGCACCCCGAGCTCGTCCGCGTCCTCGACAAGCGCCTCGGTGACATCCCCCAGTTCCAGCGCGCCCGAGGTGCCCTGAAACTCCTCGCTGCGCTCGTCCACCACGCCTACCTCGACGGCGACACCACCGCTGTGATCAACGTCGGAGACATTGACTACTCCGACCAGCCCGTTCTGTCCCACCTGACCGAAGGTCTGGGTAGGGGCGAGTTTGAGAACGTTGCCACCGCCGACTTCGCCGGTCCGACCTCCCACGCCGCCGCCCTGGACGCCAAGCTGTTCCCCAGCCGGCCGCCGTACACCAGCCGCGTCGCCCAGACCGTCTTCACCCACTCGCTGGAGATGAAGGCCGGCGCCGGCGCCTCCCGAAACGACTGGCTCCTGGGGACGATACGGCCTGGCGAGGATCCCGCGGTCTTCGAGAAGGCCCTGGTCGAGGCCGAAAAGGTGTTCTGGCACCTGTCCTACGACGGGTCCCGATTCCGTTTCAACGTCGAACCGAATGTCAACGCCATCATTGAAACAGAGAAGCGCAACGTTCAGAACACCCAGGTCGCCGCCGTCCTGGACGACCACATCACCACGGCGTTCTCCAACGACGGCGGTGCTACCACCGTGTTGTTTCCCACCGGTCCCGCCAGTGTTTCCGACCAGGCCAACCTGCGCCTGGCGGTCATGCACCACGACCAGGTGACCGTCAACGCCAAGATCGCAGACACCCCGCCCGGCCTCCTCCAGGAGATCCTGGCGAGCACCGGGTCGTCGGGGTCGCTGCGCCGGTTCAAGAATGCGGTCGTGTTCGCTGTCGCTGATGAGAACCAGGTGGACGCGCTCAAAGACAGGATCCGGGGCACGATCGCCGCGGACACGCTCGCGGCCGACAGTGCGCGGATGGCGCAGTTCGGGCCGGAGATTCACAAGAAGATCACCGCCTTCCAGAAGTCCGCCGCCCTGGAAGCCAGGGTGGCAATTACCCGCTGCTACAAGCACGTCTACTATCCCGTCGGGGACAAGGCCACCGGTTTCCTGCGACACCACGAGCTCCCGCCGCAGCAGCAAGGGGACACCAAGACCGCGACGCGCGCTGTTCTGACCCTCCTGGAGGACGAGAACAAGATCCGCACGAACCCCATGACGTCCTCGTTCCTGAAGTCCAAGACGTGGCCGGCCGGGCAGGAATCGGTGACTACCCAAGCGATGCTGGACTGGTTCTGGATGGACCACGGCTCCCCGATGGTCCGGGACGCCAACCTGGTCCGGGAAGCCATCACTAACGGGATCCGCAATGACGGCTGGGTGTACTACGACGCCTCCACCGGCAAGGTTCACACCGGCACCACCATGCAGGGACTGAAGGTTGAGTTCCGCCCCGACGTCGAGCTCATGACTACCGGTGAGGCCACCACGCGCAACCTGCTGGTCCGCAAACCCACCATCGCGGACCTGAACATGGTCTTGCCCCAGTCGGTGACGACAGGGGCAAGCATCCGCACCGCTCTCGAGGCCAAGACCGGTGGAGAACCGGCGAAGACAGAGGTCCTCGACGTCCTCGCCAGCGCCGTCCAAGCCGGGCAGTACGAGACCATCGTCGTCACCGACCAGGACCCGACAGCCGGCGACGTGCATGCCCTGACCCCGTCAAGCATCCGGGACAAGGGTCTAGACGCCCTGCACGTGATGCCCCGAGCTGTGGCTGACAAGCATGGTGTCGTCATCCCCAAGAGGATCGTCACCGGCAAGACGTTCAACGCTGCCGGCGCCGGCGGGATCGCGATCCAGCAGATTACCGACCAGATCACAGACTTCACGATCCAGACCATCTCAAAGGCCACGATCAGAGTCAGTGCCGACAACATCCGCGGCATGGGCGACATCGACCTTGCCGTCGTCGCCCTCGGGATGCTCCCGAAGCACCAGATCACCGTCACCGTCGACCTGGCCGCCGAGTACGACGGCCTGACCGGTGGCGCGATACTCAAGGGCGCCGCCGAACGCTCCAAGTTCCAGTCGATCTACAACCAGGTCGGCAAGGCACTGAAGGCCGCCAAGGTCGTCGACGGGTCTCTGACACTCCAGGTCGTGTTCACGCCGTCTGTGGACGTCGCCAACGGAGCCTGGTCCCAGCTGCACAAGGTCATCAAGGACCTCGGCATCCAGCACGTCGACATCACCGCGGACGTGACCAAGTGACCGCAACCAAGACAGACACGGCCCGCGCATTCCGGCTCACCCTGACACCCGGCCGCGGCGACACCTACGGCCTTGTCATCGAGGAGACCTACGGGGACAACGGACACACCCTCGCCACCAAGGTCCTCACCACCACCGCCGCCCAGACCGGCCGCGTCGTCGACGCCGTCCTAACTGCGGTGCGCACCTCCGGGCACTCCACCACTGCCCTGGCGTTCAACCGCAAGAGACCCATCCGGCTGAACGAAGCCGCCGGGGTGCGCTTGACCCTGACACTCATGGCGACCCAGCCCATCACCAAGCACGAACGCATCCGCGCAGTCGTCGCCGGCGTGAACGCCATGAGCGTCGAAGAAACTTACTACTGGTACGCCAAGTGCTTTGGCCCAGGGGGTGGCCGCGCCCGCAAGGCGCTCCGCGTCCTCCTCGCAGATGACTGACAGGACCCTCCCATGACTGAGAACCAGCAGCCCCGCGTCCTCATCGAGGACTGGCTCCCCGTCCAGGAACTCGGCATCGAGTCCCGCCGCGAACGTGGCGCCGCGTCGGCGCTCCCCCCGCTGAACTTCCTGCACATCTGGTGGGCACGCCGCCCTCTCGTCGCCTCCGCCGCAGTCGTCCTCGGTGGCCTCCTGCCGGCATGGTCCCAGGATCTCGCTGACGCCTTCCCCGATGCAGCAGAACTGCGTACCGAGTCGGCCTACCGACGGTGGCTCCTTCACCTCGTGGGCATCTGGGGTGACCCCATCACCGCACGAACCGCCTATGACGCAGCTGTGGCCTCGGGTGTACGCATCCCGAACCCGTACACCTACAGGCAGGCTTTTCGGAACAGCCCGGATAGGGCGAATGTGGATCTCCTCCACGCCGTCCTGCGTCACACCTGGGGCGAGCTCCCCACGGTCGCTGACGTGACTGCCGGTGGTGGCAGCATCCCGTTCACCTCGGCACGGCTAGGCATTCCCACCTTCGCCAACGACCTGAACTCCGTCGCGGCGTCCGTCCTCAAGGCGGGCGTCGAGGCACCCGCCCTCCACGGCGCCGCCCTGGTGGCTGACCTGAAGAAGTGGGGCGAGATCCTCGTCGCACGTATTCGTGACCGACTGATCGAGTACTTCCCGAGCGGTAAGAACGAGCAGGTCGCGACCTACCTCTTCGCCAATGCCGTGGAATGCCCCCGCACTCGGCGTCTCGTGCCCCTCATTAAGGACAAGTGGCTCCGCAAGACCAAGGGGCAGGAAGCAGCCGTGGAGGTCGTCACCAGTCTTGGTGGTGTCGAGCTCCGCGAACCTAGGTTCACGGTCGTAACCGGTCGCGAAGTCGATGCCGCTGATGCTTCGACGGGTTACGTCATGCGCGGCGCAGCGGTCAGCCCGTACGACTACCTGCCAATCGACGCTGGGTACATCAAGGACGAGGCGCAAGCCGGGCGCATGAGGCAGGTGCTGTACGCCGTCGCTATACGCACGCATGACGGCAAGCGAGCCTTCCGCGCTCCCAACGAAACCGACCTGGCGGCACTTGCAAAGGCCCAGGAGGCGTTCGAAGCTGCGCGCGCCGAGTGGGAAGCCGACGGCGTCCTCCCGGTCGAGGAGTACCCCGAGGGCAACGACGAGCGCCCCCGCAACTATGGAATGACGCACTGGGCCGACTTCTTTACTCCCCGCCAGGCGCTCGTGCATGGGACCTTCGGTGAGGAGTTCGCACGACTAGTCCCCGAAGTTCGGGCAGCTGCGGGGGATGACGCTGAGGCCATCTTGGTAGAGCTCGCTCTGATGCAGGGAAAGGCACTGAACTACAACTCACGCCTCGCCTCTTGGCACGTCTCTAAGCAGGTCATGCGAAGCGTGTTCGAGCGTCATGACTTCGCGTTCAAGTGGACGTTCGCGGAGTTTGAGGGTGCCACGGCGTTGTACCGGTGGTGCCTTGACCAGCTCGTCGACGCTTACGGCGGCATCGCAAAGTTGGTGGATGCCACTGGTGCGCCGACAATCGCGTCTTCCGAGCCGCTTCACCGGGACGTCACTGTCACCCAGGGCGGCGCAGGCGATCTCACCGGGGTACCTGACGCAGCGTTCGCGCACATCTGTATGGACCCGCCGTACTACGACAACGTCATGTACGCCGAGCTCGCGGACTACTTCTACGTCTGGGAGAAGCGAACCCTGGGCCGGCTCATCCCTGGGTTCTTCCACGACGATCTCACCGACAAGGAGAACGAGGCCGTCGCCAACCACGCTCGATTCGCCGCGATGGGGAAGCGGAAGAAGGAGCTTGCGGATCTGGACTACGAGGCGAAGATGACCGCCATCTTCACCGAAGCGCGCAGGGTGCTGCGCGATGACGGTGTTCTGTCGGTGATGTTCACTCACAAGCGCGCCGAGGCCTGGGACACGCTGGGTATGGGCCTGCTTGAGGCCGGGTTCACTATCGAGACCTCATGGCCCGTGAACACCGAGTCCGAGACGTCCCTGCATCAGGCGAACATGAACTCCGCGGCGTCCACGATCATGCTGGTTTGCCGCAAGCAACCCGCCCGCCCGGACACCTCGCCGGTGTTCCTGGACGACATCGAGCTGGAAATTCGTGAGGCTGCCCGCGAGGCTGTCACCCGGTTCCAGCACGACGGCATTGCGGGGGTGGACCTGCTGCTGTCCACCTACGGGCCGACCCTGTCGGTGATCTCCCAGCACTGGCCCGTCATGTCCTCCACCCCGGATGAGAACGGCCGAGAGCGCCTCCTACGCCCGGAGGAGGCCTTGGACCTCGCTCGTGCGGAGGTCGTCCGGCTGCGCCGTCAGCGCCTGGTCGGCAAGACCGCACAGATCGACGATCTGACCGACTTCGTGCTGATCGCTTGGGACATCTTTGCCGCGAGGGAGTTCCCGTACGACACCGCCCGACTGCTTGCCCTGGCGACCGGAGGTAAGAGCGTGGAGGACCTGGAACGGGCGAAGGTCCTAACCAAGAAGACCGGCACAGTCACGCTCCTGGCACCGACGGCTCGCGTTCGGCGGGGTGGCGACGCCACACTTCCTGGGGTGCGGCCCGACGCGGAGTCCTTCACCTCGATGATCGACGCGGTCGACACGGTTCTGTATGTGGCCGAGATGGACGGCACGCACGCCGCCAAGGCGCTCCTGGACCGTCACCGCCTGGTCGAGGACGCCCGGTTTTTGGCGACCGTACAGGGCTTGGTCAACGCGATCCCGCGCACGAGGGTCAAGGGTGAGTGGGTGGTGCCGGAGGCGGGTCTGCTCGACACCCTGGTGACCGCCTACCTGCCTGGCGTGACCTTGCCAGCCGAGGTGGAAGAGGTCACCGCGAAGTTCGAGGAACTCTCGTTGGAGCTGGAAGGCCTGTGAGCCGGTGACCGGCAAGCACAGAGCCGAAACCGCGAGCCGCCCCGCCCTCATCGAGCGGTTGGGGCGGCTGCGGGACTTGCCCATGGCAGGCACGTACTCCACTGGGGACAAGTCGCTTACCGGGTTCTACATACCCGCACTGGCAGCGTCCTTCCGGTACGACCGGATGGCCGGCTACTACTCCTCCTCTGTCTTGCAGGTAACCGCCCGGGGCATGGTCCCGTTCCTGCACAACGCGGTCGACCATGACGGCGGGATGCGGTTGATCGTCGGGACACAGCTCTCTCCAACCGATGTCGCCGCGGTCCGTGCGGGGGCCAAGGCTCGGAACGAGGCGATCCGGGACGCCGCCCAGGCGGCCGACATCACCACCACCGGTGACCCGGTTGGCGATCAGTACCTGCAGGCACTGGGTTGGATGGTCCGCGAGGGCCTCCTCCAGATTAAGGTCGGCATTCCGATCGACACGGAGGGCAACCCGTTGGAGCCGGCCCAGGCTCGTGGGTACTTCCACTCCAAGTACGGAATCTTGACCGACACCGCCGGTGACAAGGTGGCGTTCATCGGGTCGGAGAACGAGTCCGCGTCCGGATGGCTGTACAACCACGAGACGTTCACAGTGGCTAAGTCCTGGCTGGCGGAAGTGTGGTCCGAGCAGGGCGTAGGGATCGAAGCCCGGTTCGACAAACACTGGAATGGTCACCCGGACTCTGGGTGGGCGGTTATGAACCTGGCGGACGTGGACGACCGGCTGCTGAAGCTGTGCCCACCGGACTACACCCCGCCGGTGGCGGATCCGATCTGGAAGTTCCTTGCACCTGAGCCGGAGCCGGATCTCGTCGCTGCGCGCGAGGACCTGATCGCGCTGCGGGACGCCCCAGCTCGATCGCAGTGGACCGCGGTGGGGACCGCCCCTGCCACACCTCTTCCCCACCAGTCACGCCTTGTCGAACGGGTCGTGGAGACGTACCCACGCGGGTACCTGTTCGCGGACGAGGTGGGTCTAGGTAAGACCATCGAGGCTGGCCTGGTCCTTCGCGAACTGTTCCTGTCCGGGGCAGCAAAGAGGGTGCTCCTGCTCGTCCCGGCCACGGTGATGCGCCAGTGGCAGGAGGAGCTGTCCGAGAAGATCGGCCTGGACGTCTCCCGCTACGACAAAGGCACCTTCTTCGACCGCAACAATGAGCAGGTCGACTGGGACGGCGGGAACCCGTGGTCGGCGTTCCCGATAGTCCTGGCCTCCTCCCACCTCGCCCGCCGTAAGTCCCGCCGCAAGGAGATCCTCGCCGCTGGGCCGTGGGACGTGGTTCTGGTGGACGAGTCACACCATGCCCGCCGGCGAGGGTCCAAGGCGACGGACACTCCGAACTCGCTGCTCCAGCTATTGCAGTCCATGCACCACGAGGCGTCGTGGAAGGCTTTGTACCTGGCGTCGGCGACTCCTATGCAGATGAACGCTCACGAGGCTTGGGACCTGATCGAGCTGCTCGACCTGCCAGGCCTGTGGGGGCAGGGCGCCACCGAGTTCATCTCCTACTTCAACAACCTGCGCCGCCCGCCGAAAGAACGGTCCTGGCCGTTCCTGTGCCACATGCTGCGCGACTACTTCACCGACCCCCAAGCCAGTCGCGACGAGACCTTGGAGGCACGCGCGCTAACCGAGCTCGGGTTTGCGAGCTCCAGGAAGGTCACCGACCTCCACAACAAGTCGATGCCCCCAGAGACGGTCGACAACCTCACCGATACCGAGGT
The DNA here is from genome assembly GCF_023148685.1 of Georgenia sp. EYE_87. GTDB lineage: Bacteria > Actinomycetota > Actinomycetes > Actinomycetales > Actinomycetaceae > Georgenia. The sequence goes on along the minus strand of NZ_JAHXNL010000004.1, from coordinate 41,566 downwards.
GGACCTGATCGATCAGTGGTTGCGCCGCCATACACCAATGAAGGATCGAGTCTTCCGCAACACCAGGGAGACGATGCGCGCTTACCAAGCCGCCGGGATCCTTCCACCAGAGGTGACAGTCCCGTACCGGCACGTCACGGACGACTTCATTGAGCTCGGCGACGACGAGCAAGAGCTGTACGACCGCATCGAGACCTACATCCGGCGTCACTACAACGCCTACAAGACCGACAAGAAGCAGACCCTCGGCTTCATCATGACGATCTATCGACGGCGCTTGACCTCATCGTTCGAGGCGATTCGACGGTCCTTGAACAAACGGCTGGAGGTGTTGGAAGAGGGCAAGTCCCTGGCGGACCTGCTTACCGAGGACGACCAGTACGACGTCGAGGACGAGCTCTTCGATCCTGAGGAGTTCGAGATCTCCACCGCCCTCCTCCAGGACGAAATCACGGAACTCCGCTCGTTCCTGCACGAGCTGGGCAAGATCACCGGCGAGGACACAAAAGCCTCCAGACTGACCTCCCACCTGCAGGAGGCGTTGCATACCTACGACTCGGTCGTGGTGTTCACTCAGTACACCGACACTCTTGACTACGTGCGCGCACGCGTGGTCGCAGCCGGCCTGAACCGCGTGGGCTGCTACTCCGGCCGCGGCGGCGAGGTCTACAACTCTGACACCGGAGGGTGGGACCCGGCGACGAAGACCGAGATCAAGGAGCTGTTCCGCACTGGGAAGCTCACCGTTCTGCTGGGCACAGACTCGATGAGCGAAGGCCTCAACCTGCAGACCAGCGGCCGTCTCATCAACTACGACATGCCGTGGAACCTGATGCGCGTCGAGCAACGGATCGGCCGCGTGGACCGTATCGGCTCCTCCTACCAGAACATCGAGATAACGAACTACTTCTACGCAGGCACCGTCGAGCAGCGCGTCTACGAGGGCATCAAGGAGGATTACGGCGACTTCACCGACATCGTCGGCAACGCCCAACCCGTCCTGGCGGAGGTGGAAAACATCATCCAAGAGCACGCGATGATCGACGACAAGGACCTGGGCAAGAGCGTGCAGAAGGTCCTCACCCAGGCCGCAGAGGTCCAATCTGCCCCGGTGCAGAACACCGACCTGGGCGGCCCGGCCGAGATGGTCCCACCGCCGATCCTGGAGGGTGAGGTCACACTGAACGTTCTGCGAGAACGTCTGATGAGTAATCCCCTGACAGCAAACCACTTCAAACCGGCCGAGGCTACAGACGTGTACACGCTCACTGTTGAGGGGCAGCAGCACCGTGTGACGTTCGACCGCGAGGTTGCTGACCACGCCACGGACGGGACCGCACTCCTCACCTACGGGTCATCTCTCTTGACTTGTCTCATCTCCGACGCGCTTGCCGGGTGAGTGATGCTCGACTCTCACACGAGCGTGCGAGCGGGTTTCGATATGAATAGGTAACTCTTCTCGGCCAATCTAGGCGTCGCGGTGAGGCCGAGACCTTGAACCGCTCCTCCGCCTCCGAGCTAGTGCTTCTCGCTTCTTCACCTGCTCATCTTCTAGCCGTACTGTGCTTAACGCTTGGGGGTAGACCTAAGTAGAGCGATGAGGTCTCCGGCGTCCACACACCACTGCCTGTGTGGCCCGACCTGTTCGGCCGGAAGTGTCCCGCTATGGACGAGGCCATATGCCCGTGCCTTGCTGATGCCAAGAAGCCCTGCGGCCTCGGCGAGTGTGTAGAAGCGAAATAGCGGAAGGACGAGCGCCCGTTCTGCCTCGCGGTCTTCGAGTTCGCCGCCGTCGCGACGCTGAGGAATCACGCTGCACTGCCTCTCGCAGAGTGAAGCCGCGCGCCAGAGCCTGCTCGCAGGACGGCGCCGGCGGGGGCCAGGACGTAGATCTGTGTCGTGGAGACCGATGAGTGTCCGAGGAGGTCGCGGACGGCGACGAGGTCGTTCTCGACCGCGTAAGCGGCCGTCGCGTATCCGTGTCGGAGAGAGTGCGGCGTCCACGGTCGCGGCAGTGCCGCGGTGATGAGTTTGCCGACCCGGTCGGTGCACAGGTGGCTCGCGCGGTGGGGTGACGGGAAGAGCCAGCCCGTCGGTCGCTCCCGGATGCGCTCGGCCAGGCTCGTCGAGATGGGCACGAGCCGCTCACGCCGGCCCTTGCCGTTGACCCGCAGGAAATCGATGCCGTGGTGTCGCTCGACGTCGCTGGTGTGAACAGCGGCGATCTCGGCCCGGCGCAGGCCGCAGTCGCGGGCGAGCTCGAGCATCAACTTGACCCGAGGGGTCGCGGTGCTCATCGCCCGCTCGACCACGTCGTCGGGGATGGGGCGCGGCTGGTAGTGACCAGGCCGCGAACGGGGCAGGAGGCTGGCTGGGTCATGGTCGACCATTCCGACCGCGCGGGCCCAGGCGTAGAAACCTCGGACGGCGGCGCGCACGGCACGTCGGTACGACGGCGTCCAGGCGGGGTGCTCCGCGAGCCACTCCGCGAGGTCCTGGGTGGTCAGGCTCCACGGGTCCCGGTCGGTCCGCTCACGGGCGAGCCGGGTGATCTGCGTCCTGCGCACGGCCACGGAGTCGTTGGGCCGGCCGTCGGACTTCAGCCACCGCAGCCAGCCGGTGATCGGCGCTCGCCAGTGCTCCGGCAGCAGGTAGCTCCCGATCACCGGCGTCGCGACGCCGCTCCCGTCCGAGTGTTCTCGCATCTCGCATCCACCTCACGATCAAGCACCAAACGACATGAACCGCCACGAGCGTGACCCGACGGACATGCCGTCGCCCGCCTGCTTCCACAGGCGGGCGGCATTCGAGAGGTCGGTGTGGCTGTGTAGAACTGCTGGCTGCGAAGGCGGTATGGGCGTGAGCGCTCGGTGCCGTTTGTGGATCTCCCCGTCAGGCGACGATGCGGAGGTGGGGCCGGAACGGCGGGTGCGAAGGGCCGTCGATATCGTCGTCGCCCGGGCTTGTGACCTGCGGCTGCGTGTATTCAGTGGGTTCTGGGTTCAAGTCCCAGGCGGTGTACTTCCGAAGGTCCTCGTCCCGCTCCGCGGGGCGGGGACCTTCGTCGTACAGGCCCGGCAGCCGGGCCGCGGGACCGTCGCCTAGTGCCGGCGGGTTGGCCCGAAGCGGTGGTCGGCCACCCAGTCGCCCACCTCGTGGCCGAGCTCGTTCGCGTCCTCCATGGCCGTGCGGAAGTGGATGCCCTGCCAGATACGGGCGTCCATCGCCTCCTCGTCGAGCTCGCGGAGGCTCTCGTAACGCCGCGCGGGCGTCGTCTCCACGAACGACGGCACGTTCACCACGAGACGGCGCCGACCGAACACCTCGGCGAGGGCCTCCGTCGAGGCCCCGACGACGGTGGCGTGCCCGCTCGGGTACTCGGGGTAGGGCGGGCTAGCCGTCAGCGGCGTCCAGTCCGGGTCCGCCGTCGTCCGCCGGTTCCCGTCGGTGTCGGCCCGGGGGATCGCTGTCTCGGGCCGCCAGAAGGGGTGCTCGAGCTTCTCCCGCCAGGCCACGATGAGCGCGTCCGCCACGGAGCTGTCCAGGATCGCGAAGGCGCGGGCGGTCTCGGCGATGTCGAGCTCGCGGCGGGCCGCGAGGTCGCCCGTCGCCCGCTGGAGCTGGGCGATGGGGTTCACGGTCCAGAACATCGCCGTGCCGGTCTGGGCCGGCGTCCGCGCGGAGCCGTCCCTGGCGCCGTACGTCCTGACCTCCTCGAGCTCGCGCGCGTACTGCCGAGAACGCAGCGCGGGCGGCCCGGCCAGCTCGAACCGGTCGACGTCGTCGATCACCAGGGGATCCACGTGGCCGAGCCACGGCGCGTACATGCCCACGCCCGGGGTCGTGGCCACCCACTCACCTGGCTCGTCACCCGTCGGCACCGTGACCGTCGTGTCGCCGCGGCCGTCGTCCGCCCGCAGCTCCACCAGCGTGGCCGCGGCTGCCCGGCCCACCCGCACGCCGCCGGCCAGCCCCTCGTCGACGCCGGCCAGCTCGGCGTCGTAGTCCTTCTTCAGCGCATCCGCCGAGGACGGGAAGTAGTGACGGAGCACCTCGTACGCCGCGGTCGCGGCGGCGGCCTCGGACGAGGAGCCACGCCGGGCGCGCGGTCGGTCGGCGTACGGCTCGAACCCTCCCTCGACCGCGACGACGGCGTCGTGCACGGCCAGCGACGCGAACGCGGTGTACAGGGCGGAGACCGGCGGTCGCACCGAGTTCTCCGCGACCACCGTGCGGGTCGCGATGGCGCTCCACCGCTCGACGACGGCGGGGTCGCGGTCCCCGCGGGAGCCGTGCGCCTGGCTCGGTGCGCCGAGGACGCTCGACGCCGCGGCGCCGGTGACCGCGACGAGCAGGGCGGCCAGGAGCCGCCGAGGTCCGTTCATGGGAAGACCCTTGCTCGAAGACGTGGCCTGAGCTGGAGGGTGCCCGTGTCGGCAGGGCGGCGCGGGCATGCTGGAGGACAAGCCCTGACCCGGTCATGGTGCGCCGCCGCACGCTCGCGCACAACACCCTCGCCCACGCACCCTGCCGCCGTGCCGCGTGACGCCCGGAGGGGGCCGTGCGGGGGCACCCTGCAGCCCCGCCACCTCCGGCAGGGGTGCGCCGCCGGTACCGCCCGGGTAGAACCCCCGTATGACGTTCTACGCCGACCTGCCCTCCCGCCGCGCGCGCCAGGTGGCCGGCGACGTCCTCGTGGCCGCCTGGTTGGTGGGGTGCGCGGTGCTGGGCCGGTCCGTCCACGCGTTCCTCGCGGCGGGCGCGGCCCCGCTGCGCCGCGTCGCCGAGGTGGGCGGCGCCATCGAGGACGGCATGGGCGACGCCGGACGCGGCGCCGGCGAGCTTCCCCTCCTGGGCGAGCGACTCCGGCAGCCGTTCGACGACGTCGCGGCCTCGGGGGCCCGCCTGCAGGAGGCCGGGGTGGACGGCGCGGCCCTGGTCGAGACCCTCGCGGTCCTGGTCGCCGTCCTCCTCGCGCTCCTGCTCGCCGGGGTGGTCCTCCTCCCGTGGCTGGCCCTGCGCGTGCGGTACGCGGTGAGGGCCGGCGCCGTACGGCGCCTGGGGGCGGGGCCCGGCGGGGCCGACCTCCTCGCGCTGCGTGCGCTCGCGTCGCGTCCGCCCGACGTCCTCGCGGCCGTCGGGCCGGCACCCGCCGCGGCCTGGCGGGCCGGAGACCCCGTGACCACCGCGAGGCTGGCGGCGGTCGAGCTCGGTCACTGGGGGCTGGCACCGTTCCCCGCCGGCGACGGCCGCGACGACGCGTGAGAGCCGCCCGGATGCCGCCGTCGTCCGCCCGAACTAGCCTCGGCAGATCCCGGAGCCCGCGGCGAGGAGGAGGAGACCTTGTACGACCACGACCTGTTCGTCCAGACCCTCTCCGACTTCGTCCGGGCCCTGATCCGGCCCTACGACGTCGACGCGGTGCTCGAGGCGCTGGCCGTGCGCGTCAAGGAGGTGCTGCACCTGACCGCCGCGGGTGTCTCGCTGGCCGAGGACGGCAAGGTCCGCGCGGCAACGGTCGTCCCTCCGCACCTCACCCTGCTCGAGAAGTTCCAGGAGGAGCACCAGGTGGGCCCGTCCGTCGACGCCGTGCGCAGCAGCGCGGCCGTCGTCGTCTCGGGTCCGGCAGAGCTGGAGGAGCGGTGGCCGGCCCTCGCCGTCGTCGCCCGGGAGTCCGGCACGTTCGCCGTCGCCGCCCTGCCCCTGGCGCTGGCGGGCAACACGTACGGCGCGCTGTCCATGTACGCCGGGCAGCGCGAGTGGCCGGAGCAGGACCTGGCCGCCGCGGCGCTGCTCGGGGACATGGCCACGGCCTACCTGATCAACGCCTCGTCGCACCACCAGCAGCAGGAGCTCAACGACCAGCTCACCCAGGCCCTGGAGTCCAGGATCGTCATCGAGCAGGCCAAGGGCGTCGTCGCCGAGTCCCGCGGCGAGTCGGTGGAGAGCGCCTTCGAGCGGATCCGCTCCCACGCGCGCAGCCACAGCGTCAAGGTCCGGGACGTCTCCGAGGCGATCGTCCGGATGGGCCTGCGGCTCTAACGGACCGGTTGCCACCTTTTTGGCGGACGAGTTACGGTTTCGTAACAGCCCGCCCCAGAACATCCGGCGGGACCTGCCGCTCCGGACCCTGGCGGCGAGTGCTTGCACCTGTGCGAGCACCGACTACTGGAGCGAACAATGTCGTACGCCGATGTGATCGAGATTCCGAAGAACGACGACAGGTCGACGCCGGACCTGCCCATGCTGGAGACCGTCCGGGAGATCGTCCAGGCGCAGCAGCGCGAGGGCGAGCTGTTCCTCCGCGTCAGCCACGGACCGGCGGACGTCCGCAGCGGCAGCCGCCATCAGGAGAGCGGATATCCCCTGCCCGGGCTCGCGTGCTGGCCGCTGCGCCCCGAGCCGTGGTGGCCGGCCGGCGACAACGTCTGGGTGGCCCGTCAGCTCGTCAGCCACTCCTACCTGCTCTCCGAGCGTTCGCGTGCCTGGCTGCTGGCGGGGCCCGTCGTCGGCCGCGGCGCGGACGGGGAGCCGCTCGTCGCGCCCGCCCGTCCGGTCGGCCTGGTCGGCCAGGGCGCTCTCCTCGAGGCCGAGAGCGTCTACGCCGCCTGGCGCTGCCGCGACGTGCGCTGAGGCCGGGCGTGGCGGGAGCGGCGGCCGCCGTCTGAGAGGATGGCGCCGCCAGCCCGCCCTGCCCAGGAAGTGACATGCCTCGTCTCGAACCCGCCGACATCGCCCCCGACTTCACCCTCCCCACCGCCGACGGCGGCGAGGTCTCGCTCTCCGCGCTGCGGGCCGACGCGGAGAAGGGCGTGGTCGTCTACTTCTACCCGGCGGCGGGGACGCCCGGGTGCACCAAGGAGGCGTGCGACTTCCGCGACTCCCTGGCCTCCCTCCAGGGGGCCGGGTACGCCGTCGTCGGCGTCTCTCCCGACGGCGTCGGGAAGCTGGCCCGGTTCGCCGAGGCCGAGGGACTGACCTTCCCGCTCGCCTCCGACGCCGAGCACCGGGTGCTCGAGGCCTACGGTGCCTGGGGCGAGAAGAAGAACTACGGGAAGACGTACGTCGGCGTCATCCGGTCGACCGTGGTGGTCCGCAAGGACGGGACGGTCGAGCTCGCCCAGTACAACGTGAGGGCCACCGGCCACGTGGCGCGGCTGCGCACCCTGCTCGGGGTCGCCTGACCGGCCCGATAGGCTGGCCCGCGAGCGCGAGTGGCGTAACTGGCAGCCGCGCCAGGTTTAGGTCCTGGTGCCTTCGGGCGTAGGGGTTCGAGTCCCCTCTCGCGCACTCGACTCGCAGTCGCTGCTCGCTCGTCCCGTGACTCAGGTGCCCTTGGCCGGCTCGTGACCGACCCCGACGACCGCCACGACGGGCGCCTCGTGCAGCACCCCGCGGCTGACCGAGCCGAGGCGGACGTTCGCGAGGCCGCCACGCGTCCGGCTCCCCACGACCAGCAGGCTCGCGCCGGCCGCCGCCTCCGCCAGGGCCTCGACGGGGTGGCGACGCACGATCCGCACGTCGACCGGCACATCGGGATAGCGCTCGGACCACTCGTCCGCGACCCGCTGCACCTCGGTCGCGCGGTTCTCGGCGACACCGTCGAGCAGCACGTCGATGCGGGGATCCTGGAGCTCGGGCCGCAGCTGGGCGCGGGCACCCGCGTGAACGACGCGCAGCCCGACACCACGCTGCTGGGCCTCCGCGAAGGCGAAGCGCATGACCTCCGGCGCGATGTGGTCCGGGTCCACCCCGACGACGACTGGCCCGTCCGGGACAGCCGCCAGGTCACGCACCGTCACCACGGGACTGTGCGCGTGAGCGGCCACCTTCTGCGAGACGGACCCGAGGACACGGCCCGCGATGCGGCCCAGCCCCCGCGCCCCGACGACGACCAACGCAGCACGCTCGGACGCCTGGACCAGCGCCGAGGCCGGGTCTGCCCGGAGCACCTCCGACGTCACCGCCAGCTCGGGGTGCGCCGCCCGCAGGTGGTCGACCCCGGCACGCGTGATCCGTCTCCCGGCGTCCAGCAGCTCCTTGGGCGGCATGACGTCGTAGTAGGACGGGCCCGTGTACATCGGGACGGCGTAGAGGAGGTGGAGCCCGGTGCCCCGGCGCCCCGCCTCCGCCGCGGCCCAGTCCACGACCCGCAGATCCTTCTCCGACCCGTCGACGCCGGCCACGACCGCGCCGTCCGGGAAGCGCTCCTCGTCCGACATGGCTACCTCCTCGGAAATTTGACACCCCATGGTGCACACGCACGCGGGCGTCCCGGGGGTGTTCGGGCGCCCACATCGGCCCGGGCCGCGACGTCTCCGACGACGAAGCCGGAAACGCTCCAGCCCGGGCCGCCCGGCCAGCCTTGTCGCGCCGGGCCGCCGGGCGCGATAGAAACAGAGGGTGAGCGACATAGCGAGCGGTGACCTCGGCCCCTGGCTCTCCCCCGAGGACCTGGACCAGGTGCGCCGAAAGGTGCCCATCCTCTACATCGACGCCCTGCCGGCGCGCCTGGACGGCCACGGCGAGGTCGAGTCGGTCGGCCTGCTGCTGCGGGCGACGTCGGAGGGGACGATCTCCCGGGCGCTCGTCTCCGGGCGGGTGCTCTTCCACGAGACCATCCGGGAGGCCCTCGCGCGGCACCTGGACAAGGACCTCGGACCGATGGCGCTGCCTCGGCTGCCGCAGTCGCTGGTGCCCTACGCCGTCGGCGAGTACTTCCCCACCCCGGGCGGCCCGTTCCACGACCCACGCCAGCACGCCGTCTCGCTCGCGTACGTCGTCCCCGTGGTCGGCGACTGCCAGCCCGCCAACGACACCCTCGAGCTGACCTGGCTGACCCCGGCGGAGGCCGTCACGCCCGAGATCCTCAACGACATGATCGAGGGGCATGCGATCCTGCTCAAGCAGGCGCTCGCCCACCTGGGGAGGTTGCGCTGATGGACACCGCACCGGAACCGATCGTCCCCGGGGCGACGAACCCGCTCAGGTGGTTCGGCCTCGACCTCGCCTGCGTGGTCGTGTTCACGATCGTCGGCATGGTCATGCACGGATCCCCCGCCGGCGAGTTCGTGCTGACCGCGTGGCCGTTCGTCCTCGGCCTGGCCATCGCCTGGGCGCTGCCGGGCGTGCGCTCGCTGCCGCTGATCCTCTGGCCCACCGGCGTCATCGTGTGGGCGGTGACCACCGTGGTCGGCCTGGGCCTGCGGGCGGTCACCGGCGGCGGGGTGTCCGGGGCCTTCCCGTTCGTGACCGCCGGGGTGCTGGCGGTGCTGATCCTGGGCTGGCGCGGCGTCCTGGAGATCAAGGAGCGCCGCCACGAGCGGCAGGCGCGTTACCTGTGACCGGCGCTGACTCCCCCGGCCCGCGCTCGGCGGCCCGCCGGCGGAAGCCGGCGGGCCGCCGTCGTCCGCCGCGGCGCGCTGACCGGGGCGCCGCGACGGTGCGCCGCTCGTGCGTCAGGCCCGGACGTCCACCACCACCCGGCCCTCGATGCGGCCCTCCTCCATCTCCGTGAGGATGTCGTTGATCTCTGCCAGCGGCCGCACCGTGTAGGTGGGAGCGATCTTGCCGCGCGCGAAGAAGTCGAGCGCCTCGCTCATGTCCTTGCGCGTCCCGACGATGGAGCCGCGGACCGTGAGCCCGAGGAGCACCGTGGTGAAGATGTCCAGCGGGAACTGCTCGGGCGGGAGCCCCACGAGGGCGACCGTGCCACCGCGCCGGAGGGCGCCGACGGCCTGCGGGAAGGCGTGCGCGTTGACCGCGGTGACCAGCGCGCCGTGCACGCCTCCGGTGCGCTCCTTGATCGCCGCGGCGGGGTCCTCGGCGGTGCGGGCGTTGACCGTGACCTCCGCGCCGTGGCGGCGGGCCAGCTCGAGCTTGGCGTCGTCGACGTCCACCGCGGCGACCCGCAGGCCCATCGCGACGGCGTACTGGACCGCGATGTGCCCGAGCCCTCCGATGCCGGAGATCAGCACCCACTCGCCGGGCCTGGTGTCCGTCATCTTCAGGCCCTTGTACACGGTGACGCCGGCGCACAGGATCGGGGCGGCCGCGGCGAGGTCGACGCCGTCGGGGACGACCGGGCAGTAGCGCGAGTCCACGAGCATGTACTCGCCGAACGAGCCGTCGACGGAGTACCCGCTGTTCTGCTGCGACTCGCACAGCGTCTCCCAGCCGGTCTCGCAGTACTCGCACTCGCCGCAGGCGCTGGCGAGCCAGGCGTTGCCGACGCGGTCGCCGACCCGCACGCGGGTCACGGCGGAGCCGACGGCGACGACGGTCCCGGCGCCCTCGTGGCCGGGGACGAACGGCGGCGACGGCTTGACCGGCCAGTCGCCGTGCGCGGCGTGCAGGTCGGTGTGGCACACACCGGTGTACTCGACCTTCACGAGGGCCTGGAAGGGGCCGGGCTCGGGGACGGCACGGGTCTCGATCGTCAGCGGTGCGCCGAGCTCCTCGACGACGGCGGCCCGCATGGTGGTGGCGACGTCGGCCGCGGGGGTGGGCGGCAGGGTCTGGGTCATGGTTCACCTTCTCGCTCCGGCGGCGACGGGTCGCGTCGGCCGCGGGTGACGGGCACCGTCCTCGGTGCCCGTCTCCCAGTCCACCAGCCGGCCCGGCGGTCTCCGAGGGACCGTCGTCCCGTGCGGCGGCTCAGCCCCAGCTGGCGCCCCGGCGCAGCGCGGCGGCGATGTGCGGCGCGAGCGCCCGGAACGCCTGGCCGCGGTGGCTGATGGCGTTCTTCTCCTCCGGCGTCAGCTCCGCCGCGGAGCGGCTCTCCCCCGCCGGCCGGAGGATGGGGTCGTAGCCGAACCCGCCGTCTCCGCGGGGGGCGGTCAGCAGGACGCCGGGCATCCGGCCGTCCTCGACCACCTCGAGACCCGACGGGGTGACCAGGGCCGCCGCGCAGGCGAAGTGGGCCCCACGGTGCTCCTCGGGGACCTCGGCCAGCTGGGCGAGCAGCAGCTCGAGGTTAGCGCGGTCGTCGCCGTGCCGGCCGGCCCACCGGGCCGAGAAGACCCCGGGGGCGCCGCCGAGCACGTCCACGCACAGGCCGGAGTCGTCGGCGACGGCGGGCAGGCCCGTCGCCGCGGCGAGGGCGCGGGCCTTGAGGAGCGCGTTCTCCGCGAAGGTGACGCCGTCCTCGACCGGCGGCTCCGCGCCCACGTCGCCCGCCCCGACGACGTCGCCCGGGCGGAGGCCCGGCAGCAGCGGAGCCAGGATCTCGCGCAGCTCCCGGACCTTGTGCCGGTTGTGCGTCGCGAGGACGAGCCGCGCACCGCCGTCCGTCTGGCCCGCGGGTGCGCCGCGCCTCACGGGCGGCGCTCCAGCGGCCGGGCGAGCGCCTCGACCTGGAGGTCGCGCAGCCGGGCGGTGCCGGCGACGGCGAGGTCGAGCATCGCGTCGAGCTCGGCACGCTTGAACGGCACCCCCTCGGCGGTCCCCTGCACCTCGACGAAGTCGCCCGAGCCGGTGACGACGACGTTCATGTCCGTCTCCGCGCGCACGTCCTCGACGTAGGGCAGGTCGAGGACGGGACGCCCCTCGATGATGCCGACGGACACGGCCGCCACGGAGTCGGTGAGGACGGGCTTGTTGCGGGAGGGCCGGATGTGACCGGCCTCGGTGCCCCAGGCGACGGCGTCGGCGAGGGCCACGTAGGCGCCGGTGATGGCCGCGGTCCGGGTCCCGCCGTCGGCCTGGAGGACGTCGCAGTCCAGGACGATGGTGTTCTCCCCGAGCGCGGCCACGTCGATGATCGCCCGCAGGGACCGGCCGACGAGCCGGGAGATCTCGTGCGTGCGGCCCCCGACGCGGCCCTTGACCGACTCGCGCTGGCTGCGAGTGTTCGTGGCGCGGGGCAGCATCGCGTACTCGGCTGTGACCCAGCCCTCGCCGGAGCCCTGGCGCCAGCGCGGCACGCCCTCGGTGAACGACGCCGCGCACAGCACGCGGGTGCGGCCGAACTCCACGAGCACGCTGCCCTCGGCGGCGTCGAGCCAGCCGCGGGTGATGCGGACCTCGCGCAGCTCGTCGGGGCGGCGACCGTCGGCGCGCAGGGACGTGGACAGGTCCGGAGAAGTCATGACCTCGAGATTACCGTCCGGCGGGGCACGGCCTGGCCCGCGGCCCGTGGCGTGCACCACGGGGCGCGGGCGCGGGAGGTCCGGTCAGCCCGTGTTCTGCAGGCCGGCCGCGACACCCTTGAGGGTGAGCAGCAGCAGCCGCTGCTGGTCGGCGACGTCCCGCTCGTCGAGCTCGCGGGAGCTGTCGCGCAGGGTGCGCAACGCCCGGAGCTGGAGCAGGGACAGCGCGTCGACGTAAGGGTTGCGCAACTGCACGGCGCGGCCGAGCACCCGGTGGCCCTCGAGCAGGCGACCGTGGCCGGTGACGTCGAGCACCCACCGGGTCGTGAGGTCCAGCTCCTCGACCACCATCTCCGCGAGGTCGGGCCGGTCGCCGAGGTCGAGGTAGCGCACGGCGATCCGCCGGTCGGTCTTCGCCAGGGACATCTCGACGTTGTCGATCATCGCCGCGAACAGGGGCCACTCGCCGTAGGCGCGGCGGAGGAGCTCGAGGTCGCCGACCGCGTCCAGCGCGGACCCGAGCCCGAACCAGCCCGTGAGGTTGATCCGCGCCTGCGTCCACGCGAAGTTCCACGGGATGGCCCGCAGGTCCTCCAGCGACTCCACGCTGAGCCCGCGCCGGGCGGGCCGCGAGCCGATGGCGAGCAGGCCGATCTCCTCCTGCGGGGTGACCTCCGCGAACCACGGGGCGAAGCCGTCGGCCCTGATCAGGCCGAAGAAGCGCTCCCGGGAGACGGCGTCGAGCCGGGCGGCGAGGTCGGCGTACCGCTCGGCGGCCTGGGCGTTGCGGCGCTCGGTCGAGGGCGCCGACGCCATGAGGGTGGCCGCGGCCACCTGCTCGATGTGGCGCACCGCGATCGCCGGGTTGCCGTACCGGGCGGAGATGACCTCGCCCTGCTCGGTGACCTTGAAGCGCAGGTCCACCGAGTGCGGCGGCTGGGCGAGGATGGCGCGGTTGGCGGGGCCGCCGCCGCGGCCGAGCGCCCCGCCGCGGCCGTGGAACTGGGTCAGGACGATGTCGTTCTCCCGGGCCCAGGCGGCAATGCGGGCCTGGGCCTCGTACAGGGCGAGGGTCGCCGAGACGGGGCCGACGTCCTTGGCCGAGTCGGAGTAGCCGAGCATGACCTCCAGGCGCCGGCCGGTCTGCTCCAGCCGGCGCTGCACGGGCGCCAGGCGGATCATCTGGTCGAGGATGCGGGGCGCCGCCTGCAGGTCGTCGAAGGTCTCGAACAGGGGGATGACGTCGAGCACCGGGGCGGCGTCCGCGGACCCGAGCGCGCGCTCGGCGAGGGAGTAGACGTCCGCGACGTTCTGCGCGGACTGGGTGAAGGAGATGATGTAGCGGCGGCACGCGTCGACGCCGTGGCGCTTCTGCACCGAGGCGATCGCGCGGAACGTCTCGAGCACCTCCTCCGGCGGCACGGCCGGGGCCGGCACGGAGGCCGGGTCGTCCAGCCACGCGAGCGTCTGCAGGTGGACCTTGGAGTGCTGACGGACCTCCATCTCGGACAGGTGGAAGCCGAAGGTCTCCACCAGCCAGATCAGGTCCTGCAGGTCGCCGTACGCGGCGCGGGCGGCGCCGGCCGCCACGAGCGACTCCTGCACCACGGCGAGATCGGCCCGCAGTGCGGCGGCGTCCGGGTAGGCGAGGTCGGCGTTGCGCCGGCGGGTGGCCACGATGCGCTCGGTGACGAACAGGAGCACGCGCCGGTGGCTCTCCCCCGGAGAGTGCGCGGCGATCTGGTCGGTGAGCTCCTGGTTGAGCATGCGCTGACGGCCCCAGAGCGCGGTCAGGGCGGCGCTGGGGGCCGCGAACCGGTCGTCGAGCGTGAGGGCCAGGCCGACGCGGCGGGCGGCCGCCTCCAGCGCCGTGAGGATGCGCTCCGCGGACTGCGCCGCCGCCTGGCGGGTGACGGAGGCCGTGACGTTCGGGTTGCCGTCGCGGTCCCCGCCGATCCAGGTGCCCAGGCGCACGAATGCCGGCGCCTTCGGCGCGCGCAGCCCCCGCTCCTCGCCCTGCATCCAATCGTCGAGGCGGCGGTAGGAGGCGACGAAGACGTCGACGAGCGAGGAGTCGAAGACCGCCAGGGAGGTGCGGACCTCGTCCAGGGGCGAGGGGTTGGAGGGGCGCAGCTGGGCGGTGCGCCACATGCTGTCGACCTCCTCGAGCAGCTCGCGCCGGTTCTCCTCCAGCGCCCCCGGTCCCAGCCGGGGGTCGTCCCGCTGGTCGAGCAGGATCCCGAGGCGCCGCACCGACGCCGCGACCGCGTTGCGCCGCGCCTCCGTGGGGTGCGCCGTGAGGACCGGGTGGAACTCGAGCCCGGACAGCCGCCGCTCGGCCTCCTCCTGACCGACCTCCTCGGCCAGGTGCGTGAACGCCGCGGCCACGGAGTCGGAGGCGCGCTGCTCCGCCAGCGGCACCTCCCCGTCGCGGGACCGCAGCATGCGGACGCGCTGCTGCTCCTCGGCGAGGTTCGTGAGGTGGAAGTAGCAGGTGAAGGCCCGGGCCACCTCCTCGGCACGCTCCGCCGAGAAGGAGTCCACGAGCTCTTCGGCCCGGCTCAGCGCGTCGTTGCCCGGGTCCTCGAGCGCGGCGATGGCGAGCTCGCGCAGCGCCTCGACGTCCTCGAACAGGCCCGCGCTGCCGTACTCGCGGAGCACCTGGCCCAGCAGGCCGCCGAGCAGCCGCACGTCCTGGCGCATCGCGTCCGGGATCTCGTGCTTGGCGGCGCCGCGGGAGTGCCGGTCGACGGGCAGGGGGTCACGTCGGGGAGCGTCGCTCATGCCGACCAGGCTACCGACGACGGCGCAGCTCTCGTCCGCGGGGCGTCTGCGGTGAGACGCCCCGGACGCGGCCGGGACGGGCGGCTCAGAGCACCCAGCGGGTGCCCGGCGCGGCCACGTCGACCGGACCGCGGAACGCCTCGTGGGCCTCGTCGCGGACCACCTCGGGGTCCGTCCAGGGCTGGAGGTGGGTCAGCACGAGGCGGCGGACGTTCGCGGAGGCGGCGAGCTGGCCCGCCCGCCGGCCCGTCAGGTGCACGCCGCGCACCGTGTCGCGCCCCTCCTGGAACGCGGCCTCGCTGAGCAGCAGGTCCACGTCCGCGGCGAGGTGGAGCAGCTGGTCGCACAGGTCGGTGTCGCCCGTGTAGGCCAGGGTCACGCGCTGCGGGCCGCCCGGCCGCGAGCTCGGCCCCGTGACGCGGAGGCCGTAGGCGGGCACCGGGTGGTTGACGGGGAAGGACTCGACCGTGAGCGGCCCCACCCGCACCGGGGCGCCGGGGCGGTGCTCGGCGAAGGTGAACTCCCCGGCGTAGGTCTCGCTCTCGTCGTCACCGCCGACGCCGCGCACGCGGTCGAGGGCGCCGGCCGGGGCCAGCACGGGCAGCGGGGCGAGACCGCCGACGGGGTGCCAGCGGCGGTAGACCTGCATGCCGATCATGTCGACCATGTGGTCGGCGTGGAGGTGGGACAGCGCGAGGAGGTCGACCTCGGCGGGGTCGACGTGGTTGAGCAGGGCACCCATGGCGCCGGAGCCGAGGTCCATGAGGAGGGACCAGGTGCGGGGCCGGCCGGAGTCGTCGGTCCCGTCGGCCTGGACGAGGTAGCACGAGGCGGCCGACGCCGGCCCCGACATGGACCCCGAGCAGCCGATGACGGTCAGCCTCATCGGGTACCCGCCAGCTCGTCGGCCGCGTGGACCTCGGTGACCTCGGGCCCGAGGAAGCGGCGGGCCAGCCGGGCGAACGACCCCGGCTCACCGGTGGCGAGGAAGCGGTGCGGGGGCGGCGGCGTCGTCGGGTCGCGCAGCAGGTCGTGGGCCACGAGGGTGCGGTACACGTCCTTGGCGGTCTCCTCGGCGGAGGAGACCAGCGTGACGCCCTCGCCCATGACGTAGGAGATGACGCCGGTCAGGAGCGGGTAGTGCGTGCAGCCCAGCACGAGGGTGTCGACCCCGGCGGCCCTCACCGGCGCGAGGTACTCCTTGGCGGCGGCGAGCACCTCGGGGCCGGACGTCACGCCCCGCTCCACGAACTCGACGAACCGGGGGGCCGCGGCCATCGTCAGCTGCAGCTGCGGGGCGGCGGCGAACGCGTCTCGGTAGGCGCCCGAGTCGATCGTCGCGCGGGTGCCGATGACGCCCACCCGGCCGGTGCGCGTGGCGGCCACCGCGCGCCGCACGGCCGGCTGGATGACCTCGACCACGGGCACGCCGGCGTCGATCGAGTAGCGCTCGCGGGCGTCGCGCAGCACGGCCGCGGAGGCGGAGTTGCAGGCGATGACGAGCATCTTGACGCCCGAGACCACCAGGCGGTCCATGACCTCGAGCGCCAGCGCGCGCACCTGCGCGATGGGCTTGGGCCCGTACGGGGTGTTGGCCGTGTCGCCCAGGTACAGGACGGACTCCCCCGGCAGCTGGTCGATCACCGCGCGTGCCACGGTCAGACCGCCCACGCCCGAGTCGAAGATGCCGATGGGTGCGTCGTCCACGGTTTTGGAGCCTAACGGCCGCGCCTTGTCCGGGACATAGCCTCCAGCAGTGACTCCTGCCACCACGTCAGCGCGGCGTACATCGTGGCGAGGGCGTCGGTGACCTCGTCGCGCTCGTCCTCCGCCGCCCCCTCCCCGTGCGCCCGGTCGTACACCGCCTCCGCGTCTGCCTCGTCGGAGATCCCGAGCCGGCTCGCGAGGACGAGCCGGACGTCGGTGAGGGCGGCGAGCCACCTGCCCTCCTGGCCGGCGTGGACCACGACGGCGTCGGGCCGGACGGCCGGTTCGGCCAGCTCGCGCCAGACCGCCTCGAGCCGGGAGACCTTCCCGGCCCGCAGGGAGCCCTCCGTCAGCGCGCGGAGCTCGGCCGAGAGGGCCGGGTCGTCGTGGCTCATCGGCGGCAGCAGGCGCGCCAGGGCAGGGTCCGACGGCGCGTCCGGGGCGCGGTCGGACGCCGGCTCGAAGTCGAGGGCCGCGAGCACGGCGTCGTCGCCGGCGGCGTGGCGCGGCGAGGGGTCCTCGCCGGCGGTGTGGCGCGGCGCGGGGGCCTCGCCGGTGGCGTGGCACGGCGAGGGGTCCTCGCCGGCGGTGTGGCGCGGCGAGGGGTCCTCGCCGGCGGTGTGGCGCGGCGCGGGGGTCTCGCCCGCGCCTTCGAACCGCGTCCCGAGCAGTTCGGCGGTGTCGCGGACGAGGCGGGCGATGATCGTGCGCTCGACGTCGTCCAGGCGGGAGGCGTACCCGCCGGGGACGGGCAGGAAGGCGTGCAAGCTACTCACCCTCCTGCTCGAGGGTCGCCCACAGCCCGAACCCGTGCATGGCCTGCACGTCGACCTCCATCTGCTCGCGGTGCCCGGTGGAGACGACGGCGCGCCCACGGGTGTGGACCTGCATCATGAGCCGGCTCGCGGTCGGCTCGTCGTAGCCGAAGTACGACTGGAACACATAGGTGACGTAGCTCATGAGGTTCACCGGGTCGTCCCACACCACGGTGCGCCAGACGCGGTCGGGCACCACCTGGCTCTCCTGGGCCGTCGACTCCTGCTCGGCGGGGGCGGCGGCCAGGTGGGTGACACTCACCTCTCCAGACTACGAGGTGGCCGGGGCTCCGCTCGCCGCCCGTCGGCCAGCCGGGGCGACGCGAGGGCCCGGCCGCTAACGTGACCCCATGCGGACCCTGGGCAGCACGGCACTGCTGACGGACATGTACGAGCTCACCATGATCGAGGGCGCCGTGCGTTCCGGCGCCGCCGGCCGGCGCAGCGTCTTCGAGGTCTTCACCCGGCGGCTGCCCGCCGGGCGCCGTTACGGCGTGGTGGCCGGCACCGCACGCGTCCTGGACGCCGTGCGGGCCTTCCGGTTCGGGCCCGAGGAGATCGACTACCTCGCCGAGGCCGGGATCGTCGGGCAGGAGACGCTCGACCTCCTGCGCGACTACCGCTTCCGCGGCACCGTCCGGGGCTACGCGGAGGGTGAGTGCTTCTTCCCCGGCTCGCCGATCATGACGGTCGAGGGCACCTTCGCGGACGCCGTCGTCCTCGAGACCGTCATCCTCTCCATCCTCAACCACGACAGCGCCGTCGCCGCCGCCGCCTCGCGCATGACGATGGCCGCCCACGGCCGGCCCTGCCTCGAGATGGGCGCCCGCCGAACCCACGAGGGAGCCGCCGTGGCCGCGGCCCGGGCGGCCGTCGTCGGCGGGTTCGTGGGCACGTCCGTCCTCGAGGCCGGACGCTCCTACGGGATCCGGGCCATCGGCACCGCGGCCCACTCCTTCACCCTCGTCCACGACGACGAGGAGGCCGCGTTCGCCGCGCAGGTCGCCACGATGGGCCCCGGCACGACGCTGCTGGTCGACACGTACGACGTCACGCGGGGCGTGGAGCGCGCAGTCGCGGCGGCGCGGGCGGCGGGGGGCGAGCTCGGCGCCGTGCGCCTCGACTCGGGCGACCTGGTGGCCCAGGCATTCACCGTGCGCAAGCAGCTGGACGAGCTCGGCGCGACGACGACGAGGATCACCGTGACCTCCGACCTTGACGAGTACGCCATCGCCGCCCTCAACGCAGCCCCGGTGGACTCCTACGGCGTGGGGACCAAGCTCGTGACGGGCTCCGGGCACCCGACGGCGGAGCTGGTCTACAAGCTCGTGGCCCGCGAGGGTGCGGACGGCCGGATGCACGAGGTGGCCAAGGCCTCGAAGTCCAAGGCCTCGGTGGGCGGGCTGAAGGTGGCCGGCCGCGTGCTGGACGACGACGGCCGCGCCGCCGAGGAGCTCGTCGTCTCCTGCGAGAGGTTCGAGGACGGGCTGGCCGAGCTCGAGCGGGCCGGGGCGCGGCCGCTGCAGGTGGAGCTGGTCCGGGAGGGCGAGACCGTCGCCGAGCACTGCGACGACGGCACGCTCGCCGCAGCCGCCCAGCGGCACCTCGCCTCCCGCGCCGAGCTGCCCTACGCGGGGTGGCGCCTCAGCGAGGGCGAGCCCGCGATCCCGACCCGGCACGTGGACATCTTCCCCGCGGACGACCGCGACCCCGCCGCGATCATCTGACGTCGGCCGGAGCACGGCCCACCGTCGTGGCGCCCCGTCGACGCCCCCAACACGTCGGCGCCCGCACACACGTTGACGCCCGTAGACATCGACCCCGTAGACACGGAGAGGCCGCCCCGAGCGGGGCGGCCTCATCGTGCTGACCGGCGGGCAGCGCCGCCGGCAGGTGGGTCAGACCCTGTTCCTGCCCCGCGACACGAAGGACATGATCAGCGAGATCACGAGCACGGCGATGCCGATCCAGAGGAGAACCTGCGCGGCCTCGACGGCCACGCCCAGGATGAGCATGACGACGCCGACGATGATGAGGATGAGCCAGATGTTCACGGCACGCCCTTTCTACTTGAGGGGCAGGACCGGAAGTCCCGCCTGCACGATGCGACAAGCGTCCCAGCACTCGGGACTGACCGCATCCTGAAACGATTCTGACGCGATTTCAGCCGCGTCCGACGAACCACTCGCGCAGCATCGCGATGCGCGCCTCGATCTCCTCCGTGCGCGCCAGGGCGACCTCCGGGCCCCCGCAGCGGCTGCGCAGCTCCGTGTGCACGACGCCGTGCGGCTTGCCGGACCGCCGCGACCAGGCCGAGACCAGGGTCGACAGCTCCTTGCGGGCCGCCTGGCGACGACGGTGGTCGTCCACCCCGGCGTTCGTGCGCCGGGCGGCGTCCGCCGTGGCCTGGCGCTTCTGCGTCCTGACCTGCTCCGCCTGGCGGGCCCGCAGGAGCGAGGTGACCTGCTCGGGCTCGAGCAGGCCGGGGATGCCGAGGAACTCCTGCTCCTCGACCGACCCGACCTCCGCGCCGGTGCCGAACTCGCCGCCGTCGAAGAGGACCTTGTCGAAGGTGGCCTGGGCCTCGAGGGCCTCGAACCCCGGGAGCAGGCCGTCGCTGGCCTGCTCGGTCTTGTTGGCCGCCGCGACGAGGGCGTCCTCCGGGTTGAAGAAGGCGCCCTTCTCCTCCGCGGTGAGCACCCGGTCCAGCGCGTGGTCGCGCTCGATCTCCAGCTCGTTCGCCAGCCCCAGCAGGTGCTGCACGGAGGGCAGGAACACGGAGGCGGTCTCGCCGCGGCGCCGGGCGCGCACGAAGCGTCCCACGGCCTGGGCGAAGAACAGCGGGGTCGAGGTGGCCGTGGCGTACACGCCGACCGCGAGCCGGGGCACGTCGACACCCTCGGACACCATGCGCACGGCGACCATCCAGCGCTGGTCGCCGGCGGCGAAGTCCTCGATGCGCTGGTTGGCGCCGTCGTCGTCGGACAGGACGGTCACGGCCTTCTCACCGGTGATGCTGTGGAGCGTCCTGGCGTAGGCGCGGGCCGCCGTCTGGTCGGTCGCGATGACGAGGCCGCCGGCGTCGGGGACGCTGCGCCGTACCTCGGTCAGCCGCTGGTCGGCGGCCTGCAGGACCGCCGGGATCCACTCGCCCTTCGGGTCGAGCGCCGTGCGCCAGGCCTGGGCGGTCATGTCCTTGGTGAGCGGCTCGCCGAGGGTGGCCGAGACCTCGTCCCCGGCCTTGGTGCGCCAACGCATCTGCCCCGAGTAGCTCAGGAAGATGACCGGGCGCACCACGCCGTCGCGCAGCGCGTCGCCGTAGTTGTAGGAGTAGTCGGCCTTCGAGCGCCGGATCCCGTCCTTGTCCCGCGCGTACTCGACGAAGGGGATGGCGGCGGTGTCGGAGCGGAACGGCGTCCCCGTCAGCGCCAGCCGCCGCCGCGCGGGCTCGAAGGCCTCGCGCACGGCGTCACCCCAGCTCAGCGCGTCGCCGCCGTGGTGGACCTCGTCGAGGATCACGAGCGTCGGCTCGGCCGAGGTGCGCGCCCGGTGCAGCGCCGCGTTCGCCGCGACCTGCGCGTACGTCAGGGCCACGCCGTCGAAGCTCGCCCCGTGCCGGCCCTGGGCGTTCTTGAAGTTGGGGTCGAGCTGCACGCCCACGCGGGCGGCGGCATCGGCCCACTGCGTCTTGAGGTGCTCCGTGGGGCACACCACCGTGATACGCCGGACGGTCCCGGAGGCGAGCAGCTCGGTCGCGATGCGCAGGGCGAAGGTGGTCTTTCCGGCGCCCGGCGTGGCGACGGCGAGGAAGTCCTGCGGCTGCCTCTCCAGGTAGAGCTGGAGCGCCTCCGCCTGCCACGCGCGCAGGCGCGACGCGGTCCCCCAGGCTGCGCGCGCCGGGTAGGCGGGCGACAGCTGCTCGGCCGCGGCCGTGGAGACGGCGGCGGGTCCGGCTGGGTGGGTCGGCGTCGACCTGCGCAGGTGCGGGGCGGTCACTCCCCGCTTCCCGAGGCGCCGCCCTTGCGGCCGAACGGCCAGCCGCGGCCCTTGCCGGAACCGGAGTCGGCGCCGTCGCTCATGCCCTCGTAGATGGCCTTGCAGGTGGGGCACACGGGGTACTTCCGCGGGTCGCGCCCGGGGGTCCACACCTTCCCGCACAGCGCGATGACGGGCTGGCCGGAGACGGCGGAGGCGGTGATCTTGTCCTTGCGCACGTAGTGCGCGTACCGCTCGTCGTCCCCGGGCGAGACCTGCTCGCGGAGCTCCTCGCGCTCGAGGACCCCGGTGCCGCCGGCCGGGGAGGACGGCGCTGCGGGCTGCTGCGGGCCGGACGGTGAGGAGGGGGTCGTCGAGCTCATGCGGACAGTCTAAGCACGCGGCCGTGGTGGGGACGGGGCGTGCGCGCCGTCACAGCCCCTGCCACGCGGGCTTGTTGGCGAACACCTCGCGGTAGTAGTCCCCGAGCTGGAGCCGGGACGCCGCGGCCGCATCGAGGAGGACCGTGGCGCGCGGGTGGTGCTGCATGACCGTGGCGGGCCACATGGCGCTGACGGGGCCCTCGACGAGGTGGTGGACGGCCTCGGCCTTCCCGGCGCCGGTGGCGACCAGGACGAGGTGGCGCGCCGACATGATGGTGGCCAGCCCCTGGGTGAGGCAGTGGTGCGGCACCGCGTCCACGTCGCCGTCGAAGAACCGGGCGTTGTCCCGGCGCGTTTGGGAGGTCAGGGTCTTGATGCGGGTGCGGGACGCGAGGGACGAGCCCGGCTCGTTGAACGCGATGTGGCCGTCGCTGCCGATCCCGAGGATCTGCAGGTCCACGCCGCCCGCGCCGGCGATAGCGGCCTCGTACTGCGCGCACGCCGCGGGGATGTCCTCGGCGTTGCCGTCGGGCCCCTGCACGGCGCCCGGGGCGAAGTCGACGCGGCCCGCGATCTCCCGCTCGATGACGTTGCGGTAGCGCTCGGGGTGGTCGTCCGGGAGGCCGACGTACTCGTCGAGCATGAAGGCCCGGGACCGCGCGAACGAGATGCGGCCGGCCTCGTGCCGGCGCACGAGCTCGTCGTAGATGGCCAGCGGGCTGGACCCGGTCGCGAGGCCGAGCACGGTCTCGGGCCGTTCCCTGAGCAGCCGCTCGATCTCGTCGGCGACGAGCGTGGCGATGGCCTCCGCGTCCGGCTGGATGACGACCTGCACGGGCTACCCCATTCCCCTCGAGCGGTACCGGACGGTCTCCGGCACCGCCACCCTACCGCCCGGCCGACGAGACATCAGACGTCTCCGGCGCCCGTGGGTCGTCAGGTCGGCCGGTCGCACGGCGTCAGGACATGCAGGAGCGGGCAGGACCGTCCTCGGTCCTGCCCGCTCCCGGCGCGTCTCAGCGCAGGGTCACTTGGCGACGGCCTTCTTCAGAGCCGAGCCGGCGGAGATCTTGACGCCGTAGCCGGCGGGGATCTGGATCTCCTCGCCGGTGCGGGGGTTGCGGCCCGTGCGGGCGGCGCGCTCGACGCGCTCGACGCTCAGCAGGCCGGTGACCTTGACGGCCTCGCCCTTGCCGAGCGAGTCCACGAGGACCTCCTGCAGCGCGGACAGCGCGGCGTCGGCCTGGGTCTTGGTCAGCGAGGAACGCTCGGCGACGGCGGCGACGAGCTCGGTGCGGTTGACGGACATGAAATCCCTCTCATCGTTCGGGTTCGGGCACCCGTTGCTGGTGCCGCTGCGCCGACACTACGCACACGTCGGCGCCGTTGTCGCATCTAACGCGCCGTTTTTCCGCGTGTCTTCGCGGTTCCCGGGGTGCCGGAGGCGGCTGCGCCCGTCACTGCAGTCACATCCGTCACACCGGCTGCCGGGGCGGGAACCGTCCGGCCACGGCAGGATGGGACGCACGCGAACACGTCAGGAGGACGGTATGGAGGAGCGCACGCTGGGCGGGTCGGGACGTGAGGTCTCGGTGGTCGGCCTGGGCACGTGGCAGCTGGGGACCGAGTGGGGCGAGATCGACGAGGAGCAGGCCCGCGGCGTGCTGGCGGCGGCGGTCGACTCCGGCGTGACGTTCCTGGACACCGCCGACGTCTACGGCGACGGGCGCAGCGAACGCCTGATCGGGGCGTTCCTCCGCGAGAACCCGGGCGTCGAGCTCACGGTCGCCACCAAGATGGGCAGGCGCGCGGAGCAGGTGCCGGAGTCCTACAACCTGGCCGCGTTCCGCGGGTGGACCGACCGGTCGCGCACCAACCTGGGCGTCGACCGCCTCGACCTGGTGCAGCTGCACTGCCCGCCCTCCGAGGTCCTGACCTCGCCGGCGGTGTTCGAGGCGCTCGAGACGCTGGTCGCCGAGGAGCGGATCGCCGCGTACGGCGTCAGCGTGGAGACGTCCGACCAGGCGCTCGCGGCCATCGACGCGCTCCACCCCGTCAGCGTCCAGATCATCCTCAACGCCTTCCGCCGCAAGCCCCTCGAGGAGGTGCTCCCCCGCGCCGTCGAGGAGGGCGTCGGCATCATCGCCCGCGTCCCGCTCGCCTCGGGCCTGCTCTCGGGGCGGTACACGGCCGGGACGACGTTCGCGGAGACGGACCACCGCACCTACAACCGCAACGGCGAGCAGTTCGACATCGGCGAGACCTTCTCCGGCGTCGACTTCGCCACCGGGGTGGCGGCCGCCCAGGAGTTCTCCCGCCTCGTCGCCGAGCTGGGCCCCGAGGGCGCCACGCCGGCCCAGGTGGCCCTGCGCTGGGTGATCCAGCAGGAGGGCGTCACGACCGTCATCCCGGGGGCCCGCAGCGCCGAGCAGGCGCGCGCCAACGCGGCGGCCGCCGACCTCGAGCCGCTGTCCGAGGAGCTGCTCGAGGCTGTCGCCGCGCTCTACGACGAGCGGATCCGCGCCGAGGTGCACCACCGCTGGTAGGCGGCGGGCGGCTCAACGCGCGCCGGCGACCGCCTCGGCGAACCATCCCGTGATCGTGGTGGGGTGGGTGATCGCGGTGCCGACGCAGACGGCGAAGGCCCCGCGGCCGAGCGCCTCGGCGGCCTGCGCCGGGCTGTGCACGCGGCCCTCGACCATGACGGGCAGGCGGCAGGCGGTGACCATCTCGTCCACCAGGTCGTAGTCCGGCCCGTCGGTGCGGGGCCGCTCGCCGCTGTACCCGGCCAGGGTGGTGCCCAGGATGTCGACGCCGGCCCGTTCGGCCTCCAGCGCGTCCGCGAGGGACCCGCAGTCGGCCATCACGAGGACGTCGGAGCGCTCGCGGAGCGCGCCGACCGTCTCGGCGAGGGTGCGCCCGTCGGGGCGCGGCCGCCGGGTGCCGTCGAGCGCGACGATCTGCGCGCCGGCCTCGGCCACCGCCACGGCGTGGTCCAGGGTGGGGGTGATGTAGACCCCGTCGTCGCCGTCCTTCCACAGCCCGATGACGGGCACGTCGACGGCGGCGACGACCTGGCGGACGTCCTCGACGCCCTGGGCGCGCACGGCGGCGGCCCCACCCTCGACGACGGCGGCCGCGACCTGGGCCATGGTGCGCGGGTCGCGCATCGGCTCGCCCGGGTAGGCCTGGCAGGAGACGACCAGCCGGCCGCGCAGGGACTCGATCAGGGGGTTCACGGGTTTCCTTCCTCTCCCGGCGCGCCGGCCGGGGACGTTCTCGGCAGCAGGTCCCAGGCGCCGCGGGCCGCTCCGACCACGGCGGCCGACCCGCCGAGGGCGGCCGGCAGCACCGGCAGCCCGGCCAGCGGGGCGATGAGCTCGCCGCGCAGGGTCGATTCCATCGCCTCCCACCACAGTCGTCCGGCGCCGGCCATGCCGCCGCCGACCACGACGGCGGCGGGGTCGAGCACCGTGACGACGGCCGCGGTGGCCCGGCCCACGGCGGCGGCCGACTCGCGCACCGCGCGGACGGCCGTCTCCTCGCCGGCGTCGGCCCGGGCGACGACGTCGCGGGTGTCCGGGCTGGCGGCGTCCCCGCCCAGGGCGAGGTAGTGGCGATGCAGCGCGGGTCCGGCGCCGAGCGCCTCGAGGTGCCCGGGCCGCCCGCACGTGCACCGCAGGCCCTCGGCCCCCGGGGTGGGCAGGTGCCCGATCTCCCCGGCCACGTGGTGGGCGCCGCGCAGGGGCCGGCCGTCCAGGACGACGGCGCCCCCCACGCCGGTCCCGACGGCGACCATGAGGACGCTCGGCAGGCCCGCGGCCGCGCCGCGCCAGGCCTCCCCGGCGGCGTGGGCGTCGACGTCGTTCTCGACGTGGACGCCGCCGAGCGCCAGGTCGGCGAGCCGGTCCCGCAGCCCGCCCGCGACGTCCGTGCCGGTCCAGCCGGCGATCGCGTCGGTGGCGGAGACGATCGTGCCGGTAAACACGTCGACGACGCCGGCGGTGCCGACCCCGAGGCCGAGCACCGGTCCGCCCGCGCCGGCGGCGACCTCGCGGACGAGGCCGGCCACGGCGTCGAGGATCGGGCCGGGGCCGGCCCGGGCGGGGGTCGGCACCGTGCGGAGGGGCCCGACGGCGCCGTCGCGGGACACCGCGGCGGCGGCCGTCTTCGTGCCGCCCAGGTCGACGCCGATCACCACGGCGTCGTCGAGCGGGGGCGTGCCGGTCATCCGGCTCACCGCGCGGAGAGGGACGCCTCCGGCGCCGCGAGGAGCCCCGCCGCCCGGGTGATCTCCTCGATGCGCCCGGCGACCGCGCCGTCCAGGGCGCGCACCGGGAACGCCATGGTGGCGGTGTCGATGAGGCCCTGACGCTGCATCGCGACCTTGAAGGCGCCCACGCCGGCGGCGTCGCCGGAGCGGCCCGCCGCCTGGAAGACGATCTCGAAGAGCCCGGCGAGGCGGTCCTGCTCGGCGCGGGCGCCGGCCCAGTCGCCGGCCTCGGCGCGGTCCCACAGGCGGGCGTAGCCGGCGGCGTCGACGTTCGCCAGGCCGGGAACCACGCCGTCGGCGCCGAGGAGCAGCATGCCGTCGACGACCACCTCGTGGCCCGTGAAGAGGGTCAGCGGCGAGCCCGCCGCCGCGTTCGCCGCGACGAGCCGGCGGAAGCCGACGTCGTCGCCCGAGGAGTCCTTCACGCCGGCGAGGACGCCCTCGATGCCCAGCCGCACGAGCAGGTCGGCGCCGAGCTTGACCTTCACCCGCACCGGGATGTCGTAGGCGAACACCGGCACCTCGGAGGCGGCCGCGACGGCGCGGAAGTGGTCCTCGATCTCGGCGGCGTCGTTGATCGCGTAGACGGGGGCGGTGGCGACGACGGCGTCCACGCCAGCCGCGACCGACCGGCGCACCTGCTCGACCACGCGGGCCGAGGTCAGGTCGATGGCGCCAGCGAGGACGGGGACGCGGCCGGCGACGGTCCCGACGACCGTGCGTACCACCAGGTCGCGCTGGTCGTCGGTGAGGTAGGCGACCTCGCCGGTCGAGCCCAGGACGAACACGCCGTGCACGCCCGAGGCGAGCAGGTGCTCGGTGACGCGCTCGAGGGAGGGCACGTCGACGTCGCCCTCGGCGGTGAACGGGGTGACGACGGGCGGGACGATGCCACGCAGGCGGGCGACGGTCACGATGACTCCATTTCTCGGTGAGCCGGACGGCTCGGACAGGGTCGGGGCGCCGCGGTCAGCGGGCCGGGTGGAGCAGCGAGGGCGCGGCCCCCATGAGCGTGCGGGTGTAGGGGTCCTGCGCCTGCTCGAAGATCTGCGCCGGGGTCCCCTCCTCGACGATGCGTCCGGCGTTCATCACGACGATCCGGTCGGAGATGTAGCGCACGGTCTGGATGTCGTGGGAGATGAACACCATGGACAGGCCGAGCTGGTTCTTGAGGTCCATGAGCAGGTTGAGGATCTGCGCGCGCACGGAGACGTCGAGCGCGGAGGTGGGCTCGTCGGCCACGATGATCTCCGGGGCGAGCGCAAGGGCGCGGGCGATGGCCACGCGCTGGCGCTGGCCGCCGGAGAGCTGGCTCGGCCGGGCGTCCAGCGCCGAGGTCGGCAGGCCCACCATCGCCACGAGGTCCTTCACGCGCGCCGCACGCTGGGCGGGCGTCCCCACGCGGTGGACGTCGAGCGGGTCGCGCAGGGTGTCGCGGACCAGCATGCGGGCGTTCAGCGCGGTCGCCGGGTCCTGGAAGACGACCGAGACGACCCGGCCGAACCGCTTCCGGTCCGCGGCGGTCCGCCGGGTGGCCGGCTCGCCCCGGAAGAACACCTGGCCGGAGGTGGGCTCCTCGAGGCCGGTGAGCACGCGGGCGGTGGTGGACTTCCCGCACCCGGACTCCCCGACGATGCCGAGCGTCTCGCCGCGGCGGACCTCGAACGAGACACCGTCGACGGCGCGGACCCGCTGTGCGGAGAACATCCCGCCGAGTCGGCTCTTGTAGACCACGTGCACGTCGCGGACCGCGACGATCGGGACGTCGCCGTCCCGGGGACGGGGCGGGGCAGCCTGCGTGGCGGTCATCGGACACCTCCGGGGACGACGAGCTCGGGGTCGCTGGCGTGGGCGGCGTAGCGGTGGTCGCGCCCGGGGAGCTCCCGCATCACGGGCCGCTCGTCCAGGCCGACGTCGGGCCGCGAGGACCGCGGCGCGAACCGGTCGCCCGCGGGGAACTCGCGCGGCGAGGGCACCGTCCCGGCCACCTGGTGGAGGCGGTCGGCGCCGGACTCGATCGAGAGCACCGAGCCGAGGAGGCCGCGCGTGTACTCGTGCCGAGGGTTCGTCAGCAGCTCGCTCGTCGGCGCCTGCTCGACCACCTGGCCGGCGTACATGACCGTGACCCGGTGAGCCACCTTGGCCACGAGCGCCAGGTCGTGGCTGACGAACACCATCGCGAAGCCCAGCTTCTCGCGCAGGTCGTTGAGGAGGTCGATCACCTGCTTCTGCACCGTGACGTCCAGCGCGGTGGTCGGTTCGTCGGCGATGACCAGCTTCGGGTCGCGGGTCAGGGCCATGGCGATGAGGACGCGCTGGCGCTGGCCGCCGGAGAGCTCGTGCGGGTAGCTCTTGAGCGTGCGGGCCGGGTCGAGTCCCACCAGCTCGAGGAGCTCCTCGGCGGTCCGCGTCCCGCCCCGGCGGGTCAGCTGCTTCATCTGCGCGGAGATCAGCATCGAGGGGTTCAGCGAGGACAGCGCGTCCTGGTAGATCATCGCCAGGTCCCGCCCGCGCAGCCCGGCGCGCTGCCGCGGCGAGAGGTCGAGCAGGTTCGTGCCGCGGTAGCGGATCTGGCCGCCGATCTCGGCGCTGCGGTCGAGCAGCCCCATGATCGCGAGCGAGGTGATCGACTTGCCGCAGCCGGACTCCCCCACGAGCGCCATGGTCTCGCCCGGGCGGACCGAGAAGGACACGTGGTCGACGACGTCCACGTCGCCGTGGCGCTCGGGGAAGCGGATGCACAGGTCCTCCACCTCGAGCAGCGGCTCCGCGTCGCCGGTGTACTGGAGGCGGTCCGTGCGGGCGGCCTCCACGGCGCGCAGCTCCGCGAGCCGCTCCTCGAGCGGCACCTCGGCCGTGGCGGCCTCGACCGCGGGCTCCCCGGCGACGGCGACCTCTTCGCCGGCGGCGGCCGCGAGGGCGGCCTCGGCGGGGGTCTCCACGATCTTCTTGCCCCTGGGGGCGACCATCGCGTCGGTCATGCCCTCGGAGAGGATGTTCAGGCACAGCACGGTCAGCATGATGGCCAGGCCGGGGAAGAACGTCGCCCACCAGTAGCCGGCCATGACCAGGTCGCGCCCGGCGGCGATGACGTTGCCCCACGACGGCTCCGGGTCGGGCACGCCGGCCTGGATGAAGGACAGCGACGCCTCGAAGACGATCGCGTCGGCCACCAGGACGGTCGCGAAGACCATCACGGGGGCGATGCAGTTGCGGGCGACGTGCTTGACGAGGACCCAGGAGGTGCGCGCGCCCATCACCTTCGAGGCGGCGACGTAGTCCTCCCCGTACTGGTCCAGCACGTTCGCGCGGACCACCCGGGTCAGCTGAGGGACGTACAGGAACGCGATGGTGAGAACCAGGACGGGCAGCGAGCGGCCGAAGACCGTGACGAAGACGGCGGCCAGCGCGATGCCGGGGAAGGACATGACGACGTCCAGCACCCGCATGAGCGTCTCGGAGACCCACTTCTTGGCCGTCGCCGCGACGGAGCCGAGGACGGCGGCGACGGCGAGGGCGATCGCCGTCGCCCCGAGCCCGATGACGAGGGAGTAGCGGGCGCCGTAGGCGACGCGGGAGAAGATGTCGCGGCCCTGGCGGTCGGTGCCGAACCAGTGCTCGCCGCTGGGCGGCTGCACCGGCGCGCCGGAGGCCAGCGGTCCGTGGGCGGTGACCAGCGGCGCGAGGACCGCCACGAGCGCCACGAGGACGACGAAGGCCAGCGCCACCTTCGAGCCGGCGGGGAGGGCCCGCAGGCGCAGGCCCGGGGCGGAGAGACGTTCGGTGAGCTTGCGTCGCATGTCAGACCGTCCTGATGCGGGGGTTGACCAGCACGTACAGCAGGTCGACCACGATGTTGATGACGACGAAGGCCATGGCCACCGTGAGCGTCACGCCCTGGACGAGGTTGGGCTCGTTGTTGGTCACGCCGTTGAGGATGAGGGTGCCCATGCCCGGGAGGGCGAAGATGATCTCGATGACGACGGCGCCGCCCATGAGGTAGCCGACCCGCAGGCCCAGGACCGTGATCGGCGTGATCAGCGCGTTGCGCAGCACGTTGCGTCCCACGACGACCGACCGCGGGATGCCGGCGCCGAGCGCGGTGCGCACGTAGTCCTTGTCGAGCTCCTCGACGACCGCGGTGCGGATCACGCGGGTGAGCTGACCGACGACCGGCACGCCGAGCGCGAAGGCGGGCAGGGCCATGCGGGCGAGGTAGGCGCCCGGGTCCTCGGAGAACGCGGGCAGCGGGCCGGAGGCCGGCAGCAGCCCGAGCCCGAGCGTGAAGGCCTGGATGAGGAGCACTGCGAGCCAGAAGGACGGCGTGGCGAGGGAGCCGACGGAAATGATGCGGATCGCCTTGTCCGGCCACCGGTCGCGGTAGAGCGCGGCCAGGATGCCGAGGACGAGAGCGCCGACGACGGCGATGATCAGGCCGAGGAAGGTCAGCTGAAGGGTGATCGGGAACGCCCGCGCCACCTCGTCGACCACCGGGGTCTGGCGGGCGCTGAACGTTCCGAGGTCGAGCTGGACGAGCCCGACGAGGAAGTTCCAGTAGCGCAGCAGCAGAGGGTCGTCGAGGCCGTTCGCGGCCCGGAAGGCCTCACGCGCCTCGACGGAGGCACCCTCGCCTAGGGCGTTGATGGCGGGGTCGATCCTCGAGAAGGACATCACCACGAAGACCAGCAGGCTGATCCCCAGGATCATGACGGGCAGCTGGAGCAGGCGTCGGCCGGTCAGCCGCAGGAGTGCGCTCACGCTCGGACTCCGTTGTTCGGGACGGCACGGGCCGCCGTCTGGGGCGACGGCCTGCAGGGCCGCCGTCGGGGCGTGCGGCACGCGGCCGCAGGGTGGGGTGCGGCACGCGGCCGCGGGGTGGTGGGGGGGGGGCCCCCCGGGGGCCCCCCCCCCCCACAAACGCCCGGGCGCCGACCCCCCACGAGCACC
>NZ_JAHXNL010000004.1:0-10583 GCF_023148685.1 Georgenia sp. EYE_87 | reverse complement strand
GGGGGTCTGGGGGGGGGGGGGGGGGGGGGGGGGCGGGGGGGGGGGGGGGGGGGGGGGGCCGGGGGGGGGGGGGGGGGGGGGGGGCCCGGGGGGGCCCCCCCCCCACCCCGAGTCACTCGGTGACGCCGACGTCCAGGAAGGACAGACCGGTCAGCGGCACGGGCGCGAAGCCGGACAGCGAGCCGGAGTCCCACGCGGTGGGCAGCTGGCGGTGCAGCAGCGGGTAGAGCGGCACCTCCTCCGAGATCAGGTCGAAGGCCTGGTTCCACAGCTCCTGCTGCTCGTCGCCCTCGGTCTGGACCGCCTGGTCGAGCAGGCCGCTCAGCTGGGCGAACTCCTCGGTGTCGTTCCAGCGGTAGCGGCTCTCGGACCACACGTTGTCCCCGTACCACCACCGCATGAGGATGTCGGGGTCGTTGCCGAAGACGGAGGGGTCACCGGGGGCGACCATCACGTCCAGCTCGCCCGCGTCCACCTTGGTGTACTGACCGCCGGACTGGCCGATGTCCAGGGTGGTGTCCACGCCGATCGCGTCCAGGTCCTCCTTGATCAGCGGTGCGACGTCGGACACCCAGCCGGTGTCCGTGGTGAGGAGGTTGATGGAGAGGTTCTCCACGCCGGCCTCGGCCAGCAGCGCCTTGGCCTTCTCCGGGTCGTAGGTGTAGACGGTCGAGGCCTCGTGGTAGTTCGGGTGGTCCTCGGGGAGGAAGCCCGTCGCCGGCGCGGCGTTGCCGAGCAGGCCGGTCTCGATGATCTTGTCCATGTCGAGCGCGTAGAAGAACGCTTGGCGCACCCGCGGGTCGTCGAACGGCGCCTTGTCCGTGTTGAACATCATGAACAGCAGGCCGAAGGACTGCACGGACTCGACGTCCACCTGGCTCTCGAGGGCGGGGAGGTCGATGTAGGGCACGTCCTCGATCGCGTGCACGGTGCCCGAGCTCAGGGCGGTGACGCGGGCGGCCGGGTCGGACAGCAGGTTCCAGTTCATGCCGGCGGCCTGTGCGGGGCGGGTGCCGGTGTAGTCGTCGAACCGCTCGAAGGTGATCTTGTCGTCCGGGGTGGCCGAGGTGATCCTGTACGGGCCGGTGCCCACGGGCAGGGCGTTGAAGGCCTCGTAGTCGCTCTCCACCAGGTCCTGCGGAACCACCTTCACGACCGAGAGCCGCTCGGGGACCAGCGAGAACGGGTACTTGAGGTTCACGCCGACGGTGTCCTCGTCGACGGCCTCGACGGACTCGACGAAGTCGATGAAGCCCGCGTAGAGCGACTCGCTCGCCGGGTCGAGCACGCGCTCGAAGCTGAACACGACGTCCTCGACGGTCACCGGGTCGCCGTCGTGGAACACGGCACCCTCGCGCAGGTCGACCTCCCAGCGGGTCTCGTCGACCTGCGTGGGCAGCTCGGCGCCGAGCGCCGGGAAGACCTCACGGGTCACCGGGTCGAGCTCGGTGAGGCCCTCCATGGTGTGCCAGTTGGCGGCGACGGTGACCGCACCGGTGGTCACCATGGGGTCGAACCCGCCGCTGAGCGAGTAGGAGATGCCGGCCTCGATGACGGCGTCGGGGTTGACCTCGCCGGCGGCGGCGGAGCCGCCCGCCGCGGCGTCCGGCTCCTCGGATCCGGAGCCTCCGGCGCAGGCTGCGAGCGCGAGCGCCGCAGTGGTGCCGACGGCGGCGACCTTCCACCCGCGGCGTGTGCCGGCGAGCGCTGAGTCTGATCGGTGCATTGCCTACCCTCCATTGGGGGACTGACGTCTGATGTCTGACGTATTACGATGACACTAGAACGTCGAAGCCGAAGGGGTCAAACATGACGACGAACGCACCTGCCGGAGCCGCAGGACAGCCTACGTTCACCACGCGTACACCCGTGGTGTCGCGCCGGGCGAGCACCGCCGACCAGATCAAGGACTACATCCTCACCCACGGGCTGCGCCCCGGGGACCACCTGCCCACGGAGTCGGAGCTGTGCGACCGACTGGGGGTCTCGCGCTCCAGCGTGCGCGAGGCGATCCAGACGCTCTCCACGCTCGACATCGTCGAGGTGCGCCACGGGCGCGGGACCTTCGTCGGGCAGATGTCTCTCGACGCCCTCGTCGAGGCGCTCGTCTTCCGCGGCGTGCTCAGCCCGGGGGACGACCTGCAGGCGCTGCGCGAGGTGGTCGAGATCCGCCAGGCGCTCGACCTGTCGATGGCGGAGCGGATCGTGCACGCGATGCAGGGCACCGAGAACCCCAACCTGCACGAGCTCGTCGACCAGATGGTGGCCAGCGCGGCCGCCGGGCAGACCTTCCCGAGGCAGGACCGTCTCTTCCACGCCGAGCTCCTGGACCACATCGACAACTCCCTCGTGGGCCAGCTCGTCACCGCCTTCTGGGACGTCCACACCGCCGTCCTGCCGCGCCTGGGCCTCTCGCTGCCCGCCGACCTCGACGTCACCGCCCGCGCGCACCGCGACATGCTGGAGGCGGCCGAGGCCGGCGACGTCGAGGCCTTCCGCACCGCCGTCGTCGACCACTACGCGCCCCTCCAGCGCACGCTCGACGAGGTCCGGCCCCGATGACGCTGCCGGTCGCCGTGGTCGGGACGGGCGCGTTCGCTCGGGAGCACCTCCTGGCGATGGCGGGGATCCCCGAGCTCGAGGTGCGGTGGGTGGCCGGCCGGGAGCTCGACCGCGCCGAGGAGCTGGCGCGCCTGGTGCCCGGCGCCCGCGCCACCACGGACATCGCCGCGGCGGTCGCGGACCCCGCGGTCGAGGCCGTCGACGTGGTCAACGCCACCCCCGGCCACGGCCCGTGGACCGTCGCCGCCGGCGACGCCGGCAAGCACGTCCACGTGGACAAGCCGGCCGCGCTCTCGCTCCCGGAGCTCGACGCCATGGTGGCGGCCACGGAGGGGCGGGGCCTGACCCTCATGGTCGGGCAGACGGTGCGCTTCCAGCCCTCCGTCCGGGCCCTCGCCGAGGCCGCCCGGGCCGGGCGGATCGGCGAGCCGCGGCTGGCCCACCTCACCTGGTACACCGGCCACGCCTGGCCCGGCGGCTGGCGCAGCTGGCAGCTGGACCCGGCCCTCTCGGGCGGCCACCCCGTGCACAACGGCACCCACATCATGGACGCCGCCACCTGGCTGCTCGGCTCCGCGCCCCAGGAGGTCTTCACCCGGGGATTCCGCACCTTCTCCCCCGACATGGACTCTCCGGACAGCTTCCACGTGCAGGTGCGCACGGCAGACGGCTCCCTCGCCACGCTCGAGCTGTGCTACGCCCTGCGCCAGCGCGGGGACATGCTCCGCCGCGTCGTGCTCGTCGGCACCGAGGGCACGCTGCGCCACTCCACCGAGGACGAGCCCGGCCTCGTCTCTGACGCCGCCCGCCCGGCCCCCGTCTCCCTCGACGGCGCCCTCCGCGCGCAGCTGACCCACTGGGTCGACGTGGTCCGCGGACGCACCCAGCCGGTGGTCCGGACCGCCGAGGTGCGCGTGGCCCTCGCCGGCGCGCTGGCCGCCCAGCGCTCGCTCGTCACCGGCCGGCGCGTCCACGTGGACGAGATCGCCGGACACGACCGCTCCGGCGTCGCCGGGAAGGAAGCCCTCGCATGACCGACCGCCCGATCCCCGCCGCTCCCCTGCGCGTCGCCCTCGCCTCCGGCGTGCGCCACGCCGCCGACTACCTGCGCCTCCTCCGCGCGGACCCCCGCGTCGAGCTCGTCGCCGTCGCCGAGGAGGCGGACGCCCCGGAGTGGGTGCGCGCCGACTCCCGCCGCGCCGCCGAGCGGGCCGAGGTCAGGTACACCGACGACGTCGCCGCGGTGCTGAACCCGGACGTCGCCGACCTGGTGGTCGTCTGCTCGGAGCCCACCCGGCACGCCCGCCTGGCCGTCGCGGCCCTCGAGGCCGGCGTCGACGTGCTCGTCGACAAACCCCTGGCGACCTCGCTCGCCGACGCCGACGCCGTCGTCGCCGCCGCCGCGCGGGCCGGTCGGGTGTGCGCCGTCGTGAACCGCACCCACGCACCGGCGCTGCGCCGGGCGCGCGGCTGGGTCGACGCCGGGCACCTCGGGCTGCCGCGGCACCTGGACCTGGAGCTCTTCGCCTCGGGCGCCCACTTCACCACCTCGGTGGAGCGGCCGGAGCTGGTGGTCGACACGGCGCTGTCCGGCGGCGGGGAGATCATGAACTTCCTCGGCTACTGCGCCGACGCCGCCCACTTCCTCACCGGGCTGCGCACGCTCGAGGTGCACGCCCTGGCCGGCTCGCTGTTCTCCCCCGCGCACCGCTCGGCCGGCGTGGAGGACTCCGCCGTCATCACCCTCGAGCTGGAGCGGGGCGTGACCGCGACGATCACGCTCGGGCGGGTCCCCTACGCACCCGGCGGCACGCCCACCACCTCGTCCGTGCGCATCCTCGGCTCGCACGGCCACGCCGTGGCGGACGACGACGTCCCGGCGGTGTCGCACTTCGGCGCGTCCGGCCGTACCACGCTGGCGGCCGACGCGGGGCAGGTGGCCCTGGCGGCCTACCTCGCCCACGTGGTGGGGTCGCTGCTCGCCGGGGAGGTACCCGACTACACGGCGACGCACGCCCGTGCGGCGATGGCGGTCATCGACGCCGCCTATCGCTCGCTCGAGGCGGGCGACGTCGTGCCCGTGCGCTGAGCACCGAGGGGCACCTGCTGCCACGGCAGCTACCTGCCAGGGGCGCAACTTCTACATCAGACATCAGACGTCATACGCTCGGGGCGGCCCGGCGGACCTCCCGCCGCGTCAGGATCGAAAGGACATCGATGTCACTCCTTCGTTCGAGGCGGCTCTCGGCCGCCTCGCTCACCCTCGCCGTCGCACTCGCGTGCGCCGCGCCCCTGGCCGCTCAGGCGCAGACCGCGCCGGCCCCGGACTTCGACGCGACGCCCCCGCAGGCGGGCGAGCCCTTCTACACCGAGCAGGACCTCGCCGTCGGCGGCGAGGGAGGGTTCCCCAACTACCGCATCCCGGCGCTCGCCGTGACGAACGACGGCGACATCCTGGCCTCCTACGACGGCCGGCCCACCGCGTGGGACGCCCCCGGCCCGAACTCCATCCTGCAGCGCCGCTCCACCGACGGCGGCGTGACGTGGGAGGAGCAGACCTTCGTCCACGAGGGCAAGGTCGAGGCGCCGATCGAGGGCTACTCGGACCCGAGCTACATCGTCGACCGGCACACCGGGGACGTCTTCAACTTCCACGTGAAGTCCTTCGACCGTGGCTTCGGCAACTCCCAGCCCGGCGTGGACCCCGAGGCCCGCAACGTCCTGCACGCCGAGGTCAGCGTCTCCCACGACGACGGCGAGACCTGGGAGCACGAGGTCATCACCGCCGACGTCACCGCCGACCTCGGGTGGCGCTCCCGCTTCGCCGCCTCCGGCCAGGGCATCCAGCTCAAGTACGGCGAGCACGCCGGCCGGCTGATCCAGCAGTTCACGATCATCAACGCCGTCGGCACGTTCCAGGCCGTCTCGGTCTACTCCGACGACCACGGCCAGACCTGGCAGGTCGGCGAGCCCGTCGGCGTCGGCATGGACGAGAACAAGACCGTCGAGCTCTCCGACGGCCGCGTCATGCTGAACTCGCGCGACTCCCACCGCTCGGGCTACCGCAAGGTCGCCATCTCCGAGGACGGCGGCGTCACCTACGGCGAGGTCACCATCGACCGTGAGCTGCCGGACCCGACCAACAACGCCTCCATCGTCCGCGCCTACCCCAACGCCCCCGAAGGCTCCGACCGCGCCAAGGTGCTGCTGTTCTCCAACTCCGGCTCCCAGACCTCGCGGGCCAACGGCACCATCCGCATGAGCTTCGACGACGGCGAGACCTGGCCGGTCGCGAAGGTCTTCCAGCCCGGCGAGATGGCCTACTCCACCCTCGCCACCCTGCCCAACGGCAACGTCGGCCTGCTCTACGAGCCCGGCCACAACGGCATCCGGTTCGCCGAGTTCAACCTCGCCTGGCTCGAGGGTCTGGCGGCACCGCTCACCGTGGCGGACGTCGTCGCCGACCGCGGCGAGACCTTCGAGGTCGACGTGCAGATCGAGAACCAGAGCGGGCGCGCCCTGCCCCACGCCGAGCTCGACCTCGACCTCCCCGAGGGCTGGGTCCTGGAGGGGACGGCCGTCCCGCACCTCCTCCCGGGTGCGACCGCGACCGCGACCGCCACGGTCAGCGTCCCGGCCGGCGCCGTCGGCGGCGGCTACACCGTGACGGCGACGCTCAGCTCGGACGGGACGTCGACGTCCAGGACCTTCGACGTCGAGGTCAGCCTGCTCGACCAGGGCAGCTTCTCGATCGCCGAGGTCTCCAGCGAGAACCCGGGCTCCGGCGAGGGAGCAGCCCAGGCGATCGACGGCGCCGCGAGCACGCACTGGCACTCCGCCTGGTCGGTGTCCCCGGCCCCCGGCTACCCGCACCACCTCACGGTGGATCTCGGCGCGGAGCACGAGATCTGGGCGCTGCACTACACGCCGCGGCAGAGCGGCACCAACGGCCGGATCGGCGGCTACGAGGTCTGGACGAGCACGGACGCCAGCACCTGGGTGCCCGCGACGACCGGGACCTTCGCGCCCGGCAACGCCACGCAGCGGGTCGCGTTCGACGCGACCGAGGCCCGGTACGTCCGGCTCGTCGCGACGAGCTCGATCGGCGGGGACCGGTGGGCCTCGGTGGCGGAGCTGAACGTGGAGGGCGTGCGCTGACGCCACGACCCTGAGGCCGGCCGGGAGAGCCGGCCGACCCGGGCCACCCGGCCCGGAAGAGGCCCCGGCCGCCACTGGCGGCCGGGGCCTCGTCGTCCCGCCGCGTGCGGGCCTCGTGATCACCGCCAGGCGAGCTCGTCCGCTCCGTACGGTCGCGGCGGCGCGGGGAAGGCCAGCCGGACCCCGTCCACCGCCAGGGGCGGCGGCACGTGGACGAGGGGGCCGTACTCCGACCCCGTCGTCGACGTCCGCACCACCGCCTCGCCCGCCTCGGCGTCCGGCACCGGCAGGCCCTGGAGCTCGTGGGAGACGCGAGCCAGGCTCAGGCGCACGGCCCGCCCGCCGTGGTCCGCGCGCTCGGCGAGGCCGTCCATCACCGCCGCGGCGAGGAGGTAGCCGGCGGTGTGGTCGAGGGCCTGGACGGGCAGCGCGCCGGGGCGCAGCCCGCCGGGGCCGGAGGTGGCGTAGCGGTGCGCGATCCCCGTCGCGACCTGCACGATCGAGTCGAAACCGCGCTCGCGCCCCCACGGCCCGCGGTCGCCCCAGGCGGAGAGCTCCGCGACGACGAGGTGCGGGTGCCGCCCGAGGACCTCCTGCGCCCCCAGCCCCAGCGCGGCGAGCGCGCCGGGGCGGTAGCCGGTGACGAGGACGTCCGCCTCCCCCAGGAGCTCCTCCACCCGCGCGCGCGCACCCGGGTCGGCGAGGTCGGCCTGGGCGGACCGCTTGGCGAACCCGGTGTCCAGGTGCTGGTCGAGGAGCTCGGGGCGGTCTGGTGGGTCGACGCGGAGCACGTCGGCGCCGAGCGCGCCGAGCGTCCGGGTGGCGGTGGGGCCGGCGATGACCCGGGTCAGGTCGAGCACGCGCAGGCCCGACATCGGCCCGTCGGCCGCCGGCGGCAGCGCACGGCCAGCTCCCCCGGCCGGCCGCTCGTCCACGAGCGGGGCGGCGGCCACGAGCGCGCCGTGCTCGTGGGCGAGCCACTCCTCGGGCGTGCGCAGGGCCGCGGCGACGCCGCCGGCGGCGCGGACGAGGGTCTCGAGCGTGTGCGCGCTCTCGCGCCGGACGGCGGCCCCCACCATGACGGAGGCGGCGTCGTCCGGCAGACCGGGGTCGATCGCGAGCGCCTCCAGGAGCGCCCGGCGGTGGTGCGGGTAGTTGGCGTGGAAGCGCACCCAGCCGTCGGCGGCCGCGAAGAACCGCGACAGCGGGGCGAAGCCGACGACCTCGCGCCCGTCCACGCGCAGGTGCCGGAACGAGGCGAAGGAGGCGGCGACGTCGGAGCTGTCCACGACGATCGCCGGCGCCCGGCCGCGGAGCCGGCCGAGCCGCGTCGCCGCCCGGGCGCACGCGACCACCGAACCGACCGCCAGGCCCTCGACGTCGAGGGGGCCGGCCCACCACCGGCGCGGGCCGACCACGC
This sequence comes from Georgenia sp. EYE_87, assembly GCF_023148685.1. GTDB lineage: Bacteria > Actinomycetota > Actinomycetes > Actinomycetales > Actinomycetaceae > Georgenia. The sequence continues at coordinate 2,443 of NZ_JAHXNL010000004.1, read as the reverse complement.
GCGGCTCGCCGTCGTCGGCGCGTGCTGCATCTCCCCCGGGGCCGCCCGGCAGGACGGGCCAGGGGACCCATCGGTCACCCATGCTCCACATTCCCACGGCGGGCGGTCCCACGGGGGTCAAACCACGTCGCGACGGCGGAAGACCAGTGCACCGGCCAGGACGAGGACCGCGGCGAGCACGAGGAGGTAGACGGCCGAGTGCCCGAACGCCAGGGCTCTCTCGGTGTACTCGCAGAGGGTGCCGGTGCTGTCCGTGGTGCACGTGCTCACGTAGTAGGTGGTGCCGCGGCTGATCCAGCCGTCGACGTTCTTGACCACCAGCCAGGGCTGGAGCCGCTCGAGGTAGCCCGCGAGCATGAGCTCGACGACCACCATGTACCCGACGGCGACCCCGAGCACGGCGGCCGTGTGCCGCAGGAGAAACCCGAGCGCGGCGGCGACGGCGGCGACCACGGCGGAGAGGGCGAGGATGCGCCCCGCGGTGGCCGCGGCGTCGGACCAGTCCTGCGAGGTCATCCCTCCGGCCAGGCCGAGGCTGCCGGCGACCGCCCACGCCCCCGCCACCGTGACGCCGAGGAGGACGGCGGTCACGGGCAGCACGCCGACGGCGGCCGCGAGGAGCTTCGCCCCGTAGACCCGGAGGCGGCGCGGCTCGAAGGTCAGCCAGTTGCCCAGCGAGCCGGTGCTGGCCTCGGCGGCGGTGAACGTCGCGCCGACGAGGAGGGCCAGGAAGAGCAGCTGGAAGGCCCCGCCGGTCAGGACGCCGGGCAGGGACTCCTCCAGCGGCGGGGCGGGGCGGAGGAACCACTCCTCCTTCGGCTCCATGTCCTGGCAGGCGAAGTCGGCGTCCCGGCCGGTGCTGTCCCGCTCGAGCTCCTGGTCGGCGAGGCACTGGGCCAGGTACTCCTCGCCGTTCTCCTCCCAGTCCGCCCGCGCCCGGTCGTACTCCGTCTGCGCCTGCGCACGCTCCGCGGATGACATCGGCTGGGACGACTGCCAGAACCCGAGCAGCAGCATGCCGGTGACGACGACGGCGCCGGCCGTGGCGAGGACGACGAGCCGCCGGGAGAACAGCCGGCGCAGCTCGACCCGGAGCAGCCGCGTCATCGGGGCTCACCGCCCTCGACCGTCGCGGGGACCGGCTGGCCCGACGGGAGCGGGGGCGGGATGCGCCCGTCCCGGCCGGCGTGCCTGCCGCCCGGTGGCGCCTGGCCGGGCCCCTCGCCGGTGGTCAGGTCGAGGAAGACCTGCTCGAGGTCGGCGCGCAGCGGGGTGAGCTCACGCACGTAGATGCCCTCCCGGGCGAGCAGCTCGGTGATGCGGGCGGGGTCCTCGACACCGCGGACCCGCAGGACGGGACCGTCGGGACGGGCGCGCAGGCCGGCTGTGGTCAGCACCGCCGCGGCGGCCGCGGGGTCCGGGACGCCGACCCGCACCGCGGTGATCCCGCGTTCGCCGATCACGTCGCCCACCCGCCCCTCGGCGAGGAGCCGGCCGCGGCCGATGATCGAGACGGTGTCGGCCACCTGCTCGACCTCGGCGAGGATGTGGCTGGAGACCAGCACGGTCCGGCCCTCCTCCCCCAGCCGCCGCATGGTCTCGCGGATCTCCCGGATGCCCGCGGGATCGAGCCCGTTGGTGGGCTCGTCGAAGATCAGCAGGTCCGGCGACTTCAGCAGCGTGGCGGCGATCGCCAGCCGCTGCTTCATGCCCAGGGAGTAGCCCTTGTAGCGGTCGCGGCCGCGGTCGGCGAGGCCGGTGGCCTCCAGCACCTCCCCGACGCGGGCGCGCGGCGCGCCGATCGCGCCCGCCAGGAGCTCGAGGTTGCGGCGCCCGGAGAAGGTGGGGAAGAACTTCGGCGACTCCACGATCGCCCCCACCCGCCCGATCACGTCGGGCAGCCGCGCCGGGATCTCCTGGCCGAAGATGCGCATCGACCCGGACTCGGCGCGCACCAGGCCGAGCAGCATGCGGATCGTCGTGGTCTTGCCGGACCCGTTCGGCCCGAGGAACCCGTGGACGCCGCCCTGCGGGACCCGCAGGTCCAGCCCCTCCACGCCCACCCGGGCTCCGCCCCGGCCGCGGTAGGTCCGGCGCAGTGCCGTCGTCTCGATCGCCAGCTCGCTCATCGCGCTCCCGTGCTCGGAGGGCTGCCGGCACGTCCCGATCCCGCCGACGCGTCCCGGACCGGGACGTCCTGACCTCGCCGGATGCTATCGGCGAACCGGACGGGCGACGCCGGACACGCCGGTCCGCAGCCGCGGACGGCAGGGCGGACGGAGCCGGGACCGCACGCCCACCTCCCCTGACAGGCCGGGACCTCTGTCCCGGTTCGTCGGGATTGTCCGGACCTACGTTTGTCCCGTAAGGAAGAAGGGCCGGTCCGATACCGGTCCCGGAACTGGGCGGGAAGCCAACAGGTGGCGGCCCGCAGATACGGGGA
>NZ_JAHXNL010000038.1 GCF_023148685.1 Georgenia sp. EYE_87 | reverse complement strand
ACAACACCCGACGAAGGCACTCCTGGTGCAACTACCAGTCACCGTCCACCTACGAGTCTCACCACGCTGCTACGCTCGCGCCCGCCGCGTAATCCCACCCCGTGTCCACGTACCGGGGTCAAGGCCCGATCGGTCCTGCTGCGGCGGTGGCCCGGCGCGTGGGGTCGGTGGTCCCGGGACCGGGGTGGCCGGTCCGGTCCGGGAAGGAGGGAAGAGCATCGCGATCAGGGCGTGGTGGTCATCTCGGCCCAGACGAACCCGGCGAGCTCGCGGGCGATGGCGGTGACGACGACGTTGCGGCTGGACTTTCGCGCGTCCAGTCGTCGGAACCGCCGGGCCAGGCGTAGCTGGGCCTTCCAGGCGCGTGCGACGACGTCAGGGTCCAGGCCCTGCTGACGGCGGCGGAGCGTGGCGCCGGTGGCGGGGTGGTGCTGGTAGGTCCAGGCGGCCTCGACGAGCTGGGTGCGCAGGTGGATGTTCCCGGCGTGGGTGATGTGCCCGCGGCGGGTGCGCTCCCCGGAGGAGTGCTCCGAGGGCACCAGCCCGCAAAACGCCATGAACGCCCCAGCGGTGGGGAAGCGACGCCAGTCACAGACCTCGGCGGCCAGGGTCAGCGCCCCCATCGAGGTGATGCCCCGGTAGGCGCCCAGTCGGGCGACGGCGTCGGCGAACGGGGCTCGGTCGAACCAGGTGGTCAGGTCCTTCTCGATCGCTGTGACCGCGGCCTCGCGGGCGTCGAGGGTCGCCATGTAGTGGCGCAGGGTCGTCTGGGCGGCGAGGTCGTCGAAGTGCTGGGCCGCGATCCAGTCCCGGTGCTTGTACGTCCAGTTGTCCCCGTCCCGCCAC
>NZ_JAHXNL010000037.1 GCF_023148685.1 Georgenia sp. EYE_87 | reverse complement strand
GCACTGGGGCCTGCGGGCGGATCCGGAGGCGGCGGACCGGGCGTACGTCGAGGAGACGGACCGCGAGGAGTTCTACCTGGCCGAGACCACCGACGGGTACGTGCCGGGTGGATGGCTGTCGAAGACCAGCGGGGAGATCGTGCTCACGGCGTTGGCCGCCCGCACGGGCGTGCCCGCCAAGGGCGACAGGCGCGCCCCGGGGCAGCGGCGCGCCGGGGCGCTGGTCGGGCTGGCGCACCTCGCGCTGGACTCCGGCTCGCTCCGTCCCGGCGCCCGGGTCCGCCCGCACATCAGCGTGCACGTGCCGTTCGAGACCCTGCAGCGGTTGATCGCCGCGTCCGCACCCGTGCGCCGGCATCCCGGCTGCACGCTGGCGGAGGGGCGCCCGGGCCGCGCGGACCACGCCGGTGCCGCCTTCGGGCTCCCGGGCGGCGCCACGACCGATCACGCCGGCCAGCAGCGGCCCAGCGGCGCCGCGCGCGGGGTGCCGGACGGCGCAGCTCCTGCCGTCGTCGGCAGCGCAGCTGCGGAGTCCGGTTCTACTGAGGGTGACGGGTTGTGCGGCTGCGGGCAGGTGCTGCCGGAGGCGGTGATCGGTGCGGATCTGGACTCCGCCGTGATGGGTGAGGTCGCCCCGGCGACGTTCGAGGACGGCAGTCCGCTCTCGCCGGCCCTGCTGGCGCGCCTGGCCTGCACCGGTGCGGTGCACCGGGTGGTCTTCGGCCCGGACTCGGAGGTCCTGGACGTCGGCCGGGAGCAACGGATCTTCACCGCCGCCCAGACCCGGGCGATCATCGCCCGCGACAAGCACTGCCAGTACCCGGACTGCGACGCCCCGCCCGGCGAGGGCGAGATCCACCACAGCGTCTGGTGGTGGGAACAGTTCGGCTCCACCAGCGTCAAGCTCGGCGTCCTGCTCTGCTGGGCCCACCACGACCACGTGCACCAGCACCGCATCACCATCGAACGAAGAC
>NZ_JAHXNL010000036.1 GCF_023148685.1 Georgenia sp. EYE_87 | reverse complement strand
GGGTTCGCGCTAGCGTCTGGACCGCTTCGCGAGCCCTCCTCGTGGAGTCTCCGGGCGGGATGCCGAACCCTGCCGCCGTCCGGGGTCGGAGCGAGATCCCGCGGCAGGGACGGGGGACCCAAGTGTTCGTGGCCCGGCCTGACGGTCGGGTCTTGGGGTGAAGTGCGGTCCGGCCTGGTGCCGGGGCGTGCCGGGCGTTCTCCCGCCCGAACCCGACAGCTCACCTCGTAGGCAGCCAGGAGAGGCCCAGACTTTGACCAGCACCGCCACCGTGCCCGGCGCGCGCCACCGCGCGGCCCGTCGCCCGTCCACCCCGCTCACGTCCCTGGTCTCGGGCCCGGGGGCCCGCCGGTCGCTGCTGACCGTGGCGTCCTCGGGGCTGGCGCTGACCATGGCCGCGACCACCGCGGCCGCGGCCCCGCAGTCCTCCACCACCCAGGCCCTGCCCCAGGTGGACGTGACCTCGCTGACCTCCGAGGCGCTGACCGCGATGGTGACCACCCCCTCGGTCAGCGTCCCGGCGGATGTGTCCTGGTCCGTCGAGGCCGTCGCCGCAAAGGCCACCCCGGCGCCCGAGCCCGAGCCCGAGCCGGCCCCGGTGGTCCAGCGGGAGTCGGCGACCTCGCGCGACACCGCCCGCGCCCCCCTGACCGAGGCCGCGCCCGCGGCCGCGGCGGCCCCGGCCGCGCAGTCCGCCCCGGCCCCCCAGGCGGCCCCGGCCCCGGCGGCGTCCGCGTCCGCCTCGGCGGTCGTGAGCATCGCCCGGCAGTACATCGGCGTGCCCTACGTCTCCGGCGGGGCCAGCCCGGCCGGGTTCGACTGCTCCGGGTTCACCCAGTACGTCTACGCCAAGGTCGGCATCTCCCTGCCGCGCACCTCCGGCGAGCAGCGCTACGCCGGCACCCAGGTCTCCGCCGCCGAGGCCCGCCCCGGCGACCTGGTCTGGGGCCCGGGCCACGTGGGCATCTACACCGGCAACGGCCAGCACATCGCCGCCCGCAGCCCGGGCACCCCGCTGTACGAGTCCCCGATCTACATCTCCAACCCGATCTTCATCCGCGTCGGCTGACCGACGCCACCGCACCCCC
>NZ_JAHXNL010000035.1 GCF_023148685.1 Georgenia sp. EYE_87 | reverse complement strand
GTTTCTCCTATGTCAAGCCGCTGCCGCGTAGGCGGTTGCGGCGGCGGTCGACTGGTTGTTGTGCTTGTTTTTCAGGGTGTTGTAGACGACTCGGGCGAGTCGCCTCTTGAGGCAGCGCAGGGCCTCGGTCTTGGTGTCGCCGGCGGCGAGGCGTTTGTCGTAGTAGGCACGGCCGAGGCCGCCGAGCCTGATCTGGGTGATGGCGATGCGGTGCAGGGCGGCGTTGAGCTGGCGGTTGCCGGACCTGTTCATCCGTACCCGGCCGCGGGTGCTGCCGGACCAGACCGGGATCGGGGCGACGCCGGCGTGCATGGCGTACTTGGCCTCGTGGGCGAACCGGCCGATCCCGGCGGTCTCGCCGACGATCTTCGCCGCGGTCAGCGCCGCGCAGCCGGGCAGCTCGAGCAGCTCCGGGGCCTGGTCCTTCACCAGGGCGGTGATCTCCTTCTCCAGGGCGTTGACCCGTCCGGTGAGGACGTCGATGTCCTCGAGCAGCTCACGGGCCAGCCTTGCGTCGATCCCGCCGAGGCCGGCGAGCAGGTCACGCAGCCGGGCCCGGGTCCGGGCGATGTTCAGCGACTTCGGGGCCGGGTCGACCGTGGGGTCGATGCGGTGCAGGTGCCACCGGAACCGGTTGACGATGCTGGTGCGCTGGCGCACCAGGTCCTCACGGTGGTCGGTCAGCAGCTTCAGCTCCCGGGACGCCTCGTCGTGGGTGGCCACCGGCAGATCCGGCTCGCGCAGGGCGGCGCGGGCCACCGCCAGGGCGTCGATCGGGTCGGACTTGCCCCTCGTGCGGGCGGTGCGGCGCTGCTCGGCCATCATCTTCGGCGGCACCCGCACCACCTGCTGGCCGGCGTCGAGCAGGTCGATCTCCAGGCGGGCCGAGAGGTGGCGGCAGTCCTCGATCGCCCACACCACCTCCGTGCCGAAGCGGTCCTGGGCCCACCGGACCGCCTTGTCGTGCCCGGCCGCCACAGCCTTGACCGTGATCTCTGCGAGCTTGCGGCCGGCCTGGTCGACCGCGACGAACGTGTGGGAGCGCTTGTGCACGTCGGCGCCAACAACAACCATGGTGGTTGCCTCCTTCACCTGATCAGTGACGGGACGGTTGGACCGGCCGGCGGACACATCTCAGTGGGGGCGACGCCACGCTCCTATCAAGTCACGCCGGCCGGTTCCTTCACACCCGGTGCCGGCAAAACGCATGCACGCCAGACCCGAAGGTCGGCACCGACGCTATGAGCCAGACACCGGGTGCTCAGGATCCAACCACCGCAACAGCGGCAGCACTCACCCTGACACTGA
>NZ_JAHXNL010000034.1 GCF_023148685.1 Georgenia sp. EYE_87 | reverse complement strand
GGGCCCTGACCCTGGTTCTTGGACACGCTGAATCCCGCAACGTGCGGGAGAGAGCGAGAATCAAGAACCATGGCCCGTAAGAACTACTCCGATGAGTTCCGTCGGCAGGCCGTCGACCTGTACGAGTCCACTCCGGGCGCGACGGTGCGTGGCATCGCCGATGACCTGGGCGTCGAGCGAGGCACGTTGCGCCACTGGCTCGGCCTGTACGGGACCGGCAAGAAGACCGCTGCCGACGGCACGTTGACCTCCAGTCCGCTCAGAGCGGCGCAGCCGGTGATGTCCTCGGCGCCGGCTGGAAGGGATGAGACCGACGAGCAGCGGATCGCCCGGCTCGAGGCCAGGGTCAGCGAGCTGGAGGCGGAGAAGACCAAGCTCACGACCGAGCGAGAGATCCTCCGGTCGGCGGCGAAGTATTTCGCCGGGGAGACGAACTGGTGAGCCGCTTCCAGTTCGTCGCCGACCACCAGCACGCCTTCGAGGTGAAGCGGTTGTGCGAGCTCGTCGAGATCGAGCGCTCGTCCTACTACGCCTGGAAGGCAGGGGCGCCGGCACGGGCGGCCCGGGCCGCAGCCGACGCAGAGCTGGCCGAGAGGATCCGGGCCGTCCACGCCCAGGACAACACCCTCGGGGCGCCACGGGTGACCGCGGAGCTCAACGACACGGTCCCCGCCGAGGAGCGGGTCAATCACAAACGGGTCGCGCGGGTGATGCGCGAGCACGGCATCCGCGGCTACCACAAGCGCCGGCGGGTCAGGACGACGATCCCGGAGCCGTCGGGGCAGCAGGTGCCCGACCTGCTCCAGCGGGACTTCACCGCCGAGGCACCGAACCAGCGCTACGTCGGTGACATCACCTACCTGCCCCTCGCCGACGGCACCAACCTCTACCTGGCCACGGTGATCGACTGCTACTCCCGGCGCCTGGCCGGCTGGTCGCTGGCCGACCACATGCGCACCGAGCTGGTCGAGGACGCCCTCAAGGCCGCGGCGGCGACCCGCGGCAGCCTCGCCGGAGCGGTCTTCCACTCCGACCACGGCTCGGTCTACACCTCCAAGGACTTCGCCAAGCTCTGCCAGAAGCTCGGCGTGACCCAGTCCATGGGGGCCGTGGGCACGAGCGCGGACAACGCGCTTGCGGAGTCGTTCAACGCGACCCTCAAGCGCGAGGTCCTCCAGGACGAGAACCGCTGGCCCGACGAAGCCAACTGCCGCCGTCAGGTCTTCAGATGGATCGTGCGCTACAACACCCGACGAAGGCACTCCTGGTGCAACTACCAGTCACCGTCCACCTACGAGTCTCACCACGCTGCTACGCTCGCGCCCGCCGCGTAATCCCACCCCGTGTCCACGTACCGGGGTCAAGGCCC
>NZ_JAHXNL010000033.1 GCF_023148685.1 Georgenia sp. EYE_87 | reverse complement strand
GGCTCTTCGCAGTTGAGGGTGTAGTGCGGGTCGGCGCGTCGGTCGCCGGATAGGGGTCGAGGTCTTCCGAAGATGGAGGTTCTCACGCCACCCATCCGGAAGACCTCGACGTGCCCGACGCTACCTTCGCTCGCCCTGACCTGACCACATTCGCCCGCCTCAACGAGCTCGGCCTCGAAGTCGTCGGGCAGCGGCTCGAGCCTGACCGTGCGGTGCTGGCCTGCCGGGTCGTCGAGCCGGACCAGTGGTGCCGCCGCTGCGGATGCGAAGGCACGCCACGCGACACCGTCACCCGCCGGCTGGCTCACGAGCCGCTGGGCTGGCGCCCCACCACGCTGGAGATCACGGTCCGCCGCTACCGGTGCACCGGGTGCGAGCACGTGTGGCGCCAAGACACCACCAGGGCGGCCGAGCCCCGGGCGAAGCTCTCCCGCCGGGGCCTGCGGTGGGCGCTGGAGGGCATCGTGTGCCAGCACCTGACCGTCGCGCGGGTCGCCGAGGGCCTGAGAATCTCGTGGAACACCGCCAACACAGCAGTCCTGGCCGAAGGACGCCGTGTGCTGATCGAGGACCCGACCCGGTTCGACGGCGTGAAGGCTATCGGCGTCGACGAGCACGTCTGGCGGCACACCCGCCGCGGCGACAAGTACGTCACCGTGGTCATCGACCTCACCGCGGTTCGCGAGGGCACCGGGCCCTCCCGGCTGCTCGACATGGTCGAGGGCCGCTCGAAGCAGGCGTTCAAGACCTGGCTCGCCGAGCGCCCGCAGGCCTGGCGCGACGCGGTGGAGGTCGTCGCGATGGACGGCTTCTCCGGGTTCAAGACCGCCACCGCCGAGGAGCTGCCCGACGCGGTCGCGGTCATGGACCCATTCCACGTCGTGAGGTTGGCCGGCGACGCGCTGGACCAGTGCCGCCGGCGCGTCCAGCAGGACATCCACGGCCACCGCGGCCGCAAGGGGGACCCGCTCTACGCCGCCCGCCGGACCCTGCACACCGGGACCGACCTGCTCACCAGCAAGCAGAGCCAGCGCTTGCACGACCTGTTCACCAGCGACACCCACGTCGCGGTCGAGGCCACCTGGGCCGTCTACCAGCGGATGATCACCGCCTACCGTGAGCCCGACCGGGCCCGTGGGCGCGTCCTGATGGAGAAGGTGATCGACTCGGTCAGCACCGGGGTACCCGCCGTGCTGACCGAGCTACGCCGACTCGGCCGCACCCTCAAGCGGCGCGCCGCCGACGTCCTGGCCTACTTCGACCGGCCCGGCACATCGAATGGTCCTACCGAGGCCATGAACGGTCGGCTCGAGCACCTGCGCGGCTCCGCCCTGGGGTTCCGCAACCTGACGAACTACATCGCCAGAGCACTCCTGGAGACCGGCGGATTCAGACCCCGACTACACCCTCAATTCTGAAGAGCCGGTAA
>NZ_JAHXNL010000032.1 GCF_023148685.1 Georgenia sp. EYE_87 | reverse complement strand
GCCGCGCACCGGCGCGTGGAGGCCTGGGCGGCGGGGCGGGCGGCGGCGACGGCGGCGCGGTTGTCGCACGCGGCGAGGTTCTTCGACCATCCGCGACTGGCGGAGCCGGTGGACGTCACCGCGGAGGAGATCGCGATGCGCCTGGCGGTCTCGCGGCAGGAGGCCCGCAAGCTGGTCCGGGTCGGGGAGGGGCTGACCCGCAGGTTCCGCGACACCGCCGCGGCGCTGGACGCCGGGGTGGTCGACTACCCCAAGGCGGCGGCGATCGTGACCACCCTGGCCGGTTCGCCGGTCCAGGTCGCGGTCCAGGTCGAGGCGCAGGTGCTGGAGGAGGCCGACGGGCGCACGGTGGCCCAGGTGCGCCGGGACCTGACCAAGGCCTTGGTCGAGGTGGACCCGCAGGACGCCGAGGACCGGCAGGTCCGGGCGCGGGCGCGCCGGCACGTGAACCACACCCGGGTGCTCCCGGACGGGATGGGCTCGATCTACGCGGTGCTGCCGGCCGAGGACTGCGTCCAGGTCGACCTGACCCTGGACGCGATCGCCCACGGGGCCAGGAACGACGGCGACGCCCGCACCATCGACCAGCTGCGCGCCGACGCCCTGCTCGCCCTGACCCACGCGGCCCTGATCGCCGGCACCACCGGCCCACCCGACACCCCGGACACCACGGACGCCCCGGACGCCACGGATACCGGCGTGCCCGGCGTGCCCGGCGTGCGAGGCACGGTGACTCCGCCGACCGTCAGTCCGCCTGCGGCCGAAGGATCACCGCCGGGCAGCACGCCCCGGGAGATTGCGGGCGGTCCGGGCGGCGCAGAAACTGCTGCCCCGCCGGCCGGAGCGGCGCCCGACGATCCGCCGGGCGCGGCCGGGCTGCCGGTCGGGGTGGAGTACCCGCCGCTGCACGAGCTGCTGCTGCGCTCGCGCGAACGGTTCACCGTCCCCGACATCCGCGTCCACGTCACCGTCCCGCTGGCCACCACCCTCCCGCCCGAACCCCCGGACGGGCCCGAGGGGACAGCCCTGCCCACCCGCAGCGACGACGGTGCCGACGGTGCCGACGGTGCCGACGGCGGTACGAGCGACGGGGGAGCGGGCGAGGGCACGACCGCCGACGACGGCAGCCGCGGCGGTGCCGCCGAGAGCGCCGAAGGCGGCGGCGGCGTCGGTGCTGGTTCCGGGGCCGGCGAGGAGGTCGGTGGTGAGCCCGTTCCGGCGGCGTACCTGGAGGGCTACGGGCCGATCACCCCGGACCTGGCCCGGGCGCTGGCCGCCGGCGGGACGTGGCGGCGCCTGATCACCGACCCGGTCACCGGGACCGTCACCCACCTCGGCCGCAGCGTCTACCGGCCCCCCGCGGCCCTGCAGGCCCTGGTCCGGGCCCGGGACGTCACCTGCGTGCGCCCGGCCTGCACCCACCCCGCCCGC
>NZ_JAHXNL010000031.1 GCF_023148685.1 Georgenia sp. EYE_87 | reverse complement strand
CACACTGTTGAGTTCTCAAAGAACAGACACACACCAGCAAGACCCGGGAAAACCCACTCCCGAACCCCCACCGGGGCAACCTCTCTAACCTAACCTATCCGAGCCACCATGCCAAATCCGCAGGTCAACCCGCAGCACAGGCACAATCACAACCGGCCAGGCACCCCGACCACCGCCGCAGCACGAAACCACGACTCACAACCAGGATTTCCCCCCGGGACCGGCCACCCTCACGGTGTCCGTGCCTCCCTGGCGGGGCTCACCAATATTAAGCAACCCCAGAACCCACGGTCAAACCACCAACCCATGACCCCCATCACACCCAACCGAACACCGGCAGACGCCCGCCTGAACGTGCCCCGCACCGTCGATCGACTCCGGATCTACCGCATCTACCGCTCGCGGGAGCCGCTGCCGAGCTCACGGACCGTTGCCGGGAGGAGGGGCGGGTGCCACATCGCGCCTTGTCATGAGGCCCGGACGCTGAATGGCCCAAGCTCGCGAGGCCGACGGCTCCCCGGTGCCCGGGGCGGCAGACGATCCGAGGGTCCGTCGTCGCGCGCGAGGCCACGGCGCGCAACAGACTCCTGCACGGCCACAGCGAGGGCGGCGACGGCGGTCGGGCGGCGCCCTTACGGAGCCCCCGAGAGGCGGGGGCGGTCGCCGGACCGCGTTAAGCCGGCGGTGGCGACCGGGGCATCCCAATGTTCGGACCCGGCCTGGTGCGGACGGTGCGAAGCACGCGACCCGCATCCGTCGATTTCCAGGCCCTCGGCGATGCCGCCGACCGCCAGCACCCGGGCGTGCTCGAGGAGGTTCTGGGTAGTGGCACCCGGAGTGTGGCTCACGCGCGTCCCGGAGCCGATCCGGCGCTCGACGGCGCCGGCAAGCTGGGACGCCACGAGCAGGGGTCCCTCGAGGTAGGCGTACGTGCCGTAGGCGACCATCCAGCCGTCGGTCGTCGACGTCCCGCCCTGCCATCGACGCGGTGCCGGACAGCGAAACCAGAACGCGCGACAGGTGAAGCAGCACCGCACGGACGGCCAGAGTGACCACGTGCCGGGCCCGCCAGCGACGGGTCGCAGTGTCCGACGTACTACTGGCGAGGTGCCGTGCATTACTGGAGAGGTGCCGTTCTCTCCCCTACGTTACGGGCCTTCGGGCCGCCGCGGATGGACCGCTCGTCCCTGATCCGTATGCGGTTGTCCCTGGTACGCAGGTCGTAGCAGTCGAAGTAGACCTTCGCGACGAGTTCACCACGACTACTCACACCGACCTTCTCGAAGATGCTCTTGAGGTGCTGCTGGATGGTGGCCGGCGAAACGCCCAGCGCCTTCGTCAGCTCAGCCGTGGATCCACCCTTGACGACCCACTGAGTCACCTCTTGCTCTCTCCGGGGTCAGTCAGCATGGAACGGCCGGCCCGTTTCGCATCTCGCGTGGGTCATCCACTCTGGAGCGGAAGGTGCCACATACGAAGGAGCCGGTCGTCATGTCCAGTGTGCAGGAGCGTCGGGACCTGATCCACCTCGGTCTGGATGTTCACAAGAAGACAATCTCTGTCGCGGTGCTCGAGCCTGGCCGGGAAGAGCCCTCGACGTCGTCGATCTCCTCCGATCCCGACGCCGTGGCGCGCCTGATCGCGAG
>NZ_JAHXNL010000030.1 GCF_023148685.1 Georgenia sp. EYE_87 | reverse complement strand
GGTGCCGAGCTGGTCCAGATCGGTGGTGCCGCCGGCGGACCAGGCCTTGGTGTGGTCGATCTGGGCGCGGCGGGCGAGGTGGGTGCAGGCCGGGCGCACGCAGGTGACGTCCCGGGCCCGGACCAGGGCCTGCAGGGCCGCGGGGGGCCGGTAGACGCTGCGGCCGAGGTGGGTGACGGTCCCGGTGACCGGGTCGGTGACCAGGCGCCGCCACGTCCCGCCGGCGGCCAGCGCCCGGGCCAGGTCCGGGGTGATCGGCCCGTAGCCCTCCAGGTACGCCGCCGGAACGGGCTCACCACCGACCTCCTCGCCGGCCCCGGAACCAGCACCGACGCCGCCGTCGGCACCGTCGGCACCGTCGTCGCTGCGGGTGGGCAGGGCTGTCCCCTCGGGCCCGTCCGGGGGTTCGGGCGGGAGGGTGGTGGCCAGCGGGACGGTGACGTGGACGCGGATGTCGGGGACGGTGAAGCGCTCGCGCGAGCGCAGCAGCAGCTCGTGCAGCGGCGGGAACTCCACCCCGACCGGCGGCCCGGCCGTGCCAGGCACACCGCCGGGAGGCGCGGCGGGCGGCGACGCACCTGTCCCCGCGCCCGAGCAGGCGGAGCCGCCCGCGCCAGCCGGCGCCGGGCTGTCAAGTCTGTCGCCACCGCCGGCGCGCTCATCGGCCGAGGGTGCGTCTCCGGGCGGAGCACAGCCTGCCCCCGTGCCCGTCGCGCCTGTCGGGACCGTGCCGATCGCGTCGGCGGGTCCCGGCGGGCTCGCCGCCGACGGAGACACCACGCTTCGCACGCCGGGCACGCCAGGCACGCCGGGCACGCCGGTATCCGTGGCGTCCGGGGTGTCGGGTGGGCCGGTGGTACCGGCGATCAGGGCCGCGTGGGTCAGGGCGAGCAGGGCGTCGGCGCGCAGCTGGTCGATGGTGCGGGCGTCGCCGTCGTTCCTAGCCCCGTGGGCGATCGCGTCCAGAGTCAGGTCGACCTGGACGCAGTCCTCGGCCGGCAGCACCGCGTAGATCGAGCCCATCCCGTCCGGCAGCACCCGGGTGTGGTTCACGTGCCGCCGCGCCCGCGCCCGGACCCGCCGGTCCTGGGCGTCCTGCGGGTCCACCTCCACCAAGGCCCGGGTCAGGTCCCGGCGCACCTGGGCCACCGTGCGCCCATCGGCCTCCTCCAGCACCTGCGCCTCGACCTGGACCGCGACCTGGACCGGCGAACCGGCCAGGGTCGTCACGATCGCCGCCGCCTTGGGGTAGTCGACCACCCCGGCCTCCAGCGCCGCGGCGGTGTCGCGGAACCTGCGCGTCAGCCCCTCCCCGACCCGGACCAGCTTGCGGGCCTCCTGCCGCGAGACCGCCAGACGCATCGCGATCTCCTCCGCGGTGACGTCCACCGGCTCCGCCAGCCGCGGATGGTCGAAGAACCTCGCCGCGTGCGACAACCGCGCCGCCGTCACCGCCGCCCGCCCCGCCGCCCACGCCGCCACGCGCCGGTGCGCGGCCAGGACCTCGATCCCCGCGACCCGGTCCAGCGTCGCCGCGTCCGTCCGAGCAAGCACCGCCGCCAGGTCCGCACCCCCACGCATCCCCGCCAGCACCCCCACCCCGACCCCCAGAGACCCAGCACCGTTGTCCGCCACCGCCGGGTCGAAGACCTCCGACACCCGCCGCCGCAACGCCCGCGACCACGCCGGACCCCCGTCCACCAACCCCTCACCATCACCGTCGACGTCCGTGTCGGCGGCGGCGTCCGCGTCCGTGTCGGCCGCGGCATCGGACGGGTGGTCGGTGCCGGCGGCGTCCTCGGCGGCGGCGCTGCCGTCGCCGGTGCCGGGCGGGCGGCCGGCGGGACCGTCCGTCCCGGTGCCGGACGGGCGATCGGTGCCCGAAGACCGGTCCGCGTCGGGGTCCGCGTCTGCGTCCTCGGCCGGCAGCGGCGAGGTGCGC
>NZ_JAHXNL010000003.1:164378-481428 GCF_023148685.1 Georgenia sp. EYE_87 | reverse complement strand
GGTCCGCACCCCCACGCATCCCCGCCAGCACCCCCACCCCGACCCCCAGAGACCCAGCACCGTTGTCCGCCACCGCCGGGTCGAAGACCTCCGACACCCGCCGCCGCAACGCCCGCGACCACGCCGGACCCCCGTCCACCAACCCCTCACCGTCACCGTCGACGTCCGTGTCGGCGGCGGCGTCCGCGTCCGTGTCGGCCGCGGCATCGGACGGGTGGTCGGTGCCGGCGGCGTCCTCGGCGGCGGCGCTGCCGTCGCCGGTGCCGGGCGGGCGGCCGGCGGGACCGTCCGTCCCGGTGCCGGACGGGCGATCGGTGCCCGAAGACCGGTCCGCGTCGGGGTCCGCGTCTGCGTCCTCGGCCGGCAGCGGCGAGGTGCGCGTGAACCCCGCCGGCACCAGCCCACCCAGCACCGCCGCACCCTCCACGTCCACCGGCGCCACCGGCCGCGCCGGGCTCTCCCCGTCCGCGCCGAGCAGGTCCTCCAGCACCCCCTGCGCCCACGGATCCCCCGCCTCCAGCAGCACCCCCAACCCCCGCAGCCCCGCCGACGACAGCTCCCGCGCCCGCGCCAGCCGCTCCGCCGCCCCCACCGCACTGGCCAGGGCGAGCAGGTGCGCGCACGGACCGCGCCACCCGTCCTCCGGGCAGCACCACCCGCCACCACCACGAACCTCGCCTGCGTCCATGAATCGATCGTATGTTCGACCACTGACATCGGACCCGACGCATCCCTCACCTGTGCAAACCCCAGCGACATGAGGGCGCCGGGCCGCCGCACCGACGAGATCCGGGCCGGGGCACTTGCCGACCGGGCTCGAGCGACGTGAAGGGCAGGCTCAAGCAAAGCGTGCGATGGCCGCGGCGATCGCTTCCCCTGTGGCTCCGTGGCCGGACCCCTCGATGATCCACAGCTCGCTACCCGGCCAGGCGCGGTGCAGGTGCCAGGCGGTGTCGGCGGGCCCGGAGATGTCGAGGCGCCCCGTGACGAGCACTCCCGGGATCCCGGCCAGCGCCCCGGCGCCGCGCAGGAGCGCTCCGTCCTCGAGGAAGGCAGCGTGGGAGAAGTAGTGCGTGACGACCCGTGCGAATCCGAGACGGAAGGCGGGGTCCTCGAATCCACGGTGCGGGCGATGCCCCGGATGCGTGGCGACGTGCGTGTCCTCCCAGTCGCACCAGGCGCGGGCGGCGCGATCCCGGACCTCGGGGGCGGCGTCGTGAAGCAGGCGGCTGTAGGCCGCCGCGAGGTTACCGTCGCGCTCGCCCTCGGGTACGCCGTCGCGGAGCCTCTCCCACGCCTCGGGGAAAACCCGCCCCATCGCACGGGTCAGCCAGTCGACCTCGGCGTGGGTCGTCGTCGTGACCGAGGTCAGCACCATGCCCGTGACCCGGTCGGGGTGCTGCTCGGCGTAGGCGAGCCCCAACGTCGTGCCCCAGGAGAGCCCGAGGACCAGCCATCGGTCGATCCCGACGTGCTCACGCAGCCGCTCGAGGTCGGCGATCAGGTGCGCCGTGGTGTTGGTCGAGAGATCGACCACCGGCTCGCTCGCGTGCGGCACGCTGCGACCGCTGTTGCGCTGGTCCAGCTGGACCACCTGGAAGACCTGCGGGTCGAACCACTGCCGCCAGCCCGGGCGGCTGCCCGAGCCGGGCCCGCCGTGCAGCACCACCACCGGGCGGCCCGCCGGGTTCCCGGACATCTCCCAGTAGAGGCGGTGCCCGTCGCCGACGTCGAGCATCCCTGTCTCGTACGGCTCGATCGGCGGGTGGACGGGCACGGAAAATTCCCTTCCGTGGCTGACGCGGCGGCTCCTACCGTATCGGCGTCATCACACCGCGCGCCGCTCGTGGACATCGCGGCGCGTCGATCCGGGCCGCCCACACCTCACGACCGACGAGGACCCTCATGAATCCCTTGGCAACGGCGGACGTGACCGAGCGTCTGCGCCAGCACGTCAGCGGCCGGGTCATCGCGCCCGGCGAGGCCGACTACGAGACCCTCCGCACCACCCCCAGCGGCGCGCCGGACGCCAGGCCGGTCGTCATCGTCCGGGCGCGGAGCACCGCCGACGTCGTGCACGCAGTCGCGGCGGCCCGCGAGAGCGGGCTCGAGCTCGCGGTGCGCAGCGGCGGGCACAGCGGCGCCGGGTACAGCACCACGGAGGGTGGCATCCTCCTCGACCTCGGGGAGATGAAGGAGCTGGAGGTCGACCTCGAGCACCGCTCCGCCCGGGTTCAGCCGGGGCTGACCGCGGGCGAGTACAACGAGGCGGTCGGCCGTCACGGCCTCGCGACCGGCTTCGGCGACACGGGGTCCGTGGGCATCGGCGGCATCACCGTCGGCGGCGGGATGGGCCTGCTCACCCGCAGGTACGGCCTCACGATCGACTCCCTGCTGGCCGCGGAGGTGGTCACCGCCGACGGCGGCGTCCTCGAGGCGGACGCCGACCACCACGCGGACCTGTTCTGGGCGGTCAAGGGTGGCGGCGGGAACGTCGGCGTCGTGACCCGCCTGACCTTCCGTCTGCACCCCGTCGACGAGGTGCTCGGCGGGATGCTCGTCCTTCCGGCCACCGCCGAGGTGATCGAAGGGTTCGTCAGCCTGGCGGGCGCGGCCCCGGACGAGCTGAGCACCATCGCCAACCTCATGCCGTGCCCGCCGCTGCCGTTCGTGCCGGCCGAGGTGCACGGTCGGCCGGTCCTGATGGCGCAGCTGGTCCACACCGGCCCGCTCGAGGCCGCGCAGCAGACGCTGGAGCCGTTCCGGAGGCTCGCCGAGCCGTACGCCGACCTCGTCCGACCGATCCGCTACCCGGAGATCTTCCAGGGCGAGGAGCCGGGCCCGATGCCGGAGGTGGTCTCCCGCGGCGGCTTCGCCCGCAGGATCGGCGCACCTGAGGCGGCAGCTCTCGCGGCGGCGGTGGCGACGCCGGGCTCGGCCCGGATCGTCCAGATCCGGGTCCTGGGAGGTGCCGTGTCCCGGGTCGACGCCGCCGCCACCGCCTTCGCCCACCGTGACCAGCCGATGATGCTCATGCTCGTGGCGTTCTGCGACGGCCCCGAGGACCGCGCCCGGCAGGAGCGCTGGCTCGAGGAGGCGTCGGGCATGCTCGACGACGCCGCCTACGTGAACTTCATGGGCCGCGAGAGCCCGGAGCGCGTGCGCGCCGCCTACCCGGGCGGGACCTGGGACCGGCTGGTGGAGGTCAAGCGGCGCTACGACCCGGACAACCTGTTCCGGCTCAACCAGAACGTGCCGCCCGCCGGCTGAGACCGAGCGGGCGACGGCGGACCGGCCGCGGGTGGGCGGCCAGGCGCCTCAGGCCGCGGCCTTCTCCCGGACCTGGCGCTTGATCCTGCCCAGCATGCCCGCCATGCCACGCAGGCGCAGCGGGCTCACGGCCTGGGCCAGCCCGAGCCGGTCGGAGACGTCGGCGGGCACGGCCAGCACCTCGGCCGCCGTCAGCCCGTCGAGCCCCTCGTGGAGGATCCCGGCGAAGCCGCTGGTGGTGGGGGACTCCTGAGGCGCCTGGAAGTGCAGGTGGACGACCGCGTCGTCCCCCGCGCCGTCGACCTCCGCCACGAGGAAGATCGGCGACTGGCACTCCGGCACCGGCTCGAGGAGCTCGGGGTGCTCGGCGTACCGCTCGGGCAGGGCCGGCAGGTTGCGGCTGAACTCCAGCAGCATCTGCAGCCGGTCCGGGGCGCTCACGGCGTTGAAGTCGTCGACGATCGCCGCGAAGGCGGCGGGCAGGCCCTCGGTGGTCGCGGTCATCGGGCGGGCACCTCGCCGGGCTCCTCGCCGACGGCGATCGGCACGCGCACGGCGTTGCCCCACTCCGTCCACGAGCCGTCGTAGTTGCGCACGTCCTCGAAGCCCAGCAGGTGCTGGAGCACGAACCAGGTGTGGCTCGACCGCTCACCGATGCGGCAGTACGCGATCACCGGCTCGCGCGGGGTCAGGCCCTGCTCCTGCTCGTAGATCGCGGCGAGCGCGTCACGGTCCTTGAAGGTGCCGTCCTCGTTCGCGGCCCGCGCCCACGGCACAGACAGCGCGCCGGGGATGTGGCCGCCGCGGAGGCTGGCCTCCTGCGGGTAGTCGGGCATGTGCGTGCGCTCGCCGGTGTACTCGGGGAGGGAGCGGACGTCGACGAGCTGGCCGCCGAGGAACTCCAGCACGTCATCCTTGTAGGCCCGGATCCGCGTGTCGTCGCGCTCGACCACCGGGTACTCGGTCGCGGCGGGCGTGGGGGTCCCGGTGACCATCTCGCGGCCCTCGGCCTGCCACTTCGCCCGGCCGCCGTCGAGCAACCGCACGTCCGGGTGCCCGAAGAGAGTGAACACCCACAGGGCGTAGGCGGCCCACCAGTTGTTCTTGTCGCCGTAGAGCACCACCGTGCTCTCGCGCGTGATGCCCTTGGCGGACATGAGCCGGGCGAAGCCCTCGCCGTCGACGTAGTCCCGCGCGACCGGGTCGTTGAGGTCGAGGTGCCAGTCCACCTTGACGGCCCCGGGGATGTGCCCGGTCTCGTACAGCAGCACGTCCTCGTCGCTCTCGACGACGACGAGCCCCTCCGTCCCGAGGTTCCGGGCGAGCCAGTCGGTGCTCACCAGCCGCTCGGGGTGCGCGTAGTCGGCGAACTTCGGGTCGTCGTCGTAGGGCAGTGCCATCGTCAGAACCTCCACGCTCGGGTCGGGATGCTGCCCCGATCCTCTCACCGCGTGCGGTGCAGGACCTAAGCGGCTCCGGGGCCGCCGCGCGGGGCGGCGGCATGTGTGTCGGTCAGGTCCGGTCGAGCTGGGTTCGCAGCTCGTCGATCTTGGCGGAGAGCTCGTCGAGCGCACCTCGCACCGTGCCATCGGCCTGCTCGGACGCCTCCTCCAGCTTGGCCCTGGCGTCCTCCAGCGCGGTCCGCGCCTCCTCCTTGGCGGCCTCGGCCTCGTCCCCGGTCCCGGAGAGAGCCGCCTCCGCGTCCTGCACCGCCTCCTGGGCGGAGCCGACGGCGTCCTCGACGGCGGTGCGCGCCTCTGGGTCGAGGTCCTCCAGCTGCGAGCGGGCGTCCTCCGCCGCCGAACGCGCCTCCTCGGCCGCACCCTCCAGCGCCGTGCGCGCCTCCTCGGCGGAGTCACCAAGACCCTCGACGACGTCGGAGGCGGACTGCCGGACCTCCTCGGGGACGTCCTCGGCCGAGCAGGAGCCGACCAGCAGGGTGAGCGAGACGGCGGCGGCGGCGAGCATGGAGCGGTGACGCAAGGGGTCCTCCTGGGTCTGGGAGCAGCCATTGTGCGTCACCGTCAGGCACCGGCGCACGCCCTGGCCGGGCTGTCGGGTCCCCGGGCCGTGCCAGAGGTCAGGGGGCCCGCACGACGCCGACGCCCCGGTCGGCCACCTCGACGCCCGGGGCGAGGGCGGTGAGGTCGCTGTTCGCCAGCAGGCGCGCGGTCACGGTGGCGGCGGTCCCCGGCAGTGCGGTGGAGAGGACCTCCTCCCACCACAGCGCCGCCACGCCCGCCACGTGGGGAGCGGCCATGCTCGTCCCGCTCAGGCTCGACAGGCCACCGCCACGCTGCGCCGAGACCACGTCGACCCCGGGGGCCGCCACCTGGGGGAAGGTGTTGGAGAACGGCGCGACCACCAGCCCGTCGGGACCGCGCCCGAGCGCGCCGACCGACACGATCCCGTCGGCGGCCGCGGGCAGCGAGACGGCGATCTCCAGGTCTGGGTGCTCGTCGCGCCGGCTCTCGTTCCCGGCGGCGGCGACCACCACCGCACCGTGCCCGAACGCGGCCTGGCTGCGCACCACCTCCATGAGCGCGTCGAACATCCGCAGGTTCGCCCGGTACCCCTCCAGCGCCGCCGACGTCGCGAGGTCCGCCGGCCAGCCGTCGTCCACCAGGCGACGGACCAGCCCGGGGAAGTCGAACCCGAGGGACATGGAGATTACGTGCGCCCCCTCGCGCAGCGCCCACTGGATCCCGTTGAAGAGCATCGTGGAGTCGCCGCTGCCGTCGTCGCCGAGCACCTTCCCCGCCAGCAGACGGCCGACCCCGGGCGCGACGCCGATCCGCGCCCCCTCCACGTCCCGTCCGAGCACCGTGCCCGCGCAGTGCGTCCCGTGACCCTGCACGTCACCGTTGCCGCTCCCGGTGAAGTCCTCCTCCACCACCGTCGCGCCGGCGAAGGCCGGGTGGGCGGCGTCGATGCCTGTGTCCAGCACGGCCACCGTCACCCCCGCGCCGGTGCGCGCAGACGAGTCGGCGCCGACGGCGGCCACGCCCCAGGCGGGCCCTGCCTCGACGGCCGTCACCGCCCGGGGTCCCGCGACCGGGAAGACCAGGCGGGTAGGCATCACGGGTGCGACCGCGCGGACCTCGGGGTCGCCGGCGACCTCCCGCAGCTCGTCCTTGCTGAGCCGGGCGATGTCCACCTCGGGCAGCGTGGCGAGCCCGTCCCCGAGGGACCGCGCCGATGCCTGGGAGCGCACGGCCAGCGGCACGCGCTCGGGGTGGCGCAGGACGGTGTAGGTGTCGGTGTGCAAGCGGGGTCTCCTCGGGTGTCGGTGGGAAGCGTCAGAGCCTGGTCGCGTGCATGTCGTGGAGCTGGAGCCGCCGCACGACGGCTTGCGTGTGCTCGGGCACGACCCAATCACGGACCGCTGACGTCCGCGTCCTCCAGGGAGACCTCCACGGCGTGCAGCGCATGGGCGCGCATGGAGTCGATCACCGGCAGCGGGCTGTCCTCGGGCCCGATGAGCAGCTCGATCTCCGTGCAGGCCAGTACCACGGCTTCCGCCCCGGCCGCCCTGAGCCCCTCGAGAACCCGGACGTACCGCCGTCGCGAGACGTCCGAGACGATCCCCCGGGTGAGCTCGTCGAAGATGATCTGGTCGATCATCCCCCGCTCCTCCTCCGGCGGGACCACGGCCCGGACGCCGTGGCGCGCGAGCCGGTCGGCGTAGAACGGCTCGCTCATCACCCACCGGGTCCCGAGGATCCCGACGGTGCGGTGCCCGGCCGCGACGGCGGCGCGGCCCACGGCGTCGCCGATGTGCAGCAGCGGCACGCCGAGGGCCGCCTCGACGTCGTCCGCCACCTTGTGCATGAGGTTGGTGCCGATGAGGACGACGTCGGCGCCCGCCCCCTCCAGCCGCCGCCCGGCGTCCGCGAGCAGCCGGCCGGCGCGGGCCCAGTCGCCGTCCAGCTGGCACGCGCGGATCACCTCGAAGTCCAGGGAGATCATCACCAGCTCGGCGGAGTGGTGCCCGCCCAGCCGGCGCTGCACCTCCGCGTTGATCACGCGGTAGTACTCGGCGGAGGAGTACCAGCTCATGCCGCCGATCAGCCCGATGGTCCGCATGCCCCCTACTGTGCCGCAGAACCCGCACCGTCCGGGCGCTCGCCGGTGACGAACTCGGCCACGCGCGCCACCACCCCGGGGTCGCGCAGGATGCGCTGGTGACCCAGGCCCTCGGTGGTCACCAGCGTGGCGGCGGGCCACGCCTCGGCGATGCGCAGACTCTCGGCGTACGGCACCTCCTTGTCGTGCCGGTCGTGGACCACGAGCGTCGGGGTGGCCGCGGACGTCCGGGTGAGGTCGAAGTCCGTCAGCGGGCGGCCCGCGAGCGCCTCGAGCCGCGCGTCGAAGAGCCGCCTGGTCCGTTCGCCGTACCCGAGCGTGCGGGCCAGCTGCGCCGTCATCGCCATCACGTCGGCGCTGGGTGCGACGAAGGCGAGCCGGCCCACCGGCATCCCGTCCGCGAGGGCGAGGGCCGCCGTCGTGCAGCCGAGCGAGTGGGCGACGACGGCGCTCGGCGCCCCGTGCCGCCGCCCGACGGCCGCGAGCGCCTCCGCCATCTCGACGGCGGTGCTGCGTCCCCGCCCGAGGGCCCCGGGCGCGGACTCGCCGTGGCTCGGGGCGTCGAAGCCGATCACGCGCCGTCCGGCTGCGACGACCGGGGCGACGAAGGCGCCGAGCTGGCCCCGCCAGCCGCCCCAGCCGTGCACGAGGTAGACGGGGTCCCCCGAACCCCAGGTCTCGACGGCGACGGTGCGGCCACCGGGCAGGTCCACCGTGGACCGCTCGCCGGCGCCGGGCCGCTCGTCACGGCGGCGCCCGCCGTTGGCGGGCAGCGTGCACCACACGCGCAGCGCCCACCGCGCCGCGAGCGAGGGGGCGACGGCGTCGAGCCCGCCGAAGGCGGCGCGCAGCGCGGCGACCCGCGCCACGTCCTTCGCGCGCGGGCGTCCGGTAGCTGTCGGCGTGCTCGTCATCGTCGGCTCCCGTGGTCGTGGCCCGTCCCGGCCTTGGTGCCCGTAGGCGTGACGATGGTACGGGCAGCCCCACGCCGTGACGCTCCCTCCTCCTGCCACCGTTCGCCCCCGGGTCGGCGGTGCGGTGGGCCGCTGACTCTGAGCGACCGGCGGGAGGCGGCGTCACGGACAATGGGCGCATGCGCTTCCTGCCCGGGCACCAGCCCTCGACCGACCTCACCTACGCCGACGTCTTCCTCGTCCCGGCGCGGTCGGACGTCCCGTCCCGCTTCGACGTCGACCTCACGACGACGGACGGCACGGGCACGACCATCCCGGTCGTCGTCGCGAACATGACGGCGGTGGCCGGCCGGCGGATGTCCGAGACGGTCGCCCGCCGCGGCGGGATCACGATCCTGCCGCAGGACGTGCCCACCGACGTCGTGGCCGACGTGGTCGCCGACGTCAAGGCGAAGGACACCGTCATCGAGACGCCGGTGACCGTCGGCCCGCACGACACCGTGCACACGGCCCTGTCGCTGATCGGCAAGCGCTCCCACGGCGCGGTCGTGGTGGTCGAGGACGGCCGGCCGGTCGGGGTGATCTCGGAGGCCGACTGGGAGGACGTCGACCGTTTCACCCAGGTGCACCAGGTGATGTCCGCGGACCCGCAGGTCATCGACGCCGCGGTGCTCGACCGCGGGCGCGCCGGCCTCGAGGCCGCGTTCGACGAGCTGACCCACGCACGCCTCAAGCTCGCACCGGTGGTCCGCGACGGCCGCCTGGTCGGGGTGCTCTCCCGCCGCGGCGCGCTGCGCTCGAGCGTCTACACCCCCGCCGTCGACACCCGTGGGCGCCTGCGCGTGGGGGCCGCCGTCGGGATCAACGGCGACGTCGCCGGCAAGGCACGCGCCCTGCTCGACGCCGGGGTGGACGTGCTCGTCGTCGACACCGCGCACGGTCACCAGGAGCGGATGCTCCGCGCGCTCGACGCGGTGCGCTCGGTGGACCCGCAGGTCCCCGTGGCGGCGGGCAACGTCGTCACCGCCGACGGCGTGCGCGATCTGGTCGCCGCCGGCGCGGACATCGTCAAGGTGGGCGTGGGGCCGGGCGCGATGTGCACCACCCGCATGCAGACCGCCGTCGGGCGGCCGCAGTTCTCCGCGGTGCTCGAGTGCGCGGAGGCAGCCCGGGAGCTGGGCGCCCACGTGTGGGCCGACGGCGGGGTGCGGCACCCGCGCGACGTCGCCCTGGCGCTCGCGGCGGGCGCCTCGCAGGTGATGATCGGGTCGTGGTTCGCGGGCACGTACGAGTCCCCCGGCGACCTCCACACCGACGGCACCGGCCGCCTGTACAAGGAGAGCTTCGGGATGGCCTCGGCCCGCGCCGTCGCCGCCCGGACCGCCGGGCGCGTGTCCGGCTTCGAGCGGGCCCGCAAGTCCCTGTACGAGGAGGGCATCTCCGCCTCGCGCATGTACCTCGACCCCGACCGCCCTGGCGTGGAGGACCTGCTCGACGTCATCACCTCCGGGCTGCGGTCATCCTGCACCTACGCGGGGGTACGCACCCTGGCCGAGTTCGCCGAGCGGGCGCGGGTCGGCGTGCAGTCGTCCGCCGGCTACGAGGAGGGGCGCCCGCTCCCCGCGGGGTGGTGAGGGCGCCGCGGGTCGTCAGTCCCCGAGCGCGTCGAGGAGCAGGTTAAGGCCCTCCCCCGTCGTCGGGTGCGTGATGACCGCGTCGCGCACCTGCTGGTAGGTGAGCCCGCCCACCATGGCCAGCTGCACGGCGGTGACCACCTCGCCGGAGCCGTGCCCGAGCAGCGCGACGCCGAGGATCCGGTCGGTGGCGGAGTCGACGACGGCCTTCCAGCTCCCGGTGGTCTCGTGCAGGGGCTTGGCGCCTCCTAGCACGCCCGCCCCGCCCGCGAGAGGAGGTACCGCCGCTCCGGGATGCTCAGGGTGCGCCGGGCGGCGCGCAGGTAGTGCTCCCGGGCCGCCTCCGGCTGGCCGGCCAGCTGCAGCAGGTGCCCCCGGACGGCGTCGAGCCGATGGTGCCCCGCCAGCGCCGCCTCGGCGTCGGCGAGCGCCGCCAGCCCGGCACGGGGACCGTGCACCATCGCGACGGCCACCGCGCGGTTGAGGGTGACGACCGGCGACGGCGCCGCGGCGTCGAGGAGGTCGTAGAGACCCAGGATCTGGGACCAGTCGGTCTCCGCCGCCGACGGCGCCTCGTCGTGCACCGCCGCGATCGCCGCCTGCAGCTGGTAGGGCCCGACCGGCCGGCCCGAGGCGAGCGTGCGGGTGAGGAGGTCGACGCCCTCGACGATCGACGCGGTGAGCCAGCGGCCGCGGTCCTGCTCGGCGAGCGGGACGAGCTCGCCGGCGGGCCCGGTGCGCGCTGGGCGGCGGGCGTCGGTGAGCAGCATGAGCGCGAGCAGCCCGGCGGTCTCGGCGTCCTCCGGCAGCCGGGCGTGGAGCTGCCGGGTGAGCCGGATCGCCTCCGCGGTGAGCTCCACCCGCTGCAGCGCGGGCCCGGCACTGGCGGTGTAGCCCTCGTTGAAGATCAGGTACAGCACCTGGCGCACGGCGCGCACGCGCTCGCCGAGCCGGTCGGCAGGGGGCAGCTCGAACCGGGCGCCGGCGGCCCGGACGCGCTGCTTGGCCCGGCTGACCCGCTGCGCCACGGTCGGTTCCGGCACCAGGAGGGCCCGGGCGATCTCCGCCGTCGTCAGCCCGCCGACCGCGCGCAGGGTGAGGGTCACCTGGGCGGGCGGGGTCAGCGCCGGGTGGCAGCACAGGAGCAGCAGGGTGAGCGTGTCGTCCTCCGACGCGCCCGGCGGGGGCGGGTCCGGCTCGGCGGCGACGACGGCGACCTCCCGCCGTCGCCGGGCGCTCTCGTTGCGCACGATCTCGACGAGGCGGCGGGAGGCGACCGTGGTCAGCCACCCCTGCGGGCTGGCGGGAACGCCCTCGCGGGGCCACTGCAGGGCGGCGGCGAGCAGCGCCTCCTGGACGGCGTCCTCGCAGGTGGCCAGGTCGCCGTGGCGCCGCACGAGCCGGCCGAGGACCCGCGGCGCCAGGTCGCGCAGCAGGTCCCCGACGCCGTCGTCGGTCACATCTCGCCCCCGCCGAGCTGGAGGACGGGCCGGACCTCGACCCGCCCGAAGGTCGCCTCGGGCAGACGCGCGGCGTGCTCGGTGGCGCGGTCGAGACTCTCGCACTCCACGAGGTAGAAGCCCGCGAGGAACTCCTTGCTCTCCCCGAACGGGCCGTCCGTGGTCTGGGTCCGCCCGTCGACCACCCGGACCTGCCGGGCGGCCGAGCCGTCCGCGAGCGCCTCCGCGACGACGAGCTCCCCGCTCCCGGCCAGGTCCTCCCGCAGGCGGGCGTGGAGGTCGAGGCCGGCGGCCTGCTCGGCCGGGCTCATGGCTTCCCACTCCTCCCGGGCGTTCGCGGCGAGGTAGATGAGCAGCAGGTACTTGCCGGGGGTGTCCATGTCAGCCTCCTGTGGTTGCGTGTCCCCTCGCCCCGTGGTCGAGACCGGGGTCCCGTTCTCGACACACCTCCGGCAGGATCTGCGGAGCCGCTACCTCGCCCCCGCCCGCAGGGCGCGCAGCGCCACGGACAGCGGCGCGAGCCCGGCCACGTCGAGGTCGTTGACACCCTCGACGGCGGAGCGGGCCCGCCCCAGGTAGGCGGCGTTCGCCCGGTCCCAGACCTTCAGCCGGTGGTCGGGCGAACCGTCGTCGTCGGTCTCCCCGATGACGCGCGCCGTGAGGGTGTTGAGGACCGCGTAGAGGTCCTCCCGGGCGGCGGCCCGGGCGAGGGTGTCCCAGCGGCCCTCGCGGGGCAGCTCGCCGACCCGCGCGAGCAGCGCCCCGATGCCGAAGTGCTCCTCCGCGGCGAACCGCATCTCCGCCACCACCTCGAGCGGCTGGCCGGTGCGCTCGGCGAGCTCGACGACGTCGAGCACGGCGAACTCCTCCACGAGGGCGCCGTACCGCCGGGCCAGGTCGTCCGGCACGCCGGCCCCGGCGAGATGGTCGCGGCGCCGCTCGGCGTCGGCGAGCGCCCGGCCGCGCAGCAGGTCCGGGATCAGCGGCGTGAGGGTCCGGGCGGCGCCGCCGAACCGCTCGATCTCCGCCGCGACGTCCAGCCCCTCGGGCCGGTGCTGGACCAGCCAGCGCACCGAGCGGTCCAGCAGCCGGCGGAACTCCAGGTACAGGTCAGCCTGCGCGTCGGTGGGGACGACGTTGTCGAGCGCCTCGACCTCGCGGACGAACGGCGCGATGCCGTAGACCTCGCGGGCGACGACGAACGCCCGCGCGATCTGCGCGGGCTCGGCGCCGGTCTCCTCGGCGGCCCGGTAGACGAAGGAGGTGCCGCCGCGGTTGACCACCGAGTTGGCCACGCGGGTCGCGATGATCTCCCGGCGCAGCCGGTGCCCGCGCATCTCCTCCGCGAACCGCTCCTGCAGCGGCTCCGGGAAGTAGCCGCGGAGCTCGGCCTCGAACCACGGGTCGTCCGGCAGGTCGGAGGCCACGAGGCTGGCCTTGAGGGAGAGCTTGGCGTAGGCGACGAGGATCGCGAGCTCCGGCGAGGTCAGGCCCGAGCCCGACTCGGCCCGCCTTGCCAGCTCGGCGTCGCTCGGGAGGAACTCGAGCGCACGGTCGAGCTCGCCGCGCTCCTCGAGCCACTCGATCGCCCGGCGGTGGACGCCCGCCATCTGGTTGTGCTGACGGCGAGCGTTGCCGAGCAGCACGCTCTGCTCGTAGTTCTGGCGCAGCACCCGGGCGGCGACCTCGTCCGTCATCGACCCGAGCAGCTCGTTGCGCTCCTCCAGCGTCATCCGCCCCGCCCGGGTGACGGCGGTGAGCAGGATCTTGATGTTGACCTCGTGGTCGGAGGAGTCGACCCCGGCGGAGTTGTCGATGGCGTCGGTGTTGAGGTGCACGCCGTGCAGGGCCGCCTCCACGCGCCCCCGCTGGCTGAAGCCGAGGTTGCCGCCCTCGCCCACCACGGCGCAGCGCAGGTCGGCGCCGTCCACGCGGATCGCGTCGTTGGACCGGTCCCCGATCTGCTCGTCCGTCTCCGCCGCGGCCTTGACGTAGGTCCCGATCCCGCCGTTCCACAGCAGGTCGACCGGGGCCCGGAGCACCGCCCGGATGAGCTCGGCGGGCGTCAGCTCGGTGACGTCGTCGTCGAGGCCGAGGCGGGTCCGCACCTGGTCGGTGACCGGCACGGACTTCGCGGTGCGGGGGTAGACCCCGCCGCCCTCGCTGAGCAGGCCGGTGTCGTAGTCCGCCCAGGACGAGCGGGGCGTCTCGAAGAGGCGGCGCCGCTCGGCGTAGGAGGCGGCGGCGTCGGGGTCGGGGTCGAGAAAGACGTGGCGGTGGTCGAAGGCGGCGACCAGCCGGATGTGCTCGGAGAGCAGCATCCCGTTGCCGAAGACGTCGCCGGACATGTCCCCGATGCCGACGACGGTGAAGTCCTGGGTCTGCGTGTCGTGCCCCAGCTCGCGGAAGTGGCGCTTGACCGACTCCCACGCGCCGCGGGCGGTGATCCCCATCTTCTTGTGGTCGTAGCCGGTGGAGCCGCCGGAGGCGAAGGCGTCGTCGAGCCAGAAGCCGTAGTCCCGGGAGACGGCGTTGGCGACGTCGGAGAACGCGGCGGTCCCCTTGTCCGCCGCGACGACGAGGTAGGGGTCGTCGCCGTCGTGCCGCACCACGTGCTCCGGCGGGACGACGTCGCCGCCGACGATGTTGTCCGTGACGTCGAGGAGGGAGGAGATGAACAGCCGGTACGCGGCGGTGCCCTCGGCCAGCCACGCCTCCCGGTCCACGGCCGGGTCCGGCGGGTTCTTGACGAAGAAGCCGCCCTTGGAGCCGGTGGGGACGATGACCGCGTTCTTGACGGTCTGGGCCTTGACCAGGCCCAGGACCTCGGTGCGGAAGTCCTCGCGCCGGTCGGACCAGCGCAGCCCGCCGCGTGCGACCGGGCCGAA
The DNA here is from genome assembly GCF_023148685.1 of Georgenia sp. EYE_87. Taxonomy (GTDB): domain Bacteria; phylum Actinomycetota; class Actinomycetes; order Actinomycetales; family Actinomycetaceae; genus Georgenia. The sequence goes on along the minus strand of NZ_JAHXNL010000003.1, from coordinate 467,176 downwards.
GCGCAGGTGCACGCCCTCCACGCGGGGGCTGTAGACCCAGATCTCGAACATCGGCCGGGGCTCGGGCAGGTCCCGCAGGCGGCGCGGGTCGATCTTGAAGGCGACGGTGAGCCGGTGCTCGTCGGCGCCGGCCTCCCCCTCCCCGCCGTGGGCCGGCCCGGGGCCGGGCTGGTAGTAGTTCGTGCGCAGGGTGGAGCGGATCACGCCCGTCAGCGCGCGGACGATGCGGTCCTGGTCGAGGGAGGCGACGTCGTCGAGCGCGGCGGTGATGCGCCGGGCGATGTCCTCCTCGGCCGCCGTGCGGGCCTCGTCCGCGGCGTCGCCGTACGGGCCGGCCGGGTCGAAGCGCGTCTCGAACAGCTCCACGAGCATCGCGGCGAGCGCCGGGTTGTCCCGCAGCGCCGCCTCGACGTACTCACGGGAGAAGATCGAGCCGGTCTGGCGCAGGTACGCCGCCGCCGCGCGCAGCACGACCACCTGCCGCCAGGTCAGGCCGGCGAGGAGGACGAGGGCGTTGAAGCCGTCGCTCTCCGCCCGGCGCTCCCACGACGCGAGGAACGCCTCCTGCAGCCGCGCGCGGACCGCGTCCTCCTGGCCCGCCCACGCCCGCGGGGTGCCCGCGCGCAGGCCGAAGTCGTAGACGTGGATGCGTCCGCCGTCGAGCGCCTCGAGGGTGTGGGGGCGCTCGTCCGTCACCTCGAGCCCGAGGCCCTGGAAGATCGGGAGCACCGCGGACAGCGAGAGCTCGCCGCGGCGGTACAGCTTGAGGCGACGCTCCTCCTCGGCGGCGCCGTCGGGCCGGTAGAGGTGGAGCCCGAGGGACGTCGCCGTCAGCGCGCTCAGGTGCCGCAGGTCCTCCGCGGCGGCGACGGCGTCGACGTCCTCCTTGTACCCCTCGGGGAAGGCGAACCGCGAGGCCATCCGGGCCCCCTCGTCGCCGTAGCGGGTGGCGGCGGCCTCCGCGAGGTCCTCCTCCCAGGTGCGGGTCGCCTCGACCACGCGCCGCTCGAGCTCGGCGGCGTCGACGTCGGGCAGCTGGGTGCCGCGCGCCACCCGGACCACGACGTGCAGCTGGGCCAGCGTGGACTCGGAGACCCGGGCGTCGCTCTCCACGCTCGTGCCGTGGAAGGCCTCCTTCAGCAGCGCGCCCACCCGGCGCTCCACCGCGGGGGTGTACCGGTCGCGGGCGAGGTAGACCAGGCAGGACATGAAGCGCAGGTACTGGTCGCGGCGCAGGAACAGGCGCGTGCGGGGACGTTCCTGGAGGTGGACCACCGCGGTCGCCACCTCGGTGAGGGTGTCGACGTCGCTCTGGAACATCTCGTCGCGGGGGTAGTCCTCGAGGACGCCGACGAGGTCTTTCCCCAGGTGACTCTCGGGCGCGAAGCCCGTGCGGGCGAGCACCTGGGACACCTTGGTGGAGACGAACGGCACCTCACGGACCGACCAGCTGTACGCGGTGGGCGTGAACAGGCCAAGGAACCGCTGCTCGCCGACCACCGTGCCGTCGTCGTCGAACGTCTTCAGGCTGATGTAGTCGAGGTAGTCGGGGCGGTGGACGGTCGAGCGCGAGTTGGCCTTGGTGATGATGACAAGACGGGGCTCGGCCGCCTTCCGGGCGACGGCCCGCGGCAGCTTGGTCGGGCCGCCGTGGTGGTCCTCGTCGCGCAGCAGCCCGAGCCCGGTGCCCGGGATGGCCTCGAGCGAGGCGTCGTCGGGGGTCTCGCCGCGCTCGAACCGGTACTCGCGGTAGCCCAGGAAGATGAACTGGCCGGCCACGAGCCAGTCGAGCAGGTGGCGGGCCTGGACGATCTCCTCCTCGTCGACCCCGCTGGGGGGCGCCTGGAGCAGCAGGGCGGAGATGTCGCGGGCCCGGGCCTCCATGCGCGGCCAGTCCGTGACGGCCGAGCGCACGTCCGCGAGGACCCGGCGCAGGGCGACCGCGAGCGGCTGGCGCTCCTCCTCCGCCTGGTCGACGCGGTCGACGTGGACGTGGATCCAGGACTCGCGCGTCGCCGCCCCGTCCTCACCCTCGGCCACGACCTCGAGGAGCGCGCCGTCCGCGTCGCGCCGCACCAGCGGCTGGGGGTGGACGAGCAGCCGGATCGTCCGGCCCTGGCGGGCGAGCTCGGCCGAGATGGAGTCGACGAGGAACGGCATGTCCTCCGTGACGATCTCGATGACCGTCAGCCCCGTGGACCAGCCGTCCTGCTCGACGGTGGGGGTGAAGACGCGCACGATCGTCTCGCCCGGGCGGCGCACGTGCGCGGCGTCGCGGTGGGAGAGGGCCGCGCCGAGCAGGTCGCGCGGGTCCTGGTCGAGGAGGTCCTCGGTGAGGACGTCGCGGTAGTAGCGCTCCAGGAGCACGACGGAGTCGTCCGGCGGGAGGGCACCCGGGAGGCCGTCGGCCGACTCGGCCGCCCTCCGGAACACCTCGGTACGAGCAGCGTCACGCGTGGCAGCCATGCTGGTGGATTCCTCCGTAGGTCTCGCCCCGGCCCGTCGTCGGCCCTGACCGGGATGGTACGCACGAACGTCCGGCGGCGAACCTCGGGCACGGCGCCGGCCCGGCCGGCAGGCGTCGGCCACAGGCTGCGTCCGTACCCTGACCCCATGACCACGGACGACGACGACATCAACTTCCGCACCCGGAAGTGGATCAAGCCCGAGGACCTCAACGCCAACGGCACCCTCTTCGGCGGCAGCCTCCTGCGGTGGATCGACGAGGAGGCGGCGATCTACGTGATGATCCAGCTCGGCAACGAGCGGGTGGTCACGAAGTACATGTCCGAGATCAACTTCGTCAGCTCCGCGGAGCAGGGCGACATCGTCGAGATGGGTCTGCGGGCGACGGCGTTCGGTCGCACCTCGATGACGATGCGCGCCGAGGTGCGCAACCTCTTCACCCGGCAGAGCATCCTGACGATCGACAAGATCGTCTTCGTCAACCTCGGCGCGGACGGCCACCCGGCGCCCCACGGCTACACGGAGATCACCTACGACCGCAACCGCATCCCCGAGCGGCTCAGGCTGCCCGCCAAGCGGCACGGCCGCGAGTAGCGGACCGGCGCCGAGGCGTCCGTGCCAGGATGTCGACCGTGCGACCCGACCTGACTCACCTTCAGCGCTGCGTCGACCTCGCCGAGGAGGCGCTCGAGGCCGGCGACCAGCCCTTCGGCTCCGTGCTCGTGGGCCCGGACGGCACGGTGCTGGCCGAGGACCGGAACCGGATCGCGAGCACCGGCGACCCGACGGCGCACCCCGAGATCGCCCTCGCCCGGTGGGCAGCCGCCCATCTGGGCGCGACCGAGCGGGCGGCCGCGACCGTCTACACCTCCGGCGAGCACTGCCCGATGTGCTCGGCGGCGCACGGATGGGTGGGGCTCGGCCGGATCGTGTACGTGCACTCCTCGGCCCAGCTCGGCGCGTGGCTGGCCGAGCTCGGCGTCGCGCCGGGGCCGGTCCGGGCGGTCCCCGTGCACGACGTCGTCCCCGGCGTCACCGTCGAGGGGCCCGTCCCGGGGCTCGACCTGCGGATGCGCGAGCTCCACCGGCGCTACCACGCCGGCTGAGCGGCTCCCGGGTTGCCGACCGGCGCCGTCCGCCGCACCATGTTCTGGGCGTTCTGCGCCCGAGGTCATCGTCCCGGCGGCAGATCCGCCGGGACGCGTCGCGTCACGATGGGTTGGTCAGGTTGAGGGCAGGTAGCGGTCGGGCGGCGCAGCCGCGAGGTGAGGTCTCCGTGCTCTCGACCGACGCCCGCACCCTGGTGACGCTGGGCGGCGAGATCGACATCGAGCTGACCGCCGAGCTCGTCGGGGCCTGCGACGTCGCCCTGCGCCGGGGGCGGCCCGTCGACTTCGACGTCCGCGCCGTCACCCACATGGACTCGTCCGCGATCGCGCTCATCGCCCGGGTCGCCTACGCGTCGCCCACCCCGCCCCGGCTGATCCGCCCGCCCGGGGTGGTGGAGTTCCTGCTGGAGGTCACCGGGATCGGCGAGGTCGTCGAGGTGACCGATGCCGACCCCGATGTGCCCGACCCGAGCGAGCCCGTGGCCGCCGGGTCCTGACGCGCACCTGCGGTCCCGCGGCGCAGCAGGCGCATCGCGTTGGCGATGACCACGAGCACCGAGGCCTCGTGGACGAGCATCCCGATCGCCATCGTCACGCCGCCGGCGAAGACGCCGGCCAGCAGCAGGGCGACCGTGACCAGGGCGACGGCGATGTTCTGGCGCATCACCGAGACCGTGCGCCTGGCCAGGCCGATCGCCTCGGGGAGCCTGAGCAGGTTGTCGCCCATCAGGGCGATGTCGGCGGTCTCCACGGCGACGGCGGAGCCGGCGGCGCCCATGGCGACCCCGAGGTCCGCGGCGGCCAGGGCCGGGGCGTCGTTGACGCCGTCGCCGACCATGGCGACCGTCAGGCCCCGCCGCTGCAGCTCGCGCACCGCGTCGAGCTTGTCCTCGGGCAGCAGCCCCGCGCGGACCTCGTCCACCCCGGTGGCCCGCCCGATCGCCTCGGCCACCGCCGGGGCGTCGCCGGTGAGCATGACGACCCTCCTCACCCCCGCCGCGTGGAGGCGGCGGACCATCTCGGCGGCGTCCTCGCGGACGCGGTCCGCGACGGCGATGACCCCCACCACCCGGCCGTCGACCGCGACGACCATCGGGGTGCGTCCGGCGGCGGCGAGCTCCTCGGCCGCGCGGACGGCACCGTCGGCGACCACGCCCTCGGCGGCCAGCAGGGCCGCGTTGCCGACGAGGACGCGGTGGCCGCCGGTCGTGGCGACGACGCCCCTGCCGGGCACGGGCTCGGTGCTCTCGGGCAGGCCCGGGGTCGCGAGTCCCTCCGCCGCCGCGGCGTCGAGGATCGGGCGGGCGAGCGGGTGCTCGGAGCCGGCCTCCGCGGCCGCGGCCCAGGTCAGGACCTGCTCGCGGTCGAGCGCGGGATCCAGGACCACGACGTCGGTCAGGTGCGGCCGCCCCTCGGTGAGGGTGCCGGTCTTGTCGACGGCGACCGCGTCGATCCTGGCGGAGCGCTCCAGGAACTCCCCGCCCTTGACGAGGATGCCGTCCTTGGCGGCCCGGCCGATGCCGGCGACGATCGCGACGGGGATCGAGATCACGAGCGCCCCGGGGCAGCCGATCACCAGCAGGGTCAGCGCGAGGACGACGTCCCCGGTGAGCAGGCCGGCCACGACCGCGAGCAGCATGATGCCGGGGGTGTACCAGGTGGAGAACCGGTCGATGAAGGCCTGGGTCCTGGCCCGCGCGTCCTGGGCCTCCTCGACGCGGTGGATGATCCGGGCCAGGGTGGTGTCCGCGCCGACCCCGGTGGCGCGGACCTGCAGGAACCCGCCGCGCGAGACCGTGCCCGCGTAGACCCGGTCGCCCTCGGCCTTCTCGGCCGGGACGGACTCCCCGGTGATGGAGGCCTCGTCCAGGGCGCCGGTGCCGGCCAGGACCTCGCCGTCGACGGGGACCTTCGCGCCGTTCTTGACCAGCACCGTCTCCCCCATGACGACGGCGGCGGCCGGCACCTCCACCTGCTCGCCGTCGCGCATCACGACAGCGACGTCGGGGGCGACGGCGACCAGCTCGGCCAGAGCGGAGCGCGTCCGGTTCATCGTGCGCGCCTCGAGGGCGTGCCCGACGGCGAACAGGAAGGTCACCGCGGCGGCCTCCCAGTACTCGCCGATGATCACGGCGCCGGCCGCGGCGACCGAGACCAGCAGGTCGATGCTGACGGCCCTGGCCGTCAGCGCCCGGCCCGCCTTGACCGCGACGGGGACGCCGGCGACCACCGCGGCCGCCACCATGAGGGCGTCGCTCGCCGCGTCCGACCCCAGCACCCGGGCGACGACGAACGACACCAGGATCAGCGCCCCGGCCGCCGTCGGCACCCCCCACGGCCCGTGCCACCACTGCTGCAACCTCGTCATGATCCGCTTCCTCTCCGCCTCTGCCGCCCCGGACCGGGGCTGCTGAGAACGACGCTAGGAAGCGGGCGGGCGACCGACCATGACGGGCGTCAATCAACCGCGACGAGCGAATCGCGGGCGACGTCGGCCGGTCAGCCGATGCGGCCGCCGTACGGCAGGAGGTTGCCGCTCCAGACCGGGACCTCTTCGACCGTCTTGTCCTTGCTCGGCGCGTGGACACGCATCTTGCTGCCGTTCGAGACATCGGAGTAGATCGCGACGTGGTAGATCCCGTTCGGCTGCCCGTTGCTGGACCAGAACATCAGGTCGCCGGGCTGAAGGTCGTCGAGTGCGACGCGGGTCGTCGCGGTCCACTGATCCCTCGTCGTGCGCGGCAGCTTGACCCCGGCCCTCTCGTAGGCGCGCATGGTCAGCCCCGAGCAGTCGTAACCGTCGGGCCCGGTGCCGGCCCAGACGTACGGGATGCCGATCTGGGTGCGCGCCCAGGCCAGGGCGGTCAGGCCCGCACCTCGCGAGGGGGCGGGCGGGACGTAGGACGCGGCGATCCTCGACATCTCGTCGGTGACGACCGGCGGCGCGGTGCCCGTGTTCTTGCCGTCCTCCTCGAGTCCCGCGAGGACGGGGTCGTCGTCGGGCACGACGTCGGACCCCGACCCGGTCGGCGCCGGCTCCTCCAGGCGCCGCACGCCGAGCGAGTCGACACCGTCGCCGTTCCAGTCACCGACCAGCGTGGTGTCGGTGGCCCGGCCGTACACGACCTCGAGGTCGGCCTCGCCAGCACGGATGGCGTTGGCGACGTAGTAGACGCTCCCGCGCCGCACCGTGAAGGTGTCCTCGCCGTCGCCGTCCCAGTCGCCGACGTAGACCTCGTCCTCCGGCCGGCCGTACGCCGCGACCTTGTCGGCCGGCCCCGAGGTCATCGAGTTCCGCACGTGGTAGTCGCGCCCCCGCCGCACGGCGAAGGTGTCCTGAGCGTCCGCGTCCCAGTCGCCGACGAGGACGGTGTCGCCCACCCGGCCGTAGGCGATCACGTGGTCGGCGACCCCCGAGACGAGGGTGTTCTTGACGTGGAAGAGGTTCCCCCGCCGGACGGCGAGGGTGTCGACGCCGTCACCGTCCCAGTCGCCCACGAGGACCGTCTCCCCGGCACGCCCGTAGGAGAAGGTCAGCTCGTGCGGCCCGGTGGTGTTGGTGTTCCGTACGTAGAAGGTGTTGCCGCGCCGATAGGCGAGGGTGTCGACGCCGTCACCGTCCCAGTCCCCGACGAAGACGTCGTCGCTCGCACCTCCGTAGCTGAGCTCGACGTTGGCCAGGGGGGAGAACGTGTCGGAGAGGTAGTAGCCGGCGCCGCTCCCTCCGACCTCCCCGCCCTTGGCCGCCGCGGCCGGCAGGCCGACGACGGTGCTCGCGGCGACCAGCCCCGCTGCAACCAGCGCCCTGATGCGTCGTCCCACGTTCCTGTCCCCCGAAGCTCGTGCGAGTTACGGTCCGCCACGGTCCGGCGACCCGACCCGTCCGAGTGTATGGACGCGGAACCATTTTTCGGACGGAACGAAGGCACTCGTTCACTTCTGCCACGGATGTCACATCTGCCCCACCAGTGCACAAGTGACATATCGAACGTCAGTTCGATCCCGGGCGTACGATGGGTGCGTGGCGATCGAGCAGGTTCCGCTGCGGGAGCAGGCCTACAGCCTGGGACCCGCGCAGTACGGCACGCCGGTGCACCAGGCGACCGAGCCGCTGCCGGTCTCCGCGTGGATCCACACGCGCAGCGGCCACCACCTCGTCACCGGCGTCGCCGTCGGCTGGACGCCGAGGGCGGCGCGGATCCGCTACACCGACGAGCACGGACGCGAGGGCTACGCCTGGGTGTGGGCCAACGCCGTCACCCGGCGGTGAGCGGCGTCAGGAGAAGAGCTCTCCGATCCCGGAGCCGCTCTTCCCGGCCTGCTGGTTGCCGCTGGCGTTGACGGACTCGCTCGGCTGGACCAGCACGTACCCCTGCCCGCCGAACGCCATCTGGAACGTCTCCCCGGTCCCGCCCCGGACCATCGACCGGAGGCCGCCGGTGTCCACGCGCACGTCCATGGTCACCCCGCCGGTCCACAGCACCACCGCCTGCGCGTCGCCGAAGGTGGGCGCGCTGGCGACGTCGAGCGCCACGGGCTCACCCTTGGTCGCGATCGCCACGTAGCCGGTACCCCGCAGCGAGACGTTGTACAGCCCGCCGGTCATGGCGGCGCCACGAGCCTGGATGCGGTGGATGTCCCACTCGATCGAGGCGGAGAACGCGAGCACGTTGTTGCCGTTGACGGAGACGAGGTCGTTCTCGAGGTAGATGATCTGCACGTCGGCGGCGTCGTCGGCCACGAACAGCTCACCCTGCCCGGTGCACTGCATCATGTTGACGCCCTCGCCCGTCACCGCGGACTTGAACATCTTGCCGAGGCCGCCCGCGCCCTTGTTCTCGAAGCGGATGTCGCCCTGGTAGGCCACCATCGAGCCTGTCTTGGCCCAGACCGGCCCGTACCCCATCTGGATCTTCAGCAGCTTCTTGTTCTGGAGCGAGAAGGGGTCCTGCGAGACGTTCTCGCGGAAGTCGTGGAACAGGGTGCCGTGGATAGCCATGGGTGCTCCCGTCGTCGTGGCGGTCGGGCAGGGCGGAGCCGTGCCGTCGTGGCAGAACCTATCGGAAGCCGCCTACGCTGCCAGGGTGCCGGACGCGCCCGCGACCGGCACCACGATCCCTCCACGGCACGGAGGTCGGCATGGGCCTGCCGCAGCGCTGGGACCCGGCCGGGCCGGGCGTGCTCGTGCTGCCGTCCGGACGCACGGTCCGCGGCCGCGGGCTGCGCACTCCGCCCACCGGGCAGCCCGCGTTCACGCTGTTCCTGCTCGGCCGCCGGCCCCCGGCCGTGGCATGGCCCGCCCGGTGGGTGCGCTGGCCCGACTTCCGGCTGCCTGCCGACCGTCCCGACGCCGAGGCCGCCCTGCGGGAGGCCTGGCTGCGGGCCGCGCAGGAGCGGGTGGAGGTCGTCTGCGCGGGCGGGCGGGGACGCACCGGCACTGCGCTGGCGTGCCTGGCGGTCCTCGACGGGCTGGCGCCGGACGCCGCGCTGAGCCTGGTCCGCGAGCGCTACGACCGACGGGCGGTCGAGACGCCGTGGCAGGCGGCGTTCGTGCGCCGGTTCGCCGCGGTCAGGCCATGTCGATGAATCGCTCGGCCACGGCCGACGGGCCGATCACGACCACCGTGTCGTTCCAGTTCAGGATCGTCTCGCCGGTGGCGTGGCCCCAGGTGCCGTCGGGCTGGCGCACGGCGACGACGTTGAGGTTGTGCTTCTTGCGGAAGCCCACCTTGTCCAGCGGCCGGCCCACCATCGACGGCGGGGCGGGGGCGGTCACCATCGCGAAACCGCCGCCGATGTCCTGGTAGTCGGCCAGGGAGCCGCGGAGCAGGTGCGCGGTGCGCCGGCCCATGTCCGCCTCGGGGTAGACGACGTGCTGGACGCCGAGCTGGGTGAGGATCTGCCCGTGCGGGTCGTTGATCGCCTTGGCCCAGACGTTCTCGACCTCGAAGCGCAGGAGCCAGGAGCTGACCAGGATGGAGGCCTCCACGCTGGAGCCGATCGCCACCACGGCGTGGGAGAAGTCGGGCACGGAGAGCTGCCGCAGCACCTCCTCCTTGGTGGCGTCGGCCCGCACGACGTTGGTGAGCACGCCGCCGAGGGACTGGACGATGTCCTCGTCGGTGTCGATGCCGAGGACGTCGACGCCCGCGCTCGCGAGCTCGATGGCGAGCGCCCGGCCGAAGCGGCCCAGGCCGACCACGACGACCGAGTCGTCGCTGTCGAGCGCGACGCGGTGGCGATGAGTGCTGCTAGCCAATGAGGGGTCTCTCCTTCGGGAGTTCGTACAGCAGGGCGCGGGTGCGCAGCGCGAGCGCGGAGGCCACGGTGATCGGGCCGACGCGGCCGGCGAACATGATCACGACGAGCATCAGCTGCCCGGCGTCGGGGAGCAGGTGGGTGATGCCGGTGGACAGGCCAACCGTGGCGAAGGCGGAGATGACCTCGAAGAGGGCCTGGTCGAGGCTGAAGGGGGTGGTGATCAGCAGGATCCACGTGCCGGTCATGACGACGGCGACGGCGAGCAGCGCGATCGTCGTCGCCTCCCGGTGGAGCGACCGCGGGAGGCGGCGGCCGAACATGTTCACGGCCGTCCCGCCGCGGATCTCGGTGACGATGATGAACAGCAGCACCGAGAAGGTGGTGATCTTCAGGCCGCCGGCCGTGCCGGCGGGGCCGGCGCCGATGAACATGAAGACGTCGTGGGCGAACCACGTCTGGGTGTGCATGGCGGCCACGTCCAGCGTGTTGAAGCCGGCGGTGCGGGCGGCGACGGCGGTGAAGAACCCGGCGAGCAGCTTGCCGGGGGTGTCGAGCGGGCCGAGCGTGCCGGGGTTCGACCACTCGAGGGCGAGGACCGTCGTCGTGCTGACCACGAGGAGCACCGCGGTGCCGGCGAGCACGACCTTGGCGGTCAGGCTCCACCGCGCCGGGAACCGGTAGGAGCGCACCAGCTCCAGCACCACGGGAAAGCCGAGGCCACCGAGGATCACCGCGGCCGCCACGGGCAGGCAGACCCACGGGTCGGTGGCGAAGCGCATCAGGTTGTCGGTGTAGAGGGCGAAGCCCGCGTTGTTGAAGGCCGAGACCGCGTGGAAGACGCCGTGCCACAGGGCCCGGCCCGGCGTGTAGTCGTAGGCGACCACGAGCCGGCCGGCGACGACGGCCGCGACGACCGTCTCGATCGCCAGCGCGGTCCGGGCGACGCCGAGGAGGACGGCGCGCAGGTCGCCCAGGCTCAGCGTGCCGAGCGAGGCGCCGGTGACCATGCGGGTGCGGAACCCCAGCCGGCGTGCCGTCAGCAGGCCGAGCAGGGACGCGAACGTCATGATCCCCAGCCCGCCCACCTGGATCAGTCCGAGGATGACGAGCTGCCCGAAGCCGCTCCAGTACGTGGCGGTGTCGACGACGACCAGCCCGGTGACGAAGACCGCCGAGGCGGCCGTGAAGACGGCCTCCACCGGCGGCGCGCCGCCGGCCGGCGACACCGGGGCGGGCAGCGGGCCGGCGGGCGGCGCCTCGGTCACCGACGCCGGCAGCATGAGCAGGGCGGTCCCGGCCGCGAGCGCGACGAGGAAGCTGAGGACGATCACCTGGGCGGGATGCCTCAGGTGCGGCAGGTGGAACAGCCGCCGGTTGCGTGCCGACGGCCCGCGGGTGAGCACCGCTGAACGGTAGACCCGCAGCGCTGTCCGCAACAGGCTCTCGGCTGTCTCCTCCGCCACACCCCGCGCACCGAGGGCACGTGTCGGGAGCGTCTCCTTCCGGCGTCGACGGAATTTCCTAGCTGCACCCGGCCGTTCCAGCCCAGAACCGTCCGGCGACGCCGGACGCTGGCCACCGCACACCTGAGGAGCACACATGAAGATCGCCGTCTACGGAGCCACGGGCATGATCGGCCGCGAGATCCTCGCCGAGGCCGCCGGCCGGGGCCACGACGTCAGGGGGTACTCGCGGTCCGGGGGCGACGGCGTGGCCGTGGCCGACCTCGGCGACACGGAGAGGTTCCAGCAGGTCGCCGCCGAGCACGACGCCGTCATCATGTCCCTGTCCCCGGACCGCACCGGCGGGTCGCACGCGCCGCTGCTCGAGGCCTACGACCGCGTCATCGCCGCCCGGCCGGGCGCTCGCCTGATCCCCGTGGTGGGGGCCGGCAGCCTCGAGGTCGGCGACGGCCTGCTGCTCGACGACCCGCAGGTGCCGGAGCTGTACCGCCCGGAGATGGTGACGATGCGCGAGGTGCTCGAGAAGTTCCGCGCGTCGGAGGGGCTGGACTGGACGGCCGTCTCCCCGGCCCCGCAGATCGCCCCGGGCGAGCGCACGGGCAGCTACCGCACCGCCGCCGACACCCCGGCGGGCGAGGCCATCTCCACGAAGGACCTCGCCGTCGCCATCCTCGACGAGCTCGAGAACCCGCAGTTCCGGGGCCGGCGCTTCACCGCCGCGAGCTGAGACCGGCCAACGCTGCGGGGGTGCCGGCTCAGGCCGGCTCCCCGACGGCGGAGCCCGCGCACCGTCGCGCGGCGTCGCGGTGGTAGGTGCCGCGCGCGACCGCCAGCTCGAACGCCACGTCGTCCGAACGGATGATCTGCCGGACCACCGAGTCCGGCACGCCCGCCTCGAGAGCCTGGACCACCGCGACGTTGCGGGCCATCAGCAAGGACTCGCTGATCACCGGCGTGGAGACGAACTCGTAGTGCGCGGCGCGCAGGCGCGCGACGGCCTGCCCGTACGGTCCCAGCGGCAGCGGTGTGGCCACCGTGGTCGTCAGGGCGGCGCCGGTCAGGTCGTCGGTGGTCTTCATGCTGAGCCCTCCCGGACCTTCTTGCGCGGACGTCCGGGCGGTCCGTGCAGGCAACCGGTGGGGACCTCATCACGCTAGGGGCCTGAACAACTCTGGCACGAAGCACGGTTCGCCACCCGGTCACCGCCGGCACGCGCAACCGCCGCAGCATCGACGCGGGCACGCCCCGCTGGAGCGATCCGCGCATGCCCCCTCGCACATGGGAGGGCAACCGGGGGGTTGCACCACCGGTTCGACAGGTGCGACCTAGAGGTTGCACACCATATCCACGGAGGGACCGACATGGACGAGTTCGACCGCATCGAGCGGCAGATCGAGATCGGCGCGCCGGCGTCACGCGTGTGGCAGCTGGTCAGCGAGCCGGGGTGGTACATCAACGACAACCAGATCGTCGAGCACCGGATCGAGCGGTCGGGGCCGGTGGCCGTCGTCCACGACCCGGTGCACGGCGCCTTCGCCTTCCGCACGGTCGCGCTCGACGAACCCCGGTACGCCGCGTTCCGGTGGCTGGCCGACGCCGCTGACCCGGAGGCCGCGTCGACTCTCGTGGAGTTCTGGATCGAGGAGACGTCCGAGGCCTCGGTCGTGCTGAAGGTGGCCGAGAGCGGTTTCGCCTCCCTGCCCGGCGACGCGCAGGAGCGCCGCCGGCGGTTCGACGAGAACACCGAGGGCTGGACGATCGAGCTCGCCCTCGCCAAGAGCCACCTCGAGGGCGTCCGTGCCGCCCGCTGAGCCTGCACTGCAGGTCCCCACGGTCTGTGCGGCCCTGGCCGACGAGACCCGCTGGGAGATCCTCGTCCGGCTCGGCTCCGCGCCGGCGTCGGCCTCGACGCTCGCGTCCGAGCTGCCCGTCTCCCGGCAGGCGGTCGCGAAGCACCTGGTCCTGCTCCGTGAGACCGGGCTGGTCTCGGCGGAGCGGGTCGGCCGCGAGGTCCGCTACGCCGCCGTCGGAGCGCGGCTGAACGCCGTCGCCCGGACGCTCGAGGGAGTCGCGGCCGGCTGGGACCGTCGCCTCGAGGACATCAAGGTGCGGGCGGAGGCGGGCGACGGGCCGCCCGCGAAGTCCGTGTCGTAGCGGGCCGGTCCGTTCTACGGTCGGTTCGCGAGCGCCTGTGCTACCAGCTGGTCGAAGGGGCCGAGGGCTACCAGATCGCGGTGCTGACCCCCATAGAGTGACGACGGACGGTGCCCGGCCGCGCGGCCGGGCACCGCCCGTGTGCTGCGACGATCAGTTGACGCCCCACAGCTCCTTGAAGCCGTCCTGGTAGTCGGTGCCGCCGAACCACGAGCCGGAGGCCTCGCCCTCGGGGGTCAGGTCCAGCTCGCCGACGTTGTCGGCCGTGAAGATGCGCCGGTAGGGGAACTCCAGCTTCTGGACGCTCTCCTCGCCGGACATCATGCGCAGCACCTGATCCGCGCCGTACCAACCCAGGGCGTCGAGGTTCGTGCCGATCTCGCTGCCGATGGAGCGGCCCTCGCCCAGCATCTGCATCACGGCGAGGGTGCCGTCGGAGCTGCTGACGGTCACGCCGTCGACCTTGCCGGCGCTCTGCAGGCCCTGGACGGTGGGCTGGACGATGACGTCGAAGGGCACCTGGACGTGCGTGATGTCGGGGTTGCGCACCAGCGCGCTGCTGACGAGGCTCGGCAGCTTCTGCAGCTGGCCGGTGTTCGTCTCGACGACGGTGACGTTGCAGTCGGGGCAGGCCTCCTCGTAGGTCGCGAGCGCACCCTGCTCGGTCCACAGCGTCGTGGCCGGGGTGTCGGTGACCTTCACGACCAGGACGTCCGCCTGGCCGCCGGAGTCGGCGATGATCCAGTTGGCGTTGAGGGCCTGCAGCTGGACGTTGTCCGGGGTGAGGTAGCCGACCTTGTCCGGCTCGCCCGGGCCCTCCGGGGCCACGAGCATGTACAGCAGCGGGATGCCGGCGTCGCGCACCGACTGGAACGCGACGGAGGCCAGCTCGTCGGGGATGGAGCCGGAGACGACGGCGTCGGCCTTGGCGTCGACCGCCTGGGCCAGGCAGCTGGCCATGGACGCGGGGCTCGCCTCGCCGTCGCAGACCTGGACGTCCACCCCGGCGGTGGCCAGGGCCCGGGCCATGCCGTCGCCGACGAGGTGGAACAGCGGGATCTTGTAGTTGGCCGGGATGTAGTAGACGGTCTTGCCCTCCAGGGCGGAGAGGTCGCCCAGCGCGGGCCCGGGAGGCGTGAACTCCTCGACCGGCCCGGAGAAGCGGTCGACCATCTCCTGGGCGGCCGCGACGGCAGGGCCGGCGTCCGCGGTGCCGGCGCCACCGGCGGCCGCGGTGGCCTCCGGCGCGGGCGTGGCACCGCCGCACGCGGCGAGCAGCAGGGCCGAGGCGGCGACGGCGCCGCCCCACAGAGCCTTGACAGACTTCTTCATCTTCAGGGTCCGATCTCGTTCGGGTGGATGGGGTGGGCCGGTGTTCGGTGGACGGGTGGCGGCGGTCGGCCGGTAGGGGGTGAGGTGCGGGGTCAGCCGCGCACGCGGCGCTGCAGCAGGAAGGAGACGGAGACGGCGACGACGAGGGCGAGGCCGTAGAAGACGTCGGTGACCCAGCCGGCCGCCCCGAGGAGCTGCAGGCCGAAGACACCCGTCAGGAGGAAGTACACGCCGATGAGCATCCCGACCGGGTTGAACCGGCCCGGCACCACGGCGACCGTTCCGAGGAACACCCCGGCGAAGGCCGGCATGAGGTTCGTCTGCGCCGTCGCCGGGTCGAACCCGCCCAGGCCGGCGGCGAGGACGACTCCGCCGAGCCCGCACAGCAGCGCGGAGGCGAGGTAGGCGCCGATGCGGATCTGGGTGACGGGGATGCCGGCGAGGCGGGCCACTTCGCGGTTGGAGCCGACGAACAGCATGTGCCGTCCGACGGGGGTGGCGGACATGATGTACGCGGCGACGGCCACGATGATCAGCCCGTACCAGAAGATCATCGGCAGACCGAGGAACCGGCCGAGCGCGATGACGGACAGAGCGGGGTCCAGGCCGGAGACCGACGTCTCCCGGGAGATGTAGTACGCCGCGCCGCCCGCGACGGACCCGACGCCCAGGGTGACGACGACCGAGTTGATCGCCACGAGAACGACGAGCGCGGCGTTGACCGCACCGATCACCAGGGCGAGCACGATCGCCGCGGCCGCGGCCGCCGGGAAGGACCAGCCGTGCAGGACCACCAGCGACGGCACCGCGGTGGCGGCAAGGCCGAAGATCGAGGCGAAGGAGAGGTCGAACTCCCCCACCGCCATGGTGGTCACGACGGCCAGCCCGAGGAAGACCAGCGGGGTCTGGGAGCCGAGCACCGCACGCAGCGCCTCCGAGCCGGAGACCTCGCCCGGCAGCAGCACGGTGAACAGGGCGATCATGAGGAGCCAGAGCAGCACCAGGCTGTAGCGCTGGAGCACCACGCGCCCCAGGCGCTTGAGGCGGCCCGCCGGGTGGGTGCCGCCGGCCGGCTCGCGCGGCCCGGTGCGGGCCGGGGTGGTCGAGGTGGTGGTCATGCTGCGCCTCCAGCGGCGGGGGTGAAGGTGGCGTCGAGGATCGACTCGGGGGTCAGGGGGGCGGTGAGCTCGCGGGCGACCTCACCGTCGACGAGCACGAGGACGCGGTCGCACACCGCGGCCAGGTCCTCGACCTCGGAGGAGCACAGGAGCACCGCGGTGCCCTGCTGGGCGGCCTGGCGGGTGGCGTGGAGGATGGCGGACCGGGCCCCGACGTCGACCGCCTGGGTCGGGTCGTCCAGGATCAGCAGCCGCGGCCGGCCGAGGAGCCACTTACCCATGAGGACCTTCTGCTGGTTGCCGCCGCTGAGCGTGGCGACGAGGGCGTCCCGCTGTCGGGGCCGGACCTCGAAGGTGTCGAGGACGTAGTCGGTCTCGTCGTGACGCCACCTCCGCCCCGTCCACCACACGTGCCCGCGGTTCATCAGGTGCGGGGCGGTGACGTTCTCCTCGACCGTGAGCGTGAGCGCGAGGCCCTGGGCGGCCCGGTCCTGCGGGATAAGCGCGACACCGGCGGCCAGCAGGTCCGCGACGCCCGCCCGCGCCAGGTCGACGGCGGGCCGGCCCTCGACGGCGACCCGACCCTCCGCGGGGCGGACGGCGCCGAGCAGCGCGGCGAGGTCCGGCAGGCCCGAGTCGATCGCGCCGGTGACCCCGACGACCTCGCCGGGGGTGATCCGGGCGGAGAAGTCGCGCACACGCCCGCCCGCCACTCGGTCGATGGCGACCGTCCCGGGGGCGAGCCTGGCGGGGAGCGTCTCGACGAGGTTGTCGAGCCGCCCCTCGCGGCCCAGGACCAGCCGCGTCAGGGCCGCCTCGTCCAGGTCCGCGGTGGGCACCCCGGTCTCGACCACGCGGCCGTTGCGCAGGGCCGTGACCCGGTGGGTGACCGCGAGGACCTCCTTGAGGTTGTGGCTCACGAGCAGCACCGCGGTCCCCTGGGAGGCCAGCAGCCGGATCATGTCGTAGAACGCCGGCAGCGACTCGCGCGGGATCGCGCGGGAGGACTCGTCGAAGACGACGACGCCGGTCCCGGCCTCCCGGTCCTGCAGCGCGCGGGCGACGGCAACGGCGACCCGCTCGCTGGGCTGGAGGGAGGCGACCTTGGCGTCGGGGTCCAGCGGGAGCCCGAGGAACTCGAACGTGCGCCGCACGGCCTCGCGGTCGCGGCGCTTGTCGATCCAGCCGGTGAAGCGCCCGGTCGAGTGGCGCCCGACCCGGACGTTCTCCCGCACGCTCACGTCCGGGACGAGCCCGAGGTCCTGGTGGACGAAGGCGAGGCCCTGCTCGAACAGCCGCCGGGGGTGGACGGGCGGGCCGACGTGCTCGCCGTCCACGAGGATCTCGCCGCCCGGGTCGGCGCGGTAGACACCGCTGACGAGCTTGATCAGGGTCGACTTCCCGGAGCCGTTCTGCCCCACGAGGGCGTGGATCTCGCCGGGCTCGATGCTCATGGTCGCGCGGTCCAGGACCGTCACGCCGGCGAAGGTCTTCGACAGGTCCCGGACCTCGAGGCGCGGAGGGACGGACGGACGTCCGGCGGTGTCGTGCGGGCTCGGGGCCTGGCCGGTGCTGCTCTCTGGGGACAGGGGACGCACGGCACACCTCCTCGTGTGGGGCATTCGGGACGCGCACAGGTGTGCGCCGACTCACTAGAACACCTTTGTAGCAGGTGAGTTGACACTGCGTCTAGTGTCTGGACACAGCGTGCAGAGTCGCCGACTATAGGGTGTGCCTGTGACCCGCCTCCGCGAAGCCCAGAAGCAGATGACCCGGCGTCTGCTGCTGGAGAAGGCCCTCGAGCTCTTCGAGGGGAAGGGCTACTTCGCGACGACGATCGACGACATCGCTGCGGGCGCCGGCACCACGCGGACGACGTTCTACATGCACTTCGCGTCGAAGGCGCAGCTCATGCAGGACCTGGTGGCCGAGCTCGACGAGATCTTCACCAGCGCGGACGACCCGCCCCTGCGCCAGGTCGTGCGGTCCGGCGACCCCCGGCTCATCCGCGCCTTCATCGAGACCAAGGCCGACCAGTGGCCCGCAACGCGGTCTTACGTCCTCGTGGCGAATCAGGCGGCCGCCGTCGAGCCGGACATCGCCGCCATCAAGGAGCAGTGGTACGAGGCGACGATCGCGGAGATGCAGCACGGGCTCGACGACGCCGGCCGGTTCGAACCGGCCACCCGCCGCATCCGGTGCTCGCTGGCCTTCGGCCAGCTGGAGTACCTCTCGGTGCGCTGGATGCTGCGCGGCTGGAGCGTCGTGGACCGCGAGACGGCGTTGGGGGTCCTCGCCGACTCCTGGTGCCACCTGCTCTCGGACGACGCCGCGGGCAGCTAGCGGGCTCGCGGCCGGAGCCGCGGGCCGAACAAGAGCCACGGACCAACCCAGCAGCCGCGGATTAAGCATGAGCCGCGGGCCGAACAGGAGCGGCGGAGCGACCGGGAGCCGCAGAGGGATGATCGGGGAAGATCCGTGTCGCCGGGCGACACGGATCTTCCCCGTTACTCGCTCCGCGTCTCCCGCTACCCGCGCCGCGTCACCCGCTACCCGCTCCCCGTTACTCGCTCAGTCCCGTCTTGTTCTCAGCGCTCTCCTCGGCAGCACCCCTGCGCCGCCGCTCCGCTCTACCGCTCGGCGTCGCGTGCGGTGAAGGGCAGCACCAGGCGCGAGGGGTGGTCGGCGTCGCGGTAGATCTTGTGGGTGACGGGCCGGCCCACCGGCAGGTGGAAGGCGTCCGGCGGCAGCAGCGCGTTGTGCTCGTCCGCCAGCGGCTCGTCGTTCGAGAGCTCCACCACCAGCTGGTGGCCGGGCAGGAACGTCGCCGCGAACGGGTACAGGCGCACCACGTACTCCTCGATCGCGCCCGGCTCGACCGGCACCGCCCGGGTGTGCGGGTGGTAGGGGTTGCCCTCGGTCGTGCGGTCGTCCAGCTCGCGGTGCGAGGCCTTGAGGAACCCGGTCGTGATGAGCTGGCGCCTCCCGCCCGGCGCGACGTCCCACAGGCGCAGGATGAAGTTGGTGTCCGGCTGGTCGATCTCGGCGAACAGGTGCGCCGCCCCCGTGCCGATGAGCTCGGTGGGCTCGGTGAACGGCTCGGTGCTCCAGCTGAGGACCTCGACCTTGTCGGTGACGGTCAGCGGGGCCTGGTAGAAGCCGTCCGGCGCCGCGTGCTCGGCACCCATGAGCTCGGGCTCCGGCGAGAGCTTGCGCCGCGGACGCAGGTAGAGCGACCGGTGCTCCACCTCCTTCGGCGGCCACTGCTGCGCGGTGACCACCTCTCGGGAGCCCTCCACGAACACGCTCACGGCCGGCTCGTCCATGACCCCGTTGTCGATGCCCTTGAGCCAGTACTCGTACCAGCGGAACATCTTGTCGTGCTCCTCGATCCAGGGGCGCGACTGCATCGGCGGGTAGGAGCCGATGTCCAGCTTCTTCGGGCCCTTCAGGGTCCCGAACAGCTCGATGTGGCCGTCGACGGTCCAGCCGCGGCCCTGGTCGATCTGCAGGTAGACCGGCACCTCGATGTTCCGGGCGAGGTTGATCGGGTTGCCCTCCTCGTACCACTCGCCGTCGAGCTCGTTCATGACGATGTCGAACCAGGCCTCGTGGTGCTTCGGGTAGTGCAGCAGGTGCACCAGGTTGGGCCAGGCGGCCACGTCGGGGTCCTTGAGCCGTTCGGCGACGCGGGCCTTGACCTCCTCGGGCGAGCAGGTCTCGAGCATCCGGGACCTGATGCGGTCGGTGAAGGCCCAGCCGGAGTCGCCGCCACGGCCCTCGCGGGCGGCGCGCGGCATGAGCCACATGATGCCGCCGTGGTAGGTGGTCTCGTAGAAGTCGTAGTGACCGCCGGAGATGAAGACGGCCTTGAGGCTCGGCGGCCGCTCGGCGGCGGCGAAGATCTGCATCGAGCCGAAGTAGGAGATGCCGATCATGCCGACGTTCCCGTCGCACCAGGGCTGCTCGGCGACCCACTCGATGAAGTCGTAGGCGTCCTGCCCCAGCGGCACACCGCCGGCGTTGTAGTTGCCGATGTGCTCGCCCTCGGAGTCGCCCGAGCCGCGGAGGTCGCCGATGACGTGGACGTAGTCCTCCTGCACGACCCGGGCGATGTCCCCGGCCTCGATGCAGCCGTCCCACATCGGGGAGGGGCGCCGCTGCGGCGGCGTCGTCAGCGCGAGCGCCTGCAGCTCCTTGCCGTACGGGCTGAGCGCGACGAGCGCCGGGCGCGGCCGGTCCTCGACGCCGTGGTAGGCGTCCGCGGCCAGCGTCACGCCGTCGCGCATCGGCACCCGGAGGTCCTTGCGGACGGCGATCTGCTGCCGGCCCGCCCGGATGGTCTGGAGGTCAGCCTGGGTGGTCTGGAAGTCCGGCATGGGTGGATGAGCTCCTCGTCAGGCGTTCTGGGTGAAGTGGGTGCGGTAGCCGTGCATCGACGTGAAGAACGGCGACGGCTCGAGCGTGGGGTCGCCGTCGTAGCCGACCGCCTCCGCGACGGGCGCGAACGGGGAGTACGGCGACGCCGTCTCGTGCAGCCCGGCGCCCAGGCAGTCGTGGGCCGCCGCGCTCACCCGGGCCTCGATCGCGAGGCTCTCGTCCAGCGCCTCGCGCGCCTGCACGGCGTCGAGCTCGACGCCGTAGGGGACGCCGTCGGCGCGGCGGTACGGGTGGCCGAGGTAGAGGTGCTGCGGCCGGACCTCGTCGCGCAGGTGCTCCAGGCTCCTGCGGTAGCGCACCGGGTCCACGTAGCCGGGGAAGCCGTTGGCGGCCCCGTGCACCTGGACCGCGTCGCCGACGAAGACGTCGTCCTGCCCGTCGATGACGTAGGCGACCGATCCGGGGGTGTGGCCCGGGATCGCGTGGACGGAGACCGTCACGCCGCCGCCCAGGGTGAGGGTCTCGCCGCCCCTGACCAGCATGGTCGGCTCCATCTCGCCGGAGATCACGGCCTCGCCCGCCGCCGTCACCTTCGCCTCCCCCTCGGGGTCGTCCAGGTACCGGCCACGGCCGTCGAGGTACTCCTCCACGTGGGCGCGGCGTGAGCGCAGCATCGGCGCGTCCGCCTCGTGGATGACCACCCGGGCACGCCGGCCCGTCAGCTCCCACAGGGCGTGGGCACCGCCGATGTGGTCGATGTGGCCGTGGGTGAGCAGGATCCAGCGCACGTCCTCGACGCGGCGCCCCAGCGCCTCCAGCGCGGGCACCATCCCCTCCGCGGGCGAGGAGGCGATGCCGGTGTCGACGATCGCCGGCTCTGGCGCGTCGACGAAGAAGCTGTACAGCCCGAAGCGGCCCCACGGCGACACGAGCGGGTGGACGGGGACGTTCTGCGTCATGACTCTCCTCTCAGGAGGGCGGGGGTCAGCGACGACCGAGGAACGCGGCGGTCTCCTCGAAGACCCGGTGGTACTCCGGGATCCAGGAGAAGTGCTGCACGAACCCGTGGTTGGCGCCGGCGTACCGGCTGACCGTCACGTCCACGCCGGCCTCGCGCAGCCGCTCGGCGTACAGCTCGCCCTCGTCGCGCAGCGGGTCGTGCTCCGCCGTGACGACGAGCGCCGGCGGCAGGCCGCTGAGGTCCGCGCGCTTGATCGGCGAGACGCGCGGGTCCGCGGGGTCCGCCCCGCTGTCGAGGTAGAAGGCGTTGAACGGCTTGAGCCCCGCCGTCTCCAGGCCGTACCCTTCCGCGTTCTCCCGCAGGGAGGCGTAGCGGTCGACGTCGAAGTCGAGGTCCAGCGACGGGTAGAAGAGCACCTGGTGGGTGATGCGGTCGAACCCGTCGTCGTGGGCAGTCGCGGCGACGGCGGCGACGAACGTGCCGCCGGAGCTGTCGCCGGCGATCGCCAGGGTCTGCCCGTCCCACCCGAGCAGCTCGCCATTCTCGGCGGCCCAGCGGACCGCGCCGTAGCAGTCCTCCAGACCGGCCGGGAACGCGGCCTCGGGGGCGCGGCGGAAGCCCACGGAGACGACCTTGAGCCCGGTCTCCCTCGCCAGGGACCGCGCAACATGGTCGTGGGTGTCCAGGCTGCCGAGGAAGAACGCGCCGCCGTGGAAGTAGACCAGCACGCCGTAGGAGTCGGCGTCGACCGGGGTGTAGATCCGCACGGGCACGTCCCCGGCGGGGGTGTGCGCGGTCAGGTCCTCGACGGCGTGGAGCGGCAGCCGCTCCTCCGGCGGGGGCACCGACGCCTCCTCGGCGGCACGGAGGGCCGCCGGGTCGATCGGGCCCGGCGGCGGGGCGGGCAGGCTGGCGACGATCCTGGCGATCTCGGGATGCAGCGCCACGGCGTCAGGCCCTCGTCCCGGCCGCGGGCTTCTGCCCGGGGAAGACGTCGTTGACCTCGTCCTCGGTCCAGCCCTGGCGGGAGATGCGCTGCAGCTCGTCCGTGACCGGCTTGCGGGTCGCCTGGTACGACGCCAGCGCCTCCGTGACGGAGCCGGCCTCCCGAAGGGCGTCCGCGAGCGCGCCGGCGTCCAGGATCGCCGAGTTCGCGCCCTGACCCTGGTGGTGGCACATCGAGTGCGCGGAGTCGCCGAGCAGCACCACGGAGTCCGAGTGCCAGGTGTCGACGGGGTCGATGTCGTACACGGCGCGGATGTTGACCCTGTCCATGTCGAGGTCCCGCACGAGGCCGACGATGCGCTCGTCGAAGCCCTCCACCGTCCGCAGCAGGTCCTCCTTGGTGACCTGCGGGCTCCAGGTGCCGTCGGGGTTCAGGGCGGTGACGTCGAAGGACATCTGGCCGCGGTGGCGCAGCGGCAGCACGTACACCTTGGTGCCCCTGCCGATGAACATCCGGAGGTTGTCGTCGGTGACCAGGCCATGAGCGTCCTCGGCGTCGACGACGACGCGGTAGGCGTGCTCGCCGGCGAACACCGGCTGCTGGTCGCTGAACAGCTGCTGGCGCACCGTGGACTTGATGCCGTCCGCCCCGACGACCAGGTCCGCCTCGACGGTCCTGCCGTTCGTGAAGGTGAGCGTGGCGCGGTCGCCGTGGTCGGTGACGGTCTCGAGCTTGTGGCCCAGCTGCACCATGCCCTCGGGCAGGACGCTGAGGAGGGCCTGGAGGAAGTCGTTGCGGTGGATGAGGTGCGTGTGGGTCTTCACCTCGTAGTCGTCCATGCCCGGCCACGAGTCCTTCATGATCGGGTCGCCGGTGGCCGAGAGGATCTCGAAGTAGTCGCTCGGAGAGCTCACCTTCGCGATCGCGTCGAAGATCCCCCACTGGCGGAACTGGTCCATCGAGGACGGACGGAGGCCGATGCCTGCCCCCACCTCGCGGATCTCGTTCGCCTGCTCGTACACGGTGACGTCTGCCCCGAGCCGGCTGAGCGCCTTGGCCGCGGCGGCGCCGCCGTAACCGGCACCGACGATGGCGACGGTCAGGTTGTTCAGGTCGGAGGTGTTCATTGTGCTGCCTTTCGGGCGGGGCGCGTCGGTGCGCCGCGGGGGTGATGGCGGGCGGTCAGGACTGGACGGTCAGGAAGTCGGCGGGGTTGTCGACGAACAGCTTCGTGATCGTCGCCTCGTCCACGCCGTTGTCGCGGAGGTCGGGGATCAGCACCTCGAAGATGTAGTTCACGGTGTGGCCCTTGACGCCCGGCCAGCCCAGGGGGCTGCAGTTCGCGTCGGCCGAGGCGAGCACCCTGTCCGCGTGGCCGCCCTTGACGAACCGCAGGAAGTGGTCCAGGCGCTCCTTGCGGGGGCGGGCCCAGAACGGCGGGTCCGGCAGCTCGGTCTCGTACCCGAAGGTGTCGAAGCCGAGGCGCCCGCCCTGCTCGACGATCCAGGTGTCGCGCGTCTTGTCGGCGTTCACCCCGTCGTCGACGTGCCCGAACAGCACGCGGTCCAGCGGGAGACCCTCCTCCGCGAAGATGGCGACGGCGTTCTCGGCGTCGATCGCCAGGTGGGTCAGGATGGGCACCCCGGTCGTCAGGGCGGCCCGGGCGGCGGCGCGGTAGATGCGCTTGTCCAGGTCGGTCATCCGCCCACCGCGGCTGACGCCGACCTTGATCACGCCGGCGCGACTGCCGGTGCCACCGATGCCGACGGTGATCTCGTGGACGAACTGGCGGGTCAGGTAGTCGACGCTCGCGCGGGCGAAGTGCGGCAGGGCGGTGTCGCCGCCGACGAAGCCGGTGCAGGCGACGATGTGGACCCCGGTCTTCGCGGACAGCGACCGGTAGTAGTCGACGTCGCGGCCGTTGCAGATGCCGGTGGCGTCGACGAACGTCCCGCCGCCGTGCTCGTGGAACCTCCGCAGCTTCGGCACCGTCTCCTCGTACCGCTGCTCCGGCGTCTTCCACCATCGCGTGTCCAGCTCGGAGCCGGGCATCCCGTACCCGATGTGCTCGTGGACGGCCACGACGCCGAGCTCCTCGGCCGGGACCGGTCCCAGCACGGTGTTGACTCTCGACAAAACCCTCACCTCAGAAGTTCGTACGAATGGGTGGACGGCGCGTTATCGGCGCAGGGTCAGCAGCTCGCGCGGGTTGTCCACGAGGATCCGTACGGCGTCCTCGTCGGTGAGCCCCAGCGACTTGGCGAAGGGCACGAACGTCGACACCACGTGGCTGAACGGCAGGTCGTACCCGGGCTGGCCCTTGGCCACGCCGACGGCGTTGCTCGAGAGCAGGATGCGGCCTGCGTGGCCGGCCCCGACGAGCTCGAGCACCAGCGCGGCGCGCTCCCGGTCGGAGAGGTGCTCGTCGTCGTCGTCCAGGCCCACGTGGTCCAGGGCGACGAAGGCGCCGCGCCCGGCGACCGCGAGGGGCGCGCCGGCGGCCACCGCGTCCTTCCGGTCGAGCCCGCCGACGACGACGCGGTCGGCCGGCAGCTGCTCGTCCAGGACGACGTCGAGGTCGTGCCGCGCGTCCTCGCCGAACCTGACGGAGAGCGGCACGCCCGTGCCGAGGGCGGTCCGGGCGGCGCCACGGAACAGGCTCTCGTCCGTCGCGGTCATGCCCTCGCGGGTGGCGGTGGTGGTCACGAGGCCCGCGGGGGCGCGGCGCTCGACGCGGGGGACCACCATGCCCTCGGTGGCCTCCTTCGTGAAGAGGTCCGCGAACTTCTCGGCGGGCCACGGCGTGGGCGGGTTGGTCTGCGGCGTCAGGAAGTAACCGCCGAGCAGCTCCTCGGGCCCCATGCCCGTCGAGGCGACGATGTGCACGCCGGTCGAGCGCGAGAGCGCCTCGTACAGCCGCACGTCGCGACCGTGGAACATGCCGGTGCTGTCGACGATCGTCCTGCCGCCGTGGTCGCGGAAGTCCGTCAGCTTCCTTGCCAGGACCTCGAAGATCTCCGCCCGGTCCATCGTGACGTCGTACGCGTGCTCCGCCCCCGGGACCACCGAGAGCAGCGCCTCGTGGACCGAGACGACGCCCAGCTCGTCGGCCGGGACCGGGCCGAGGACGGTGTTGACGGTCCTGCTGGTGACAGTCGTGGGGTCCGTCATCGGCGGGGACTACCTTTCGTCAGCGCCACGCCAGCTCCGGCGTCACGTGTGGTGGAGAGGATCGTGCACCGCGACATCTGGATCGGTTCCTCGTCGAACTCGGTGCGAGCAGGTGGGCGGGGGAGGTCGCCGCAGGATCCCGAGGTCCGGCCCGTGGGCCGCGGTCCCTGCCGCGGGTGTGATCCCCCTTACGTCACGTCCACTAAGTTGACATCTTGTCAGGCTAAAGTCAAGGCCGGTCTGGCGGGTGGACGGCGCGGCACGCATGCCGGGCGGCGCGCACCCGAGCTCCCGGAAACGGCCCGGCAACGCCGGAAACCCGACCGCGACCGACGTGCGGCACCGGTCGAACGGCCACTTCCCGGCTACAACGCCGCGCTGAAGAACGCGCTGGACTTCCTCCACCAGGAGTGGGCGGACAAGCCGGTCGGCATCGTCAGCTACGGCGGCATCTCCGCGGGCATCCGCGCCACGCAGCAGCTCAAGCCGGTGCTCGACGCCCTGCGCATGGCGGTCGCCGTCGAGGCGGTGAACGTCCCGTTCGTCGCGAACCTCGTCCGGGAGGGCGGTTTCCACCCGACCGACGTCCTCGAGGCGTCGGCCGTCGCGATGCTCGACGAGCTCGTCCGGCTCGAGGGGCTGCTCCGCCCGGCCCGTAGTGAGGTGCGGATGCAGCTCACCGCCCGCTGACCTGCATCATCGCGCCGCTAGAGGAAGTCCCGCGGGATGGTCGTGCGCCAGGTCTTCGACGCCACGCGCACCTCGCCCTCGTAGGCGTCCAGCTCGGCGATCAGGTGGAAGTCGGTGGCGGTCGAGGTCAGCACCGTCCGCGTCCGGGTGCGCACCTGCCAGTCCCCGCGCTCGAAGCCCATGGCCCAGTCCGTCTCGCCGCGCACCGAGCAGAAGTCACGCCCGACGAACGTGTATCGCTCGTGCGCGCGTCGCGTGACCGCGAGGTCGATGGCGTCGAAGCGAACCACCCCGAGGTCCTTGAGCACGTCGAGCGCTCCGGAGAGGTCCACCATGTTGCGGGTGACGGTCCAGTCGTGCTCGCCCGGCCGGAGCTGGGTCACCGAGATCGGCGGCGTGCCCTCGGGCTCGCCGAACACGGGGGCGGGCTCGCCGTCGTCGACGCCCACCGGGCGCACCGGGAGCACCAGGTGGCTCTCCTCCGGGAAGACGGTGAGCCGCACCGGCTCGGGGGACGGCCAGACCACCGGCCAGTACGTCGTCGAGAGGGACAGGCGTAGCCGGTGCCCGGCGGGGAACGACTGCGCCATGCCGTTGAGCTGGACGGCGACGGTGTACCGCTCCCCCGGCTCGAGCAGCTGCGGGTCCTCCGAGCCGGCGTGGTGGGTGAGGTTCCGGACGCCGTAGCTGACCCGCGTGGCCTCGCCGTCCGGTGCGACGTCGGACAGCCGGGCCACCACCATCGCGACCGGGCGGTCGGCCGCGAGGGTGAGCTCGACCCTCGGGGCGCCGAGCACCTCCAGCCGCTCGGGCAGCAGGTCGCTGTCGAAGACCATCGACCCGCCGTCCTCCTCACGCTGGTCGTACGGCATGTCCGGGGGTGCGTTGTAGGAGCACCACTTGCCCGCGAAGTGGCCGACCCAGAGCGGGGACTGGACGCTCAGCACCGGGCTCGGCTCGGGCCGGTCCGGCGCGGCGATCCGGTGACGCCCGAGCGGGAACCGGGTCTCGACGATCCGCGGGCTGGGCCAGCTCGGCTCCCCCACCCACCTGCCGGGGCGGTCGGCGTAGGTGGTCGAGGGACGGACCGAGTCCTGCATCCAGATGGTCAGGGCCGGCGGGTCGGCACCGTCGTCCTTGCCCTTGAGCCACCGGTCCCACCAGGCGACGACCTCCTGGAGGAAACCGATGGCCGGGCCGGGCTGGCCCAGGTGCGGGTACTTGTGGCTCCACGGGCCGACGAGCCCGCGGGTGGGCACGTCGAGCCCGCGCAGCAGCCGGAACACCGCGTTGGAGTACCCGTCCGCCCACCCGCTGACGGCGAACACCGGGCACCGGATCGCGGAGAACTCCTCGCCCACCGACCCGTGCCTCCAGTAGTCGTCGCGGCGTTGGTGACGCAGCCACTCCTCCAGCCACAGCCCGCTGCGCTCGAGCCGTTCCAGCCACATCTCGCGCCACCGCGCGCCCACGACGGCGGGGTCGGGCGGACAGGAGTTGTAGGCGAACATCGTCGAGGCCCAGGAGAGGTTGTCGCTGAGCAGGCACCCGCCCATGTAGTGCACGTCGTCGGTGTAGCGGTCGTCCGTCGAGCACACAGTGACGATCGCGCCCAGGCTCGGTGGCCGGCGAGCGGCGACCTGCAGGGCGTTGAACCCGCCCCAGGAGATGCCCATCATCGCGGTGGTGCCGTCGCACCAGGGCTGCACGGCCATCCACGCGAGCACCTCCTCGGCGTCCTGCAGCTCCTGCTCGAGGTACTCGTCCATGAGCACGCCCTCGGAGTCGCCGCTGCCGCGCAGGTCCACCCGCACGCACGCGTAGCCGTGGCCCGCGATGTACGGGTGGTGGACGGAGTCGCGCTGCGCCGTGAGGTCACGCTTGCGGTACGGGATCAGCTCCAGCACGCCCGGGACCGGCTCGGCGACGGCGGAGACCGGGAGCCAGAGCCGGGCGGCGAGCCGGGTGCCGTCGGACATCGTGATCCAGAGGTGCTCGACCTCCTGGACCTGGTAGGGCAGCGACGAGACCGTGCGCATCAGGACCCTCCGTCGACGTCGTCGATCTCGAACCTCAGCGCGTCGACGCACGCGGCGTACCTCGCCGTCAGAGCCGCCTCGTCGTCGCCGGCGGTGTAGATCTCGGCGAGGACGTAGCTGTAGCTGTCCTCCCCTTCGCCGCCCTGCGAGAGCCGGTCCCCGGCGGCGACGAGGGGTCGCACCGTCGTCCCCGTCACGGCGCGCTCGACGGCGGCGACCTCGGCGGGCGTGGGGACGCGGCGCACGACGCCGTCCGAGAACCGCCGCAGGAACCACTTCGCGGCCGTCCGGTACGGGCCCTCGCCGCTGGGCAGGTGCGGTTCCCGGCCGAGCGCCAGGTCGATCATGCAGGCGTGGTTGGGGACGCCGTCGACCAGGCGGAAGAGCATGGCGTGGGACTGCGAGTGCCGCGTGTTGATCTCCAGCAGGGCGAGCCGGTCCGACTCGGGGTCCCAGAAGTACTCGACGTTGAAGGTCGAGCTCGTCAGGCCGACGGCGCTCATCACCTTCTCGGTCACCGCGGCGGCCTCGCGGCGGACCCGCTCGGGGAGCACGGACGGGTACTGGTAGCGCAGGAAGCTCGAGGAGTCCGGGTACCGGTGGGAGTCGATCACGCCGTAGGTCCGCACCCGGCCGGCCCGGGAGTACCCCTCGACGGTGAACTGGTGCCCGGTCACCGCCTCCTCGACCAGGCACGCGCGAGCGCCTGCGGCGGCGACCTCGGGCGGCAGGTCGACCATGGCGAGGAGCTCCTCCCACGGTGGCCCGATGCGGTCCATGGTCGCTCGCGCGCGGGCCACCGCCGTCTGCAGCTGCGCCTCGTCGGCCGCGTAGCTGGCCCCCTCGGAGCTGGCGGACTTCACCGGCTTGACCCACACCGGGTAGCGGAGCCCGCGCGGCAGCGTGGCTCGGGTGACGGCCGGGTCGAGCAGGGCGAAGGCGGGGACGTTGTCGACGACCTTCCGCTGCTCCAGGCGGCTCCAGTACTTGTGCTCGCACCGCATGACGGCGGTCAGGGGCGCGGAGCGCAGGCCGTAGCGCCGGCAGAGCACCGGCACGAGGAGACTCACGGGGAAGTCCCAGTACCCGACGATGGCGTCGATCGTGCCGTCGAAGGCGTCCAGCTGGCGGAAGGCCCTGGCCAGCAGCTCGGCCACCGAGACCGTGCCGGACTGGAGCTCGGGCCGGGTCAGGAGCTGGTGGAAGGCGTAGCTCTCGACGTCGGGCAGCGCCTGCAGCGTCGACAGGTTCAGGTCGTCGAGACCCACCACGAAGACGTTCCGCCTCATGCGCGTCCTTCCGGAGAGGACGATCGTCGCACCTCGGCCGGACGGGTGCTACCGCCGCCTACTGCAGCAGGGTGCGGTCGTCCAGACCGCCGCCCTTGATCTTCTCGAACTCGGCCAGCAGGTCGGCCGGGGTCATCCGGGACTTCCGGGCGTCGTCGACGTCGAGGATGATCGTGCCCTCGTGCATCATCACGAGCCGCGTGCCCATGCTCAGGGCCTGCTCCATGTTGTGGGTGACCATGAGGGTCGTCAGGCGGTGCCGCTCGACGAGCTCGGCCGTCAGCCTGGTGATGAGCGCCGCACGCTGGGGGTCCAGGGCCGCGGTGTGCTCGTCGAGGAGGAGGATCTGCGGCTCGGAGAAGGTGGCCATGAGCAGGGACAGCGCCTGGCGCTGCCCGCCGGAGAGCAGCCCGACCTTGGCCTTGAGCCGGTTCACCAGCCCGAGCTCGAGGCTGGCCAGCTCGACGCGGAAGCGGTCGCGCTTGGCGCCCGTGACCCCACGGCGAAGGCCCCGCCGTCGGCCGCGCTCGAGCGCGATGGCGAGGTTCTCCTCGATGGTCATGTGAGGGGCGGTCCCGGCCATCGGGTCCTGGAAGACCCGGCCGATGTAGCGGGCGCGCTGGAAGTCGGCGAGGCGGGTGACGTCGCGCCCACCGATCCGCACGGCGCCCGTCTCCGGTCGCATCTTGCCGGAGACGATGTTCAGCAGGGTCGACTTCCCGGCCCCGTTGGACCCGATGACGGTGACGAACTCGCCCTCCGTCAGGTGCAGGTCGAGATCGCGCAGCGCGACCCGCTCGTTGACGCTGTTGGGGAAGAAGGTCTTGGTGACGTTGTCGACGTCGAGCATCACGCCTCCGCCCCGGACGTCACCGCGCGCAGCCGCCGCGCCGGCCGGAACCGCCGCAGCACCGACCACTGCGGCAGCACCAGCGCGAAGACCACGAGCACGGCGGAGACGAGCTTCATGTCGTTGGCCTCGAGGCCCGCCTGAAGGGCGAGCTGGATGACGACGCGGTAGAGGACCGAGCCGACGACGACGGCGAGGGTGGCGATGAAGATGACCCGCTGACCGACGATCGCCTGGCCGATGATGACGGACGCCAGACCGGCGACGATGAGGCCGATGCCCATGCCGACGTCGGAGAAGCCCTGGTACTGCGCGATGAGGGCACCGCACACGGCCACCAGGCCGTTCGACAGCGCCAGGCCGAGCACCTTCATGCCGTCGGTGGTGACGCCGAGCGAGCGGATCATCTCCTCGTTGTCGCCGGTGGCCTGCATCGCCAGACCGATGTCGGTGTGGAGGAACCAGTCGAGGATCAGCTTGAGGACGAGTGCGCCGACGGCGAAGATGCCCACCGCGGCGAGGGTGCCGAGCAGCGCCGAGTCCCGCAGCGGGGTGAACAACGTCTCCTCGCGGAGCAGGGGCAGGTTGGCCTTGTTCCCCATGATCCGCAGGTTGATCGAGTAGAGCCCGATCTGGGTGAGGATGCCCGCCAGGAGCCCGTTGATCTTGCCCTTGGTGTGCAGCAGCCCGGTGACGACGCCGGCGAGGAGACCCGCCACCCCCGCCACCGCCGTCGCCAGGAGGGGCGGGGTGCCCGAGATGATGAGGGTCGCCGCCGTCGCACCGCCCGTGGTGAATGACCCGTCGACCGTGAGGTCGGGGAAGTCGAGGATGCGGAAGGTGAGGTAGACCCCCAGCGCCATGACGGCGTAGATGAGGCCGAGCTCGACGGCGACGACCACCGGACTACTCGACGACCGTGTCGGCGTGGTCGAGGACGGTCTGGGGGATCTCCACGCCCATGCGCTCGGCGGCGCCCTGGTTGACGACGAGGGTGAGCTCGTCGAGCGTCTCCACCGGCATCTCGGCCGGGTCGGCCCCCTCCTGGAGGATCCTCACCGCCAT
Organism: Georgenia sp. EYE_87; assembly: GCF_023148685.1. Lineage (GTDB taxonomy): Bacteria > Actinomycetota > Actinomycetes > Actinomycetales > Actinomycetaceae > Georgenia. Next base: position 435,882 of record NZ_JAHXNL010000003.1, on the reverse strand, counting down.
GAGGCCGGTCTGGTAGCCGAGCTTGTCGTAGTCGATGCCGTAGGTGGCGAGGCCGCCCCGCTCGACGCTGTCGGACTCCCCGACGACCATCGGGATCTGACGCTGCTCGGCGACGGCGATGACCGACTCCAGGGCATTGACGACGGCGTTGTCCGTGGGCACGTAGAACGCGTCAACCTCGAGGGACTGGGCCGCCTGCTGCACCTCGGCGGAGGTGCTGACGGTGGCCTCCTCGATCGTCAGACCCAGCTCCGCGGCCGCCTCCTTCGCGAGATCGACCTGCACCTGGGAGTTGACCTCGCCGGAGCTGTAGACGATGCCCACCGTCCTCGCGTCCGGCGCGATCTCCGCGAGCAGCTCGAGCTGCTCGCGGACCGGGTTGAGGTCCGAGGTGCCGGTGAGGTTGCCCCCGGGCGCCTCCCAGCTGTCGACGAGGCCGGCCTCGGCGGGCTCGGTGACGGCGGTGAACAGGACCGGGATGTCCGTGATCGCCTGCGCCGCGGCCTGCGCCGTCGGCGTCGCGATGGCGAGCACCAGGTCCTTGCCGTCCGAGGCGAAGGTGTTGGCGATCGAGGTCGCGGTGGTCTGGTCGCCCTGCGCGTTCTGCTCGTCGTAGTTCGCGTCGATCCCGTTCTCCTCCAGAGCGCGCTTGAAGCCCTCACGGGCGGCGTCGAGGGAGGCGTGGGAGACGATCTGGGTGATGCCGATCTCGACGGTCTCGCCGGCCGCGGCGCCGGTGCCGTCCGCGGCGGGGTCGGCGTCGCCGCCGCCCGAGCCGCACCCGGCGAGGAGAAGGGCCGACGCCGCGAGGGCGCCGAGGAGACGCACGGGGCGCTTCATGATGGTCTGGTCCTTTCGGCGGAGGGGTGCCGTGTGCTGGGCAGGGTAGACGGTGGTCCGCCATCCGGGCGAGCACGTGTCAGGGACTGGCACGTTCGGGGGGCTTCTCGCGCGTCTCGAGGATGCGCCGGAGCCGGGCGAGGTCCGATCGGTTGGCCCGACGCATCGCCGCTGCCATGACCCGCGCGACGAGCCGGCCGGACGGACCTCCCCGGTTGCGCAGGCTCATCTCCGTCCGGTCGTCGCCGAGCGCCCGCCAGGTGTAGGTGGTCTCCATCGGGAACGACGACCCAGGGGCCGTGCGCATGACGAGCCGGGTGTGCGGCACGTTCTCGACGACGCCGTAGGTGTAGGCCAGCGTGCGGCCGAGGAACCGTGCGACGAAGTCGACCTGGGAGCCGACCGCCAGCGGCGGCGGCGTGCGCCACGTGACGGACGTGATGTTCCGGTACCACTGCGGTGCCTTGTCCGGGTCGGCGGCGTAGGCCGCGACGACCTCGGGCCGTCGGGCGATCACGATCTTCGTGGTCACGTCGACACCCACGACGTCCCCTCCCTGTCATGCTCCCGGACGGCGAGCCTGCGAGCTGGTCAGCCGCTCGATCATCGTCCCGGTCAGAGATCGCGTTCGGCAAGCTCCCGGAAGTCGTCGGGCACCCCGCCCGGGCGGCGCATGGTGGCCGGCAGGTAGCCGACCGCGTCCCGGCCGAACCGGGCGCGCGCGGCGTCCATCGACCGGTCGAGCGCCCACCTGGCCGACCCCGTGGGCGAGCCGGGCCGCCACGGGTCCTCCGGCTGGAGCGGCAGCTCGAGCTGGACGGCCGCCTGACGGGTCAGGTTCGACACGGAGACGGCGAGCAGCGTGATCTCGGGCGTCTCGGTCTGGTCGCGGATCGCCTGCCAGACGAGCGCCTCGGCCATCTCGGTGAGCGTGAGGGTCGCCGACACCGGTCCGGGCAGGGTGCGCGATCGCGTCACCGACCGCATCCCGGCGAAGCGCACCCGGACGGTGATCGTGCGGCCGGCCCTGTCCTTCGTCCGGAGCCGGCCGGCGACCCGCTCGGCCAGGTGCCCGAGCACGGACCGGACGAGCTCCGGCGTCGGCGTGCGGCGCCCGAGGGCCGACTGGGCTCCGACCGAGCCCGCCCGGGCGGTGCGGGTGACCTTCCTGGGGTCCTCGTTGAGGGCGAGCGCGTGGAGGGTGGAGCCGGTCGCCCTGCCGAGGAGCTTCTCGAGGGTGTGGCCGGGCTCCTGGACGAGCTCGCCGATGGTGCGGATGCCACGGTCGGCCAGCCGTTGCTCGGTCACCGGGCCCACGCCCCACATCAGGCCGACGGGGAGCGGGTCGAGGAACTCCCGCTCGCGCCCGGGCTCGACCACGACCAGCCCGTCGGGCTTCGCGACCTGAGAGGCGATCTTCGCGAGGTGCTTGGTGCTCGCGGCGCCGACCGAGATCGGCAGCCCGACCTCGGCGCGCACGCGGTGGCGGATGCTGGCACCGATCGCCCCCGGGGCGCCGAAGAGGTGCGTGGAGCCGGAGACGTCGAGGAACGCCTCGTCGATCGAGATGCGCTGGACCGCCGGCGTGAAGTCGCCGAGGACCGCCATCACGCGGTCCGCGAGCTCCTGGTAGCGGCCGAAGTGGCCGCGGACGAAGAGCAGGTCGGGGCACAGCCGGGCCGCGCGCCAGCCGGGCATGCCGCCCTGCACGCCGTGCGCCTTGGCCTCGTAGGACGCCGCGAGGACCACGCCGCCACCTGCGCTGCCCCCGACCGCGACGGGCCGGCCACGCAGCGACGGGTCCAGCAGCTGCTCGACCGACGCGTAGAACGCGTCGAGGTCGGCGTGCAGGATGGTCGGCCCGCCGGACATGTCACCCAGCGTAGTCGAACGCCCGTTCGATGAACAGGTCGGCGCCGCGGGTACGAACGAGGGCGGGGTGGTGGCTGCGCGCCACCACCCCGCCGTCCGCGGTGCTGCCTACTCGAGGCCGGCCGCCAGGTCGGCCTCGTACTGCTCCAGGTAGGAGACGAAGTCGTCGCCGAAGAGCGGGTCGGCCTGCATGAAGTTGGCCGACATGTACTCCTTGAAGGACTCGGTCTCGACGTACTCCTTGCTGGCCTCGATCCAGTACTCCTTGGCCTCGTCGGCGATGCCGCCCGGAGCGATGATGCCGCGGTACTGGGAGAACGTGACGTCGATGCCCTGCTCCACGGTCGTCGGGATGTCGGCGAGGTCCTCGTACTCGTAGCGCTCCTCGGCGATCACGCAGAGAGCCTTGAGGTCGCCGGACTCGAGCTGCCCGATGACCTCTCCCGGGTTGGTCAGTGCGACGTCGACGTGGCCGCCGAGCACGGCGGCGATCGCCTCGCCGCCCGACTCGTAGGGCACGCGCTGGAAGGCGACGTCCTGGTCCTTCTCGATGAGGCCGAACTGGATGGCGTCGTTGCCCGTGACACCGCCGGAGACGGAGACCTTGACGTCGCCCGCCCGGGCGGCGTCGACGACGTCGGTGCAGGTGCCGTACGAGGCGCCGGCGGGGACCACCATGATGGTGGAGTCCTGGCCGACCTTCATGATCGGCGTGAACGACTCCCAGCTGAACGGCACGTCCTCCGTCAGCGCGAGGTTGACGAGGGCGGTCTCCGTGGCCAGCAGGTAGGACGGGTCGCCCTCCAGCCCCAGGAAGTTCGCGTAGCCGACGGCGCCGCCGCCGCCCTCCTGGTTCTCCACCGAGATCGTCTTCTCGGTGACCTCCTCGAGACCGGACGCGATCGACCGGCCGGAGAGGTCGGAGCCCCCGCCCGGGCCCATCGGCACGATCATGGTGAGCCGGTCGCCCGGGTCGAAGCTCTCGGCGCCGGCGCCCTCGCCGGCCGACGAGCTCCCGCCGGAGCATGCGCCCAGCGTCAGAGCCGCGGCTCCGAGCCCTGCGACGATTCCTGCTGCTCTGCGAACAGACATGGTGATAAGTCCTCCTTGACCGAACTTCGTTGCGAGACGGGGGTGGGTCCCGTCCGCGGCGGGACGCCGGGGACGAGGGGTCGTGCGAACCGGAGAGACCGTGCGGGCCTCCGGACTGGGGGTCACTCCTCGGCGCCGGTCCTGACCGGGACGTCGTCGGAGGTGGTGGCGGGCCCGGCGGGGGCCGGACCGGCCGGGACGGGCCCGCCGCGGCCCGCGATGCGCTTGGCGACCGTCGGCACGAGCATGATCAGCGCCGTCGCGACGAGGATCGCCAGGGAGAGCGGCTCGGTGAAGATCACCGTGAGATCGCCGTTCGCGAAGGACGAGGTCTGCACGAGCGCCTTCTCGACCATCGGGCCGAGGACGAGGCCGAGAATCAGCGGCGCCGTCGGGTAGTCGAACTTCTTCATGAAGAAGCCGCCGACGCCCGCCGCCAGCAGCACGGGGAGGGCGAACAGGTTGTTCTGGACCGCGAACGCGCCCATCATGCTGAAGAAGATGATCGCCGGGTACAGGTACGTGTAGCGCATGCGCAGCACCTGCGCGAAGGCGGGCGCGAGCGGCAGGTTGAGCACCAGCAGGATGACGTTGCCGATGAAGAACGACGTCAGCAGGCCCCAGACCAGGCCGGGCTGGTTCTCGAACAGCAGCGGTCCGGGCTGGACGCCGTACATGACGAAGGCGCCGAGGAGGACGGCCGTCGTCGTGCCGCCGGGGACGCCGAGCGCGAGGGTGGGGATGAAGTTCGCGTTCGCGGCGGCGTTGTTCGCCGACTCCGCGGCGGCCACTCCCTGGATCGCACCCTTGCCGAACTCCTTGCGGTTCGGGCTCACCTGCTTCTCGACGCCGTAGCCGACGAGGGCGGCCAGCGTCGAGCCGGCCCCGGGCAGGGTGCCGAGCGCGAAGCCGATGCCGCTCCCGCGCAGGATCGCGGAGAACGAGGCCTTGACGTCGCTGAACCGGATCACCATGTCGCGCATGCGGGTGCGGATGGGCTCGACGCCGCCGGTGCCGATCTGGCTGACGACCTCGCCGATCGCGAAGACGCCGATCATGACGACGACGAAGTCGATGCCGCCGAGCAGGTTGACGCTGCCGAAGGTGAACCGGGACTCCGCGAAGCCCGAGGACATCCCGACGGTGGAGAGCAGGATGCCCAGCCCCGCCATGATCAGGCCCTTCGCCAGGTTGTCGCCGGAGAAGGAGATGATCGTGAGCAGGCCCATGATCATGATCGCCAGCATCTCGGCCGGACCGAACCGGAGCGCGAAGGTGGCGATCGGGGCCGCGATCAGCATGAGGAGGACGAGCGAGAGGATCGCTGCCACGAAGGAGCCGATGGCGGCGATCGCGAGCGCCTTGCCGGCCTGCCCCTTGCGGGCGAGCGCATAGCCGTCGACCACCGTGGCGACGGCGTTGGCGTCACCAGGCGTCGCGATCAGCACCGCTGCGATCGTGCCGCCGTACTGGCAGCCGTAGTAGATCCCGGCGAGCATGATGAGCGCCGTGACCGGCTCCATGCTGAGCGTCAGCGGCAGCAGGATGGCGACGCCGGTGGTGGCGCCGAGGCCCGGCAGCATGCCGATGACGGTCCCGAGGACCACACCGATGAAGCACCAGAGCAGGTTCTCGGGGGTCAGCGAGGTCTGAAATCCCAGGGCGATGTTCTCGAGCATCTGTCTTCTCTCTCAGACCAGGCCGAGCATCCCGGTGGGCAGCGGCACGTTGAGCGCCACGCCGAACACCAGGTACCCGAAGAGGAAGGCGGCGGCGCCACCGACGAGCGCCACCCACCACGGCATCTTCTCCACCACGCCCAGCAGCACGACGACCATGGCGGTCAGCGCGAGGAGCAGGCCCACGACGTGGGAGAGGAGCACGGCCAGCAGGATCACGGCGAAGACCATGAGCACGGCGCGGTTGCGCTGCCCGGCCCTGCGGCCGAAGACGTCGAGCTCGCCCGCCTCGTCGGCCGCTTCCGGCACGGCGGCCGCCTCCGCGTCGACGGCGACCGCGGCGCGCGCGTCGCGCAACGCCCTGGCGCCGTCCCACAGGGACGCGACGACCATGACGAACCCGGCGAGGGCGGGCATCAGACCGGCGCCGACGAGCCCTTCGGCGGTCCGCAGGCCGTAGCTGGAGCCGCCGACCAGCGCGGCGACGCCGAGGGCGAGCAGCACCAGCCGCATCACCCAGGGCCCAGTGGCGAGTCTCGCGCCGCTGACGTTCACGACCTACCCCTGTGCTTCTTCATCGACGGTTGCCTCCTTGCAAGCGAGCCACCATGCTCGACCATCACTACAGCATCGATCCCATAGGATCTATTACAGGAGGGAGTGTGCCACCTCACGGAGCCCTGGCGCAATCGAATCGCGCGGCGCCCTTCCCGGCGGCCTCGACCGGGGGCCCGGGCGCCGCACTCCGCCCGCCGTCCCCCCGATCCCGGAGGATCTGATGAACAGACCGCTCGTGGCAGTGAGCCTGAAGATGTACTTCGACCGTGCGCGCTCCCTGGAGTACCTCGACGCCGTGCGGGACCTGGCCGGCCGCACCGCAGTCGCCGCCGGTGACGTGCGCCTGGCGGTGCTGCCGGACTTTCTTACCCTGTCGGCGGCGTGCGAGGCCCTGTCGTCCACGGCGGCGCTCGTCGGCGCGCAGGACCTCTGCCCCGCCGATCGGGGCGCCTTCACCGGCGAGGTCTCCGGCGCGGACCTCGCGGCACTGGGCTGCTCCTGCGTGGAGATCGGCCATGCCGAACGGCGCACGATCTTCGGCGAGGACGATGCCATGGTGGCCGCCAAGACGGCGGCGGCCGTGCGCAACGGCCTCACCCCGCTGCTGTGCGTCGGCGAGGCGGGGCGCACGACGCCGGAGGCCGCCGCCCGTGAGTGCGTCCGCCAGGTGGAGCGGGCCCTCGCCGAGGTCACCGCCAGCTCCGAGGTGTGGATCGCCTACGAGCCGTACTGGGCGATCGGTGCGGCCGAGCCCGCACCGGCCGACCACGTCCGCGCCGTCTGCGCCATGATCCGGGCGGACCTTGCCGCAGCGGGGCGCGAGACCACGCTCGTCTACGGCGGCTCGGCGGGCCCCGGCCTGCTCACCGAGCTCGGCGACGCCGTCGACGGCCTCTTCCTCGGACGCTTCGCCCACGACCCCGCGGCGTTGGCCCAGGTGATCGACGAGGCGGCCGCCAGGGCGGGCGACGGCCGCGCCTGAGCGGGCGCGGACCTCCCCCGCGGTCCCGGGCGCGCCGGAGGGGCCGGCCCGTCGGCCGGCCCCTGGCGTCCCCCGTCAGACGGACGCGGGAACACGCTCCTGCAGCGTCCGGCGACCGAGCTGCACCGCGATGTCGAACGCCCGCTGCGTAGGGCCCAGGTTTGCCTTGTTCTGCCCGACGATCCCGTAGGCGGTGCCGTGCGCCGGCGTCGCGATCGGCACGGGCAGGCCGCCCTGGACGGTCACCCCTTGGTCGAAGCCCATGAGCTTCATCGCGATCTGCCCCTGGTCGTGGTACATCGTCACGACGCCGTCGTACTCCCCGTCGCGCGCCGCGATGAAGATGGTGTCGCAGGGGTACGGCCCCCGCGCGTCGATGCCCTCGACCTGCGCCAGCCGGACGCCGGGTGCGATGTGGTCGATCTCCTCGCGTCCGAACTGGCCGCTCTCCCCCGCGTGCGGGTTCAGCGCGCACACCGCGAGCCGGGGCCGCTCGACGCCGTTCGCGCTGACGACGTCGTTGAGCAGGCGGATCGCGTCGAGCACGGAGCGCGCGCTGATGCGCTCCGGGACCTCCTTGATCGCGCAGTGGGACGTCACCCGGGAGGTCGTGAGGCCGGGGACGAAGTTGAGCTCCGACGTCACGCCGTCGTGGTCCAGCTCCTTGGCGAACCACCGGAGCTCGTCCTCCTCGTGCATGCCGGCGTCGTGCAGCGCGGACTTGTTGAGCGAGAGGAACATGATCGAGTCGACCTTGCCCCGCTTGTACAGCTCGAGGCAGTCGAGCAGGTCCTGGAGCACCCTGGCGCCGCCGGCGGTGGACGCGACGCCCCGCTCGACCGGGCGGTCGGCCAGCTTCGAGCCGACGAGCGTGACCGTGCCCGGCCCCGGGACGGTCGCCGTCGGCACCTGCACGCCCACCTCCGCGGCGAACCGGTCCACCTCGGCCTGGGAGGCGAGCAGGTAGATCTCCGCCTTCTCCCGGTTCTCCTCCACGGCGAGCAGCTTCATCGCCAGCTCGGGACCGACCCCTGAGAGGTCGCCCAGCGTGAGCGCGAGCCGGGGGCGGGTCGCATCGGTCATGGTCATGGTTCTCCTCGTAGTAGTGACGTGCCCGGGGAGCACGCCGTGGCTGCCCGCGAGGCGGGCTCAGCCGCTCGCGACGAGGCGGCCGCGTCGGACGCCCGCACGAGCCGTGCCGCGGGACCACGCGCTCCCCGTCGAGCCGACCGCCCTCGGGTGCTCCGAGGGCATGGAGCGATCCTATTGGATGTTGGATCTATGTCCAACGCTACTCCGGTGTTGCGGCCTCCGCCTGCGCCCGCCCGGAGACCAGGTCGAGGTGCCTGCGCATCGCCTCGACGGCGGTGGCCGGGTCGCCGCTCTCGAACGCCGCCACGATCTCGGCGTGCTCGTGGAGGGCGTCCATGGCGTCGGTCAGGCCCACGTCCATGGTCTGGCGCATCCGGTGGACGTTCGCGCCCAGGATGGACGCCATCTGCTGGATGAAGCGGTTCCCGCACGACCGGATGATCGCCTCGTGGAACGCCCAGTCCGCCCGGAAGTACTCCAGGATCTGATCCTGGGAGGCCTCGCGGACCCCGGCCGGCCCGTCGAGGCCGTAGCGCCGGATCACCGCCTCGTGGTCCGCGTGGACGCCCTTGAGCGTCTCCACGATGCCGGCGGCCCGCACGGCGCGCTCCACCGCGGCGAGCTCGATCACCTGCCGCGCGTCGATCAGCTCGGCCATCTGCCGCGCGGAGAGCGGGGACGTGACCGTGTAGCCCTTGAGGGCGGCGCGCGTGACGAGACCGGTGTGCTCGAGCTCCACCAGCGCCTCGCGCACCGGCGTCGGCGAGACGCCCAGCTGGCGGGCCAGCGAGTCGATGCTCAGGGACTGCCCCGGGGCGAGCTGCTGTGTCATGAGCATCTCCAGCAGGGCGTCGTGGACGTCGTCCCTCAGCACCTTCCGGGTCAGATGCGTCGTGCGAGTCACCATGCGTAGCCCCTATCGAGATCGATCATGTAGTACTCTCACCAACATCCTATATGCTCCAGGATCTCTGGAGAGCCTGCGAAGGAGACACCGTTGTCCTGGACATCTGAGACGTGGCCCATCGGCGCCGCGCTGCTGCAGTATCCCGGCACGCTGCCGGACGGCACAAGCACGACCATGGCCGACGACGCGGCGTGGGCCGGCGTTCTCCGCGAGGTCCGGCTCGCAGGCTTCGACCACGTCGACCTCACCGACACGTGGCTCCCGGTCGGGGACCTGGCGGCCCCGCGCCTGGACGCGCTCCGGCGGCTGCTGCTCCAGGAGGGTCTGGGCGTCAGCGCGATCTCGGTCTCGCGCCGCTCGATCATCGACCACGACGCCGCTGCCGCCGAGGCCAACGTCGCGTACTCGTACCGCACGATCGACGCGGCGGTCGCGCTCGGGGTGGACACCGTCTGCCTCGGCCTGCACCAGGCGCTCACGGCTGACCAGCAGGCCGCCATGTGGTTCTGGCACGAGCCGGGGGCCGCCGACCCCGAGGACCCAGAGGTGTACCGCCACGCCGTGTCGACGTTCCGCGAGCTGGGCGCGTACGCGGCCGAGCGCGGGGTGGCACTCTCCCTCGAGATGTACGAGGACACCTACCTGGGCACCGCGGACTCGTGCGTGCGCATGGTCACGGACATCGGGCTGGAGAACGTCGGCCTCAACCCCGACGTCGGCAACCTCGTCCGCCTCCACCGGCCGGTCGAGGACTGGCGCACGCAGTTCGAGAAGATGTTGCCGTACACCAACTACATGCACGTGAAGAACTACTACCGCGACCTCGACGTCGCGACCGGGGCCTACTTCAGCGCGCCCGCCCCGCTCGAGCTCGGCTTCATCAACTACCGGGCGGTCGTCGACATGGCGCTCGACGCCGGCTTCGCCGGGACGTTCTGCGTCGAGCACTACGGGGGCGACGGGCTGTCCGTGGCCGCCAGGAACCGGGACTACCTGCGCACCATCCTCGCGGCCAAGCTGACGCTGCGCTCGGGGACGGTCACGCCGGACGTGGAGCCCGCCACCGTGGCGTGATCGCCAGGTGGCGTGACCGCCGACGTCGGGAACGCCACGGTCGACAACCCCACTGGGTCCACAGCCTGCCAACACCCCCTCGTCAACCGCACACCACTGACCTACTTGTCTGCCAATATCCAATAGGATGCATGCTGTACGACTTCGATGCGACGGAGCTAGGAGATCTTCGATGACCCGCCTCTACAACGACCCCAAGCAGTTCTCGGACGAAGCGCTGGCGGGCATGGCGCTGGCCCACCCCGGTCACGTCCAGCGCGTTCACGGCGGTGTCGTGCGGTCGACGGACAGCCCGCGCGGATCCGTGTCCGTCGTCGTCGGCGGCGGCTCGGGCCACTACCCGGCCTTCGCCGGGTGGGTGGGGCCTGGCCTGGCGCACGGCGCCGCCTGCGGCAACGTCTTCGCGTCGCCGTCGGCCTCCCAGGTGTACTCCGTCGTCCGCGCGGCCGACAACGGCGGCGGCGTGCTGCTCCTGTACGGCAACTACGCCGGCGACGTCCTGCACTTCGGCCAGGCCGCCGAGCGCCTCCGCGCCGAGGGGCTGGACGTGCGCACGCTGGCGGTCTCCGACGACGTCGCCTCCAACACGCCGGAGAACCACCGGGACCGGCGCGGGGTGACCGGCGACCTCGTCGTCCTCAAGGTCACCGGCGCGGCCGCCGAGCGGGGCGACGACCTCGACGCGGTGGAGCGGCTCGCCCGCCGGGCCAACGACCGGACGCGCTCCCTCGGTGTCGCGTTCAACGGCTGCACGCTCCCCGGCGCCGCGGAGCCGCTGTTCAGGGTGCCTGCGGGCGTGATGAGCGTCGGGCTCGGCGTCCACGGCGAACCGGGCGTGCGCGACGTGCCGATGGGCACCGCGGCCGAGGTGGCGGACCTGCTCGTCGACGGCGTGCTCGCCGAGGAACCGCCGCGCGGGCGAGACGGGTACGAGGGACGCGCCGTCGTGATCCTCAACGGCCTCGGCACGGTGAAGAACGAGGAGCTCTACGTCGTCTACGGGCGCGTCGCGCAGCGACTCGAGGACGCCGGCCTCACCCCGGTGCTGCCTGAGGTCGGCGAGCTCATGTCGTCCCTCGACATGGCCGGGCTGTCCTTGACCGTCACCTTCCTCGACCCCGAGCTCGAGGAGCTCTGGGTCGCTCCGGTCGACACGATCGCCTACCGCCGCGGAGCGGTGCAGGAGCGCGGGCGGCGCGAGGTGACGGCCGACGCCGTCGCCGCCGAACCGATCCCCGAGGCCTCCGCGGAGTCGCGCGAGCTCGCGCAGGCGATCACGGACGTCCTCGAGGTCCTCAGGGCGACGGCCGTCGCCGCGGAGCCGGAGCTCGGCCGCCTGGACGCGATCGCCGGTGACGGCGACCACGGGCAGGGCATGAGCTACGGGACCACGGGAGCCTGGCGCGCCGCGTCGGACGCGCTCGCGCGGGGCGCCGGCGCGCGGACCCTGCTCGTCCGGGCGGGTGAGGCCTGGTCGGAGGCGGCGGGCGGGACGTCCGGCGCCCTGTGGGGCGGTGCTCTCACGGCCGCCGGCGCCGCGCTCTCCGACGACGCCCCGGCCGCGTCGGCGGACATCGTCCGTGCGGTCGAGCAGGGCGGGCAGGCGGTCCAGCGGCTCGGCGGTGCGGAACCGGGCGACAAGACCATGGTCGACGCACTCGTGCCCTTCACCACCGTGCTGACCGAGCGGTTCGCCTCGGGCGACCCGCTGCCACGGGCGTGGGCGCAGGCCGCCGAGGCGGCCTCCCACGCTGCCCGCGCCACCGCGGAGATCCAGGCACGGCGCGGCCGCTCGCGCGTGCTCGGCGAGAAGTCCGTGGGCACCCCGGACCCGGGCGCGACGTCGTTCGCCCTGCTCATGTCGGCGGTCGCCGAGTCCGGACTGCTCGAGAACTGACCAGGAACCAACGAACGAGGGAGAACACCATGGGACTGAGGATCGTCGTCGGCTCGGACGACGCGGGCTTCGACTACAAGGAGGCCCTCAAGCGGGACCTCGAGGCTGACGAGCGCGTCGACGAGGTCATCGACGTCGGCGTCGGCGCCGACGAGCACACCGCCTACCCGCACGTCGGGGTCGCCGCCGGCCGCACGATCGCCGAGGGGCGGGCCGACCGGGCGCTGCTGGTCTGCGGCACCGGCATCGGCGTGGCGATGGCCGCCAACAAGGTGCCCGGCATCCGGGCCTCGGTCGCCCACGACTCCTTCTCGGTCGAGCGCCTCGTCAAGTCCAACAACGCCCAGGTGCTCACGTTCGGTCAGCGGGTGATCGGGCTCGAGCTGGCGCGCAAGCTCGCCAGGGAGTGGCTGGGTCACGGGTTCGACGAGTCCTCGGCGTCGGCCGAGAAGGTCGCGCTCCTCTCCGAGTACGAGTCGGTGACGCCGGCCGGCGACAGCGAGCCCGTCGGCCGCTGATGACGACCTGGCGGGTCCCGGGGGGGCTGAGTCGGCGCCCGTCCTTCGCGCTACGGTGAGGACGTGCGGACGGTGGCCGATCTGCCCGGACCAGCCGCGTCGCCGCTCGTCGGCAACGCGCTGCAGCTCCGCCGCGACCGGCTGGGTTTTCTCACCCGGTGCGCCCGCGAGCACGGGGACGCCGCCGCGTTCCGCATCGGCGGCACCGCCGTCGTCCTGCTCTCCCACCCCGACGCGGTCCACGAGCTGCTCACCGTCCGGCAGCACGACTTCGGGAAGAGCCCGGTGCTTCGGCGCGCCCGGGCCGTGCTCGGCGACGGGCTGCTCACGAGCGAGGGCGACGTGCACCTGCACGACCGGCGGCTGCTGCAGACCGCGTTCAGCCGGCAGCGCGTGGCGCGGTACGCCGAGGAGATGGTCGACGTCGCGGTCGCCGTCGTCGGCTCCTGGACGCCGGGCCGACCGCTCGACCTGCACGCGCAGACCGTCCGGACCACGCTCACCGTGGCGGGCCGGACGCTGTTCGGCACGCGCCTCGACGAGGACGTGGAGCTGGTGGCCGGTGCCGTGCGGGACGTGCTCTCGGCGTACCCGGTCCTCATGCTGCCGCTGGGTGACCTCCTGGTGCGGCTGCCGCCGACCCGCGGGCGCGTCCGCCGGGGCACCGCGGCGCTGGACACCCTCACCGCCCGGCTGGTCGGGGAGCACGCCCGGGGCGGACCGGGGCGGGAGGACCTGCTCTCGCTGCTGCTCGAGGACTTCGACCCGCGTCACGCGCGCGACCAGGTGGTCACCATGCTGCTGGCCGGGCACGAGACCACCGCGAGCGCGCTGGCGTTCGCCGGTCACCTCCTGGCCGGCCACCCCTCCGTCCAGGACCGCGTCGCCGCGGAGGTGCGGGAGGCGTGCGGCGACGGCGGGGTGCCGATGGTCGACGACCTCGAACGCCTTCCGCTCACCCGGGCGGTGATGGCGGAGGCGCTCCGGCTCTACCCGCCGGCGTGGACCATGGGGCGCCAGGCCCGGGCGAGCACCAAGGTGGCCGACGTCGAGATCCCGGCCGGCACGGTCCTGCTCGCCCCGCAGTGGGTGGTCCACCGCGACGCCCGCTGGTGGCCGGACCCCGAGGCCTTCGACCCGGACCGGTTCCTCGGCCCCGCGCCGGACCGGCCGCGCTTCGCGTACTTCCCGTTCGGGGGCGGGACGCGGCAGTGCATCGGCGAGTCCTTCGCCTGGACGGAGGGTGTCCTGACGCTGGCCGTCATCCTGGCGCGCTGGCGGCTCCGGCCGGTGCCGGGCCGCCCGCTGGTCCCCGACCCGCTCCTGACCCTGCGCCCGCGCGACGGGTCCTGGGTGGTGCCCGAGCCCCGACCCGCGTAGCGAGCTAGGAGGGCGCGGAACGCTCCCGACGTCCGCCGTCGTCTCCGCGTCCCAGCCCGGCCAGCGCCGCGGTGAAGCTGGGGGAGGCCTCGAGGACACGGATGTCCGCCGGCATGGCGATCTCCGCCTCGTTGAAGGCGCGCACGACAGCGCCGATCACCTGGTCCTGGGCCTCGAGGGTCTCGAGCTGACGGGCGCCGGACCAGAACCGCAGCTCGATGTTGATCGTGGAGGAGCCGAGCTCGGTGATGAGGGCCTGCGGCGCCGGGTCCCTCGCCACGGACGGCAGGCCCTCCACCGCCGTCAGTGCGGTGCTGCGAGCGCGCTCGAGGTCGGCGTCGTAGGCGACGCCGACCACGACCGACGTCCGGACCTTCTCGTAACCCGTCTGCACCGTGACGACCCCGCTGCTCATCACGCTGTTGGGGATGAGCACCCGGCGCCCGTCGAACGTGCGCACGACCGTCTCGCGCAGGTTGATCTCGTCGACGGTCCCGCGGACGTCACCCAGCGCGATCTGGTCCCCGGACCGGAACGGCTCACGGCTGATCAGCAGCACCCCGGCGAAGAGGTTGCCGAGCACCGCCTGGAACGCGATGCCGGCGGCGATCGACGCCACGCCGAGCCCGCCCAGGATGTTGATGGGCCGGACGCTGGGGAAGGCGATGGTCAGCCCCGCGCCGACGGCCAGCGCGAGGACCACCCAGCCGGTCATCGAGGCGAACACCGAGCTGAAGCTCGGGCTGCGGCGTCGCCAGGTCCAGTAGCGGCGCAGCACCGCGCGCACCAGCCGGGAGAGCACCCAGCCTCCGACGATCACCAGCGCGCCGGCACCGAGCTGGCCGGGCTCGACGGGCGGGAGCTCCCAGGAGTCGACGGCCGCCGGTGGTCTCACCCGGCCATCATGCATCGCCGCGCCGCGGCCCGCCGGGCGAGCGCCCCGGGAGCGGCTACCGGCCGGTGGCGAGGGCGGCGCGCACGCGGCCCGCCCGCTCGGCGTACGCCTCGACGTCGTGGTCCTGGTGCCCCGCCCGCCGGAACGCCTCGTCGAGCAGAGAGACCTCACGGCTGAGCCGGGCGCGCAGCTCGTCGTCCCGGGCGCGCCCGCCGACGCGCTCGGCGAGGGTCAGCGCGGCGTGCATGACCGCGGGGGACCCGGTGGCGTACCAGCGGAGGGTGCCGAGCACCTCCCCGGTCAGCGCCGTGGCGTCCTCGTACGGCGCGTGGACACGCAGGACGTGGTCGTCGTCCAGCCGTGCCGGTGAGGGCATGCGGCGCCCGGCCAGCATCGAGAGCCCGACGGAGAGGTCGTCGATGGCGTTGATCGCCGTGTACGGGTCGTTCGTGCCCGGCGAGAGCGCCCGGACGGCGAGCTCCGTGAGCTGCTGCACCGCGAACCCGACGTCCTGGTGCGGACTGCGGCCGTCGGTGATGCCCACCGCGTCGCGCACCCGGTCTGCCAGCTTCTCGGTGAGTCGCTCGGCCGGGTGCACCAGGCAGACGTCGCCGTCGCCGAGGACGTACCGGCCGGGGTGGACCTGGAGCGCGAGCAGGACGTCGTGCTCGCGGGCGGCGGCCATGAGGTCGTCGTCCTGGACGTAGGAGACGTAGCCGGCGCGCCCGGCCGTGACGCGTCCGCCGTCCGTCTCCAGGCCGGCCGGGAGACGGGGCCGCTCGGTCACGGCATGCTCGTCCACGCCGAGCTCCTCCGGGTACAGCCGTTCGACGGTGGCCCGCAGGTCGTTCTGCACGCGTCGGGAGATGGTCGTGACCTGGATCGAGTCGGCGATGTGGTGGATGAAGTACACGAGCACGGTGACGTCGAGCACCGCGAGCAGCACGGCGCCGTTGACGGCGAGGTGCGGGACGAACACCTCGGCGTCCGGGTCGCCGGGGTCGCCGATCGCGCGGACCGACCGCAGCACCAGAAGGGCGTAGAGGAACGTCGCGACGAAGATGCCCAGCACGGCCTGGTTGACCTTGTCGGCCATGAAGTTGCGGACCAGCCGGGGACCGTAGCTCGACGACGTCAGGGCGAGTACCGCGACGGTGATCGAGAACGTCGTGCCGGCAACCGCAAGGGCAGAGGTCGCGATGGCACCGAGCAGGTCACGGCTCCCGCTCTCGCCCACCCGGTAGACGAAGGTCTCCGCCCACGCTGGGAGGGGTAGCACGCCGAGGCGTTCGTCGACAGCCACCAGCACCTCGGCGGCCACAGCCGCCACGACACAGATCGCGGTGGGGACGAACCAGAACCGCTCCAGCAACCGTCCGAGGGTGTCCATCGCACCAGGGTGTCAGGATGTCGGGGCGCAGGCGCGGATAACCGGGCGCGTCTAGGGCCGGCCACCAGAGGCGGCGAACGGCGATTGCCGCAGCGTGTCGGGGGTGCTGAACCAGCGCGAGCAGGTGAGCTCGTCGGCCTGGACTGGAATGCTCCGCACGGTGAGCGTCATTCGAGGTCGGTACCGGGCAGCTCGAACTCCTCCGCGGCCTCGGCGCCGTCGTCGGCGTCGGTCTGGGCCGATGCCATGGCATCGTTCCTGGCCGCGAGCGCGGCGATGGGCTCGGCGCCATCTTCCTCGTGGTTGCGCAGGGCGTCGCAGTCGATCGTCATGGTCGACTCCCGATCTCGGTCGTCTCAGGTGATGCATCTTGCTGGGAGGGGCACGGCGAGCCGTGGTGCGGTCGCTTCGCCGCACGGCGCGCGCAGCGACGTGGAGAACGGGTCCGTGACGGTCACGGCCGGACACAGAAGTCAGTGCAAGATGCCGGCGCCGAGCGTGATTCTGACGAGCAGACCAGGACGTCACCTGGAGGCCTGGGCTGTCTAGTAGTAGGGGTACGGGTATGTGTAGCCCGCGCCCCAGTACGGTGGTGCTCCCCACCAGCCGTAGAGGTTCTGGTAGTAGTCGCCCTCCCGAACCAGCTCGGGGTCGTAGGCCGGTACGTCGCTCAGTCGTGCGCGGTCGCGATCGACGCGCACGCGTTCGGGCTCGATGCCGGTGATGACGTCGACGGGTACGAGAAAGTGGTCCTTGCCGATGCCGAGAAACCCACCGGAGCTGACCCGGAGGAACCGTACGCGCAACTCCTCGTCGTCGATCAGAATATCGTCGACGCTGCCGACCTTCTCGCCGTCGCTGGTGACGACGTCGCGGCCACGGACGTCGAGGTCTGGATCGGCGATGGTGCGGTCGGTCTCGGTGACCGGGACCAGGTTGGCCCCGGGGCGTGTCTCACTCATGGTGCTCCTTCGTGGTCGGGCCCGGAACCGGGCCTGCCTGTGGTCGCCCGACCAGCGTCACCCCTCGCCGCGTCCCTAGGCATCCCGGACTAGGGATGAGGCCACGGACTTCACCGGATCGTCACACTGGTGTCACGGCGGTGACGAGGGGCGGGGTGGTCTCATGACAGCCCCCGGCGGCATGGGTGCGGACCGGCCCGGCAAGTGATGGGCAGCTCAGCCGGGCCCTGCGGCCGACGCGGTGGCTACGGTCGAGGACTCTGGTGGCTCAGGTGGCGAGCCTGGCGCGACGGACATGTAGTCGTCCCGCCCCACCGGTATCCGGGACAGGCCCCGATCGGTAGGGAGCTCCAGAGGTTTGCCGTTCGAGGACAGGCGGACGCGGTCGATGCCGGGCAGCTCGGTGACCGTCCAGACGAGCTGGGCGACGGCGAGGAGCTGGTTCTGCCCTGAGATGCTGGTGAAGTCCGGCGTCACAGTGACGTCCCCGGTGCCGGGTGTCTTCTCGTCGGTGGTCAGTGTGAGCGGTTGGAGGGTGAGGGCGGTGCGCAGGCCGGTGGTGACCTCTCGACGGGTGGGCCCTGCCGTGAGGAGGGAGAGGACCGTTGCGGCGGAGGCTCGGGCGACGGACCGTTCGACCGGTTCGAGGCGCTCGTTGCGGATGTAGTAGACGGTGACGGTGAGGGGGCCGTCGTCGGGCGTTGGCTGGGAGGAAGGCGTGGCCGCGGTGATCTCGATTGCGGTCGGTTCCTGCTCGGGGCGGACGCCGCAGCCGGGCAGCAGGATCACCGCGAGGCTGAGCAGCGCTGTGATGAGCCGTTTCATTCCGCCTCCAGGGGGAGGGACAGCACGAACCGGGCTCCGCCTCGTGGACCGTCCTCGACGTGGACCGCTCCACCGAGGAGACGGGCGTGCCGACTCACCAGTGCCAGGCCCAGACCCGCCCCGTCACTGCTTGCCCGCTCGTTGCCGGGGCCGCGCGCGAAGGGTTCGAAGATGTGAGCCCTGTCGGCGGCGGGTATCCCGGGGCCGGCGTCGTCGACGATGACCGTCGCCACGGTGTCGCCGCGTCGGAGGGTCACGCAGGTGAGGCCCCCACCGTGCTTCTCCGCGTTGTCGACGAGGTTGGTGATGACCTGTTCCAGGCGCCGTTTGTCGACCAGGACGTCCAGGGAGGCGGCACCGTCCTCGATACGGAGCTGTTCCTGATGCCGCGGTTCCAAGGTCCGCCGGACGAACTCGGCGAGCCGGACCGGGGTAAGGACCAGGTCGGTGCCGCCGATGGCGTCGGTCCGGGATATCTCCAGCAGGTTCTGCACCAGTCGGGCGAACCTCTCTACCTCGGACGTGAGGATGTCGAGCGCCTCGCGGCCCCCTTCGGGAAGGCGATGCCGGTAGTCCTCGACCAGGGCGATGGCGCTGACCATCGTCGTCAGCGGGCTGCGCAGTTCGTGGCTGACGTCGGCGGCGAAGCGGGCATCGGCCTGGACGCGGCGTTGGAGCGACGCAGCAGTGGCGTTGAAGGAGGTGGCGATCGGCAGCAGCTCGGGATCGTGCCCGGGGTCGATCCGGACGTCGAGGTTTCCGGCGGCGACGGCCGCAGCAGCGTCCGCCACGTGGGTCAGCGGCCGCAGTGCCGGTTTGGTGACCCACCAGCCCAGGGCGAGGGAAGCCGGCGGCACGATCGTGACCCCGGTGAGCAGCATGCTGCTGAGGACCCGCAGTGCCTTGTCGAGCTCGTCGAGAGGAAAGACCTCGAAGTACGCCTCTCCCAGGCCCGCCAACGGCACCCCGACCGCCATCATCGTGCGACCGTCGACCACGATGCGTTGGCGGGATGCCTGCCCGTCGATCACCATCTCGCGGAAAGCGGCGGGGAGGTCGTCCCGACCGATCCGCAAGGAGGTGGTGAACCACTCCTGGCCGTCGACCAGCAGGGACGTCGAGCCGAGCTCACGGCTGACCTGCGAGAGCATCTCGGGCGTGCTCAGCCCCTGGGTCCACATTGACCGCTGCACCTGGTCAGCGTTGGCCGTCACCTGCGCCACCGTGGACCGCTCGCGCTGGACGAACAGGAACTGCGACACGGTGAGCCAGACGCTCAGCGCCATCGCGGCGGAGAGCACCAGCGTGAGCGCCGCGAAGGCGACCGTGGCCCTGCCGCGCAGGCTGCGCCAGCGGGCGTGACGAAGAGTGCGGTGTGGGTCCGACCCGCGCGGTCCGGCACCGCTCCGTGACGTCTTGTCCTCGCCGTGGGGGTGGCCCGTCATGTCCCCAACCGATATCCCATTCCCCGGACCGTGACCACGATCCGTGGGTTCGTCGGGTCTGCCTCGACCTTCTTGCGCAGGCGGCCGATATGGACGTCCACCAGGCGGACGTCCCCGAAGTAGCCGTACCCCCAGACCCGCTCGAGGAGCTCCTCACGGCTCAGGACCCGGCCCGGCGTGGCTGCCAGCTCACCCAACAGCCGGAACTCTGTCTTGGTCAGCGCCACCGGAACCCCCGCCTTCAGGACCAGGCCGTTGCGCGGGGCGATCTCCACGTCCTCGACACTCACGTTCCCCTGCGTGGAGGACTCTGCCGATCGGCGGAGCAGCGCACGGATCCGGGCCGACAGCTCCTTGGCGACGAAGGGCTTGGAGACGTAGTCGTCCGCGCCAGCCTCGAGCCCTGCCACGACGTCGTGGCTGTCCGACCGGGCGGTGACCATGATGACCGGCGCCTCGCTGGTCCGCCGGATCTCCCGGCAGATCTCGAAACCGTCCCGGCCCGGCAGCATGAGGTCGAGCAGAACGACGTCAAAGGTCCGTCTGGCAAGCAGCGCCAAGCCGTCCTCACCCGTAGTTGCCTCGTGGACCTCCATGCCCTCGGCGGCCAGGGCGAGGTTGACCACACGACGTATGCCCGCGTCGTCCTCGATGATCAGCACCGTTCGCCGCATCCCCGCAGTCTCCGCCTCGGCAAGGCAACCACGCCACCGCTCGCGCTGTCTCCCGGCCCGAGGGGAAGCGGTGCGGACGACACGGGCCCGGCTGAGCCAGATCGTGCGGGGCCTCCGGGCGAGCGCGGCCGGATGTTACGGAACCGCCATCTCGCCGTCATGAAGGTGACGCCGGGAACGCGTTCCGAGGGCGTTCGGCGTTCGCGGGCACTCCGTCCTCGCGAACGCACCCGAAGCGTGCGCACGGTGGTGGAGGCCGATAGGCCGCCGACCCGGGACCGGGGTTCGGTTCCGGACAAGGAGGAAGTCATGAGACTCAGGCACCGCACGTCCGGACGTCTCGCCATGGCCGGCATCTCGGTCGCCTCGGACCAGTAGCCATGTCCCGTCCACCCCGGCGGGTCCAAGCTGCACGGCACCCCATGAGCGCGATGCGCGGATGGCGCCGACCGGCAGCCCCAGCACGGGCGCCGCGGCTGTTGCACCGGGCCGCGGTGATCACCGCCGTGGTGCTGGGCACCGGGATCTTCGCTGCGGTGAACACGATCTGGCTGGACTGGCCGCGGAAACCGACGACACTGCAGGAGAAGATGCGATGAGCCACCATGGCGAACGCAGGGTCAGGAGCACCTTCACCGGTGCCCTCTGCACCGCGCTGCTGCTCGGCGGGTGCTCCTTCCTCAACCCGATCACCACGATGGAGGAGTACGCCCCCGGCGACGGCATCCGGATCGACCTGACAGAAGACGTCACGGCCGAGAACCTCATGATCCTCACCGAGGGTGAGGGGCTACCGGGCCACCTGCTCGGCGCCATCGACAACAACTCCGAGCAGCCCGTCGTGGTCACCGTGGTCCTGGGGTCGGACGGGTACGCCGTCCCCGTGGACGTGCCCGCCAACGGCCTCGTGAACTTCACCGACAGCCAGGTCGTCATCCCCCGTGTCGACGAACCTCCCGGCGCCACCCTCACCTCGGTGATCCTCTCCGAGCAGAGCGGTGCCTACACCGTCTACATCCCCGTGCTCGACGGCACGCTCCCCCCCTACGACCGGTACCTCGATCGTCACTGATGCGACCGGACCAGGGCGGACAAACCGACCCGTTCATTGCCAGACCTGAGGAGACAAACATCATGTCCAGGATCCGCAACAACAGGAGCGTCGCAGCTCCGCTCGCTCTAGCCACGGTCGTCGCACTGGTGGCTGGATGCTCGAACGACAGCGCCGGGCCCGAGCAGGGTACCGATGTCGAGGACGTCGCGGAGGCCGAGCCCGAGGAGGGCGAAGGCGCACAGCTTCTCGGCCAGAATGTGACGGTCAGCGGGGAGGTCGACGAGGTCGTCGACGAAGGCGCCTTCCGGGTCGGCGGAGACGACCTCGGCGGCGACTCCGCGCTCGTGCTGAGCCAGTCGGGCAGCTTCGACGACCTAGGAACCGACGTCAACGAAGGCCTTGTCGAGGACGACACCGTGGTCCAGGTGACGGGCACCGTCCGAGAGTTCGACCTCGCGGCCTTCGAGGAGGAGTTCGGGGTCGACTACGACGACGAGCTCTACGAGGAGTTCGAAGGTGAGGTCGTCATCGTCGCGGACCAGGTCTCAACACTCGCGGGGGAGAGCCTGACGATCGCCGGAGAGGTGTCCGCACTGGTCAGCACGGTGGCGTTCCAGCTGGCCGGTGCCGGCTGGACGGTGGTGGTCCTGGACGCACAGCAGGCAGAGGTCAGCCGCGGTGACTACGTTCAGGTCACCGGCACGGTCCGCCAGCTCGACATCGCCGAGCTCGAGGAGGAGTTCGGCACCGATCTCGACGATGCGTTGTACGACGCCTACGCCGGCGATCTCGTGCTCGTCGCGGAGAACGTCACCGCGGCGGAGCCGGTGCTCGAACCCAACCAGTGAGGGACGACAGCCCCACCGGCCGGTAGCGGATGCGCGCGATCGAACCATCCTGGGTCCAGCACCGACCACGGCTAGGACGAGAGGCAGTCGAGATGACCTCGAGGAGCAGGCGCACCCTGGTCCGGGTGGCTGCCGCGGCCACGGCGGTCGTCATGGCAGTCCTGGTCTACGGCTCGGTGCTCGAGCCGCGGCTGATCCTGGACGAGCGCCGCTACCGGGCGGAGCTGCCGCGGCTCGGGCGGCAGTGGCAAGGTGCCGAGATCGCCGTGTTCTCCGACCTGCAGGTGGGCATGTGGTGGGCCAACACGGCCATGGTCGAGCGGGTGGTAGATCGGGTGGTGGACGAGCGCCCCGCAGCGGCTCTGGTCGCCGGGGACTTTCTCTACAGCGCCAGCCCCGACGTTGCCGAGCAGGCGGACACCGCGGTGAGGCTGCTGGAGCCGCTGGTGGAGGCCGGGATCCCCACCTTCGCGGTCCTGGGCAACCACGACTACGCAGTCGGCGGCGCCGACGCCCTCACCGATGCCCTGGAGGAGGCCGGGGTGACGGTGCTGCACAACGGGGTGGCCCGGATCCCGGCGCCAGACCCGACGAGCGGCGAGCAGCTGTACGTCGTCGGCATTGCCCCGACCCGGCCCCGTCTCGCCGACACGGGGGAGGCGCTCTCCGCCCTGCCTCCGGAGGGAGCCCGGGTTGTCATGATGCACAACCCGACTGCGTTCCCCCAGCTGCCGGAGGGTTCGGCTCCGCTGGCCGTGGCCGGGCACACCCACTGCGGACAGGTAGCGGTGCCCGGCATGCCGCAGTGGTCCTACCTCGGACTGACCGCTGAGGAGAAGATCGTCGCCGACGGTTTCGCCCCGACCGACTACGGCGCGCGCGGGAACGACCTGTTCGTGACGTGCGGGATCGGGTTCAGTGTGGTCCCGGTGCGGATCGGCGCCGCCCCCCAGGTCGTGTTCTTCGAGCTCATGGCAAGCGACTGAAGGCATGGGAGCTGATCACATGAACCGTGCAGAGCGCCCGTCCGAGCCACCCAGACCTCGCCGCAGCGATGCTCGCGGCACGAAGGCGGTCTGGAGAGGTCATGGTGGGGACGAGCAGCAGCTGGAGGGAGCCGGTCGGTTCGGAGGGCTGAGCCTGCTGGGCCTGCTCGCGGTGACCCTGGGGGCGCTGCCCTTCCTGACCCTGCTCGCCCTGGTCGAACAGCGTTGGCCGCCGCTGGAAGAGCTCGACGTCGCGGTCGCCCAGGGCCTGAACGATCTTGTCTCGCCTCACCCGCTGGTGGTACGAGTGCTGGAGATCGCCTCCGAGGCAGGCGGTGGCGCCACGGCGGGCCTGGTCATGGCGCTGGCCGTGCTGTGGCTCCTCATCCGCGACCAGCGCCGGCTCGCCGCCTACGTCGCGGTCACCGGGCTTGGTCTCCTCGTGCTGGTGCCGCTCACCAAGGCGCTCGTCGGGCGTACGCGACCGGAGGTGCTGCTGCCAGTCGTCGACCTGCCGACGAACGCCAGCTTCCCCAGTGGTCACGCCATGACCTCTCTTGTGACATGGGGGGCGCTCGTGCTGGTGATACTGCCGATGGTGTCGCCGTGGCATCGTCGCCTGCTCTGGAGGGCCGCCGCGGCGCTGATTCTGGTGGTCGGACTCACCCGGCTGGCGCTCGGCGTGCACTTTGTCTCCGACGTCCTCGCGGGCTGGGCGCTCGGCACGGCGTGGCTGGCGGTGACCTGGGCCGGGTTCCGTCGGTGGCTGCACCACCGCCATGACCCCATGACCCCTGTCGGTCTCGGTGAGCCGCCCATCGTGGCCCTGAGGATTGCGCCGCGGGACGAACCCGCGCTCCCCCAGGGAGCACGGTCGGCGGGCTGGATCGCTCTGACGGGCTGCGGCGTCGTGCTGCTGCTCGTCGGGTGGGGCCTGCTGGTCGCGGGGCCGCTGGCCGAGACGGTCCTCGGCCGGTGGGACCGGCAGATCGTGCAGGCGGCGCGGCCCTTGCGATCGCCCGAGCTGACCCAGGTGGTCAGCTCGATCGGCAAGCTCGGCGGGCTCTGGGCCGTTGTGGCGACCACTGTCGTGACTGCTGTGCTGGCGAACGCCTACCGGGGCAGTCTGCGCCCAGTGCTGTTCGTCCTGCTCGCCGTTGCCGGAGAGGTGGTTCTCTACGGTGCGGTGAGCCAGATCGTGGGCCGTGCGCGGCCAGATGTACCCGACCTGACGGCGGGTCTTCCAGCCGATGCAAGCTTCCCCTCCGGGCACGTCGCGGCGGCGACGGTCGCTTACGGGGCGCTCTGTGCCTTGCTGCTGTTGTACGGCCGAGGTAGCTGGCGGTGGGCGGTCGTAGCCGTCGTCGTGCTGATCGTCGTCGCCACGATGGCCTCGCGGGTATATCTCGCCGCGCACTACCCCAGCGACACCCTGGCTGGGCTGCTGCTGGGACTGCTCTGGCTGGCCATCCTCGAGCGGTCCCTCCTGCGTCCGCCGCGCGAGAGGCGCTTGCGGCAGCGGGTTCCCGCACACTGAAGCGGTCAGACTCCCATCACGGAACGGAGAGGAAAGCCGATGAGACCACGTAGCGTTTGGCTCCCACCCCTGGCAGTTGCGCTGCTTCTTGCGCTGGGCGGTTGCTCGGACGACGAACCGGTGAACGAGGCAGGACAGACAAGGACCACCGCCGAGACGGAACGCGAGACCGAAGGCGGTGACGTGGCATACGACGGGCCTTACGACTCGGCGTTCTACCAGACGATCGCGGAGTACGACGGTGAGGAGGTCACCGTGATCGGCCGGGTGGATGAGGTGGTGTCACCTACGTCGTTCACCATGGCTGGGACCGAGGACACCGAGGTGGGGCCGTTGCTGATCGTCGACGTCGGCGCGGTCGGAGGGTTCGAACCGGACATGGTGGTGGCCGTCTCCGGCATCGTCCACGAGGCTTTCGACCTGGAGACGGTCGAGCAGCGTTTCAACACCGACCTCGACGACGAGCTGCACGAGGAGTGGAATGGCGGCCCGTACATCGAGGCCGTCACCATCGGCATGCCAGACACCTCCGCATAGCAGGAACCTGCTCCCGCAGCAGCATCGCTCGGAGCAGCTTGGTGCTGACCCCCGTCAGGTGCGCCAGCGCCATCGGCGAGGTGCGCCGGAGGGCCTTCCGTCTCGCGCGCCACTCCTGCGTCTCAACCCCGGGAAACGAGACAACGGGGGCAAGAGACGGCCGTTACGGGGTCGACCCGGCGGACACGAGCGGATGATGTGGGTGCACGCCGGACGAGGAGGTCACATGGCGCTCACCCGCACCGAGCTGTCGACGCGGGCCCGGGCCGCCGTCGGCGAGATCGGCCCGGTCACCGACTTCTTCGCGTCCCTGAGGGAGCTGGACGGCCGCGACGACGTCCTCGACCTCACCTTCGGCAACCCGCACGAGATGCCGCTCGACGGTCTTGTCCGCGCCATCTCGTCGCACACGGAGCCACGGTCGGTGGACTGGTTCGCCTACAAGTCCAACGAGAACGAGCCGCGCGAGGTCATCTCGACCGCGCTCACCACCGAGCTCGGGCTGGACTTCGCCCCCGAGGACGTGGCGCTCACCCAGGGCGCGTTCGGGGCGATCGCGCTCGCGCTGCGGCTGGTGGGTGACGCCGGCGACGAGGCGATCCTCCCGACGCCCGGGTGGTTCTGCTACGCGCCGATGCTCCGCCTCGTCGACATGGCGCCCGTCAAGGTGCCGCTCGACCCGCAGACCTACGACCTCGACCTCGCCGCGATCGAGCGGGCCATCACCCCGCGCACGCGGGTCGTCGTCGTCAACTCCCCCGCCAACCCCACGGGCCGCGTCTACCCGCGGCAGCAGCTTGAGAGCCTTGCTGACCTGCTGGAGAGCGCGTCCGTGCGGATCGGACGGCGGGTCTGGCTGCTCTCCGACGAGCCGTACCGGCGGATCCGGTTCGACGGCGTCCCCTTCGTCAGCCCGGCCGCCTGCTACCCGTGGACGCTCGTCGACTACAGCTACGGCAAGGTGCTGCTGGCGCCGGGGCAGCGCCTCGGCTACCTGGCGCTGTCGCCGCTGCTGCCGACGCCCGAGCGCGACGCGCTGCGGGCGGCGCTGGTGCCCGTCCAGCTGTCGATGGGCTGGGGCTTCCCGGACGCGATCATGCAGTACTCCGTCGCGGACCTCGAGGACGTCTCCATCGACCTCGTCGAGCTCACCCGCAAGCGCGACCGCATGCTGGGGGCGCTCCGGAGCGCGGGGTACCGGGTCACCCGGCCGGAGGGCACCTTCTACCTCTGGGGCGACGCCCCCGGTGGCGACGCCGCCCGCTTCGTCGCCGCCCTCGCCGAGCGCGACGTGTACGTGATGCCGGGGACGCTCTTCGAACGGCCGCAGCACTTCCGCATCAGCCTCACCGCGACGATGGGCACGATCGAACGAGCGCTGCCCGCGTTCGACGACGTCGGGGCCAGGCTGCTCGCGGGGCGGTGAACCGGCGCCGTGGGCGAGCCGGCAGGTGCGGTGCAGACGTCGAGGAGAGGTCGGGCTCCGACGGCAGCTCCATCGACTCGAAGTCCAGGTCGAGCTGGCCGACGACCGGGTGGCGGAGGCACTTCCGCCCGCTGCGGTGGAACTGCACGTCGTGGGAGGCGCAAGTCCCTGCCGGACCAGGCACTGGCAGTACCCCCCAGCGCCACGTGCGCCGCCCCGGCGACCCCGACGCACCCACGGTGCGGGATGCGGGAGCTCGCGACCGGATCGCTGCGGCCTCCCTTTGCGCACCTCGGGCGAGGGGACCACCCTGGGACCTCATGAGCGAGAGCGGCACGACGCCACCCGAAGGCACGACGACGTCGCCCGGACCTGGCGGATCCGCGGCCACACCGGCCGTATCCCGGCCGCACGGCGTCGCGCGGCGCGTCTTCTACCCCGCCTCGGGCATCGTCCTGGTGTTCGTCCTCGTCGCCCTGGCCCTCCCGGACTGGCTGAACTCGGTCCTCGGCACGGCGAACACCGTCGTCGTCAACTCGATCGGCTGGTACTACGTCCTGACGGTCACCGGCTTCGTGCTGCTCGCGCTGTGGATCGCCTTCTCCAAGCTCGGCGACGTCCGCCTCGGCCGCGACGACGAGCGGCCCGAGTACGACACGTTCAGCTGGTTCGCGATGCTGTTCGCCGCCGGGATGGGCATCGGCCTGGTCTTCTGGGGCGTGGCGGAGCCGCTGAACCACTACGCCGCGCCGCCGCCGGGCCAGGAAGGGCCTCCGGCCCAGCTGGCTCAGGGTGCGCTCATGACGACCTTCCTCCACTGGGGCCTGCACGCCTGGGCCATCTACATCGTGGTCGGGCTCGCCGTCGCCCACGTGGTCCACCGCCGGCGCCGCCCGGTGGCGCTGCGGTGGGCGCTCGAGCCGATCATCGGCACGAGGCGCGCCAGCGGCGGGTGGGGCGACGTCGTCGACATCGTCGCCATCGTCGGGACCGTGTTCGGCGTGGCCACCTCGCTCGGATTCGGCGTCGTCCAGGTCGGCTCCGGGCTCGACTACCTCGGCATCCTCGACATCTCGCCAACCGTTCTGGTTGTGCTCATCCTGGTGATCGCCGGGATGGCGGCCATCTCGGTCGCCACCGGGCTAGACGCCGGCATCCGGTGGCTGTCGAACATCAACCTCGTGCTGGCGGCGGTCCTCCTGCTCGCCGTCCTGCTCCTCGGCCCGAGCCTCTTCGTCATGCGCGAGTTCGTGCAGTCCATCGGGGCGTACCTGCAGAACATCGTCCGCCTCTCCTTCTCGACGCTGCCCTACCAGGGGGCCCAGGGCGAGGAGTGGCTGGCGGGCTGGACCACCTACTACTGGGGCTGGTGGATGAGCTGGTCGCCCTTCGTCGGCATCTTCATCGCCCGCATCTCCCGCGGCCGCACGGTGCGTGAGTTCATCATCGGCGTGCTGCTCGTCCCCACGCTCGTCACCTTCCTGTGGTTCTCGGTCATGGGTGGCACGGCGCTGTACCGCCAGCTCTTCGGCGACGGCGGGCTGATCACCGGTGAGGGCCAGGTGAACAACAACACCGCCCTGTTCCAGATGCTCGAGGGGCTCCCGGGCGGTCCGGTGCTCTCCGGGCTGGCGATCCTGCTCGTGACGATCTTCTTCGTGACGAGCTCCGACTCCGGCTCCTACGTCGTCTCGATGCTCTCGACCGGCGGCGACCCCAACCCACCCCTCGCCGTCCGCCTCACGTGGGCCGTTCTCACCGGCGCCATCGCCGCGGTGCTGCTCGGGAGCGGCGGGTCCACGGGCGGCCTCGGGGCGCTGCAGACCATGGCGATCCTCGTGGCGGCGCCCTTCAGCGTCGTCATGATCGCCATGTGCGTCGCCCTCGTACGGTCACTGCGGCAGGACGTGGAACGGGCAGAACGCCGGCGCCGGACCGAGATCCGCGAACGCCTCGTGGCCGCCGTCGTCGAGGAGGTGGGCGGCGGGGAGGAGGGGCCGATCCGGCCCATCGAGTCCTCCGGCCCGCTGGCCAAGCTGTTCTCCCGCGGTCCCCGCCGGACCTGACGGGGCACGCCCGGGGGCCGGCGGACGCCGGGGCCGCGGCACGCCCGGTGCGCCGGTCGAGCACCCGGGAGAGCGACGGGCGGCGCGCACGGGGGCGTCCGGGTCCACGGTCCGTCCGCGCCTTAGCTCGCCGCGCCTTCCCCGGTCCAGCCGGCCGGCCAGCAGCGGGCTGAGTGCCGGCTGTCGGACTCGCCGAGCGCGGCCAGCGCGGCGGCGTAGCCGGCCAGCGGCGGGCGCAGGTCGGCCGTCGCCGCGGCCACCGCGGCCGCCGTGCACCTGGCGGTGGCATGGCCGTCCCTCCGGGCGGCGGTCGTGGCCTTGAGCGCCGCCTCTCGGCGCACCCACTCCCGGCCGGTGCCGGGACCGGGCAGGTCGGACTCCCGCTGGACGTCGACGCCGACCGGACCGCGCTCGCTCACGGCGACGACGACGAGCAGGCCGGAGTGCGAGACGGACACCCACGGTGCCGGGGTGCCGGCCAGAACGACTCGCGGCGCCCCGTGCGGAGCGCCGCACTCGATGCAGGTGCGGTCGATCACGACCTCGGCCGGCCCCACCGGGAGACGGGCGGCGAGAGCCATGCGTAGCAGTGCGGCACCGAGCAACGACCGGCCGCGGTCGGCCGCACGCTCGAGCGACTCCACCCGCGCACGCTCGGTGTCGTCGAGCATGGCGAGCAGGTCCCGGTCCGCCGCGGCGAGGGACGACCACCACACCACCGCCACCGCATTACCTCCTGGTTGTGTGACGTATATAGGTAAGGCTAGCCTCACCCCCCGTGACAACTCTGACGACCACGGTCTCCCCCCGGCCCGGCCGCGGTCTGCTGCCGCGCCCGGCGGAAGTGGCGCCACCCGGACGACCCGCCCTGCTCAGCGCCGCCGGGGACGTCGTCACGTACGAGGAGCTGGGCACCCGGGTCACGGACGTCGCCGGCCAGCTGCCGGACGTCGCCGAGGGGCGACGGCTCGTGCACCTGCCGCTTCGGCCGGACCTCGCCGGCGTGACGGCGTACCTGGCCACCCTCGAGGCGGGCCACGTGGCCCTGGTGACCGCCGACGACGACCGCACGGCCCGCATCCTCGCCCGGTATCCGCCGGACGTCAGGGCGACGGGTGACCCAGAGCGGCCGTTCGAGGTGACGTCGCCCGACGCCCGGCATCTCCTGCACCCCGACCTCGCGCTGCTGCTGAGCACGTCCGGCAGCACGGGGTCGCCGAAGCTCGTGCGGCTGTCCCGCACGAATCTCGTCAGCAACGCCACCGCGATCGCCGAGGCGCTGCGGATCACCCCGGCCGACCGGGCGATCACCAGCCTCCCCCTGCACTACTGCTTCGGGCTGTCCGTCCTGCACTCGCACCTGGTGGCCGGCGGCTCGGTGGTGCTGCACGAGGGGTCCGTCCTGGACGAGGCGCTGTGGGACGTCGTGGACGAGCGGCGGGTCACGACGCTGGCGGTCGTCCCGCACATGGTGGAGCTGATGGAGTCCACCGGTGCGCTCGGTGGGGCGCACCCCTCGCTTCGCCTCGTGGCCCAGGCCGGGGGCCGGATGGGTCCCGACCGCGTGACACGCACCGCGGCCCTGGGCCGTGAGCACGGTTGGGACCTCGCGGTGATGTACGGGCAGACCGAGGCCACGGCACGCATCTGCGTGCTGGACCCGGCGTCGGTCGCCGACCACCCCGACGCCGTGGGGCGTCCCGTGGCCGGGACCTCCCTGCGTCTCGACACCTCCGTGCCGGAGGCCGCCGACGGCTCCGGGGAGGTGGTGGTGAGCGGCCCCGGGGTCATGATGGGCTACGCCGAGCACCCCGACGACCTGGCGCTGGGCGCCATGCTGACTGAGCTGCGTACCGGCGACCTGGGCCGGGTCGGGCCCGACGGCCTTCTGCGCCTGGACGGTCGTCGGTCCGGTTTCGTCAAGGTGATGGGCCTGCGCGTCGACCTCGCGACGGTCGAGCGGGTCCTCGAGTCCGCCGGCCTGACGGCGTGCGTGGGCGGTGACGACTCCGGCCTCACCGTGGCGGTCGAGCCGCAGCCCGGTACCGGCGTCCCGGAGACCGCCGTGCGGGCCCGACGCCTGGCCGGCGAGGCCTCCAGCCTCGGCCCGGCGGCGGTGGCCGTCGCCGTCGTCGAGCTGCCCCGCCTGGGCAACGGCAAGGTCGACCGCCTCGGCTGCGCCGCGCTGGTGCGCGGCGGCTCCCCGGAGGCGTGCGAGGAGGCGCGGCTGCGCACCGCCGAGGCGGTCGGCGCGAGCCCCACGCTCGCCGTGCGCGTCGCCGCCGTGATCAGCGACGTGCTCGGCACCGACGCCGTCGACCTGGACCGCACCTTCGTGGAGGAGGGCGGGGACTCCCTCAGCCACGTGCAGGCCTCCGTCCGGCTCGAGGGTCTCGTCGGCCCGCTCCCCCGGGGCTGGCACCAACGCCCCCTTCAGGAGCTCGTGCGGCTGGGACGTTCCCGGCGCGCCGGCTCCGCGCCCGAGCAGGATCAGGCGTGCCCCTCGGGCGACCGTGGCGACCGGCCGTGGCGGCGGGGGTGGCGGGGGTGGCGGACCGTGGAGACCTCGGTCCTGCTGCGCGCGATCGCCGTGGTGATCATCTGCGGCTCGCACGCCGACCTCTTCCGCGTCCTCGGCGGCGCGCACACCCTCCTCGCGGTGGCCGGCTTCAACGCCGCCCGGTTCGGGCTGTCCGCCCCGACCACGACCGGTCGCTGGCGCGCGACCGCCCGCCTGCTCGTCGGCGTCGCGGTCCCCACCATGGCCGTGGCCCTGATCGGCATGGTCACCCAGGAACGCTACGGGTGGGCCAACGTCGCCCTGGCGAACTGGATGCTCGGGGACGTCACCTACGGGTTCCGCAACGAGCTGTGGTTCGTCGACGCCCTCGTCGCCTGCTCGCTGGTGCTCGTCGCCGTCCTCTCGGTCCCGGCGGTATCCCGGGCCTGGCGCCGGGACCCGTGGCGGGTCGCCGCGGCCGTGGCGGTCGCGGCCCTCGTGCCGCGCTTCGTCGTCCTGCACCTCGGGGAGGGCGTGCTGCGCGGGATCATGCCGACCACGTTCTGGCTCTTCGCGGTCGGCGCGGCCGTGGCGCACGCCGACACTCCTCGACGCCGCCTGATCACCCTTGCCGTCGCCGTCGTCGGAGGGGCCACCTTCTTCCCGGACGATCCCGTGCGCAACGCCACCGTCCTGGCGGGCATCGCGCTCCTGGCCCTCGTGCCCGAGGTGCGGGTCCCCGCCCGGGCGGTCCCGCTGATCGGCCTGGTCGCCGCCGCCTCGCTGTACGTCTACCTCGTCCAGTTCCAGATCCTCGCCCACGTCCCGGACCCGCTCACCGCGACCGTCGCCGCCGTCGTCGCCGGGTGCCTGCTCTGGCGGCTGGCTGACCGCCCGGTGCGGCGGCTGCAGGACCTGGTCCCTGCGCCGACCCGGTGACCCCGGTGGTCCCGGGGCTACCCGCCCCTCGCCGTCGCGCCCTCCGACCCGGGCTACCGCTTGCGCGCCGAAGCCGGAGGTCTGAGGGTGAAGTCTGGGGTCGGCTCACTCCTCCCAGCCCGACGCCGCCGCACTCGCGGCCGGCCCGGCACCGGGCGCGACGCCCGGAACGCTGACGAAGCCGGCCGCGGACGCCGGTCCTTGACCGTCGACCGGGCCTGCGCCGCCCAGCAGCACCCGCGTCAGGGCACCGCCGTCCGCCATCATCTCCTCCAACGAGGTGCGAAGGTCGTCGTCGCCGACCTCCCCCTCGCGCTCGACCGCCCGCAGCACCGAGCGCCGCACGAGCTCCTTGGCGAACGAGGCCGTCGTGCCCTCGGCGCCCGCCGCGACCTCGTCGCGGACGCCCGGACCGAACGGCAGGTCGGCGGCGTAGAGGTCCAGCAGCGCACGCCGGGCCCGGAGGTCGGGGAGCGGGATCTCGACGGCGAGGTCGACGCGCCCGGGCCGCTGCGCGAGAGCCGGCTCCAGCACGTCCGCCCGGTTGGTGGTCAGGAGAAAGACGACGTCGCAGTCGGCGGCGAGGCCGTCGAGGGCGTCGAGCACCTCGAAGAGCAGCGGCGAGGACGAGAAGTGGCTGCGCTCCTCGGCCACCAGGTCGCAGTCCTCGAGCACCACGATCGCCGGTTGCAGCGCGCGGGCGGTGTCCGCCGCCTGGGTGACGAGCTGCAGCGACCGGCCGGAGAGCAGGATGACCGTGGAGTCCTGGGCGGCGCCGACGAGGTGGCGGACCGTGTGGGTCTTGCCCGTGCCCGGCGGGCCGTAGAGCAGCACGCCACGCTTGAGGTGCTGTCCCGCGGCGGCGAGCTCGGCGCGGTGGCGCCCGATTCCGAGGACGTGACGCTCCACCCGGGCGAGCAGGCCCTCCGGGAGCACAACCTGCTCGGCGGAGACCCTCGGCCGCCGGACGAACGTGACTCCGCCCGCGCCGGGCTCGTAGCTCGAGGTCGTGAAGGTGACCACCTGGCCGCGCAGCACACTGTGCGCGTTCATCGCCTCGCGGATCTCGGCGAGCACGGCGGCCGCCACGCCGTCCCCGGGCGTCAGGACCTCGAGCTGGGGCTGGCTCCCGAACTGCGGCCGGCCACCACGCTGGAGAAGGACCACCGGGACGTCGTCGTGACGGAAGAGGTGCAGGCCGTAGCTCACGGTCGCGCGTTCCTCGTCGGGACCGACGGGGACGGTGGTGTAGTCGACCGGCCCGAGAGGGAACTGCCCCCACTGCCCGGCGACCTGGAGAATCTCCGACAGCCCGTTGTGCCAGCGCTGGTCCCCGCCGCCCACGCCCAGCACCGTGCCGCCCCCGTGGGAGGCGACGACGCGCTCGATCGCGACGTCGGCGTCAGCGATCCGGAGCGGGCTCACCAGCTCGGTCAGGACCGCGAGGCCGCGCGGGTCGACGCCGAGGTGGGCCTCGAGGGCCGGCAGCAGGGGTTCGCGTCCGCGCGCCTGGTCGGCCTCCGCCTGCCGCTGGGCCAGGTGGCTCAGGCTCTGAAACGCGTGCAGGAAGGACGCGAGGTCAGATTCGGACGCTCGGGGACTCATGGCCGGATCCTGCCAGGTCGGCTCGGCCGGGCGCAGCCGTATGGGCGGGCCGGGTGCGCCGACGAGCGCGTTCCTGGCCCGGCCCGGAGGATGGCGTCCATGACCGCCTTGCTGTGGCTCCGTCGCGACCTGCGGCTGCACGACCTGCCGGCACTGCTCGCGGCGCACGAGTCGGGCGGCGAAGTCCTGCCGGTGTTCGTCGCGGACCCGGCGCTGCTGGCGTCGGCGGGGCCGGTGCGGCGCGCACACCTGTCAGCGGCGCTGGAGGCCGCCCGGGAGTCGTACGACGGCGCACTGGTGGTACGCGTAGGCCGCGCGGAGGCGGAGATTCCGGCCCTCGTCCGGGAGGCCGGGGCCGGGAGCGTCCACGTCAGCCGGGAGACCACGCCGTACGGGCGGCGCCGCGACCGGCGGGTCGAGCGCGCCCTGGGCGACGTCCCGCTCGTGGCGACCGGCACGCCCTACGCCGTCGGCCCGGGGGTGGTGCGCAAGGCCGACGGCGAGCCGTTCCGGGTCTTCACCCCGTTCTCCCGCGCCTGGCGGGAGAACGGCTGGCACTCGCCTGCGGCGGTCCCCGCCCGCCTGAGGTGGCGCCGGAGGGTCGAGTCGGCAGCGGTGCCGTGGGAGGAGGACCCGGCCACCGCCGTCGTGCCCGTCGGCGAGGCCGCGGCCCGCGCCCGGTGGGAGGAGTTCCTCGAGGACGACCTGGCGGACTACGACCGCACGCGGGACCGCCCCGACCTGGCCGCGACGTCGCAGATGTCCGTGCATCTCAAGTACGGCACGATCCACCCCCGCACGATGCTCGCCGACGTCGCCGCGCACCCGGCCGGTCGGTCGGAGGGTGCGCGGCGGTTCGTGGCCGAGCTGTGCTGGCGGGAGTTCTACGCCGACGTGCTCTTCCACCGCCCGGACTCGGCCTGGGCCGACCTGCGGGAGGACCTGCGGGGCATGGCGTACGAGGACCCGGCGGGCGCCGCGGCGGACCACGTCCGCGCGTGGGAGGAGGGCCGGACGGGGTACCCGTTCGTCGACGCCGGCATGCGTCAGCTCCTCGCCGAGGGGTGGATGCACAACCGGGTGCGGATGGTCGTGGCGAGCTTCCTCGTGAAGGACCTGCACGTCTGGTGGCCGCACGGCGCGCGGTACTTCCTCGAGCGCCTCCGCGACGGCGACCTCGCCTCGAACAACCACGGCTGGCAGTGGGTGGCAGGCACCGGCACGGACGCCGCGCCGTACTTCCGCGTGTTCAACCCGGTCACCCAGGGTGAGCGGTTCGACCCCGACGGGGCGTACGTCCGCCGGTACGTTCCCGAGCTGGCCCACGTCCCCGGCGCCGCCGTGCACCAGCCGTGGCGGATTCCTGACGGCCTTGCCCGCGGGTATCCGGAACGGATCGTCGACCATGCTGCGGAGCGGGCCGAGGCGCTGCGGCGCTACGAGGCTGCGCGGCGATGACGAGTACTACTTCGCCCTGAACCAGCACCAAGCTGCTGCTAGCTACTTGCGAGGATGCGCTGATCCTGCAAGAAGCGGCCGCACTGCGGGCGCTCCTGCAAAGTCCTCGGCAGGTTGTTCCTGCAAGAAATCTGCGGCGCACCCGCCCCTTCGAAGCCGCGAGTAGTAGGCTGCCGGCGCTGTACGTCGCACGTCGCTCGTCGGCCGTCTTCGCCAGGGCAGGTACGAGTAGGTCGAGGACCAGCGAACGTCCAGAAAGTTCCGTGGCGCCGGCCGATCTAGGCGTCCGCCTTCCGGATCGGCGACTGTCTGGCTGTGGGCCCGGATAGGCAATTGAGAGCTTCTGCACCTGCCCCGCGACCTCGCGCCTGGGTGATCACGGCCGCAGCGGTGCTGTTCGGCGTATACGCCGTCGGCCCGGTCCTCTGTGCTGCAGCGGGGTGGCACCGTCCACGCGCGGTCGGGCCGGGGCTGACGGTCAGGTCAGTCAGGCCCGGCCCGGCTGCTCAGTTGTCCGACAGGATGAAGTCGGCTGCTCGCCATCCGATGGCCATGGCTGCCGCCGCGGTGTTCCCGGCCACCTGGACGGGAAGTACCGACACATCAGCAACGCGGAGCCCTTCAACGCCGCGAACACGCAGAGTCGGGTCCACCACGTCCTCATCGTGGGGCCCCATGGCGTTGGCGCCGACACCGTGATAGATCGTGGCTCCGGTCTCGATCGCGTAGTTCAGGACCTCGTCGCGAGAGGACACACTCGCGCCCGGGAACTCTTCCTCGACCACGAACTCGCTCAGAGGCTGCTGAGCGAAAATGCGTCGTCCGCGATCCAGGATCGACGCCGTAGCGTCCTTGTCCTCTGCTGTCCCGAAGTAGTTGGGCTCGATCACCGGGAGGTCGTCGGGGTTCCGTCCGGAAATATGGATCGAGCTCTCGGTGGTCGGGCGTATCTGGTAGCCCATGAACATCGCGCCGGCGTGCTTGGCAACCTTGACCGCATCGAAACTCTCAGCATCCAACGCAATCGGAGTGAAGAGCCCCTGGACGTCAGGACGTTCCAGCTCGGGTGAGGACTTGAAGGCGGCAAGCACGTTGTATCCGCCGTCGGCCACGGGCCCCTTACGGTTGAGCAGATACTTCGCGCCCTCCCACATCTGCTTGGGGAAGGAGTTCACTCGGGAAGTCAGCCCGAATAGGGGGTCCTTGAACTTCACCTGCATGGCGACCCCGTGCTGCTCGAGCACCCGTTCCCCAACGTTGGGACTCTCCACACGAAGCTTGACGCCCGCAGCGTGAAGTACGTCCGGGCGCCCGATGCCGGACCGCTCCAGCAGCATGGTGCTCTCAATAGTTCCACCGCTGAGTATGACCTCCTTACGCGCGCGGAAGGTGACGTTCCGCCCCTTGCGCTGCGCCAGTACCCCGGTCACGCGCCTCCCCGAAAACTGGAGGTACCCCACGCGAGTCCGTGTCAGGTAGGTCAGGTTCCGCCGCTTC
This sequence comes from Georgenia sp. EYE_87, assembly GCF_023148685.1. Lineage (GTDB taxonomy): Bacteria > Actinomycetota > Actinomycetes > Actinomycetales > Actinomycetaceae > Georgenia. The sequence goes on along the minus strand of NZ_JAHXNL010000003.1, from coordinate 399,347 downwards.
AGGGCCGGTCTGAGGAACGCCGTCGCGGACGACGTTCTCCGGCCCTTCCAGACGCTGGAGGGAGTCATACCGATCCGCTCGACGTCCTCCGCGTTCACGTCATCGACGCGCTTGAGCCCGGTCGCCTCGCCGGCTTGGAGGATCAGCTCCGACACCTCGTCGGTCTCGGCGAAGGAGACGCCGTAGGGCCCGTACCCACCTCGTACGGAGGAAGCACCCAGAACGTGCCGCTCCATCTGCTTGAAGATGGGCAGGACGTCCTCCCATCCCCAGCCGGGATTGCCCCTTTCGACCAAGCCGTCATAGTCCCGCTCGGACCCGCGTACGTACATCATCCCGTTCACGGTGCTCGAACCGCCCGAGACCTTGCCGCGCGTCCAGAGCTCAGTAGCTCCCTGCGGGCTGAAGGGCTTCGTGGGGTAGCGATAGACGTAACGGTCTCCGCGCAGGGTGAAGAAGAACCCCTTCGGGACGTGGTGCATCGGGTTGCGGTCCGACCCCCCGTACTCGAGCAGCAGAACTGAGTTCCTCGGATCGGCACTGAGCCGGTTGGCCAGCACGCTGCCCGCGGCGCCAGCCCCAACGATGATGTAGTCGTAAATGTCGTCGACCACGAAATGCCTCATTCCATCTCCGTGAGCCACAGGTGTTTCGGCAGACTTCAGCGACCGCCGATCAGTAGCTCGCTGGTACCACCTTAATGGTACTCAGTCCCATAATAAGGTTCTGAGAACGTCTCGGGGGAACCGCAGGACACCACGCCCTGAAGCGCAGCGCGAGGTCCGAGGCTTCAGCCCGCCTCCTCTACGCTCCTGTCAATTGGCCGCGAGGAGCCGGCACATTGGGTGAGTGCCCGCTACGGCCGGGTACGGAGTGTCTTGGACTGTTGGCGGAAGAGAGGGTGTCCGGCAGATGACATCGACTGCTGGTCGACGACGGGGACGTCCGGCGGTCTCCTCGGCGACAGAGATCGAGGACAGCGCCATGCGCCTGTTCCTCGTCAGGGGGTTCGACCAGACCTCGATGACCGAGGTTGCTGGGGCCTGCGGCATCGGGAGGACAACGCTCTTCAGGTACTTTCCGTCCAAGGCCGACCTCGTCTGGCGTGCCTTCGACATCCACCTGCGCCGCCTGGCAGAACTCCTGCTCTCGCAGCGTGAAGACCTCCCGATCGCGACGGCTGTGCACCTCGCAGTCGTGCAAGCGTTCGCAGAAGCCGTCGACGAAGAGCAGCTCTGGCGCCGGAGGTTCAAGGTTCAGCATCAGACCGACATCCTGCGTTCGGACCTGGCCGTCCGTTGGCTGGCGTGGGCGCAGACCGTCGCTGATTTCGTCGCCGAACGAACCGGCGCACATGCCGACGATGCCGTTCCCGCCGCCGTCGGCGGCGCCGTCCAGGCCACTTTCGCCGCGACGTTGCGCACATGGTTTCGCACTGAAGACTTCAGCGGAGACGTCGTGCAACGCATGCACGACGCCCTGCAACCCGTGTGCGCGGCGATGGACCGATTGCTCGAGGACCACGAGCACGAATGTGCGTCCGTCAACCAGCGCTGAGCTGGGCCGTGGGTGCTCAGGACGTCACCAGCAACCTCGGTTCCGCCACCGTACCGGTGCCGTCTGTCTTTTCCCAAGGCCTCATGCACTTTTCAGTGCATCGTCGGCATTTCTACTTAACGAGCCATGTCCACGAACCGCGAGTAGTGACCCTGGAAGGCGACGACGATCGTGTCGGTCGGACCGTTGCGGTGCTTGGCCACGATGATGTCGGCCTCACCAGCCCTCGGGGACTCCTTCTCGTAGGCGTCCTCGCGATGCAGCAGCATGACCACATCGGCGTCCTGCTCCAGCGAGCCCGATTCGCGAAGGTCGCTCATCATCGGCTTCTTGTCCGTGCGCTGCTCGGGACCACGGTTCAGCTGGGCGACGGCGATGACCGGCACCTCGAGCTCCTTGGCGAGGAGCTTGAGGGCGCGCGAGAACTCCGAGACCTCCTGCTGACGGGACTCGACGCGCTTTCCGGAGCTCATGAGCTGGAGGTAGTCGACGACGACCAGGCGCAGGTTGTGCTTCTGCTTGAGCCGGCGGCACTTCGCGCGGATCTCCATCAGCGACATGTTCGGGCTGTCGTCGATGAACATCGGCGCCTCGGACACCCGGCTCATGGCGGTCGCCATGCGGGTCCAGTCCTCCTCGCGCATGGTGCCCTTGCGCATGTTCTGCAGCGGCACCTGCGCCTCGGCGGAGAGCAGTCGCATGGTGATCTCGGTGCGGCCCATCTCCAGGGAGAAGATGACCGAGGTCTGCCCGTGCTTGATCGACGCTGAGCGGCATATGTCTAGTGCGATCGTCGACTTCCCGATGGCCGGTCGGGCCGCGATGATGATCATCTGCCCGCCGTGCAGGCCGTTGGTCAGCGCGTCGAGGTCGGCGAAGCCGGTGGGCACGCCGATCATGCCCTCGCCGCGGTCGGCTGCGGCCTCGATCTCCTCCATCGTCGGGTTGATCGTGTCGCGCAGCGGCACGAAGTCCTCGCTCGTGCGCCGCTCACTGACGGCGTAGACCTCGGCCTGGGCGTTGTTGACCAGGTCCTCGACGTCGCCGCCGTCGGTGGCGTAGCCGAGCTGGACGATGCGCGTGCCGGCCTCGACCAGGCGGCGCAGCACCGCCTGCTCGCGGACGATGCGGGCGTAGTAGCCGGCGTTCGCCGCGGTGGGGACCGACGAGATCAGGGTGTGCAGGTAAGGCGCACCGCCGATCCGGGCGATCTCGCCGCGCTTGGTCAGCTCGGCGGCCACCGTGACGGCGTCGGCCGGCTCCCCGCGGCCGTAGAGGTCGAGGATCGCCTCGTAGACGAACTCGTGGGCCGGGCGGTAGAAGTCGTTGCCGCGGAGCTCCTCGACGACGTCGGCGATCGCGTCCTTGGAGAGCAGCATGCCGCCAAGCACGCTCTGCTCCGCCGCGACGTCCTGGGGAGGAGTCCGGTCGAACCCCTCCCGACCGTTGGTCGCCGTACGTTCGTCCGCGATCGTCACCCGATCTCCTCTTCCTCAAGCAATACTCAGGTCTAACGCCCGCCGCCCACATCCGGACCCCACGAACCCAGCCTGCGCCCACGCGAGGTTAGGCCCCCGGCGTCGTCCACACCGAATGGGGTCTGTGCACGGAGCCGCCCTATCCTGTGGACGGCCTGTGGAGCCCGGTACCGGGGTTGTGCACAGCCGGGGATAACTCTGTGGGTATCTCCCTGCGGATGCCCCGGATCGCGCGGGAACGCGTCCCCAGGTGCGTGCACACACTGTGGAGAAAAATTGGAACGGAGATCGGTGGACGACACTCCCGACACGTTGGCCGACCCTCGACACCTACCTGAGGGTCGCCGTCCGAAAGGGCGTGCGCTCGACCGGCAGATCCTCGCGCTGGCCGTCCCCGCGCTGGGCGCCCTGGTCGCCGAGCCCCTCTTCGTCCTCGTCGACTCCGCGATGGTCGGGCACCTCGGCACCGCCGAGCTCGCCGGCCTCTCCCTGTCCTCCACCCTGCTGACGACCGCCGTCGGCGTCTTCGTCTTCCTCGCCTACGCCACCACGGCCGCCACCGCACGCCGGGTCGGCGCGGGCGACCGCGCCGGGGGCGTCTCCGCCGGCGTGGACGGCATGTGGCTCGCGGCGGTGCTCGGGGCGCTGACCGCGACGGCGCTCTTCCTCGCCGCGCCCTGGCTCGTGACGGCGATGGGGGCTCCGGCGGCGGTCGAGCCCCACGCCGTCGCCTACCTGCGCTGGTCCGCGCCGGGCCTGCCGGGGATGCTCCTCGTGCTCGCGGCGACCGGCACCCTCCGGGGCCTGCTCGACACCCGGACGCCGTTCGTCGTCGCCGTCGCGGGTGCGCTGTCCAACATCGGCCTCAACGCGCTGTTCATCTACGGCCTCCGCATGGGGGTCGCGGGCTCGGGGCTGGGCACCGCGACCGCCCAGACCGCCATGGGCCTCGCCCTCGTCCTGGTCGTGCTGCGCCGCGCCCGCGGCATCGGCGTCTCCCTGCGCCCGCGCGGCGCCGGCGTCTGGTCCGCCGCCCGTGCCGGCGCGCCGCTGCTGGTGCGGACGCTCACGCTGCGCGGCGCCATCCTGGCGACCGTCGCGGTCGCCACGTCCCTGGGCGCCGTGAGCCTCGCGGCGCACCAGGTGGTCAACGCGATGTGGGGGCTCGCCGCGTTCGCGCTCGACGCCCTGGCGATCGCCGCTCAGGCGATGGTCGGGCAGGCGCTCGGCGCCGGGGACCCCGGCCACGTCCGCGCGCTCATGCGCCGCTGCCTGCAGTGGGGCACGGCCGCCGGCGCCCTCATCGGCGTCCTCTTCGCCGCCGGAGGCTGGTGGCTCGCCCCGCTCTTCACCGGCGACGACGACGTCCGCCTCGCCGCCGCCGTCGCCCTCGCCGTGGCCGGGGCCTGCCTGCCGGTGGCGGGCTGGGTCTACGTGCTCGACGGCGTCCTCATCGGGGCCGGGGACGGCCGCTACCTCGCCTGGGCGGGGGTGCTCACCCTCGTCGTCTACCTCCCGCTGGCGTGGGCGGTCCAGGAGTTCGCCCCCGACGGCGCAGCCGGGCTGGCGTGGTTGTGGGCGGCCTTCGGCGGTGCCTTCATGACCGCACGGGCCGTCACCACGGGCCTGCGGGCGCGCGGCACGTCCTGGATGGTGCTCGGCAGCGGCCGATGACCGGTCGGGCGGCCCTCAGTTCCCGTGCACCGAGGCCGTGTCGTTCGCGGTCAACTGCGTTGACCAGGCGGAGATCGACCACTTCTGGGACCGGCTGGTCGCGGGCGGGGAGCCGGGCCCCTGCGGCTGGCTGAAGGACCGCTACGGGCTCTCGTGGCAGGTCGTGCCGGCGGAGTGGTACGACATGCTGGAGGACCCGGATCACGAGAAGGTGCGGCGGGTCACCCAGGCGATGCTCGCGACGCAGGGCAAGTTCGACCTCGCCGAGCTCCGGGCGGCCTTCGAGGGCACGTCCCGGCCGTCGCAGCGCCGCGGATGACACTGCGTGGGGCCACAGCCCGTGGCGTGCGTTCGGGACACGAGAACGGCTCCGGCCCGGTCCCGTGAGGGACCGGGCCGGAGCCGGTGACGGACGACCCGGGCGGCTCACGCCGTCGGGAGGTCCGCCCGTGTCACTGGGCGGGGACGACCTTGACGTCGACCGTCGCCTGGACGTCCTCGTGCAGCCGCACGTGGACCTTGTGCTCGCCGACAGCCTTGATCGGGGCCGGGACCTCGATCTTGCGGCGGTCGAGCTGCGGGCCGCCGGCGGCCTTGACGGCCTCGGCGATGTCCGCGGTGGTCACGGCGCCGAAGAGGCGGCCGTTCTCGCCGGAGCGCACGGCGATGGTGACCGGGTTGGCCTGCAGACGGTCACGGACGTCGCGGGCCTCCTCGATCGTGTGGATCGCGCGGGCCTTGCGGGCCGCCTGGATCTGGTCGACCTGCTTCTGGCCGCCCTTGGTCCAGCGGGTGGCGAGGCCACGCGGGACGAGGTAGTTACGGGCGTACCCGTCCTTCACCTCGACCACGTCGCCTGCGGTGCCGAGACCGGAGACCTCGTGGGTCAGGATCAGCTTTGCCATGATGTGCCTCCCTGGCCTCAGCGAGCCGAGCTCGAGTAGGGCAGCAGGGCCATCTCGCGGGCGTTCTTGACGGCCTTGGCGATGAGTCGCTGCTCCTGGACGGACACGCCGGTCACGCGACGGGCGCGGATCTTGCCGCGGTCGGAGATGAACTTCCGAAGCAGCGCGGTGTCCTTGTAGTCGACGTTCTCGATCTTGGCCGACTTGAGCGGGTTGGCCTTCTTCTTGGGCTTGCGAAGAACAGGCTTCGCCATGGTGGTACTCCTCGATGTTCTGCGGGCGGCGCCGGGCGCCGCACCGGAAGGTCTGACTTAGAAGGGGGGCTCGTCGTTGAACGCGCTCGAGCCGCCCGTGGCCCAGGGGTCGTCGGCCTGGCCGCCGCCGGGAGCGGTGAACCCGCCACCCTGCTGCTGGCCGCCGCCGCCGGCGCGCGCGCCGGCGAAGCCGCCCTGGTTGCCACCGTTGTAGCCGCCGCCCTGACCACCGGAGCCGCCGCCGAAGCCGCCGCCGCCGCGCTGCGAGCGCGTGACCTTGGCCGTGGCGTAACGCATGGAAGGACCGACCTCGTCGACCTGCATCTCCACGACCGTGCGCTTCTCGCCCTCACGGGTCTCGAAGGACCGCTGCACGAGCCGGCCCTGCACGATCACGCGGGTGCCCTTGGTCAGCGACTCGGCGACGTTCTCCGCGGCCTCGCGCCAGATCGAGCAGCGCATGAACAGGGTCTCCCCGTCCTTCCACTCGTTGGCCTGGCGGTCGAAGGTGCGCGGCGTGGACGCCACGGTGAAGCTGGCCACGGCCGCCCCCGACGGGGTGAAACGCAGCTCGGGGTCCGCCGTCAGGTTTCCGACGACGGTGATGACGGTCTCGCCTGCCATGCGTGTGCTCCCTGGGTCAGGTGGTGCTCAGTGAGCGGGTGCTCAGTGAGCGTCCGGGCGGATGAGCTTGGTGCGCAGGACGGCCTCGTTCAGGCCGAGCTGGCGGTCGAGCTCCTGGGCGATGTCCGGCGTGGTGGTCATGTTGACCACCGCGTAGATGCCCTCGGAACGCTTCTTGATGTCGTAGGCAAGACGGCGCTTGCCCCAGATGTCGACGTTGTCGACGGTGCCACCGGTCTTGACGACCGTGAGCAGCTTGTCGAGCGACGGGGCGACGGTGCGCTCTTCGACCTCCGGGTCGAGGATGATCATCAGTTCGTACTGACGCATGCTTGTTACCCACCTCCTCTGGACTTGGCGGTCACGGTCTCTCCGTGACAGGAGGGCTTGCAGCGTGCTGCGGCCCCGCGCGCCGACGCAGGTGCGTGACGGTGGGGACCAACGGACAACAGTACCGTAGCGACCCCGCTCGTCCGGCCGCGAGCCTCGTCACAGTCCTGTGGACGACGGCGCAGCCCGCGACCGGTTGCCCTCGCCGGTGCCGGAGCCGAGAGACCAACGGCGAGGGTTCGATGCCCAGAGGCACCGAACCCTCGCCGTTGTCGTGGACGGGGCGGGCGGATCAGCTGTCGGCGCCGACCCAGTCCTCCCACCGGAGGCCGGCGGCGTCGTTCGACCCGCCGCCGCCCCCGACGCCGTTGTTCTCACCGCTGCCGGCGGGGGGCTCGAGCAGGTCGCCCGGCCCTGTCGGCTCCTCGGCCGGCTCGGTCGGCTCCTCGGCGGGCTCGGTGGTCTCCGGCTCGGGCTCCGGCGTCGGGGTGGGGCTCGGCTCCTCGGTGGGCTCCTCCGTCGTCGGCTCCTCGGTGGGCTCCTCCGTCGTCGGCTCCTCCGTCGTCGGCTCGGGCTCGGGCTCGGGCTGAGGCGCCGGGACGTATGTGGGCCGCTCCGGCTCGGAGCGCTCCGGGAACTCCTGGACCTCCATGCCCTCGGTGGCCACGAGCATGTAGTCGGTCCAGATCTGGGTGGGGTACGTCCCGCCGGCGATGGTGTTGATACCGCCGAAGCCGGTGAGCACCTCCTCGGTGCCGTCCTCCCCCGTCTGGAACATGGCGACGGTCGTGGACAGCTGCGGGACGTACCCGGAGAACCACGCGGAGCGGTAGGCGTTCGACGACCCGGTCTTGCCGGCGGCGGGCCGGCCGATGGCGCTGGCCGTCTCCGCGGTCCCGCGCTCGACGACCTGGCTCATGGCGTACGTGGCGTCGGCCATGACCTGCTCGTCGAACTGCCGCTCGCCCTCGGTGTTCGCGGTGAAGACGGTGTTCCCGTCGGAGTCCTTCACCTCGGCGACGATGTGGGTCTCGTGGCGCACCCCCTGCGCGGCGAAGGTGGCGTACGCCGTCGCCGTGTCGATCGGGTGCGGCGAGGCGGGGCCGAGCACGTTCGACGGCGTGGCAACCAGGCCCGGGGTGTCCTCGGGGATGCCGGCGCGGGTGGCCACGTCGACCGTCTTGTCCGGCCCGACCTCGACGTTCATCTGTGCGTAGACGGTGTTGACGGAGTCCCTCGTGGCCTCGACGATGTCGATCCTGCCGCGGTTGAAGCTGTCGTAGTTGGAGACGGGGACGTCATAGCCCTCGATCTCCATGTCGTCGTAGCTGAGGTAGGTGTCGTCCAGCGTCTTGCCGTTCTCCAGCGCCGCGATCAGCGTGAAGGGCTTGAAGGTCGAGCCGCCCTGGGCCACGGACTGCGTGGCGTCGTTCTGCGGCTGGGCGACGTAGTCGGGGCCGCCGTACAGCGCGACGATGCCGCCCGTGGCGGGGTCGATCGACACGAGCGCCACGTGGTTGTTCTCCGGCCGGTCCTCCGGCAGGTTCGCCACCGCCTGGACGGCGGCCTCCTGGTTGCGCTGGCTGATCGTGGTGACGATGTCGAGACCGAGGGTGTCGATTTCCTCCTCGGTCATGCCGGCCCTCTCGACCAGCTCCTTGCGGACCATCGTGAGCAGGTAGCCGTTCGGCCCGCCGTAGATGTTCTCCGTGGCCGGCTCGACCGCCTGCGGGTACTGCGCGGCCGCCCGGTCCTCGGCGGTGATCCAGCCGTCCTCGAGCATCAGGTCCATGACGCGGTTCCAGCGCTCCTCGGCCCGCTCGGGGTCGACGGCCGGGTCCCAGTTCGACGGCGAGGGGATGATGCCGGCGATGAGAGCGGACTCCGCGATCGTCAGCTCGGAGGCGGGCTTGTCGAAGTACGCCTGCGCGGCCTTCTCGATGCCGTACGCGCCGCGGCCGAAGTAGATCGTGTTGAGGTAGTTCTCGAGAATCTCGCTCTTGGTCTGCGACTGGTCGATCTTCAGCGCGAGGATGGTCTCCTTGAACTTGCCGAAGTAGCTCGTCGTCGTGCCGACGTAGTAGCGCTCGACGTACTGCTGGGTCAGCGTGGAACCGCCCTGCGTCGGCAGGCCGCGCACGTTGTTCCACAGGGCGCGGACCAGGCCCCTGGGGTCGACACCGTTGTTCTCGTAGAACCGCCGGTCCTCGGACGCGATGACTGCCGCCGGGACGTGCTCGGGGAGGGTGTCGAGCGCGACGATCTGCCGGTCCACCTCGGAGAACTGGCCCATCGGCGTCTCGCCGTCGGCGTAGTAGACGGTCGTCGACTGCGCCAGGGCGAAGTCGTCCGGCTCGGGGACCTCGGTGGTGGCGTAGGCGAACGCGAAGATCCCCGCCCCGACCGCGATCAGGGTGAGGAAGGCACCGAGCACCACGCGCCAGCTGGGCAGCCAGCGCTGGACGGGCCCCTTGCCGGCCCGGGGGTAGTTGAGGAAGCGCTTCTGCTGCTTCCTCGCCGCCGGACGCCGGGTCGACGACGTCGCCCGTCGGGGCGCCGCCGGGCGTCGGCCCGGGTTTCGAGAAGGTTGACGTGCCACGCGGTTCAGCCTTTCACCGTGCCGCACACCGGTGCTTCGTGGAGTGCGGTCTCGTGCGCCCCGGCCGGCCGGGCACACGCACGCCCAGCTGCCCGTCGGGGCAGATCAGTCCACAAGTATGCGGCCTTGGGCCCGGAGGCGTCTGTATAGGACGGCACACTGCGGTACGGCTCACAGCGCCGCCAGCCCAGGTCACCGGGCGGTTCGTGCCCGCTCTGCCTCGCTGCGGCCTCGCTCGCGGACGCGCTCGGCTTCCGACACGCACGCCCGTACCGCCACACCTCCCGCCGCATCCTCGTCGCGACACGGACGCGGCGATGCACCGCGCGATATATCGTTGCGATATATTGCGGTGCTACGCAGCCGCTGCCGGCTGGCAGCGGCGGACGAACGGAGAGCAGTGAGCGCACGGACGCGGGTGCTGGAGCTGGCCATTCTCGGCCGGCTCAGCGAGGCCCCGATGCACGGCTACGAGCTGCGCAAGCATCTCAACGCCGCCCTCGGTGCGTTCCGCACGCTCTCCTACGGCTCCCTCTATCCCGCCCTGCGCTCGCTCACCGAACGCGGGCTCATCACCGCCGCCGAGCCCACCTCGGCGCCGCTCGGCGGACGGCGGGGCCGCATCGTCTACGAGCTGACGGACGCCGGCCGGCAGCACCTCGAGAGCTCCCTGGCCGTCGCCGAGCCGGCCGCCTGGGACGACGACGCCTTCGACGTGCGCTTCACCCTCTTCGGGAGCACCGACGCGACCACGCGGCTGCGCATCCTCGAGGGCCGGCGCGCCCGGATGGTCGAGCGGCAGGAGAACCTGCGCCAGACCTTCGGGCGCACGTCGCGGCGGATGGACGCCTACACCGCCGAGCTGGCGCGCCACGGCCTCGAGCAGGTCGAGCGCGAGGTCCAGTGGCTCGAGAGCGTCATCGACACCGAGCGTGGCACCCGCGGTGCGCTGGACTACCGGTCGCTGCCCGTCGACCGGGATCGCGGACCCCGTCGCGCGACGAACGACCCGAGGTCCGACGGCGCACCCGCATCCCCCGAGCCGGGCACCGCGGCCCGCACCCCGACGACCGGCGGTACCTCCGGCGTCGTCCACCAGACCGACGGCACGACCGCCGTCCCACGGACCGGCGGTACCTCCGGCGTCGTCCACCAGACCGACGGCACGACCGCCGTCCCACGGACCGGCGGCAGCTCCGCCGTCCTTCACAGGAAGAGCGGGAGCGCCGCCGGCGCGAGCGCCTTCATCGATGTCCCACCACCAACCAAGGAGCAAGCATGAGTGCTATCCGCGTCGCGATCGTCGGCGTCGGGAACTGCGCGTCCTCGCTGGTCCAGGGCGTGCACTTCTACGCCGACGCCGACCCCGAGAGCACCGTCCCCGGACTGATGCACGTCAAGTTCGGCGACTACCACGTGCGTGACCTCGAGTTCGTGGCCGCGTTCGACGTCGACGGCAAGAAGGTCGGCCAGGACCTGTCCGAGGCGATCAGCGCCTCCGAGAACAACACCATCAAGATCTGCGACGTCCCGCCGCTCGGCGTGCCGGTCCAGCGCGGCCACACCCTCGACGGCCTGGGCAAGTACTACCGGGAGACCATCGAGGAGTCGACGGCGGAGCCCGTGGACGTCGTCGCCGCCCTGCGCGAGGCGCGGGTCGATGTGATGGTCTGCTACCTGCCGGTGGGCTCGGAGGACGCCGCGAAGTTCTACGCCCAGTGCGCCATCGACGCGGGCGTGGCGTTCGTCAACGCCCTCCCGGTGTTCATCGCCGGCACCAAGGAGTGGGCCGACAAGTTCACCGAGGCCGGCGTGCCGATCATCGGTGACGACATCAAGTCCCAGGTGGGCGCGACGATCACGCACCGCGTGCTCGCCAAGCTCTTCGAGGACCGCGGTGTGGTGCTGGACCGGACGTACCAGCTCAACGTCGGCGGGAACATGGACTTCAAGAACATGCTGGAGCGCGACCGGCTGGAGTCGAAGAAGATCTCCAAGACGCAGGCCGTGACCTCCAACCTGCAGCACGACCTCGGCGCGAAGAACGTGCACATCGGGCCGTCGGACTACGTGCAGTGGCTCGACGACCGCAAGTGGGCGTACGTGCGCCTCGAGGGCCGCGCCTTCGGCGAGGTGCCGCTGAACCTCGAGTACAAGCTCGAGGTCTGGGACTCCCCGAACTCCGCGGGCATCATCATCGACGCCGTGCGCGCCGCGAAGATCGCGCTCGACCGTGGCATCGGCGGCCCGCTGCTATCCCCGGCGAGCTACTTCATGAAGTCCCCGCCGGAGCAGCGCCCGGACGACCTGGCCCGCGAGACCGTCGAGGCGTTCATCCGGGGTGACATGGAGCGCTGAGGCTGCTTGTCGGGCCGGGCGGCGGCTCCGGCCGGCTGAACGCCGACACTGGTTGCCGACCTTGGCGCCGGACTGGTCGCCCTCGCATCGGCCCCGTCACCTCCAGGCATCGGTCTCACCTCCGGGCCCCGTCACCTTCGGGTGGCGGGGCCCGCTGCGTTCCCGGCAGCTCCACCGCGCACGCTCCGGCGCGGCGCCCCGAGTCGCGGCGGCGGCGAGGCGGCCGGTTCGCGTTCCCCGCAACGATCACCGGGGAAGATCAGTGCCACGGAGCGACAGCAATCTTCCCCGTTGGGGCTCCGAGTCGCGGCGGCGGCGAGGCGGCCGGTTCGCGTTCCCCGCAACGATCACCGGGGAAGATCAGTGCCACGAAGCGACAGCAATCTTCCCTGTTGGGGCTGGTTGTCGGTCGATGTCGTGACGAGGTCACATGGCCGGGACGCCGTCGTGACCCTAGGGGGCGCGCGTCGGCGTCACGCCGTCTTCGCCCCAGAAGGTGCGCGCGTCGGCGTCGGCCGGCCCGACGCTGGCTCCCGCGGCGTCCGCCCGGGGTCGGCTGGGGCCTCACAGGGCCTCCGAGCTGCCTGCACCTCTCCACAGACTTTTCCACAGCATGTGATCGCCGCCGGTGGGCGCGAGGCTCGACGAGCACGCTACGAGGATGCAGCCCGTCCCTCCCGAACTCGCACGGCTGGCCGACCGGCAGTACGGCGTCGTAGCCCGAACCCAGGTGATGCGCCTCTGCGGCGACCCGGCCTTCCTGCGCAGTCAGCTTCGTGCGGGCCGCTGGGTCCGTCGTGTGCCGGGCGTGTACCTGACGTTCACAGGTACGCCGTCCTGGAACTCGCGCGCGATGGAGGCGCTGCTGTATGCCGGGCCCGGCGCGGCGCTCAGTCACCGCTCGGCCGCATACCGCCACGAGATGATCAGCCGTCCGCCGTCGCTGATCGAGGTGAGCGTCCCGCACACCCGTCGACGTGCGCGGCAGCAGGGCATCGAGGTGCTGCGCCGCCGTCACATGCCGATCTCGCAGGGCCGTCTTCGCACCGTCGTGGCACCTGCGACCTTCGTCGACCTGGCGTCCGGCACCAACGACATCGACACCATCGTCGGCCTGGCGTCGGCGGCGCTGCGCCGTACCCACCTGAGCCACCTCCGTGATGAGATCGACCGACGAAGCCGCATCCCGAACAGAGCACTGCTGCTCGAGATCCTCGGCGAGGTCGAGGACGGCGTCGAGTCGCCGCTCGAGTACCGCTACCACCGCGACGTCGAGCGCAGGCACGGGCTGCCGCGGTCCCAGCTCCAGGCGCGCCAGGTGCTCGACGGCCTGTGGGTCCGCGCGGACTGCCTCTACCTCTCGCTCGGCGTGCGCGTCGAGCTGGATGGCCAGCTGGCGCACCCGAACGGCCGCACCGACTCGGATGTCTGGCGCGACAACGCCGCGCTTGTGATCGCCAAGGACCTCACCCTCCGCTACCGCTGGGTCCACGTCGCCGTGACGCCCTGCGCGACCGCCCGGCAGGTCGCCCACGCGCTCCGGTCACGGGGCTGGCGTGGTCGGGCGGTGCCGTGCGGGCCGGGCTGCGCAGTCGCGCGCTGATCTCGGGACGCGTACCGACCGCAGAGACCGACCACCAAGGATCGGGGAAGGTCAGTGTCGCGCAGAGACACCAGAGTTCCCCAATGACGTCGGGCGACGGTCAGGACGGCGCGACGGTCAGGACGGCACGACGGGCACGACGGCGCGACGACACGACGGCGGGCCGCCGCCCTCAGGCCACCTCGCCGCGGTGCCGCGCGCGCCAGACCAGCTTGCGCAGCTCGTCGAACCACAGCACCACCGACGCCATCGCGAACGACACCGCCCAGTGCGCCAGGTCCATGGAGGCCGTGCCGAACGCGGTCTGCAGGAAGGGCACCTCGACGATGGCGATCTGCAGCACGAACGCCAGCGCCACCGCACCCCAGAGCCACTTGTTCACGAACAGCCGGTGGAAGGCGCTGGACGTCTCCGAGCGGGAGTTGAACGCGTTGAACAGCTGGGCGATCACGAGCGTCGTGAAGCCGGCGGTCCGGGCGACCTCGAGGGAGTCGTCGCCATCCACGAGCCCGCCGGGAAGGAAGATGTCGATCGTCAGCAGCGTGGCGGCGGCCATCACCAGCCCGATGGACAGGATCCCCGTCCACATGTGCCTGTCGATGATGCGGTCGGTCAGCTTCCGCGGCCGGCGCGCCATCACGTCGTCGATCTCGGGGTCGACGCCCATCGCGAGCGCCGGCCCGGAATCGGTGACGAGGTTGATCCACAGGATCTGGGTGGCGAGCAGCGGCACCACCACCGCCTCGCCGGACGCGCCCGCCAGCCCGATGACGCCGGCGAGCACCACCCCGAAGAACACCGTGAAGACCTCGCCCATGTTGGACGAGAGCAGGTAGCGCAGGAACTTCTTGATGTTGTCGAAGATGACGCGGCCCTGACGCACGGCCGCGACGATCGTGGCGAAGTTGTCGTCGCCGAGGATCATCTTCGAGGCTTCCTTGGTCACCTCGGTGCCGGTGATGCCCATCGCGACGCCGATGTCCGCCGACTTCAGCGCGGGGGCGTCGTTGACGCCGTCGCCGGTCATGGCGACGACGTGGCCGTCGGCCTGCAGGGCGTCGACGATGCGCAGCTTGTGCTCCGGCGCCACCCGCGCGTAGACCGACGACTCGCGCGTGACCTCGCGCAGCCCCGCCGCGTCGAGCCGGTCCAGGTCCGTGCCGCTGACCGCCCTCGCGCCGGGCTCGACGATCCCCAGATCGGCGGCGATGCGCGCGGCGGTGGTGGGGTGGTCGCCGGTGATCATCATGACGCGCACGCCGGCCCGGTGGGCCTCGGCGACGGCGGCCGCGGCCTCCGCGCGCGGCGGGTCGATGATGCCGACGACGCCGACGTAGACCAGGTCCCGCTCGGCGGACTCGTCCAGGAGGGGCGCACCCGAGCCGGCACCGCCCGCGGCGCCGTCGCCGCCCGCCGCGCCGTCGCCGTCCGAGCCGGGGCCCGTGCCCGCGCCCGAGCCCGTCAGCGCGGCCATCTCCTCCGAGGGCCGGTACGCCACGCCCAGCGTGCGGAACGCCTGCTCCGAGAGCTCCTCGACGTCCGCGAGCGCGCGGGTGCGCCGCTCCTCGTCCAGCGGGACGACGTCGTCCCCCACCTGCACCCGCGTGCAGCGGTCGAGCAGGACGTCGGGTGCACCCTTGACCATCAGGACGAGGTTGCCGTCGGACGTCTTCTCCTCCAGCGCCGACATCATCTTCCGCTCGGAGGTGAACGGGACCTCGGCGCGGCGCTCGAAGCGTTCGGTCTCGGCGTGGGCCGGCGGCAGCTTGCGCGCGGCGACCAGGAAGGCGGCCTCGGTGGGGTCGCCCTGGATCTCCCACTCGCCGTCGCGCTCGGTGAGCTGGGCGTTGTTGGCGAGCGCGCCCCCGGCCAGGGCGAGCCGGACCTCGGTGGCCAGCGGGCCGTCCGCGTGCCGGCTGCCGGCGAGCGGCTGCCCGTCCACGAGGGCCTCGCCGTCGGGCCGGTAGCCGACGCCGGTGAGGTCGACCTCGCCGGACGCTGTGAGCACCCGCTCGATGGTCATCTCGTTCCTGGTCAGCGTGCCGGTCTTGTCCGAGGCGATGACGGACGCCGACCCCAGGGTCTCGACCGAGTGGAGCTTCTTGACGACGGCGTTGCGCCTCGCCATCTTCTGCACGCCGATCGCCAGGACCACGGAGAGGATGGCGGGCAGGCCCTCCGGGACGGCGGCGACGGCGAGGGAGACCCCCAGCAGCAGCACCGTGACGAGGTCGCTGACCGAGCTCACCTGGTTCACGAGCGCCGTGACCACCATGACGACCACGGCGATCGCCACCACCGTGATGCCGAGCAGCTTGCTCACCCCGGCGATCTCGCGCTGGAGCGGGCTGGGGTCCTCCTCGGTGGCGTCGAGCATCTCGGCGATGGAGCCCATCTCGGTGTCCATGCCGGTGCTGGTGATCACGGCGCGGCCCACGCCCTGGGCGACGGCGGTCCCCTTGAACACCATGTTCCTCCGGTCGCCGAGGGGTGCCGGCCCGGGCAGCGGTGCGGGGTCCTTCGTCACGGCCTCGCTCTCGCCGGTCAGGGACGCCTCGGCGATCCGCAGCTGCGTGGCGCTGAGCAGCCGGGCGTCGGCACCGACGGCGTCGCCCTCGGAGAGGACCAGCACGTCGCCACGGACCAGCTGGCTCGAGGGCACGCTGCGCAGCTCGCCGTGCCGCAGCACGGTGGAGCTCGCGGCGGTCATGGACTGCAGCGCGGCGACGGCGTCCTCCGCCTTGTTCTCCTGGACGAACCCGAGCACCGCGTTGAGGAGGACGACGGCGGTGATGACGATCGCGTCGACCGGCGCCCCGGTGGCCCCCTCCGCGATCCACGCCCCGAGCGAGATGACGATCGCGACGAGGAGCAGGTAGATCAGCGGGTCCTGGAACTGCGAGACGATCTTGCGCCACAGCGGCACCGGCGGCTTGGAGCGCAGCTCGTTGGGGCCGTCCGCCGCGAGGCGGCGGGCGGCCTCGTCCGAGGTCAGGCCGGTGGCCGGGTCGGTGCCGACGGCGGCCGCGACCTCGTCCGCCCCCAGCAGGGACGGGTCCGGCTCTCCCCGGGACGCAGCCGGCTTCCCCGGGGACGGGTCCGCGGCTCCGCCGTCCTGCCCGACGGCGACCGTCGCGCCCGGTGTGGAACGTTCATCAGCAAAGTTTGATCTATCCACCTATCTATCGTCTCGCATCGGACCCCCACTTGCCAGAGGCCAAGGGGCCGGGTGCCGTGGTGAGATGCGGCACCCGCGGCGGCGGTCTTTTCGCCCGCGCGCCGGCGGCGGCTAGCCTTCGACGGTGCCGACACCTGCCGCCCGACCGTCCGGCGACCGATGAGCGTCCTGTCCGACCTGCGCACCGTCGCGGTCAACGACGGCTTCCGCAGACTCTTCGCAGTCCGCCTGGTCTCCCAGTGCGGCGACGGCGCGTTCCAGATCGGCCTGGCGACGCTGTTCTTCTTCAACCCGACGAACATGGCGACGGCCGGCTCGGTGGCGGCCGCCTTCGCCGTGCTGCTGCTGCCGTTCACCGTGGTCGGCCCCTTCGCCGGCCCGCTGCTGGACCGCTGGCGCCGCCGCCAGGTCCTCCTCCACGGCAACGCGATCCGGGTGGTCCTCGCGCTCGTCCTGGCCGTCCTCATGGCGACGGTCGGGGTGGGGCTGCCCGTCTACGTCCTCGCCCTGGTCACCCTGGGCATCAACCGGTTCCTGCTCGCCGCGCTGTCGGCGGGCCTGCCGCGCGTGGTCCCGCGCGAGCACCTGCTGATGGCCAACGCCATCACCCCGACCCTCGGGGCGGTCTCCGCCGTCGTCGGGGCCGGCATCGGGCTGCTCCTCGGACTGGCCGCACCCGCAGGGCCGGTCAAGAACGGCATCGCCCTCGCCATCGCGGCCCTGCTGTTCGCGGCCGCCTCGGCGCTCGCGCTGCGGCTGGGCCGCGACCAGCTCGGCCCCGTCGACCCGGCCCCGGCCGACCAGCTCTGGGACGACGTCCGCGCCACCGTGAGGGAGATGGCCGACGGCGCCCGCTACCTGGTCGCGCGCCGGACCCCGGGCATGGCGCTCGGCGTCATGGCGGCGCACCGGTTCCTCTACGGCCTGAACTTCATCGCCCTGCTCCTCATCTCCCGCAACCTGCTCTCGGACCCGGCCGACGCCGAGGCCGGCCTGAAGATGTTCGGCACCCTCTCGGGGATCTCGTTCGCGGGCAACGGCCTGGGGATCCTGCTGACCCCGATCGCACACGAGCGGGTGCGGCCCTCGGCCTGGATCGTCGTGTGCCTCGGCATCGCCGGGGTGAGCCAGGCGCTCCTGGCGACGACGCCAGGCTTCTGGGTGATTGCCGCCGCGGCCGTGCTCATGGGGCTGGGGGTCCAGGGGGCCAAGATCGCCGTCGACACGATCGTCCAGCGCGACACCGACGACACCTACCGCGGCCGCGCCTTCTCCCTGTACGACACCCTCTACAACGCCGCGTTCGTCGGCGCCGCGGCGCTGGCGGCGGTGGCGCTGCCGGACACGGGGTGGTCGCGCGGGGTGTTCCTGGCCCTCACGGCCGTCTACGTGCTGGTGGCCCTGGCGTACGGGGTGGGCGTGCGGCGCGTGGACGACACGCCCCTGCCGGTGCTGACCTCCGAGCGCAGCTGACCCGTCCGGCGTCGGCAGGAGGCCCCCGCGGGCCTCACCTCCGCGCGGCCCACCAGGCGAGCAGCGCCTCGCGCGCCGCGTCCTCGCCGATCGGCCCGCGCTCCATGCGCAGGTCGAGGAGGAACTTGTACGCCTGCCCGACCACCGGCCCGGCGGGGACGTCGAGGGCCTCCATGATCTGCTTGCCGTCGAGGTCGGGCCGGATGGCCTTGAGCTCCTCCTGCTCGCGCAGCTGCGCGATGCGCTCCTCGAGGTCGTCGTAGGCCGCGGAGAGCCGCATGGCCTTGCGCTGGTTCCGGGTGGTGCTGTCCGCCCGGGTGAGCCGGTGCAGCCGCTCGAGCAGCGGGCCGGCGTCCGTGACGTAGCGGCGCACCGCGGAGTCGGTCCACGCGCCGTCGCCGTAGCCGTGGAAGCGCAGGTGCAGCTCCACCAGGCGGCTGACGTCCTTGACCGTCTGCTTGTCGAACCGCAGCGCCTTGAGCCGCCTCGCGGTGAGCTTCGCGCCGACGAGCTCGTGGTGGTGGAAGCTCACCCCGCCGCCCGGCTCGAACCGGCGCGTGGCCGGCTTCCCGACGTCGTGCATCACCGCCGCCAGCCGCAGGACGAGGTCCGGCCCGGGGACCGGCCCGTCGGGCCCCGTCTCCAGGGCGATGGCCTGGTCGAGCACGGTGAGGGTGTGCTCGTAGACGTCCTTGTGCCGCTTGTGCTCGTCGACGGTCTGCTGGAGCTCGGCGAGCTCGGGCAGGACCACGTCGGCGACCCCGGTGTAGACCATGATCTCCAGCCCGCGGCGGGGGTACCGCGAGACCATCAGCCGCTCCAGCTCGGCGCGCACCCGCTCCGCGGAGACGATCGTGAGCCGGTCCGCCATGGCGGACATCGCGGACATGACGTCGGGGTCGACGTCGAAACCGAGCTGGGCGGTGAAGCGCGCGGCCCGCATGATGCGCAGCGGGTCGTCGTCGAAGGACTGGGTGGCGCTCACGGGGGTGCGCAGGACGTGCCGGGCGAGGTCGCCGAGGCCGTCGTGCGGGTCGACGAAGGTCAGCTCCGGGAGCCGGACGGCCATGGCGTTGACGGTGAAGTCGCGGCGGGAGAGGTCGCCCTCGAGGGTGTCGCCGTACTCGACGACGGGCTTGCGAGAGCCGACCTCGTAGGCCTCCGTGCGGTACGTCGTCACCTCGACGACGTCGTCGCCACGGCGGGCGCCGATCGTGCCGTACTCCTTGCCGATGTCCCAGGAGGCGTCGCCCCAGGCGGCCAGCAGGCGCTCGGTCTCCTCGGGGCGGGCGGAGGTGGCGAAGTCGAGGTCGTGGGAGACCTCCTCGAGGAACGCGTCACGCACGGGGCCCCCGACGAGCGCCAGCTCGTGCCCGGCGGCGGCGAACCGCTGTCCCAGCTCGAAGATCGAGGCGGGGAGGCCGGCCAGCGCGGACAGCGCCCGGCGCTGCAGCTCGAGACGACGGTCGGGGCGGGAGGTGGTCGGGCTGGGCACCGACCAAGGGTGCCACGCCGAGCCGGTGGCGCCCACAACGCCCCCGCGCCCAGATCATTACAGTGTCCACATGCCTGCCGCCTTCCCCGTGCCGCGCCCTCAGGTGCCGCGGCCGCCCCGGAGCCGGCTGGTGAACGCACGCACCTCTGCGCTCCCGGTGGTGGACGAGACCTCGGCCGGCGGCCTGGTTGTGGACGTGGTGGAGGGGCGTGCGTTCACCGCCGTCATCGCCCGCCGCAACCGCGCCGGGCGCCTGGAGTGGTGCCTGCCGAAGGGGCACCTCGAGGGCGAGGAGACCCCCGAGGAGGCCGCCGTGCGGGAGATCGCGGAGGAGACGGGGATCACCGGCCAGATCCTGCGGCACCTCGCCACCATCGACTACTGGTTCGCCGGCACCGACCGGCGGGTGCACAAGGTCGTCCACCACTTCCTGCTCGAGGCGACGGGCGGGGAGCTGACCATCGAGAACGACCCCGACCATGAGGCCGAGGACGTCGCCTGGGTCGAGCTGACCGAGGTGGCCACCCGGCTCGCCTACCCCAACGAGCGGCGCGTCGTGTCCACGGCGCGGGACGTGCTGGCCGGGCGCGCATGACACTGCGTCGGGCCGGGCGACGCCCGGTCGCGGCCCTGGCCGCCGCGCTCGGCGCTGCGCTGCTGGCCGTGCCGGCGGCGGCGGCACCACCCCAGGCCGCCGGTGCCGCGGCCGGTGCCGTGGCCGGGGCGGCCGCCGCCACGCCCGCGGTTGCCGGCGCCGTTCCCGCCACGACGGCGGAGCCGGAGCCCGAGCTGGAGGTCGAGATCACGGACCTCGGCCCGCCGGTGCTCCGCCCCGGCCAGACGCTCACCGTGCGCGGCACGGTGGAGAACGCGTCGGCGGAGGACGCCGCCGACCCGGTGCTGCGCCTGCGCCTGCAGCGCTACACCCCCGTCTCCCGCACGGCGCTGCAGCGCTGGATGGAGCCCGGCAGCTTCTCGACGACGGCCGTGCTCGCCCGCGAGGAGCTCGACGAGCTACCGGCCGGGGCGAGCGCGACCTTCTCGGTCGAGATCGCGCCGGAGGAGCTGGGCCTGTCCGAGTCGTCCGCCGCCTGGGGGCCGCACGGGGTGGAGGTCGCCGTCGACGACACCTCGGGCGCCGACCTGGCCGGCGCCGACCGCAGCGTCATGCTGTGGTACCCCGACGTCGAGGTCCAGCCCACTCCGGTCAGCGTGCTCGTCCCGCTGACCCCGACCGCGGCCGAGCGCACCGACGCCTCGCTGGCGGGCACCGCGGTGGGCGACGCCGCGGCGCCCCGGCTCCTGGAGCTCCTGCGCGCCGTCGACCGCCCCGGCGTGACCGCTGCGGTGGACGGTTCGCTGCTCGCCGTGCCGGCCGGCGAGGCGGGGACCGCCCTCGGGTCCGGGGCGGCCGCCGGCGGCGCCTTCGCCGAGGGACCCGACGACGCGGCGGACGCCGACCCGGGCACCGACCCGACGACGGAGGCCCCGTCGCCCGCACCGCCGTCGGAGGACCGGGCCGGTGCGACCGGCTGGTCCGCCCTCCTCGACGCCGTCGCGGCGATGGGGGCGGGCGAGGGCCGTGAGGTGGCGGTGCTGCCGTGGGCCGACGCCGACGTCGCCGCGCTCGCGCACACCGGCGCGCACGCCCAGCTGGAGGAGAGCACCGCCCGGGCCGCCGAGGCCGCCCGGGCGGCCGGGCTCCGCAACGCCCCGACCCTCACCTGGCCCGCCACGGTCTACCCCGACCTGGACACCGTGGCCGCCGGGGACGCCGCCGGAACCGACGCCGCCGTCCTGCCCGTGACCGCCGCGACGCCACTGGACGAGCTGACCTACACCCCGGAGGGCCGCGCCGACCTCGTCATCGCCGACGGCCCCGAGGAGAGTCACACCGTGCCCGCCGTGCTGGTGGACGACCGCGCCTCGGCGGTGCTGGAGGGGAGCCTGCTGCCCCGCGCCGGCGCCGTGGACGACACCGCGGTGGACCTCGACCCCCTCGACGCCCGCCAGCTGCTCCTCGCGGACACGGCGGTCATCTCCCGCGAACGCCCGTCCGACCCCCGCGCCGTCGTCCTCGCCCTGCCCCGCGACCACGCCGGCGACGTCGACGCCCTCGCCGACAACCTCGAGACGCTGCTCGGGGCGCCGTGGGTGGAGCCGACGGCGCTGTCCGAGGTCGTCGCGCGCGAGGCCCCCGAGCTCGAGCGCGGCACGCTGCCCGAGACCGAGGTCGACCCCGACGAGATCCGGTCGGGGCAGCTGGCGGCCATGGACGCCACGGTGGAGCGAGCCCGCTCGTTCGCGTCCGTCACCGCCTCTCCCGAGCAGGTGGTCCAGCCCGTCGTCAACGCGCTCGAGCCCGCGCTGTCGTCCGCGTGGCGCGAGGACCCCGCGGGGCGGGCCGCGCTGCTGGACCGCGTGGCCGCGGACGTGACGGCGCTCGACGCGCAGGTCAGGGCCCTGGAGTCCTCGACCCTGAACGTCATCAACTCCTCGGCGGAGCTGCCGGTGCACGTGCGCAACGACCTGACCACGGACGTGACGGTCCAGGTGGCGCTGGAGCCGAGCGACCAGCGCCTCGAGGTGCCCGGGCCGGTGACGCTCACGGTGCCGGCCACCTCGCAGGCCACGGCCACGGTGCCGGTGCGGGCGCTGGGCAGCGGCGACGTCAACGTCGCGGTCGAGCTGCTCACCGCGGAGGGCCGCCCGGTCGGCACCCCGGCGGACCTGCGGGTGCGGGCGCGACCCGACTGGGAGAACGTGGGCACCGCCGTGGTCGCCGGGGTGCTCGCCGTGATGCTCGTCATCGGGCTGGTGCGCACGGTGCGCCGCGGCCGCCGGATGGACCCGGACACCCCGCTGCCGGAGGAGGAGACCGCATGAGCGCCGCCCGTCGCGGGGTCGCCGGATCCTCGGCCGTGATGTTCGCCGGCACGCTCGTCTCGCGGGTGCTCGGGATGGTCAAGTCCCCGCTCCTGCTCGGCGCGGTGATCGGCATCAACACCGGCGCCGGCAACGCGTTCTCGGTGGCGAACAAGCTGCCGAACCTCATCTACATGCTCATCGCCGGTGGCGTGCTCAACGCGGTCCTCGTGCCCCAGATCGTGCGCGCGGTGCGCGGCCACGCCGACGGCGGCCAGGCGTACGTCAACCGGCTCCTCACGCTGGCGATGGTGGGTCTCGGCGGGATCACGCTGCTGCTCACCCTCGCGGCGCCGCTGCTCGTGTCGCTGTACGCCGTGAACCTGCCCTCCCAGTGGTACGACGTCGCCGTCACGTTCGGGTACTGGTGCATCCCGCAGCTGTTCTTCTACGGGATGTACACGCTGCTGGGGCAGGTGCTCAACGCCCGCTCGGTCTTCGGCCCGTACATGTGGGCGCCCGCGGCCAACAACGTCGTCGCGATCGGCGGGCTGCTGGCCTACCTGGCGATCTACGGCGGCACCACCGCCGCCGACGCCGACAACGCGGGGCTGTGGGGCACCGAGCGGGTGGCGCTGCTGGCGGGGACGGCCACGCTCGGCATCGTCGTCCAGGCCCTCGTGCTCCTCGTGCCGCTGTACCGCTCCGGGTTCCGCTACCGCCCCCAGTGGGGGCTGCGCGGGTCCGGCCTGGGGACCGCCAGCCGCATGGCGATGTGGGTCTTCGCCGCGCTCGCCGCGAACCAGGCCGCGTACGTCGTCGTCTCCAACGCCGCCGCGTACGCGTTCCGGGCCGGCGGCGGCGCCCGGGACGTCGCCGGCAACGGCGCGTACGACACCGCGTTCCTCATCTACACGCTGCCCACCTCCCTGGTGACGGTCTCGCTCGTGACCGCGCTGTTCACCCGGATGTCCGCCAACGCCGCGGCGGAGGACCTGTCGCGGGTGCGCGCCGACCTCTCCGTCGGGCTGCGGACCGTCTCCGTGTTCACCGTCTTCGCCACCGGTGCGGTCATGGTCCTCGCGCTCCCGGTGGTGCGGGTCATCGCGGCGACCGTGACGTACGCGGAGGTCCAGTCCATCGCGCGCGTGGTCGTGGCGATGGTGGCGGGCCTGGCCGCCGTCGGCGTGTTCACCATGTGCCAACGCGTCTACTACGCCTTCGAGGACGCGCGCGGGCTCTTCCGCCTGCAGGTGCCGATGATCCTCGTCCTCGCCGTCGGCGCCGCGGCGTCGATGCTGCTGCCGCCCCCGTGGATCGTGGTCGGCATCGGTGTGGCGATGACCCTGTCCAACTGGACCGGCGCGACCATCACCTACCTGGGTCTGCGCCGCCACCTGCGCACCCTCGACGGCTCGCGCGTCCTGCGCACGCACGTGCGTCTGGTCCTCGCCGCGGTCCCGGTCTCGCTGATCGGCTGGGGCCTGCTGCACCTCACCGGCACGGACTCGGACCTCAGCGTGCTGGGCGCGCTCTGGCGGATCGTCGTCGTCGGTCTCGTCATGGGCGTGCTGTACGTCGTGGCGCTGCGCCGCCTCGGGGTCGACGAGCTCGACGCCCTCGCCCGCCCGGTCGGCAAGGTCCTGGCCGCCGTCGGGCGCCGTGTGCCGGGCCGCGTGGGACGGGTGCTGGCGCGCACCGGGGCGGCCCTGGCGCCGCGGGCGGCGGGGAGCCGCGGACCGGGTGACGGTCCCGGCGACGGCGGACCCGACGGTCCCGGCGACGGCGGACCCGACGGTCCCGGGAGCGGACCGGACGACGACGGGCCCGACGGCCCCGGGAGCGGACCCAGGGGCGGACCCGGGAACGACGGACCGGACGACGACGGACCCGCGGGCCCGGGGAGCGGTCCCGGGAGCCGGAACGGCGCCGCCGACGGCGCACCGCCGCCCAGCGCTGCGCCGGGCACGCCGGTGCGTACACTCGGCCCCAACGCCCGATCCGGGGCAGGGGGTCACGCGGACAAGGGGAGCACGGCACTGGAAGCGCGCACGGACGAAGCCGGCCGGGGGACCCGCCACGTCCTCGACGAGCGCTACGAGCTCGGGGCCTCCCTCGCCACGACGGTGGGCGGGGTGGACCGTCGGCGGGCGCACGACACGATCCTCGACCGCCGCGTCGAGGCTCTCGTCCTGCCGCCGGCCGGCTCCGGCGTCGCCGAGGTGCTGGACGCCGCTCGCCGCGCCGCGCTGGTGGACGACCACCGCCTCGTGCAGGTGCTCGACGTCGGCACGGACGGCACGGCGTCCTACGTGGTCACGGACCCGGTCTCGGGCCCGGACCTCGCCGAGCTGACGGCGGACGGCCCGCTGCCTCCCGAGCAGGCCCGCGCCATCGTCGGCGAGGCGACCAGCGCCCTGGAGTCGGCCCGCCGCCACGGCGTCCGTCACCTGGCGCTGCGGCCCGGCTCGGTGCACGTCACCCCCGACGGCGAGGTCCTCGTGACCGGTCTGGGCACCGACGCCGTGCTGCTCGGCACCGCGGACCCCGACGGGTCGCCCCTCACCGCGACCCGCCGCGACGCCACGGACCTCGTGCGCCTCCTGTACCTGGCGCTCACCGGCGTGTGGCCGGCCACCGACGAGGCGCCCGCCGCCCCGCGCAGCCTCAACCCCGACGTGCCCGGCGACCTCGACGACCTCTGCACCCGCGCGCTGGTCGACGGGGACGGACCGCGCAGCACCGGCGAGCTCATCCGGCTTCTCGCCCCGTGGACGGACGTCGACGCCGCGGCCGTCCTCGGCGCGCCGCCGGCACCTCCGAGCGCACCTCTCTCGCCCGAGTCAGACGTTCCTGCCGCGCCTCCCGCGGCCCCGTCGGAGCGCTCCGCCGGCTCTCCGACCGTCGGTACCGCTGCCGTCACCCCCGCCGTGCCCGCTCCGGCGACGGGCGCGGCCGGCGCCCAGCGGCTCGTCCCCACCTGGGCGCGCCTCCACGCCGAGCCGGCCGTCACCGACCCAGCCGCCGCCGCGGCGCCCGCCCCGATGCCGGACCCGCTCGACACCGACGCCGCGCCGCCCGCCCCCGACGCCACAGACCCCGCGATCGCCGTCGGGCCCCCGCCACCGCCCGACACCGCCCCCGGACCGGCCCCCGCCTCGCCGCCCGCACCGAGCCTCACCCCGGCATCGCCCCCGACCGCCGAGCGTTCCCCGCTCGAGCCACGGCTCGCCCGCCAGGAGGCCGCCCCCGACCGGCCGGCGACGCCCCCGGCCCCGCGCACGCTGTCCTGGACCCCGCAGCGCCCCGCACGATCGGCGCAGCCGCCCGGGTTCCCGCAGATCCTGGACGCGGCGGAGGCGGGCCCGACCGCGCCGTCGAGCCGGCACACCAGGACCCCGGGCACGAGGGCCGCGCTGGCCGCCGTCGCCGGGTCGACCGCCGAGGCCGTCCGTTCCGGAGCCCGCAGAGCGGCCCAGGGCACGAAGACCGGTGCCCGCAAGGCGGCCGAGGGCACCCGCACGGCCGCCGCCGCGACCCGGGAGACCGTCGGCTCCGCCGTCGTCGCCGGCAGGGAGAAGGTGGCCGAGACCGCGGCCGCGCGACGGGACCGCGCCGTCGACCGGGCACCCGGCCCACGGCCCGACGAGCGGGACGCCCTCTCCGCCGTCGACGGCCCCGAGATCCCCTTCGCGGAGCGGCGCATCAACCCCACGCCGGTCGTGCTGGTGGCCGTCGCCGCGCTGGTGCTCGTCCTGTTCCTCATCTCCACCCGCACGCTGCTCGCGCCGCCGGAGCCGGTCTCCCTGCCCCGCAACAACCCCGCCCCGACGGCGACCGCCGAACCCACGCCGACGGCGGAGCCGACCCCCGAGGAGACGGCGCCGGCGGAGGAGCCCGCAGGTCCGCCCGTCATCGCCTCGCTCGCCCCGCTGGACCCCGAGGGGGACGGCGGCGAGAACCCGGACCTCACGCCTCGGGCGATGGACGGCGACCCCGCCACGATCTGGCGCTCCCGCTCCTACGTGAATCCCGAGTACGGCATGAAGACCGGCATCGGGCTCGCGGTCACGCTGCAGCAGCCCGCCACCGTCAGCAGCGTCGGGCTCGACCTGCGCGGGACCGGCGGCCTGGTCCAGGTCCGCGCGACGTCACCGGAGGCGCCCACCGAGGGCGAGATCCTCGCCGAGGGAGAGATGGGCCCGGACACGGTGCTGACCTTCGAGCCGGTGGAGACGGGCAGCATCGTGCTGTGGTTCCCGCGCCTGCCGGTCGCCGAGTCGGACGGCAAGAACCGCATCGAGCTGGCCGAGGTACGCGTCGGCTGACGGTGTGACGGATGTCGGTGGTCGCCGGGAACATTGCCCATCTACCATCGGTTGAAGGGCGTAGGAGTCCCAATCACGTGAGGAAGAGCATGCCTGCACAGGAGAACGCGTCCGAGGTTCGTGACGTCATCATCGTGGGGTCCGGCCCGGCCGGGTACACCGCGGCGATCTACGCGGCGCGGGCGAACCTGCGCCCGATCGTCTTCGCCGGCTCGGTCACCGCCGGCGGGGCGCTGATGAACACCACCGAGGTGGAGAACTTCCCCGGCTTCCCCGAGGGCATCCTCGGCCCGGAGCTGATGGAGAACATGCAGAAGCAGGCCGAGCGCTTCGGCGCCGAGATCCGCTACGAGGACGTCGTGGCCGTCGACCTGGCCGGGGACGTCAAGACCGTCACCACCGACGAGGACGAGACTTATCCCGCCCGCGCCGTCATCCTGGCCAACGGCTCGGCCTACCGCGAGCTCGGCCTGCCCGAGGAGAAGACCTTCTCCGGGCGCGGGGTCTCCTGGTGCGCCACCTGCGACGGCTTCTTCTTCCGCAACCAGCACGTCCTGGTCGTCGGCGGCGGGGACTCCGCGATGGAGGAGGCCACCTTCCTGACCCGGTTCGTGGACAAGGTCACCGTCGTCCACCGCCGCGACGAGCTGCGCGCCAGCAAGATCATGGCCGAGCGCGCCCTGGCCAACGAGAAGATCGAGTTCGCCTGGAACAGCGAGGTCGTCGCCATCCACGGCGAGGCGAAGGTCACCGGCGCGACCCTGCGCGACACCGTCACCGGCCAGGAGCGCGAGATCGACGCCACCGGCATCTTCGTGGCCATCGGGCACGACCCCCGCACCCAGATCCTCCAGGGCCAGGTCGACCTCGACGACGAGGGGTACATCACCGTCGCCGCGCCGACCACCGCCACCAGCGTGCCCGGGGTCTTCGCCTGCGGCGACGCCGTGGACCACACCTACCGCCAGGCCATCACCGCCGCCGGCACCGGCTGCTCCGCCGCCCTGGACGCCGAGCGCTTCCTCGCCGCCCTCGACGAGGCCGGCGAGCCCGGCACGGACACCTCCCAGACCCCCCAGGGCGCCGTCCTCGTCTGAGGGACGCCAGCGAAAGGAATCCATGAGCACCGTCAGCAACGTCACCGACGCGACCTTCGACGCGGAGGTCCTCAACTCCGACGTCCCCGTCCTCGTCGACTTCTGGGCGACCTGGTGCGCGCCGTGCCGCCAGATGGCACCGATCATCGACGAGATCGCGGCCGCCCACGGCGACAAGATGAAGTTCGTCAAGCTCGACACCGACGCCAACCCGGCCGTCGCCCAGCGCTACGGCATCGTGTCGATCCCGACGTTCAACGTCTACCAGAACGGTGAGCTCGTGAAGTCCATCGTCGGCGGCAAGCCGAAGAAGGCGTTCACCGAGCAGCTCTCGGAGTTCCTCTCCTAGGAGCGGCACACCCCTGCGCCCCCGTCTCCCGGTCTCGGGAGGCGGGGGCGCTCTCGCGACGCGCCCACCAGACGTCCCTCGTGACGGCCACCCCCGCCGCGGTGGCAGACTGCACGGGACGGGTGGCGCACCGGGCCGCCGTCGTACACGACCTCAGGGAGCCAGGGATGAACGCACAGGGTGCGCAGGCAGGGCAGGGCGAGCACAGCGGGCAGGACGCCGCCGCTGCCGCCGCCCCCGCCGGCACCCGGCTCGACCCCTGGTTCACCAGCTACGCCGACCGGGCCCACGGCATGCGCGCCTCCGAGGTGCGGTCGCTGTTCGCCGTCGCCAACCGGCCCGAGGTGGTCTCCCTCGCCGGTGGTATGCCGAACATCGACGGCCTGCCGCTCGACTTCCTCGCCGAGATGACCGCCAAGCTGCTCCGTGAGCGAGGGCCGCGCGCGTTGCAGTACGGCGGCGGCCAGGGCGAGGAGGAGCTGCGCGAGCAGATCGTGGAGGTCATGCGTTACGACCACATCCACGCCCACCCCGACGACATCGTCGTCACCACCGGGTCGCAGCAGGCGCTGGACCTGGTCACCGAGATCTTCATCAACCCCGGCGACGTCGTCGTGGCCGAGGCGCCCAGCTACGTCGGTGCCCTCGGTGTCTTCCGCGCCTACCAGGCCGACGTGGTCCACGTCCCGATGGACGACGACGGTCTCGTGCCCGCCGAGCTCGACCGTACGCTCACCGAGCTCAAGCGGGCCGGACGGACCGTCAAGTTCCTCTACACGGTGCCGAACTTCCACAACCCCGCGGGCGTCACCCTCACCCTCGAGCGGCGGCCGGAGATCGTGGAGATCTGCCGCCGCCACCACGTGCTCATCCTCGAGGACAACCCCTACGGCCTCCTCGGGTTCGACGCGGACCCGCTGCCGGCGCTGAAGAGCTTCGACGCCGACGGCGTGGTGTACCTCGGGTCCTTCTCGAAGACCTTCGCCCCCGGCTACCGGGTCGGCTGGGCCCTGGCTCCCCATGCGGTGCGCGAGAAGCTCGTGCTGGCCAGCGAGTCGGCGATCCTGTCGCCCACGATGATGGGACAGCTCTCCATCGCGACCTACCTGTCCACCTACGACTGGTACGGGCAGGTGAAGCAGTACCGCTCCATGTACCGCGAGCGGCGCGACGCCATGCTCGGCGCGCTCGCCGAGTTCCTCCCCGAGGCCTCCTGGACCGTGCCCGAGGGCGGCTTCTACACCTGGGTCACCCTGCCTGCGGGGCTCGACGCCCAGGCGATGCTGCCGCGCGCCGTGACCAACCTCGTCGCCTACGTCTCCGGCACCGCGTTCTACGCGGACGGGCAGGGCCGGGACCACGTGCGGCTCTCGTTCTGCTACCCGACGCCGGAGCGCATCCGGGAGGGGGTGCGTCGCCTCGCGACCGTGGTCCACGCGGAGAGCGAGCTGGTGTCGATGTTCGGCACGGCGACCCACCACGACCGGATCGGGGACTCCGTCGAGTTCCCGTCGCCCGACCAGGTCTGAGGAAGAGGTATCGATGTCCGACCAGCCCCGCACCGAGCTCACCGTCGCGATTCTCGCCGGTGGCCTATCCCACGAGCGCGACGTCTCCCTGCGCTCGGGCCGCCGGGTCGCCGGGGTGCTGCGCGACCAGGGCGTCACGGTGCGCGTGCTCGACGTGGACGCCTCCCTCGTGGCGCAGTTGCAGGAGATGGCGCCCGACGTGGTCTGGCCGCTGGTGCACGGCTCGAGCGGGGAGGACGGGTCCCTGCAGGACCTGCTCACGCTGCTGGGCCTGCCCTTCGTCGGCAGCGAGCCCTCCGCCTGCCGCCTGGCCTCCCACAAGCCGGTCGCCAAGGCGCTGCTGCGCCAGGCCGGCCTGCCGACGCCGGACCACGCCGCCCTGCCTCAGTCGCTCTTCCGGGAGGTCGGGGCGCGCACGCTCCTCGGCGCCGTGGAGCGCAAGATCGGGCTGCCCCTCGCGGTCAAGCCGGCCAGCGGCGGGTCCGCGCTGGGCGTCACGGTCGTCGAGCGGTCCGAGGACCTGCCCGAGGCCATGGTCGCCTGCTTCGCCTACGGTGACGAGGCCCTGCTCGAGCACGCCGTACGCGGGACCGAGGTGGCCGTCTCGGTCGTCGACCTGGGCGACGGACCGCGCGCCCTTCCGGCCGTCGAGATCGTCACCGAGGGTCCGTACGACTACGACGCCCGCTACAACCCCGGCCGCAGCGAGTACTTCGTGCCCGCCCGGCTGGACGAGGCCGGCACCCGCACAGTGGGCGAGCTCGCCGTCGCCGTGCATCGCACGCTCGGCCTGCGGCACCTCTCGCGGACCGACATGATCCTGGACGCGGACGGCGTGGCCTGGTTCCTCGACGTCAACGTGTCACCCGGCATGACCGAGACGTCCCTCTTCCCGCAGGCCGTCCAGGCGGACCACGCCAGTCTCGGCGATCTGTACCTCGACCTCGTGCGGGTCGCGCAGCAGGGCTGAGCCACCTTCCGGGCGCCAGCCCTACCGATCCGCCACGCGGCAGGACCGACCGCCGTCCGCGTACTGCTCAACGAGTTCTGCCCTTGCGCGGCGTGCCGTCGGGTCAGTTCGTCGGCGCGATGTGGTCCTCGCCCGGGGCGAGGACGTCCAGGATCCGGTTGAGATCCTCCACGCTGGCGAACTCGATGGCGATCCGGCCCTTGCGCTGACCGAGGTTGACCTTCACGCGGGTGTCGAGGCGGTCCGCCAGGCGCGTGGCGAGACGGTTGAGGTCCTCGGCGTGCGCACCCGCCCGCGGCCGGCGTCGCATCTCCGGCGCGACCGGCTCGTCCCCGAGCGCAACGATCTCCTCCGTCGCCCGCACACTGAGCCCCTCGGCGACGATCTTCTGTGCCAGGCGTTCCATCGCGGCGCCGTCGGACAGCCCGAGCAGCGCCCTCGCGTGCCCCGCCGACAGGACGCCGGCCGCCACGCGCCGCTGCACGAGGGGAGGGAGCTTGAGGAGTCGGAGGGTGTTGGAGATCTGGGGCCGAGAGCGCACGATCCGGCTCGCCAGCTCGTCGTGGGTGCAGCCGAAGTCGTCGAGGAGCTGCTGGTAGGCGGCCGCCTCCTCCAGCGGGTTGAGGTTCGCGCGGTGGAGGTTCTCGAGCAGAGCGTCGCGGAGAAGGTCTCCGTCACCCGTCTCGCGGATGACGGCCGGGATCGTGTCGTTGCCGGCCTGCTGGGAGGCGCGCCAGCGCCGCTCGCCCATGATGAGCTCGTACTGCGCACCGTCCGTGCCGGCTCCCGGCAGCGGGCGGACGACCACCGGCTGGAGCACGCCGACCTCGCGGATCGACGCGGCAAGCTCGTCGAGCTCCTCCTCGTCGAACACCTGCCGCGGCTGCCTGGTGTTGGGGACGATGTGGTCGACGGGGATCTCTGCGAAGGACGCGCCGGGGACCGGGACGAGCCCGCCGTCGTCGACCGCTGACGGGGCGGTCTCCGCATCGGTGGAGGCCGACGAGGGCTCCGACTCGGGGTCGGGCGTAACCGGTGCTTCCTCCTCAGCTTCGTCCGTCGCGGTCTTCGATGCGTCTACCCGGGCCTCGCTGTCCGCGGACGGGCGTGAGGGGGCGTCAGCTGCCCCTGAAGCGCCGGTCTCAACCGGGAGCTCCTGCTCAGGCTCAGGCTCCGCGACCTCGTCCTGGGCTGGCGCCGTGTCCGGAGCAGCCGCCTTGTCAAGGGCAGGGGCGCCGTCCGGGGCAGGGGCGCCGTCCGGGGCAGGGGCGCCGTCCGGGGCAGGGGCGCCGTCCGGGGCAGGGGCGCCGTCCGGGGCCGGGGCGCCGTCCGGGGCCGGGGCCGCTGCGGGACTGTTGATGTCCGAGCCCGACGGCGCCGCCGGCGGAAGATCCGAAGGAGCCTCTCGAGTCGATGGATGAGCCGCCTCTTCCCCCCGCAGCTGTTCCGGTGTGCGCGCGTCTGCGCGGGTCTCATCGTCCTCGACCCCCGTGCCCGGGGAGGTGACGGTGCGGTTGCCCGCGCGCTTCCGGGTCCCGCTGGCCTTGCTCCGCGACCGCGACTTGTCCGGCTCCATGAGTGAGCGTGCGGCTGCCGTGCGCGACGCGCGTTGGCGGGAGCCCGCCGTCGATGCCTCGTCCTGGCCGGCTGCCGGCGCGTCCTCGGCCGAGGATGCCGAGGTCGTCGAGGAGGGGAAGAAGACATCCATCGGGCGCGGAGCGGTCGCCGTCGCGGTGGCCGGTCCGGCGGACGGCTGAGCCGGCGCGCTCGGGATCAGGGCCCCGATGCCGCGTCCGAGACCCCGTCGCTTCTCGCTCATGACTTCT
Source organism: Georgenia sp. EYE_87 (assembly GCF_023148685.1). Classification (GTDB taxonomy): domain Bacteria; phylum Actinomycetota; class Actinomycetes; order Actinomycetales; family Actinomycetaceae; genus Georgenia. The sequence goes on along the minus strand of NZ_JAHXNL010000003.1, from coordinate 366,855 downwards.
CCTTCTGGGACTGGGCCGCGACCTGCGACACGCGCCCGTCGTTTTCTGTGTTGGCTTCGGCGCCGCGCTTCGCGATCTCGTGCGCCGCCTCGCGGTATGCGAGGGCACCTGTCGAGCTGGGGTCGTAGGTCAGGACGGTCTGTCCGTAGCTCGGAGCCTCGGAGATCCGGACCGACCGGGGAATAGTTGCCTCGAGCGTCTCGCCGGGGAAGTGCTCACGGACCTCTTCGGCGACCTCTCGAGCGAGGTTCGTGCGTCCGTCGAACATCGTCAGAAGGATCGTCGACACGTGTAGATCAGTGTTGAGGTGCCCGCGGATCAGTTCGATGTTCTTCAACAGCTGGGTCAATCCCTCCAGCGCGTAGTACTCGCACTGGATGGGGATCAGAACCTCGCGTGCGGCCACGAATGCGTTGATCGTCAGAAGGCCGAGGCTCGGCGGGCAGTCGATGAGGATGTAGTCGTACGGTTCGAGCCCTTCGGCCTTCCGGGATTCCACGTGATCCCGGATGGCGTTACGAAGTCGGTTCTCCCGAGCGACCATCGACACGAGTTCGATCTCGGCACCCGACAGGTCGATGGTGGCGGGCGCAGCCACCAGCCCCGGAACGCTCTCACAAGGCTGCAGTACCTCGCCCAGCGGCACGTCGTCGATGATGACGTCGTATATGGAGGGGACGCCCGACTGGTGCTCGATCCCAAGCGCCGTCGAGGCATTTCCCTGGGGGTCGTTGTCAATAACAAGAACGTTCAGCCCGCCAGTCGCCAGGGCGGCAGCAACGTTTACCGTGGTAGTGGTCTTGCCGACACCGCCCTTCTGGTTGGCGATGGTGAAGATCCGGGTTTCACGTGGCTTGGGGAAGTGGGTTCCCTGCAGTTTGATCCGCCGGCGCGCGTCCTCGGCAAGCTGTGCTGCGAGAGGAGTCGTCTCGTCTGTCTCCGGAACGCTTCTCAGCAGGGCCGCGCGCCTCCGTTCATGGGGGTCAGCAACGCCCTGACCTGCAGTGATACCGTTCGACGCGCGTGTTTCGTCCTGCGGAGGCACAGCGTCCCCTTCACTCGATGCGATCGCTCCTTGGCATCGTAATGGCGTGCGGAACCTCGGCTCTGCATTGTCCACAGCGAGTCGTCGTTCCACGTGAAACGGTGGCATTTGCCTCACAGTTGAACGACAACCCAGCGACGGTGATGCGCGGAGGAGGAACGCACGACCACGCCCCCGGCTGCGCACACCTCGAGAATCGGTGGCAAAGAGCAGTCCGTCTGTGCCACACACCATCGCGTCGGCGTTTCACGTGAAACCGTGCCGGTACAGCTGGCCGATGGATTCGCCTCCTCACCTGCTCGTCGGCCACCTCGGCCACCCCGGCCACCTCGGCCACCTCGGCCACCTCGGCCACCTCGGCCAGAGCGTGCGGCACGTGGAGGCGCAACGCGTCGAGCCAGGTCGGGCCGCGCGCCGAGCATGGACGCCTTGGCGCGCTGCCTGCATGTTTGAGTCGTCCAGGTCAGGGCGACACACGCTCCAACTGGCCCGTCGTGCGACGACCGCCAGGGCCTGGTCATCGGCGTCCAGGTCGCTGCCTCCGTCGCGGTTGTCCGCATCCCGGGTTGCTGCCCGTTTCACGTGAAACCGCGCGACAGCCGCTCGCACTGCAGCGGGGGGTATGCCGGTGCGACCGAGGATCGGTTGTCGCGAGCTGCCAACGCCGCGGCCGGGCACGGGGAAATCCCGTGGCTGCCCGCAGGGATCCTCTAGATCGGTATAAGGGTCGACGACGCGGTGCAGCGGAGAAGCGGCACGAGCCCAGCGTTCCCGGGTTGGACCGGGAAGGGGCGAGGCTGGGCGGCTGTGTTTCACGTGAAACCGACAGCCGAGCCGCAACCGGTGCAGTTGACGGAGAAGCGGTGCGACCCTGGCAGATGCGAATCCGGCATTGGTGCCGGACGAAAAGGCAGTTTGCGACAGTCGACCCAACAAACTGCGTAGCCAGAATTCACAGTGTTTAGCGTCCTGTCCGCGCCTCGGGTCTCCGACCCAGCTGCGGGCGCGAGTCAAGAGCTCAATGCGCCGGTGTCGTGCGCGTCCTTACGTAGCGGCCCCAGGGGACCTGCGGCGTTGCGCCCATTGCAGCAAGCGCCGCTCCAGGTGCCGGACCATTGCGTTTCACGTGAAACCGCCTGATGGCGCGCCCGGACCGTAGGGCGCCTGCGGAAGGAGCCGTGGCGGCACTGCGGCAAAGTTCTTCTCAATCAGTTGGGCCGGAGCAAACGTGCTCCAGAAGTGACCCTCAGGCCGCCGCGGGCGCGCCTGCATCCAGATCGACAAGACCGTCTGGTGGGGTGTTTCTGGTTCCGAGCGATTGGTCGTTTCACGTGAAACACCTTGTCGCCACAACCGCGGACGCAGAAGAAGCCGGTTCGGCATTTGGATCAACCTCTTTGCCCTGCGCGGGGCCAATCGAGCAGTTAGCAGCGGCGAACGGGCCCCTTCGCGGCTTGCACCTAGGAGGTGGGCCCCGGTGTGGAACCGAACGGGCGCGCTACTTGCGTGCTGCGAGATAGCCGTTCGTAGCGCGGTCCGATGAGCACGATGGCTCCTCGGGGAAGCGCCGGCCTCACTGATCCGTTTCACGTGAAGCATTCAAGCCTGGTTCGTGGGAAGGAGTGCCGAAGATCGGTCTGGACCGCGCGCGCCTTCTTCGTCCTCTACTGTCCGCCCACGCCGGGAGCGGGTCGAGGGTGTATCGCTACCGTTCTAGAGGCCACTGGCGAGGCGTTCGCGCGCGTCGGGGTCAGCTGCTTTCCCGCTCCGGCAGGCCACGAGGGGCCGGCTGACATCGGGCAGCGTAACGATCGGAAGCGACAGCCATCCCACCTGCTCACGGAATACAGCGAGCAATTCGATGTTTCACGTGGAACGAAACGGCTTTCCTCGCTGAGCCCTTCACCTGCCAGATCTCTGGCATGTCTTCTGTGGCACGCAGCCCTCCTTAGATCGGCCTAGCCTGTCCCAGGCCGCGGTGAAGAGTTCCGGATGCTCGACACATACCTGGCTCGACAAGTACGTTATCCCGCGCGCACTCGGGGCCTGTTCTCACCAGGACACGCTGGGATCGCTCAGCTCCGACCACAGAACAGGCCCGAGATGCGTTGCGAGACTCGGGAAGCAGGGCTTACGTGAAATCAAGGTTTCACGTGAAACACGGAAGGCACGCTGAAGCGGGTCAGTCGTCACAAACCGAAGGACACCTTTCGAAACGGCCAGCGAATAACCACGAGAAGCATGGCGCTCGGCCCGCGGCCCTCGCACCCGGAGCTCGATGACGGATCTTTCATGCAGATACATTCCGCTGGACCCAAGCGCGCGGGGTGTGAGCCACTGCCAACTGCGCCGCCCAGATGTTTCACGTGAAACCGCCTCCTCAATGCACGCTAGGCCGCTCGCGGGCCACGGCCGGACCGCTCTCGTGTCCGGCCTGCCTCCATCGGGAACGAGAACCCGCGCACAGGAACTCTTACGGTCGCGGATCTGCCGAACCCAGCACGCATGCCCAAGGCACACGCCGGATGCACGATCTCGCGCGCTCCCGAACGACGCATACCCGCGCGCGCCTCCAGACGCATGTCTTGGCGCGCATCAATGTCCACGCGAAACGGCGTAGGGCGTTTGCCGTCTGGCCAGTAGCGGAAGCGCTGGATGCACGCGTCGCTCCCAGCCGTGACCGCGACGCAGAGGCCGGGTTAGGGACCGGCAGATGACAGAGTCACCGGACCCCAGTCGCCGATCGGTGTAGAGACTCAAGTAGGCGAGTCCTCACTTCCGGCTTTTCCGGAGGACCGCTCGCGATCAGCGACGGACACATGCGGATCGACCAGTTCCCTGAGAACTCGTGCGCGGGCACTCTTGCCAACGATCCGGCTCGTTGGCAAGAGTGCCCGAGGAGTTCCAATTGCCGGAGGACCTCCAGGGTCCCTGCAAAGCCCGGGTTACTATCGACGCTTGTCGATTACTACGACCGTAGTGATCTCACCGTCCGCGACGGGTCGGACACGCTCCACCCGCACGTTCGATGCCCCCAACTTGCGCAGCACGTGCTTGGCGCTGTCGACCTCGTCCTCCGCCCGCTGCCCCTTGAGCGCGACCAGGCGCCCTCCGGACTTCACGAGGGGCAGTGTCCACCGGGCGAGCTTGTCCATCGCGGCCACGGCGCGTGCGGTGACGACATCGAAGGACGCCTTGCCGTGCAGCTCCTCGGCGCGCGCCTGGACCACGGTGACGTTGTCCAGGCCGAGCTCCTCGACCACGTCGGACAGCCAGGCGACCCTGCGCTCCATCGTCTCGATGAGGTGGACGTCGAGGTCGGGGCGCAACAGTGCGACCACCACGCCGGGGAACCCCGCACCAGATCCGACGTCGGCGACCGCCGCACCTTCGGGGATGAAGGGCACGACGGCGGCCGAGTTGACCAGGTGCCGGGTCCAGAGCCGCGGCAGCTCGCGCGGCCCGATCAAGCCGCGCAGCTCGCCCTCCTCCACGAGCATGCTCGCGAAGTGCTCCGCCGGCGCCCAGGCCAGCCCGAACAGCTCGCGAACCGCCTCCGACGGCTTCTCGACGCCCTCATCCTCGGGTCCGGTCATCGGTTCAGGCGGGGTGGATGACCACGCGGCGCTCAGGCTCGACACCCTCCGAGTCACTGACCAGCCCGGCGGCAGCAACGACGTCGTGCACGACCTTCCGCTCGAACGGGTTCATGGGTGGCAGCGCCTGCTTCTCGCCGGAGGCCCGCACCTCGCGGATCGCCTGCTCGGCGATCTGGGTGAGCTCGGTGCGCCTGCCCTTGCGGTACCCGGCGATGTCGAGCATCAGCCGGCTCCGCTCGCCAGTCTTCGCCTGGACGGCCAGCCGGGTGAGCTCCTGCACGGCGTCGAGCACCTCGCCGTCCTTGCCGACGAGGCGCTTGAGCCAACGGGAGCCGTCCTCCTCGGACACGATCTCCACGGCAGCCCGACCGTGGTCGACGTCGATGTCGATGTCCCCGTCGAGGTCGGCGATGTCGAGCAGCTCCTCGAGGTAGTCGGCGGCGATCTCGCCCTCCTCCTCCAGCCGCTTGATCGCCTCGGAGCTCGTCGACCTGGGGGTGTCGACGCCGGCCTTCTCGTCCTCGCTCACGCGGTGTCCTCTTCTCTAGCCCTGGGCCGCCTCGACGGCAGCCTGCTGGATCGTGCGCGCCCTCGGGGGCACGGATGCTACTTCTTCTTGCCCTGGTTCTTGGCCTGCGCCTTGCGCCTGGCTGCGGCGGCACGTCGCTGTGCCGCACGCTCGTCGTAACGCTTCTGGGCGCGCTCCTCGGGGGTGAGGCCGTCCTTGCCGACCGGGGCGGACGTCGCCTCGTCCGGCTCGGCATCGTCCCCGGGGTCCGCCTGGTCGGCCGACGAGGTAGCGCTCGGGGCGGGCGTCAGGGGCGGCGGGACCTTCTTGGCACGGTCCTTGCGCTTGGGCTGCACACGCTGCCCCTTCGGCTCCTCGACCTCGGTGACCGGCTTGTCCTCCTCGACCTCGGGCGGGAGACCCTTGCGAGCCCGCTTCTTCGCCAGACGCTCCTGACGCGCCTTGTAGGCCTCCGAGCCCGGGGCGGGCTGCTTGCGGATCGTGTAGAACTGCTGGCCCATCGACCACATGTTCGACACCGACCAGTAGATGAGCACACCGATCGGGAAGTTCACCCCGGAGAACGCGAAGACCAGCGGCAGGATGTACATCAGCATCTTCTGCTGACGGGCCATCGGGTTGTCGAGCGCCGACGCCGGCATGTTCTTCATCGTCAGCTGGCGCTGGGTGAGGAACGTCGTCACCGACATCAGGATGATCAGCAGGACCGTGACGATCTTGACCGTGGTCAGATCCGAGGACAGGAACGTCTCGGAGATCGGGGCGCCGAGCAGGGTCGAGCGCTCCGCCTGCTGCGCCAGCTCCTGGGTGAGGGGCCCGATGGAGTCCCGGTCCCCGTCCGCATAGGTTCCCTGGGACAACGGACCCAGGCTGTTCAGCACCCGGAAGAGCGCGAAGAAGATCGGCATCTGCAGCAGGATCGGCAGGCACGACGCGAACGGGTTGGTCCCGTGCTCGCGGTACAGCGCCATCATCTCTTCCTGCATCTTCTGGCGCGATGCAGGGTCGGTCTTGCCCTTGTACTTCTTCTGGAGCTTCTGCATCTCGGGCTGCACGAGCTGCATGCCGCGTGCTGCTTTGATCTGCTTGAAGAACAGCGGGATGATCAGGATCCGGATCACGATCGTCAGTCCGACGATCGAGAGCACCCACGCCCAGCCGGAGCCGGCGGACATGCCGAGCCACACGAGCAGGTCGTGCACCCTGACCATGATCCAGGCGACGGCGACCATGATCGGGTACAGGATTGTGTCGAACCAGTCCATGCTGTGCGCTCCTAGCGATCCTGCGGCGCGATCGTCCGCGCCCCCCGAGTGTCTGCACCGAGGGTACGGGTTTCCACACCCTCGTCCGAACTCTGCTGGCCCACATCCGCGTCCGTTACCTCGGCCGGGGTGTTCGACCACCGTCCCCGCGGAGGAACGTGATCCACGCCGCCGCGGCTCCACGGGTTGCACCGCAGCAGACGCCAGCCGGCCAGCGCGGTCCCCTTGAGGGCGCCGTGCCGCCGAAGTGCCGTCACCGCGTACGCCGAGCAGGACGGGTAGTACTTGCAGCTGGGCGGCAACCACGGCGAGACGACCGCCTGGTAGACCCGCACGAGCCCGAGGAGCAACCAGGTCAACGGATTACGTGGACGAACGTCCTCACCGGTCGACGGCGACGAGGCCCGCCGCTCGGACCCCTCGTCAGTCATGACGTGCCCCGGGCGGCGCCGGTCCGGCTGTCCTCGCGTCGTCGTGCTCCGGCCAGCGCCCGGTCGAGGTCGTGCGCCAGCTCGGCGCTGCTCGCCCCGGCGGCCGGGGGGAGCGCTCGGACGACGATCCGCGTGCCCGCCTCGAGAAGCTGGAGCCGCTGGGCCATCAGCGCTCGGAGCCGGCGCTTCACCTCGTTACGGCGCACCGCGTTCCCGACCGCCTTGGGCACGACGAAGCCGACGAGGACCGCGCGATCGTCGCGGCCGCTCGTCGGCCAGTGGTCTGTCTGGGCCCCTGCCCGCAGGTGGACGACCAGGCGTCGAGCACCGCTGCGGGCACCCCGGCGAACTGCGTCGGAGAAGTCCTCAGACCGGCGCATGCGGTGCCGGGCCGGCAGCACCGTCGGCTCAGGCGGAGAGCTCGGAACGCCCCTTGCGACGGCGCGCGGCGAGAATGGCGCGACCGGCGCGGGTACGCATCCGCAGGCGGAACCCGTGCACCTTGGCCCGGCGCCGGTTGTTCGGCTGGAAAGTGCGCTTGCTCACGGCATTACTCCAAAACGCTCGGTAACTCGTCAGGCCCCGCCACGGTCGGGCAGTGCTGGTCGGACCCGTCTACGCCCCCCGGGCCGCCACGCACTTCGCGGGCACACCAGAAGATCCGTCGAGACGGCCTCCCCACGGTACGTGAGCCCACTTCGCCGGTCAATCCGGACCGGGCCGCCCCGGGCTGTGGATCGAGACACACAGGCCTGTGGACCGGCCTCGTCCGATGAGCGGCAGTACTAGCCTCATCCCGTCCGCAAGCAAGCGCCGCATGACTCAGAGATGAACAACTGTCGCTCTACCCACACTTGTGGACAAACGTGTGGACGACGCACGGTCCGTGCGACACTCACACATCACACCCACGTCGTCCCAGGGGGAGCGCAGTGCCCGAGAGCCAACCGATCGCGGAGAGCTGGGCTCGCGCGGTCGATCTTCTCACCACCCGGGGCGAGATCGGGCGGGGGCAGCTCGCGTTCGTCAGCCTGACCCGTCCGCTCGGCGTCATCGACGGGACCATCCTCCTCGCGGTGCCCAGCGACTTCGCCAAGGACTTCCTCGAGACCCGGGCACGCATCCCCATCACCGAGGCGCTCGCCGAGGTCGTGGGCGCGCCCGTCCGCTTCGCGGTGACGGTCGACCCGACCCTCGAGGCTGCGGCTCCGGCGTCGGCGCCGGAGAGCCCGGCCACCCCGGCCGCCGGCTCGGACTTTCTCACCCCGGCGACCGGGAACGACTACCGGAGCGCGCCCTCGGCGCGCACGCCCGGCCGGGCCGTCGACGAGCGCCCGGTGCCCCAGCGAAACAGCGCGGACCGGGGCTCCTCCACCGCCGACCACTCGGTCGACTCCTCGCGCCTGAACCCGAAGTACACCTTCGAGACGTTCGTGACCGGCGCGTCGAACCGGTTCGCGCACGCCGCTGCGACCGCCGTCGCCGAGGCGCCCGCCAAGGCCTACAACCCGCTCTTCATCTACGGCGGCTCAGGTCTGGGCAAGACGCACCTGCTCCACGCCATCGGCCACTACGCCCGGAACCTCTACCCCGGTATCCGCGTGCGATACGTGAACTCTGAGGAGTTCACCAACGACTTCATCAACTCCATCCGGGACGACAAGGCCGAGAACTTCCAGCGCCGGTACCGCAACGTCGACGTCCTGCTCATCGACGACATCCAGTTCCTGGGCGGCAAGGAACAGACGGTCGAGGAGTTCTTCCACACCTTCAACTCGCTCCACAACGACAACAAGCAGGTCGTGATCACCTCCGACCTGCCGCCCAAGCAGCTCAACGGTTTCGAGGACCGCCTCCGCTCGCGGTTCGAGTGGGGTCTGCTGACCGACGTCCAGCCGCCGGACCTGGAGACCCGCATCGCGATCCTGCGGAAGAAGGCCGTCAACGAGAACCTCCAGGCCTCCGACGAGGTGCTCTCGTACATCGCCTCGCGAATCTCCACGAACATCCGAGAGCTCGAGGGTGCCCTCATCCGTGTGACGGCGTTCGCGAACCTCAATCGCCAGCCGGTCGAGCTGTCGCTGGCGGAGATGGTCCTCAAGGACCTCATCACCGACCCCGAGGGCGAGGACATCACGCCGGCGCTCATCATGAGCCAGACCGCAAACTATTTCTCGGTCTCCATCGAGGCGCTCTGCTCGGCGGACCGCTCCCGGGTGCTCGTCAACGCCCGTCAGATCGCCATGTACCTGTGCCGCGAGCTCACGGATCTCTCGCTGCCGAAGATCGGCCAGCTGTTCGGCGGCCGCGACCACACCACCGTGATGCACGCCAACCGCAAGATCCGCGAGCAGATGGCCGAGAAGCGCTCGACCTTCAACCAGGTGACGGAGCTGACGAACCGCATCAAGCAGAAGGCCCGCGGCGCCTGACCCCCGGCCTCGAGTGCAGGCGCTACGCCCCGGGCCGGGCCGAGGCCGCGGCCGCCTGATCTGGAGCACCGGGACGCCGCGGCGCCCTGACCCGCGGCACCCGCACGGTCACGACACTTCACCTCACGCCGCCGAGACGCCGTGCGCCTCGCCCCTCACCCGGGCACGCCCGCGGTGCGGCGCCGACCGTGCCGCGCCTCTCCGCCGGTTCCCGGCCGGCCGCGCGCCGGCAACGCGGGTCTGCACGGTCGCCCCCCTCTCTCGCGGGGCAGGTTCTTTCCGTGACGTCAGTCCCCTGCCCGAGGGGGTTGTCACCGACCCGGATGACCATGTAGTGAAGATTCACAGCTGTGCACAAACCTGTGGACAGCGGTGGACAACCGGAAACGTTGCCGTGGACGAACGACAGCAGTTCGGTGGACGGCGCGTGGGGACGAATGACAGATCCACCGCCGCAGGGCTTCGTGCACAGCACGGACCACCGCGCCGCCCACATCGCCGGGGACGCCGTGACCTGCGACGACGACGGTTCTCCACAGTTTCCACACGGGCTACGACGATGAAGACACCTATATGAGGGGAATGATGTGGACGACCGACGAGGCTCCGGACCGACCTGTTCCCAATCTCGTGTCACAGGTTTGTCATTCGGCTACCGAGGCCTTGAACTCCTCGCGTAAGGTTGGCCTGCGCCGCGTGCACCCTCCGGCGATTCATCGAGAGAAGGTCATCCATCGTGAAGTTCCGGGTCGAGCGTGACGTCCTGACCGAGGCTGTCACCTGGACGGCACGTTCCCTCCCAGCACGACCCCCTGTCCCCGTCCTCGCCGGAGTGCGGCTCGAGGCGGACGCCGACGGGACGCTGACCCTCTCGAGCTTCGACTACGAGGTCTCCGCCCGCTCCGAGGTTGCCGCGGACGTCGAGTCCGCCGGTGTCGTCCTGGTCTCCGGCCGGCTCCTCGCAGACATCTGCAAAGCCCTGCCCGCCAAGCCGGTCGACGTCGCGCTGGACGGCTCCAAGGTCGTCCTGACCTGCGGCGCCTCCCGTTTCACGCTGCTGACGATGCCGGTGGACGACTACCCGGCGCTGCCGGCGATGCCCGACGTCAGCGGCAGCGTCGAGGCCGGCGTCCTCACCGAGGCGGTCGCGCAGGTGACCATTGCGGCCAGCCGCGACGAGACGCTGCCGCTGCTGACCGGCGTCCGCATGGAGATCGAGGGCGAGAAGATCACCCTCCTCGCCACCGACCGGTACCGCCTCGCCATGCGCGAGCTCACCTGGCACCCGGCCTCGCCGTCCATCAGCTCCTTCGCCCTGGTCCGGGCCCGCACGCTCTCCGACGTCGCCAAGTCGCTGACGAGCGCCGGCTCGGTCGACGTCGCGCTGTCGACCGAGGGGCCGGCCGCGCTGGTCGGCTTCGAGGCGGGCGGCCGCCGCACCACGTCGCTCCTGGTCGAGGGGGACTACCCGCCCGTGCGGCGGCTGTTCCCCGAGACCACCACCACCCACGCCGTCGTCAACACGCACGTCCTCGTCGAGGCGGCCCGCCGCGTCAGCCTCGTCGCCGAGCGCAACACCCCGATCCGCCTGACCTTCAGCGAGGGCCAGGTGGTGCTCGAGGCCGGCCAGGGCGACGACGCCCAGGCCTCCGAGGCGCTCGAGGCGACGCTCACGGGCGAGCCGATCACCACGGCGTTCAACCCGCACTACCTCCTCGACGGCCTCGGCGCCCTCACCACCCCGTTCGTGCGGATGTCGTTCACCCACCCGTCCAAGCCGGCCGTCATGACCGGTCAGGGCTCGCTGGAGGGCGACGACGACCCGGGGTTCCGCTACCTGCTGATGCCGATCCGGTTCGCCGGCTGAGCCCTCCCGGGCCACACTGGCCGGGGACGGCGCACGGCCCGCACCGCGGGCATGCGCACGAGCGAGACGGCAAACCGGAGGGAACCAAGATGCACATCGGGATGGTCGGGCTCGGACGCATGGGCGGCAACATGGCCGAGCGGCTGCGCGCCGCGGGCGTGGAGGTCACCGGCTACGACGCCAACCCGCAGAACACCGAGGTCGCCACGCTCGCCGAGCTCGCGGCCGCCCTGCCCCGGCCCCGCCGGGTGATCTGGGTGATGGTCCCGGCGGGCCCGCCGACGGCGGCCGTGCTCGAGGAGCTCGCGGAGGTCCTGGACGAGGGTGACCTCGTCGTCGAGGGCGGCAACTCTCACTTCGAGGAGGACCGCGTCAACGCGGAGACCCTCGCCGAGCGCGGGATCTCCTACGTCGACGTCGGCGTCTCCGGCGGCATCTGGGGCCGCGAGAACGGGTACGGGCTCATGGCCGGCGGGGCCGCCGAGGACATCGAGCACCTCATGCCCGTTTTCGACGCGCTGCGCCCCGAGGGCCCCCGCGAGGAGGGCTTCGTCCACGCCGGGCCGGTCGGCGCCGGGCACTACGCCAAGATGGTCCACAACGGCATCGAGTACGGCCTCATGCAGGCCTACGCCGAGGGCTACCAGCTCCTCGAGGCGCGCGACGACCTCATCCCCGACGTCGGAGCGGTCTTCGGCGCCTGGCGCCGCGGCACCGTGGTGCGCTCCTGGCTGCTGGACCTGATGGTCAAGGCCGTCGAGGAGGACCCGGGCCTGGACGACATCTCGGGCTGGGTGGACGACTCGGGCGAGGGTCGCTGGACCATCATCGAGGCGATCGACGCCGCCGTGCCGGTCCCGGTCATCTCCTCCGCGCTGTTCGCGCGGTTCTCCTCCCGCCAGCCGAACTCGCCCGCGATGCGGGCCGTGGCCGCGCTGCGCAAGCAGTTCGGCGGGCACGCCGTGCACGCCTCCGACGGGGGCGCGAAGGTCGGGGCCCCGCCCGGGGCGACGGCGGAGCGGGGTTCCGTGGCGGCACCCGGCGCGAGCGAGTAGACACCACCAGGAATGGAAGGAGCAGGGCGGGGATGTACGTCTCGGACCTCGCCCTGAACGACTTCCGGTCCTACCGCGAGGTGGTCCTGGCGTTCGAGCCCGGGGTGACGGCCTTCGTCGGCCAGAACGGCCAGGGCAAGACGAACCTCGTGGAGTCGGTGGCCTACCTGTCCACCTTCTCCAGCCACCGCGTGGCCGCCGACGCCGCCCTCGTCCGCCAGGGCACCGGCGGGGCGGTGGTGCGCGCCAAGATCGTCCACGGCGACCGGCCCACCCTGGTCGAGCTCGAGATCGTGGCCGGCAAGGCGAACCGGGCGCGGCTCAACCGAGCCCCCGCCCGCACCCGCGACGTGCTCGGCGTGGTCCGCACCGTGGTGTTCGCCCCCGAGGACCTCGAGCTCGTGAAGGGCGACCCCGGCCACCGCCGGCGGTTCCTCGACGAGCTCACGGTGCTGATCACCCCCCGGCTGTCCGGCGTGCGGTCGGAGTACGACAAGGTGCTGCGCCAGCGCGGGGCCCTGCTGAAGTCGGCCGGGGCCGCGCGCCGCCGTGGCGGCCGCGTCGACCTGAGCACCCTGGACGTGTGGGACGGCCAGCTCGCGCGGGCGGGCGCCCAGCTCGTCACGGCCCGCGCCCAGCTCATCAGGAAGCTGCGCCCGCACGTGGCCACGGCCTACGAGCAGGTCAGCGCCGGCCAGGGGACCGCGCGCATCGACTACCGGGCCAGCATCGACGTCGTCGACGAGGTTCCCGAGCTCGACGCCGCCGAGCTCGCCGACGGCGGACCCGCCGGTGACGCCGCCCGCGGCGCCGTGGAGACCCGCGAGGAGGCGCTGCTCGACACCGAGGCCGTCTCGCAGCGGATGATCGACGCGATGGGCCGCCTCCGCGAGCGCGAGATCGAGCGCGGGGTCTGCCTGGTGGGGCCGCACCGCGACGACCTCGTCCTCTCGCTCGGCACCCTGCCCGCCAAGGGGTACGCCAGCCACGGCGAGTCCTGGTCGTTCGCCCTGGCGCTCCGGCTCGCCTCCTACGAGGTGCTCCGGGAGGACGAGGCGTCGCCGTGGGGCCGCGACGGCGAGCCCGTCCTGATCCTCGACGACGTCTTCGCCGAGCTCGACTCCCGCCGGCGGGAGCGGCTCGCCGGCATGGTCGCGCACGCGCAGCAGGTGCTCATCACGGCCGCCGTGCCGGAGGACGTCCCGGCCGCGCTCGACGGGGCCCGGTTCGACGTCCACGGCGGGGAGGTCACCCGTGCCTGAGCCCACCCGACCCACCGGACCCACGGAGCCGGCGGAGACCGGCGACCAGGACGCCGTCGCCCGCCTGGCCCTCGACCGCGCCCGCGAGGCCGCCCGCGCCAAGGGGCACTACCGCGCCCCCGCCCCCCGCCGTCGCCGCGGGACGACGGCGGAGCCCACCGTCGAGGACGTCGACGGCGCCCCGGCCCCCGGCGCGTGGCGCCCCGGCCCGGGCCTCGGCTACGGCATCAGCGGCCCCGGGCCCTCGCGGCGCGACCCCCAGCCGCTGGCGGGGATCGCCGCCCGGATGCTCGCGCAGCGCGGGTGGAGCACCCCGTTGAGCGTGGGCGGCGTGGTCGGCCGGTGGCGCGAGGTGGTCGGGGACCAGCTGGCGGACCACTGCCAGGTGGAGACCTTCGAGGAGGGCGCACTGGTCCTCCGCACCACCTCGACCGCCTGGGCCACACAGGTGCGGCTGCTGCTCCCGCAGCTGGAACGGCGCCTCGCGGAGGAGGTCGGTGAGGGCACGGTCACGTCCATCACGGTGCTCGGCCCGGGCGGTCCCAGCTGGAAGCGCGGCCGCCGTTCGGTGCCTGGGCGCGGCCCGCGCGACACCTACGGCTGACGACCCCGCCCGTCCGCCTTTCCACCTGTGGACAGACCCTGTGGATATTCGCGGTTTTCGGCCCGCTCGCTGTAGAATCGACCGACCCACCCGTGCGGCGCGGAACCACGCCCAGGGGATCAAGCGGTGGCCCCGCGCCCGGCCTCACGGCCAGGTGGCGACGGTGCGCTGCCCGCGAGACGAGGAGAGCCTACGACCGTGGCTGACCACCGTGCTGACGCTGCCGAGAACGACGTGACCGAGAGCGTGCCCGAGGCACCGGCGGCACCCGAGGCATCGGCACTGCACAACGCCGGCACCGTGCCGGTGACCCAGGAGTACGGCGCCAGCAACATCACCGTCCTCGAGGGGCTCGAGGCGGTGCGCAAGCGGCCCGGCATGTACATCGGCTCCACCGGCGAGCGCGGCCTGCACCACCTCGTCTACGAGGTCGTGGACAACTCGGTAGACGAGGCGCTGGCCGGCTACTGCGACCACATCGAGGTCACCCTCCTCGCCGACGGCGGGGTGAAGGTGGTCGACAACGGCCGCGGCATCCCGGTCGACATCGTCGAGTCCGAGGGCAAGCCGGCGGTCGAGGTGGTCCTCACCATCCTGCACGCCGGCGGCAAGTTCGGCGGCGGCGGGTACGCCGTCTCCGGCGGTCTGCACGGCGTGGGCGTCTCCGTGGTCAACGCCCTGTCCCACCGGCTCCAGGTCGAGGTCCGGCGGCAGGGCTTCACCTGGCGGATGGGCTTCGTCGACGGCGTCCCCACCGGCCCGCTCGCCAAGGGCGACCCCACCGAGGAGACCGGCACGGCCGTCACCTTCTGGGCCAACGGTGACATCTTCGAGACCACCGACTACAGCTTCGAGACGCTCCGCGCCCGCTTCCAGCAGATGGCCTTCCTGAACAAGGGCCTGCGCATCACGCTGACCGACGAGCGCTCCGGCGTCACCGACGAGGGCGACGAGATCACGGGCGACGCCGCCGGCCCCGGCGACGACGCCCGCACCGGGCACCGCGAGGTCTCGTACATGTACGAGGGCGGGCTGCGCGACTACGTCAAGCACCTCAACTCGACGAAGAAGGTCGAGCTGGTCCACCCCGACGTCATCTCCCTGGAGGCGGAGGACCGCGAGCGGCGCATCTCCGTGGAGATCGCGATGCAGTGGACCTCCGGGTACTCCGAGGCCGTGCACACCTACGCCAACACCATCAACACCACCGAGGGCGGCACCCACGAGGAGGGCTTCCGCGCGGCGCTGACCTCGCTGATGAACAAGTACGCCCGCGACAAGGGGATGCTCAAGGAGAAGGACGAGAACCTCACGGGCGACGACATCCGCGAGGGCCTGACCGCCGTCGTCTCCGTCAAGCTCGGCGAGCCGCAGTTCGAGGGCCAGACGAAGACCAAGCTCGGCAACACCGAGGCCCGCACCTTCGTCCAGACCCAGCTCTACTCCCACCTCGGCGACTGGCTCGACAGCCACCCGAACGAGGCGAAGGACATCTTCCGCAAGTCCCAGCAGGCGGCGGCCGCCCGCCTGGCGGCCCGCAAGGCCCGCGAGGCGACCCGCCGCAAGGGCCTGCTCGAGTCCAACTCGATGCCCGGCAAGCTCAAGGACTGCTCCAGCCGGGACCCGAGGGTCTCGGAGATCTTCATCGTCGAGGGAGACTCGGCCGGCGGCTCCGCCGTGCAGGGCCGCGACCCCGAGACGCAGGCGATCCTCCCGCTGCGCGGGAAGATCCTCAACGTGGAGAAGGCCCGCCTCGACCGGGCCCTGGGCAACCAGGAGATCCAGGCCCTGATCACCGCCTTCGGCACCGGCATCGGCGAGGACTTCGACGTCGACAAGCTGCGCTACTGGAAGATCGTGCTCATGGCCGACGCCGACGTCGACGGCCAGCACATCACCACGCTGCTGCTGACGCTGCTGTTCCGGTACATGCGCCCGCTGGTGGAGAACGGCCACGTCTACCTGGCGCAGCCGCCGCTGTACCGGCTGAAGTGGTCCAACGCGCCGCACCAGTACGTGTACACCGACAAGGAGAAGGACGCGTTCCTGGCGGAGGGTGCGCGCGCCGGCAAGCGCCTGCCCAAGGAGAGCGGCATCCAGCGCTACAAGGGCCTGGGCGAGATGAACGACCAGGAGCTGTGGGAGACCACGATGAACCCGGACACACGGACGCTGCGCCAGGTCACCATCGACGACGCGGCCGCCGCCGACGAGATGTTCTCCATCCTCATGGGTGAGGACGTCGAGTCGCGCCGCGGCTTCATCCAGCGCAACGCGCACGACGTGCGCTTCCTGGACATCTAGCCACCACAGCCTGACCCGGGCGCCCCGCCGCCCGGACGTGACCGACGAGGACGAGAAGGACACCAGTGACCCAGCCACCCGAGGACCAGGGCCCCACCGAGCAGCCGGAGGGCACCGAGGACCAGGTCGCCGTGCGCGACCGCGTCGAGCAGGTGGACCTGCAGCTGGAGATGCAGCGCTCCTACCTGGACTACGCGATGTCCGTCATCGTCTCCCGCGCCCTGCCGGACGTGCGCGACGGCCTCAAGCCGGTCCACCGGCGCGTGCTGTACGCGATGTACGACGGCGGCTACCGCCCCGACTCCAGCTTCTCCAAGTGCTCGCGCGTGGTCGGCGAGGTCATGGGGCAGTACCACCCCCACGGCGACACCTCGATCTACGACGCCCTGGTGCGGCTGGTCCAGCCCTGGTCGATGCGCTACCCGCTCGTCGCGGGCCAGGGCAACTTCGGCTCACCCGGAGACCTGGGCGCCGCGGCCCCGCGGTACACCGAGTGCAAGATGGCGCCGCTCGCCCTGGAGATGGTGCGCGACATCGACTCCGACACCGTCGACTTCCAGGACAACTACGACGGCCGCAACCAGGAGCCGGTCGTCCTGCCGGCCCGGTTCCCCAACCTCCTGGTCAACGGTTCCGAGGGCATCGCCGTCGGCATGGCCACCCGCATCCCGCCGCACAACCTGCGCGAGGTCGCCGACGGCGTGAAGTGGTTCCTCGAGCACCCCGAGGCCACCAAGGAGGAGCTCCTCGGCGAGCTCATGCTCCGGATCAAGGGCCCGGACTTCCCGACCGGCGCGACCATCCTGGGCCGGCGTGGCATCGAGGAGATGTACCGCACCGGTCGCGGGTCGATCACCCAGCGCGCCGTGGTCACCGTCGAGGAGATCCAGGGCCGTCAGTGCCTCGTGGTCTCTGAGCTGCCGTACCAGGTCAACCCCGACCGGCTCTCGCAGAAGATCGTCGACGGCGTCAAGGACGGGCGGATCACCGGCGTCGCCGACATCCGTGACGAGTCCTCGGGTCGTAACGGCCAGAAGCTGGTCATCGTCCTCAAGCGCGACGCCGTCGCCAAGGTCGTGCTGAACAACCTGTACAAGCACACCCAGCTGCAGGACAACTTCCCGGCGAACATGCTCGCCCTGGTCGACGGCGTGCCCCGCACCCTGAGCCTGGACGGCTTCGTCCGGCACTGGGTCAACCACCAGATCGAGGTCATCGTCCGGCGCACGCGGTTCCTGCTGCGCAAGGCCGAGGAGCGCATCCACATCCTGCGCGCGCTCCTCAAGGCGCTGGACGCCCTCGACGAGGTCATCGCGCTCATCCGGCGCTCCCCGACCGTGGACGAGGCCCGCACCGGCCTGATGGAGCTCCTCGAGATCGACGAGGTCCAGGCCGAGGCCATCCTGACGATGCAGCTGCGCCGCCTGGCCGCCCTCGAGCGCCAGAAGATCATGGAGCAGTACGAGGAGGAGGAGGCGAAGATCCGCAGCTTCAAGGCCATCCTCGCCTCACCCGCGCGCCAGCGCGAGATCGTCGGCGAGGAGCTGGCCGCGACGGTCGAGAAGTACGGCGACGAGCGCCGCACCACGATCGTGCCCTTCGACGGGGAGATGTCCATCGAGGACCTCATCCCCGAGGAAGAGATCGTCGTGACGATCACCCGCGGCGGGTACGCCAAGCGCACGCGGACGGACAGCTACCGCTCCCAGCGCCGCGGCGGCAAGGGCGTGAAGGGCGCGCAGCTGCGCGAGGACGACCTCGTCGAGCACTTCGGCGTCACCACCACGCACCACTGGCTGCTCTTCTTCACCAACCTCGGCCGCGTCTACCGGGCCAAGGGGTACGAGCTGCCCGAGGGCGGCCGCGACTCCAAGGGCCAGCACGTGGCCAACCTGCTCGCCTTCCAGCCCGGCGAGAGCATCGCCCAGGTGGTGGCGCTGCGCGACTACGACCAGGCCGAGTACCTCGTCCTGGCCACCCAGCGCGGCCTGGTGAAGAAGACCCGGCTGCAGGAGTACAACACCAACCGCACCGGCGGTGTCATCGGCATCAACCTGCGCGAGGACGAGGACGGCAACCCCGACCGTGTGATCGCCGCGCGGCTCGTCGACCCCGACGACGACCTCCTCCTGGTCTCCCGCAAGGGCCAGTCGCTGCGGTTCACCGCGACCGACGAGGCGCTGCGCCCGATGGGGCGCGCGACCTCCGGCGTGACCGGCATGAAGTTCCGCGACGGCGACGAGCTTCTCGCCATGGACGTCCTGCGCGACTGGTACGAGAACTCCGCGCTCTTCGTGGTCACCGAGGGCGGCTTTGCCAAGCGCACCTCGGTGTCCGAGTACCGCGTCCAGGGCCGCGGCGGCCTGGGCATCAAGGTCGCCAACCTCGTGGAGGCCCGCGGGGACCTCGTGGGGGCGCTCCTCACCGCCCCCGACGACGAGGTGATGGTCATCATGGAGAGTGGCAAGATCGTCCGCTCCGCCGTCGGCGAGGTCAACCTCACCGGCCGGAACACCCAGGGCGTCACCTTCGCCCGACCCGACAAGGGTGACCGCATCATCGCCGTCGCCCGGAACGTCCAGCGCGACGTCGACGCCGAGGTCGGCGTCGAGGGCACGCCCGCCACCGGGGCGACCGCGGCCTCCGGCGACACCGCCGTGACGGGGTCGACGCCGGAGGACGCCGACGGGGTAGCGTCGTCCCCTGAGGAAGCCGCCGGCGCCACTGACGGAGGAGACGCATGAGCACCACCACCCCGGGGCGGGACGGCGTGACCCCGCCGCCCCCGCCGTCGCCGGACGAGGACCTCTCGCGCACGCAGACGCTCCGGCGCAGCGTGGCCGACCGGTTCGCCGGCCCGGCCGACCGGGAGGGGCCGGCCGACCGCTCCGCGGGCTCGCCCACGTCGGCGCCGTCGCCGGGCGAGGTCCCGCGCACGGCCTCCGGCGGCGCGGCCGCCCGGCCGGTGGCCGGCGGGCCCCGCCGGGTGCGGCTGTCGATCTCGCGCATCGACCCCTGGTCCGCGATGAAGCTCTCGTTCCTGCTGTCGGTGGCGCTGGGCATCATGATCGTCGTCGCCGCCGCGCTGGTGTGGTTCGTGCTGGACTCGATGCACGTCTTCGCCGACATCGAGGACCTGCTGGTGTCGATCGGCTCCGAGAGCTTCCTGCAGCTCATGGACTACGTGAAGTTCGACCGGGTGATGTCCTTCGCCACGATCGTCGGCGTGGTGGACATCCTGCTGCTGACCGCGCTCGGCACGATCGGTGCGTTCCTGTACAACATCGTGGCCGCGCTGGTCGGCGGGCTACACATGACCCTGACGGACGACTGACCGGCGCCCGTGAGTCTCATCACCCGGCCGCCCACCGGTTTGGGACGAGGGCGGGCCCTGGGATAGTCTTGCACGCGCGCACAGCGCACGCCCCCGAGGACCTCACCGGTCCTGACGGGTAGGCGGGGGCCTATAGCTCAGTCGGTTAGAGCGCTTCCCTGATAAGGAAGAGGTCGCTGGTTCGAGTCCAGCTAGGCCCACCCCGCACCGCCCCTGCGGGCCCCGAGGGGCATCACAGGAGGTTCGACGTGAAGAAGGCACTGCTGCTGACCACCGCCGCGATCGCGGGGTACGTCGCCTGGATCAAGGTCCGTCAGGACCGCGAGGAGCGGGACCTGTGGGCGGAGGTCACCGACAGCTTCGGCGAGCAGCCCCCCAGGTGACCGGGTAGTTCCCACCGCGCCCCACGGGGCACGCGGGGCCATGGCGCAATTGGTAGCGCACCTGCTTTGCAAGCAGGGGGTTACGGGTTCGAGTCCCGTTGGCTCCACCGCAGTCGAGAGGCCCCTCCCGCCCGAGGGAGGGGCCTCGGTCGTGTCGCGGGCAGGTGGCGGGCGCGCGTGACGAAGCTGAGGATCGACAGCGCGCCGGTGGTTCCCGGATCCCTGACGGGACGACGAACGCGGCCCCCGAAGGGGCCGCGTCCAGGTGATCGGTGGTCCGTGCAGGACCCGGCAGGCTCGGCCGTCAGGGGGCCGGCGTGGTCCCGCTCGGACCCTGGTCCTCGACCTTGTGCTCCTGGCCGGGGCGGGGCGTGTCCGCCTCCCAGGTCTGGCCGGGCTTCGCGCCGGAGGAGTCCGCCGCGCCGGCGACCTTCTCCTTCGCCTCGCCGACCTTCTCCTTCACCGTCGAGGCGGTACCGCCGGCGGTCCCGGACTCCGTCGAGGCGGCCGGCGAGGTCACCGTGGTGTCCTCCCAGTACTCCTCGGCCCACGGGTCGTCGACCGGCTGGCTACGCCGCCACAGCAGGTAGCCCGTGCCCGCCGCCGCGGTGCCCACCAGCACCCAGCCGAGGGTCTTGCCGAGGCCGTGGCTCTTCTGCGGCGGCTCGGAGAGGGCCTTGCGCGCCGCGCGGCCGGCCTTGCTCGCCTTGCCCGAGAGGCCCTCGCCCCCAGCGGCGGCGTCGGCGGCGTCGTGCATCGCCTTCTGCACGCGGGGCAGGTAGTCGTCCACGATCCGCTCGTACGCGTTGTCGACGGCGGGGCGGACCCGCTCGGTCGCGTGCTCCACCTTGGGCGCGGTGGCCTTGACGGTCTCCCTCCACGCCTTGTCGACCTTCGGCCCCGCCCAGGCGGCCGCGGCCTCCACGCGCGGGGTCGCCCAGTCCTTGCTGAGCTCGGCGAGGTGGGCCGCCTGCTCGCGGGCGACGGCTGCCTGCTTGGCCGCCTGCGCGGCCTGCACCTGGGCCACCGCGCCGAGCGCCGCGGCCTGCTTGCGCAACCGTTCGGCGTCGAACTTGTGCTCCGGCTCTACCACCACGATGGCCTTGCGCTTGCGCAACATGTGCTCTCCCTGGTCGTCTCGAGGACAAATCCGTGCGGCGGCGCGCACCAGTCTGGTGACGCGCTCCACTGCGATCCATCTTGCACTCTCTTGGTCGAACGCGCCCAGGCTCGCACGGTTCCATCCTGTCTGGCGACGAGGAGGGCGCGCGAGCGCGGCGGCTCCTGGGCCGGAGGTCCCGACCCGACGGCGGCCGGAGGTCCCGACCCGACGGCGGCGGACGGACCCGCCGTGCCGCGAGGGGGCGGGCCGTGCAAGGATCGGGGCATGGAAGCCACTCTGCACACCTCGGCGGGCGACATCACCGTCGAGCTCTACCCGAACCACGCGCCGAAGACGGTCAAGAACTTCACCGAGCTGGCCACGGGCGCTCGGACGTGGACCGACCCGGCCACCGGCGAGGAGACCACGCGTCCGCTCTACGACGGCTCGATCTTCCACCGCGTGATCCCCAACTTCATGATCCAGGGCGGCGACCCCCTCGGTAACGGGACCGGCGGCCCCGGCTACCAGTTCGACGACGAGATCCACCCGGAGCTGAACTTCACCGAGCCCTACGTGCTCGCGATGGCGAACGCCGGCAAGCGCATGGGCCGCGGCACCAACGGCTCCCAGTTCTTCATCACGACGGCCCCGACCACCTGGCTGCAGGGCAAGCACACGATCTTCGGCAAGGTCGTGGACCAGGCCTCCCGCGCCGTCGTCGACAAGATCGGCAGCACCGACACGGGGGCGATGGACCGTCCGGTGGAGGACATCACCATCAACTCGGTGACCGTCACCGAGTAGTCGCATGACCGAGCACGCACACGGGCAGATCGGCACCCCGCAGGTGCCGGTCTGCCCCCGTCACCCCGACCGCGTCTCGTACGTGCGCTGCCAGCGCTGCGCGCGCCCGGCGTGCCCGGAGTGTCAGCGCCCCGCGCCCGTCGGGATCCAGTGCGTCGACTGCGTCAACGAGGCCCGGGCGAGGATGCCCGTGACGCGCACCGTGCTCGGTGGACGCGCACGGGGTGGACGGCCGGTCGTCACGATCACTCTGATCGCGCTGTGCGTGGTGCTCTACCTCGCCCAGCGGGTGCCGGGTCTCACGGTCACCGGCAGCTTCATCTTCATGCCGGCCCTGGGCGTGCAGGAGCCCTACCGGTTCCTCTCCTCCGCATTCCTCCACGGCGGCACCCTGCACCTCGCACTCAACATGTATGCCCTGTGGATCGTGGGCTCGGTCCTCGAGCCGGCGCTGGGGCGATGGCGTTTCACGGCGCTGTACCTCCTCTCCGCCTTCGGCGGGTCAGTGGCAGTGCTGCTGCTGGCCAGCCCGGCAGACCCGTCCTGGAGCACCTCCGTCGTCGGTGCGTCGGGTGCTGTGTTCGGGCTCTTCTCGGCCATCTTCATCGTCATGCGGAAGTTCGGCCGCGACGCGACCCAGATCCTCATCCTCATCGCCCTGAACTTCTTCCTCGGCTTCGTCTTCGCCGGCATCTCCTGGCAGTCGCACCTCGGCGGGGCAATCACCGGCGCCGTGCTCGCCCTCGCGTACGCGCACGCGCCGCGGGACCGGCGCACGCTCGTCGGCGTCGCCGCCACGGTGGGGGTCGCCGTCATCCTCGTGGCGCTTGTGGTCGCGCGCTACGCCCCCCTGCTGGGCTGAGGGCGCCGCCCGGGCCGCGGAGTCCCTTCCCCCGGCACCGCCCGCTCGAGGTTCGCCCCCGCGCACCGAGGACCGCCGTGTCGCTGTGCACCCTCTCGGGCGCTCGCTCGCGCCGTGGTGCGCGCGGCTGAGCGAGCCATCTCTGAGCATCCGGCGTGGCGTGACCGCGACGGCGGGTTCGGGCCGTGCGCGAGGTTCTCCCCCGACGAGGTGATTGCCTGTCCACAATCCCGGCTCCGTGTCGGCCGCGGTTTCCACACGAGGGGCTGTGGACATGTGCGCAGCGGACCCACACGGTGCAGCGAGGTCGCCCAGCGCCTCGCGCGAACCGCCGGAGACGTCCAGCTACCGGGCCGGGCGGCACCAGCGTGCGGCTCACGCCCGCCAAGGCCACGTGGGCCGGAGGAACTTACATCCGTGTAGTTCTCCACATCGTTCTGCACACCTGTGGACCGACCGGGCCCGGTTATCCACAGCTGTACACACAGCGGTGGAAACTTACACACGTGTGATTATCCCCAGGTGGGGATAAGTCTGTGGGTACGCGCGTTCGACGCGAGTCAGTGCACGTGACACGGTTGCCCGGCGGAGCGCCCGCGAGTGTGCTCCGCCCGCCCCGACGGCGGACTCAGAAGGACGGGACGGCGGACTCAGAGGAGTTGAGAGGGAGGTGCTGGGCGAAGTGCCTGGACGTCTTTGTCGTGAGCGAGGGCCGGGTTGCGCCGGTGCAGGCGACGCGCCGGCGATGCCTGGTCATGCATGTCACCGAGCGTCAGGTTTGTCGGTGCCACGCCCGGAGGCGTCAGCATCGCCACGCCACGCCACCGAGGTTGCGCCTCGCTAGCGGCGGCCCACGTGCACCGGCCCCGGCGCGCGACGGCCCGGGTGGCGCAACGGTGCGCGCCCCGCGGTCGGCCGAGCTGTCACCGGACCGGCAGCGCGCTGTGCCCGGGCCGAGCCGCGGCAGCGTCGTGCCCGGGGCGAGCCGTGGCAGCGTCGTGCCCGGGGCGAGCCGCGGCCGAGCAGCGGTGAGACCTGCGTCAGCGCCAGCGCAGGGTCATGAAGAAGCCCACGATCATGATCGAGAAGCCGATGGCCAGGTTCCAGTTCCCCAGACCGGGGACGGGCAGGTTGCCCTTGGTCAGGTAGGTCAGCACGACGCAGACGAGACCGATCACCATGAGCGTGACCATCGTCGGTGCCCACCAACGGGGGCTGACGGCGGGAACCGCCGCGGGGCGCGGCTCGTGCCCCTTCTCGTCGGGCTTCTTGCGCTTCTTGGACTCGGGCATCCTGCTACTCCTCACGAGCGCTCCCCGGCGGGAGGCCCACGTGCATGTGCCCGCGGCCGGGCACGAAGTCGGGGCGCGACCCCGCGGGCCGTGCCGATCACCTACCGTAGTCTCGCACGCGAAAGACGCGGCTCACCGACGCCTGCGCGTCGGCCGGGGAGGAGGAGCTGGTGAACGGTCCCCCCGCGGCCACTGCGCCGGACCCCGACGGTGCGGGAGAGGCGGACGACCGCCCCGGTCGCGTCTCGCGACTCTCCGTCGGCGCCGGCGTCGTCGGTCTCCTGGCCGGGCTGCTCTTTGCGGCGAACGCGTCGGTCTTCGCCGGCGAGGAGACGCGTCAGCCCCAGGATCTGCAGGGCCTGGCGCGGGCGGAGGCCGAGCGCCTGGAGCGTCTGGAGAAGGAGAACGCCGATCTGCGGGCGGACATCGCCCCCTTCCTCGGGGACGGTGGCGACGACGCCCCCGCGGACGGGGCGGGAGCGGACGGCGAGGCGGACCCGTCCACGCTCGCCCTCCAGGCGGTGCGCGGGCCCGGGGTCGAGGTACGGCTCTGGGACGCGCCCCAGGGCGCCGCGCAGGAGGGCTTCGCCCCGGACGACCTGGTGGTCCACCAGCAGGACCTCGAGGCCGTGATGAACGCCCTGTGGGCCGGCGGCGCGGAGGCGATGAGCGTCCAGGGCCATCGTGTCGTCTCCACCACCGGGGTCCGGTGCGTGGGGAACGTGCTCCACATCGCCGGACGCACGTACTCCCCGCCCTACGTCATCGAAGCCGTCGGTGACCCTGACGAGCTGAGCTCCTCGCTCGGGTCCTCGCCCGGGGTCTCCGTCTACCTGCAGTACGTCGACGCCGTCGGCCTCGGCTGGTCGATGACCACCCAGGCCGAGCTGGAGCTGCCGGCGTACTCCGGCACGATGACCCTCCAGCACGCCGACGTGCTCGAGGACGTATGAGCCCGCGAGGACGTGTCAGCGGCGGACCGGGCGTGACCCGGCCAGCCGGTCGTGGTAGGCCTGTGGTGCGGCCCTCCCGGGGCCGCCACTCAGCATCAAGCACCGTGGGAGCGCAGTGATGTCCCGGATCCTCGTCGTCGACAACTACGACAGCTTCGTCTACACGATCGTCGGCTACCTGCAGCAGCTGGGCGCGGAGACGACCGTGCTGCGCAACGACGCCCTCCCCGGCAGCCTCGACGGCTACGACGGCGTGCTGGTCTCGCCCGGGCCGGGGACGCCCAAGGAGGCGGGCGCGTCGATGGAGGTTATCGAGGCCTGCGCCGCGCGGGCGCTGCCGATGCTCGGGGTGTGCCTGGGGCACCAGGCACTCGGCGAGGTCTTCGGCGGCGTCGTCAGCCACGCACCGGAGCTCATGCACGGCAAGACCTCCGAGGTCACCCACACCGGGGCCGGCGTCTTCGCCGGCCTCGCCACCCCGTTCACGGCCACCCGGTACCACTCGCTGGCCGTCGTGCGCGACACCGTGCCCGAGGAGCTCGAGATCACCGCCGAGACGGCGAACGGCATCGTCATGGGGCTGCAGCACCGGACCCTGCCGCTGCACGGGGTCCAGTTCCATCCCGAGGCCGTCCTCACCGAGGGCGGGCACCGGCTGCTCGCCAACTGGCTGGCCGTCACCGGCGACGACGGCGCGGTCGCCAGGGCAGAGGGACTCGCCCCGCTCGTCGGGCGCTAGGCCCCTCACCGGGGCGGCGCTACCCACCGGGGCGGCGCTACCCACCGGGGCGGCGCTACCCACCCGGGCGGGGCTACCCACCGGTGCGGTGCCGCTCAGCCGTTGCCGCCGCCGTCGGTCGGCTGCTCGTCGGTCGGCGGCTCCTCCGTCGGCTGCTCGTCCGTCGGCTCCTGGGTGGGCTCCGCCGTCGTCGGCTCCGGGGTGGGCTCCGGCGCGACGGCGATCGTGAGCGTGACGGTCGTGCCGCGCTCCACGACGCCGGCGGGGTGGGACTGCCGGATCACCGTGCCCGGGGCCGCGTCGGCCGACTCCTCCTGGGTGATGCGCGCGTTCAGGTCCAGCCCCGCCAGCGCGGCCGAGGCTTCCTCCTCCGTCTGCCCGGTCAGGTCGGGCAGGTCGGCGAGGTTGCTGGCCACCGTGAGGTTGACCCGGGAGCCGGGCGCGGCCGACGCCCCCGCGGCGGGATCGGTCGCGACGACGTCGCCGGGCCCGGCGGACGGGTCGTTCACCTCGTCCACGGAGCCCGACGCCAGGCCTACGTCCTCCAGGGCGCTCGCCGCCTGCTCCTGCGTCATGCCGACGACGTTCGGCACCTCGACGGCCTCCGGGCCGGAGGAGAACGCGATCTCGACGGTCTCACCCACCTCGACCTCGGTGCCGACGGGCGGGTTCGACTCGACGAACACGCCGGCCTCGACGGTGTCGGACGGGACGTCGTCGACGATGCTGGGAACGAGCCCCACGTCCTCGAGCTCCTCGCGGGCACCGACCTGGTCCAGGCCCGTCAGGTCGGGGACCGCGACCATCTCGGGCGGCGGCGGCTCGTCGTTCTGGTCGAGCACGAGAGCGACGATGCCGACGGCGGCGGCAACGCCCAGGAGCGCGAGGAGCCACACCCACCAGCGGGACCGGCGCGGCCCGTCGTCGTCGTCGTCCCCGACCGGTGCGCCCGTGCGCGTCGCCGTCGTCGCGGGGCTCATCGTCCGGGTCGCCTCGGCGGCGGCGAGCGGGGCCGTGACGGCGGTGGCGCCCGCGGCGGCCCCGGCGACGCCCCAGACCGCGGTGGCCGGCGCCTCGACGCGCCCCCCGCGCACGGCGGCGAGCAGGTCGGCGCGCATGTGCGCGGCGTCGGAGTAGCGGTCGTTGCGGTCCTTCGCGAGCGCCTTGAGCACCACGCGGTCGAGGACCTCGGGGATGTCCGGGGCGACGCTGGACGGGGTCTTCGGGGTCTCCCCCACGTGCTGGTAGGCGACGGCGAGGGCCGAGTCACCGGTGAACGGCGGCTGGCCGGTGAGGAGCTCGTACAGGAGGCAGCCGGTGGAGTACAGGTCCGAGCGCGCGTCGACGACCTCGCCGCGGGCCTGCTCCGGGGAGAGGTACTGGGCGGTGCCGACGACGGCGTGGGTCTGCGTCATCGTGGCCGCGGAGTCGGTCATGGCGCGGGCGATGCCGAAGTCCATGACCTTCACCTGGCCGGTGGGGGTCAGCATGATGTTCCCGGGCTTGATGTCCCGGTGGACGATCCCCTCGCGGTGGGAGTACTCCAGCGCCGAGAGCACGCCGACGACGATCTCGACGGCCTCCTCGATCGGCACCGGGTCACCGCCGGAGATGAGGCTGCGGACGGTATGGCCCTCGACGTACTCCATCACGATGAACGGCACGGTGATGTGCTGGCCGCTCGGGGTGGCCACCTGCTCCTCGCCGGTGTCGTAGACGGCCACGATCGAGGGGTGGTTCAGCGCCGCGGAGGACTGTGCCTCTCGGCGGAACCGGGCCTGGAACGTGGCGTCCCGGGCGAGGTCCGAGCGCAGCACCTTGATCGCGACGGTGCGCGAGAGGCGGTTGTCATAACCGATGTGCACCTCGGCCATGCCGCCGCGCCCGATCAGCTCGCCGACCTCGTAACGCCCCGCAAGCACGCGCGGGATCTCGTCCACCACTAGTCGTCCTTCACTGAGATCGGGGGAAAGGGAACCGCCGGTCCTCCGGCGGCGGAGCTGTCGGCGCCGCCCAGACTACCGAGGGCGGCCGCGAGCAGGATCGTGAGCACGAGCAGGACGACGGCCATCGCCCCGAGCCACAGCCGGTCGGACGCCAGCTCGGACCAGGTGGGGAGCCGCCACCGGGAGCCGCGCCGCGGCACGACTTCCACCGGCAGCGGGGCGGAGGCGGCGCCGCCGGATGTGCGCAGCTCCCGCCGGGACCGCACGGCCGGGCCGGCGGGGGGGACGACGGCGGGCGGCCCGGCGACCGGCGCGGCGGGGGTGGCCACCGCGGTGCCGCCGCTCTGCGCGGCGGGGGTGGGGACCGCGGTGCCGCCGCTCTGCGCGTGAGGTCGCGGCCCGTCCGGGCGGTCGGCGCGCTGCTCGGCGCGGAGCGCCCGCCGGGTGCCCGCGGCCGCCGGGGCCCGCCGTGAGCGCCGCGGCGTCGTCCGGTGCAGGGCGGCCTCGAGCTCGCAGGCGCACGCCAGGGCGCTGGCGGGCCGCCTGGCCGGGTCCTTGGCGAGCATCCGCTCCACGACGGCGGCCACCGGCGCGGGGACGCTGGCCGGCAGCGGCGGCACCGGCTGGTTGACGTGGGCGAACGCGATGTCCACCTGGGTGGAGCCGGTGAACGGGCGGTGGCCGGCGAGGCACTCGTAGGCCATCACGCCGAGGGCGTAGACGTCGCCGGCGGGCGTGGCCGCCCGGCCCATCGCCTGCTCGGGCGGCAGGTACTGGGCGGTGCCCATCACCATGCCGGCGGACGTCATGGGCGCCTGGTTCGCGCCGAGGGAGATGCCGAAGTCGGTGAGCTTGACGGTGCCCTCGGGCGTGATGATGACGTTCGCCGGCTTGACGTCCCGGTGCACGACGCCGGCCGAGTGGGCGGCGTGCAGCCCCCGGCAGGCCTGCACGAGCAGCGGCACGAGGTCGTCCGCGGCGAGCGTGCCCTCGCGGTCGAGCCGGTCGGCGAGCGTCTCCCCGAGGACCAGCTCCATCACCAGGTAGCCCGAGCCCTCCTGCTCGCCGTGGTCGAGGAGCATGGCCACGTTCTGGTGCTGCAGGCCGGCGGTGTTGCGGGCCTCGGTGCGCAGCCGGGCCAGGAAGAGCTCGTCCCCCACCAGCTCGGGGCGCAGCACCTTCGCGGCCACCGTGCGCCCGAGCCGCCGGTCGAGGGCCTCCCAGACCTCCCCCATGCCGCCGACGGCGATGCGGGTGGTCAGCTCGTAGCGGCCGCCGAGCACGAGGCCGGTCCGCGGTGCCATGGGGGTCGAGAGCGTCACCGAAGCACCGCCTCCATGACCTCGCGCGCCACCGGCCCGGCCGTGGTCCCGCCGTCGCCGCCGTTCTCGACGAGCACGGCGACGGCGACCTGCGGAGCCTCGGCCCCGGCGAAGCCGATGAACCACGAGTGGGGGGCGACGTCGGAGGAGATCTCGGCGGTGCCGGTCTTCCCGGCCACCTGCACGCCCGGGATCTGGGCCGGGGTGCCGGTGCCGTTCGCGACCACCTCGACCATCATCTGCGTCAGCTCCGCCGCCGTCTCCGGCGAGACGGACTCGCGCAGCTCGCTCGGCTCGGTGGTGCCGACGACCTCCAGGTCCGGGGAGAGCTCGCGCGCCACCAGGTAGGGCTGCATCTGCACGCCGTCGTTCGCGACCGCGGCGGCGACCATGGCCATCTGCAGAGGGGTCACGCGCACGTCGGACTGCCCGATGCCGCTCATCGCCAGCTCCGGGGGCGCCGGGTCCGCCGGGAAGCGCGACGGCGTGACCTGCAGGGGGACCTCCAGCGGCTGGCCGAAGCCGAACGCCTCCGACTGCGCCCGCAGCGCGTCCTCGCCCATGTCCATGGCGAGCTGGGCGAACGTGGTGTTGCACGACTGGCGGAACGCCTCGATGAGCAGGACCTCGCCCGAGCCGTCGCCGCACGCCCGCTGCAGCGGGTTCTGGATGACGTGGCTGGTCTGCGGCAGCGTGAGCTCGGTGGGACCCGGCACGACGGACTCCGCGGTGAGGCCGTCGGCCTCGATGGCGGCCGCGGCGGTGACCACCTTGAAGACCGAGCCGGGCGCGTACTGGTCGCCGGCGATCGCCCGGTTCACCAGGGGCTCGGCGGGGTCCTCGTTCAGCGTGGTCCAGGCGGCCTCGGCGTCCTCGCGGTCGTGGGTGGCCAGGGAGTTGGGGTCGTAGCTCGGGCTGGAGACCATGGCCAGGATCGCCCCGGTGGCCGGGTCGAGCGCGACGACCGCGCCCTCCCGGTCCCCGAGCGCGGCCGCGGCCGTCTCCTGGGCCTGGGGGTCGAGGGTCAGCTCGACGGCGCCGCCCTGCGGCTGCTGGCCGGTGACGAGGGTCTGGATGCGCTGGAGCAGCAGGGAGCTGGAGGTGCCGTTGAGCACGTCGTTCTCGGTCTGCTCCAGGCCGGTGAGGCGGTTGAACGCCGTCGAGAAGTACCCGGTGGCGTGCGCGTAGAGGGGTCCCTGGGAGTACGAGCGCTGGTAGCCGTAGACGTCCTCGACCGGGCTCGAGGACGCCACGGACTCCCCGGCCACGACGATCGGGCCCCGGTCGCGGCCGTACTCGCGGTAGACGGTGCGCACGTTGCGTCCGTCGGTGTTCAGCGCCCCGGCCTGGAAGAACTGCACGGACGTGGCGGAGACCATGAGCGCGAGGAACATCAGGGCGACGACGGTGGCGAGGCGGCGGATCGGCTGGTTCACAGCTGCACCACCTCCGTCGCCTGACCGTCAGCGGGACCGGGCCGGCGGCGGGCGGCGTCGTCGCCGACCTCGACCGGGGCGGCCGGCGCGGCGTCCTCGGGGGCGGGCTCCGGCGCGGGCGGGGCGGGGCGGCGTGCGGCGTCGGAGATGCGCAGCAGGAGGGCGAGGATGATCCAGTTCGAGACCAGGGAGGACCCGCCGAGGGCGAGGAACGGCGTGGTCAGGCCGGTGAGCGGGATCAGGCGGGTCACCCCGCCGACGACCACGAAGACCTGGAACGCCAGCACGAACGCCAGGCCGGAGGCGAGCAGCTTGCCGAACCCGTCCCGCACGCCGATGGCGGCGCGCATCCCGCGCTGGGCGAGGGTCAGGTAGAGCAGCAGGATCGCGAGCAGGCCGGTCAGGCCGAGCTCCTCGCCGAGCGAGGCGACGATGAAGTCGGAGTTCGCGTACGGGACGAGCTGCGGGTAGCCGTAGCCCCACCCGGTGCCCGTCAGGCCGCCGGAGGCCATCCCGAACAGGCCCTGGACCACCTGGCCGGAACCACCGGGGCTGCGGTTGTAGACCTCCGGGTCCAGGGCGTTGAGCCAGACGTCGAAGCGGGCGCCCACGTGGGGGAACAGCGCGGCGGCCGTCAGCGCACCGCCGGCGAAGAGCGCGAGGCCGATCAGGACCCAGCTCAGGCGCTCCGTGGCCACGTAGAGCATGGCGACGAACAGGCCGAAGAACAGCAGCGAGGTGCCCAGGTCGCGCTCGAGGACCAGGACGGCGAGCGACACGCCCCAGGCGAGCAGGATGGGGCCGAGGTCGCGGGCGCGGGGCAGCTGCAGACCCAGCACCTTGGGCCCGGCGAGGGCCAGGGTGTCCCGGTTGGTCACGAGGTACCCGGCGAAGAAGATGGCCAGCACGATCTTGGCGAGCTCGCCAGGCTGGAAGGACAGCGCCGAGCCGAGGTGGATCCAGATGCGGGCGCCGTTGATGCTCACCCCGAGGCCGGGCACCAGGGGCAGCACGAGCAGGACGAGGCCGGCGACCATGGCGGTGTAGGTGTACCGGCGCAGCATCCGGTGGTCGCGCAGGAACCACAGGACCGCGACGGCGGCCACCACCCCCACGAGCGTCCACATCAGCTGGCGGTCGGCGTCCCCGCCGTCGCCGCCGCGGGCCGTGGTGGCGAGGTCGATGCGGTAGATCATCGTCAGCCCGATGCCGTTGAGCGCCACCACTATGGGCAGCAGCACCGGGTCCGCGTACGGCGCCTTCCACCGCACGAGCATGTGCGCGCCCAGCGCCAGGACCGCGAGCCCGCCGGCGCGGGTGGCGAGGTTGGCCGGCAGCTCGCCGGTGACGGCGAGGGAGACCTGCGCGTACGCGCCCACCACGAGCACGAGCGCGAGCGCGAGCAGGCCCAGCTCGGCGCCGCGGCCGGTCCGCGCGCGCTGCTGGGAGACGATCGCCATCAGCCCGGCTCCGTGGTCGCCGGGGACGGGCTGGGCGAGGTCGGCGCGGTCGGCCCGGGCTCCGCCGTCGTCGCCTCGGGCTCCGGGGTCGGCTCGGGCTCGGCGACGGACTCGCGCAGGTTGGCGACGACGTCCTCCGCCTCCTCCAGCGAGGCGCGGGTGATGGGGCTCTCGAGACGGTCCTGCGCCACGGGCGTGAGCTGGTCGACGCGCAGGTCGGTGCGCTCGTGCAGGCTGGCGAGCCGGATCGGGCCGACCTCCTGCGGGATGCCGCGGTAGATGGCGACGTAGTCGCCGGAGGGCGAGACGAAGTACTGGGTCTGCGTCCACAAGTAGCCCGCGTAACCGAGCCCCACCAGGGTCGCGAGGACGAGCGCCGTCGCCACCACGCGCCCCACCCACCGCCGGGCGCGGGACGGCTCGGGCTCGGCGTCGTCCTCCGGGCTGGCCGGGGACGGTGAGCGGGCGCTGGTCAGGGCCGCGGCGCGGGCGGCCGCGCCGCCCCCGCCGCGGGTGGCGCGCAGCCGGTCGCGGGCCGCCGCGCCGACCACCTGGGGGTCGTCGTCCGTGGAGCCGTCCGCGACGACGTCGGCCACGACGCAGGTGACGTTGTCCGGCCCGCCGGCGCGCAGGGCCAGGGTGATGAGCTCCTCGGCGCACGCGCCCGGGTCCTCGACCTTCGCGAGCGTCTCGGCGATGGTCTCGTGGGAGACGACGCCGAACAGGCCGTCCGAGGCCAGCAGCCAGCGGTCCCCGGGGAGGGCCTCGCGGAGGGACTCGTCGAGCTGGACCTCGCCGTCGTTGTCGCCCAGGGCCCGCAGGATCACGTTGCGCTGGGGGTGGCGCTCGGCCTGCTCGGGCGTGAGCCGGCCGGTGGAGACGAGGTACTGGACGAAGGTGTGGTCGGTGGTGACCTGGGTGAGCTCGCCGTCGCGCAGCAGGTAGGCGCGGGAGTCGCCGATGTGCACCATGGCGAGTTTGTTGCCGGCCCGCAGGACCGCGATGCAGGTGGTGCCGAGGCCGGCGAGGTCCGGGTCGGCCTCGGAGCGCTCCATGAGCTCGGCGTGCGCCGCGCCGACGGCGGAGCGCAGGAGGTCCAGGAGGTCGTCGGCGCTGTGGGCGTCGTCGAGCTCCGCCAGGTGGGCGACCGCCACGGAGGAGGCGATGTCCCCGCCGGCGGGGCCGCCCATGCCGTCCGCGAGGACGAGCAGGTGCGGGCCGGCGTAGCCCGAGTCCTGGTTGGTGGCGCGGACGAGCCCCACGTCGGAGCGGGCGGCGAAGCGGAGCTGGACGGACATCGGGCTCACCGGCGCAGCTCGATCAGGGTCTGGCCGATCCGCACGGGGGTCCCGGGCGAGACCTGCACGGGCTGGGTGACGCGGTCACCCGCGACGACCGTGCCGTTGGTCGAGCCGAGGTCCTCCACCCACCAGGTGCCGTCCTTGGGGAAGAACCGGGCGTGCCGGTTGGAGGAGTAGTCGTCGTCGAGCACGAGGGTGCAGCCGGGCGAGCGGCCCACCAGCACGGCGGAGGGGCCGAGCGGGATGGTGGTGCCCGCGAGCGGGCCCTGCGTCACGACGAGGCGGGTGGGGGCGTTGCGGGCGGCCCCGGCCGGGCGGGGCTCCGCCGTCGTCCGCCGGGCGGGACGCCGCAGGCCGGGGCCGCGCGCGGTGACGCGCGTCCCGAAGACGTCCTTGCGCAGGACGTTCAGCGCCGCGAGGACGAACAGCCACAGGAGGATCAGGAAGCCGACGCGCAGCAGGGTGACGACGAGCTCGCTCAAGCGTTCACCGTCCGCCGTCGTCGTCGGGCTCGTCCGCGCCGGTCCAGAACATGATGCGGGTGCGTCCCAGCGTGATGGTGTTGCCGTCGACCAGCGTGGCGGCGTCGATGCGGTGCCCCTCGACGAACGTGCCGTTGGTGGAGCCCAGGTCGGTGGCGATGACGCCCGCCGGGGTCACGCGGATCTCGAGGTGGCGGCGGGAGACGCCGGAGTCGTCGACCACGATGTCCGCCTCGCTGCCGCGGCCGATGACCGTGACCGGACCGGTGAGCAGGTAGCGCTGGCCGTCGATGTCGATGATCGGGTGGCGCGACGAGGCGACGGCGGAGGTGGCGGGGGCGACGGCGCCGCGCCGGGTGGCCGAGCGGACGGTGAAGCGGCCCGTGGTCAGCGCGTCGTCCTGGGCGAAGGAGACCTCGACGGGGCCGACGAAGGAGTAGCGCTGCGAGGACGCGTGCTCGGTGGCGGCGCCGACCATCTCGTCGGCCAGGGCCTCCGAGCCCCACTGCTCCACCTGCTCGAGGTCGGTGGGCGAGAGCTCCACCACGAACTCGTTCGGCACGACGGTGCGCCCGCGGGAGACGGCCGCGGCGCGGTCGTCCATCTCCCGGCGCACGGCGGAGGCGATCTCCACGGGCTTGACCTCGCTGCGGAACGCCTTGGCGAATGCGGCGGAGACGACGTGCTCCACGCCCTTCTCGAAGCGGTCGAGGACGCCCATCGCGCACCTCCTTCCCCGGGGCGGGTCGCGGCCCGGATCGTGCCCGGCTCGCGCCGGCTCCTGTGCCGGGCCGTGAGGCTCGGCGGTCCGTCCCGGACTGGTGCCCGGGTTCGCTCGCCGGGTCCGTCCCGGCACCGGCGCACACGTCCGGCACGAAGATCGTAACGACGAAGCCTGGGAACAACCGTATTGGCCCCCGGCGGTGCGCCGGGGCCCGCCACGAAGGTGGCCAGGATCACGGCGTCCGGCCGCCCGTCCGGTTCGGAGGCGGACCGGCCCGCGTGCTAACGTTTCCTTCGCTGTTCAAGCGCGCGCGAGTGGCGGAATAGGCAGACGCGCACGGTTCAGGTCCGTGTGCCCGAAAGGGCGTGGGGGTTCAACTCCCCCCTCGCGCACAGCAGAGAGTGGCGGGACCCCAACGATTGAGTGGGGTTCCGTCACTCCTTTTCGTTCTGTTGTGCCTTCTGTTGTGCCAATCTGAGCGCCGGGCGGACCGCGTGTGCTGACACCGCGGCCGGCGGCATAGAGGCGTCATGGACCACATCGACACGAAGCCGAATGCCAGCCGCCCACACCAGTAGCGTGAACCACTCCGGTGAACCGCCCCCCGGTGCCCGACATCACCGACCTCAGACCCGCACGCCTGACCCGAGGTCTGTCACTGCAGACCGTTGCCGACCACTTCGGCGTCTGGCCCATGCACATCTCCACCATCGAACGCGGCAAACGCCGCGACGATGACGACCTCGCTCACCGCTACCGCCAATGGCTCAACGCCGCTTGACAACCCATAGGAGCATCACGCCCCCATCTGACAAGCCCACCGCCTGCCGAAGAACTCTGACCGGATCGTGTGCGCCGCTCCGACGCGAAGATGGTCGCTTCACGGACGCTCCTGCAACGATGCGTCCTCACCACCGTCGACCTGGCGACATCCGCTCGTCCTCCGCCTGCAGCCGGGCCAGTCCTCTGCGCGCAGCCCGACCCGCCATCCTGATCGGACGAAACAGGAACCGGTCCCGCCACCCCAGCGGCAGCAGCGTCACCAACGCCACCAGGCCTGCGAGAGCGACCAGGACGCAGCGAAGCAGCCCGAGCGCCGGGGAGGTGTCGTGCGACCCCCACAGGAACATGCTCAAGAAGTACTCCGGGAACGGCTGCGCCAGGGTCAATGCCGCCCAGAACGCCGCGACGACCTTGCCGTCCCGGCCACCCCGGTGCCAGGACAGGACCGCCATCCCGGCCGTCGCGAAGATCGTGAGCACCGTGAAGAAGCTTGCTGTCATGTAGTCGTCGAACCCGACCCGCTCCCCACCGGCCAGGGCGGTGCGCCACACCGGGGACGCCCATGCCCACCCAGGCAGCGCCCAGCCCCATCCCGCCAGCCACGTTCAGCGGCCAGACGAACCACCGGCCACCCACGAAGGAGACGGCCACCACCGCCACCCCCACACCCAACGCGATCAGCGACATCCCCTCCAGGCGGGCCGGGCCGTCGATCGGCACCCACGGGACCGACGGCATGTACTGGTCGTACAGGTGGTCCTGCATGTAGGTGCACCACCACAGCGGCTGGTCCGCGGGCAGGTCCACCGGTGGGGCGCCGCCGATGCACACCCCGAACCGCGCGTACCAGGCCCGCCATCCCAGCACGACCGACGCCCCGAGCAGGGCCACGCCGGCCACTCGTACGAGTGCTGCGACCACGACGCCGGCGGCCCGAAGGTCGCGCCTTCTGCGTGCAGGAGCTTCGGTGACCATCGCCGCTCCTTCCAGGTGGAGGTGCCCACATGGTCCCGGCAGCGGCGCGATCGCGCCGGCGAATGGAGCTCGACCGCCGCAACCGCTGAGCCGCGAGTCCATCGACTCACAAAGGGCGGCCGGCTCGGGATCCCGGCGGTCGCCGGGGCCCCGCCTGTTCCCTGGCGCATGCGCGCGGTTCGCCGGTCGCGGGGATCGGTCCGCCCGTCGTCGACGGCGAGGACGTCGCCGTCCCGCCCGGTGACCGGAACCGGTGACGGAGGCCCTACGGCCGTCGAAGGTGATCGTGGCGCCGGACGGCCCGCCGTCGGCGAGCAGGTCGCTGACGAGCGCACGAACGAGGACCGCTGGGGTGCCGATCCGCCGTGCGGCCTCGTCGGCGAGGGTGGTGCCGCGGCCGCCGGCCACGCGGGTGTGGGCGAGGGTGTCGCGGGTGCAGCCACGGTCGGGTTCGACCGCTCGCCGCTGTACCGATCGGGACGGTCCGCGCGCCAGGGACGAGCGGTGCCAGCGACCAGGCGAGGGTGGCGTTGAGCAGGACCGCCGCCTCCAGCAGCGCCAGGGCGGTGATCCCCGCCCTGGCGGGGAGGGCCGAGCCGACCGCGACGGTCCAGGCGAGTCCCGCGACCGCGACGGCGGGCACAGCGGAGCCGACGACGCGCACGGCCGCCGCGCTGCCTCCGTGCCGGGAGGTGAGGAGCACCGCCGCGCAGGTGATGCTCTGCAGGGACAGGCCGGCGACCATCCCGAGGCACGCGCCGATCAGCAGGCCGCCGACCCAGAACGCCGACCGGTCGTCCGGGGCCAGGAGGAGCAGCGCGCCGACGGTGGCACCGATCACGGCGCCCGAGACGGCGCCGGCGACCAGGAGACGACCGAGGGTGCGGAGGCCGGGCTGGGGATCAGCGGCCGGCCCGAGCGTCATGACGTGACGGTACCGCGGTGAGGCGCCCGCCCCGGAATCCGCCGGCGGGCGTGGGTCGGCCGGGGCCGGCATGAGTCCCCGATTCTTCGACGGGCCCGGCTACCGGGCGAGATCGCCGGCGGACTCCCCGAAGATCTCGAGCTGACGCTGCAGATCCGCGCCGGTGTACGCGGTGGTGACACCGACGTTGTCCACGACCATGGAGACGCGGGTGAGGAGTCGCTCGAAGGCGGCATCACGCCGGACCTCGTCGAGCTTGGTCCTGTCTCCCCGCAGCAGGAAGAAGCCGTTGAGGTCGCCGCCGTGGCGCTCCATGAACCACGGCTCGAAGCCCTCGATGCGGCCGTCCTGCTGCAGCTGGCCGAAGTACTCGACGGCCTCCTTGAAAAGCTCTGGGCCGCTCCGCTCACGGCCTCGGACGATCTCGCCCCAACCGACGAACAGCGCTGAATCGGCCATCTCGCCCTCCTTGGCGTTGATCCGACAGCGTCACGGTAGGCGGTGCACGTAGGACCGATCAAGAGTGGCGATCAGGGCGGGGCTTATCGCTGCCACCTGAGGATCAGGGGCGTTCCGGCAGCCACCGGTTCCCGGGGCGAGGGAGGTACTCGTGGAGGAGACCGGACGCCGTTCGCCGACCGGTCCGGCCGGCGGGGTCAGCCGGAGCCGTCCTCGATGATGCCGACGTCGTCCGCCACCGGCTCGGTCAGCTGCCAGCCGCTCTCCTCGAGGTCGCGCAGCTCCTGCGCGAACGCCTCGAGCTTCGCGGCGGCCTCCGACAGGGTGCGGGCGCCGTCCATGGACCACTTCGCGCGGATGATGTCGCGGCCCTCGCTCAGCTCGTCGAGGTCGTCCAGCTCGTCGTCGTCGGAGGTCTCGAAAAGGTCGTCGTCCAGCTCCGTGGCGTCGTCCAGGTCGTCGTACGAGTGCTCGGCGGACATCGTCCCTCCCCGTGAGCGGTGGTGCCTGCGCGGCGAGATTCTGCCAGCCGCACCCGGCCTTGCGAAGGCCTACGGAGAACCCGAGCGGGCTGCCGGGTGCCGCTCACCCTATTACCGCCCGTGGGCGTCCGCCGCGATGTAGTCTCCGTCCACACGTTTGGCGCTGCTCGGGGGAACAGCGAGATCAAAGGGGCTCGACATGACACAGCTGACAGCGACCTCCCCCACGGAGACCGGCGAGCAGCAGCCGCGCCGCCGTCCGGGGCGTCCGCGGCACGCCGACACGGAACCGCGGGCCTACAAGGCCGTGATCGAGCTGTTCGGGCAGCGCGGGTGGTCCGGGCTCACCCTCGACGCGGTGGCCACTCACGCGGGCATCGGGAAGTCGTCCATCTACCTGCGGTGGGACACGAAGCACGATCTGCTGATCGAGGCGATCCGCGACTTCGAGTCGAAGAACGACCTGAGCCCGGACGAGAACCTGCCGCTGCGGGAGTACCTCGTCACCTACGCCGTCGGCCGCGGGAAGGCGCTGCTCGGCGAAGAGGGGCAGACCATGCTCAACATCGTCTCCGCGGCGGCCGCCAACCCGGTCGAGTTCCAGGAGATCCGTGAGGAGTCCATCGGTCACGGCATCCTGCCGCTGACCGGTCGGCTGGAGCGGGCCGTCGCCGAGGGGGAGCTGCCGCCCGGGACGGACACCGGCGCGGTCATCGACGGGCTCGAGGGCGCGCTCATCTTCCACCTGCTCATCGCGCCGCGCGGGGCCACCCGCGAGGAGCTGGCGGCCGACCTGGAGCGGTACGTGACGAACCTGGTCGACGTCGCCGTCCGGGGCCTGAACAGCCGCTGACGAGCACCGCACCCACGACGACGGCCGGTCCCCTCGCGGCGCCGGCCGCCGTCCGTGGTGCCCGGCGGCGGTGGTGGTGACCGGTCTCAGATCCCGGAGGTCACCGAGGCGCCCGCCATCAGCACGAAGAAGGCGATGGCGGCGACCACGCCGAGGATCACCATGACGATGCCGATCCACCCCAGCACCTTGCCGGCGGTGGCGGGCTTGCCGAGCCGCTCGGCCTTCTTGGCCTGCCACAGGGCGAGCGGGCCGAAGACGATCGGGAGGAGGACGACGGCGAGGATGCCGAAGACCAGGGACAGGGTCGCCGCGCTGTTGGCCTCCTGCGAGGTGGCGTCGTAGCCGTAGGCGGGCGGGGCGGCGGGGACGTAGCCCCCGGCGCCGGCGCCGTACGAGCCGTACTGGCCCTGGGGGCTGTGCTGCTGCGGGGTGGGCTGGTACGGGTTCTCAGACATCGTTGCTCTCCTGCTGGTGGGGGTCACGACGCGGGCCCTCGCCCAGCGTACGTCCACGAAGCGTAGGGGCACGGGGGCCAGTTATGAGACAGAACTGGTCAGGAAAGTCGTTCGTCGTCAACTTCGCCCGGTGAGGCGTCCGCGTGGCAGGAACGGGCCATGGCAGCAAGTGGCGCCAGGATTTCGGACGCTCCATGGGTGATCTGGGGGCACTGTCGAGATGTCGGTGCTGAGCACGGCGGAGGATCCGTCGTCGTCGTGGCCCGACGTCCGCCACAGGGAGTCGCACGTTGTCCAGGCCCACGCTCAGCGCCGCAGCCTCCACGCTCGCCGGCGTGGCCCTGCTGCTCGGCGCCCCCCACGCGTTCGGGTCCGTCGACTCCGGGGCGCCCCTCGGCGCCGGGACGGTGGAGATCGAGGCGACCGGCGTGGAGACGGAGGCGTCCGGGCGCGCCGCCGGCGAGCTCGTCGTCGTCCCGGGAGAGACCGTGACGTTCACGGCCAGGGCCCGGGCCACCGTGCGCGGCGAGGGAATGAGCGCCGTCCTGCGGCTCGACGCGGCCGAGCTCTTCGCCGTCGCGCCCGAGCCGCTGCGCGACGACCTGGAGGCCGGCACCCGCGTGCAGCTGAAGGGGCTGACCCCGGTCGCGGGCACGGACGACACCTGGCTGCTGCCGGCCCGGGAGCGGCCCTACGACGTCGAGGCCGTCGTCACCGTGACGGTGCCCGACCTGACCGGCGCGCAGGGCCGTCCGCTGTCCGCCGGA
Source organism: Georgenia sp. EYE_87 (assembly GCF_023148685.1). Lineage (GTDB taxonomy): Bacteria > Actinomycetota > Actinomycetes > Actinomycetales > Actinomycetaceae > Georgenia. The sequence goes on along the minus strand of NZ_JAHXNL010000003.1, from coordinate 326,617 downwards.
ACCCTCTCCTGGTCCCTGACGCAGGTCCCGCCCGGCTGACGGGCGCGCCCGGAGGCGGCCTGCCCTCCGGCTTCACACCCTCCACGGTGGCCGGCGTTGGAGACGGATGTCGCGACAACCGCAGTCGCCCCGACGAAAGCGGGCACACGGCCGGCCTATTTCCGGCAGAATCGTCCCGAAACCCGCGCCTGACGTCGTCGGCGCGCCCGGCGAACGAAGGAACGTCCGTGGAACTCATCCTCGGGAGCCTCCCGCTCCTCGTGGCGCTGCTCGTCGTGGCGATCGTCGTCTTCGTGGCGGTCAGGCGCTCGATCCGCACGGTCGACCTCAACGAGGCCCTCGTCATCGTGGGCCGCAGCGACGGCCGGGGCGGCCCCACCGGCAGCCTCGACGCCCTGCCCAGCTCCACGGAGGTCGCCGAGGGCAGGGGTGGTCCGCGGGTCGTCATCGGGGGCCGGGCCTTCGTCAAGCCGTTCTTCGAGTCGGTCACGAAGATCTCCCTCGAGCAGCGCCAGCTGTCGCTGACCGTGGAGGGCGTCGACAAGAACTTCATCGCGGTCGGCGTGAAGGCGTCCGTCCTGTTCAAGGTGCGCGGTGACGCCGACGGCGTCCGCCGGGCCGCCCAGCGCTTCACCAGCCAGCAGGCCAACCTCGAGCAGCCGCTCCAGCAGGCCCTCGAGGGCGCGCTGCGGCCGGTGCTCGGCTCGATGACGGTGGAGGAGATCATCTCCGACCGCGAGGCACTGCAGAAGCAGGTCTTCGACTCCATCCGCCCCGATCTTCACCAGCAGGGTTTCCACATCGACCTGGTGAACCTCTCCGACATCTCCACGCCGGGGTCGGACTACCTGGCCAACCTGGGTCGTGCCCAGGCGGCACGCGCGCGGCAGATCGCCGAGGTGCAGGAGGCCGAGGCACGCCTGGCCTCGGAGACGGCGCAGCTCCACGCCCAGGAGCAGATCGCGGAGCGTCAGCGCGACCTCGCCCTGAAGCAGGCCACCATCCGGGCACAGACCGACCGCGCCGGCGCCGAGGCCCAGGCGGCCGGCCAGCTCGCCCGCGCCGAGCAGGACCGGCTGGTCGCCGCCCAGGAGCGTGAGGCGCTGCAGGAGAAGGCGCGGGTGGCCGAGCAGCAGCTCGACATCGACGTGCGCAAGCCGGCCGACGCCGCCGCCTACGCCGCGGCCAAGCAGGCCGAGGGCGAGCGCGACGCCCGCAAGGCCGAGGCCGAGGCGGAGGCGTTCCAGCGCCGCACCCTCGCGGAGGCCGAGCTGGCGGCGCAGAAGAACGAGGCGGAGGCCGTCGAGACGCTCGGCCGGGCCCGCGCGGAGGCCGCCAGGGCGGAGGGCCTCGCCGCCGCCGCGGCCACCGAGGCGCAGGCCCAGGCGCTGGCCGAGCAGGGGCAGGCCGTCATCGTCCAGCAGCTGGTCGCGAACCTGCCCGAGATCATGCGCGCCGCCGCTGAGCCGGTCGGGCAGATCGACAACCTCACCGTCGTCTCCACCGACGGCGCCGGGGCGGTCTCGAAGATCGCCGGCCAGGTGCTGGGCGAGGGCCAGGCCGTCGTCCACAGCCTGTCCGGGATCGACCTCGGCTCGCTCCTCAACGGCTTCGCCGCCCGGTCCGACGTCGCCGAGACCGAGGTCGTCAACTAGGACCGTGCGGGCGGTGCGAGGCGGCGCACCAGGTCGGCCGGACCGTCGAGGAACCACACGTGCCCGCCGCGGTTGGACTCGCGGACGTAGTCGCGCAGCGCGTCGCTGGCCCCGACGTGCTCGGAGATGTCGCCGAGGACAGCCAGCCTCAGCCGGTAGTTGACGAGCTTCTGGACGAACTCGCCGGCCAGGCCCGAGCGCAGGTCGAAGAACGACGGGGCGAACCGGCTCACCGGGACGGCGACGACCTCGGCCTGCACCGCCCATGCCTCGCCGACGACGTCCAGGGCGTCCTGGCCGACGGCGATCGGCGACCCGGTCCCGGTCAGGTGCAGGACGACGGTGCCGTTCACGGTCTCCACGGGCATGGTCCCGACGCTACGGACGACGGCGGATCGGGGCCAGGGCATATCGGAGAACGCGCGCGCCCGGTGGTCGGAGGGCTCGGCCGGGAGCAGCCTGCGGCGGAGGTGTCAGTCGCCGAACCCGTCACGGAGGAACCCCACGATCCGCGGGGGCAGCCCGGCCAGCGCCTCCCCGGCCGAGGCCTCGGGGTAGGACGCGGCGCCCAGCCAGTCGCTCTTGACGACGCTACCGGCGTCCGCCCAGTGCGAGCCGGCACGCTCACCGTCCACCACCAGGTCAAGGCGCAGGCACTGCCGGGGCCCCGCGGCCAGCCCGACCGTCTCGGTCCCCGCCCGCGACAGCACGGCGCGTCGCGGTTCCCCGGCGGGGTCGGCGTCGTCCAGGCGCCGGAACGTCACGGAGTCGGCGCCCGACCCGAGCAGGTCGAGGACGAGCCTGAACTCCCCGAAGCTGGGCAGGGTGTCCGCGCCCAGTCCGGCCGCGGCGCGGGTGACGTCGGCCGCGGCCCCACCGGGATCCTGCCGGTAGCGGGCCGCGGCCCAGGTCACGCCGTCGCCCTCGAAGGCGATGACTGACTCCGCCCGGTAGTCCTCGCCGTCGCCGAGGGGGAAGGCGATCCGGGTGGTGAGGACGCCGTCTTCGAACCGGCGCCACAGCGCCCCCACCTTGCGGCCCGCCTCGTGGAAGCTCTCCCAACGCTCGGTCATGCGGTGCCCGTCGTCTCGCCCGCCGGCAGGTCCGGCGTCCCGGGCCGGAGCTCCGCGAGGCGGCGGCGCAGCAGGTCCCGCTCAGCCCCGTTGGCCGTCAGCTCGAGCGCCCTCTCGAGCGCCAGGACCGCCTCGTCGGTGCGCCCGAGGCGGCCGAGGAGGTCGGCCCGGGTGACGTGGAAAAGGTGGTAGCCGTCGAGGTCCAGCCCGTCCACCACCTCCAGCGCGGGACCGGGCCCGGACATCTCCGCCAGGGCCACGGCGCGGTTCAGGGCGACGACCGGCGTCGGCGTCATGACGAGCAGCTGGTCGTACAGCGCGAGGACCTGCGCCCAGTCGGTCTCTGCGGCGCTCGCGGCGTCGCTGTGCACCGCGGCGATGGCGGCCTGCACCTGGTACGGGCCGGGCGCGCCGCGGCGCAGGCACTGGCGCACCAGCTCCTGCCCCTCGGAGACCAGGGCTCCGTCCCACCGCGACCGGTCCTGCTCGGGGAGCGGCACCAGGGCGCCGTCCGCCGCCGTGCGGGCGGGCCGGCGCGACTCCGTCAGCAGCATCAGGGCGAGCAGCCCGCGGGCCTCGGGCTCGTCGGGCATGAGGCCGAGGAGAACCCGGCCCAGGCGGATCGCCTCGGCGGAGAGGTCCGGGCGGGTGAGCTCGGCGCCGGCCGAGCCGGTGTAGCCCTCGTTGAACACCAGGTAGATCACCGCGAGCACGGACCTCAGCCGGTCGGGCAGGTCGTGCTCCTCCGGCACCCGGTACGGGATGCGGGCGGCCACGATTTTCCGCTTCGCCCGGACAAGGCGCTGCGCCATCGTCGGCTCGGGCACGAGGAAGGCACGGGCGATCTCCGCCGTCGTCAGCCCGCCCAGGGTTCGCAGGGTCAGCGCCACCCGGGTCGCGGGCGCCAGGGCGGGGTGACAGCACATGAACAGCATCCGCAGCTGGTCGTCGCTCACGGGACCCACCGGCTCCGGCTCCTCGGGGGCCAGCAGCAGCGCGGCCTGGGCGTGCTTGTCATCGCGTTTCGCCTCCCTGCGCAGGCGGTCGACCGCCCGGCGCCGCGCGGTGACCACGATCCAGGCCCCCGGACTGGGTGGGACGCCCTCTACCGGCCAGCGCTCGACGGCGGTCGTGAAGGCGTCCTGGACCGCGTCCTCGGCGAGCGCGAGGTCACCGAGGACGCGGGTCAGGGTGGAGACGCACCGGCCGTACTCCTCGCGGAAGACTTGGCCGACGGCGTCCGGCACCGCGGTCGTCACTCCGCCTGGAACGGGCGGACCTCCACCTTGGCCATGCAGGCGGCGGAGGCCTCGCGGGCGAGCGCGAGGGCGGCGTCGAGGTCGGGCGCCTCGAGCACCCAGAACCCGCCGAGCTGCTCCTTGGTCTCCAGGAACGGGCCGTCGGTGACGACGGCCTCGCCGTTCCTGGCATCGACCGTGGTCGCCGTGCTCGGGGCCTCCAGGCCGCCGGCGAACACCCACGCGCCGGACTCCTGCATCCGCTTGTTGAACGCGTCGACCTGCACGTAGGCCTTCTCCATCACCTGGGGGTCAGGGTTCTCGTACGACTCCTCCTCGGTACCCCACACGGAGATCAGGTACTGCGTCATGGTTGTCAGCTCCCTCGTCGGTGGACGGGCCCCGTGCCCGTCCTTCACCCGCTCTACGAACGAGCGTGCCGTGGATCGACAGCTCGTGGGGAGGGAATTTCTCCCGGAGGGTCAGGGACGGGCAGAGCGGTCCCGCGCGTCCGCGTGCCGCTCCGCCTCCCGACGGCTGCGCTCGGCCTCCAGCCTGCGCTCGAACGCGCGGCGGGCGCGGGCGACGGCGGGGGTGGGGGAGTTGTAGGTGCCGGCCTTGCTCACACCCCGATCTTTCACCGCTGCGCCGGCGGGACGAAGGGACCTTCGGACCCGGTCCGAGGTGCCTGTCAGGGGGTTTCGACCGGTGCCCGTCCGTGCCAGGATCGACCGAAGGCGGGTCGATGCGCGGAGGAGGCCGACATGGGTGGATGGACGTTCCAGGGGCACGGCGGCGAGGTCGCCGCCCGCTCGTGGCCGGTGGCGGACCCCCGCTACATCGCGGTCCTGTGCCACGGCTACGGCGAGCACGTCGGACGCTACGAGTGGGTGGCTGCGACGCTCAACGAGCACGGCGCGTCCGTCTACGGGCACGACCACGTCGGGCACGGGGCGAGCGCCGGGGAGCGAGTCCTGATCCGGGACTTCGAGCCGGTGGTCGACGATCTGCACATCCTCGTGCTCGCCGCCCGGCGGGAGAACACCGGCGTGCCCGTCGTCCTCGTGGGGCACTCGATGGGCGGGATGATCGCCGCCCGCTACGCCCAGCGGTACCCCGAGACGCTCGCCGCGGTGGTGCTGTCCGGCCCTGTCCTCGGCCGGTGGGACGTCGTCCGCGAGCTGCTCGCCCAGGACCCGATCCCGCCGACCCCGATCGACCCGGCCACCCTCTCTCGCGACCCGGAGGTGGGCCGGGCCTACGCCGAGGACCCGCTCGTCTGGCACGGCGACTTCAGGCGGCCCACCCTCGAGGCGATCCAGGCGACCCTCGAGTCGATCCGTGCCGCTGGCGCCGTCGACCTGCCGCTGCTCCACCTCCACGGCGAGGCAGACCAGCTGGTCCCGGTCGGCCCGAGCCTGGAGGGACTCGACGCGATCCGCGGCTCGCGGACGGAGCGCCGGACGTATCCGGGCCTGCGGCACGAGATCTTCAACGAGACCACGAAGGAGGAGGTCCTGGCTGACGTGACCTCGTTCGTGGACTGTGCGCTCGCAGGGGAGCTCGCCCCGGAGGCCGCCCGCCGCGGCTGAGGCGCGGATGGCCGGGCTTCAGAGCATGCGGTGCATGACGTGCAGCCCGACGCGCCCCAGCGTGGGGTGCTCGAAGGCCTCGGGCACCGTGCCGACGATCGAGAACCCCAGCTCGGTCCACAGGTGCACGGCCGCGGCGTTGGTCTCCACCACCGCGTTGAACTGCATGGCCGCGTAACCGTCGGCCCGGGCGCGATCGAGGACGTGCTCGCCGAGCAGGCGGCCGACGCCACGGCCGCGCGCCGCACCCGCGACCATGAAGCTCGCGGTGGCGACGTGGGCCCCTCGGCCGGGCCGGTTGGGGCCCATCTTCGCCGTGCCGAGGATCTCGCCGGCGTCGACCGCGACCACGGTCCGGGCGGGGGGCGGTTCGACCCAGACCTCGTGGAGCCGCTCGCCGGTCCAGGCTGGGTCGTAGGCGTAGGTCTCCCCCGCGAGCACGACCTGCCGCAGGATCGGGAGGACGTGCTCCCAGTCGGCTTCGGCGTAGTCGCGGATGTGCACGGCAGCAGGGTACGCGGCGGCGTCGTCGGTGAAATCGATCTCAGATCGCGGTTGCCCCTGTCCGAAGTGTGGGCAGAGGCATATCGTCAGTCGGTCGATTTCCCGAACAGGAGACCCCGTGAGCACGTTGAGCACGACCACCGCCGACCGCCGGCCGACCGATCCCGAGCACGCGCCGGTCCCGCGCGGCCGCGTCATCTTCGCGAGCCTCGTCGGCACGTCGATCGAGTTCTACGACTTCTACATCTACGCGACGGCGGCCATCTCGGTCTTCCCGCTGCTGTTCTTCCCCTCCGCAAGCGCCACCGGCGCGCTCCTGGCGTCCCTCGCCACGTTCGGCGTCGCCTTCGTCGCCCGGCCGGTCGGGTCGGTGCTCTTCGGGCACTACGGCGACCGCATCGGCCGCAAGGCCACGCTCCTCGGCTCGCTGCTGACCATGGGCATCGCCACCGTGCTGATCGGCCTGCTGCCCACCTACTCCCAGATCGGCCTGTGGGCCCCGGCGATGCTCGCGATCATGCGCTTCGGCCAGGGCCTCGGCCTCGGCGGCGAGTGGAGCGGCGCCGCGCTGCTCGCCACCGAGTACGCCGAGAAGGGCAAGCGAGCCCGGGCCGCGATGTGGCCCCAGCTCGGTGCGCCGATCGGCTTCCTCTTCGCCAACGGGTTCTTCCTGCTGCTGGCCGTGGTCATGGGGCACGACAGCACCGACCCCGCCCACGACGGCGCCTTCCTCACCTGGGGCTGGCGCGTGCCGTTCCTGGCCTCGGCCGTGATCGTCGCGCTCGGCGTCTACGTCCGGGTCAAGCTGGAGGAGACCCCGGTCTTCTCCCGCGCCGTCGCCCGCGGCGAGAAGGTCAAGACGCCGCTGAAGGAGGTCTTCCGCACCAGCTGGCGTCAGCTGATCCAGGGCACGTTCATCATGCTGGCGACGTACACGCTGTTCTACCTGTTCACCACGTGGATCCTCAGCTACTCCATCGGCGCGGTCGAGGACGGCTTCCTCGGCATCGGGTACCAGAACTTCCTCGTCCTGCAGCTGCTCGCGATCCTCTTCTTCGCCGCGTTCGTGCCGGTCTCGGGCTCGCTGGCGGACCGCTTCGGCCGCAAGCCGTTCCTGATCGTGGTGACCGCCCTCATCCTCGTGTTCGGCCTGACCTTCAACGCCTTCCTCAGCCCCGACGTGATGGGCACCGGCGAGGGCGCGAACATGGGTCTCATGCTCGTCTTCCTCGTCATCGGCATGACGCTGATGGGCCTGACGTTCGGCGTGCAGAGCGCCATCCTGCCGGAGCTGTTCCCGACCAACGTGCGCTACACGGGCTCGGCGATCGCCTACAACGTCTCCTCGATCCTGGGTGCCGCCGTCGCCCCGTTCATCGCGGCCTGGCTGGCCAGCTCCCACGGGGTCGGCTGGGTGGGCGTCTACCTCAGCGCGATGGCCCTGCTGACCCTCCTCGCGCTGTTCACGACCAAGGAGACCAGGGACCTCGACCTCGACACCCTGGACGACGACGCGCGCGTCGCCGCCTGATCGTCCCCCGCCGCCCGGCCGCCCCGTCGTTCGGCCGCGAGGGCGCGCCCCCGCACCACGGTGTCTCTCGGGCCCCGTCACCTTCGGGTGGCGGGGCCCGCCCCGTCCCTGCTCGCCGCCGCCCGCTCGCAGACGGAGGACCGGAGGGCTGGGGACCGGGGACCCGGAGGTCCGGGTGACCGCGGGATCGGGGACCCGGAGGGCTGGGTGACCGCGGGACCGGGGACCGGGCGACCGCGGGACCGGGGACCGGGGAAGATTTGTGTCGCCTGGCGACAGCAAACGTCCCCGATGTCGGGGCCGCCGCCGCTCGCGCCTCTCCGCCGCTGGTCGCAGCCCCCGATCCCGTCGCCATTCCCCGGGCCCGGCGGGTGGTGCACCGGTCCGCCGTCGGCGCAGGGCGTGGCGGGTGGCACAACGGCCGCCGGCACCTCAGGGCGCGGCGGGTGGTCCGGGCCGCCGTCGCCGCAGCTCAGAGGCGGTGGAGGGTGACCTCGGGCGGTGCTGCGCCGTCGAGCACCACCGTCATGTACGTGCGGTGAGGCTGACGACGGCGATCGGTCGGCGACCCCGGGTTGAGCAGCCGCATCCCGCGCGGACTCACCGTGTCCCAGGGGATGTGGCTGTGGCCGAAGACCAGGACGTCGGCGTCGGGGAAGAGGGCGTCCATCCGGTGCTCGCGCCCCGAGGCGGCCCCGGTCTCGTGCACCACGGCGATGCGGGTGCCCTCGACCGTCACCCGGGCCACCTCGGGGAGCCGGCTGCGGATCTCCGGCCCGTCGTTGTTGCCCCAGCACGCGACCAGGCGCCGGGACCGCGCGGCGAGGTCGTCGACCAGCCGCACGTCCACCCAGTCGCCGGCGTGGAGCACGAGGTCGGCGTGATCGGCCGCGGCCCAGACCTCGGCGGGAAGCTCTCTGGCCCGCCTGGGCCAGTGGGTGTCGGCGAGCAGGAGCGCGGTGGTGGTCACCGCTGGGCCCCGGTCAGGTCAGTGAGCCGGTCAGGTGAGCGGTCGGTCGTCGGTCCTCCTGGGATCGACGTCGCCCTCGTGGCGACCGTGATCACGGTCGGTGAGGCGCTCCTCGTCGGCGAGGCGGTCCCGGTCGGCGAGGCGGTCCCGCTCGGCGAGGCGGTCCCGGTCAGGGAAGCCGTCCCGGTCGGCGTCCCGGTCAGGGAAGCCGTCCCGGTCCCGGTCGGTGAGGCGAGAGTCCGTCGCTCCGGCGTCGTCGGCGTACGTGTCGGTCGTGTGGCGGCCGTGCGTGCCCTCGCGCGAGGTGAAGTCGTCCGCGTCCGGGTCGAGCGCCGAGGCGTCGCGCTGGTGCCGCTCGGCCTCGAGACGAACCTTCTCAGCCTCCTCGGCACGCTGCCGTGCCTCGTGCTCGAGCTTGTCGGCGTCGACCCGGGCCCGCTGGGCCTGGGCGTCGGCCGCCGCCGCCTCGGCGGCACGCTCGCGGGCGGCCAGGTCCCGCTCCTCGCCCTTCGCGCGGAGGTCCCGGGCCTGGGCACGGCGCTCCTGCTGCGCGACCAGCTCCCGTTCCTTCTTCTTCCTGCTCGCGGCGATGGCCAGGATGATGATCAGCGCCACGACGACGACCGCGATGACGATCCAGATCCACGGTTCCATGAGGACGTGCCTCCTTAGGTTCGGTAATGCCTGGTCTCATGGAACCGGAGGTAGAGCGTTCCGGCCACCGGAGAGGCCCGCTCACCTGCGCTGATGCCCTGTCCGCTCACGCGTGCCTGCGCAGCGCCTGCTGCACGAGGGCGTCGAGCCGGCGCCCGTGGGCGCCGTGCCAGTAAGGCCGCCCGCACCCAGCGCAGCGGACGAACACCTCATAGGTGCGCAGCGTGCCGGGCTCGAGCAGGTGTGCCACCTCGTCGACGCTCGCCGGCACCAGCTCCCCGCCGCAGGCGACGCAGCGCGTGTACGGAGCAAGCAGGGGCGCGAAGCGGTTCAGGACGTCGTCGAGCTGGTCCGCGACCGCGCTCCCGCGCACGTGCGCCGCCCGCGCGAGCCGCGGGCAGCCGTCGGCCGCCGGGACGGGCGCCAGCGCGCGCCGGCGCAGCAGCGCGTGGTCCTGGGTGAGCAGCACCCGGGCCTCGCCGAGCGCGCGGGCCACCAGCTCGGCGTCGCCCGCGTCGTTGCCGTAGGCCACGTCGAGCCCGAGGAGACGCAGCCGGCGGGCCAGCGCGCCGAGGTGGACGTCGAGCACGAAGCGGGCGGAGACCGCCGGCTGGGGACGACCGACCGCGCCGACCTCCACCATCGCGCCGGGGGAGGGGCGGTGCTCCGGGGTGACCTGGGCGTCGTCGTCGACGACCCGCAGGGCGCCCACCTCGGTGAGCGGGACGCCCGCCGCCGGGACGAGGTGGACGAGGGGCGTGCCGGGGTCGAGCGGGACGTCGAGGCCGCCGTCGCCCCGGGACCGTGGCGGGAGGAAGGCGCGCAGCTCAGGCGCGACGAGCAGCCGGACCGTCGCGCCCATCGCGCTACGCCCCGAGCGCCGCCAGGACGACGACGGCGGCCCGCTCGGCGGCCTCGTCCACGCCGAGGTGGAAGTCCTCGTCGGCGTCCGGCCCGCACAGGTCGGAGATGCCGCGAACCGAGAGGAAGGGCAGGGAGTAGGAGTGGGCCACCTGCGCCAGGGCGGTGGTCTCCATGTCCGTGCTCAGCGCGTCGGGGAAGTGGCCGCGGACCTCGGCGAGGTTGACCTCGGTGATGAAGGAGTCGTCCGAGACCATCTGGCCCACCCGGAGCGCACCGGCGGGCGGGGCCGTCCGGGAGGCCGCCGCGAGCAGCTCCGCGTCCGCCTCGTAGGACGCCGGCATGCCGGGGACCTGCCCGCGGACGTAGTCGAACGCCGTCGCGTCGGCACCGGCGTACGTGTAGGAGTCGCCGACGACGACGTCGCCCACCTTCACGCCCTTCGCGAGACCGCCGGCCGAGCCGGTGGAGATGATGGCGCGTGGCCGGGAGGTGGAGAGGGCGGCCACCGCCGCCGCGGCCGCGTTGACCAGCCCGATCCCGCTGCGCACGATCAGCAGCGTCGCGCCGCCGATCGTCACGACCTGGCCCCGGGCGCGGCCGCGCTCGACCACCGGGCCGGCGTCGGTGGCGCGGCGTGAGTAGGGGCGGATCTCTTCGTCCATCGCCCCGACGACGACGGCGTCCACCACCGGCCCGCGGCCGGGCGGCGTCGCGATGCCCGAGGCGTCCGCGGCGGTGGTGTGGTGGGTGCTCACGCGGTCACCTGCGTCCACTCGTCGCGGCGCGCGAGCATCGCCCGTGCGGCCTCCTGCGCCCCGGGGAGGGTGTGGCTGGCGGCCCACCCGCACTGCGTCTCGTTGGCGGCGGGGACCTCGGTGGCATCGACGACGTCCTGCAGGGTGGTGGCGACGAGGTCGATCACCTCCTCGTACGGGTGCTCGCCGACCAGCAGCAGGTAGAAGCCGGTCTGGCAGCCCATGGGGGAGAAGTCCACGACGTCGCCCGAGTGGTTGCGCACGTGCTCGGCGAAGGTGTGCTCGAGGGAGTGCACCACCGGCATCTCGAGGTGGTCGACGTTGGGCTGGCAGAAGCGCACGTCGTACTTGGTCAGCACGTCCCCGCCGGGCAGGCGCTTGGTGTCGGCCACCCGGACGTACGGCGCGGCGACGGTGCGGTGGTCGAGGTTGAAGCTCTCGACGTTCATGGGCATGCGGGGCTCCTTCGGTGAGGTCTGCGCCGCCATCATCCCGCAGCCGGCGCCGTGACGAGCAGCTGACGGATCTCGTCAGCGTCGACGTCCCGGACCGCGGGCGGCGACCAGGCGGCGTCGCGGTCCTTGTCGACGAGCACCGCGCGCACGCCCTCGGCGAAGTCCGGGCGCCCGGTAAGAAACACGGCGGCCCGCAGCTCGTTCTCCAGGGACCGGGCGAGGGACGACGTCGCGGCCGCTTTGAGCAGCTCCAGCGCCACGACCAGGGAGGTCGGGCTCATCGCGCGCAGGGTCGCGGCGGTGCCGGCCGCCCACTCGTCGCCGGCGGCGTCCAGGCGGTCGAGGATCTCCGGCACCGTGCCGGCGGAGAAGACGGCGTCGATCGCGTCGCGGTGCGGCGCGAGGCCTGGTGCACCGGCGTCCGCCGGGTCCCCGGCGTGGCGGGCGAGGGACGCCGCGGCGCCGTCGGCTCCGACGTCGTCCAGGAGGGCGACGACGGACCCGGCCGGGACGAAGTGGGTCGCCAGGCCCAGGGCGAGGGCGTCGGCAGCACCGATGCGGGCACCGGTCAGGGCGAGGTAGCGGCCGACGGCGCCCGTGGGGTCCCCGGCGAGGTGGGAGAGGAAGTGCGTGGCGCCCACGTCGGGGGTGAAGCCGAGCGCCGTCTCGGGCATGGCGAGCAGTGCCCGCTCGCTGACCACGCGCGCGCTGCCGTGGATGCTCACGCCCAGCCCGCCGCCCATCGCGACCCCGTCGATCACCGCGACGTACGGCTTGGGGTACTCGGCGATCGCCCGGTTGAGGGCGTACTCCTCGGCGAAGAACGTCTCCGCGAGCTCGGGGCGCCCGGCGAGGATGGCCTCGCGGGCGGCGCGCACGTCGCCGCCCGAGCAGAAGGCGCGCCCGCCGGCGCCGGTGATGAGCACCTCGGCCACCGCGTCGTCCGACCGCCAGCGCTCGAGCACCTCGCGCAGGGCCCGGATCATGCCCAGGTCCAGCGCGTTGAGAGCCTGGGGCCGGTCCAGCTCGAGCCGGCCGACCTCCCCTTCCGTCCACGACCGCACCGTCATGCCCGTCACCTTCTCACGACCCGCTGCCACGCGATCTCCCTGGCGAGATGTCACGACACGCCGGGACGGCGGCGACACGCCGGAATATCGGACCGCTCCAGGACGCGTGCCGGGCCGGTTCGACGGCGTGGGTGCACAGCGTGTGGACGACGGGCGCCCGGCGCTGTCCACAGGCAGGCCGCCCGGTGGGCACGGGGGTCGATGTCAGTGGTGCGTGGGAGTGTCGGACACGGGCGAGGCACCCGTCACAGGTGGGACCAGGCCTCGTCCACAGGCCGTCCCCACGAAGGCGGCGCGGCTCCACAGAGAGGTGGTGAGGGGTGTGGACGCACGGGAGGCACCGACACGCCCTTCCCCATCATCTTGGGGTCCCTCTCGCGGACCACCCCCAGGTGTAGTGTTTGAACCCGGGATGAACTACAGCCCGGCACGAACCACATTCTTGTTGTTACAACCGTGTCAGACTCTCTCTGGCCTGTGACGACGCACCGAGGCAAGGAGATCGGCTCAGATGAGCATCACCGTCTACAGCAAGCCGTCCTGCGTCCAGTGCGACGCCACCTACCGCGCGCTGAACAAGCAGGGTCTCGAGTACGAGGTCGTGGACATCACGGTCGACGCCGAGGCGCTGGAGAGCGTCAAGGCGCTCGGCTACCAGCAGGCGCCGGTGGTCTTCGCCGACGGCGACCACTGGTCCGGCTTCCGTCCCGACAAGATCAAGGCGCTGGCGGCCCAGCAGGCCGCCGCGGTGAGCGCCTGAGGTTCGCCACCGAACTTCGGCCGGGCCATCGCGACCCGGTGGCCCGGCCGAACACCAACGGCACCACCCGCGGCGGCGCGGTCAGCACCGGCACGAGGAGGGCAGGAATGGGCAGCATCGTCTACTTCTCCTCCGCCACGAACAACACCCACCGGTTCGTGGAGAAGCTTGGGCTGCCCGCTCACCGCATCCCGCTGCGGGCGACCGACCCGCCGCTGCGTGCGGAGGAGGAGTACGTGCTCCTCGTCCCCACCTACGGCGGCGGGAACGGCCGCGGCGCGGTGCCCAAGCAGGTCATCCGGTTCCTCAACGACGAGCACAACCGTTCACTCATCCGGGGCGTCATCGCCGCCGGCAACCTCAACTTCGGTACGGCCTACTGCATCGCGGGCGACATCGTCGCCGCGAAGTGCGAGGTGCCGTACCTGTACCGATTCGAACTACTGGGAACGACTGAGGACGTCACGCGCGTCCGCGAGGGATTGGGGCAGTTTTGGCAGCAACGCTCACAGATACCGGCGTAGAGGTCGCCAGCGCACCGGAGCTCGACTACCACGCGCTGAACGCGATGCTCAACCTGTACGACGCGGACGGCAAGATCCAGTTCGACGCCGACCGCGAGGCGGCACGCCAGTACTTCCTCCAGCACGTCAACCAGAACACCGTCTTCTTCCACACCCTCAAGGAGAAGCTCGACTATCTGGTCGAGGAGGGCTACTACGAGGGTGAGGTGCTCGCCAGGTACTCCTTCGAGTTCCTCACGAAGCTCTGGGACCGCGCCTGGTCGAAGAAGTTCCGGTTCGACACCTTCCTCGGCGCGTTCAAGTACTACACGTCGTACACGCTCAAGACGTTCGACGGGAAGCGTTACCTCGAGCGGTTCGAGGACCGCGTGGTCATGGTCTCCCTCGCCCTGGCCGACGGCGACGAGACGTTGGCGACGAACATGGTCGAGGAGATCCTCGCCGGCCGCTTCCAGCCCGCCACCCCCACGTTCCTCAACGCCGGCAAGGCCCAGCGCGGCGAGCTCGTCAGCTGCTTCCTGCTGCGCGTCGAGGACAACATGGAGTCGATCGCCCGCGGCATCAACTCCGCGCTCCAGCTCTCCAAGCGCGGCGGGGGCGTGGCGCTGTCCCTGACCAACATCCGCGAGGCCGGCGCCCCGATCAAGAAGATCCAGAACCAGTCCTCGGGCGTCATCCCCGTGATGAAGCTTCTCGAGGACTCCTTCTCCTACGCCAACCAGCTCGGGGCCCGTCAGGGCGCCGGTGCGGTGTACCTCAACGCCCACCACCCCGACATCATGAAGTTCCTCGACACGAAGCGGGAGAACGCGGACGAGAAGATCCGCATCAAGACCCTCTCGCTCGGCGTGGTCATCCCGGACATCACCTTCGAGCTGGCCAAGAAGAACGAGGACATGTACCTGTTCTCGCCCTACGACGTCGAGCGCGTCTACGGGGTGCCGTTCTCCGAGGTGAACGTCTCGGAGAAGTACCACGAGATGGTCGACGACGGCCGCATCAAGAAGACCAAGCTCAACGCGCGCAACTTCTTCCAGACCCTCGCCGAGCTGCAGTTCGAGTCGGGCTACCCCTACATCGTGTTCGAGGACACGGTGAACCGGGCCAACCCGATCAAGGGCAAGATCACCATGTCGAACCTGTGCTCGGAGATCCTCCAGGTCTCCACGCCGTCCACGTTCAACGAGGACCTCAGCTACGCCCAGGTCGGCAAGGACATCTCCTGCAACCTCGGCTCGCTGAACATCGCCAAGGCCATGGACTCCCCGGACCTCGGGAGGACGGTCGGCACCGCGATCCGCGCGCTGACCGCCGTCGCCGACCAGACCCACATCTGGTCCGTGCCCTCGGTCGAGCAGGGCAACAACGACTCCCACGCCATCGGCCTGGGCCAGATGAACCTGCACGGCTACCTGGCGCGCGAGCGGATCTTCTACGGCTCCGACGAGGGCCTGGACTTCACGAACATGTACTTCTACACGGTGGCGTTCCACGCCATCGCGGAGTCCAACAAGATCGCCATCGAGAAGGGTCAGACCTTCAAGGGCTTCGAGGACTCCAAGTACGCCAGCGGCGAGTACTTCGAGAAGTACGTCAACGGCACCTGGGAGCCCCGCACCGAGCGGGTGCGTCAGCTCTTCGCCGACGCCGGCGTGCACATCCCCACCCAGGAGGACTGGCGCGCGCTGGCCGAGTCCGTGAAGCAGCACGGCATCTACAACCAGAACCTCCAGGCCGTGCCGCCCACCGGCTCGATCTCCTACATCAACAACTCCACGTCCTCCATCCACCCGATCGTGTCCAAGGTGGAGATTCGCAAGGAGGGCAAGATCGGCCGCGTGTACTACCCGGCGCCGTACATGACGAACGACAACGTGGAGTACTACGAGGACGCCTACGAGATCGGCCCCGAGAAGATCATCGACACCTACGCCGAGGCCACGCAGCACGTGGACCAGGGGCTGTCGCTGACGCTCTTCTTCAAGGACACCGCCACCACGCGTGACGTGAACAGGGCCCAGATCTACGCCTGGCGCAAGGGCATCAAGACGCTCTACTACATCCGCGTGCGCCAGCTCGCCCTCGAGGGCACCGAGGTGGAGGGCTGCGTCAGCTGCATGCTCTGACGCCCCATATCCACCAACCACCGGCCGACGGCGGACGCCACGCTCCGCCGTCGGCCCCCGGTGGGAGGATCCCACCCGGGCAGCCCCCGCTCCCGAGAACGCCGCACACCCCCGGCCCGCGCGCCGGATGACGAAACAGGAGAGGCACGCACCGTGTCGGAGAAGCTGAAGCTGGTCAGCAGCGTCCAGGCCATCAACTGGAACCGCGTCCAGGACGAGAAGGACGTCGAGGTCTGGGACCGCCTGACCTCCAACTTCTGGCTGCCCGAGAAGGTGCCGCTGTCCAACGACATCCAGTCGTGGGCCACGCTGACCGAGTCAGAGAAGCTCATGACCACGCGCGTGTTCACCGGCCTGACGCTCCTGGACACCATCCAGGGCACGGTCGGCGCCGTCTCGCTCATCCCCGACGCGGTGACCCCGCACGAGGAGGCCGTCTACACGAACATCGCGTTCATGGAGTCGGTCCACGCGAAGAGCTACTCCTCGATCTTCTCCACGCTGATCTCCACCAAGGAGATCGACGAGGCCTTCCGCTGGTCGGAGGAGAACGAGAACCTCCAGCGCAAGGCGCAGATCGTCATGGACTACTACCGCGGCGACGACCCGGAGAAGCGCAAGGTTGCCTCGACCATGCTCGAATCCTTCCTGTTCTACTCCGGCTTCTACGCGCCGATGTACTGGTCCAGCCACGCCAAGCTGACCAACACCGCCGACCTCATCCGCCTGATCATCCGCGACGAGGCCGTCCACGGGTACTACATCGGCTACAAGTTCCAGAAGGCCCTCGAGCAGGCGTCCCCCGAGCGCCGCCAGGAGCTCAAGGACTACACGTTCGAGCTGCTCTTCGAGCTGTACGAGAACGAGGAGCAGTACACCGAGGACCTGTACGACCCGCTCGGCCTGACCGAGGACGTCAAGGCGTTCCTGCGCTACAACGCCAACAAGGCGCTGAACAACCTCGGGTACGAGGGCCTGTTCCCCAAGGACCAGACGAACGTCAGCCCGGCGATCCTCTCCGCGCTGAGCCCCAACGCGGACGAAAATCACGACTTCTTCTCCGGCTCCGGCTCCAGCTACGTGATGGGCAAGGCCGTGAACACCGAGGACGACGACTGGGACTTCTGAGGGCGACGGGCGGGCGGCGGCGGCCGGCCGGCCTGCGGCGGCGGATCGCGCCGCACGCGAGTGGGGCGCCTGCCCGCCGGTAGGGGCGTCCAGGAGCGTTGCGGCGGTGGCGGCCCGCCCCCTCGGGGCGGACCGCCGTCACCGGTGGGACGTCAGTGCCGCTCAGCTGACGCGGATGAACGTCGGACTCGAGTGGTAGATGGGTCCTTCGGTCAGCGGGGTGCCCGGCTGACGTGCCGCGATGTTGTTCCCGTTACCCGTGTAGATCCCCACGTGTCCCGGCCACGTGACCAGGTCGCCCGGCCGTGCCTCCGCGGCTGAGACCCGGGTCCCGGCCGTCGCCTGCGCGCCGGAGGTCCGAGGCAGGCTGATGCCGAACTGCGAGAACACGTACAGGGTGAAGCCGGAGCAGTCGAAACCGGCCGGTGTGGTTCCACCCCACACGTACGGCGTGCCCAGGAACTGGCGGGCGTAGTCGACGATCGCGCTTCCCGACGTGGCCGGAGCCGGTGCGACCTCGGCAGAGGTGTATGGAGCGGTGCTGGCCGGCGCGCCGCGCTCCCCGGCACGTGAGGCAGCGCCCGCCCGCGTCGCGACAGGTTCCGGATCGACGGACGGTTCGGGCTCGAGCACCGGCCCAGGCTCCGGGGGCGGAGCCGCCTCAGCGGTGACGGTGTCGACCTTCCACTCGACGTCCGCCGGGACCGAGACAGCCGGCGTGGTCAGCATGGCCGTGGCTGCTTCCGCCACGGAGGCGGTCGAGTCCACCGCCGGCAGTGCCGCATCGGCAGTCCCAGCCGCGGTAGCGCTGGTCGCCGCCATAGTGAGCACGAGGCCGGAGGACGCTACAGCGGCGAAGCCGCGCCGGGTGCTCGGAGTGATGTTGTCGGCGAGAAGAGAGAGTGGGGTTGAGGGACGGACTTCCGCGCGATGGCGCGCGGGGGCGTTGCGGGAGCTCACGGACTACCTCTCTGGCTCCTGCGGGGTGAGCTGTCGGGTCAGGGCAGAGATTCCCCTGTGCCGCGCACGGCACTTCACCCCAAGGCCCCGGTGGGCCACAGGCACTGGTTCCCCCGCCCCTGCCGCTCGTCGGTGCACAGATGAGACCTGGACGCCGGCAGGGTTCGGACTGCGTCCAAGGACTTCCGGACGGGCTGCCCTAGAAGCATCGTCACGCTACAAACCAGGCCGTGCGATGTCACGGTTCAATAACGCTCTTCGTCAAACCTTCATAGAACCGTGGTCGAGGGTTCAGGACGTCCGCGAGAGGAAGTGGCCGGCGGCGTCTGCATGTCTGCGGGTGGGGGAGCGGGAGTGTGGGCAGGACCGTGGCTCGGTGCGCCGGGCGCGACCGCCCCACCGGGAGCACCGCAACTCCTTCGGCGGTGAGGATCCTCGTGGCCCCCGGTGGGGCGAGGTCGTACGGCGGACGGGCCTAGTCGTCGACGACGGCGCAGGCCACCCGCCCACCGGCGTCCCCGGTGGCGCGGGTGGTCGCGTCCGGGCCGTCGGGTGCGTAGCGCTCCGGGATGTTGGCGAAGTTGTCCCGGCCCGCGTGGATCATGACGGCGCTGCCGTCGTCGTCGAGCAGGTCGTCCTCGTCGAAGGCGTCCGTCACGAACGTCAGCGTCGCCCGCCCGTCCTCGCCGACGAACAGCGACGGCAGGTCCCCGATGTGCTCGCCGTGGTCCGCCTCGCCGGCCCCGAGGTGGCCGCCGGCCGAGAGGAAGTCGCCCACCTGCTTCGGGTCGGACGGGTTCGCGCTGTCCGGCTCGCACTTCCCGATCGCGTGCACGTGGAAGGCGTGGAAGCCCGGCTCGAGGTCGCGCACCCGTACCGAGACGCGGCTCTCGTCATCGTCGGTGTCGATCCGGACCCTGCCGAGCGAGTCGCCGTCGGCGTCGTGGAAGGTCCCCGACAGGTCCCAGCCGCCGTGGCGCTGACCGTGACCGTCCCCCCGGCCGTGGTCCTGGCCGAAGCTCAGCATCCCGCCCGCCGCCAGCAGCATGCCGACAGATGCGGCGCTGGCCATCACTGCTCTCCGCATGACTTCCTCCTTCGGTGGTCAGCCGAGGCGGCTCCGCCCAGGACGGGGAGCGCCCGCCCGGCGGTCGTCCCGGTGCGCGACCCCGATGTCGCGCCGGTCCTCGGCGCCCACATTCTGTCCTGGCGGCTATGACCCGATCGTCATCGGGGTGTCACCGACGCGTTGCAGGCTGCTGATCGCCCGAAGCCTTCGTCCAACGGCAGGTCCCGCCCCGACGACGGCGCACTGCGCTCAAGCGCCCGCAGGCCCCTCCTCGCCGTCGCCCCGGAGCGACCCGCTGCGGGCAGCGTCCGCGGGGTGGGATGTATGAAGAAATGACGAATTCTGGTGAATCGGGAACACGCCGGGGCGGCGGGGGGTTGTGCCGCATACCCCATGGGGGTATCAATGAGGGGAAGGCAGGAGGCCTACGCGATGAACGGCACCGAGCACAGGCACGGTCACCACGGCGACCACGGCGACCACGGCGATGCCGGCGAGGTGTCGCCGGCGCACGACCGCCACGGCGGCCACGACGCCGAGCAGCTGGCCCAGGCCGGGCATCACACGCCGGCCGCGGTGAGAACCGGCCACCACGGCGACGGCGACGACGATCACGCCGGCCATGTCGGCGACGACGCCCACGGCGGGCACGACGCCCACGCGGGGCACGGCGGGCACGCCGGCCATGTCGGCGACGACGCCCACGGCGGGCACGCCGGCCACGGCGACCACGTCGGGATGTTCCGCCGCCTCTTCTGGATCAACCT
Organism: Georgenia sp. EYE_87; assembly: GCF_023148685.1. Lineage (GTDB taxonomy): Bacteria > Actinomycetota > Actinomycetes > Actinomycetales > Actinomycetaceae > Georgenia. The sequence continues at coordinate 306,922 of NZ_JAHXNL010000003.1, read as the reverse complement.
CATCCTCGCGGTCCCCACGGTGCTGCTCAGCGGCATGTTCGCGGACCTGCTCGGGTACTCCCTGCCCGAGATCCCCGGCCTCGAGTACGTCGCGCCGGTCCTGGGCACGGTCATCTTCGCCTGGGGCGGCCGGCCGTTCCTCACCGGCGCCGTCGCGGAGGTCCGCGCCCGCAAGCCCGGGATGATGCTCCTGATCGGCATGGCGATCACCGTCGCCTTCGTCGCCTCGTGGGGCGCCACGCTCGGCGTGCTGGCGCACGACCTCGACTTCTGGTGGGAGCTCGCGCTCCTGGTCGTCATCATGCTGCTCGGCCACTGGCTCGAGATGCGCTCGCTCGCCAAGACCTCCTCGGCCCTGGACGCCCTCGCCGCCCTCCTGCCGGACGAGGCGGAGAAGGTCGACGGCGACCGCGTCGTCACCGTCTCCCCCGCGGACCTGCGGCTCGGCGACGTCGTCATCGTCCGCCCGGGTGGGCGCATCCCCGCCGACGGGACGGTGGTCGACGGCGCCGCGGACGTCGACGAGTCCATGATCACCGGCGAGTCCCGCCCGGTGCGTCGCGAGGTCGGCGCGCACGTCGTCGCCGGCACCGTGGCCACCGACAACGCGCTGCGGGTGCAGGTCGACGCCGTCGGCGACGACACCGCCCTCGCCGGCATCCAGCGGCTGGTCGCCGAGGCGCAGTCCTCCACCACCCGCGCCCAGCTCCTCGCCGACCGGGCCGCCGGCTGGCTGTTCTGGTTCGCGCTGATCGCGGCGATCATCACGGTCGCGGTGTGGTCCGCCGTCGGCAGCCCCGACTTCGCGATCGTCCGGGCGATCACCGTCCTGGTCATCGCCTGCCCCCACGCCCTCGGCCTCGCGATCCCCCTCGTGGTGTCGATCTCGACCGAGCGCGCTGCCCGCGGTGGCGTTCTGGTCAAGGACCGCGCGGCGCTGGAACGCATGCGCACCGTCGACGCCGTCCTCTTCGACAAGACCGGCACCCTCACCAAGGGCGAGCCCGCGCTGCACGACATCGAGACCACGGGCCTGGGCCAGGACGAGCTCCTCGCGCTCGCCGCGGCCGCCGAGTCCGACAGCGAGCACCCGCTGGCCCGGGCGATTACCGGCGCGGCGAGGGACCGGGGCCTGGACGTGCCCCGCGCGAGCGACTTCTCCGCCTCGACCGCCGTCGGCGTCACCGCCACCGCGGGCGGGCGCCGGGTCGCCGTCGGCGGACCCAACCTGCTCGCCGAGCACGGCCTGGAGCCGCTGCCGCAGACGGCGGCGTGGTCCGACCGGGGCGCCATCGTCCTGCACGTGCTCGTCGACGGGCAGGTCGCCGGCGCGCTGGCCCTGGAGGACGAGGTGCGCCAGGAGTCCCGCGAGGCGGTCGACGCCCTGCACGCGCTCGGCCTCCACGTCGTGATGATCACCGGCGACGCCGAACCGGTCGCCCGGGCCGTCGCGGCCGAGCTCGGCATCGACCAGGTCTTCGCCGGCGTCCGGCCCGAGAACAAGAGCGAGAAGGTTCTCGAGCTGCAGCGGCAGGGCCGCACCGTCGCCATGGTCGGCGACGGCGTGAACGACGCGCCCGCCCTCGCCCAGGCCGACGTCGGCATCGCCATCGGCGCCGGCACGGACGTCGCGATCGCCTCGGCCGGCGTCATCCTCGCCTCCGACGACCCGCGCTCGGTGCTCTCCGTCATCCAGCTCTCCCGGGCCGGGTACCGGAAGATGAAGCAGAACCTGTGGTGGGCGGCCGGCTACAACATCGCCGCGGTCCCGCTGGCCGCCGGCATCCTCGCCCCCGTGGGGTTCGTCCTGCCCATGGAGATCGGCGCGCTGCTCATGTCCGCCTCGACCATCGTCGTCGCCGCCAACGCCCAGCTCCTGCGGCGGCTCGATCTCAGCCCCGAGGCCTCGACCGCCGCCGCGCACGGTGCGGCGCAGGTCCCGAGCCCCCAGGCGTCCCGCCGGGACGAGGCAGAGCTCGTGCGGCGCTGACCGGGTCTCCGGCGTGCCGGCCCTCCACCGTCGACGGTGGAGGGCCGCCGCGTGCGTGGGCACCGCCGTGCCCGACTCGTCCCTTTTCGGAAGGCGCCTTCACCATTTCTTGACGGAACGGCCATCGTCCGACCGGCACTGGGGCCCGATGCTTCTCGGGCGGGGACGACCCCGCGGAGCGTGGCAGGGGCTGACCGAGGGGGCCGACGTGGACCAGGACGACCGTGGGGCCGAGGTGACGGTGGTGCACGCACCCGCCTGTCACCTCTGCGACGACGCCGAGCGGGCGCTGAGCACCCTCGCCGAGCGGTTCAGGCTCGCGGTCTGCACGGTCGACGTCGACTCCGCCGAGGGGCGCGAGCTCCTCGCGGTGCACCGCCCGGCGATGTATCCGCTGGTGCTCGTGGGCGGCAGCTTCTTCAGCTCGGGGCGGCTGCCGCGCCGCAAGCTCGAGAAGCTCCTCACCTCCGGACGGGCCCGGGAGCTCACGGCTCCGGCAGCGGTCAGGGAGTAGGCGACCGTGGGTACCGAGCTCCTGGCGACCGGCAGCGTCCTGGCCGCCTTCTTCGCCGGCGGCGTTGCGCTGTTCGCCCCGTGCTGCATCGTGTTCCTGGCGCCGAGCTACCTCGCGGGGGCGGTGAAGAACCGGCTGTGGCGGCTGCTGCCACTGACGTTCGTGTTCGCCGCAGGCCTCGCGCTCGTGCTCGTCCCGATCACCCTGGGCGTCAGCATGATCGCCGGGGCCATCAACCAGTACCACGCCCAGCTGTACTGGGCCGGCGGCCTGCTCATGATCGCCCTGGCCGTGCTCTCCCTCTCCGGGAGGATGTGGTCGCTGCCCAGCTTCCTGCGGGCGCCGGACACCTCCCGCGGGGACACCGCCAGCTTCTTCGCCCTCGGGGTCTTCTCCGGGATCGCCTCGAGCTGCTGCGCCCCCGTCCTCGCCGGCGTCATGGCTCTCTCCGCGCTCTCGGGATCGGCGGCCGGCGGCGTGGTGCTGGGACTGGCGTACGTCTTCGGCATGGTGTTCCCCCTCTTCGTCATGGCGCTGGTGTGGGACAGGACCCGCCTCGGTGAGCGCACGCTTTTCCGCGCCAGGCTGGTCAAGCTTCGCCTCGGCTCGCGGGTGCTGGTCACCAGCACGGTGAACCTCGCCGTCGCGATCGGGTTCACGGTCATGGGTGTCTGGGTCATCACGCTCGCCGGCAGCGGGACCATGACCGGCGGCACGGCGATGCAGACCGCGGTCGGCGAGTGGCTCGCCGACGTCCTCGGCCGGTTCCAGGTGCTGGTCGCCCCGGTCCCCGAGCCGGTCCTCGGCCTGGCGCTGATGGCCCTGGCCGGCGCCTTCGTCGTCGTCACCCTGCGCGACCGCCGCCGGGACGACGCTCGCGGTGCCTCCTGCCACGAGCCCCACGACCACGAGCCGGCCACTGCGAGCGACCAGCACGACGAGCACCGCCAGGAAGGACTGCCCCGATGACCTCCGCCGCCACCACGCCCCGCCCGACCGCCAAGGAGCGGAAGATGGAGGCCCGGGCCGCCCGGGCCCGGGCCGAGACCGCAGCGGCCGCGCGGCGTGCCCGCACCCGGCGCATCGCCTGGGTGGTCGGTCTGCTCGTCGTGGTCGCCGTCGTCGCGTTCGGGCTGGCCAGCTCCCGCCAGGTGTCCTCCGAGGGCACACGGGTCGCGCCCGACTTCACGCTGCCGACCACCGACGGCGGAACCGTCAGCCTTTCCGACCTTCGTGGTTCGCCCGTGGTGCTGTACTTCAACGAGGGCGCCGGCTGCGCGTCCTGCACGGTCCAGATGGTGGAGATCGAGAAGGAGCCCGGGTTCGCCGAGGCCGGCATCACCGTGCTGCCGATCGTGATGAACACGGCCGAGCAGATGCTGGCAGACATGCAGCGCTACGGCGCGACCACGCCGTACCTCCTCGACGACGGCACCGTCTCCGAGGCCTACGGCACGCTCGGCACCGGCATGCACGAGGGTCTCCCCGGGCACGGGTTCGTCCTGATCGACGCCGAGGGCAACCAGCTGTGGCAGGGGGAGTACCCCTCGATGTGGCTCGAGCCGGCCCAGCTGCTCGAGGAGGTCGTCTCCCGTCTCTGACCCCGGCGGGGCTTCATGAAATCTTCACCGGCAAACCGGGATCGGCGCGGTGCCCCGCGGATACGGTCGGTGTGAACTCCCCCCGACCGTCCTGCCGGCTGGAGCACCCATGGACCCCCTCGCCCTCGCCCGGCGAACAGCGTTCTGGACGCTGGACCGGCTGCGCGGGCGACCGGTGGCGAGCGCCGTCGCCGGGATCACCGCGCTCCACCACGACCCCGGGAGCCCGGCCGCCGTCGCGACGCGTCGGGCCCGGCTGGCCCGCATCCTCCGGCACACCCGCGCCACCACGCCGTTCTACGCCGCCCACGACGGGGACACGCTCGAGTCGTTCCCGGTGGTGGACAAGTCGACGTTCCGCGAGAACGGCCCGGCGATGCTCGCCTCCGGGTACGACCGCGAGAGGCTCCACCCGCACCGCACCTCGGGCTCGACCGGCACCCCGTTCACGGCGCTGTGGGACGACCACAAGGTGATGCGCAACCGGGCCGACACCATCGCCCACGCCCAGCTGGCCGGGTACCGCCTCGGTGGACCGATGTACTACCTCCGGATCTGGGACGGGCAGTACCGCAAAGGACGCCTCCGGCAGCTCCTGGAGGGCATCGTCCCGGTCGAGGTGCGAGGTCTCGACGAGGACCGCGCGCGAGAGCTCCTCGAGGCGATCCGGCGACGGCGGAGCCCGGTCGCCCTCCTCGGCTACGCCTCGGCCCTGGAGTCGCTGTGCCGTGCGGCGGCCCGCGACGGCACGAGCGTGACCGGGCACGTGGACGCCGTCGTCGCCGTCGGCGAGGCGCCCACCGAGCTCCTGCGGGCCGGCGCGTCCGCGACGTTCGGCCGCCCGGTCGTCGCGCGGTACTCCAACACCGAGAACGGCATCCTGGCGCAGGAGCGACCGGGGAGCCCGGGCTACCGGGTCAACGTCGCCGGCTACGCCGTCGAGATCCTCCAGCACGACGCGGACCTGCCCGCGCCACCCGGCCACGAGGGGCGCATCGTGGTGACCGACCTGCACAACCGGGCCATGCCCTTCATCCGGTACGACACCGGCGACGTGGGCAGCTTCGCGGTGGACGCGCACGGCGAGGTCGACGACACCGTGCTCGCCACCGTCGCCGGACGCACGCTCGACAGCCTCTTCGACACCGCCGGTCGCAGCATCAACCCCATGGCCGTCCCCGAGCTCACCGACCACGACCTCAGGCAGTACCAGCTCGTCCAGACGGGCCCGGGGGCGTACACGCTCCGGCTCAACGCGGACCGGGACGCCCGCCGCGACGGGCGCATCCGGGAGGAGTTCCTCAGGGTGCTCGGGCGCGACGCCGACGTCGTGGTCGAGTACGTCGACGAGGTCCCGCTCCTCGCGTCCGGCAAGCGGCAGATCGTCGTCAGCCAGTGGCAGCCCCCGCCGTGACCGGTGGACCGCCGGCGGACCAGGGCGGCTCGGCGGCGCGCCGCCGCCGCGCGCGACTGGCGGCCCTCGCGGGCGGCCTCGCCGTGACGGTGGCTGCGTGCCAGCCGTCGCCCCCGGGGGGCCAGCCGTCGTCCCCGGGCGACCGGCCGTCGTCGGACCAGGTCCGCCCGGGCCCCGGGGCCGTGGAGCGCCACCTGATCAAGTACGGCCAGGACATCCCGTACCCCCAGGAGGTGGCGGCCGACCCGGCGGCGTACACCCGGCTCCCCTTCGACGGCATCGTCCTGCGCGTCCCGGCGTCCGTCGACATCTTCTCGCCCCGCGCCGTCGACGGGTCCGCGCTGCTCCGCGACGTCTCGGAGCTGCCGGCCGACCTCGGCGACCTCGAGCGCAACTGGGTCAGGATCGCCATGCTCGACGAGCTCGACTGGTCCGACGACGCCCTGTGGGACGGGATCGCCGCGAACAGCGCCGCGCTCGCCGAGGCGATGCGCGAGAGCGGCGACCCCTACGTCGGGGTCTGGTTCGACAACGAGTTCTACGGCGAGGGCTCGTCCCCGTGGAACTACGGGGAGGGCCACGACCCCTGGACCTTCTCCGCCACCGACGGTGCCACGCCCGGGCTGCAGCCCGAGGAGGCGCGGGACCTCGTCCGCCGGCGCGGCGCCCAGGTGATGGCCGCGATGGCCGACGCCTGGCCGGGACTGGAGGTCATGGTGCTCTTCGGCCCGTGGTTCTCCGCGCCGGCGTCGTCGCCCGGGCCTGCCGAGGCGGGGCTGCACTGGAACGACCTGGCCTGGGTCGCGGAGTCGACGCCGCCGACGACCGGGCCCGGGTGATCGACGGCGGCGAGTTCTACGACGCGCGCAGCGCCGCCGACTACCGGGCCTTCCGGGTCTGGCAGGACGGGGCCTTCCTGGAGGGGGACGGCGGGTTCCTGGCGCCCGGCCTCACGCCGGAGGACTATGACGCCGCCGTCTCCTCGGCCCTGGCGGTGTACGACCGCGACCAGCTGTCTGGCTACGAGGTGCTGGCGCCGGAGACCGTCGGCGAGCTCGTGCGGGACGCGCTGGCGGAGACGGACGAGTACGTCTGGCTGTACACGGAGGAGCACGAGTGGGGGGCCTCCGCCTCGGGCAAGCCGCCCGTGCCGGAGGAGTACGTCGACGCGGTGAGGGCGGCCGGCGGCGGCTGACGGGTCCCTTCTGTGAAGACTCGATGAAGTTCGGGCTCGTGGCTGGCGACGCCCGCAGCCACCTTGTTGACTCGAGGGCGTGGCACGAGGTGACGCTCTGCCGCGCCCCGGAGAACCCCGATCTCACCGGCACCGCGGGTGGGATCTCGATCGAGAAGGACCTATGACTCTCAAGAACCGTGTGTGGACCGCAACCGGCGCCGTGGCCCTGGCCCTGACCCTCGCCGCCTGCGGCGGCGGCACCGAGGAGCCCGCCGGCCCGGCCGCGGAGCCGACGGCCACCACGGGGGAGTCGACCGCCGCCGCGTCACCGGGATCCTCGGCCGACGGCGAGGTCGACGCCGCGCACAACGACGCCGACACGATGTTCGCGCAGATGATGATCGTCCATCACGACGGCGCCGTCGAGATGGCGGACATCGCGGTCGAGAACGCCGGCTCCGAGGAGGTCCGGACCCTCGCCGAGGGCATCTCCGCGGCGCAGGGTCCCGAGATCGAGCAGATGACGTCCTGGCTCGAGGCCTGGGGGGAGGACGCCGCCACCGCCGGCGGGACGGGCCACATGGAGCACGGCGGCATGGACATGGAGGGCATGAGCCAGGAGGAGGCGATGGGGGAGCTCGAGGGTCTCTCCGGCGCAGAGTTCGACCGGCGGTTCCTCGAGCTGATGATCGCCCACCACCAGGGCGCGGTCGAGATGTCGGAGACCGAGCTCTCCGACGGCGAGAACCCGCAGGCCCTCGAGCTGGCGGAGAAGATCATCGACGACCAGGAGGCCGAGATCGCCGAGATGGAGCAGATGTTGGAGAGCCTCTGACACCGGACGGCGTTGCGGACGAAGATGGAGAGATGACGAACACCTCGTCCGACCCGCGGGTCGCGACCCGCGTCCTCGTCGTGGACGACGAGACGCCGCTGGCCCAGGTGGTGGCCAGCTACCTCCGGCGTGACGGCTTCGACGTCCGCGTCACGGGCGACGGTCGCGCGGCGATCGAGCTCGCCCGCGAGTGGGAACCGGGCGTGATCGTGCTGGACCTCGGGCTGCCCGGCACGGACGGCATCGAGGTCTGCCGAGCCGTCCGCACCTTCTCGGACTGCTACATCGTGATGCTGACCGCCCGTACCGAGGAGGTCGACAAGCTGGTCGGGCTGTCCGTCGGGGCGGACGACTACGTCACCAAGCCCTTCAGCCCCCGCGAGCTGATGGCGCGGGTGCGGGCGATGCTGCGCCGTCCGAGGGGACCGGTCGACGCCGGCCGCGACGTCCCGGAGCCGCTGTCCTTCGGCAGCCTCACCGTCGACGTCGGCGGCCGGGAGGTGCACGTCGACGGCTCGCCGGTGGAGCTGACCCGCACCGAGTTCGACGTCCTCGCGGCCCTGGCGGCCAACCCCCGCGTGGTCTTCAGCCGCCACCAGCTCGTGGAGGCCGTCTGGGGGCCGGGATGGGTCGGCGACGAGCACCTCGTCGACGTCCACATCGGGCACGTGCGCCGCAAGCTCGGCGATCCGCCCGCCGAGCCCCGGTTCATCAGGACGGTGCGGGGCGTCGGCTACCGGATGGGCACGGGCGAGTGAGACCGCTGCGCCGCTGGGGGCTCGGGGCGCGGCTGCTCGCGGCGATCATCGCGGTCGTCCTGGTCGCGGCCTCGACCGCGCTCGCGGTCGCCGTCGTCATCGGCCCGGTGCTGTTCCACGACCACCTTCTCCTGGCCGGCGGCGAGGACAACGTCGTCGAGCACGCGGAGCGGGCGTTCGACGACGCCTCCGCGATCTCGCTCTCCCTCGCCCTCCTCGCGGGCCTCGCCACGTCCGTCGTCGTGAGCGTCTTCCTGACCCGGCGCATCACGCGGTCCCTGCGGAGCGTCCGGCAGGCAGCCGGCCGCGTGGCCGACGGCGACTACGCGGTCCGGGTCCCCGAGGTCGGCATGGGGGAGGAGTTCGACGACCTCGCTCGCGCCTTCAACACCATGGCCACGGACCTGGGACGGATCGAGCAGACCCGCACCCAGCTGCTGGGCGACCTCGCCCACGAGATGCGCACACCCGTGGCGACCCTGGACGCCTACCTCGAGGCGATCCAGGACGGGTTCGAGCAGGCCGACACGGACACGCTGCTCATGATGCGCGAGCAGGTCGGCCGGCTCGCCCGCCTGGCGGAGGACATCAGCCTGGTCACGACGGCGGAGGAGGGCCGGCTGAGCATGCGCCGCGAACCCGTCGACGTGGGGCGGCTCGTCAGCGCGGCCGTCACCCAGGCGAGTGGGCGGTACGGCGCCGAGGGGGTGGACCTCGCGGTGCGGGCGCCCGACGACGCCCGACGCACGGTCCTGATGGCCGACGCCGACCGGCTGGGCCAGCTCCTGACGAACCTCCTCGACAACGCCCTGCGCCACACCCCCGCCGGGGGCCGCGTGGAGGTCGCCGCGGAGCGCGTGGGCGACGTCGTCCGGCTGCGCGTCGCCGACACCGGGTCAGGTATCGCCGCCGAGCACCTGTCCCACGTGTTCGAGCGGTTCTACCGGGCGGACTCCGCCCGCGACCGCGCGCACGGGGGCTCCGGCGTGGGGCTCGCGATCGTGCGGTCCATCGCCCGCGCCCACGGCGGGCGGGTGACGGTCGGAAGCGACGGCGTCGGCCGCGGGGCGGTCTTCACGGTGGAGCTGCCCGTCCTGGACCGGGCGCCCGCCCCTCACCGGCGCGACTGAGCCGCCCCGTCGCCCTCGCCGTCCCGGGTGCTGGCGCGCGGCCCCGGGATCAGCCTGCTGACCACCCAGAGGCCGAGACCCAGGGCGACCACCACCGCGGGGATGAGCCACAGGGCTTCCGCCATGGTCGCGCCGCCTTTCCGGTCGATGCAGCCAGCATGGTGGGGGCGGCCGGACATCTGCCGCAGGGGCGGTCAAGTTTCGATGAAGACCCCTGCTGCTAGGCGGACACCGGCGTGCGGCCGGGGTCGCTCTGGGCGAGGCCGAGCCGTCCCAGGGCCGCGGGCCGGAAGCCCCTGAGGACCAGGTAGAGGGCCAGGCCGATCTCCCAGGCGAAGATCGGGAGGACGACGGCGGCCGTCAGCGCGGGGCTCGGCTCGTACCCGAAGAGCATGGCGGTCCGGCCGGCGAGGATGAGCGGGGCGCCGACGAGCCCGAGCACGGGGATGAGCCGCGGCACGAGGTGCGACCGGTACATCAGGTACGCGGTCAGGATCGTGCTCACCCCGATCACGAAGCCCTGGCCCACCACGAAGGCGCCCTCGTGCAGCGCCACGAGCGACCGGCCGACGGTGACGAGCGTGGCGCTGTCCGTCCCGGTGGCGCCGGCCAGGTCCTGGCGGAGCGTCGCGACGGCGAGCAGCGGGACCACGCCGACGGCGATGACGGCGCCCTCCAGGACACGCAGCCCCACGTAGCCGAGCGCGACTCCCTCGCTCTGACGCCTCAGGACGGGGAAGAGGGCGACGGCGGTGCCGACGACGGCCATCGCGAGCACCATCTCGAGGAGCGAGCCCACGAGCAGCTGGGTGTCCGGGCCGGCGCCCGTGATGTAGCCGGGGTCGGCCAGCACCGGCCCGTACGCGACCGTGGCGATCGAGGTGACGTGGGTGACGAGGTAGAGGGCGCCGGCGACGGCGGCGGTCCTTCGGGGGGAGGTCATGGCTGTCCTTGGTGGTGGGTGGGAGGGAGTGGCGCTGCGGGGCGGTGGTCCGGGGCGCTGCCGAGGTGTACTGCGTACACCCGGAATGTAGGTGTACGCGGTACACCCGTCAAGGGGTAAACTCGGCGGCCAACCGGGTGAGGGCGGAGGGCGAGATGTCTCAGGTCGCGACGCCGCGCCGCGCTCCCCTCAGCCGGGAACGGGTGCTCCGGGCGGCCGTCGCGCTCGCGGACGCGGACGGCATCGAGGCGCTGAGCATGCGTCGCCTCGCCGAGCGGCTGGGCGTCGTCCCGATGGCCCTGTACAAGCACGTCGCGAACAAGGAGGAGCTCCTCGACGGCATGGTCGACGTCGTCCTCGGCGAGATCGAGCCGCCCCCCGAGGAGGCCGACTGGCGCACCGCCGTCCGCGAGCGGATCCTCTCCGCGCGGCGGGCGCTGCTGCGGCACCCGTGGGCGCGCCCGGTCATCGAGTCGCGCACCGGGGCGTCGCCCGTGGTGCTGGACCACATGGACGCGCTCGTCGCGACGTTCCGCGCGGGCGGCTTCTCGGCCGTGCTGACCCACCACGTGATGCACGCCCTCGGCAGCCGCATGTGGGGCTTCACCCAGGAGGTGTTCCCCAGCCCGCCCCCGCCGGACGACCCCGAGCAGCGAGAGGCCATGTTCCGCCAGGTCGCCGCGCGCTGGCCGCACATCGTCGAGATCGCCGGCGCGCGGGCCCACGACGACGACTCCGTGGTCGGCCAGGGCTGCGACGACCAGTTCGAGTTCGAGTTCACCCTCGACCTCATGCTCGACGGGTTCGAGCGGCTCCGTCAGCGCGACTGGTCCCCGGGGCACTGAGTGACCCCCGGGGCCCGACCAGGCCGCCGCGACAGCCCCGGGAGAGCTGGCAGGGCGTGGCGCGGCGACGCAGGGCTGCCTACATGTCCTCCAGCTGGCGGCCCTTCGTCTCGGGCACAAACCTGAGGACGAAGAAGAAGGAGAGCAGCGCGCAGGCCGTGTAGAAGCCGTACGCGAACGACAGCCCGATCTCGGCCATCTTGGGGAACGAGGTGGAGATCGCGAAGTTCGCGAGCCACTGCGCGGCCGCGGCCAGGCCCAGCGCCGTGCCCCGGATGCGGTTGTTGAACATCTCGCCCAGCAGCACCCACACCGCCGGGCCCCACGACATCCCGAAGAAGACGACGAAGCCGTTGGCGGCGATCAGGGCTATCACGCCCTGGGTGTCGCCGAGCATCGGCTCGAGCACTCCCTCGGCGTTCTCGACGAGCTCGGCCGTGCTGAACACGAACGCGAGCACGCCCAGCGTGACGAACATGCCCGCGGACCCGATGAGCAGCAGCTTGCGGCGCCCGATCCGGTCGATGAGGGAGATGGCGACCACCGTCACGACGATGTTCGTCACCGACGTGATGACCGTCTGGGTGAGCGCGTCCGCCTCCGTGAACCCCACCGACTGCCACAGGGTGGAGGAGTAGTAGAAGATCACGTTGATGCCCACGAACTGCTGGAACACGGACAGCGCGATGCCGATCCAGACGATGGGCAGCAGCCCCCCGCCGGGTTTGCGCAGGTCGGCGAAGGAGGTCCGGCGCTCCTCCTGGAGGGTCCGGCGGATCTCGGCGATGCGCTCGCGGACGCCGGTGGTGAGCACCTGGCTCAGCACGGCGTGCGCCTTCTCGTGCTCGCCCTGGGCCACGAGGTAGCGGGGCGACTCCGGGATCTGCAGGGAGAGCACCCCGTAGGCGACCGCCGGCACCAGCTCGGCCCAGAACATCCACCGCCACGCCTCCCGGCCGAGCCACAGCTCCTCGGCGGCGCCGCCGGCGACCCCCGCGAGGAACGCGTCGGAGAGCAGGGCGACGAAGATGCCGGTGACGATCGCCAGCTGCTGGAGCGACCCGAGGCGGCCCCGGACCGCCGCCGGCGAGATCTCCGCGATGTACGCGGGCGCGATGACCGAGGCGGCGCCGACGCCGAGACCGCCGACGAGCCGCCAGACGAGGAGGTCCCAGGGTCCGAAGGCGATCCCGGACCCGAGCGCGCTGATGCTGAAGAGGACGGCAGCGAGGACCATGACGCGGATGCGTCCCCACCGGTCGGCCAGCCGGCCGGCGAGGTAGGCGCCGACGATGCACCCGAGCAGGGCGGAGGAGACGACGAAGCCGGTCAGCCCCGCGCCCATCCCGAACTGCTCGCGGACCGCGACGACCGTGCCGTTGATGACCGCGGTGTCGAAGCCGAAGAGGAACCCGCCCAGGGCTGCGACGGCGGCCAGCAGCACCACCCTGCCGGTGTTGAACTCCTCGCGGACGCCGATCGTCTCGTCGGCCATGGTCAGCCTCCTCGCTGCACGGGGCGATGCAGTGGTCTATCACGTACGTGGCCCGCCCGCGCGGCGAGGGCCCCGCCGGGCCCGACGGCGGAGCACGAGCCGTGCTGTGATCCGATCGAGACCCCGGGGCGACGGCACCGGTGAGACACTCAGGCAGGCGGCGCGACGGTGCGCCGCACGCTCGGAGGAGGCGGTCATGACACTGCTGCCAACGCGGGCCCTGCCCGGGCCCGGCCACCCCCACCGGCCTGGCTCTGGCTGGCGGACCTCGTCCGTCTCCGCCGTCGCCGCGCTCGTCCTGGTGACGGGGTGCGGGGACGGCCCCACGCCGGCCCCGGACCCGGGGACGACGGCGCCGCCCACCACCGAGCCGGCGCCGACCGCCGCCCCGACGGCGACTCCCGCGCCGACGGCGACCTCGGAGGCGCCGACCCCCTCCGAGGTGGCGGTGTACTACCTCGTCGACACACGGGCCGGGTTCCGGCTCGCGCGCGAGCTGCGGGAGGTCACCGGTGACCCGCTCGTCGGCGCCGTCGAGGCGATGATCGAGGGTCCCACCGACCCCGACTACGCCACGACCTGGAACTCCGACACCGAGGTCCTCTCGGTCGAGCAGGGACCGGGCACGATCACCGTCGACCTCTCCGAGGACGCGCGCACCGCGAATGCCGGCTCGGAGGCCGCGGCGCTGATGGTCCAGCAGCTCGTGCACACGGTCGTCGAGGCGGCGGGGGAGGACGCGTCCGTCCAGCTGCTCATCGACGGCGAGCCGGCCGGCGAGCTCTGGGGCGTCCTGACCTGGGACGAGCCCGTGGCGCCCGAGAACCCGGTGGACGTGCGCGTCCTGGTCCAGATCGACCGACCGGTCGAGGGTGCCGAGGTCACGTCACCAGTGACAGTCAGCGGTGAGGCGAACGCGTTCGAGGCCAACGTGCCGTGGCGGGTCCTGCGGCCCGACGGCACCGAGGTGACCGACGGCTTCACGATGACCACCGCGGGGCAGGAGTTCGCGCCGTTCTCCTTCGAGGTCGAGCTCGAGCCGGGGACCTACGTCGTCGAGATCTCCGAGGACGACCCGTCCGGCGGCGAGGGCGGGACGCCCATGACGGACACGCGGACGTTCACGGTGGAGTGACGTGCCGGCCGGGCCCGTCCCCGGTGCGCGCCGGGCGGCGCACCGGTTCACGGACCGGCCGGGCCGAGGACGTCGTAGCGCAGCCGGAGCCGTCCTCCGCCGGCCCGTTCCACCGAGCGCAGCTCCAGCCGGACCGGCCACTCGTTGCGACCGAGCGGCGGGGCGTCGAAGAGCGCCGGCGTGCCCCGGCCGCCGATCGCGGCGGGCAGCACCTCCAGATCGATCTCGTCGACCAGTCCGGCACGCAGGAGGGCGCCGCCGAGGCGGCCGCCACCCGTGCAGATGACGGTCGCGACGCCCAGGAGGCGGGCGAGCTCGTCCAGCGCCCGGGCGAGGTCCACCCGACGTGCGCCCACGACGAGGTAGGGGATGGTCCGGGCACGCAACTGCGCCAGATGCGCGGCCGGGGCCGCGCCGCTGGTCAGCACGAGGGCGTGCCAGCCCGCCCAGCCCGGATCGGGCGGCTCGGCATACTCGAGGTTCACCCGGCCGCGTCCGTCGACGACGGTGAACCAGCGCCGCCCCGATGAGCTCACCACCGCGTCGGGGAGAAAGACCCGGTCCGCGTCGCCGTCGGGAAGGGAGACCTGGTCCGCGTCGCCGGCGCGCTCGCCGCCGCTCGGCGCCTCCACGTGCCCCGGCTGAACGCCCTCGCCCGCGTGCGGGAGAAAGGAGCCGCTGCCCTCGAGGATCACCTCGGGGTCGTGGGTCTGTCGCACCCAGGCGTACGGGTCCCCGAGGCCGGCGGTGATCGCGGCCCAGCGGTCGTCTCCGGCGAGCAGGCTCACGCCGGGGGCGATCGTCAGGCGGCCGTCGACCGAGACGACGTTGTGCGTCACGACCCTCGGCCTCATGGCCCCATGGTGCGCCGGGCGCTCGTACGGGGCGATCGTTACCGTGGGCGGATGCGCACCGGACGGACCCGTCACCGCGGGACGCGCTGGCGCTTCGCCGGCAGCATCACCGGCCTCGGCACGCGCGAGGGCACGCGGGCCGTCGTCGGGCACTGGCCGGTCTCGCCGTTCGGTTCCTTCGCCGACGTGATGGTCGAGCGCGCGGACGGCCACCGCGTCCTGCTCGCCCCGGACGACCGTGTGGCGGAGTTCGTCGCCTCCACCTACGTCTTCGACGAGGTCCTCACCGCACCGGTGAGCGTCTCCGTCGACGGCGACCGCTACGCCGTCCGGGCCGGGCCGCTGGACGCGTGGTTCGTCGTCGGCCGGCGTACCGGGCTCGGCCACCTGCTCCGGGCGGTGCCCGCCCCGCTGGCGGAGAGCCCCGACTGGGCACGGCTGACGGACCGGGTCGCCGGCGTCGTGCTGCCCGGCGTCCGCACCCTCGGGACCGCCGGTGGCGGGCGGCGGGAGTGGTACGCCGCCCGCGACCTCCGGCGGGTCGACGCCGCCCGGCTCCGCTGGGACGGCGCCGACCTCGGCGACTTGCGCCCGGTCGACCCGCCGGCTCGGTTCGGGTTCAGCTCCACCCCCGCCGGGCCCAGCCACGTCACCGTGGTGAGCACCGTGGAGACCCCAGGGGCGCAGCCGGGCTCGGCCAGCGCGGGCAGCCGGACGCTGATCGTCAGACGAACGCCGATACCCCCGTCAGCTCCCGCCCGACGATGAGCTGGTTGACCTCCTGGGTGCCCTCGTAGGTGAACATGGCCTCGGCGTCGCCGAACAGCTTGGCCATCTCGTAGTCGGTGGTCATGCCGTTCCCGCCGAGCAGGCTGCGCCCCAGCGCCACCGTCTCGCGGGCGTGCGCGGTGCACGTGGCCTTGACCAGCGCGGCGTGCGCCATCTCCAGCGACCCGGCGTCCTGCAGCCGCGCCACCTGCACCATCAGGCCCAGGGACGACGCGGTGTTGCCGGCCATCCGGGCGAGCGAGTGCTGCACCAGCTGGAACCCGGCGAGCGGCCGGTCGAACTGCCGCCGGTCCAGCGCGTAGGCGCGGGCGACGTCGAGGGCGGCGAGCTGAAGCCCGACCGCCTGCCAACCCACCCAGGCGCGGGAGTGTCGCAGGACGGTGTTGACGGCGGCGAACCCCACCGCCCCGGGCAGCCGGTTGCGCTCGGGCAAACGCACGCCGTCGAGGGTCACGTCGGCGTTGGGCATGATCCGCAGGCCGATCTTGTTGCGGATCAGCTCCGCGCGGAAGCCCGGGCGGCCGGTCTCGACGAGGAACGCCCTGACCTGGGCGTCGGCGACGTCGCGCGCCCACACCACGGCGAAGTCGGCGACGGTGGCGAGCCCGATCCAGCGCTTGGCGCCGTCGAGCACCCAGTGCGAGCCGTCGCGTCGCGCGGTCGTGGCCAGGCCGCCGGCGACGTCGGAGCCGTGCTCCGGCTCGGTGAGCGCGAAGGCGCCGAGCAGCTCCATGGTGGCGAGGCGCGGCAGGAGCTCGCGGCGCTGCTCCGGCGAGCCGAGCGCGTCGACGAGGCCGACGACCAGCTCGTTGTGCACGCCGATCACGGTGGACAGCGAGAGGTCGGCGCGCGCGACCTCGGCGTGGGCGAGGCCGCGGAACAGCGCGCTCACGGGCTCGAGCTGCAGGCCGCCGAGGCCCGCCCCGGCCAGGACGGGCAGCAGGTCGGCGGCGAACTCCTCGCGGTTCCAGTAGGCGATCGACGGCCGCCGCACCTGCGCCTGCAGCAGGTCGTGCAGGACGCCCAGCCGGGCGCGCTCGGCGGCCGGCAGCAGCTCGGCGACGCCGAGCAGGTCGAGGTCCGTGAAGGCGGAGGTCGGCCGCGCGGGCGGCGTGGGGACGGCAGGGTCGGCGGGCCCGGCGGCGGGCCCGGCGGCGGACGCGGCGCGGGGCAGGGTGTCGGTCATCCCGGCCCCCTCAGCGCGGCGCCATGCGCAGGGCGCCGTCCATGCGGACGGTCTCGCCGTTGAGGTAGTCGTGGTCGACGATCGCGAGCACGAGCTTCGCGTACTCCTCGGGCCGCGCGAGCCGCTGCGGGAAAGGCACGCCGGCGGCCAGCCGGGCGCGGAACTCCTCGTCGATCTGCCCCATCATCGGGGTGTCCACGAGGCCCGGTGCGATGGTGCAGACGCGGATGCCGTGCTGGGCGAGGTCGCGCGCCGCGGGCAGGGTGAGGCCGACGACACCGCCCTTGGAGGCCGCGTACGCCACCTGGCCCACCTGCCCCTCGAACGCCGCCACCGACGCGGTGTTGACGATGACGCCGCGCTGCCCCGCGCCGTCGGGCTCCGTGGCGGCGATCCGCTCCGCCGCGAGGGCGAGCAGGTGGAACGTCCCCACGAGGTTGACGCCGACGACCCTGGCGAAGAGCGCCGGGTCGTGAACCCCCTGCTTCCCGAGCAGCCGTGCGGCCGGGGCGATCCCGGCGCAGCTCACCGCGATCCGCAGCGGCGCCGGACCGTCCGCGGCCGTGGCGACGGCGGAGCCCAGCTCCTCGAGGTCGGTCACGTCGGCCGTCAGGTACTCGACGCCGTCGCGCAGCGTGGCCCGCTCGAGCGCGGCGGGCAGGTCGACGGCGAAGACGGCGGCCCCGCCGTCCGCCAGGGCCGCGACGGTGGCGGCCCCCATCCCTGAGGCGCCGCCGGTCACGACGGCGGCACAACCCTGCAGTTCCATCCCTGGACGCTCCTTCGCATCACGTGCCGGGGGATCGCCCCGCACGCCGGTTCGGGCTCGGCGTCGGGGCGGGAGCTGTCGTCCCCGGTTCGTGGCCTGGCCCCGTCGCCGCTCCCACCGTACCCGGGACCGCCCACGCCCGATATGGGTATGTTCCGACGTTCCCGGCCGGCCCCGGCCCGTGGGTGCGCCGTCGCTCGGAGCCCTTGCCGGGCCAGGCGGACCTCCGTAGCGTGGTCCGAACGACGGGAGGGACGACGATGTCCGGTGAGCTGGCCTTCTTCGAGCTCGGCGTCGGGGACGCCGCCCGCGGCCGGAAGTTCTACGAGTCGCTGTTCGGCTGGAGCTTCTCGCCCGGCCCCTCCGGTGGTGACGGCGGCATGATCACCACGCCGAACGTGCCGGGCGGCATCCACGGCGGCGACGCGGGCGCCTCGCCCTACCTGTTCTTCCGGGTGGACGACATCGACGACGCCGTCGCCAGGGTCCGCCTGCTGGGCGGGTCGGTGGACGGCACCGACGTCGAGGGCGACGAGGAGGTGCAGGCCACCTACGGCCGCTTCGTGCTGTGCCGGGACGACCAGGGCTCACCCTTCGGGCTGTACCAGGAACCGGCGGGCTAGTCACCCGGGGAAGGGGACGGGGCCAATGACCCGAGAGCCGTACGCGGACCGCCGCGAGGCGGGATGGGTGCTCGCCGACGAGCTGAGGGAGTACGCCGGGCGGGACGACGTCGTCGTGCTCGGCCTGCCCCGCGGCGGCGTCCCCGTGGCCGCGATCGTCGCCCGGGCGCTCGGTGCGCCGCTCGACGTGGTCGTGGTGCGCAAGCTCGGCGTGCCGGGGCAGCCCGAGCTCGCGATGGGGGCGATCACCGGGGTCGGGGATTCGCTCGTGGTGGTGCGCAACGAGACCGTGCTCGCGCACACCCGCGTCGGCGAGGAGGCCTTCCGGCGTGTCCTCGACGCCGAGACGGCCGAGCTCCGCCGCCGCGAGAAGCTCTACCGCGGCGACCGCCCGCGGCTGCCGGTGCGCGGCAAGATCGCGCTGGTGGTCGACGACGGGCTCGCCACCGGCTCGTCGGTGCGCGCCGCCATCGCTGCGCTCCGCCGCGAGGAGCCCGCGCGCCTTGTGGTCGCCGTGCCGGTCGGGTCGGCGTCCAGCTGCGCGGTGGTCGCCCGCGAGGCGGACGAGGTGGTGTGCGCCTGGGCACCCGAGCCGTTCTACGGGGTCGGCCAGGGTTACTACGACTTCTCCCAGACCTCCGACGCCGAGGTACGCGACGCGCTGGCCGCCGGCCGCGCCGTGGACGACGGCGGTGCCGGGCAGTCCGCGGACGGCGACGGAGCGCGCCGCCCCGCGGACGGCGAGGGTGCGCGCCGCCCCGGCGACGGAGGCGCCCGCGAGGAGGCGGTCCGCATCCCGGTGGGGGCGGCCGAGCTCGACGCGGACCTCGTCGTCCCCGCCCACGCCCGATCCGTCGTGATCTTCGCGCACGGCTCGGGCAGCGGGCGGCACAGCCCCCGCAACCGCTACGTCGCGGAGGCGCTCCGCCGCGCCGGTCACGCGACGCTGCTCATGGACCTGCTCACCCAGGACGAGGAGCAGGTCGACCTGCGCACCCGGGAGCTCCGGTTCGACATCGGCCTGCTGGCGACCCGCCTGGCCGCGGCGGTGGACTGGTGGACGGCCCGGCACGGCACGGACCTGCCCGTCGTCACCTTCGGGGCGAGCACCGGCGCGGCAGCGGCGCTGATCGCGGCGGCGGAGCGCCCCGCCGTCGTCGGCGTGGTCTCCCGGGGCGGCCGGCCGGACCTGGCCGGCGGCGCGCTCGGCCGCGTCCGGGTGCCCGTGCTCCTCGTGGTGGGAGGTGAGGACCGCCAGGTGCTCGAGCTCAACCGGCAGGCGGCCGCCGCGCTCGGGGGGCCGGTGGAGATCGCCGTCGTCCCCGGGGCCACGCACCTGTTCGAGGAGCCCGGGACGCTCGACGAGGTGATCCGCCTGACCGTCGCGGCCCTGGACCGGTGGCTCGCCGGAAGACCGGCGTAACCTGGAGGGCAACCATTTCGGCGCCCGGACGCACGGGCCGCCGCGAGGAGCAGCGATGAGCGTCGAGCAGCTCGCCGACCGGGGAAGCGCCGCCGTCCTGCGCCAGGACTGGTCCGCGGCCTACAACGATCTCTCGGCCGCCGACGGCGAGGGCGTCCTGAGCGCCCGGGGCCTGCGCGACCTCGGGATCGCCGCCTGGATGCTCGGCGCCGACGACGAGGGCTGCCGGTACCTGGGCGACGCCTACCGGGCGTTCCGGGACGCCGGCCTGCCGGACGACGCGGGGAGGTGCGCGTTCTGGGTGGGGATGAACCTCGTCTACCGCGGCCACCACGCCGAGGGGGGCGGCTGGTTCGGGCGGGT
The DNA here is from genome assembly GCF_023148685.1 of Georgenia sp. EYE_87. Lineage (GTDB taxonomy): Bacteria > Actinomycetota > Actinomycetes > Actinomycetales > Actinomycetaceae > Georgenia. The sequence continues at coordinate 287,078 of NZ_JAHXNL010000003.1, read as the reverse complement.
GCAGCGGCTCGTGCCCGAGTCCGGCGACGGCGTCGTGGCGGGCTACCTGCGGGTCGCCGGCGCGCTCGACGCGCTGTACGCCGGGCGAGCCCGGGAGGCGCTGGAGGGGTCCACCGCGGCCCACGCGATCGGGGAGCGGGAGCGCGACGCCGACCTGGCGGCACTCGGTCTGACGGGTCGCGGCCAGGCGCTAATCCGGCTCGGGCGGACGGCCGAGGGGGTGGCCGCGCTCGACGAGGTGATGCTCGCGGTGACGGAGGGACAGGTCTCGGACATCCCGACGGGCGTCACCTACTGCACGGTGATCGGCGTCTGCCACCTGCGGTTCGACCTGCGGCGGGCCGAGGAGTGGACCGCGGCCCTGGGCCGCTGGTGCGACCGGCAGCCCGACCTGGTGCCCTTCCGGGGAGAGTGCCTCGTGCACCGCTCCCAGGTGCTGCAGCACCAGGGCGACTGGCCGGCAGCGCGCGCCGAGGCGGAGCGTGCCGTGCAGCGGCTCCTCGATCCCGAGGAGCAGCCGGCCCTCGGCACGGCGTTCTGCCAGCTCGCGGAGCTGCAGCGGCTGGGCGGAGACCTGGAGGCCGCGGAGCGGTCCTACCGCCGGGCGCACGAGCACGGGCACGACCCCCAGCCCGGCCTGGCGCTCCTCCGCCTGGCCGAGGGGGACGCCGGGACGGCGGCCGCCGCCCTGCGCCGGGCGCTGGAGGAGGCGCCCGACCCCCTCGCGCGGTGCGTGCTGCTCCCGGCCGGCGTCGAGGTGTTCCTCGAGGCCGACGACGTCGACGCGGCCGACCGGGCGGCCGTGGAGCTCGGCGAGCACGCGGCGGGCGACGCGTGCCCGCCCTGGCTGGCCGCCCTCGCGGCACGGGCGAACGGGGCCGTGCTCCTCGCGCGGGACGAGACGGCCGCCGCGGCCGCCGAGCTGCGCCGCGCCGTCGGACTCTGGAGGGACCTGCGCGCGCCCTACGAGGAGGCGACGACGCGCCTGCTCCTCGCGCGGGCGAGGCGGGCGGCGGGTGACGAGGAGGCCGCCGGTCTGGACCTGGAGGCCGCCCGCGCCGTGCTGGCCCGGCTCGGCGCCCGGACCGACCTGGCTCGCACCGAGCACCCGGACGGTGCGTACGCGGCGGGCGGCCGTGCGGCCGGCGGGCTCACCGCCCGCGAGGTCGAGGTGCTGCGGCTGGTCGCCACCGGGCGGACCAACCGGGCGATCGCGCACGAGCTCCGCCTCAGCGAGAAGACGGTCGCCCGGCACCTCAGCAACATCTTCACGAAGCTGGACGTCCAGTCCCGGGCCGCGGCCACCGCCTACGCCTACGAGCGTCACCTGGTGTGAGCGGGCGGCGCCGCACGGGGGCCCGCGAGGCGCCGGGTGCCCCGAGGCGGCTAGCGGCTCTCCACCTGTGGTCCGGTGACCGGGAAGATCACCCGGGTGCGCCAGGTGGCCGGGTCCGGGTCGGACTCCGGGCCGGCCTCGTAGATCTCCCAGGACTGGTCCAGCGGCCTGAGGTCGCGCTCGCCCATCCACCGCTCGACCGCCTCGTAGGTCTGTTTCAGCGAGTCGTACCCGCCCTCGTGGACGGCCTCGACGGCGCGCACGGCCGGCAGCGTCTCGCCCACGACGTCGCCGGACCCCGCGAACGGCTGCGTGACCGGGAAGCCGACCTCGACGTCGACGGTCTCGCCCACCCCGCCGCGGTAGCGCGCGTACGGCGCGCCGGCCGGGGCGACCCCCGCCGACCGCAGCGCCTGCAGCACCTCGGTGAACCGGGTGTCGAAGACGGTGGTGATCTCCTCCATGCGGATCCGCTGGCGCACGCCCGCCACGGACTGCTCCTGGAGCTCGATGAGGTGGATGTCGCCCATGATCATCTCCCTAGGTCCTTGACCCGATCGTGCCGTGACCGCGGCCCGCGGTCCAGGGCGGATGGTCCCGCCGCCGTCAGGGACGCAGCGCCGCGACGACCTGGGGCAACGCCCGCGGGTCCGTCTGGATGATCAGCGTGGTCACCACGCTCGCCGTCCACGGCGCGAGCTGCTCGCGCAGCTGCGCCGGGTTGCCCGCGAGGGCGACGTCGAGCACCAGCTCCGTGGGGACGGCCGCCGCGGCGCCGGGCCGGTCGCCGTCGGCCCACCGGCGGGCGATCTCCGCGCACGCGGCCTCGTGGCCGAGGCGCTCGACCGCCTCGCGGTGGTAGTTCGCCGACCCCGAGCCCATCCCGCCGATGTAGAGCGCGAAGTGGGGGCGCAGCGCGTCGGCGGCCTGCTCGACGTCCCGGCCGAGCGCCACCGGCACCGCCGCGCAGACCTCGAACTCCGACGACGGCGACCGCTCCGGTGCCCGGCGCGCGAACCCGTCCGCGAGGTGCTCCGCGTAGGCGGCGGACAGGCGCGGGGAGAAGAGGAACGGCAGCCAGCCGTCGGCGATCTCGGCGGCCAGCGCGGTGTTCCTCGGCCCCTGCGCCGCCAGGTGGATCGGCAGGTCCGTGCGCAGCGGGTGCACGGTCGAGCGCAGCGCCTTGCCCTGGCCGGTGCCGCTGCGCAGGGGCAGCTGGTAGTGGGCACCGTCGATCCGGACCGGCTCCTCGCGGCGCAGCACCTGCCGGACGATGTCGACGTACTCGCGGGTGCGCTCCAGCGGGCGCGGGTACGGCTGGCCGTACCAGCCCTCCACCACCTGCGGCCCGGAGGCGCCCAGCCCGAGCACGAACCGACCGCCCGAGAGGTGGTCGAGGGTCATGGCCGCCATCGCCGTCGCGGTCGGGGTGCGCGCCGCCATCTGCGCGATCCCCGTGCCGAGCCTGACGGTGCGGGTGCCCGCCCCCCACCACGCGAGGGGGGTGAAGGCGTCCGAGCCGTACGCCTCGGCGGTCCAGACGGAGTCCAGTCCGAGCTCGTCCGCGGCGGCGACCGCCTCGGCCGCCCCGGCCGGCGGCCCGGCCGACCAGTAGCCCGTGGAGAAGCCGAGGCGGAGGGGCGTGGCGTCGTCGTCCATGGCAGGCATCATGCCCGACGGCGGAGGCGGCCAATTCCCTTGGCGGCGCGCCCCGGTCCCGCCACACTTGCCCCGACGCGGTGAGGGGAAGGGCCGATGACCGAGGACGAGCTGCTGCTGCCCGACGCCGCGGCCTGGCGCGCCTGGCTCGAGGAGCACCACGCGACCAGCGACGGCGTGTGGCTGGTCATCGGCAAGAAGGGCGGTTCGACGACGGCGCTCGGTTACGAGGCGGCCGTGCTGGAGGCGCTGTGCTTCGGCTGGATCGACGGGCAGACGCGACGGCGGGACGACGAGACGTTCGTGCAGCGCCTGACCCCGCGGCGGCCCAGGAGCCCGTGGTCGGCCAGCAACGTCCGGCGCGTGGCCCAGCTCGAGGCGGAGGGCCGGATGACCGAGGCGGGGCGTGCGGCCGTCCGTGCCGCCCAGGCCGACGGGCGCTGGGAGCGGGCGTACGTCGGGCAGGCGGACGCAGAGCCGCCCCCGGACCTGCTCGCGGCGCTCGACGCCGAGCCGCGCGCCCGGGCGATGTTCGACCTCCTGACGAGGTCGAACCGCTTCGCCGTCATCTACCGGGTCGCCGAGGCGAAGCGGCCCGAGACGCGGGCGCGCCGCATCGCGGGGTTCGTCGAGACGCTCGCCCGCGGCGAGTCGCCCTACCCCCAGAAGCGGCGGCTGGAGGACCCGCCCGGCTGAGGACCCGCCCGGCTGAGGGACCCGCCCGGCTGACGGCGCGGCGCGCCGGGGCCGCATGGCGCGGGCACGGCCCGTCAGACGTTCAGGTCCCGCCGCCGGTAGCCCGCCAGCCCGACCAGCAGCAGCACGGCCGCGATCGCCGCGGTGACCAGCACCGGCGCCCAGCGCATCGCCTCGACCGGCAGCTGCGGGAGCTGCGCGAAGGGCGTCAGCTCGAGCAGCCACTCCGGCAGGTTCAGCAGGGCGCCGATCCAGGTGACGACCAGGGACCAGCCGACCACCAGCCACGCCAGCCACCCGGCGTGCGGCAGCCAGCCGTGAAGCAGCACGCCCAGCCCGACGACCAGCCACACCCCGGGCACCAGGGCCGCGGCGCCGGCGACGACGTCGGTCACGGGGCGCCAGGTGCCGTCGGTCGCCGCCTGGGGCGCCCCGAGCAGGGCCCCGCACACCAGCAGCAGCACGGTGGGGACGACCAGGGCGAGCAGCACGTGGGACGCGGCGAACCCGGTGCGGCGCACCGCGGCGGAGAGCACCACCTCCGCCCGGCCCGTGGTCTCTTCCTGGTGCAGGCGCCCCAGGAGCTGCAGCCCGTGCGCCGCGATGACCAGCACCACGATGCTCAGCATGGCCACGTAGAAGCCCTCGGTGAGCTGCTCGGCCCCGGCCCCCATGCGACGCAGGACGATCTCCAGGCGCGGGACGTCGCTGAACATGGTGGCGAAGCTGGGCGTCAGCGAGCCGATGGCCGCCGAGAAGACCACCAGCCCGACCGTCCAGCCGAGCACGGTGCCGCGCTGCAGCCGCCACGCCAGACCCGCCGGGGAGGACAGCAGGGGCGCGGCGCGCGGCGGGCCGGGCCGGGCCGGCCAGAGCCCCGAGCCGTGGTCGCGGCGCGCCTCGAGCCGCACGGCCAGAGCCACCAGCATCGCGGTCAGGGCGGCCGGGAGCAGGAGGGCCCACCACCGCTCCCCGGCGTACGGCCGGGCCAGCGCCAGCCACTCGACGGGCGAGAGCCACTGCAGGCGACGCAGCGGGCTGTCGTCGGCCACGCCGTCGGCCACCGCCCGGAGCAGGTACGCCGCCCCGAGCACGGCCAGGGCGATCCCCCTCGCGGCGCGGGCGGAGCTGGTCAGCTGCGCGGCCAGCGCGCCGACCCCGACGAACACGGTCGCGGTCAGCGCCATCCCCAGCCCGAACGCGACGGACCCGGCGACGTCGGTGCCCACGCCCACCATCCCCGCGGTGACCAGCAGCCCCAGGAGCGCGCACGCGGCGAGGCTGACCAGGACCGCGGCGGCCAGCGGCGCGTGCCGGCCGACGACGCCGGAGCGGACCAGCTCGGTGCGGCCCTCCTCCTCGTCGGCCCGGGTCAGCCGGATCGTCGCGAGGATCGCCATCACCCCGGCGACGGTGGCGACGAAGGTGCCCACCCGCCAGACCGTGAACCCGCCGGGCTCGGTGAGCGAGAAGGGCGGGCCGAGCATCGCCCGCATCGTGGGGTTGCTGGACAGCCCCTCGATGACGAGCCCGGCCTGCGCCGGGTCGGGGAACACCTGCTCGTACGCCGCGGCCGTGGCGGGCACGACGACGAACAGGCCCAGCAGCCAGACCGCCAGGAACCAGCGGTTGCGCCGGACCGCGAGCCGAACGAGCGCGCCCAAGCCGGTCATCGGGGCGCCGGAGCGTCCTGGTAGTGGCGCAGGAACAGCTCCTCCAGCGTCGGCGGGCTGGTGGAGAGACTGCGCACGTCGAGCGCGCCGAGGCGCGAGACCAGCCCGGCCAGCGCGACGTCGTCGACCTGGCACTCCAGCCGCGTGCCGTCGACGACGACGTCGTGCAGGCCGGGGAGCGACGTCAGCTCCGGCGGGACCGGGCCGGGCAGCTCGGCGACCACCTGCGTGCGGGTCAGGTGCCGCAGCTGGGTCAGCGTCCCGGCCTCCACCACCCGGCCGGCCCGGATGATGCTCACCCGGTCGCAGAGGTGCTCCACCTCGGAGAGGATGTGGCTGCTCAGGAGCACGGTGCAGCCGTCCCGCCGCTCCCGGACGACCTGACGGAACTGGGCGTCCATGAGCGGGTCGAGACCGGCGGTGGGCTCGTCGAGGAGCAGGAGCTCGATGTCGGAGGCCAGCGCCGCCACGAGCGCGACCTTCTGCCGGTTGCCCTTGGAGTAGGCGGACCCGCGCTTGGACGGGTCGAGCTCGAAGCGGGCGATCAGCGCGTCCCGGCGCGCCGGGTCCAGCCCGCCGCGCAGCCGGCCCAGCAGGTCGATCACCTCGCCCCCGGTGAGGTTGGGCCACAGCGCCACGTCGCCCGGCACGTACGCCAGGCGCCGGTGCAGCTCCGGCGCCTGGGACCAGGGGTCGCCCCCCAGCAGCCGGACGGAGCCGGCGTCGGCGCGGAGCAGGCCGAGGAGCACCCGGATGGCGGTCGACTTGCCGGCCCCGTTCGGGCCGAGGACGCCGTGCACCTCGCCCTCGGCCACGTCCAGGTCCAGGCCGTCGAGCGCGACGGTGGAACCGAACCGCTTGACCACGTCCCGCATGGCGACGGCGCTCATACGGCCGACGCTACTCCCGGCGCACCGCCGTCATCCGACCTTCGCCATCACCGCGTCGGCGATGAGGTCGAGGTGGTCGAGGTCGGTGAGGTCGAGGCACTGCAGGTACACCCGCGTCACGCCGATCTCGGCGAGCTGCCCCAGGCCGTCGAGGACCTCGGCCGGGGAGCCGGCGAGGCCGTGCTCGCGCAGCTCAGCCGGCTCGCGGCCGATCGCGTCCGCCCGGCGCCGCACCTCCGCCTCGTCGCTCCCGACGGCGGCCACGAAGGCGACGGAGTACGTGAGCTCGTCGGGGTCGCGACCGGCCTCCTCGCAGGCGGCGCGCACGCGGGCGATCTGGGGGGCGACCGCGTCCTTCTCCGGGAAGGACTGGTTGTACTCGGAGGCGAACCGGGCGGCCAGACGTGGGGTGCGGCGCGGACCGTTGCCGCCGACGACGACGGGCACGCTCGCCTGCACCGGCTTGGGCAGGCCCGGGTTGTCGGTCAGCTGGTAGTGGCGGCCGTCGAAGCTGTACGTCTCGCCCGCGGGGGTGGACCACAGTCCGGTGAGGATCTCCAGCTGCTCCTCCAGCATCCGGAACCGCTTCTCCGGGAACGGCACGCCGAGCGCGGCATGCTCCTCCGCGAACCAGCCGGTGCCCAGGCCGAGCTCGACGCGTCCGCCCGACATCGCGTCCACCTGGGCCACCTGCACGGCGAGGATGCCCGGGTGGCGGAAGGTGGCCGACGACACCAGCGTCCCCAGCCGGATGCGGGAGGTCTCCCGGGCGAGGCCGGCGAGCGTGGTCCAGGCGTCGGTCGGGCCGGGCAGCGCATCGCCGTCGCCCATCCGCAGGAAGTGGTCGGAGCGGAAGAACGCGTCGAAGCCCAGCTGCTCGGCGCGCTGCGCCATCGCGAGCTGGTGGTCGTAGGAGGCGCCCTGCTGCGGTTCGGTGAAGATACGGAGGTCCATGCGTCCTACCCTGCCAGGGCCGGACGTGCCTACGCTCTTCTGCCATGACCGCCAAGGACGTCGCCCTCCTCCGGCTCGTGGCCCAGCGGGTCGCGGGACCGCCGCTGCCGACGGCCGCGGAGACCGTGCGTCACCTGTGCGCGATGCAGGCGCAGGACCTGCCCGCGGCCCTCGCCGCGGTCACGCTCCGGACCAGCACCGACGACGACGCCGGGATCGTGGGTGCGTTCGGGCGCGGGGAGGTCGTGCGGTCGTGGCCGATGCGCGGCACCCTCCACCTGGTCCCGGCGGAGGACCTGCGGTGGATGCTCGACCTGACCACCGACCGGCTGATCGCTGGCGCGGCGCGGCGCCGCCGCCAGCTCGGCATCGACGACGCGATGCTCGACCGGGCGCTGGAGCTCGCCGCCGTCGCCCTGACGGGCGGGCGCTCCCTGTCCCGCAGCGAGCTGATGGGGCTGTGGGAGGACGCCGACCTGCTGGGCGTCCCGCAGCGCGGCTACCACCTGCTCTGGAACCTGGCCCAGCGCGGCTTCCTCTGCCTCGGGCCGTACGTGGACGGCGAGCAGCGCATCGTCCTGCTGGACGAGTGGGTGCCCGCCCCGCGCCGCCTCGGGCGCGAGGAGGCGCTGGGGGAGTGGGCCCTGCGCTACTTCCGCGGCCACGGGCCGGCCACCCTCAAGGACTTCGTGCGGTGGACCAAGCTCACCGTCGCCGACGCGCGCGCCGGGCTGGCGATCGCGCGCCCGCACCTGACCAGCCTCGAGGTGGACGGGACGGAGCAGCTCATGGACCCGGTCACGCGTGAGCTGCTGGCCGAGCACCGGGCCGAGGCCCGCGGCGTCTTCCTCCTGCCCGCGTTCGACGAGATCATCCTCGGCTACCAGGACCGCTCCGCCACGCTGCCGCCGGAGCACGAGGAGAAGATCGTGCCCGGCGCCAACGGGATGTTCCGTCCGGTCGTGGTGGCCGGCGGGCGCGCGGTGGGCACGTGGCGGCGGGCAGGTAGCGGCGCCGCCAGGCGGATCGAGGCCGAGCCGTTCACGGCGTTCACCCCCGCCGTCGCGACCGCGGTGGAGAACGCGCGGGCCGTCCTGGCCGGCTGACGACGCGTAAGCCTTTGGTCGGAGAGCGCCGAGCCCGACGACGGAGCCCGCCTCCCGCGGCGATCCGTACGCTGACAAATCGTGACCGTCCCGCCTGCCCCGCCGTTGTCGCCTGCCCCGCCGTTGTCGCCTGCCCCACCGCTGGAGCCTGCCCCGCCGTTGCGCCCCGCCGCCCGGCCGCAGCGCGAGCGGCGTCGGCCGGCGCCCCCGCCGCTGCGGCCGTGGTCGCGCGTCTGGCGCTACCTCATCGCCGGTGGCCTCGCCCTCGTGGCCTGGACCGTCGTCGTCGACGACCTGATGCCCGAGGACCCGGCGGCCGCGGTGCCGGACGTGGTCAACGGCGTCATCGCGATCGACCTGCTCCTCGGCCTGGCCGCGCTCGCGCTGCTCCCCCTGCGCAGGCGCTTCCCCGTGCTCGTGGCGTCCGCGACGGTGGCGCTGTCCGCCGCGTCGGCGGCGGCGTTCGGCCCGAGCGTGCTCGCGGCCGTCTCGATGGCCGCGCGGCGGCGCGGCCGGGACGTCGTGGTGGTCGGGTTCTTCTGGCTGGCCGCGACCTTCGTCTACGAGGCCGTGTACCGCCAGGCATGGCACTCCCTCGGGGAGGACTACCCGGCCGCCTTCTCCTTCGCCGCCTGGCCTGGTGCTCGCGGTGTACGCGACCTGCGTGGCCCTGGGCTTCTACGTCGGGGCCCGTCGCGAGCTGGTGGCCAACCTGCACGAGCGAGCCGTCACCGCGGAGCGGGAGCAGGCCCTGCGCGCCGACGCCGCCCGCGAGGCGGAGCGCACCCGGATAGCTCGGGAGATGCACGACGTGCTCGCCCACCGCATCTCGCTCGTCGCCATGCACGCCGGGGCGCTCGCCTACCGCACCGACCTGAGCGGGGAGGAGACGGCGCAGGCCGCCGGGGTCATCCAGGACAACGCGCACCTGGCGCTCACCGAGCTTCGGCAGGTGCTCGGCGTCCTGCGTCCGGGCGACGGCGGCGCGTCGGCCGAGCCGCCCCAGCCCACCCTCGCCCAGCTCGAGCCGCTGCTCGCCGAGACGGCGGGCACCGGGACCACCGTGCGGCTCGACGTCGCCGGTTTGCCCGGCGGGGACGCGTCCGCGCTCGCCGCGCTGCCCGTGACCTCCTCGCGCACCGCCTACCGGATCCTGCAGGAGGCGCTGACCAACGCGCGCAAGCACGCGCCCGGCGCACCGGTCGACGTGCGCCTCGGCGGCGGTCCCGGCGGGCTGCTCACGATCGAGGTGCACAACGGGGCCGCCGCTGCCCCGCGCGAAGCGCCGCCCGGCGCCGGCGTCGGGCTGACCGGCCTGACCGAGCGGGCCGAGCTGCTCGGCGGCGTGCTCGAGCACGGGTTCGGACCCGACGGGTCCTTTGCCGTGCGAGCGTGGCTGCCGTGGGAGGACGACGGGGAAGCGGACGAGGAGAACCGGTGAGCGAGACGGAGCGGGCGCAGGTGCGGGTCGCCCTCGTCGACGACGACCCCCTGGTCCGCGCCGGCCTGCGCATGATCCTCGGCGGGGACGCCGGGCTCGACCTCGTCGGCGAGGCGGCGGACGGCCACGAGGCCCTCGACCGCGTCGAGCGGGAGCGGCCCGACGTCGTCCTCATGGACATCCGGATGCCCCGGCTCGACGGGCTCGCCGCCACCCGGCGGCTTGCCGAGCGCGGTGCGAGCACCCGGGTGATCGTGCTGACCACCTTCGACACCGACGAGATGGTGCTGACGGCGCTGCGGCACGGCGCGGCCGGGTTCCTGCTCAAGGACACCCCGCCGGAGGACCTCGTGCGGGCGGTGCGGCGGGCCGCCCGCGGGGAGCCGATGCTCTCGCCGAGCGTGACCGCCCAGCTCATCGCCGCCGTCGCGCGGCCGGCCGACGACGGCCGCGAACGCTCCGCGCGGGACCGGCTCGCCCGCCTGACCGACCGGGAGCGGGAGGTGGCGGTCGCCGTCGGCCGCGGTCTGTCCAACGCCGAGATCGCCCGCGACCTCTACATGGGCGTGGCGACCGTGAAGACCCACGTCGGGCACCTGTTCGCCAAGCTCGGGTGACGAACCGCGTGCAGATCGCGCGGTGCGTGCACGACGCCGGGCTGGTCTGATCGCGGAGCCGGGCGGCGACGGCCGTGCGCCTACGGGCGGTGCGCCGAGCCCGGGGGGAGCGCCCGGATCAACGGGCGCTTGCCCAGCGGCGTCCGCGGGATGTGCTCCACCTGCTCCACACGAAGCGCGCCGGACTCGGCTCCCGCTCCTCCCAGGGCCGCCCGCAGCCGCACCGCGACGACGCCCGTGTCCAGACCCGGCCGACCGGTCACCAGGACGTGCAACCCGTCCGTCTCCTGGGAGACCTGCCAGCTCGCCACCTCCGGGGACTCGAGGATGCCGTGGAAGACGTTCGGGTGGACCCGGACGGCCCGGCCGCCGTCCCGCCCGGGCAGCAGGAGGACGTCCTCGGTGCGGCCCTCGACCGCTCCGACGACGCGGGAGGGCCGCCCGCACGCACAGGACTCGGGATCGAGAACGACCCTGTCGGTGAGCTCGTAACGGATGAGCGGGAGCGTCCGCGAGAAGAGGACCGTCACCAGCAGCCTGGATCCCGGAGTGCCCGCGGGGACCGGCGCACCGGCATCGTCGACAACCTCGCAGACGACCAGGTCCTCGTACAGGTGGCGCCGGTGCAGCTCGCACGAGGAGGCGATCCCGGCCGTCTCCGTGGCGGCATAGACGTCGAACGGCCGAGTCCCCCAGGCCGCCTCGATCTCTCGTTCCATGGCGGGGGAGAGGACCTCGGAGGCGGACATGACCGCCTCGGGCCGGATGTGCAGCCGGCTCTCGGCCTGCTCGGCCGCCAGCTCCCGGAGCACGGAGGCGTAGCCGACCAGCAGGCGCGGAGCGAATCCGTTGAGCGCCTCCACCGTCTCCCGCAGCGGGGCGGCCGCGTCGACCCGCAACGTCGGAACGAGCCGGGAGCGCACGGACGCACCCACCACGGCGGACTGGTGGGTGGGATTCAGCGAGCGCACCACCGCCAGCCGCAGGGGGTGCCGCAGCCCGAGGCGCACACCGGCCCAGTCGTTCGCCCGCGCGTAGGAGGCCAGGACCGCCGCCCACTCCGTGCGACTCCAGACGAACACGCCCCGGCGTCCCGTGGTCCCGGCGGTGGCAGCCACCCACCAACGCCGTCGCCAGGCCTCGCCCGGGTCGCCGCCCACGTCCGTCAGCTCGCGCAGGTGCGACTCGACGTCCGCCAGCCGCAGCCCGCGCACCGTCACGACGTCGTCGAAACGGGCCATCAGCTCGGCCTTGGTGACCGGGGGCAGCTCCGACAGCGGGGCGGTCAGCAGTCCCGCGTGATGCCGGCGGTAGAAGGGGGAGCGCTCGTAGGCGTGCCGGCGCAGTGCCGCCAGCGCGCGCTGCTGATGGCGGCCCAGCCGGTCCGTGCTCCAGCGGTCCCGCGCCCGCCACGCGGCCCGGAGAGACAGGGTTCGCGCCAGGAGCACGGCGTCCATCCCTTCAGCATGCCACCGGCTCCGCAGGGCGCGGACGACAGATCGGGCACGCTGCGAGGAGGGCCGCCGCGTAGGACCTTCATCGCCATCCCGAGCTCGGGTTCCAGGAGCACCGGACGGCGAGGGTCGTGGCCGAGCGGCTCCGCGCGCTGGGGTTCGACGTCACGGAGGGCTCGGACGCACCGGGGTGGTGGGGCTGCTGAGGAACGGGTCCGGTCCGGTCGCCCTGCTGCGGGCCGACATGGACGCGCTCCCGGTCGCCGAGGACACCGGTCTGGCGTACGCCAGCACCGCGACGGCCCGGAACGAGGGCGGGGTGCTCGTCCCGGTCTCCCACGCCTGCGGCCACGACCTCCACACGGCCTGCCTGCTGGGCGCCGCGGAGGTCCTCTCGCGCGACCGGTCCACGTGGGCCGGGACGTTGCTCCTGGTCTTCCAGCCGGCGGAGGAGCTCGGCGCCGGCGCGCAGGCGATGGTCGACGACGGCCTGTTCGTCCGGTTCCCGCGGCCCGACGTCGTGCTGGGGCAGCACGTCGCTCCGCTGCCCGCCGGCAGGGTCGCGGGCCATGCGGGCCCGTCGTACGCCGGCTCGGACTCCCTGCGCGTCCGCCTCTTCGGCACGGGCGCCCACGGGTCGATGCCCGAGGCCTCGGTCGATCCCGTGGTCATGGCCGCCGAGACCGTGCTCCGGCTGCAGACGATCATCTCCCGCGAGATCCCGAGCACGGCGACCGCGGTCCTCACGATCGGCGCGATCCACGCCGGCGATGCCGCGAACGTCATTCCCGGCGAGGCCGAGCTGCGGCTGAACATCCGCAGCTACGACGAGCACGTGCGCCGGCGGATCCTCGACGCCGTCGCGCGCATCGTGAGGGGCGAGGCCGCAACGGCGGGAGCCCCGAAGGAGCCGACGATCACCGAGATCGAGCGGTTCCCCGTCGTGGCGAACGACGCCGCGGCACTGCAGCGGACGCTCGACGCCTTCGGCGCCTGGCTGGGCACGGAGAACGTCCTGGACCCGGGGGCCGGAGCCGGGAGCGAGGATGTCGGTGTGCTCTCGACGAGCTCGGGCGCACCGCTGTCCTACTGGTTGCTGGGCGGCACGGACCCGTCCCTCTTCACGACCGGGGACATGTCCGACCCGGCCCTGCTGACGGTGCCGTCCAACCACTCGCCCCGCTACGCCCCGGTCGTCGAGCCGACGCTGGGCCTCGGCGTGACCGCGCTCGTGACGGCGGCGCGCACCTGGCTACCGGTCGCGTGAGCTCGCCGTCGACGCCTCGCCCGGCCGCACGCTGGCGCCCTCGACGACCTCCGCGAGCTCGGCCAGCCGGTGCGCCCGCGCGGACTCCGCGGCGGTGAACGGCTGCCCGGGCCGGGCGAGCACCACCGCGCCGTGCCAGCGGGAGTGGACCTTCAGCCTCGCGGCGTCGCCCGACAGGTAGGACTTCGGTGCCCCGGGTCCGCCGTCGACCACCTCGGCGCCGAGGAGGTCGGCCACGGCGTCGGGGAGGTCCTGCGGCGCGCCCGCCACCCGTACCGCGGCGGAGAGCGCCTTCGTCGGGCCGTCGATCAGGGCGAGCGCCGTCGTCGGCCAGACCTGCGGGTCGCGCCCGCCACCGTCCTCGACCGCCTCGACCAGATCGCGGGCGGTGATCCGCTCGGGGACGTCGACGACGAACTCGTCTATCGCGCCGTCGCTCCCGGGCTGGACCTGCACGCTCAGGATGTTGCCCTCGAGCAGGGCCAGCTGCATGGTGATCGCCTCCAGCGCGCCGGGGGTGTCGTCGACGGTCGTGCGCAGGCGCCAGAGGGCGCCCGCGCTATCGAGCCGGCGACGCTCGCGCAGGATCGGTGCGTGCAGCCAGCGTCGCAGGACCCGCATCACCGAGGGCTCCGCCACCCAGATCACGAGCGTCGTGGCGGTGACCGTCAGGACGAGCACCTTCGCCACGAGGGACAGGTCGCTCGAGACCACCGCGGCGTGCACGGCGAGCTCGACGGGCAGCATGGCGATGATGCTCGCCGTCGTCAGGCGCCCCTTGCGCGGCTCCGGCAGCCGTCCGCAGACCTCGCAGGCCAGGTCGGCGGTGTTGGCGTGATCGTGCGGCATGGCCCAAGGGTGACGGCGGACCGTTCCGGCGGCGTTGCCGGGACGAAACCGTTGCGTAAACCGTGCGCCGCCGGTGGGCGATCCCCGCCGCCGAGCATGGGAGAGCCCGCGGGTTCCCGGCCGTTCGGCCGGGTGCCGTGATGGACGATGTCACGGCCCCGCGGACTCCGGTGACCACCTGGTTCTCGCCGCCCGTCGGCGGGAGGACCTTGGGGGTCCGTCCACAGACGGGCTAGCGGGTAGCCACCTCACGCGTCCGAAGAATATTCACCTCTGGACCACCTCCCTTCTCGTGTGCGGACAACCGTAAGCCGGACCCCCGGGCCGTGTCACCACCTTTTTCCCTGGCACCATGGACGGCATGACCGCCCCCGCCGACCGGCCCTTCCGCGTCCTCGTCGTGTGCACCGGCAACATCTGCCGCTCGCCCATGGGGGAGGTGGTGCTGCGGGAGCGGCTGGCCGCGGCCGGGCTCGCCGAAGCCGTCGAGGTGGCCTCGGCCGGCATCAGCGACGAGGAGCACGGCAACCCCATCGACCGCCGCGCCCGCGCGGTGCTGGCCGAGCACGGCTACCCGGTGCCGCACCACCGCGCGCACCAGGTGGCCGCCCACGAGCTGGGGGAGTACGACCTCGCCCTGGCGATGACCAACCAGCAAGCGCGCGCCCTGCGGCTGCGCGCGGAGCGGGACGCCGACCCGCGCACCGCGGAGGTCCGCCTCTGGCGCGAGTTCGACGACACCGCGCCGGACAGGGCGACCGCCGGGGAGTACGACCTCGACGTGCCGGACCCCTGGTACGGCGAGCACGACGGGTTCTACGACACCCTCGCCGTCGTCGAGCGCGGCGCGGACGGGCTGGTGGCGCACCTGCGCGAGCGCCTGGGCCAGCCGGCCGAGCAGCTGCGGGGCTAGCTAGAGCTCCTCCGTCACCGGGGGCTGGGAGGACCAGGGGAACATGATCCAGCGGTCGGTGCGCCGCCAGACGTAGTCGGGCTCGATCACCGAGCGCGGCTTGGCGTAGATGACGGCGGACCTGGCCTCCACGCGGAGCGACTCGGCCGCCGCGTCGTCCAGGTCGAGGTCGAGGTCAAGGTCGGCGGGCAGGCCCTTGGACCGGATGAGGTCCATGACGAGGGCGAGGGTCCTGCCCGAGTCGGCGACGTCGTCGACCACGAGCACCTTGCGACCTGGCAGCTCCGAGGTGTCCATCAGCGGCGGCAGGACCACCGGCTCGGGCAGCGTCTCGGCGACGCCGGTGTAGAACTCCACGTTCAGCGTGCCCATCGCCTTGGTGCCCAGCGCGTAGGCGACGGCGCCGGCCGGGACGAGCCCGCCCCGGGCGACGGCGACCACGAGGTCGGGCATCCAGCCCGAGCGCACGACCTCCCGTGCCAGCTCCCGGGCGGCCTCGCCGAACTCCGCCCAGCCCAGGACCTCGCGCTCCTCCAGGCCGGAGGTGGTGGCGCCGTCGTCGAACGCGGTGGCTTCGCTCATCGCGCCATCGTAGAGGGCTCCGCGGCGGCCACCGCCATCGCGGCCGTGCTATCCGCGCAGCGAGACGTGCACGTGGTCGTGGTGCCCGCCCGTGGCGTCCTCCGGGTCGTAGACGCCGCCGCCGGTGTAGCGCGTCCAGCCCGCCTCGGCCCGGTCCGCCTGCCAGATCCGCCCCTGCCAGATCACGTAGTCCACGTCGAGGGCCTCCGCGTGCACCCGCAGCCACTGCGCCACGGCCCACCCGCGCACCAGGTCATCCCCGGCGGGGAACTCGCCCGCGGCCCCGAAGAAGAAGTCGCAGCCGCGCCCGTCGGGGTGGTCCGAGGCGGGGTTCCACGCGTGCTCGGACCAGCAGGTCACCGGCACCGCCCCGACGGCGGAGCCGAGCTGGTCCACCAGCCAGGCCGTCGCGCCCGTGACGCAGCCGCCGGTGCCGCTCGGGTCGGGCACGGTGCAGCCGGTACGCCCGCCGGTCCACGCCTGCGGCGGCGCCGGCAGCTCGACCACCGGGCCGACGTTCGCGCTCAGCGCCTTCGGCGGCGGCCCGCCGGCGACGGCGTTGACCGCCGAGACGCCGCCGACGACGAGCAGCGCGAGCACGACGGCGCGCATGACGAGCACCCGCCGCCGGACCGCCCGCCGGTGGGCGGTCGTGCGGCGGGCCGTCGTGCGGTGGGCGGTCGTGCGGCGGGTCGGCGACGTGCGCCATGCCCGCCTGGATCCCATGCCGCTACTCAAGCACGTCGCACCGGCGGGCGGTGGGGGCGTCGCCGAGCCGCGGCACCGGCCGCAGCCTGCAGCGAGATCGAGGTTCTGGTTCGCATCTGAACCAGAACCCCGATCTAGTTCCCCCGCCGGCTCTGGACCGGGGAACTCGCTGCCCGCGAGCCAGGGCGCGGCCCGCCGGGCACCGAGGCCGCCGACCGTGCCCTCCCCGGGGGGCCGCGTCACCGGTCGACGCGCGTGATCCAGTACTCCGTGGTCGGCGTCGGCGTGACGTCGAAGCGGGCGTTCGGGATGTACAGCCAGCGGCCGAGCCGGGCCGCCGTCGTCGGGACGGCGAAGTCGTCGCTGGTGATGACCTCGTCCAGGGTGCCGGCGCGGGCGGAGCGGTCCAGGTCGAACTCGTACACCGCGCCGCGGTTGAGCACCACGTACAGGTTGCGCCCGCGCAGCAGCAGCCCGTCGCCGCCGGTGAGCATGACCTCGTCGTCGTCGGCGGGGTCGCCGTTGAGGTCGTCGGGGTCCGTGAGCTCCACCCGGCGGGCGTCGCCCGTGCGCGGGTCGACGCGGAAGAGGACGCCGGCGGCGGAGTTCACCACGAGCAGCCCGCGACGGTCGGGCGTCCGCTCGATGCCGTTGGCGTTGATGCCGGCCGGGTACTGGCCGGGGATCTGCTCCCACTCGCCGCTCAGCCTCAGGTGCTCGACCTCGTCGGCGTCCGGCAGGCTGCCGTGGGGGCCCAGCGGCAGCCGGTGCAGGACGGCCTGGCTGGAGTCGGTGAACCACGCCGAGTGCCGGGTGAGCACCACGTCGTTGACGATCGTCGGCGCGCCCGCCAGGCGGTAGGACGCCAGCGTCTCGCCGGTCTCGGTGTCGACGACGCGCGCGTCGCCCGCGAAGCCGCCCGCCACGAACAGCCGCCCGTGCCGGTCGATCTTCAGCCCCACGGACGTGGTGCCCGGGCCAGCGCCCTCGGAGATGACCTCGCCCTCGCCGGTCCGCAGGTCCACCCGGTAGATGTCGCCGTCGGCCAGCGAGCCGAGCCAGGCGGTCCGGCCGCGGACGGCGATGCCCTCCGGCTGGAACCCGCTGGGGAGCTCGATCCGGTCCGGGAACCCGCGGTGGTGGTCGGGGTGAGCCGTGGCACCGACCGCGGCGCCGGCGGTGAGGAGCAGGGCCGCGCCCAGGGCAGCCAACCAGCGTCGCACCATCACGATCACCCGCCGTTCCGGCCCGGAGGCCGGTCAGAGCCGTGCTGACGGTCCATGGTAGGCGCGCCCGCGAGGCGGCAGAATCCCCGGTCGCGGCCGGGCGGTAGAGAGGGGATACCCGCCGTGCGGCATGCTGGGGCGGTGCCCGACCCGACCTCCTGGCGCCGCCGCGCTCCCGGGCTGCTGCTCACCGCGCTCGTCGCGGTGGCGGCGCTCGCCCTCAACCGGGCCGTGCCGGTGGTCTCGGCCCTGCTCGTCGCGATCCTCGTCGGCGTCCTGCTCCGCAACCTCCGCCTGGTCCCCGCTGCCGCCGAGGACGGGGTGCGCTACAGCGCCCGCACGGTGCTCCGGCTCGGTGTCGTCCTGCTCGGGCTGCAGCTCTCGGTCCCCGAGGTGATCGGCCTCGGCTGGGGCGCGCTCGCCGTCATCCTCGTCACGGTGGCGGGCACCTGGTCCCTGACGCTGCTCCTGGGCCGCCTGCTGCGTGTGCCCGCCACCCTGACGCTGCTGCTGGCCACCGGTACGGCGATCTGCGGGGCGTCGGCCGTCGCCGCGATGGCCGCCGTCGCCGGTACCGCCGACCGCGACCGCGAGGAGGACGTCGACGCGGCCGCCACCACCGCCGTCGCCGCCGTGACGATCTTCGGCACCGTCTCGATGCTCGCGCTGCCCCCGCTCGCCGCAGCCCTCGCGCTCGACGCCCACGCCACGGGCGTGTGGCTCGGCGCCGCCGTCCACGAGGTCGGGCAGGTCGTCGCGGCGGGCGGGCTGGTCGGTGAGGCGGTGCTGGCGACGGCGGTGCTCACCAAGCTCGGCAGGGTGGTGCTGCTCGCGCCGCTGGTGGCGGGGGTGAGCTTCGCGCGCAGCCGCCGCGCCCGCGTGGAGGCGGAACGGCTGGCGGCGGTGGAGTCGGCCGACGCGGTCCTCGCCGGCGCCGCCCCGCCCCACCACGCCGCCGCACGGCCCCCGCTCGTGCCCGGCTTCGTGGTCGGGTTCCTCGTGCTCGTGGCGGTGCGCTCGCTGCTGCCCGTGCCCGCCGGGGTGGTGGAGGGGGTGCAGGTCGCCTCGACGTTCCTGCTCACGGTCGCCATGGTGGCGCTGGGGGCCGGGGTCAACGTCCGGGCGCTCGTCAGCCGGGGCGGGCCCGCGCTCCTGCTCGGCCTGGCCGCCGCCGTCGTCGCGGCCGCTCTCTCGCTCGGCGGGGTGCTGCTGCTCCGCTGAAGCCGCTGAAGCCGCGCACGCCCCGGTGCGTCCCGCTCGTACCTCCCCGCCGGGAACTCTACGATCACGGCATGGCACCAGCGACGGAGCAGCGCCGCCAGGTCCTCGAGCGCATCGCGCGGGGCATCAGCGAGCGGGCCGTGGGCACGCCCTCCTTCCACGTGGCGATCGACGGGCCCGACGCCGCCGGGAAGACGACGTTCGCCCGCGACCTCGACGACGTCCTGTACCCGATGCTGCCCAACGGTGCGGAGCTGCGCCGGTTCAGCGCGGACGACCTGATCATTCCGCTCGTCCTCCGGCGCTCGGCCCAGGCGGCGGACCCGCACTGGGTGTACGAGAACGTCTACCCGCTGGAGCGCATCCGCGAGATCACGATCGGCGACCCGGCCCACGAGAAACCCGGGACGGTGGTGCTCGTCGACGGCATGAGCCTGCTGCGCCCCGAGCTCGAGGACCTCTGGCACCTGCGCATCTACCTCTCGGTGCCCGAGTCGGTCACCCTCGAGCGCGTCCTGGGCCGGCTCAACGAGGAGGACGACGAGCCCGAGGCGGTCAAGGCCCGCTACCAGGAGCGATACCTGCCGGCCCTGCGGCTCTACCGCGAGATCGCCGACCCGGTGAACCGGTCGGAGGTCGTCATCGACATGCGCGACCCCGACGCGCCGCACGTCGAGCGCTGGGGCGGGTTCTAGGGGGCGCCCGTCCGGCCGGGGCACAGGGGACAAAGTCCCATATGTCGCACACGCCGCGGCCTAGGCTCTGAGCGTGAGCATCATCGCAGCGCCGCGAGAGCCTGCCCCCGAGACGCGCGTCGCCCTGGTCCCGGAGGTCACGGGCGCGCTCGTCCGCGCCGGCCACCGGGTCCTGGTCGAGTCGGGCGCCGGAACCGGGGCCCACCACGACGACGACGCCTACGCCGACGCGGGCGCGGAGATCGTCGCCGCCGTCGACCTCGCCGCCGTCGACATCCTCGCCCACGTCACCCCGGTGCCCGCCGCGGCCCTGCGCCGGC
The DNA here is from genome assembly GCF_023148685.1 of Georgenia sp. EYE_87. Lineage (GTDB taxonomy): Bacteria > Actinomycetota > Actinomycetes > Actinomycetales > Actinomycetaceae > Georgenia. Next base: position 267,471 of record NZ_JAHXNL010000003.1, on the reverse strand, counting down.
TGCGGCCCGGGGCGGTGACCCTCGGGCTCGACGCGCCCCTGGACGACGCCGACCGGCTCGCCGCCGCCAACGCCAACCGGGTCACGATGCTGTCCTTCGAGCGGCTGCCGCGGACCTCCCGCGCCCAGTCGATGGACGTGCTGTCCTCGCAGGCGCTCGCGGCCGGCTACCGCGCCGTCCTCGAGGCTGCGGTGCGGCTGCCCCGGTTCTTCCCGCTCGCGATGACCGCGGCCGGCACCGTGCCGCCGGCGAACGTCGTCGTCCTCGGGGTCGGCGTGGCCGGCCTGCAGGCCATCGCCACCGCCAAGCGGCTCGGCGCGAAGGTCTCCGCCAACGACATCCGGCCCGACTCCGCCGAGGAGGTCCGCTCGGTCGGCGCGACCTTCATCGACGTCGGCCTCGACTCCGCCGAGGGCACCGGCACCGGGGGGTACGCGCGCGCCCTGGGCGCCACCGCCGCGGAGCGGCAGCAGGACGCGCTCGCGCCGCACATCGCCGCCGCCGACGTCCTCATCACCACCGCCGCCGTGCCCGGGCGCCGGGCGCCGCAGCTGGTCACCGCGGACATGGTGGCCGCGATGCGGCCCGGTTCCGTCGTCGTCGACCTGGCGGCCGCCTCCGGCGGCAACGTCGAGGGCTCGATGCCCGGGATGGACGTGGCCGTGCCGAGCTCCCGCGGCGGCGGCACCATCACCGTCGTCGGCCTCGCCTCCGCCGCGTCCGACCTGCCCACGGACGCCTCGCGCCTCTTCGCCAAGAACGTCGCCAACGTCGTCGCGCTCCTCACCGGCGACGACGGCGCGCTGGTGGTCCCGCTCGACGACGACATCGTGACCGGCATGGCGCTGACCCACGACGGCGTCACCCGCGACCGCGAGGGCCGCCCCGTCCCGGCCGCGACGCCGGACGACGTGGCCCCGCCGGGGTCCGCCCCGCCGAGCCCGGCGGAGGAGCTGCCCACCCACAGCTACGCGGAGGGGTCCCGATGAGCGGCCTGACCGTCCTGACGATCTTCGTGCTCGCCGCATTCGTCGGCGTCGAGGTCGTCTCCAAGGTGTCCTCCACCCTCCACACGCCCCTGATGTCGGGCGCCAACGCCATCCACGGCATCATCCTGGTCGGCGCCGTGACGGTGACCGCGCACGCCACCTCGCCGGTGCTGCTGGTGCTCGGGGCGCTCGCGACCCTGCTGGCGACGGTGAACCTCGTCGGCGGCTTCGTCGTCACCGACCGGATGCTCGAGATGTTCTCCGGCCGTCCGCGGCAGCGGACCGAGGAGCCCGTGGGGAGCGAGCGGCGATGAACCTCCTGCCCGCCTCCGTCACCGAGCTGGCCTACCTCGCGGCCGCCGTCTGCTTCATCCTCGCCCTCAAGGGCCTGTCCTCCCCGCGCAACGCTCGCCGCGGCAACCTGCTCGGGGCCGCCGGGGCGGCGCTCGCGGTCGTCACGGTGCTGTTCTCCACCGACTTCGCCGGCGCCAACCTCGCCGTGGTGCTCGGCGCGGTCGGGCTCGGCTCCGCCGTCGCCGTGCCGGCCGCGCGCCGGGTGAAGATGACCGAGATGCCGCAGCTCGTCGCCATCTTCAACGGCGTCGGCGGCGGCGCCGCGGCGATCGTCGGGATCATGGAGCTCACCGAGTTCGGCGGGCGGGACGTGACCCTCGTCGTCGCCGGCGCGACCGCCTTCGCGGTGTTCGTCGGCTCCACCTCGCTGCTCGGCTCGCTGCTGACCTACGGCAAGCTCCAGGGCACCATCACCTCGCGGCCCATCGTGGTGCCGGGCGCCGGGCTGCTGCTGGTGGTCACCCTCGGCGCGGGGCTCGGGGCGGCCGTCGCCGTCACGCTCACCGCCGACGTGTGGCTCGGTCTCATCCTCCTCGTGCTCGGGCTGGCGTTCGGCGCGCTGCTGGTGCTGCCGGTCGGCGGGGCGGACGTGCCCATCGTCATCTCGCTGCTCAACGCGTTCACCGGGCTCGCGGTGGCGGCCTCCGGCTGGGCGATGGGCTCCACGCTGCTGCTCGTGGCCGGCACCCTCGTGGGCGCCTCGGGCACGATCCTCACCCTCGCGATGGCGACGGCGATGGGCCGGTCCGTCGGCGGCATCCTCTTCGGCGCCCTCAAGGGCGGCTCCACCGCCGGGTCCACCGAGGTCTCGGACCGGCCGGTGCGCCGCGCGCAGGCCGAGGACGTCGCGATCACCCTGGCGTACGCGAGCCGCGTGGTCGTGGTGCCCGGGTACGGCCTGGCCGTCGCGCAGGCGCAGCACGTGGTCGCCGAGCTGGTCACCGCGCTGCGGAAGCGGGGCGTGGACGCGGTCTACGGCATCCACCCCGTGGCCGGGCGCATGCCGGGCCACATGAACGTCCTCCTCGCCGAGGCCAACGTTCCGTACGAGCTGCTGGTCGAGGCCGACGACGTCAACGCCGCCATGCCGTCGACCGACGTCGTGGTGGTGGTGGGCGCGAACGACGTGGTCAACCCCGCCGCCCGCACCGACACCTCCGCCCCGATCTACGGGATGCCCATCATCAACGCGGACCAGGCCGGGCAGACGATCTTCCTCAAGCGCTCGATGCGGCCCGGCTTCGCCGGCATCGAGAACGAGCTGCTCTTCGCCGAGCGCACGCAGGTGCTGTTCGGGGACGCGAAGGAGTCGCTGACGAACGTTGTGTCGGCGCTCAAGGAGGTCTAGCGCGCGGTCTCGGCCTACGTGAGCGACGACGTGGCCGTGGTGCATGCACCGTCCCGGACCCGGGCCTGCACGCGTCGCGCTAGAGGTTGGCGGGAGGCGAGCCGGGGCTCCTGAGGACGCCGTTCCTCTCGGCCGGACGCACCTCTGCCGGGCGCACCTCTGCCGGGCGTACCCCGGCGGGAGGCTCCGGTTCCGCGCCGTTCGCGCCGGCCGGCTCCGGCCCGTCCCGCAGCGCCCGCTGGAGCAGCGCCTCCATCTCCGGGGACGGCGCCAGCCCGAGCTCGTTGGCCAGCAGCTCCCGGCACCGGTGGTACTGCCAGATCGCCTCCGCGCGGTTGCCCTCCGCGAGGTGGGCCAGCATCAGGGTGCGGTGGGCGCTCTCGCGCAGCGGCTCGCAGGCCAGCGCGAGCAGCCCGGCCTCCACCGCGAGGGCGTGGTCGCCCTTCTCGCTCAGGTGCCGGCTGAGGACCTCGAGGGCGTGCAGGCGGAGCTGGCGGAAGTGGTGCTGCTCGGCGGCGAGCCAGTCCTCCGACCACGACGGCAGGAAGTCGTGGCGCAGCGCGGCCAGCGCGGCCGGCGTCGCGACCTTCCCCGGCCCGCGTTCGATGATGCGCTGGGCGAGACGGCGGGCGCCGTCGAGGTCGACCCGCACGTCGGGACTGATCTGGACGCTCGACCCGACGGCGATCACCGGGCTGGGCGTGAGCCGGGACAGGCCCCACAACGTCGAGCGCAGGCTCGAGTAGGCCCGCGACGCGGGCACGTCGGGCCACAGGGTGCCCGCCAGCTCCGGCCGGTCCGCCGGCCCGGACCGCAGCGCGAGGAACACCAGGACGCGCTGCGCGCGGTGGGGGAGCGGGACCGGAGCGCCGCCGACGCGCAGCTCGAACGTGGGCAGGCAACGCAGCTCCGTCGTCGGCCTGGGTCTCCGGACGGGTGTAGGCACCATGTCGGCTCCCAGCCTGCCTGCGTGACGCTTCGGTGACCCCCCGGTGACGTCAACGGTAGCCCTGTGTCCCGGCGCGGACAATCGCACCGACGTGCTGCGGCGACGCCCGGGATGCCGTCCGGAACCAGGGGTGCCACCCCGGCTGCGACTCCGGCTCGCGGGCCGGAGAGGGCGGCCTCCGCGGCCCCGCGGCCCCGGCGATCCGGACGCTCGCCGACCGGGCTCGGTGGCAGAGTGGGGGGCGACGCGACGAGGCGAGCCACGGAGAGGAATCTATGACAGTCCGCACCCCCGCCCGGGCGGCGGCGAGCACCGCCGTCGACCCGGACCTCACCGCCATCACGCGCGCCGCCGGCCGGGACCACGTCTCCACCGCCGTCGTCGACCGCGCCCGCCTCGCCCACGACGCCTCGCACTACCTCCTCACCCCCTCCGCCGTCGTCACCGCCACCTCGACCGAGCAGGTGGCCGCGGTGCTGGCCGCCGCCACCCGCGCCGGCACGCCGGTGACCTTCCGCTCCGGCGGCACGTCGCTGTCCGGGCAGGCCGTGACCGACGGCGTCCTCGTCGACGTGCGGCGCCACCTCGCCCAGGTCGAGGTCCTGGACGACGGCGCCCGGGTGCGCTGCGGCCCGGGCGCGGTCCTGCGGCGGGTCAACGCCGCCCTGGCCCGGCACGGCCGCCGGCTCGGGCCGGACCCGGCGAGCGAGATCGCCTGCACGATCGGCGGCGTCGTCGCGAACAACTCCTCGGGGATGACGTCCGGGACGACGGCGACGGCGTACCGCACGCTCGAGTCGATGGTCCTCGTCCTGCCCTCGGGCACCGTGCTCGACACCGGCCGGCGGGACGCCGACGCCGTCCTGCGCGCCATGGAGCCGGCGCTGTACGCCGGGCTGCTGCGCCTGCGCGACCGCGTGCGCGGCGACACCGGCCTGCGCGCACGGATCGAGCACCAGTTCTCGATGAAGAACACGATGGGCTACGGCCTCAACGCGCTGCTCGACCACGACTCCGCCGCCGACATCCTCGCCCACCTCGTCGTCGGGTCGGAGGGGACGCTCGCCTACGTCGCCGAGGTGACGCTGCGGACGGTGCCCGCGCTGCCGCACGCCGCCACCGCGCTGTGCGTCTTCGACACCATCGACCGCGCCACCGACGCGATCATCCCGCTCACCGAGGCCGGCGCCGTCGCCGTCGAGCTCCTCGACGCCTCCTCGCTGCGGGTCTCCCGGCGCGACCCGAACGCGCCCGATCTCATGCGGGCGCTGGACGTGCGCGAGCACACCGCGCTGCTGGTCGAGGTGCAGGGCACCACCGCCGAGGCGCTCGCGGCCGCGACCGAGCGGGTGCGTCCCGTCGTCGCCGGCCTCGACCTGACCGCGCCGGCCGAGCTAACCACGGACGCCGCCGCCCGCGCGCGCATGTGGGTGACCCGCAAGGTGCTCTACGCCGCCGTCGCCGGTGCGCGGCCGCAGGGGACGACGGCGCTCCTCGAGGACATCGTCGTCCCGCCGCCCGCCCTGCCGGGCGCCGTGCGCGACCTCGGGCGGCTGCTGGGCCGGTACGGCTACGACGACGCGGTGATCTTCGGCCACGCGAAGGACGCCAACCTGCACTTCCAGATCAACCCGCGGCTGGACGACCGGGCCGAGCTGAACCGGTTCGCCGCGTTCACCGAGGACCTCGTAGACCTCATCCTCGGCGCCGACGGCTCGCTCAAGGCCGAGCACGGCACCGGGCGGATCATGGCGCCCTACGTGCGGCGGCAGTACGGCGACGAGCTGTACGAGGTCATGCGCGAGCTCAAGACCCTGTGCGACCCGGCCGGGATCCTCGCCCCCGGCGTGCTGCTGGCCGAGGACCCCGAGGCGCACCTGAAGAACCTCAAGACCTTCCCCGCCGCGCACCCCGAGCTCGATCGGTGCGTCGAGTGCGGCTACTGCGAGCCGGTCTGCCCGTCGCGGAACACCACGACGACGCCCCGGCAGCGCATCGTGCTGCTGCGCGAGATGGCCCGGTCCGGCCCGGAGCGGCGGGCCGCGCTCGAGCGCGAGTACGACTACCAGGCCGTGCACACCTGCGCGGCGGACTCCCTGTGCGTGACCGCCTGCCCGGTCGGCATCGACACCGGCAAGGTCATGAAGGAGTTCCGCGCGGGGTCCCGGCCCGTCCCGGTCAAGGTGGCGGGCGACCTCCTCGCCCGGCGGTGGGGTCCGACGACGGCGGTCCTGCGCGCCGCGCTCGGCGTCGCCGAGGTCGTGCCCGGGCCGGTGCTCCCCGCCGTGACGGCGGGGGTGCGTGCCGTGGCGGGGGAGGCGTTGCGCGACTGGATCCCGCAGGTGGGCGAGGACCTGCCCGGGCCCGGCGGGTCACGCGCGGCGCTCGCGGAGGCGTCCGACGCCGTCGTGGCGCCGGCTCCACCCGGCGTGGTCGTGGCGTCCGCCCCACCGGCCAGCCAGTCGTCCGCCGCGCCCGACCGGTCGTCCGCCGTGCCCGCCGCCGGACGGGCGGACGTCGTCTTCTTCCCCGCCTGCATCGGCTCGCTCTTCGCCGCCGAGGGCGACGGCGACGGCGCGGCGGCCGCGTTCCTCCGGCTGTGCGAGCGGGCCGGGCTCCGCGTCGCCGTGCCCGCCGGGATCGACGCCCTGTGCTGCGGCACGGTGTGGGAGTCGAAGGGCCTGTCCGACGGTGCCGCCACCATGGCCCGTAAGGTCGCGGCGCTGGTGTGGGAGCTGACCGACGGCGGGCGGATCCCCCTGGTGTGCGACGCCTCCAGCTGCACCCACGGCCTGACCGGGATCGGGGACCGCCTCGACGGCGAGCTCGCCGCGCGGTGGGCGCAGGTGCGGGTGGTCGACGCCGTCGTCTTCGCCCGCGAGCACCTGCTGGACCGCGTGACCGTGGCGCCCGGGCGGCGCCTGCCGTCGCTCGCCGTGCACCCCACCTGCTCCGCCGTCCACCTGGGCATGGTGGCCGACCTCGTCACGGTGGCCGACGCCGTCGCCGAGGACGTCACCGTGCCCGCCTCGTGGGGCTGCTGCGGCACCGCGGGTGATCGCGGGATGCTGCACCCCGAGCTGCCGTCCGGCGCCACCGAGGCGGAGGCGGCCGAGATCGCGGCGGCGGAGCGTGCCGGCGGACCGTTCGCCGCCTACGCCTCGTGCAACCGCACCTGCGAGATGGGTATGACGGCGGCGACCTCGCGCCCGTACCGGCACGTCCTCGAGCTGCTCGAGGAGGCCACGCGCCCGGAGTGATGCGTTGAAACCGACGCGCCGGAACTGATGCGCCGGTACTCCCGTGGTGGAGAGCGCGGGGCATCCCGGGCGGCGGGAAAGAGCCGCCGCGGCGCGCCGTTGCCGGCGGGCGCTACTCGGACAGGCCGTGGTCGCCGAGGCGGTGGTAGGTCCGGTCGACGTACACCAGGGGCCGTGTGCCGTCGTGCCGTGCCGAGAGGCCGGCGCGGACGGTCACGAGCAGGCTGTCGCCCACCGGGATGCGCTCGTCGATCTCGCCGCGCACCCACGCCGTGACTCCGCGGAGCACCGGCTCGCCGGTGGGCAGCGAGGTCCACGCCACCTGCGCGAAGCGGTCCACCCCGCGCCGGGCGAACGTCGCGGCGACGTCCCGCTGGTCCTCGGCGAGGAAGTTGACGACGACGGAGCTGGCCCGTTCCAGAGCCGGCCGCGAGGAGGACGCCGCGGCCAGGGAGAACGCCAGCACCGGAGGTGCCGCGGAGACGGAGGTGACCGACGTCGCCGTGAAGCCGACGGGGCCGTCCGGGCCGCGGAGGGTGACGACCGCGACGCCCGCCGGATGGTTACGGAAGACGGCCTTGAAATCGTCGGGGCTGATCCCCGCAGCGGCGGCGTGCCGGTCCGCGATGCACTCGACTGTCACGAGCTCGCCCCTTCCTCGGTCCCGTCAGGCTTGCGGCCCGGACACTACCGAGCCGCCCGTGGCGGTCGGCCTGGCTGGTTCGCCTGTCTCATCCCGGAAGATCCCGAGGGTCGTGGGGGTGGTTCGCGTCTTGCGATGCGAGAAACAAGGGACCTCGGTCCCGCCCGAGCGGCGGCGGCTGACAGTGTCCCGACCGAGGCGGACCCAGGAGCGGCCGCCCGCAAACGACCGATGACGGAGGAACCATGAGGGGAACGACGGTCTTCTCGACCCGCTCTCTCCACTCCGCCGCGCGCCCCAGCTGCGCGCCCGGGACGTCCGCCCCGCGCTGTTGTCGCTGCATGCGCAGGTCCTGCACCGCCTGACGAAGACCTGGTGCAGGACTGATCCACCCGGCACGCCGGCTCCCCGAGCTTCGCGAGTCCGCGTCCGGTGCTCCCTTCTCCTGCCGCGACCCGTGCCGCCGTCGGGCCCGGCCTTGGACCCGAGATCCGGGAGGTCCGGGTCGACGCCGGCTCTCGGGCCCGCGCGGGAGCGCCACGCCTCGACCGGCGCGCGACCTGACCGGCGGGCGACCTGATCGGCGCGTTCTCTCCGCCGGCCCCACGGTGGGCGCCGCCGGACGAGCCTGCCGACGGCGTGCGGTCGAGACCACCTGCCGACGGCGTGCATGCGGTCGAGACCCGAGGACGGCCCTGGAGACCGCGGGTTCCCGGCCGTCCGACCCCAGACCCCCCTGCCCAGACCAAGCTGTTGGAGCGAACCATGACCGCACCCGCCGAGCTCGCGCCGCCGGACGCCGGCGTCCGCGGGCCCGCACGAGAGGCAGGCCCACCCGCTCGAACCCGGAGGAGACCAGCAGGCGCCAGACGGCTCGCGGGCTTCGCGCTCCCTGCCGTCCTCCTTGCCGCGTGGCAGGCGGCGTCGGTCTCCGGCTGGGCCAACCCCGTGCTGCTCCCGCCCCCGACGACCGTCTTCTCGACCCTCTGGCAGGCGGCCACGGACGGGACACTCCTCGAGCACCTGTGGGCCAGCGGCTTCCGCTGGGTCACCGGGTTCCTGACCGGTGGCGCCCTGGGGGTCCTCCTCGGCTCGCTGACCGGACTCTCCCGCCGGGCGGAGACGCTCCTGGACACGACCGTCCAGATGCTGCGCACCGTGCCCTTCATGGGCCTGACGCCGCTGCTCATCCTCTGGCTCGGCCTGAACGAGGCACCCAAGATCACGTTGATCGCGCTCGGCAGCTTCTTCCCGCTGTACCTCAACACGTTCGCCGGCATCCGCAACGTGGACCGCAAGCTCATCGAGGTCGGCAAGGTCTTCGAGCTCAACGACGCCGCCCTGCTCCGCCGCGTCATCATCCCGGCCGCACTGCCCGAGGTGCTCACCGGGGTGCGCTACGCGCTGGGGGTGGCCTGGCTGGCGCTCGTCATCGCCGAGCTCATGGGTGCGACGAGCGGGCTGGGGTTCTGGCTCGCCCAGGGGCGCGAGTTCGTCCGCGTCGACATCGTCCTGGCCTCGCTCCTCGTCTTCTCGGTGGCCGGGAAGGTCGTCGACGTCATCGTCCGGCAGCTCGAGCACCACCTGCTGTCCTGGCGCGACGCCTACTCGGGGAGATGAGCATGAGTGCCTCACTGTTCGTCACCGGCTTCAGCCGGGAGTTCCCGACGCCGGACGGACCGCTGCTCGCGGTCAGCGACGTCGACATCAGCGCGCGCCCGGGCGAGTTCGTCGCCCTCGTCGGCCCGTCCGGGTGCGGCAAGTCCACCCTGCTGCGCGCCGTCGCCGGCCTGGACGTCCAGCACTCCGGTTTTGTGCGGGTCGGCGGCGAGAAGGTCACCGGACCCTCGATCAGGCGCGGGATCGTCTTCCAGGAGCCCCGGCTGCTGCCCTGGCTCACCGTCGCAGAGAACATCGGCTTCGGTCTCCGACGTCGCGACCCGGACCGCGTCGCGGAGCTGGTCCGGCTCGTCGGCCTGGAGGGCTTCGAGGGTGCCCGCCCTCACCAGCTCTCCGGCGGGATGGCCCAGCGCGCCGCGATCGCCCGGGCCCTGGCTCCCGCGCCCGAGGTGCTCCTGCTCGACGAGCCCTTCGGTGCGCTCGACGCCTTCACCCGGATCCGGCTCCAGGAGGAGCTCCAGGGCATCTGGGCCGACCAGGGCGTGACCACGGTGCTCATCACCCACGACATCGACGAGGCGATCGCGCTCGCGCAGAAGGTCGTCGTGCTCTCCGCACGGCCCGGTCGCGTCGCGCAGGTTCTCCCGATCGACCTGCCCTACCCCCGGGACCGCGCCGGCGAGGAGTTCGTCGAGCTCCGCCGCGCGCTCCTCGCCGCCTTCCACCTCATCCACGACCCAGCTCCCGTGAGGACCACGAGATGACCACTCCATCCCTGACCACCACCGTCACGTCGTCGCTGTCGCGGCGCGGGTTCCTCGGCGTCGGCCTCGGCGCGGCCGCGGCCGGACTCCTGGCCGCCTGCGCCCGGCCGGGCAACGCTGTCGGCGCCGCAGCGTCGGGCGCCGCGGGGACCCTGAGGCTCGTGTACCAGCCGCCCTACGTCGTCGCCCACGCCCTGCAGGAGCGCGAGCTGCTGACGGACGAGCTGTCGACGATCGGCTGGAGCCCGCAGTTCAACAGCCTGCTCTCCTACGACCCGATCATCGAGGCGCTCGCGGGCGGACAGGCAGACCTCGGGATCAGCGGGACGCCGACGGTGTCCATCGCCAACGGCCTCCCGCTCACCATCCTCGCCGTCGTCGAGCGCAGCCCCGAGACGCACGCGGTCCTGACGCTGCCGGACTCCCCGCTGACCTCGGTCGCAGATCTGCGCGGCAAGAAGGTCGCCGGCCCCTACTCGGTGCCCGACATCTTCTTCCTGCGGGCGCTGCGCACGGCCGGCCTCGACGTCGACGACGTCGAGTGGGTGCGCCTGGAGAACAACGAGGGGCAGGCGGCGCTCGTCTCGGGCGCCATCGACGCCTGGCGGACCTGGGACCCGTTCTTCGCCCGCGCCGAGGTCGCGGGGCAGGCGCGCGTCCTCGCCAGCGGCCGCGACCACATCAACAACTACGTCACCATCTCCGGCAACTCGGCCTTCGTCGAGGAGCACCCGGACGCCGTCGTCGCGTTCCTGCGCGCGTACCGGCAGGGCCTCGACTGGGTCACGGCGAACCGGGCGGACGCCGTCGCGCTCTTCGCCGAGAAGAACGAGCTCCCGCTCGAGGCGGCCGAGCTCACCGTGAGCCGCCGGAACTACGAGCTGTCCATCCCGGGCGAGGCGTTCGTCGCCGAGGTGAGCCGGGACGCCCAGGACTCCGTCGAGCTGGGCATCATCTCGGAGGAACCCGACTGGAGTACCGTCGTGAACACCGCGCTGATCGAGGAGGCGCTCTCCGCATGAGCGAGCACACCGAGACCACCAGCGGCCTGAGGCGCTACCTGCAGCAGAAGCGCCGGGCCCTCCTGGAGCGACGAGACCGCTCGGCCCAGGCCGGGTACCCGCGGGCCGAGCTCGCCGCGCGGGTGGACGCGGAGGGGCGCAGCGGCGTCCGCCGCATCCGCATCCGCGACTTCCAGGTGATCAGCGACAGCCCCGCCGACTTCGCGGGCTACGACCTCGGGCCGTCGTCGCCCGAGCTGCTGCTCGGCGTGCTCGGCAGCTGCCTGACCCACGTCTTCCTCATCAAGGCCGCCGAGCTCGAGGTGCCGCTCGACTCGCTCGCCGTCGAGGTGCGCGGCAGCCTGGACCCCCGCGGCGGCCTGGACGACTTCCCGGACGTGCCGGTGGAGCCCCAGGACCTCACCTACACCGTGACGCTCTCCTCACCTGCCGGCGCCGACCAGCTGGACCGGCTCCACGCTGAGGTCGAGCGCGTGTGCCCGGTGCTCAACCTGCTCACCCGGCCGCAGTCGATCACCGGCTCGCTCGTGAACACGGCTGTCGACCGGGCGGTGGCCCGATGAGCGCTCGCCCGCGTCTCCGGCTCGGTTTTCTCACGCACGTCACCGGCGGGGATGACGCGACCGAGGCGTACGCCAGCACGCTGCGCGTGTTTGAGACCGCCGAGGCGCTCGGCTACGACACCGGGTGGGTGGCGCAGCACCACCTCAGTGCCACCTACGGCCGGCTGCCGTCCACCCTGCCGTTCCTCGCGGCGGCGGCGCAGCGGACCGAGCACATCCACCTGGGCACGGGCCTCGTGACGCTGCCGTTCGAGGACCCCCTCCGGCTGGCCGAGGACGCCGTGGTCGTCGACCGGCTCAGCGGCGGACGGCTGGAGCTCGGGGTCGGGGCGGGCGTGCCCGCCCACCTGGAGCCGCACGTGTTCCGCGCCTTCGGCCGGGACCCGGAACGCCAGCGGCAGCACGCCGCCGAGGTCCTGGAGGCGCTGCTCCGCGCGCTCGACGGCGACCCCGTCGAACCCGACGGAGCGGTCCTGCAGCCCCCGGCGGGCACGCTGCGGGACCGGGTGTGGCACTCCACGTCCAGCAGCGCCGGCGCGGAGGCCATCGGCCGACGCGGCCTCGGACTGCTCCTCGCCCGCAGGGCGATCGGCGCGGGGATCCCCACCCCGCAGGCGCAGGAGCCCGTCGTGGACGCGTATGTCCAGGCGTTGCCCGCCGGGACGTCGCCTCGGGTCGGCGTCTCGCGAGCTGTGCTTCCGCTCCTCGGCGACCCGGACGACGACCGGGAGGTCGCGAACATCGTGCGGCGGTACGTCCAGCCCTATCTCTCGTCCGGGGAGTTCCCGCCGGGACGCACCACCGAGGAGTACCTCGACCTGTCGTTCATCGCGACCGGCCCGCCGGCGGCGGTCGCCAGCGCGCTCGCCTCAGACCCGGTGCTCCCGCGCGCCACGGAGCTGATGGTGCAGGTGCACGAGAACGGCTCGCTCGCCCACACCCTGAGCTTGCTCGAGACGGTCGCGTCCGACGTCGTTCCCATTCTCCAGGATGCGCTGGACCGGGATGAGGCACCGGTCGGCGCCTAACCGTTGCCGGGTGCGGCCGCGCCTCACGGCGCGACGGCGCGGATCAGCACGAGCTAGTGCTGGAACCTGCGCTCAGAGGGGGTCGGATCACGCGGGTTCCACGTAGGCGAAGGGCACCGTGAGGCGCTCGACGCCGCCGCGCACGTGGTACCGGGTGCGGGCGCTCTTGACGATGGTGACCTTGCGGCCGAAGTACTTCCCCGGGGCGGTGATCCGCACGACGGTCCCTGGTGTCAGGTGACCGCCGACGGTCAGCTCGCGCATCAGGTCCCGCTCCGGGGCGCGCGTCCCTGCCGCGGTGGTCGCGGTGGCGGCGGCGGACAGCCCGGTGGCCGGGCTCTGCGCGACGTCCGCCTGCCCGCCCGCCAGCGTCCCGGGTGGCCCGGCGCCGCGCCGTCGGCGCCCGGCGAGCAGGCGTGACAGCTCTCGCTCGTAGCGCGGGCCCGGCGAGGCGGCACGGCCGTGGAAGGTCCAGGTCAGCAGGAGATCGGCGTTGAACCCGGGCTCGCACCGCGCGCAGCTGGCGGGGCGGGACGGTCGGCGGTGCCGGTCGTAGGTGTGCCCGCGCGGGCAGGTGCCCTGCCAGGGGGCCGGCGCCCGCGGGGCCTCGGCGTCGACGAGCCGGGAGCCCGAGCAGCCGATCGCCCGCGCCTTCGCGCGCCACACGGCGTCATGGCCGTGCCGGGGGCCGACGAGGGCGTGCGCGATCTCGTGCAGGATCGTGTCCCGCACGTGCGCCTCCTCGTACAGGGCCATGAGGTGACGCGAGACGGAGATGGTGCGGGAGTCGAACTTGCACGCCCCGGCCCGGCGCTTGGCGTTGTCGAGGGCGAAGCGCCACGACGTCAGGCCGTGCCGGGCGAGCAGCTCCTCGCCGAGCGCGCGCACCGCCGTCAGCTCCATGCGCAGACTCCCTCCGTGCTCACTGTCGGGCGGCCCCCGGACCCGAGGGCAACGAGACTACGACGACCGGGTGACACGGTGCGCCGGACCTGTGGACGGCCGGTCGAGGGGGCGTGCGCGGGCCACCGCGCGTCACTCCGCCGCCGTCCCGCGACGGAGGGTAAAAATCGCACCAACAAAATGACTAAAGTTGTCGATGTGGCAACCAAGATGATCACCGAGCTGGTCTCCGACATCTCCGGCAGGCCGATCGAGCGGGGCAAGGGGCGCTCGGTCGACTTCTCCTACGAGGGCGTCCTGTACCGGGTCGACCTCACCAACGAGGAGGTGGCGGAGTTCGAGAACGCCCTGCGGCCGTACCTGGAGGCCGGCCGCAAGATCGAGGGCCAGCGCCGCCGCACCCATGCCTCGAGCACGAAGAAGCAGGCGTTCGACCCGGCCGCGGTGCGCGCCTGGGCGGCCGGCCAGGGCATCGAGGTCAGCCCGCGCGGACGCATCAGGGCCGAGGTGGTCGAGCAGTACCGGGCCGCCGGCAACTGAGGGCGGGGAGTCCGCCGTCGACGAAGGTGCTCGGACCCCGCTCGGTCCGACCGTGGCCGATGCCACGACGCGGTCCGGAAGCCTTCGGTCGGAAGCCGCGTTGTCGTCGACATGACCACGCCGAGCGCGCCCGCCGTCCCCGCGGACACCGCCGTCCTCGCGGACGTGGTGGTGATCGGCGCCGGCCAGGCGGGCCTCTCGGCCGGGTACCACCTACGCAGGCTCGGTCTCGTCCCGGCCCTCGACGGCGGCGAGCACGAGGGGGCGGGGACCTACGTGATCCTCGACGCCGAGCCCGGCCCCGGCGGCGCGTGGCGCCACCGCTGGCGCTCCCTGCGCATGGCGACCGTCAACGGCATCTACGACCTCCCGGGCATGCCGCAGCCCGAGATCGACCCGTGCGAGCCGAGCGTCGACGTCCTGCCGGCATATTTCGGCGACTACGAGCAGAGGCTGGAGCTCGGCGTGCTGCGCCCTGTCAGGGTCGCCTCCGTGCGGCGCGTCGACGACGACCCCTCCGGCCGCCTGCTCGTCGCCTCCGACGCCGGGACCTTCGCCGCCCGCGCCGTCATCAACGCCACCGGCACCTGGACCAAGCCGTTCTGGCCGGTCTACCCGGGGCAGGCGACCTTCCGCGGCCGCCAGCTCCACGTGGCCGACTACGTCCGGGCGGAGGACTTCGCCGGGCAGCACGTGGTCGTCGTGGGCGGCGGCATCTCCGCGGTCCAGCTGCTCGAGGAGATCTCGCACGTGGCGACGACGACGTGGGTCACCCGCCGGGAGCCCGTGTGGCGGGACGAGGACTTCGACCCCGAGGCCGGCCGCCAGGCGGTCGCACGCGTCGAGGAGCGCGTCCGGCAGGGGCTCGCGCCCCTCAGCGTCGTGTCCGTCACGGGCCTCATCTGGCGGCCCGAGCTGCGCGCGGCGGCCGAGCGTGGCGTGCTCGACCGGCACCCCATGTTCACCCGCATCGAGCCCGACGGCGTGCGGATGGCCGACGGCTCCCTCCAGCGTGCCGACGTCATCCTCTGGGCCACCGGCTTCCGCGCGGCGCTGGACCACCTGCGCCCGCTGCACCTGCGCGGCCACGGCGGCGGCATCACGATGGACGGCACCCAGGTGGCCGGCGAGCCGCGGCTGCACCTGATCGGGTACGGGCCGTCGTCGTCCACCGTCGGGGCGAACCGCGCCGGGCGGGAGGCGGTCGTGCGCATCCTCGACCACCTGAGCGCGGTCGACGGCGGCCACCACGCAGGGGACGGCCGCTCCGCCTCCGACGGCGGCCACCGCGCCACGGACCGTGGGCCCGCCACCGCCGGCCGACGTGACCAGGCCGACCCCCGCGCGGGGCGCCTGGTGGGCGCCGCGGTGGAACGCTAGAGCCGTGCTCGACGTCCTCGCCGCCTCCCCGCTCCTGACGATGATGCTCGTCGTCGCCCTCGGCACCCTGGTGGGGATGATCCCGTTCGGCCCCGTCCGCTTCGGCCCCGCCGGCGCCCTGTTCGTCGGCCTCGCCGTCGGCGCCCTCGACCCGCGGCTGGGGGAGGGGCTCGGGCTCGTGCAGTCCCTCGGCCTCGCCCTGTTCGTCTACACCGTCGGCCTCGCCGCCGGCTCCGGCTTCTTCCGCGACCTGCGCAGCCAGCTGCCCCTCATGGGCGGCTCCGTCGTCGTCCTCGCTCTGGTCGCCGTCGTCACGCTCGTGCTGGGCGGCGCGCTGGGGCTCGCGCCGGCGCTCAATGCCGGGACCTTCGCCGGGGCGCTCACCTCTACCCCCGCCCTCGCTGCGGCGACGGCGCAGGCCGGGAGCCAGGACCCCGCCGTCGGGTACTCGCTCGCCTACCCCGTCGGGGTCGTCCTCACCATCCTCGTCGTGGCCGCCGTCCTGGCCCGGCCCTGGCGCACCGTCCGGGACCCCGACCCGGTGGCCGGCGTCGGGCTCATCGACATCAGCGTCGAGGTCGAACGGCCCACCCGGCTCCTCGACATCCCCGGCGTCGCCGAGCGCGAGGTGCGGCTGTCCTACCTCGAGCGCGCGGGCCAGACGCGGGTGGTCGCCGCCGACGAGGAGCTTCGTGCGGGGGACCGCGTGGTCGTCGTCGGCCCCGAGCCGGCGGTGCGGCGCGCCCGCGAGCACCTCGGCCACCGCGTCAGCGACCACCTCGCCCACGACCGCAGCGAGGTCGACTACCGCCGGTTCATCGTCTCCGACCGTGCCGTCGCCGGCCGGACCGTCGGCGAGCTGGACGTGCCCGGGCGCTTCCGCGGCGTCGTCACCCGGGTCAAGCGCGGCGACCTCGACCTCCTCGCCCACGAGGACCTCGTCCTCGAGCTGGGCGACCGCGTCCGCGTGGTCTACCCGCGCGGCGAGATCGACGGGCTGACCCAGCTGTTCGGCGACTCCCAGCGCCGGGTCAGCGAGATCGACGCGCTCTCGCTGGGGATCGGCCTCGCGCTCGGTCTGCTCGTCGGCCTCGTGACCCTGCCGCTGCCCGGCGGCATCGCGTTCGCGCTGGGCTCCGCCGCCGGGCCGCTCGTGGTCGGCATGATCCTCGGCCGGCTCGAGCGCACGGGGCCGCTCGTGTGGGGCCTGCCCGGCTCGGCCAACCTCACCATCCGCCAGCTCGGGCTGCTGCTGTTCCTCGGGGCCACCGGGCTCGCGTCCGGCCAGGCGTTCGCCTCGTCGGCGTTCAGCGTGACGGGCCTGAAGATCGTGGCGCTCGCCGTCGTGGTCGTCGCGACGGCCGCGGGGCTGTTCGTGCTGCTCGCCCGGCTGGTCGGCACGTCCGCGGCCCGCGCCGCGGGCGGTCTCGCCGGGTTCGTCGGCCAGCCGGCGATCCTCGCCTACGCCAACGGCCGGACCGTGGACGAGCGGGTCGACGCCGGCTACGCCGCGCTGTTCGCGCTCGGGATCATCGCGAAGATCGTCCTCGTGCAGGTGGTCGGGGCGGTGTAGGTGCGGCCACGTCCCGCGCGGACCGGGGTCGGAGGCCGGCGCTACGCTGGCGGCGCTCGTCGTCGTCGATGAAGGAGTCCCGCGTGAGCGCGCACGTGCTGGTGGAGCAGGCCGACGGCGTGCTGACCCTCACCCTGAACCGGCCGGAGAAGAAGAACGCCCTGACCGGGGAGATGTACGCGACGCTCGGCGCCGCGCTCACCGGAGCCGACGAGGACGACGCGGTGCGCTGCGTCCTCCTGCGCGCCGCCGGGGACAGCTTCTGCGCGGGGAACGACCTCGCGGACTTCCTCGCCGCCGCCGGGGACGGCGGCGCGGGCGGGCAGGCGGCAGCCGCGGGCGGTGCCGCCGGCGGGGGCGGGCTGGCGGACGACGGACCCGCCGGTGCGGCCTTCGCGTTCCTGCGGGCGCTCGCCGCCGGGCGCAAGCCGCTCGTCGCCGCCGTGCAGGGGCGTGCGGTCGGGATCGGCCTGACGATGCTGCTCCACTGCGACCTGGTCTACCTGGCCGACGACGCCCTCCTGTCCGCGCCCTTCGTCGATCTGGGTCTCGTGCCCGAGGCGGCGTCGTCGCTGCTGCTGCCCGCCCGCATCGGCCATCCGCGGGCCTTCGCCGTCCTCGTCCTCGGCGAGGTGGTCGACGCCCGTGAGGCGCAGGCGTGGGGCCTGGCCAACGCGGTCCTGCCCGTGGACGAGGTGGAGGCGTTCGCCCGGTCCGCCGCCGCGGAGGTGGCGGCCCGCCCGCCGGAGGCCGTCGCGCTGACGCGGTCGCTCATGCGTGACCCCGAGACGGTGACGGGACGCATCGCCGAGGAGGCGGAGCACTTCATGGCGCGACTGCGCTCGCCCGAGGCGACCCGGGCGTTCGAGCGGCTGCTGCGGCGGTCCGGCCCGCGCTGAGTCAGCCGATGGTGGTGGTCGTCTCGGGGTAGCGGAACGCCTGCTCCCTGGTGCGCATGGCGAGGGCGGTGCCCAGCGTGATGGGCCCGAGGCGGCCGATGAACATCAGGGCGGTCAGCAGGAACTGGTACGGGACCGCGAGGTCGGCGGTGATGCCGGTGGACAGGCCGACGGTGGCGAACGCGGAGACGACCTCGAAGAGGATCTGGTCGAGGGTGAACGGTGACGTCATCGCGATGGTGATGGTCGAGGCCACGACGAGGGCGACGCTGAGGAGCGCGACCGTGAGGGCCTGGCGCAGCGTCACCGAGGAGATGCGCCACCGGTAGGCGGAGACGTCGCGGTTCCCGCGCAGCTCGGACCAGATCGCGAAGGCCAGGACGGTGAAGGTGGTGACCTTGATGCCTCCGGCCGTGCCGGCGCTGCCGCCGCCGATGAACATGAGCACGTCCATGCCGAGCCAGGTGCCGGTGTTCATCTCGGCGATGTCCACCGTGTTGAACCCGGCGGTGCGGGCGGTGGCGGACTGGAAGAGGGCCGCGAGGAGCTTGGCCGGCGGGCTGAGGGGGCCCAGCGTCCCGCCGTTGCCCCACTCCGCGACCAGCACGAACAGCGCGCCCACCGGGAGCAGGACCGCGGTCATGAGGAGGGTGATCTTGGTCTGGAGGCTCCAGCGGGCGGGCTTGCGGTGCTGGCGGTAGAGCTCGAGGAGCACGGGGAACCCGAGGCCGCCGACGATGAGGGCGGCCGCGACGGGCAGGCTGATCCACGGATCGGCGGCGTAGCCCATGAGACTGTCGCCGAAGAGGGCGAAGCCGGCGTTGTTGAACGCCGAGACGGCGTGGAAGACGCCGAGCCACGCGGCGTCGCCGAGGGGGACGTCGTACCCCAGGGACCACCGGAGGGTGAGGAGGAGGGCGGTCGTCGCCTCGACGATCAATGTGGTGCGCAGCACGCCGAGGAGCACGGAGGTGACGTCGCCCAGGCTCACCGTCCGGGTGGCGGTGGCCGCGACGAACTTGCTCTGCAGGTCCAGGCGCCGGGAGAGCATCAGGCCCAGGACGGAGGCCATCGTCATCACCCCGAAGCCGCCGATCTGGATGAGGACGAGGATGACGACCTGGCCGAAGGTGCTCCAGTAGGTGGGCGTGTCCACGACCACGAGGCCGGTCACGCAGATCGCTGACACGGCCGTGAAGAAGGCCTCGACGAAGCTGGCGTGATCCCCGGTCGCGGCCGCGACCGGTAGCAGGAGGAGCGCCGTGCCCACCGCGATGGCGAGCACGAAGCCCAGGATGACCACCTGGACGGGGCGGCGTCGGTTGATCTCTCGCCGACGTCGCTGGTTCGTCGGGTCGGGCCGGCCGGGGCGGCCGCTGACGAGCCGACCGAGAAGGTGCGCGCGGCCGACGACCGCTCGCTCCGGCGTCGCGCTCGGCCGTGCCGCCGGGTGGAGCGGGGCCTGTGCCCTGTGGGTGTCGGTCACCAGTGCTCGCGCTCTCCGGTCGTCTCGTCCCGCCGTGCCTGCGGCCGCTGGGGCCGAACGGGACGGGCCATTCGAGCATAGGAAGAACGGGTCGGCCCGACGCCGCCGGAATGCCTTCGGGACCGTCAGGATTTCGTTAAAACCTCGGCGTCCAGGCCGGGTGAGGCTGTGCCAGGCTGGACGCGTGTCCGAACCCGCTCCCGTCGCCGCACGGTCTCGCTGGCGGCTCCCCAGCGGCTCCGGGGTCTCCCCGGCCCGGCGGCTCATCGCCGCCGTGCTCGTGGTCGCGGGTCTGCCGCTGCTCACCGTGGCGCTCGTCGCCGCGCGGGGCGAGCTCGCGCTGGGCAGCCTGCTCCTGCTGTACCTGCTCGCCGTCGTGGTGGTCGCGGCCGTCGGCGGGCTGACGCCCGGGCTGCTCGCGGCGGCGATCTCGTTCGGGCTGGCCAACTGGTTCCTCACCCCGCCCTACCACACGCTCGTCGTGGCGGAGCGGGACAGCGTGGTCGAGCTC
The DNA here is from genome assembly GCF_023148685.1 of Georgenia sp. EYE_87. Lineage (GTDB taxonomy): Bacteria > Actinomycetota > Actinomycetes > Actinomycetales > Actinomycetaceae > Georgenia. The sequence continues at coordinate 247,639 of NZ_JAHXNL010000003.1, read as the reverse complement.
GTCGTCTTCGTCGTGGCGGCGGTCATCGTGAGCGCGACGGTCGAGCTGGCCGCGAGGGACCGCGTCACCTACCAGGAGCGCCTGGCGGCGCAGGCCGCCCAGACGCGGGAGCTGGCCGCCGCGGACCGCGTGCGGACCGCGCTCATCGCCGCCGTCGGGCACGACCTGCGCACGCCGCTGGCCAGCGCCAAGGCCGCGGTGAGCACGCTCCGGCAGGACGACGTCGAGTGGCGCGAGGACCAGCGCGCCGAGCTGCTGGCCACCATCGAGGAGTCCACCGACCGCCTGAGCCGGGTGATCACGAACCTGCTGGACATGAGCCGGTTGCAGTCCGACGCGCTGACGGTCCGGCCGGGGCCCGTCGGGCTCGTCGAGGTCGTCTCCCGGGCGCTGCTGTCCGAGCGTGCCAGGGCGGTGACCACGGACATCCCCGACGACTTCCCGCCGGCGTGGGCGGACGCCGGCCTCCTCGAGCGCGTGGTCGACAACCTTGTCGAGAACGCGCTGCGGTTCAGCCCCACCGGGGTGGAGATCACCGCCGAGCTCGACGGCGGCGCGGGCGGCGGCCGGGGCGAGCGGATCTGCCTCCGGGTCGTGGACCACGGGCCGGGGGTGCCGCCCGAGCGCTGGGACCGGATGTTCGTGCCCTTCCAGCGGCTCGACGACCGTGGTCAGGGGTCGAACGTCGGCCTCGGGCTCGCCATCGCGCAGGGCTTCACCCAGGCGATGGGCGGCTCGCTCACCCCCTCGGTCACGCCCGGCGGCGGTCTGACGATGACGGTGGACCTCGAGGTGGCGGACCGGTGACCCGCCTGCTCCTGGTGGAGGACGACGCCGCCCTCGTCCGCACCCTCTCCATCAGCCTCGAGGCCCGGGGGTTCGAGGTGGAGGCGACCGGGCAGGGGAACCGGGCGACGGCGCTGGCCCGCGCGCACCCCCCGGAGGTGGCGATCATCGACCTGGGCCTTCCCGACACCGACGGCATCAACGTCGTGCGGGCGCTGCGGACCTGGTCGGACCTGCCGATCCTCATCCTGTCGGCCCGGGAGGCGCAGGAGGAGAAGGTGGCCGCGCTGGACGCCGGCGCGGACGACTACGTCACCAAACCCTTCGGCATGGACGAGCTCCTCGCCCGTCTGCGTGCCGCGCTGCGGCGCACGACGCCGGAACCGGCGCCCGCCGTCGTCCGGGCCGGCCAGCTCACCATCGACGTCGCGACGCGGCGGGTCGAGCGTGCGGGCGGCACGGTGCACCTGACACCCACCGAGTGGAACCTCCTCGAGGTGCTGGTCAGGGCGACCGGCGCCCTGGTGACCCACCGCGACCTCCTCCAGGCAGTCTGGGGCCCGCAGTACGCGGACGAGACCAACTACCTGCGCGTCTACATGGCGCAGCTGAGACGCAAGCTCGAGGAGCACCCCTCCGCGCCGCGGCACCTGATCACCGAGCCCGGGGTGGGCTACCGCTTCGAGCCCTGACCGCGCGGTCCGGCTACACCTGGGCGAGCGCCTTGCGGATCCGCTTCTCCGAGACCTTGACCGGGGTGCCGAGCTGCTGGGCGAAGAGGCTGACGCGCAGCTCCTCGATCAGCCAGCGCACCTCCTCGAGGGTGGCGTCCCGGGCCGGGTCGGGGGCGAGCCGGTCCGAGGCGTCGACGGCGGCCTCGTAGGCGTCCTCGAGCTCCCCCACCGTCCACGCGAGGTTCGCGTCCTGGTGCACGTTCTGCTGCGCGCGCTCGATCCGCCGCTGGGCGGCCCGGAGGTAGCGCGGCAGGTGCACGAGCCGCTCGGGCGGGGTGGCCGAGACGAAGCCCGGCCGCACCAGCCTGGCCACCTGGTCGCGCACGTCGGTGAGCGTGTTGAGCAGGAACATCGACGTGGCGCCCTTGATGGTGGCCTCGAGCTCGCGGTGCGCGTCGAGCGCCGCGACGACCTGCCGGATCACCTGGTGCACGTGCTCCTCGAGGAGGGTGCGCACGTGGGCGACCAGCTCGGCGTAGGCGGCCGCGTCCCGGACCTGGCGCCCGCCGTGGGCGGCGGTCCAGCCGTCCACGAGCGCGCCCACGGCGGCGAGCTGGACGTCCGCGACCAGGGCGTCGGTGCTCGGGTACGGGCTGGCCGCGAGGGTGAGGGCCTCCCTGCCGGTCCACCGGGTGGTGATCCGCTGGGGGTTCAGGGCGGTCTCGCCGAGCACGAGTCGGCGCAGGCCGAGGCGGTGGGCGCGCACCTGCTCGGTGGCGTCGGCGAGGACGCGCAGCGCCACGGTCGGGGCGCTGCCGGAACCCCCGCCCATCGTGCCGCTCCTGCTGCCGCCGTTCTTCCTTCCACCGGCCTTCGCCGCCGCGCCGCCCCCGCCGGAAGTCACCTCGACCAGCGCCGGGTACCCGCGGACCACGAGCCCGTGGGGGCCGGTCGACTCCACCTGCTTCGGGATCACCCCGCCCGGCACGTCGGGCCAGGTGGTGAGGTTCTCCTGCTCGGGCAGCAGGGCGGACGCGCCGGCGCCGGTGGCCCCGCCGTCGGGCGCTGATCCAGCCACGAGGCCGCTGGTGCCGCCGCTGCTGCCGCCGTGACCGCCGTCGCCCGAGGCCCCGGCGGGAAACTCCGTGGCGCGACCCGAGCGCGCCGCGGCCTCCTCCATCGCGATCCGCACGGCGCCGCGCACGGCCGAGCTGACGGCGTGCTGGGTCTGCGGCGCCAGCTCGCGCTGCAGCGCCACGAGGCTCTTGCCCTCGGAGAGCACCGCGCCGCGCTCGGAGAGCACCCGGAACGTCACGCGCAGGTGGTCGGGGAGCCTCTCCTCGTCCCAGGCGTCGGCCGGGATCTCCACGTCGCGCAGCGTGCGCACCGCCGTCGCGAAGGCCTCGTGGTACGACGGCGCGCCCGGCGGGGCCGGGGCGACCTCCGACCACACCGGCAGCAGCCCGACCACCTGCGCCGCCACGTCGGGCGCCGGCACCAGCTGGACACGGGTCTTCTTGGGCAGCGCGCGGATCGTCGCGGTGGCGAGCTCGAGAGCCAGGCCCGGCACCATCCAGTCGAAGCCGTCCGGGCGCAGCCGCCCCAGCACCTCGACCGGCACGTGCACGGTGACGCCGTCCGCGTGGCTGCCCGGCTCGAACTGGTAGGTCAGCGGCAGGGTGAGGTCGCCCTGGCGCCACGTGTCCGGGAAGTCCGCCCCGGAGACCGCGCCGGCGTCCGGCACCAGCAGGTCCATCGTGAACGTGAGCAGGTCCGGGTCCTCGCGGCGAGCCTTCTTCCACCACGAGTCGAAGTGCCGGGCCGAGACGACGTGGTCGGGGATCCGCTCGTCGTAGAAGTCGAACAGCCCGTCCTCGTCGAGGACGAGCCCGCGGCGGCGCGCCCGGTTCTCGTACTCCCCGGCCTCCGCCAGGAGCTCGCGGTTGCGAGCGTAGAACTCGTGGTGGGTGCGCCACTCGCCGCCCACCAGGGCGTGGCGGATGAACATCTCGCGCGCGAGCTCGCGCGCCGTGACGTCCCCGAGCGGGAGGTCGCCGAGCCGGCCGAGGAGGACGTTGCGGTCGGCGACCAGGGTCATGCCGTACAGCAGGACCTTCTCCTTGACCATGGCCGCACCCTGCTTGGTCGACCAGTACGGCTCGGAGTAGGACCGCTTGACCAGGTGCGCCGCCAGCGGCTCGACCCACTCGGGCTGGATGCGCGCCACCGTGCGCGCGAACAGCCGCGAGGTCTCCACCAGCTCGGCGGCCATGACCCAGGCGGGCGTCTTCTTCGCCAGGCCGGAGCCGGGCCAGACCACGAACCGTGTGCCGCGCGCGCCGGCGTACTCCCGGCGCCGCTCGTCGTAGGAGCCGAGGTTGGACAGCAGCCCGACCAGCAGGGACTGGTGCAGGGCGTCGGCGCTCACCGCGTCCGCGGACCGACCCACGGCCACCACCGCCCGGGCGGTGTCCGGCCGGCCGTCCTGCGTCTTCTCCGCCGTCGCCGCGATGTCGCCCTCGTGCGGCAGTGCGATCGGCTTCATCGTCAGTCCCAGCGGCTTCGCCAGCTGGCGCAGCTGGGCGACCACGTCCTGCCACTCCCGCACGCGCAGGTAGTTGAGGAACTCCGCCCGGCACAGGCGCCGGAACGCCGAGCCGGACAGGTCGCGCTGCTGGGTGCGCAGGTAGCGCCAGAGGTTGAGGTAGGCGAGGAAGTCCGACGTCGGGTCGGTGAAGCGGCGGTGCTTCTCGTCCGCGGCCTGCTGGTGCTCGGCCGGCCGCTCGCGCACGTCCTGCACGCTCAGCGCCGCGACGATGACCATGACCTCGGCGGCGCAGCCGTTGCGCTGCGCCTCCAGCAGCATCCGCCCCAGCCGCGGGTCGATGGGCAGCTGGGCGAGCTGGCGGCCGACGTCGGTGAGCCGCCTGCGCGGGTCGCTCGCCTCCGGGTCGAGGGCGCCGATCTCGTGGAGCAGCTGCACGCCGTCGCGCACGGCCCGCGTGTCCGGCGGGTCGACGAACGGGAACCGGGCGATGTCGCCGAGGTTCAGGGCGGCCATCTGGAGGATGACGGAGGCCAGGGAGGTGCGGAGGATCTCCGGCTCGGTGAACTCGGGCCGCGAGGCGTAGTCGGCCTCGGAGTACAGGCGGATGGCGATGCCGTCGGCCACGCGCCCGCAGCGGCCCGAGCGCTGGTTGGCGCTGGCCTGCGAGATCGGCTCGATGGGCAGGCGCTGGACCTTCGTGCGGTTGGAGTAGCGGGAGATGCGGGCGGTGCCCGGGTCGATGACGTACCGGATCCCGGGCACGGTCAGCGAGGTCTCCGCGACGTTCGTGGCCAGCACGATGCGGCGGGTGGTGTGGTGCTCGAAGACGCGGTGCTGCTCCGCCGAGGACAGCCGCGCGTACAGCGGCACGATCTCCACGGCGTCGAGCGTGTGCCCGGACCCCCGGGCGGTGCCCGGCGCGAGGTAGCGCGGGCCGAGGTGCTCGGCGAGCGCGACGTGGGTGTCGCGGATCTCCCGCTCGCCGGAGAGGAACACGAGGATGTCGCCCGGTCCCTCGGCCATCAGCTCGTCGGCCGCCATCGTGATGCCGGTGACCTGGTCGATCGGCTCCGCGCGCGGCCCGGGCCGCCCACCCTTCCCGACGGCGGAGCCGGGCTCCTCGCCGTCGTCCTCCTCATCGGTGTCGGGCACCAGGGGGCGGTAGCGGACCTCGACCGGGTACGTGCGTCCCGAGACCTCCACCACGGGAGCCGGGCGCAGCAGCTCGCCGTCCGTCCGGCCGCCCTCGCGGACGCCGAAGTGGGCGGCGAACCGCTCCGAGTCGATGGTGGCGGAGGTGATGATGAGCTTGAGGTCCGGGCGCCTCGGGAGCAGCTGGGCGAGGTAGCCCAGCAGGAAGTCGATGTTCAGGCTCCGCTCGTGGGCCTCGTCCACGATGATCGTGTCGTAGCGGCGCAGCAGCGGGTCGCGCTGGACCTCGGCGAGCAGGATGCCGTCGGTCATCAGCTTGACCAGCGTGGTCGCGGAGACCTGGTCGGTGAAGCGCACCTGGTACCCGACCGCGCCGCCCAGGTCCACCCCGAGCTCCTCGGCGATGCGCTCGGCGACCGTGCGAGCCGCGATCCGTCGCGGCTGGGTGTGCCCGATCAGCCCGGTGATCCCGCGGCCGAGCTCGAGGCAGATCTTGGGGATCTGGGTGGTCTTGCCGGACCCGGTCTCGCCCGCGACGATCACGACCTGGTGGTCGCGGATGGCGGCCGCGATCTCCTCCCGGCGTGCCGAGACGGGCAGCTGCTCGGGGTACGTGATGCGGGGGAGCGCGGCGCGGCGGGTCTCGAGCTGCGCTGCGGTGAAGGGGCGGAAGCCGCCCCTCCCACGCCGCTCGCCCTCACTGCGATCCCCGTTCGGCCGCTCGCCGTCGCGCGGTCCGCCCTCACGAAGCTCGCGGGCAGGCGGCTGGTCCGTGCGCCGCTCGGGCTCACCCTCCGGGCGACGTCGACCGCCACGGCGTCCACCACGCCGGCGACCGCCGCTCGTACGGGCTCCCTCGTCGGTTCGCGGGGCATCGCCCGTCGGGCCTCGCCGACGGCGGCCGTCACCCTCCGTGCGCGTCCTGTCGTCGGTGCGTGCGTCACCGGTCGGTTGCCCCGACGGCGCAGCCTGCGTCGTCGTCACGTCGTCCCGGTCCTTGCTCACGATCCCCCATTGTCACCGATGTGCGCCGTCGGTTCTTCTGGTCCCTCTCGGAAGGGAGGGCTCACCCACGAAGAACGGCGTGCAGGACGCACGTCTGGCGGTTGTTCCTCCGTCCGCTCTGTGACGCAGCCGGCCTGTTCGTGCGGGATGGAAGTGGCACAGAGGCACCAGGAGTGGGGCCCAGGGACCGACGCCCGGTGACCTCGGGTCGACAGGTGGGCGCGGACACGGGTCGGGTCAGGCGCCGGCCTGGACCGTCTCGCGCCGGGGGCCGGTGCGGAAGCGGCGACGGTACTGCTGAGGGCTCAGGCCGCGCACGCGCCGAAGGTGGTGGCGCAGCGTGGCGGCGTTGAGGAAGCCGACGTCGGCGGCGATCTGGTCGACCGACCGGTCGGTCTGCTCGAGCAGCTGCTCGGCGCGGTGCACGCGCTGGGTGGTGATCCAGGCGTGCGGCGTCGTCCCGGTCTCGGCGCGGAAGCGGCGGGCGAACGTGCGCGGGGACATGGCGGAGCGCGCGGCCAGCTCCTCGACGGGCAGCTCCTCCTGGAGGTGCTCGACGATCCAGGTCAGGACCGGGCCGAGAGTCTCGCCGTCGCACTGGGGCACGGGGTTGTCGATGAACTGGGCCTGACCGCCCTCGCGCTGGGGTGGGACGACCATGCGGCGGGCCACCAGGCTGGCCGCGGCGGCGCCGAACTCCTCGCGCCACAGGTACAGGCTGGCGTCGATGCCGGCGGCGGTGCCCGCGCTGGTGAGGACCCGGTCGTCGTCGACGTAGAGGACCTCGGGCACCACCTCGGCGCGGGGGAAGCGGGCCGCGAGCTCGTCGGTCTGCATCCAGTGCGCCGTGCACCGCCGGCCGTCCAGAAGGCCCGCCTCGCCGAGCACGAACGCACCCGAGCACACGGACATGACGCGGGCGCCCCGCTCGTGCGACTCGCGCAGGGCGTCCAGCACCTCGGACGGCACGGGGGCGTGGCGCGGCACTGCCGGGACGACGACGAGGTCGGCCGACCGCACGCGCTCCAGGCCGTGGTGCACCTGCAGCTCGAAGCCCATCGACGTGCGGACCTGCCCAGGCTCGGGAGTGACGACGGCGAGGTCGAACGTCGGCAGACCCATGTCGGTGCGGTCCACGCCCCACGCCTCGCAGACGACGCCCAGCTCGAACGGCGAGACGCCGTCGTAGACGATCACCACCACGTCGCTGATCACGGATCCATCCTCGCACAACATTGGCAGAAAATCGATGGGAACCGGCATTCCTGCCACTGGTGGCAGGCGATCGCCGATAGCAGGATTCCTGCCATGGAACTCGCACACATGGTCTGGGTCCTGCTGGTGCTCGCCTACGCCGGGTACGCAGTCAGCGTCGCCGGCGCACGGCGCGCCGACGACCGCTCCGCCGACACCGCCCCGTCCTCGACGCCGCGCCTCCGCGGTGCCGGCCCGGCCGACGTCGGCGCGCCCGGCGACGACCGGTTCGAGGACGCCGCCACGCTCCGGCGGGCCGCCTGACGACCTCACGGTACCGGCGGCCTCACCGCGCCTGACGGCCTCACAGAACTCCCGATCTGCACGACGACGTCACGAACGAAGGAGAGATCCCCATGGAGCCCTACGTCGGGCACCCGCACGAGGTGATCGGCCGCATCCGTCTGGACGAGGCCCTCGCCAACGCCGAGCTGGCGCGCCTGCTGCGTGAGCAGCCGGACCGCATAGTCCGGCGGCCGAGCCTGCGCGCCCGCCTTGCCGGGCACCTGCGCGCCCGGTCCGCGGGCGTCGAGGCCGCCCGCGCGCGGGTCGCCGCGGCGTCCGCACGTGCCTCGGCCGGGCAGGCGTCCCTCGGTGTGCTCGACCGCTGAGGCGACCGGCGCGAGCCCTGCCCGGGGGACCAGCGCCAACGAGGTCGAGGTTCTGGTTCCCAGAGTCGCTCTCGCTGACCAGAACCTCGATCTCGTTGCAGCGCGGCGGACGGCGGCTCGCGTCCCAGCGGGTCGGCTGGCTCGCGCCGCAGCGGTGCAGGCGGCCGATCGCGTTGCGCCCGCCCGGGCGGCCGATGGCGTTGCGCCCGCCCGGGCGGCCGATCGCGTTGCGTCGGCCCGGGCGGCCGGGCGGCGGAGCCGCGTCCGGGCGGCCAGGGTCAGGCACCCTCGATGAACCTGACCGCCCCGTACGCTGCTGCGATGACCGGCGAGGCGCGGCGCACCAGCGGACCGCTGGTCGTGCTGCTCGGCGCCCTCACCGCCCTCGGTCCGCTGACCATCAACCTGTACCTGCCCGCCTTCCCCGTCATCTCTCGCGAGTTCGGCGCCAGCCAGGGGCAGGTCCAGCTGACGATGACCGCGGCGCTCGTCGGCATCGCCATCGGCCAGCTCGTCCTCGGTTCCCTCTCCGACGCCGCAGGACGACGGGCGCCGCTCATGGTCGCCTACGGCGGCTACGCCCTCGTCTCCCTGGGCATCGCCGCCGCCGGGGACGTGACCCTCCTCCTGGCCCTGCGGCTGCTCCAGGGCCTGCTCGGCTCGGCCGGGATGGTCATCGCGCTCGCGGTCGTGCGCGACACCTCCGAGGGGATCGCCGTCGGGCGCACGATCTCCCGGCTGATGCTCGTCGTCGGCGTGGCGCCCGTCCTCGCGCCGGCGCTCGGCTCCCAGCTGCTGCTCGTCGGGTCCTGGCGGCTGCTGTTCGTGGTGCTGGCCGCGCTCGCGGCGGTGCTCGTCGTGCTCGTGGCGCTCGTCCTGCCGGAGTCGCTGCCGGCCGAGCTGCGGCGCCGCGGCGGCACCCGCTCGGCCGCCCGGAGCTACCGGACGCTGCTCGCCGACCGCACCTTCCTCGGGCTCGTCCTGGTCGCCGGCCTGGCGATGGCGGGCCAGTTCACCTACGTCACCGCCTCGGCGTTCGTCTTCCAGGAGACCTACGGCCTCAGCGCCCAGCAGTTCGGGGTGCTGTTCGGGGTCTGCGCGGTGACCGTGACGCTCGGCACCCAGGTCACCGGGTTCCTGCTCGGACGAGCCCGGGGGACGCGCATCGCGGGCGCCGCGCTCGCCGTGGCCCTGGGCGGCGCGGTGGGCATCGTCGCCGTCGCCCTCACGGTCGGCACCGGCCCCGGGAGGCTGTGGGCGCTGCTGGTGGTGCTGCTGCCGACGATCGGCGCGATCGGCATGCTGATCCCCGCCATCCCGGGCATCGCACTGGCGCGTCAGACTCACGACGCCGGGAGCGCCGCCGCCCTCATCGGCGCCTCCCAGTTCGGCATGGCCGCCCTCGGCGCGCCGCTGTCTGGCGTGCTGGGCGGATCGGTCCTCGCCATGGGCGGCGTGATGGTCGTCGCGTTCGTCCTCGCGGGCGCGACGCTGCTCGCCGTCGCCCACCGGGAGCGGGAGCTGTAGCCGGGAACGCCGCCGGTGACGGCGGAATATCTGCGCGGTCGGGAATGGTTGACCTGCCCGGCAGCGACCGTGCCGAGCCGTTCCCGAGCAACCAGGAGATCCCCGCGCATGTCCCTCACGATCGACCACGACGCCGTCCGGTGGTCCGCCCCGGCCGGCAGCCGGGCCGGGCGCCCGCTCCTCGTCCTCCTCCACGGCTACGGCTCCGACGAGCGCGACCTGTTCGGCCTCGTGCCGCACCTGCCGGACGACGCCGTCGTCGCCTCGCTGCGCGCCCCGGGCTCCAACCGCTCCGGGTACGAGTGGTTCCCCCTCGACGGCGAGCTCGCCGGGGAGCTCGGCCACCGTCAGACGCCCACCACCGACCGGCTCCGCGAGGAGGGCACGAACGCCGCGGCCGCCGCCGTGCGGGAGTGGCTGGCCGGGCTCGACGAGGCCCCGTCCGCCGTCGGGCTTCTCGGGTTCTCCCAGGGCGGCGCGGTCGCTCTCCAGGTCCTGCGGCAGGACCCCGACGCCGCCCACCACGTCGTCATCCTCTCCGGCTTCCTCGCGCCCGGCGACCTGCCCGGCGACGAGGTCCTGGCCGCTCGCCGTCCGCCCGTGCTCTACGCACGCGGGGCCGCCGACCCGGTCATCGCACCGTTCCTCGTCGCCCGCTCCGACGAGTGGCTGCCCGAGCACACGGACCTCACATCTCACGTCTACCCCGGGCTCGGCCACGGGATCTCCATGGACACCCTCCGGGACGTCCGGGCCTTCCTCGAGGCGCGGTACGCCGGCTGACCCGGGGCGCCCCGGCCCCGGACGGGGGCCGCGCCTGGGACACTGCAGCCATGGAGACCACCGCGCCGAGCGACGACGCCCTCGAGCTGTTCTGGGCGGAGGCCCGGAAGGTCGCCGGGCTCACCCGGCTCGCCTCCGTCATCGGGGTCGGTGCCACGGAGTCGCTCACCCCGCCGGCGTGGTCCTTCGGCGACAGCGCCGAGATGGCCGACGAGCTGCTCGGCCTGGTCCTGGCCGGGAGGAAGACGGCGACCTCCAGCGCCCGCTGGGAGTGGGAGGCCGACGGCGAGCCCCTGCCCGAGCCCGGTGACCTCGCGATCGTCTGCGACGGCTCCGGAGAGCCGCGGGCGCTCGTGCGCACCGTCGCCGTCGACGTCGTGCCCTTCGACAAGGTGCCCGCCGAGCACGCCGCCGCCGAAGGGGAGGGCGACGGGTCGCTCGCGGCGTGGCGGCGCGACCACGACGCCTACTTCACCGCGGCCCTCGCCCGCGTGGGCCGCACCTTCGCCCCCGACATGCCCGTGGTGCTCGAGCGCTTCGAGCTCCTCCACCCGCGGCCGCGGCGGCGGTAGCCGGGTGCCCCGCCGGCGCCCGTTCGTCCCGGAGCCGACGCGCCTCGATGCTTCAATGACCGCGTGCGCGTGATCGGGTGGGTCCTCGTCCTGGTGCTGGGCGCGGCCGCGGTGCTCACGCTCAACCCCGAGTGGCTCGCCCGCGTGAATCCCGACTGGGCCGGGCTCACCACGACGTACCCCCTCGCGCAGCTGTTCGCACTACGGGCCCTGCTCGCGGTCGCTTTCGCCGTCGTCGCGGCTGTCGTGCTGGTGGTCGGCGCGGTCCGACGCAGGTGGTTCCACGGCGGGACCCGGACCCTGCTGCTGGGGGTCGTGCTCGCCGTCGTCGCCGGGGCGCACGGCTGGGTGCTGGTGGATCGCGGCCTGTCCAACCCCGCCGAGCTCGCCGCGGACCGCGGCCTGCGCCCCGCCGACCCGGGCGACGGCACCCTCACCCTCGTCGCCTACAACACCCGGGAGGGGCGCACCGGCGCGGGCGACCTGGCCACGACGGCGGAGGACACCGGTGCGGACGTCCTCGTGCTGAGCGAGACCTCGGCCGAGCTCGCCCAGGACGTCGCGTCCCGGCTAGCGGGCGAGGACGAGACGTTCCAGGTGTTCATGGCCACCGGCGGGCCGGAGGGCATCGGGGACACCGGCTCCACCGCGCTGCTCGTCTCGACCACGCTCGGCGAGTACGTGCAGGTCACGGGCCCCGCCACCGAGCGCGGAGCCGTGCGCGCTGAGCCGGCGTCCGGCGTCGGGCCGGTGCTGGTGGGCGTCCACGCCATGCCGCCCCTGCGGGACACCCACGCCCAGTGGCTGGTCGACATCGAGGCCGTCATGGAGCTGTGCGGCAGCCGCGGGCCCGACGGGATGATCCTGGCGGGCGACCTCAACACCACCCTGGACCACGGGCCGATGCAGGACCTGGGGCGCTGCGCCGACGGCGCGGTGGAGGCCGGCGTCGGCGGCCTGGCCACCTGGCCGGCGCAGCTGCCCGCCCTCCTCGGCACGGCCATCGACCACGTCCTCGTCGACGCCGAGCGGTACGAGGTGACCGCCGGCCGGATCGTCGACCGCGGCGACAGCGACCACCGCGGGCTGGTGGTCCGGCTGCGGCCGGTCGGCCCCTCCTGAGACGTCACGCGGCGGGCCGGGGGCGGGAATCTCCCTGACCCGTGACGCGGCCCGGGCCCCCGGGTGGCGGGAAAAACGTGGTGCGGGCCGCCGCGGCGGTGCGATCCTCGCCGCATGGAAGAGGTCCGGATCGTCGAGGTGCCGAGGCCGCCGGCCGCCGACGCGCCGCCGTCGCCCGCCGTCCTGGCGTGGCACGAGATCTTCGCGGAGGCCATGCTCGACCCCCTCGGCCACGACGACTTCGCCGACCCGCCGGCCACCCTCGTCGCCGACCTCGCCGAGCAGCGGCACGCGACGAAGACGCTCCTCGTCGCCGTCCGGGACGACGCCGGAGCCGCCTCGCGGCCGGACGTCCGCCACGTCCTCGGCTACGCCTGGCTCGCGCTCCCACGCACCGACAACCGCCACCTCGCCGAGGTGGAGGTCGTCGTCCGGCCGTCCGCCCGGCGCCAGGGCGTCGGCACCGCCCTGTGGCGTTCCGCTGAGGAGCGCCTCCGCGCCGCCGGCCGGAGCGCCGTGACCACCTGGACCTCGCACGCGGCCGAGGCGGCCGAGGGCGAGCAGGCGGTGGTGGCGCCCACCGGCGTCGGCCGCATCCCCGCCCGCGACGCCGCCGCCCGCTTCGCCCGCTCGCACGGCTTCACCCTCGAGCAGGGCGAGCGGCAGTCCACGCTGCACCTGCCCGTGGACCCGGCCGCGGTGGCCGCCTGGCGGGCCGACGCGCAGGCCGCCGCCGGCCCCGACTACCGGGTCGTGCAGTGGTGCGACCGCACCCCGGAGCGCTGGCTGGACGCCCTCGCCGAGCTGCAGCGCCGGATGAGCGTCGACGTGCCTCTGGGGGGCCTCGACTTCCGGGAGGAGGTCTGGGACGCGCAGCGGGTCCGGGACGCGGACGAGGACCTCGCGCGCGAGGGGCGCCGCTACGTGCTCAGCGCCGTCGAGCACGTGCCGGACGGCGAGCTCGTGGCGTTCACCCAGATGGTGCTGCCGCAGGGCCGCCGCGACGTCGTCTTCCAGCACAACACGCTCGTCCACGGCGAGCACCGCGGACGGCGGCTCGGCCTGCTCGTCAAGGCCGCGAACCTGCAGCTGCTCGTCGGGGTCCAGCCCGAGGCGCGCCGGATCCACACCTGGAACGCCGGGGAGAACCACCACATGCTGGCCATCAACGAGCGCATGGGGTTCGTCCGCGCCAGCGTGGAGGGGGCCTGGCAGCGCCGGTACGACGACGGGGCCGCCGGGCCGGGGGCGGTCGCCGCGGGGCAGGGGGCCGTGGCGACCGTCTGAGGTCGGCGCCGGCGGTTGTGCCGGTGCCGGGACCGAGACGGTGCCGGGACCGAGACGGTGCCGGGACCGAGACGGTGCCCCTGGGCCCGTGCTCAGCGGCTGTAGGCGGTCAGGTGCTGGTCGACCCAGGCCAGCGCCAGCTCGGCGACGGCGTCGATGCGCGACCTCATCCCGTGCCCGGCGCCGTCGATGACCTCCAGGCGCGAACCCGGGGGCAGGAGCGGCAGGCCCTCGCGGCTGAGGTCGACCAGCTCGGTGGCCTCCTCGTCCTCGCTCCCGTGGACGAGGAGCACCGGCACCCGGACCGCGCCGAGGAGCTCGGCCTGGTTGATCAGGGAGTAGTCGGCGAGCGTCTGCCTCGAGATGACGGAGAACTGCCGGGCCGCGGCCTCGTTGTCGTCCGGGATGAGGGTGAAGCCGCGCACCTCCAGATCGTCGAGCTGGCCCGCGGAGAAGATCTCCTCCCACGGGTAGGACATCGGCCCGGTGAGCGGCCCGGTCAGCACCATCGTGACGACGTCGGCCGGCTGGGCGCGCAGCGCGGCGAGGGTGCCGAAGGAGTGCGCGTGGATCACCTGGACGGGGTAGCCCTGCTCCGTCAGCCAGGCCGACGCCGAGCGCAGGTCCTCGACCTCGCCCGCGACCGTGACGACGTCGTCCCCGCTCGCGCCGCAGCCCGAGAAGTCGATCTGCAGGGTCGCGTGCCCGGCGGTCCGGTAGGCGGAGGCGAGGATGTCGAAGCGCAGCGAGGAGTGGCGGTCGGAGAGGAAGCCGTGCGCGAAGAGCACCGCCGTCGTCCCGGCGCCGGGTTCGAAGGTTCCCGCGAGGGTGACCCCACGGGGCGTGGTGATCTCGACCTCGGCCATGCCTCTACCGTAAAGCGTTGGTATGGACTTGGTGCGGAAGCGGTTCTGGAATCTCGGGATGCGGGCATCGTTTCCACGTGAGGGCGCCGCGGTCGCGGCTCAGCCGTTGACGATGGCGGCCAGCGCGGCCAGGGCGTCGCGCCAGAACTTCTTCGTCTCTCCGACCGCCTCGGCGTCGGGCAGGCGGACGTGCTGGGCGGAGAGGCGGACCTTCGGCCGCCCGTCCCGCCCGGGCGGCAGCTCGTCGACCACGAGGCTGATCCGTGAGCCGTCGGCGGCCGTCAGGCGCAGCGACCGCGGCTCCGTGCCGCCCACCATCTCCCAGTCGACGTCGAGCCAGTCCCGCCGCAGCTCGTCGTCGGCCAGGTGCGGCCAGAGCGCCCCGCGCGTGGTGTAGAGCGTCTTGGTGGCGCCCGCCTCCCAGGAGCCGTCGCTGCGCTGGCCCGGCGCGCGCAGCCCGCGGGACTGCTCGTAGCCGACCGTGACGCTCTGCGCCCACCAGCCGTCGACGTCGTGCTCCCCGCCCAGCCACCGGGCGATGCGGGTGTGGTCCCACTCCTGCGCCCCTGCGTCGTCGAGCAGCGCGTACCACTCCACGCGGGAGCGTCCGGTCGCGTCCCGGAGCCGCTCGTCGCCGACCTGCTCGGCGTTGCTGCGCGTGACCATGACACGGAGGGTACGCGCGGGCGGGCCCCTCCGGGAGCGGGCGGGCGGTCCTTCCCCGGCCGGTCGCGTCCGCCCGTCAGCGGGCCGCGGCTGCGACCCCGTGGGCCGGCGCATGCTTTCCCCCGGCAGGCCGCGTCCGCCCGTCAGCCGGCGGCGTCCGCCCCGTCAGGCGGCTGCACCATCGCCCGTGGCGGTCACCTGGTCGAGGATCGCGCCGGCGATCTCGTCCGGCTCGGTCTCGGGCAGCCAGTGCCCGGCCGTGAGCTCCACGAACCGGTAGGAGGCGTCGACGTGGTCGCCGGTCCGGCGGGCCGCCCCGCGCCGGAGGGCCGGGTCGGCCGAGCCCCACAGGTACGTCGTGGGCACCGCGACGTCCCCCGGCGGGCGCAGGTGGGTCAGCGGCAGCGCGCGGTACCAGTTCAGGGCCGCGCGCAGCGCACCGGGCTCCCGCATCCGGCCGGCGTAGTGCTCCGCCCACGCGGCGGGCAGGCCGGACGCGGTCAGCAACGTCACCAGCCGCCGCGAGAGCAGCGCCTCGGGCAGTCGCGGGAGCTGGAACAGGCCGAGGTACCAGGTGCGCACCGCCTGGGCGGGGTTCGCCATCGCCCGGGCCAGCGCGCGGGGGTGCGGGGTCGAGACGGCCGTGAGGGAGGCGACCCGCTCCGGGTGGAGGGCCGCCGCCGCCCAGGCGACGCCCCCGCCCCAGTCGTGCCCGACCACGTGCGCCCGGTCCACGCCGGAGGCGTCGAGCACGGCCAGCGCGTCGTCGACCAGCCACTCCAGCCGGTACGCCGCGCGCTCGAGCGGGCGGGCCCCGGGGGAGTAGCCGCGCTGGTCCGGCGCGAGCGTGCGCAGGCCCTCGGCGTGCAGGGCAGGCACCACCGCCCCCCAGCACGATCCGTCCTGCGGGAAGCCGTGCAGCAGCAGCACGGTCCCGCCGTCCACCGGGCCCTCGTCGCGGACGTCCAGGACGAGGCGGCCGCGCCGGACCTGTCGCACCCGCACGGTCTAGGTCCGGACGCGCCCGCGGGCGAAGTACACGAGGGGCCCGACGAAGTTGACCGCGATGATCGCGGCCCAGGCGATCTTCGACCCCCTCACCAGCTCGGCCGGGCGCCGCGCAAGGTCGGTCCAGGCCGCGATCGCCAGGGCCGCCTCGACGGCGCCCAGCAGCCCCACCGCCCGGCGCTGCGCGGGGGTCAGGTCCTTCCAGCCCTTCTTCTTCCCGGTCATCGGCCGTCCCCTCTCCTGTGGTCCACGTGCCCTGACAAGCATCGCGCCGACGCCGGGACCGCACAGGGGAACGGAGGGCGGCATCGCAGCCGGCGCGCCGGGCGTCGTCCTACAGCCGTTCCAGGACCAGCGCCATGCCCTGTCCACCGCCGACGCACATCGTGAGGAGCCCGAGCTGCTTGTCGTGGCGCTCGAGCGAGTTGATCAGCGTGGTCGTCATCCGCGCCCCGGTCATCCCGAACGGGTGACCGAGAGCGATCGCTCCCCCGTTGACGTTGAGACGGTCCTCGTCGACGCCGAGCTCGCGGGCGGAGGCGATGACCTGCGCCGCGAAGGCCTCGTTGATCTCAACCAGGTCGATGTCCCGCATCGTGAGGCCGGCCTGCCGCAGCGCGCGCCGGCTGGCTTCCACGGGGCCCAGCCCCATGATCTCCGGGGAGAGCGCGGACACCCCCGTGCTGACGATGCGGGCGAGCGGCGTGAGTCGGAGCTCTGAAGCCTTCGTGTCGGACATGATCAGCACGGCCGCCGCGCCGTCGTTGAGCGGGCAACTGTTCCCCGCCGTCACGGTGCCTCCGGGCCGGAACACGGGCGGGAGCGCGGACACGGCCTCGATCGTCACGCCGGCCCGGGGGCTGTCGTCGGTCTCGACCACCGTTTCGTCAGGCAGGGTCACCGGAGTGATCTCGCGAGCCCAGAAGCCGTCGGCGCCGGCCGCCTCCGCGCGGTGCTGACTCCGCACCGCGTAGGCGTCCTGGTCGGCCCGGCTGACGTCCCTGAACCGGGCCACGTTCTCCGCGGTCTGGCCCATCGAGATGTAGATGTCGGGCAGCCACCCCTCCTCCCGCGGCTCCGACCAGTCCTGCCCTCCGGCGGCGATCCGCTCCGTCCGGGCCCGGGCAGCGGCGAAGGCAGGGTTCTCCAGTGCCTCGGGGCCAGCCGCCGCCACTCGGCCGTAGCGGCTCACCGCCTCGACGCCCACCGAGAGGAAAGCGTCGCCCTCGCCCGCCCGGACGGCGTGCATGGCCATGCGGGACGTCTGCACGCTGGAGGAGCAGAAGCGGTTCACCGTGGTGCCCGGCACGTCGTCCAGGTCCGCCAGCACGGCGACCACGCGGGCCATGTTGAACCCCGCCTCCCCCTCGGGGCGGGCGCAGCCCAGAATCAGGTCGTCGATCGAGCGAGGGTCGAGCGCGGGGACCTTGGCCAGCAGGGCGCGCACCATCTGCGCGGCCAGGTCGTCGGGTCTCGCGTCCTTCAGAGATCCCTTGTGGGCGCGTCCGATGGGGGACCGGGCGGTGGCGACGACGACGGCGTCGGGCATGGGACTCTCCGGTCTTGGGGCTCTCGGGACGGCTCGCGAGGGGTCATCAGCTGGTGGAGCACGTGAAGCTGGTGGCGAGGTCGACGTCGCCACCCACGTACTTCGGCCAGGAAGGGAACTCGCACAGCGGGCGGGTGCGGCCGCCCACCACGCCGACGTTGTCCGTCACGACCTGGCCGGTCGGTTCGTCGCCGCGCTCGACCCAGCCCTCGAGCGCGGTCAGGGAGTCCCACTCGGCGTTGAACTGGGTGCTCAGCGCGTGACCGTAGCCGGGGATCTCGTAGTAGCGGAGGAAGTCGTGCACGGCCTCGGCGCCCATCTCGTCCTCGAGCCGCTGCACGTACTGCTGGGTCGCCCGGTTGCTCACCAGCGCGTCGTGGGCGCCGTGCGCCATCACGATCTTGCCGCCCCGGTCGGCGAAGGCGGACAGGTCGGTCTCGTTCGCGTCCTGGACGCCGGTCAGCTCCACGATCCGCGACTGCCAGATCCCCGGACGCCGCGGGTCCAGGCTCAGGGAGTTGAACGCCGGGTCACGGGTGACGAAGTGCCTGGCCCACTCGTCCCAGAAGGTCGCGGCGTAGGGAGGATTGTCGAACACCGCGTTGACCGGAGGCATCGGGTGGCTGGGCTGCTTGGTGCCCCAGGCCAGATCGAGAACGATCGGCTGCAGCGGGTGCGGTGACGGGACCCCGAAGTCGGTGCCCCACGTGGTGAAACCGGGGTAGCCCCGCTCCCCGCTGGCCAGCCGGTACGGCAGCGTCAGCGGGCTGTCCATCGCCTCGAACGTGGCGATCTGCTGGTCGGACAGGCAGTGGTCGCCGGTGTCCTTGCCACCCGGGCAGCGCAACCTCTCGTCACCCACCCGCGCCTTCATCGGGTCGAACTCGTCGTCACAGGCGGTGAGGTTGCTGATCAGACCGTCCTTCACGCCGTCGAGGCCGTCGCAGGTCTGCAGCGAGGCGGCGAGCAGCGCGCCACGCTTCTGGCGGTTCGGGTAGGCGCCGGGCTCAGCCAGCTGCCGGGTCATCTGGCCCGCCTTGAGGTTGAGCGAGGCAGCGTTCCAGGCCGGGAACAGCACGATCGCCCCCTCGAAGTCCTCGGGCCAGGCGCTGACGGCGAGCAGTGCCTCACGCCCACCGGTCGACCCCCCGGCGAAGTAGGTGAGCTCGGGTTCCGTCCCGTAGTGCGCCCGTATGACCTGCATCGCCGTGTCGTGCGTCTTCTTCAGGGCATCCCCGGCGAAGTTGCGCAGGGCCTCGTCGTTGCGGGCGAACGAACCGTCCCGGCTGCCCGCGGTGCCCGCCTGGTGGCCCGAGTCGCTGGCGAAGGTCGCGTAGCCCCTGGACAGGGGCGTCGCACCGGCGGTCGGCCCGGCCACGACCTGCCCGTCGGTCCGCGGGATTGTGCCGTTGTAGCCCCCGCCCCCGAGCATCATCGCCTTGCCGACCCACGTGACGGGCAGGTCGATCTGGAACCTGATGTCCGGGGCCGTCGGGTCGACCGGTGCGATGGTCCCCGTGGCACGGCAGTAGGGCCCTCCGGTGCCGGCCAGCGGTATGGCGGAGGTGACGACCGCGCCGTTGGTCGGCGGCTCGATCTGCTCGGCGGGCACGCGGTAGCCGGCGAGCTCTGCACAGCTCAGTGCCACCGAGGCGCCCTCGGTGTCGCTGGTCGAGCCGGCTGCGACGACCGCCGGCGCCAGCGTGGTGATCAACGTCGCCGACGCTAGGACGGCTAGGGCTCGCGCCACTGATCTGGACACCGTGTCCTCCTGGAAATGACGGGGAGATGGGATTTCCGACCGTACGAGAGGCGCAAATGCCGGCCAATGGGCCACCGGACACAACCTCGCCGACCGGCATGTCCCGCATGCCATGGCGAGAAATGCATCAATTGACGAGACATCACCGGCGCTGTGCGGGCAGTGGACGGTCACACATGCCGAACGGCCGTTTTATGACCGCCCGGACATTGGTCGCCCGACGACACCTCCCTACGGTTTCTGACATGCCCGGAGAACTGCCCAGCGGCGCCGCACCGATGGCGCTCTCGACGCGGGGGCTCACCAAGAGCTTTCGCGGATTCACTGCGGTCAACAATGTGGACCTTGACGTCGCCGGCGGAGAGATACACGCGCTGGTAGGTCCTAACGGTGCCGGCAAGACGACCCTGTTCAACCTGCTGACCGGATTCATCAGGCCGACCTCCGGCACCATCCGTGTGGCGGGCGAAGACATCACCGGGCAGGAGCCCGACCGCATCGCACGCAAGGGGGTGGCCCGGTCGTTCCAGATCACCAGCCTCTTCGAGAACCTCACCCCCCGGGAGCACGTCGAGCTGGCCCTGCAGGGGCGGCGCGGCAGCGGCGGGCTCCGGTTCTGGCGCTCGGACCGTGTCATGCGCGTCTACCGGCCGCGCGCCGACGAGCTGCTCGAGGAGGTCGGGCTCGCCCGGCAGGCTGACCGCCGCTCCGCGACGCTGTCCTACGGGCAGAAGCGGGCCCTCGAGATGGCGCTGGTGCTGGCGCTCGACCCCGGCGTCATGCTGCTGGACGAGCCGACCGCCGGGATGGGCCTCGAGGACGTGGACCGCACGATCGAGCTGGTCCGTCGGATCTCGGCGGACCGCACCGTGGTGCTCGTCGACCACAACATGCACGTCGTCGGGTCGCTGGCGCACCAGGTGACCGTCATGCAGGCCGGCCGGGTGCTCACGCATGGCACCTACGAGCAGGTACGCAACGACGAGCGCGTGATCGCGGCCTACCTCGGGGTGGAGAGCCATGCTTGAGGTGCGCGACCTACGGGCCTACTACGGCGAGGCGCAGGCTCTCCACGGGGTCACCCTGACGGTCCGCGAGGGTGAGGTCGTCACCCTCGTCGGCCGCAACGGCGCCGGCAAGACCACGCTGCTCCGCAGCCTTGTCGGCCTCCACCGCCACCTCGAGGGCTCCATCCTGCTCGACGGCGAGGAGATCTCCCAGCAGGCCCCGCACCGGCGAGCGCGCCTGGGCATGGGGTGGGTGCAGGACGACCGCGGCATCTACTCCAGCCTCACCGTGGAGGAGAACCTCCTGCTGCCCCCCGTCGTCTCCGACGAGGCCTGGCCCCTGGCGCGCGTCTACGACGCCTTTCCCGCGCTGGCCGACCGCCGGCGGGCAGGCGGCGCCACGCTCTCCGGCGGCGAGCAGCAGATGCTCGCCATCGCCCGCGTGCTCCGCACCGGCGCCCGGCTGCTTCTCCTCGACGAGCCGACGGAGGGGTTGGCCCCCGTCGTCGTCCAGCAGATCCGGGAGATCCTCCTGAAGGTCAAGGCGCAGGGCCGGACCGTCCTGCTCGTGGAGCAGAACGTGAAGTTCGCCGCCACCGTCGCCGACCGTCACTACGTCCTGGCGGAGGGAAGGCTGGTGGAGAGCCTGGGCTCCGAGGAGTTCCACCGCCGCCAGGGAGAGCTCTTGACCTATCTCGGACTGTGACCGATCGAACCCCGACCCAGAACCGTGCGAGCGCCCACCACGTCAACAGACAAGTTCACGAAGCGATAAGGGAGTCCTCCATGAACAGCAAAATCCTGGTCGGCCCGGCACTGCTCGCCGGCGGTGCCATGGTGCTCACCGCCTGCGGCGCCGCGGGACCGGCGAGCGGCGAGGCGTCGTTCACCGACGACAAGGTCGTCATCGCGGTCCTGAACGACGCCACCGGCGTCTACAAGGACGTCGCCGGTCCCAACGCGGTCAAGGCCGCCGAGATGGCGGTGGAGGACTTCAAGGCCAAGTACGGCGACGACGCCGTCGTCGAGGACATCTCCGTGGTCAGCGCGGACCACCAGAACAAGCCGGACGTCGCCAACACGCAGGCCCAGGAGCTCTACGACCGGCGGCAGGCCGACGTCATCATCGACGTGCCGACGTCGTCCGCGGCCCTGGCGGTGGCCACCCAGGCGGAGAGCAAGAAGAAGCTGTTCATCAACGTCGGAGCCGGCACGACCGAGCTGACCGGCGCCCAGTGCAACAAGTACACCTTCCACTGGTCCTACGACACCGCGATGCTCGCCAAGGGCACCGGCACCACGGTGACCAGGAACGGCGGCAAGAACTGGCAGATCATCTATCCCGACTACGCGTTCGGCCAGGACATGGACAAGTCGTTCACCCAGGCGATCGAGGACGCCGGGGGCACCGTGAGCGGACACATCGCCACCCCGTTCCCGAACGACAACTTCGCCACCTTCCTGACGAAGGCCGCGAGCACCGACGCCGACGTCATCGGGACGATGCACGCGGGCGGCGACCTGGTGAACCTGGTCAAGCAGTACAACGAGGCAGGGCTGCAGAACGGCGACACGACTCTCGCCGTCGGGCTCATGTTCCTCTACGACATCCACTCCCTGGGCGTCGACAAGTTCGAGAACGTGATCTACACCGAGCCCTGGTACTGGAACCTCGACGAGGAGACCCGCGAGTGGGCGGACCGGTTCGAGGAGGTGACCGGTGCGCGGCCCTCCTCCGGACAGGCCGGTGACTATTCCGCGGCCCTCCAGTACCTCGAGGCGGTGCAGGCCGAGGCCACCGACGACGCCGACACCATCGTCGGCCACCTCGAGGGCAAGGAGATCGACGACATGTTCCTGCGCAACGGCAAGATCCGCGCCGAGGACCACCGAGTCATCCATGACGTCTACCTGGCCGAGGTCAAGGGCGCGGACGAGGTCACGGAGGAGTGGGACTACGTGGACATCGTCGAGACCATCCCCGCCGAGGAGGCGTTCCGGACCGTCGAGGAGGCCCAGGCCGCGGGCTGCGACATGGCCGGCTGACGGACCGACGACGGCGCGGCCAGCTTCCACGGGAGGGACGAATGAACGCGATCGCGCAGTACGCGGTGCAGGGGTTGGCCGCGGGCAGCTTCTACGCCCTGGCGGCCCTGGGTCTTGCGGTGATCTTCGGAGTGCTCGGCGTGGTGAACTTCGCCCACGGTGCCTGCTACATGCTCGGCGCGGTCGCCGCGGCCGTGCTGCTCGACGTCGTGGGCCTGAGCTTCTGGCTGGCTCTGCTCGTGGTCCCGCTCCTGATGTTCCTATTCGGCGTGGTGGTGGAGCGGCTGCTGGTCAGGTGGCTGGTCGCCCTCGACCCGCTGTACAACTTCTTGCTCACGTTCGGGCTGTCCTTGGTGCTGGTCGACCTCGTCAAGCGCCGCTACGGCGTCTCGGGACTGCCCTACACCCCGCCGGAGATCCTCCGCGGTCAGATCTCGGTGCTCGACGTGCGGCTGCCGATCTACCAGGTGTTCGTGCTGGCCTTCTCCGTCCTGGTGTGCCTTGCGGTGTGGCTGGTGATGACCCGCACCCGCGTGGGGACGATTGTGCGTGCCGCCACCGAGAGGTCGGAGCTGACCCGGGCCCTGGGGATCGACGTCAGCCGGTGGGTCACCCCGGTGTTCGGGTTCGGCATTGCGCTGGCCGGTCTCGCCGGGGTGCTCGCGGCACCGTTCCGGGCGGTCACCGCGGACATGGGTACCAGCTTCGCGATCATCCTCTTCGCCGTGGTCGTGATCGGCGGCCTGGGTTCCATCGTCGGAGCCGTGGTCGCCGGGTTCCTCGTGGGCCTGGTGGAGGCGTTCGGGCAGGCCTACGCCCCCACCTTCGCCCAGATCCTGATCTTCGTCCTGATGGCCCTCGTGGTGCTGGTGCGGCCCGCGGGCCTGTTCGGCAGGGAGGAGGCTTCATGACCGCCGACACGCAGCTCGAGGTCGACACCGTCTATGAGCACCGGCAGATGAGGGCCGGCCGCAACGGCCGCAGATGGGCGTTCCTCGCCTCGGCGCTGGTCGTGGCCCTGGCTCTGCCGTGGTTCGTGTACCCGCCGGTCGCCTTCGACATCGCGTGCTGGGCGTTGGCCGCGGTCGCCCTCGACCTGCTGCTCGGCTACGGCGGGCTGCTGTCGTTCGGTCACGCGGCCTTCTGGGGCGGCTCCGCGTACGCCACCGGCCTGATCTCGCTGAGTGTCGGCGCACCGTTCCCGGTGGCGGTGCTCGCCGGCGCCGTCGTCGCCATGCTGCTGGCGCTGCCCATCGGCTACCTGTCGGTGCGACGCTCCGGGATCTACTTCGCGATGGTCACGCTGGCGTTCGCCCAGATGCTCTTCTTCCTCACCAACCAGTGGCGCGACGTCACCGGCGGGGAGAACGGTCTGCAGGGGGTCCCGAAGCACTTCTTCGGGATCAGTGCCGTCGAGACCGACCCGTTCTACTTCTACTACGCCGCCCTGCCGGTCATCGCCCTCGGCATGTGGATCGCCTGGCGGATCGTGCACTCGCCGTTCGGGAAGGTGCTGGTCGCCACCCGGGACAATCCCGCGCGGGCTCGCTCCCTCGGTTACGACGTCGAGAGATATCGGGTGATCGTCTTCGTCCTCTCGGCCGGTCTCGCCGGGCTGGCCGGCGGCCTGTTCGCCGTCAGCCACGGCTTCGTCTCGCTCCAGGAGGTCAACTGGACGACCTCGGGGAAGATCGTGCTGCTCACCGTCCTCGGCGGCATCGGCACTCTCTGGGGCGGCGTGGTCGGAGCCATCCTCATCGTCATCCTCGAGGACTACCTCGCCTCGTCCGGCTTCGACGGCATCGGGATCATCTCCGGCGCGGTGTTCGTCCTGATCATCCTTCTGTTCCGCAAGGGCGTGTGGGGCACCGCCCGGGACTGGATCCACCGCCGCGACGAGCACCGGCGGGCCCGCTCGAGCGACCAGGAGAAGGACTGACATGGGACTGCTGGAGGGCAGGGTGGCTGTCGTCACGGGCGCCGCCCAGGGCATCGGCCTGGCGATCGCGCAGGCATTCGTCCGCGAGGGTGCCACGGTGGTCGTGGCGGATCTCAACAGGCTCGGTGCGGCCGCCGCGGTCGAGAAGCTCGGCGGTGCGGAGGTGGCCTGCGCCGTCGGCTGCGACGTCCGGGCGGCGGCCGACGTCGAAGCCGCCCTCGACGCCGCCGAGGACGCGTTCGGGCCGGTCGACATCATGGTCAACAACGCCGGCATGACCCGCGACGCCACCATGCGGAGGATGACCGAGCAGGACTTCGACGACGTCGTCGCGGTGCACCTCAGGGGCTGCTGGCTGGGCACCCGAGCGGCGGCGGCGCGGATGCGGGAGCGCGGCGGCGGCTCGATCGTCAACGTCTCCTCGATCTCCGGCAAGGTCGGCATGGTGGGCCAGACCAACTACTCAGCCGCGAAGGCGGGGATCGTCGGCCTGACGAAGGCCGCCTCGAAGGAGGTGGCGTTCCGGAACGTGCGGGTCAACGCGATCCAGCCCGGGTACATCAGGACCGCCATGACCGACGCCATGCCGGAGCACGTGAAGGAGGCAAAGATCGCCGAGATACCGATGGGCCGGCCCGGGGAGGTCGACGAGGTCGCCAGCGTCGTGGTGTTCCTGGCGAGCGACCTGTCGAGTTACATGACCGGTACGGTGCTCGAGGTCTCCGGCGGCCGACACATCTGATGAGGACCTTCACCTCCGTCGGCGATCTGGTGACGGCCACCGGAGAGCACCTCGGGCTCAGCGGCTGGGTGACCGTCGACCAGGGCATGGTCGACGCCTTCGCCGACGTCACCGGGGACCGGCAGTGGATCCACGTCGACCGCGAGCGTGCCGCGTCCGGCCCCTACGGAGGTCCGGTGGCGCCCGGCTACCTCCTGCTCTCGCTGCTGCCGATGCTGGCCGCGCAGGTCTACGAGGTGCGGGGCGTGACTGCCGCCGTGAACTACGGGCTCGACCGTGTCCGCTTTCCGGCCCCGGTCCCGGTCGGCTCACGCATCCGCGCCGACGTGGAGCTGGTCTCGGCCGAACCCGGCTCCGGCGGAGCGACCCAGGCCGTCGTCCGCCTGACCGTGTGGGTCGACGGCGGCACCCGGCCGGCGTGCGTCGCCGAGACGGTGCGCCGATTCATCCCTGACGGAGGAAGCGGTGCCTGAGGAGACCCTGCTCGTCACCCGCACGGACGCCGTGCTGACGCTGACGATCAACCGACCGCACCGCAAGAACGCGCTGGACGACGCGACGATCCAGCTCCTGCACGACCAGCTGGCGGACGCCGGCGAGGACGCGCGCGTCCGCGCCGTCGTGCTGACCGGCGCCGGCGGTGACTTCTGCTCCGGTGCGGACGTCGGAAGCCCGCGGCGCGCGGGCCACCCGGTGGACCGCATGCGGTGGCTCGCCGCCACGGCGGCGCTCCTCATCGACCTGCCCAAGCCCGTGATCGCCCAGGTGTCCGGCGTGGCGGTCGGAGCCGGCTGCAACCTCGCCATCGCCGCGGACTTCGTCGTCTGCACCCCGGACGCAAGGTTCTCGCAGATCTTTGCCCGGCGCGGCCTGTCCCCGGACTTCGGGGGCACCTGGCTGCTGCCGCGCACAATGGGGCTGCTGCAGGCCAAACGCCTGGCCCTGCTGGCCGAGATCATCGACGCGGACGAGGCCCTCCGGATCGGACTGGTCACCTGGGTCCGGCCGGCGGAGGAGATCGACCGGTTCGTCGACGACCTGGCCAGCCAGCTCGTGGCCGGGCCACCGGTCGCTCTCGCGCAGACCAAGGCGATGCTCAACCAGGCCGCCACGCAGAGCCTGCAGGCGGCGCTGGACAACGAGGGCCGGGCCGCCGCCGTCAACCTCGCCACGGACGCGATGGCCGCCAGGCAGGCCTACGTCGACAGGGTCGAGCCGGTCTTCGACGGCCGCTGGCGGCTCGACACCACGGTCAGGCGGCGGTGAGCCGGGCGCCTCACCTGAGCGCGGCGCGCGCCGCCGCCTGCCGCGGCGCCGAGGCCGGTCCCTTGCGGACCGAGAGGGACTGCGTGTTGGTGTACTCCAGCAGCCCCTCGACCCCGTTCTCCCGGCCGATCCCCGACTGACGGTGGCCGCCCATCGGGAAGAACGGAGACAGCACCTGCACCTCGTTGACCCAGACCACCCCGGAGCCGAGGCGCCGGGCGATCTCCTCCGCACGGGCGTAGTCCGCGCTCCACACCGACGCGCCGAGGCCGTAGCGGCTGTCGTTGGCGCGGGCCACCACGTCATCGACGTCGGTGAAGGACAGCATGGGCACGATAGGGCCGAACGGCTCCTCGGTGACCAGCCGGGAGTCCTCGGGCGGCCGCCCCACGACGACCGGGCCGACGAAGTAGCCGGCGTCGTGGTCGACGGGGACCTCGACGAGGAACTCGTCGCCACGCTCCCGGGACTCGGCGATGAAGTCCTGCACCACCTCGTACTGCCGGCGGTTCTGCAGCGGGCCGAGCTGGACCCCCTCGTCCATGCCGTTGCCGATCCTCACGTCCGCGGCGACCCTGGCGAGGTGGTGCGCGAACTCCTCGAAGATCTCGTCGTGGACGTACAGCCGTTTCGTGGCGAGGCAGTACTGGGAGGAGTTGTTGAAACAGGCCCAGAACAGCTTCTCCGCCGTCGCGGCCACGTCCACGTCGGGCATGACGATGGCGGGATCGTTCCCGCCCAGCTCCAGGGTCACCCGGGCTAGGTGCTGCGCGGCCGAGGCCATCACCCGCTTGCCGGTCTCGGTGGAGCCGGTGAAGGCGATCTTGTCGATCCCGGGATGGGCGGTCATCCACGGGCCGAGCTCGTCCCCGCCCGTGACCACGCTCAGCGCGCCGGCAGGCACGACGTCCCGAGCCAGCTCGCCGAGCACCAACCCGGTCAGCGGGGTGTTGGGCGAGGGCTTGAGGACGATCGTGTTGCCCGTCAGCAGCGCGGGACCCACCTTCCACAGCGCCAGGCTCACCGGGAAGTTCCACGGCACGATGGCCCCTACCACGCCCAGCGGGACGCGCCGGACGGTGACCACCCTGTCGGCGTCGTCGACCACCACGACGTCGTCGATCTCGAGATCCGCGAGCGACCGGATCCACTGGGCGGCGCGCACGACCTCGGTCCGGGCGTTGGTGCGCGGCTTGCCCTGCTCCTGGGTGAGCAGCGTCGCCAGCTCGTCCGCGTGCTCGGTGATCCGGCCGGCCAGCTGCCGGACGACGTTCTTGCGTTCCGCCACCGGTGTCGCGGCCCACGCCGGCTGGGCGTCACGGGCGCCCTGCACGGCCAGGTCGAGCTGGCCGCGGCCGGCCCGGGGAGCCGATGCGATCACCTGCTCGGTCGCCGGGTCGACCACCAGGAGGGGCTCCAGGTCTCCCCGGGCGGGCTCGCCACAGATCGTCATCGTGAACTCGCGGTCGAGCGTCATGTCACACCTCTCCGGTCGTCGGGCTCTGGTCCCGGGCGTGGCGGCCGACGGACGCCGGCGTGGGCGCGCCAGGCTGGGACAGGACGATCCGTCCCCGGACGGTGCCGGCGGCCAGGGCGTCCAGGGCGGCGTTGAGGGCATCGGCCCCGAGCTCGCCGCCGATCACCGGGGTCTGCGGCAGGCCGCCCCGTCGGGCGAGCGCGATCAGCTCCTCCAGCTCGGCGAGCGTGCCGACGAAACTTCCCCGGATGGTCAGGCACTTGATGGCCACCAGGGCGGTCGGGATCGTGACCTCCCCGCCGAAGAGCCCGACGCTGACCAGCGTCCCGCCCTTGGCCAGCGCACCGAACGCCAGGTCGGCGGTCTGGCCGCTGTTGACGAAGTCGACCGCGGCGATCAACGGGCCGCCGAGCCGGGTCACCACGTCTGCGGACCCGAGGCCGGCGGAGGAGTTGATCGCGATCCGGGCGCCCATGCCCATGGCCAGCGCGAGCCGGTCGTCGTTGACGTCGATCACCGCGATCGCGCGGTGGTCCAGCGCCCTGAGCACAGCGACGGCCATTAGACCGACGCCACCCGTGCCGATGACGGCGACCCAGTCCTCCGGGTCCAGGGGCATCACCTTGCTGACGGCGGAGTAGGAGGTCAGTCCCGAGCACGCCAGGGTGGCCGCCCAGGGCTCGTCGAGGCCGGTGGTGTCCAGCAGGTAGCGCTCGTGCGGCACGTGGACCTGCCGCGCGAAGCCGCCGAACCGCTGGATCCCCAGCATCTGCCCGTCGGCGCAGTAGTTCTCCCGGCCGACCCGGCAGTGCCCGCACTCGCCGCACCCCAGCCACGGGTAGACGAGCCGCACGTCGCCCCGGCGCACGGTCGCGACGTCCGGGCCGACGGCGACGACCTCGCCGAGGATCTCGTGCCCGGCCACGAGCGGGAAGGTGACCCCGCGGGTCGACATGCGCAGGAAGCCCCGGCTGCCCAGGTCGTAGCCGCCCTCCCGCAGGTGCATGTCGGTGTGGCAGACGCCGGTCTGCCTGACCTCCAGGAGCACCTCGTGGCCGCGAGGCTGCGGGGTCGGCCAGGTCAGCGTGACCACGTCGGCGCCCTCGGCGGGCAGGGCGAAGATGTCCATCTGCTGCTCCTCGGTCATCGTCCGTCTGCCGATCGGGACCGATCCAGCAGGGGTGCCAGCGCCAGCGCCAGGCGGATCTCCAGCTGACGCTCGGGCTCGTTCCAGGACGGTCCGAGGAGCCGGGTGATCCGTTCGAGCCGTTGGCCGACGGTGTTGGGGTGGACGTGCAGGTCCGCGGCGGCCTGGGCGACGTGCTGCCCGCGGGCGAAGTAGGTCTGCAGGGTGCGGACGAGCTTGGTCCCCCGTTTCCTGTCGTACTCCAGTACCGGGCCGAGCTGCTCGCCGACGAACTCGTCCACCTTCATGGCCCCACCGAGCAGCAGCCCGGCGAACCCGAGGTCGGCGACGGTGGAGACGTCACCGCCCCGGCCGAGGGCCAGCAGCACCTCGACGCAGCGCGAGGCCTCGCCGTGGCCTCGCACCAGCTCCTCGGTGCCGCTCACCGGTCCGGCGACGCCGACGGTCACGTCCTTGGCGACGGGGGCGAGGGCCCGCGCCACGAGCTTCCCGGCCGCGCGCGGGTCGGTGCCGGGGAGCAGGACCACGAGGCGGCGCCCGAGCACGGTCGACAGTCCGTGCTCGGCGGCCACCAGGCGCTCGGCGGCCTGGTGGAGCTGCGAGCGCTGACCCTGCAGGTCTGCCACGACGACGACGTGCGCGGCATCCAGGTCGACGCCCAGCCGCCGCGCGCGGTCGTGCCGTGCCTCGTCGACGGTGCCGTCGCTCATGACGAGCTCGGCCAGCAGGTCGCCTCTCAGCCGACTCTCGGTGTCCGCGACCGAGCGGCGGATCAGGAGCAGGAGCGCGGTCACCGTCGCGGCGCGCTCGAGGATCCGGCGCGTCACGTGGTCCACGGGGCTCTCGCGGTCGAGCACGAGCGCCGCACTCGGCTCGGTGCCGATACGGACCGGGGTCGCGCACCAGCCCGCGTCCACCAGGGTCTGGTTCTCGGTGATCGAGCGGGTCGCCTCGTCGATCTGCTCGGGCGTCAGCGGGGCCGACCGGGGGCTTCCGGCGAGCTCGGTCCCGTCGGGCTCCAGCACGTGGACCCGGCCGCCGAGCACCTCCCGGATCTCGTGGACGACGTCGTGCACGCTGCCGCCGCGCAGCACCAGGTCGGCCAGCCGGTCGTGCGCGTCCGACGCCTTCTCGATGCCGCCGATGTGGTGCTCGAGCAGGGTGCTGGTCGTCTTGAGGTCGGCCAGGGCCGAGCGGGTCTCGGTGAGCAGCCGGGCGTTGTCGATCGCCACCGACGCGTGCGCGGCGAGGGAGACGAGCAGGTTGACGTCGTCGCGGGAGAACGCACGCGGCGACCGGTTGGCCGCGTAGAGCACGCCGATGACCTGCCTGCCCAGGAGCATCGGCACCCCGAGGATGGCGGTCAGCCCCTCGGAGCGGACGGCGGCGTCCACCGACTCGGGGTGCGTGAAGCGCTGGTCGGCGAAGTAGTCGTCGGTCCACAGCGGCGAGCCGCTGCTCGCCACGGCGCCCCCCAGGCCTTCGCCCGACGGCAGCCGCATGGCCCGGAACTCCGGCGTCAGGATGCCGTCGGTCACCCGTTCGTAGGCGACGTCGTGCTCGGCGTCACGCAGGGTCAGGTAGGCGGCGTCGGAGCCGAGCAGCTGGCGGACCCGGGCGACGATGGCCTCCAGCACGTCGTCCACGTCCTTGAGCGCCGCCAGGTCGTGCACGGTCTCGAACAGCGCAGAGAGCTCGCGCTCCCGGCGCCGCCGGTGGCGCTGGCTGGCGCGCACCCGCAGCGCCTGGTTCTTCGCCCTCTCGATCTTGACCAGCACCTCGGGCGGCAGCCCGGCGGCCCTGGCGGAGATCACCGGCCCCTCGAACTCGACGGCGCGAGCCTCTCGCGTCAGCAGGTCGAGAAACTCGGCCATGAAGTCTTCCGCCCCCGCGTCCGCCTTTGGCCTCAGGGCAACGAGCCTGTCCATGGGCTCAAACGTAGGACACAGGTAAATGGCTGACCATGTCCCCGGTTAACACCATTCCCCGGGCAGGTTGAGTGTGCGCGGAACATAAGCACGAATTCATTCTTAGATCACGCGCCGGTCCCGGAGGGCTGCGAGATCGGCGTCGCGCAGGCCGAGTGCGCTGTAGACCGCCTCGTTGTCCGCCCCCACCGTCTTCGCCACGTCCCGGGCAGGGGCCGCGACCTGCCGTTGGCTCGTGAACTTCACGACCCTGCCCGGTACGGTCGCCGTCACCCCGTCGTAGTCCACCTCAGCGAGCATCTGGCGCTCGCGGACCTGGGGGTCGTCGAACAGCTCGTCCACCGTCCGGACCGGTCCGCAGGCGATCCGCCGCTCCTCGAGCAGCGACAGGACCTCCGCACTGCTGTGCTGCCGGGTCCACTCGCTGATGGCGGCCTCGAGCTGGTCGTAGTCACGGAGCCGGGCCGCCGGGTCGGCGTACTCGTGATGCGGCTCGCCGTACTCGCTCCGGCCGATCAGCTGCATCAGTCCCGCCCACATCGCCGGCGACATCGGGGCCAGGTAGACGTACCCGCCGTCCTTCGTGGGGAAGACCGACGCGAAGGCGTTTGCGCTGCGATTCCCTCCGCGTGACGGCACCGAGCCCATCGCCGAGACGTAGGAAGGGTTGTAGGCGAACATCGACAACGTCGAGTCGAGCAGGGACACGTCGACGAACTCGCCCCTCCCGGTCACCTGTCGCCGGTAGAGCGCGGCCAGGATCCCGATGGTCGCGTGGAGGGCGGCGACGTGGTCGGAGACGAAGAGGCCTGCCTTGACCGGCGGGCCGTCGGGAAATCCGGTGAGGTCCACCAGGCCGGACATGGACTGCACGATTCCGTCGAAGGAGACCTTCTCCCGCAGCGGGCCGGTGCTCCCGAACCCCGTGATGTGCGCGACGACGATGTCCTCCCGGTAGCCCCGCAGCGTCTCGTAGTCCAGGCCGAGACGCTCCGGGACCCCGTACGCGTAGTTGGTGAGCACCACGTCGGAGCGCTCCACGAGATCCCGCACGACGGCACGGGAGTCGTCGTGCTTGAGGTTCAGGGTCACCGCCTGCTTGTTGCGGTTCATCGCGGCGTAGTAGAGGCTGCGGCCCCGATGCATCGGTTCGGCCGAGCGTGACGCCTCGCCCGCAGGCGGTTCGACCTTGATGACCTCCGCACCGAGATCGGCCAGTGTCTGCCCGCAGTAGGGTCCGGCGATGTAGTGAGTGAATTCCAGGACCCGCACGCCCGACAGCATCGACACGGTCAGGCCCGACGTGAGAGCGCTCGCCGGTGCGTCCGTCCGCCGCCGCATTTCTGCTCAACCATGTAAACACGCTAGAAAGACATTCCCCGCAGGGCCACGTCACGCGCTCCACATTCTCCCTGCGCTCCTGTGTGCCGCGGACCCACAAGTTCGGACGGGCGACGCTGGCCTAGCCTTGGGGCCGTGATCGACCTCAAGACCCCCGCCGAGATCGAGGCCATGCGCCCGGCCGGCTCCTTCGTCGCCGACGTGCTGACCGCCCTGAAGGAGAAGGCCACCGTCGGCGTCAACCTCCTCGAGCTCGACGCCCTGGCTCACGACATGATCCGCGAGCGTGGCGCCGAGTCCTGCTACATCGACTACCACCCCTCCTTCGGCGCCTCCCCGTTCGGCCACGTGCTGTGCACCTCGGTCAACGACGCGGTGCTCCACGGGCTGCCCCACGACTACGCGCTGCGGGACGGTGACCTCCTCTCGGTCGACTTCGCGGCCAGCATCGACGGCTGGGTCGCGGACTCCGCGCTCAGCGTGGTGGTCGGCCGCCCGCGGCCGGAGGACCTGAAGGTCATCGAGGCCACGGAGGCCGCCCTCGACGCGGCGATCGAGACCGCCGTCGTGGGCAACAGGATCGGCGACATCTCCGCCCGCATCGGCGGGGTGGCCGCCTCCTACGGCTACCGGGTCAACACCCAGTTCGGCGGGCACGGCGTCGGCCGCACGATGCACGGCGACCCGCACGTGCCCAACGACGGCCGTCCGCACCGGGGGCTGCCGCTGCGTCCGGGACTGGTCATCGCGATCGAGCCGTGGTTCATGTCCGGCACGGACGAGCTCTACACCGACGACGACGGCTGGACGCTTCGTAGCAAGGACGGCTCGCGCGGCGCACACTCCGAGCACACGGTCGCCGTGACGGAGGACGGTCCCGTGGTGCTCACCGCCCGCAACGGGTGAGCCGCCCGCGGACCGGAGAACGCCGCACATCTCGCCGCCGCCTCGCCCCGACACGAACGTGAGCCTCGGCGTGCGAGCAAGAGGTCTGGTGTCGAACAAGCCGGTTTGGACCTTCTTGTTCGGCACGAGACCTCTTTCTCGACCGGCCGTGCTCTTGACCGGCCGTGCTCTTGACCGGCCGTGCTCTTGACCGGCCGTGCTCTTGACCGGCCGCTTTCTCGACCGGCTCTCTCCACCGTCCGCGTCCGGCTGATCGCCCGGGCGACCGACCACCGCGTCCAGACAGCCGCTCCCGGGCCGGCGCCGGTCTCAGCCCGTGGGACCTCCGCGGCGCGGTGCCCGCCCGCCCCGCCCGATCCGCCATGATCGACGCTGACCATCCAGAGCGGCCGAGAGTCCTGGCTCCGTGACGCCGCAGCAACCCCCTCGGGGACGCCCGCCGTCGCCGCAGGAAGGTGCTCACGCCAGGTGCGATGGAGTGTGATCAGCGGTGTCGACGTCTAGCCTCGTGACCGTGCCCACCGACCACCCGACGGTCTCCTTCGAGCTCTACCCGCCCCGGCGGGCGGAGCTGGTCGAGACGGTGTGGCAGCGGGTGCTCCGCATGGCCGACGCCGGGCCCGACTTCTTCTCGGTGACCTACGGCGCCTCCGGCTCCTCCCGCACCGCCTCCGCCGAGCTCGTGCACCGCCTGCTCGCGGAGACCGCCGTGCCGCCGATCGCGCACCTGACCTGCGTGGGCGCCACCCGCGAGGAGCTCGCGGACCGCGTGCGCAACCTGCTCGACGCCGGCGTGCGCGACTTCCTCGCGCTGCGCGGCGACCCGCCGGCGGGCGAGACCGAGTGGGTGCCGTGCGCGGGCGGCCTGAGCCGGGCCAGCGACCTCGTCCGCCTGATCCGCGAGGTCGAGTACGAGCGGCTGGGCGCCCCCCGGCCCGACGGCGGACGCGAGACGACGGCGGAGCCGCCCTCCGTCGTCGCCCAGGACCTCGGGATCACCCCCGCCGACGTCGTCTCGGTCGCCGTCGCCGCCTACCCCTCCGGCGCGAGCCACACCCGCGAGGCGGAGCTCGCGGCGCTGCACGAGAAGCAGGACGCGGGCGCCGACTTCGCGATCACGCAGGTGTTCTTCGACGCCGGCGCCTACGCGTCCCTCGTGGTGGACGCCCGCGAGGCCGGGATCCACATCCCGATCCTGCCCGGGGTCATCCCGATGACCGACCCGGGGCGGCTGCACCGCCTCGCCCAGCTCACCGGGGTGCCGGTGCCGCCGTCGCTCGACGCCCTGCTCGCGGTCGAGGACGACGCGGAGCGCGTCCGCCGCGGCATCGACGCGACGCTGGCCCTCATCGACGGCGTGCTCGCGGCAGGGGCGCCCGGGCTGCACCTGTACACCTTCAACCAGGACCGCCCGGCCCTCGACGTCCTGGAGCACCTGCGCGCCCGGGGGCTGCGCAACCCCGCGATCGCCGGGCCGGAGGCCGTCGCACGGCCGACCGCGGCCGCCGGCGCGTCCCACGGCGCCGCCCAGCACAATGGGGACGTCGCGCCGAACTGAGGAGCCGCCATGCCCAGCCCGGTCACCGTGGACCGCACCGTGCCGTACTTCCCGGGAGCTACCGTCCTGGGGTACCCGCGGATCGGCCCCGGGCGGCAGCTGAAGAAGGCGCTCGAGGCGTTCTGGTCCGGCCGCAGCGAGCTCGACGACCTGCAGGTGAGCCTCGAGAAGCTGCGCATGGAGACCCGGCGCCACCTGGCCGACCTCGGTCTCACCTTCGACGACGGCGCCATCCCGCTGGACTTCTCCCCGTACGACCACGTGCTGGACGCCGCCGTCATGCTCGGCGCCGTGCCCGAGCGTTTCGCGGGCGTGGTCGACGCCGCGGGCCGGGTCGGCCCCGTCGGCTACTTCGCCCTCGCGCGCGGCGACGGCGACCGCGCGCCGCTCGAGATGACCAAGTGGTTCGACTCCAACTACCACTACCTCGTCCCCGAGATCGGGCCCGAGACCCCGATCCGCTTCGCCGACGACCGGCTGGTGCGCGACTTCCTGCAGGCCGCCGCCGACGGCGACACGGTGCGGCCGGTGGTGGTGGGCCCGCTGACCTTCCTGCTGCTGAGCAAGCCCGCCGACGGCTCGCCCGACGGGTTCCACCCGCTCGACCGGCTCGACGACGTGCTGGCCGCGTACACGGACCTGCTGCGCGCGTTCGGGGACGCCGGGGCGCCGTGGGTCCAGCTCGACGAGCCGGCCCTCGTGGCGGACACCTGGGAGGTCCCGCGCGAACGGGTGCTCGCGGCGCTGACCCGCGGGCTCGAGGTGCTGGCCGGCGAGCTCGCCCGGCCGGCCCGGCCGGCCCTGTTCCTCGCGGCGCCGTACGGCGACCTCGGCGACGCGCTGCCCCCGGTCGCCGACAGCCACGTCGAGGCGGTCGGGCTGGACCTCGTCCGCGGGCCGCTGCCCCGCCCCGACGTGCTGCGCCGCCTCGCCGGCAAGGTCGTGGTGGGCGGCGTCGTCGACGGCCGCAACGTCTGGCGCACCGACCTCGAGCGGGCGCTCGAGCTGCTGCTTCGACTCAGCGACGGCATCGGCGAGGGCGCGCGGGTAGCGGTCTCGACGTCGTGCTCGCTCCTGCACGTCCCGCACGACGCCTCCCGCGAGCGACGCCTGGGGCAGGCCCTGCGCCCGGCGCTGGCGTTCGCGGACCAGAAGGTCGAGGAGGTCCAGGTGCTCGCCCGCGGGCTCGCGCTCGGCGCCGACTCGGTCCGGGCTGAGCTGGCCGCCGCGGGGGAGGCGCGCGCCGCCCGGACGAGGCACCCGGGGGTGCGGCGCGACGACGTCGCCGCGCGCGTCGCCGGGCTGACGGAGGCGGACCTCACGCGCGCGCCGTACGAGGAGCGGAGCGCCGCGCAGGCCGAGATCCTGGGCCTGCCGGCTCTGCCGACGACGACGATCGGGTCGTTCCCGCAGACCGTCGAGCTGCGCCGCGCCCGGGTGGCGCTGAAGAAGCGTGACCTCGACCGCGAGGGGTACGAGCGCGTGGTGCGCGAGGAGATCGCCCGGGTGGTGCGGCTGCAGGAGGAGCTCGGTCTTGACGTGCTCGTGCACGGCGAGCCCGAGCGCAACGACATGGTGCAGTACTTCGCCGAGCAGCTCGACGGGTTCGCGGTCACCGACCACGGCTGGGTGCAGTCCTACGGCTCGCGGTGCACGCGGCCCCCGATCCTGTTCGGCGGCGTCGCGCGCCCGGCGCCGATGACGGTGCCGTGGACGACGTACGCGGCGTCCCTCACCGACCGGCCGGTCAAGGCCATGGTCACCGGGCCGGTGACGATGCTGGCCTGGTCGTTCGTGCGCGACGACCAGCCGCTCGCCGAGACAGCCCAGCAGGTCGCCCTCGCGCTGCGGGACGAGATCGCGGACCTGCAGGACGCCGGCATCCGGATCGTCCAGGTCGACGAGCCGGCGCTGCGCGAGCTGCTGCCGCTGCGGCGGGCGGAGCGGGAGGACTACCTCGCGTGGGCCGTGCGCGCGTTCCGGGTCGCCACCTCCGTGGCGGGGCCCGACACCCAGGTGCACACCCATTTGTGCTACTCCGAGTTCGGCGACATCCTCGACGCGATCGACGCCATGGACGCCGACGTGACCAGCATCGAGGCGGCGCGCTCGCGGATGGAGATCCTGCCGGAGCTCCGCGCCGCCGGGTTCTGCCGCGGCGTCGGGCCCGGCGTGTACGACATCCACTCCCCGCGGGTACCGAGCACCGAAGAGGTCACCGGGCTGCTCACCGCCGCGCTGGCCGCGGTGCCCGCCGGCCGGCTGTGGGTGAACCCGGACTGCGGGCTCAAGACGCGCGGCTTCGAGGAGACGACGGCGGCCCTGGCGAACCTCGTCGAGGCGGCGAGGGCCGTGCGGGCGACCCTTCCCGGTGGCGCCGGCATCTGACGGGTCAGTCGGCCAGCTCCCGCGGCCCACGACGCGGAAGCGCTCGATGACGATCTCGTCCGCGTCGGTGAGACCGGGCGTGTCGTCATCCCTCGTTGTGGTGGCTGTCGGGCGGGCGCGGGGCGTCGCTAACGTCCCGGACGGCGCGGTCGACGGCGACCGCCCGTTCACGCTGACTCCCGATCGGAACGGTCATGACTCGACAGCTCGCGTCCCGGCTCGGCGCCGGCCTCCTCGCGGCCCTCGTGCTCGCGCTCCTCGCGGGTGGCCTGGCCCGGGTTCTCATGCGCCTGCTCGTGGTGCTGTCCGGCGAGGAGGGCCGTTTCTCCGTCGCGGGGACGCTGGGGATCCTGGCCGTCTTCGCCGCGACGATGACGCCCGGCGCGGTGGCAGCCGCCCTCGGCGCGCGGCGGACGAGCTGGGTGCTGCTCGCGCTCGGGGCCGCGGTGCTGCTCCTGCAGAGCGTGGTGATACCCCTGCAGGAGGACCGCACGGCTCTCGCGGACGCCGGAGGTCTGCTCCAGGGCGTGACGGTCGTCGTGCTCGCGGCGTTCCCCGTGGTGATCGTCGCCCAGGCGATGGCGACGTCGCGGCTCGCGGCTGCCCTCGCTCGTCGCCTCGGTCCGGGGCACCGGGGCCGGGAGCGTGCCGCCGTCGGAGGCTGACCCGCGCCCAGCACCCCGGCCGGGCACCGACGGGCGTCCGCGCGCGCAGCACGCCCGGGCGGGCCCCGGCGGACGGTCCCCGCGTGCGGGTGGCCGCCGCGGTCCTTACGGTCGGAGGGACCGACCGGGTGGGCGCACCCCGGGCCGCCCGGGTGGACGAACCCCGCGCCGCACCCGCCCCGCGACCGGAAGGATCGTCATGAGGACCGCCGAGATGCTGGGCTCGCACCCCGAGCAGGCCACCGTCGACGCAGATCTGCTCGCGCGCGCGATCGACGCGCTCGCCGCCTGCACCCAGGCCTGTACCACCTGCGCCGACGCCTGCCTCGCCGAGGACATGGTCGCCGAGCTCCGCCGCTGCATCCGCACCGATCTGGACTGCGCGGACGTGTGCGCCACGACGCTGCGCCTGCTGTCCCGCCGCACGGACACCGACCTGACCGTCGTGCGCGCCCAGCTCCAGGCGTGCGTCGTCGCGTGCCGCACCTGCGGCGAGGAATGCGAGACGCACGCGGACATGCACGAGCACTGCCGCGTGTGCGCCGAGGCGTGCGGCGCGTGTGAGCAGGTCTGCACCGATCTGCTCGCCGCGATGAACTGACCCCGCTCACCGCGGTCCACCGGGCGCCCCCGCGGCGCCCGGCCGGGCCGTCACGCGCAGCGCGAGCGCCGCGGAGACCAGCATGACGACCCCGAGCGCGAGCCCCAGCGCCCGGTAGCCCGACGCGGCGATCAGCGCCCCACCCGCGACGGCGCCGAGCAGGTAGCCCAGCTGCGTCGCGGCGGTCCGCGTCGCCATCATGGCGGCGGCCTGTCCGGGCAACTGCTCCAGACCCAGCCGCGCGGAGGCCGGCGTGCGGATCCCGGCGAGCAGCCCGAGCAGGCAGAAGGCGGCGACGGCGCCGGCGCGCGTGGAGGCGACCGTGAACATGAGCGGCATCAGCAGGCCCATGGCTGCCGCCGCGGCGGCCACCAGCGTCCGGTCGGCCAGCAGCCGCGCGAGGCCCGCTGAGCGCGTCGAGGACAGCAGGTACGCCCCTGCGCCGGCGGCGAGGAGCCAGCCCACCGTCGCCTGGTCCGCGCCTGTCCGCTGGATGAAGTAGGCGCCCGCGAAGGTCAGGAGGGCGGTCCAGGCCGTGAACGCCGCGGTCTCCGCCACCAGCCAGCGGCGCGCCGAGCGCTCGGTGAGCGGGGCCCACCGCCCCGCGGCACCCGCGGCCCCCGTGGGACGCGGCGGCGTCGTCGCCGGCCGCCGCCCCGCCGTCGTCAGCGTCCCACGCGGCTGCGGCTCCGCCGTCGTCGCCGCCACCGGCACCGCCCGTCGTGCCGCGGCCAGCGCCACGACGGCGATCGTCGCCGGGACCGCCTGCGCCGCCCGCCAGGACCACGCCGCGGTGAGCCATGCGGCGACCGGGTTGACGACCACCCAGGCCAGCGCGTTGGCGGCCGCGACCTGCCCGGCGGCCCAGGCCCGCTCCGGCCCCTCGAAGGCGCCCAGCCCGGCGAAGCCGCCGGAGAGCAGGAGCGCGAACGCGACCCCGACGAGGGCGTGGGCGGCGAGGAACGTGCCCAGCGACCCGGCGGCGGCGACCCCGGCGCACGCCAGCACGGCCAGCAGCCCGCCGACGCGCAGGAGGCGGGGCACCGGCCACCCGCCGGGCCGGGCGCTGAGGGCGACGGAGACGGTGATGGCGACCGCGGCGGTGACCGACCGCGCCTGCCCCACCGTGGCGACCGACGCGCCGAGGTCCTCCCCGATCGCGACGACGGTCGGGGCCAGCACCACCAGGAGGGCCTGCGACGCCGTCGTGCCCAGGATCAGGGGGGCGACAGCGCCCCAGCGAGCACGGCTCACGCCGCCATCGTCACCCCGTGGCCGGTCGGGCAGCGGCGGTTTCGCCGGGGAAGTCCTCGCGCGGCGCGTCGCAATCGTGCGACTCAGCGGTGCCGGTGCGGCTCAGGGGTGCCGGTGCGGCTCGGCGGTGCCGGTGCAGCTCAGCGGTGGCGATGCAGCTCGTGGGTCGCGTGCGTGGCCGGCTCCAGCTGGAACGTGGAGTGCTCGACGCTGACCGGGAAGTGCCGGGCGACGCACGCCTGCAGCAGGTCCAGCACCTGCGGGGCGTGCCCGTCCCGGAAGCAGGAGTCGTCCAGCACCACGTGGGCCGAGAGGACGGGCAGCCCGGTGGTGATCTGGGAGGCGTGCAGGTCGTGGACGTCCAGCACGTGCTCGAGCTCGAGGATGTGCTCCCGCACGGCGTGCAGGTCCAGGCCCCGGGGCGTGGCCTCGAGGAGCACGTGGGTGGACTCGCGCAGCAGCGCCACCGTGCGGGGCACGATGAGCAGGCTGATGAACATGCCGGCGAGGGCGTCGGCGCGGACGAACGACGTGGTCGCGATGACGACGGCGCTGACGATCACCGCGATCGAGCCGAGCGCGTCGTTGAGGACCTCGAGGAAGGCCGCACGCATGTTGATGCTGATCGAGCGCCCGCCGGCCAGCACCACGATGGCGACGACGTTGCCGAGCAGGCCGAGCACCCCGAAGGCGAGCAGCTCCGCGCCGGGGATCTCGGGCGGCGCCGAGAGCCGCCGGACGCCCTCGATGAAGGCGTAGACCGCGACGGCGAAGAGGACGAGCGCCTGGGCCGCGGCGGCGAGGACCTCGGCGCGCCGGTAGCCCCAGGTGCGCTGCGCCGTGGCCGGGCGTGCCGCGAGGGTGGCGGCGACCAGCGCCATGGTGAGGCCGCCGGCGTCGACGAGCATGTGCCCGGCGTCCACGAGCAGCGCGAGGGAGCCGGTCCACCAGGCGCCCACGACCTCGGCCACCAGGATCACCGCGGTGATGGCGAGGGCGATCGCCAGCCGCCGCCGGCCGGTGGAACGCCCGTGGTCGTGGCTCATCGGGGGCTCTCGTCGTCGTCCACGTCGTCCACGTCGTCCGCGTCGTCGTCCTCCACGAGCTCGCCCTCCCACGCCTCGCGGCCCTCGTGGACGGCGAAGGCGGCGATGACGAAGCCCGCCACCGGGTCGATCCAGGCGGCACCGGTGAGCTGGAACAGGACGAGGCCCAGGAGGGTGGAGACGCTGAGGAGCACGCAGATCTTCGTCTCCGCGGCGTCGGCGAGGATGAGGTTGTCCCGCAGCCGCAGGCCCACCCGCCGCTTCGCCGCGGCGAGGAGCGGCATGACCACGACCGACGCGACGAGCAGGCCGATCGCCACGGGGGAGCGGTCCGGCGTCTCGCGCGCGACCAGGCTCCGGACGCCCTCGAACGTCACGTACGCGGCGAGGAGGAAGAAGGTCGCCGCGACGAGCCGTAGCGCCCGGCGCTCCCGGCGCTCGTCCGCCTCCCCGTGGCGCAGCCGGGCCGACAGGCGCATGGCGACGAGCACCGCGGAGATCGACTCGATCGCGGAGTCGACGCCGAAGCCGACGACGGAGACCAGTCCCGCGAGCAGGCCCGCCGTGATCGCGACGGCCCCCTCGACGAGGTTGTACGCGACGGTGAACCGCGCGAGGTGCAGCCCGCGGCGCGTGAGCCGCTCCGTCTCGGCCGATGTCAGGGTCGCCGTCACTTCCCGGCCCCGATTCCGTAGGTCGGGCAGAGCGTCACGGCGGACCCGGTGGCCGAGAGCAGGCCCTCCGCGGCGGCGAGCAGGGCGAGCAGCTCGTGCTCGGTGGTGAGCGAGTACAGCGAGGCGCGGCCCTGCGGGCGCGAGTCCACGAGGCCGCAGTCCTTGAGGCAGGCGAGGTGGGCGCTGACGGTCGACTGCGCCAGCCCGAGGTGCTCCGTGAGGTCGCGCACGCGGTGCTCGCCGGCGGTGAGATGCTGCAGGATCGTCAGCCGGGTCGGGTCCGAGAGGCTGTGGAACAGCGCGGCGGCGGGCTCGAGGGAGTCCGGGCCGGCGGTGGGTTCCGCGGCGGTCCGATCGGGTGCGGTCGGTAGCATCGTCACGCGGCGATGATAGCGGTGTGGGCCACGCCCGTCGCGCACCGACCGTCAGCGCGCGCTGACCTCCGGCAGCGTGCGGGCGGTGAACACCCCCGCGACGCCGAGCAGCGCGAGGAACACCAGCGCGACCTCGGGGCCGAGCAGCGCGAGCGCGCTGGACACCGCCCCCGCCACCAGCAGCAGCACCCCCATCGCGGTGTTGGCCACGGCCACGTACTCGGTGCGGCGGTCGCCCTGCGCCATGTCCACCACGTAGGTCTTGCGCGCCACCCGGACGCCGGTGTGGGTCAGCGCCAGCAGCAGGTGGACCGCCGGGTACAGCAGCGTCCAGCCGCGCACCCCGGGCACCAGCAGCAGCGCGAGGAAGAGCAGGATCGCGGTGGACGCGGCGCCGGCGCCCCAGATCATCAGCTGCCGGCTCGACCGGTCGGCCCACCGCCCGAAGAGCCGTCCGCCGAGCAGGCTCGCCACCCCGGAGGCGACGACGAACGCGCCGAGCCCGCCCAGCCCGCCGCCGTGCTCCGCGGCGAGGGCGACGACGAAGGGCGGGCTGAGCGCCGAGACGAGCAGCAGCGTCCGCACGAGGACGAAGCGGCGGAAGGTCGCGTCGTCGCGGAGCAGGGCGACGGACCGGCGCGCCCAGCCACCGCCGTCGACCGGGGCGGGGGCGGGCTCCTCCGCGGGCTCCCGGATGCCGGCGTAGACCACGAGCCCCGCCACCCAGGTCAGGGCGGCGGCGGCGAGGAGCACCACGAGGGGTCCGGCGTCGTCGCCGCCGAGGAGGCGGATGCCCACCCCGACGGTGATCGCGACGACCCCGGAGAGCACGGTGGCCAGCCCGTTGATCTGGCCGCGCTGCCCCTTGGGGATCGTGCGGCCGAGGACGTCCTTGCTGGCGAGGGAGTTGAGGGCGCGCGAGAGGGCGAAGACGGCGAGGGCGAGAAGGATCGCGACGCCGGCCGCCGTGCCGGTCGCCGTCGCCGCGGTCACCGCCATGGCGGCCGTGGCGAGCGCCTGCCCGGCCGAGCCGGCGACCCACAGCCACTTGCGGACGCGGTGGCGCCGCACCCACGGCACCATCGCGGCCTGCGGGAGCATCGACCCCGACTCGCGGATCGGCACGAGCAGGCCGACCAGGGCGCCCGGGACGCCGAGCGCGGCGAACAGCCACGGCAGCACGGTCTTGGCGTTGACCACCTGGTCGCCGGTGCTCTGCAGCGCCTGGGCGACGATCTGCCGCAGCCCGTTGCGCGGCACGTCCCTCGCGGTCCCCGGCGCCATCGCGTCGGTGGCGCCCTCGGGTGCGCGGACGAGCCGGTCGTACAGGCTCGCCGCGCTCACCTGGGGATCCTGGAGAAGCTCACCGTCTCGTTCTACGCCGCCGCCCGGGCGCGCGCCAAGCGGGGCCGGCCGGACCCGCTCGCCGTCGCCGGGGCCCGCTCAACGTCGCGAGGGATCCTCCACCAGGGTCGACGCCCAGTCCGGAACGTACTTGGAGACCTCGATCGGTGGGCGCTGGTAGCCGGTCCCCGGCGGGCGCTTGGGCAGCGCGACCTTCTCCTGGTGGATGTCCCGGTACGGGAGCGAGTCGAGCAGGTGGTGGATCATGTTCAGCCGCGCCTGCTTCTTGGAGTCGCTCGCCACGTGGTGCCACGGCGCCACCTGCGTGTCCGTGTGGACCATCATCTCGTCCTTCGCCCGCGAGAAGTCCTCCCAGCGGGTGATCGACTCCAGGTCGGTGGGGGAGAGCTTCCACTGCCGCAGCGGGTCGGTCAGGCGCTTGCGGAACCGCTCGAGCTGGACGTCGTCGGAGACGGAGAACCAGTACTTGCGCAGGTGAATGCCGTCCTCGACGAGCATCTGCTCGAAGATCGGGCACTGGCGCAGGAACCGCTTGTGCTCCTCGGGCGTGCAGTACCCCATGACCTTCTCGACGCCGGCGCGGTTGTACCAGGACCGGTCGAACAGCACCATCTCCCCGGCCGCGGGCAGGTGCTCGACGTAGCGCTGGAAGTACCACTGCCCCTTCTCGCGCTCGGTGGGCGCCGGCAGGGCGGCGATCCTCGCCACGCGGGGGGAGAGGTACTCGGTGATCCGCTTGATGGTGCCGCCCTTGCCGGCCGCGTCGCGCCCCTCGAAGACGACGACGACGCGGGCCCCCGTCGACTTCACCCAGGTCTGCAGCTTCCCCAGCTCGCCCTGGAGCCGGTAGAGCTCGGCGTTGTAGATCTTGTTGGGGATCTTCGTGGTGCGGAAGCCGACCGCCTCCGACGGCGCGACCTCGCTCGCGCCGTCCGCCTCCGCCTGGGCCTTGGCACCCGTGACGACGGCGGCACGCGTCCCGCCGTCGGCCCGCTTCTTCGCGTTCGCCATGAAAGAAAGGCTAGACCGCGGACGCCGCCCGCGGGCGGGGGTGGGCCGACGGCCCTAGGCTCGTGCATCAGCACCAGTCCACATCACCGCACGGAGGTTCAATCACATGGGCAAGCTCTCGTTCTTCGTCGGCGCCGGTCTCGGCTACGTCTTCGGGACCCGTGCCGGTCGCGGCCAGTACGAGAAGATCAAGAAGGCGAGCTCCAAGGTGTGGGAGAACCCGCGCGTGCAGGAGAACGTCCAGAAGGTCGAGACCAAGGTGACCGACATCGCCAAGGAGCGCGGCTCCGCGGTGACCGACAAGGTGGCCTCGACCGTCAAGGACAAGCTCCACCGCTCGGGCAACGGCACCCACTCCTCGTCGGGGCCCGACTTCCCGGTCGGCAACACCGGCCGCGGCACCGACGGGCCGCTCGACCCCACGCCGCCGCAGCCCAGCATCTGACCTCGGCGCCGGCCGCCCCCTCGCCCGGCGCAGGCCAGCCCGCAGTTCGGCAGC
The DNA here is from genome assembly GCF_023148685.1 of Georgenia sp. EYE_87. Lineage (GTDB taxonomy): Bacteria > Actinomycetota > Actinomycetes > Actinomycetales > Actinomycetaceae > Georgenia. Next base: position 203,233 of record NZ_JAHXNL010000003.1, on the reverse strand, counting down.
TCACCGCATGCCAGGTCGGCAGCTCACCGCAGGCCAGGCCGCTCACCCTGGACCGGTGTGTGCCACCTCTGCACCGTACGAACCGTGCAGCAGTGTCACGGACCAGTCGGGACAGTGCCGCAGACCGGTCAGAGCAGGCGGTGCCGGAGCTCGCGGAGCAGCTCGACCAGGTTCGGCGCGCCGTCGCGACGGGCCTGCCGTCCCGGACGTGGTCCGAGCACGATCGTCGGGCCGACCCAGATGGTCGGCTGCCCGGGGCGTTGCGCGGGCCCGCGCGCAGCAGGGCGTGCTGCAGGTTCGTCGTCGTCCCGGGAGGCCGGGGCGTCCTGCGGCACCCGGTCGTTCGCCCGCGCCCGAAGAGGGTCCCGAGACGGCCGGACCGGGCCGTCCCGCCGCACCCGCACGGGCACCGGCCGGGCCGCGGCCGGCTGCGCCCCGGCGCGGGCGGAGCGCTCCTGCGCCCGGGTGGCGCCGTCGTATTCGGCCCGGCGGGCCGGGTCGCGGAGCACGGCCCAGGCGTCGTAGATGTCGGCGAGGCCCGCCTGCTGGTCGCCCTCCGGCCGGCTGTCGGGATGGCGCCGACGCACGAGGGACCGGTAGGCGCGCGCGATCTCCTGCGGGCTCGCGTCCGGCGCGACCCCCAGGATCAGGTAGTAGTCGGGCTGCCGTTCCATGACTCCTCGAGCGGCACTCTCCGGGCCCGTGGGCCCTCCGGACACGGGTGTGCGCGGCACGGGCGTGCCGTGCCGCGCCCGCCGGCTGTCCCGCTCGGCCGGCCCTGCCTCCATGACCGTGCGGTCGGGCCGGAGCGCGTCCGGGGCCTGTGGCCCCGGCGGCTTCGACGGCTCAGGTCAGCTCGTGGCTCCGCCGGGCGGCGGGGTCAGTCGGCGCGTCGGTCGGTCATCCTGGTCCTGCACCACCTGCCCCTCCTGTTACCGCACCGTCGTGCGTCGTGCTCAGGCGTTGATCGCCCTGCGCTCCTCCGTGCTGATGGAGACCTTCCGCGGCTTGGCCTGCTCGGCGATCGGGATGCGGAGGCCGAGCACGCCGGCGTGGTAGTTCGCCGACACGTTCTCGGTGTCGAGGTTGTCACCGAGGAACAGCTGCCGGGTGAACGTGCCGCGCGGGCGTTCCGCCGCGATGAGCTCCGTGACGTCGCCCATGCTCGGCCGCTCGGCCCTGACGGTCAGGACGTTGCTCTCGACGCCGACGTCGATCGTCTCCGGGTCGATGCCCGGCAGGTCGAACTCGACGACGAACTCGTCCTGCTCGCGCCAGGCGTCCATCGGCATCGCCGACGACCTCGTGGCCGTTCCCATCGTGCCGAACACCTGCTGGGTGAGCCGGTCGAGCTCACGGAACGGGTCGGTGCGCATCAACATCAGGTCCACCTCCAACTGACACTCGACATCGTCACTGCTATCGTGGTGCCGATCTGTAGTGACCGGTACAGGTTTCTTATAGCACGGACAGATGGTCGGGGCAAGAGATTCCCGCCGGACCGGAGAGAGAACGTGGAGAGGGCGCGTCGCAACGACCGCAGCCGTGGGGTCTACGGCATCTCGGTGGCCGCCGAGATGGTGGGCTCGGAGGCCCAGCGCCTGCGGCTGTACGAGCGGCGCGGGCTGCTCGAGCCGGCCCGAACCTCCGGCGGCACCAGGCGCTACAGCGAGGACGACCTCGACCGGCTCACCCGCATCGGCCAGCTCCTGGCCGACGGCCTCAACCTCGCCGGCGTGGCCGCCGTGCTCGAGCTCGAGGAGGAGAACGCTCGGCTCCGGGCGCGGCTGGACGACGAGGGGTAGACCTGGTCCGGGCGGGAGTCAGGTGCTTCGGCGGCTCACCGGCGGTGACCGGTCAGAACGGCACGCCGCAGGTCAGGATGACGTTGGCGTACGGCGTCGCCTCGCCCGTGCGCACGAACAGGCTGGCCGAGGCGCTCGCCGTCTTGAGCTCCTCGTGGCTGCACCACGCGGGCTCGCCGAAGAGCGCGCGCACGAGGGCCAGGACGTCGGCGTTGCGGTGACGGGTCTCGCTCGCCAGCAGCGCGGACTCGACGACGATGTCAGCGTCCAGAGCCCGGAGGACGTCGGCGAAGCGCGGCACGCCGAAGGTCACGGCGAGGTCGACGACCGGCACTCCCCGAGGGCGGGGGAGACCGCAGTCGCCCACCACCACCCGGTCGGTGTGGCCGAGCCCGGCGAGCGCCGCGGACAGCGGCTGGTTCAGGATGCCGCCGCGCTTCACCGCCCGACCTCCCGGCCCTCCAGCAGGGTCCCCCCGCGCTCGAGCTCCTCGAGGGTCGGGAAGGAGGTCTGGGCCCCCCGGCGGGTGACCGCGACGGCGGCCACCCGGGTCGCGAGCCGGACCGCCCGCTCCAGCGTGGTGCCGGCGGCGAGCTCGACGGCCAGCGCCCCGACGAAGGAGTCGCCGGCCCCGGTGGTGTCGACGGCCTCCACGCGGACGGCGGGCACACGGACCACCTCGGCCCCGCCGTCGCGAGTCTCGGCGACCACGGCGCCCGCCGCCCCGAGAGTGAGGACGACGGACCGCGGGCCCAGGCGCAGCAGCGCCCGGGCCGTGGCTCCGGCGTCGTCGGCCAGCTCGGCGGCGGCCCCGCCGTCGTCCGTCAGGTCGGCGGCGGCCCTGGCGTCCTCGAGGAGGAACGCGGCCTCGCTCTCGTTGACCACCAGGGGGTCCGCGGCAGCGAGCACCTCGGGGGCGAGCCGCGCGGCCGGTGCGGCGTTGACCACCACGCGCCCCCGCGCCCCGGCCGCGACCAGGGCGACCGACTCCAGGGGGATCTCGAGCTGCAGGACGACCACGGGCGCCGCACCCCACGAGGCCCGGGTCTCCTCGAGCATCGCGGGGGTGACGTGCCGGTTCGCGCCGGGCGCGACAATGATCGAGTTCTCCCCGTCCGGCGTCACCATGATGGTGGCCGTGCCGGTCGGGGCGTCGACCGTGCGCAGGTCCGTCAGGTCCACCCCCGCGGAGGACAGCGACTCACGCAGCAGGGCGCCGTGGTCGTCGTCGCCGACGCAGCCGACGAAGGCGACCGCCCCGCCGATCTTGCCCGCCGCGACCGCCTGGTTCGCGCCCTTGCCGCCGGGCGTGGTGACGACGTCGGAGCCGATCACCGTCTCGCCCGGGGCCGGGCGGTGGTCGATGTCCAGGACGAGGTCGGCGTTGGCCGAGCCGACGACGACCACCTGTGGTGTCTGCATGTGGGGTGCTCCGTGAGGTCGTGCGGCCCGCCGCGGGAGGTCGCGGCGGGCCGGAGGATCGGTTACAGGTCTTCCTTGGTCATCGCGACCACCGGCACGGACACCGTGGCCTCGACCTCCTCGCCGTTCAGGATGGACAGCGCGGCCTCGACGGCGGCGCGGCCGAGCTCCTCGGGCTGCTGGGCGATCGAGGCGTACATGGTGCCGGCCTCGATCGCCGCCTGGGCGTCCTCGGTGGCGTCGAATCCGACGACGAAGACGTCCTGGCCCGCGCGGGCACCGAGCGCCTGGACCGCCCCGAGGGCCATCTCGTCGTTCTCGGCGAAGATGCCGACGACGTCCGGGTTGGCCTGGAGCAGGTTGGTCGCGACGTCGAGGCCCTGGGCGCGGTCGAAGTCGGCCGGCTGGGTGGCGACGACCTCGATGTCCGGGAACTCGGCGATGCCCTCGGTGAAGCCCTGCCCGCGCTCGCGGGAGGCCGAGGTGCCGGCGACGCCCTGCAGCACGATGACCTGGCCCTGCTCGCCGATGGCCTCGGCGAGGGCCTGGGCGGCGAGGCGCCCGCCCTCGACGTTGTCGGAGGCGACCAAGGTGCTCACCTCGGCGCCGTTGACCGCCCGGTCGACGGCGATCACCGGGACGTCGGCGGCGACCAGCGGGGAGACGATCGGCCCGGCGGCGTCGGAGTCGACCGGGTTGATGAGGACGGCGTCGAGCTGCTGGGTCTGGAAGTTCGCCACCTGGTCGGCCTGCTGCGTGGCGTCGTCGCGGGCGTCCGTGACGGTCAGCTCTGCGCCGGCTTCGTCGGCCGCCGCCTGGGCGCCGTCGCGGAGGGAGACGAAGAACGGGTTGTTGAGCGTGGAGACGGCGAGGCCGAGGGTGTAGTCGCCCCCGCCGTCCCCGCCGGCCGTTCCGGCGTCGGTCCCGCCGCCTCCCTCGTCGGCGCTGCCGCACGCGGAGAGCAGCAGGGCGGAGGAGGCGAGCAGGGCGGCGATGCTGAGGGCGGGCTTCTTCATCGGAACCCCTTCCTTTCTCTTGCGTCGACCGGGAACGGTTCCCGGCGGGGTGGTGCGGTTGGGCGTGGTGCGGTTGGGGGTGGTGCGGTTGGGGGTGGTGCGGTGCGTGTCAGGCGCGCCGGCGGCGCAGGGTGTCGCTGAGCACGGCGAGGGCGATGACGGCGCCGATGACGACCTGCTGCCAGAACGAGGAGACGTTGAGCAGGTTCAGGCCGTTGCGGATGACGGCCAGCACGAGGGCGCCGACGAACGTGCCGAAGGCCCGGCCCGACCCGCCGGCGAGGCTCGCGCCGCCGATGACGACGGCGGCGATGGCGTCGAGCTCGTAGCCCGCGGCCGCCTGGGGCTGGCCCGAGGCGAGCCGGCCGGCCAGCACCAGGCCGGCGACCGCCGCGAAGGCGCCGGAGAGCGAGTAGATGACGAGCTGCTGGTGCCGGACGTTGATGCCGGAGAGCCGGGCGGCCTCCTCGTTGCCGCCGATGGCGTACATCGCGCGCCCGGAGTACGTGCGGTTGAGGATGAACGCCGCCAGACCGCCGAGCACCATCATCACGAGCACCGGGACGGGAAGCCACCCGCCGATGGTGCTGCCCAGCCAGGCGACGGCGGACGGCTGCGCGATCGGGACGCCGTCGGAGAGGACGAGGGCCAGTCCGCGGGCGATGGAGAGCATCGCCAGCGTCGCGATGAACGCGGGGAGCCGGCCGTAGGCGACCAGCGTCCCGGAGATGAACCCGGCGGCGACGCCGGTCAGGAGGCCGATCGCGATCGCGAGCAGCGGGTGCACCCCGGTCGTGGTGGCGGTGTAGGCGGTCACGATCGAGGCGAGCGCGGCGACCGACCCGACCGAGAGGTCGATGCCGGCGGAGACGATCACGAACGTCTGCCCGAAGGCGAGGATCGCGACCACGGCGGCCTGGACCCCGACGTTGAGCAGGTTCTGCGTGCTGAAGAACACCGGGCTGAGCACGGCCATGACGACGCTGAGCAGCACCAGCGCGACCAGGGCGCCGTTCTGCCCGAGCAGGACCTGGGCGCGGGAGCCGAGCGACTCGCGCTGCTCGGTCCGGGCGGTTGCGGTCTCAGTGGGCACGGGAGGACTCCACTTCCTTGACGGCCAGGGCCATGACGGCGTCCTGGGTTGCTTCTTCGCGGGTGAGCTCGCCGACCAGGCGCCCCTGGGCCATGACGAGGATGCGGTCGCACATGCCCAGGACCTCGGGCAGCTCGGAGGACACGAGCAGGACGCCGCGTCCGGAGGCGGTGAGCTGGTTGATGAGCTGGTAGATCTCGACCTTCGCGCCGACGTCGACGCCGCGGGTCGGCTCGTCCAGGAGGAGCACCGCCGGGTCGGCGGCGAGCCACTTGCCCATGACGACCTTCTGCTGGTTGCCGCCGGAGAGGTTCTTCACGGTGGCCCGGGTGGAGGGGGTGCGGATGCGCAGGCTCTTCACGCTCGTGCGGGCCTGCTCGCGCAGCCGGGCGCGGTCCACCAGGCCGCCGCGGGTCGCGGCGCGCAGGATGGCGAGGCCCAGGTTCTCCTCGACGCTCGCGCCCATGACGAGCCCCTGCGCCTTGCGGTCCTCGGGGACGAGGCCGAGGCCGGCGCCGATGGCGGCGTGGACGTCGTGCCGGGGCACCGTCCTCCCGCGCACGCTCACGGTGCCGGAGTCGTAGCGGTCGGCGCCGAAGACCGCGCGGAGCACCTCCGTGCGGCCCGCGCCGACGAGCCCGGCGAGCCCGACCACCTCGCCGGCGCGCACCGAGAGGGAAATGTCCTCGAAGTGCCCGGTGCTCGTGAGGCCCTCGACGCGCAGGAGCTCCTCGCCGAGCGCGGGCTGCTCGCGTGGGTACTGCGCCTCGATGGACCGTCCCACCATCATCCGGACGAGCTCGCCGGTGTCCGTGGTGGCCGGGACGGTGCCGACCGACTGGCCGTCGCGCAGCACGGTGACGCGGTCGCCGATGCGCTGGATCTCCTCGAGGTGGTGGGAGATGAAGATCATGCCCACCCCGTTCCGGCGCAGCTCGTCCATGAGCTCGAGCAGCCGGTCGACCTCGGCGTCGGTGAGCGCCGCGGTGGGCTCGTCCAGGATGAGAACCCGGGCGTCGAGGCTGAGGGCCTTGGCGATCTCGACGAGCTGCTGGCGGGCGACGCCCAGGGTCGAGACGGGGCGACGGAGGTCGACGTCGAGGCCGACCCGCTCCAGCGCCACTCGCGCCCGGGCGTGCATCTTCCGGCGGTCGACGACGCCGAACCGGCGCGGGGGCCTGCCGAGCAGGACGTTCTCCGCCACGCTCAGCTGCGGGACGATGTTGAACTCCTGGTGGATCGTCGCGATGCCGAGCTGCTCGGCGTGCGCGGTCGAGGAGATGTGGACCTTCTCGCCGTCGACGAAGAGCGTGCCGCCGTCCGGCTGGTACACCCCCGCGAGGCACTTGATGAGGGTGGACTTGCCGGCGCCGTTCTCGCCGAGCAGGACGTGGACCTCCCCGGCGTGGAGGTCGAACGACACCCCGCCGAGGGCGACGACGCCCGGGAACTTCTTGACGAGGTTCTCCACGCGGAGGAGCTCGCGCCCGGCGGGCGGGGTGGCGGTGTTCGTCGGTAGGGCGTTCATGCGCTCCTCCTCGGGAGAGTGGACTCGCGAAGGATCAGGCGGCACTCCAGCGCCTCTGCACGCGGCGCTCCGCCGTCGGTCCCGGGTGTACCGGTGGTTGATGGTGAATCGGTGGTTCCGGGTGAGCCGGCGATGCGGGCGAGCAGCATCCCCATGGCGCGCTGGCCGAGCTGCGCCGTCGGCTGGGCGATCGCCGTGACGGTGGGGCTGAGCAGCGTGAACCACGGCATGTCGTCGAACACGGCGAGCGCGAGGTCCTGGGGGATGCGCACGGGGACGGTCGAGCGCCGCTCGGCCAGGAGCTGCAGCACGCCGAGCGCCATGGACCCGTTGGTCACGAACACCGCGTCGGGCGGCGTCGGCATCGCGAGCAGGTGCGCCATGGCCTCGTGGCCCGAGGCCGGCCGGAAGTCGCCGTGCTGCACGCGCTCGGGCCGCAGCCCGAGGCCGTGGCGGGCGAGGGCGGCGCGGAAGTGCTCGAGCCGCAGCCGGGCGGTGCCGGCGTGCTCGGGGCCGGTGATGATCGCCGGGTCGGTGCGCCCGGTTGCCACGAGGTGGTCGACGAGCGCCGAGATGGCGGCGGAGGAGTCCGCGAGCACGGTGGGGGCGTCGACGTCGGCCGCGGGACGGTCCACCAGGACGAGGTGCCGGTTCAGGTCCGCGGCCTCGCGCAGCAGCGGGGAGGTCTCCACGGTGGGGACGACGATGAGCCCGTCGACCTGCCGTTCGAGGAGGATCCGGATGTAGTGGTCCTGCTGCGCGGGGTCCTCGTCCGCGTTGCCGACGATCACGGAGTACCCGGCGGCGCGCGCGGTGTCCTCCACCGCCCGCGCCAGCTCGGTGAAGTAGGGGTTCATCAGGTCCGAGACCACCAGGCCGACGGTGCGGGTGCCGGTGCTGCGGAGGGAGCGGGCGACGGCGTTGGGCCGGAAGTTCAGCTCCTGGACGGCGGCCAGGACCCGCTCGCGCATCTCGGCGGACGTGGCGGGGTGGTCGGTCAGGACGCGCGAGACGGACGCGGTGGACACGCCCGCGGCGCGCGCAACGTCCTTGATCGTCGGCACTGACTTCCTCCCCGGCCACGCTGCTCGGTCTGTGTAATCGTTCCCATGGGATCGATTACACGAGTATGGGGCAGACCACATCCGGCGTCAAGAGCGTTCGCGGCAGCGCTCGCGCGCACACGCCGGGAGCATCCGCGGGTGGCCGTTCCCAGGCGATCGCGCCTTGCCCGCCCGCCTCCCCGACCGTGCCAGGCACCGCCGACCGCCCCGGCGATCCGACCGCCCCGGCGATCCGACCGCCTCAGCCACCTGAGCGTGCGGGCCAACCGCAGCCACTCCTGCCGCCCCGGGCACCGGCCCCCGGGCGCCGGCCACGAGGATCGGGGAAGATCGGTGCCCCGGAGCGACACCAGACTTCCCCGGTACGTAGAGAAGGCGGGCTGACCGTGGCGCGAGTGGGCAAGGCGGGCTGACCTGGGCGCGAGTGGGCCGACCAGGCGGGCCGCCTGTGGGCCAACCACGCCGGTCACCTGAGCCACTCCGCCCGCCCCGGGCACCGGCCCCCGGGCACCAGCCACGAGGATCGGGGAAGATCGGTGCCCCAGAGCGACACCAGACTTCCCGAGTGCCCGGCAGTCACCGACGGCGGTGCCCTCGTCGAAGGCCTCCGCGTTCCCGTGCGTCGTCGGCGCCCCGGCGGTGCGTGAGACCGGGCGCCCTACGCTTGCGGTCATGCCCGCCCGCGCGCCCCAGCCCGTCCTCCTACGCAACGCCGTCGTCGAGCTCACGCCGCTGACGGCCGACGACGCGCCGGACCTCTTCGCGGCCCTCGACGATCCTCGCGTCTGGGCCGCGGGTTACGGCGGCGGTCCGGTCGGGCGGCCGGTGGACGCCGCGGCCATGCGCGGCTACGTCACCGGCCACCTGCTCGGCGCCGCGGACCGCGTCTCGTGGGCGGTGCGCCTGCGGGACGGGAGGCTGGTCGGCACCTCGAGCCTCGGGGACGTCGACCTCGCCAACGAGTCGGCGCACCTGGGCTGGACCGCCTACGCCCCGGCCGTCTGGGGCACGGCCGTCAACCCGGCCACGAAGCTGGCCATCCTCACGCACGCGTTCGACGACTGCGGACTCGGGCGGGTCCGGCTCCAGACGGACGTGCTGAACGCCCGGTCCCAGGCGGCCATCGCCCGGCTCGGGGCGGTGCGCGAGGGCGTCCTGCGCCGGCACAAGCGCCGCGCCGACGGCACCTTCCGCGACACGGTGGTCTTCTCGATCCTCGCGGACGAGTGGCCGCAGGTCCGGGCCGGGCTGGAGGCCCGGACAGTCGGTGTGTCCGACGAGCGCGACGCCGCCAATGTGTCCCCCGCCCACCCGGGACGGGACGTCTCGGCCTGATCCGCGGGCTCTCGCCGTGCCGACGGCGGCCGACGCGGTGCCGACACCTCGGCCTGGTCCGTGCGGCCCCGCCGCGCCGACGGCGGACGCCTCGGGCCGATCCGCCGGCTCCCGCGTGGCCGACGGCGGCCGGCAGGGTGCGGGCACCTCGGCCTGACCGCGCGCCTGCCACGCCGTCGACCGGCACCGCCGTGCGGGCCACCGCAGCCTGACGGCACCCGCACGCCGACACCGATCTTTCGGCGACTCGGCGCGGACTTTTCGGGGCGGCGAACAGTGGGCAACCCCACCGCGGCGGGACTTGGGGCCTGTCTCGCGCGGCTGCGACGATGGCGATATGTCCACCTCACCCACGCCCCCGCGCGGTGACGAGCGCGCCGCCCGGACGCCGACCCGGGAGCAGGTCCGCCGCTGGCGCCGCTACCTCGCCGACGAACAGGCGGAGGGTGCGGTCTACCGCCACCTCGCCGCCCGGCGGGAGGGTGAGGAGCGAGAGATCCTCCTCGGCCTCGCCGACGCCGAACGGCGCCACGAGCAGCACTGGCGGGACCTGCTGGGCGACCAGGTCGGCCGGCCGGGCCGCGGCGCGCTGCGCACCCGCCTGCTCGGCTGGCTCGCCCGCACCTTCGGCGGCGTGTTCGTCCTCGCGCTCGCGCAGAACGCCGAGGCCCGCTCGTCCTACGCGGACGACGACGACGCCACCGACGCCATGGCCGCAGACGAGCGCGTGCACGGCGAGGTGGTCCGCGCCCTGGCGACCCGCGGCCGGGCCCGCATGTCCGGCACCTTCCGCGCCGCCGTCTTCGGCGCCAACGACGGCCTCGTCTCCAACCTCGCGCTGGTGCTCGGCGTCGGCGCCACCGGCGTGCCCGCCGGTACCGTCCTGGTGACCGGCGTCGCCGGCCTGCTCGCCGGCGCCCTGTCGATGGCCGCGGGGGAGTACGTCTCCGTCCGCTCGCAGCGCGAGCTCCTCGAGGCCTCCATCCCCGACGCCGACGCCCACGAGTCCATCCCCGCCCTCGACGTCGACGCCAACGAGCTGGCCCTCGTCTACCGGGCCCGCGGCATGGGGCCCGAGGAGGCCGAGGGGCACGCGGCCGGCGTGATGGCGCGCATGCAGGCGGGCCAGGGCATGCCGGCCGCCGACGTCGTGCACGCCTACGAGGAGATCGGCAACGGCTGGTCCGCCGCGCTGTCGAGCTTCGGCTTCTTCGCCTCCGGCGCGCTGATCCCGATCCTGCCGTACCTGTTCGGCCTGAGCGGGCTCGCTGCGGTCGGTCTCGCCGCCGGACTGGTCGGCGTCGCCCTGCTCGGGACGGGCGCCGTCGTCGGTGTGCTCTCCGGGGCGCCGCCGCTGCGCCGCGCGCTGCGCCAGCTGGGTATCGGGTTCGGCGCCGCCGCGGTCACCTACGCGCTCGGCCTGGCCTTCGGTACCACGATGGTCTGACGGTTCCCAGGTCGGCCTCAGTGGTGGCCGCGGGACTGGGAGCAGCCGTCCGCGCTGGCCGCGGGACTCTAGGCTGCCCCCGGCACGCCGGTCGCGAGGAACAGGGGACGAGATGTCGGAGCAGCGGGCGGACGTCGGGCTGATCGGGCTCGGTGCGATGGGGCGCCCCATGGCGGCGCACCTCCTGCGGGCGGCGCGCGAGCGCGGCGTGGACCTCGTCGTGAACAGCCGCCGTCAGTCCAGCGCCGCCGGCCTCGTCGCCGACGGTGCGCACTGGGCCCCCACGCCGCGCGAGGTCGCCGCGCGCTGCGAGGTAGTCCTGACGATGCTGCCGGACCTTCCCGAGCTCGCCGAGATCCTCGACGGCGACGACGGGCTCCTCGCCGGCCTCGCCGGTCCCACCGTGCTCGTGGTCTCCTCGACCAGCTCCCCCGACGGCGTACGGGACCTGGCCCGCGACCTCGCCGACCGGACGGGCCGCCGTCTCGCCGTCGTCGACGCCCCCGTCTCCGGCGGCGTGGAGGGCGCCGCCGACGGCACGCTCTCGATCATGGTCGGCGGCGCGGACGACGACGTCGCGACGGTGCTCCCGTGGCTCGAGGCCCTGGGCACCCCGGTGCATCTGGGCCCGGTCGGGGCCGGGCAGGTGGCCAAGGCCTGCAACCAGCTGATCGTCGCCGCCACCACCGTCGCGCTCGGCGAGGCGAGCGTCATCGCCGAGCGCGCGGGCCTCGACCTGGGCCGGTTGCTCGACCTGCTCGGCGGCGGCTACGCCGGCTCGCGCGTCCTGGAGGTCAAGAAGTCCCGGCTGGTCGCGCACGACCACACCCCGGCCAGCCCGGCGCGGTTCATGATCAAGGACCTCGCCTTCGCCGCCGCGGAGGCCGAGCGCACGGGCACCGCCGTCGAGCAGCTGCCCGTGCTGCAGCGGGTCTACGAGCAGCTCACCGAGCAGGGTCTCGGGGACCTGGACAGCTCGGTGGTGCAGCGCTACGTCGAGGAGCGCTCGATCTGACGGCTCAGTGCTGCGGGCGGCGCTGCTCGCTGCGCGCCGGATGGGTCTCCGGAGCACGCGTCCAGACCAGGGCGGCGACGAAGGTGATGGCGCCCGACAGCGCGAACGCGGCGCCGTAGCCCGTGTGGTCCACCAGGAGCCCGGCGAGGACGGGCCCGAGGATCTGCCCGGCGTCGCTGCACATCTGGAACACGGCGAGCACCGGACCGGCCGTGCGCTCGCTGCCCACCACGTCGGCCACCGTCGCCTGCTGCGCCGGGTTGAGCATCCCGACCCCCACGCCGGCGAGGGCGGAGACCACCAGCAGGGCCACCAGGTGGCCGGTCAGCCCGAGGGCGGCGGTGAGCACGCCGTTGACGAGCAGGCCGGTCACCAGCAGCGGCTTGCGGCCGCGCGCGTCGGAGATCCGGCCCGAGGGCGTCAGGGCGACGGTGTTGCCGATGGCGAAGGCCGCGAGCGCGGCGCCGGCGGCCCACGGGCCGGCCCCGAGGCTGGCCGCCGCGAACAGGGGAAGGATGGCGACCCGTACTCCGAAGTTGGACCATCCGTTGGCGAATGCCGCGACGAGCGCGGCGCGGTACGCGGGGTGCGCGAGCGCCTCCTGCAGCCGCATCGCCGGCAGCGGCGCAGCACCGGGCCGCGGGCGCAGCGCGGCCGGCCGCAGGAAGACGGCGACCACAGCGGTGGCGACGAGCAGCGAGGCGGCGTAGACGAGAAAGGGCACGCGCAGCCCGGCCTCCGCGAGCAGGCCGCCGACCAGGGGCCCGCCGATGTTGCCCAGCAGGAACGCGGTGCCGTACGCCGAGGACGCCCGGCCGCGCGCCGTCGGCGGTGCGAGGCGGACGATCAGCCCCATCGCCGAGACGGTGAACATCGTCGAGCCGATGCCGCCGAGCCCCCGAAATACGAGCAGCTGGGCGTAGCTCTGCGCGAACGCGGTGGCCGCGGTGGAGCCCGCGACCACCAGCAGGCCGACGAGGTACACCGGACGTTCGCCGAGCCGTCCGATGAGCCTGCCGCCCACCGGGGCGAAGACGAGCCGGAAGAACGCGAAGACGCTGACCACCACCGACGCGGCGGTCACCCCCACGTCGAAGCTGCGGGCGAACTGCGGGAGCACCGGGGCGACGAGGCCGTAGCCCATGGCGATGACGAAAGCGGCGCAGACGAGCACCCAGATCTCGCGGGGCAGGGCGGTCGTGGGACGGGGAGCGGACATGGCGGAGGAGATCATCGCACCCCCGAGCTGGCGTTCCGGCCCGGAAGCTGCCCGGCGCCATGTGAGGTCCGCCGCCCAGTGCGGTCCCCTGCCCTGGCCCCCGTCCGAGGTCTGTCCGTGACCGCCGAGCTCTGCCGCTCACGTCGAGGTCTGTCCCTGACCGCCGAGGTCTCCCGTTCACCGCCGAGGTCTGCCGCTGGAGCTGCAGACCTCGCCCCGAACGGCAGACCTCGGCGATGTGGGTTGCGTCCGAGGCCCTACTTGCCCATGCCGGCGGTGAGGCCGGAGATGATCTGCTTGGTCGCGAGCAGGAACAGCACCACCAGCGGGAGCGTGGCGATCACCAGCCCCGCGAAGAGCGTGGACCAGCTGGTCTGGTACTCGCCGAAGAACGTCGTCAGGCCCACCGGCAGCGTGTACCTCGTGCGGTCGCGCACCAGGATCAGCGGGTAGAAGAAGTCGTTCCAGATCGGCACGAACCGGAAGACCACCACCGTGGCCACCGCGGGCCGCACCAGCGGGAGCATCACGGACCAGAACATCCGCAGCGGCCCGGCCCCGTCGATGCGCGCGGCCTCCTCGAGCTCGCCGGGCAGCTGCCGGAAGAACGTGCCGAGCACGAACACCGAGAACGGGATCGACACCGCGGCGTAGACGAGCACCAGCCCGGTGCGGGTCGAGACCATCCCGATCGCGTCGAGGAGGTAGAAGATCGGCACGATCATGAGGAACACCGGCATCATCAGCCCGGAGACGAAGACCTGCTCGATCACCCCCATGAGCCGCGAGCGGCTGCGGGCCAGGGCGTAGGCCGCCAGGAGCGACACGACCGTCGAGAGCGCGACCGAGCCCACCGTCACCACGATCGAGTTCCAGAAGTAGGTCGAGAACGACGCCTCGATCCACGCCTCCTGGTACGCCGCCAGGCTCGGCTCGGCGGGCAGGCCGAGCGGCTCGGACACCAGCTCCTGGTTGGTGCGGAAGGAGTTCAGCACCATGGTCAGCAGCGGCAGGATCGCGACGGCGGCGTAGACCCACAGCAGGGTCGACGTGAGCGCCGCGCGCACGCCGCCGGTTCGGCGGCCGCGCGGCGTCGCGGGCCGCCTGGCCGCCGCCGAGGCGGTGCCGGGGACGGCGAGGGTCGTGGCCATCAGGACAACCTCCGCTCGGCGCGGCGGAACCACCGGTTGAACGCGACGGACAGCCCGAAGATCACCAGGAACAGCAGGATGGCGATCGCCGAGGACGTGCCGATCGCGTTCGACGAGCCGGACTGGAACGCGGTGCGGTAGAAGAGCAGCGACATCACGTCCGTGGCGCCCGCGGGGGACCCGGTCGAGCCGCCGAGCGCGTACGGGATGGGGAACGCCTCCATCGAGAAGATGAACGTCAGCACGCTCACGGTGCCGATGATCGGGGTCAGCAGCGGCAGGGTGATGTGCCAGAACCGCTGGCGGGCGGTGGCGCCGTCGAGCTCGGCCGCCTCGTCCAGCGACGCGTCGAGACCGCCGAGCGCCGCCCCGTAGAGCAGCAGCGGGAAGCCGACCCACTGCCAGGCGGTCACGAGCACCACGACCCACAGGGCCGTGGACGGGTCACCGAGCCACGGCAGGGCGAGCGCCTCGAGCCCGACCGTCTTGAGCAGGGCGTTGACCGGCCCGAAGAGCGGGGAGAGCAGCAGGGACCACAGGTAGCCGATCACCAGCGGCGAGACCAGGTACGGCATCGTGTACAGCACCTGGAAGAGCCTCTTGAACCGCCGGCGCCGGTGCAGCACCACCGCCAGCAGCAGGCCGACGGAGTTCTGCACCACCATCGAGCCGGCGAAGAGCAGCAGGTTGTGGGCGAACGCCCGCGGCACCTGCGTGGCGTAGGGCTCGGCCGTGAAGAGCTGGACGAAGTTGCCCAGCCCGACGAACGACTCCTGCGAGGTGCCCCGCCACGAGTACAGGGAGTACGTCAGCGCCGTGACCATCGGGTAGAGCACGAAGAAGCCGAACAGCAGCGCCGCCGGGAGGAGGAAGAGCAGGGCCGTCCCCGTCGGCAGGGCCGCGGTCAGGGGTGGGCGGCGCCCGGCCGACGGCGGAGCCTCCGCCGTCGGCCCGGTCACCGTCGCGGGTCCGGACGGAGCGGTCACTGGCCCGGCGTCCACCAGGCCGAGAGACCGTCCTGGATCTTGCTCGCGACGCCGGCAGCGTCCAGCTCGCCGAGGAAGAGCTGCTGGCCGCCCTCACCCATGAGGTCGGTGCCGACCGGGTCGCCGTAGCGGTAGTCCACGAGCAGCAGGTACGGGGCGGGGTTCTCCTGGTAGAGGTCCCACATCTCCTGCATGAGCGGCTCGTCGAACTCCACGCCCGGCACGGGGGAGAACTGCTTGAGGTCGTTGGCGACCATCTGCCCGAACTCGGCGTCGGCCAGCCAGTTCAGCAGCGTCTCCGCCTCCGCGGTGTTGTCCGAGGCGGCCGAGAGGCCCCAGTTCCCGTCGGCGTAGCCGGGGCTCACCGGGTGGTCGAGCGCCGAGCCCTCGGGCGGCGGCACCTGGAACACGCCGAGCTCGAGCTCGGGGTTGGACGACTGGAAGAAGGCCAGCTCGTAGGAGCCGCCGGCGAACATCGCCGCCGCGCCGGAGGTGAAGAGCACCTGGGCGTCGGTGTAGCCCACGCCGACGACGTCGTCGGGCATGTACTGCTCGAGGTCGGCGAAGGTCTGGATCGAGGCGACGTAGGCCGGGTCGGTGAAGTCCGTGGAGCCCTCGCGCAGCGCCTGCTGGAAGTCCGCGCCGCCGTACTGGGCGGCGGTCAGCGCGTCGTGGACGGTGGGGACGAACCAGGCGTCCTTGGCCCCGACGGCGAGCGGCGTCACGCCGGCTGCCTCGAGGGTGTCGTTGACCGCGATGAAGTCCTCCCAGGTCTCCGGCTCCTCGAGGCCGTGCTCCTCGAAGATCGCCGTGTTGTAGAAGACCTGGATCGTCTGCGTGGCGAACGGGACGCCGTACAGCGCGTCGTCCTCCTTGCCGCGGGCTCCGTCGAGGATCGCGTCGTCGAACTCCGCGAGGGCCGGGACGACGTCGTCGAGCGGGGCGAGGTTGCCGCCCTCGACCAGGGGCTGGAGCAGGCCGTACGAGCGCACCTGCGCCACGTCCGGGCCGTCGGAGCCGGTCAGGCCGGTCTGGAGGATCTGGTTGTACTCGGTGTTCTTGTAGGCCTGGAAGTTCACCGTGATGCAGGGGTTGGCCTCCTCGAAGACGTCGAAGATCGTCTCGTAGGCGTCCTTGTCCTCGGTGCGCCAGGACCAGACGTCGAGGGCGACCGGCTCGGCGCAGTCCTCCGATCCCGCGGCGGAGGTGGCGCCCCCGTCGGCGCCGGGGTCCGGCGCGTCGTCGGAGGGCGCGCAGGCGGACAGGGCGAGGACGGCAGCCGCGACGGCGGCTGTGGAGGCAAGTACTCTCCGGCGGTGCATGGTGTGTGTCCTTTCGGGCCGGTCTCGGCGGGTCGTCGCCGCACTTTCGGGCGGATCGGGCTCGGCACGAGGGTCGTGACGGCGATGTCAGCAGGGACGTTTCCCCGAACGGGCTGCGATGTCAAGAGTTTCCATGAGAATGTAACCTGAGTTCACTGGTTTACATGGCGGGCGTGCAGCGTGGAGGCTCACGTCGCCCCGAGGAGGTCCCATGACCGAGGCACCGACCGTCGGCCTCGTCAGCCGCGTCCGCGGGATGCTCCCCGAGCTGCGCCCCGCCGAGCGGCGCGTCGGCGAGGCCGTGGTGGCCGACCCCCTGCTCGTCGCCCGCGAGTCCGTGACCTCGCTCGCCGAGCGGTGCCGGACGTCCCCGCCGACGGTCGTGCGGTTCGCCCAGCACATGGGCTTCTCCGGCTTCCCCGAGCTCAAGCTCGCCCTCGCGACCGCGGCGGGCATCGAGGAGGGCCGCAGCTCTCGCGCCCCGCTGTCGGGCGAGATGGATCCGAGCGACACCCTCGCCGACATCGTCGCCAAGATCGGCTACGCCGACTCCCGCGCCGTCGAGAGCACCACCGCTGGCCTGGACGTCGCGGTGCTGGAGAAGGTCGTCGACGCGCTCGTGGGCGCCCGGCACATCGACATCTTCGGCATCGGCGCGTCGGGCCTGACCGCCTCCGACCTCGGCCAGAAGCTCTCCCGGCTCGGGCTGGCGGTCAACGTCGCGACCGACCGGCACGCCGCCATGACCCTCGCCTCGCTCCGCGGCCCCGAGGACGTGGTCTTCTCCGTCTCCCACTCCGGGGCGACGTCGGACGTGATCGAGCCGCTCCGGGTCGCCGGCCAGGGCGGCGCCCGGACGGTGGCGCTCACGAACCACCCGCGCTCGCCGCTCGCCCGGCGGGCCGACCTCGTGCTGACGACGACGACGCGCGAGACCACCTTCCGCTCCGGCGCCATGGCGAGCCGCATCGCCCAGCTCACGGTGGTGGACTGCGTGTTCGTCGGCGTCGCCGCTCGCGACTTCGAGCGCACCCGCCGGGCGCTGGACGCCAGCTTCAAGGCGGTCGGCGAGCTGTAGCGGCCCCGCAGGGGCGGCGGCCAGCTCGCCCCCGCCTGGCGGCCCGGGCATGACTGCGTCGACGACGACGTGCTGGCCTGCCGTTGAGCGCGTCGGTTCCGCCGGGGACCGGCGGCTGTGCTGAGGGCGTCGTGCTGATCCGCGGTCCCCGACCGGAAATGCGGTGCTCAGGGCCGGTGTCGCGGACGTACCCTTGGACCCGAGGTCGGTGACGAGGCCGGCCGCGGGGGAGTCGCGTTAGCGCGCACGAGATGACGCCGGACGCGGAGGCGTGCCATGACCTCGCGAGGCCGGACCGACCGGCTGCTCCTTCGCACCCGGGTCCTGCTCGCCGTCTTCGCGGTCCTGACCGCGCTCGCCGTCGGCGCCCTGCTCGTCCGCGCGGAGCACACCGCGGAGACCTTCGCCTGGACGATCGACCCGCCCGCCACGGCCGGCTTCCTCGGCGCCGGCTACGCGTCGGGGACGGTGCTGGTGGTCCTGTCCTGGCTCGGCGGCAGCTGGGCGCGCACCCGGGTCCCGCTGGTCACCATCCTCGTGTTCACGGCCCTGACGCTGGTGGCGACCCTCGTCCACCTCGACCGCTTCCACCTCGCCGCCGACGGCGCCCTGCCCCGGTTCGCCGCCTGGTTCTGGCTCGCGGTCTACGTCGTGGTGCCGGTGGGCATGGCGGTGGTGCTGGTGGTGCAGGAGCGTCGCGCCGAGCCGCTCGTGCGACGGCGGGCGCTGCCGGCCTGGCTCCGCGCCCTCCTGGTCGTGGAGGGTCTGGTCCTGCTCGGCGTCGGCGTCGCGCTCTACCTCACCCCGGCGACGGCGGAGGTGCTCTGGCCCTGGACCCTCACCCCGCTGACGGCCCGGGCGGTCGGGTCGTGGCTGGCCGCGTACGGCTTCGCGGCGTTCCTGCTGGTGCGGGCCGGGGACCTGGACCTGCTGCGGGTGCCCGCCGTCGCCTACGCCGTCCTGGGCGTCCTGCAGCTGCTGGTGGCGGGGCGGTTCGCCGAGGACGTGCGGTGGCAGTCGCCGTCGGCCGCCGGCTTCCTCGTCATGGCGACGGCGGTCGCCGTCACGGGCGCCGCCGCCTTCGTGGCGACCGAGGCCAGCCGGACCCCCGTCCGAGAGACGCCGTGACCGTGGACCGGCCCGCGATCGTCCTGCTCAGCCGCGATCCCGGCATGCGCGCGCTGGTGCAGCGGGCGCTAAGACGCCGGTACGACAACGACTACGACGTGCGCGTGCACGGCGACGTCGCGTCCACGCGGGAGACGCTGGACCGGCTGCGGGCGGACGAGGTCCCCGTCGCGCTGCTCATGGTCGGCTACGGCGCGGCCGAGCCGGACGGGCTGAGCGTGCTCGAGCAGCTGCCGGTCGAACGCACGGCGCTGCGCGTGTCCGCGGTGCGCTGGGGCGACTGGAGCACCGCCCGGCCGATCTTCGACGCGATCGGCATGGGCCGCGTGGACCGGTGGCTCACCTGCCCCGAGCTGGAGTCGGACGAGGAGTTCCACCGCACCGTCAGCGAGTTCCTCGACGAGGCCGCCAGTCGGCGCGGCACCTCGTTCGAGGCGGTGCGCCTGGTCGGGCAGCGCTGGGACCGCCGCACCCAGCAGCTGCGCGACATGTTCGACCGCAACCACATCCCGACCGGCTTCTACGACGTCGCGAAGCCGGACGGTCGCGCCATCCTCCTGGGCGCCGGGGTGAGCGACCCCGCGCTGCCGGTCGTGCTGCTGCACTTCCGTCGCGACGCCACCGTGCTGCAGAACCCGAGCGACATCCAGATCGCCGACGCCTTCGGCCTCTTTGAGCCGGTGCGCCAGGACGAGGAGTTCGACGTGACGATCGTCGGCGCCGGCCCGGCCGGGCTCGGCGCGGCGGTGTACGCGGCGTCGGAGGGGCTGCGCACGATCGTGCTCGAGACCGAGGCGGTGGGCGGGCAGGCGGGCACGTCGTCGCTCATCCGCAACTACCTGGGCTTCCCGAGCGGGATCTCGGGGAGCCGGCTGGCGTTCCGCGCGTACGAGCAGGCGTGGACCTTCGGGGCGAGGTTTCACTTCATGCGCGCCGCCACCGCGCTCGCCGCGTCCGGCAACCACATCTCCGTGCGGCTCAGCGACAACTCCTCCGTGCGCAGCTCGACGGTGGTCGTCGCCACCGGGGCCGCCTACCGGCGCCTCGGGGTGCCCGAGCTCGAGGCGCTGACGGGGCGGGGCGTGTTCTACGGGGCGACGGTCTCGGAGGCGCCGTCCACGCGCGGGAAGCAGGTGTACGTGGCCGGGGGCGGCAACTCCGCCGGGCAGGCGGCGGTGCACCTGGCGCGCTACGCCGACCAGGTCACCGTGCTGGTGCGGCGCGCCACCCTCGCCGAGACGATGTCCGAGTACCTGATCCGGGAGATCGAGGCGGCGCCGAACATCGCCGTGCGCTACCGCACCGAGGTGGTGGGCGGGACGGGGACGGAGTTCGTCGAGTCCCTGCGGCTGCGCGACGTCGACACCGGCCGGGAGGTGGACGTGCCCGGCATCCTCTTCGTGCTCATCGGCGCCGAGCCGCGCTCGCACTGGCTCGGCGAGGAGGTCGCAAAGGACCGTCGGGGCTACGTGCTGACCGGCGCGGACACCCCGCCGCGGTCGGGCCCGCGCGCGGCGGCGCTGCTCGAGACGTCGCTCCCGGGCGTCTTCGCGGCCGGGGACGTGCGCCACGGGTCGGTCAAGCGGGTCGCCTCCGCGGTCGGTGAGGGGGCGCTCGCGGTCAGTCTGGTGCACTCGTACCTGGGCTGGCTCCGAGCGGGCTCCTGAGGCACGCCGCCGGGCGCAGCCACCGTGGAACCCTGGCGGCGCGCCGATCGTCAGAAGTAGTGTGGCGGTGCGGGCCCTGTGCTCCCGCGCGGTGAGGAGTGAGACGAGATGACTGACGCCGAGGCGGACGCCATGGACATCGTCGACGTGCTGGCCCAGGTGGTCCTGGTCGGCGGCGCCGTCATGCTCGTGGTCGGCCTGGCTGCCGTCGGGAGCCTCTGGTACGTGGTGCGCCGGATCCGTCGGTCGCGCCGGCTGCGCCGCGGCGTCGACCGGGGCCGGCTCACCGTCCGCGCCGTCACGGCGGACGACGCCGGACGCCGGCTGGCGAGGATGCGCCTCGAGGTCCAGCGCTCCGTCGACGCGACGGAGCGCGCCATCGGCGCCGCCGAGTCGCAGGGGGCTCCGGTGGGCGCGATGCCCTCGGTCGCCGCCAGCCTCGTGCGCACCGGTCACCAGCTGGACGACGAGCTCCGGCTCGCCGAGATCGAGCCCGACGCCGAGCTCCGGCGGGCGTGGGTCGCGTGGCTGACGGACCAGGTCGCCGAGCACGCGCGCCTGTGCGCCGACCTGCGCCGCTCCGTGTTCAGCGCCACCATGGCCACCGGCCCGAGCCAGCTCACCCGCGCCGGGGACCACCTTGCGCTCGAGGTCGAGGCGCTGCAGGCCTGGGGCACCTCCTACCGCACCCGTCGCGCCGCCTGAGGGGCCTCGCGTTGTCGATCCGCAACCGCCTCGGCCGCATCGCCCGGGCGAACCGCGCCGAACGGGCCGCCCGGAAGCAGGGGCCGGTCGACCCCGTGCAGGCGGTGGAGGCGGCGCAGGCCGAGCAGTTCCGTCGCCTCGACCAGGCCAGCCGCAGCGTCGCCGACCTCGCCGCGAACCGCCGTCGGGTCGAGATCCTCGCCCAGCAGGCCAGCGCCGAGCGGCAGCAGTGGGACCGGCAGGCCGAGGCCGCCGTCGCCATGGGGCACGACGAGGGGGCCCGCGAGTACCTCCGTCGCTCCATCGAGGCCGGCAAGCGCCTCGAGGGTCTCGCGGCCCAGCACCGCTCGATCGACGAGCAGGTGCGCCGACTCGAGCACGACCTCGTCCGCCTCGAGAGGCAGGTCCAGGACTCCTACGTCCGGTTCCAGGCCCTGCGCGCGGACCACGGCGCGGCCCAGGCCGCCCTCCAGATGCGCGAGGCGACCGCCGCGGCCGGCCGGCAGGCGGCGGGCGCGGAGTCCGCGGCCCTCGAGGCCGAGAGGGAGGTGCGCCGCCTCCAGGCCCGTGCTGCCGCCTACGACGAGATCGCCGGCGCCGACCCCGACTCCGCCCAGGTGCGCGAGGCGTTCGACCAGCTGGAGAACGAGGCCGCGGTGCGCACGCAGCTCGACGCGCTCAAGCAGCGCAAGGGCATCGAGCGGCCCGGGAGGTAGAGCGCGGGCCGCTCCCTCGTGCCCGCAGCGGCGATCGCGCTAGAGGTACTCGGCGAGCTCGTCGAGGAACTGCTTCTTCGTCCTCGCGCCGACGAGCGACTTCACGACCTCGCCGCCGGAGTAGAGGTTGAAGGTCGGGATGGACACGACGCCATACCTCGTGACGGTCTCGACGTTCGCGTCGGCGTCGAGCTTGACGAACTTGATCCTGTCGCCGTGCTCGGCCGCGAGCTCCTCGATGATCGGCTCGGTGCGTCGGCACGGGGCGCACCACGTGGCCCAGATGTCGACCAGCACGGGCGTGCCTGACTGCAGCACCTCGGCGTCGAACGTGGCGTCGGTGACCGCGGGGACGTTGCTCATGCTCGCTCCTTCGGGTGTGGTGGTGGGACGCAGTCGGCGCGAGCCGCGGTCAGGCCTTCGCGGGCAGGAGGCTGGCGATGAGCTTCTCGACGCGGTTCTTGATCTCGTCGCGCACCGGCCGGACGCCGTCGACGCTCCTGCCGGCGGGGTCCTCGAGCTCCCAGTCCTCGTAGCGCTTGCCGGGGAAGATCGGGCAGGCGTCGCCGCAGCCCATGGTGATGACGACGTCGGACTCCTTGACGGCCTCCGTGGTCAGGACCTTGGGCTTCTCCGCGGCGATGTCGATGCCGACCTCGGCCATGGCCTCGACGGCGGCGGGGTTGACCTGGTCCGCCGGGGCGGAGCCGGCCGACCGAACCTCGACGGCGTCGCCGGCGAGGTGGGACAGCCAGGCGGCGGCCATCTGGGACCGGCCGGCGTTGTGGACGCAGACGAACATGACGCTGGGGCGCTCGGACATGGGGTTCTCCTCGGGTCAGCGGGTCGCGGGAGGCGCGACGTCGATCGGGTTGGTGGGCAGGGACAGCCGGGGGGCGAGGTTGCCGACCCGGCGGCCGATCTCCTCGAGGGCTCGGTCGAACGCCTCGGGGGTGCCGGCGAGGATCGGGTCGGGGATGGACCAGTGGACGTCGACGGGGAAGTCGAGCTCCTCGTGCGCGCGGTCGCAGACCGTGATGACGAGATCACCCTCGGCGCGCACGCCGTCGACGTGCTGGGGCCGGCGCTGGGCCAGCTCGAGGTGGTGGCGGCGTGCGCTCTCGACGGCGCCCGGCGCGATCTCCTCGGCCGGGTGGGTGCCGGCCGAGACGGCGGGGATCTCGCTGGTCTGCCGCCACAGGGCGGTCGCCAGGTGCGAGCGGGCGGAGTTCGCGGTGCACACGAACAGCACCCGCGGCACCTGCCGCACCTGACCGGCGGTGAGGTCGGCGAGCGCCCCCGGGACCAGGTGGACGTACGACCGGCGCCTGTCGCCCTCGGACCGGGTGCGCCCGACGATGCCCTCGCGCTCGAGCACCTTGAGGTGGTGAGCGAGCAGGTTCGAGGGCATGCCGATGGCCTCGGCCAGCTCGGACGGCGAGGCGTCGCCGAGGTTGAGCGTGTCGACGATCTGCAGCCGCGCCGGGTCCGCCAGGGCGGCATGGAGCGCCGCTCGGCGCGCCAGCTGCTGGCCGCGTCGCGGGTCGGTGGTTCGCTCGATGTTCATTGCCTCAAGTTTGACTGAGATATCACTCCTCGTCAACCATGGGGCCGTGAACACTTCCGAAGCGGCGCCGCCGCCCTCGTGGGTCCGCCGCCTGGTCGCCGAGCTCGTCGGGACGGCCGGGTTGGTCGCCGTCGTCGTCGGGTCGGGGATCGCCGCGCAGCGGCTCTCCCCGGGCGACGTGGGCCTGCAGCTGCTGCAGAACAGCCTGGCCACCACGCTCGGGCTGGCGGTGCTGATCGTGGTTCTGGGGCCGGTGTCCGGGGCCCACCTGAACCCGGTCGTCTCCCTGGCCGAGTGGGCCGCCGGGCGCCGGGCCGGTGCCGGGCTCGGCCTTCGCGGCGCGGGCGCCTACGTCGCGGCCCAGATCGCCGGGGGCGCCGCCGGTGCCGTGCTCGCGAACCTCATGTTCGAGGTCCCCACCACGGTCGCGACGACGGTGCGGTCGGGCGCCGGGCTGCTGCTCGCCGAGGTCGTGGCCACCGCGGGTCTCGTCCTCGTGATCTTCTCCCTGACCCGCTCCGGCCGGGGAGCCTGGATCGCGCCCGCGGTGGGGGCCTACATCGGCGCGGCGTACTGGTTCACCAGCTCGACGTCGTTCGCGAACCCCGCCGTGACGGTCGGCCGGATGTTCACCGACACCTTCGCCGGGATCGCGCCGGTCTCCGTGCTCCCCTTCGTCCTCGCGCAGCTTCTGGGTGGCGCGGTCGGCGTCCTGGCCGCGCGATTCTTCTTCCCCGCCGGTGTCGTCACCCCCGCGGACCGGCTGCCCGAGCCGGCGGTGGTGTCGCGGACGGACTGAGGTCGGGTGGGACCTTGGTTCCATGAGCCTCGGTGCCGGTCCCGTATGCTCGAATCATCGACAGTCATCGATAAGGAAGTTGGGGTCCATGAGCGCCATCGAGGTTTACGAGCCAGCCATGTGCTGCAGCACCGGGGTCTGCGGCACGGACGTACCGCAGGAGCTGGTGACCTTCACCGCGGACCTGGACTGGCTCCGCTCGCAGGGTGCCGACGTCGCCCGGTACAACCTGGCGAGCGAGCCGACGGCGTTCGCCGGCCGCCCGGCCGTCGTGCAGTTCCTCGAGCTCTCCGGCTCGGCGGGGCTTCCGTTGGTCCTCGTGGACGGCACCGTCGCGATGACCGGGCGCTACCCCGACCGTGATCAGCTCGCGCGCTGGGCCGAGCTGGCCCCGGTGCCGGCCGGGCGCACCGAGCTGGGGCTGACCGCGGCACCGGCCGTCCGCGCCGAGCTCGGGCTCGCCCAGGAGTCCGGTGGCTGCTGCGGCGGCACCGGCTGCTGCTGAGCCGAGGAGACCGACCGTGACCACGCCCTCCTTCCTCGCGGGCGCGCCCCGCTACCTGTTCCTGACCGGCAAGGGTGGCGTGGGCAAGACCTCGGTCGCCTGCGCCGCCGCCATCGCCCTGGCCCGCGACGGCAGGGCGGTCCTGCTGGTCAGCACGGACCCGGCCTCGAACGTCGGCCAGGTCTTCGGCCTCCACGTGGGTAACGCCGTCACCGCCGTGCCCGCGGTGCCGGGGCTCTCCGCCCTCGAGATCAACCCGGACGAGGCGGCCGACGCCTACCGCGAGCGCATCGTCGGACCGGTGCGGAACCTGCTGCCCGCGGCCGAGGTGAGCCTGATCGAGGAGCAGCTCTCCGGGGCCTGTACCACCGAGATCGCCTCCTTCAACGAGTTCACCGGCCTGCTCGCCGGCGATGCCGCGGTCGTCGGGTTCGACCACGTCGTCTTCGACACCGCGCCGACGGGGCACACCATCCGGCTGCTCCAGCTGCCCGGCTCGTGGACCGACTTCCTCAACGAGGGCAAGGGCGACGCCTCCTGCCTCGGCCCGCTCGCCGGGCTCGAGCGTCAGCGGGCCGTCTACGCCGAGGCCGTCGACGCCCTGGCCGACGCCGGCCGCACGCGCCTGGTGCTCGTCACCCGCGCCCAGCGGGCGGCGGTGGAGGAGATCGAGCGCACCAGCGCCGAGCTTGCCGACCTGGGCATGCGCGAGCAGCACGTCGTCGTCAACGCCGTCATGCCCGAGCCGCCGGGCGGGGACGAGCTGGCCGCCGCCGTGCACGGCCGCGAGCAGGCGGTGCTGCGCGACCTGCCCGCCGCCCTCCGTGGCCTCCCGACCGACGTGCTCGAGCTCAAGGGCGAGAACATGGTCGGTCCGGACGCCCTGGGCAGCCTCTTCGAGCCCGGCAGGGTCGGCACCGCCGCGGCCGAGCGCCAGGCCGGGACGCCGCCGGAGCTCCCCGAGGGCGCCGAGAGCCTGGACGCCCTGGTCGAGGAGCTCGCCGCCCAGGGGCACGGCCTGGTCATGCTCATGGGCAAGGGCGGCGTCGGCAAGACCACCGTCGCCGCCGCGCTCGCCGTGGCCCTGGCCGAGCGTGGCCTCCCGGTGCACCTGACCACCACCGATCCCGCCGCGCACCTGACCGAGACCCTGGCCGGCACCGTGGAGAACCTCGAGGTCTCCCGGATCGACCCCGAGGTCGCGACCCGCGCGTACCGCGAGACGGTGCTGCGCACCAAGGGCGCCGCGCTCGACGACGCCGGGCGGGCGGCCCTCGAGGAGGACCTGCGCTCCCCGTGCACCGAGGAGATCGCCGTCTTCCAGGCCTTCTCCCGGGCGGTGAGCGGGGCGCGGCGACGCTTCGTCGTCATCGACACCGCCCCGACCGGGCACACCCTGCTGCTGCTGGACGCCACGGGCTCGTACCACCGCGACGTCGTGCGGCAGCTGGGGCAGCGGTCCTCCATCGTCACCCCGATGATGCGGCTGCAGGACCCGGAGCTGACGAAGGTCGTCGTCGTGACCCTGCCGGAGACCACGCCGGTGCTCGAGGCCGAGGCGCTCCAGGAAGATCTGCGCCGGGCCGGCATCGAGCCCTGGGCGTGGGTGGTCAACAACTCCCTGGCCGCCGCGACCACGACCGACCCGCTGCTGCGCCGCCGCGCCCGGAACGAGTCCGGCGAGATCGCCAGGGTGATGGCCCGCGACTCCTCCCGATGCGCGGTGATCCCGCTTCTCGCGTCCGAGCCGGTCGGCGTCCCGGCGCTGCGGGCGCTCACGGCGTCCCCGGCCCTGGCCGCCCTCTGACCCGTCTCGGCCCCGCGCAGGGCGGGTTGGACGGGTCCCTCGCGGGAGCGGCGCCCCTCGCCCTCGCGGGAGCGGCGCCCCTTGCTCTGGCGAGGTCGGCCGCCCCCCCCGGCGGAGGGGTGCGGTGCTGGCTAGCTGCCCGAGCGGCCGTGCCGAAGGCCGGTCGGGAAACCGATCGTGACCTCCTGCGGCACGGCCGGGCCGCGCCACCCGCCGGAGGTCCTGCCGACGACGGCGTTTCCGTCGACCTCGGGCTGCGGCAGGGCGGACGAGCACACGCCCGTCTCGGGCAGGCTCAGCTCGAGCTTCCCTGCGGCCCGCTCGTCCCCGGCGAGGTGGGCGGCGACGGAGCGCACCTGCTCGTAGCCGGTGGCCAGCAGGAACGTCGGCGCGCGACCGTAGGACTTCATCCCGACGACGAAGAAGCCGGGCTCGGGCTGCGCCAGGGTCTCCGCGCCGTGCGCGGGCACCGTCCCGCAGGAGTGGAACTCCGGGTCGATCAGCGGTGCCAGGCGGCTGGGTGCCTCGAGCCCCGGGTCCAGGTCGAGCCGCAGCTCCCGCAGCATGTCCAGGTCGGGACGGAACCCCGTGGCCCCGGCGACCGCGTCCACGGTCAGCGCGCGGCGGCCCGCCGGGGAGTCGAGCGTGACGGTGACCCGGTCGCCGGCGCTCTCGAACCCGGCGACGGTCACCGACGTGAGCAGCTCGACGTGGCCCGCCTCCACCGCCTCCTGGAGGCGGGCGCCGAGCCGGCCGCGGGCAGGTAGGCCGTCGGCGTCGCCGCCGCCGAAGGCGCGGGTCGCCGAGGTGGCGCGGACCGCCCAGGTGATCCGCGTCCGCGGCGCGGTCCGCGCGAGCTCGACCAGGTTCAGGAGCGTGTTGGCAGCCGAGTGACCGGCGCCCACGACGAGCACGTGCCGGTCGGCAACCCGGTGCCGGTCCGTGCCGAGCACGTCCGGCAGCGGGCCCAGCAGGAACCGTGCCGCCGCCTCCTCGCCGGGGGCCGGGAGGCCGGCCGCCCCGAGTGGGTTGCGCTGCGACCAGGTCCCCGAGGCGTCGAGGACCGCCCGGGCGTGGTGGTCCACGACCCGGCCGTCGACGACGGTGCGGACCAGGAACGGCCGCTGCGCTCGGTCGGTGCCGTGGGTCTTGTCCAGACCCGCGCGGCTGACGGCGACGACCCGGGCGCCGGTGACGATCCGGCCGCGCAGCCGCGGCGTGGCGGCCAGCGGCTCCAGGTAGTCCGCCACCAGCTCGCCGCCCGTCGGCAGCCGCGCGCCCTCGGGCGCCGTCCACCCCGAGGCCTCCAGGAGGCGGCGCGCGGCGGCGTCGACGTCGTACTGCCACGGCGAGAACAGGCGGACTTGCGACCAGTCGCGGATCGCCGCGCCGACGTGCTCTCCGGCCTCGAGCACCAGCGGGTCCAGGCCGCGCTCCAGCAGGTGAGCGGCGGCGGCAAGACCGACGGGGCCGGCGCCGATGACGACGACGGGCAGGGTGTCCACGGAAAGTGCGGGGTGCTGCGGCACGGGTGCCTCCGGGGTGCGTCGGCCGGCAAGCCCGGCCGGGGCGACGTATCGACGATCGTCGATGCCTGGCCCCGAGAATGGATTATCCATCGACGTTTGTCAATCAAATGCGGCATACTCGACGGCATGACCGACGTGCTGACCCTCACGGCGATGCAACCGGTGCACTGGCCGGAGGTGGAGGCCGTCTACGCCGCCGGCATCGCCACCGGGCACGCGACCTTCGAGACGACCACCCCGAGCTGGGCGGCGTTCGACGCCGGGCACCTCGCCGACCACCGGTTCGTCTGCCTCGACCGTAGAGGGGAGGTGCTCGGCTGGGCTGCCGTCAGTCCCGTCTCGGCGCGGGCCGTCTACGCCGGCGTGGTCGAGCACTGCGTCTACGTTGCGCCCGCCGCCCACGGCCGGGGCGTCGGCAGGGCCCTGCTCGACGCGCTCGTCCGTTCCACCGAGGCCGCCGGGATCTGGACCATCCAGTCGAGCGTCTTCCCGGAGAACGTCGCCAGCCTGGCCCTGCACCGCGCCGCTGGATTCCGTCAGGTCGGCGTCCGGCGCCGCGTCGCCCGCATGGCCGCGGGCCCCCTGACGGGGCGGTGGCGCGACACCGTCCTGCTCGAGCGCCGCAGCGCCCTGGTCGGCACCTGACGAGGGTGCCGTCCCGTCACCTCGCTGCGGCGGCGATGACCTGGGCGAGGTCGGCCGGCCTGCTGAACATGGGCCAGTGGCCCGTGGGCAGGTCGACCAGCGTCACGTCCGTCCCCGCCAGCTCGCCCGCCCAGGGGGCGCCCTGGGCGATGGCGTCGCGCAGGACGCCCGCGGGCATCGTCGAGCAGACGACGGTGACGGGCACCCGCTTGCGTCTCTCGTTCGTGAGCCGGACGACGGAGCGCACCACGCCCGCGGGGGTGGGCACGGACCGCTCCCGGACCCTCGCAAGCATGGCGTCGTCCATCCCGTCGTGCGGGGTGTCGTCCGCGGCCAGGTCCTCCCAGGGCGGCAGCGGGTGGTCGACGGCGTCATCGGGCACCTCGATGCCGATGCTCGACCCGTCCGGCACCGGGCCGGCGTCGACGTAGACGACCCGGGCGATCCGCTCGGGCACGGCGTCCCCCACGCCGCTCACCACCGGCGCCCCACCGCTGTGGCCCACCAGGACCACCGGCCCGTCCAGCCCCTCGACGAGCTCGCGCACCGCCCGCACGTGATCCTCGAGCGTCAGCCCGGCCCGGTCCTCCGACCGCGACGCCATCCCCGGCAAGGTCACCGCGTGCGGCACGAGCCCGCTCTCCTCGAGGTGCGGGACGACGTGGTCCCAGGCCCAGCCCCCGAGCCAGTAGCCCGGCACGAGCACGACGTGGACAGGGCCCTTGCTGCGCGGTGTCATGCCGCAAGCCTCGCGCGTGCCACCGACATCGGCACCCGAAACTCCGCTCACCCCCTCGTGGAGCGCCCTCCGGCGCCCGCGTCCGCCCCGAGCCGCCTCAGCTGCGCGCGCAGCCCGGCCCACGCAGCCGCGCCCTCCCCGGGCAGGCGGGAGACCGCGTCGGCCAGCGCGCGGCCCGCCTTCGCCACGTGCCGTTCGTCCGCGGAGAGCATCTGCTCGTAACGCGGGTTTAGCAGGTAGCGGTCGCGGCTGGCCGCGAGCATGGCGAGCAGGTCGAGGAAGATGGCCAGCTCGCGGGCACGCTCGGCGCCGGTGCCGACGTCGGAGGTGGCGAGGTAGCGGAACCGTCCCCGCCAGAGCCGTTCCTGCGCGGGCTTGGGCGACAGGGTGACGACGGTGCCGATGAGGGCGTCGCCGTCGCCGTCGTGGGTGCGCGCGTCGCGGTCCTGGAACCCGGCGACCTCGTGCGCCAGGCGGAGGAAGTTGTCGTCGGTCATCGAGGCGCCCACCACCAGCAGGTGCCGCGTGAGCATGAGCGCCTGCACCACCGAGCTCACGGGCCGTGCGTGGCGTCGTAGGCCACCACGTCGCTGCGGGAGAGGACGATCGACTCGGGGTGGGCGACGTCCCCGTGCATCTTCAGCACCCACGGGCCGCCCGGTTCCACCGGGGCTCCCGGCAGCACCGACACGGGGCGCTGGAACGCGTCCAGCGCCGCCAGCTCGTAGAGGGCGTCGTAGTTGGTCGTCACCGTCTCGGTGCACAGCAGAGCCGCCAGCGCGGCGTGCGCGAGCCCGTAGCGGCCGGCCCCGGCGAGCTCGGACACCACCGCCTCGCCCACCGAGCCGCCGAGCTCGCGGCGGAGCAGCTCGCCGCGGTCCAGCGGCGCGAGGTCGTCGGCGGCCACGCCGGTGCGCCGCTCGAGCCGGCGGAGGAGGCCGTCCCACGAGGGCAGGCCGGCCGCGATGCCGACGCCGGCGCCGAGGAAGAGGGCGAGCTCACCCTGCCGGGCGCGGGCCGCCAGCTCGGCGGCGGCGTCCTGCAGCTCCGGCGAGACGTCGCGCCCGGCGGCCGGGCGGCGTCGCCGGATCTCCTGGAAGGCCGAGTAGTCCGCGGGGTGCTTGGCGACGACGGCGACGTCGAGCGGTGCGCCGTCGACGGCGTCCTGGCAGGTCTGCAGGAGCAGGTCGATGAGCGCCCCGCGCACCGCGTCGAACCCGCCGCCCCCCGTGCCGAGCGCGGGGACGGCGACCAGCGGGTGCGGCCGCCCGTGCTCCGGCTCCAGGCCGGCCTCCGCGATCTCCCGCAGCGCGCCGGCCAGCCGGGCCGCGAGGTCCTGCGCCGCCACGCAGGCGGGGCGCCCGGGGCGCCACACGGCGTCGACGAACCAGGTGGGCGGGCACGGGGAGCCCGCTGCCCCGCCGCGCCCGTAGCCGCGCTCCGCCCACCGCTCGGGGCCGGCGGTTCGCCGCCCTCGTCCACGCGCAGCGCCGCGCGCCAGTCCGGCTCGATGGTGAACTCCGGGTCCGAGGGCACCACGAGCGCGTCGCAGTCGAGGTGCTCCAGGAGGCCCTGCACCACGAACACGTGGCCCGTTCCCATGCGACGAGACTACGAGCAGGGCCCGCGCCCGGCCCCGCGACGGCACCATGGGTGTCATGAAGCAGCGGCGAGGGCTGGTGGCGACCGCCGTCGCGCTCGTCCTCGCCGTGGTCGCGGTGCTCTGGGCTCTGGCGGCGGGTCTGCTCGGCCCGGGTGACCCGGCGCCGGACGACGCCACGCCGGCTGCGCCGTCGGCCCATCCGACCTCGGCGCCCGCCGCGCCCTCGACCACGCCGTCGCGGACCACGGCCACCCCGACAGCGGCGCCCCCCACCGCGCCGCCGACGGCGCCCCCGACCGCGGAGGAGACGCCGGAGGCCCGGCTCGCCGTCGCAGGGGACACGGGCACCGGCGACAAGAAGATCCGCGCCACCGTCGACGCGATGGTGGACGAAGCGAGCGACCAGGGCCCCTACGACGCGCTCGTGCTGCTCGGCGACCTCGTCTACGAGCAGGGCCACGCGTCCAAGGTCGACGAACGGGTGACGGACCCGTTCGCGCCCGTGCTCGACGACGGCACCGAGCTGATCCCGGTGCTCGGGAACCACGACGTCCGCAGGGGCGAGCAGGACGAGATCCTGGCCCTTCTGGGCCGGGACAGCAGCTGGTACGTCGAGGAGGTCGGGCCCGTGCGCGTCGTCGCCCTCGACACCACCCGGCTGGACGAGCCGCGGCAGACCCGGTGGCTCGAGGAGACGCTCGCCGCCGACGTCCCGCCGGGCAGCTGGACGGTCGTGGCCCTGCACCACCCGCCGTTCTCCGCGGGGGACCACGGGTCGGACCTGGACGTGCGCCGGGCGTGGGTGCCGCTCTTCGAGCGGTTCGACGTCCCCCTGGTGCTGGCGGGCCACGACCACGACTACCAGCGGTCGCGGCCGATCGAGGGGGTGACGTACGTCGTCTCCGGTGGCGCCGCCAAGCTGCGGCCGGCCGGGTGGGAGGACTTCACCGAGGTCAGCACGTCCACCCGGCACTACCTGGACCTGGCCGTCTACGACGACCGGATCGTCGGCCGCGCCCTCGACCAGTCCGGGGACGTCCTCGACGAGTTCACAGTGCCGCGGCGGTGACCCGCGGCCGTGGGTCCGGCGTCAGGGCGAGCGCGTGAACATCTCGCTGTGCGCCACGCCGAGTGCGTCGTTGTCCGTCCTGTCGGGCGCCCATAGGCCGGACAACGTCGCACTCGACGCACGAGCCTGCGCGGCCGGTTGCCGAGCGGCACCGGCGCGTGGGCACCAAGAAACCCCGGCCCGCTGGGCCGGGGTTTCTCGGTGGGGGTCTCAGGGGTGGT
The DNA here is from genome assembly GCF_023148685.1 of Georgenia sp. EYE_87. Lineage (GTDB taxonomy): Bacteria > Actinomycetota > Actinomycetes > Actinomycetales > Actinomycetaceae > Georgenia. The sequence goes on along the minus strand of NZ_JAHXNL010000003.1, from coordinate 171,052 downwards.
GCTGGGTGGTGGTGCGTCTGCGGGTTCTCAGGGGTGGTGCGTGGTTGGTGCCGCGGTTCAGCGGAGCCAGCTGTTGCCGACCTTGCCGGCCCACCACTTGCCCAGGCCCCAGGTGTCGCCGGAGAGCGTGACGGCCGCGACGATCAGCAGCATCGCCTCGACCCAGTGGGAGTCGGTGATCGGGTTCGTGCCGCCGAGGGCCAGCGGCAGCTCCGCCAGGTACATGAACAGCATGAGCAGGGAGCCGGTGACCGCGGCGATCTTCAGGCCCGCGCCGGTCATCATCGCGACGCCGATACCCAGCAGGCCGGCCATGAAGAGGACGTCGCCGAAGGGGTTGGCGAACATCTGGAAGAAGCCGGAGAAGGGACCCTCGATGCCCTTGATGAAGCCCTGCGCCGGGGTGCCGCCGTTGATCCAGGCCCGCTCGGCCGGCGTCATGAAGCCCAGGCCGAACAGCTTGTCGATGAAGGCCCAGAAGAAGACCCAGCCGATGACGATGCGGCTGACAGCCAGCGCCTTGCGGGCGGCGCCGGAGGTGACGATCTGCTCCTGGTAGACGGTGGTGCTGGTGGACCGGACACTCTCGGTGGTGGCCATGGTGCTCTCCCTTTTGGGCTGTTTGTGAACGTCTTTGTTGCATCAAGCATCCCGATCCCATATGTCCAGATCTTGGGGCCAACGTCCCGTAGTTCCAGAACTTTGTGTGACGTGAGTCACATACGTGCGCTCGGGGGCGCCCGGTAGGACGGAGCCCAGACGCCGAGCGCGCGTCGCTGCGCGCACTGTCGGTGAAAACGCTTTGCAAGCGATGCACGATCTATGGAAGGTCTTGACGTGCGGAGGGGGTCGTCCTACGGTTCCGGTCAAGACGTGTCCGGGCGAGGCCGCCCGGGTGCAAGGAACTGCCGGGGGACGGTTTTCCGCGCGTCCTCGGGTGGCACACAGCAAGGGGACACCTGTGACTCTGACCCGTTCCACGTCGGCCCGCGCCGGGCTGACCGTACTGGCGGCCGGGGGGATGCTCCTCGCCGCCACGGCACCCGCCCACTCCGTCACCGGCACGACGGCCACGCCGGCCGCCGTTCCCGCCGCGACGGCCCCGGCGGCGACGCCCACCGCCGCCGAGATCGACGCGCTCGTCGAGGACATGACACTCGACGAGCTCATCGGCCAGATGACCTGGACTCACGTCTACGGCTCCTCGGCCCACGACACCTCGATGAAGGCGCAGAACCAGGCCCGCTACGGCGTCGACACCCCCGCTCAGGTCGTGGAGAAGTACGACCTCGGCGGCGTGCTCTACTTCGCCTGGTCCGGCAACACAGCCAACCCGCAGCAGACCGCGGTGCTGTCCAACGGCCTGCAGGAGGCCGCGCTCGGCGACGACGGACCGGGCGTCCCGCTCGCCGTCACCATCGACCAGGAGGGCGGCATCGTCGCCCGGGTCGGGCCGCCCGCGACCGTGCTGCCGGGCAACATGGCGCTCGGCGCCACCTTCGACGCCGACCTCGCCTACAAGCAGGGCCAGATCCTCGGCGAGGAGATGCGCGCCATCGGCGTCAACGTCGACTTCGCCCCGGTCCTGGACCTCAACTCCAACCCGGACAACCCGGTCATCGGCATCCGCTCCATGGGCGAGGACCCCGACACCGTGAGCGAGCTCGGCGTCGCGCAGATCCAGGGCATGCAGGAGCACGTGGCGGCCACGGCCAAGCACTTCCCCGGCCACGGCGACACCAACGTCGACTCCCACTACGGCCTGCCCGTGGTCACCTACGACCGTGCCACCCTGGACGAGCACCTGCAGCCCTTCCAGGCCGCCATCGACGCGGGCGTCGACATGGTCATGACCGCGCACATCATCGTCGAGGCCATCGACCCGACCCTCCCCGGCACCCTCTCGCCCGCCGTCCTGACCGGGCTGCTGCGCGACGAGATGGGCTTCGAGGGGCTGATCACCACCGACGCGCTCGACATGGCGGCGATGGCGGCCAACTGGAGCCAGGAGGAGATCGCCGTGCTGACGATCCAGGCCGGCTCCGACATCCTGCTCAACTCCCCGGACGTCGACGCCTCGTTCGACGGCGTCCGCCAGGCCGTCGCCGACGGCACCCTGACCGAGGAGCGTCTGGAGGAGTCGGTGCGCCGGATCCTCGCCTGGAAGGCCGAGCGCGGCATCCTCGAGGACCCGTTCACCGACGTCGAAGCTGTCGGCGACGTCCTCGGCGACGCCGATCACCTCGCCACCGCGGCCACGATCGCCGACCGCTCCGCCACGCTCCTCCGCAACGAGGAGCGCACGTTGCCGCTGGACGGTGACGAGACCGTCCTCGTCGTCGGCTCCGGCGCCGGCTGGCCCGAGCGCGTGGGGCCGATGCTCGCCGAGCGCGGCGTGGACGTGATCGCGGACTACGAGAACGGCACCTCGCCGTCGGCCGCCTACCGCGCACGCGCCGTCGCCCGCGCCTCCCAGGGGGACGTGGACGCCGTCGTCTTCACCTCCTACAACGCGACCGGGAACACGGCGCAGCAGCAGATGGTCAGGGAGCTGGCCGCCACCGGCGTGCCCGTGATCGTCATCGCCACGCGTAACCCGTACGACATCAGTGTCTTCCCGGACGCCGACGCCGTGGTCAACAGCTACGGCTGGAACCTGGTGAACTTCCAGGGCGTGGTCCGGGTGCTGCTCGGGGACATCAACCCCGCCGGGCGCCTCCCGGTCGACATCCCCACCGCCGACGGCGAGGGCGTCCTGCTCCCGCTCGGGTTCGGCCTGTCCTACGCGGGCGCGCCGCAGCACGCCGGCCCGCCGGAGAACGCCGGGCCGAAGGACGGCTCCGACGCCCCCGAGCACGCAGGCCCGCCGGAGAATGCCGGTCCCGCCGAGGGCAACCAGCACGCCAGCGGCCCCAAGGGCTGACCCGTCGCGCCCCGGCCGGCCGCGGCACCGCGGCCGGCCGGGGCGCGCACCGATCGGGCGGCGCCACCGCCCGGCACCGATCGGGCGGCTCCACGCCCCCGCACCTACCCGGCGGATCCCTCCCCGCCACCCCGGACGACGCCGTCGCGCCCGCGCGGCGGCCACCCCACCCGCCCGCGCCCGCGGGCGGACCATCGAAGGAGAGAGCGGTCATGACGGTACGCAGAACTTCCCGCACGGCGGCACTGGCGCTCGCGGTCTCCGGGGTCGTCGGCGTCAGCGGCGCCCTGGCGGCCACGGACCCCGGCGGCCGGCCGGACACCCCGCCCGGTCTCGACCACGAGCTGGAGCTCGGCGTCGAGGTCCTGCTCGAGGACCAGATCGAGATGCTGGAGGGCAAGCGCGTCGGCCTCATCACCAACCCCACCGGCGTCACCAGCGACCTCACCCACACCATCGACGCGCTCATCGCCGGCGAGGAGGAGGGCGGGTACGACCTCACCGCGCTGTACGGCCCCGAGCACGGCGTGCGCGGCGGCGTCCCCGCCGGCGCCTACGTCGAGAGCTACACCGACGAGCGCACCGGACTGCCGGTGTACTCCCTCTACGGGCCGACGCGGAAGCCGAGCGCCGAGATGCTCGAGGACGTCGACGTCCTGCTCTTCGACATCCAGGACATCGGCGCCCGCTTCTACACCTACATCTGGACGATGTACTACGCGATGGAGGCTGCCGCCGAGCACGGCAAGACCTTCGTGGTGCTCGACCGGCCCAACCCGCTCGGCGACCGGATCGACGGGCCCGTCCTCGACTACCCGGAGATCAGCTCCTTCGTGGGTCTGCGGGAGATCCCGCTGCAGCACGGCCTGACCGTCGGCGAGCTCGCCCTGCTCTTCAACGACGAGTTCCTCGAGACCCCGGCGGACCTGCAGGTGGTCGAGATGGAGGGCTACGACCCCGCCGAGATCGTCAGCGACTGGGACCTGCCCTGGGTACTCCCTTCGCCGAACATCCCCACGCGTGAGACCGCGATCGTCTACCCGGGCACCGGACTCATCGAGTCGATCAACGTCTCCGAGGGCCGCGGCACCACCACGCCGTTCCTGTGGTTCGGGGCGCCGTTCATCGACGAGACCGAGTCCTACGCCCTCGCCCAGGACCTCAACGCCCGCGGCCTCGAGGGCGTGACGTTCCGGCCGATGTCCGCCACGCCGAGCGCCAGCAAGCACTCCGGGCGCTTCTCCGGCGGCGTCCAGATCCACGTCCTGGACGAGGCGGCCTACCAGCCGGTGCCCACCGGCCTGCACGTGCTCGACGCGCTCTTCGAGCACATCGACGAGGTGGACTGGCGCGAGGGTGCCAACTGCCGCACCGCCGAGCAGACGTGCTGGATCGACCAGCTCTCCGGCTCCAAGGACGTGCGCGCCCAGCTCGACGCCGGCGTCGACCCCGACGAGATCGTCGCCGGCTGGGCCGAGGAGCTTGCCGCCTTCGACGAGCTCGCCGAGCAGTACCGCCTCTACGACGGCGGACCGGGCCGGCCCGACCACGCCGGCAAGCCCGGCGAGGGCGCGAAGGGCTGACCCGGCTCCCGACGCCGTAGCTCCGACGCGGCTCGGCTACGACGCCGGAGGTCCGACGCGTCGTCGGGTCCCGCCGTCCCGCCCGTCCTCGTCCCGGCCGCCCGCCGTCGCTCCTCCCGACGGCGGAGCCGCGGCACCCGCCCGACACAGACCGGCCGGCGGTCCCTGACCGCCGGCCCGGTCCAGCCTGCCTGGAGACCTCATGAAGAAGACCCTGACCGCCACCGCCCTCGCGGCCGCCCTCCTGGGGGCCGCCGTCGTCCCCGCCGGAGCCGCGGCCGCCCCGCCCGCCACGACCTCCGCCCCTTCCGCCGTGACCGGCACCCCGCCCGCCACGACCCCCGCCAACGCCGCTGCCGCCGCGGCCGGCTCCGCCGTCGCGACCGCGGCCCCCTGGGACCGCACCACCTCCCCGCCGCGCACCCTCAAGGACGGCAGTGCGAGCCAGGCGGGGCTCGACGCCGAGGCGCTCGCCGCGATCGCCCCGGCGCTCGCCGCAGGTCTGACGGTCGAGCCGAACCCGGCCTATCCCGGAGCCGTGGCGCTGGTGGCCTCCAGGGGGGTCGTCGCCGAGCGCACGGCCGTCGGCCACTCGCTGCGCTGGGCCGACCCGGACACGGAGCTGCCGACGTCGGAGCAGATCGAGATGGGCACCGACACGATGTTCGACCTCGCCTCGATCTCGAAGCTCTTCACCGCTGTCGCGGTCATGCAGCTCGTCGAGTCCGGGGAGGTCGCGCTCGACGACCCGGTCGCCGATCACCTCCCGGCCTTCGCCGCGAACGGCAAGGCCGACGTGACCATCGAGCAGCTGCTCACGCACACCGGCGGACTGCCCGCATGGCTCCCGCTGTACAGCGCCTACCCGGACGTCGAGTCGCGCCTCGCCGCCGTCTACGCCGTGAAGCCCACCTCCGAGCCCGGGACCCGTTACGTCTACAGCGACATCGGGCTCATCACTCTCGGCAAGGTCGTCGAGACGGTGTCCGGCCAGCCGCTGGACGAGTACGTGGGCGCGCAGATCACCGGCCCGCTCGGCATGACCGACACCATGTACAACCCGCCCGCCGAGCTGCTCCCGCGGATCGCCGCGACCGAGTACCAGCCCTGGACCGGCCGCGGCCTGGTCCACGGATCGGTGCACGACGAGAACGCCTGGGCGCTCGACGGGGTGGCCGGCCACGCCGGGGTCTTCTCCACTGCCGACGACCTGGCGGTCTTCGCCCAGATGCTCCTCAACGGCGGACGCTACGGGCAGGCCCAGTTGCTCGAGCCGGCCACCGTCGAGGCGATGATGCAGGACCGCACCGGGGACATCAGCTCCGCCCACCGCGGCCTCGGGCCGGAGCTCGAGGCGTGGTTCTACCACGACGCGCTCACCAGCCCCGGCAGCGCGGGACACACCGGCTACACCGGCACCTCGCTGGTCATCGACCCGTGGACGGAGACCATCGCGATCCTCATGACCAACCGCGTCCACCCGAGCCGCGACTGGAGCAACGTCAACCCGCAGCGCCGCGCCGTCGCCCGCGCCGCGGGTCTCGCCGCCGCCGACCATCGCTTCACCCAGGGGGAGGCGTGGTACTCCGGCACTGGCGACCGGCTGCAGAACACCCTGGCCGTCGACGTCGTCGTTCCCGACGGCGGGGCCGAGCTCGCGCTCGACCTGTGGTTCCACACCGAGGAGACCGACCGCCTCCTCGTCGAGGCCTCCGACGACGGCGGTGCCACCTGGCAGCGCCTGCCCGGCACCCTCGTGGCCGGCCCCGAGGAGCGGGCGAGCGACGGCGTCGTCTCCGGGTTCGGCGAGCACCGCTGGTGGGACGCAACGTTCCAGCTCGACGGCCTGGCGGGGGAGGTGACCGTCCGGCTGAGCTACGTCACCGACGCGCTCTACAGCGGCCAGGGTGTCTACCTCGACCGGGTGCGGGTCGACTCCGCAGACGGGCCGGTCTTCGACGACCGGAAGCCGGCCGACAGGGCGCGCATGGTCGCCGACGGCTGGTCCCTCGCGGACTGACCGGAGCGTGCGCGGCCGGCCCGGGGCAGTATCGCCCGGGGCCGGCCGTGCTCGTTCCGGGGGGGGGGGGGGGGGGGGGGCCCCGGGGCGGGCCGGGCCGGTGTCACGGGTCGTTGACAAGCAAGTCCAGACAGACCTATTGTCGGCG
>NZ_JAHXNL010000003.1:0-164368 GCF_023148685.1 Georgenia sp. EYE_87 | reverse complement strand
GGGGGGGGGGCCGCGCGCCGCGCCCGCCCCCGCCCGCCCGGCGCGGCCGGGCGGGGGGGGGGGGGGGGGGGGGGGGGGGGGGATCCCCGTTCCGGGCCGTGCAGGTGTCACTGGTCGTTGACATGCAAGTCCTGACTTACCTATTGTCGGCTCATGGAGGACGTCTACCGGGCGCTCGCGGACCCCACACGGCGACTGATCCTCGACGAGCTGCTGCTCCGTGACGGGCAGACGCTCTTCGAGATCTGCGGGCGCCTCGCCATGCGGCACGGCAGCACCTCGACGCGGCAGGCGATCTCCCAGCACCTCGCGGTGCTCGAAGAGGCCGGACTGGTGCGCTCGCACCGGGACGGCCGCACCAAGGTCCACCACCTCGACACGGAGCCGCTGCGCGCGATCACCCGGCGCTGGCCCCTCGACCCTCCAGGAGATTGACGTGCCCAGGATCCACGTGACGAGCGTCTTCGTCGACGACCAGCAGAAGGCGCTCGAGTTCTACACCGACAAGCTCGGCTTCGTCGCCAAGACCGACGTCCCCGCCGGCGCCTTCCGCTGGCTCACGGTCGTCGGCGCCGACGAGCCCGACGGCGTCGAGCTGCTCCTCGAGCCCGACGACCACCCGGCGGCCAAGGCGTACAAAAGCGCGCTGATGGCGGACGGGATCCCGGCGGCTTCCTTCGCCGTCGACGACCTGAACGCCACGTACAAGGAGCTGACAGCCAAAGGGGTCGCCTTCACCCAGGAGCCGACCGCGATGGGCCCGGACCTGCTCACCGCGGTCCTCGACGACACCTGCGGCAACCTCATCATGCTCTCGAGCCCCGCGTGAGCCCGGCACGGAAGGGCGCCGACGGCGGGCAGGCGGAGAGCGAGGGCACCGCGCCGCCGGAGAGCCCGAACGCTGTGGACGGGCAGGGCCGCAAGGTCGGTGCGTGGACCGAGCCCGACGCCCACGGCGGCGTGATGGTCGGCGAGTACGTCGACGGTGAGCGGCACGGGACGTGGCGGCACCTCGCCGCGGACGGCCGGCTGCGGTCCGAGGGTGGCTACGCGGCCGGCGAGCTGGACGGGGCGTGGGTCTGGTACCGGGCGTCCGGGGCGCTGATGCAGCGAGGCGGGTTCTCCCGCGGGGAGAAGCACGGCCGGTGGGAGCGGTGGAACGCGGCGGGCGAGCCGCTCGACGCCGGCGACTTCGACCGCGGCCGGAAGGTGGGGGAGTGGACCACCTACAACCCCGACGGAAGCGTCAGGAGGACGACGAACCACCGGCCGCGGGGGTAGCCGGCGCGAGACGCCGGAGGCCGGGGGATCAGCCCTCGGTCGCGCGGCGGACCTGGTCCTGCACCATCTCGGCCATCAGCCGTGACTGGGCGAGCGCGAGGGCGTCGAGGCGACTCTCGGGCGGCAGGCGGCGCAGGAGCAGTCCGACGTCGTCGGCCACGGTCTCCAGATCGCCGGGGGTGCTGCGGCCGCGCGGCGCGGGGGTGTCGTGGGCGGGCGCCCCGGCGGTCGCGGCGGCCCCGACGTGCGGGGCACCGCCCATCGCAGCGGCCATCGAGTGCACACCGGTCTGCATAATGCTGGCGGGATAGGCCGGGTTGCGGAACTGCGTGCCGACCGCCAGCCGTGCACCGGCCGGGGGCGGCGTGCGCGACGCGGGCAGGTCGCCGCCCGCGGCTCGCACGATGTCCTCGACCTGGAGGTGGAGCGCGTCGGCCAGCTTGCGGGCGGAGCTCAGCGACGGCGCCCGGTAGCCGCCCTCGAGCTGCGAGACGTAAGGGTAGGAGAGCTGGGTGCGCGCCACGACGTCCCGGCGCGACAGGCCGAGCTCGGTGCGCCGCCCGCGGAGCAGGCGGGCGAGCCCGGCGTACCGGTCCTTCTCGCTCGCAGAATCTCGACCTATGCCCATGGCATTGACTCTCCTATGCAGTGGCTCTATGCTGACAGCATCATAGGTCGGTCGAACCCGATCCGACCAGGGCACGAAGGAGTTCCCCATGCACCTCACCACCCACCTCGACGTGGACGTCGTCGCCGTCGAGACGGACTCCACCCTTTCCATGCTCCTCGAGATCGACGCACCCGCCCCTGCCGCCGACGCCGAGCGGGCCGACGCCACCCTCGAGGTGGTCCTCGACCGCAGCGGCTCCATGCACGGGGCGCCGCTCGAGGGTGCCAAGCGCGCCCTGCTCGAGCTGGTCGACCGGCTCGACCCCCGCGACCGCTTCGGGCTGGTGGCCTTCGACGACGAGGCCCGCGTCGTCGTCCCGGCGGGTCCGCTCACCGACAAGGCGGCGGTCAAGCAGGCGATCGCGGCCGTCCACACCGGCGGGTCCACGGATCTCGCGGCGGGCTACCTGCGCGGCCTGAAGGAGGCGCGTCGGGCCGCCACCCCGGCCGGGGCCACGCTGGTGCTCATCAGCGACGGGCACGCCAATCACGGCGAGACGCGTCCTGACGTGCTCGGCGGCGTCGCCGCCAAGGCCCGCACCCAGGGCGTGACCACCTCGAGCCTCGGCTACGGCCTCGGCTACGACGAGCGGCTCCTCTCCGCCGTCGCACGATCCGGCGGTGGCAACGAGGCCTTCGCCGAGGACCCCGACGCCGCCGCCCAGGCGATCGCCGCCGAGGTCGACGGGCTGCTCAGCCAGGCCGCGCAGGCCGCCACGCTGCTTGTGGCGATGTCCCCGCAGGTGCGCGGGCTGCGCGTGGTCAACGACCTGCCGGCGAACCTCGTCGAGCAGGGCGTGCAGGTGGAGATCGGCGGCCTGTACGCGGGGGAGACCCGCAAGATCGTGCTGACCCTCGACGTCCCGGGCCTGCCCTCGCTCGGGCTGCTGCAGGTGGCCGAGCTGACCTGAGCTGGATCGAGCTGCCGAGCCTGGAGGAGCACACGGTCACGGTTCCGGTGCACGTCAACGTCGTGCCGGGCGACCAGGCCGCCGGCCGGGTCCCCGACCCGGTGGTCCGCACCGAGCTCGCCTACCTGGAGACGCAGCGCGCCAAGCGCGAGGCGTCCACCCTCCTCAGCGACGGCGACGTCGCCGGCGCGCTGCGGCACCTGCGCACCGCCGGCGGGACCGTCGCGGCGGCGATGGCCTACGCCCCGGCGTCGTTGCGGGCCGACCTGGGTGAGGAGTCGGCGGTGCTGGCCGACATGATCGGCGACGTCGAGAGCGGCGCCCACGCCCGCGCTGCCAAGCTGACGTCCGCGGATGCGACGCTGAAGTCCCGCACGCGCGGCCGCCGCCGGTCCTGACGGCTCGGTGCCGTGGCGGCCCCGATCCTCCCTTTCTCGAACCTGTGCACTTCGCTTGCGGTGCCGCAAGAGAAGTGCACAGGTAGCGGAGACCAGGAGTTGGAGGTGCTGAACGCCCGATCGCCAGCCCACCCCCCGCTGGCTCGCTGGGGGTTGAGTGCTCCTGGGCGGGTTAAGTCGGCCCAGGAGCACTTAACCGGCTCAGATACACTTGTTCATCCAGTCCCGGGGCCGTCCGTCCCGCAGCGGCCCGCCGGTCGCCAACGCCCCGGTGGTCGCCGCAGCGCCCCACCGGTCAGCGCAGGGTGAAACCGGTCCCCACCTCGTCGTCGTCCCGCAGGACGAATCGGTGCTCCCCGGTCATCGAGGCGCGCCCTTTGACCTCGGGGACGACGGCGGCCCGGCCACCGACGTCGAAATGCTCGCGGACGCGGGCCGTGAACCGGGTCCCGACGATCGAGTCGTGGGTGAGGGTCTCGCCGTCGGCGAGCAGGCCGTCCGCGACCAGCAGCGGCAGCCGCGCGGAGGTCCCGGACCCGCACGGCGACCGGTCCACCTCGCCGTCGGCGAAGACCGTGACGTTGCGCTGGTGCGGACCGTCGGCGTCGCGGCCGAGGTCGTCGTAGAGGATCGTCCCGTAGATGCCGGACAGGCGCGGGTCCTCCGGGTGCTGCGCCGCGGGGGAGTCGTTCAGCGCCGACTTCACCGCCCGGCCCGCGGCGATCAGCGCCGGGTAGTGCTCGGGCGTGACCTCGAGCCCGAACGCCGACGCCGGCACCGAGGCGTAGATCGCGCCGCCGTAGCTGACGTCCGCGTCCACCGTGCCCAGCTCCGTCTCGACCCGCAGCGCGCGGGCGACCACGTAGGAGGGCACGTTGACGAACGTGGCACCGGTGACGGCGCCGCCCCGCAGGTGGACCGACGCGCGCACCCGCCCGGACGGGACGTCGATGACCACGTCCGTCACGCCGTCGGGCCCGGACGGCACCACCCCGTGCTCCACCGCCCACACCCCCAGCGCGATGGTGCCGTGCCCGCAGGCGGTGGAGTAACCGTCCTTGTGCCAGAAGAGCACTCCGAAGTGGGCGCCGTCGTCGTCCGGGGGCACCACGAAACCGCCGTACATGTCGGCGTGCCCGCGCGGCTCCTGGACGAGCAGCTGCCGGTAGCGGTCGACCTCGGCGCTGCCCTGGGCGAAGACCCGGCGGTCGGCGACGGTCGCGCCCGGGATCTCCGGCAGGCCGTCGGCGACGATCCGGAACGGTTCGCCGGCGGTGTGGTAGTCGATCGTCGAGACGGTGGCGCCCACGCCGCGCTCCCCTGCTGCGGTGGCCATCAGCGCTCGAGCGTCCCGTCCATGCGGCGCGGGATGCCGAGCGGGTTGTCCTCACGCAGCGCCTCCGGGAGGAACTGCTCCGGCATGTTCTGGTAGGCCACCGGGCGGAGGAACCGGGTGACGGCGGCGGTGCCCACCGAGGTGGTGGTCGGGGCGGTGGTGGCGGGGTAGGGACCGCCGTGCTGCTGCGCGTGGGTGACGGAGACGCCGGTGGGCCACTCGTTCCACAGCACCCGGCCGGCCCGGCCGGCGAGCGTGCCGACCAGGTCGGCGACGTCGTCGCCCTCGGTGCCCTGGACCGTCGCGGTCAGCTGCCCCTCGAGAGAGGCCGCGAGACCGGGGAGGTCGGCGGCGTCGTCGTACTCGACCACCAGGGCGGTGGGGCCGAAGCACTCGCCCGCCAGCTCCGCCGTCGCCGCGCGGAAGTCCTCGGCCGACGTCGCCAGGACGGTCGGGCCCGGACGGTCTCCCAGCGGGTCGTCGCCCTCGGCCAGCACCCGCACGGACGGGTGGGAGCGCAGCTCCCCGAGACGCTCGACGTAGCCCGCGCGCAGGCGCTCGTTGAGCATCTGTCCGCCGGCGGGGAGCTCGGCCGCCGCGAGCCGCTCGGCGAGGCCGGAGCCGCGAGGGACGAACAGGATGCCGGGCTTGGTGCAGAACTGGCCCACGCCCAGGGTGAAGGAGGCGACGAACCCGCCGGCGATCTCCTCGGCGCGCTCGCGGGCGGCGGCGGGGGTGACGAAGGTCGGGTTGACGCTGCCGAGCTCGCCGTAGAACGGGATCGGCTCGGGGCGGGAGGCGGCGATGTCGAAGAGCGCCCGCCCGGCGTGCTGCGAGCCGGTGAACGCGGCGGCCTTCACCGCCGGGTGGCGCAGCGCGGCGGTCCCGGCGTCGACGCCGTGGAGCACCGCGAAGGTGCCGTCCGGGGCGCCGGCGGCGCGCAGCGCCTCGACGACGATCTCGCCGGTGCGCCCCGAGAGGAGGGGGTGGCCCGGGTGGGCCTTGAGCAGCACGGGGCAGCCGGCCGCCAGTGCCGAGGCGGTATCGCCCCCGGCCACCGAGAACGCGAACGGAAAGTTCGACGCCGCGAACACCAGCACCGGGCCGAGCGGCTCGTTGACGCGGCGCAGGTCGGGGCGTGCGGCACCCATGGGCCAGTCCGGGTCGGCGTGGTCGATGCGGGCGTCGAGGTGGGCGCCTTCCGTGACGACGTCGGCGAACAGGCGCAGCTGGAACGTGGTCCGCCGCAGCTCGCCCGTCAGGCGCCCCTCCGGCAGGTGCGTCTCCTCCTGGGCGAGGGGCACCAGCTCGTCCCGGGCGGCGTCGAGCGCGTCGGCGACGGCGGTGAGCGCGGCGGCCCGGGCGGTCGGGGCGAGCGCGGCCCACGCGGGTGCGGCGGCTGCCGCGGCGCGGGCGAGCTCGTCGACCTCGGTCTCGGTGGTGTCGGCGGGTGCGGTCCGGGTGCTCATGCGGTGGGTACCTCCTCGTCGTCGGCCGCGCCGTCGAGCGCGGCGAGGGTGCCGAGCGTGACGGGGGCGGCCAGGGGACGCCGGCCGGTGGCCAGCAGGTCTTCTTCCGTGACGCCGCGGCCGGTGAGCCCGGCCAGGACGCCCGCCGTGGCGTAGCCGCAGACGCGGCCCTGGCACCGACCCATACCGGCGCGGGTGGTGGAGCGGGCCTCGCGCGGATCCTCGGCGGCGAGGTCGTGGCACGCGCGCCGCAGGTCGCCGGCGGTGACCTCCTCGCAGCGGCACACCAGCGTGCGCGGGGTGATCCAGCCGGTCCAGGCGGCGGGCACCGGGTAGACGTCGTGCATCGCGCGGGCGAAGGCGCGGTGGGCGAGCACCTGGCGGCGGTGGCGGGCGGCCGGGCGTGCGCCCGCGGCCGCCGCGCCGGCGACCAGGCCCTCCGCGACGGCCAGGCTCGCCCCGCCCACCCCGGTGGCCTCGCCGGCGACGTACACCCCGGACACCGAGGAGCGCTGCTCGGGGTCCACGCGTACCACCAGGCTCCCGTCGGCGCCAAGCGCGGTCTCGGTCCCGAGCATCAGGGGCAGCTCGAGCTGCGGGGTGAAGCCCCAGCCCAGGGCTACGGCGTCGGCCGGGACCACCGGTCCCTCGCCCACCACCCGGCCGCGGGCGTCCACCGTGGCGAGCCGGGCGGCGGTGACACGGTCCTCGCCGAGGATCTCGGTGACCACCGTCCGGGTGCGGAGCCGCACGCGGTGGCGGGCCAGGCGGGCGGCGTACTCGCCGGCCTGCAGCAGCTTGGCACCCTGGCGGGCCGCGGCCGGGAGGTGACGGGCCCAGCGGGAGGGGTCGGCCGCCTCGCACAGCGCGACCACCCGGGCGCCGGCGTCGGCCAGGCCGGCGGCGACCGGCAGCAGGAACGGGCCCGTCCCGGCGACGACGACGCGGCGGCCGGCGAGCACGCCGTGCCCCTTGAGGAGGGCCTGGGCGCCGCCGGCGGCGAGCACGCCCGGCAGGTCCCAGCCGGGCACGGGGAGCTGGCGGTCGTAGGCGCCCGGGCACAGGACCAGGCGCCGGGCGAGGTGGGTCGCCGGGGCGGCACCGCCGGTCAGCGGGCCCGTGGCGATGACCTCGCGGCCAACGGTCGGCGTGGTGCGCAGCCGGAACCCCTCGCCCGCACGCTCGAGCAGCCACACCGACGTCCACGTCCGGTGCTCGACGAGCCCGGCGTCCGCGGCGGCCCGCAGCCGCGCGCGCAGGTCGGCGAAGACCGCCCAGTCGTGGTGCCCGCGGGGGTCGTCCGCGTGCGCGGCCTCGTCGCGGTGGCGCCAGTACTGCCCGCCGTTCTGGCCCGCGGCGTCGAGCAGCAGCACCCGGCTGCCCGCCTCGGCGGCGGTGACGGCGGCGGCGAGCCCGGCGGGGCCGGCGCCGACCACGGCGACGTCGTGGACCCCGGCGGACCGGCCGTCGCCGGACCCGGCCCGACCGCCCGGTCCGGTGCGCTCAGCCACGGCCGTCCCCCGTCTCCAGGACCATCCCCGGCGCCAGGGGGACGAGGCACGCGCGCTGGTTGGGGACGCCGTCGACCGTGAGGAGGCAGTCGTGGCAGACCCCGATGCCGCAGAAGATCCCGCGCGGGCGGCCGCCCCGGCGGGTGGTGCGCCAGGAAGTGATGCCGGCGGCGACGAGGGCGGCGGCCACCGACTGGCCGGGCTCGCCGGCCAGGGGCGCGCCGTCGAAGGTCGCGGGAAGGGGGCTCATCCGAACCTCTCCGGGGCGAACGGGGCCAGCGGCAGGGCGGTCTCCTGGCCGGTGAGGGCCTGGACCAGCAGCGCGCCGGTGCCGGCGGACAGCCCGATGCCGGCACCCTCGTGCCCGCTGGCGTGCCAGAGGCCTGGGGCGCGCGGGTCCGGCCCGATGACGGGCAGGTGGTCCGGGCAGTAGGGGCGGAAGCCGTGGTAGTGCCGCATCGCCTGCGCGCCCGCCAGCACGGGGAAGAGCCGCACGGCGGCGGCCGCCATCCGGGCGAGCGCGGGGACGGAGACGGTGCGGTCGAACCCGACACGCTCGCGCGTGGCCCCGATGAGCACCGTGCCGCCCGGCGTGCCCTCGACCACGGGGGAGGACTGCAGCGCCGAGTCCGAGCTGGCCACGTCGCTGACGTACTCCGCGGCGTAGACCTTGTGGCGGATCGTCATCGGCGGCAGTGGCTCGGTGACCAGGACGAACCCCCGGCGCGGCGCCACCGGCAGGGAGACCCCGGCGAGGGCGGCGACGTCCGCCGCCCAGGGGCCCGCGGCGTTGAGGACGGCGCCCGCGGGCAGCTCCTCGTCGGCGCTGCGCACGCCGGTGACGCGGTCGCCGTCGCGCAGGATCCCGGTGACCGGCGTGCGGGGGAGCACCCGGGCCCCGAGCTCGCGGGCCAGCCGGAGCAGGTGGGCCACCGCGAGCATGGGCATCAGCTGGGCGTCCTGGGGGTAGAGCACGCCGCCCGCGAGGCCCGGGGCCAGGTGCGGCTCGAGGTCCGCGAGACCCGCTGCGTCGACGGGCTCGGCCGTGATGCCGGCGGAGCGCTGGTGCTCGGCCAGCCGGAGCAGCGCCCGGAGGCTCTCCTCGGTCGAGGCGACGACGACGCCGCCCTTGGGCTCGAGCTCCCACAGGTGCCCGCCCTCGAGGAGCTCGGTGCGCCAGACCGCGTTGGAGTACAGGGCGAGGTCGAGCTCGGGGCCGAGCTCCTTGTCGGAGACGAGGATGTTGCCCTCCCCGTGGGAGGACGTCCCGCCGCCGGGCACCCCGCGGTCGACCACCGTGACGGCCAGCCCGGCGCGGGCGGCGAGGTACGCCGTGGCCGCGCCCACGATGCCTGCGCCGACCACGAGGAGGTCCGGGTGCCGGCTCACCGTGCGCTCCCCTCGCGGGGCAGGCTCCGCCGTCGTCCGCCGGTCACAGGAGGAAACCGGCGGGGAACGGGTCGGTGGGGTCGAGGAAGTACTGCGCGGTGCCGGTCACCCAGGCGCGGCCGGTGATCGTGGGGACGACGGCGCGGCGGCCGCCGACCTGGGTCTCCTCGACGAGGCGGCCGACGAAGCGGGTGCCGATGTAGGACTCGTTGACGAAGTCCTCGCCGAGGCCCAGCTCGCCGCGCGCGTGGAGCTGCGCCATGCGGGCGCTCGTGCCGGTGCCGCAGGGCGAGCGGTCGAACCAGCCCGGGTGGATGGCCATGGCGTGCCGGGAGTGCCGCGCGGTGGAGCCGGGCGCCTTGAGGTAGACGTGGTGGCAGCCGCGGATGTCCTCGCGCTCCGGGTGGACGGGCTCCGCGTCGGCGTTGATGGCGTCCATGATCGACAGGCCGGCGGCGAGCAGCCGGTCCTTGGCGGCGCGCTCGAACGGCAGGCCGAGCGCCTCCAGGTCGACGACGGCGTAGAAGTTGCCGCCGAAGGCCAGGTCGTAGTCCACCGTGCCCAGGCCGGGGACCTCGACCAGCCCGTCGAGGGTGTGCGCGAAGGACGGCACGTTGCGGATCGTGACGGCCTTCGCCGCGCCGTCCCGCACCTCGACGTCGGCGACGATCAGCCCGGCCGGGGTGTCCAGCCGCACCGTGGTCACGGGCTCCGTGACGGGCACCATGCCGGTCTCCACCAGGACGGTGGCGACGCCGATCGTGCCGTGGCCGCACATCGGCAGCAGGCCCGAGACCTCGATGTACAGGACGCCGAAGTCGGCGTCGGGCCGGGTCGGGGGCTGGAGGATCGCGCCGCTCATGGACGCGTGCCCGCGGGGCTCGTACATGAGCAGGGTGCGGATCTCGTCCGCGTTCTCGGCGAACCACACGCGTCGCTCGGCCATCGTGGCGCCCGGCACCACACCCACGCCCCCGGTGATCACCCGGGTGGGCATGCCCTCGGTGTGGGAGTCGACGGCGTGGAAGACCTTGCTCGTGCGCATCGTTGCCTCTCAGCGAGCGTTCCTGCATAAGTCGGGGCGAGAACCTCCCGCCGACGATACAGTGTGACATGTTACAGATCTCGGGCATCGACGCACCGAGCACCCCACCATCCTCGGAGGTCGACATGTCGACGCCGTTCGCCCCGGTCGTCCACGCGGCCAGCCTGCGCAGCCATGTCGAGGACTCGGTCGCGGCCGCGATCGTCTCCGGTCAGCTGCCCCCCGGGGAGCTGGTCTCGGTGCCCGGCCTCGCGCTGAAGTTCGACGTCTCCGCCACCCCGGTGCGGGAGGCGATGATCAACCTCCAGCAGCGCGGCTTCGTCGAGCCCGTCCGCAACAAGGGCTTCCGGGTCACGGACGTCTCCCGCAAGGACCTCGAGGAGCTGGTCCAGCTCCGCCAGCTCATCGAGGTCCCCGTCGTGCGGGACCTGGCCGCCGACTTTCCCGAGGCGCCGCGCGAGCGGCTGCGCGCCCAGGCGCGCGGCATCGTCGAGGCCGCCGGCGAGGGCGACCTTGCCACCTACCTGGCGGCCGACATCGACTTCCACCGCAACCTGCTCGCGCTTACCGGCAACAGCCGCCTCGTGTCCCTGGTGACCGACCTGCGCCGCCAGACCCGCCTCACCGGGCTGTCCGGCATGCTGCACACCGAGATGCTGCGTGAGTCGGCCGAGGAGCACGAGCGGCTGCTCGACCTCCTCGAGGCCGGTGACGCCCCGGGGGTCGAGGCGCTCATGCACCGCCACATCGGCCACGTGCTCGGCTGGTGGTCGGGCAACCCCGAGCCGGCCTCGGAGTGACCTCGCTGCCCGCCGTCGCGACGGCGGGGGACGAGCGAGGGGCGACGTCTGGCGGACGAGGCGAAGGCGGGCGGAGGACGGCGAGGCTCTGGGGGCGGCGACGCCGGGCGGACGAGGGCGGCTGGCGGGTTACGGCGGCGATCAGGGGAGAAGGGCGGGCGGCCGTATTTCGGACGAATGTCGCCCGAGTCACAAGTCTGTCTCGGTCGGAGAAACGGTAGGCGGACCCCACAGCGGTATGTAATGTGTGACACCCCATCGTCCGCCGGTCCAGGCGGTAAGACACAGGCGTCTTCGGAAGGACTCGACATGACCAACCACTCCCGGCGGCGTCGACCGCAGCTTCGCATCCTGGCTCTGGGCGCCGTCTCGGCGCTCGCGCTGAGCGCCTGCTCCGGCGGCGTCACGGGAGGCGGGGACGAGGGCACGGAGGAGGGCCCCATCGTCCTCGGCATGCTCGCCCCGTTCTCCGGCTCGGAGGCCGCCTTCGGCCCGTACATGGAGAACGGCGCCCAGATGGCGATCGACGAGATCAACGAGGCCGGCGGCGTCCTGGGCCGCGACCTCGAGCTCGTCACGGAGGACGACGCGTGCGACGCCACCAGCGCCACCGCCGCCGCCAACAAGCTCATCACCTCCGGCATCGTCGCCTCGGTCGGCGGGTACTGCTCCGGCGCGACGCTGCCGACCCTCCCGATCTTCGTCGACGCCGGCGTCCCGATGGTCATCCCGGCGGCGAACTCCAACCAGCTCGTCGAGGCCGACCAGGAGGGCGTCTTCCTCATCAACGGCACCGGCGACCAGCAGGCCCAGGCCGCCCTGGCCTGGGCGGAGAAGCAGGGCGTGACACGCCTCGCCCTCGTCGACGACAACACCGACTACTCCGCCGACCTCGCCGACGCCGTCGCCGAGCAGGCCGACGGCACGGGCATCGAGATCGTCCTGCAGGAGTCCGTGACCGCCGGGGAGTCGGACTACTCCGCCAACGTCAACTCGATCCTGTCCGCCGACCCCGACATGGTCTACTGGACCGGCTACTACCAGGAGGGCGGCCTGATCGCCTCCCAGCTGGCCGCCGCCGGCTACGACGGCGAGCTGCTCGTGGCCGACGGGACCGTCGACGCGAAGTTCTCCGAGATCGCCGGCGAGGCCGCCCAGGGGGTCGAGGGCACCTTCACGCAGACGCCCGACATGCTCGAGGGCGCCGACGAGTGGATCACCAAGTACGAGGAGGCCTACGGCGAGGGCCCCGGGCCGTACTCGACCCAGGCCTACGACGCCGTCCGCGTCGTCGCCGAGGGGATCGAGCAGGCGGGCAGCACGGACAGCGAGGCGCTCATCGAGGCCATCCAGAACATCAACGGGCTCGAGCTGTTCTCCGGGCCGCTGGAGTTCACCGAGGAGGGCACCCTCGCCGAGGGCGGCTTCGCCATCGTCGAGGTCGGGCCGGAGGGCGAGTTCGTCCTCAAGGACGACCTGCAGGGCTGACCGTCACCGCCCGGGCGGGCCGCCGGCCCGCCCGGGCGCCGTTCCCTCCTCACCCTCCGAGAGGACCACGCGCGTGCTCCAGCTCGTCGTCGACGGACTCTTCGTCGGCTCCTTCTACGCCCTCGTCGCGCTCGGCTACTCCATGGTCTACGGGATCATCAAGCTGCTGAACTTCGCCCACGGCGACGTGTACATGGTCGGCGCCTTCGCCGGCTTCCTGCTCTTCTCCACGGTCACGGGCCTCGTCGCGAGCGGCGGCCTCATGTCGCTGCTGCTCGTCCTGCTCGTCGCCATGGTCCTCACGGGCCTGCTGGGCGTGTTCGTCGAGCGGGTCGCCTACCGCCCGCTGCGCGGCAGCCCCCGCCTCGCGGTGCTCATCACCGCCGTCGGCGTCTCCTTCATCCTCGAGTACGGCGTCCGCCAGATCATGGGCCCCAACCCCCGGGTCTACCCGGTGCGGCTGACCGGGGAGACGTTCAACCTCCTGGGCGCGCGCATCACGCTGCCGCAGCTCATCCTCTTCGCCGTCGCAGGCCTCCTCATGGTGGCGCTGAACTTCCTCGTCATGCGCTCCCGCGACGGCCGCGCCATGCGCGCGATCGCGCTCGACCCGCAGGCCGCGAAGCTCATGGGCGTCAACGTCGACCGCGTCATCTCCCGCACGTTCTTCATCGGCTCCGCGCTCGCGGGCGCCGCGGGCGTGATGGCGGGCGCCTACTACGGGACCGTCGACTTCCTCATGGGGTTCGTCATCGGCCTGAAGGCTTTCACGGCCGCCGTCATCGGCGGCATCGGTAATCTCTACGGCGCCATGCTCGGCGGGATCCTGCTCGGCCTGCTGGAGTCGTTCGGCACCTCCTTCCTCGGCGGCGAGTGGCGCGACGTCTTCTCCTTCGCCTGCCTGATCCTCTTCCTCTCCCTCCGACCCACGGGCATCCTCGGCGCCCGCGTCGTGGAACGGATGTGACCGCCATGACCACCCGAGCTCCAGAGACCCGGTCGGTCCACGGCCTGACCTACCGCATCGAGCCACCCGCCCCCACCCGCGTCCGGCCGGCCCCCGCCCGTGGTCTGCGCGAGCCGCGGCGGTTCATGTCGCTCGTCGGCGGGGTCCTGCTCCTCCTCGCCCTCGCGCTGCCGTTCATCAACGCCTCGCCGTACATCATCTCCATCGGCACCTCGGCGTTCATCTACATCATGCTGGCGATGGGCCTGAACATCGTCGTCGGCTACGCCGGCCTGCTCGACCTGGGCTACTACGCCTTCTTCGCGGTGGGCGCCTACACCTCCGGCGTCCTGGCCACGAACGAGATGCCGCTCGTGCTCACCGTCCCGTTCGTCATCGTCGCCTGCATCGGCGCGGGACTCATCATCGGCGGGCCGACGCTCCGGCTGCGCAGCGACTACCTCGCCATCGTGACCCTCGGCTTCGGCGAGATCATCCGGCTCACGGCCAACAACCTCGACCTCACCGGCGGCCCGTCCGGGATCAGCGGCATCCCCACGTTCGAGTTCCTCGGCTGGTCGTTCCGCGACGGTCTCGACCTGTTCGGTATCCACTTCAACGGCAAGATCCTCCTGTACTACACGGCCGTGCTGGCCGGCGGCGCCTTCACCGTGCTCGCCGTCTCCCGGCTGGGCCGCGGCCGGCTCGGCCGCGCCTGGCGGGCGATCAAGGACGACGAGGACGCCGCCGAGGCGATGGGCATCAACACCTACCTGGCCAAGCTGGCCGCCTACGTCATGGGCGCGATCTTCGGCGGTCTGGCAGGCATCCTCATGGCGGCCCACCAGACCGCGATCAGCCCGACGTCGTTCGTCTTCCTCAACTCGGCGTTGCTGCTCATGGCCGTCGTCCTCGGCGGGATGGGCTCCACGCCGGGCGTGATCATCGGCGCGCTCGTCATCTCGCTGGCGCCCGAGCTGCTGCGCGACTTCTCGAGCTGGCGGTACCTGCTCTTCGGGGTGCTCCTCGTGCTGATGATGCTCTTCCGGCCGCAGGGCCTGTGGCCCTCGACGGCGGTGCTGCCGTTCCTGCGGTTCCGGGCCAGGGGCCGCTCCCCCCGGGAGGGTTTCACCGACCACGGTGAGCCCTCCGAGAACGTCGACAGGTCGGAGGAGCTGGCATGAGCGTAGACGGGCAGGAGAGTGCGGTGGCCGCGGTCGACGCCGTCACGACGGCGCCCGAGCACCGGGCGCAGCGGGACGGTCGGACGCCGCTGCTGTCCGTCCGGGACCTCAGGCTCCGGTTCGGCGGGGTCAAGGCGGTCGACGGGCTGACCTTCGACGCCTACCCCGGCGAGATCATCTCCGTGATCGGGCCCAACGGTGCCGGGAAGACCAGTGCGTTCAACTGCATCACCGGCTTCTACCGACCGACGTCGGGCGACATCCTCTTCGACGGCGAGAGCATCATCCGCCGGCTGCCGTCCTCGATCGTCAAGCTCGGCCTGGGCCGGACCTTCCAGAACGTCCGCATGTTCAGGGAGATGACCGTCGTCGACAACGTCAAGACGGCGATGCACGCGCGGATCTCGCAGAACGTCTTCGACGCCATCCTCCACACCCCGCGCTACCGGCGCGTCGAGCGCCAGTGCCTCGAGGACGCGCGCGGCTGGCTCGACTTCGTCGGCTACTCCCTCGACGAGGACCTGCTCGCCTCGCAGCTGCCCTACGGCGAGCAGCGACGCGTGGAGATCGCCCGGGCGCTGGCGTCGCAGCCGAAGATGCTGCTGCTCGACGAGCCGGCGGCGGGCCTGAACCACAGCGAGAAGCAGGACCTCATCGCCCTGATCCGCCGGATCCGGGACATGGGCATCGGGGTGGTCCTGATCGAGCACGACATGGGGCTGGTCATGAACATCTCCGAACGCATCGTCGTGCTGAACTTCGGTCGCGAGATCGCGGAGGGCACGCCCGACGAGGTCAGGAGAAACCCCCAGGTCATCGAGGCGTACCTCGGTGCGGACGAGGGCGAGGAGTCATGACGACGGCGGAGCTCGAGCTGCGGGACGTGGACCTGTTCTACGGCCGCGTCAAGGCGCTGCGGCAGCTGACCCTGGAGGTCAGGGAGAAGGAGATCGTCGCGCTGCTCGGCAACAACGGGGCCGGGAAGACGTCGACGCTGTCGATGGTCTCCGGCCTGTTCCGGGCGCACAGCGGCACCGTGACCTGGCGCGGGCGGGACATCACCCGCGCCAAGCCGTGGGACCTCGTGCGCGACGGCCTCATCCAGGTGCCCGAGGGGCGCCGGATCTTCTCCACGATGACCGTGCACGAGAACCTCCAGCTGGGCGGCTACCAGACCGGTGACCAGCGCGCCCTCGCCGCCCGGATCGACGACGTCTACCAGCTGCTGCCGCGCCTGGCCGAGCGGCGGTCGCAGCAGGGCGGCACCCTCTCCGGCGGTGAGCAGCAGATGCTCGCGATCGGCCGCGCCTACGTCGGCAAGCCGCAGCTGCTCCTCCTCGACGAGCCGTCGATGGGGCTGGCGCCTCTCGTGGTCAAGCAGGTCATGGAGCTGATCAAGCAGATCAACGACGGCGGCACGACCGTCCTCCTCGTCGAGCAGAACGCCCGGGCCGCGCTGCGGATCGCCGACCGCGCCTACGTCATCGAGACCGGACGCGTGTCCCTCTCCGGCCCGGCGGCCGAGCTGGCGAAAGACAAGGCGATCATCGAGGCCTACATGGGCTGACCCCGCCCGGCGGGGGGTGGGCAACCACCGCAAGTACCGGTACAGTGTCACATATTACTGCTGAGCACCGTGGCTCGGCGGCAGGAGAAAGGTGTTGGCATGGCTCGAGAGCTCAACCTCGGCGGCGTCGTCGTCGCGACCGCGCTGCCGTACAAGGAGAACCCGTCGGCCCCGGCCGGCCTCGAGGTCGACCACGACCGGTTCGCCGCCCACTGCGAGTGGCTCATCGACAACGGCTGCCGCGGCGTCGGGCCCAACGGCTCGCTCGGCGAGTACTCCTCGCTGACGGACGAGGAGCGCCGGCGGGTCGTCCAGACCGCGGTCCAGGCGGTGGGGGACCGGGGCGTCGTCGTCGCCGGCGTCCACGGTCCGGGCTGGCACCAGGCCAAGCACTGGGCGGAGCTCGCGGCCGAGGACGGCGCCGACGGCGTGCTGTGCCTGCCGCCGACGATGTACCGCTCGGACCGGCGCGGGATCGTCGAGCACTTCGAGAAGGTCTCCGAGGCGGGCCTGCCGATGATGATCTACAACAACCCCTTCGACACCAAGGTCGACCTCACGCCCGACCTCGTCGCCGAGCTCGCCGGGATCGAGAACGTCGTCGCGATCAAGGAGTTCAGCGCGGACGTGCGCCGGGCGTTCGAGATCAACGACGCCTGCGAGGCGGCCGGCACGAGCATCGATGTCATCGCCGGCGCGGACGACGTCCTGTTCGAGCTGATGGTCGACGGCGCGGTCGGCTGGTTCGGCGGGTACCCGAACGTCTTCCCGGCGGAGACCGTCGCGGTCTACAACTACATGGCCGAAGGCCGGTACGACGAGGCCCGCGAGATCTACCGCAGCCTCATCGCCGCCTTCCGCTGGGACTCCCGGACCGAGTTCGTCCAGGCCATCAAGCTCGGCATGGACATGGTCGGGCGCTACGGCGGACCCTGCCGCCCGCCTCGCACCCCGCTGAGCCGGGAGATGGAGGCCCAGGTGCGGGCCGACACCCAGCGCGCGCTCGAGGCGCTCGCCCGGCTGAGTCCCACAGCGGTGTAGTCCGGGGCGGCCTTGAGGCCGTCCTGGCGTCACGCCCTCGACCAGCGCGTGGTGGGTCGGCTCGACGTGGGACTGCCGGAGCTCTCCACCCGAACGAGATCGAGGATCTGGTTCGCCAGTAGCGTTCGGCGAACCCGATCCTCGATCTCGTTGCCGCGTAACAGCCGCGCGACGCCGGCCGACGGCCGGAGGTCGCGGTTCGTCGGCGCCGGCCAACGGCCGCGCCTCCAGGTCAGACCCGGCATGGCGCGAGGGCCGGCACCCCGCTCACTCCGGCGGGCCGCCGCGGGCCGCGAGCAGGTCCTGAAGAACCGTCAGCTCCGCCGACTGCGACTGCACGATGGTCGCGGCGAGGTGCGTGACCACGTCTTCCTTCGCGTCGTCGACCGCGTACTCCGCCATGTCCACGCCGGCCTCGTGGTGCTCGATCATCAGGGTGAGGAACAGCCGCTCCGCGTCCTCGCCGCTGGCGGCGGCGAGCTGGTTGAGCTCCGCCTGGGTCGCCATCCCCGGCATCAGACCGCCCTGGGCGACGGCGTCCGCGTGGTCACCGTGGTCCGCCATCCACAGCATCGGCGGCTCCGTCGAGCTCTGCGGCAGCCCCCACTCCTCGAGCCAGGCGAACATCTGCCCCGCCTGGTGCTGCTGGGTGAGGGTGATGTCGAGCGCGATGCTGCGGATCGCCTCGTCGTCCGTGCGGTCCCGCACGAGCGTGGCCATCTGGACCGCCTGACCGTGGTGGTCCTGCATGTCGCGGGCGAAGCCGACGTCCACCGAGCCCTCGGCCGGGTGCTCCGTGGCGTCGACCGCGCCCAGGCGCGAGCCCACGAGCAGGCCGACCACGGCCGCGACCGCCGCGACGAGGACGACGACGGCCGCCGCCAGCGGGCCGCCCAGCCGTGCCGACGGCGCACCGGTCCTCTCAGGACCCTGCGGCTCCTGCGGCGCGGTGTCCGTCGCGGTCAGCGGGGGAGTCTCCTGCGAGGTCTGCCCGGGGTTCGTCATCTGCTCAGACCGGGGTGCCGGTGCCGCCGAAGCACGCCGCGCCGGGCTCCGGGGTCTGCTCGCCCTGCACGTAGCGCTCGAGGAACGCGTCGATGCGCGGGTCGTCGGGGTCGTCGACCTCGAGCTGGAAGCCCCACGCGCTCAGCGTGACCGGTGACTCGGCGCCCTCGTACGGGCTGACGAGCACGTACGGCTCGTTCTCGGCCCTGGCGGTGAGGGCGGCGACGTCGTCGGCGGCGAGGTCGGGCGAGTAGGCGATCCACACGGCACCGTGCTCGAGGGAGTGCACGGCGTGCTCGTCGACCACCGGCTCGGTGTAGACGCCGCAGTTCTGCCAGACGGCGTTGTGGTCCCCGCCGACGGGCGGCGCGCTCGCGTAGTCCACCGTGCCCTCGACGTGGTTGGAGGTCAGGTCGGTGGTCTCCTGGACGCCCTCGATCGGCGCGTTCGCCGCGGCCTCGATCTCTGCCTTCTGCTGCGCCTGGTTGACAAGGGGGATCGCCGCCGCGGTGATCAGCCCGACCGCGAGCACGCCCGTGGTCCCGAAGATCAGGATCTTGTTCTTGCGGTCCCTGCGCTGCTGCTCGGCGCGCATGGCCGCCACCTTCTCGGCTCGCTCCTGGTGGCGCTGCTTGCTCACGGGTCTCCTCATCGGCCGGGCCCACGATGACTGTGGTTGCTGGTTCAACTAGCGCGACAACACTAACGCGACGAACCGGCATTTTCGGCGCACCGTGACAGGAGCCACCATGCCCAGATCGCTCGCGGGGCTCTGGGCGCGGGCAGCGACCGCACCGCCGGGCCCCGCCGCCAGACGGTGGACGACGACGGCGCCGTCAGTTCACGAGACGGCGCCGTCCCGTCCACGGAGAGGGCCCCGGGGCATGAGACGGGCCCTCAGTTCACGAGTCGGATGGTGAGCGGGTAGCGGTAGCGCTCGCCGCGGTTGGCCGCGACGGCGGCCAGGATCATGAAGACCACCGCGGCGATGTAGTAGAGGTACAGGATCGCCCCGATGCCCAGCGTGATCACGGAGATGATCGTGATGACGACGCCGAGGATCACCAGGGTGATGTTGAAGTTGAGCGCCTCCTTGGTCTGGTCCTCCACGAACGCCCCGCGCTCGCGGAGCACGAGCCAGATCACCAGCGGTCCGATCAGCAGGAAGACGAGCCCGCTGAGGTGGGTGAGGGTGGACCACAGCCGCTGGTCGGCGTCACTCATGATGTTCGGGCCCCCGTACTGGGGGCCGCCCTGCCCGTAGCCCTGGTGGCCGTAACCGGGCTGGCCGTACTGGTCCTGCTGCCCGTGCTGGAAGCTGCCGTACTGCGGGGGTGCCGCTCCGGGCTGACCCTGGCCGTATGCGCCGGCCTGTCCGTACTGGTCCTGCTGTCCGTGCTGGCCCTGCTGGAAGCTGCCGTACTGCGGGGGTGCGGCCCCGGGCTGCCCCTGGCCGTATGCGCCGCCCTGCCCGTACGCGCCGCCGTACCCGCCCTGGCCGGCGTCACCCGGCGCGCCGTACCCAGGGTGCGCGCCCTGGCCCGCCTGCGGCTGCCCGTAGCCGGCCCCGTACCCGCCGTGCCCGTGCCCGGCGGAGCTTGCGTCCTGCTGCCAGTCCTGTCCGGCCGACGCGGGCGGCGGGGGAACCGTGCCCTGGCCGTACGGCGCCGCGCCCGTGGCGCTGGCGTCCGCGGGACCCGGCTCGCCGACCGCCGGCTCGCCCGGCTGGTGGTAGCCAGGGCTCTCCGGGTCGCGCGGCGCCGGGGCGGACTGCCCGCCGTCCTCGCCGGAGCGGTCCGGCGTGCGGGCGCTCGATCCTTCGGGGTAGTTGCTGGACATGTCGGCTCACCACTTCTGCGGTCGTGACCGGCGAGCTCGCCGGCGCTCTCAAGGATTCCAGTCCTGGTGGGCAACGTACAGGGACCCCGCCGCAGATCAGTGGCGGCCGCCTCCCAACTCCTTCCGTGCGCCGTCGTTCGCTGCCACGATGGTGGGACGAGCCAGGGAGGTCGGCCATGAGCGTGGAGCTGGAGGTCCCGGCCGGTGCCGTCGTCGTCGGCGTCGACGGTTCCGAGCGGTCGCAGCGCGCGGCGGACTGGGCCGCCGAGGAGGCGAGGCTGTGGGGTGCGCCGCTTCACCTTCTCTACGTCTTCGAGTGGCCGGCGGTGACCGAGGGGTACGACCCCGCCACCGTCACGTCCGGGCTCACCGACGCGGCCGAACGGCTGGTGAACGAGCAGGTCACGAGGATGCGCGAGGCGTACCCCGGCCTCGCCGTCACGGGCGAGGTGATCGTCTCCCAGCCCGCGGTCGCCCTGGTGGGGGCGTCCCGGACGGCGGCGGCGGTCGTCGTCGGGGCGCGTGGGCTCGGCCGGTTCACCGGCCCGCTGCTGGGCTCGGTCTCGCAGAAGGTGGCCGCCCACGCGCACGGCCCCGTGATCGTCGTGCGTGAGCAGGTCGGCGCCCTGCCGGGGCCCGTCGTCGTCGGTGCCGACCCGCTCGACCCTCCGACCGAGGCCCTGCGCTTCGCCTTCGAGGAGGCCCGGCGCCGAGAGGTGGGCGTCACGGTCGTCAAGGGGGCGGGGCGCCGGTTCGCCGGTGGCGCCCAGGCGCCCGACTCGGCTCGCATGAAGGTCGCGCGCCAGCTGGAGGAGGCGCACCAGCGCCTGCGGCAGATCGTCGACGAGACCGCTGCCGAGTTCCCCGGCGTGGACGTCGAGATCTCCGAGAGCACCCTTCACCCCGCCGACGCCATCGTGGAGGAGGCCGGGACGGACAGTCTCGTCGTCGTCGGCAGCCGCGGGCACGGAGGCCTGGCCAGCGTGCTCCTCGGGTCGGTCAGCCGCGGGGTGCTGCACCGGGCGCCGGCCGTGGCGGTCGTGCGGGTGCGGCACCGGGACGCCGAAGCGCCCCAGGGTTAGCCGAGGCGCCACACCGCTGGCCGAGGTGCCCCGTCGCCGGGCCGTGGTGCCCCGCCGCTGGCCGAGGCGCCCCGTCGCCGGGCCGTTGCGGCCCGCCGCTGGCCGAGGCGGTCACCGTTAAGTGCTGCTGGGCAGATCCAGTCGGTCTGAGACGACTTCATCTGCGGAACAGCACTTACTGCTCACGCGGCCCGGGCGGGAGTGCGGGACCAGGGATGGCAAAACGGGGCCAGGGGCGGTGGGGGCCCCCGGGTTGGGCTGCCGGCTCCGAGCCCGGGGCGCTGGGCCTGGGTGGAGGAGTGCGCGGCCCGAGGTGACGCGTGCACGGCCCGAGGTGAGGAGTGGCGAACCCCGAGGTGACGCGTGCACGGCCCGAGGTGAGCAGTGGCGAAGCCCGAGGTAACGCGTGCACGGCCCGAGGTGAGCAGTGCCGACCCCGAGGTGACGCGTGCAGGGCCCGAGGTGAGCAGTGCGGACCCTGAGGTGCGGCGTGCGGGCATGCGTGTTCGCCGGGTCAGTCCGGGCTGCCGGGGGACCCGTTCGCTGGGTCAGTCCGGGCTGCCGGGGGACGACCCGTCCGCCGTCGCCCGCCCGTAGTGCAGCAGCACCACCCCGTTGCCGAAGGTGTGGGTCCCGGCGAGCCGGAGCCGCGTGCGCGCGTCCGTCGTCGGGAAGAAAGGTCGGCCGCGTCCGATCAGGACCGGGTGGACGTAGATGCGGTACTCGTCGATGAGGTCCAGCGCCGCGAACGACGCGGCAAGGTCCGGCCCCCCGACCACGAGGTCGCCCTCGGTGCGCTCCTTGAGCTTCGCGATCTCCTTGGCGTCGACGTCGCGCCACACCACCGTGTTCCAGTCCGCGTCCTCGTCCAGGGTGCGGGAGAAGGCGATCTTCGGCATGTCCACCCAGATCCGCGCGAAGTCCTTCTCGACAGGCGTGGCGGCCGGGTCCTCACCGGCGTGGGGCCAGTAGCCGGCCATGAGCTCGTAGGTGACCCGGCCCTCGAGGAAGGCGCCGGCCTCGCGCAGCCAGTCGTTGAAGTGCTGGTGAACCTCGTCGTCGACGAGGTGCCAGTCGATCTCGCGGTCAGGACCCTCGAAGAAGCCGTCCAGCGAGACGGAGATGGAGAAGACGATCCGGCCCATCGCTGTCCTTCCGTCGGGTCGGGCGGCGGTGCCCCGTGCGCACGACCGTACCGGTGCCGCGGCGCGCCGCCCAGGGGACGTGTCTCGGCGCGCCGCCCGGTGGAGCCGTGGTTCAGGGCGCGTCGGTCCGACGCCAGGCGGAGGCTGTGCCGGCTACGGCGTGTACCCCAGGTTCGGCGCCAGCCACGTCTCGGCCTCCGCCAGCGTCCACCCCTTCCGGGCCGCGTAGTCGGCCACCTGGTCGCGCCCGAGCTTCCCGACGGCGAAGTAGGTCGCCTCGGGGTGGCCCAGGATCAGCCCGGACACCGCCGACGTCGGCGTCATGGCGCACGACTCCGTCAGCTCCAGCCCCGCCTCCTCCGCGCCGAGCAGCGCGAAGAGCGTGCGCTTCTCCGTGTGGTCCGGCTGCGCGGGGTAGCCGGGCGCGGGCCGGATGCCGGCGTAGCGCTCGCGGATGAGCTCGGGCACGGGCAACGCCTCGTCCGGGGCGTAGCCCCAGAGCTCGGTGCGCACGTACCGGTGCGCCCACTCGGCGAACGCCTCGGCCAGCCGGTCCGCGAGGGACTGGGCGAGGATCGCGTTGTAGTCGTCGTGGTCGGCCTTGAACTTCTGCGCCAGCTCGTCGGCGCCGTGGACGGCGACGGCGAAACCGCCCAGGTGGTCGCCCTCCGGCGCCACGAAGTCGGCGAGCGCGGCGTAGCGGTTCGCGCGCTGCTTCTGCTGGCGCAGCGTGTGGAAGGTGGTGGAACCGCCCGAGGTGGCGCCGTCCGGTCCGGCGTCGACCGAGGTCGCCGCGACCACGATGTCGTCCCCCTCGCGGCGGGCCGGCCAGAGGGCGACGACGCCGCGCGCGGCGTATAGCCGCTCGCCGACGATCCGGTCCAGCAGGGCCCGCCCGTCGGCGAGGAGCTGGCGGGCCTGCTCGCCCTGGCGCGGGTCGTCGAGGATGCCGGGGAAGGTTCCGCGCAGCTCCCACGCGGAGAAGAACGGCGTCCAGTCGATGATCTCGACCAGCTCGTCGAGGTCCGGCTCGAGCACCCGGCGGCCCAGCGTGCGCGGGGCGGGCTGGCCCGGGGCGTCGACGGCGCGCGAGTCGGCGCGGGCGGTCTCCAGGTCCACCAGGGTGACCTTCTTGGCGCCGTGCCGCTCGCGCAGTTCGGCGTACTCCCCGCGCACCCGCTCGGCGATCTCGGCCTCGCGCCCGATGACGTCGGCCGCGACGCCGACCGCCCGGCTCGCGTCGACCACGTGCACCACGGTGCCGCGGTAGGCGGGGTCGATCTTCACCGCGGTGTGCGCGGCGGAGGTGGTGGCCCCGCCGATCAGCAGCGGGGTGCTCAGCCCGCGACGGGTCATCTCGCCGGCCACGTTGACCATCTCGTCCAGGCTCGGTGTGATGAGTCCGGAGAGACCGACGATGTCGGCGTCGATCTCCGCGGCGGTGTCGAGGATCTTCTCCGCGGGCACCATCACGCCGAGGTCGGTGATCTCGAAGCCGTTGCAGGCCAGGACCACGCCGACGATGTTCTTGCCGATGTCGTGCACGTCGCCCTTGACGGTCGCGAGCACCACCCGGCCCTTGGAGCGCCCGCCGGTGTCGACTGCCGCGGCCTCGAGGTAGGGGGTCAGGTGCGCGACCGCGCGCTTCATCACGCGGGCGGACTTCACCACCTGGGGCAGGAACATCTTGCCCGCGCCGAAGAGGTCGCCGACCACGTCCATGCCCTCCATGAGCGGGCCCTCGATGACCTCCAGGGCCGAGCCGAGCTCCTGGTAGGCCTCCTCGGCGTCGTCGACCACGTGGTCGGAGATGCCGTGGACCATGGCGTGCCGGATCCGGTCCTGGACGGGGGCCTCGCGCCAGGCGTTCCGGGCGGCCGCGCCGTCGCCGCCCTCGCGCTGCTGGTCCCGGTAGCTCTCGGCCAGGGTGATGAGCCGGTCGGTGGCGTCCTCGCGGCGGGCGAGGATGACGTCCTCGACGGCCTCGCGCAGCACGGGGTCGAGGTCCTCGTAGACCCCGAGCATGCCGGCGTTGACGATGCCCATGTCCAGGCCCGCGCGGATGGCGTGGAGGAGGAAGACGGCGTGCATCGCCTCGCGCACCGGGTTGTTGCCCCGGAAGCTGAAGGAGACGTTGGAGATGCCGCCGCTGACCAGCGCGCCGAGCAGGTTGGCCTTGATCCAGCGGGTGGCCTCGATGAAGTCGAGGGCGTAGCGGTCGTGCTCGCTCATGCCGGTGGCGACGGTGAGCACGTTGGGGTCGAAGATGATGTCCTGCGGGGCCACGCCCGCCTTCTCCGTGAGCAGGCGGTACGCGCGCTCGCACACCTCGATCCGGCGCTGGTAGCTGTCCGCCTGGCCCTGCTCGTCGAAGGCCATGACCACCATGGCGGCGCCGTGGCGGCGGACGACGGCGGCGCGGCGCAGGAACTCCTCCTCGCCGTCCTTGAGCGAGATCGAGTTGACGACGCCGCGGCCCTGCAGGCAACGCAGCCCGGCCTCGATGACCTCCCACCGGGAGGAGTCGACCATCACGGGCACCCGGGAGATGTCCGGCTCCGCGGCGAGCAGGTTGAGGAAGTGGGTCATCGCCTCGACGCCGTCGAGCATGCCCTCGTCGAGGTTGACGTCGATGAGCTGGGCCCCCGCCTCGACCTGCTGGCGGGCGATCTGCACCGCCGCGTTCCAGTCCCCGGCCAGGACGGCCTTGCTGAACCGCGGCGACCCGGTGACGTTGGTGCGCTCGCCGACGTTGACGAAGTTGAGCTCCGGCGTGAGCGTGAACGGCTCGAGGCCGGCGAGGCGCAGCTGGTGCGGCCGCTCGCCGGGGGTGCGCGGGCGGTGGCGCGCGACGGCGTCGGCGATCGCCCGGATGTGCTCGGGGGTGGTGCCGCAGCAGCCGCCGACGATGTTGACCAGGCCCTGCCGGGCGAAGTCGCCGAGGACCTCGGCCATGTCCTCCGGGGTCTCGTCGTAGCCGCCGAAGGCGTTGGGCAGCCCGGCGTTGGGGTGGACGGAGACCAGCCGGTCGGAGGCCCCCGCGATCTCGCGCAGGTGCGGGCGCATCGCCTCGGGACCGAGAGCGCAGTTCAGGCCGACGGAGAGCAGGTCGGCGTGCTCGGTGGAGATGACGAACGCCTCCGGCGTCTGGCCGGAGAGCGTGCGGCCGGAGGCGTCGGTGATCGTGCCCGACAGCATCACCGGGACGGCGCGGCCCAGCTCGGCGCCGACGTCGTCGACCGCGTGCAGCGCCGCCTTGGCGTTGAGGGTGTCGAAGACCGTCTCGACGAGGATCAGGTCCGCCCCGCCGTCGAGCAGGGCGCGGGCCTGCTCGGCGTACGCGGCGCGCAGGTCCTCGTAGGTGACGGCGCGGTACTCGGGGCGGTCGACGTCGGGGGAGAGGGACGCCGTGCGGTTGGTCGGGCCCATCGCGCCGGCCACCCAGCGGGGGCGACCGTCGGCCGCGGTGAGCTCGTCCGCGACCTCGCGGGCCAGGGCGGCGGCCCGGCGGTTGATCTCGCCGACGAGGTGCTCGGTGCCGTAGTCGGCCTGCGCGATGGTCGTGGCGGTGAAGGTGTTCGTGGTGGCGATGTCCGCGCCCGCGGCGAAGTAGGAGCGGTGCACCTCGCGCAGCACGTCGGGGCGGGTCAGCGCCAGGAGGTCGAAGTCGCCCGTGTAGGCGCGGCCGGGGTCGGCGCCCTCGAACCGGAAGTCCGCATCCTCCAGGCCCGCCTGCTGCAGCAACGACCCCCACGCCCCGTCGAGGACGAGGATGCGCTCGCGGGCGATGGTGCGAAGGTCGGGGGTCACGGGACTCGTCTCGGTCGGGGAAGCTGCCGTGCCGAGGGTAGGTCGAACCGGGCCCGACGGCGGAGTCGGGTCCCGCCGTCGTCTCACTTGCTGGCCATCCCGCTTTGGATCGTGAGACGTCGCCTGCTCCTGCGCTGGCCCCGCTGACGCCCGATGTCGTGAGTCGTCACTTCCTCGCCGGGACGACACGGACGGCACGGCGGGTTCTGGGGACGACGCTGGCACGGCGCCGGGGCGACGCCGGGACGACGCCGGGACGAAGGTCGCCCCCACCGCGGCGCCGACCCTGGGACGATGGAGCAGCACCGGTGGGCCGTGACCATGGCCGCGCCTTCCGGCCGGCGGGGGGCGCCTTCGGCCGGTGCGGAGGTGCGAGATGGCTGCAGAGCTGCAGGTGCCGTCGGGAGCCGTGGTCGTCGGCGTGGACGGGTCGGACCGGTCCGTGCGGGCCGTGAGCTGGGCCGCGAAGGAGGCGGCGCGGCGTGGAGCGCCGCTCCACCTGGTCTACGCGTTCGAGTGGCCGGCCCTGGCCGAGGGCTACGATCCGGTCCCCCCGGACGAGCTGCTCCAGCCGGGCGACCGGATGGTCGAGAAGCACGTCTCCCGCGTGCGTGAGGCCCACCCCGACCTGGCGGTGTCCGGGCAGGCGGTGCTGGGCCGCCCCTCGGTCGTGCTCGTCGACGCCTCCCGGCGGGCCTCCGTGGTGGTGGTCGGCGCGCGCGGGCTCGGCCGGTTCACCGGGCCGCTGCTCGGCTCGGTCTCCCAGAAGGTCGCCGCCCACGCCCAGGGCCCGGTGGTCGTCGTGCGCCAGCAGGTCGACGACCTGCCCGGGCCCGTGGTGGTCGGCGCGGATCCGGAGGACCCGCCCCGCGAGGCCCTCACGTACGCCTTCGAGGAGGCACGTCGCCGCGGCTCCGGCGTCACGGTCGTGGCGGTGAGCCGTCAGGTGCCGTTCCGGGTCGAGTACCCGGAGCCGGCGCTGGTGACGATGGCGCGCCAGGTCGAGCGGGCCGAGCAGCACCTCCGGGCGGTCGTCGACGAGATCGCCGCCGAGCACGACGGCGTTCCCGTCGAGGTGCGCCTCTCGGGCGCGCACCCCGTCGACGCGATCGTGGAGGCGGCAGGCACCGAGAGCCTCGTGGTGGTGGGCAGTCGCGGGCACGGCGGGCTCGCCAGCGTCATGCTCGGCTCCGTCAGCCGCGGGGTGATCCACCGCGCGCCGGTGGTCGCCGTCGTGCGGGTCCACCACCAGCCGGTTCTCGAGGAGAGCGCCTGACCTCCCGGCGCGCTGCGTCGGCTCGGGTCAAGCCTTGCCCTCCTGAACCGGCGCCGGGGCTGCCGAGGTGGTCGCCCGTGACGACCCCTCGACAACCCCGGCGCGCGAGGTCAGCTCGGGTCAGGCCCTGCCCTCCTGACCCGGCGCCGTGCCGCCCCTGCCCGGCGGCAGCACCGCGTGGGAGACCTCGACGCTGACCTCGGTCCGCGCCAGCTCGGCCCCGCCGACGACGTCCCGCACCACGACGGTCACCGCGTACGTCCCGGCGGCGGTCCAGCGGTGGGCCGCGGTGAGCGCGGTGCCGGGAAGCGTCGCCGGCTCGGTGCCGTCGCCCCAGTCGACCGTGGTCTTGACGAGCGTGCCGCCCGCCAGAGCCGGCAGCTCGACGGCGCCGTCGAGGGTGACGGTCTCCCCGCGCCGGGCCTGGGTCAGGTCGGTCGACGCCGTGACGCCGACCTCGCCGAACGCCGGGGCCTCGTTCTGTTCGGCCGGGACGCTGCCCGTCATGCTGCCGACCTGGACGAGGGAGACGGCGTCGGGGCCGTGATCGGCCTCCTCCGCCGTCACCGCGATGGCGATCTCGTTGGTCCCGTCCATGTCGAGGAACCCGGACGGGATGGTGAACCGCGTCTGCGGCCCGACGTTGCCGACCCAGGTGCCCACGTTCCAGCCGTTGACGAACATGACGGTCCGCGCGCGGTCGCTCCGTCCGGCGTCGAACCGCTCGGAGGCGACGTCGAGCGCGAACGCGGTGTCCTGCCCGGCGGGCACGTCCAGGTCGAACGACGTGCGGTACCAGTGCACGCCCGGCCCGGGCGCGTGCAGGTCGGCCGCGTCGGCCCAGCCCTCCGACGGGTAGCCGGGCAGGTACCAGCCGGCCCGCTCCCCGTACAGGCCCCCGTTGTTGTACAGGGTGCGGGCGGTGTCGAGCGGGGTGTCGACGTCGCGGGCGCCCTGGATCCTCCAGGTCACCTCCCCGGTGGCGCCGAGATCGGCGTCGTGGAGCCCGCGGTTCTGCTTCGACAGGCCGTCGTCGGACCAGTCGAGGTTCTGGCCCTGGTTGCGCACCAGCACGGAGACGACGACGTCCTCGCCCGGGGCGGTGGCCCCGGCCGGGATCTCGAACGTCTTCGCCCGCCCCTCCGCGGGCGCCGCGCCCGCGTAGTGGCCGTTCACCCAGACGAGCATGTTCGCCGAGTTGCGCCCGTGCCCGGGCCCGCCGGTGCCGCCGTTGCCGGTCAGCGAGATCGTCGCGGCATCGGTGGCGGTGTAGTGCGCGCGGTACCAGACGTCGCCCTCGTAGAAGCGGTAGTGGTTGGAGTCCAGCACCACGCCCTGCACCGGGCCGGGACCCTGCCGCGGGTTCGCCGCGGACGTCGAGCCCGCCACGGTCCACGCGGAGTCGTCGAAGGCCGGGTCGGCCTCCGGGCTCTCCGCCGCCGTGCGCCACGTGAGCTCCGGCGTCGCCACCTCGGCCGGACCGGGAACGGTGCCGGTCACCTCGCCGGCGGGACCGGCGGCGACGTCGGCGAGCGGCTCGCCGTTCCACGTCACCGCGGTGACCCCGGGCGGCAGGTGGACGGCGATCTCGCCGGCCTGCGTCATGGAGCCGGTCAGGTGCGCGGTGGCGCCGTCGAGGGCCACGGTGCGCAGCAGGTGCGCGCCGGTGACCAGCACCTCCGCGTTCGGGCCCTCGGGGGCGCCGTCGGTGGCGCCGCCGTGCGCGCCGGCCACGGACCACAGGCCGGCCATGTCCTCGCGGGTGGTGAGCTTCAGCAGCAGGGGCTCCTCGGTGCCGCCGCCGGAGACCCGGAAGGTCGCCGCGCCGTGCGTGTAGTTCAGGCGCAGCGTCCCGGTCCCGCCGTCCCACACGGTGGCGGGCGCCTCGCCGTCGAGCGTCTCGACCCGCGGCTCGCTGGCGTAGTGCAGCACGGTCTCCCCGGCGTCGCCGGCCGCGCCGGTGACGGTCAGCAGCCGCGCCCCCTCGACCGGCATGTCCTTCACCGGCTGGGAGGTGGAGTAGTACAGCTCGTGCTCGCCCACCCTCAGGTCCGCGGCCAGCATGAGGGCGTCGCGCCCGTGCAGGGTCAGGTAGGTGCCCTCCTGCTGGGGGACGCGGTCGAAGGTCGGGCCGGTCGGTTCCGCCTCGGCCGCGTCGTCGGCCGCGGTGAGCACGTTGAAGGCGTCGATCGAGACGAACGCGCCCGGGTCGGGGCTCGTCTCCGAGCCAACCTCGCCGGTGACCTCGACGCGGATGGTGTGCTCGCCGTCGGGCAGGCCGCGGGTCTCGAAGGCCACGTGCTGCTTGGCCGCGTTCTGCGGCGGGCTGTACGTGGTGAAGGTGCCGGCCTCCTCGCCGTCGATCAGCACCCGCGCGACCCCGTGGTTGGCGGACTGCGGCGCGATCACCTGGATGCCGGTGCCGGTGAAGGTGTACTCGACGGAGTCGCCGGGGTTGTCGGAGAACGTCTCGGTGCCGAGGTAGTTGCCCTGCGTCCAGGCCTGGCCGGACGCGGTCTCCCACGGGTCGGCCGGGTCGGTGGAGTGGTAGGTGACCAGGCCGTCGCCGGCCTCGGCCGAGCGCTGGGAGTCGTCCACCGTGTACAGCGGCGGGGTGGTCTCGAAGGCGTCGACGGCGACGAACGCGCCGGGCTCGACGTTGCCGTCCGGGCAGCCGACCTCGCCGGTGACCTCGATGCGGATGGTGTGCTCGGTGCGAGGGTCCAGGCCGTCGGTCTCGAACGCCACGGCCTGGTGCTCGTTGACGTAGCCGCCCGCGGCCAGGCACGTGCTCGTCCGTCCGACCTCCTCGCCGTCGATCAGCACCCGTCCGATGCCGTGGTTGTTCGCCCTCGGAGCGATCACCTTGACGCCGGTGCCGGTGAACGTCAGCTCGACGGCGTCGCCGGCGACGTCGGAGAAGGACTCGTCGCCGCCGTGGTCGCCGGCCGTCCAGCCCTGCCCGGAGGCGTGCTCCCAGCCGGTGCCGGTGTAGGTCACGGCGGGGTCGGCGTCGTTCACGCGCTCCGCCGTCTGCGGCTCGGCCTCCTCACCCAGGGTGAGGGACGTGGTGAACCGGGTCTCGGTCGTGCTGTTGGAGTCGTTGAGGCGGAAGCCCAGGTAGCGGGTGCCGTTGCCGGTGGCCGAGGTCTCCAGGTCCTCGGTGGCCACGCGCTCGTAGCCGTTGACCGGGGCGCCCTCGAGCTCGGTGACCTCCGGCGACGGCAGCGGCCGCATCGAGGCCAGCTGCGGGACGGTGGCCTGGAAGTAGCCGATCTCCTTCTGGACGGCAAGCTTGGGGGTGAGCTGGCGGTTCTCGTCGATCGCCGCGCCGTAGTCGTAGGAGGTGTAGCCGGACGACGGCGAGCCGGTCCAGCCCCAGTTCGTCCCGCCGAACGCCATGTAGTAGTTGAACGCCGTCACGCCGTTGCCGATGTTGTTCGCGCCCCACTGCCGGGTGAAGTCGGGGTCGACGTACTCGGCGCACCGGTCGAACCCGAAGGACGCGCCCCACGGGCTGAACGCGCCGCCCTGGGCCTCGGAGATGAACTGCGGGAAGTCGGGGGAGAGGGTGCGGTAGGTGGCCTCGGTGTCGGCGATGCGGTTGCGGCCGGCCGAGCAGTTGAAGCCGAGCGGGTAGGAGTCGTACGCGTAGAAGTCCAGGCCGACGTCGCCCGCCGGGCCGTCCTCGCCCGGCACGAAGCGCCCGCCGAGGTTGTAGTCGTTGTGGAACAGGGGCACGGAGATGCCGTCGCCGCGGACCTTCTCGGTCAGCGCCCGCATGAACCGCACGCGCTCTTCGCTCTCGGAGAGCATCTCGTTCTCGATCTGGTACATGATCACCGACCCCTTGCCGGTGGTGACCTCGTGCTCGAGGACGATCCGGTCGAACGCGTCGAGCCAGGCCAGGGAGTCGGCGAGGTTCTCCGGGTCGGCGGTGCGCAGGCCGGGCCCGCGGTTCGCCAGGTACGCCGGCAGGCCGCCCATGGAGATCTCGGCGTTGACGTACGGGCCCGGGCGGGCGATGACGTACAGGCCCTCCTCGGCGGCCATCTCCAGCAGCCGGTCGATGTCCTTGACGCCCGAGAAGTCGAACTCCCCGCCCGAGGTGCTCTGGTGCAGGCCCCAGAAGAAGTACAGCGAGACGGCGTTGAACCCGTTCGCCCGGATCTTCTGCAGCAGGTCGCGCCAGTGGTCCGGGCTCGGCAGGCGCCAGTAGTGGAACTCGCCCGACCAGACGTTGAGGCGCTCGCCGTCGACCAGGAACGACTTCTCGTCGAACGTGACCTCGTGGGGGCGGCCGTCGTTGCCGGGGAAGACCTCGGTGCTTCGCGCGGCCGCCGGCTCGGCGGGTTCCGCGGCCGCCGGCGGCGGGCCGGGGGTGGCGACGACGCCGGTGAACGCCAGCGCCAGGCCGGCCGCGCCGGCGAGGAACCGCCATCGGGGACGACGGCGCACGGGAGCCGTCGGATCGGGATGCGGCATGTGGTCGGACTCCTTCGTCGGGCCGGCCGGGGCTGCCCGGTCGGCGTGCGGCGTCGTCGCCGCGGGGTGTGCGGTGAGGCGGCGCCCAAGGGGGCGTCCAGCCCGGACCCTAGCGACGATCGTGAGTGTTTGGAACGGTTTATGTTCGGAAATGTCCGGCCATGGCACGAAGTTGCCGCTCGTCGCTGAACGATTCTGTGCGGAAGTCGCGGCGGGTTGGCGGCAACCCCGCGGGCTGACCCCCCGACCGGGGCGCGGCTGCGCCGCCGCGGGCGGTCGTCCCTCGATGTCGGCGGTGCCACCTACCCTGGGGAACGTGGCCCGCCGCCCCGCTCTCGCGACGCTCCGCACCTGGACGGACCTGCCGGGTGAGGAGGAGA
The DNA here is from genome assembly GCF_023148685.1 of Georgenia sp. EYE_87. Taxonomy (GTDB): domain Bacteria; phylum Actinomycetota; class Actinomycetes; order Actinomycetales; family Actinomycetaceae; genus Georgenia. The sequence continues at coordinate 132,311 of NZ_JAHXNL010000003.1, read as the reverse complement.
TCCAGCTCGCCGTCGGGGCGCCCGCCTTCGCCCGCGGCCTCGCCTACGCCAAGGGTGGCAAGGTCACCTGGCTGACGTCGGACCCCGAGCGCCGGGTGCTCTACGCCGAGGTGCAGGGCACCGAGCCCACGCCGTACCAGACCCTGGTCCAGGTCGGCGACGCGCGGGGAAAGCGGCTGAGCACCGGCCGCTGCACCTGCCCCGTGGCGGTGGACTGCAAGCACGTCGCGGCCGTGCTGGTGGCCGCCCGCGACGAGCTCACGCCGCTGAGCCGCACGGCGCACGCCTGGGAGCGCCTGCTCGCCGACGTCGTCGAGGACGAGCGCATCGACGGCGGCGAGGTGCCCATCGGGCTGCAGTTCGAGCCCGTCGTCGAGACCGGCTGGCGCGGCCGCGCCGACACCCCGCGCATCAGGATCCGCCCGGTGGTCCCGGGGAAGAAGAGCCCCTGGGTGCGCAGCGGCGTCGGGTGGCGAGACCTGAGCTTCCGGTGGGGCGCCCACGGCCGCGTCGAGGCCCACCGCGAGGCGCTGCACGCGATCTACCTGGCGCACCAGCCCTCGGCCTACGCCTACAACGACACCGCCATCTTCCTCGACGAGTTCGGCCCTGCCCTGTGGCCGCTGCTGCGCGCCGCCGTCGACGCCGGCGTCCCGCTGGTCCACGCCACCCCCTCCGCCGGCGCGGTCGTCCTCGCCGACGCCCCGGCCACCGTCTCCCTCGACCTCGCCCGGGACGACGACGGCACGCTGCGCGCCACGCCCGCCGTCGCCGTCCCCGGCCACGAGACCCTCCCCGACGGCGGCGGCGTCTCCATCGTCGGCCGGCCGGGGCACGGGGTGGTCCTCGACCTCGCGCCTCACCTCTCGCGCGGCGGCCGCGGCGCACCGGGCGGCTCCGCCGCCGCCCTCGTGCTGGCGCCCCTGGCACGGCCGCTGACCACCAAGGCCTCGAACCTCCTCGCCGCCGGCGAGCTGGAGGTGCCGGAGGAGGACGTCGACCGCTTCCTCGCCGAGTACTACCCGACGCTGAGCAGGCTGGTCACCGTGCGCTCCTCCGACGGCTCGGTGGAGCTGCCGACGGTGGCGGCGCCACGGCTCGGCCTGACGCTGACCTACGAGCCGGACCACCACCTCTCCCTGGACTGGGCCTTCCTCTACGACGTCGGCGGCACCACCCGTCGGGTGCCGCTCGACGCCGGCCGCGGGCCGGGGCGCGACCGCTCCGCCGAGCAGCGGCTGCTGCGCGAGGTGGACCTCCCGCCGTCGCTGCAGGCGGGCGGCGGGCTGCCCGGCCCGGCCGGCAGCGTGCGGGTGCGGGGGCTCGACGCCGCGCTCTTCGTCGAGGAGACGCTGCCCGGTCTGCGCGAGCAGGGCGTCGAGGTCGACGTGGTCGGCACGCCCGTGGAGTACCGGCGCACCGACTCGGCCCCCGTCATCCGGGTCTCCGCCACCGACGCCGCGGAGGGGGACTGGTTCGACCTCGGCGTCACGGTGGAGATCGACGGCGAGCACGTGCCCTTCGAGAGCCTCTTCGTCGCGCTCGTGCGGGGCGACAGCCACCTGATCCTGCCCTCGGGCACCTACTTCGGTCTCGACCGGCCCGAGCTCGACCAGCTGCGCCGGCTCATCGAGGAGGCCACGGAGCTCCAGGACCGCCCGCCCGGGAGCCTGCGGCTGACGAGCTACCAGGCCGGGCTGTGGGAGGAGCTGGCGGCGCTCGGCGTCGTCGAGGAGCAGAGCGAGCGCTGGACCCGCTCGGTCGGCCGGCTGCTGGCCGGCGAGGGCGCCGACCCGCCGGCCGTGCCCGCCGGGCTGCGCGCCACGCTGCGCCCGTACCAGGCGGAGGGCTTCCGGTGGCTGAGCTACCTGTGGGACGCCGGGCTCGGCGGGGTCCTGGCCGACGACATGGGCCTGGGCAAGACCGTCCAGACCCTCGCCACCCTCCAGCGGGCCAAGGAGAACGGCACCCTCACCGCCCCGGCCCTCGTCGTCGCGCCCACCTCGGTGGTCGCCGGCTGGGCGGAGGAGGCCGCCCGGTTCGCGCCGGAGCTGCGCGTCGTCGCCGTCACCGAGACGGAGAAGAAGTCCCGCCGCGCCCTGGCCGACGACGTCGCCGGCGCGGACCTGGTGGTCTCCTCCTACGCGCTCTTCCGGATCGACGAGGCCGCGTACCGGGGCCTGGAGTGGAGCGGGCTGATCCTCGACGAGGCCCAGTTCGTCAAGAACCACCAGGCCAAGACGTACCAGTGCGCGCGGCGGCTGCGTGCGCCCTTCAAGCTGGCGATCACCGGCACGCCGCTCGAGAACAGCCTCATGGACCTGTGGTCGCTGCTCTCGATCGTGGCGCCCGGGATGTTCCCCGACCCGAAGGTGTTCGCCGAGCTGTACCGCAAGCCGATCGAGCGCGGCACCCGGCCCGAGCTCCTCGAGACGCTGCGACGGCGGATCCGCCCCTTCATCCGCCGGCGCACCAAGGAGCAGGTGGCCACCGACCTGCCGCCCAAGCAGGAGCAGGTGCTGCACGTCCAGCTCAACGCCCGGCACCGCAAGGTCTACGACACCCACCTCCAGCGCGAGCGGCGCAAGGTGCTCAGCCTGCTCGACGACGTCGAGAAGAACCGCTTCACGATCCTCCGCTCGCTGACCCTGCTCCGGCAGCTCAGCCTCGACGCCGCGCTCGTGGACGAGCAGTACGCCCGGGTGCCCTCCTCCAAGGCCGACGTGTTCATGGAGCAGCTCGAGGAGGTGGTCGCCGGCGGCCACCGGGCGCTGGTCTTCAGCCAGTTCACCGGGTTCCTCGCCACCGTCCAGGACCGGCTCGACGCCGAGGGCATCGACTACTGCTACCTCGACGGCCGCACCCGCAACCGCGCGACGCGCATCGCGGAGTTCAAGTCGGGGTCCGCGCCGGTGTTCCTCATCAGCCTCAAGGCGGGCGGCTTCGGGCTCAACCTCACCGAGGCGGACTACGTCTTCATCCTCGACCCCTGGTGGAACCCGGCCGCGGAGGCGCAGGCCGTGGACCGCACGCACCGCATCGGCCAGGACCGGCACGTCATGGTGTACCGGCTGGTCGCGGAGAACACGATCGAGGAGAAGGTCCTCGCCCTCCAGGCCCGCAAGCGCGACCTGTTCGACAAGGTGATCGACGAGGGCGGGGCGCTGTCCGCGCCGCTGAGCGCGGGGGACATCCGCGAGCTGCTGGGGGTGTAGGGCGCTCCGCCCGAGTGGGCACTATAAAAGTAGTGACACGGCGGGTGCGGGAGGAATAGCGTCGGATCATGCGCACGATCTCCATCGTCGGCGGCGGCATCGCGGGTCTGGCGCTGGCCGCCCGCCTCGACCCCGGCCGCTTCGACGTCACCGTCCACGAGCAGCGGGCCGGGCTGCCGCCCACCGGCACCGTGCTCGGCATGTGGCCGGCCGCGCAGCGCGCGCTCGACGCGATCGGCATCCTCGACGCCGTGCGCGCCGTCAGCCCCGCCATCCCCGGGCTGCCCGTCCAGGACCACCACGGCCACGTCTGGGCCACCCCGAGGGTCGAGGGCATGGTGGGGGTCTCGCGCGGCGACCTCCTGCGGCTCCTCGACGGCGCCGTGCCCGCCACGGTGCGCCGCCTGACCGGCCGGGTCGACGACGTCCGGGACGTCCGCGCCGACCTCGTGGTCGGCGCCGACGGCGTGCACAGCGCCGTGCGCCGCGCCGCCTGGGGCGAGCGTGCCGGGGCGCGGCTCACGCCCTACCTGGCCGTGCGGGGCGTGATCGGTGAGCCGGTCTGGCGGGAGGGCATCGGGGAGTACTGGGGCAGGGGAGACCTCTTCGGGATCGGCCCGTCGCGGACCGGGACCAACTGGTACGCCTCGTTCCGCTCCGACCTCGGCCCGGCGGACGTCGACGTCGCCGTCGCGCTCGCCGTCGCCCGCGAGCGCTACGCCGACGGCGCCCCCGCGGTGCGCCGGGTGCTCGCCGCGGCCACGCCCGAGACCAGCCTCGCCCAACGGATCTGGACCACGCCGCCCCTCCGTCGCTACGTCAGAGGCGCCGTGGTGCTCGTCGGGGACTCCGCCCACGCCATGACACCCAACCTCGGCCGCGGAGCCTGCGAGTCGCTCGTGGACGCGGTGACTCTGGCGGAGCTGCTCAACTCGCGGCCGCCGCGCGCCGCGCTCGCGGCCTACGAGCGCCGGCGCCTGCTGCGCACCCAGGCGCTCCGGGTCGCCTCGGCCGCGGTGATGCGCCTGGCGCTGGCCGAGCGCGGTCAGCCGGCACGCGACCGGGCGCTCGGCCTCGCTGGCCGGCTGCGTCCGGACGCTCCGGTCGGCGCCGCGGTTCCGCACCGGTGAGGTAAGGGTGCTCGCCGGCACTCGTTGACGGCCGACAGAGGTGGCCCGGACGAAACACGTCCGGGACACCCCAGCCCTGCGGTAGGAAGAAGGCATGCCGCGCCTCTTCCCGCCCGATCCCGACTTCCCCGACGGGTTCCACGGCGAGCGCGCCGTGTGGGAGGCGCTGCGCAGTCAGCTTCCCGACGAGGCGGTCCTCTTCCGCTCCATCCCGCTGATCGAGGGGGCGAAGGAGCGCGAGATCGACCTGCTCGTCGCCTGGCCGGGAGCGGGGATCGCCGTCATCGAGGTCAAGGGCGGCAACGTCTGGAAGGACGACGGCGGAGCCTGGCACGTGTCATCGGGCGGCCACGAGCGGCGCATCGAGGACCCGGCCGAGCAGGTGCAGGACGCCCGCCACCTGCTGCAGGACTACCTGCGCCGACGCGGCACCGGCCCCACCGCCGTCGCGAGCTCGCGCACGACGCACCTGGTTGCGCTGCCCTTCACGGAGGTGCCCCAGGGGTGGTCGGCGCCGAACCTGGCCCGGACCATGGTGGTGGACAGGCACGAGCTCGGAGACGTCGCGGCCCGCGTGCTCCAGGCCATCCACGAGCACGGCGCGGGCCACAAGCCGCTGTCCGCCGCCGAGGCGGAGATCCTGATCGACGTTGTCGTGTCCTCCCTGCCGCGTCACGTCGACTCGATCGCCCGGGCCGCCGAGCAGGGCGCCGTCGTCGAGCGGCTCACCCATGACCAGGCGCAGCTCCTCACCCGGTTCCTCGGCAACCAGAGCCGAGCGCGCGTGATCGGTGGCGCCGGCACGGGCAAGACGTGGGTCGCGACCGCGCAGGCCCGCCGGCTCGCCCGCAGCGGCAAGCGGGTCGCGCTGGTCTGCTACAGCCGCGGCCTGGGCCGGTTCTTCGAGCGACTCGTCGCGACCTGGCCGGCCAGGGACCGGCCCGCCTACGTCGGGCTCTTCCACGACCTGCCCCTCCGGTGGGGCGCGGAGCCGGGCGCCGACGACGACTCCGACTACTGGGAGCGTCGCCTCCCGGAGCAGCTCGGCACCCTCGCGGCCAGGCGTCCCGCGGGCGACCTGTTCGACGCCGTCGTCGTGGACGAGGCGCAGGACTTCTCCGACATCTGGTGGCCCAACCTGCTGCAGTGCCTGCGCGACCCGGAGCACGGCGGGCTCTACGTCTTCCTCGACGACGGCCAGCGGGTCTTCCCGCGCGACGGTCACGACCCGATCGATCTTCCCCCGTTCGAGCTCGAGGAGAACCTGCGCAACACCAAGCAGATCGCCCAGCTCATCGGGAGCATGTCCCAGGTCGCCATGCGCCCGCGGGGCGCGCCCGGCGAGCCGGTTCGGGTGGTCGACGTGCCGCCGGAGGACGCCGTAGCGGCTGCGGACGACGCCGTCGAGGCGCTGCTCGGCGAGGGCTGGGACCCCGGGCAGGTCGCGCTGCTCACCACGGGACGGCGGCATCCCGAGCAGCGCCACACCGTCGAGCTCGCCGGGTACCAGGAGTACTGGGACGACTTCCTGGCCGCCGAGGACGTGTTCTACGGCCACGTCCTCGGCTTCAAGGGCCTGGAGCGACCGGTCGTCGTGCTGTGTGTCAACGGCTTCCGGGACCGGGAGCGGGCCCGCGAGATCCTCTACACCGGGCTGTCCCGCGCCGGCTCGCTGCTCGTCGTCGTCGGCCCGCTGGCGTTGGTCGAGGAGGTCGGCGGCGAAGGCGTGCGACGCCGACTGGGTTCGGCGCAGGACTGGTCGCCAGCGACCGCGGAAGTCGGGTGACGGTCAGCGGCGGCCGATCAGGCTGACAGTTCTCATCCGCATCACGACCTGCCCGTTCTGGTTGATCATCTCGCCGCAGGTGTGCACGACACCGCGCCGCGGATCACTCCGAGACTCCCGCACCTCGCCGATGGTGCACCGGGCGCTGAGGGTGTCGCCCGGCCGGACCGGGACGAACCAGCGAAGTTCGTCGCCGCCGGGCGAGCCCAGGCTGCGGCTGGTGCCCAGGAGTCCGTCGACAAAAAGGCGCATGTAGAGGCCGACGGTGTGCCAGCCGGACGCGATCAGGCCACCGAATCCGGCGATTCTGCCGGCCTCCTCGTCGACATGGAAACCCTGCGGGTCGAACTGCTCGGCGAAGATGACGATGTCGTCCGCTGACACCGAGACGCTGCCGAGGTCGTAGATGGTGCCGCTCGCGAAGTCCTCGAAGAAGACTGGACGGCTGTCGACCGGTTCCATGGTGATCAGTCTCCCGTCAGCCGACAGTGAGCACGACTTTGCCGGAGTGGTCGCCGTCGGCAAGCAGCTTCTGGGCGCGGTTCGCCTCGTCCAGCGGGAATGACCGCTCGACCACGGGGAGCGCCTCGGGGTGGCTCGACAGCAGGTCGACGACCGCGGCAAGGTCCCTGCGGTCTCCCAGCCAGGTGCCGTGGATGCTCAGCTGCTTGCCGAAGACGTGGCGCAGGTCCGTCACCGCCTCGTGGCCGGTGGTGACCCCGCAGAAGGCGAGGCGGCCCCGGGTGGCGAGCATCCGGATGCTCTCCATCCACGTCGCTGCACCGACGTGGTCCAGCACGACATCGACGCCGCGCCCACCGGTGACCCCACGGACCTGCCTGGCCGTGGCCTCGTCGCGGACGATGACCGTGCCGGCCCACCCGTTCTCCCGAAGCCACGCCTCCTTCGCGTCGCTGCTGACCACGGCGATCGCCTCGGCGCCGATCGCGGTGGCGATGCGCAGCGCGGCATTTCCGAGCCCGCCCGCCGCGCCCCACACTGCGACCGTCTCCCCGGCGGTCAGACCCGCCTTGACGACCATCGCGTTCCAGGCAGTGATGTAGGAGACGGGTACCGCACCCCACCCGGCGCCGGACGAGGCCGGCACCCGGAAGACGTCATTCTTGCTGACCGTGATGCTTGTTGCGTACCCGCCGTCGAAGCCGTAGCCGAGCACCTCGAACGAGCGGCATGCCGACTCCCGACCGGCCCGGCACTGGCCGCACTGCCCGCAGGACCGCCCGGGATAGACCAGAACCCGGTCGCCGACGCCGACGTGCTCCACCAGCTCACCGACGGCGCCGACCGTTCCGAGGATGTCGCTTCCGGGGACGCGGGGGAGCGAGAGTCGATCGCCCGTGTCACCGCGCTTGAGCCACAGGTCGAGATGGTTGAGCCCGCACACCTCGATGTCGACCCGGACGTCCTCGCCGCCGAGGGCGGCTACGGGCCGCTCCTCGGCCACGAGTTCCTCGCCGTGGGCGGCCTGGACCATCGCCGTCATCGCGCCAGCACTCCCCGCCGGTCCTCGAACCTCTTGAGCTTGGCGCGGTGCCCGTGGCCGGTGAGCTCCCGGAGGGAGTCACGGTCGACGACCTCAACGCCGATCTGCACGCCGATCTTCTGCTTGAGCAGCTTCTCGAGGTCCGCGCCGAGGCGGTCACGGTCGCCGACGCCGTCGGCGGCCTCGACCATGACGGTCATCTCCTCGCGAGCCATCTTGCCGGGCGGGGTGACACGCTCGACGTAGACGAAGTACTCGCCGCTGACGCCGGGGTTGTCCTGGATGATCTTTCCGCAGGCCTCCGGCCAGACGTTGACGCCGCGTAGCTTCACCATGGTGTCGCTGCGGCCCTGGAAGTAGTCCAGCTTCCGGTGCACGCTGCCGCAGGCGCACTCCGTGAGCTCGTGCGTCGCCGAGATGTCCTGGATGTTGTACCGGATCTGGTGCGTGCCGGTCTTGTAGAGGCAGGTCACCACGATGTTGCCCCGGTGACCGGGCGGGAGCACCTCACCGGTCTCGAAGTCCACCACCTCGATGACGAACGCGTCCTCGAAGATGTGCAGGCCGTCCTTCGCCTCGCACTCCGCCGCCACGTACTGCACCTCGTGGAAGGCGTACGAGTCGTAGGCCGGCACGCCGAACGCCTCCTCGACCGCGGCCGTGTCACCGAAGGACAGCAGGGTCTTGAGGTTGAGGTCGTTCTTCGGGTCGATGCCCATACGTCGGGCGGTGTCCGCGATGTGCAGCAGGTAGTCCGAGGTGGCGGTGATGGACGCGGCCCCGTAGAGCTGCGCCATCTCCACCTGCTTCTCGGTGGGTGTGACGTTCCCCGTGCCCGTGGTGATCGGGATGGCGCCGAGCCAGTGCCACAGGCCGTGGTCCATGATCCAGGCGGCGTTGTGGGTCGAGTAGGCCCAGGCGTTGATCACCGCATCCCCCGGCCGAACACCCTGCATGAGGAACGTGCGGGCGCTGAGGATGGCCCCGACCTCGCGGTCCCACTGGGTGTAGATCGTGGGCCGGGGCATCCCCGTTGTTCCCCCGCTGGTGTAGAAGCGCAGCGGCGTGTGGGCGCCGTCGGCGAAGTGGTGACTCTGGTAGTCCCCGAACGGCGGCTCGCGGTCGATGCTGACCCGGATGTCGTCGATCGTGTACTGGGGCACCTTGGACAGGTCGTCGACGCTCTTCACGTCCCCGGGCTGGAACCCGTGGTCCGCCCACAGCCGCTGATAGAACGGAACCTCCGAGGCCCGCTCGAGGGCGCCCTTGAGACGCTCCGTCTGGGCGGCGGCGATCCGGTCCCGGCTCCAGAGCCGTGTGCCGCTCATGAACTCGAACGGCGGCTCGTACTCCTTCACCAACCGGTCCCAGTCGATGGAGTTGTAGTAGTAGGGGGGCTTGACTATCTCGCGCACGGCGACCTGACCCTTCGACGGACTGTGCACTGATCGGAACATGGTGAGTCGGGAGATGCTACGGAGTCCCGAAGACGACGAGGGCGGTGCCCCAGATCAGGCCGACGGCGATCAGGATTGGCAGGTTGTAGCCCATGAAGTCGCGCACCCGGAGCCTGGTGCCCGCGGCGAGGATCGGGAAGTAGAGCAGCGCCCAGAACGGCTGGATGAGGTTGGTCCAGATGTCGCCGTAGGTGACAGCCATGATGGTCATGACGTTGTCGACACCGAGGGCGCCGCCCGCCGGCAGGAAGAAGGGTGCCGTAGCGACGAACTGAGAACCTGCCGAGGGCACGAAGAGGTTGAGGAAGCCGGTGATGACGAAGACGATCGGCAGGAAGGTTGCCTCGTTGGCGATCGCGATGAGCCCGTCGGAGAAGCGGGCGGCGAGCCCCGTCTCGGCGAAGATGGCGGCGATGCCGCCGTAGAGCGGGAACTGCAGCATGATCGAGCTGCTGGCCGAGAGGTTCCTCGTGAAGGAGCGCGCGTAGGACATGGCGTCCTTCTGGACGAGCATCCCCATCACCAGCGCGATGACGGCGACGGTGTTGAGGTTCAGGCCGGCGAGCCCGGTCGTTGCCAGGTAGTAGACGAGGTAGCCCAGGCCCATGAGGCCGACGACCAGCAGGATCGCACGGCTGTGGTTGATCTTGTCGGCCACGCTGTCGTCCCGGTGGTCGTCTGCGTCAGCCGGAGCCTCGTCCTCCGCGTAGCCCTCGATCGCGAGGTCCTGGAACGAGACGATCTCGGTCTTGCGGCGGGCGACGACGGCGTAGATGACGGCGGTGACGATGACGATCAGTCCGGCCGAGACGAGGTTCATCGTCGAGAACGTCGTCCGCTCGAGCGGGATAAGCCCCCCGACGAGCTCCGTCAGCGGTCCCTCGGTGGCGACGAAGAGCGGGATGGTGCCGGAGATGCCGGTCAGGGAGATGACGAACGAGGAGTAGGCGATGGCCGAGATCAGCCGGTAGTCGACGCCGCGGATCTCCTTGGCGAGAGCGCGGGCGAGGATCGCGGTCACGACCGGGCCGATGTACCAGCCGATGAACGAGGTGGCGGCGCCGACCAGCCCGGTGACGAGGTAGGCCGTCTGCGGGGTCTTGATCAGGCCGGCGGCGCGCCTGATGCCGCGCTGCACGGCGGGGGTGTCGACGAGAACCAGGGCGGCGGCGTACGTGAACGCCAGCTGGAAGGCGAACTGGAACAGCATCGGCAGGCCGCCGAACCATGCCTCCAGCACGCCGACCGGCCCCGCATCCGTCATGGCGAGCGCGAGCACGACAGACAGGACGGTGAGTATGAGCGCGAAGATCAGCGCGTCAGGGAAATAACGGCTGTACCAGTTCGCCACGCGCTCGGAGGCGGACATCTTTGTCGAAATCCTCAAGTCGGTCTGCATAGGTCTCAGCTTTCTGGCGTAAATGTACGTCGGGGGCGTATTGCGCTTGCTGGGGGGCGGTCAGAACGGTTTTCACTCGACAGTGAGATGAACGCTGCTGGCGCGATGCTCCGTGGACGCTACCGGGCGCGTCGCACGGGCGGCAATTAGATCGGACGGAAGAGTGTTTCGCTGTGCGGAAAGGGCGTCCATATGCGTGGTAGTCTGGGCAGATGTCGTCCGGCAAACCCGTAGAGGCGCTCGCCCGTGGGATTAGAATTCTCGAAGTACTTTCCCGAGCGTCCGGCCCGATGACCAACGGGCAGATTGCGCGAGCGACGGAGCTGCCGCCGTCGACTGTCTCCCGGCTCACCGACAGCTTGGTCCAGCTCGGCTACCTCCGGTTCACCAGCGACCAGGGAGCGTACCGGCTCACGCCGAAGAACCTCCGTCTCGGATACCCGGTCCTCGCGAACACACCCCTCGCGAGCCGGGCCCAGCGGGTGCTGGACGAGATGAGTGCGGAGACGGGGTGCACCGCTGCGCTGGCGGTCCGGGACGAGCTGCACGTCGCCTTCCTGGCCACCGCCCGTGGGCGAGACCTCCGATCGGTGCCCCTTGCGGTGGGTGGTCGGCTTCCCATCTCGATGTCCGCCGCCGGAATCGCACTGCTTGCGGCGATGGAGGAGCCCCAGAAGACCCGGCTGGTGCGGAGCATCCGGTCCGACCTGACGGCTCGCGGCCACAGCGTCAAGGACTTCGAGGAGAGCCTCGTCGTCGGGCGCGACCTGCTGGTGATCAACCGAGGACGCTGGCGCTCCGAGATCGGCGGGGTCGCCGCCCCCCTCCGCAGCGGCGGGGAGCTCTACGCCCTGACCTTCGCCGTCCGGGTGGAGTACCTGGACGACGACGGTGAGGATCGGCTGCTTTCGTCGATGCGCGCTGCCGTGGACCGGCTGTCCGACTGATCGGCGGCCGGGTCGCGGCATCGCGGCCCGCGCGCTCGTGGTCATCGCCCTCAAGACTGCTCGTGGTCAGCGCCCCTCGAACGCGGGTTGCCGCCGCTCGACGAACGCTGCCATCCCCTCCTCCTTGTCGCGGGAGGCGAACAGGACCTGTAACGCCTTGCGTTCCAGGCCCAGCGCGGCCTCGAGCGGCGCGTCGGCCCCGAGCGTGATGACCTCCTTGATGTGCTCGAGGGCGAGGACCGGCAGCTGGGCGAGGCCGGCGGCCATCTCGACAGACCGAGACTCGACGACGTCGTCGTCGACCACCTCGGAGACCAGGCCCATTCGCTCGGCGTCGGCCGCAGTGATGATCTCGCCGGTCAGGCAAAGGCGCATGGCATGGAACTTCCCGACCGCGCGCAGGAGTCGCTGTGTCCCTCCCGCTCCGGGCATGATGCCCAGCTTCACCTCCGGCTGCCCGAGCTTTGCCGACGTGCCGGCGACGATGATGTCGGCGTTCATCGCCAGCTCGAGCCCGCCGCCGAGGGCGTAGCCGTTGACGGCGGCGATGACGGGGCGCGGGAAGCTGCCCACCGCGGCCCACAGCTTCTCCGTGTGGCGGCGGTACATCTCCACCGGGTCCACGCCCTGCATGCTCCTGACGTCCGCCCCGGCGGCGAACGCCGCGGTGGTGCCGGTCAGCACCACCGCACGCACGCCGTCGTCCTCGGCCAGACGGTCGAACGTCTCGGCCAGACGCTGCCGCAGGGGCATGCTGAGTGCGTTTCGTGCCCCCGGGCGGTCCATCCGGACAAGGGCCACGCCGGCCGCGGGTTCGCTGACCTCGATCCTGAAGTCAGGACCGACGACCGTCCAGGAGCGGCCCGTGCCGCTGTCGATCCCCGCCTGGCCGCGGTGGCCGGCGTGCTGATCGGTCGAGAATGCCACGTGCCTCACCCCTCCGCGGAGGCGCGGGCGCCCTCGAAGGTCGGGCGCCGCTTCTCTACGACCGCCTGCCGGCCCTCGCGCACGTCCGGACCGTTGAACCCGAGGAACTCCAGCGCGAGGGAGGAGTCGAACGTCGGCCCTGCCATGCGCAGCCAGTTGTTCAGGGCGTACTTGGTCCACCGGATCGCGGTGGGTGAGCCGTCCCGGAGCTTCCGGGCCACGTCCAGCGCGGTGTCCTGAACCTGGTCGGCGTCCACCGACAGCGACACCAGGCCCATGCGCTCGGCCTCCTCGCCGAGGACCTTCTCGCAGAGCAGCAGGTGATACTTGGCCTTGGCCATGCCGCACAGCAGCGGCCAGACGATGGCGGCGTGGTCGCCGGCCGCGACCCCGAGGCGCGTGTGACCGTCGATGATCCGCGCGTCCTTGGCGGCGATCGAGATGTCCGCCAGGAGTCCCGCGGCGAGGCCCGCGCCGACGGCGGGGCCCTCCATCGCCGACACGATCGGCTTGGAGCAGTTGATGACGTTGTAGACGAGGTCCTTGGCCTCCTTCCACACGCGGGACAGCACGGCGAAGTCCTCCGACATCTCCTTGACGAGGTCGAGGTCCCCGCCGGCCGAGAAGACGCCGTTGGACCCGGTGAGGATGGCGACGTCAACCTCCGGGTCCTCGTCGATGTCCCGCCAGATGTTCGCCAGCTCCCGGTGCATACCGGCGTGTGCGGCGTTAAGACGGCCGGGGCTGTGCATCGTCACCCGGAGGATCCCGGGCTCGACGAACTCGGTCAGCAGGTGCTCGTACCGGTCGTACATGCTCATGTTGGTGCGCTCCTCAGTCGGTTACGGCGGCCAGGCTCGTGCGAGCGGCCACCACGTCAGGGTGATGGATCGGGAGGTCCGCGGCGGCGCGCCGTCGCAGCCAGTGACTGGCTCGGTACCGAGCATCCTGCGTGGTCCGGTGGATACCGTCCAAGATCTCGGTGAAGACCCGCGGTCCGTGCTCGTCCGCCAGAGCCAGCGGGCCGGCGGGATACCGCAGGCCAAGCCGTACGGCGGTGTCGATGTCGGCCGGGGCGGCGACGCCGCGTTGCGCCATCTCGGAGCCGAGGTTCACGACGGCGGCCAGGATGCGCTGCGCGATGAACCCGGGTGAGTCGTTGATGACCTCGACGGAGCTCGCGCTCTCGATCTGGCCGCGGAGCGTGGAGACGACCGCAGGGTCCGCGCCCGGCGGCACCATGAGCGTCACCACGTCTCGGACGCCGAAGGCGAGGTCGACGGCGACCGCCCGTCTGGGGTCGACGCCCGCACGGCAGGCGGCGCTGGTGCAGTCCTCGCCGAGCGGCGCCAGCAGCACGGGGGAGGTTCCGTCGTCGTCCACCACGGTGAGGCCCGCTCGTGCGCAGAACTCGAGCAGGGAGCGGTCGGCCCCGGTGGTCAGCACGACGGTCGCGGCGTCGGCCGGAGCACCGCTGGTACGTGCAGGGGGAGTGTCGCCGGGGTAGCTGTAGAAGCCCTGCCCCGTCTTCTGCCCGAGGAGTCCCGCCTCGAACAGGTAGCGGTGCTCCCAGGTCGAACGCAGCTTCGGGTCGGCGAAGTTGTGCTCGAAGATGTTCTCGGTGACCGGGTAGTTGACATCGATGCCGGTCAGGTCCATCAGTGCGAAGGGGCCGAGCGGGAAGCCGAAGCCCTCCTTCATCACGCGGTCGACCTGCGCCGGCGACGCGACGCCCTCGTTGACGACGGCCAGGGCTTCCGTGGTGTAGGCGCGGCCGGCGAGGTTGACGATGAAGCCCGGGGTGTCGCGGGCGAGGATTGGTGTCTTCCCCACCCCCTCGGCAAAGGTCACGGCGGTGGCGAGCGTCCGCTGGTCGGTCCGCGGCCCGGGGATCACCTCGACGAGCTTCATGACGTGGGCGGGGTTGAAGAAGTGCATCCCCACGGTCCGTCCGGGGCGCGACGCGTTCCGGAAGACGGCCCCGACACTGAGCGAGGAGGTGTTGGTCGCGAGGATGCAGTCGGGTCCGACCACGCTCTCGAGCTCGGCGAAGAGCGCCTGCTTGACGGCGAGGTCCTCGACGACCGCCTCGACCACCAGGTCGCAGCCGGACAGGTCCTCGACGGAACCAGCGACCGTGAGACGTTCGAGAATTGCTCGCGCGTCCTCGGTGGTCGTGCCGCCCTTGGCGACCTGACGCTCGATGCTCGCGCCGATCCTGCCGATCGCTTCCTGCGCGGCCCCGGGGCGGACGTCGTGGAGCAGCACCGCATGACCTGCCGCTGCGGCGACCCGTCCGATGCCGCTACCCATCGCGCCGGCACCCACGATTCCTACCTGCATCCGCGCAGCCTCCCTGCTGTTCCGGACCTCTTGGACAGTTCTGGGCCTCGCCATGTGCTGGCCCGCTCCAGAAACCTAATTCCAGGTGCGTCGAGGCGACAAGGAGAAACCACGGAACGCTGTTTCGCCAGATGGAAAAGCAATCTGCTCCCGCGGTGCACGGAATGGCTTTGAGGTCAGTAACCTACTGGGAGCAAAGAAGTGCGTGGATTGTGGGGCCGGCCAGCTCCGGGACTGAATTCGAAACACTTGAACGCCCGCGATTCGCCAGAAATTTGCCGAGAAAAGGAGACAGATGTGACCGAGGCATTTCTTGTCGGAGGAGCACGGACGCCGGTGGGGCGTTACGGAGGGGCGCTGGCGGGCGTCAGGCCGGACGACCTCGCCGCGCTGACGCTGACCGCGACGATCGAGCGTGCGGGTCTCGACGCCGGCGCGGTGGACGAGGTGATTCTCGGTAACGCCAACGGCGCTGGGGAGGAGAACCGCAACGTCGCGCGGCTCGCGGCCCTCCTCGCCGGCTTCCCCGACCACGTCCCCGGGATCACGGTGAACCGGCTGTGTGCCTCGGGCCTGAGCGCCATCGCCCAGGCCTCGCAGATGATCAAGGCAGGCGAGGCGGACGTCGTGGTGGCCGGTGGCGTGGAGTCCATGAGTCGCGCCCCGTGGGTGCTGGCAAAGCCGGAGAAGGCGTACGCCAAGCCGGGGGAGATGTTCGACAGCTCGCTGGGCTGGCGCTTCGTGAACGAGCGCTTCACCTCGGGCGGGGACCTCTCCCGGGAGGGGCGGATGACGTTCTCCATGCCCGAAACCGCAGAAGAGGTTGCCGAGCGGTACGGGATCAGCCGTGAGGATGCCGACGCCTTTGCCGCCCGTTCCCACGCCCGCGCCCTCGAGGCGATCGCTGCGGGCCGCTTCTCTGACGAGATCGCCCCCGTGACGGTCAAGGGCCGCAAGGGTGCGACCGTCGTCGAGGTCGACGAAGGTCCGCGACCCGGCACCAGTCCGGAGGTGCTCGCCGGCCTACGGCCAATCATCAAGAAGGACGGCGTCGTCACCGCCGGCAACTCGAGCTCCCTCAACGACGGAGCCTCCGCCGTCATCGTCGCCTCCGAGTCCGCCGTGGAGCGGTACGGGCTCACGCCGCGGGCGCGCGTAGTCGGCGGAGCCTCCGCCGGCGTCGCCCCCGAGATCATGGGCATGGGCCCGGTGCCGGCGACACGGAAGCTGCTGGACCGGATCGGCTGGGCCCTCGACGACCTGCAGGCGGTGGAGCTCAACGAGGCGTTCGCCAGTCAGTCCCTCGCCGTCATGCGCGAGCTCGGTCTCGACGAGGAGATCACCAACCGTGACGGCGGCGCCATCGCGCTGGGGCACCCCCTCGGCTCGAGCGGATGCCGGATCGTCGTCACGCTGCTGGGCCGTATGGAGCGCGAGAACGCCTCACGGGGTCTGGCCACCATGTGCGTCGGCGTCGGCCAGGGTGCGTCGCTGGCGCTGGAGGCAGTCTGATGCTCGGCGAGTCGTTCGAGACCCTCCTCGTCGAGGAGTCTGCCGCCAGAGAGGGCCAGGCGCCGCGCGTCCACGTCAGCCTGAACCGGCCAGAGGTGCGTAACGCGATCGATCAGCAGATGGTGGACGAGCTGCACGAGGTGTGCGACGCGCTCGAGCGAGAACCCCGAGTCCTCATCATCTCCGGCTGCGACTCCCCGTCAGGTCCGGTCTTCGCGTCCGGTGCGGACATCGCCCAGCTGCGGGAGCGTGGGCGGGCCGACGCCCTTCGCGGCATCAACTCCAACGTCTTCGTCCGTGTCGCGGCCCTGCCGATGCCGGTCATCGCCGCCCTGGACGGATACGTCCTTGGCGGGGGTGCCGAGCTGGCATATGCCGCCGACTTCCGGCTGGCGACCCCCGCGGTCAAGATCGGCAACCCGGAGACCGGCCTGGGCATCATGGCGGCCGCCGGAGCGACATGGCGCCTGCGCGAGCTCGTGGGCGAGGCCGTGGCCAAGGAGATGCTGCTCGCAGGCAGGGTCCTCGGGGCCGAGGAGGCGAGAGCGCTGCACCTCGTTACCGAGGTGCACGAGAGCGCGGATCTGATCGCGGCGGCGCACGCGCTCGCCGACCGGATCGGGAAGCAGGACCCGCTGGCGGTGCGGATCACCAAGAGCGTTTTCCACTCGCCGCCCGAGGCCCACCCGGTGATTGATCAGATCGCCCAGGCTGTGCTGTTCGAGTCCGAGGCGAAGTTCGAGCGGATGGACGCCTTTCTCGAGAGACGCGGCGCCCGGCGCTAGAGGAGTTCGGCCCGGAGCTCCTCCGGCGACCTCTCGGACAGCAGACCCGGCGGGACGTCGAAGACCGTCCTGGCGCCCACCTGCCCCTGGGCGTTGAGGCGGTGCACCGCCCGGGCGAACGCGACCAGCACGCTCGCGGTGAACTCGGGGTTGCTCTCCAGCTGCAGCCGATACTCGACGACCTGGGCGTGCCCGCCGCCGGTGTTCCCGGAGCGGATGACGAAGCCGCCGTGCGGCATCGCACCGTGATCGCGGCGGAGCTCTTCGGCGCTGATGAAGTGGACGACGGTGTCGTAGTCCGCGAAGTAGTGGGGCATCGTCACGATCGCCTCCTCCACCGCGGCGGCGTCGGCGCCATCCTCGAGGACGACGTAGCACTCGCGCCGGTGCTTCTCCCGGGTGCTCAGCTCGGGCCGCCGCCCGCTGCGGACGGCGTCGATCGCCCCCTGCGAGGGGACGGTGTACTGCACGCCGGCGGCCACGCCGGGAACCCGGCGGACGGCGTCGGAGTGGCCCTGGCTCAGGCCCTTGCCCCAGAACGTGTAGGTCTCGCCGTCCGGCAGCAGCGCCTCGCCGTACAGCCGGTTGAGGGAGAACATCCCTGGGTCCCAGCCGGCGGAGATCAGCGACGTCCGGCCGCCCGCCCGCGCCGGGGCGTCGACGGCCGCGAAGTACTCCGGGATCCGGGCGTGGGTGTCGAAGCTGTCGACGGTGTTGAAGTGCGCGGCCAGCGCCGGCCCCTGTTCGGGGAGGTCGTCCTTCGACCCGCCGCACAGGATCAGCACGTCGACGTCGTCGCGGCGGTCGGTCAGGCCGTCGACCGGCAGGACCGGCGTGCTCGCGTCCGGCGTGTCGATGTCCTCGGGGGAGCGGCGGGTGAAGACGCCCACCAGCTCCATGTCCGGGTTCTGCGGAACCGCGAGCGCGACGCCGCGCCCGAGGTTGCCGTACCCGACGATGCCGATGCGGATCTTCTCGCCCATTGCTGCTGCCGTGCCTTCCTGTTCCCGTCCGACGTCCTCCAGGGACGGTATGCCGACCGCCGGAGCCGCGTTCCGGGTGACCGCCTACCGGCCCGATGTCAGTGCCTCGTCATAGGGTGGCGGCAGACCACCCCGGGGGAGGACGCCAGTGCTGCACCTGCACCGTTCCGAGCGCGCGGACGCGCTCGTGCCGCCGCTCGCAGCCCTCCTCGCTGACCCGCCGGAGGACCCCTTCGCGCCCGACGTCGTCGCCGTGCCAACCCGGGGCGTCGAGCGCTGGCTCGCCCAGCGCCTCTCGCACCACCTGGGGGCCGGGCCCGACGGCGAACCCGGCGTGTGCGCGAACGTCACCTTCGGCTCCCCGCACCGCCTCGTCGGTGACGTGCTCACCGCGAGCCTCGGTCTCGGCGGCGACGACGACCCGTGGCAGGCCGAGCGCCTCACCTGGCCGCTGCTCGAGGTGGTCGACGCCGTTCTCGGGGAGGCGTGGGCCGCCCCGCTCGCCCGGTACGTGGGCGCGGACGACGACGAGATCCGCCGCGG
Organism: Georgenia sp. EYE_87; assembly: GCF_023148685.1. GTDB lineage: Bacteria > Actinomycetota > Actinomycetes > Actinomycetales > Actinomycetaceae > Georgenia. The sequence goes on along the minus strand of NZ_JAHXNL010000003.1, from coordinate 113,780 downwards.
CCGCCGGCTCGGCCTGGCCCGCCACCTCGCCCGCCTCTTCGCCGCCTATGCCTCGCAGCGCCCGGACCTGATCGACGCCTGGGCACGTGGGCTGGACGAGGACGGCGCGGGTGACCCTGTGCCGGACGACCTCGCCTGGCAACCGCAGCTGTGGCGCCGCCTGCGCGACCACGTCGGCGTCACCAGCCCGGGGGAGCGGCTCCCCGAGGCGCTGCGGACCATCGCCGAGCGTCCCGACGTCGTCGACCTGCCCGACCGCCTCTCCGTCTTCGGCCCGACCCGCCTGCCCGAGGACCAGCTTCGCGTCCTCACCGCCCTGGCGGACCACCGCGACGTCCACCTCTGGCTCCCGCACCCCTCGCCGGTGCTGTGGGACCGGGTCGCCGCGGCCGGGACGACGCCGCGCCGGCGCAGCGCCCAGCCCGCCGTCGCCGAGCACCCGATGCTCGCCTCCATGGCGCGGGACGCCGTCGAGCTCCAGCGCCGCCTGGGGGCCGCCCCGGCCGTCCACCACCCGGCCGAGGCCCCGGCGGGCACGCTGCTCGGCGCCCTGCAGCAGCGCCTGCGGCAGGACGACCCCGACGCGCCGCCCCACCGCCTGGCACCCGGCGACCGCACCGTCCAGGTGCACGCCTGCCACGGGCGCACCCGCCAGGTCGAGGTGCTCCGCGAGGTCCTCGCCGGCCTGTTCGCCGAGGACCCCACGCTCGAGCCCCGGGACGTCATCGTCATGTGCCCGGACATCGAGTCGATCGCCCCGACGGTCGCCGCCACGTTCGGCCTCGTCGCCGACGACGCGGACCACCGCCACCAGGTCCACCCCGGCCAGTCCCTGCGCGTGCGCCTCGCCGACCGCTCGCCCGGCCGCACCAACCCCGTGCTGGGCGTGCTCAGCTCCCTGCTCACCCTCGCCGACGGCCGGGTCACCGCCTCGGAGGTGCTCGACCTCGCCGCCGCCGAGCCGGTCCGCCGCCGCTTCCGCCTCTCCGACGACGACCTCGACCGCATCCGTGACTGGTCGGTGGCCGCCGGCGTCCACTGGGGCGAGGACCTCGGCCGGCGCGCCCGCTTCGGCCTGCCCCAGCTGCGCCAGGGCACCTGGGACCTGGCCCTGGACCGCATCCTGCTCGGCGCCGCCATGGCCGAGGAGGACTACCGCTACGTCGGCCCCGCCCTGCCGATGGACGACGTCGACTCCACCGACATCGACCTCGCCGGCCGCCTCGCCGAGCTCCTCTCGCGCCTCACCGACGTCCTCGGCACCCTCGACGGCACCCACCCGCTCGGCCACTGGGTCGACGCCCTCGACCGTGCCCTCACCCTCCTCGCCGACACCACGCCCACCGACTCCTGGCAGCTCGTCCAGGCCCGGTGGGTCCTGGGCGACGTCCGCGACTCGGGGGAGGACCACGAGGGTGTCCCGCTGCGCCTGGCGGACGTCCGCGCGCTCCTCGCCAACCGGCTGGAGGGCCGCCCTACCCGCGCGGGCTTCCGCACCGGCGCCCTGACCATGTGCTCGATGGAGCCCATGCGCGCCGTCCCGCACCGCGTGGTCTGCCTCCTCGGCGTCGACGACGGCGTCTTCCCCCGCGGCAGCTCCGCCGACGGCGACAACCTCCTCCTGCGCGACCCGTGCCTGGGCGAGCGCGACCGCCGCAGCGAGGACCGCCAGCTCTTCCTCGACGCCGTCACCGCCGCCTCCGACCACCTCGTCGTCCTCTACTCCGGGGCCGACGAGCGCACCGGCGCCGCCCGCCCGCCCGCGGTGCCCGTCGGCGAGCTGCTCGACGCCCTCGACGCGGCCGCCGAGACCGACCACGGGCGCCCCGTCCGCGAGCACGTCCTCGTCCACCACCCGCTGCAGGTGGTCGACGAGCGCAACTTCACCCCCGGGGCGCTCGGCAGCCCCGGCCCGTTCAGCTTCGACGCCGTGGCGCACCGCGCCGCCGTGGCGGGCCGCGGACCACGCTCCTCGGCGACGGCGTTCCTCACCGAGCTGCTCCCCGCCCTGGAGGCCCCGCTCGGCATCGACGTCGACGACCTCGTCACCATGCTCGAGCACCCGGTGAAGTGGTTCCTGCGCCGTCGTCTCCAGCTCTCGCTGGCCGGCGAGATCGAGGACGTCGAGGACCGCCTGCCGCTCAGCCTGGACGGCCTGGGCACCTGGCAGATCGGCGACCGGCTGCTCGCCGCCCGCCTCGCCGGCGTCGACAACCGACAGGCCGTCAACGCCGAGTGGCGCCGCGGCGAGGTCCCGCCCAAGGAGCTCGGCCGGGCCACGCTCCTCGACGTCGACACCCGGGTCGCCCCGATCGCCGACGCCGCCGCGAGCTACGCCCTCGGCCCCGCGACCGCCGTCGACCTCACCGTCCGGCTCGCCTCCGGCGTCACCCTCACCGGCACCGTGCCCGGGGTCCACGGCACCACGGTGGTGCGCACCGTCTTCTCCCGGCTCGGGCCGAAGCACCGCCTGCGGGCCTGGGTGCAGGCGCTCGCGCTCACGGCCGGCCACCCCGGCCGCGACTGGTCCGCGGTCACCATCGGGCGCCCGAAGCACAACCGCCCGGGCGCCGTCGTCTCCAAGATCGCCGCGCCGTCCCAGCAGGAGGCGCGGGAGCTCCTCGACCAGCTCGTGCACCTGCGCGGCCTCGCCGCCCGTGAGCCGCTGCCCATGCCCGTCCCCGTCTCCTGCTCCTACGCGAACAGCCGGTACGGCGGGGACTCCGAGGCGATGGCCCTGGAGAACGCCACCCGTGAGTGGAACGGCGGCTTCGACCGCAGCGACGAGCACCACGTCATCTGCTGGGGCGAGGGCGCCGCGCTCGCCGACATCCTCGGCACGCCCACCGAGGCCGAGCAGACGTGGTGGCCCGAGGACCGCACCCGGCTCGGCGTCCTGGCCCGCCGGGTGTGGGAGCCCCTGCTCGCCCACGAGGAGACGGAGATCCCGTGACCCCCCACGCGCGCGAGATGTCACCCGCTCGCCCTGACGTCGCCGGCTCGCCGGACCCTCACGCCCCCGAGGGTGGTGGCGCGAGACGTCAACTCCTCGGCGAGACGTCACCGGAGCCCGCCGTGTTCGACGTCTGCGGCGCCCTGCCCACCGGCACCACGGTGCTCGAGGCCAGCGCCGGCACCGGCAAGACCTTCACCATCGCCGCGCTCGCCACCCGGTACGTCGCCGAGGGTCTCGCCGAGCTGTCCGAGCTCATGCTCGTCACGTTCGGCCGGGCCGCCACCTCCGAGCTGCGCGACCGGGTGCGCGAGCGCCTCGTCTCCGCCGAGCGCGCCCTCCGCAGCCCGGACGCGCGCACCAGCGACGACGCCGTCGTGGCCCACCTGGCCGCGGTCGACGACGACGAGCTGACGCTCCGCCGTCGGCGCCTCACCCGCGCGCTGTCCCAGTTCGACGCCGCCACCATCACCACCACCCACGGGTTCTGCCAGCAGATGCTCCGGACCCTCGGGGTGGCCGGGGACGTCGACGCCGACGCGACGTTCGTCCCCGACATCGCCGACCTCGTGGACGAGGTGGTCGACGACCTCTACCTCCAGCGCTACGCCGACTCCCAGCAGCCCGCGCTCACCCCGGCCGACGCGCGCGCCGTGGCCCGGGCAGCGGTCAGCGACTACCAGGCCGGCCTCGAGCCCGCCGGCGCGGACCCCGACACCCTCGCCGGGCACCGCCACGCCTTCGCCCGCGACGCGGTCGCCGAGGTGCTGCGCCGCAAGCGCGAACGGCACCTCCTGGACTACGACGACCTGCTCGTCCTCCTGCGCGACGCCCTCGTCGACCCCCGGCACGGCCCCGCCGCCGCCGAGCGCGTGCGCTCCCGGTACTCCGTCGTCCTGGTCGACGAGTTCCAGGACACCGACCCCGTCCAGTGGGAGATCCTGCGCACCGCCTTCCACGGCCGCCGCACCCTCGTCCTCATCGGCGACCCCAAGCAGGCCATCTACGCCTTCCGCGGCGGCGACGTCGTGACCTACCTCGCCGCCCGGCGGGACGCCACCACCACCGCCACCCTCGGGCGCAACTGGCGCAGCGACGAGCCGCTCCTGCAGGGCCTCGAGCAGGTCTTCGGCGGCGCCGCCCTGGGCGACGAGGCGATCGTCGTGCGGCCCGTCGACGCCCAGCACACCGGGCGCCGACTCGACGGCGGCGCGCCGGTGCGGCTGCGACAGGTCACCCGCGAGCCGTTCCGCCTCAAGGGGGTCAAGACGCCCACCGTGGGGAAGGTCCGCGAGCTCGTCGCGGCCGACGTCGCCGCGGACGTGGTCCGCCAGCTCGGACGGACCCGGCTTCTCGACGGCGGGACCTGGCGGCCCCTCGAGCCCGGCGACGTCGCGGTCCTCACCCGCCGCAACGCCGACGCGGCCTTGGTCCGCGACGCGCTCGCCGACGCCGGCGTGCCCGCCGTGGTCTCCGCCCTGGTCTCCGTGTTCGCCCAGCCCGCCGCGAAGCAGTGGCTCACCCTCCTCAGCGCGCTGGAGCAGCCCGGCCACGCCGGGCGCACCGCGGCGCTCGCGCTGACCCCGTTCGTGGGGTGGGACGCCGCCCGGCTGGCCGGCGCGGACGACAGTGCGCTCGACGAGCTCTCCGACCAGGTCCGCACCTGGGCCCGGCTGCTCTCGGAGCGCGGGGTCGCCGCCCTGCTCGAGGCGGTCAGCATCGGCGGCGTCGCCGAACGGCTGCTGCGCACCGACACTGGCGAGCGCGTGCTCACCGACCTGCGCCACATCGGCCAGTCGCTGCACCTGGCCGCCGTGGCGGACCGGCTCGGCGTGGCCGCGCTCACCGACTGGCTGCGCCGCCGCATCGCCGAGGCGGAGGAGGACTATGCCGAGGAGCGCAGCCGCCGCCTCGAGACCGACGCCGCCGCCGTCCAGGTGGTCACCACCCACGCCAGCAAGGGCCTGGAGTTCCCGGTGGTCTACGTGCCCTTCGGGTGGGACCGGTACGAGTCGCGCACGCCGCCGATCCTGCGCTTCCACGACGACGCCGGCACCCGCCTGCTGCACGTGGGCGGCAAGGAGGACGACACCTACGACGCCGCGCGCGAGCGGCACCTCGCCGAGGAGCGCGGGGAGGACCTCCGGCTCCTCTACGTCGCGCTCACCCGTGCCGCCACCCAGGTGGTCGTGCACTGGGCGCCGTCGTCGAACAGCGCCGGCGGCCCGCTCTCCCGCCTGCTCCTGGGCACATTCGCGCCCGGCGAGCTGCCCCCGGACCGGGTTTCCGTGGCCACGGACGACGTGGTCGCCACCGCCCTGGCCGACCTCGCCCAGCGCGCCGGCGGCGCCGTCGCGGTCGAGCAGGTGGCGGAACGTCCCACCCCCGCCCACTGGGCCCCGCCCGACGGCGGCCGCCCCGGCCTCGCCGTCGCCCGGTTCGGCCGCACCCTCGACCACTCCTGGCGCCGCACCTCCTACACCGGGCTCACCGCCGCCGCGCACGCCGAGGGCGTGGCCAGCGAGCCGGAGACCACCGGCGTCCAGGACGAGGCCGACGTGACCGTCGCCAGCGGGCTCGCCGACGACGAGGCCGGACCCGACCGGGAAGCCGGGGTCGACGGCGGGGCCGGGCCCGGCGGGTCCGCGCCGGCCGGTCCGGCCGCGCGCCTCCTGCCCTCCCCGATGGCCGACCTGCCCGCCGGCGCCGCCTTCGGCACCCTGGTGCACGAGATCCTCGAGCAGGTCGACGCCACGGCGCCCGACCTCGGCGCCGAGCTCCTCGAGCGCTGCCGCGCGGCCGGGACCGCCCGCGTGCCCGGCGTCGACCCCGAGGCGCTCGCCGCCGCGCTCGGCCAGGTGATGGCCACCCCGCTCGGCCCGCTCGCCGGCGGAGCCACGCTCGCCGACTTCGCCCCGGCGGACCGGTTGCCCGAGCTCGAGTTCGAGCTCCCGCTCGCCGGCGGGGACCACCCGGACGGGCCCGCGTCGACCCTCGCCGACCTCGCCGCCCTGCTGCGCCGCCACCTCGGCCCCGACGACGTCTTCGCGCCCTACGCCGACCACCTCGACGGGCTGGGCGCGGCACGGCTGCTCGGCTACCTCACGGGCAGCATCGACGCCGTGCTCCGGACGGGCGGCGCGCCCACCGCACCCGCGGGGGCGGCGTCCGGCGGCACGGCCGGTGACCCGCGCTACCTGGTGGTCGACTACAAGACCAACCGGCTCGGCTCCTTCGACGAGCCGCTCACCGCCTGGGACTACCGCCCCGCGGCCCTCGCCGAGGCGATGATGCAGGCCCACTACCCGCTGCAGCTGCTGCTCTACCTCGCCGCCCTGCACCGCTACCTGCGTTGGCGCCAGCGCGGCTACGACGCCGGGCGCCACCTCGGCGGCGGGCTGTACCTCTTCGTCCGCGGCATGTGCGGGCCCGGGACACCGGTCGCCGACGGCGTCCCGTACGGCGTGATGTCCTGGCGGCCGCCCGCCGCGCTCGTCGTCGAGCTGTCGGCGCTCCTGGAGGGGAAGGCCCGATGACCGTCGTGGACGACGTCCGAGTCGCCCTGCGCGCGACGCCTCTGCTGGCCCGGTTCAACGCCGCCGGGGTGCTCGCCGCCGCCGACGTCCACGTCGCCGTGCGGCTCGGCCGCCTCGCGGGGGAGGGCGACGAGCGGGTGCTGCTCGCCGTCGCCCTGGCGGTGCGCGCCGTGCGCTCCGGCTCGGTGTGCGTGCGGCTGGACGATCTCGACGCGCTCGCCGTCCCGGAGGGTGAGGACGCCGTGCCCGCCGGCCCGCTGCCGTGGCCCGAGCCGCGCGCCTGGGGGACGGCGGTGATGGCCAGTCCGGTTGTCGCCGTCGGCGTGGACGGTCCGGCCGACCGGCCCGCCCGGTGGGTCGACGGCCGGCTCTACCTCGACCGCTACTGGCGCGACGAGCTGCTTGTCCGCCGCCAGGTCGACGCCCGGCTCCGCGCCCCCGTCGGCGGCGTCGACGAGCGGCGCCTCGCGGCCGCCGTCCACCGGCTCTTCCCCGACGCCCGGGACGACCGTCAGCGCCTCGCCGCGGCGACGGCGGTGCTCAGCCGGCTCACCGTGCTCACCGGCGGCCCGGGCACCGGCAAGACGACGACGGTCGCGCGGGTGCTCGCCGTCCTCCAGGACGTCGCCGGGCCCGGGCTGCGCATCGCGCTCGCCGCCCCCACCGGCAAGGCCGCCGCGCGCCTGCAGGAGGCGGTGCGCGAGGTGGTCGCGCAGCTCGACGACGCCGCGGACGGGGAGCGGGTCGGCTCCCCGGAGGCGACCACCGTGCACCGGCTGCTCGGGTGGCGGCCCGGCAGCTCCACCCGGTTCAGGCACGACGCGCGTCACCACCTGCCGCACGACGTGGTCGTCGTCGACGAGACGTCGATGGTCTCCCTGCCGCTGATGGCCCGGCTGCTCGAGGCACTGCGCCCGGACGCCCGCCTCCTGCTCGTCGGCGACCCGGACCAGCTCGCGTCCGTCGAGGCGGGCGCGGTGCTCGGCGACCTCGTCCACCGGCCGGCGGTGGCGGACGGCGTCCCCGGCGCCGTGGCCGCGTTCGAGCCTGCCGGGCTGGCGGAGCCGGAGCGGGAGCAGCTGCGCAACGGCGTCGTCCGGCTCACCACGGTGCACCGGCAGGAGGAGGACAGCCGGATCCTGCCGCTGGCCGCCGCCATCCGCGACGGCGACGCCGACCGCGCGCTCGCCGTGCTGCGCGCGGGCGGATCCTCGGTCCAGTTCGTCGAGGTGACCGGCGACCGGCCCACCGAGGAGGAGATCCGGCCGGTCCGCGACGACGCCGAGGAGGCGGGCGTCGATCTCGTGATCGCGGCGCGCGAGGGCGATGCGTCCCGGGCGCTCCGGGCGCTCGAGGCGCACCGGCTCATGCTCGCGCACCGGCGCGGGCCGGCCGGCGTGGCGCACTGGGCCGCCCTGGTCGAGCAGTGGGTCACCGACGCCGCCGGCCCGGACCGCACGCCGACCTCCGGTCCAGGTGGCACGACGGCCCCCGGGGCCGGCCGAGCATCGACCTCAGGTCCCGGCCGCGCGCCGGCCTCCGGCGCGGACCGCCGCGCCGCCGCGTCCCCGTGGTACCCCGGCCGGCCGCTCCTGGTCACCGCGAACGACCGCGAGACGGGCCTGTACAACGGCGACACCGGAGTGGTCGTCGCGGACGGGGAGGGAGGCGTCGTCGCCGTCTTCGGCGATCCCCGCGACCCGATGCGCGTGCGCCCGCACCGGCTGCCGCCGGTGGAGACGGTCCACGCCATGACGGTCCACCGCGGCCAGGGCAGCCAGTTCGGCACGGTCTCGCTGATCCTGCCGCCCGCGACGTCGCCGCTGCTCACCCGGGAGCTGCTCTACACGGCCGTGACCCGCGCGCGCGAGTCGGTGCGCGTGGTCGGCACGGAGGAGGCGGTGCGCGCCGCCGTCGGGAGGCCGGTGCTCCGCGCCAGCGGCCTGCGCGAGCCGCTGTCCTGACCGGCGCTGACCGGCGCTGACCGGCGCTGACCGGCGCGCCGGCACGCAGGTCCACGCCGCGTGCCGGGCTGCGGACGTCCACGCCGCGTGCGTCAGCCCCGGGGCAGGGCCTCCGCCCGCGCGATGGACGCGTCGAGCTCACCCTCGCGGAGGTCGGCCGCGGCGCGGTCGGTCCGCACCTGCTCGACGCCGACGCCGTAGTAGGCCGCCTGCATCATGTCCTTCATGTCCTGGACCATCGGCAGGCGGGGGTTCGCCGGGGCGCACTGGTCCTCGAAGGCCCGCATGGCCAGCGTCTCCAGGGCCGGGACGAAGGCCTCCTCCGCGATGCCCATCTGCGCGAAGGAGCCGGGCATGCCGAGCGACGCGCGCAGCTCCTCCACCGCCCGGGCGTAGGCCTCGACGGCCTCCTCCGGCGTGGCGGCCGGCAGCCCGAGGTGCGCGGCGATCTGCCGGAAGCGCTCCGGCGCGGTGTAGGTCTCGTACTTGGGCCAGTTGCTGAGCTTGGTGGGAACCTGGCCGTTGTAGCGGATCGCGTGCGGCAGCAGCACGGCGTTCGTGCGGCCGTGCACCTGGTTGTAGGTGGACCCGACGGTGTGCGCCATGGCGTGGACCACCCCGAGGAAGGCGTTGCCGAACGCCATGCCGGCGATGGTCGAGGCGTTGTGCATGCGCTCGCGGGCCTTGCCGATCGCCGTCGCCGCCAGCCCGTCGCGCTCGCCGTTGACCGAGACGGCGACGTTGTCGAAGACCATCTTGATCGCGTGGAGGGCCAGGGCGTCGGTGAAGTCGTTGGCGTAGACGGAGACGTACGCCTCGGTGGCGTGGGTCAGCGCGTCGAAGCCGGAGTCCGCGGCGAGGCTGGAGGGCATCCGGGCGGTGAGCTCGGGGTCGATGATCGCCACCGACGGGGTCAGGGCGTAGTCGGCGAGCGGGTACTTGTACCCGGTCTCCGGGTCGGAGATCACCGCAAAGGGGGTCACCTCGGCGCCGGTCCCGGAGGAGGTCGGGATGCACACCAGCTTGGCGAGCTCACCGAGCGCGGGGAAGCGGAACGCCCGCTTGCGCACGTCCAGGTACTTCTCGCGCAGGTCCTCGAACCGGACCTCCGGGTGCTCGTACAGCAGCCACATCACCTTGGCGGCGTCCATCGGGGAGCCGCCGCCGAGGGCGATGATGGTGTCCGGGCGGAACGAGCGCATCGACTCCGCGCCGCGGCGCACGGTGCCGATCGAGGGTTCCGGCTCGACGTCGTCGATCACCTGCAGCGCGACGGGACGGGCCCGGCGGTCCAGGACGTCGCGGATCTTGTCGACGTAGCCCAGCCGCGTCATCGTCGCGTCGGTGACGATCGTCACCCGGTCGATGCCCTCCATGTCGTAGAGGTAGCGGATGGCGTGCGGCTCGAAGTACGTCTTGGCGGGCACCTTGAACCACTGGAGGTTGTTGGTGCGCCGGCCGATGCGCTTGACGTTGATGAGGTTCACCGCCGAGACGTTGTTGGACACGGAGTTGTGGCCGTAGGAGCCGCAACCGAGCGTGAGGGAGGGGATGAAGGCGTTGTAGATGTCGCCGATGCCGCCGAGGGAGGACGGGGCGTTCGTGATGATGCGCACGGCCTTGACCCGGGTGCCGAAGCGCTCGACCAGCTCGGTGTCGCTCGCGTGGATCACCGCCGAGTGGCCCAGCCCGTCGAGCTCGACCATCCGCTCGGCGAGGGTGATGCCCTCCTCGGTCGAGGCGGCCCGCACCACGGCCAGGACCGGGCAGAGCTTCTCCCGGGTCAGCGGCTCGTGGGGGCCGACGCCGGAGACCTCGGCGAGGATGATCGAGGTGTCCTCCGGGACGGTGAAGCCGGCGCGGCGGGCGATCCAGGTCGGCGACTTGCCGACGACGGAGGCGTTGAGCCTGGCCTCGCCGCAGTTCTCCGCGTTCGCGCCGACGCCGAAGATGAGCTCCTCGAGCATCGCCTTCTCCGCGGGGGTGGCGCGGTAGGCGTGCAGCCGGTCCAGGTGTGCGAGGGTCTGGTCGTAGACGGCGTCGTCGAGGATGACCGCCTGCTCCGAGGCACAGACCATGCCGTTGTCGAAGGACTTCGACATCACCAGGTCCGTCGCGGCCCGCTCGAGGTTGGCGCTCGTGTGAACGTAGGCGGGGACGTTGCCGGCGCCGACGCCGAGGGCCGGCTTGCCGCACGAGTAGGCCGCCCGGACCATCGAGTTGCCGCCGGTGGCCAGGATGAGGGAGACCCCCGGGTGGTTCATGAGTGCTCCGGTGGCGGGCATGCTGGGCTCGCTCACCCACTGGATGCAGCTCTCCGGGGCGCCCGCCGCGACGGCGGCGTCGCGCACCACGCGGGCCGCGGCCACCGAGCACTCCTGGGCGCCGGGGTGGAAGGCGAAGATGACGGGGTTGCGGGTCTTGAGGCAGATGAGGGCTTTGAAGATGGCGGTCGAGGTCGGGTTGGTCACCGGGGTGACGGCCGCGACCACACCGACGGGCTCCGCGATCTCGACGATGCCCTTGAGCTCGTCGCGGTGGATGACGCCGACCGTGCGCAGGTCGCGCATCGAGTAGGTCACGTGCTCGCAGGCGAAGATGTTCTTCGTCGCCTTGTCCTCGAAGACGCCGCGGCCGGTCTCGGCGACGGCCGCCTCGGCGAGGACGCCGTGCTGGTTCAGTGCCGCGACGGACGCCTTCCTGACGATGCGGTCGACGTCCTCCTGGGTGAGCGCGGCGTACTCGGAGAGGGCCGTGAGACCCTTCGCGACGAGCTGGTCGATCTCGGGGGTGTCCACTGGTGCTCCTTCGACGGGCCGGCGCGGATCGCCGGCCAGCTGCGACCAAAGTAGGTCGGGCGAAATGTGCCGAAGGCGGGCTTCGGTCCCACGGCCCAAGGTCCCGCGACAAGCGGGCTCTGCGGTGCGTGGGACCGGTCCTCAGGACTCTGCCCGGCGGCGCCGCCGCTCGGCGTTCTCCAGCCGTCGACGCTCCCGCTCGAGCACGGCCGGCGACCGCACCGGCCAGACGTAGGGCAGGTCGTCAGGAACGTCGGGAAACAGCGAGCGGTAGTGCGCTGGGTCCTTGCGGATGAGGTTGGACCGGTGGCTCCTGAGCAGTTCAGGGTCGAAGAGCCAGCCGGGGAGGGCGCCGCCGGTGACCAGCTCTTCGTAGCTCCTGATGGCGGGCACGCCTGCGGCGGCGAGGTCTGTGACGATCGTCTCGGCGCAGGTGTCGCCGAAGCCCCTGTCGGTCCATGCCTCGCACATCGTCAGCCCGTAGCGGCCGAGCGCCTCCTCATGGCCCTTCCACATGAGCACCGCCGGGTGCGACTTCCAGGCGTAGTCCGGCCACGTCAGCGCGCGGACGATCTGGATGACCTCCACCCGCTGCTTGCCCAGCCGCTTGTCGTCGAGCACCTCTGCGGTGGCCGCGAAGTCGCTGTACGGCACGAAGGTCTGCATCAGCGCACCTGGCAGGCGGGGTGACCCTCGGGCACGAGCGACTCCCTCCCGGCGGCCTCGTCTCGGCAGAGCACGACGGTAGGCGGAGCGGGGAGATCCGGCACGTGCTGGGGCGTCCGTCGTCGTCGCCGGTGCTCGGCCGGGCACGCGTCAGCCCGGCGGACCCGCCGCCGCCGACGCGCGCGACACCGCACGCGCACCTACCGTGACAGGTCCTGGTCCTCGAGCACCCGGAGCGTGATCTGGCCATGAACGCCCCTCGTCACCACGACGTCGTCATCGTCGGCGGCGGCAACGCCGGCATCTCCCTGGCGGCCAAGCTCCGGCGGATGGGATGCCATGACGTGGCGATCGTCGAGCCGAAGCAGCTCCACCACTACCGGCCCCTGCTCAGCTACGTCGGCGGCGGGATGGCCACGATGGAGGACCTGACGAGGGCGCAGACGAAGTGCATCCCGGACGGGTGCACCTGGTACGCCGACCACGTGACGGCGATCGACCCGGACCGGTCGGTCGTTCACCTCTCCGCCGGGCGGGAGCTGCACTACAACGACGTGGCGGTGTGCCCCGGCTCCCGCGTCGACTGGGACGCCATCACCGGGGCCGAGGAGGCGGTCGCCACCCCGGCGGCGGCCACCAACTACCTGCCGGAGATGGCCGAGAAGACCTGGACGATGCTGTCCTCGCTGACGGCGGGCCGCGCGGTCTTCGTCATCTCCGAGCGGCACGTCCCGTGCGCCCCGGTCGGCCTCAAGCCGCTCTTCATGGCCGCTGACCACTGGCGCCGCACCGGCACGCTGCGCGACATCGACATAGAGCTCCTCGTCGAGGGCACCCGGCTCGTCAACCACGACGACGCCGACCGCGAGCTCCGTGCCGCGGCCGAGAGCTACGGCGTCCGGGTCCGCACGCGGGCGACCGTCGAGGCGATCTTCGCCGTCACCCGGTCGCTGCGCGTGCAGACCCCGGAGGGCACCGACGAGCTGAGCTACGACGCCCTGTACCTCGCCCCGCCGCACCGCGCCCCGGACTGGGTCGCCGAGAGCGACCTCGCCACCCCGGCCAGCGAAGGGTTCGTCGCGGTGGACCCGCGCACCCTCCGGCACGAGACCCACCCGCGGGTGTGGGGCCTGGGTGACGTGGCCACCGTCGGCACGCTCCCGTCCGGGGGTGCGCTGCGCAAGCAGGTCCCCGTCGTCGCGCACAACATCGCCGCCCAGCGCGCCCGGCGGAGCCTGCGCCACTACGACGGCTACTCCGTCGCCCCGGTCACCACCAGCCGGCGCGAGCTGCTCCTGGCCGAGTTCGACCGCGACGGCAACCCTCAGCCGACGGTGAGCACCCCCGACCTCGTGCGGCCGCGGCGCAGCACCTTCGTCTTCGACCGCTACCTCGAACCCCAGGTCTACTGGCACCGCCTGCTCAAGGGCAACGTGAGCTGATCAGCGCCGGCTGATCGGCGCGCCTCCCCACGACGACCCACGTTGCCCCCTGGCCCTCCGGTGCGCTAGCCTGCCTGTCATACAGGCTGCCAGGTCGGCTGGCGCGTCCTCGACGGGGAGGGGAAGACGTGGACTCGGAGGAGCGGAGCAGCTCGCTGTCCGCGGCCGGGCAGGCCCGGCTCGTCGACTTCCACGTCCACCCGGGGCCGGACTCCAGGCCCCGCCGGTGCGACGCCTTCGACCTCGCCGCAGCGGCCGCCACGCACGGGGTCGCGGGGATGGTCCTCAAGTCCCACACCCTCAGCACCGTCGGCACCGCGTCGCTGCTCGAGCGTGTGCGACCAGGCCTTCGCGTGGCCGGGGGGATCGCCTTGAACCGGGCCGCCGGCGGCATCAACGCGGAGGCCGTCGAGGCGTCGGTCCGGGCGGGCGGCAGGGTGGTCTGGTTCCCCACCCAGGACGCGGAGAACGAGCGCCGGAGCACCGGGGTGACCGGCAACGACGCGGTGTCGGTCTGGGACGGCGACGGCGCCCTGACCGGGGACGTCCACGACGTCCTCCGGCTGGCTGCCGACCACGACCAGGTCGTGTGCTCGGGCCACCTCGCTCCCGACGAGGTGGTCGCGCTCTTCGACGCCGCCGTCGAGCACGGCGTGGAGCGTTTCGTGGTCAGCCACCCGGACCACCGGCACGTCGACATGCCCGTGCCGCTCCAGATCGACCTCGCGCGGCGCGGCGCGGTGATGGAACGGGTGGTCCCCCGGCGGGAGATCTCGGACGTGGACCTCCCCGGGATGGCGGCCCGGATCCGGGCCGTGGGCGTCGGGCAGAACGTGCTCGGCAGCGACCTCGGGCAGCCGCACAACCCGGTGCCGCCGGAGGGGTTCCGGCGATTCGCCGGCCGGCTCGTCGACGAGGGCTTCAGCGAGGCGGAGCTGACCCACATGGGGCTGACCACCGCCACGGAGCTGCTTGGCTGGGAGGTGCCGGCATGACCCGGAGACGTCTGCGGATCGGTGTGGTGGGCGCGGGCAACGCGAGCTCCCACCACCTCGCCGGCTGGCGGCGACTGCCCGGCTGCGACGTGGTGCACATCGTCGACCAGGTGCCCGAACGGGCCGAGCGACGGGCCCGGGAGTACGGAGTCCCGCGCAGCGGCGGGACCGTGCAGGAGCTGGTGGCCTCCGGAGCCGTCGATGCCCTCGACGTCATCACCCCCGCCCCCGCCCACGCCGGGATCGTCGAGCACGCGCTGGCCTCCGGGATCCATGTGCTGTGCCAGAAACCGGTGGCGGACACGCGCGAGGACATCGCGCGCATCTACGACGCCGCGGTCGCGGGGCCGGGCCGGCTGATGATCCACGAGAACTGGCGGTACCGGAGCTGGTTCCGTGAGCTGCGCCGACGCATCGACGGCGACGAGCTCGGCACCGTCTTCCACCTCAGCTCGTCCGCGCGGTTCGCGGGCACCGTGACCACGCCGCGCCACCCCGGCACGCCGTTCAGCCTGGCGCGTCAGCCGTTCTTCGCGGAGATGGACCGGTTCCTGATCCTCGAGTCGGTCATCCACCAGCTCGACGTCACCCGTTATCTGCTCGGCGAGCCCGACGTGCTCTACGCCCGGTCCCACCGGGTCAGCGACCGGGTCCGCGGCGAGGACGTCGCGACGGTGGTGCTCGGCTTCCCCGGCGCGACCGCCGTGGTCGACCGGAGCTACGCCTCGAAGGGGCGCGAGGCCCCTCCGCTCCTCAGCGAGAGCGTCGTCGTGGAGGGCACGGCGGGCACCGCGTTCATCTCCGCCTCGGGCGAGCTGCGCATCGTCACGGAGGATGCCGCGACCCGGCGGGTGGACGTCGTGCCCCCGGAGGCCGACCCCTACGTCGCCAGCTACGCCCGGGCGATCCGGGCCTTCGCCCGGGGGATCGTCACCGGCGCGGCGTTCGAGACGGACATCCACGACAACCTGTCCACGATGCGGCTGGTGTTCGCCGCCTACGAGTCCGCGGAGAGCGGGCGGGCGCTGGGGCGTGCGGAGATCGACGCCACCATCCCGGTGGGCGTGAGGACGACGGGACGGGTGGCGCCATGAGGATCGGTCTCGTCCATGCCACGCCGCTGGCGCGGGGCCCGGCGGAGCGGGCGCTTCGCGAGGTCCTGCCCGAGGCCGAGCAGTGGCACCTCCTCGACGACCGGCTGCTGCCCGATCTCAAGGAGGCCGGCACGCTCACCGGCCGTCTGAGGCGGCGGTTCCTCGGGCTGGTCGACGTGCTGCTCGACGGCGGAGCCTCCGGCGTCCTGGTGACCTGCTCCAGCTACTCCGAGCTGGCGGACGCCGCCGAGCTCCGGTGGGACGCCCCGGTCGTCAAGCCCGACGCCGAGATGTTCCGCGCCGCCGCGCGGGCCAGGCCCGCGGCGGTCGCGCTCGTCGCGTCGACCGAGACGGCGTTCGCGCCGGCCGAGGCGCAGCTCAGGGCGCAGCCCGGCACGGCGACGGCCGCCATCCACCGGGTGCTCGTCGAGCCCGCACCCGGTGCGACGGGGGACGCCCTGGCCGCCGGCATGCACGACCCGGTGGCGCGGGCGGTCGCCGCCGGCGCGAGCGAGATCCTCCTCGCCCAGTACTCGCTCGCCGCGGCCGCCGGGCCCCTGAGCGAACGGCTCGGGGTGCCCGTCCACGAAGGGGCACGGGCAGCCGCCACGGAGCTCAGGCGGCGCCTCGGTGCGCCGGACGAGCCCGACGCACAGATCATCCAATCGACGAAGGAAGCGTGAGATGGCAACGGTAGGAATCATCCCCGGGGACGGGATCGGACCGGAGATCACGGAGGCGACGGTCCGGGTGCTCAGCGCTGCGGCGCCGTACCTGAGCTACGAGTACATCCCCGTCGGTCACCTCATTCCCGGTGGTGAGCACGACCCCCTGCCGGATGCCGCCGTCGCCGGGATCCGACGCCTCGGTGCCGCGCTCAAGGCTCCGCTGGAGGCACCGCGCCGCACGGGGCGGATCGTCAAGGTCCGGCCGGACGGCGACCGCGTCTACCCCAGCATCAACAACGCCGTGCGGCGCGAGCTGGACCTCTTCGCGAACGTCCGGCCCATCCATAGCGTGCCGGGCATCTCGTCGGGCCCGGACCTCGACTTCCTCATCGTCCGCGAGGTCTCGGAGGGGACCTACTCGGGCATCGAGTACCGGATCGGCGACGACGTCGCCCAGGCGGTCAAGGTCGTGACGAGAGCGGCGTGGGAGCGGATCGCCCACTTCTCGTTCCGGCTGGCCGTCGAGCAGGGGTACGGCCGCGTCATTCTCGGGCACAAGGCCAACGTCCTGAACCTCACCGACGGCCTCGAGCTCGAGGTCGTGCAGGACGTCGCCCGCCAGTACCCGGAGGTGGAGCTCAAGGACATGATGGTGGACGCCCTCGGCCAGGCGATCGTCCGCGGGGCCGTCCCGCGCGCCGTGGTCCTGCTCGACAACCAGTACGGCGACATCCTCTCGGACGTCGCCGCCGGGGTGACGGGCAGCATCGGTCTCGGCCCGGGTGCGAACTTCGGCGAGAGCGTCGCCGTCTTCGAGGCGTGCCACGGCGCCGCGCCGGACATCGCCGGGACCGGGCGGGCCAACCCCGTCGGCCTCATCCTCTCGGGCGCGATGATGCTCTGTCACCTCGGTGACGCCGCCGCCGCCGACGCCGTGGAGGCTGCCGTCGAGACCGCGCTGAGGAGCGTCCGCACACCGGACCTCGGGGGGACCGCCACCACCTCGGACGTCGCGGACGCCGTCGTCGAGGCTGTCCGGGCGGCCGCGCCGTCGCCGGCGCGAGCATGAGCCGAGAAGTCCCGGACGGCGGCGTCGCCAGCCGCCGGGCAGTGACCGACAGGGAAGCAGATGTGGAAGGAGTGGGCGGAGTGAACGCACCACGGGGGGTCCGCCTGGCCTACACGGTGATGTCGCCCGAGGCCGACGAGCGTCAGGAGTTCGCCTACGACGGCCCGTTCGCCGAGGCGATCCGGCGGCTGGCCGACATCGGGTACGACGGCGTGGAGCTCCAGGTGGCCTCGCCCGCGAAGCTGGACGCGGAGCGGCTGGCCGACGACCTGTCCGGCGCAGGGCTCGCCGTGGCGGCGCTCGCCACCGGTCCGCTGGCGGCCCGCGGGGCGAGCATGTGCGAGGCGGGACCCGCGGCTCGCGAGGCGGTCCTCGCCCAGCTGCGAACGCTCGTCGACCGCGCGGCGGTGCTGGGCACCCGCGTCTCGCTGGGGCGAATCCTGGACAACGCGCCCGACCGGGCGGTCGTCCGGGAGGAGCGGATGGCGCGCACCGCCAGCATGCTGCGCGAGCTCGTCGACTACGCCGACGATCGAGGTGTTCGCATGCTCGTCGAGCCCCAGAACGAGAGCTCGACGGATCTGGTCAACACGATCGACGACGCCCGCACGCTCATCGCCGCGACGGGGCGTACGACCATCGGCGTCATCGGCGACACCTACCACCTCGCGCTGACCGAGGGCTCCGCGGTGGAGGCGTTCAGGTCGGCCGGGCCGCTGCTCGAGCACGTCCAGTTCGGCGACACGGGCAGGGGCAGCCCGGGAACCGGTGACATGCCCTTCCCCGACGTCGTCGCGGTGCTGGACCTCATGGACTACCGCGGTTGGATCACGCTCGAGCACGCGCAGGACCACGGTGATCGCACGGCCGAGCTGTCGTACCAGTTCGTCAGCTCGCTCAGTCTCGTCGGGCAAGGAGATAGATGATGCCGCAGAACCCCGGATCGACCCGGATCCTGCCCGGACCCACGCTCGCGGAGCAGGTCGCCGAGCAGATCCTCAACAAGATTCTCGCCGCCGGCATGAGCCCGGGGGAGCCGCTGCCCTCCGCGCGCGAGCTCGGGGAGGAGTTCGGCGTCTCGCGGACCGTCGTCCGTGAGGCGGTGAGCTCCCTCGTGGCGAGGGGAGTGATCGAGACCCGGTCCGGCGTCGGCCTGCGCGTGGGCAACGTCAGCTCCGAGCTGGTGAGCGACGCGCTGAGCCTCTTCCTGCGGATCCACGGCGGTCTCGACTACCAGCAGGTGCACGAGGTGCGGCACCTGCTCGAGCTCCAGGTCGTGCGCCTGGCCTGCGAGCGGGCCTCGGACGAGGACCTCGAGGAGATCCGCCGGACCCACGAGCAGATGATGGGCGCGCTGGCGACCCCGGAGACCGCCGCGAAGTTCGACGTCGCCTTCCACCGGCAGCTCGCCGTGGCCACCCACAACCCGCTCTACGTGGTCGTGCTGGACTCGCTCCACGGCGTGCTCATCGAGGCGCGCCGCGGCGCGGTGCTCTCACCCAGCCGGGCGCGGCACGCGGCGGAGTTCCACCAGGGCATTCTCGATGCCGTCCTCCGGCGGGACTGCGCCGCCGCGGAGCAGGCCATGGAGCGGCACCTCGACGACGTGGCCGCCCACTGGGCCACCATGCAGAAGGGGCGCAAGGGCGCCGCGGAGCTCAGCCGTGCGTCCGACTGACCGGCCGTCCGAGGCGGGCGGGGGCGGGACCGCGGTCCACGCGCCGCCGCGGGTGCTGCTCGGCTGCGTCGCGGACGACTACACCGGCGCCACCGACGTCGCAACCGCCCTGCGGCGGTCCGGGTTCCGCCCCGCGATCCTGTTCGGGGGCGTGCCCGGGGACCGGAGGGCGCCCCGGGGGGCGGACGCCGTCGTGGTGGCACTGAAGTCACGGACGGCGCCGCCGGCCGACGCCGTCTCGTGGTCGCTCGAGGCGGCCGACTGGTTCGACGAGCTCGGCGTGCGGCGGGTCTTCCACAAGTACTGCTCCACCTTCGACTCCACCGACGCCGGGAACATCGGCCCGGTCACCGACGCGCTGCTGGACCGCAGCGGCGCCCGGTCGACCGTCATCTGCCCCAGCTCGCCGGTGCACGGCCGGACGGTCTACGGCGGGCAGCTCTTCGTGCACGAGCAGCTGCTCTCCGAGTCGTCGATGCGGCACCACCCGCTCACCCCGATGACCGACTCGGACCTCGTCCGCGTGCTCGGCCGGCAGACCCCGCACCCCGTCGCCCTGCTCCCGCACGCGGTGGTCCGCTCGGGGCCGGAGGCCGTGCGCGAACGGCTGGACTCCCTGGAGGCCGACGGCGTGCGGCACGTCGTGACCGACGCGATCGACGACGCGGACCTGCGCGTCATCGCCGCCGCCACCCAGCACCTGTCCGTGCTGACCGGAGCCGCCGGGCTCGCCGCCGCCCTCGCGCCGGACGGTGTCTCGGCCGGGTCTCCGCCGGCCACCTCGGAGACGGGACGGACGGACCTGGAGCTGCCCGCGGGACCCGCCGTCGTCCTGGCCGGAAGCTGCTCGCGGGCCACGCTGGAGCAGCTGGCGTACGCCCGCGACCGGATGCCCTCCCACCGGCTCGACCCGCTCGCCACCCCGGACGCCGAGCAGATGCGTGCGCGGGCGCTGTCCTGGTTGCGGGACCACCTCGGCGGCCCTCCGGTGCTCGTGTACTCCTCGGCCGGACCGGAGGAGCGCGCTGCCGCGGCAGAGGTCTTCGGGGCGCGGACCGCCGAGATCTTCGAGGACGTCCTCGGCGACCTCGCGAGCGCGGCCCGTCAGAGCGGTGCGCGCCGGATCGTCGTCGCCGGCGGCGAGACCTCCGGCGCGGTCATCCAGCGCCTCGGCGTCGAGTCCGCGCTCGTCGGGCACGAGGAGGACCCCGGCGTGCCGTGGTTGCTGACGCCGGACGAGCCGTCGACGGCGCTGCTCCTCAAGTCCGGGAACTTCGGCCGTGCGGATCTCCTGCTCCGGGCCGCCACGACCGGGGCGGGGGACCCGTGACGGACGCCGTGTCGGGCATCGTGGAGGTCGGGCGCTCGTTGTTCGCGCGCCGGCTCACCCCGGGCCGGACGGGCAACATCAGCGTCCGCGTGGATGACACGGTCTACCTGACCGCGTCCGGGGCGAGCCTCGGCTCCCTCACCCGGGAGGACATCTGCCTCGTCGACCTGCGCAGCGGTGACGTCCAGGGGCCGCCGCCGACGAAGGAGGCGTTCCTGCACGAGGCGATCTACCGCGTCCGACCGGACGCCGGGGCCGTGGTCCACCTCCACAGCACCTACGCCGTGGCCGTGTCGTGCCTGCGGCACGCCGATCCGTCCGACGTGCTGCCGCCGCTGACGGCGTACTACACGATGCGGGTCGGCCGGCTGCCCCTGGTGCCCTACCACGCGCCGGGAGACCGGGCCGTGGCGGGACTGGTGCGCGAGCTCGCAGCGGACAACCACGCCCTGCTGCTGGCCAACCACGGGCCCGTGGTCGCCGGGACCGACCTCGCCTCCGCCACCGACGCCGTCGAGGAGCTCGAGGAGACAGCCAGGCTGTTCTTCCTGCTCGAGGCGCGCGACGTCAGCCTCGTCCCGAGGCCCGGCGACCGCGTGACGCCGGGCGACCCGGGACGTCGCTGAGCGCACAGCGCGCCGGTCTCCGGCCCTGAAATCCATTTTAAGACATGCTTGACAGTGTTCCTGGCAGGCTGGCAGCCTGTATGACAGGTCGATCAGACACAAAGGAGTGGTCTACATGAGACGACGCAGCGTACAGATGCTTGCCGGGGTGGCGGGGCTCTCGTTCCTCGCCGCCTGCGCCAGCTCTCCCGGGGACCCGGGATCGAACGGCAGCGGCGACCCGGGCGGGAGCGGCAGCATCGAGTTCTGGAGCCAGATCTACGGCGACCCCGCCAAGTGGCGGGCGCTCGTCGAGGAGCTCGCCGACGAGTTCGAGGCGGAGACCGGGACCGCCGTCGAGGTCGAGCTCATCGACTTCGCCCAGGCGCGCGACCGCTGGCTGCTCGTCTCCCAGGGCGGGGACGCGCCCGACGCCGCCGACATGTTCCAGCTCACCACGTACGCGCCGCTCGGCGGCGGCAAGGCCGGCCCCATGCCGATCACCGAGTACAAGGACGAGTACTGGCCGGACCTCGACGAGCGGTTCTTCTCGTCGATGATGGTCGACGGGCAGTGGCAGGACGAGTTCTACGGCATCCCCTGGCGGGTGGACGTCCGGCCGATGCTCTACCGCACCGACCTGCTCGAGGAGGCCGGCTTCACTGAGCCGCCGGCCACCTGGGAGGAGATCGAGGAGTACGCCGCCGCGCTCACCGAGGGTGACGTGACCGGGTTCTCCTTCGGCGGTGTCGACGTCGTCCAGGGCCTGATCCCCTACTACTGGCAGACCGGCCAGGAGTACATGTCCGAGGACGGCACGACCGCCAACCTCGACACCCCCGAGATGCGCGAGACCCTCACCTGGCTCCGGGGACTCGTCGAGGACGGCGTGGTGCCGGAGGACTTCATGTCCCCCACCTTCGACCCCATGGCGGAGTTCCGCTCCGGGCGTCTCGCGATCCTCGGCGGAGCCAGCGGCTCCGACATCGCGACCCTGGTGCGCGACTACCCCGAGCTCGAGGGCAAGTGGGCCGTGGCCCCGCCCGCGCAGGGGCCGGAGAACCGGGCGACCTACTCCGGCTCCGGGTACTGGGGCGTGCTGCAGGGTTCGGAGAACGTCGAGGCGTCGGTGGAGTGGATCGCGTTCCTCAGCCGCGACGAGAACATGCAGCGGATCTCGGAGACGACCGGCTTCCCGAGCACCAACCGCGCCGTCATGGCCTCCGAGTTCTGGACCGACGCCGAGTGGAAGACCACCTTCACCGAGGTCATCGAGAACCACGCGCACACCTCGCAGGCGCCGTCGCCGTTCTGGACGGTCATCCGGGACGAGAAGCCGGGCGGCGTCCTGTGGGACATGTACTCCGAGGTGCTGGAGTCCGGGCAGCCGATCGACGACGCGATCGCCAAGGCGCAGGAGCGCATGCAGACCGAGCTGGACCGCGGCGCCCGGTAGGCCGTCGGGCCGCCGGTCCGCCCCGGGTGGACCGGCGGCCCGTCCAGCCGCGAAAGGCCCGGACCGACGGGCCACCGCACTCGAAAGGAAACTCAGCATGGCGACGACGCACCTGCAGCTGCAGGGTGAGCGCTTCTACCTCGACGGGCGCCCGACGTACGAAGGGGTCTCGTTCGAGGGCCGGCCCGTGGAGGGCCTGCTGTTCAACGCCCGCCTGGTGATGGGACTGTTCGACGATCTCAACGAGGACACCCGGGCCCGCTGGGCCTACCCGGACACCGGGACGTGGGACGCCGAGCGCAACGTGCGCGAGTTCCTGGCGCAGATGCCGGTGTGGCGCTCCCACGGCCTGCTCGGCCTCACCCTCAACCTCCAGTGCGGGAACCCGGTGCGGGGCGGCAGCTCCACCCCGGGCGGCGTCGTGCCGCTCGAGCAGCCCTGGCACGTCACGGCCTACCACCGGGACGGCTCGTTGCGTCCGGAGTGGCTCGACCGGCTGGCCCGCATCCTCGACGAGGCGGACCGGCTGGGCATGGTCGTGATCCTCGGCCTGTTCTACTTCGGCCAGGACCACCGGCTGGAGGACCAGGACGCGGTGCGCCGGGCGGCGGAGAACGTCATCGGCTGGCTCGACGACACCGACCGTCGCAACGTGATCGTCGAGATCGCCAACGAGTGCAACATCCCCCGCTACACCCACGACCTGCTCACGCCGCGCGGCATGGTCTCCTTCATCAAGGAGCTCCGGTCGGCCACGTCCACGGCCCTGCCCCTGGCCGCCAGCTACGCCGGCGTCCCGCAGTTCGGGATCGTGCCCCCGCAGGAGCTGATCGACGTCGTCGACGTCGCCCTCATCCACGGCAACGAGATCCACGGGACGGCCGACTTCGAGGCGCAGATCCGCGCGGTTCGCGAGCTGACGCGCCACCGGCCGATCCCTGTCGTCGTCAACGAGGACAACCACTTCGACTTCGACGACCGGCCCAACCACCTCTACACCGCCGTCGAGAACTACGCGTCGTGGGGCTACTTCGACCCCGGCGCCGGCGGGGACTACCACGACGGCTTCCAGTGCCCGCCGGTCAACTGGGGGCTGACGACGCCGCGCAAGCAGGCGTTCTTCCGGCACGTGGCCCAGCTGACCGGCACCACCGGGCCGACGACCGCGGGTGCGAACGTGGACGCGCACGGCGTCCGGGCCTGAGACCTCTCAAGGAGCGACGAATCATGACTGACTACAGCGCGCACGTCCACGGTTCCGACCAGCTCCACCTGTCCTGGGTCGGCGACCCGGCCAGCACGATGACGGTGATCTGGCGCAGCTGCGACCGGGAGGCCGAGCCCGTCGTCGAGTACCGCGAGGCGGGTGGCGAGTGGCGGACGGCGGCCGGGAGCCACCGGCTGACCGACGACCTCGGGGCCCTCCAGGAGGTCAACCTGGTCGGGCTGGAGCCGCGCACGCGCTACGAGTACCGCGTGGGCTGCGGCGGCGACCGGTGGGGCGACGTCAGCTCGTTCGAGACCGCGCCGCCGCACGGGGAGGTCTCGGCCATGGACGTCGTGTTCGTCTCCGACACCGGCCTCATCGGCCGGAAGGACGGCCTCGCGGACGGCACCGTCCAGGTCATCGAGGAGATCGCCAGGCTCGACCCCCTGCTCGTGCTCCACGGCGGGGACTTCGCCTACTTCGACACCGACCGGCGCTTCGAGTTCCTCGAGGAGGCCATCGACTACTTCTTCAACCAGATGGTGCCGGTCGCCGCCCACGCGCCGATGATGCCCACCTGGGGCAACCACGAGCTGATGTACATCCTCCAGGAGCGCATCGAGCCGTGGCTGGAGCGCTACGCGACCCCCGAGGGCAGCGAGGGCCGGCTCAACTACTCCTACGACGTGGGGCACGTGCACTTCCTGTCGATCTGCGCCTACCAGTTCGACGACCCGCTGCCGGAGGAGCGGCTGCGCTGGATGATCGAGGACATCCGGGCCGCCCAGGCGGCCGGCCAGCGGTGGATCATCCCCGTGCTGCACGTGGCCCCCTTCGCGGAGGGGCGGAACCACCCCTCGAACCTCGCGCTGCGTGCCCAGCTGGGCCCGGTGTTCGAGGAGCTCGGTGTGCGGCTCGTCGTGACGTCCCACGACCAGGCCTACGAGCGGACCTTCCCGCTGGTCGACGTCCCCGCCCGGAACGCGCCCACCTCGGACTCGCTCGTCGAGTACGGGCCCGAGGACGGCACGGTCTACCTCAAGGTGAGCCCGGGCGGGAAGCGCAGCAACATCAACAAGAACTTCTCCAACTTCGCCACCGAGGAGGCCCCGCACTGGACGGCGGTCCGCAACAACACCATCCACAACTTCGCCCGGCTGCGCTTCACGGCCGACGGCGACCTCGTGGTCGAGGTGCACGGCGTGCGTGGTGACGGCAGCCCGACCGTGCGGGTCGACGAGTTCACGCTCCGCGGCGGCCGGACGCCGGTGCTCGCGCAGGAGGCCGCGTCGGCACGCGCCGAGGGTGGCTCCCGATGACCATGCGGGTGCGCCGCCGGGTGTTCATGGGCGTCATGCTCGCCCCCGCGCTGCTCCTGGTGCTCGTGCTGGGCGTGTACCCGATGGTCGAGACCCTGCGGCTGAGCTTCTACGAGTACGACCTGTACCGGATCGCCTTCGCGGGCACACCCTTCGTGGGGCTCGACAACTTCCGGACCCTGTTCCAGGACGACGCCTTCCTCCGGACGCTGGCGAACACGCTCACCTTCGGTCTCCTCGTCACCACGGCGCTGATCGTGGTCGGCCTGCTGATCGCGCACGTCCTCAACAGCGAGATCCGCGGCAGGGTGCTCCTGCGGACCGTCTCGATCATGCCGTGGTTCGTGCCCGGCGTCGTCGCCGCCGCGGTCTGGGTGTGGATCCTCTCGCCGGCACAGAGCCCGATCAACCAGCTGCTCCACGCCGTCGGGCTCATCCAGGAGGACGTCCGCTTCCTTGCCGACACGTCGTCCGTCGGGACGATCAGCAGCCCCCTGCTGTCCATCTCGGCCGCCCGCATCTGGAACGGTCTGCCGCTCGCGGTGATGATCCTGCTCGCCGGGCTGCAGTCGATCAGCAAGGAGGTCTACGAGGCGGCCAAGATCGACGGGGCCTCGCCGGTGCGGACCCTCTTCAGCATCACGATCCCCATGATGATGCCCACGATCAGCGTGCTGACCGCCCTCGTCCTCATCGGGACGGTCGGGCACTTCGAGCTCGTGTACCTCATGACGGGCGGTGGGCCGGCGAACCTCACGAACACCCTGGCGGTGTACTCCTACCAGGAGGCGTTCACGAACGGTCAGTTCGGCCTGGCGGGGGCGGCCAGCAGCTTCATCCTCGTCATCAGCGCAGTGATCGGGGTCGGCTACATCCTGGCCGACCGCAGGGCCAACCGGTAGGCGGATCGCAGACCCATGAACGGACAAGCCATGTTGGAACAGGTAGCCGTCCAGGAACCCGAGAAGCGGCGGGCCGAGGGGACCGGCGCGCGGCCGGACGTCCCCGGGCGCACACCCCGACGGCGGATCTCGACGCTCCAGATCGTCTCGGTCGTGGTCGCCACCGTCGTGGTGGGCTACCTGCTGCTGCCGTTCTTCTGGATGCTGAAGTCCGCCTTCCAGGCGCCGGCCGAGATCACGAGCATCCCGCCGGTGTGGGTGCCGACCGACCCGTCGACGGAGAACTTCCGCCAGGCCCTCGCGATGATGCCCTTCGGTCGCCAGATGATGAACTCGCTGCTGGTGGCCGGCGTCGCCGCGGCCGGGACGGCCGTGGTGGCGAGCATGGCGGCCTACGTGACGTCCCGGTTCCGCATGCGCATCACCGGCATCGTCCTCGGGGTCTTCATCTTCAACCAGCTCGTCCCCGAGATCACCCGCCTCTTCCCCGTGTACTTCCTGCTCGAGCGGCTGGACCTCGTGAACACCTACACCGGCATGATCCTGACCTACATGGGGTTCATGCTCCCGTTCGCCGTCCTGGTGCTGCACGGCTACTTCCAGGACAGCTGCCCCAAGACGCTCGAGGAGGCCGCCTACGTGGACGGCTGCTCCCACTTCGGGGCCTTCTTCCGGGTGTTCCTCCCGGTGTCCCGCGCCGGGATCCTCTCCATCGTCTGCGTGGTCTTCCTCCAGATCTGGAACGACTTCATCTGGGCCAGCACGCTGCTGTACCAGGGGGAGAAGACCATGCTGCAGGTGGGGCTGCGGTCGTTCTTCGGCCAGGGCGGGGCGGTGGAGTACATGGGGCCGTTCATGGCCGCGTGCGTGCTTACCATGCTGCCTGCCGTGTTCCTGTTCGTCTTCGTCCAGCGCTACATGGTCTCCGGGCTCAGCAACGGAGCGGTCAAGGGCTGAGGGGGTCACGGTGGCCGGAGGGGCACGTACGCCGGGCCAGAGCGTGGCCTCGAAGGTCCTCGCCATTCTCGGCGCCTTCGAGAGCGGTCCCACCGCGCAGTCGCTGACCGACATCGCGGCCCGCAGCGGCCTCCCGCTCAGCACGGTCCACCGGCTCGTACGCGAGCTCGAGGAGTGGGGGGCGCTCAACCGCGACCCGGACGGCGACTACCGGGTGGGGATGCGGCTGTGGGAACTCGGCCAGCACGCCGGCCGTCAGGTGCGCGAGCGGGCCCGGCCGATCCTGCAGGACCTCTTCGGCCTGACCCAGGAGACCGCGCACCTGGCGATCCGCTCCGGCCCGGACGTGCTGTTCGTGGAACGCATCTACAGCTCGAAGCGTGTGCCGCGGGCGGCGCGCGTCGGCGGCCGGCTGCCGCTGCACGTCTCCGCCGTCGGCAAGGTGCTGCTGGCCCACGAGGACGAGTGGTTCCGGGAGACCTATCTCCTGCGTGGCCTGGAGGCGATGACCCGGTCCACCAGGGTGGACGCCGCGGCCCTGCGCGCCGAGCTCGACCGGATCACCCGCCAGGGCTACTCGATCACCAACCAGGAGGCCCGCGTGGGGTCCTGCTCCGTCGCCGTCCCGGTCTTCCACCGCGAGGGCCGGGTCGGTGCCGGTCTGGGACTGGTGGTGGCCGCGGCGCAGGCCGGCTCGCTCACGCGGTACCTGCCCGCCCTGCGGGCCGCGGCCAAGGAGATCGAACGCGTGACGGCGCCCTTCCCGCTCTCGACGATCCTGTCGACCATGCGGGGCGGAAGTACGTCCGGCGCCGGCGCACGGAGCGAGAGCGCCTTCCACTGAGTGGGAGCGGCTCCTTGGCGGGGCCGGCGCTTCCCGGTTTCATGAGACGCACGACCAGACCCGTGATGGAGCAGGCATGGCAACGACGCAGGACGTGACCGCACGGTCCACCGGATGCCCGGTGGACCACCACGGCTACCAGCCGTTCGACCAGCACGACCCCTTCCCCGCCTACGCCGAGCTCCGGCGCGAGGCGCCCGTGATGTTCGACGAGCGGATCGGCTACTGGGTGGTCACCCGGTACGACGACATCAAGGCCGTCTTCGCCGACTGGGAGACCTTCAGCAGCGAGAACGCCCAGAAGCCCGTGCGCGAGCGGGGCCCGCAGGCGCGGAAGATCATGGAGGACGGCGGCTTCACGGCGTACTCGGGGCTCTCCGCCCGGGTCCCCCCGGAGCACACCCGCATCCGCGAGATCGTCCAGCGGGAGTTCACGCCGCGTCGCTACAAGACGCTCGAGCCGTTCATCCGCGCCAACGTCGACGTGCTCCTGGACAAGCTGCTCGCCCGCCCCGACCGGCGTGCCGACCTCTTCCGCGACCTCGCCTACGACGTCCCCACCATCACGATCCTCACCCTGCTCGGAGCCGACGTCGGGCAGATCGACACCTACAAGCGCTGGTCGGACTCCCGGGCGGCCATGACCTGGGGCGACCTCTCCGACGAGGAGCAGGTCCCGCACGCCCACAATCTCGTCGAGTACTGGCAGGAGTGCCTCGCCCTCGTCGCCCGCGCGCACGAGGAGGGAGGCGACGACCTCATCTCGGACCTGGTGCGCGACCAGCAGGACGGCGCCGAGATCACCGACCACGAGATCGCCTCCATCGCCTACAGCCTCCTCTTCGCCGGCCACGAGACGACGACGACGCTCATCGCGAACTCCCTGCGCGTGCTCCTGGCCCACGGCGACCAGTGGCAGGCGCTGGTCGAGGACCCGAAGCGGATCAAGGCGGCGATCGAGGAGGTCCTGCGGTACAGCCCCTCGATCGTCGGCTGGCGGCGGCGGGCCCTGAAGGACGCGGAGATCGGAGGGGTCGCGATCCCCGCCGGCGCGGACGTGCTCCTGCTCATGGGCTCGGCCAACCGCGACGAGGCCCACTTCGCCGACGGCGAGACGTTCGACATCGACCGCCCCAACGCCCGCGAGCACCTCGCCTTCGGGTACGGCATCCACTACTGCCTGGGCAACATGCTGGCCAAGCTCCAGGCCCGGATCGTCCTCGAGCAGGTGGTCGCCCGGGCACCGCAGCTCACCCTCGAGGACCCCGACGCCATCGGCTACCGGGAGAACCTCTCCTTCCGCATCCCCCTCGCCGTGCCCGTCACCTGGGAGGCCTGACGTGACCACCTACGTCCAGTTCTTCGACGCCGCTGCCGAGCCGGAGCACGACCTCCTCGGCGGCAAGTGCGCCTCGCTGGTCTCCATGACCGCCGCGAGCATGCCCGTGCCGCCCGGCTTCGCCGTCACCACCGCCCTGTACGACGCCTTCCTCGCCGAGGCCGGCATCGCCGACGACATCGCCCGCCTCCTCGCCGGGCTCGACGCCGACGACGTCACCCACGTCGACGCCGTCTCCGCCCAGATCCGCGACGAGATCTGCTCCCGGCCCATCCCCGAGCCGCTGCGGGTCGCCACGAGGGCCGCCTACGACGAGCTCATGGCCCGGTGCGGCGGGGAGGTCCCGGTGGCCGTGCGTTCCTCCGCGACGGCGGAGGACCTTCCGGACGCCAGCTTCGCCGGCCAGCAGGACACCTACCTGTGGCTCACCGGCTGGGACGAGGTCCGCGAGCACATCCGCCGCTGCTGGGCCTCGCTGTACACCAGCCGCGCCATCATCTACCGCCTGCGCAACGGCATCGTCGACGACGGCCTCTCCATCGCCGTCGCCGTGCAGAAGATGGTCAACGCCCGCACCTCCGGCGTGGCCATGACCCTCGACCCCACCACCGGCGACAGGTCGAAGATCGTCATCGACGCCTCCTACGGCCTCGGCGAGATGGTCGTCTCCGGGCAGGTCACGCCGGACAACATCGCCCTCGACAAGGTGATGCTCACCGTCGTGACGGAGACGCTCGGTGACAAGCACGCCGAGCTGGTGCCGGACCGCGAGTCCCGCCGCCTCGTCGAGCGCGAGGTCGACGCCGAACGCCGCGCGCGACGCTGCCTCACCGACGCCGAGCTCCGGGAGGTGGCCGCGATGGCCAAGCGGGCGGAGAAGCACTACCGCTGCCCCCAGGACATCGAGTGGGCCATCGACGACGACCTCCCGGCCGGGGAGAACCTGCTCCTCCTGCAGTCCCGGCCCGAGACCGTCTGGTCGGCGAAGCCGGCCGCGGCGCCCGGGCCCGCCTCCTCCGCCGGCGGCATCAGCGGCTTCACGAGCGTCCTGCTGGGCGCGGCCGTGGTCTGAGGCACGCCCCCCGCACGCACGACAGCACCGCACCCCCGCACCGCCAGCCACGTACCGCACGAACCCGGCACCGAGCACGACCCCACACCCCCCGCGACGACGACGCCGCGCCCCCCGCTGCACCGACGCAGCCGACAGGAACAGGTGAGTCATGGCCCGCAAGTCCTTCCCCAGCCCGTTCGACCTCCCCACGCCCCCGGGCGCCGAGGGATGGGAGGACATCTACCCCTACTACCTCGTCTTCCAGGACGCCCTGAAGGCCGAGGAGGACGAGAAGTTCTGGTTCTGCGACAGCCAGCACTGGCCGACGGTGTTCAAGCCGTTCGAGACCATCGGCGGGGAGTTCGCCGTCAAGTGCCTGGGCCAGTACAACGCCCGCCACCTGATGATCCCCACCGCCAACGGCATCGAGTTCCGGGTGCACCTGGGCTACCTCTACATGTCCCCGATCCCCGTGCCCGAGGACCAGATCGCCGCCCGGGTGCCCCTGTTCGAGGAGCGGGTCGGGTACTACTTCCAGAACTGGGAGCGCCTGCTCGAGCAGTGGAAGGTCAAGGTCCGCGCCACCATCGACGAGATGGAGACCATCGAGTTCACCCGGCTCCCCGACGTCGTCCCCACCGAGGACATCCTCTCCGGCAGGGCGATGGACGGCAGCGAGAAGCTCCTCGAGGACTACGACCGGCTGATCCAGCTGTGCTACCGCAACTGGCAGTACCACTTCGAGTTCCTCAACCTCGGCTACATCGCCTACCTCGACTTCTTCAACTTCTGCAAGGAGGCGTTCCCGAACATCCCCGACCTGGCCATCGCCACCATGGTCCAGGGCGTCGACATGGAGCTCTTCAAGCCGGACGACGAGCTCAAGGAGCTCGCCGCCCTCGCCGTCGAGCTCGGGCTCCAGGGCCAGTTCGGCGACACCGACGACGTCGCCGGGACCCTCGCCGCGATCGCCGCCGCCCCGGGCGGGGACCGGTGGACCGCCCGCTATGAGCAGGCCCAGGACCCCTGGTTCAACTTCACCGTCGGCAACGGCTTCTACGGCCACGACAAGTACTGGAACGAGCACCAGGAGATCCCGCTCGGCTACGTCGCGGACTACATCCGCCGCCTCGAGGACGGCCAGCAGATCATGCGGCCCGTCGAGGAGCTCATCGCCGAGAAGGAGCGGATCGTCGCCGAGTACCGCGAGCTTCTCGACGGCGAGACCCGGGCGGCGTTCGACGCCAAGCGCCAGCTCGCGGCCACCGCGTACCCCTACGTCGAGAACCACAACTTCTACATCGAGCACTGGACCATGGGCGTCTTCTGGCGCAAGGTCCGCCAGCTCAGCCGCGTGCTCCACGCCGAGGGCTTCTGGAGCGAGCCGGACGACCTGCTCTACCTCAACCGCAACGAGGTGCGCGACGCCCTCTTCGACCTCGTGACCGGCTGGGGCGTGGGCGCCCCGGGCGGACCCATCGGCCCGGTGTACTGGCCCGCCGAGATCGAGCGGCGCCGCGCGATCGTCGACGCGCTCAAGACGGCCCGGCCCGCCCCGGCGCTCAACACGCCGCCGGCGGTGATCACCGAGCCGTTCACCCGCATGCTGTGGGGCATCACCACCGAGCAGGTCCAGTCCTGGTTGGGCGCCGGGGACGACGACGACTTCACCGGTCTGCGCGGCATGGCCGCCTCCCCGGGGGTCGTCGAGGGGGTGGCCCGCGTGGTCCACGACGCCGACCAGCTCGACCAGGTGCAGGAGGGCGACATCCTCGTCGCGACGGTGACCGCGCCGAGCTGGGGGCCTATCTTCGGGAAGATCAGGGCCACCGTCACCGACATCGGCGGCATGATGAGCCACGCCGCCATCGTCTGCCGGGAGTACGGCCTGCCCGCCGTCACCGGCACCGGCTCGGGCTCGACGACCATCCGCACCGGGCAGCGCCTCCGGGTGGACGGCAACACCGGCACCGTGACCATCCTCGGCGACGAGCCGGAGGAGACGCCGGCGGCCGTCCTCGACGGGGCGGTGCGGTGACCGCAGCGACCAGCCGGACCGTGCTCGTCACGGGCGGCGCCGGCGGGCTCGGGCGCGCGTTCGCGCTCGGGCTCGCCGGGCCCGGCACCACCGTGGCGGTGGCCGACGTCGACGCCGCCGGCGCCGAGGCGACCGCCGCCCTGGTGCGCGAGCAGGGCGGGCAGGCGGCCGCCGTCGAGGTCGACGTGACCTCCCCGGCGTCCACCGAGGCGATGGCCGCCGAGGTGGCACGGCTGGGCGGCGGCATCGACGTCCTGGTCAACAACGCCGCGATCTACGCGGGCATCACCCGCAGCCCGTTCGAGGAGATCGACCCCGACGAGTGGGACCGGGTCATGGCCGTCAACCTCAAGGGACCGTGGCTGTGCGCCCGGGCGTGCAGCCCCCACCTGCGCGAGGGCGGCTCGGTCATCAACATCTCCTCCGCCACCGTCTACAGCGGCTCGGAGCAGTGGATGCACTACGTCGCCTCCAAGGGCGGGGTGATCGCGCTGACCCGGGTGATGGCCAAGGAGCTCGGCCGCCGTGGGATCCGCGTCAACGCGATCGCGCCCGGCTTCACGCTCACCGAGGCCAGCTACGGCCTCATGGAGGACGCCGAGACCTACGGCGTCGACCGGGGCGCCCTGCGCCGGGCCTCCCGGCCCGAGGACATCGTCGGCGCCGCCCGCTTCCTCGCCGGCCCGGACAGCGCGTACCTGAGCGGGCAGACCCTCGTGGTCGACGGCGGACGACAGTTCATCTAGGAGGAACCATGCCCCAGATCACCTACACCGACCACGAGGGCGCCACCCGCGTCGTCGACGGCGTCGCCGGGGACTCGGTCATGGAGACCGCGGTGCGCCACGGCGTGCCCGGGATCGTCGCCGAGTGCGGCGGGTCGCTGTCCTGCGCCACCTGCCACGTGTTCGTCGCCGAGGAGGACCTGGACCGGCTCGCCCCGATGAGCGAGATGGAGGACGAGATGCTCTACGGCACCGCGGTGGACCGGGAGGAGAACTCCCGGCTCTCCTGCCAGCTGCGCCTGACGGACGGCTGCGACCTCCACGTCACCACCCCCGAGACGCAGGTCTGAGCGATGTCCGGACTGCTCATCGTCGGCGCCAGCCAGGCCGGGGTCCAGCTCGTCGCCTCGCTGCGCGCGCTCGGCTTCGACGAGCCCGTCACGCTGCTCGGCGAGGAGAACCACCGGCCCTACCAGCGCCCCGCGCTGTCCAAGGAGTTCCTGCAGGACAAGGTGGGCAAGGAGTCGCTGATCTTCCGCACCCAGGCGTACTGGGACGAGCACCGCGTGGACCTCGTCAAGGGCGAGCGGATCGAACGGGTCGAGCGACGGTCCGACGGCTCCGGCACCGCGCACGCGGCGTCCGGCCGCGCGTTCCGGTTCGACCACCTGGCGCTCGCCGTCGGCGCCCGGCCCCGCCGCCTGGACTGCCCGGGCCACGACCTCACCGGGGTGCTCTACCTGCGCAACGCCGACGACGCCCTCGCGCTCAAGGCGCACCTGCCCGCCGCGAGCGACGTCGTCGTCGTCGGCGGCGGGTTCGTCGGCCTCGAGGTGGCCCGCAGCGCCCACGCGCTGGGCAAGCGGGTCACCGTGCTCGAGGCCGGGCCGCGCCTGGTGGGCCGGGCCGTGGGGGAGGAGACCTCGGACTACCTCCTGCGCGCCCACCGTGCCGCCGGGCTGGACGTCCGCCTCGGCACCCAGGTGAGCGGGTTCGTCGGCGACGACGAGGGCCGGCTCACCGGGGTCGTGCTCGCCGACGGCGGGACCGTGCCCGCGCAGATCGCGCTCGTGGGGATCGGCGCCGTGCCGAACACCGAGCTGGCCGAGCAGATGGGCCTGGCGGTGGACAACGGGATCGTCGTCGACGGCTCGGCGCGCGCGTCCGACGGCACCACCCTCGCCATCGGCGACTGCGCCAACCTGCCCAACCCGGTGCCCGGCTCCCCGCCCGGGGAACGGCTGCGGCTCGAGAGCGTCAACAACGCCGTCGAGCACGCCAAGGTGGCCGCGTACTCGCTGGTGGGGCGCCGCGAGGAGTACGCCGGCATCCCCTGGTTCTGGTCCAACCAGGGCGACCTCAAGCTGCAGATCGCCGGCCTGTCCCTCGGGCACGACGCCACCGTGGTGCGCCGCGACGACACCCGGGGCAGGTTCTCCGTCCTCTACTACCGCGCCGGGCGGCTGGTCGCCGCCGACTGCGTCAACCACCCGCTCGACTTCATGGCCGTCAAGAACGCCCTCGCCCAGGCGGCGACGATCCCCGCCGAGCTCGCCGCCGACGCCACCCTCCCGCTGAAGGGTCTCGCCCGGCGCGAGCCCGCCGCACACTGAAGGAAGTGTCATGTCCGCACCGCCCGCCACCCGCCTGACGACCGACCTGCCCGTGGACACCTCGCCCATCGTCCTCACCCCGGCCGCCGGGACCGACCTCGACGACGTCTGGCGCGCCGTGGTCCCCGAGACGCGGGCCCGCAGCAACGACGTCCACCTGCCGATGTCGCTGGCCTACGCCGAGCGGCTGTGCGCGGTGCACCCCGAGGCCGACGCCCACCTGGTGCGGGTGGCCACCCTGCTGCACGACACCGGCTGGGGACGGGTGGACGAGGAGCGCATCCTCTCCGAGGGCTTCACCGGCGACTGGCGCAAGGCGGAGATCAGGTTCGAGCACGAGCGCCAGGGCTGCCTCGTCGCCCGCGAGGTGCTGCCCCCGCTGGGCTACGCGCCGGAGTTCGTCGACCGGGTGACGGCGATCATCGACGGGCATGACACCCGGCCGTGCTCCCTGTCGCTGGAGGACTCGCTGGTGCGGGACGCGGACCGGCTGTGGCGCTTCGACTACGCGGGCATCGCCCTGGCCGCCGGATGGTTCCGGCTCGACCCGAGCACCTACGCCGACCGGCTCGAGACGGAGATCCTGCCCGAGCTGCTCACCGAGGCCGCCCACACCCTCGCCGTCACCCACCTCGCCCGGTCCCGCGCGCTGCTGAAGACGGACGTGCTGCGGTGAGCGCGGCGACGTCCGACGCCGGGGCGGCGGTCCTCGACCGGGGGAGCCTCGACCTGCCGTACACCCGCGAGGACGACCACTTCATCGACGGCGCCTGGCGGCCCTCGACCGGCAGCGTGCGCAACGTCGTCGTCGACCCGGCCACCGAGG
Source organism: Georgenia sp. EYE_87 (assembly GCF_023148685.1). Lineage (GTDB taxonomy): Bacteria > Actinomycetota > Actinomycetes > Actinomycetales > Actinomycetaceae > Georgenia. Next base: position 78,702 of record NZ_JAHXNL010000003.1, on the reverse strand, counting down.
AGGAGTGGGGCGCCGTCCCGAACGCCACCGCCGAGGACGTCGACCGGGCGGTGGCCGCCGCGCGGCGGGCGCTGCCCGGCTGGGCCGCCCTGGCGCCCTCCGAGCGGGCCGCGCTCATGCTCCGGGCCGCCGACGAGCTGGAGCGCCGCGCGCAGCCGCTGGCCTGGACGAACAGCCGCGAGAACGGCTCCCCACTGGCGGAGACGGCCGGCGCGGCCGCGAACGCCGCGGGCATCCTGCGCTACTTCGCCTCGCTCGCCGACCACCTGGAGACGCCGGACGTCCGCCCGTTCCCGAACGGCGGCGGGGAGACCGTCGTCAGCTGGGACCCGGTCGGGGTGTGCGCGCTCATCGCGCCGTGGAACTTCCCCATCAACCTGGTGGTCATCAAGCTCGCGCCCGCGCTGCTGGCGGGCTGCACGGTGGTCGTCAAGCCCGCCTCGCCCACACCGCTGTCGATCCGGCTGGTGGTCGACGCCGTCGCCGCCGCGGGGGTCCCCGCCGGCGTGGTCAACCTCGTGACCGGGAGCGGGGCGGTGGGGGACACCCTCGTGCGCCATCCCCAGGTGGCCAAGGTCGCGTTCACCGGCTCCACCCCCGTCGGGCGCCGCATCGCCGCCGCGTGCGGGGAGCTGCTCCGGCCCGTCACCCTCGAGCTGGGCGGGAAGTCCGCCGGCATCGTGCTGCCCGACGTCGACGTCGACGAGCTGTCCCGGGTGCTCATCCGCTCGTGCCTGCGCAACACCGGCCAGACCTGCTACATCTCCACGCGGCTGCTCGTGCCGGCCCAGCGGTACGACGAGGTGCTCGACGCCGTCACCGCCACCGTCGCGGCCGCCCCGCTGGGCGACCCGCTCGACGAGCGCACCGTCTTCGGGCCGGTCGCCACCCGGGCGCAGTACGACACGGTGCTGGAGTACCTCGCCGCCGGGCACGCCGAGGGCGCCCGCGCCACCACGGGCGGGTCGGCCGCCGACCTGGGCCGCGGCTACTACGTCCGGCCCACCGTCTTCGCCGACGTCACGCCCGGGATGCGGGTCGCCCGCGAGGAGATCTTCGGCCCGGTCCTCAGCGTGCTGCGCTACGACGACGTCGACCAGGCGGTCGACATCGCGAACGACACCGCCTTCGGGCTCGGCGGCATCGTCTTCTCCGGCGACGACGAACGGGCGTACCAGGTGGCGCGGCGGGTCAGCACCGGCTCGATCGGGCTGAACTTCTTCGCCTCGAACCACAGCGCCCCCTTCGGCGGACGTGGCGACTCCGGCCTCGGTGTGGAGTACGGGCTCGAGGGGCTGCACGCGTACCTCTCGCCGCAGTCCGTCCATCGGCGGGTGAGATGACCCGGCTGGCCGGACGGCCCGCCGAGCCGGCGGGCGCCCGTCCCACCTCTCTGCTGGGCCGCGACATCGGCCACCTCGTCCCGCCGGGGGCCGCGGTGCCCGGCCTCGTCACGCTGACGGGGTGCGACCGTGCCGTGTGGGAGAGCGCGGCCGGGTACCTGCGGGTGCGCGACAACGACAGCCACACCCTGTACTCCTACGGCCTCGCCACCGCGCTGCTCGCGCAGACGCCCGAGGCCCGCGCCGAGGTGGTGCTGCCGGCGATCCTCCTGCACGACACCGGCTGGTCGGCCGTGCCGGAGGAGCACATTCTCGAGGCGATCGCTCCCCGGGCCCGGCGCCCCGAGCTGGTGCGCGCCCACGAGATCGCCGGCGCCCGCATCGCCCGGGAGGTCCTCACCGACCTCGGCTTCGCCTCCGCCGACATCGAGGAGATCGTCGCGATCGTCGACGGCCACGACAGCCGCGCCGAGGCGCTCTCCGTCGACGACGCCTGCGTCAAGGACGCCGACAAGCTCTGGCGGATCACCCCGCACGGACTCCGCACGGTGCAGCGGTGGTTCGGCCTGGACGCCGACGAGGCGCTGCGCCTCGTCAGCATCCGCACGCACGCGCACCTGCACACGGCCGCGGCCCGGGCGATGGCCGGTGCGCTCGGGGCGCTGGCGTCGATCGACCTGACCGCGGAGCGGGCGGCGCTCGCGGACGGGTGACCCGCACGGCCGGCGGCTGAGTGGCCCGTCCGCGTTCTCGATGCCCTCCGCCGGAGTGCGCTCGGTCGGACTTGGTGCGCGGGCGCGCGGTGCAAGACTTGTTCCGACCGGGCACTCACGTCGACCACCCGCGTGCGGACAGACCGCACGCACGACCGAAAGGGGAACGGGGAGCGGGCCGACGAGGCCACGCCCCCTGACCAGCGATGAACCCCACCTCTCCCACGCTCGTCCGCGAGCGCGTCCGCCACGACTTCGCCGTCCGCCCGATGACCGTCACCCGGTGGCGCGACGTCACGCCCCGCCTGCGCCGCGTGACGCTCGCCGGCCCGATGGACGGGTTCGCCAGCCTCGGCCCCGCCGACCACGTCAAGGTGTTCTTCCCGAACCCTGTCACCGGCGAGCTCCACGCCCCGCGGGTCGCGCCGGGCGGTGGCATCGAGCGCCCTCAGGGGGTTGAGCTCGTCAGCCGCGACTACACGCCGCTGGTCAACGACGACGACGAGCTGGAGCTCGACTTCTTCCTCCACGGCGACGGCGGACCCGCCGCCGGCTGGGCCGCCCGCGTGACCGAGGGGGACCGGATCGTCGTCGCCGGCCCCCGCGGGTCCAAGCTGGCGCCGACCGGCGTGGACCGGTTCGTGCTGGGCGGCGACGAGTCCGCGCTGCCCGCCCTCTCGCGCTGGCTCCGGATCCTGCCCGACGACGCCGACGTCACCGTCCTGGCCGAGGTCCAGGACGCCGACGACGAGGCCTACCTCGCGGGGCTGGCCGGACCCGGCTGCCGGATCACCTGGCTGCACCGCGGCGACGACGTCCCCGGCACCACCTCGCTGATCGAGGACGCGGTGCGCGCACTCCCGAGCACCGACGGCCTCGCCTTCTGGTGGTTCGGCGGCGAGGCCGGCACCCTGCAGCCCGTCCGCCGCTACCTGCGCCGCGAGCTCGGCCTGGACGCGTCGACCGTGGAGTGCAGCGGCTACTGGAGGCGCGGCGTCGCGAACCACGACCACCACGTCCCGGTGGACCCCGACGACGCCGAGTAGCGCGAGCGCGACGGCGAGCAGCGAGTTGGCGATGCTCACGGTCGAGCAAGAGGTCTCGTGCCGAGCAAGCGGGCTCACGCCTTCTTTCTCGACACGGGACTTCTTGCTCGCGCGGAGGCATGACCGGGGCGGCGGGCGCTCGCGCGGAGGCATGACCGGGGCGGCGGTCCGGTCGCGAGGAAAACGTGGCAATTCGGGCAACAAACGGCAACCAGTGGGCAGGGCGCCGACGGTGGCACAGTCTGATCGCAGACACTGACCGATCAGGCGAGGCTCCACGATGACAACCCGATCCACCACCCTGCCGCGCCTGGCCGTGAGCACACTCGGGTACCTGTGGGGCACGGTCGACGCCACGCCCCTGGAGCAGCTGGCCCAGGGCTTCGCCGACCTGCACGACATCGGCTTCACCGCCGTGCGGGTCGACGTGCCGGACGACCTGCCGCTCGACGACTACGCCCACTGGCTCGGCGTGTACCAGCTCGCCCCGGCCACCGGCATCTTCGCCGCCACCTTCGACGGCGCCGAGGCCCTGCCCGCCGTCCTCGAGCGGGCCCGGCGCACCGCCGCCCAGCACACCGCGCTCGGCCTGGACCGGGTCATGCTCATCGCCGACCCGGTCCCGGCCCGCGTGGCCCGCCCGGCCGTCGGCGCCGTGGCGGACAAGGGCGCGTTCGCCCGCGCCCTCGACGAGCTCGGCGAGACCGCCCGCGCGCTCGCCGCCGAGGGACTGCGCCCCCTGCTCCACCCCCGCGTGGGCGGGCTGGTCGAGACCGAGGCCGAGGTGGTCGCGGTGCTGGACACGCTCGGGGCCGACGTCCTCGGCTTCGGCCCAGACACCGGGCACCTGCGCTGGGCCGGCACGGACCCGGCCGAGATCGTGGCGCGCTACGCCGACCGCGTCGGCGCCGTCCACCTCTCCGACGTCTACGCCGACTACGCCCAGCCCACCCGCCGCGGCCGCGGCAAGGACTACCACGAGCTCGTCGCCACCGGGCGGGTCTGGGCCGAGCCGGGCTCCGGCGTCGTCCCGTTCGATCGCGTCCTGGCCGCGCTGCCCGCCGGCTTCGACGGCGACCTGTTCGTGGAGATCGAGCGGCCCAGCATCTTCTCCGTCTACGACGCCTACCTGCAGGCGTACGAGTGGGCCGGGCACGTGCTCGCGCCGCTGGTGGCCGCGCCCGAGCCGCTGCGCTGACCCGGGCGCGCCCGGGCACGGGCGATCACCCTCGGGAAGGACCCGAGGACGCCGCGTCGAGCAGAGCGACGACGTCGTCGCTCAGCAGGTGCTCCTCCTCAAGCTCCAGGTCCTCGACCGTTGCGACTTCGCTGAAGGCGGCTACTCGCTCGGCGAGCGCAAGATCCGCGGGTCCTAGCCCTTCGGCCGCGACTCGACAGCGCACGGCAAGCTCATGCAGGACCGCCCGCCTCGACGATGCACGTGGTCTCGCTCTCCGCCGTCACGACGCCGTCGTTCCGGCCCGGGCGCGGGACGTGCGCCAGTCGTCCCGGACGACGTCCCAGGCGAGGAGGTACCACCCTCGCCCGGTGCAGACGAGACGGTGCGGCTCGACGTCGCGGCGGCTCCCCGCCCCGGCGTGGCTGGTGTAGTCGAACCGCAGCCGCCTACGACCAGCTCGACATGCTCAGCCAGCTCGGCGTGCCGATGGCAGACGTCGGGGGCATAGATCTCGCGCATCGCCTGCAGGTCGCCGGCGACGAACGCCTTGGTGGCCCCCGTCGGTGGCCCCCGGGTCGGCTTCCTCCGTTTTCCGGGACTGGCGCCTCCGAATCTCACCGGGCGAGTCCGGACGCGGGAATGTCCCCACCGCGATCGGGGTTACCACGAACATCGATGCATTTGCATCAACTGGTACGGAGTGATCGTGGCCGGCAGAGGATCGCCGGCCGAGAGGAGAGCGTCTTCATGTCCGAGAGCAAGAAGGACCTCGGGGCGAGCAGCAGCCGGAGCCCGGGCAAGGTGACCGGTCGTGCGAAGCAGCACCGCGGCTCAATCGGGACCGTGTCCCAGCTGGGCCTCCCCGACGAGGTGGACGTGGCGATCGTCGGCTCCGGCGGGGCTGGGCTGATGGCCGCGCTCACTGCCGCCAAGCAGGGTGCACGGGTGCTCGTCGTCGAGTCGCGGGAGCTCGTCGGCGGCGCCACCGGCATCTCGGCCGGTGCGGCGTGGATCCCGAACCACGGGTTCTCGACCAAGCAGCTCAAGGTGCGCGACGACCTGGACCAGGCGCGGCGCTACATGTACGGCCAGGGCCGGGACAAGACCCTCGACCACGAAATCGTCGAGGCCTTCCTCGAGACGGGCCCCCACGTCGCCCGGTACATCGAGGAGAACACCGCCTTCGGCTGGATCCCGGCGATCTGGCCCGACTACCGGTCCGACATCGACGGCGCGTCCGTCGGCCGGGCCCTCTTCCCCGGCCCCTTCTCCCCCGAACGGCTGGGCGAGGCCGCCAAGTACGTGCGACCCGCCCTGACGACCGGCATGGCCAAGAACCCGCTCCCGTTCTGGATGCTCAACGGCATCAGCCCCGACGACGTGTGGATGGCCGGGCCGGCCCTGGTCGGCGCCCTGCTCGACGCGAGCCTGCGCAACGGCGTCGACGTCCGCGTCGAGTCGCCCGCGGTCCGGCTCGTCACCGAGGACTCGGGGGTGCGCGGCGTCGTCGTGCTGGCCGACGGCGTCGAGCGGACGGTCCGGGCAGCCAAGGGCGTGCTGCTCACCACCGGCGGCTACGAGACCTCCGAGGAGCTCACCACGAAGCACCTCGGTGCGCCGTTCGGTGTGCAGGTCTCGCCCAAGGGGCACGAGGGCATCGCGGTGCAGCTGGCCGAGGAGATCGGGGCCGACCTCACCGGCATGGAGGACGCGTGGTGGATGCCCGGCGTCCAGCTGCCCGGCGAGGAGCTGGAGGGCCGCCCGCTCGCCCGGGTCTTCCTCGGCGAGCGCGCGCTCCCGCACAGCATCATGGTCAACCGCAAGGGCGAGCGGTTCGCGAACGAGGCGCTCGCCTACGACCAGTTCGGCGCCATCATGAGCGCGACCGACCCGGAGACCGGCGAGAAGCCGAACGCCGAGGCGTGGCTCATCTTCGACCAGAACTACTGGGAGAAGTTCGGCATCTTCGGCGTCACGCCCGGCGGGGAGGTGCCCGAGTACCTCTACCGTGCCAAGACCCTCGCCGAGCTCGCTGCGCAGATCGGGGTCGACGAGGTCGGGCTGCTCCGCACCGTCGACGAGTTCAACCCCGACGCCGCACGCGGCCAGGACCCGAAGTTCGACCGCGGCGGCACGCTGTTCGACAGGTACTTCGGCGCCTTCTACCCGCGGCTGGGCAAGGCCTCACCGGACGCGCTCTTCCCGGCCGCCACGGCCAGGGCGCGGACGGCCATCGCCAAGCTGATCGGGCCGGTCGCCAACAAGGCGGCCGCCGGGACGGCGAAGAAGGCCGACTTCGACCGGCTGCGCTCCCTCGTGGTCGGGCCGCTCGCGGCGATCATGCGTCCGGTCCTCAAGAGCCCGCGGTCCAGCGTCCTCGGCCCCGTCGACACCGCGCCGTACTACGCGCTCAAGGTGGAGGCCAGCGCGCTGGGCACCGTGGGCGGACCGAGGACCGACGCCCGCGGGCGCGTGCTCGACACCGAGGGCGAGGTCATCCCCGGCCTGTACTCGGCCGGCAACGCCGGAGGGGCGCCGACCAAGGGCTTCTACGGGGGCGCTGGCGGGACGATCTCGCTGGGCCTGGTGTTCGGCTACCTCGCCGGACTGGAGGCGGCACAGCGGCGGGTGGACGCCTAGGCAACTCGGTACCGACCTCGGCCGCCGTCCCGACGGCGGCCGAGGTCGTCCCCGCCCCCTTCGCGCTGGTGGGTGACGCCCCGTGCGGTCAGCGCCGCTTCGGTGAGCCTTCCGCGAGATCGGGGCTGCGGTCGGGCTGGTAGACGCACAGCCACAGGGCTGCCGGTCGTACGGTGGCCGCCAGGGTCCGTCGTGGCTCGATGACGTCGCCGTCGAGCTGGCGGGGTTGGTCGCGGTCGCTGGTGACGGTGATGCGTGAGCCGCGCAGCACCTCCATCCGGGGCACGTGCTCGTGTCGGCGGAGGATGCCCCAGGCCAGGGCGGTCCACTGGGAGAGGCGACGGGGGGTGAGGATCGCGACGTCGAGCTGGCCGTTGTCGGGCTCGGCGTCGGCGAGGAGTCGGACGCCCCCTTGCAGGCGGCCGACGTTCCCGATGACCACGGTGCGTGCGCGCCGGCGGAGGGGTGGGTCGTCGTCGATGCGGATCTCGACGCGCATCGGACGGTCGCGGAGGTGCTTCAGGGCGGAGAGCACGTATGCGGGTGAGCCGATGCGGGCCTTGAGCGTGGTGGAGGCATCCCCGAGGAGGTTGGCGTCGAATCCCATGCCCGCCATGACGGCGAAGGCCTGGCCGTCGACCTCGCCGATGTCGAGGAGGTGACGCCCGCGTTCGACGGCGAGCCGGACACCCTCGGTCGGGTCGTCGGGCAGGCCCAGGTTGGCGGCCAGGAGGTTGCCTGTGCCGGCGGGCAGCACTGCCAGCGCGGCCTCGGTACCGGCAAGGCCCTCGACGCACGAGCGAACCGTGCCGTCCCCGCCGCTGACGAAGACGACCTCAGCCCCTTCCGCGACCGCCCGACGTGCCTGGCCGGCGCCGGGATCCTCCGGCGTCGTCTCGAACCACAGCGGAGCCGGCCAACCGGCCCCGGCCAGCGTCTCCTCGATGGTGGCCCGGAGCTCGTCCAGGCCCTCGACCCGTGCCGGATTGACCACGACCGCGGTGCGCAGGGGCCCGCCGTGCTTGACGCGCTGCCGGTCGGCCGGCTCCGGATGCTCGCCCGGCGCGGCAGCAGCACCCGCGGTAGCGCTCGCAGCCCTCGCGTCGGGAATCGTCTGGTCTGCCGGTGTGCCGTCCACGTCGGCCAGTATGGGCGCGGGCGGACGCGGCCGCCCGGGGAGATCTTCGGGGCACCGTCTTGTCGTAGCCCGGACGGCAGAAAGCTGGGGCGAGCGGCGTTGTACGCCGCTCGCCCCAGCAAGGGGGCCTGGGTCCAGGGCCCCCGTCGTGCGTCAGCTGTTGTGGTCGCTGGCGCTGTCGCGGGTGTAGTTGTCGGTGCGCTCGTCGTCGTCGCCCTCGATCTCCTTGGCGAGCATGGCGGCGCCGACGGTCCAGATCGCGGCACCGATCAGACCGACCCAGACGCCGATGTCGGAGGAGAGGTCGTCGCCGCGCTCCAGGCCGCCCATCGGGTTGATGGCGAAGAAGAAGCACTGGAGGGTCGCGGCGATGCCGACGGCCATCGTGACCAGTGTGAGGCCACGGTGCTGGCCGCGGCGTGCACGCTTGGCGGCGTAGACCAGGGCGACGAGCAGGCCCAGGCCGAGGTAGGCGATGAAGGGCACGAGGGAGTCGGTCTCGTAGCCGGTGCGGGGATCGGCACTGTCGTCCGGGTTCACCCAGTTCATGAGCGGCGAGATGTTGAAGATGACGATGCCGGCCGCGGCTGCGGCCAGCCCGGTGGTCCGGGCGCGGCGGGTGCTGCGGGGCGCCGGGGTGACGTTGGTGCGTGCTGAAGTCATGGGTAATCCGTTTCTGGTTTGGTGTGCTGCGGTACGAGGGCGGGTGTTGGACCGGCGCCCGTCGAGGGAGATTGCGGCCAGTCGTGCGGGGCCGGGTTCAGGAAGAGGCTGTGGACACCGACGTCGGTTCGCCGGCGGTGGTCGCGAGGGACGCACCGTCGTGGTCGACGATGTCGACGAGCTCGCCGATCCGCGTGACGTCGAGCAGGAAGCGGACGACGTCGGGCGGGCTGATGAAGATGGGCCGGTGGTCTGTCAGCTGGACGAGCCGGCTGAGAGCGGCGATGGCGGAGGAGTCCATGAACGTGACGTGGCGGGCGTCCACCTCGACCGGTCGGTCGTGACGTGCGGCCTCCCGGACGGCCTCGAGCAGTTCTGCCTTGGTGGCCAGGTCGAGCTCGCCGGCGAGCGCCAGACGGACGTGGGTCTTCGTCAGGATCAGCGCGACGGTGCCAAGTTCGTGCTCGGGGAGAGGGGAGTAGTCAGCCACGGTGGCCTCTTCTCCCGAGGTGGACAGGTGCGCCCACTTCGGTGGGTTCTGGGTGATGGACGGGCCGGTGCACGGTCTGTGCGCGTGCGCTTGGTCAGTCTCGGCTGGGGCCGGAGCGCGACGCGAAGCTTGTGAGTGGTGCTGAGGCGGGCGGTACCCGTCGGGCGTGCGCTATTGGCACATGTACAGCGTAAGTCTACGATGTAGATCTACGCAAGTGGGGACGATCTCCTGAACTGAGATCCGAGCCACACGAAGGGAGTGCAGTGCCGAGATCACCGAGGTCCGCAGATGCGGGAGCGGCAGAGCATGGAGCCCGGCGCCGACGCCGTGAGCCCTTGAGCCGGGAACGGGTCCTCGCGGCAGCGCTGGGTCTGGTGGACGCCGAAGGAGTCGAGGCGTTGACGATGCGCCGGCTGGCGCGAGAGCTGGGCTGCAACGCGATGGCGCTGTACCGCTACGCCGACAGTCGGGACGCGCTGCTCGACGGCGTGGTGGAGACCGTCATGGCCGAGCTGACCATCGCCACCGACGGGGACGACTGGGAGGGACAGCTGCGGCAGACCGCGCACGAGTTCCGCAGCCTCGTGCTCGCGCACCCCCGTGTGGTGCCCCTCCTGGTCACGCGTCCGCTGTCCACGCCGCTGGGCCTTCGCCCGCTCGGCACCCTGCGCCCGCTCGAGACGATCCTGGCCCTGCTGGTCGGTGCCGGCTTCTCGCCCGGGGACGCGCTGCACGTCTACCGGGCCTACATCGGGTTCCTCTACGGTCACGTCCTCACGGAGCTGCAGGAGCTGGTCGCCAACCCCGAGGAGAGCGACGACCTCCTCCGCCTGGGCCTGCACCGGCTCCCGCCCGGGGAGTTCCCGCTGCTCCGGCGTCTCGCCTCCGAGCTGGCCGACTACGACGGCGCCGCCGAGCTTGACCGGGGCCTCGACATCCTTCTGACCGGGTTGCGCGGCCAGCTGCACCCGGTTGCCCTGACATGACCCACGAGAGCGAGGCGGTTCCCGCGGACACGGTGAACCTGGGCCGGAGTCCCGCCACCGGCGGCGGCGCAGCGCCTCTCCTGCGGAGTGTCACCGTGATCGCGAGGTTGTCGTGGGCCGTCGATGCGGCGTGCGCCAAGACCCCGCCCGACACCCTGTTCGTGCACGGCGCCGCTCAGCGCTCCGCGCGCGAGCTGTGCTTCACGTGCCCGGTCCGGATGGCCTGCCTCGTCGAGGCCCTGGGGTCCAGGATCGAGTTCGGGATCTGGGGCGCGATGACAGAACGGGAACGGCGCGCCCTGCTCAAGCAGCACCCCGACGTCACCGACTGGGCGGCCTGGCTCACCGAGAACGGCCGCGAGCTCGACACCCCTCCGATGCGGACGGCCCGGCTGCGGGCAGCGCGAGCCGTCGTCGCCGGCTGACCGGCAGGCGAGCAGTCCTCACCGGCTGACCGTCCGCGGCTGTCGACCCTGAACGCGTCGGCGCCGCGGCTGCGCTGACACACCGGAACCCTCATACCGCCGCGCCGCCACGGCGTACGGTGCAGGCATGTCGGAGTTCTTCATGATCTTCGAGCCGGGGCTGCGCCACCTCGTGGAGGAACGCGAGCGCCTGGAGCTGGATGTCCGGCGCCCCGGGGACGGCGCCCCGCCGTTCGGACCGGTCGACCTGGACTCCGGCGTCGCCTACCTCGAGCAGCGGCCGAAAAGGCGTGACGACCAGAAGCCCGACAACGACGCCGGGCCCGGGACCGGTTCGCCGTAGCGTCGATCGACAGGGGGTTCTCCCCTTCTCGATGCTCCTATGGATGTCAAGCGGCCTGTGGGAGGTCGGCGGTGGCAGTTGACGCGTGAGCGCTTCGGCTCTGTAGGTCGTTGGTGAGCGCTCGGTAGATCTCGCGGGCGATGTGGCGCTTGAGGCAGCGCATGATGTCCTTCTTGGACAGTCCTTCCTGGGTGCGGCGCTGGACGTAGGCGCGGGTGCGGGGGGCCCAGCGCATGCGGCACAGGGCGATGGTGTGCAAGGCGTGGTTCGCGGCCCTGTCCCCGCCGCGGTTGAGGCGGTGACGGTCCCGGCGCCCGGAGGAGGCGGGGATCGGAGCGACGCCGCACAGGTGAGCGAACGCGGCCTCGGAGTGCAGCCGCTCGGGGTTGTCCCCGGCGGTGGCGAGCAGTTGGCCGGCGACGTCAGGGCCGACGCCCGTGCGGGCGAGCAGGGTCGGGGCGGCCTGGGCGGTCAGGGTCTTCAGCTCGGCGTCGAGCTCGGCGATCTCCTCGACCAGGGCCAGGATCCGCCGGCCCAGACGACGCAGGGCGGCCTTGGTCGCCCCGGTCGGGTCGGCCAGGTCACCGGGACGCAGCCGGGCACAGGTCCGGGCCAGCTCGGTGGCGGAGAGGCCGCGCAGCTGCGCGCGCAGCGCCTCGGGGGCGGTGACCACGAGCTGGCGGGCCTGATTGATGGCCTGGGTGCGGGCCTTGACCGCCGAGCGGCGCGGGACCCGCAGGGCACGGATCGCCTCGACGATCCCGTCGCGGGTCTTCGGAGTCCCGGTGGCGCGCCCCGAGGCCACCGCGGTCGCGGCGGCGTAGGCGTCGATCGGGTCGGACCTGCCCCGCAGCCGGCGGGTCTTGCGGTCGGGGCGGTCGACCTCAACCACCCGGATCCCGGACCGGGTCAGGACCCGGGCTGAGCTCGGCACCGTAGGCGCCGGTGCCCTCGATCCCGACCGCGGTCACGGTGCCGTGGGAGCCCAGCCAGGCCATCAGCTGCCGGTAGCCGGAACTGGTGGCGGGGAACTCCTTGTCGGCCAGGTGCCGGCCGAGGAGGTCGACCACCGCGGCGTGATGCGTCTGGCCGTGGGTGTCCACCCCGGCGATGACTTCCAGGTGCTGATCCGTCATGCTGGTCACTGCTGTCCTCTCGCTGATCCCGGTAGGGCAGCACGCGCCGGCCGGGCGGGCGGACAAGACAGTGGCGGGGCTTCTGAACCAAGCTCCTATAAGGTCACAGACGCCCGTCCGGTCGCGTGCGTGATGGTCCCCTCGAGCGGGCCGACATATCGCAAACAGGACAGCCGAGGCGTCGGTCAGGCCGAGAGTCAGACCCACCCGAAGGAACCACCACACACATCATCACTGTCAGGCCTCGAACCCGATCAGCCAGTGCAGGCCGAAGCGGTCGACGACCTGGCCGTCGGACGCGCCCCAGGGCCGCGTCTGCAGCGGGTCCACCACCCGGCCGCCCTCGGAGAGGCCGGCGAACCAGGCGCGCATGGTCTCCGGCGAGGCGGTGCCGAGCAGCGCCAGCATCATGCCCTCGAATCGCACCGGCGCCTGGTTGCCCGCGGCGTCGGCGCCGTAGAGGGTGATCGGGCCGTCGGCCAGGAGGCCGTGGGCGACGGCGTCGGCGGGGCCGTCGTTCCTGCTGAACTCGGCGAAGGTGTGCAGCTGCACGGTGCAGCTGAAGAGGTCGCCGTAGAAGGTGAGCGCCTCGCGCGCCGTGCCGGGGAAGTGGATGTAGGGCGTAGGGCTCATGGGTCGCAGGTTAACGCCCACGTCAACACGCCCCGCCCCGCCGTTCTGGCGGAGCGGGGCGGTGGGGCGGAGCCGTTCGGGGACCCTCGAGATCCGGGCCGGTCAGCTCGCCGTGTAGCCGCCGTCGGCGAGGTAGTAGCCGCCGGTGAGGAAGGACGCCTCGTCGCTGAGCAGGAACGTGACCAGGTGGGAGACCTCCTCCGCGCGCCCCAGGCGCCCGAGCGCGTGCTTGGCCGCGAGGGCGTCGCGCTGCTCCTGGGGCAGGTTCTCGAGCAGCGGGGTGGCGATGTAGCCGGGACCGACGGCGTTGACGCGCACGCCCTGGGTGCCGTACTCGACGGCGGCGTTGCGGGTCATCCCCACGACGCCGTGCTTGGCGGCGGTGTACGCGGTGTTCCCCGGTGCGGCGACCGCGCCGTGGATCGACGCCATGTTGACGATGGCGCCCCCGCCCGACGCGAGCATCGCCGGGATCTGGTAGCGCAGGCCGTAGAGCACGCCGTTGAGGTTGATGTCGATGACCCGGGCCCAGTCCTCCAGGTCGATCTCGCCGGTAGGGGCGGCCTTGCCGCCGATGCCGGCGTTGTTCACCGCGAGGTCGAGGCGGCCGTACGCGTCGAGCGCGGCCTGGACGACCTTCTCGGACTCGGCGGCGACCGCGGTGTTCTGTTGGACCGCCATCGCCGTCCCGCCCGCCTCGGTGATGCGCCCGACGGTGGCCTCGGCGGCGGACATGTTGATGTCGGTGACGACCACTCGCGCCCCGCCGGCCGCCAGCTCCTCGGCGATGGCGGCGCCCAGGCCCGAACCGGCCCCGGTGACGATGGCAACCTTGCTGTCGACGGAAGACATGCTGCTCACTTCTTTCAGGTCTCGCGGCCGTCCTTGTGGCGCCCACGTGTTCATGTGTTTGCATGAACCAGGCCGGAGAGCCGGAAATTCCCGGGCGTTTCCGCCCGAAGCGGGCGACGTCCCGGACAGGGCGACGACGACGGCGGCGGCGCGCCGCGACGGTCAGAGTCCCGCCGTGCGGTACTCGGGACTGAAGCGCACGTCCGGCCGCCCGTCGGGGGCGGCCGGGTACGGCGTCCACGTCCGCTCCGCGACCAGCTTGACCCGCTGCACCAGGAGGTCGACCAGTTCCTGGTGGTGGCGCTCGAACGCCTCGGCGTCGTGGTTCGGGGGGACGGTGAACCGTTCGCGCTGCTCGAACCGGCAGCCGCCGGCGGTGTCGCTGAGCGCGTACGTGGTCCGGGAGGCGTCGTCGAGGCTCCCCAGCACCCGGGTCACCGCGAGCTCCCCGGGCACCTCGTCGACCAGCTCGATGCCGACGATGTGCTTGCGGCCCTCGTGCACGGTGATGAACCCCTGGACCTCGCCGACCCCCTCGGGCGTCCCGGGGACGTGGAACCCGCGGATGATGTGCGGGCTGAGCAGCGGCCCGTTCTCCGCCGGCTTGATCAGCGCCCAGACGCTCTGCCGGGTGGCGGCGATCTCGACCGAGCCGGAGACCTCGATGACCTCGCCCTGGCCGCCGTCCAGCAGGGGGCGGTAGTCGCGCTGGAACCACTTCCTCATTCGGGGGATTATTCGCGACGGCGACGCTTTACGGACCGTTTCGGAGCTTCCCTCCCCCCGCACTTCGGAGAGATCGACGAGTTCGCCGAGCCGGACCGCGAGAGGCCCCCGGACGAGTCCCGCGATGTCAGGCCAGCGTCTCGTGGTGACGCCGGCACCGGGCCTGGTACGACTCGATCCCACCCACGTGCTCGGCGGTCGGGACGCGGGCGTCGCCGACGTCGCCCGCGCGCACGCGCTGGTGGAACGGCGCGTCCTCCCCGCACACCGTGCACACCGCCGTCAGCTTGGTGACGTCCTCCGCGAGCGCCATGAGGGAGGGGAGCGGCTCGAACGGGCGGCCGTCGAAGGTCACGCACAGGCCGGCGACGACGACCGTCATGCCCCGCAGCGCCAGGTCGCCGACCACCGGGACGAGGTCCGCGCCGAAGAACTGTGCCTCGTCGATCGCGAGCAGGTCCAGCTGCTGGCCGGCGACGAGCTCCACCAGCGAGGGGACGTCCGGCGCCGCGCGGGACGGGACGCTGAGCCCGGAGTGCGAGGCCACCTGGCCGGCGCCGTGCCGCTCGTCGAGCGCGTGGTTGACCACCTCGACGGCGAGCCCGGCGAGCTGGGCGCGGCGCACCCGGCGCAGCAGCTCCTCGGACTTCCCGGCGAACATCGGCCCGCAGACCACCTGCAGCCGCCCCAGCCCGTCCCTGTGCATGCCAGGCAGCCTAGTGACGACGGCGCAGCCGCCACGTGTCGGAGGGTCGCGCCACACTGTGACCATGCGCGCACGACGACATCACAGGCCGGGCCGGGGAGGTCACCGATGACCTGGGAGACGCATCCCGTGACGCCCGACCGGTTCGAGGACTTCGCCGACGTCATCAACCCGAACCGCCGGGCGACACACTGCTGGTGCCTCTCGCACCGGCTACGGGCCAAGGACATCGAGGAGCTCGGCGGCGGTGACCGGGAACAGGCGATGCGGGCCCTGTGCGAGCGCGAGAACCCGCCTGGGGTGGTCACCTATCTCGACGGCGTGCCGGTCGGCTGGTGCAACGTCGGGGCCCGTGCCGAGATACCCCGCCTCGCCGGCTCGAAGCTCATCCGCCCGGTCGACGACGTGCCGGTGTGGAGCATCATCTGCGTCGTCGTGCGCAGCGGGCACCGGAAGAAGGGAGTCACGGGCCAGCTCATCGAGGGCGCGGTGGCGTACGCGGCGTCCCGCGGCGCGCCGGCGGTCGAGGCCTACCCGGTGGACCCGCCCGGGCGCATGGACCTGACGATGGCGTTCGTCGGCACGCGGTCCATGTTCGAGAAGGTGGGGTTCCGGGTGATCGGGACGACCGACGCCGTGGCGAGCAGGATGCCGCGGATCGTCATGCGCAGAGACATCCCCTGAGCCTCGAGACCGCGCTGGAGGCGGTCTGTCGGGGTAGCGGCTGAGGCGCCGGGGGATGGACGAGCGACGGGCGCGGCCCCCGGTCGGAGGCCGCGCCCGTCGGTCAGCTCAGAGGCTCAGAGCGTCGTGACGACCTCGTCGAAGCCGAGCCGCGGCAGGCGGTCGTGCCAGGCGTCCTCGGCGGGCTTGCCCATGTTGATGGCGACCAGCACGCGGTGACGGCCGTCCGGGAAGAACTCGCGGGAGATCGCGTCGGCGTCGAAGCCGGTCATCGGGCCGGCGGCGAGGCCGGCCGCACGGATGCCGATGATCGCGTAGCCCACCTGGAGGCCCGTGTTGAGCTCGGCGGTGCGGGCGCGCGACTCCTCGTCACCGGCGAACATGTCGCGGGCGCCGGGGAAGTGCGGGAACGTCCGCGGGAGCTCGTCGTGGAAGTCGATGTCCGCGGCAAGAAGGGCGGTGGCGGGGGCGGCCGCCGTCTTGGCCCGGTTGCCCTCGGACATATGGGGGAGGAGGCGGGCCTTGGCCTCGGCGGAACGGACGACGACGACCCGGAGCGGCTGGGTGTTCATCGACGTGGGCGCCCACTTCACGAGCTGGAAGATCGCGTCGATCTGCTCGTCGGTGACGGGCTCGTCCGTGAACGCGTTGGCCGTGCGGGCCTCGCGGAAGAGCAGGTCCTGGGCGCGCTCGTCGAGGACGAGCGCGTTCTGGGTCTGAAGGTCAGCAGTAGTGGTCACAAGTGGTTGAACCGTCGATTACTGCCTGATGTTTCCGAATTGGAGGTGGGTCGGGTCACAACTCGGGGACCGAGCCCAGCTCTCCGAATGACCTGCCGGCCACGTCCGGGCGAGTGAGTGGTACGTGGCCAGGCCGCCCCGCCTCGCGCCGCTACCGAACTCCGGCTCTTGGGGTCCAGCCGAGCCGTCGGGAGATGCCGAGCGCCGACGCGATCACGGTTGGCGTGACGGCCCGCAGGTAGACGGTGCCCGACCTGACGACCACCGACAGGGCAGCCACGACGTTGCCGTCGGCATCCATGATCCGCGAGGCCACCGAGTCGGCCATGCTGCTCGTCTCCTCACGGACGGTGGCGACGCCGGTGCCTCGGCACTCTGCCAGCACCTGCCCGAGCCGCTGCGGGTCCGTGATGGTCCGCGGTGTCAACCGAGGAAGCCCGTCACCGATCACCCGCTGGACGATCTCCTCCGGCGCGTGTGCCAGGAGCACCTTCCCCACTCCCGAGCTGTGCAGCGGCAGGTGGCCACCGACCTGGGACACGACGTCGACCGCGGGGCTCGCCGACAGCCGCTCCACGATCACCGCCTCGGTGCCCTCTCGCACCGCGAGCTGAACGTGCTGTTTCAGGGCCGTGTAGAGGTCCTCCATGAACGGCAGCGCGGCCGAGCGTAACGGGACCGTCAACGGCGCGAGCGTGCCGAGCCGCCACAGCCGGAGTCCGACCGTGAACGTGCCGTCGGTGGCGCGGTGGAGGGCACCCACCTGCACAAGCTCGAGGACGAGCCGCCGCACGGTCGCGTGGGGCAGGCCGGTGATGCGAGTCAGCTCGGCGAGCGACAGCCGCGTCCGCCCTGGCTGAAACGCATAGAGGATCTCGAACAGCTTGGAACTCACGCTCCGGCCGGGTTGGCTCGTCCGCGGCATGCTCCTCCTCCGCCGCACCCGTCATTGATCGTTGAATGAACATAGCCGTTCCCCCACGATCGCAGGCTCGGGAAGCATCGGGGCTTCACCCGGATAAGCACGTTTTCACCGCGACAAAGGAGTCCGCCGTTGAAGAAGACACTCGGCCCGGTCGGCGCACTGGCCGCTGCTGTCGCCCTTGCTGCCTGCGGCGGTGGCGGGGCAGCCGAGAGCGGAGGTGGTGAGGCACCCACGACCGGCTCGCTCACCCCTGTCACCGTGGGCGTGATGCCCATCGTCGACACCGCAGCAATCTTCCTCGGCGAGAAGGAGGGCATCTTCGCCGAGCACGGCCTCGACCTGACCTTCGAGATGGCGCAGGGAGGAGCGGCAATCATTCCCGCGGTCGTCAGCGGTACCTACGACTTCGGCTTCTCCAACGTCCCCTCCCTCATCGTCGCCACGGGCCAGGGCCTGCCGCTGCGGCTCATCGCACCGGCCAACACCACGACCGGCGACACGACGTCGGACTTCAGTGCCGTCGTCGTGCCGGAGGGCTCGGACATCCAGAGCCCGAGCGACCTGGCCGGGCGCACGGTTGCGGTCTCGACGCTGAAGAACATCGGGGACGTCACTGTCAGCCACGTCGTCAAGGGCGCGGGAGGAGACCCCTCGGCGGTCGAGTTCGTCGAGATGCCATTCCCCGACATGCCCGCCGCGCTCGCCTCCGGGCGGGTCGACGCCATCTGGGTGCTGGAGCCCTTCCTCACGATCGCCAAGAAC
Source organism: Georgenia sp. EYE_87 (assembly GCF_023148685.1). Classification (GTDB taxonomy): domain Bacteria; phylum Actinomycetota; class Actinomycetes; order Actinomycetales; family Actinomycetaceae; genus Georgenia. The sequence goes on along the minus strand of NZ_JAHXNL010000003.1, from coordinate 60,568 downwards.
GACGGCGGGCGGGTGATCAGCCACAACTACGCCGAGACCGACCCCGAGCTCCTCATCGCCGCGTACTTCACCACCGGCGACTACGCCGCGAAGAACTCCGACACGGTCGAGGCGTTCACCGCCGCCATGGTCGAGTCCCAGTCGTTCGCCCGGGACAACCCGGACGAGGCGCGCGCCATCCTCGGCGAGTACACCGAGATCTCTCCCGAGGTCCGCGAGCAGCTCGTCATGCCGGAGTTCCCGACCGAGCTCAGCGCCGCGGCGGTCGACCTGCACGCCGACCTCGCGCTCGAGTACGGGCTGGTGACCGAGCCGGTCGACGTCGCGGCCCTCCTGCCGTGACCGGGCCGAGCGGAGGCCGAGGAGCGAGATGAGCACGAGATCAGATGGTCCGCGCGTCGCCGTGGTGGGCGGCGGAATCGGCGGCATGGCGACGGCTGCCTTCCTGCACCGCGCCGGGATCGGCGCGACGGTGTACGAGCAGGCCGGTGAGCTGGGGGAGGTGGGAGCCGGTCTGGTCGTCGCGCCCAACGCAGGCAGACTGGTCCGGCGCCTGGGGGTGATGGACCTCCTCGAGGAATCGGCCGTGCGGATGGAGGTGGGCTGGGAGTTCCGGCGGTGGAAGGACGGTGAGGTCATCTCCTCGGAAAATCTCACCGAGGCGTGCGAACACCTCTACGGCGAGCACACCTACACGGTCCACCGTGCCGACTTCCTCGACGTGATCCGGGCCGCGGTGCCGGACGGTGCCGTCCGCCTCGGCGCCCGGTGCGTCGCCGTCGAGCAGGACGACGACGGTGTCCGCCTCACGTTCGCCGACGGCAGTGTGGACAGGGCCGACGTCGTCGTCGGTGCCGACGGGGTCCACTCGGTGGTTCGGAGCACTGTGACGGACCCGTCGCCGCCGGAGTACTCCGGCATCTGCGCCTTCCGGGCGCTCGTCCCGGCGGACGTGGCCCCCGCCTTCGCCCGTCGGCACGCGCACACGCTGTGGATCGGGCCCGACCATCACCTGGTGCACTACCCGATCTCTGCCGGTCGGCTGGTCAACCTCGTGGCTTTCGCGCCGGCCGGGGACTACACCGACGAGTCCTGGAGCGCGACTGCGACGGTCGAGGAGTTCCTCTCCGAGTTCGAGGGGTGGGACCCGCGACTCACGGAGCTCATCAGTGCCGCGGGCACCCCGGGACGGTGGGCGCTGCTGGATCGGGCACCCCTCACCCGCTGGACCTCGGGGCGCGTGACCCTGCTCGGCGACGCGGCGCACCCGATGTTCCCGTTCTACGCCCAGGGGGCGGCGCAGGCCCTGGAGGATGCCGCCACCTTGGCGGCCTGCCTCGCCGCCGAGCCCGACCCGGGGCAGGCGCTGCGCCGGTATGAGGAGATCCGCCTGCCGCGGACCACCCGGATCCAGCAGGTCAGCCACGCCCGCGCACACATCAACCACCTGCCCGACGGGCCGGAGCAGGAGTCGCGGGACGCCGCCCTTGCGGACGGTGACCCGCTGGTCGCCAACGGCTGGATCTACGGCCACGACCCGGAGGCCGAGTTCACGGGGACGCCTGCCTGAGATTCGAGCGCCGCGCGGCCGTCCGCCCCAGGGTGCGCCCCCAGAGAACGATCAGACCCCGGCGGGCAGAGGCGGGAGTGGGCGCGAGGCGACTTCGAGCGCGTCGTCGGCTGGCACGCCGACCATGGTGAGCGTCGACTCGGGAAGATCTGGTCGATGTTCTCGCGGGCGGCGGTGGAGAGCGGGAGGTGGAGGATCGCCAGCAGAGCGCCGAGGGTGCACGAGGTGGCCACCTCGACGTCGGGACGACGAATCGACCGCGCTCGACGCCGATCCGCAGGTCTTGGGAGGCACGTGGGCCGAGGATGTCGATGAGCTGGGGGTTGGTCGCACGAAGGACTACGTGACAAATCTGCCTGTGGAGACGACCGGCCACGCTGTCATCGCGGCGTACCACGACCCGTGGCGGGTCGAGGCCTCGTTCCGCATCACCAAGTCGGACCTGCGCGCCAGGCCGGTGTTCCACCGCCAGCGAGATGCCATCGGGGCACACCTGACCGTCGTCTTCGCCGCGCTGGTCATCACCCACTTCCTCACACGCGAGCCCGGCGAGTCCATCAAGAAGATCGTCCGGACCCTCCGACTGCTGCGCACCGTCGCCATCGGCATCGACGGTCCCCAGACCGCGCCGACCCGACCATCACGCGCGAGGCCCGCGCGCCTCCTCGATTAACCGCCCCCGGATCACTACGGGGCACTACGCCTGTGACAGTCGGCAGAATCCTCGAAGCGTCGATTGGAGAGCCACGGAGTCGGGAGGAGGTCGGGGCGCGCGGTTGCCGAGGAGCCAGTCGAACCCTGACCCGGACGCACGCTCACTGCTCGATTCGCTCGTCATCGATTCGTTCACCCATCACACATAGCGCCGTGTTCGGTGACGCCGAGGCGGGTGGCGCTACCGTAGGAGCAGGAGCCAGTGATGGCAGTCCCAGCCGTTTCGTCCCTTAGCGGCGGTTACGGAAAGTCTGCGAGACACCGCTGGCGTCCATCATCACGTCCACTCGGTGATGGGTGGTGTAAGTGTCCGACAAGAAGAAGACTTGGACGTGCTCGTATGAGTGGTAACTCCAGAGAGCCAGGACGAACGACGATCCATCGCGCGTGGTCTGTCTTGGGCGCATTTGAATCGACGCGGCCGACGATGACGCTGACGGAAATAGCCAGCGTGACAGGAATTCCGCTTTCCACGGTACATCGACTTGCCGCCGAGCTCGTTGATGTCAAAGCGCTAGAACGCACTTCTGCAGGGCGTTACCGAATCGGAGTTCACCTCTGGGAGCTTGCATCTTTGATACCATTTCGAGCCCAACTGCAGCGAGTCGCCCTGCCGTACATGCAGGACCTCTACGAGGCAACGCATGAAAATGTGCATCTCGCCGTGGAGGATGGGCTGGAGGCTCTCTACATCGAAGTAATTTCCGGCCATAAGTCCGTTCGTACGGAGACGAACATCGGGCGGAGAGCACCCTTACACGCAACGAGCGTCGGGAAGGTAATGCTCGCGTTCGGTGGTGATGACCTCCTGGCGTCAGTCGGCGAGACATCCCTGCGTCAATACACCCCCTATACCATCACCAACTACAGGCGCCTCTGCCAGGTTGTAGGGACGGTGAAAGAAGAACAGATCGCTGCAGTGCACAGTGAGTTCACGATCGGTGTCAGTTCCGTTGCGGTGCCGGTTTTTAATTCGGCCGGAGAATTTGCGGCCGCGCTCACCATCGTCGCTCGGGCCGGGACAAACTACTCACGTCTCGTCCCAGCGCTTCGGACGTCCGCATCGGCGATCGGCCGCCGGTTGTCCCCCGCCGTGGGGGGCGGCTCGTAAGGGTCACTTCCGCTCAGCGGGAGGGTGTGAACTATGCCGTCCTTCTCCGAGCTAGCGTCTTGCCCGGCTCGTCCCCCAGAGCCACTCCGTGACTTACCAGGAGGCAAAGATGCCGCTTCGTAGACGTTCGATCATTCTCATCGCCGCTGCTTCTGTGCTGGCCACCACGGCGGCCTGCGGCTCCTCCGCCGGAAGTGCGCCGGAAGCGGAGGGCTCTGCAGCGGAAACCATTCCGCTCACCGTAGGCATTCTCACGAGCCTCGACGTGGCGCCGGCTTACCTGGCCGAGGAACTCGGCATGTTTGACGAGCACGGTCTTGACGTGACCTTCGAAATCGCTGAGGGTGGCGCCGCCCTACTCCCGAGTGTGGTCAGCGGACAATATGACATTGGATTCAGCAACCCGGTGTCGCTTGCTGTTGCTCGTGGGCGCGGTATGGATGTAACAATCATCGCCGCCGGCAGTGCGTCGCTGAATGAGGAACCCGACTACAGTGCTGTCCTGGTGAATGGGCAGAGCACGCTGACCTCGGCCAAGGAACTCGAAGGCAAGACGGTCGCGGTGAACACCCTGGCAGGCAATGCCTATGTCACGACCCGCCAGTCCATCAGGGCCGCCGGGGGCGACCCCGACAAGGTGAACTTCGTCGAGCTCAACTATCCGGATATGGTCCCGGCGCTGGCTGAATCGCGCGTGGACGCCGCGTTCGCCGTCGAACCCTTCGTGTCTCTTCACAAGGATGCGGGTAACAAAGTCCTGTCCTGGCCTTTCCTGGACACCAGCCCCAACAACGTGGCCGGCGTCTACTTCGCGATGCAGCAGACCGTCGAGCAGCAGCCAGACGCCGTTGAGCGGTTCACCGCCGCGATCTCGGAGGCTTCTAAGTTCGCCTCCGAGAACCCCGACGAGGTGCGGGCTCAGGTCTCCAACTTTACAGAGATGGACGAGGAGCTGACGGCCAAGGTGTTGCTTCCCCAGTATCCGGAAAGCGTCAACGCCGAGTCGATCCGTACGCAGGCTGAGCTCGCCCAAAAGGACGGACTGGTCGAGGCCCCCATCGACGTCGACGAACTAATTGCCGCCAATTGAGGCAGCTGCTACTGGAGCGGTGGCCCCGCGGTCCTGTCCTGCTAGGGGTGAGGTAATGCAAAACTCGGTGGCGTTCGATGTCACGCTCTCGGCGATGAACTTGCCGCAATTGAACTTCCAAGAAAGGTGTCGAGCAGCGGCGACGGCGGGATTCACCGGGATAGGCCTCAGCCTCCGCCAATGGCTGACCGAGCGCGACCGAGGCGCGGACGTGCAAACGATCAAGGCGATCCTCGCAGACAACGGCTTGGTCCTGACGGAAATCGAGGGCCCATGGGACTGGGCACACCAAGGCGACTTGAACGAGGAAGACGCGCTGATGGTGGAACTAGTTAACGCGTTCGGGCCCCTACAGGTCACTGCGGTGCAGCTGGCCCCGACAACCGGCAGCGGAATTCGGGCGGGCTTACGTCGGTGGGCGACGCTCGTGCAGGAGCGGGACTCCGTGATCGCTCTGGAGTTCATGCCCTTCGGCCAGGTGGCCGATCTGCGAAGCGCTCTCACCATTCTGGAATCCGTGGAAAGTGGCAGCGTCGGGCTGCTGCTCGACACATGGCACGTGGAGAGAACAGCGGCCTGGTCGGAGCTTCACAACATTCCGATCGGTTCGATCTGCTCGGTGCAGTTGTGCGACGCCGAGGGGCAAGCCGCGGCGGATGTCAGGTGGGAGGCGCGTCACCGCCGGCAGCTGCCCGGCGAGCAGTCTCGTCAACTCGTCGAAAGGCTCGACCGTCTGGGCCACACGCCGCGGTATGCCGTTGAAGTGTGGTCGGACGGCCTCAATGAGCTCGACCAGAGCGAAGTGGCCCAGCAACTGTACGCGGCGGCGACGGACGTTCTCGGGCGTGGGCTGGCCTCCTAAGGACGTCCCGAGTTAGGCGAGTATGGCTATTCACGGACCGTTGACAGTACGTTCGCGTCATTCAAGCAAGTTGATTGGAGAGGCAACAAGTGAGCAAGTCCAGAAGGCATTTCAAGATCGAGGTCGATGACGGGGTTGTGCTTCATGGTGTGCGTATGGGCCACGGCTACCCGGTCGTGCTCCTGCACGGATTTCCCCAGGATCTCCATGAGTGGGACCAGGTCTCACCGCTGCTCCAGGATGAATACGAACTAATCGCGTTCGACCTCAAGGGCAGCGGTGGATCTTCAAAAACAGCGGCCGGCTACGACAAGAAGCGCCTCGCCGCTGAGATTGATGCGGCATGCCATCAGCTTGGCCTGGACCAGGTGGCCGTGATCGGCCACGACATTGGTGGAATGATCGCGTACTCGTGGGCAGCCTTTTATCCCGAGAGGGTCTCTCGCATCGCGGTGATCGACGTTCCGATCCCTGGCGTGAGTTTCTGGGACGACGCCCTGAGGGACCCCCTCCTATGGCACTTCGCATTCCACATGAAGGAAAATCTTCCTGAGGCTTTGCTGGAGGGCAAGGAGGCTCTTTACGTTCATGAGTTCGTTCGTGAGCGGGCGGTTAACCTGGACGCGTTCGAGAACGGGCTTCTTGACACATACACGCAGAATTTCGCGGCTCCTGGCACTAAGCACGGGATGCTCGGCTGGTACCGAGCGTTTCCCGACGATGCCGAAGACAATCGGGGCCGCCTCGAATTGGGTAAGCTAACACTCCCTGTGCTTGCTGTCGGGGGGCGCGCACGGTGGGGCTCCCAGATGGAATCGATCATGCGCGAATTCGCCCTCGACGTGACGGGTGCGGTGATCGAAGACTGTGGGCACTGGGTGCCGGAGGAGCAGCCAGAAGAGCTCGCACGTGTGCTCAAGGCCTTCCTCAGCGAGCCGGATGGCCGAGGTTCTGAGGCGGCGCTCACTGTCTCTGGAGCAGCGAGCGTGTCCCGATGACAGAGAAGGCGATCGCCCTCGTCACGGGTGCGGGCGGTGGACTAGGGTCTGTAGTCTCTCGCAGGCTCTCCGAAGCTGGCTTTCATATTCTGCTTGTCGATGTCGAGACCGAGGGTTTGGAGCGCATCGCACAAACGCTGCCCGGCTCCTGGGAAATCCACCAGTGCGACGTAACGGACGAGGGGTCCGTCAGCCAGATGATGGGCCGCATCGGCAATGATAACGGTCATCTTGATGTGCTCGTCAACAATGCCGGAATCGAGAGCGGAGCGCTTCTAGCTGACCTCTCAGCAGGCGACTGGAGGCGAATCTTCGAGGTCAACGTCACCGGACCGTTCTTGCTCGCGCGCGCCGCTCTACCGATTTGGCGTCGAACTAGAACTGGCACCATCGTGAACATCTCGTCACGGACCTGGTTGAGTGGTGGAAGCGACGCTGCCTACGTCTCTTCGAAGGCGGCGCTCGTCGGGCTGACGCGTGCACTCGCGTCCGAGCTCGGGTACCTCGGCGTGACGAGCAACGCCGTTGCTCCGGGATTCGTCAAGTCGCAACTGAGCCACGTCAAGGGTGACCCTGCTCAGGTCGAGGACTTCGCACAGCGATTCATGGAGGCCAGCCCGCTTAATCGGCCGGTGACCCCAGAGGACGTTGCGGAAACCGTCGCGTTCCTTGCCTCACCCGGTGCGCGGGCCATCACAGGTGAGGTCGTGCACGTAGCAGCTGGATCGCAGATGGCGGTCCGGGTAAAGACAGCCGCCCAGCGGCGGGTTGAACAGCATGCAGCAATAGAATCGGAGGCGAGATCGTGAACGACGCATACAAGATCCGGCAGGCGGTCGAGCAATGGGCGGTCTGGCGCGATGCCGGTTACTGGGACAGGTTCGCAACCCTCTGGCACGACGAAGGCACCATGAGTGCCACCTGGTTCGTGGGCGGCTACAGGGACTTCATTGAAGCGAGCCGTCGAGGCTTTGACGCCGGCGTGCGGATCCTGCACTTCCTGGGTGGATCGGCTGTTGACGTGGCGGTCGATCGCGCGGTGAGCGAGACGAAGATGACGATCACCCAACGCGCCGAGGTTCACGGTGTACTCGTCGATGTCATCTGCACCGGACGCTTCTATGACTTCTTTATCCGTGAGGCCGGAGAATGGCTGCTGAGGCGGCGGCAACCGATCTACGAGCTGGATCGGATGGTCCCGGTTGTGCCCGGCGTGGCTCCAGTAATCGACATGGAGCGTTGGGAGTCGCTGCCATCCGGCTACAGGAACCTCGGTTACCTTCAAGAACAGCTCGGGATGAAGGTGCGGACAGGTCTGCCTGAACTCACTGGAGCGGCTACGGAGCGGCTCTATCGCGATGGCGCTGCTTGGCTCGACGGCCAAAGTCTGCCCGGAGAGAGCGCGGCTCACGTTGACGTCGTCGGGATAACCGGCTGAGGCGCCGTGACCATCCGAGTCGGGATCCTAGGCTGTGGCGGCATCGCGGGTAATCACGTGGAGGCATACCGGCGCATCGCCGAAGTTGAGGTAGTTGCATGTGCGGACATCGACCACCCCCGGGCCACATCGTTCGCTGAGAAGTACGAAGTGCCGAACTGGTTTGGATCACTCGGTGCCTTGCTCGAGGCGGGCATCGATGTACTGAGCGTGTGTACGCCGCACCCCACGCACGAGCATGCGGTTGTCGACGCGGCACAAGCAGGAGTGCACGTCCTGTGCGAGAAACCCATCGCTCTCACAACTTCAGCCGCACAGCGGATGGTCGATGCCTGCGAGACTGCAGGCGTAACCCTCGGTGTCCTCTTTCAGCGTCGTTTCTGGCCGGCTAGCCAGAGGGTCCGGAAGATCATTGATGAGGACGTCCTAGGCACGCCATTTCTTGCGCACTGTTCAGTGCTCCTGCACCGCGACCCGGACTACTTCACGAGAGATCCATGGCGAGGAAAATGGGACACAGATGGCGGTGGCGTTCTCATGACGCAGGCCATCCATTATATAGACCTGCTGCAGTGGTTCATGGGTCCCGTCGCCGAGGTCACAGGCCGATGTGGTACGTACATTCACGGCGAGTACATCGAGGTCGAGGATGCTGCGACCGCACTATTGACGTTTACTTCTGGCGCGATGGCCACGATTTCCGCCACGACTGGGCTAACTCCCTCCGAGGGAGTGCAGATCCGGATCACGGGATCATCCGGAGCTACCGTGGCACTGGCGGAATACCCAGAGGGTACCGGCCAACTGGAGATTTGGGACGTGCCGGGTCAGGTTTTCCACGCTCCTGTTCTCGGACGTGCTATCAACGCCGATGTGTCGTCCTCCGTCATAAACGATGCGCTTAAGCCCTACCACGTGTTACAGGTGTCGGACTTCATCGCGGCTCTTAGAGAGAATCGCGAGCCGGCAGTCACAGGAGTCGAAGCGATGAAGTCTCTGAGGGTGGTAGAGGCAATTTACGAGTCGCATCGAACAGGTAAAACTGTGCGCTTCGACCCAGCGTACGTGTCATCACATATGCCGTGACGGTTGGCGTGAGCATGATTGTGGTCCCCAACAAACTAGCGTGCCCGTGTCCGAGCGAGCGAAGAAGTCGGAAGGGGCCGGGTAGGTGTCAAAATGCGAAAGCCTGTGTTGTCGGCCCTGGCCATTGCGATCGACGGCCGAGTGACGTATTTCCTCGAAAGTTGGCTGAGAATGACAGGAAGAACTCCGGATGAGGTGCTCATGATGCTATTTCCGTACGGTGATTTGCGTTCGTCTCAAGTCGGTGATAGGGACCAGCTGCCGTGAGCACCGCAACTGTGACACGCACGCCTGTAGCCCGGGGGGTCGCTCGGCCGCTGCGCCGTGGGACGCCGAGCGCGCTGCTCGGGCTCGCGGGTGTGCTGTGCGTGCTGGTGCTGCTGGAGGCGCTGCCCCGGCTGGGGGTGGTGGACCGGCGGTTCATGCCGCCGTTCTCGGAGATGTTCTCCGCCCTGGTGACGCGGTTGCAGACGCCGGAGTTCTGGACGGCGCTGGGTGACACGCTGACCACCTGGGCGATCGGGCTCGTGATCGCGATGGTCGCCGGCATCGTCGTCGGCATCGTGGTCGGCTCGGTCCGGGTGCTGCGGGAGGCGACGTCCTCGACGATCGAGTTCCTGCGGCCCATCCCGTCCGTCGCGCTGATCCCCCTGGCGGTGCTGCTGTACGGCACGGGCCGGGAGGCCACGCTCCTGCTGGTCATCTACGCCTCGTTCTGGCAGGTGCTGGTCCAGGTCCTCTACGGCGTCCAGGACGTCGACCCGGTCGCGCGGGACACCGCGCGGTCCTACCGGTTCTCGGCGCTGACGCAGGCCCGGACGGTGATCTGGCCGACCGCCCTGCCCTACATCGTCACCGGCTTCCGGCTGGCCGCGACCGTGGCGCTGATCCTGACGGTGACGGGCGAGCTGATCATCGGCACCCCGGGGCTGGGCAAGCTGCTCGCGGTGGCCCAGTCCTCCGGTGCCACGGCGTCGATGTACGCCCTGGTGATCGTGACCGGGCTGCTGGGCGTCGGCGTGAACCTTCTGGCCCGTGCCCTGGAACGCAGGATCCTGCGCTGGCACCCCTCGATCCGGCGGGAGAACGCAGCATGACCACGATCACGACCGTTCCCAAGGCGCGGGCAAACTTGAGCGATAGCCGCCGGGACTCCCTGCTACGGCCCCTCATCGTCATCCTGGCCTTGCCTGTGGCGCTGGTCGCCGGTTGGTGGCTCTGGTCGGCGGACAGCGAGTCCTTCTTCGCCCCGCCGCTGGCGGACATCGTGGCCGCGTTCCCCTCCACCTGGCTGGAGGGCCGGCTGACCTCCGACGTCCTGCCCTCGGTGATCCGGCTGCTCATCGGCTACGCCATCGCGCTGGTGGTGGGGATCGCCCTGGGCATGGCGATCGGCCTGTCGCCGACGGTGCGGGCGTTCACCGAGCCCGCGCTGGAGTTCTTCCGGGCCATCCCGCCGCCGGTGATGATCCCGATCCTCATGCTGTTCCTGGGCATCTTCACCACCATGAAGGTCTTCGTCATCGCCACGGGCTGCCTGTGGCCGATCCTGCTGAACACCATCGAGGGCGTGCGCAGCATCGACGACGTGCTGCGCGACACCTCCCAGGTCTACCGGCTGCGCAAGAGCACCCAGCTGCACACCCTGGTGCTGCGCGGGGCGTCCCCGCAGATCATGACCGGCGCCCGCCAGGCCCTCTCGATCGGGATCATCCTGATGGTGATCTCGGAGATGTTCGCCGCGACCAACGGCCTGGGCTTCACCATCGTGCAGTTCCAGCGGTCCTTCGCGATCCCGCAGATGTGGACCGGCATCATCCTGCTCGGCCTCGTCGGGGTCGTGCTCTCGATCATCTTCCGCGCCGTCGAGCGCCCCGTGCTGGCCTGGTACCGCGGCCTGCGCCAGTCCCAACGAGGAGGCAACTAATGAGCTCGAACACCACCGCCGAGAGCGCCTACCGGCCCGCCGCCGGGACCGACATGCTCGACGTGACCGGGCTGAACAAGGTCTACCACTCCGACGCCGGGGACACCGAGGCCATCCGCGACCTCACCTTCACGGTCAAGGCCGGGGAGATGGTCTGCATCGTCGGCCCCTCCGGCGCCGGCAAGACCACCCTGCTGCGCTGCCTGTCCGGGCTGCTGGCCCCGACCCACGGGACCGTGTCCCTGGAGGGCCAGGTCGTCAAGGGCCCGCCCAAGGGCATGGCCATGGTGTTCCAGGAGTACGCCCGCTCCCTGTTCCCCTGGCTGACCGTGGCGCAGAACGTTGAGCTGCCCCTGAAGGAGAAGGGCGTGCCGAAGTCCCAGCGCGGCCCCAAGGTCGCCGCCGCCCTGGAGGCCGTTGGCCTGGCCGACGTCCCACGGTCTTACCCCTGGCAGCTGAGCGGCGGCATGCAGCAGCGCGTCGCGATCGCCCGCGCGGTGGCCTACGAGCCGCACATCCTGCTCATGGACGAGCCCTTCGCCGCCGTCGACGCCCAGACCCGCGCCGACCTCGAGGACCTCGTCCGCGACCTGTGGCACCGCCTCGGCCTGACCCTGCTCTTCGTCACCCACGACATCGACGAGTCCATCTACCTCGGCCAACGCGTCCTCGTCCTGTCCGGCCGGCCCACCGTGATCATGGAGGACGTCACCGTCAACCTCCCCGACGAGCGCGACCAGCTCACCACCCGCAACGACCCCGAGTTCGCCCGCCTGCGCGCCCACGTCTACGACCTCGTCCAGAAGGCTAAGCGCGGCCACCGCCCCGACGAGACGGGTGCAGCTATGGAGACGGTGAATCGGCCTTCGCTGACAGCCGGGCTAGCGACCCCTCTGTGAGGTGCTAATTCATGCTTCGGTGCGCACGGGTAATGCGCAACTGACATGCCCGAGCCGTTAAGCACTCAATGGTTGAATTGCTCGCGGTAAGACGAAAGGAACGACAATAGTGCTTGATGTGTTCGAGCATGTCACGCTGGGCCAGCGGGTGGTCTTCGGTGCGGGCCGAGCCGCGGAGCACGTCGCCGTCGAGGTCGCGCGCCGCGGCGCGGCCCGCGCGATGGTGGTTGCCTCGCCGCGGGAGCGTGAGATCGCCGAGCGGGTGTGCGCGCGCATCGATGTCGCGGTGTGGTTCGACGACGTCGTGCAGCACGTGCCGGTGGAGAAGGCCGAGACGGCTCGTGCGGTGGCGGCCGAGCACGGCGTGGACCTGCTCGTCAGCGTGGGCGGCGGGTCGACCGTCGGCCTGGCGAAGGCGGTCGCCCTGACGACGGGCATCCCGATCGTCGCCGTCCCGACGACATACGCGGGCTCGGAGGCGACGAACGTGTGGGGGCTCACGCAGGACCGGACCAAGACCACCGGCGTGGACGACCGGGTCCTGCCGGCCACGGTGGTCTACGACGCGACCCTGACGACGTCGCTGCCGGTGGGGATGTCGGTGGCGTCGGGGCTCAACGGCCTGGCGCACTGCGTGGACTCGCTGTGGGCGCCGCGGGCGGACCCGATCAACCAGGCGCTCGCCCTGGAGGGTGCCCGGGCCCTGGCGCTCGCCCTGCCGGGGGTCGTGTCGGACCCGGCGGACCTGGAGGCGCGGGAGCGGGCGCTGTACGGCTGCTACCTCTCGGCGGTGGCGTTCGCCTCCGCCGGGTCGGGCCTGCACCACAAGATCTGCCACGTGCTGGGCGGCACCTTCGACCTGCCGCACGCCGAGACGCACGCGATCGTGCTGCGTTACGTCGTGGCGCTGAACGCGCCCGCCGTCCCGGAGCTGGCCGGCCGCCTCGCGGCTGCGCTGGGGGGCCCAGCCGCCAAGGGCCAGGACCCCGCTGCGGCAGCGGTCGAGACGCTCAACCGGCTCTACGAGAGGCTGGACGCCCCGCGGCGCCTGGCTGACCACGGCCTGACGGAGCGCGACCTCCCCGAGGCGGCGAGCCGCGTGCTCGAGGCGGCCCCGCCCTCGAACCCCACGCCCGTGACCCGCGAGAACCTCACCACCTTGCTCCGTGAAGCCCTCGAGGGCGTCACGCCGAGCGCCGGCCTCCAGCTCGTCCGCTGAGCCGGCACCTACCAGACGGGAGCACCACCATGACCGAGACCGCCATCCCAGCCACTGCGACGAACGCGAGCGTGGAGCAGGCCGCACGCGAGCAGGAGCTGACCGACCGTGTCGTCGCCAGCTTCGACGGGTGTGAGAGCCCGCGGCTGCGCCAGCTGATGCAGTCCCTGACGCGTCACCTGCACGCCTTCGTCCGCGACGTGCGCCTGACCGAGGAGGAGTGGAACACCGCCATCGCGTTCCTCACCGACGCCGGGCACATCACCGACGAGCGCCGCCAGGAGTTCATCCTGCTCTCGGACGTGCTCGGGGCGTCGATGCAGACCATCGCGGTGAACAACGAGGCATACAAGAACGCCACCGAGGCCACCGTCTTCGGGCCGTTCTTCGTCGACGACGCCCCGGAGATCCCCCGCGGCGGTGACATCGCGGGCGGCGCGCACGGCACGCCGTGCTGGGTCGAGGGCACCGTGACGGACACGGAGGGCAACGTGGTCCCCAACGCCCGGATCGAGGTGTGGGAGGCCGACGAGGACGGCTTCTACGACGTCCAGTACGACGACGGCCGCGTCGCCGGCCGGGCGTGGCTCCCCTCGGACGAGAACGGCCGGTACGCCTTCTGGGGCCTGACCCCGACCCCGTACCCCATCCCCCACGACGGCCCGGTGGGCAAGATGCTCGAGTCGGTCGGCCGCTCGCCGGTGCGCGCGGCGCACCTGCACTTCATGGTCACCGCCCCCGGCTACCGCACCCTGGTGACCCACATCTTCCTCGAGGGTGACCCCCAGCTCAAGATCGGCGACTCCGTCTTTGGCGTCAAGGACTCCCTCATCAAGCGCTTCGAGGACCAGGCACCCGGCACCCCCACCCCGGACGGACGCGACCTCGGCGACCAGACCTGGGCCCGCACCCGCTTCGACATCGTCCTCGCCCCGGAGGTTCGCTGACCGCGGCAACCGCTCAGCCCGGCGACCCCAGCGTCTGAGGACGGACGCCGGGGACCTTCGGTCCTTGCCCCGTGCCCGTCGCGCCCGAAGGCTGGCGTCGTGAGGCCACGCACGCGCCCGACCCTCGTTGCTGCCGCCGTCGGGGCGGCGGTCCTCTACGCCCGGTACCTCCGGCCCTGGCAGCTCACCTGGGGCGCGACCCCGGACGAGGTCGCCCGGGCCCTGCCCGGCGACGAGCTCGTCCCGGCGCCGACCTTCAACGCCACGCGGGCGGTCACCGTGGCCGCACCGCCGGAGCGGATCTGGCCGTGGCTGGTCCAGGCCGGGGTGACCCGCGCCGGCTGGTACAGCTACGACCTCCTCGACAACCTCGGCCGCCCCAGCGCCCGGCGCATCGTCCCCGAGCTGCAGCACCTCGCCGTGGGCGACGTCGTCCCGATGAGCCCGGACGGGAGGCACGGCATGCGGGTCCACGCGATGGATCCGCCGTCGTCCATGATCTGGGGCACGCCGGGGGACACCACGTGGACGTGGCAGCTCGACCCCCGGCCGGACGGCTCGACCCGGCTGATCACCCGGGTGCGGTCCCGCTACCGGTGGTTCTCCCCGGCCATCGCCTTCTCCGTGCTGCTGGAGTTCGGCGACATCTGGATGATGCGCAAGATGCTGCTCAACCTGCGCGACCGGGCCGAAGGCGCCCCGCCGCCGCCGAAGATCTTCCAGTAGATCCACGACCCGAGGCACCAGAGCGTCGTGGCCAGGATCGTCGCGCCGACGATGACTGCCCCGCCAAGAACGAACCCCAGCACGGGCAGCCCGAACTGGAAGGACAGGGCCGCACCCGCCGTCAGCGTGGTGGAGATGAGGTAGGAGAACCGCCTGGGCGCCGGCGTGGGCGGCAGCTTCGGGGCGCCGAACAGGTGACGGACGCCGACGTTGTAGAGGACGTCGATGACCATGCCCCTGGGGAGCAGGGCACCGCTGAGACCGATCGGCACCAGCAGCGCCAGCCAGACGGGAGACTGCAGGGCCAGCCCGATCGAGAGCAGGATGATGCACACCGCTGGCGTGAACCGCAGCGGCAACGCGTAGCGGGCCTTGGCCTCCTGGTCGAGGTAGTCAAAACCCTGGGCGTTCAGGTTCTTCTCCGTGAAGGCACTCACGGTTGCCATCTCGGCATCTCTCTGCGGCGAAGTTGCCCGCGGGAGGAGGGGCGGGCGCCGTCCCCCGGGCCGGCTGCCTGTGCGGGACCCCATATGCGCCGCTTTGGGGTGTTTCGTCACCATCCTTTCGCGCGACGGAGGGCTCCGCCAGGGACTATCGGCCCAGCTCTCGAGGGCAATCCCGCCCGACTGGCTAGGGTCCACACCATGACCGGCTGGCAGTTCTGGATCGACCGTGGCGGCACGTTCACGGACGTCGTCGCGCGCCGCCCGGACGGCACCCTGGTCACCCACAAGCTGCTCTCCGAGGACCCGGCCCGCTACCGCGACGCCGCCGTGCATCCGCCACCTCCTCGGCGTCGCGCCCGGCGCACCGGTCCCCACCGGGCGGATCGACGTCGTCCGCATGGGCACCACCGTCGCCACCAACGCCCTCCTCGAGCGCACGGGCGAGCCCACTCTCCTCGTCATCACCAGGGGCTTCGCGGACGCCCTGCGCATCGGCTACCAGGAGCGCCCGCGCATCTTCGACCGGCACATCGTCCTGCCCGAGATGCTCTACGCGCGGGTCGTCGAGGTCGATGAGCGCGTCACCGCCCAGGGCGAGGTGCTCACCGAGCCCGACCTCGCCGCGCTCGAGCCCGCGCTCCGCCGCGCCAAGGATGACGGCATCGACGCCGTCGCCGTCGTCTGCCTGCACAGCCACCTCTACCCGGCGCACGAGCGGGCCGTCGGCGAGCTCGCCCGCCGGCTCGGCTTCGGCCAGGTCTCCCTCTCCGCCGAGGTCAGCCCGCTGATGAAGGTGGTCCCGCGCGGCGACACCACCGTGGTGGACGCCTACCTCAGCCCGATCCTGCGCCGCTACGTGGACCAGGTGGCCGCCGAGCTACCCGGCGTGCGGCTGCTGTTCATGCAGTCCAACGGCGGCCTGACCGAGGCCCGCCACTTCCGCGGCAAGGACGCGATCCTCTCCGGCCCCGCCGGCGGCATCGTCGGCATGGCGGAGATGTCCGCGGCCGCCGGCCTCGACCACGTCATCGGGTTCGACATGGGCGGCACCTCCACCGACGTCTCCCACCACGCCGGCGAGCTCGAGCGCGTCTTCCACACCGAGATCGCCGGCGTGCGGCTGCGCGCCCCGATGCTCGCCATCCACACCGTCGCGGCGGGCGGCGGGTCGGTCCTGCACGTCGACGGCGACCGCTACGTCGTCGGCCCCGACTCCGCCGGCGCCGACCCCGGCCCCGCCTGCTACCGCCGCGGCGGACCGCTGACCGTCACCGACGCCAACGTCATGCTCGGCCGCATCCAGCCCGCGCACTTCCCGGCCGTCTTCGGGCCCAACGGCGACGAGCCGCTCGACGCCGACGTCGTCCGGGACCGCTTCGCCGAGCTCGCCGCTCGTATGCGCGAGCTGACCGGCGACGACCGCACACCCGAGGAGGTGGCCGAGGGCTTCCTCGCGGTCGCCGTCGCCAACATGGCGAACGCGGTCAAGAAGATCTCCGTCGCCAAGGGGCACGACGTCACCACCTACGCCCTGACCACCTTCGGCGGCGCCGGCGGTCAGCACGCCTGCGCCGTCGCCGACGCCCTCGGCGTCCGCACCGTCCTCGTCCCGCCCCTCGCCGGCGTGCTCTCGGCGCTGGGCATGGGCCTGGCCGACGTCACCGCCATGCGCGAGCAGTCCGTCGAGGCCGAGCTCGACGACGCCGTCGTGCCCCGCCTCGAGGCCGTCGCTGCCGAGCTCGAGGCCGCCGCCCGCACCGAGCTGGACGACGGCGCCGCCTCCCGCGGCACGGACATCGACGTGGTGCGCCGCGCGCACCTGCGCTACGAGCGCACCGACACCGCCGTCCAGGTGCTCCTCGCCGACCCGGCCGCGATGCGCGGGGAGTTCGAGGGCGCGTACCTGCGCACCTACTCCTTCCTCATGGACCGCCCGCTCGTCGTCGAGGCGGTCTCCGTCGAGGTGGTCGCCCGCGCGCCGCGCCCGGCCGTGGCCGTCGCGGCCGAGGAGGGGGACGACGGCGGAGCCGAGGTGACCGTCCACCTCGGCGGGCGGGCCCGGAAGGTCCCGCTGCGCCGTCGGGAGCACCTGCCCGCCGGGACCGCGGTGAACGGCCCGGTGATCGTGGCCGAGGCCAACGCCACGACGGTGGTCGAGGACCGCTGGTCCGCCGTCGTCCTGCCCGACGGCGCCCTGCGGCTGGACCGCACGGGGGAGCGGGAGCGGCCCTCGGCGACCACCGCGGCGGACCCGGTGCTGCTGGAGATCTTCAACAACCTGTTCATGTCGGTCGCCGAGCAGATGGGCGCCCGGCTGGAGTCGACCGCGCAGTCGGTCAACATCAAGGAGCGGCTGAACTTCTCCTGCGCCCTGTTCGACGTCGGCGGGCACCTCATCGCCAACGCTCCGCACATGCCGGTGCACCTGGGCTCGATGGGCGCGACGGTGCAGGAGGTCATCCGCCGCCGCGGGGAGGAGATCCGCCCCGGGCAGGTGTACGCGGTGAACGACCCGTACCACGGCGGCACCCACCTGCCCGACGTCACCGTGGTCACGCCGGTCTTCGACGACGACGGCGCCCGGGTGCTCTTCTTCGTCGCCTCCCGCGGGCACCACGCCGAGATCGGCGGGCTCACGCCCGGCTCCATGCCGGCGTTCTCCACCACGCTCGAGGAGGAGGGCGTGCTGTTCGACAACTGGCTCCTCGTCGACGGTGGGCGGTTCCGCGAGGCGGAGACCGAGGCGCTGCTGACCGGTGGGCCGTACCCGTCGCGCGACCCCGCCACCAACCTCGCCGACCTGCGCGCCCAGGTGGCCGCCAACGCCAAGGGCGTGCACGAGGTGCGGGCGATGATCGACCACTTCGGGCTCGACGTGGTGCAGGCGTACATGCGGCACGTGCAGGACAACGCCGAGGAGGCGGTCCGGCGGGTGATCGACCTGCTCGACGACGGCGCGTACGACTACGAGACCGACGCCGGCGCGCACATCCGGGTGCGGATGGCGGTGGACCGGGAGGCGCGGTCGGCGACGATCGACTTCACCGGCACCTCCGGCCAGCTGGGCACAAACCTCAACGCCCCCTCCGCGGTAACGACGGCGGCGGTGCTGTACGTGTTCCGCACTCTCGTGGACGCGGACATCCCGCTCAACGACGGGTGCCTGCGGCCGCTGCGGATCGTGCTGCCGGAGCCGTCCATTCTGGCGCCGGAGTACCCGGCGGCGGTGGTCGGCGGGAACGTCGAGACCTCCCAGGCGGTCACCGGGGCGCTGTACGCGGCGCTCGGGGTGATGGCCGAGGGGTCCGGGACGATGAACAACGTGACGTTCGGCAACGAACGGCACCAGTACTACGAGACGGTGGCGTCGGGGTCGGGCGCCGGGCCGGGGTTCGACGGGACCGACGTGGTGCAGACGCACATGACGAACTCCCGGCTGACCGACCCCGAGGTGCTGGAGTGGCGCCTGCCCGTGCTGCTCGAGTCCCACGCGATCCGCCGCGGCAGCGGGGGAGCGGGCCGGTGGCGCGGCGGCGACGGCGGGGTGCGGCGGATCCGCTTCCGCGAGCCGATGACCGTCAGCCTGCTGACCAACCACCGGCGGGTGCCGCCGTACGGCATGGCCGGTGGCCAACCCGGTGCGCTTGGGCGGAACTCGACCGAGCGGGCCGACGGCGGCGTGGTTCAGCTAGGTGGGAGCGACGTGGCCGAGGTCTGGGCCGGGGACGTGCTCTTGGTTGAGACGCCTGGCGGAGGAGGTTATGCGCCAGAAGTGTAAGTGGAAGGAGGGCAGCGATTACGGCTTGCGAAGGGGTTCATTCACTTCGTCGCTTGCTGACGCAGATGCGTTGGGGTGGCAATCGTGCGTGGCAGCGCGCGCCTTGGGGAGTGGCCAGCGCTAATCATCGGAAGATAGGACTCGCCACATGCTTCGGACGAATCGTTGAAGTTTGAAAACTCGCGAGGCCGTTTCGAGGCGATGCCACACCCGGTGGTGATGCCATATTTGCGAAAGCCGTCCTTATAGTGGAGCGCCCTGCTCGTCGAGCAACCCGTCCGGTTCTTTGTCGGGCGCTCCGACGTTTCGCCGCTGTGCCGAACCAAGACGGCGTCCCAATTCCTCGAACTTCGCGAGTTCTCCCCGCTCAGCAGGGATCTGGCTTTCTTGCGGACCGAGGGGGTATCGGTACTTCGCCCGGCCGGACTCGTACGGTGTAGGTGCAGGCTCATTTGCCCACCAAAGGAACAATTGTGCGAGCCGCATCCCAGGGTATAGATGCACCGGAACTGTCGCGACGTTGGTGAGCTGCAAGGTGATCATGCCAGCGTAACCTGCTTGTACAGCGGCCGCGGTTGCCACCTGGACCCCAAGACGACCCCAGGACGACCTTCCGTGGACCTGGCCCACGAGGAAAGCCGGGAGACGGACAAACTCGAGCGTGCTAGCCAGCAGGAACTGACCGGGATGGAGGGCGATCCGCTGACCGAGCGGCACAACTACACGTCGCTGAACCGGTGTCAGCGGATCCTCCGCCCTCGGGTCGCTTGCTGAGCGGTTGTATCGATCCATCTCAACGATCTCCGTGCCTAAACGAAGATCTACGCTCGAAGGTCCGATCTGCGTGTCAGGCTCGAGTAGCGGAGTCACGATTAAGCGGTCTTCTATTGTCTCGGCCGAAAGCGCGCTCTTAATCATAGCACTTGTTAGGATAGTCATGGTAATGTCCGCCATATTCGCGCAATGCCAGACAGCTCGAAGGACTTTATCAAAAATTGATTGTATGGTTGATTCGCCACAGTCCTTGCGACGTACTCAATTCCTGAATTCTCCGCGCACGCAACCCATGCCGCGAGCAGTAGCGTCCAGGCACCAGGCGGATCGGCCGCCAACCCCGGCGGCATGTACGAACGCTCGAACGACACCTGCAACCCGTGCTGCTTTTCGGTTGCTTCGTATTCGGTTGGATCCAGGCGAGGCGCTTCGCTGCTCTCGACGACCTTCATCACGGCGTCGAAGGACTTCCAGAGACGGTCATTCAATGGGCTATCGTCATCGGGAGCATCCTCAAGGGCAATTCCCGATACAAACTCAACAAACTCGGGAAACTTCGCCCGCATGAAGTCCTCCCAGCCCCAACGCTTAAGCGCTCGCCAGGCCCAGGCCGTGCGTACGTTTGCCGACGGATGATGCTCGTCAGCGGCAGAGCTGGGGACAGGAAGGAATGCAGCGAGGGCGAATAGCCACGACGGTCCGGTCGCCCATGCCGCAAGACTGTCGCATAGGATCTCCTCGAGCCACCGCCAGAGACGGGCATTCGCTGAGCGAACTCCCCGACTGTCGACTTCGTCCGAGAGTAGCGCCGTCGACGGGACCTGCCCGAGTTGTTCTTCCAATAGGGCCAATAGACTAATATCGGTTGCTAAGTGCGCGACCTCGTGGGCCAGGATTGGTGCTAGGAAAGCATTATAGGGGTCGAAGGCGGGGACGCCGAGAACAATTGGCATCTCCCCGTCAACGAGCCGGTCAGTACCCGCTGGGCTTATTAACGGAACTTCGAAGCCGTCCGCAAACAATTCTGCAAGATTCTGTACGGAGTAATTTCGGGCAGCGTCAGTGTGTATCAAAATCTCGGTGCGGACATCCAACGGCGCTTCAGCGAGGTCGTGCACAACTGATCGGGCTAAGTAGAGAAGGCCAACCGGATGTGCCGAGTTCAGATCTTCCCGGTAAGTACTGAACGTCTCATGAAGTGTGTCCAACTCGTTCAAGAGGCGGTGAAGTTCGCGGAAAGCAACCTTCATCCCGTGTGTTTCTTGCGGAACCGTGGGGATGCCATTAAGGCGCGACCTGATTATTGCCGCTTGGCGCTTGAACAGCCGTACGTGCGCACTGTCTTGTTTGGCTCTCGTGGAATCCAGCATTCCGTCAAGTTCATCGGCGCGCGACTGCACGATGATTCGGATGTGGTCCAGTGCTATTGGGAACACTTAGTGTCAGGATCGCATTTTCTCAGTCGCCAACCGCAATGCTGCGTCAGCGAGGTGCTCCAGGAAGGTCGAGAGGGAATTCTCTGGGTCGTCGGACACGCTTCCGGTCAAGGCTTCCTGCAAGAGTGTTGGCAGCAACTGCCGTTGGCGATGAGTTTCCGACGCCACTTCTTCGACCAAAAGCCATGGCGCGGCTGTTCGCATGCGCGACGCAACGCTCGACTCGGGCGCGGCGGCCTCGTAGGTGTTGAGCGCTTTGAGCAATTCGAGGACACGATTGAGCGCCGCCTTATCATTCGGCGTCGGCCGACCGTGCTGGACCGCAACGAGAGCGAGTTGCGCGTCATCTGCGATTCTGCTGATTTCGGTTAGTCGCGATGCATCTCTGAGCACGTCCGATCGATGGGTGTGCCGGGACTGGATCCGGGGAACCGCTCTAGCCGCTGCTAGTACGGGCATGGTGCGCTCCTCCTCAAGCCTGACGTTCGCATCCTTGCACACCTGTGGCGCGCCCGCGTGCGAGCTCGCGGCGAGTCGGTATCGATCTTCGGTTGACTGCCGGCCCTTGACTAAAGGCCTCCGCGCCTAGCACTGCGTCAGCAGGCTGGTACGGGGGCGAGGGAGCGAACGTTAACCGTGCCCTTCCCAGCAGCACCTAGGTCGCTAAGTTCACCGCATGCAACGCGCCCGGAGTCCGTCACAAGCAGGTACAGCTGTTTAGGGGGCTGTGGCGGCGTAATTGCGACGATGAGTCCGGCCGCGGCTAGGATCACCGTGGAGGCAACGACCACAAATCGCGACACGCGCAGTTGCTTGGCGGCAACGCTTGAGCGCCGCTGAACGTGGTTCCTCAATGCGACGCCATCGAGAATTTCCATCGAGCGGGGCGTGCCCTGGCTGGCCAAGCTTGCGAGCACTAGACCAGCGAACGCCATGAGCAAACCCAGGCCGAGCAATGCTACAACGCAGTCACGCGTCGTCTCCTCCAGCGCGGCGAGCGCGCCGGGGCTGAGGAGGCCGGTGACCGAAGCCACGCCGGTTATCGATGCACTAGCGGCAAGCCATTTGGACGCCGTGGAGTGGACACGAAGTACGGCACCGTGCCGGAGGTCTTCCGCCTCTCGCTCCCAACGCAGATCCTCACTCGTGACGTGGGTCCGGGTTGACGCGGTGACGGTCATGTCGGTCTCGCAATCCAGGCTGCCTGGCCACATCCGGCATGGCCCTCGCCTTCCGGACGCCCAGGGTGCGACATGCGACAATCGCATGCGATTAGCACTTTCCGGGACGACGCCCGCTTCCGCCGCCAGGGCAGTGCCTTTCGTGAGCGGAAGTACGACACGCCGCCGGAGAGGCGTTTGCTGGTGGTGTGTCCGCATGTTGGGCACGTACCGGACTTCACCCAATAGACGTGGCCCTCCGCTTTCTCCTCCGCCCATCGCCAGGACTCGGCCGCACTTTCGAACGCCGGGTCCGGCTCAGATGACCACTCGCGTTGATCGCCCACTTCGCCCCCTGAGTGCTGGTTCTCGCCCACTGAGGCAACTTAGCGTCTCCGTCCCTAATGTGGCTCTTCGCGGTCGAGCGTGCCGAATGATCTCGGCGTACATGCGGCACGTGCAGAACAACGCCGAGGAGACGGTCCGGCGGGTGATCGACCGGCCGATGACGGTGCGTCCACCCGTGAGCCAACTCAGGCCACACGGCGAGAGTAGAGGACCCCTTAGTGCGTGAAAACGCACTAACACCAGCGCATCACCCCAGGTCAGCGCGCTGCACTTCGCCGGGAAGCGACACGGTGGCCAAACTCAGGTCGAAGTACAACGTCGTCAGGTTGTAGAGGCACAGCGAGATACTGGCCAGCCCCGGCAGCCTCGTTCTGCCGCACCATCGCAGCACAGGCGCGGAGTTTGATCGCCCCAGGTTCAGCTTCCCTCGTAGGCGACCTGCACCCTGACCGTTCCCTTGGCGGTGTGCAGGAATGCGTCGCCTTGCCCCGCTAGCGCTTCTGCACCTGTCTCATCGATAATGATGCGACTCTCCGTAGCAGACTTGACTCGTAGTGCGAGCTGGGCAGGAAAGTTCGATCGGATCGTTGTCGAAATCACGTCCGCGCTCGGTCGCTGCGTGGCCGTAATGACGTGGATTCCTGCGGCTCTTGCCTTCTGCGTCAAGCGCTTCAGTAGCGCTTCGATCTGCTTCTTCTCCTCGGGGTCGCTCGTGAGGTCGGCGTACTCGTCTAGGACGATTACGATCCAAGGCTTTCGGTCTTGAGGCTCGACGGCCGCGTTATATTCCGCGAGCTTGCGGGCGCGAACCGCCTTCATGTCCTGGTATCGCTCTGCCATCTCCCCAACGGCATCCTCAAGCATCTCGATAGCGTCGGCGGCGTCCATGCCGATCACACCGTCAAGGTGCGGGTCGTCTTCGAAGTCGACCAGTTCGGTGCCCTTGGGGTCCACGAGTCTGAGACGCAACATCCCAGGGTCGTATCGGGTTAGGCCCTTGAGGATCGTCTCGAGCGCTACTGACTTACCCGAACCGGTCGTGCCGGCTACGAGGAGGTGAGGCGAGTCGGCAGACGACAGATCGATACTGACGGGGTTTCCCTCAATGTCGGCACCCAGCGGGGTGACAAGGCTTTCCGCGTCGATCGGGCACTGCTCCCAGAGCCGAGCGGCGTCCACCCCGTACTTCTCTTCGTCAATCTTGGGTATCTCGAACAGCACGGCCCCCCGGTCGCTCCGGGTTCGGATGCTGAAGCCCGACGGAAGTGCCAGCGCAAGGAAAATCTCGTCGCGCCTGTTGGTCAACTTGTCGACCGTTACTCCAGGTTGGGGGATAAATCTCAGGACGTAGAACCCTGGGCCCTCTTGCCACTTTCCTATCTCTGGTGCAGTGACACCGACCCTGTGTCGCGCGAAGACGTCGACGACCTTGTTGTACCTGTTCCGGAGTTCGTTCTCGCCGATGCCTTCCGCCGCGACCACTCTTGGCGCGATTGCCGGCTCGCGGCCCGTTTCCACGCCGGTGAGCCCCGTCGACTCTGTCGCCTCGCTGTCATAGTCGGGCAGTACAGCGGTCGACTCCTCAGCGGCGGGATTTTCGGCTGGCGTGGCAGGGTGCCGCCCTGCGCGACCCGAGACTATTTCCGGCGCGATAATCGGTTCCGCCTCAGAAGGTGACTGCTTCGCCCGCAGAGCTCCGATGAGCCTCTCAAGCTCGCGGCGGTTCACCCGCACCACGTCATGAGGGCCAAGCGCCCCGCCACGCCGGGCTGTGTGGTCGTCATCCGCCGCGATCGCGACAGCGACACCCCGGACGTACCCAAGCTGGACCTCACCGGATCGCAGCGCGTCTAGGACCTTCGCTTCAACCTGTGGGTCGCTACCGACAACCATGCGCGCTGGCAACTCGGATGCACCGACACGATCCCCGCTCGTCTGCGCGATTGCTGCTGCAAGTTCATCGAGCCAGAACGGGCGGTCATGACGCGCCTCACCGTCAGATCGGTAGGCATCCATGCATAGGTCGGTCGTTCGGTTGAGCTGCTCTTGCGCAGTCCCGAGTTCGAAGCTCTGCCGGAACTTCGATTCAACGACCAGAACGTCGAGGCGAACCGAGTCATCGTCTTGCACCGTAAGGACGAACCGTCCCAGATCGGCACGCGTCTTGTGCCCGCGGCCAAACCAGCGATGGTGCTCGTCGAAGCTGATCCACGAAACGAGGCTCGTAGCCTCCGCCGAAACCGGGAACTGCTGGCTGATCACGAACCGCGTGGTGACGAGACCAACAATCTCATTGACCGTTGTCCCGATACCGAGGGAGCGGAGAACAGCCCCAGGCACCACGTTCCGCCCAACCTCATAGATTCGCCTCGCTGTGTCCTCGGACTCGGGCGGACTGACGACATTGATGCTCTCGAGACGCCGACGAAGCCGTTGGACAACCAACTTACGGCCCGTTTGTGAGCTGACGATTAGCGTGTACGACTCGTTTTTCCCAACGGAAGGCTTCACAAGGATTACGTCCGGGCGATTGTGCAGCGAATCGATCTGCTCTCGGCCGATGAAGCTGTCGAGGGTGACGACCCAATGCGCTACGCGATGCAAATCGGTGAACAGTTCTTGGTGCTGGTCGAACTGAACCTGCATCTCGAAGTAATCGATACCGTCGACTCCCTCGTACGAGACCGGAGATCGTCGGTCATAGCGCACGCAGAGGGTGGACCACGACTCAAGCGTCTCGTCTGCAATCTCCGGCAACAGCGCCCGAACGACGTTCTCGCGCGTCTGAGCGAGGTTATGGGCCGCCGCATGCTTCCATGGGTCGAAGTAACCGGAGAGCGACGCCTTTTTCGTACTCTCCTTGACGCTCGTCTGCGTACCGAATAGTGCTGGCGCGAGTGCGATGTCGATAGAGTCCTGTAGACCCGCCAAGTCGGCGCTTTGCTCAGGTTCCCAAGCCTGCAAGATGAGTTGAAGATCCGGAAGGAATCTATCCCCGGACATCTCGGCACCTGAGAACTGCAGATCGAAGCCGAGGATGATCTCGTGGTGGGTGGCCTGAGGCGCGAGGACGACCAAGTCCAGCTTCAGTCCGGGCTGCTTGGAGCGAACTTGCTTCGCAACCCGCAGGGGAAGCGCCGGATCGCCGTTGCGGTTCAGCAGCAAGACCCGCAGACCGTCGAGTTTGTGCGGATAGGTCGCCAGATAGTCGGTGATGACTCGAACCATCTCGTCGATCGCCGCGTCGTCGACGCTTGAAAGCCACTCTTTCGATTCGTTTCCGGCGTGCCTGACGGGGGCATACTCCTCATGCCCAGCCGACTCCCGCATCGGGATTGCGATGGTTCCACCTGGACCGACCACGGCCGCCGGCGTTCCGTGGGACGACACCCGGTCCAGAGCATCGAAGTAGAGGTCCTCGTTCTCCCGGTTGAGGCGCAGACCCCCCTCTTCGTTCAGCGCGGTCTTAAGGCTCGTGGCGACGTGCTCGTAGTTGCGAGCGAACCAGCGCAGTTTCAGCGGATGCGTACCCAGCATCATCAGGCGACGGTCGGCGAGCCCTACGACATCGCTCAGTACAACGGCATCAAGGTCCCGATCGGGAGCGTTCTGCGGTACAAGAACGCTTCGGGCCTCTCGTATGATGCCCTCCCAGTCGCTTACATAGTCGTCAAGCCTTTCCGAGTCGAGCCCATCGGTAAGACGAAGGAAATGCTCCCTCTTGAGCTTTTCCATTTCGCTGGCGTAGTGGCTCCTCGGGATCGGAGCGTCGACGTCCCAATGCTGCGGGTCGTTGAAATTATCGAGAAAGGAATCGAAAGTCAGGTCAAAGACTTGGCCAGGGATCGTTCGGTATCCAAGGATGAGGGCGGCGAACGCGATCTGCCCGGGGATCCCGAGCGGGTCCCACCGAAATCGGCGCTGGGCACCTCCCTCCATTTCGACGACGATCCGGAGCGGCGCCCACTCCCTCGTCGCGTCGAAGAGATCGGCCGGCTCGTTCTGATCCGTTTCGTGCAGTTCGGGCCTCGTCACGTCCAGCAGGCAGTCCCGGACCTCAAGCGACAGTCGCAGCCCCGTGGAGAGCTGGATGTCCTGCAAGGTTCGGGAGTAAAGGAAAGCGAACAGCCAACGGCTCCACCGCCCAGACTCCCGATCTCCCTCTAAGCCGACGACGACCGTGCCCTCGTTCTCGTCCGAGAAGTACGTGAGTTCGCGGAGCAGAGCCCGCAGCGGATCCTGAACAAACTGTGAATCTGGATACGCGAGTTTCTCGACCTTCCGGCGAGCTCGCTTGTTCACCAAGTCAGCGAGTGCGTCAAGGCCGTTCGCGGGTGCTTCATCGAGAAACCGTTGCGCGGCCTCCTGGTCGCCGCTGTCGAGGGAGCCTTCGACCATCATCGCGTCAAACTCGTCGACGCGACTCGGGGCGTTCTTCTCGAGTTCCTGGCGGAGCTGTTGGCCGAGTCCGAGCCTCTTTGACTTGTGCTCGAACATTTCCAACCACAGGATGAGGTCCTGCTCGCTGCGGAGGTGGCGACGTGTTTCCCTGTCGCGTCCGCCACGACTCAACACTAATCCGCGCATTCGCTCCTTGGCGGTCTTCGAGTCCACCCCCACATGGGCCAAGGATTCTTCGCTCAACTCAATCGCACCAATACGATCGAGCAAATCGTCGTCGGTGATCTCCTTGCCGTTTGGCTGCTTGAAGGCGCTCACCCAAACGTTCTTCTTGACCCGTGCTTCCAGAGCTGCGGGCTTAACGAAGAGGTCACGGTCCGGGAATAGATCAAGCGCTGGCAGCATCGCGGAGATTGCGGCTTCCACTCGATCCGCCGTCCGGACTTGCAGGTCAGCCACAGCGCGAGCGGTGTCGACAAGGAAGTCAGCCCAGCGACGCAGCGACCGCGACTCGTCACTTGGGATCGCTCGCCAGATGGAAGACAACGTCTCGGCCATTACCGCCGGGAGCGCGCCCGATCCGCCGGCTTCCTGCCAGGCCTCTGCCATGAACCTGTCGAATATCTGATGGCTACTGGCGTCTTGTGGACCGCCGAGGATGGTGCCATCCGTCAGGGCATTCATCGACGCAAGGCCTTGTGCGTCCGGCGGGTCAGCCCACTCGAAGAGCAGCACCCCGTCGCCGGTACCTCTGTTCCGCCATGTGGTCAACTGCTCGTTAGGCCCCAGAAGGTAGCAATCGGGAACACCTTCGATGAGTTCGGCAGTGCCGACCTTGACGAGTACGTCAAGTCCAGGCTCACGTTTCAGACGCACAGCCACGTGCCGGAGCGCTTCTGAAACGGTGGCCTCGTCGAACCCGCCGACTCGCAAGACAGCGAGTGGTCCGGTGTTCTCTTCGATCCTTCGGAGGGCTTCGTCGCCGACGAAGCGGCCCAGGACTTGGGTACTGCGATGTGTCACCGGGGTTCTCCTCGGACCATGCTGGTTGCGTCTGAGTACTGCGTGAGCAAACCGATTGCGGTCAGCCTGTCCTTGAAGGCCTCACCGTTGCGATTCAAGAAGGACGGGTCGACGTCATAAGCCAACGGGTCACGGATCGCAACCTTGTCCTCCACCACGATCCTGTACTTCTCGTAGAGCACGGCACAGAATCGCCCGAACTCCATCTCAGCGTCCTGAGGAATCGTGGCTGATACCAAGGCCTCAAGCATTGGTGGCTTCATCGTGAAGTGGCGCCGACCGACCGGAGCATTGAGCGCTCCGATTGCGGCCATGGTTTCCGTGAAGAACCCACGAGGCGAGGTGACTGCCGTCCCGTTCTCCCTCGTAAACTTTTCGTAGCGTTGAACCTTCTGCTCGTCACCACCGGCCTCCGCGATCATCTCCTTGGCCTGCGCGTTGATCGCGTTAACGATGTCGTTCCGGAAATCGAAGAGGTCCTTTTGTGACCGACGGCGAAGAGGGGTCGCTTCGCTTCCGAAGTCCAGCAGAAGCGACTCCCGACCCGCGCCAGTAACCTTGAGCCGGGCGAGGTGAAGCTGGTGCCGTGCGAGGCAGAACGGAACCCAGTGCATCAGACTTTCGGTTCTCTTTGCCCTAGGCACGTTCACCCTTGAGACGATGTTGTGCACACCCTCTCTAAGCAGGCCCGGCCATGGGCTGAGGTCTTCATGCAACACCAGGTCCTTCGGACCGTCATCTACGTACGGTGACTCGTCGTAGTCGAAGTCATGCGCACTGAGAGCCCTTGCCAGATTGCCCAGCGGAGTGCCGCTGTCGCCAACCAAGTCGGTAAGACCGCGTCGTGCGGCGGCCTTACGAGTGATGTCTTCGTCACGGCGCAGAACCTCATACGCCCAGGCTCCGCCACCCCGGAACCTGTACCTCTCGATGTTCGGGGCATTCACATCAGCTGGAACAAGCTCCGCCTGCGCGCGCTTCTTCGAGCTCGTCGAACTCTTGTCGCTCTTCTTGATCCGTCGGTCGGCTGCGTCGTAATGGATCAGTTCGCCAACGAACGGGTAGATGTGCGCACCGAACCAGCTCGGCTGGGTCCGCCGTCCCGGAACTTGTACGAGGAGAGATGAGAAGAGCGCACGAAGCGTCTCGACCGTCTCGGAGTCCTCAAGTTCGACGGCTTTGCCGAGCTCCTCGACACCTTCCACGATGGACGTGCCAGTAGCAATCCGCCTTGCAAGGTCGTGCGACGTCCTGCTGTAGGTCACCGTGGCTGTGGTGTCGTCCAAGAGTCCCGAGAACTGATCTGGGTCATCGTTATTAGCAAGGTAGACACCTCGCGCGATCGCGAGCATCTCCAGCGCAACATAGAAGCCACGCCCCTGTTCCTCAAGGTTCACCCCAAAGAGGCGCAGAACCACCTCGGCCTTTGAACGATCGGCCATCAAGCACGCACCGATCTGATCTTGTCTCCGACGTCGATCATGAGCTTTCTCATCACGGTTCCAACTAGCACTTGAATTTCATCTTCCCCGTTGGAAGTGTCGGCCAAGTCCGCAAGGGCGCCAGTGAGACCACGAATCTCGGCCTCATGCTGCACCTCGCTCCGCAAGCCAGCGGCCCAGCGCGTTAGGAGTTCGAAGCGCAGGAGGTCCGCCTCAAGCGACACGGTTCCGGGGTTAAGGCCCACTGCTGGGATGCGGATGTAGATGGCGCGGTTCAGCCATTCAACGGCGTCGTGCATCTCCGGCACCACACCGACCCGTGCACCCTCTGCTTGCCACTGAGTGGTTTGATCAACGACCTCAATTCCCTTGCTGGACACCCGTCGAGAGAGCACGACTGCTTGAGCGCGATGTGCAAAGAAGGCCGGGTCAAGCACGAAGAAGTCAGGGTTGCTACCAGCTCGATGGACCCCTTGAACTGCCTCGAGGCCCTTCAGGAATCGATCTCGCACCTTGGTGTCGGATGGGTCGCGATCCTTGTCCTGAACCCTGACGAAGTCGTCGCCAGCTAAGAGACCCATGCGAGCAAACCGGTTAGTCCGATCACCGTTGTCGAAGAAGTCGAGGCGGCGCAAGAACGTGTACAGCGCGCGCAGTTGCTCCGCCCGTTTCTGCGCGTCACGTGCGGTCCGGACCCTCTGGGGGGCGCTGCTGGGGTCTCGCGGCCCGAAGGTCCCAGCACTCTCCTGGTCCAACTGGTCGTCTACCTGACGACGCGAGACCCTGCCAGGGTCTAGGCGCCGCAGGGCGAGGAATGCTGGAACGAGGTGGCGATCACTCTGGCTAAGTAGATCCCCAAAGATCGACTGGTGATACAGGTGAGGTGCTTGCCACGTCGTGTCCAAACGCGACCAGCGGTATTTCGCGTGAACGGACTCGCACGAGATACCTCCGGTGACCATGTAGCTTAAAACGGATAGAGCTTGGCGTGTAGTGACGACAGCACCCGAGCGTTCGGCAGCAGCAAAAAGATCGCGTACCGCCTCCTGTCTCTGCGGTCCTCGGATGTTGTCACTAAGTTCTCTGTGATTTGCGAGGATCGGACAGATGTCACGCGCGTCGCACGAGTCGCATGACTTCCACTTTCCTCTATGGTTCCACTGCTTCAGCACCCATCGGACGAGTCCGCCGTTTCCGCCGTCGGCTGCAACAGATTGGTAGTTGAGGTTGATGACGATCGCCGAGCCGTCAAAATCTCTGACCTGCCCCCGCTCGACGCCTTCGGTCAAGGTCGTCACCAAGACCCTTAAACGCGTGCGGTCGTCGCCGTCTGACGCATTCTCCGCCGCGACGCACTTCCGGAGTTGGCCCTCGTTCGCGCAGACGATTGCGACACCGTTGTCAGGCAGTTCGAGGAGGTTGACCAACTTGCGGGCGCCTTCTCCAGGCGTGAACGCGCTCAGGTCGCTGAGAACGTACAGTGGCCTGCCGGCACGAGTCGACCCGACGGGCCGGTCGGCGGTGACTCCCGTAGTGCGCAGATCCTGAGACACTTCTCTCTGGATTTCAGTGGATACCTGCTCCGAACCCGCACGCAGCCTTCCGAGCACGCTGGCGCACAAGCTCGTCTTGCCGTGACCGGCGTCGCCCGTGAGCACGACGATTCTCACCATGGGACTTTCGATGGCGTGCAACAGGAATTCCAGCGTCACCACCGGGTACAGGGGCTGCTCGCGATCCTCCTGCAGCTCGTAGATCATCTCGGTCGAGTCCACGTCAAACGGCTGGTACCGCCGGATTCGTTGGACGTGCTTGTTGATCACGAGCGTCATAAAGTGAACTTCCTCGCCGTCGAGCGTGCATCTCCGCAATGGAAGCCTATGGGATCCGACTGCCCAGCAATCGCAGGGCACGGACTGCGTTGCGGCCTGCACCTGACAGCGTGCCGACCCGGCGCCTGAAGTCTGCCGGGATTCGCCTCGCCGCATTGTCCACACCCGCCCGCTCGCCGCGCCCAACACGCCTGCGGCTCGAGTAGGCTGCGTCTCGGTCAGATAGTTGGTCGCAGCAGAGGGGGGGCACGGTCATGGTCACCGAGCATCCCCTTCGCGAGCGCGTGCGCCCCGAGTTCGAGCGTGGCGAGCAGCAGCTCGTCGTTGTCGACTTGTTCGCAGGCTGCGGAGGCCTGACGCTTGGGGTAGCGCAAGCCGCCCATGAGCGTGGGCTCGGCCTCCAGGTCCCGCTTGCCCTTGACTTCGACAAGGCACCGGTCGACGTATATAGGGCCAATTTTCCCGAAGCAAATGTTCAGGTAGGGGCCGTCGAAAGCTACTTTGACGGGGATCTCGGTGCCACCCCGACGCAGACCGAGAGTGTCACAAGGCAAGAAGTTGGCGAGGTCGACCTCCTCATAGGCGGCCCGCCGTGCCAGGGCCACAGCAACCTCAACAACCACACCCGCAGAGACGACCCCAAGAACCGTCTCTACCTCCGGATGGCCCGTGCCGCCGAGGTGTTGAGACCGCGTGTTTTGGTGATTGAGAACGTGCCAGCGGTCGTTCACGACTCGCAGCAGGTTGTGGCTCGCGCAAGCGCTCACCTCACGGCACTGGGATACGATGTCGCGACAATGCGGGTTGAGCTTGTCAAGCTCGGAATCCCTCAGACGCGGCGCCGACACATTCTGCTCGCCGTCCGGAGCGACCTGCTCGGTGGGGGCGCAGCCTCGGACTTCCTTGAGTTTGAGCCGGAGCCGGTGCACGACCTTCGATGGGCGATCGGCGACCTAGAGCACATCGATTCCACACGGGGGATAGACCGGCCGTCGAGGATGAGCCCTGAGAATCGCCAACGCATCCAGTGGCTCATCAACAACCGCGAGGTGAACCTTCCCAACCACTTCCGACCTCCGTGTCACCGCGGCGACCACTCGTACGTGTCCATGTACGGCAGACTGTCCTGGGACCTGCCCGCTCAAACCATCACCAGCGGGTTCGGAAGCATGGGACAGGGCCGCTACGGTCACCCCTCTCAGCCAAGGACGCTCACGCCCCACGAGGCGGCTCGCATCCAGGGCTTCCCTGACTTCTTTCAGTTCGACGACATCGTCACCCGTACTCAGCTCTCAGTGATCATCGGCAACGCCGTGCCGCCAGCACTCGCTCGAGTTCTCACGGGGCGACTGCTTGAGGCAGGTGTCCTCCCTGTCCCGGAAGTCAAACCGCTCCAGCGATCGGCTTAGCGACTGACCTCGGCGCGCGCTCGTTGTGGCCAGGGGGCCGCCGTCGCTCCCTGGCGTGTCCTGAAGCGGTGCCGTGAGACCTTTCCTTACTGGCTCGAGCGCGCCGGGCAGGCCGCGCTCCGCTCGCGAGTTCGGTCGGCGCACCCGCCCCGGCCAGGCCGGTGGTGCGGTAGGCCGCCCGGAGACCCTGGGCGCTGCACCAGGCGACGTAGACCGCCTGGCGGGCTTAGTCGTCCGCCCTCGCGGCGATGAGCCGGTTCAGCTGCTTGTCGGTGAGGTCTTCTGCGTCGGCCAGCCGCTACACCGAAAGGAAAGTGTTGAAGCGTAGCGCCAGCCTCTCGGGATCTGGTCGAGCTTTGGTGTCATGCGGTAGCGCAATGCGGGCCCCATGCATCTCCTGCAGGCCATGCTTCAACATGGGACCGTCGACTTCGTCAAGCAGTTTGCGGTTGATGGCGACCTGATAGTCGGGCGAAATTCCCATCAGGTTCCGATCATACGCGGCGTGATGGATCTTGCAGAGGCTTAGACCGTT
The DNA here is from genome assembly GCF_023148685.1 of Georgenia sp. EYE_87. Classification (GTDB taxonomy): domain Bacteria; phylum Actinomycetota; class Actinomycetes; order Actinomycetales; family Actinomycetaceae; genus Georgenia. Next base: position 27,397 of record NZ_JAHXNL010000003.1, on the reverse strand, counting down.
TGATACAACCGCGAGTCCTGTTTCCTTGGAATCTGCCGTTATGTGCGCAGCGTCAAGCAGGTCGCCGTGCTTCAGGTGACAGACTGCGCACTTGACGTTGTACGCGTGAAGCACCATTCCCCGAAACATCGACTGATGTAGACGATGGCGTGTAACGCGCTCAGCGTAACGGCGTTCTACTTCCGAAAGTTCGTCAGGCCGGCCAATGAAGCGAAGAGCCTCATCTACCGCGACGACGAACTGGCGCTTGGCCAGATCATCATCCACAACGTATACCGGAAAGATCGGGACGTACGACCCCGTGGCGAACTTTCGAAGCAGAATGACAGGCAGCTGCAGCTCTAGGGCACGACGTAATTTCGTATTATCCCCCGCTGTGCTGCCGGCCCGGTAGTCGTAACGGAACAGACCTCCGTCCACGTCTCGATCGTCGTACGGACCATCAGGTGAGCTCACGATCGACAGTGTGGCGTTGAGGTCTCGTGGGTTCCAGATACCGCGTGATGTATCGATCAGCCGCCGGGTCTCGCTACCCACGGGAAACGAGCTGAGCTCGGCGCGTGTGAGGAACCCGCCAGCCTCTGCAGTGCGCGACGCCAGGAGATTCATGATCGCCTCGCGGAGCACCAGGTCCTCAGAAACGGTCAGCATGCTTCCGATTGTGACAGCTACGCACTTGAACCAGGGCACCTTTCGGCATTCGGGTCGTTCCGCCCTTGCGTGTGTAACGAGAGGTGCGCTGGTCACGAGAACCTGTGATCAGACTGCTGTCCGTTTCTCGTGGAAGAATGCCGAAGCGCCGGTCCTTGGGCATGATTGTCCGACTGGGAACTCCCGCCGTAGGTTGTCGGCGCCCGGCCCCGACGGTCGTTGCATTGGGCCAGGTTGCCTCCACCATTGGGGCGAGGAGCATGGGCGCCCATGGAGAGGTACATCGTTCCGATGATCTTCCTGGACCTCGACACGGCGAAGACGGACTTCCGCATCGTGCTCGATGCCCTGCGCACGGCCGGACTGAATGCGGAAGCGGCCAACGAACGTGACCTCGTGGACCGTGGTGATGACGCGGACCGTCCCGACCCAGGCCCGACGACGCGGGAACTCCAGGTGCACGGCGACGGGGCGGGCGAGGTCCGCTGTCGGGTGCAGGCGGTCGTCGACGGCCAATACCCCGAAGGAATGGTGCTGCTCGGAGATGTCACGCCTCTCTGACCCCCTGCGGACGTAGACGCGCGCACCTCCCGGGCGCACACTGCCGGTGGCAGTTGCCGCCAACGGGCACGCACCGTCGGGAGGTCCCGCCATGAGCAAGGCAGAGTTACGACCGGGTGACCTGGGGCCACGCCCCGGGCAGGTGCCGCCGGCGGTGGGGGAGGACCGTTCGCTGCTCCGGCTCGGGGCGGTGACGATCGTTCTCGGGCTCGTGCTGCAGGTCGTGATGGGGCTGCTGCACCCCTCGCGGGCGGACCCCAACGACTCGGCCGCCGCGTTCGCCGAGTACGCGAGATCGGACGCCTGGACCGCCGTCCACATCGGCCAGTTCGTGGGCACGCTGCTCATCGTCATCGGCGTCGTCGCACTCAGCCGCCACCTGGCCCGGCAGGCCGGTGGCGCCGGCGCCGCCGCGGTTGTCGCAGGACTCGCCGCCGTGCTCGTCGGCGCGGTCTTCGCGGTCCAGATGGCCGTCGACGGCGTCGCGCTCAAAGGCGCCGTGGACACGTGGGTCAACGCCGCCGAGGCGAACCGGCAGGCGGCGTTCTTCGCGGCCGAAGCGGTCCGCTGGACCGAGAAGGGGCTGAGTGCGTTCTTCCAGCTCCTCAACCGCGTTGCGTTCCTCATGGTTGGGCTGGCCATGGTGCTCGGCCGGACGTTCCCGCGATGGCTCGGCTGGGTAGGCGTGATAGCGGGGCTCGGGGCGCTCCCTGGAAGCGTCGTCGTCGCCTACACGGGCTTCTCGCCGCCGGCGGCCCTCGTGCTGCAGCCGGCGGCCGTGCTCGGCGCGGTCTTCCTGGTCGGCACGGCGGTGGTCATGTGGCGCGAAGGACGCGCGATGACGACCGGCCGTGTCTAGCGTGACCTGGTGACCGCGATCGCCACAGATTCGCAGACCCGCCGGCGCAAGCTCTCGGGGCAGCTGTCCGTTCAGCTGCGACGGTTCCTCGCCACGGAGTCGGCCAGCGCGATCCTGCTGGTCGGTGCGACCGTCGTCGCCCTCCTCTGGGCGAACTCCCCGTGGTCGGCCACGTATTAGAACATCTGGAGCGCTACGGCGTCGGTGCGCATCGGTGACGCCGGCCTCTCGATGGACCTCGACCACTGGGTCAACGACGGCCTCATGGCCATCTTCTTCTTCGTCGTCGGCCTCGAGGTGCGGCGCGACCTCGCGGTCGGCGAGCTGACCGACCGAAGACGCGTGGTGCTCCCCGTCCTCGCCGGCATCGACGGCATGCTCGTCCCCGCCCTGCTCTACCTGCTGATCGCACCGTCCGACGCCGCCCAGGGCTGGGGCGTCGTGATCGGCACCGACACGGCGTTCCTCCTCGGCACGCTCGCCCTCGTCGGGCCTAACTGCTCCACGCAGCTGCGGATCTTCCTGCTCTCTCTCACGGTCGTCGACGACTTCGTGGCCGTCAGCGTCATCGGCCTCGTGTACTCCGACGAGATCGACCTTGTCCCCGTCCTCCTCGCGGCCACCGGGATCCTGGCGCTCGTCGTGATCGGGCGCCTCGGCGTCTGGCGCACCTGGGCGTATATGTGGATCGCCGTCGTCGTCTGGGTCGCCACCCTGGCCTCGGGCCTGCACGCCTCCATCGCCGGCATGCTGGCGGGCCTGCTGATCCCGGCGTTCCGGCCGAGCCGGCACGACGTCGAGGGCGCGGCCAAGCGGGTCCGTGCCTTCCGGCAGTCGCCGATGCCGGAGGTGGGGTGCTCCGCGCAGGAGGCGCTCACCCGCGCGGTGTCCGTCAACGAACGGCTCCAGCTCGTGCTGCACCCCTGGACCAGCTACGTCATCGTGCGGTCTTCGCCCTCGCCAACGCGGGGGTCGACCTGCGCGGGGGCGTGCTGGCCGACGCGCTCGCGTCCCCGCTGACGTGGGCGGTGGTGGTCGGGCTCGTGGTGGGCAAGTTCGTCGGCATCGGCACCTTCGCCCTCGACGGTGCGCGGGCCGGGCTGGGGCAGCTTCCGCAGGGCGTCGGGCCGGGGCAGATCCTCGGCGGCGCCGCGCTGTCCGGCATCGGCTTCACGGTGGCGCTGCTCAACATCAGCCTCGCGTTCGGCGACGAGCGGCTGCAGCAGGAACCGACGCGGTGGGGTGGTGTTCCAGCTGACCCCCCGGCTGCACGTGCCCTGCATCGAGCACCCCTGGGGGAGAAGTGCAGAGCGTGCATCTCCCAGAACCGCCCCTCCGTGCCGGTGACCTCGGCGGCAGCGGCAGCGAGCTCAGCCTGGGGGTGGACGTCAGGCAGCGGCAGGTGCCGGAAGATGTACCGCATCTCGTCGCCGAAGTGTTCGAACGCCTCCTTCAGCGCACCGGTCGCGCGGCCGCAACGCGCACTCATAGTCCTCCCCGTACTCCACCGAGGGCCACCGGCGCAGCCACCCGGCCGCGGACGTGGTCGCGCTAGGGGCGCCGGGCCGAGCGAGCCGGACGGGAGGGGACGCCGTCGCCTCCATGACACTGCATCCGTCGTCGAACTCGGAGGAGATCGCGGTGGCGCTCGTGGGGTAACGGTCGACGCACGGCACCAGATCGGCTTTCGTGGCGAATACTTATGGGCGGTAATCGGCCAACACGCTGTTGGCCGATTGTCGTTCGGGGTTATGTTAGCGTGCTCGTGGTGCCGCCCGGCAGCTTACAACGGAAATCCTTCGACGACGCCGATCTTCGAGTCGGCCGATCTCTCGCGGAGTTTGCGGACCTCGGTGTATTCAGGTGAGGTCCAGAACTTGTCGGCCGCCGCCCGTGACGGGAACTCGATGATGGCGACCTTCTCTGGGCCACTGCCCGCCAGGAGATCCTCTTCGGGGCCCCGGGCGAGGTAGCGCCCGCCATACTGCGCGAGGACCACTGGCATCTGCTTGCGGTACTCGTTGAAGAGGTCAGGGTCCGTGATCTCCCGAATACGAGCGATGACATACGCGGTCATTGATTCGTCGTCCTCTCACACGTCAGGGTCGAAGATCGCGGAGATCTCCGCTATCACCTCGTCTGTCGGGTCCCACTCCGCGGCCGCCGCAACGTTCTCGACCACCTGTTCTGGCCGCGTGGCACCGGCGATGACGCTGGTCACCGCCTGCTGCCGCACCAACCAGGTCAGGGACCCGGTCAGCATGCTGACCCCGTGATCGCCGCACAAAGTGCGGTACAGGTCGAGCCTGTCCCACGGGGCCTCGTCCACGAGGTATTTCCGGATCTGCATGATGCGGCTCTCGGCGGGGCCGCCGTCCCGGGTGAACTTGCCGGTGAGCAGCCCGTTCTGCAGCGGGTAGAAGGGAAGGAACCCAATCCCCAGCTGCGTGAGCGCGGGCAGCAGTTCCTTCTCCGCGCCGCGCACCAAAAGGCTGTACTCGTTCTGTGCCGAGATGAACTTCGTGTGCCCCTGCAACTCGGCCACGTACTCCGCCTCGGCCGCCTGCCATGCGGCGAAGTTCGAGTGCCCTATGTAGCGGATTTTTCCCTCACGGATCAGGTCGTCCAGGACCGAAAGCGTCTCGCCGATCGGTGTGAGCGGGTCGGGAGCATGTATCTGGTAAAGATCGATCCAGTCCGTCTGCAGGCGCCGCAACGACGCTTCCACAGCGAGCCGCACATATCTGCGGGACCCACGTGCGCCCCAGTCCGGGCCGTTGGCCCCGGCCATGTCCATGCCAAACTTTGTTGCCACGACGATGCGATCGCGCTTGCCCTTGAAGGCGTGCCCCATGAACGTTTCGCTCATCCCCGGAGGGCGCAGATAGCAGTCGGCCGTGTCGAATAGCGTTACGCCGGCGTCGATGGCAGCGTCAATCACGGCACGGGTGCCCTCGAGTGACTCCGTCGCGACACCGGGCCGGCCGAAATTGTTGCAGCCCAGCCCGATGGGCGAGACCGCGAGACCCGACCTGCCCAGTCTCCGCGGGGCTGTCGAGGAGCGTCTCGGTGCGGTGTGCCCCTCGTGCCGTCCCGAGCCGTCAACGATGGGCGCGCTCGTCGCGGTCACCGGTAGTCCTTGAGCAGGGTGTCCTCCATGCCGTCCCAGGCCGTGATCGGCGGGTACGCGGTGGGGTCCGTAATAACCTCGACTAGCGTCGGGACGTCGGACGCAAGCGCCTTGGCGAGGGCCGGTGCCAGCTCGGCGGGATCGCTGATCCGCACTCCCTCCGCACCGACCGCGCGGGCGATTGCCGCGTGGTCCACGGCCAGGAAATCCACGGCGCTCGTGTGCGCCCCGAACAGGAAGTTCTCGCCGTGCTTCTGGTAACCCAAGATGGAGTTGTTCAGTACGATCGAGACGACGGGGAGCCGCTCGCGCACAGCAGTCTCCAGCTCGGCCCAGACGTGGCCGAAGCCGCCGTCGCCCGAGAGCACCACGACCTTGCTGTCAGGCTCAGCAACCTGCGCGCCGAGCGCCATCGGAAACCCCCAGCCCAGCCCGGCGAGCCCTCGGGGCAGCAGGAACTTCTGGCCGGCGCGGCGGCTAGTGACGTAGTTGCCGATCCAGTTGGAGGAGTAGCTGGCGTCCGCGACGAGGATGGTGTTCTCGTCGATGAGCTGGTCGAGCTCGGCTACCACACGTTCGGGGCGGATGGGCGTGGTCGCCGCCTGCCGCACGCGTGCGGACTCGCGGCGGTGCTCCTCACGGGCGATTGCGATGGCCGCCCGTACGTCGTTCGCCACACCGCGTCGCTTGGTGAGGTCCTCCTGCTGAATCGCATCGGTCAGGTCCGTCAGCGCAGCCCCGGCATCCCCGACGAGACGGATTCCCTCGTAGTTCCGTCCGATCTCCTGCCCGTCGATGTCGACATGGATGAGCTGGGCGCGGCGCGGGATGAGGGACCAGCCGTCCGTGCCGTTCTCGTTGGTCCGGGTGCCGATGAGGAGGACGACGTCGGCATCGGTGACCATCGTGCGCAGGAACTTCGTGGCACTGTTGGTGCCCATGTAGTTGCCGACCACCCCCATGGAGAGGTCGTTTGTCTCGTCGGTGGCACCCTTGCCCATCGGGGTGGTGGCAACGGGGATGGCCGCCACGCGCTGGAGCTCGGACAGTTGAACGGCCGCGTCGGCCCGGTTGACCCCGCCGCCGGCGATGACGATCGGACGCTCGGCGTCGGCAAGGAGCTTCGCCGCACGTGCCACGGCGGCCCCGTCCGGGCGTGGGCGGTCGAGCGGGAAGTGCCCGAGCACCGAGTGGCGCGGCGTCACCGTGCGTGAGGTGGGAGTCTCGAGGACGTCAGCGGGGAGCAAGAGTGCGACCGGTCCGGGCCGCCCCGAGGTGGCGGCCGTGATGGCCATATCGATGTACTCGTCGGCACGGTCCGCGTCGTCGAGGCGCCGGGTCCATTTCGACACGCCGGCGAACAGGCCGAAGTGATCGAGTTCCTGAAACGCGTTCTTGTCCCGCTTCGCCGCGGGCACCTCGAGGACGAGCGACAGCATCGGCACCGAGGCCTTGAGCGCCTCGGCCATCGGCGGCACAAGGAGCGTCGCGGCGGGCCCGTTTTGGGCGCCCACCACCGTGATGCGGTTCGCGACGCGGGCAAAGCCGTCGGCCATCGCACCGCCTGCATTCTCCGTTCGGTACACCACCTGACGCAGCCCCGCTTCCTCTGCGGCGAGGAATACCGCGGACGGGAGGCTCTGGCCGAATAGATCTGTGATTCCGTGCCGTTGGAGTGCGGCAACGATGACATCGGCGGCAGTACGTGTACGCGTGAGTATCGTCATCGATTCATTCCTTTGTACCGAAAGGGCTTGGTGATGAGGTGTGTTATCAGATGTAAGCAGACCGGTCACAACTTCAGGAAGGCGCTTCCACCCTTGTCCCGGTGGCCAGGCCATAGAAGTCCGCATGGTGGTAATAGTCGCAAGGCGTGGGAAGTGGGTGATGCTTGCCATGCATACTTCGTCGCCATGTACGCAATCACGATGGATTGCTTTGGCGGCCCCGACGTCCTGCGCTGGAGCGAGGTGGATGATCTCGTGCCGGCGGAGGGCGAGATCGTCATCGATGTGGCCGCCACGGCCCTGAACCGGGCGGACACGCTCCAACGTCAAGGCCTCTACCCGCCACCGCCGGGGTCGAGCGAGATTCTCGGATTGGAGTGCTCCGGCGTTATCAGCTCGGTCGGTCCGGGCGTCGACGGCTGGCACGTTGGCCAGGAGGTGTGCGCGCTGCTCGCCGGCGGTGGCTACGCCGAGAAGGTGGCCGTGCCAGCCGAGCAGGTGATGCGCATCCCAGCCGGGATCGACCTCGTGACGGCGGCCGCACTGCCTGAGGCCGCGTGCACCCTCTGGTCGAACATGGTCATGCAGGCCCGCCTCACCAAGGGTGAAATCTTGCTCGTCCACGGCGGCGCGGGTGGTCTCGGCACCATGGCCATCCAGATTGGGGTCGCGCTCGGCTGCACGGTGGCGGTCACCGCCGGCTCTGCTGCCAAGCTCGCCCTGTGCCGCGAGCTCGGCGCCACTATCCTCGTCAACTACAACGAGGAGGACTTCGTCGACCGGGTACGTGAGGCGACCGACGGCCATGGTGCCGACGTCATCCTCGACGTCCTCGGCGCGTCTTACCTTGCACGCAACGTCGACGTCCTCGCCCTTGACGGCCGGCTCGCGGTCATTGGTATCCAGGGCGGCACGGTGGCGGAGCTGGACCTGCGCGCGCTGATGATGCGCCGAGGCGCCCTCATCGCCACCAACCTGCGTAGCCGGCCAGTGCTCGGGAAGGGGTCGAAGGCCGCGATCGTGGCGGCCGTCCAGGAGAGCCTCTGGCCTCTCGTCGAGGCCGGGGCCGTGGTACCTACGGTTGGGGCCACGAGGTCGGTCCGCGACGCCTCCCAGGTCCACGCCGAATCGGCCAACGGCATGGGGCCGGGCGGAAAGATCGTCATGACCATGGGGTGAGGTCAGCGGGTCGGGGCGGTCCTGGCCAGCTTGTCGCTCAGTGCCTTCGCTGTGGCGATGACGAGGTCGCGGTGCGGCGTGCCCCCGGTCTCCCCGGTCACGTCCTCGGACCGCCCGGCTAGCGTGATGGCGGCCACGCAGACGCCGTCGGGGCCAATGACTGGAGCGGCGACGGAACCCAGCCCGACGACGCTGTCACCCATGCTCAGCTCATAGCCACGTGCCCGGATGAGTTGCAGCCGGTTCGTGATCGCCTCAATGTCGACCAACGTATGGGGCGTGATCGCCTTCGCCTCACCGTTCGCGCGCGCCTCGTCCTCCCAGGCCTGGATGACGGCAGGGGAGCTGAGCGCGAGCAGTACGCGGGGCCCCGCCCCCGCGTGGAGCGGGAGCCGGCCGCCGAGCTGCATGCCCACGGGGTACACCTCGGAGCCGTCCATGCGCTCGATGCAGATCGCCTCCGTGCCGCGGCGGACGGTGAGGAGCACCAGCTTCTGCGTCCGGTTCCGCAGCGCCCGCATGAACGAGATTGCCGCGAGGCGCAGCGGGGAGCAGTCCAACGCACCGCGGGCCGTGGCGAACATGCCCACGTCGAGCGCAAACCTCCCACGCTGGTGCGTCTCCTGCACCCATCCGAGCTCGATGAGCGTGTTGAGTAAGCGGTACACCGTGGTCCGCGGTTGGCCCAGAGCCGTGGCGAGCTCGGCGGCAGACATCGGGGTGCCATCCCCGAGCTCGCGGAGCAGCGCGGTGGCCTTGTGCAGGACCTGCACACCTTCCGATGACACGCGATCACCTCGACTTTGAGAGACAAGTGACGCAGACGATATACCACCAGGCGGACAACGAAGTACCGATCTGCGGGTGATTACGGAGCCGTGCGTTGACCTACTGTTTGTCGTACTTATGCTTCTCAGAGTGATCTAAAGGTGGATCGCTGAGCCGTGCTCAAAGATGCGCATGAGGAGTTGCCATGAAAAATTCGCGACGTCATCGTGAAATGCTTGCTGCGGGTGCTGGAATTGCGCTTGTCCTTTCCGCATGCTCAGGAAATGGTGCCGATGCATCCGGCGAGAGCAATGACGGAAACGCTGGTGGGCCGGGTGGCGATCCCATTACCGTCGGAGTTCTTCTCCCGCTGACAGGAAACCTCGCCGCCCTCGGCAACGAGATGTACAACGGGTATAAGGTGGCGCAGGAAATCATCAACGAGCAGGGCGGCATTGACGGCCGGCCGATCGAGTTCGAGGTCTCCGACGCCCCCACCCCCGAGGACGCAGTCGCCGTCGCCGGCACTCTGAGCATGGACCCGGACGTCTCGGTCATCATGGGTTCCTACTCCAGTGGCATCGCCATTCCCGCCTCGGAGGTCGCAAACCGCAACGGGAAGCCCTACTGGGAGACCGGCAGTGCCGCGGCTGAGACCACCGAGCGGGGCCTGGAGTACCTCTTCCGCACCAACGCCAGCGTAGCGATGGAGAGCTACAACCAGATCAACATCGACTTCTTCGAGGAGGTCGTCGGCCCGGCGCTGGGCAAGGATTTCAGCGACGTGCGCATCGGCATCGCTCACGAGGACAGCGCCTTCGGCACCTCCGCCGTCGACGCCTTCCACGCCAATGCCGAGGCGAACGGTTGGAACATCGTGGCCGAGGAGCCCTACACCGCCACCACGAACGACCTCTCTTCGGTGGTCCAGAGCCTCAAGAGCGCCGACGTCGAGTTCCTCTACGCCGCGTCCTACGTCAACGACGCCATCCTCCTGATGAAGCAGTCGAAGGAGCTCGGCTTCGAGCCCGACGTCGTCTACGGATTCGGTGCCGGCTTCACCACGCCCGACATCGCCCAGGCTCTCGGCGACGACGTCAACGGCATCATCGCTGCCGACGGTGCACCACTGAACATCACCGATGACCTCCTCAATGACGACCTCACGCCCACCTACAGCGAGTTCATTGACACCTACAACGAGATGATCGGCCGCGACCCGCTCGTCCACGCAACCATCGGCTTCCAGGGAGCGATGGTCCTCTTCCAGGAGGTCCTGCCCAACGCCGACGCCGGTGACCCCGACTCGATCGTTGAAGCCGCCCGCGCCGTCGACATCCCCAACGGCGGCTCGGTCGCCTACTACGGCACCAAGTTCGACGAGACCGGGCAGAACGAGCGCGCGGGCTTCTTCGTCATGCAGTACACGGACGGCAAGCTCACGACCGTTTTCCCGGAAGAGACCGCCGCGACCGGCTTCGTACTCGCAGGCAAGTAACGCCACATCCGCTCCTTCGCCCCCAGGTGCTCCGCACCGACTCGAGCACCTGGGGGCGCCGAACAAAGGAACTCTTATGGCAATAGTGCAAGTCATCGTCTCCGGGCTACTCATTGGCGGCATCTACGCCCTCCTCGCGGCAGGCATCACCCTCATCTTCGGGGTGCTCAAGGTCGTGAACTTCGCCCACGGCGAGCTCCTCATGATCGGCATGTACACCACGTTCTTCCTCAACCAGATCTTCGGGATCCACCCCTATGTTGCGGTCCCGATCGTCGCCGTGCTGCTGTTTGCTGTCGGTGCGGCTATGCACGCAGGCCTGATTCGGTGGACGATCTCCGGCGGTCACTCACGCCAGATCGTGCTCACGCTCGGCATCGGCATCTTCCTGCAGAGCGTGGCTCTTATGGCGTTTGGCGGCAACTACCGCTCGGTGCAGCTCGAGCCGCTCATGGGTGGCTCCCTGCAGCTGCTCGGTATCAACATCGGCACCACCCGGTTAGCGGCTTTCATCATCGCGCTGGTGATGACTGGGGCGCTCCTGCTCTTCCTGGACAGGACGCTCATCGGCAAGGCGATCCGTGCCACCGCCATGGACGGCTATGCCGCCCAGCTCATGGCGATCCCGGTCAACCGGATCTACCTGCTCACCATGGGCATCGGTGCGGCCATGGCCGGCGTTGCAGCCGCCGTCCTCATGCCGATCTACCCCGTCTACCCGACGATCGGGCTCAACATGCTCACGATCGCCTTCGTCGTTGTGGTGCTCGGCGGGCTCGGCAGCGTCATCGGTGCCTTGTATGGAGGTCTGATCATCGGGGTCGTCGAGGCCCTGTCCGGTTTCCTTGCCGGTGCAGCCATGAGCCAGGTGGTGGTCCTTGCACTGTTCGGGGTCATCCTGCTCGTGCTCCCGCAAGGCCTGATGAAAGCAGAGGCAGCCTGATGGCCACGGAGACACGCAGTGCGCGCCAGGCGCGCACCACACGCAAGACCGGCGTCCTAAGCCCCCATGGAGCGGTGATCGCCATGATCGTCATCGTGGTCCTGCTCGGCGCTCTCACCCTGGCGGCTTCACAGCTGCCCTCGATGTGGGGCCACATGATCGTCATGACCCTGATCTGGGCGTGCCTGGCAACCGCATGGAATGTCGTCGGTGGCTTCGCCGGTCAGATCTCTCTCGGCCATGCCGGCTTTTTCGGCATCGGCGCCTATGCGAGCACCTTGCTCTACATCGACTACGGCATCTCCCCGTGGTTCGGGCTGGTCGTCGCCGTCGTCCTCGGGGCGCTAACCGCTTGGGCGATCGGAGTCCCCTCCTTCCGCCTGCGGGGCCCGTACTTCGCGCTCGTCACGCTGGCGTTCGGACTAATCGTCTTCCACCTCTCGGTCCACCTTCGGGACCTGACCTACGGGCAGGTGGGTGTGCCCGTGCCTTACGACCCCAGTTTCGGGAACATGATCTTCCCGGACCGCTGGCAGTACGTCATCCTCGCGGGCGCCTTCCTCGTGGTGTGCCTGGCCGTCTCTCAGGTCATCGCCCGATCTCGTATTGGCTACCGGCTCGCCGCGGTGCGTGACGACGAGGATGCCGCCCGGGCGCTGGGTGTCAACACCGGCCGGGTCAAGCTCGTCGCAGCCGTCTTCAGCGGCGCCATGGCGGCCGGTGTGGGAACGATCTACAGCCAGTACATCCTCTTTCTCTCCCCGGACAGCGTTTTCGGAATCACGGTGTCTATCGAAGCCCTCGCCCTGGCGGTCGTCGGAGGGGCCGGCTTTGTCTTCGGTCCGCTCGTGGGAGCCGCGGTGCTCGTCCCGATCAGCCACATCGTGCTGGCGCAGTTCGGTGGCGACGCGCCCGGTGTCCACACGCTTGTCTACTCCGTCGTGCTCATTGTGGTGGTCCTGCTCGTACCCGGTGGGCTCTGGAGCCTCGTGGAACGGGTCAAGCTGCGCTTTCGCGCTCGGCGCGGCGTACCGGTCACCGTCGGTGAAGTCGAGCAGGTCAAGGAAGGAGAGCTGGTGTGAACACCGAGTCCGTGATCACCGCCATCAAGGTCAGCAAGCACTTCGGCGGCGTCAAGGCGGTCGATGAGGTCGACCTCGAGGTGCGCAACGGTGAGTTGCTCGCCCTGGTCGGCGCCAACGGCGCCGGCAAGAGCACGATGTTCAACCTCATCGCCGGTGCCTTCAGGCCGACGCTGGGGACAATCACAGCGTTTGGCCAGGACGTCACCAACACGCGGGACTACGACATGTGCCGCCTGGGAGTGGCGCGCACCTTCCAGGTGGTCCGTCCGCTGCAGGGCATGACCGCCCTGGAGAACGTCATGGTCGGGGCGTTCGTCCGTACCGCTGCGGTGGACACCGCCCGCGAGGCTGCGATGCGCGCCATCCGACTCGTCGGGCTTGAAGACCTCGCCGAAGTCTCCGCCGCAAGCCTCACGCTGTCCAGCCGCAAGCGGCTCGAGGTGGCGCGTGCGCTAGCGACCCAGCCGAAGGTCCTCCTGCTCGACGAGATGATGGCCGGCCTCAACCCCGCTGAGCTCGACAGCTTCATCGAGACCGTCCGAGGCATCAACCGTTCGGGCGTCACGATCGTCGTCGTCGAGCACGTCATGCGCGCGGTCACCCAGCTGGCCCAGCGCATCGTCGTGATGAACCAGGGCCGAAAGATCGCCGACGGCCTGCCCGACGACGTCATGAAGGATCCCCGCGTCATCGAGTCTTACCTGGGAGAGAGCTATGCCACTGCTTGAGGTGAATGCGGTCGAGTTCCACTACGGCGAGGTCCAGGCGCTCAAGGGTGCGACCTTGCAGATCCAGGAGGGAGAGATCGTCGCCCTCGTCGGCGCTAACGGCGCCGGGAAGACGACCCTCATGAACGCGATCTCGGGGGTGCACCGCATCAGTGCCGGCACCATCTCCTTCGACGGCGCCCCGATCCACGGCAAGCCCGCCCACACCCTCCCCGAGCTTGGCCTTGTCCAGGTTCCGGAGAATCGGCACCTCTTCCCTTATCTCACGGTCGAGGACAACCTCAGGCTCGGGGCCTTCGCGAAGAACGCCCGGGGCCGGTCGAAGGAGACCGAGGAGTGGATCTACGAGCTGCTCCCGGCGCTGCAGGAACGGCGCAGACAACGGGCCGGGTCAATGAGTGGTGGCCAGCAGCAGATGCTCGCGATCGGCCGGGCCCTCATGGCGCAGCCCCGCCTACTCCTGCTAGACGAACCCTCGCTCGGGCTCGCCCCCATCATCGTCTCCCAGCTCTTCGAGCTCATCACGGATATCAGGCAGCAGGGCACGACGATCCTGCTCGTCGAGCAGAACGTCCGGCACGCGCTGAGCATCTGCGACCGCGGGTACGCGCTGCAGGAGGGACAGGTCGTCATGGAGGGGACCGGCGTCGGCCTGCTCAACGACCCGGGGCTCACGGACGTCATGCTCGGCATCGCCGAGATCGCGCATACCTGAGGCGCCGTCTCGACCATTGCACTCACGAACCCATTTCACTTCCGGACGAAGGGCAGGACAGACGTGAAGAACGGAAACTTGAAGCTTCAGGGAAGGACCGCGCTGGTAACCGGCGCCGGGCGCGGGATCGGGCGGTCCTACGCGCTTCGGCTCGCCGAGTTGGGTGCCGACGTCGCCGTGCTCGACTTTGACCTCAAGTCCTACGAGGCCTTCGAGCTGGAGAAGAGCTCGATGCAGGGAGACTCAACCGCAGCCGAGATCCAGACCCTTGGTCGCAAGTCCCTCGCCATCGAGGCGGATGTAACCAAGCCGGAGGCCATGCAGGCCGCGGTCGACGAGATCCTGAACGCGTGGGGTCGACTGGACATCGCCGTCTGCAACGCGGGCGGCGGGATCGGCGCTATCTCCGAGACGAAGGCCACCGAGGTCGCCGACGACGTCCTCGACGGCGTCCTGCAGCGCAACCTCTACGGCACCATCTACACCTGCAAGGCCGCCGCCGCGCCAATGAAGAAGCAACGTTCAGGCCGCCTCATCACGGTCTCCAGCCAGGCAGGCCGCCGCGCCGACCGCACGGGCGGCTACGCCCACTACGGCGCCGCAAAGGCCGGGATCGCCATGTACACCAGGTATCTGGCACAGGAGGTCGGCCCCTACGGCATCACAGCCAACTGCATCGCACCGGGGTACATCGGCACCGGTCGCCTCATGCCGCTCTTCGACACCATCGGTGGCGAACAGCTCACCGACAGCGTCGCCCTGCGCCGCCTCGGCACCCCCGAGGACTGCGCCGGCGTGGTCGAGTTCCTCGCTACCGACCTCGGCGCCTACGTCACCGGCACGGTGATCCCCGTCGATGGCGGCTCCACCCTCTAGACCCGAATCCTTCCTCTTACCGATCGACAACGGAGTTAGTGATATGACGACCATCACCGCATCGACCACGGGCGCCCAGGGTGTCGCTGAGGTCATCGCCACCTTCGAGAAGCCCATCGTCTTCGGCATGCCGGGCGGGCACACCGTCCAGATCTACGACGCCCTGCGCGACCACCAGGACACCGTCGAGAGCGTACTTGTCCGCGAAGAGTCCATCGGCACCGTCATGGCCGAGGCGTATGGCCGCCTCTCCGGGCGCGTCGCCGTCGTCATGGCCCAGGGCGCCTGGGTGCTCGGCGCCGGCGGCATCGGAGTCATGGAGGCCCACCTCGGCTCATCCCCGATGGTCGTCCTCATCGACACCACCGAAGGCGGGACCTACTCCCACCACGGCCCGTACCAGTCCGGTTTCGGCGGATACGGCGCGTACGACCTCCCCGCCGCCATGGCCGCCATCACCAAGCGGACCTTTGTCGCGACCGACCCTGTCCAAGCCGTGCAGATGACCCAACTCGCTGCCAAGCACGCCCTCGAGGGTGAGCCCGGACCGGTCGCGGTCGTCTTCCACAGCGACGCGCTGCTCAACAACTTCACCGAAGCTGACGCCACCCGCGTCTTCATCGATCGCAACTACCTCTCACCCGTGCCGACCACCACCGACGCGGCGATCGCCGACGCCGCGGCCGCCATCAGCGGCTCCGAGCGTCCCGTGGTCGTGGCCGGCAACGGGGTGCGCGACGACGCCGGCCTCGACGCACTCCTCACGTTCGCCGAGGCCCTCGACATCCCCGTCGCCACCACCACGAGCGGCAAGAGCGTGTTCGCCGAGGACCACCCGCTTGCTGCCGGCGTCATGGGGTCCTTCGGGCAGAACTCTGCCAATACCATCGTGGGCGACGCCGACCTCATCATCGCCGTAGGGACCAAGCTCGGCTCCACGGACACCATCGACGAGAAGCCCGAGCTAATAAACGCCGGGCGGCAGACGATCGTCCAGATCGATGTCGAGGCGCTCAACATCAACTGGACTCATCCCGTCGCGCATGGGCTGCTCGGCCGCGTCAGCGACATACTGCCCCGTCTGACCGCGGCGGCGACGGGCGTTGCTGCCGGTGGCCGGATGCGGGTTGCGCAAGTGCGCGAGCGGGTGGGCTACTTCGAGGAGATCGCCCCCAGCGACCCGGGCGCGCGCGTGGTTAACCCTCGTCAGCTCGCCCGGACCCTTGGGGAGACCTTGCCGGCCGACGCCGTCGTCATGTGCGACGCCGGGGAAAACCGCATCTTCATGCTGCACGACTACCAGACCCGCCAGAACGGGGTGCTCATGCAGCCCAATGGCGGTGGCGGCATGGGGTACGCGGTCCCCGCCGCGCTTGCCGCGACCTACACCCACCCGGACCGCCAGGCCGTCGCCGTCACCGGCGACGGCGGCTACGCGATGAGCCTCCATGGGCTGATGACGGCGGTGGAAAACAAGCGCAAGCTGCTCGTCGTCGTCATGGACAACCAGGCGCTCGGCTGGGTCAAGCACGGTCAGGGCGAGCGGCCCTTCCTCGCGGACTTCGCTCCCTTCGACCTCGGGGCGATCGCAGCGGCCATCGGCTGCACCGCGATCACAGCCACCTCGGACGAGGAGGTGCGCACCGGCGTCGCCGCCGCTTGCGAGAACGACGGTGTCAGCGTCTTGGTCGTGAAGACCAACCTCACCGAGTCCTACCTCACCATCCAGACCACGATGGCGGGCGTGAGCCACGAGCAGGTCGCCAGCAAGTGAGCCCCCGGGTCCGCGGCGGCGACGTCGCAGCGGGCCCGGGTGCTTCCAGGGCGCCCGGCGGGTGCCGACAAGTACGAGCAAGGAGGTCTGGTGGCAACCACGAGCGAGGTGCTCGCCGATCTGGAGGGTCGGCTGTTCGTCGGTGGTCAGTGGCGTGCGAGCACGTCTGGCGCGTGGCTGGACGTCATCGACCCGGCGACCGGAAGCGTCATCACGCAGGTCGCGGACGGCACGCCCGCCGACGGCGTCGCTGCACTCGATGCCGCCGTCGCGGCCGCTGACCCGTGGGCGGCGACCCCACCCCGGGCCCGCGCCGAGATCCTGCGGCAAGCGTTCACGCTGCTGCAGGCGAAATCCGAGGACCTCGCGCTACTCATGACGGCTGAGATGGGCAAACCGCTGGCCGAGGCCCGCGCCGAGGTCACCTACGGCGGGGAGTTCCTGCGGTGGTTCAGTGAGGAAGCGGTACGTATCACCGGCCGCTACGGCGACACCCCTGAGGGGACCGGGCGAATGATCGTCTCCCACCGGCCCGTCGGGCCCTGCTACCTCGTGACCCCGTGGAACTTCCCGCTCGCCATGGCCACCCGCAAGATCGCCCCGGCGCTCGCGGCCGGGTGCACCGTGGTCATCAAGCCAGCTGAGCTGACCCCGCTCACCACGATCGCGTTCGCCAAGATCCTCCAGGAGGCCGGCCTGCCGGACGGCGTCGTCAACGTGGTGACGACGACCGATGCCGCCGGCATCTCTGAGCCGATCCTCAGCGATCCGCGTCTGCGTAAGCTCAGCTTCACCGGCTCGACACCGGTGGGCAAGCTGCTCATGCGGCAGGCGGCCAGCTCCGTCCTGCGGGTCTCCATGGAGTTGGGGGGCAACGCGCCGTTCCTCGTGTTCGACGACGCAGACCTCGACCGTGCCGTCGACGGCGCCATGCTCGCCAAGTTCCGCAACATCGGCCAGGCGTGCACCGCCGCGAACCGGTTCCTCGTGCACGAGAAGGTCGCTGATGAGTTCGCCGAGCGTGTCACGGCACGGGTGCGCGAGCTCCGCACGGGGCGCGGCACCGAGGATGGGGTGACGATCGGCCCCCTCATCGACGATCGTGCGGTGAGCAAGGCTCGCGACCTCGTCGAAGATGCCGTGGCCCGGGGGGCCTTGCTGCGCGCGGGCGGGAAGGCCACGGGGGGGCCGGGGACGTTCTTCGAGCCCACGGTCCTGGCCGACGTCACCGCGGACAGCCGCATCCTTCACGAGGAGATCTTTGGCCCCGTGCTGGCCATCGTCCCGTTCACCGACGAGGACGAGGCCGTCCGGCTCGCTAACAGCACCGAGTTTGGCCTCGTGAGCTACGTCTTCACCCAGAACCCCGCGCGTGGCCAACGGATGATCGACCGGCTCGAGACCGGGATGATGGGCTTGAACGTCGGCGCTATCTCCAACGCCGCAGCGCCCTTCGGTGGCGTCAAGCAGTCCGGCATCGGCCGAGAAGGCGGCTCCGAAGGGATCCACGAGTACCTCTCTGTGAAGTACACATTGACACCCGATCCGTACGCGGATCGGTGAGCGACGCCCCGCGACACGAGCCCAGGGGTACCTCGTCCCGGTCGCGATGGGTGTCACCGTTCCTGCTCATGCAGCAGGAACGCGTCTCGATGGCAGACCTCCGCCGCGGAGGTTCGCGACCACATGCCCGATGATGCGCATAGGAGCTGTTGGAGTGAAGGTCTCTCGCAGTCATCAGATCGTCGCTCTCGGAGCGGGAGTCGCGCTCGCGCTGGCGGCGTGCTCGTCCGGCGCCGGGGATGAGCCGGATGGTGCCGGCGGCGAGGATCCGATCACCGTCGGTGTGCTGCTCCCGCTCACCGGAAGCCTGTCCGCGCTCGGCAACGAGATGTTCAACGGCTACAAGGTTGCACAGGAACTCGTCAACGAATAGGGCGGGATCGACGGGCGCCCGATCGAGTTTGAGGTCAGCGACGCGCCGACGCCCGAGGACGCCGTGGCAGTCGCTGGAACCCTGAGCATGGATCCGGACGTGTCGGTGATCATGGGCTCCTACTCCAGCGGTATCGCCATCCTTGCCTCCGAGGTGGCCAACCGCAACGGCACCGTGTACTGGGAGACCGGTAGCGCGGCCGCCGAGACCACGGAACGCGGCCTGGAGTACCTCCTCCGCACCAACATCAGCGTCGCCCTCCCGGCGTACCAGGAGACCGCCGCGCAGTTCTTCGAGGAGGTCGTCGGACCTGCGATGGGAAAGAACTTCGGCGATGTCCGGGTCGGGATGGTCTATGAGGACAGCGCGTTCGGAACCTCGTCCGCCGACGCGGTGCGGCAGATGGCGGGGGACAACGACTGGAACCTGGTGGCCGACCTGCCGTACACAGCGACCGCGAACGACCTGTCGTCGGTGATCGAGAACCTGAAGAACGCGGACGTGGAGTTCCTCTACGCGATCTCGTACGTCAACGACGCCATCCTGCTCATGAAGCAGTCGCAGGAGCTCGGCTTCGAGCCGAGCGTGGTGTTTGGCTCCGGGGCCGGTTTCACGACGCCTGCATCGCAGAGGCGCTCGGGGACCGGGTGAACGGCGTCCTCGCCGGTGACGGTGCTCCGCTGGGCATCACGGACGAGCTCCTGAACGACGACGTCTCGGTCACCCAATCCGAGTGGATCGAGAAGTACGAGGAAATGATCGGCCGGCCACCGCTGGCGCACGCCACCATGGGGTTCCACGGAGCGTACGTGCTGTTCGAGGAGGTGCTGCCGAACGCCGACCCCGGGGACCCGGACTCCATCCTCAGCGCTGCTCGCGCGCTGGACATCCCCGACGGCGGTACCCCGACGTACTACGGCGTCCAGTTCGACGAGTCAGGTCAGAACGTCCGAGCGGGGTACTACATCATGCAATACCACGACGGCGTCATGAAGACTGTTTACCCGGACGCTGCTGCCGCCGAGGAGTTCACCCTCGTGGGGAGGTGACACACCGTCGCTCGACACCTTGCCCATCGGGCATGGGCCGTTCGAGCCATGCCCGGCGGGCAACTTGCTGGCCGGTGCCCGCTGCCACACCATCTGCTCCTTAGCGCGTGTCTCTTTAGTCCCTATGAAGGTCAAATCAGGGCGGGTCAAGGTACAAACGAGCCGAGTAACCGCGCGCTCGAGCGCGTTTAACGATCTCCGACGTCGGGCCTTAACGTCAAACGGACTAGTGCGCGGCGTTCGACGACCTAGCGGCGCTTGTAGGCCTCGGTGGCGTAGGTGACGAGCCGGGGCGAGCAACTCCACCGGCGCGCGCGGATGAAGGACTTCGAGGACCGGGTGCGCGGGGAGGTATGGACTTCGTGGACGGAGAGATGATCAAGTCCGTCGACTTCCCCGCGCCCGCGAAGAACGGCAGCTGAATCGGGCCGCCTGTCGGGTGAGGCCAGAGTGATGGTCGGCGGCCACACCCGCAGGTCGAGAGTGTCCGGAAACTAGCGGAGCGGGTCGACGAGCCCCTTCGCGGCCGCGACCCCCCCCAGTGGTGCGGCGAGGGGAATAGCACCATCCTGGTCCGCATCGTTCACCGAGCGTTCCCCGGCCGGCTGGGCGCGGTGTGCTCCGCGGTCAACTCGGTCGGGTGAGGTGGAAGGGCGCGACGACGCGCCCAGGGGGCCACACGACCAGGAGACGCCATGAAGAGACTCGTCCGGATCGCCGTCGTCGCCGGGATGGCGACGCTTCCGCTGGGGGCGGGCGCCGTCGCCGCCCCCGCAGCCACGTCCGCCGTCGACGCCGCGCCGGCGCCGCAGCCGGGCTTCCGGGTGCTGCCCTACCTGCAGCAGCCGGGCGAGGACACCATGACGCTGAGCTGGGTCTCGGAGACCGACGAGCCCGGCACGGTGACAGTCAGCGGCCCGGGCCTGGAGGGCAGGACCACGCTGACCTCCGAGCCCCGCTACCTCGACCTCATGGAGTACACCGAGGCCGAGCTCACCCAGGAGATCCGCGGCCTGGAACAGGGCTCGTGGTTGCTGGCCGACAGCAACTACAAGCATGCGGTCACCCTCGACGGCCTCAAGGCGGACCACACCTACCGCTACACCGTCGAGCAGGGCGGGCAGAAGCACTCCGGCACGTTCGCCACCGCCCCGACCGCGGAGAAGTGGAAGGACCTGCGCGTCGTCGCCTTCTCCGACAGCGAGACGGAGCCCTACGGCGCCGTCGAGCACCGCGAGTGGGAGCTGCACCCGCAGACCGGCTACACCGACGGCTCGGCTGAGCGGCCCGGTCCCGGCTCGCTGTGGGCCGAGAAGTACGGATCGACCACCCGCTACGGCGAGTTCACGCTGCGCTACCCGATGGACCAGCAGCGGGCGCTGATCGAGAACACGCAGTGGATCGAGCAGGCCGACCCCGACCTCATGCTCATCGCCGGCGACCTCGCCCAGGGCTCCGGCTACCAGCCCGCCTGGGACGAGTTCTGGCGCCACTTCGCCGGCGAGTACGGCACCCTCGCCACGCACACGCCGCTGATCACCGCGCTGGGCAACTGGGAGACCTACGCCGCCCTCAACGG
This sequence comes from Georgenia sp. EYE_87, assembly GCF_023148685.1. GTDB lineage: Bacteria > Actinomycetota > Actinomycetes > Actinomycetales > Actinomycetaceae > Georgenia. The sequence goes on along the minus strand of NZ_JAHXNL010000003.1, from coordinate 6,339 downwards.
CGGCTACGGCACGGACGAGGACCGCAGCCCCGCCGTCATCTCGCGCAACCGGTACCACGAGTACTTCGACACCGCCGGCGACGAGGCGAACCCGCAGTTCAAGGACTCCTACCACCGCGTCGACTACGGCCCGCTGACGGTCCTCACCCTCGACTCCACCAACGGCGTGCCGGACGAGGACGCCGACACCGGCATGCTTTCCGGCGAGATCTACTCCGGTGACGACACCAACCTCAACGAGGCCCGGCGCACCACCGACACCCAGGGCGAGTTCACCGCAGAGAACTACGACGGCGCCTTCACCGAGGTCTTCCCCGGAACCACCCCCGAGGACTCCGACCTGCCCAACTTCAACCCCGGCACCGAGCAGTGGGCCTGGGCCGAGGAGCAGCTGGCCGACGCCCGCGAGCAGGGGCAGATCGTCGTCGTGCAGTTCCACCACGCCGCCTACTCCAACGGTGTGCACGGCACCCCGCCGAACCACGAGCACGCGGACAACCAGTCCGGCGTCGCGATGCGCGTCTACAGCCCGCTGTTCGAGGAGTACGGGGTCGCGGCCGTCATCTCCGGCCACGACGAGATGTTCGAGCGCTCCTGGGTGGACGAGGACGGCGACGGCGTCGGCTTCCACTCCTACGACGTCGGCGTCGCCGCCGACGGGCTGCGCGGGGAGCAGCTGGTACAGGACGAGACCGGCGAGTACGTCCCGCTGCGGTACAACACCCGCTCCGAGTGGACCGCCGCGGCCGACGAGCCCGAGACGTGGGAGGTGGACGAGAACGGCAACCCGCAGCTCGTCGACGGCGGCCTGCACTACGGCCACCTGCAGATGGACCTGGAGAACACGAGGTGCGGCGCCGAGATGACGCTCAGCCCGGTCTACCTCTTCCCGGTCCTGGACGAGAACTACGACCTCGTGCGCACCGAGCGGCGGGTCTACGACGACGTCGTCACCGTGACGCTTGACGACGACGGCACCCCGGTTGCGGGGGCGACCGAGTGCCAGCCCGGCCGGGACACGGCGCCGGGGCAGCAGAAGAAGTAGCTCCGGCGTGTTAGGCGGCGGGCCGGTCCAGGTGACCGGCCCGCCGCTGCCGCGTGTTGGCCAGAGGATCTGATCTGCCCAGCGTTTGCGCACACCTTGCGGCAGCTCAGGCCGAGGGGTGGGATGGCGATATGAGCGACAGCGCCTCGATCTTCGCCCGGCGGTCCCGGATCGTCGTCGATGCGTCGGCGTGCGAGCTGGATGACCTCGCGCCATGCGGCGGCGTCGACGTGACGGTGGGTGGCGACGTCGACTGGGGCGAGTTCGTCGAACGAGCGGCGACCTCCGGCTGGCCCGGGGTCGAGCGGCTCGGCGGCATGCCCGGCACCGTTGCCGACGCCGTCCGCTCCAACGCCGAGGTCGACGGGCAGGCGGTGGCCGACGTCGTCGCCTCCGTGGGGACGTGGGACCGCGCCGCCGACAGGACGCGGACCTTCGCGTACGCCGAGTGCGAGTTCGGCCCGTCGACCTCGCGGTTCGAGGAGCGGCTTCCTGACGGGCAGCACCGCTACGACATCCTCGACGTCTCGTTCCTGTTCAAGCAGGGCGACATGACGACCCCCATCCGCGATCCGGAGCTCGCCGCGCTTCTGGGGATCGAGTCCGGTGACCGGCTGCCGCTCACCGAGTACGCCGCGCGCCGAGGCCGCCTCGGCGACTGAGCACAGCGCTCGCCCAGTTCTGGGCGTTACAGCGGGCGCAGCTCTGCGTAAACAACCTGGGCTTCGTCTCCACGGATACCGAGCCCGCCCCCGCGGGACAACCCGGAGCAAGGGCCCCTCAGCGTGGCTTGCCACCGGGATAGATGAGCCCCACGCACGCCAGCCGCAGACCTGGAGATCGGCCGTGCTGCGCCGGCAATGGCAGACGGCCGCAGGTGCGGCGCGCCCGATGTCACCGCAGCCGGCTGAGAAGAGCACCCGAAATGGCTAATCGCCCGCCGAACAAATTCGGTCTAGATTTCTCCAGAAATTTCTGACATAATTGCCTCGCTGGCTCGCTGAGGTCGAAATTCCTCCTGGATAACCGCAAGTTCCTGCTCCGCCGCACAGACGCCACCTCTCCGGGCGCCGCAGCATCTGGCGCAAACACCTCGGAGTTGTCGGCTGCTACCTCGGGACGGTGGAGCCGACCCGAGCGCGGCGCTTCGTCGAAAGGGCTACACGTTGAATTTCTATCCTGGTCAGGTTCTTGTACATCCCCACCACGGCCCGGTAACCGTCTCGAAAATCGACAGCCGGAGACTCGGCGAGCGGCGTCAGCGTTATCTGAAGCTGGACGTGCACGGTGCCGAGCTCTCCCTGGGAGTACCGCTGGAGCGTGCCGAAGAGCTTGGTGTGCGCCCGTTGCTCGACGCGGACGGCCTCCGCGAGGTCTTCGACGTGCTTCTCGCACCGAGCGAGGAGAAGGAATCCGTGTGGTCGCGCCGCGTCAAGAAGAACGCCGACCGGCTGCGCACCGGGGACATCCGCATCATCGCCGGCCTGATCCGCGACCTCACCCGGTGGAATGCGGAGAAGCGGCTCTCGTTCGGTGAGGCGAAGATGCTTCGGGACGCGCTCGGCCCGTTCGTCGCGGAACTTGCCCTCGTGCTCGGGGTCGGCGAGATCGACGCCGCCGCCACCGTCGACGCCGCTGTTCTCCAGAGCATCCGGCCGAGCGCCCCGCAGTCCGAGCTCGCCGCGGCAAGCTGACCCGCACCCTCGGTGAAGAGGGACGCGCACGCAGAGGAACAGATCTCGACGGCGTCGCCAGCCCGGCCGCGGCTCGGTTCGCTGCCACCTGATCTCTCCGCATAGGTTGAGGACGGGAGAGGGCGGCACCTGTCGGCCCGGTCGTGACTGCTGAGGAGAACCATTGCCGTACACCGTCAAGGGAGCCATCGCCCGCGCCGAAGGCGCCGAGGTGGAGATCGTCGACGTGGTGGTCCCGGACCCGGGCCCGGGCGACGTCATCGTCGACGTCCAGGCGTGCGGGGTCTGCCACACCGACCTCTCCTACCGCGACGGCGGCATCAACGACGAGTTCCCGTTCCTCCTCGGGCACGAGGCGGCCGGGCGCGTCTCCGCCGTCGGCGAGGGCGTCACGCACGTCGAGGTCGGCGACTACGTCGTGCTGAACTGGCGCGCGGTCTGCGGGGAGTGCCGGGCGTGCAAGCGCGGCGACCTGAAGTACTGCTTCGCCACCCACAACGCGAGCAGGAAGATGACGCTGACCGACGGCACCGAGCTCACCCCCGCGCTCGGCATCGGCGCGTTCATCGAGAAGACGATCGTCCACGAGCGCCAGTGCACCAAGGTCGACGAGCAGGCGGCGCCCGAGGTCGCGGGCCTGCTCGGCTGCGGTGTCATGGCGGGCATCGGCGCCGCGATCAACACCGGCGAGGTGAAGCGCGGCGAGTCCGTGGCCGTCATCGGCTGCGGCGGCGTGGGCAACGCGGCGATCGCCGGGGCCAAGCTCGCCGGGGCGTCGACGATCATCGCACTCGACGTCGTCGACGCCAAGCTCGAGGGCGCCAAGGAGTTCGGCGCGACCGACACCGTCAACACCAAGGACCTCTCCGAGGAGGAGGTGGTCGCCGCGGTGCAGGGGCTCACCGGTGGGTTCGGTGCCGACGTCGTCATCGATGCCGTCGGACGCCCGGAGACCTACCGGCAGGCGTTCTACGCCCGGGACCTCGCGGGCCGCGTCGTCCTCGTGGGCGTCCCGCACCCGAAGGCGGAGATCACCCTGCCGTTCCTCGACGTCTTCGGCCGTGGCGGGTCGCTGAAGTCCTCCTGGTACGGCGACTGCCTGCCCGAGCGCGACTTCCCCATGCTCGTCGACCTCTACCTTCAGGGCCGCCTGCCGCTGGACAGGTTCGTCACCGAGACGATCTCCGCCGACCAGATCGAGGCCGCCTTCGGCAAGATCCACGACGGCACCGTCCTGCGCTCCGTCGTGAAGTACTGACGCCCAACGCTCCAGAAAGGGAGGCGCCATGGTCGCCCGCATCGACAACCTCGTGACGTCGGGGACGTTCTCGCTCGACGGCGGGACGTGGGACGTGGACAACAACGTGTGGATCGTCGGTGACGACGCCGAGGTGGTCGTCATCGACCCCGCCCACGACGCGAAGGCGATCGCCAACGCCGTCGCCGGCCGCACCGTCAGGGCCGTCCTGCTCACCCACGGCCACGACGACCACATCCGCGCGGTCGCCGGATTCCGGGACCTCGTCGGGGCGCCGGTCTACCTCAACCCCGCGGACAACATGCTGTGGGACGCGGTCTTCCCCGACGGCGCCCCGGACCAGGACATCGCCGACGGCGACCGCTTCGAGGTGGCCGGCACGACGCTCGTCGCCCTCCACACCCCGGGGCACTCCCCCGGCTCGACCAGCTTCTACGCGGAAGACCTCGGCGTGGTCTTCACCGGGGACACGTTGTTCAACGGCGGCCCCGGCGCGACCGGCCGGTCGTACTCGGACTACCCGACGATCGTCGCGTCCATCCGCGACCGGCTGCTCACCCTGCCCGAGGAGACCGTGGTCAAGACCGGGCACGGGGAGGACACCACCATCGCGGCCGAGAAGCCGGCGCTGCCCGAGTGGGAGGCGAAGGTCTAGGTCCGTTGTCTTGTAGACGACGGCGGAGCGCGCGACAGCGGCCGTGTCCCGGTTGAAGAGACAGGGCGCGGCCGCTTTGTCCTGCGGGGCTCAGCATGCTCGTCGGGTCTCCTGAGCGGCTTCCGCCGTCCGCGGTTACCTGGCCCTCCGCTCGGACGGCATACAGGGGAAGCCTTTACATCCCACCAGTGACTTCGATGACATTCACCTGCACGAGCGGAACCGTCATACTCCCACCCATGGTGGTGTCATAGCTGAAAGAACTGACAACTTCGACGTACATCTTCACCATGTCATCCGTCACTACATTCGCGAGGATGCTCGGATCTTCAGCACTGACGATCGTGTTGACGTCATAGTCGTACCAGTCGGATTTCGCCTCGCCTCCCGTGTTCGCACGGAACGTAGAAGGCCCCGTGTTGGAATCGAACTGGGTGACGTACCCGTAGAGCACGTACTTCTTTCCGGCGTGCGAGTCTGGGTCACGCTCGACAAGCGCCCAGTCCCGGTCACTGATCGCGGCGTACGTCCCCGGATCCAGCCGAGCGGCTTCGGCAGCGGCCTCCTCCTCAGCCTTGCGCTGCGCCTCCTCTTCAGCCTTGCGCTGCGCCTCCTCTTCAGCTTTCCGCTGCGCCTCCTCTTCAGCGCGGCGCTGTTCCTCCTCGGCGGCCTTTCGGCTCGCCTCCTCCTCAGCCGCGCGGCTAGCGTCTTCCCCCGCTGCAGCCTCACTGGTCGCCTCGTCCGAAGATGCTGTGGCTGCAGTCGTTAGCGATGTCTCTTGCTGTTCGGAGCGATCACCGACGGTCCCAGCGACCACGCTGCCGACAATGAGAAGCGCTGCCACTCCGACACCTACGCCAATTGCGGCTTTCCGGCGGGTGCTGGGGCGTTCGTGCTCTACTACTAAGGGGTCCTCATCATCGCGCCAGAACTGCCATCCTGGAGGCGCTGGTCCCCATGCCGGGTCCGGTCGCCAACCGGCGGGTGGAACCCACCCTTCCGGTGGAGCCGGCCAACTCGGAGGCACAACGAACTTAGGCATCACATAGTCCTGTCTTTACGTTTCGAACGCCCTCAGGGCGCACTCCCACTTTAGGCGTGGCCCATCCGATTTAGGTTCGGAACGGCGTCCGAATTTGCGTGATGGTCCGCACGTGCGCGCGCCGCCGCGGTTATCAGCCGAAATGACCTATTTGCCCGATTCGTTGTGACGGTCCCTACGGGCTTGACGAAACGAGCGGACCAGCCGATCGAACGGACAATGTGTGCAATCCAACTCGTTGATCGATCAGTTGAGGAGGAGACGGAATTTTCGTCGCCGTCGAGAAGCCGTCGCCGGAGGACGTCTAAGATTCGGCGGGGCTCGAGGCTCAGCACCCGAGTGCCCCATGGGCTCTTAGCAAGCCGGAAAATTCCCCGCTACGCGCCGCGCCGAGCGGTGCCTGGGCCGAGGAGCAGCTGGCCGACGCCCGCGAGCAGGGGCAGATCGTCGTCGTCCAGTTCCACCACGCCGCCTACTCCAACGGTGTGCACGGCACCCCGCCGAACCACGAGCACGCGGACAACCAGTCCGGCGTCGCGATGCGCGTCTACAGCCCGCTGTTCGAGGAGTACGGGGTCGCGGCCGTCATCTCCGGCCACGACGAGATGTTCGAGCGCTCCTGGGTGGACGAGGACGGCGACGGCG
>NZ_JAHXNL010000029.1 GCF_023148685.1 Georgenia sp. EYE_87 | reverse complement strand
ACACCCAGAATCAAATGGCATCAAAAACTTGGCACACTGTTGAGTTCTCAAAGAACAGACACACACCAGCAAGACCCGGGAAAACCCACTCCCGAACCCCCACCGGGGCAACCTCTCTAACCTAACCAGGTTGTCCGAGCCTGTCAACTTCGCGCGGTTCCCCGCGCTCCGCCGGCCAGCTCGTCGATCCCGGCCCCCGGGACGATCGATCACCGATGACTGTGTCACCGGTTCGATGTCCAAGGTTTCCGCTCCGTGGGGATCGGCCTCGAGGAACTCAGTTCCTCTCGTCCGTGCCTCCCGTCCGGTGCAGCAGGAAGTACATTACGTCGCCCGCCAGGGGCCGTCAACTTCGTTGTCGACCGCCTCCAGAAGGACCGCTCCACCGCTGTGACCTGCGATTTTGCTACGTGAGACGGCTCCTGGGGCCGTCCGAAGGCTCAGATCGGGCGCTGAGACCTGACCCACAAGGGTTCACCCGCGCGTCATCTTGCGTTGGTCCTCGGCAGCGCCTCCCGACCCTCAGGACCACTCCCGTGCACGGGCCGGGACAGGGCTTCCCCCACCTTCCGGAACAGGGCCGGGCGAGGCACCGAGATGGTGCCCCGCCCGGGGTGCTGCTGCTGTCGGCCGACTTGTCGCGCGTCGTCCGGTTGTGAGTGGTCCGTCGGGCGCCGTGCGGCGGCGCATGGCCCGCCCAGCGCTGAGTCGAAGGTCCTCCGCGTCGAGCTCAGACGTGGTTTGTGGCGATGACGGCCAGGCTCTTACGGCCCTTGCGGAGCAGCGCATACCCGCCGGCCAGGAGGTCCTCCGCGGAGAGGACGCGATCCTCGTCCTCGATCTTCTCGTTGTTCAGGTAGGCGCCGCCGCTGGCGACGGTCCGCCGCGCGGCGGAACGCCCCTTCTCCAGGCCGCTGGCGAGGAGCAGGTCGACCACGGTGGACTCCCCCACGATCGCTTCGCCGCGCGGGAGCTCGGCGACAGCATCCCGAAGCGTCCGACCGTCCAGCTCGCGGAGCTCGTCTCGTCCGAACAGCGCCTGGGAGGCTCGTCGGACGCGCTCGGCCGCGTCGGGCCCGTGCACGAGTGTCGTGACGTCCTCGGCGAGTGCCCGCTGGGCCTCCCGCGCCTGCGGCCGCGTCGCGACCGCGTCCTCGAGACCGGCGATCTCCTCGCGGCTCCGGAAGGTGAACACCTTGAGGTACCGGATGACGTCCGCGTCGTCGGTGTTGAGCCAGAACTGGTAGAAGGCGTACGGGCTGAACATCTCGCCGTCGAGCCAGATCGCGCCGCCCTCGGACTTGCCGAACTTCGTCCCGTCGGCCTTGGTGATCAACGGTGTCGTGAGGACGTGCACGCTCGCACCCTCGGCCTTGCGGATGAGGTCGACCCCCGCGAGCAGATTGCCCCACTGGTCGTTGCCGCCGGTCTGCAGCGTGCAGCCGTGGCGACGGAACAGCTCCCGGTAGTCCATCGCCTGCAGGATCTGGTAGCTGAACTCGGTGAAGGAGATGCCCTCCTCGCTGGCGAGGCGGCGGGCGACGGTGTCCTTCGCGAGCATCGTGGAGAGGCGAAAGTGCTTCCCGATGTCACGGAGGAAGTCGATCGCGCTGAGCTGCCCGGTCCAGTCGAGGTTGTTGACCATCCGCGCCGCGTTGTCCCCCTCGAAGTCGAGGAAACGCTCGATCTGGCCGCGCAGGCGGTCGGTCCAGCCGGCCACGGTCTCCTTGTCGTTGAGCACCCGCTCGCCCGACATACGGGGATCACCGATCATGCCGGTGGCGCCGCCGACCAGCGCCAGCGGACGATGCCCCGCCAGCTGGAGGTGCCTCATCAGCACCAGCTGGACCAGGTGGCCGTGGTGCAGGCTCGGCGCCGTGGGGTCGAAGCCGCAGTAGTAGGTGACCGGCCCCTCGGACAGCGCCGCCCGCAGCGCGTCGATGTCGGTGGACTGGGCCAGCAGGCCGCGCCACTGGAGCTCATCGAGGATGTCGGTCACTCTTCTGCCTTCCGTTCTCTCGCCCGGCAGCTCACCGGGCACGGGTACCAGTGTGCCGTGCCGGACGCCGGCCGTGCGCCGACGGACCATGCCGCGGGCGGGTGTGCCCGTCTCGGGCTCCGGGAGGCCGCTGCCCCGGTCCGCGCCGGCATCGAGGTCGCCCCCGCCCCCCGCTGCGGGACGACCGGGTTGCCGCGTCCTTGCGGGGACGACCGCGGGTGGCCCTGCCCTGCGGAGACGACGAGCCGGTGCCCTGGTCCCTTGCGAACGCCCATGGGGTGCGATGTGCTCGTGGTGAGCGTCCGTGAATGTCCTCACCGCTGGTGAAGGAGGTTCGGTCATGGCCAGGTCTGCCTCGACCCCGCGACGGCGCAGGACGGCAAGGCCGCTGCTCGGGCTGCGAGTGCGGCCCGGCCGCCTGGCGATCGCGGTGTTCCGCCTGCCCCTGGCCGCCTACCGCCACGACGCCGGGTGGTTGCTCGGCCGCACGTTCCTGGGCCTTGACCCCGGTACGTGGACACGGGGTGGGATTACGCGGCGGGCGCGAGCGTAGCAGCGTGGTGAGACTCGTAGGTGGACGGTGACTGGTAGTTGCACCAGGAGTGCCTTCGTCGGGTGTTGT
>NZ_JAHXNL010000028.1 GCF_023148685.1 Georgenia sp. EYE_87 | reverse complement strand
GGACCTCTGTCCCGGTTCGTCGGGATTGTCCGGACCTACGTTTGTCCCGTAAGGAAGAAGGGCCGGTCCGATACCGGTCCCGGAACTGGGCGGGAAGCCAACAGGTGGCGGCCCGCAGATACGGGGAAACCACCATGAACAGCAGCATCGCCAAGATCGCCGGCATCGTCTCCATCGTCGCCGGGGTCCTCTTCGTCCTCGCCGGCGGCGTGACCTGGGGCCTGATCACCACCAACCTGGCCGAGCAGAACATCACCGTCGCCGAGGACTCCACGTTCCTGCCCGGCAACGACGTCAACGGCCCGTTCTCCGCCTTCGCCGAGGCCCAGATCATCAACACCCACGCCATGGCCGCCACCGAGGGCCGCACCTACGCCGAGCTCGGCGCCGAGGTCCGCGCCGCCGAGGAGGCCGGCGACACCGCCCTGGCCGAGGAGCTCCAGGGCCAGCGCACCACCGTCATGAACGCCTCGTTCCTGCGCGCCTCGCTCTTCACCTCGGTCGTCTCCTACGGCGTCGCCGCCCTGGTCATGGGCCTGGGCGTCCTCCTCGCCGTCTCCGGCCTGGCCTTCCGTTCCCTCGCCCCGGCCACCGCCCCCCGCGCCACGGCCCCCGCCGCCGCCCCGGCCACCGAGCCCCTCGTCCCCGCCACCGCCTGAGCCCCGACCACCACAGGCAACAGCCACCCCCACGACGGGCCGCCGGCACCACGCCGGCGGCCCGCCGCCATGCCCGGGGCCACCCAGCACCCCGATCGGTACGCTCGCCGGGACGGCCGTCCCGGTCCGTCGCACCTGCGTCAGAAGGGGTCCCTCCCCGTGCTCCGTGTCCTGACCTCGCCGCTGCTGGCCGCCGTCTCCGGCCTGGTCGCGCTGTGCTCCCTGGTCTTCACCTACGTGACGAACCCCTTCTCGCGGTTCACGATCGTCCGGGGCACCTACGCCGCCCGGTTCACCGGCGGCGCGCTGCGAGTCGTCGACCGCAACGACCGCCTCGTGGTCCGCCAGGGGCCGCTGTGGCGGGCGCTCGCCGTCTACGCCTGCGGGCTGCACGTCCTCGGCACCCGTTACCTGCACAGCCCCCGCTCGAGCGCCGGCACCGTGGACGGGATCATCGCCGACATCCACGCCCTGCGCTTCGACCCGCGCCGGCTGCTGCTCATCTCGGGCGACCACTTCACCGCGCTGTTCGTGCGCAACCTCGGCGTCTTCTTCTACCCGATGCTCGACCGGGCGATCCCCGGGACGGAGCAGGACTGGCAGGACCGCCAGGCCACCTACCTCCAGACGCTCGCGTACGCGCTCGGGGTCTTCGACAAGCAGCCCGAGCTCACCACCACCATCGTCGCCACCGGGCGCAACGCGGCCACGTGCGTGAACTTCTACCACTACCCCTCGGACACCCTGTTCGGGATGCTCTACGCCCTCGCCGCGCTCTCCGACGTCGAGCCGGCCCGCCCGGCGGCGTACGCGCCGGACGTCCACGAGCTCGACACGGCGGGAGCGGCCGCCGAGCTCACGCGCCGCTACCGCGACAGCCTCGCGCACCACTACCGCGCCTACCGCTCCCGCGTCCTCGACGAGGAGCGGCTGCTGGTGAGGACCTCCCTGCGGGTCTCCGGGGCGAAGGACATCACGCAGCGACGCTCGGCGTTCTACGACAACGTGATCCTGTGGAAGACGGCGGAGCTCGCCGCCCGGCTGGGGATCACCGAGGACGACGGCGACTTCCGCGCCGAGCTGAAGGCCTCGATCCTGCGAGCCTTCTGGCTGCCCGGCGAGGGCTACTTCCTCGAGGACCTCTCCCCCGAGGGCGTGGCCCGGCGGTACTACTCCTCCGACTGGCTCATCGTCCTCGCGACCGGCTTCCTCGACCCCGCCGACCCGGCGGAGCGGGAGTACTTCAGCCGGTCTGTGGACCACATCCGGGCGCAGGGCATCGCCGAGCCGTTCGCCATCAAGTACCAGGCGGACACGCGCGCGCACCGCCAGCACCCGGTGGTGCGCCTGGCCGTCGCCTCCTACGGCGGGGACTCCATCTGGAGCTTCTGGGGCATGGAGTACGTCAAGACGCTCGTGCTGCTCCACCGTGCGACGGGCGAGGAGCACTACCTCGACGAGGCCGGGCGCCACCTCGACGCCTACGCCGCGGCGATGGTGGAGAACGGCGGGTTCCCTGAGGTCTACGCCGCCGACGGCCAGATGCTCACGACCCCGATGTACCGCAGCATCCGGCAGACCGGCTGGGTCATCGGCTTCGAGCAGGCGCGCGGGATGTACCGGGCGGCACGCGCGGCCTGACGGCGGCCCGTCGGTCGCGGGTCCGACGGCGCGGCCCGTCCGGCACCCACGTCCCGCCGTCGCAGAATGTCCCCGTGACCGTCTCCCGTGGGTTCGTCTCCGACAACGCCTCCGGCGTGCACCCCAGGGTGCTCGCCGCCCTGACCGCCGCCAACGAGGGGCACGTCCCCTCCTACGGCGCCGACCCGTTCACCGCGGCGCTGAGGGAGCGGGCCCGGGACGTCTTCGGCGCCGACGCGACGATCTTCCCGGTCTTCAACGGCACCGGCGCGAACGTCGTCGCCGTCCAGGCGATCCTGCAGCGCTGGGACGCCGTCGTCGCCACGGTCGAGTCCCACATGGTCAACGACGAGTCGACCGCGCCGCAGCTGGTCGGCGGCACGCGCATCGTCACGGTTCCCTCCGAGGCCGGGAAGGCGACGCCGGAGCTGCTGGCACCCGCCTTCGACGCCTACGACGGCACCGTCCACCACGCACGCCCGGCCGCGATCACCGTGGCCCAGAGCACCGAGCTGGGCACCACCTACACGCTGGGCGAGCTCGCCGCGCTGACCGGCTTCGCCCGCGGGCGCGGCGCCCGCGTGCACCTCGACGGCGCCCGGCTCTCCAACGCGGCCGCCCGCCTCGGCACCGGGCTGGGTGAGCTCACCGCCGGCGTCGACGTCCTCTCCTTCGGGGGCACCAAGAACGGCCTGCTGCTCGGCGACGCCGTCGTCGTCCTCGACCCGGCGCTCGCCGAGGGCGTCGACCGGCTACGGAAGGCCTCCGCGCAGCTCGCCTCGAAGCTCCGCTTCGTCTCCGCCCAGCTTCTCGCGCTGCTCGAGGACGACCTGTGGCGGGAGAACGCCGCCCGGGCCAACGCCGCCGCGGACCTGCTGGCCGAGCGCCTCGCCGCCCTCGGCGTCGCTCCGCGCTACCCCGTCGAGGCGAACGCGGTGTTCGTCCCGGTCCCGCCCGACGTGCTGGCGCGCGTGGTGGCCGAGGCCCCGGTCCTGGCCTGGGACGCGGGCACGGTGCGCGCCGTCGCCTCGTTCGACACCACCGAGGAGGACGTCGACGCGCTCGTCGCGACGCTGGCGCGACTCGTGCGCCCCTGACCGTGCCCCGGGGCGGCGGCGGGGCCCCGGGGCGGCGGCGGGCTGGGGCCCGGGCGCGACGGCGGGCCGCCGGCGTGGTGCCGGCGGCCCGTCGTGGGGGTGGCTGTTGCCTGTGGTGGTCGGGGCTCAGGCGGTGGCGGGGACGAGGGTCTCGGTGGCCGGGGCGGCGGCGGGGGCCGTGGCGCGGGGGGCGGTGGCCGGGGCGAGGGAG
>NZ_JAHXNL010000027.1 GCF_023148685.1 Georgenia sp. EYE_87 | reverse complement strand
AGTTACGGCGGTCATAGCGAGGGGGAAACGCCCGGTCCCATTCCGAACCCGGAAGCTAAGCCCCTCAGCGCCGATGGTACTGCACGGGAGACTGTGTGGGAGAGTAGGACACCGCCGAACACCCATTAAAGGAATGGCCCCCACCACCGGTGGGGGCCATTCCTGCATTCCCGCGACAACCCCTTCTGGTTCCGGCGTCCACCCGTGCGCTACCGGTTCCGGCGTAGACGGCGAACGCGAACAGCGTCCGGCTCCTGTGGGCATGGGCGACCGCGTGCGCATCGTTTTCTTCTCGGACCCGGTCGTTTCAAGCCGCGGCCCGGGCTCGTAGCGATGTATCGGGGCGCCCTCCTGAGTTGGCTCACGGGTGGACGGTTCGGAGCCCGGCACGGCTCTGACCTGCGGTGATGCGCTGGTGTTAGTGCGTTTTCACGCACTAACGGGTGGCCTATTCTCGCCGGGTGGCGTTCATCAGGCGGGTTCGCACGGCCTCGGGCGCGACGGCGGTTCAGATCGCGGAGTACGCCGACGGGCGGCAGCGGATCGTCACCCATGTCGGTTCCGCGCATACCGAGGCCGAGCTCGGGGTGTTGCTGGAGCGCGCCCGTGAGCTGCTGAAGGACCCGGCCCAGGGGGTGCTCGATCTCGACGTGGAGCCGGCTCCGCCGGTGGCACCGCTGACCCGGCCGGCCCGCGCGCCCGGGTTGTTCGACCCGCCGCAGCCGGGGCCGGACCAGGGCCGGGACGCTCCCGGCCGAGTCGTCTCCACCGACAGCCGCGTCCTGTTCGAGGCCCTCGCCGCGGTGTTCACCGCACTGGGTTTCGACGCCGTCGGCGACGAGGTGTTCCGGGACCTGGTCATCGCTCGGGTCGTGGAGCCCACATCGCTGCTCGACACAGGACGGGTGCTGCAGGACCTGGGCCGGGCCCCGGCCAGCTACGCGACGATGAAACGCACCCTGGCCCGGGCCGCGGCCGGCAGCTACCGCGAGCAGATCGCCACGGCCTGCTTCCAGCACGCCGTGACCAGCGGCGATGTCTCCCTCTGTTTGTACGACGTGACGACGTTGTACTTCGAGGCCGAGAAGGAGGACGACCTGCGCAAGGTCGGCTACTCCAAGGAACGCCGCGTCGACCCCCAGATCGTCGTCGGCCTGCTCGTCGACCGCCGCGGCTTCCCCCTCGAGATCGGCTGCTGGGAGGGCAACACCGCCGAGCAGACCACGATCATCCCGATCGTGAAGCAGTTCCAGGCCCGCCACGGCATCGAGGACATGGTCGTCGTCGCTGACGCCGGCATGCTCTCCGCCGAGAACCTGCGCGCGTTGGACGAGGCGAACCTGCGCTTCATCGTCGGCTCCAGGGTGACCAAGGCGCCGATGGACCTGGCCTCGCACTTCCGCTGGCACGGCGACGCGTTCACCGACGGTCAGCGCATCGACACCATCACGCCCAGGACCGGCCGCCGCAACGAAGACAACGACGCGGTGCGGGCCGAACCGGTCTGGGACCCCGAGCAGCACCCGGGGTCGTGGCGGGCGGTCTGGGCCTACTCGGCCAAACGTGCTGCCCGGGACGCGAAGACGCTGACCCTGCAGGAGAACAAGGCCCGCGCGGTCGTCGCCGGGGAGAAGGCCGCCCGCACCCCCCGCTTCGTCAAGACCAGCGGCGACGCCCGCACCCTGGACGAGACCGCTCTGGCCCGGGCCCGGCGCCTGGTCGGGCTCAAGGGCTACGTCAGCAACATCCCCGCCTCCTTGATGCCCGCCGCAGAGGTCATCAGCAGCTACCACGACCTGTGGAACGTCGAGCAGTCCTTCCGGATGAGCAAGACCGACCTGCGGGCCCGGCCGATGTTCCACCGCACCCGCGACGCCATCGAGGCCCACCTGACCATCGTCTTCGCCGCCCTGGCCGTCTCCCGCGAGATCCAGGCCCGCACCGGGCTAGCGATCCGCAACGTGATCCGCCAGCTCCGGCCGCTGCGCTCGGCGACCATCGCGATCAATGCCGCCACGCAGACCTTCGCCCCCGCCATCCCCGACGACAAACAGGCCATCCTCGACGCGATCGACGGGCCGAAACTCACGCACTAAGCGATTGAGCCAACTCAGGTTTCAAGCCGCGGCCCGGGCTCGTAGCGATGTATCGGGGCGCCCTCCGGGCGTACGTGTGACGGATCCCGGCGCGCGGCGGAGGGAAGCGGCCCGGGCGCACTTGCCCTCAGGGCCCTATTCCGAGCTGGGTCGCGACCCCGGTGGCGTCGAAGTATGACCGCTCCTCCGTGATCAGCCCGTCGGACGCCAGCAGCCAGAAGGTGCCGGTCTCGAAGGAGATTGGCCGCCTCGTAGCGGGGAGAGCACCTGCGGGCATGTGTAGTGGACCGTCGTTCACCGCACTCACTGCGATCTCGACGGCGACTCGGCCACCGCCCCCGACAGCTGGTCGCAGCAGCCGCCAGCGCATGTCTGGGAACGCGCGCAGAACTGCCATCTCGACGTTCCTGATGGCATTCCGGCCCCTCGAGGGCTCAGGAACGAACGGGTCGTAGACCACGGCGTCCTCGACGAAGAGCGCCATCCACGCATCCAAGTCGCGGTCGTTGAAGGTGTCCACGTAGCGGCGTGCCAGTTCCTGTCCCACCGTGGACATCTCATCTCGTGTCATCACGGACCCCGTTCCTTCGTCATCGGGATGATGGCTGCAAGCCAACGCCGTCGACAACCGGTCCGCCATGCCACGATCCTGGTATCGAGCAGGGAGGCGCGCGGGGGCGTGCCACATGTCAGGGTCAGAGCCGCGGGGCGCTACGCCGAGCAGATGGCGCTGGCACGGATCCGCCGGTTGTCGTGCGCCGGCCTCGACGCGCCGGTTACCTCAACGAGATAAACCCGATCGTGAACAGGCTGGTCCCCAACGGGACCGAGACGATTGACAGCCCCTTCTGGTTCACGCTCGACCCGGAGTCGGAGCTCGTCACGTGCATTTACGGTGAAGGCTGTGATGTCGACCCGGGTGACTACATGCGATGGGAACTTGCGGACGACTTCCTCGAGATCGCCGACGTCGTGCACAACCGGCGGGGCGTGCTGACACTGCATGAAGCCACCGACGGCCAGCCGGAACGGAGTCGGATCTACCTCGTGGTGATGGCGCCCAACGGGATGGCCCAAGAGCTGCTGGTCGCGCTGCGAACCAGCACGGGCGAGAGTTGGGGGATCACGCGCCTCAATCGCGCGCGGGGCGACCCGATGTTCTCGAACCCTGAGATCAGCTTCATGGCGGCTGCGGCGTCGCTGATCTCCGAGGGGGTCCGTCGCGGCCTGCTGGTTGGTGAGGCCACCGAGCCGGAGCAGCCGGAGGCTCCGGGCCTGGTCGTTCTGACGCTCGACGGCGAGGTGGAGTCGCAGAGCCTGACGGCGGCTGAGTGGTTCTCACGCCTGCCCGACGACAACGGGCGCCAGGACGGGGTGCCAACCTGTGTTCTCACCGCCGCCACAGCAGCGCTGCGCGACGCCGTGCGCGGCAAAGTTGGCGGCTCGTCAACGGCGCGGGTGCCGATGAGGGACGGAGGGTGGGCGGCAGTCCAAGGAGTCGTCATGAGCACGGACCGAGACTCGAGGGTGACAGTGATCATCCAGCCGGTACACCCCGACCGGCTCGCGCCGCTGCTGATGTCCATCTACGGACTGATGTGGAACGGCTCTGTCAAGTAGGGGGATTCCGCGTAGTCGCCCTGGTTCTGGGCGCGGGCGTGCGGGGTCAAGGGCGGCCGTAGGCCGTCGCGGAGCGATCGCGTAGCGACCCTTGAGGCCGTGGGTGCGCGTCCAGAATCCTGTGGTGGCGCGGACAGGTGGGACCCTGGTTAACGCTGTGGGGTTGTCTTGCCGAGGGGGGCTCACGGGTGGGCCGGTGGTGGACGGGCGAGATAGCCACGCGCCGGGCCCTGTGTGGTGGCCTGGCCGTCAGACTGATGTTCGCGGGTTGGTGCCGCCATGTCGGCGTTTCGCAGGTGGGTGCCCCTGACTGAGCGCGCCCGGGTGGGCGGGCATAGTCCTGACGGGGATGGGCCCTGACCCTGGTTCTTGGACACGCTGAATCCCGCAACGTGCGGGAGAGAGCGAGAATCAAGAACCATGGCCCGTAAGAACTACTCCGATGAGTTCCGTCGGCAGGCCGTCGACCTGTACGAGT
>NZ_JAHXNL010000026.1 GCF_023148685.1 Georgenia sp. EYE_87 | reverse complement strand
GGTTAGGTTAGAGAGGTTGCCCCGGTGGGGGTTCGGGAGTGGGTTTTCCCGGGTCTTGCTGGTGTGTGTCTGTTCTTTGAGAACTCAACAGTGTGCCAAGTTTTTGATGCCATTTGATTCTGGGTGTCGCTTTTCTTGGGCTGGTCTTCGGGCTGGTTCCTGGTTGGTGGTGCCTGGGGTTTTTGTTTTGTTTTGGTATACGTGCCTGGTCCTGCCTCGTCGGGGCTGGGTGTGATGCCTGGATTGGCTCCTTGTCTGCTCTTTCGGGGGTGGGTGGGGGGTTTGCTCCGTATGGATTGTCGGGGTCGACCCTTGGGGGTCGGTGTCGGCGTTTGTTTTTCACGGAGAGTTTGATCCTGGCTCAGGACGAACGCTGGCGGCGTGCTTAACACATGCAAGTCGAACGATGAGGGCCCAGCTTGCTGGGTCTGATTAGTGGCGAACGGGTGAGTAACACGTGAGCAACCTGCCCCTGACTTCGGGATAACCTCGGGAAATCGTGGCTAATACCGGATATGACGCCCTGCCGCATGGTGGGGTGTGGAAAGACTGTGTCGGTTGGGGATGGGCTCGCGGCCTATCAGCTTGTTGGTGGGGTGATGGCCTACCAAGGCGACGACGGGTAGCCGGCCTGAGAGGGTGACCGGCCACACTGGGACTGAGACACGGCCCAGACTCCTACGGGAGGCAGCAGTGGGGAATATTGCACAATGGGCGCAAGCCTGATGCAGCGACGCCGCGTGAGGGATGACGGCCTTCGGGTTGTAAACCTCTTTCAGCAGGGGAGAAGGCCTTCGGGTTGACGGTACCTGCAGAAGAAGCGCCGGCTAACTACGTGCCAGCAGCCGCGGTAATACGTAGGGCGCAAGCGTTGTCCGGAATTATTGGGCGTAAAGAGCTCGTAGGCGGTTTGTCGCGTCTGCTGTGAAAACGCGAGGCTCAACCTCGCGCCTGCAGTGGGTACGGGCAGACTAGAGTGCGGTAGGGGAGACTGGAATTCCTGGTGTAGCGGTGGAATGCGCAGATATCAGGAGGAACACCGGTGGCGAAGGCGGGTCTCTGGGCCGTTACTGACGCTGAGGAGCGAAAGCATGGGGAGCGAACAGGATTAGATACCCTGGTAGTCCATGCCGTAAACGTTGGGCACTAGGTGTGGGACCCATTCCACGGGTTCCGTGCCGCAGCTAACGCATTAAGTGCCCCGCCTGGGGAGTACGGCCGCAAGGCTAAAACTCAAAGGAATTGACGGGGGCCCGCACAAGCGGCGGAGCATGCGGATTAATTCGATGCAACGCGAAGAACCTTACCAAGGCTTGACATACACCGGAAACGTCCAGAGATGGGCGCCCCGCAAGGTCGGTGTACAGGTGGTGCATGGTTGTCGTCAGCTCGTGTCGTGAGATGTTGGGTTAAGTCCCGCAACGAGCGCAACCCTTGTCCTGTGTTGCCAGCGGGTTATGCCGGGGACTCATGGGAGACTGCCGGGGTCAACTCGGAGGAAGGTGGGGACGACGTCAAATCATCATGCCCCTTATGTCTTGGGCTTCACGCATGCTACAATGGCCGGTACAAAGGGCTGCGATGCCGTAAGGTGGAGCGAATCCCAAAAAGCCGGTCTCAGTTCGGATTGGGGTCTGCAACTCGACCCCATGAAGTCGGAGTCGCTAGTAATCGCAGATCAGCAACGCTGCGGTGAATACGTTCTCGGGCCTTGTACACACCGCCCGTCACGTCACGAAAGTCGGTAACACCCGAAGCCGGTGGCCCAACCCTTGTGGGGGGAGCCGTCGAAGGTGGGACTGGCGATTGGGACGAAGTCGTAACAAGGTAGCCGTACCGGAAGGTGCGGCTGGATCACCTCCTTTCTAAGGAGCTCATTCGGTGCCGCCCCTCGTTCGTGGGGATCTGGTGGTGCCTGGTGGCCGCGCCCGGGCCGAACGTGTCCGGGGTGGTTCGCTCACGGGTGGAACGTCAGGAACTTGTGCATGCTGTTGGGTCCTGAGGGAACAGGCCCCCGGCGTCGCCCGTCCCGTTGTGGGCGGGTGGGGTCGGGTGTTGTCTGTTTTGCTCTGGTGGCCGTGCCTTCCGATCCGCCCTGTGGGGTGGTGGTGGGGGTGTCGGTGCGTAGCTTGAGAACTGTACAGTGGACGCGAGCATCTTTGATCTTTTGTGGTCAAGTTTTTAAGAGCATTCGGTGGATGCCTTGGCACCAGGAGCCGAAGAAGGACGTTGTAGCCTGCGATAAGCCTCGGGGAGCTGGCAAACGAGCTGTGATCCGAGGGTGTCCGAATGGGGAAACCCGGCCAGAGTCATGTCTGGTTACCCGCGCCTGAATATATAGGGCGTGTGGGGGGAACGTGGGGAAGTGAAACATCTCAGTACCCACAGGAAGAGATATTCCGTGAGTAGTGGCGAGCGAAAGCGGATGAGGCTAAACCGGGGGTGTGTGATAGCCGGCGGGCGTTGCACCCTCGGGGTCGTGGGACCTGCTTGCCAGATCTGCCGGTCTGGTGGGGAGTGAGAAAGTCGCGGTGTAGTCGAACGGTCTGGGAAGGCCGGGCACAGTGGGTGAGACCCCCGTAGACGAAACGCCGTGGCCTCCTTGCAGGTATCCCGAGTAGCACGGGGCCCGTGAAATCCCGTGTGAATCTGCCAAGACCACTTGGTAAGCCTAAATACTACCTGGTGACCGATAGCGGACTAGTACCGTGAGGGAAAGGTGAAAAGTACCCCGGGAGGGGAGTGAAATAGTACCTGAAACCGGATGCTTACAATCCGTCGGAGCCTCCTTGGCTGGGGTGACGGCGTGCCTTTTGAAGAATGAGCCTGCGAGTTAGTGGCATGTGGCGAGGTTAACCCGTGTGGGGAAGCCGTAGCGAAAGCGAGTCCGAACAGGGCGGTTGAGTCGCGTGCTCTAGACCCGAAGCGGAGTGATCTACCCATGGGCAGGTTGAAGCACGTGTAAGAGCGTGTGGAGGACCGAACCCACTTAGGTTGAAAACTGAGGGGATGACCTGTGGGTAGGGGTGAAAGGCCAATCAAACTCCGTGATAGCTGGTTCTCCCCGAAATGCATTTAGGTGCAGCGTCATGTGTTTCTTGCCGGAGGTAGAGCTACTGGATGGCCGATGGGCCCTACAAGGTTACTGACGTCAACCAAACTCCGAATGCCGGTAAGTGAGAGCATGGCAGTGAGACTGCGGGCGATAAGGTTCGTGGTCGAGAGGGAAACAGCCCAGACCACCGGCTAAGGCCCCCAAGCGTGTGCTAAGTGGGAAAGGATGTGGAGTTGCACAGACAACCAGGAGGTTGGCTTAGAAGCAGCCACCCTTGAAAGAGTGCGTAATAGCTCACTGGTCAAGTGATTCTGCGCCGACAATTTAGCGGGGCTCAAGCACACCGCCGAAGCCGTGGCATCCGCGCATGACCCCAGCACCCCCTTCGAGGGGTGTTCAGGGGCGCGGGTGGGTAGGGGAGCGTCGTGTGGGAGGTGAAGCTGCGGGGTGACCCAGTGGTGGATCCCACACGAGTGAGAATGCAGGCATGAGTAGCGAATGACGGGTGAGAAACCCGTCCGCCGAATGACCAAGGGTTCCAGGGCCAGGTTAATCCGCCCTGGGTAAGTCGGGACCTAAGGCGAGGCCGACAGGCGTAGTCGATGGACAACGGGTTGATATTCCCGTACCGGCGAAGGACCGACCATACCGAGCCCGGTGATGCTAACCACCCAACGGTCGCCACCGTCTCCTTCGGGAGGCA
This sequence comes from Georgenia sp. EYE_87, assembly GCF_023148685.1. GTDB lineage: Bacteria > Actinomycetota > Actinomycetes > Actinomycetales > Actinomycetaceae > Georgenia. Next base: position 1,760 of record NZ_JAHXNL010000026.1, on the reverse strand, counting down.
CCGGCGGCCCGCGCGTGGGACCCGATCCGGTAGTAGGTAAGCGTGTTAACAGGGGTGACGCAGACAGGTAGCCACCGCGTGCTTAATGGCAATGCACGTCTAAGGATGCAGGGCGGGGTGCAGGCAAATCCGCACCCCATACAAGCCTCAGGTCCGACAGTGACCCCGTACGGGGGAAGCAGGGTGATCCTATGCTGCCAAGAAAAGCCTCGACGCGAGGGACTAGCCGCCCGTACCCTAAACCGACTCAGGTGGTCAGGTAGAGAATACCAAGGCGATCGAGAGAATCGTGGTTAAGGAACTCGGCAAAATGCCCCCGTAACTTCGGGAGAAGGGGGGCCTGGGGGGTGAGGCCACTAGCTGGCTAGCCCTTCCGGGCCGCAGAGACCAGGGAGAAGCGACTGTTTACTAAAAACACAGGTCCGTGCGAAGTCGCAAGACGATGTATACGGACTGACGCCTGCCCGGTGCTGGAAGGTTAAGAGGACGGGTCAGCCGCAAGGCGAAGCTCAGAATTTAAGCCCCAGTAAACGGCGGTGGTAACTATAACCATCCTAAGGTAGCGAAATTCCTTGTCGGGTAAGTTCCGACCTGCACGAATGGCGTAACGACTTCTCCGCTGTCTCAACCGCGAACTCGGCGAAATTGCACTACGAGTAAAGATGCTCGTTACGCGCAGCAGGACGGAAAGACCCCGGGACCTTTACTATAGCTTGGTATTGGTGTTCGGTACGGCTTGTGTAGGATAGGTGGGAGACCGTGAAGCATTCACGCCAGTGAGTGTGGAGTCATCGTTGAAATACCACTCTGGTCGTACTGCACATCTAACCTCGGTCCGTGATCCGGACCAGGGACAGTGCCTGGTGGGTAGTTTAACTGGGGCGGTTGCCTCCTAAAATGTAACGGAGGCGCTCAAAGGTTCCCTCAGCCTGGTTGGCAATCAGGTGTCGAGTGCAAGTGCACAAGGGAGCTTGACTGCGAGACTGACAGGTCGAGCAGGGACGAAAGTCGGAACTAGTGATCCGGCGGTGGCTTGTGGAAGCGCCGTCGCTCAACGGATAAAAGGTACCCCGGGGATAACAGGCTGATCTTGCCCAAGAGTCCATATCGACGGCATGGTTTGGCACCTCGATGTCGGCTCGTCGCATCCTGGGGCTGGAGTAGGTCCCAAGGGTTGGGCTGTTCGCCCATTAAAGCGGTACGCGAGCTGGGTTTAGAACGTCGTGAGACAGTTCGGTCCCTATCCGCTGCGCGCGCAGGAAACTTGAGAAGGGCTGTCCCTAGTACGAGAGGACCGGGACGGACGAACCTCTGGTGTGCCAGTTGTTCCGCCAGGAGCATGGCTGGTTGGCTACGTTCGGAAGGGATAACCGCTGAAAGCATCTAAGCGGGAAGCCTGCTTCAAGATGAGGTTTCCACCACCCTCGAGGTGGGAAGGCCCCCAGCAGACCACTGGGTTGATAGGCCGGACGTGGAAGCGCGGCAACGCGTGGAGCTGACCGGTACTAATTGGCCGACAACTTACCACAACACTTTTACGTCAAAGAAAATTGTTACGCGTCCACTGTGCGGTTCCCGAGATACGCCCCAACCCCCCGACAAACCCGGGGGGCGGCCGCGGACATCTCCATAGAGTTACGGCGGTCATAGCGAGGGGGAAACGCCCGGTCCCATTCCGAACCCGGAAGCTAAGCCCCTCAGCGCCGATGGTACTGCACGGGAGACTGTGTGGGAGAGTAGGACACCGCCGAACACCCATT
>NZ_JAHXNL010000025.1 GCF_023148685.1 Georgenia sp. EYE_87 | reverse complement strand
AACACTTGGGTCCCCCGTCCCTGCCGCGGGATCTCGCTCCGACCCCGGACGGCGGCAGGGTTCGGCATCCCGCCCGGAGACTCCACGAGGAGGGCTCGCGAAGCGGTCCAGACGCTAGCGCGAACCCCACCCCCATGTCACGTTTCGATCACGACCGTGTCTCATGTCACGAACGCGGCGACAGGTCCGGACACGGCCGAGCCGTATCGAGAGAGGGTAAAAGCCGCAGGTCAAGGGCTCTTTCCGGCCTCCTGACCGACGGCCGACCGCCGTCACCCACGTTGCGCCGCGATGTGGTCGACGTCACGCGCTGTGCACATCCAGAAGGTGGGCCCTAACCGTTGCCGGGCGACCCGGGCCGCCCCGCCACGGCGGATGCGCTGCCCCGGGCCGGTGGGGTGACCGGGCCGATGGCGTCCGGGATCGGCGGGCGGCCCGGGTCAGCGGGTGACGAACAGGTGCCGCGTGATCTCCTCGGGCAGGTCGAGCTCGAGCTCGGCGCCCGGCGCGTGCAGGGAGACCAGGTCGAGCCCGGGGCGAATGCTCAGCTCCAGGCGCCGGCCGGGCCGCAGACCGGCCTCGGCCATGCGGGCGAGGAGATCGACGTCGACCTGGAGGGGCTCGCCGATCCGCTGGAGCACCACCTCGTGGTTCTCCACCCGCGCCCCGGCCGGCGTGGAGGCCGAGCCGGCGGGGAGCAGCTCCGCGACGACGTCGGAGAGCGCGCGCACAGGCGCGTGCTCACGAACCGGGGCGGCGTCCAGCTCGCCCAGGTCCTCGAGCCCGGGGATCGGGTTGCCGTACGGGTCCACGTGCGGGTGGTCGAGCAGGTGGAGGAGCCGCCGCTCCACCCGCTCGCTCATCACGTGCTCCCAGCGGCAGGCCTCCTCGTGGACGTGGGGCCAGTCCAGACCCACGACGTCGACCAGCAGACGCTCGGCCAGCCGGTGCTTGCGCATGACCCTCGTGGCCTTCTCGCGGCCCTCGTCGGTGAGCTGGAGCTGCCGGTTGCCGGTGAGCACCAGCAGCCCGTCGCGCTCCATGCGGGCGACGGTCTGGGAGACCGTCGGCCCCGAGTGCCCCAACCGCTCGGCGATGCGAGCGCGCAGCGGGACCACGCCCTCCTCCTCGAGCTCGTACACCGTCTTGAGATACATCTCGGTGGTGTCGATCAGGTCACTCACGTATCAGCCGCTCCCTCAGTGCCCGCCGCCCCGGGTGCCGCCGCCGGCACCGGCGACGGAGCCGTCCAAGGGCTCAGGATACGGAGGAAACGCGGACGGCGGGCCCGGCGCTCACGCCGACGTCACTCGGCGTTGCTCGCGAACGTCGCGTCGACGTAGTCGTCCTGCGGCAGCGGCTCGGCGTACTCCAGGGCCCCGGACTCCATCCAGACGCGCTCCATGGCGGCGAGCTGCTCGGGCAGCGGCGCCAGGTCGGGCAGCCACGTGTAGAGCGGCACCGCCGCGACCTCGTCCGCGGTCTGGCCGGTGGCCGCACCGATGATCTCGAGGTTCTCGTCGGAGTACCGGTCCTCGCCCTGCAGGTCCTTCGCCGCGCGCGCCAGGGCGCCGAAGAACGGCTGGGCCAGGTCGGAGGAGGCGAACTCGCCGCCGTAGAGCACGCCCGTGCCCGAGGTCCCCTCGGGCGGGACGCCGAAGGACGTGCCCGTGCCGTCCTCGATGGCGAGGGTGGAGAACGGGGCACTGATCAGGCCGGCGTCGATGCTGCCGTTGGCGATGGCCGTCGGCATGTCGGGGTTGCCGAGGTTGACGATCTCGACGTCGTTGATCGTCAGCCCCTCCTCCTCCAGGGCGAGGGAGAGGAGGTAGGCGCCGGTGCCGCCGGGCCCGCCCGCGGCGCCGACCTGACGGCCGGCCAGGTCCGCCACGGAGGCGACCTCGCCGGAGTCGACCAGGGCGGAGCTGACCACGAGGTCCGTGGGCGAGGACTCGGTGTTGCCGTCGGAGACGCCCATGGAGCCGACGACGGTGACGTCCAGCCCGGTCTCGATGGCGCTGAACATGCCCGCCGAGAAGCCGGCGGCGACCACGTCGAGCTGGCCCGAAGAGGCAAGCGGGACGGCGTCCTGCCCCGACTTGACGGTCTCGAGGTTGATCTCGATGCCTTCGTCGGCGAAGTAGCCCTTGGCGTCCGCGACGTAGAGGGGGGCGAAGATCGGGAGCTGCACGTGGCCCACGTCCACGGTCTGCAGCTCTTCGCCGCCGGCGCTCGCGCCGTCGTCGGCCGACCCGCCGGAGCAGGCGGCGAGCAGCAGGCTCGCGGTCGCCGCGGAGGCAAGGAGGGGGAACTTCTTCATGGCTTCGCTGCCTTTCTCTTGGAGCCGCCCGTGCGCTTCCACGGCAGCAGTGCTCTCTCGAGCAGGATGACGAGCCCCGTGACCAGGGCCCCGATCAGGGAGACGACGATAAGGCCGACGAACATCTTCTCCGGCTGGAAGAGCTGCCAGGAGTTCCAGATGAGGTAGCCCAGGCCGTCGTTGGACGCCACGAACTCCACGGCGGTGATGACGATGACCGCCATGCCGGCGGAGACGCGCAGCCCGGTCATGATGTGCGGCAGCGCCCCGGGCAGGAGCACGTGCCGGAACAGCTTCCAGCCGGTGGCCCGGTAGGCGCGGGCCGCCTCCAGGATGCGGGCGTCGATGGAGACGATGCCGGCGAGGGTGTTGATCTGGACCACGAAGAACACCGAGATCGCCACGGACAGCACCTTGGGCGTCTCCGTGAGCCCGAAGATCAGGAGCAGCAGCGGCAGGATCGCGATCTTCGGCAGCGCGTAGAGCGCGGTGAAGGTGGGTCCCAGGGCCGCGCGCAGCGGCCGCCACACGCCCATGAGCAGCCCGAAGAGGACGCCGAAGACGGCACCCCAGACCAGCCCCGCGGCGAGGCGGCCGACGGTCGCGACCGAGTGCAGCCACAGCGACCCGTCGAGGACCATCTCCCAGCCGCGGCCGACGATCGCCGACGGCGGGGTGAACAGGCGGGCGTCGAGGAGACCGGTCCGGGCGGCCGCCTCCCAGGCGGCCAGCAGCAGGATCGGGGTCAGGACGGCCAGGGCCACGTCCCGGGCGCGCAGGCGCCGCTCGCGGCGGAAGTCGCGGTCGATGGCCCGTTCCAGCTCGGGCGAGAAGGCCGGCGCGGCGGCGGGAGTCGCCGGCGCGTCGGGGCGGGCGGGCGTCACGGGGGCGCTCATGCGAACCTCACCGACGCCTGGACCTCGTCGCGCAGCGACTCCCAGATGCCCTGCTTCGCGGCGGCGAACTCCGGGGTGCCCTCGATGGCGACCTCGCGCGGGCGGGGGAAGGGCACGTCGAGGATCTCCTTCACGCGGCCGGGGCGGGCGGTCATCATGACGATGCGGTCCCCCAGGAGCAGGGCCTCCTCGATGGAGTGGGTGACGAGCACGACCGTCTTGCGCTCCGCCTCCCACAGGCGGACGAGCAGCTCCTGCATGATCGTGCGGGTCTGGGCGTCCAGCGCCCCGAGCGGCTCGTCCATGAGCAGCGACGGCGAACCTGTCGCGAAGGCCCGGGCGATCGCGATGCGCTGGCGCATGCCGCCGGAGAGCTGGTGCGGGTAGGCGTGCTCGAACCCGTCGAGGCCGACCTCCGAGATCCAGTGGCGGGCGCGCTCCTCCCGCTCGCGTCGGGGCACGCTCGCCATCCGCTCGCCGAAGGCGACGTTCTGCAGCACGTCGAACCAGGGGAAGACGCCGTGCTCCTGGAAGACGAAGGCGGACTTGGGCACGTCCGAGGCGGGCAGGTTGTCGGTCACGGTGCCGGCGGTGGCCGTCTCGAGCCCGCCGAGGATGCGCAGCAGGGTCGACTTCCCGCAGCCCGACGGGCCGACGATGCAGGTGAAGGACCCCGCGTCGAAGGTGAGGTCGACGTCGGAGAGTGCGTGGACGTTCTTCCGGCCGACGAAGACCTTGGAGACCCCGCGGGTCTCGAAGGCGTGGCCGACGTCCGTGGGCGCCGTCGTCTCTGTCATACCTGCTCCTCGTGGTGCACCGATGTCCTCAGCGCACCGAGCCGTCGGTGGTCGGGGGCGTGAATCTCGGGGGTTCAGGAGAACAGAAGACGCCGCCGATGAGACTGGCGTTCCAGTCCGTGGTACCCGGGGTCGGTGCGGTGCGGGCGGCGAGGAGCTCGGGCGCCCAGGCCTCGGCGTCGTCCTGGGGACGGAAGCCGATCGCGGCCCCGCCGTCGGGCGAGAGGTAGCCACGGGTGTTGGCCGAGACGCCCCAGACGGTCCGGAACCCGGTGGCGGCGGGCGAGAGGGCGGCGTCGAGCAGGCGCACCGCGTCCGCCGGCGAGAGCCAGGTGCTGAGCATGCGGGTGTCGGTGGGCCGCGCCTGGCGCGAGGCGATGCGCAGGCAGACCACGTCCATCCCGTACCGGTCGTGGTACAGGCTCCCCAGCGCCTCGACGGCGGCCTTCGTGACGCCGTAGAAGGTGTTGGGGCGGACGACGACGTCGTCGGGCACACGCTCCCCCGCCGGCGGGACCGGCACGAACCCGGCGGCGTGGATCGAGCTCGCGAGCACGGCACGCCCCACGCCGAGGCGCCGGGCGGTCTCGAGCACGGCCTGGGTGCCGTCGATGTTCGCGGTCATGAGCGGCTCCCACTCGTCCTCCTGGGGGATGCCGGCGAGGTGGACGACGGCGTCGCAGCCCGCCATGGCCTCGGCGAGCGCCGGGCGGTCGTTGACGCTGGCGCGCACCCAGGTGCCGCCGGCCGGCTCCGCCGGCGCGCGCTGGTCGATGCAGACGAGCTCGTACCCGAGCTCGAGCAGCCCGGGGACGACGTCGGAGCCCAGGCTCCCCGCCGCCCCGGTGAGCGCCACGCGGCCCCGGCGGCGCGCGCCGGCAGGAGGAACGCCTGCGGGAGCCCCGGCATCCGCGGGAGGCACGGCATCCGCGGGAGGCACGGCGCCCGGAGGAACGCTGCCCGCCATCAGATCAGCGCTCCCTGGTCGGCCAGCAGCGCACGGGCGGCCCCGACGTCGTGCGCGCCGGTCCGGGCGAGGACGACGGCCGCGGCGCCGCACGCGTGCCCGGTGGCGAAGGCCGTGCCCATCACGCGCAGCGAGGCGTAGGCCCGGTTGTCCGAGCTCACGAGCCGCCCCCCGGCGAGCAGGTTGGTGTGGCTCGCCGAGCAGACCGCGCCGTAGGGGATGTCGTAGAAGCCCTTGTCGCGGATGCCGCCGTAGACGGTGACGCCGGGGGTCGCGTGGTCCTCCATCGGCCAGCCGCACCGGGCGACCGAGTCCGCGCGCCGTCGGCCCTCGGTGACGTCCGCGGCGGTGACCGTCTCGCGGCCGACGAGCCGCCGGGACTCCCGGATGCCGATCTGCGGGCCGGTGGCGGCCAGGTAGCTGCGCTCCCAGCCCGGCAGGTGCCGCTGGAAGGCGTGCAGGTAGTGCCAGGCGAGGCGGCGCGCCCCGGTCTCGGCCGCGGTCAGCTCGCGGACGTCGAGCACATCGCGGTGCTGGTCGGCGAGGAGCAGCATGACCTCGCGGGTGACCGGCATCCGGACCGCGATGCCGCCGTCGCGCTGCAGCCGCACGCCGGTCCCGGCCTCGTGGGCGCGCACGGCCGCGGCCATGTCCTCCGCGGCGAGGGCGGCGTCCTCGGCCACCGCCCCGACCCGCATCACCAGGGTGCTGGCCTGGCGCTCGCCGACGTCGGAGACGTGCGTGCGGGCGCCGGCGGCGGCCAGGAGGGCGCCGTCCCCGCTGCAGTCGACGAAGGCGCGGGCGGTGAGCCGCTCCCGCCCGCCGCGGTGGTCGAGGGTGACGGCGGTGACCCGGTCGCCGTCGACCTCGGCAGCGATGACACGGCTGTGCAGGAGCAGGGTGACGCCGGCGTCGGCCACGAGGTCGTCGTAGACGCTCTTGGTCGTCTCGAGGTCCAGGAGGACGACGGTGTTGCCCGTGGCCGGGAGGGTCTCGGTCTGGTAGAGGTCGCGCGCCTGGAGACGGTCGAGCACCTGCTGACCGACGCCGCCGACCACCTGGGTCCGCGTCTGGTCGAAGAACCCGCAGTGGGTGAGCACCGAGCTGACCGTGGCGGCGCCCCCGAGGTAGCCCTGCTGCTCCACGAGGCAGACGGCGGCGCCGGCCTGCGCGGCAGCCACCGCCGCGGCGATCCCGGCGGCGCCACCCCCGACCACGACCACGTCGAAGTCGTGGTCCTGCTGCTCGCTCATCCTGACGTCCTCGTCTCTTCTCCGGGCGGCGCCCCAGCCCTGTTGAGGACCTCGGCCTCGCCCACCACGCTGGGCGGCCCCCATGCTCGCCCGCTGTCCGGAATGTTGGCAAATGCCTAGGAGGTCGCGCCATCATGCCTGACAGGCATACCGTGCGCGGATGGAGCTGCGGCAGCTGACCTACTTCCACCGGGTCGCGGAGACGGGATCGGTCAGCCGGGCCGCCGCGCTGCTCCACCTCACCCAGCCCTCGCTGTCCCGGCAGATCGCCGCCCTCGAGCGCGAGCTGGGTCACCGGCTGTTCGACCGGACCGGGGACGGCATGGTTCTCACGGCCGCCGGACGCGGCCTGCACCGGCACGCGGAGGTCATCTTCGCCCAGGTCGAGCGCATCCCCGAGGTGGTGCAGACCTTCAGCGAGGAGCGCGAGATCGTGCGCGTCGGCCTGCCTCCCGGGCTCCCGCACGAGTGGTTCCTGGAGCTGCTGTCGGCGGCCGGCACCGCGCTGCCCCACCTCGCCCTGTCGGTGACCGAGGCGAGCAGCGCCGAGCAGCACACCCTGGTGCGGGCGGGGCTGATCGACGTGGCGCTGCTGCACACCCGACCGGCTGACCTGGACCACGCCGTCCTGCTGACCCAGGACCTGGGGGCCGCGGTGCCACCGGGCTCACCGCTGGCGTGCCGCCGCACCGTGCGCCTCGCGGATCTCGACGGGCTGCTGGTGATGGCGCACGCCGCGGGCGAGGTGGCCACGGAGGAGGCGCGCCTGCGCTCCGCGGCAGCCGCCGCCGGGGTCGGGGCGCGCTGGATCTTCCGCCGCTTCGCCGAGCACAGCGCCCTCATCGCCGCCAGCTCCGGCGTCGACGCCGTCCTCATGACCGCGGCCTCCGCCGCCCGGCACCTCGAGGGCTGGACCTGGGTGCCGGTCGCCGAGCGGGACGCCGCCGGGGAGCGGATCGCGGTGGTCACCTGGGCGGCGTGGGGCCGGCGGCCGCGGACGAGCGTGCGCGCGCTGGTCGACCTCATGGTCTCGACGCCGTGGCGGTCCGGGTAGCGGCATCGTCCCCCCACCACCGCGGCCCGGGCAGCCGCGCGATTTCGCCCGGGTGACGCAGGGTGCCTATTGTTCGCCGTGATGGCCGCCACACCCGATCTCCCGACCGGTTCCCGCCCGCCGATCTTCGCCGTCGACGGCGAGGGCGGGCCGCTCTACCGCGGGCGCCCCGTCGGCGCGCTGGCCGGCACGCCGTTCAGCCAGCTGTGGGGGATCCTCGTCGACGACGGCGAGCTCCCCCGGGCGGAGCCGTACCACCTGCCCGTGCGCACCGGCGACACCCGGGCGGACGTGCTCTCCGCCCTCGCCCAGCTCACGCCGGCGTGGTCCTACCGGCCGCTGTCCGAGATCGACCGGTCCCTCGCCCTGGACAACCTCGCCCGGGCGTCCGCGATGACGCTGAGCTTCGTGGCCCAGTCCGCCCGCGGGTACGACGTCCCCGCCGTGCCGCAGCGCCAGGTGGACCTGATGGACACGTCCACCGAGCGTTTCCTCGTGCGCTGGCGCGGCGAGGCGGACCCGGCCGCGGTGCGCGCCCTGGACACCTTCTGGCTGGCCGTCGCGGAGAACGGGTTGACCCCGTCCACCCAGACCGCCCGCCTGGCGGCGGAGGTCGGCGCCGACGCCGCGTCCTGCCTGGCCGCGGGGGTCGCCGTCGGCGGCGGGCCGTTCCTCGGCGGGGCGGTCGCCCGGGGACTCGCCGTCGTCGAGGAGGTCGAACGGACCGGCGACGCGCGCCGCGTGGTCGAGGCGTACGCCGACGCCCACGGCGGCGCGCTGCCCGGCTTCACCGACGCCCTGCCGACGGACCTGCGGGCCGGGCTGCTGCGCGACGCCTGCGTCGAGGTGGGCGCCCGGCACCTCGAGGCGGGCGAGGCGATCGCCGTCGCGGCGCACGAGGTGCTGCTCGAGCGCGGCCGCCCCACCGAGGAGTCGGCGGCGAACACGATGTTCTGGGGCGCGATCCTGCTCGACCACCTGGGCGTGCCCGCGCCGCTGATGTGCGCGCTGTACCTGTGCGGCCGGACCGCCGGCTGGGCGGCGCACGTCCTCGAGGTGCACGCCTCGCTGCGCTGAGCCGCGCGCCCGCCCTGTACAGCCGCGGGTACGGCCCCTAGCGTCCGGGTCAGTGTCAGGGTGAGTGCTGCCGCTGTTGCGGTGGTTGGATCCTGAGCACCCGGTGTCTGGCTCATAGCGTCGGTGCCGACCTTCGGGTCTGGCGTGCATGCGTTTTGCCGGCACCGGGTGTGAAG
>NZ_JAHXNL010000024.1 GCF_023148685.1 Georgenia sp. EYE_87 | reverse complement strand
GGCATCTACACCGGCAACGGCCAGCACATCGCCGCCCGCAGCCCGGGCACCCCGCTGTACGAGTCCCCGATCTACATCTCCAACCCGATCTTCATCCGCGTCGGCTGACCGACGCCACCGCACCCCCGGACCCCGGGGTGCCCCGCGTGGCACCGACCGCCACGCCCCCACCGCGCCGGCCCGCCCCCTCCCCCGGGGCGGGCCGTCGCCATGTCCGGACCCGTCCGGCCTCTCCCGAGGAGTCATGTCATCGCCGCTCTCCGTCGTGTCCCGCTCGCTGCGCGCTCGGCACGCCCCGACGCCTCCCCTCGTGAGCCCTCGGCGGCGTCTACCATCCCTCGGGTGATGTTCAAGGCCGTCGGGGACGGACGTCCCTACCCGGACCACGGCTTGACGACCCCCCGTGAGTGGGCCGCCGTCCCGCCCCGCCAGGTGCGCCTGGACCAGCTGGTGACCACGAAGGCCACGCTCGACCTGCGCTCGCTGCTGTCCACGGACTCCACGTTCTACGGCGACCTGTTCGCCCACGTCGTGTCCTGGCGCGGCAGCCTCTACCTGGAGGACGGCCTTCACCGCGCGCTGCGTGCCGCGCTGCAGCAGCGGCTGGTGCTCCACGCGCGCGTTCTCGAGCTGGACGACGAGGGGCGAGTCCGTGAGCAGGTCTGACTCCGTTACGGTTCCTCCTGTGACGGAGGAGATCGTGACCGACGACGCCGCCCTCCGGCGTGCGGCGCGACGGCGCCGGCTCCAGCAGCGCCAGACGGTCGTCCTCGGCGGGCTGGTCATCGTCCTTCTCGTCGCCGCACTGATCGCCGGCGCGATGTGGGCGGGTCTGCTGCCGGCCCCGTTCAGCCGGGAGTTCTCCCGGGAGGAGCCGACCGGGCAGCAGGTCGTCCAGCCGTGCCTGCCCGAGGGTGCCGTCCCCGTCGACCTCGGATCGGTCACCGCGAACGTCTACAACGGCACGGACACGGCCGGCCTGGCGGCGACCACGGCCGAGACCCTCGGCGCCGCCGGGGTCCTGATCAACCAGCAGGCCAACTGGCCGCAGGGCGCCTACGAGGGCGTCGTGCAGATCGTCACCGGCCCGCTCGGGGTGACGGCCGGCTACACCGTCGCGCGGCTCTTCCCCGAGTCCGTCGTGACGCTGGACGCGCGCACCGACGAGTCGGTCGACGTCGTGCTGGGCGCCGGCTACACCAAGATGCTCAGCGCCGACGAGATCGCCGCGCTGGACCCGGCGGCACCGCTGACCTCGCCCGAGGGCTGCCAGCCCGTGGCGGCGCCCCCCGCGGACGCTCCCGCGGAGGGCTGACCGCCGCCGGGGCGGACCGGCCGGGCGCCGCCCTACCGGTGCAGCTCTCCGGGGTTCAGCTCCGCCCCCGCGGGGGCCGACGCCGGCGACGCCGCCTCCTGGCTCGTGCCCCTGGCCCGCGCGATCTGCCGCATCACGTGGTAGACGACGAGTGCGGCGGCGGACCCGAGCGCGATGCCCTCGAACTTCATGTCCCCCACGACCCACGTGAAGTTGGCGATGCCGAGGATCAGGGCCACCGCAGCGGTGTTGAGGTTGACCGGGTCGGAGAAGTCCACGCGGTTCTGGACCCAGATGCGCACGCCGAGCATGCCGATCATCCCGTACAGCACGGTCGCGGCGCCGCCCAGCACACCCGGGGGGATCGTCGCGATCAGCTGGCCGAACTTCGGCGACATGCTCAGCAGGAGGGCCACCAGCGCGGCCACGAGGTACGCGGCGGTCGAGTACACGCGCGTCGCCGCCATCACCCCGATGTTCTCCGCGTAGGTCGTGGTGCCGGACCCGCCGCCGGCGCCGGCGAGCGCGGTGGACAGGCCGTCGGCGAAGAGCGCCCGGCCGGTCACGTCGTCGAGGTTCTCCCCCGTCATGGCGGCGACGGACTTCACGTGCCCGACGTTCTCCGCCACCAGGACGAGGACCACCGGCAGGAACAGGCCGAGGAGCGCGGGGTCGAAGCTCGGGGCGGTGAACTCCGGCAGACCGAACCACGCCGCCTCGTAGACCTCCGTCATGCTGACCTCGCCACGGATCCGGGCGGTGGCGTAGCCGACGAGCACCCCGAGCAGGATCGACAGCCGGCCGAGGATGCCGCGGAGGAGCACGGTGCACAGCAGGATCGCGCCGACGGTCACGACGGCGGTCACGGGCGCCTGCTGGACGTTGCCCCACGCGGACGGCGCGAGGTTGAACCCGATCAGGGCGACGATCGAGCCGGTGACGGTGGGCGGCATGACGATGTCGATCCACCTGGCGCCGGCGAAGTGCACCACCAGGCCGATGATCGCGAGCAGGACGCCGACGGCGACCACGCCGCCGAGCGCCGAGGACATGCCCTGGGACGCGGTGGCCGCGGTGATGGGGGCGATCAGCGCGAAGCTCGAGCCGAGGTAGCTAGGCACCCGGCCGGCCGTGATCACGAGGAACAGCAACGTGCCGACCGCCGAGAAGAACAGGGTGGTCGCGGGCGGGAAGCCGGTGAGCAGCGGGACGAGGAACGTCGCGCCGAACATGGCGACGACGTGCTGCGCGCCGATGCCGATCGTCGCCGGCCAGCTCAGCCGTTCGTGCGGCGCCACCACCTCACCGGGGCCGATGCGGCGCCCGTCGCCGTGGACCGTCCATCTGCCAAAACCCGTGCGTGCGCTCATCGCGCCCTCCCGATCGTCGTAGCGCCTGCGCCCACGCCGTCGGGGGGCCGGTTCGGGAGCACAGGTTAGTGCCACGACGGCCTGGCCGGTCGCCGCCTGTGCCATCCTGGGCGGCGGCGGGACCTTCTGACCGGCCCCGACGTGCCGTGCCGACGGCCCGACGTGAGGAGAGTCGCATGGGCGAGGATGACGGCCGGCCCGGGCAGCCCGGCGCGGCGCGACCGGAGAACCCGTTCGCCCCGCCGTCCGTCCGGCCCGCGCCCGCGCCGCGCGCCTACCCGTCGGACTACGCCACCGCTCCTGCCCCGGGCACCGGTCCCTCGCCCTACGCCCCGCCCCCGAGCGCGACGCCGGCCGCCGGCCCGCCCCCGCCCCACCGCCCCGCGGACGACGGCGCCGCCCTCGCCTTCCCGGGCAGCGATGACGTCGACCACCGCGTCGTGCTGGCCGGGCCGGGATACACCTCCGCGGTCGTGCGCAACGACCCGCTGGCGGTGGCCGCGCTGGTGCTCGGGGTTCTCGCGGTGGTCCCCGGGGTCGGTCTCGCCGCGGTCGTCTGCGGCCATCTCGCGCTGCGCCGTCAGGACGGCTACGGCGGGGGCCGCGGGCTCGCCGTCGCCGGCCTGGCCCTCGGTTACGCCCTGACCGCTCTGTGGGCCCTGCTGCTGCTCGCGATCTGGGGGCTGCGGACCTCCTGAGCGGACGGCGTCCGGACGGGCCCGCCCGCGACCGTAGGATCGCGGGCGTGAAGCCGTTCCTGCTCCTGGCCACCCGCCCCGAGGACGCCGCCGCCGAGAGCGAGTACGAGGCCTTCCTTCGCTACGGCGGACTGGCCGAGCGCGAGCTCGTGTGGCTCCGCCTCGAGTCCACGCCCCTGCCGCCCCTCGACCTCGACGACTGGTCGGGGATCATGCTCGGCGGCAGCCCGTACACCAGCTCCGTCCCGGACCGGCACAAGTCCGACACCCAGCTGCGCGTGGAGCATGAGCTCTCCCGGCTTCTCTCCGTGCTCATCCCCGCCGACTTCCCGTTCCTCGGCGCCTGCTACGGCGTCGGCACACTCGCGCGGTACCTCGGAGCCAGGCTCGACGAGACCTACGCCGAGCCGATCTCCGCCACCACCATCGAGGTGACCGACGACGGCGCCGCCGACCCTCTCCTCGCCGGCATGCCGCCGTCGTTCGAGGCCTTCGTCGGCCACAAGGAGGCGGTGAGCAGACTCCCCGACGGCGCCGTCCTCCTCGCGCGCGGCGAGGCGTGCCCGGTGCAGATGTTCCGCGTCGGGCAGAACCTCTACGGCACGCAGTTCCACCCCGAGCTCGACGTGCCCGGCATCCTCGAGCGCATCCGCATCTACCGCGACGCCGGCTACTTCGACCCGGCCGAGCAGGCGCAGGTGGAGGCCTCCGTGCGCGACGTCGACGTCAGCGCCCCGCAGCGGATCGTCACGAACTTCGTGGCCCGGTACGCGCGCGACTGACCGCTCCGCCGCCCGCACGGCCCACGCCGCGCGCCCGACGCGTCCCGCATCCCGGCACGGCGTGCAGCCGTGCTGTGCCACCCGGCATCATCTCCGCCCATGACCACCCAGACCCCGGGCGCGCCCGGCGCACCGACCGCCGAGGACCGCTCCGCCCGCGTCGCGGTGACCGTGTTCCCGCTGCTGATCCTCGCCGGCGCCGCCGTCGCGTTCCTGCTCCCGGGCACCTTCACGCCCCTGGGCGCCGCGATCAACCCGCTGCTCGGCATCATCATGTTCGGGATGGGGCTGACCCTGACCCTGCCCGACTTCCGGCTCGTCGTCACCCGCCCGCTGCCCGTGCTGCTCGGCGTGATCGCGCAGTACTCCGTCATGCCGCTGCTCGGTCTCGGCGTGTCCTGGGTGCTGCAGCTCCCGGCCGAGCTCGCCGCGGGGATCATCCTCGTCGGCTGCGCGCCCGGCGGGACGGCGTCGAACGTCGTGACCTACCTGGCCAAGGGCGACACCGCGCTGTCCGTGACGATGACCTCCGTCTCCACGCTCCTCGCCCCGCTCCTGACGCCGGTGCTCACGCTCTGGCTCGCGGGGCAGTACATGCCGGTCGACGGCGTCGGGATGGCGGTGTCCATCCTGCAGATCGTGCTCGTCCCGGTGGCGCTGGGCCTGGTCGTGCGCATGCTCCTGCCCGGGCTGGTGGGCCGAGCCCTGCCGGTGCTGCCCTGGATCTCCGTCGTCGCGATCACCCTGGTGGTCGTCGCCGTCGTCTCCGGCAGCGCCGACCGGATCGTCGAGGCCGGGCTGCTCGTCCTCGCCGCGGTCGTGCTGCACAACGTGCTCGGCTACGCCGTCGGCTACGGGTTCGCCGCGGTGACCCGGCAGCCGGAGCGGGTGCGCCGCACCGTCGCGGTCGAGGTCGGCATGCAGAACTCGGGCCTCGCCGCCGGCCTCGCCACCATGTACCTCAGCCCGCTCGCGGCGCTGCCGGGCGCCGTCTTCTCGGTCTGGCACAACGTCTCGGGCTCGATCCTCGCGGCTCTGCTCCGCCGTCGTCCGCTCGCTCCCGAGCCGGACCGGGTGGAGGCCGTCGCCTCCTGACCGCCCGGCGGACGGACGGCGGACGGGCGATCAGCGCGCCAGCACCGTCCGTTGTGTGTCACCCTTCTGCGATGACCGACCTCCCACGCCTGGCCGTGCGCCGGACGGTGTCGACGACGCTGCCGACGGAGCACGGGACCTTTGCCATGCACGGCTACGACGGCGCCGGCGGCCTCGGGCACGTCGCCCTCGTGATGGGTGACGTCGCCGGCGAGGGCGTCGCAGACGCCGCCCCGCTCGTGCGGGTGCACTCCGAGTGCCTCACCGGGGACGCCTTCGGCTCGCGGCGGTGCGACTGCGGCGAGCAGCTCCACGCCGCGCTCGGCGCGATCGCCCGGGAGGGCCGCGGCGCCGTCGTGTACGTCCGGGGGCACGAGGGCCGGGGCATCGGCCTGCTGGCGAAGCTTCAGGCGTACGCCCTCCAGGACGCGGGCCTGGACACCGTGGACGCGAACCTCGAGCTCGGCTACCCCGCGGACGCGCGGACCTACGACGAGGTGGCCGACATCCTCCACGACCTCGGCGTCAGCCGCGTGCGCCTGATGTCCTCGAACCCCGAGAAGGCCGAGCGCCTCACGGAGCTGGGCATCGAGGTCGTGGCCCGGCAGACGCTGCCGGTGGCGGACCGGCCCGAGAACGCCTTCTACCTCGACACCAAGCGGCGCCGCATGCGGCACGACTCCGTGGGTGCCGTGCCGGATGCGTGGGCCGAGCTGGTGGCCGGCCGGGTGCCGGAGCACGGGGTGGCCAGCCCCGACGCGGTGCTGCTGGACCGCTACGGGCCGCTGGTGGCCGCGGGTCCGGAGCTGACGGTCGGGCAGCTGGCCCAGAGCATGGACGGGTTCATCGCGGCGCGCTCCGGGGACGCCGAGTTCGTCAGCGGGGAGCAGGACCGCGAGCACCTGCACCGGCTGCGCGCGCTCGTGGACGCCGTGGTGATCGGGGTCTCCAGCGTGGTGGCGGACGACCCGCGCCTGACGGTGCGGGCCGTCCCGGGCGCCTCGCCCGTCCGGGTGGTGCTCGACCCCGGTGCGCGCGCGCCGCGCCGGTCCCACGTGCTCACGGTCGACGACGCCCCGACCCTGTGGGTGGTCGGGGCGGACGCCTCGGTGCCGGAGGCCGCCTCGCACGTCGGCGTGCTGCGACTTCCGCTGGGGCCGTCCGGGTTCGAGCCGGCCGCGGTCCTGGCGGCGCTCCGGGAGCGCGGGCTCGGCCGGGTGCTCGTGGAGGGCGGCGGGCGGGTGGTCTCGGCGTTCCTCGCCGCGGGGCTCCTGGACCGCCTGTTCCTCACCACCGCGCCGCTGCTCATCGGCGACGGCGTGCCCGGCATCCGCTTCGACGGCTCGGACCGGCTCGCCGACGCCCTGAGCGCGCCCGTGCGCCGGTTCGTGCTCGGCGAGGACATCTGCACCGAGATGGACCTGGCGGCTGTGCGCGCCTGAGGGTCACGGCAGGGTCTGGCTCACCACCGCGGCGGTGACGTCCCAGCCCGGCAGCCGGGCGCGGGAGTCGAGAGCGGCGCGGCGCCACTCGTCCCGCAGGGATGGGTCGGTGAGCCACCGGCGCAGCACCTCCGCCAGCGGGCGGGGGTTGCCGGTGGGCACGGCGGCACCGGGTGTGCCCGGGCCGGTGAGGCCCGGCGCCGCGCCGGCCCGACGCCCCTGCGTGCCCCGCGGCGCGCCGCGGGTCAGGGCCTCGACGGCGCCCGTGCCCGCGCCGACCACGGCCGGGACGCCGTGGGCGAGCGCCTCGAGGACGACCATCCCGAACGTCTCGGTGCGGGAGGTGAGGACCAGCAGGTCCGACGCCGACCACTCCGCCTCGAGCGCGTCGCCGACCAGCGCCCCGGCGAGCCGGACCCGCTCGCCCAGGCCGGCCGCCTCGCGCCGCACCGCCTCGGCGTAGCCCGGGTCCACGTCGGGCGACCCGACGAGGACGGCCGTCCACTCGAGGTCCGCCACCTCGTGGAGCGCGCGGACGAGCGTCAGCGGGTCCTTGGTGGGCGTGAGGTTGGCGACGGCGAGCAGGCACGGCGGTGTCGAGCCCGTCGCGAGCCGGGCCCGGCGGGCCCCGGGGCGGGCCACCCGGACGTCCCGGAGGCCGTGGCGGGCGGCGAGGTCGTCCGCCGCGGTCCGGCTGGTCGCGACGACGGCGGAGGCCGCGCGCAGGGCCCGGCCCTCGGTCTCCTCGCGGCGTGCGGCGTCGGGCGCGGCGAGCCCGACCTCGTCCGCGGCGGCCATGTGGACGAGGACGACGACGCTCCGCCCGGCGGCCACCGCCGCCTCGACCGGTCCCGGGGCGCCGCTCGCCACGATGCCGTCCACCAGGCTGACCGGCTGGGCGGCCAGGGCTGCAGCGAGGCGGTCGAGGTCGGCCCCGTCCGGGTCCGGCCAGCTGCCGGGAAGGGCGTGGACGACGACGTCGGTGCCGGCCGCCCGGAGCGCGGCGACGAGCTCGCGGTCGTAGGTGTTGCCCCCGCTGGGACCGGTGCGGTCCCACGTCACGAAGCCGAGGGGACCGGGCCCACCGTCGGCGTCCGCCGTCGTCCCGGCCCCCAGCTCCGCCGTCGCCGGCCCCTTCCGGACCATCGCGGCTAGAGCTCGCGGGTGTAGGTGGCCCAGGCGTCGGGGTGCTCGCGCAGGGTGACGTCGAGCCCGGCGTAGACGCCCGACGGAAGCTGCGCGGCGACCCGGTCCGCGACGAGCTTCGCGAGCGCCTCCGTGGTGGTGAGCGTGCCGGCCAGGTCGGGGTGCTCGTCGAGGTTGGTGTAGTCGAGGTCGGCGAGGGCGTCCTTGAGGAGCGTCGTCGCCTCGCCGATGTCGATGACGATCGCCTCCTCCCCCAGCTCCGCCCGGCGGATCGTCAGCTCGACGACGTAGGTCGCGCCGTGCAGGGCCTGCGCCGGCCCGAAGGCGGGGTGCGGCAGGGAGTGGGCGATCATCATGCGGTCACGGACGGTCAGGGCGAACATCAGGCTCCTTCGTTGGTGGACCCGGGGGTCTCGGGGTAGACGACGACGTGGCAGAGGGGTGACCCGTCCCCCGCGTAGAGCCGCTCCATCGCCGCGGGCAGGCCCGCGAGGTCGGAGCGGCTGGTGAGGAACGCGTCGAAGGCGGGGTCGGCGAGCAGGCGCAGGGCGAGGGCGAGCCGGTCCGCCGTCGTCCGGCGGGCACGCCGGGCCGCGGAGACCGCGCCCACCTGGCTGGCACGGATGCTCAGCCGGCGGGCGTGGAAGGCGGCCCCGAGGGGGACCTGCGGCTCGCGGGTGCCGTACCAGGACATCTCGATGAGCTCGCCCTCCTCGCCGAGGAGCTCGAGCCCGCGGGCGAGCCCGGCCTCCGACGCGGAGCAGTGGATCACGAGGTCGCACTCGCCGGCGGCGTCGTCC
This sequence comes from Georgenia sp. EYE_87, assembly GCF_023148685.1. Lineage (GTDB taxonomy): Bacteria > Actinomycetota > Actinomycetes > Actinomycetales > Actinomycetaceae > Georgenia. The sequence continues at coordinate 2,883 of NZ_JAHXNL010000024.1, read as the reverse complement.
GGGTGCACCCACTCGACCCCGAGCGTGGCGGCGAGATCCGCGCGGGCGGGGTCGACGTCGACGAGCTGGAGCCGGTCCAGGGGGAAGGTGCGCAGCAGCGCCGCCACCGCGCCGCCGACCATGCCCGCCCCGACGACCGCGACCCGGTCCCCCAGCCGCGGGGCGGCGTCCCACAGCGCGTTGACTGCGGTCTCGACCGAGCCGGCGAGGACGGCGCGGTCGGAGGGGACGTCTTCGGGCACCGGGGTGAGCGCGGCGACCGGGACGACGTAGCGGTCCTGGTGCGGGTAGAGGCAGAAGACGCGGCGGCCCACGAGGTCCGCCGGCCCCTCCTCGACGACGCCGACCGAGAGGTAGCCGTACTTGACCGGTCCCGGCAGGTCACCCTCCTGGAACGGTGCGCGCATCGCCGGGGCGACGGCGGCGGGGACGGCGCCGGCGTGGACGAGCATCTCCGTGCCGCGGCTGACACCCGACCGGAGCGTGCGCACGAGCGCCTCACCCTCGGCGGGTGCGCGGCCGGGCTCGGTGCGCAGCTCGCCGTTGCGGGGCGATGTCGTCCAGTAGGCGGTCCACATGGAGTCGATTGTGTCGTGGACCTGCGACGGCGCACGCCCAGCGCCGGTGCGCCATACCCTCGGGAACGTGGGACGGATGCGTGGCATCGTCGAGGAGCCGGCCGGACTGCGGTACGTGCCGGACTTTCTCACCGAGGCGCAGGAGGACTGGCTCCTCGAGCGCCTCACCGGCCTGGAGTACGGCGAGGTCCGCATGCACGGCCAGGTCGCCCGGCGCGTGGTCCGCCACTACGGCGTGGGCTACCACTTCGAGACCGGGGCGGTGACGCCCGGCGAGCCGGTCCCGGACTGGCTGCAGCCCGTCCGGGATCGCTGCGCCGCTCTGCTGGGGCGGCCGACCGCGGAGCTGGCGGAGGCGCTCGCCACGTTCTACCCGCCCGGCGCCTCGATCGGGTGGCACCGGGACGCGCCCGCGTTCGGTGACGTCGTCGGGGTCTCGCTGGGTTCGCCGTCGCCGTGCGTGAGCCGCGCTACTCGTTGACGTTCCGCACGCTGCGCCAGCGGTTCGCCGACCGGAGCACGGCGGCGGCACGGGACGGCGAGGGGCCCGGCGCGGGTACCGGCGGGGACGGGGGCAGCTCAGCCGGCGGCGAGACGCCGGTTACCGTGGGTCGCGGGCCCTCGTGCCCTGCCCGCTCGTCTGATAACTGAGGATGTTCATGGATCTGCACGACGACCTGCTCGACGTGCGCGCCGTCGCGTTCGACGTCGACGGCACCCTTGCCGGCGGCGACCACCGCGTGAGCCCGCGGACGCTCCGCGCGCTGACGGACCTGAGGGCGGCCGGGGTCGAGCCGATCATCGTCACCGGCCGGATCGTGGGAGCCGCGACCGCGATCCTGGCCGACGCCGGGATCGACGGGTACGCCGTCGCCTCGAACGGTGCGGTGGCCATCGACACCCGCGACGCCGACCCGCTCCACGCGGCCCTCATGGACCCCGACGAGGCGCAGGCCGTCGTCGCCTTCTGCGAGGGCCGGGCGGTGGAACCGTCGCTGTTCACGGTCGACACGATGGTCGCCGAGGAGGGCAGCGTGATCCACGGCCTGCTCGTCGCCGCCGACCCGACCGCCCCGGCCAGGGCCGTCCCGCCCGGCGAGCTGCCGTACGCCGAGTCCACCAAGGCGGTGATCTTCGGCGAGCCCGCCACCCTCGATGCCCTCGACGCGGAGATCCGGGCCGCCTTCCCTCGCATGGTCCGCTCGATGGACACCGCCTTCGAGATGAGCGCCGAGGGCGCCGACAAGTGGGTCGCGCTGAGTGCCGTCCTGGAGCGGCTCGGCATCCCGCCGGAGCGTTGCGCCGGGATCGGCGACGGCGAGAACGACGTCGTGTGGCTCTCGCGGGTGGGGTTCCCGGTCGCCATGGGCAACGCCCGCGAGCCGGTCCGCGTGCTGGCACGGCTGCAGATCGGGCATCACGGGGACGAGGCGGTTGCCGAGCTGGTCGAGGCCCTGCTGGAGGCTCGCTCGGCCAGGTAGCGGCGCCGGCCGTTGTCGCGCTCGGCCGGCCACGCCCGCGGCTCTGATCCCGCGCCGCCCTGCCACCTCCGCACCCGATCTCGACCGGCCCGGTAGGCCCGCGCGGATCAGACCGTGCATCTCAGCGCGGAGTTTGTCCTCGGTCCGTGACCCCGTGGACCGTCCCGATGTCGGCATCCGACGTCCTTCACAGGACCATCCGTGTTTGCACAGGGAGGAAGGGCGGAGACCTCGATGTCAGTGGTCGAACATACGGTCGATCCATGGACGTAGGCGAGGTTCGTGGTGGTGGCGGGTGGTGCTGCTCGCAGGACGGGTGGCACGGTCCGTGCGCGCACCTGCTCGCCCTGGCCAGTGCGGTGGGGGCGGCGGAGCGGCTGGCGCGGGCGCGGGAGCTCTCCAGCACCGGCCTGCGGGGGTTGGGGGTGCTGCTGGAGGCGGGGGACCCGTGGGCGCAGGAGGTGCTGGAGGACCTGCTCGGCGCGGACGGGGAGAGCCCGGCGCGGCCGGTGGCGCCGGTGGACGTGGAGGGTGCGGCGGTGCTGGGTGGGCTGGCGCCGGCGGGGTTCACCCGCACCTCGCCGCTGCCGGCCGAGGACGCAGACGCGGACGCGGACGCCGACGCCGACGCCGACGCCGACGCGGACCGGTCTTCGGGCACCGATCGCCCGTCCGGCACCGGGACGGACGGTCCCGCCGGCCGCCCGCCCGGCACCGGCGACGGCAGCGCCGCCGCCGAGGACGCCGCCGGCACCGACCACCCGTCCGATGCCGCGGCCGACACGGACGCGGACGCCGCCGCCGACACGGACGTCGACGGTGAC
>NZ_JAHXNL010000023.1 GCF_023148685.1 Georgenia sp. EYE_87 | reverse complement strand
CCGCCCCCCCCGGCGCCCCCCGCGGCGTCCGGCGTCGCGGCCCCCGGCGCACGGGGCCCGGCCGCTCCCGAGATGTCGACGACGATCGAAGGAGCCCCGCGATGACGTGCGGCACGCACTCCGAGGCGGTGCCCCAGGACGTCCGGCCGGACGTCGGTGCCGCCACCGACCTGCTCGGGGCCGGGGCCGACACCGCGCACGACTACCTCGAGGTCCGCGGCCTGCGGGTGAGCTTCGACGGCTTCGTGGCCGTCGACGGCGTGGACCTGACCGTCGTGCAGGGCGACCTGCGTTTCCTGATCGGGCCCAACGGCGCCGGCAAGACCACCCTGGTCGACGCCGTGACCGGGCTCGTCCCCGCCGGCGGCTCGGCGCAGTTCGGCGGGACCGAGCTGCTCGGCAGGAAGGTCCACCGGATCGTCCGCGCCGGCGTCGGGCGGACCTTCCAGACGGCCAGCGTCATCGAGGGGCTCACCGTGCTGCAGAACCTCGACATCGCCGCCGGCTCGCGCCGCAGCGCGCTCCGGCGGCTGCGGCGTCGGACCGGGGTGGACGAGGCGGTCGAGCTCGCGCTGGAGACGGTCGGCCTCGCGCACGTGCGCGACAGCCTCGCCGGAGTGCTGGCGCACGGCCAGAAGCAGTGGCTGGAGATCGGCATGCTCCTCGTCCAGGACGCCCGGCTGCTGTTCCTCGACGAGCCGGTGGCGGGCATGAGCCAGGGCGAGCGCGAGGAGACCGGCCGGCTGCTGCGGACGATCGCCGACCACCGCACGATCGTCGTCGTCGAGCACGACATGGAGTTCATGCGTTCCGTCGCCGACTCGGTCACCGTGCTGCACCAGGGCAGGGTGCTCAGCGAGGGCAGCGTGGCGGACGTGCAGGCAGATCCGCGGGTGGTCGAGGTCTACCTCGGCACCCCCGCGCACACGAAGGAGGACTGATGCTCGAGCTGTGCGACGTGCACGTGGGATACGGCCGCACCACCGTGGTCCACGGGGTCGACCTCGCCGTCCCGGCCGGCGGGGTCACCGCGGTGATGGGGCACAACGGCGCCGGCAAGACCACACTGCTCAGGTGCGCCGTCGGGCTGCTGCGGCCCACGCGCGGCAGCGTCCGGCTCGACGGCGAGGACGTCACCCGGCTCCCGCCGCACGCGCGGGTCCGCCGCGGCCTGGCCTACGTGCCGCAGGGCCAGCAGGCCTTCGGGACCCTCACGGCCCGGGAGAACCTCCAGCTCGTGGCGGCCCTGCGGCGCGACGGCGCCCGGCGCGCCGCCGAGGCGCTGGACCTGTTCCCGGCGCTGGCCGCGGTGCTGGGCCGGCGTGCCGGGCTGCTCTCCGGAGGGCAGCGGCAGCAGCTCGCCATCGCCCGGGCCCTGATCACGGGGCCCCGGGTGCTGATCCTGGACGAGCCCACCGAGGGCATCCAGCCGTCGGTGGTGGCCGAGATCGAGGCGGCGATCCTCGAGCTCGCCGCCGGCGGGGAGATGGGCGTCCTGCTCGTGGAGCAGCACGTCCGGTTCGCGGTCGCGGCCGCGGACACCTACGCGGTGCTCGCCTCGGGCCGGCTCACCCAGTCCGGCGACGGCGGGGCCGGGGCGGCCGACCGCGTCCGCACCGCGATGGCCATCTGACCCGCAACGTCCGGGGGCGACGGGCCCCGGCCGGCTGGCTGTCGGGAGGCTAGGTCGGGCGGCTAGAAGAGGGCGAGGCCGGTGTAGAGCAGCAGCGTGACCACCATCGCCGCGATGACCAGGCCGGCGATCAGGCGGTGCCACACCGGCCGGCGGCGCCGCGGCGGCAGGTCCTCGCCGCCGTCGCGCAGCTCGCGGGGCAGGTCGCCGCTCACAGCGCCACCGTGCCGGCGACGCCGGTGGCGGCGTCGCCCGCCACCCAGATCTCGCCGTCGTCCTCGGTGACGTGCACGCGGCCGCTGCGGCCCTGCACGGTGCCCTGGGCGGCGACGTAGGCGGCGGGTGCGACGCCGGTGTCCCGGAGCCAGCGGGCGAGCCCGGCGTTGAGGCTGCCCGTGACCGGGTCCTCGGTGCCCGTGCCCATGACGGCGCGGACCTCGAAGGTGGGACGGTCGTCCCCGCCCGGGGCGCCGTCGTCGGCCGGGTGCGGCCCGACCACGCCGACGAACAGGTCGCCGAGCGCGGCGTAGTCGGGGCGGATCGCGAGCACGACGTCGGCCGACGCCACCCGGAGGGCGAGCCACTCCGGCCCGTTGACGAGCCAGGAGGCGTCGAGCACGTCCTCCGCGCTCAGCCCGAGGCCGCGGGTGGCCCGCTCGAGCTCGTCGTCCGACGGCGGCTCGTACCGGGTCAGCTCCGGCCCGGCGAACGCCCACCGGCCGCCCGACTCCCGCAGCGGCACGAGGCCCTGCGCGCACTCCTGCACCAGCCGGCCCGGCGTGCGCGGGGTGCCGCCGGCCTCGAGCCAGGCGTGCGCGGAGCCGATGGTGGGGTGACCCGCGAAGGGCAGCTCGCCGTCGGTGGTGAAGATCCGCACCCGGTAGTCCGCCTCGGCGGTGGTGGGCGGGAGCAGGAACGTGGTCTCGGAGAGGTTCGTCCAGGTGGCGAAGCGCTGCATCTCGGCGTCGGAGAGCCCGTCGCCGTCGACCACCACCGCGACGGGGTTGCCGGCGAAGGGGACCGGGGAGAAGACGTCGACCTGGGCGAAGCGGCGCTCGTTCACGCGCCCACGCTAGCCGGTGCGCGGGGCGGCTCAGAGCGCGAGGTGCGTCGCGCGCCCGGCCACGAAGGTCGCCGAGACGCGCGTCGAGCGCAGGTGCGCGGCCACGGCGGCCGTGCCGCCCGGGGCCCCGGCCGCCGGTGCGAGCGGGTCGGCGTCGAGGAGGACGACGTCACCGGGCGCGCCGGCGCGCAGCGTCCCGTACCCGTTCGTCGACGCCGCCAGCGCCTCGGCGGCCGTGAGGTGCTGCTCGGGGTGCCAGGGGGCGCGCTCGTCCGCGCTGCGGTGCACGGCCGCCGCCATCGCCAGCCACGGGTCGAGCGGCGCGACGGGAGCGTCGGAGCCGAGGGCCAGGCGCGCCCCGGCGTCGAGCAGGGACCGCAGCGGGAAGCTCTGCCCGGCCCGACCCGGCCAGAGGCGCTCGGTGACGTCGCGGTCGTCGAGCAGGTGGGCCGGCTGCACGCTCGCGACCACGCCGAGCCGGGCGAACCGCGCCGGCTGGTCCGGGGCGAGGAGCTGGGCGTGCTCGATCGAGCCGCGGGCCCCGGCGGCCTCGATCGCGTCCAGCGCGATGGCGACGGCGGCGTCGCCGATCGCGTGCACGGCAACCTCGATCCCGCCGGCCGTGGCCCGGCGCACCAGCTCGGCCAGCTTGTCCGGCGCCACGTTCTGCACCCCTCGCGGGTGAGCCGGGTCCTGCGGGTGCTCGTACGGCACGGACGTGTGGGCGGTGGCGGTGTTCAGCGAGCCGTCAGAGATCACCTTCAGCGGCCCCATCGTCAGCAGGCCGCGGCCGCCCGGCAGCGGGTCGCCGGTGCGCAGCCCGAGCGCGAGGATCTCGTCCAGGCCGTCGGCGTAGGTGGCGGTGCGCACGCGCAGCAGGTCCAGGCCGGCGGCGACGCGCGGCGGCCACTCGGCCGCGTTGCGCGCCCACTCCAGGTCCGTCACGCCGACGACGCCGTGCGCCGCGGCGTCCGCCAGCGCCCGGCGCAGCCCCTCGGTCGGGTCGCTGCCCGGCAGGTCGGCGAGCCGGGCCAGCGCCGCGAAGAAGACGTTCTCGCGCACCAGCCCGTCGTCGTCGGCAGGGACCGGCAGGCCCAGGAGGTCGCGGCCCCGCGTGGAGACCCAGCCGCTGTGCACGTCTCCCGAGAGCATCACCACCGCACGGCCGGCCGCGACCGCGTCGAGCGCGGACAGCGTGGGGCGGTCCGCCCAGGTCGCGTGCCGGAACCCGTAGGCCACCACGGGCAGGTCACGCGCGGCCGGGACCGACGGCAGGTGCGCCGCGAGCAGGTCCAGCGCCTCCGCGGCGCTGCGCGCGGCGGAGACGTCGAGCCGCGTGAAGGTCTGCGCCCACTGCGACAGGTGGACGTGGTGGTCCCACAGGCCCGGGACCGCCCAGCGGCCGGCGGCGTCGAGCTCGTCCTCGCCCGCGTCCCGCGCGAGCGAGGGGGCGACGGCCGAGACGACGCCGTCCGTGATGCGCAGGTCGACCGGTTCGGGTGCCGGGGGAGCGGCGCGGCCGGCTCCGCCGTCGCCCGGCCCGGGGGCGGCGCGGCCGGCGGGCCGGACCGGGACCAGGCGGACGCGGCGCAGCAGGACGGAGCCCGCGAGCGGGTCCCCGCCGTCGGCAAGGGTCGTGCCGTGCGGCATCAGAGATAGCGGGTCGGGTCGAACGCGGTGAGCGGGATGATCCGCACGCGCGGCAGCACCGAGGTGAACGCGCCGAGGTCGTCCTCGAGGTCGTAGATCTTCAGGCCGCGCTCGGTCAGGCCCGCCAGCTCGGAGTTGAGGAACTCGCGGAAGCACAGCACGCCCACCCGGCGCCCGGCGTCCAGCAGCCGCTCGACCTGAGGGATGTAGTCGCCGTCGTGCGAGGCGAGCAGCACGTCCCCGGCGCCCTGCGCGAGGATCGCGTCCATCGTGCGCTGGATGCCGATGTCCACGACCTTCTCGTGCACCGTGCCCGCCAGCGGGATGGGATGGAAGTTCATGGCCAGCAGCGCCTGCACGAAGCCCATCGGCATCTGGCCCGAGGTGGCGTTGAGGAAGAACAGCCCGCGCGCGGTCTCGTCCCACACCTCTTCCGCAAAGTGCATCACGCGGTCCCAGCGCGGCCGCTCGGACGGCTCCGGCCGGCGGTTGAGCACGCTCATGCCGAGGGTGGCATCGATGTTCTCGCCGTCGACGAGCAGATAGGTGGTGAGGGAGTCGGGCATGCGCTCACCTTAGTGGCGCGGATCGGTCGCACAGCGTCGCGGCATAGGCTTGGCCGGTGAGAGACGTCCGGAACGTGACCCTGCTGGCGGGTGGCGTGGGTGGCGCGAAGCTCGCGCAGGGACTCGACCGCGCGACGTCGGCCCTCACGGTGGTCGTCAACACCGGCGATGACGCCGTCATCTACGGCCTCTCGATCAGTCCCGACCTCGACACCGTCATGTACACCCTCGCCGGGATCGCCGACCCGCAGAACGGCTGGGGCGTCGCCGGCGACACCTACGCCACCCTCGAGGCGATGGCGCGCCTCGGTCAGGACACCTGGTTCCGCCTCGGTGACCGGGACATCGCCACCCACGTCCTGCGCACCGCCCGGCTGCGCGCCGGCGTCCCCCTCTCGACGGCGACGGCGGAGCTCGCCTCGGCGCTCGGCGTGCGGCCCCGGCTGTTCCCCATGACCGACGACGCCGTCGCCACCCTCGTCGACACGCCCGCCGGCCGCCTGGAGTTCCAGGAGTACTTTGTGGCACGCCGCCACGCGGACGAGGTGCTCGGCGTCGTCCTCGACGGCGTCGAGCGGGCGGCGCCGGCCCCGGGCGTCCTCGAGGCGCTCGACGCCGACGTCGTCGTGATCGCCCCGTCCAACCCGTTCGTGAGCATCGGGCCGGTGCTCGCCGTCCCGGGGGTGCGCGACGCGCTCGCGGCGTCGGGTGCCCGGCGCGTGGCGGTCAGCCCGATCGTGGGCGGTCACGCCCTCAAGGGGCCGGCGGCCGCGATGCTCGCCGCGATGGGGCACGAGGTCTCCGCGCTCGGAGTGGCCCGCCTCTACGCGGGCCTGGCGGACGTGTACGTGATCGACGAGCGCGACCGCCCGCTGGCGCCCGCCGTCGAGGAGCTCGGCATGACGGCGATGGTGACCCGCACCGTCATGGGTGGCCCCGAGGACCGCGAGCGACTCGCCCGCGAGATCCTCGCCGCGTGATGGCGACCGAGAAGGGCGTGTCCGGCGGAGCGACGTCCGGGGGAGCGGCTCCCGGGGGAGCGGGGTCCGGGGGAGCGGCTCCCGGGGGAGCGGCAGTTGTGGGAGCGGCGCCGGGGGGAGCGGCGCCGGGTGGAGCGGCTCCCGGCCGGGCGGAAGGCCGCGGGCCGGTGATCGCCGTCGTCCCCCTGCGCGGTGGCGCGGCCGGCAAGACGCGGCTCTCCGCCGAGCTCGGTCCGCAGGAGCGGTCCCGGCTGGTCGCGGTGCTGGCCCGCCACGTGCTCGGCGCGCTGCTCGACGGGCGTGTCTCGCGCGTGCTCGTGGTGACCGCGGACCCGGGCTTCGCGGCGGAAGTGGTCGGGCACGACGGGCGCGTCGAGGTGGTCGGGCAGCCCGCCGACCGGCCGGGGCTGAACGAGGCGGTCGCCGTCGGGCAGGAGCGGGCGCTCGCGGCCGGCGCCGCGCGGGTTCTGGTGGTGCACGCGGACCTGCCGCTGCTCGCGGCCGACGACGTCCGGGCGCTGCTGGAGCCGGCGGCGCCGGTCGTGATCGCCCCGGACCGGCTCGGCACCGGCACCAACGCGCTGGTGCTCGCCGGCAGCGTCAGCGGCTTCCGGTTCCGGTTCGGCCCGGGCAGCCGCGAGGCGCACGAGCGCGAGGCGCGGCGGCTCGGGGTGGTGCCCGACGTGGTGCTGCGGCCGGGAACGGCGACGGACCTGGACACCGCGGCCGACTGGGCGGAGCTGCCCGCGGCGGTGCGCTCGGGTCTGCGGGCCGCCGTCGGGGGCGACTGAGCCGCGTTCGCGGCACCGGCCGGCCTGGCGGGACTCGCCTTCGCAGCACGCGCCGACGTAGGACGCGTGCGACCGAGGGTGCCGCCGACCAACCAGATCGAGGTATTGGTCATTCTGAGAGCTGGTAGTAACCAATCGCTCGACCTCGTTCCTCCGTGAGGTCCGGTGGCGGCCGCCAGCGAGCGCGGTGGCGGCCGCTGGCCAATGCGGCGCGGCTCTCCGTGGGAGCGGCCGTCAGGACGACCAGCGCCCCCGGTGGACCACGTCGTCGAGCGGGCGTCGCGGCCGCCGCACCGCCGACCCGCCCGGCCGCTCGTCGGGCGCCGGGTGCCCGACCGTGACGGCGCCCACCGGGCTGTGGTCCTCCGGGACGCCGAAGGCCGCACGCAGGTGAGCGACGCGGCTTGCCGGGACGCCGAAGAAGCAGGCGCCGAGACCCTCGTCGACTGCGGTCTGAAGGATGAGCAGCGCGGCCATCCCCGCGTCGACGTGCCAGTACGGCACGGCCCACCCGGCTCCCCGGGCCGCGGCGTCGGGGAGGTCACCGCCGGCACTGTGGCCGGGCGGCGCAGCGGGCTCACCGTGGGTCCCGGCGCCGTGCGGCACTGCGTGGTCGGCGCGCGCCTTGTCCGCCTCGCCGTACCGACGGCGGTAGGCGGCCTCGGAGGAGAACGGCACGATCACCACCGGAGCGGTGCGCATGCCGCGCAGCCAGCGGTCCGGCTGCGCCGCGCGGGCCGGCGGGGTGGCCGCCTCCCAGAACCGGGAGACGTCCTCGGGACGGTCGAGCACCAGGAAGCCCCAACCCTGCGAGAAGCCGGCGCTCGGCGCGCGGACCGCGTTGCGCACCAGCCGGTCCACCGATCCGGGCGCGACCGGCTCGGCGGAGTAGCGGCGCACCATCCGCCGCCGGCGCACGACGTCCTGGAACTCCATGGGGCGATCATCGCGCACCGCCGGACGGGACCGGGCCGCCGGACGTGCGCCGGAGCGGGGGCCGGTCCGGTTCGTCCGGACTACCCTTGTCCTTGTAGGTGACCGGGCCCACACCCCTCGGCCCGGCGCCGGCTCATCCACGAGATGACGAAGGAGTCGATCACGGTGACCACCCTGTCGCGCCCCGAGGCGCAGCCCCGCACCGCCCCGCTCGCCAGGTTCCGGGCCCCCGGGCCCTTCGACCCCGCGCACGGCCACGAGCAGGTCGTCTACTGCAACGACGCCGCCTCCGGCCTGCGGGCCATCATCGCCGTCCACAGCACCGCGCTCGGCCCCGCCCTCGGCGGCACCCGGTACTACCCGTACGAGTCGGAGGACGCCGCGCTCGCGGACGCCCTGCGCCTGTCGAAGGGCATGACCTACAAGAACGCCCTCGCCGGGCTCGACCTCGGCGGCGGCAAGGCCGTCATCATCGGCGACCCGACCCGGGAGAAGTCCGAGGCGCTCCTGCGGGCCTACGGGCGTTTCGTCCAGTCCCTCGGTGGGCGCTACGTCACCGCGTGCGACGTCGGGACCTACGTGGCGGACATGGACGTCATCCACCGGGAGACCGACTTCGTCGTGGGCCGCAGCGAGCCGCACCGCGGGGCCGGGGACCCCTCGGTCCTCACCGCGTTCGGCGTCTTCACCGCCATGCGCGCCTGCTCCGATCATGTCTGGGGCACCGTCTCCCTGCGCGGGCGCACCGTCGGCGTGGCCGGGGTCGGGAAGGTCGGCCACCTCCTCGTCGGGCACCTGCTCGAGGCGGGCGCGAACGTCGTGGTGACGGACGTCAGCGACGCCGCGGTCGACCGCCTCCGCCGGTCCCACCCGCAGGTCGACGTCGTCGCCGACACCGACGCCCTCGTCCGCGCCGACCTCGACGTCTACGCCCCCTGCGCGCTCGGTGGCGCGCTCGACGCGGCGACCGTGGAGGCCCTCCGCGCCCGCGTGGTGTGCGGCTCGGCGAACAACCAGCTGGCCGACGACGGCGAGGGCGGCATCCCCGAGCGTCTCGTCGAGCGCGGGATCACCTACGCGCCCGACTACCTCGTCAACTCCGGCGGCGTGATCCAGGTGTCGGACGAGCTGGAGGGGTTCGTGTTCGAGCGCGCGAAGCACCGGGTGGAGAAGCTGTTCGACGCCACCGCGGCCGTGCTCCGGCGCGCCGAGGAGCAGGGCATCAGCCCGGCGCGCGCGGCGGACCACCTCGCCGAGGAGCGCATCACGACGATCGGCTCGTCCCGGATGTACCTGCCCGGGCGGCGCTGAGCAGGGCGCGGGCCGGCAACGGTCCGGCACGGGGCAGGCACCGGTCCGGGCGCCATGCCCGCGCTCACCCCTGGGCTGTGCTGGACTCCGGTGCCGTCCCGCCCCGCGGCGCCTCCGCGGTCATCAGCGCGGTCAGCTCGGCCTGCTGCTCGGCCGACGGCGTGCCCCAGCCCGGCCGGTAGCCGACCACCTCGCGCAGCGGCCGTCCCTCCTGGTTGCCGGCGAGGATCTCCACGTCGTCGACGTCGATGAGCCCGGGGTGCAGCACGCCGCACGACTCGGCGACCTTGAGCAGGTCCCGCCGCAGCGTGCGGACGTACCCGGCGAGCCGGACCGACTTCGTCGCCGGATCCAGCCCGTGGGCCAGCCAGGCGTTCTGCGTCGCCACCCCCACGGGGCAGGTGTCGGTGTGGCACTTCTGCGCCTGGATGCAGCCGATGGCGAACATGGCCTCGCGGGCGACGCCGAGGAGGTCGCACCCGAGCGCGAGGGCGACGACGGCGTTGTCCGCCAGGCCGAGCTTGCCGGAGCCGGTGAAGACGATGCGGTCCGTCAGCCCGGCCTCGGCGAAGATGCCGTAGACCCGCGGGAACCCGACGCGGAAGGGCAGGGCGACGGAGTCGCTGAAGGTCAGCGGGGCGGCCCCGGTGCCGCCCTCCCCGCCGTCGACGGTGATGAAGTCGACGCCGCGCTGGCCGTCCGCCATGGCCTCGGCGAGGCCGTGCCAGAAGTCGAGATCGCCGACGGCGGACTTGATCCCGACCGGCAGGCCGGTGGCGTCGGCGAGGAGCTCGACCCAGTCGAGCATGCTGTCGACGTCGCTGAACTCGGCGTGGCGCGACGGGCTGATGCAGTCCTGACCCGGCCGGACCCCGCGGATCTCCGCGATCTCCGCCGACACCTTGGCCGCCGGGAGCACCCCGCCCAGGCCCGGCTTGGCGCCCTGGCTGAGCTTGATCTCCAGCGCCCGCACCGGCGCCGAGGCGACGAGGTCCTTCAGGCGCTCGAGGTCGAACGCGCCGTCGAGATCCCGGCACCCGAAGTAGGCCGTGCCGATCTGGAAGATCAGGTCGCCGCCGTGGCGGTGGTGCGGGGCGAGCCCGCCCTCGCCGGTGTTGTGCAGGGCGCCGGTCATGGCGCAGCCCTCGTTGATCGCCCGGACGGCGTTGGCGGAGAGGGAGCCGAAGCTCATCGCCGAGACGTTCACGACCGACGCGGGCCGGAACGCCCTGGCGCGACCCCGCGCGGCCCCCAGCACCTTCGCGCACGGCAGGATGACCTCCTCGCCCGCGCGCGGGTGGGAGGGCGGGGCGACGGCGGAGAACGTGCGGTGCTTGATGATCGGGTAGCCGTCGGTGCGCTCGACGTCGTTGTCGGTGCCGAAGCCGAAGTAGTTGTTCTCGCCCTTGGCGGACGCGTAGATCCACCGCCGCTGGTCGCGGGTGAACGGCCGTTCCTCGTCGTTGCCCGCGACGATGTACTGGCGCAGCTCCGGCCCGATCGCCTCGATGGCGTACCGGGCGTGGCCGAGCACGGGGAAGTTGCGCAGCAGGCTGCGCCGGCGCTGGAGCAGGTCGTGCGCGGCCACGCCGGCCAGGCCCGCGACGGGGAGGAGCGCCTTTGTCCACCTCATGGTGGGCAGTGTGCCCCCGGTGCGGTGGACCCGCATCGCGGGCGAGGGCCCGACGCCGGGCGGCTCGGAGCCGGCTGCCGTCGGCCGCAGAGCGACCGGGCCCCCACCCGGTGGGTGAGGGCCCGGTCGTGACGCTGTGTCCTGCGGCCGGGAGCCGCCGTCAGTAGGTGGTGCGGTCCTGCTCGGGCGCCGGGACGGCGGAGCCCTCGTCGGTGGCGTTCCCCGCGTTGAGCTGCGGGGCCGCGGAGGTCCCGCCGCTCTTCAGGGCGGCGAGGCGGGCCTCGACCTCGGCGTTGCGGCCGTAGTCCTCGAGCTCGGCGAACTGCGACTCCAGCGTGGCGCCCTGCAGCTCGGCGTGGCCGGCGACGCGGGCCTCCTCGCGGCGGACCTGCTCCTCGTAGCGGGCGATCTCGCTGGTCGGGTCCATGATGTTGATGGACGAGATGGCGCCCTGCACCGTGGCCTGGGCCTCGGCGGTCTTGGCGCGGGCGACCAGCTGGTCGCGCCGGCCCTTGAGCTCGTCGAGCTTGACGCGCATCTGGGTCAGGCCGGTCTTGAGCTTCTCGACGACCTCGTTCTGCGAGTCGATCATCGGCTCCGCGGCCTTGGCCTCGTTCTCGGCGGTGATCTGCTTGCCGATGGCGATCTTGGCGAGGTCGTCGAAGCGGGCGGCCTCGGAGGGGTCACCGGCGGCCCGCAGCTGCTCGGCCTTGCTCGAGGCGGCCAGCGCCTTCTGCCCCCAGTCCCGGGCCTCGGCGAGGTCGGCGGCGTGGTCCTGCTCCGCGAGGCGCAGGTTGCCGATGGTCACCGCGACCGCGTCCTCGGCCTCGGCGATCGACGAGGTGTAGTCGCGCACCAGCTGGTCGAGCATCTTCTGCGGGTCCTCGGCACGGTCGAGGATCGCGTTGATGTTCGCGCGGGTCAGCTGGGCGATGCGGCCAAGGATGCTCTGCTTCTCTGCCATGGTGATGCCCTTCTCTGGTTGGGGTCTCGGTCACGATTGTGGGTCTGCTGGGCCTCTCCGCGGCCCTCGCCGGCCGGCTGGCCCGGGGCTTGTGGTCGGTCCGGTCGTCGGGCGGCCGTCAGAAGCGACCTCCGCCGCCGCCGAAGCCGCCCCCGCCGAAGCCGCCGCCCCCGCCGCCGAAGCCGCCGCCGCCGCCCCAACCGCCCCCGTGGCCGCCGCCGCCGAGGAGGATGCCGCCGAGGATGAGGGAACCGACGTCGATGCCGCCGCGCCGGCCGCCGCCGAAGCCGCCACCGCCGCCCCACGGGTCGTAGCGGTCGGCGTCGCGCTCGGCGAGGCGCTGGGCGTCGGCCGCCATCTGCTCGGCCTGGGCCACGAGCTGCATGGCCGCGACCGGGTCGCTGGTGGAGAGCCGGTTCGCCTCGGCCGCGAGGCGGGTGGCCTCGGACAGCCGGGTGCGGGCCTCGGTGCCGACGGTCCCCCGCCGGGTAGAGATGTAGTCCGAGACGGCGCGGATCTGGGAGTTGAGGCGGCCGAGCCGCTCCTGCAGCTGGCCGGCGGCACGGCGCCGGACCTCGTCCGCGTCGCGCGCCGGGGCGAGAGCGGCGTCGATGGCGGTCTCCGCCGACTGCAGGCGCTGGAGTGCGGCCAGCGGGTCGCCGCCCGTGCGCGCCTGGTGGCCCTGGGCGATCGCGGCCTCGGCCTCCTTGCGGCGCGCGATGACGGCGGGGTCGTTCGGGGCCAGGCGGTTGGCGTCCTGGACGTCGCGGGTGATGGACGCCAGGGCGGTGTCGAGCCGGTTGCCGGCCTCCGCCAGCACCTGCCCGGCGCCGTGGACCGCCTTCAGCAGCGTGCTCGCCTGGGCCACGGCCTCCTCCGCGACCCGCGCGTGCGTGACGGCGGTCTGGCGGTCGCCGGCCTCGACCTTGGCGCGGCCGGCCGCGACGGACTCGTGCGCGGACACCAGCAGGGCCTTGGCCTGGTCCGGGTTCCTCGACACCGACGCCAGCGCCGCGGCGGGGTACTGGGTGGCGAGCCGGGCCAGCTGGGCGCGGGCGCCCTCGATCTCGCGCTCGACCTCCGTGGCGCGCTGGTCGAGCTCGGCGAGGACCTGGGGGGCGCGGGCCTGCATGTCCCGCAGCCGGACGAAGTGCTGCGCCTGCGCGGAGAGCGTCTCGTCGACCTCCGCGGTCAGCTGGAGGATCTCGGCGTACATCTGCCGCTGCTGGGGCTCGGTCTCCGGGACGTCGTCGTCGAGCTGCTGGCGCAGCGCGAACGCGCGCTGGGCCTTCTGCTTCGCCTGGGCGAGCGCGGCGGTGAACTGGTCGGTGGCCTGGAGCCCGAACTGGGCCTTGGCGAACCCGAGCTCCTCCTCGGAGCTGCGGATGGCGTCGTCGGCCCCGAGCAGGGCGGTGCCGGCGCGCTTGGCGAGCTCCGGGGTGGGCAGGTTGAGGGGGTGGTCCCGCGGCAGCTGCTGGCGGGCCTGGCGCGGCTCGCCCGACGTGTCCTTCTTGCGGCGGGCGACGAAGAACAGGCCGATCCCGCCGATGACCAGGAGACCGACCAGGGCGACGGTGAGGAAGCTGCCGAGTCCGCCCCCGCCCGCCCCCGACAGTCCGCCTTCGGCCGCGGCCCCCACGCCCTGCGCGAAGGCGACGGAGGCGCCGGCCCAGTCCTCGGCGCCCAGGGCCGGCACCACGTCGTCCCGGAGGATCTGCTGGAGCTCGTCGTCGCCGACGGGCGACTCGCTGTGGAGGGCGTAGCCGTAGGCCCCGTCGTCGATGGCGACGGAGAGCAGGACGTTGTCGACGCCGAGGTTGGACTGCTCGGCGGTCTGGACGGACCACTCGTTGGCGCCCATCCCGTCGAAGGTGTTCACGAACGTCACGAACACCATCTGGCCCGTCTCGGCCTGGACCTCGTCGAACGCGGCCTGGATCTCGGCGACGTCGCCGTCGCTCAGGACGTCGGCGGTGTCGGTCACCTGCTCGGCGAGGTTCGTCGGCGGCTCCGCCAACGCCGGTCCCGCGAGGGCGGCGGCGGGAACCGCGACCAGGACGGCGGCAGCCAGGGATCTCACGAGCGCGACGGGTCTCACACCGTGATCCTGTCGGCCCCGCCACGGTCGCGCAACGACTATGACGCGCGTTCGCCCAGGGAGGAGAACGGGAACCACCGAACCCTCGTGCCGTTGTCGTCCGGTGAAGGTCCGGACCCCGGTTCCCGGCGAAGGACGGAGGTGGGCGGTCGGGGCGGCTGCCGGAGGTGGCGGTCGGGGCGGCTGACGGAGCTGGGGCGGCGGTCCCCGTGCCGGATCCACCGGACGGCTGCGCCCGTACCGTGGTGCCGTGGAGTCCGTGATCCTGACGGTGGTCCAGCCGGACGAGACGGTCCCGCTCGACCGGTTCGGCCCCTGGCTGGGCGAGACCTCGTTGCGGTGGGTCCGCCCCTGGGCCGGCGACCCCCTGCCCGACGTTTCGGAGGTCGGTGCGGGCCTGCTGGTCCTGGGCGGCCGGACCAACGCGTACGACGACGAGAGAACGCCGTTCCTTCCCGCCCTCCGGGGGTTGCTGGCCGACGCCGTCGAGCGGGACGTGCCCGTCCTCGGCATCTGCCTGGGGCACCAGCTGCTGGCGGCCGCCACCGGCGGGCGCGTGGAGGTCGGTGCGGCTCCCGGGCCGGAACGGGGGGTCGTGCCGATCGCGTGGCACCCCGAGGCGGTGGCCGACCCCGTGCTGGGACGGGCCGCGGCCGACGGGCCGGCGCTGGTGCCGTCGATGCACGCGGACGCGGTCGTCGAGCTCCCGCCCGGCGCGACGGCGCTGGCCGGCTCCGAGCTGTACCCGGTGCAGGCGATGCGGGTCGGCTCCGCGGTCGGCGTGCAGTTCCACCCAGAGGCGTCGCCGGAACTGATCGGCGCGTGGGCGTCGAAGAGGCCCGGGACCGACGCCGCCGCGCTGGTGGACGCGGCCAGGAGGTGGGACGCGCAGGTCTCGGCCGCCGGGCGGGCGATCGCCGAGGGCTTCGCGGCGCACCTCCGGACCGTGCCGACCGCCGGGGGTTGAGGACCGGAGCGGTGAGGTCCGGGGTCAGGGCGCGACGGCCTCCAGCGACGCGGCGCCGGTGATGGCGTTGATCCCCTCGGGGGAGAGGGCGTGCTGGGTGACCAGCGTGGACGCGCCGAGGACGCCGGCGCGGCCCTCCGTCCGGGAGCTGACGATCCGCAGGTGCTGCGTCGCCAGCGGCAGGGAACGGCTGTAGACCGACTCCCGGATGCCGGCGAGGAGATGCTCGCCGACGGCGGCGACGACGCCGCCGATCACGATGACGGAGGGGTTGAGCATGTTGACGCAGCCGGCGAGCACGGCACCGATGTGGCGGCCGGCCTGGCGCACCGCCTGGACCGCGCCGCGGTCCCCCGAACGGACCAGCTCGACGAGCTCCGCGTTGGTCCCGACGGCGTAGCCCTGCTCGCGGAGCCGGGCGGCCACCGCCTGACCGGAGGCGACCGCCTCCAGGCAGCCGACGTTCCCGCACGTGCACGACGTGGTGTTGCCGTCGGGCACCGCGATGTGCCCGAGGTCCCCGGCGGCACCCTGGGCCCCGCGCTGCAGGGCGCCGTCGCTGATGATCCCCGCGCCGATGCCCGTGGCGATCTTGAGGAAGATCATGTCCTCGATGTCGGGGTAGACGGCCTCGTGCTCGCCCAGCGCCATGATGTTGACGTCGTTGTCGACGAGGATCGGCACCGGGAAGGTCTCGCGCAGGTACCCGGGGACGTCGAAACGGTCCCAGCCCGGCATGACCGGCGGGCTGGTGGGGCGGCCGGAGTCGTGCTCGACCGGGCCGGGCAGCCCGATGCCGACGCCGGCGAGGTCCGAGAGGGGGCGGCCGACCTCGTCGACCAGTCGCAGCGCCACGTCGGTGACGGCGTCGAGCACGGCGACCGGCCCGGCGGCGATCGACTGGTCGAGCATGTCCTCGGCCAGGACGCGGTTGGCCAGGTCGGTCACCGCGACGCGCGCGTGGCTGACCCCCAGGTCGACCGCCAGGACGAAGCGGGCGCCGGGGTTGAACGCGAAGGTCGCCGGCGGCCGGCCACCGGTCGAGACCGCCTCGCCGGTCGGCGCGACGAGCTTCGACGACAGGAGGTCCTCCACCCGGGCGGAGATCGTCGACCGGGCCAGGCCGGTGACCGCCGCCAGCTCGGCGCGGGTGCGGGGACTGCCGTCCCGGAGGAGCTGGAAGAGGCTGCCGGCGCTGCTCGGGGGAGCGGGCTGGCTCCACTGCCTGGCGGCTCCACCGACCGTGGTCTGCAGGATTGCCATAGCACTAGTTAACCACTGGCCCGCACTTTTGTCGTCGACGGTTCCGACATCTTTTGCTTGACCCGCGACGAAAGTCCCTCTATGTTGTGCCCATGGTCACAGCAGACCCCCCAGCGCCGTTGCTGCAGATGCACGGCATCGTGAAGCACTTCCCGGGAGCCAAGGCGCTCGACGGCGTCGACCTCGACATCCGCGCCGGCGAGGTGCACTGCCTCCTCGGGCAGAACGGCGCCGGCAAGTCCACGCTCATCAAGACGCTCGCGGGCGCCCACCGCCCGGACCGGGGAGAGATCCTGTGGCAGGGCGAACCCGTGACGATCGGCTCGCCGCAGGCCGCCCTCGAGCTCGGCGTCGCGACCATGTACCAGGAGCTCGACGTCGTCGACGGGCTTAGCGTCGCCGAGAACATCTACCTGGGCCACGAGCTCGCCAACGGCGGGTTCCTCCGACGGGCCGAGGCCCACAGCCGTACCCGTGACCTGCTCCGCCGGCTCGGGCACCCCGAGATCTCGCCCTCGCGGGAGGTGGGACGGCTCTCCGCCGCCGGCAAGCAGATCGTCTCCATGGCCCGCGCGCTGTCCCGGGACGCGAAGGTCATCGTCATGGACGAACCGTCCGCGGTGCTCGACCCGGAGGAGGTCTCGAACCTCTTCCGCGTGGTGCGCTCGCTGAGCGCGGAGGGCGTCGCCATCATCTACATCTCCCACCGACTCGAGGAGATCCGCCAGATCGGCGACCGGATCACCGTCCTGAAGGACGGCCGGACGGTCGCCACCGGGCTGGCCGTCGCCGACACCCCGACGGCGAAGCTCATCCCGCTCATGACCGGCCGGGAGGTCGAGGCGAACTTCGGCGGTGCCGGAGCCGGCATCACGTCGGACCGGCCGGTCCTAGAGGTCGAGGGGCTGGCCCTGACCGGGGTCTTCGCCGACGTCTCCTTCACCGTCCGGCCCGGCGAGATCGTCGGCCTCGCCGGACTCGTCGGCGCCGGCCGGTCCGAGATCCTGGAGACCCTCTACGGGGCCCGCCACGCCAGCGCGGGCACGGTCAGGGTCAACGGTAGGGCGCTGCGTCGCGGCTCGGTGCCGGCCGCGGTCTCCGCCGGCGTCGGCCTGGCGCCCGAGGAACGCAAGAGCCAGGGGCTCCTGCTCGACGAGCCGGTCTTCCGCAACATCACCCTGTCGACCTTCGCGCGCTTCGCCCGCGGCGCGTTCCTCGACGAGCGTGCGGAGCGGGCCGCCGCCGAGGAGCAGATCCGGGCGCTCCAGCTCGCGCCCGCGGATCCCCGCCGCATCATCCGCACCCTCTCGGGCGGCAACCAGCAGAAGGCGATGCTCGCCCGCTGGCTCGTCCACGGCTGTGCCGTGCTGCTGCTCGACGAGCCCACGCGCGGCGTCGACGTCGGCGCCCGCGCCGAGATCTACACGCTCATCCGCCGGCTCGCGGCCGAGGGGGCCGCGATCGTCGTCGTCTCCAGCGAGATCGAGGAGGTGCTCGGCCTCGCGGACCACGTCCTCGTCGTCGCCGACGGCGCCGTGGTCCACTCCGGGCCGGCCGGCCAGATCGACGAGCACCGAGTGCTCGACCTCGTCATGGAAGGAACACACGCATGAGCGAGAACCAGCCGGCCACCGCGGCGGCCGGCAGCAGCCCCGAGGAGAACGGGCTGCCGCCGACCAACCGTGACGTGAGCCCGGTCCCGGACCGGGGCAGGCGCACCCCGAGGTTCCAGCTCGGCGGCCTCGGCCACAGCCTGGGCCTGATCATCGCCCTCGTCCTGCTCATCATCATCGGCGTCATCACGTCCGGCGAGCGGTTCGTCGGCCTGAGCAACATCATGGTGATCCTCGAGCAGACCGCGGTCATCGGGGTCATCAGCATCGGTGTCACCTTCGTCATCACCGCCGGCGGCATCGACCTCTCGGTCGGCTCCGTGATGGGCCTGGCGACCGTGTGGGCCTCGACGCTGGCCACGCAGACGATGGCGCAGGACACCCACTGGGTCATCATGGTCTTCACCGCGCTCGCCGTCGGCGCCGGGGCCGGCCTGATCAACGGCGCGATCGTGGCCTACGGCCGGGTGGTCCCGTTCATCGCCACCCTGGCGATGCTCGTCGCGGCCCGCGGACTGGCGGAGATCATTTCCAACCGCCGCACGCAGATCGTCAACGTCGAGGGCTACCTCGACTTCTTCCGCGCCGACGTCCTCGGCGTGCCGGTGATCGTGTGGATGTTCGTCCTGGTCGCGGTCGCCGGGTGGGTCCTGCTCGCCCGCACCACGTTCGGCCGGCGCACGATCGCCGTCGGCGGCAACCCGGAGGCGGCCCGCCTGGCCGGCATCAAGGTCCAGCGCCACACCATGTGGGTGTTCACGCTGGCCGGGCTCACGGCGGGGCTCGGCGCGCTCATGATGCTCGCCCGCACGACGGCCGGCAGCTCCACGCACGGCTACCTCTACGAGCTGGACGCCATCGCGGCCGTCGTCGTCGGCGGGACCCTCCTCATCGGCGGTCGCGGCACGATCGTCGGCACC
Source organism: Georgenia sp. EYE_87 (assembly GCF_023148685.1). GTDB lineage: Bacteria > Actinomycetota > Actinomycetes > Actinomycetales > Actinomycetaceae > Georgenia. The sequence continues at coordinate 21,056 of NZ_JAHXNL010000023.1, read as the reverse complement.
GTCCTCGGCGTCCTCGTCTTCGCCGTCCTGACGAACATCTTCATCCAGAACAACCTGTCCATCTCGGCGCAGGCCCTCGCCAAGGGCGCGATCATCGTCCTCGCCGTCCTGCTCCAGCAGCGCTTCGCCGCCCGGGCCCGGTCAAGCTGACGGCCCCGCCCGACCTCCGTCCCCGCCCCGCCCCCACCCGAGTTCCGCATGTCAAAGGAGACCACCATGTCCGCGACCGTCCGTCGCATCGCCGCCCCCGTGGCGCTGCTCGCCTCCGCGGCGCTGCTCGCCGCCTGCACCTCCAACACCCCTGAGGAGACCGCCGACACCGGGAACGGCGCCGGGAGCGGCAACGCCGCCGTCGGCGCCAACGACGAGCCCGGCGAGACTGTCACCATCGGGTTCTCCGCCCCCGCCGCCGACCACGGCTGGATGGGTGCCATCACGTCCGCCGCCGAGGCGGAGGCCGCGAAGTTCGAGGACGTCGACCTCCAGGTCGCCGAGGGCACGAACGACGTCAACCTGCAGATCTCCCAGGTGGAGACCTTCATCAACGACGGCGTCGACGCGATCGTTCTGCTGCCCTTCGACGGCGCCGCCCTCACCGAGATCGCCACCGAGGCGATGGAGGCCGGCATCCCGGTTATCAACGTCGACCGCGAGTTCTCCCGCCCCGAGGCCGCCCGCGTGACGGTCCTCGGCGACAACTACGGCATGGGCCGCAGCGCCGGCGAGTACATCTGCGAGCAGCTCGGCGACCAGGATGACGCCGTCATCGCCGAGATCGCGGGCATCGACAACCTGCCGCTCACCCAGGACCGCAGCCAGGGCTTCGCCGACGCGCTCGGCGAGTGCGGCCTCGAAGTCTCCAACCGCGTGGCGGCCGACTTCACCGTCCAGGGCGGCGAGTCCGCGACGGCGAACCTGCTCCAGGCCGCGCCCGAGATCGACGCGATCTGGAACCACGACGACGACCAGGGCGTCGGCGTCCTCGCGGCCATCGAGAACGCCGGCCGCGACGAGTTCTTCCTCGTCGGCGGTGCCGGCTCGGCCAACGTGATGCGCGAGATCCAGTCCGGCGACTCCGTCGTCGAGGCCACCGTCATCTACCCGGCCACCCAGGCCGCCGACGGCATCCGCCTGGCCCGCCTCCTCGCCCAGGGCAAGGCCATGGGCGACCTCGTCGAGATCGAGGTGCCCCGCCTCGTCCAGCTCTACGCACCGGTGGTCACCGCCGAGAACGTCGAGCAGTACCTGCCGACCGCGTTCGAGTCCTGACGCCACCGACCTGGCCCGGGCCGAGCACGGCCCGGGCCGGGCGCTGGCGTACAGACCGGTGCGAGAGGGAGACATCATGAGTGAAGCAGCAGGCCGCCCGCTGCGGGTGGCGATGGTGGGTCACGCCTTCATGGGGCGGGCCCACTCCCAGGGTTGGCGGGGGGCGCCACGGATCTTCGACCTTCCCCGGGAGCCGGTCATGCAGGTCCTCGTCGGCCGCTCGCCGGAGCGCTCGGCGGAGGCCGCGAGGCACCTCGGCTGGGCCGAGGCGGAGACGGACTGGCGTCGCGTCGTCGAGCGCGACGACGTCGACCTCGTCGACATCTGCACCCCGGGGGACACCCACGCCGAGATCGCCACGGCCGCGCTCGCGGCCGGCAAGCACGTGCTCGTCGAGAAGCCGATGGCGAACACCCTCGCCGAGGCGGAGCTGATGGCCGGGGCCGCGGCGGACGCCGCGGCGCGCGGGGTGCTCTCGATGGTCGGGTTCACCTACCGGCGCGTCCCGGCCGTCGCCCTGGCGCGCGAGCTCGTCGCGGAGGGGCGCATCGGCGAGGTCAGGCAGGTGCGCTGCCAGTACCTGCAGGACTGGCTCGCCGACGAGAGCACCCCGCTGTCGTGGCGCACCGACAAGGCGAAGGCCGGATCCGGTGCCCTCGGAGACATCGGTGCCCACATCGTCGATCTCGCGCACTTCATCACCGGGCAGCGGGTCGCCGGGGTCTCCGGCCGGCTCGACACCCTCGTGACCGAACGGCCGGTCGCCGAGAGCTTCGCCGGGCTGAGCGGCAAGGGCGGCAGCGAGCGCGGCCCGGTGACCGTCGACGACGTGGCCATGTTCACCGGCGAGCTCGCCGGCGGCGCCCCGGCGGTGTTCGAGGCCACCCGCTTCGCCTGGGGCCGCAAGAACGCGCTGCGCATCGAGGTCAACGGCTCCGCCGGCTCCCTCGCGTTCGACTTCGAGGACATGAACGTCCTGAACTACTACGACGCGCGCGAGCCCGCCCGCACCGGCGGGTTCCGGCGGATCGTGGTCACGGAGCCCGACCACCCCTACGTCGGCAGCTGGTGGCCGCCCGGGCACGGCCTGGGCTACGAGCACGGGTTCGTCCACCAGGTCGTCGACCTGGTCCGGGCCGTCGCGGCGGGCGAGCAGCCCACGCCGTCGTTCGACGACGGGCTCGCCGTCCAGCGGGTGCTCGACGCCGTCGAGCGCTCCCACCGCAACCGCAGCACGTACACCGAGGTCGCCGAGCACCGACGGCCCGCGGACGCGAGCGCGGCACCGGCCGAGAGAACTCACGACGTCCCCGCCCCGGCGGGGCCGAGCCGAGGAGAGTGAGATGGCACGACCGATCACGTTGTTCACCGGCCAGTGGGCCGACCTGCCGTTCGAGGAGGTCGCCCGCCTGGCGTCGGAGTGGGGGTACGACGGGCTCGAGATCGCCTGCTGGGGCGACCACCTCGACCCCTGGCGCGGTGCCGAGGACGACGTGTACATCCAGGACCGTCTCGACATCCTCGACCGGTACGGCCTGAAGGTCTGGGCGATCTCGAACCACCTCAAGGGCCAGGCCGTCTGCGACGACCCGATCGACCAGCGTCACCGCGACATGCTCTCGGACAGGGTCTGGGGCGACGGCGACCCCGAGGGCGTGCGGCAGCGGGCGGCCGAGGAGATGAAGCTGACCGCCCGGACCGCGGCGCGGCTGGGCGTGCGGACCGTCGTCGGGTTCACCGGGTCGGCGATCTGGAAGTACGTCGCGATGTTCCCGCCCGTCTCCGCCGAGCTGATCGACGCCGGCTACCAGGACTTCGCCGACCGGTGGAACCCGATCCTCGACGTCTTCGACGAGGTCGGCGTCCGCTTCGCCCACGAGGTGCACCCCTCGGAGATCGCCTACGACTACTGGACGACGGTGCGCACGATGGAGGCGATCGGCCACCGGGAGGCCTTCGGGCTCAACTGGGACCCCAGCCACTTCGTGTGGCAGGACCTCGACCCCGTCGGGTTCATGTGGGACTTCAGGGACCGGATCTACCACGTGGACTGCAAGGACGCGAAGCGCCGGGTGGGCAACGGCCGCAACGGCCGGCTCGGCTCCCACCTGCCCTGGGCGGACCCCCGCCGCGGCTGGGACTTCGTCTCCACGGGGCACGGCGACGTGCCCTGGGAGGACTCCTTCCGCATGCTCAACACGATCGGCTACGACGGCCCGATCTCCGTCGAGTGGGAGGACGCCGGGATGGACCGGCTCGTCGGGGCGCCGGAGGCGCTGGAGTTCGTGCGCTCCCTGGCGTTCGCCCCGCCGTCGGCCGCCTTCGACGCGGCGTTCAGCACCCGCTGAAACCAGGACCGGGCCCGCAGAACGCTGCCGGCCGGTCGGGAGCATGGCTCCCGGCCGGCCGCCGACGTCACGCGGTCGCGAGGTCCTCGGCGTCGATGATCTTGTAGGCGTACCCCTGCTCGGCGAGGAACCGCTGGCGGTGCGCGGCGAAGTCCTGGTCCACGGTGTCCCGGGCGATCACGGCGTAGAAGTGTGCGGTTCTGCCGTCTGCCTTCGGCCGCATCAGGCGGCCCAGGCGCTGGGCTTCCTCCTGCCGCGACCCGAACGACCCCGACACCTGCACCGCCACGGACGCCTCCGGCAGGTCGATCGAGAAGTTCGCGACCTTGGACACCACGAGCACCTGGATCTCCCCGGTGCGGAACGCGTCGAACAGCCGCTGCCGCTCGGTGACCGTGGTCTGCCCGGTGATGAGCGGGGCGCCGAGCGACTCGGAGAGCTCGTCGAGCTGGTCCAGGTACTGCCCGATGACCAGGGTCTGCTCGCCGGGGTGCCGCTCGAGGATCTGACGGACGATCCTGGTCTTCCCCGGCGCGGACGCGGCCAGCCGGTACCGCTCCTCCGGCTCCGCCGTCGCGTAGACGAGACGGTCGTGCTCGGGCAGCGTCAGGCGGACCTCGACGCACTCGGCCGGCGCGATGTAGCCCTGCGCCTCGATGTCCTTCCACGGCGCGTCGTAGCGCTTCGGGCCGATGAGCGAGAACACCTCGTCCTCGCGCCCGTCCTCGCGCACCAGCGTCGCGGTCAGCCCCAGCCGTCGCCGAGCCTGCAGGTCCGCCGTCATCCGGAAGATCGGCGCCGGCAGCAGGTGCACCTCGTCGTAGAGGATGAGACCCCAGTCGTGGGCGTCAAGCAGTTCGAGGTGGGTGTAGACGCCCTTCCGCCGGGTGGTCAGCACCTGGTACGTGGCGATCGTGACCGGCCGGACCTCCTTGCGGGCCCCCGAGTACTCGCCGATCTCGTCGTCGGTCAGGGTGGTGCGCCGGACCAGCTCCTCGCGCCACTGCCGTGCCGAGACGGTGTTGGTCACCAGGATCAGGGTGGTGGTCTTCGACCGCGCCATCGCGCCGGCGCCGACCAGCGTCTTGCCCGCCCCGCAGGGCAGGACGACGACGCCGGAGCCGCCGTGCCAGAAGGTGTCGACGGCCTCCTCCTGGTAGGGCCGCAGGTGCCACCCGTCCTGCTCCAGGTCGATGGCGTGCGCCTCGCCGTCCACGTACCCGGCGAGGTCCTCCGCCGGCCAGCCGAGCTTGACGAGCACCTGCTTGAGGTGGCCCCGCTCGGAGGGGTGGACGACGACGTCCTCGTCGTCGATCCGCTCGCCGAGCAGACCCTTGACCCGCTTGGAGCGCAGGACCTCCTCGAGCACGGGCCGGTCCAGGGCGTGCAGGACCAGGCCGTGCGTGGGGTGCATGACCAGCTGCAGGCGCCCGTAGCGGTCCATCGTCTCCGCGACGTCCACCAGGAGCGCGTGCGGCACCGGGTAGCGGGAGTACTCGATGAGCGCGCTGACCACCTGCTCCGCGTCGTGGCCGGCGGCGCGGGCGTTCCACAGGCCGAGCGGGGTGAGCCGGTAGGTGTGCACGTGCTCCGGGGCGCGCTCGAGCTCGGCGAACGGGGCGATGGCCCGGCGCGCCTCGGTGGCGCGCGGGTGGTCCACCTCGAGGAGGAGGGACTTGTCGGACTGGACGATCAGGGGGCCGTCGGGCATCCGTCCATTGTCGTCCGTGCCGGGTGGTGAGGGCGAGCCCGGGCGCCCTGCCGCGACGTGATCCGCACGACCGTCGGTCTCTAGCCGGAGGGCCGGAGCCGGACCGCCCACCGTTCCCACGGGGGGAGTCCCTGCCAGTTGAGCAGGATCGTGCGCCACGCCCGGCGCATCCGGCGACGCCACTGCGCCGCGCCGAGCACCGACCGCCCGGAGACCCGGACCCGCAGCGTGCGGTCCAGGACGATCCGGCGGTGGGGACCGAGCACGAACGCGAGGTCCAGGTCGTCGTGGAGCTCGGGGTCGTCGGTGTGCACGGCGGCCCGGACCTCGTCCCAGGCGGAGCGGCGTACCGCCATGTTGGACCCCCAGAGGGCGTGATGGCCCAGCGCGGCGTGGCACAGCACGTAGTAGGCGCCGAGGTAGGCCCAGGTCGCCGGCCGGGCCGCCGCCGCGGGGAGGCCGTAGAAGCGGCCGGTCCCCGTCACGGCGACCGGTGCGCCGTCGGCGCCCATGATCTCCGCGATGCGCTCCACCCAGTCCGGGCCGACGACGGTGTCGGCGTCGAGCCGCGCGACGACGTCGCCCGTGGCCGCGTCGTAGCCGGCGGCGGCGGCGCGGGGGATGCCGGCCACCGGTTCGCGGACCACCCTCGCGCCGAGCTCGGCGGCCACGGCGGCCGTGCCGTCGCTCGAGCCGTTGTCGACGACGATCACCTCCGCCGGGGCCCTGCTCTGGGCCGCGAGGGCCGTGAGGCAGACACGGAGGGCGGGGGCGTCGTCGCGGGCGGGGATCACGACGCTGATCCGCGGGGCGCCCGGGCCGGCCGTGCGTGAGCCCGTCACGGGACGACCCGTCGCGTCGCCAGCCACCAGGCAGCCACGGCCGCGCCGAGCACGCCCGCCGCGAGGTCGCCCACCGTGTCGACCGCGCTGACGTAGATCTCCGGGTCGAGATAGGTGTGTCCGGCCCACTCGCCGAGCTCCCACACCACGGCGAGCGCCAGCCCGGCGGCGAGCGCGACGGCGCCCAGCCGGAGCCGCTCCGTCCGCCGGGACGCAGGGGTGGGCAGCAGGCCGGTCCGCGCGAGCAGCACCACCGCTAGCACCGTGAGCAGGCCCGTGGCCACCACGTGCACGACGACGTCCAGCCACCACCACCGCTGGTAGAGCTGGAGCAGGGCCGCCCACGCCGCGACGAGGAGCGTGACGTCCAGGAGGAGCTGCAGGCCGCCGTATAGCCGGACCACCCGTGCGAGCGTGACCCCGAGCAGTACCAGAGCCATGAGCGACAGACCGACTACGCCCCAGGGCAGGGCCGCGACCACGCTGAGGGCCGTGAGCACCCCGAGGCCGCGCACCACGGTCGCCACGGAGGCCGGTCCGGGCACCTCGAGCACCTCACGGGCCCGCTCCCGCAGCGGGCGGGCGTCCCTCGCGGGTTCGAGGACGGGGTGGCCGGCCCCGGCGGTCGGGCGTGCGCCCGCGACCGCCGGACGTGGTCGTGCGTCCGCGCGCTCGCGGTGCGGTGGAGACGCCATGCGGACCTGCCAGGCCTCAGGGTGTTTCGGGCTGATGGCGAGAAACTTATGCGACAGCGACGGCCCCGACCATCCGAGAGACCGTGGGCAGCGGCCCACCGGTGGCCGGTCCCGCGGCTCCGGCACAGACTGGCGCCATGACAGATCCGTACGGCCGGACCGACGCCGACGTGGGGCCCCCGGCCTCCGGCGCGGGCCGCCTCGCCCTCGTCACCGGCGCCACCGGCTACATCGGCGGCCGCCTCGTCCCCGAGCTGCTGCGCGCGGGCTTCCGCGTGCGGGCCATGGCCCGCCACCCCGACCGCCTCCAGGGTCGCGACTGGTTCGAGGACGTGGAGGTCGTCCAGGCCGACGCCCAGGACGCCGACCAGATCGCGGCGGCGATGGACGGCGTCGACGTCGCCTACTACCTCATCCACTCCCTCGGCTCCGGCCCCACGTTCGAGCAGCGCGACCGGGCCACGGCCCGCGCCTTCGCCGTCGCCGCCCGCGAGGCGGGAGTGGGCCGCGTCGTCTACCTCGGCGGGATGCACCCCGAGTCCGAGGAGCTCTCCCCGCACCTGGACTCCCGCCGCGAGGTGGGGGAGATCCTCCTGGCCTCCGGCGTGCCGACCGTCGTGCTCCAGGCCGCCGTCATCATCGGCTCCGGCAGCGCCTCTTTCGAGATGATGCGCTACCTCACCGAACGGCTTCCCGCGATGGTGGCGCCCAAATGGCTGAACAACCGCATCCAGCCGATCGCGGTCCGGGACGTGCTGCGATACCTCGTCGGAGCCGCGGACATCCCGCGTGACGTGAGCCGGACCTTCGACATCGGCGGCCCGGACGTGCTCACGTACCGGCAGATGATGCAGCGCTACGCCGCCGTCGCCGGCCTGCCGCCCCGGGTCATCCGCACCGTGCCGGTCCTGACGCCCAAGCTGGCCAGCCTCTGGGTCGGGCTGGTCACCCCCGTGCCCGGCGGGCTGGCGAAGCCGCTGGTGGAGTCGCTGATCCACGAGGTGGTCGCCAAGGAGAACGACATCCGTCGCTACGTCCCCGACCCGCCCGAGGGCCTGCTCGGCTTCGACCGGGCCGTGGAGATCGCGCTGCAGCGGGTACGGGAGTTCGAGGTCGCCACCACGTGGTCCTCCGCCTCGCCCGCGCACGCGCCGAGCGACCCCCTGCCCGACGACCCGGACTGGGCCGGCGGCAGCCTGTACGTCGACGAGCGCGAGACCGTCGTCGACGCCGACCGGGACCGCCTGTGGGAGGTCATCGAGGGCATCGGCGGCGCCCAGGGCTGGTACTCGTGGAACCTCGGCTGGGTGGCGCGCGGCGTCATGGACAAGCTCTTCGGCGGGCCGGGGCTGCGCCGCGGACGCCGCCACCCGCACGAGCTCCAGGTGGGCGACGCCCTCGACTGGTGGCGGGTGGAGAAGATCGAGGAGGGCCACCTTCTCCGCCTCCGCGCGGAGATGCGCCTGCCCGGTCTCGCCTGGCTCGAGCTCGTCGCCGACCAGGACGACGGCCGCACGCTCTTCCGCCAGCGCGCCATCTACCACCCGCACGGCCTGCTCGGGCAGGCGTACTGGTGGGCCGTGTACCCGTTCCACGGCGTCGTCTTCGGCGGGATGCAGCGCAACATCGCCAGGGCCGCCGAGGCACCCCATGACGCCTGACCCCGCCCCGCGGCGTCGTCCAGCACCGGAAGACTCCGTGCGAACGACGGCGGAGCCGGCCGTCCCGGCCCGGCGGGCGTCACGGGACCGGCGGGCGTCCCGGGACCGGCCGGACGCCTCGGCCCGGCCGACGTCCCGGGATCGGCTGCGTCAGGCCGGCGTCACCCTCAGCTACCTGCTGTGCCTGATCGGCTCGGCGATCGGCGTCGGCGCGTTCGGCGGCACACCGATCGCCGAGGCGGCCGGCGGCGCGCTCTCCGCGGACGCGACCCACCTCGCCCCGGCGACCGGGGCGTTCTCGGTCTGGTCGGTCATCTACGCCGGGCTGGCGGCCTACACGCTCTGGCAGTGGCTGCCGGGGCAGGCGGCCGGCCCGCGCCAGCGCCGGATCGGCTGGTGGGTGGCCGCCTCGATGCTGCTCAACGCCGCGTGGATCCTCGTGGTCCAGGCCGGCTGGCTGTGGCCCAGCGTGCTCGTCATCGGCGTCCTCCTCGCGGTGCTGGCGCGGATCTTCGTCGGCCTGGTGCGCACCCGGCGCGGCGGCCTGGTCGAGTCGGTGGTCGTCGACGGCACCCTCGGCCTGTACCTCGGCTGGGTGTCGGTTGCCACCTGCGCCAACATCGCCGCGACCCTTGCCGCCGCCGGGTTCGCCGGCCTCGGACTGTCGCCGGAGGTGTGGGCTGCTGTCGTCCTGGCGGCCGTCGCCGCGGTGGGCGTGGGCCTCGCGGTCTTCGGCAGCGGTCGGCTCGCGCCCGCGGCCACGATCGTGTGGGGCCTGTCGTGGATCGCCGTCGGTCGCACCACCGGCGAGCCGCTCTCACCGCCGACGGCGGTGGCCGCGGTCGTCGCGACGGTGGTGGTGGCCGTGGCGACGGTGGGGCTGCGCCTCACCCGCGGACGGCGCACCGACGCGTCCGGCCGCCGCGACGCCTGACCGGGCCGACGGCTGGTCCGCCGGAACGGCCGGCCGGGTACGCCGGACGGCTGGCCGGGTGGTACGCCAGGCGGCTTGGCCGGGGTGGTGCGTCGGGCGGGTGGTCCGGGTGGTGCGCCGGGTGTCCCGACGGCCCCGGCCGACCGATCAGTGGTCCTGCGCAGATCAAGTCGGCCTGGATCGACTTCAGCTGCGCAGGACCACTTATTTGTGCGGGCTCGAAGGTGGCCGTGCTATCGGTGTGGGCCGAAGGCGCGCGCGGCACGCCGGGTGTCCCGACGGCCCCCGTCCGACCGATCAGTGGTCCTGCGCAGATCAAGTCGGCCTGGATCGACTTCAGCTGCGCAGGACCACTTATTTGTGCGGGCTCGAAGGTGGCCGTGCTATCGGTGTGGGCTCGAAGGCGGCCGTGGCGTTCCGCCGGCGCGGCCGGCGCAGGCGCCGCGGGGCGCGGGCGTCGACGCGGACGGCGGGGCTGAAGCAGCCCGCGGATCACGACCTGAGGCCCCCTGCTCGGCGGCCGGAAAAATTGCTCTGACGAATCTGCATCCGCGGAAGCACCCCCGCCGGAATACCTCCATGTCAGCACGTCCCGCTCCCGAACGGGGGCACGACCATGGAGGACCATCATGCGCAAGACAGCTGCACTCGGCGGAGGCTTCGGACTCGCCCTGCTCGCCCTCGCCGCTTCTCCGGCCGCGGCGGACAACCACACTGCTTCGCTCTCCGTGCTGCACGGGGTGCCCGACCTGACCGTCGATGTCTACGTCAACGGTGAGCTCACCCTCGACGACTTCACCCCCGGCGAGCTGGCCGGGCCCCTCGACCTCGCGCCGGGCACCTACACCGTCGCGATCACCGCCTCCGACGCCGCGGACGACAGTCAGCCGGCGATCGGACCGGTCGACCTGCCGCTCGAGGCCGGCACGAGCTACACCGCCGCCGCCCACCTCGACGCCGAGGGCAACCCGACGGCGACCCTGTTCACCAACGACACCTCGCCCACCGCCCCGGGGGAGGGCCGCCTGACCGTCCGGCACGTGGCGGCGGCCCCCGCGGTCGACGTCCTCGCCGGTGACCAGGCCGTCATCACCGACCTGTCCAACCCGGACGAGGCCTCGCTCGACCTCCCGGCCGGCGTGGTCCCGGCGGCCGTCGCCGCGACCGGGACGACCGACCCGGTGATCGGCCCGGCCGACGTGGAGGTCGCCGACGGCGTCGCGACCTTCGTCTACGCCTGGGGCAGCCTGGAGGACGGCAACCTCGCCCTCGCCACCCAGACGATCGAGGGGCTGCACTCCGCACCCAACGGCGTGCCCACCGGTCAGGTCCAGGTGACCGAGGAGGCCGGGATGTTCCCGGCGGCCTGGGCCGGTCTGGCTCTGGTGCTCGGCACGGCCGGCGTCCTGGGCGCCCGTCGCCTCGCCGTCGCCCGCCAGCGCTGAGACAAGGAGGGCGGGACATGCGCACCGTGACCACGACCATCGCGGCCCTGCTGCTCGGCCCCGCCCTCCTCGCGGGCTGCTCGGACCTCTCCGGGCAGCCCGCCCCCACGACGGCGGTGCCGGCCGGGTCCCCCAGCTCGGCCGGTACCGCTCCCGCAGACCCCGGGACGGCGTCCGGCGAACCCGCCGGCCCGGCCCCCGAGACGGCAGCGTCGGCCGTGCCCGCACCGGCAGGCGCTGCCCCCCAGGCTCCGGCCGCGGCGGAGATCCCGGTGCGTAACGCCCGGCACACCGGTCAGATCTCCGCCGCGCCGGAGCCGCCCACGCGTCTCGTCTACGACGCGCTGGGGATCGACATGCCCGTCGCCCCGGTCGGCGTGGCCGAGGACGGTCAGATGGAGGTTCTCCCCGACGCCCTCGAGGCGGGCTGGTACCGCTTCGGCCCGACCGTCGGCGACGAGGAGGGGACGGCCGTCATCGCCGCCCACGCCGGTTCGTACGTCACCCCGCGCGGCCCGTTCTACGACCTCAAGGACGCTCGCCCCGGCGACCGGGTGACGGTGGGCCGCGCGGACGGCGTCGTCCTCACGTACGAGGTGACCACGGTGCAGAACGTGGGCAAGGACGTCATCGACCTCGAGCAGTACTTCCGGCGCGACGGCGCTCCCCAGCTCGTCCTGTTCACGTGCGGCGGGCGGTGGGACGATGCGCGGCAGAGCTACGACGACAACGTTGTGGTGTCGGCGAGGCCACTCGATGGGTAGTCTCACCGCCACGGCGGGCATTTCCCCGACCGGAGTACGGCCGAGGGAGGTGCGTGTGGACGACGACGACGACGCCCGCGTCGCCCTCGAGGCCGCCTTCCGGGAGGGCCGGCAGGAGGCCGTGCGCGAGCTGTACGAGCGCTTCTCCCCGCTGGTCTACACGATCGCGCGGCGCTCGCTCGGCTCGGTGGCCGACGCCGAGGACGCGACCCAGCAGGTCTTCGTGGCCGCCTGGCGGGGGCGCGCGGGGTTCGACCCGGCGCGCGCGCCGCTCCAGGCGTGGCTGGTCGGCATCACCCGCAACACCGTGGCCGACCTGCACGCCCGGCGGGCGCGCGAACGTCGCGCGGCGGACGCCGCGACCCGCACGGTGGAGGAGGTCGCGCCGCCGTCGGACGATCCCACCCGGGTGGTGGAGCAGGTGGTCGTCGCCGACGCGCTCGGGCACCTGGGGGAGCCGCAGGGGGAGATCATGAGACTCGCGTTCTTCGACGAGCTGACGCACGTCGAGATCGCCGACCGCGTCGGGCTGCCGCTCGGCACGGTGAAATCACACATCAGACGGAGCCTGGGACGGCTGCGCACGAGGCTGGAGGTGGCAGATGTCGCATCTTGACGACGAGACGGTCGCCCTCCGCGCGCTCGGCGAGCCCATCGCCCCCGAGGCCGAGGCGCACCTGGGCGGGTGCGAGCGGTGCCGGGACGAGGTGGCCGCGCTCGAGCGGGTCACCGTGACCGCCCGCGGCGGCGGGGCCGCCACGCTCGAGCGTCCGGGCGAGCACGTCTGGCAGCGGATCGCCGCCGAGCTCGAGCTGACGGAGGAGCCCGCCGCGCCCGCCCCGGCAGCGCAGCCCGCGCCGGCTGCGGAGCCCGCCGCGCCCGCCCCGGCAGCGCAGCCCGCGCCGGCTGCGGAGCCCGCCCCGGTCGCGGAGCCCGCGCCGGCCTCGCAGCCGACGGCTCCGCCCGCTCGGCCCGCCCCGCCCGCGGGACCGAGTGCACCGGCCACGGGGGAGCGGCGCGCCCCGATGACCGCCCGCCCGGCGGGCGTGCCGTGGTGGCGCCGCCGTACCGCGTGGGTCGCCGCCGCGAGCTTCCTCCTCGGGGTCGGCGGCACCGCGCTCGCCATGAACATCACGGACCGGGAGCCCGAGGCGCCGGTGGTGGCCACCGCGGTGCTCGATCCGCTGCCCGGCCGCGAGGTCACCGGCACGGCCGCCGTGCAGCAGGTGGACGGACGCCGCGTGCTCCGGGTCGAGCTCGCCGACCCCGGCGAGAGCGGCTACCTGGAGGTGTGGCTCCTCGACGCGGAGGCCCAGCGCCTCGTCAGCCTCGGCATCCTGAGCGGCGCCGAGGGGGTCTTCGACATCCCCGACAGCCTGGACATCGGCGAGTACCCCGTGGTCGACGTCTCCGACGAGCCGTACGACGGCGACCCGGCCCACAGCGGGGACAGCATCGTCCGGGGCCGGCTGGTCTGACGATGTCCGCGCGCTCAGGTCCTCGGGTGGGGGGTGAGCGGCGCGGGTGCACCCTCCTGGTCCAGCTGCTCGGCCATGGCCCTCAGGAAGGCGACGACGGCGGGGCGCGCCGGCTCGGGAACCGTGCCGGCGATCTCCCGCATGCGCTCGTGCATCCGGGCGAGGCGGCCGCGCACCTCTCGGTGCGCGTGCTCGGTGGGGACCACCACCAGGGAGCGCCGGTCGGAGGGGTGCGGGGACCGCGTCAGGTGCCCCGACGCGGTCAGCCGGTCGAGCAGCTTCGTCGTCGAGGCCGTCGAGATGTGCAGGTGCGAGGCGAGCTCGCGCGGCGTCACCGTGCGGCCGTGGTTCTCCGCCGCGATGATGAGCTGCAGGGCCTGCAGGTCGGTCACGTTCATGTCCATGTCGGCGCTCATCCGCCGGCGCATCTCCTGGTCGGCGCGGCGGAAGGCACGCAGCGCGGCGAGCATCTCCACCACGCCGTCGCCGTCGTACCAGTAGGACGGGCTGGCGTCCGGCGGCCGGTCCGTCGCGGGATTGTGACTCATGACCATTATGCTACCTTGGAAACTATCTAGCCTGGCTAGCAATCGCTGGGCGACATCTGGAAGAGGTGAGGGCGATGTCCGGCCCGGTCCCGCTCGACCACGTTGTCCTCGTCGACGACGACGCCCGCCCACTCGGCGTCGCGCCGCGCGCCACGGTGCACTCGGGAAGCACCCCGCTGCACCTGGCGTTCTCCTGCTACCTCTTCCGTGACGACGGACGGGTGCTGCTCACCCGGCGCGCCCTGGCCAAGCGCAGCTGGCCCGGCGTGTGGACCAACTCCTTCTGCGGCCACCCGCGCTCGGGAGAGCGCCCGGCGGACGCCGTCGCCCGGCACGCCCGGCACGAGCTCGGGCTCGCCGTCCACGACGTCCGCGTGATCCTGCCGCGGTTCCGCTACCGCGCGGTCGACGCGGCCGGCATCGTCGAGAACGAGATCTGCCCGGTGTACTTCGCGTTCACGCACGACGAGCCAGAGCCCAACCCGGACGAGGTCATGGACCAGCGCTGGGTGGACCCCGAGGAGCTGGGCCGGCTGGTCGTCGTCGCGCCGTGGGCGCTGAGCCCCTGGGCGGTGGAGCAGGTCCACGCGCTCGCGGACGCCGACGACGCCGCCACGGGCGGCCTGGACGAGGAGCTGGCCGGATGAGCGCCGACGCCCCCCGCGGTTCCGCCGCCGGGCCCACCCCGGACGCCGCCCTGACCGAGGTGCTCGACGGCGGGGCCGCCCGCGCCGCAGGCCTCGGCGCCGACTACGGGCGCCTCTGGTCCGCCCTCACCGACGCCTCCGCCGGCGGCAAGCGGTTCCGCCCCGCGCTCGTCGTGACCGCCCACGACCTCCTCGGCGGCCACCTTCCCGGCCCGGCCGCACGCGTCGGCGCCGCGGTCGAGCTGCTGCACACCGCCTTCGTCATCCACGACGACGTCATCGACGGCGACCACACCCGCCGCGGGCGCCCGAACGTCTCCGGCACCTTCGCCGCCGCGGCCACCGCCGCCGGTGCGACCCCCCGCGGCGCCCGCACCTACGCCGACACCGCCGGCATCCTCGCCGGGGACCTCGCGCTCGTGGCCGCCGTCCGCGCCGTCGCGTGCTGCGGAGCCCCGCCCGCGACCGTCGAGCGGCTGCTCGACCTGATCGACCGCACCGTCCACGTCACCGCCGCCGGCGAGCTCGCCGACGTGCGCCTGAGCCTGGATCTCGACGACGAGCACGTCCCGCTCGGCGACGTGCTGACCATGTGCGAGCACAAGACGGCGGTGTACTCCTTCGAGCTGCCGCTCCAGGCGGGCGCCGTGCTGGCCGGGGCCGAGGAGACGGTCGTGCGCCGCCTCGGCGAGATCGGCCGGCTGGTCGGCATCGCCTTCCAGCTGATCGACGACCTCCAGGGGGTCTTCGGCGACGAGGCCGTCACGGGCAAGAGCGCCCTGACCGACCTGCGCGAGGGCAAGCACACCCCGCTGATCGCCCACGCGCGCAGCACCCAGGCGTGGGAGGCGATCGCCCCGTTCTTCGGCGACCCCGCCCTCGACGAGGCCCGCGCCGACCGGGTGCGCGAGCTCCTCGTCGACTGCGGCTCCCGCGACTTCATCGAGGACCTCGCCGCCGGCTACCTCGACACCGCCCTGAACGTCGTGCGGGAGACGGGCCTGCCCGGGGAGTTCCTCGACGGCGTCGTCGCCCTGACCCGAGACCTCCTCCGGAGAGCCGCATGAGCGCCCCCGTCCCCGCCCGTCCGCCGCACCAGCGCCGTCGGCAGGTCGAGGAGCTCGCCGCCCCGTCGGCGCCGCCGCTGCACCTGGTCTCCGCCGACCCCCTGTACGACGCCGTCGCCCAGCGCAGCGCCGCGGCCGTCATCGACGGGTACTCGACCTCCTTCGGCTGGGCCTGCCGGCTGCTGCGCGAACCTGTCCGCACCGCGGTGCGCAACATCTACGCCCTCGTCCGGCTGGCCGACGAGATCGTCGACGGGCCCGTGGGAGCCACCGACCCCGAGCGCGCCGGCCACCTGCTGCACGAGCTCGAGGAGGAGACCTACCGGACGCTCGCCACCGGGCACAGCACCAACCTGGTGATCCACGCGTTCGCGCTCACCGCCCGCCGCGCCGGCATCGGCGCCGACCTCGTGGCGCCCTTCTTCGCCTCCATGCGCACGGACCTGTCCGTCACCGCGCACGACCCCACCAGCCTGGACGCCTACGTCTACGGCTCCGCGGAGGTCGTCGGGCTGATGTGCCTGCGCGTCTTCGTCGCCGCGCCCGACGGCCGCCACCTCGTCTACGAGGAGCTCGCCCCCGGCGCCCGCCGCCTCGGCGCCGCCTTCCAGAAGGTCAACTTCCTGCGCGACCTCGCGGACGACCACGACGCCCTCGGCCGCACCTACTTCCCCGGCCTGGACGTGGACCGCTTCACCGACGCCCACCGCGACCACCTCCTCGACGACATCGACGCCGACCTCGCCGCCGCGGCCGCCGTCGCCACCCGGCTCCCGCCGAGCAGCCGGGCCGCCGTCCTCGCCGCCCACGGCCTCTTCGCCGAGCTCTCGGCGCGCCTGCGGACGACGCCGGCCGCCGAGATCCGCACCCGACGGGTCCGCGTCCCGGCCCCGCGCAAGGCGCTCGTGCTGGCCCGCTCCCTCGCCCGCGGGGCCCGGTGATGCGCCCGGCGGCGGCCGCGGTGCCCGCAGGCGCCCGGGCGGCCACCCGGACGCCCGGCCGGGGGCCCCACGGCGGGCGGCGGCGCACCGCCGTCGTCGTCGGCGGCGGGATCGCCGGGCTCGCCTCGGCGGCGCTGCTCGCCCGCGACGGGTACGACGTCGAGCTCCTCGAGCAGCGCGACGCCCTCGGCGGGCGCGCCGGCTCCTGGGAGCGCGACGGGTTCCGGTTCGACACCGGACCGAGCTGGTACCTCATGCCCGAGGTGTTCGACCACTTCTTCTCCCTGCTCGGCACCTCCGCCACCGAGCAGCTCGACCTGGAGCGCCTCGACCCCGGCTACCGGGTCTTCTTCGAGGACCACCCCGAGCCGGTGGACGTGCGCGCGGACCTCGCCGCCAACGTCGCCACCTTCGAGGCGCTCGAGCCCGGCGCGGGCGAGCAGCTGCGCGCCTACCTCGCCTCGGCGCGGGAGGCCTACGACCTCGCGGTCCGGCGCTTCCTGTACAGCTCCTTCGAGTCGCTCACCACGCTCGTGCGGCCGGACGTGCTGCGGCGGTCCCGGCGGCTCGTCGAGCTGCTGCTGCGCCCGCTGGGCGCCCACGTCGCCCGCTCGTTCGCGGACCCGCGGCTGCGGCAGATCCTCGGCTACCCGGCCGTCTTCCTCGGCTCCTCGCCCGACCGCGCGCCGAGCATGTACCACCTGATGAGCCACCTCGACCTCGCCGACGGCGTGCTCTACCCCCAGGGCGGCTTCACCACCCTGATCGAGGCCGTCGCGCGGCTGGCCGAGCGGGAGGGCGCGACCCTGCGCACCGGGGCCACGGTCACCGCGGTGACGACGGCGGAGCTGCCGGGCCGTCGTCGGCGCCGGCGGCCCGGGCGTGGCACGGCCGGGCGGGCGGGCGGACGCCGCGCCCGGGTCACGGGCGTCCGGTGGCGCGACGGGGCCGGGGCCGAGCACCTGAGCGAGGCGGACGTCGTCGTCGGCGCCGCGGACCTGCACCACCTCGAGACCGAGCTGCTGCCGCCCGCGCTGCAGACCTACCCGCAGCGGTACTGGGACCGGCGCGACCCGGGCCCCGGCGCCGTGCTGGTCTATCTGGGGGTGCGCGGGGAGCTGCCCGAGCTCGCGCACCACTCGCTGTTCTTCACGGCCGACTGGGAGCAGAACTTCGCGGCGATCTTCGGCGCCGAGACCCGGGTGCCGGATCCCGCGTCGGCGTACGTGTGCACGCCCTCGCGCACCGACCCCTCCGTGGCGCCGGCCGGGCACGAGAACGTGTTCGTCCTGGTCCCGGTCCCGCCCGACCCCGGCCTCGGCCGCGGCGGGATCGACGGTGCGGGCGACCCCGCGGTGGAGCGGGTGGCCGACGCCGCGATCGACCAGCTCGCCGCGTGGGCCGGCGTGCCGGACCTGCGCGAGCGGATCGTCCTGCGCCGCACCGTGGGCCCCGGCGACTTCGCCGCCGACCTCAACGCGTGGTCCGGCGGGGCGCTCGGCCCCGCGCACACGTTGCGCCAGAGCGCGTTCCTGCGCGGGCGCAACGCCTCCCGGCGGGTCGCCGGGCTCTACTACGCCGGGTCGAGCACCATCCCGGGCGTCGGCCTGCCGATGTGCCTGATCAGCGCGGAGATCATGCTCAAGCGCCTGCGCGGGGACCGCACCACCGAGCCGCTGGCGGTGCCGCTGTGAGCTGGCTCTACCTCGCCGTCCTGCTCGTCTCGCTCGGGTGCATGGTGCTGCTCGACCGCCGCTTCCGGCTGTTCCTCTTCGCCGACGCCCGCCGCGGCGCCCTGGTGCTGGCCGTCGGCGTCGCGTTCTTCCTGCTGTGGGACCTCGTCGCCATCAGCCTCGGCTTCTACGGGCGCGGTCAGGGCGAGGCGCTCAGCGGCGTCGAGCTCCTCCCGCACCTGCCGGTCGAGGAGCTCGTCTTCATCACCTTCCTGTGCTACCTCACGATGGTGCTGTACGGCCTCGTGACGAGGTTCTTCGTGCGGGTGCCGGAGGAGGGGCGATGAGCTACGCGACGATGGCGCTGGTCTTCGTGGCCGGCGCGTGCCTCGTGGCCGCGCTCTGCCTGCTGCCGACGTGGCCGCCCTCGATGCGCTGGCGCGGCGCCGTCGGGCTCGTGGCGCTGACCCTCGCCGTGCTCACCGCCGTCTTCGACTCCGTGATGATCGCCGCCGACCTCTTCCGCTACGACGAGTCGGCCCTCTCCGGGGTTCGGGTGCTCCTCGCCCCGGTGGAGGACTTCGCCTGGCCGCTCGCCGCGGCCGTGCTCCTGCCCTCGCTGTGGGTGGCGCTCGGACGGCGGAGCCGAGACTCGGGGCCCACGCGGGCGGGCGCGCCGGGGGCGGGGACCGCCGACGGCCCGGCCGGGGACCGGGCGGGGGAGCGGCGATGAGCGCCACCACGTCCCGGGCCACACCCGGCGGGGCGGTGCGCCAGCTGCTCGGCGCGTCCCGGCCGATCAGCTGGATCAACACCGCCTACCCCTTCGCGGCCGCCTACGTGCTGGCCACCGGCCGGGTCGACCTGCCGCTCGTCGTCGGGACGCTGTACTTCCTCGTGCCGTACAACCTCGCGATGTACGGCATCAACGACGTCTTCGACTACGAGTCGGACCTGCGCAACCCGCGCAAGGGCGGCGTCGAGGGTGTGGTCCTCGACCGGCGCTGGCACCGGCTCGTCCTGGTCGCCGCCGCCGTCACGAACCTGCCGTTCCTCGTCTACCTCGTCGCCGTGGGGACGGTCGTGTCCACGGCTGTGCTGGCGCTCTCCGTGTTTGCCGTCGTCGCGTACTCGGCGAAGGGCCTGCGGTTCAAGGAGCGCCCGGTCCTGGACTCGATGACCTCCGCCACCCACTTCGTCAGCCCGGCCGTGTTCGGGCTGGCCCTGGCGGGCGCGCAGCCGAGCCGGCCGGTGGTCGCCGCGATGGCCGCGTTCTTCCTGTGGGGGATGGCGTCCCAGGCGTTCGGGGCGGTGCAGGACATCGTCGCCGACCGTGAGGGCGGCATCGCCTCCGTCGCCACCTGGCTCGGCGCCCGGCGGACCGTGCGGGCGGCGATGGCGGGCTACGCGCTCGCCGCCGCCGTGGTGCTCCTGGCCGGCTGGCCCGGCGCGCTCGCCGCCGTCGTCCCGCTCCTGTACGTGGCCAGCATCGCGCCGTTCCGGAACCTCACCGACGCCGAGTGCGAGCGTGCCCGGCCCGGGTGGCGGCGCTTCCTCTGGCTGAACCTGGTCAGCGGCTTCCTCGTCACCCAGCTGCTGATCGTCATCGGGTTCGGCTGGGCCTGACGGCGCTGATCAGGTGCGGGCGCGGACCTCGACCCGGTCGCCGGTGACGCGCACGTCGTAGGAGAGGATGCCGACGCTGGCCGGGCCGCGGGCGACCTCGCCGTCGGCGAGGCGGAAGTGGCTGCCGTGCCACGGGCAGACGACGCAGTCGTTCTCGATCTCGCCCTCCTCGAGCGGTCCGCCCATGTGCGAGCACACCGCGCCGGTGGCGTAGAGCTCGCCCTCGTGGCGGGCGATGAGCACCGGCTGCCCGGAGACCTCCACGCGGACCATCCCGGCGTCGAGGTCCGACACGGCCGCGGCGTCCCGCCACTCGTTCGGCTTGGGGGTGCGGTCGGCGTTGCGGTTGACCGCCACGCCCTGGGCGTAGGCCAGGTGCCCGCCGAGGTACCCGCCGACGGCGAGCCCGGTCAGCCCCAGCAGCGAGAGCACCTGGCCGGTGGCGTGCCGGTCGGCTCGCCGGGCGAGCCAGCTCGCCGCGAAGAACGACGACGCGACGACGTTCGAGCCGGCGTGGACGAGCCCGACCCGTTTGGGTCGCTTCGCCGTCCCGAGCTCGGACCAGTCCGCCAGTCCGGCGGCCGCCGTCGGGGGCACGCTGAGCAGGGCCGCGCCCAGGAGCCGCTGGGCGGCGGGGCGCGCCGCCGCGCCGCCGGTCAGGTCGAGGATCGCCACGCCCACGTTGAGGCCGATGGGCAGCGCCACGAGCATCGGGTGCAGGGCGTGGCCCAGGGGTTTGCCGTGCAGGACGTCCTTGGCCTCGCCCGGCGGGAGCACGGAGTTGACGGCACCGACCACGGCGTCGATCACCGGGTCCAGCACCTTGGCCTTCTCGAGGGAGCGGATCGCCTGCGCGAAGAACATGGGTCCTCCTACCGGGTCGTCGTGCCGCGAGCGTAGCCAGGGCCGTGGAGGTGCGCCCGTCGAGGGCTCCCTCTCCCGGGCGACGGCGTCAGCGGGGTCTGGCTCACCCTGCCTCGAACACCCACGAAGGGGACCGGACACACATGAAGGGCCACGAGCGCCCGGTGTGCGCCCGCGGCCCGGAGGCGCTTCGGCTCAGAACTTGTCCTTGCCCGCGTTGGGGTTCTTCGGGTTCTCCGCGTTCGAGTCGTTGCCGCCGTTGTTGATGCAGTCCCAACCGTCCGCCGTCTTCGTGACGGTCTGGCCGCCGGGACAGGTGATCGGCGCGGCCGACGCCGTCGTCGCGCTCGCCAGGCCGACGGCCAGGAACGCCAGGACGGACGCACCCAGTGCCATGATGCGGTTGCGCATTGCTCTCCTCCTCTGACTTGGCCGCGGCCTTGGTCCCGCATCGGTGCGGGGGGGGGGGGGGGGGGGGGGGCCCCCCCCCCCCCCCCCCCCCCCGGCGGGGAAGGAACGCGGGCCCGCGGGGGGAGGGCCCGG
>NZ_JAHXNL010000022.1 GCF_023148685.1 Georgenia sp. EYE_87 | reverse complement strand
GCGTCGGGCAGCTCGAGCGGCGCGGCGGACCGGTCGGCCTCGGCCGGGGCGTCCGTGCGGGGCGCGGCGGCCGCGCTCCCGCGGCCGGCGGCGGCCTCGGGCGCGCCGGCCTCCGGGGCAGCGGCCTCAGGGACCTGCTTCGGCGCGGAGGTGGTGCGCTGGGCGCCACGGCCGTCGCCGCGAGCCTCGCGGATGGCCGTGATGAGGTCGCTCTTGCGCATCTTGGCGGTGCCCTTGAGGCCGATCTCAGCGGCGAGCGCCTGAAGCTCGGGCAGACGCATGGTGGTCAACGAGCCCCCTCGCGTCGCGGCGGAGCCGGTGGTGGGGGCGTCGACGGTTTCGGTCACGAGGTTCCTTCCCTCGGTGAACGTCCCCGGCGCTGACGCGGGGACGCGGGACGGGTCCCCAGCCCTGAAGGGCTGGATGGTGATGGGGGCCACGGGCGCGGGCGCTCAGCGCGCACGGCGGTCGGGGCGGATGCTCCGTCTGTACGACGACGTGGTAGACGCACCCAGGTGCGCGGAAGACGTCCGCAGGGAGTCGGTGCACCTCGATCGTACCAGCCCGAAACCGCTCGCGTCGCACAGTTCACGCCGTGTCACGGCGCTCCGCCGGCCCGCCCGCGGACCGGCCGAACCCACCGGGTGAGCCGGTCAGAGCAGGTGCGCTCCGGTCGTCGCGACGCCCGGGTCGAGCACCTGCCAGCCGTGCTCCTCCAGGGTGCGGGCGGTCGCGTCGTCGAGCCGCTCGAGGACGAGGACGCTGGGGCCGGCGCCCGAGATGACCGCGGGCCAGCCCGCCTCGCGCAGCGCGCGGACCGCCTGGGCGGTGCCGCGCATGGCGTCGGCGCGATAGCTCTGGTGCAGCCGGTCCTCGGTGGCGGCCATCAGCAGCTCGGAGCGGCCCCCGAGCGCCAGGACGAGGAGCGCCGAGCGGGCCGCGTTGAAGGCGGCGTCGGCGTGGGGCACCTGCGTGGGCAGCACCGCCCGCGCCGTGTGGGTGAGCAGCTGGGACTGCGGCACGAGGACCGTGGGCCGCAGGCCCGGCGCCAGCGGGATCCGGGCGGCGTGCGGACCGTCGCCGTCGACCCACGCGGCGGTGGCCCCGCCCAGGAGGGCGGGCGCGGCGTTGTCCGGGTGCCCCTCGAGCTGGGTCGCGAGCGTGAGGACCGCGTCGTCGTCGAGCGCCTCCGGCTCGGAGAGGAGCCCGCGGGCGGCGACGAGACCGGCGACAACGGCGGCCGCGGAGGACCCCATCCCGCGCCCGTGCGGGATGGCGTTGTGGCAGACCAGCTCGAGCCCGGCCTGCGGCGCGCCGGCCCGGTCCAGCCCGAGACGCACGGCGCGGACGACGAGGTGCTCCTCGCCGTCGGGCAGGGCGCCGTCCCCCTCCCCCACGACCGTGACGGTCGTGGGACCGGCGACGGCGCGCACCGTCACCTCGTCCCAGACCCCCAGGGCGAGGCCGAGGGCGTCGAAGCCGGGGCCCAGGTTGGCCGAGGTGGCCGGGACCCGGACCCGGACCGCGTCGCGAGCGAGCCGCACGGTCGTTACAGGCCGAGGGCCGCGACCGCGGCCTCGAGCGTCGGCGCGATGACCTCCGGCTCCACGGAGGTGTGGCCGAGCGCGGTGGCGGTGTCCTTCAGCCCGTTGCCGGTCACCGTGCACACGATGCGGGCACCGGCGGGCACCTTGCGGTGCTCGGCGGCCTGCAGCAGCCCGGCGACGGAGGCCGCGGAGGCGGGCTCGACGAAGACGCCGACCTCCGCGGCGAGCAGCGCCTGGGCGTCGAGGATCTGGGCGTCGGTGACCGAGTCGATCCACCCGCCGGAGTCGTCGCGGGCGGCGACGGCGTAGTCCCAGGAGGCGGGGTTGCCGATCCGGATCGCGGTGGCGACGGTCTCCGGGTGCTCGACCGGAGCGCCCTTGACGAACGGGGCGGCACCCTCGGCCTGCACGCCCCACATCTGCGGCACCCGGGTGGCGACCGGGGCGAGGCGCGTGGCGGTGTCGTCCACGGACGAGGCCGTGGTGCGCCCGGCGTACTCGTTGTAGCCCATCCAGTACGCGGAGATGTTCCCGGCGTTGCCCACGGGCAGGACGTGGACGTCCGGGGCGTCGCCGAGCGCGTCGACGACCTCGAACGCGGCGGTCTTCTGCCCCTGCAGGCGGTAGGGGTTGACCGAGTTGACCAGCGCGACCGGGTAGGCCTCGGCGAGGTCCCGGGCGATCCGCAGGCAGTCGTCGAAGTTGCCGTCGACCGCCACGAGCGTCGCGCCGTGCACGATCGCCTGGGCGAGCTTGCCGGCGGCGATCTTGCCCGCGGGCAGGACGACGGCGCACCCCAGCCCGGCCCGGACCGCGTAGGCCGCCGCCGAGGCGGAGGTGTTGCCGGTCGAGGCGCACACGACCATCCGGGTGTCGGTGGCCGCGACGTTGGAGATGGCCATGGTCATCCCGCGGTCCTTGAAGGACCCGGTGGGGTTGGCGCCCTCGACCTTGACCCACACGCGCGCCCCCGTGCGCTCGCCGAGCACGGGCGCCTCGACCAGCGGGGTGCCGCCCTCGCCGAGGGTGACGACGGGGTCGTCGGCCCCGATCGGCAGCCGGTCGCGGTACTCCTCGATCACGCCTCGCCACTGGTGGGCCATCATGCTCCTTCGACTCGGGTCACCGAGATGACCTCGTGGACGCTGGGCTCGTCGGCCAGCCGTGCCACCGTGCGGTCGAGCGCCGCCTCGGTGGCGACGTCGCTGACGATCGTGATGCTGGCGACGCCGTCGTCGGCGCGCTGCTGGCGCACGCTGTCGATCGAGACGCCCTCCTCGCCGAACACGCCCGCGACGGCGGCGAGCGTGCCGGGCCGGTCCGCGAGGCGCAGCTTGATCTGCGAGCGCGCCGCGGTGGTGACCGGGCCGTGGAGCGGCAGCTCGGCGTAGGTGGACTCCCGCGGCGCGTGGCCGCCGTGGACCTTGTGGCTCGCGGCGGCGACGACGTCGCTCAGCACCGCCGAGGCCGTCGGGGCGCCGCCCGCGCCCTGCCCGTAGAACATGAGCCGTCCGGCGGACTCGGCCTCGACGACCACGGCGTTGAACGCGCCGTGCACCGCGGCGAGCGGGTGGGCGGCGGGCAGGAGCGCCGGGTGGACCCGCACGCTGATGCCCTCGGTGCCCTCGGCGACCGTGCGGCGCGCGACGGCGAGCAGCTTGATGACGTGGCCGGACTCGCGGGCCTCGGCCATGTCCTCGGCGGTGATCGAGCGGATGCCGGTGACGGGGACGTCCTCGATGCTCACGCGGGTGTGGAAGGCGAGGGAGGCGAGGATCGCGGCCTTGGCGGCGGCGTCGTGGCCGTCGACGTCCGCCGTCGGGTCGGCCTCGGCGTAGCCGAGCTCCTGCGCCTGGGCGAGGGCCTCGTCGAAGGAGAGGCCGCGGGTCGCCATCTCGTCGAGGATGAAGTTCGTGGTGCCGTTGACGATGCCCAGCACCGCGGTGATCTTGTCCCCCGCCAGGGACTCGCGCAGGCCGTAGACCACCGGGATCGCGCCGGCGACGGCGGCCTCGTAGTACAGGTCCGCGTCGCCGGCCTCGGCGGCCGCGTGCAGCTCGGGCCCGTGGGCGGCGAGCAGCGCCTTGTTGCCCGTCACCACGGTGGCGCCGGAGGTCAGGGCCCGCAGCACGAGCGTGCGGGCGGGCTCGATGCCGCCGATCAGCTCGACGACGACGTCGGCCCGCGTGACGAGCCCCTCGGCGTCGGCGGTGAGAAGCTCGCGGGGCACCCACGGGTCCCGCTCGGCGGCGACGTCCCGCACGGCGATGCCGACCAGCTCCAGCTTCGCGCCGCTGCGGGCGGTCCAGTCGTCACCGTGCTCGCGGAGCAGGCGGACGACCTGGCTCCCCACCGTGCCGCAGCCCAGCAGGGCGACGCGCACGACGCCGTCGGTCGCGGATGTGCTCACCGGGGATCCTCTCGTTCTCAGGCAGCGCCGGCCGGCGCCGCGCCCAGGATAGGGGCCCGCCGCGGCGGGCCTCCGCGCTGTCCACCAACCGCCGCCGGCTGGCGGCATGTCGCTTCCTCGCCGACCGGTGCTGCGACGCCCACCGGGGACCGCCACAGCTCGCGGGGCGCGGTTCAACCCAGGTCGAGGGCCAGCAGGTCCTCCACCGTCTCGCGGCGCACCAGCACCCGGACGCCGTCGTGCGTCGCGGCCAGCACCGGGGGGCGGGGCACCATGTTGTAGTTGCTCGCCATGGAGCGCCCGTACGCGCCCGTGGCGGGCACGGCGAGCAGGTCGCCGGCGCGCACGTCGGCCGGCAGGGCCACGTCGCGCACGACGATGTCCCCGCTCTCGCAGTGCTTGCCGACCACCCGGGCGGTCACGGTGGCGGCGTCGGGGCGCCGTCCGGCGAGCGTGGCGGTGTACGCGGCGTCGTACAGGGCGGTGCGGATGTTGTCGCTCATGCCGCCGTCGACCGAGACGTACGTGCGGGTGCCGCCGCCGTCGAGGGCGACCTCCTTGACCGTGCCGACCGTGTAGAGGGTCAGCCCGGCCGGCCCGGCGATGGAGCGGCCCGGCTCGACCGAGACGCGCGGGACGGGGGTGCCGAGCTCCGCGCAGACCCGGCGGACGGCGTCGGCGAGGGTGGCGGCGATCTGCGCCGGCGCGGGCGGGACGTCGTCGGCCGCGGTGTAACGGATGCCGTACCCGCCGCCGAGGTCCACCTCGGGGGCGAGATAGCCGGTCTCGGCGACGATCTCGGCGCGCAGGCCGAGGACGGCGCGGGCCGCCACCTCGAAGCCGGCGAGGTCGACGATCTGGCTGCCGATGTGGGAGTGCAGGCCGACGAGCTCGAGGGAGTCGTGGGCGAGGATCTCGTCCACGGCCTTGCGGGCGGCGCCGGACGCGAGCGAGAGGCCGAACTTCTGGTCCTCGTGCGCCGTGGCGATGAAGTCGTGCCCACCGGCGTGCACGCCGGTGGTCACTCTCACCATGACGGGGGCGCGCGTCCCGGCCCCCGTCGCGAGCGCCGCCACCCGCTCCACCTCGGCGAGGGAGTCGACGACGATGCGCCCCACGCCGTGCGCGAGCGCCGTGCGGATCTCGTCGTCGGACTTGTTGTTGCCGTGCAGGCCGATCGCCTCGCCGGGGACGCCGGCGCGCAGCGCGACGGCGAGCTCGCCCGCCGTGGAGGTGTCGATGCGCAGGCCCTCCTCGTGGACCCAGCGCGCGACGGCGAGGGAGAGGAAGGCCTTGCCGGCGTAGTAGACGTCGGCGCCGGCCATGCCCTCGGACTCGGCGAACGCGGCGTCGAACGCCTCGGCGAAGGCGCGGGCGCGCCCGCGCAGGTCCGCCTCGTCGACGACGTACGCGGGGGTCCCGTGCGTCCGGGCGATCTCCCGCACGTCGACGCCGGCCACGCTCAGGGCGCCGTCGTCGCCGCGGCGCACTCCGGTCGACCACACGCCGGCGGGTGCGCCGTCGGGCTCGGGCGCCTGCAGGGGTGCCGCCTCCGGGGCGGCGTGCTGGCCGCTCACATCCGCTCCGGGGCCGAGACGCCCAGCAGGTCCAGGCCGTTGGCGAGCACCTGGCTGGTGGCGTCGTTGAGCCAGAGCCGCGCCGTGTGACCGGCGTCGACCTGGTCCTCGCCGCGCGGGGAGATCCGGGTCTGGCCGTACCACTGGTGGTAGGCGGCGGCGACCTGCTCGAGGTAGCGGGCCACGCGGTGCGGCTCGCGCAGCCGCGCGGCGTGGGCGACGGTCTCCGGGAACTGCCCCAGGGCACCGAGCAGCTCGGTGTCGGCCGGGTGGTCCAGCGCCGCGGGGTCGAAGCCGTCCCGCGGGACGCCGTGCTCCTCCGCGTTGCGCGAGGCGTTCCGGGTCCGGGCGTAGGCGTACTGGACGTAGTACACGGGGTTGTCGAGGTTCTTCTCCCGCAGCTTCTCCCCGTCCAGGGTCAGCGGCGAGTCCGCGGGGAAACGCGCCAGGGTGTAGCGCACCGGGTCGGTGCCGATCCACTCGATGATGTCGCGCAGCTCGATGATGTTGCCGGCCCGCTTGCTCATGCGGGCGCCCGCGACGGAGACGAGCTGGCCGATGAGGATCTCGATGTTCTTCTCCGGGTCGTCGCCCGCGCACGAGGCGATCGCCTTGAGCCGGTTGACGTACCCGTGGTGGTCGGCGCCGAGGAGGTAGATCTTCTCCCCGAAGCCGCGGTCCTTCTTGGACAGGTAGTAGGCGGCGTCGGCCGCGAAGTAGGTGGGCGAGCCGTCGGCGCGGACCAGCACGCGGTCCTTGTCGTCGGAGAAGTCGGTGGTGCGCAGCCACACCGCGCCGCCCTCGTCGTAGACGTGGCCCTGCTCCCGCAGTCGCTCGACGGCGCCCTCGACCGCCCCGCCGTCGTGCAGCTCGCGCTCGGAGAACCAGACGTCGAAGTGGACGTTGAAGCTGGCGAGGGTCTCCTCGATCTCCGCCATCTGGAGGCGGTAGCCGAGCTCGCGGGCGACGGCGACCGCCTCGTCGTGGGGCAGCTCGGGCAGGTCCGGGCGCTCGGCGAGGACCTTCGCGGCGAGCTCTGCGACGTACGACCCCTGGTAACCGCCGTCGGGGACGTCGGTGCCGGTGGCCCGCGCGACGATCGAGGCGCCGAACTTGTCCATCTGGGAACCGGCGTCGTTGATGTAGTACTCGGGGACCACCTCGGCGCCCGAGGCGCGCAGCAGCCGCACCATGGCGTCGCCGAGCGCCGCCCAGCGGGTGTGCCCGACGTGCAGCGGGCCGGTGGGGTTGGCGGAGACGAACTCCATGTTGATCCGGTGGCCCGTCAGGGCCTCGTTGCGGCCGAAGGCGGGCCCGGCCTCGACGACGGCGCGGGCGAGCTCGCCGGCCGCGCCCGCCTCGAGGCGGATGTTGAGGAAGCCGGGGCCCGCGACCTCGGCGGCGGCGACGCCGTCGGCCCGGGCCAGCCGGGCCGCCAGCAGCTCCGCCAGGGCGCGGGGGTTGGTGCCCGCCTTCTTGGCCAGCTGCATGGCGACGTTGGTGGCCCAGTCGCCGTGCTCGCGCTGACGCGGCCGCTCGACCTTGGGCTCGGGGACGTCCTCGGCCGAGAGGGCGACGTCGCCGGCGGCGACGGCCTCGAGCAGGACGGAGCGGATGAGTGCGGCGAGCTCGGCTGGGGTCACCCGGCCCAGGGTAGTAGGCCCCTGCGGCCGGGCGACGTCCGAGGCCGGCCGCCGTGGTGCGGCCCTCGTCACAGCCGCCGGGACGCCGGCCGGTGCCGACGTCCCACGTGAGAGCGCCCGCCCGCGCTCAGATGAGCATGTTCGAGTAGATCTCCGGGACCGCCTCGGAGTCGCCGGTGAGAGTGAGCACGACGCCGTCGTCGGTGCGCCACACGACCGTGGTGGTGACGCCGTCGGCGAGCACGTAGGCCCAGTGATGGCCGGTCGAGTCCGGGTAGACCGGCCCGTCCGACAGCAGCTGCGCACCGTCGTCCTTCAGGGCCGTCGTCAGCTGCTCGCCGTAGGCGTCCTGCGCCTCGATGGTGTCGAACGCGGCGGCGGTGACCGGCACGTCGACCGAGCCGTTCGTGTAGGTGCCCGCGACGGCCTCGCGCGCACCCGCCGCCAGCGCCGGGGCGTGCTCGGCCCAGCCCGCGTCGTTCAGGGCGAAGTCGGTGCCGACGACCTCGGGGTCCACCCGCGGTCCGAGCGGCTCGCCGGACACCTCGCGGGCGTCCTCGGTCGCCGCGGCACCGCCGGGAGTCCCGCCGGCCGTGGCGTCGTCCGTGGGCTCGGTGGCCTGCTGTGTCCCGGGGGCGCTCGCGCCCGGCGCGCTCGGGTCCGCGGTCGTGGTTCCCGCGCCGGTGCGCGTCAGCAGGAGCACGACGGCGGCGACCACCAGCACGATTGCCAGGCCGATGACGGTGGGGACGAGCCAGGTGTTCTTCCGCTCCGCCGGCGGCCCGTAGGGAGGCTGGCTCGCCGGCGGCCCGTAGGAAGGCCGGCCTTCGTCAGGTCCCTCGGGCGGCGTCCGGGTCATCTCTCCCCCCTTCGTGCGGCGGGCGGGATGCCCGGTGCTCCGCGCTCAGGCTAGACACCCGGCCGGTCCTGCGCCGCCTCCTGGGGCTGCCCCGGGGCGGGGAGTTCTCCCCCTGTGCCGGCACCTCAACGCCCCGCCGGTGACCTGCGCCACACGTCCGGCCGTCACCGCGCACGGAGGTGAAGCGGCGTCCCGGTGACTGATAACATCACCAGGCGCTGTCAGCAGCGGCGCCCCTTTAGCTCAGTGGATAGAGCGTCTGCCTCCGGAGCAGAAGGTCGCTGGTTCGAATCCAGTAGGGGGCACGCACAGCACGAGCCTCCGCCCACCCGGGCGGGGGCTCTTGCCGTTCACCGGGCCGGCGCGGGACGGCTGCTCACCGGTCGGGCAGGTCACCGGTCGGGCAGGACCTCGGTCGACGCAAGGATCGGCTCGCAGGCCCGGGCGGCCGCCGCGGGCTCCGCGCCGAGGAGGACCGCCTCGACCGCGCCGTACGCGGCGAACCCCGACACCCGCGCCGTCGTCCCCACGCCTACGGCACCGTCGCGCTCCGACGCGGCCGGCACGCGCCCGACCGCCGCGACGAGACGTTCGGCCACCGCGCGCGACAGTGCCGGGTCGCCGTCGGGGCCGATCAGCGCGGCGTACGTGCGCCGACGGGCCGCCGCGTGCGCGAGCAGGTCCTCGAACCGCCCGCGGTCCGACAGCGGGCCGAGCGCGTCGATCTGGTCGAAGAGGTCGCCGAGCACCGCGTCGGCGAGCTCGGTGACCGTGCGGAAGTGCTTGTAGAAGGTGGTCCGGTGCACCCCCGCGGCGCGGCACAGCCCGGCCACCGACACCTCCGCCAGGGGTGCGGTGAGCACCGTCTCGGCCATCGCGCGCGCCAGCGCGTCGCGGGTGCGCCGGGTGCGCGGGTCGACGTGCTCCGCCGTGCTCATGCGACGACCTCGGCGCTCACCGGGATCAGTGCCAGGGCCCGCGCGCGGTGAGGACGTCCCGCAGCACCCGGGGCCGGTCCGAGACCAGGCCGTCGACCCCGAGGTCGAGCAGCCGGTGCATGCGGTCCGGCTCGTCGATCGTCCAGACGTGGACGGCCAGGCCGTGGCGGTGGGCGGCGGAGACGAACCGCGGCGTGACGACGGGCAGTCCGCGGTGCGAGACGGGGACCTGGGTGCACACCACCCCGTCCGCGGGGCCGGGCAGCGCGCGCAGCGCCCGCCCCTGCGCGGGCGCGGGCAGCCGGGAGACGGCCACGAGCCGGGCGATGTCCCGACGGCCCAGACTGGTGGCCACCCCGGGCCCGAGCACGGCGCGCAGGCGCGCGAGCCGGTCGTCGGAGAACGAGGCCAGGCACACCCGGTCCCAGGCGGCGGTGCGCCGCAGGGTCTCGACCAGGGGGTCGACGACCGCGTCGTCCTTGGCGTCGATGTTCACCCGCAGCCCGGGGTAGTCGCCGAGCAGCTCGTCGAGGCGCACCAGCCGCTCGCCGGAGCGGTCCCGGTACGCCGAGACGCGCTCCCAGGTCAGCTCGCCCACGGCGCCGGTGCCGTCGGTGACCCGGTCCAGCGTGGGGTCGTGCGAGAGCACGACCACGCCGTCGGCGGTGGCGTGGACGTCGGTCTCGAGGTAGCTCAGCCCGAGCGAGAGGGTGTGCTCGACGGCGGTGCGCGAGTTCTCCGGCACCTCGCGGCCGCCGCCGCGGTGCGCGAGGGCGATGGGACCCGGGCCGTGGAGGTAGGAGCTCACCCCCTCATCCTGCCCGACGCCGTACGTGGGAGTGCCCACACACACCCGCGGTGAAGTATGTGGCGGCCCCCCATCGAGCGGTCGCCGCGCGCTTCGTAGGTTGCTCGGCATGAGAGACGACGACGGAGTCGGGCTGGCCGGGCGCACCGCATTGGTCACGGGCGGGGCGAGCGGGATCGGGGCGGCGGTCGCCCGTGAGCTCGCGGCTCACGGCGCGCACGTCCTGGTCTGCGACGTGGACGCCGACGGCGCCGCAGCCGTCGCCACCGAGATCGGCGGCGAGGCGTGGGCCCTCGACCTCGCGGACACCGGCGCGCTCGCGGACCTCCGCCTGTCGGCCGACGTGGTGGTCAACAACGCGGGGATCCAGCACGTCAGCCCGGTCGAGGACTTCCCGCCCGAGCGGTTCGCGCACATCCTGCGGCTCATGCTCGAGGCGCCGTTCCTGCTGACCCGGGCCGCCCTGCCGCACATGTACGCCCGGGGCTGGGGCCGGCTCGTCCACATCTCCAGCGCCCACGGCCTGCGCGCCAGCGCCTACAAGTCCGCCTACGTCTCCGCCAAGCACGGCCTCGAGGGGCTCTCCAAGGTCATCGCGCTGGAGGGCGCCGACCGCGGGGTCACGAGCAACTGCGTCAACCCCGGCTACGTGCGCACCCCGCTGGTCGAGCGGCAGGTGAGCGACCAGGCCCGCGTGCACGGTCTCTCCGAGGAGGAGGTGCTGAGCCGGGTGATGCTCAAGAACTCGGCGATCAAGCGCCTGCTCGAGCCGGCGGAGGTGGCGCGGGCGGTGTCCTACCTCTGCTCCCCCGCCGCCTCCTTCGTGACCGGCAGCAACATCGTCCTCGACGGCGGGTGGTCGGCGCGCTGAGGCCTCCGTGCACCGGCCCGAGCCGTCGACCGAGACCACCATGGACCCGTTCGCCTCCCGCGCGACGCCACGTCAGCACGCGCGTCTGCCCACCGGGCGACCGTCGTCGGCAACAATGGCGGGCGTGAGAGGCACGGAGTACCTGGAGCTGCTGGCGCGCGACGCGTCACCGGTCGAGTTCGAGGGGCCGCTGCTCGCGGCGCGCAGCGCGGGCGCCGACGCGGAGACCATCGCGCTGCTCGAGCATGCCAAGGCCCTCGCGCTGCAGGTGCGGGGCGTGCTCGAGTCGCGGCGACGCCGGGAGACCGAGCTCTCCGCACTGTTCGAGACGGCCAGCGACCTCGCGTCCCTGACCGACGTCGACGCCGTCCTCGAGGCGATCGTCCGGCGCTCGCGCCAGCTGCTCGGCAGCGACGTCGCCTACCTCTCCCTCAACGACGAGGAGGCCGGCGACACCTACATGCGGGTCACCGTGGGTTGTTCGTCCGACCTGTTCCGGGCCGTGCGCCTGCCGATGGGCGCCGGCCTCGGCGGTCTCGTCGCCCAGACGGCCACGCCCTACGCCTCCGCGACGTACTTCCAGGACGAGCGGTTCCGCCACACCGAGGGCATCGACTCGGCCGTGGCGGACGAGGGCATCACGTCCATCGTGGGTGTCCCGCTGGTGCTGGCGCGCCGCGTGATCGGGGTGCTCTACGCCGCCAACCGCACGGTCCGCCCGTTCGGCCGCTCGGAGATCGCACTGCTCAGCTCCTTCGCCGCCCACGCCGCGATCGCCCTGGACAACGCGCGGCTGCTGAGCGAGACCCAGCTCGCCCTGCACGACCTGCGGGTCGCGGGCGAGGAGCTCCGCGCGCGGACCGTGAGCGTCGAGCGCGCCGCCGACGCCCACGACCGTCTGCTCGAGCTGGTCCTGCAGGGCGGGGACGTCGACGACGTCGCCCGCGAGGTGGGCGAGGTGCTCGGCGGGCACGTGGTCATGGCGGGCCCGGACGGCGCCCGGCTCCCCGGGGCCGCCGACCTGCCGTCCGCCGCCCTCGCCGGGCCGGCGGCGGCCGCGGCGACCG
Organism: Georgenia sp. EYE_87; assembly: GCF_023148685.1. Classification (GTDB taxonomy): domain Bacteria; phylum Actinomycetota; class Actinomycetes; order Actinomycetales; family Actinomycetaceae; genus Georgenia. Next base: position 31,581 of record NZ_JAHXNL010000022.1, on the reverse strand, counting down.
AGACGGCTCGGGTCGCCGTGACGACGAGCCGGACCCGGACCGGCGACGGCGTCGTCGCCGCCCCCGTCCTCGCCGGCGGCGAGGCCCTCGGCGCGCTGGTCCTCATCCGGTCCGAGCCGCTCGACGAGGCCGACCGGCGCATCCTCGAGCGCGCCGCCCTGGTGACCGCCCTGCAGCTGCTCTTCCGGCGCTCGGTGGCCGCCGCCGAGGAGCGGCTGCGCGGCGAGCTGCTCGACGACGTGCTGCTGGGCAGGGACCCGCAGGGCCTGCGCGAGCGCGCCCGCCTGGCCGGCGCCGACCTCGACGCCTCGCACGCCGTCGTCGTCGCGGAGGTGGCCGGCGACCGCTCCCGGGCGGTGCAGGCGGCCGCGTTCCTCGCGGGCGGCCGCGGGGGCCTGTCCACGCTGCAGGAGGGCGAGCTGGTGCTCATCCTCCCCGGTCTCCAGCCGCGCGAGGCCGCGCGGGTGGTCAGCTCGGAGCTCGGCCGGGCCGCCGGCCGGCCGGTGACCGCCGGTACGGCGGGACCCGCCCGCGGTCCGGCGGAGATCGCCGCCGCGCGGGCCGAGGCGGCGCGCTGCCTCCACACGCTGCTCGTGCTGGGGCGCCGCGGGGAGGTCGCGGACGTGGGCGACCTCGGCTTCGTGGGTCTGCTCCTGGGCGAGGACCGTGACGTGCCGTCCTACGTGGCCTCCGTGATCGGCCCCGTCCTGGACTACGACGCCCAGCGGGGCACCGCGCTGCTCGAGACCCTGCGCACCTACTTCGGCCAGGGCGGCAACCTCAGCCGGACGGGCAGCGCGCTCCATGTCCACGCGAACACGGTCACCCAGCGCCTCGAGCGGATCACCAACCTGCTGGGCGAGGGGTGGAACGCGCCGGACCGTCAGCTCGAGGTGCAGCTGGCGCTGCGGCTCCACGCGCTCCTCGCCTGAGCCGTCCCGTCCCGGCACGACGGAGCGCCGGCCCCCCGCGGGACCGGCGCTCGTCGTCGTTCTCGGCTGTCACTCCTGCTTACGGCGCCGGGTGCGCACGGCGTGCAGCGCCGTGCCCCACACGCCCCGGCGGAACAGCAGCACCACGGTGACGAAGACGGCGCCGGTGATGATGCCGATGCCCTCGAACCCGGACGAGGCGAGCTGGTCCTCGAGGATGACGATGATGACGGCACCGACGATGCCGCCCCACAGGGTGCCGATGCCGCCCAGGACGGTGATGAGCACGACCTTGCCGGACGTGGTCCAGTTGACCTCCTGCAGCGAGACGAACCCGTGACTGATGGCGAAGATGCCGCCGGCGAGCCCGGCCAGGCCGGCGGAGAGGACGAAGGCGGCCACCTTGTACTTCTCGACGTCGTAGCCCAGGGCACGGGCCCGCGGCACGTTGTCGCGGATGGAGACCAGGACCCGTCCGAACGGGGAGTGCACGATCCGCCAGGCCATCCACATGCCGAGGACGATGATCGGCAGCGCCGCGTAGTAGAAGTAGAAGGAGTCGGTCTCGATCGCCTCGATGCCGAAGAACGTCTTCGGGACCGACTGCAGGCCGTTCTCGCCGCCGGTGACGTCGCGCCACTGGTTGGCGACGAAGAAGAGCATCTGCGCGAAGGCCAGGGTGACCATGGCGAAGTAGATGCCCGCGCGTCGCACGGAGAGGAAGCCGACCGGCAGGGCGATGAGCATCGCGGCGAGCGCGCCGGCGAGCACCGCCAGCGGGAACGGCACCCCGAGGTGCACCGCCACCAGGCCGGTGACGTAGGCCGACCCGCCCCAGAACGCCGCGTGCCCGAACGAGAGCAGGCCGGTGTAACCGAGCAGGATGTCCAGCGCGATGGCGAACAGGGCCCAGCAGGCGATGTCCATGGCGACCGGCGGGTAGATGATCCACGGCAGCGCCAGCGCGGCGACCAGGCCGACGGCGATGAGGACCCAGGTCTTCACCGACCGGCGGGCGACGTAGTTCGGGACGATCCGGCTGGCCGCCTGCTCGTCGAGCATGGTCTGCGGTGTCGGGCTCATGCCCGCTCCTCCCGTCCGAACAGGCCGGCCGGGCGCAGCAGCACCACGACGGCCATGAGCACGAAGATGACGATCTGGGCGAACGCCGGCGCGTAGGCCTGGCCGAAGGCCTCGACCAGACCGACGAGGAAGCCGGCGACGACGGCGCCGACGATCGAGCCGAGCCCCCCGATGACGACGACGGCGAACAGGATGATGATGAAGCTCGAGCCCATGTCTGCGGTGATGGCGCGGAACGGGGCCGCCAGCACGCCCGCCAGCCCGGCCAGGGCGATCCCGAAGCCGAACACGGGCGTGATCCACCGGCCCACGTTGACCCCCAGGGCCCGCGCGACGTCGGGGCGCTCGGTGGCCGCCCGGACGATCATGCCCACCCGGGTGCGGCTCATGACCAGCCACACCGCCAGGCACACCAGCACCGAGAAGACGAACACGAACACCTGGTAGGTCGGCAGGCGCAGCTCGCCGACCGTGAGCTGGCCGGTGAGAACCTCCGGACGCTCGTAGGGCAGTCCGGAGACGCCGTAACGACGCTTGACCAGGTCGACGAGGAAGAGCGCCAGCCCGAAGGTGAGCAGGAAGTTGTACAGCGGCTCCAGGCGCAGCAGCCACTGGACGAACAGCCGCTCGATGATCACCCCGAAGATGAAGAGCAGGATCGGGACCACGAGGAGCGCCCACCAGAAGCTCAGCCCAAGAACGTCCTGGAGGACTGCGGCGACGACCGCCCCGAGCATGTAGCAGGCGCCGTGCGCGAAGTTCACGACGCCGAGCACGCCGAAGATGACCGCCAGCCCGAGGGCGGCGACCGCGTAGAAGCTGCCCGCCGCGAGGCCCTGGATCGTGTACTGCAGGATTTCGTTCATCGTCCGTCCCTTCCCGTCCGGGGTGCGCCGGGTGCCTCACGGCACCCGGCGCACGTGTGACCGATGCGGGTCAGCCCATCTCGCAGCCGGACTCGTCGACCGGCTGGAAGGCCTCCTCGGCCGGGATCGTGTTGAGGATGTTCTGGTAGTCCCAGTCCTCGGTGACCTCGTCGGGGGCCTTCACCTCGGCGAGGTAGACGTCGTGGATGACGCGGTGGTCCTCAGCGCGGATCTTGCCGTTGCGCAGGAAGACGTCCTCGACCTCCTTGCCGTTGAGGTCCTCGACGATCGTGTCGGCGTCGTCCGTCTCGGTGGCCTGGACCGCCTCGAGGTACTGCAGGGCGGCCGAGTAGTTGCCGGCGTGGGCGAAGGACGGGCGGCTCCCGGCCTCCTCGAGGAACCGGTCGGCCCACTCGCGGGACTCCTCGTCCATGTCCCAGTACCAGGCGTCGGTGAAGGTCGTGCCCTCGAACTGGTCGACCCCGAGGGAGTGGATGTCGGTGATGAACATCAGGCCGACGGCGAGGCTGATGCCCTGGTCACGCAGCCCGGCCTCGTTGTACTGCTTGACGAGGTTGATCAGGTCACCGCCGGCCTGCATGGTGCCGATGACGTCCGGACCGCCGGAGGCCGCCTTGGTCAGGAAGGTCGAGAAGTTGTCGTTGGGGAACGGGGTCGCGATGGACCCGCTGACGGTCCCGCCGGCCTCCGTGACGGCCTCGGTGAAGGACTTCTCCATGTCCTGACCGAAGGCGTAGTCCGGGTAGATGATCTGCCAGTCCTTGCCGCCGTTCTCGGTCACGGTCTTGCCCGTGCCGTTGGCCAGCATGTAGGTGTCGTAGGCCCAGTGGAAGACGTACGGGCTGCACTGCGCGCCGGTCAGCTCCGTGGTGGCGGCGCCGATGTTGAAGTGCAGCTTCTTCTTCTGGTCGGCCTGGCTGGCCACCGCCAGCGCGGCGGAGGAGGCGGGGACGTCGAGGATGATGTCGGCCCCCTGCCGGTCGTACATCTCCTGGGCCTTGGTGTTGGCGACGTCGGGCTCGTTCTGGTGGTCGGCGGTGATGACCTCGATCTGCTCCTCGGTGACGACGGCGTCGTCCCCGTACTTCTCGAGGTAGTCCTGCACGGCCATCTCGACGGCGGTCACGCTGTTCGGACCGGAGAGGTCCTTGTAGACGCCGGACTGGTCGTTCAGGACGCCGATGACGATCTTGTCGTCGGTGAACGCCCCCTCCGCGCTCGAGGGGCCACCGCCGGCGCACGCGCCCAGCAGGAGCGTCCCGGACATCAGGGCGGCCGCGCTGCCCGCAAGCTTCTTGGTCATCCGAACTCCTTCGTTCATGAGTGGTGCCGTTGGTGGATGGTCGGTTCGTGGGTGGGGCCGGCCTTCGGGACCGGACCTGGGGGGTGCAGGGCTTGGCGACGTCGGTGGCGTCAGACCCCGAGGTGCTCGAGGAGCTCGTGCTCGCGCGCGACGAACTCCGCGTTGTCCAGGTGCTCGACGATGCGCCCCTGGGACAGCAGGTAGTGGCGGTCGGCCACGGTGGCGGCGAACTTGACGTTCTGCTCGATCAGCAGCACGGTCACCCCGGCCGCCTTGACCTCGCGGACGATGTCGCCGATGGCTGCGACGATCACCGGGGCGAGCCCCTCGGTGGGCTCGTCGAGCAGCAGGACCTTGGCGCCGGTCCGGAGGACGCGCGCGATGGCGAGCATCTGCTGCTCGCCGCCCGAGAGGGTCGTGCCGGCGGCCTTGCGCCGGTCCGCCAGCACCGGGAACGTCTCGTAGACGCGGGCGAGCGGCCACGCGCCGGACGAGACCACAGGCGGGAGCAGGAGGTTCTCCTCCACGGAGAGGGAGGCGTAGATGCCGCGGTCGTCCTGGACCCAGCCCATCCCCAGGCGCGCCCGGCGGTGGACCGGCACGCCGCTGACGTCCGCGCCGTCGAGGATCACCGCGCCGCTCGCGTGGCGGTGCAGCCCCATCACCGAGCGCAGCAGCGTGGTCTTGCCCGCGCCGTTGCGCCCGACGAGGGTGACGACCTCCCCGGCCGCGACGTCGACGGAGACGTCGTCCAGCGCTCGTGCCTCGCCGTACCAGGCGCTGAGGTTCCGGATCTCAAGCATTGCTGGCCTCCCCGAGGTACGCGGTGATCACGCGGGGATCCTTGCGGACCACCTCGTACGTGCCCTCGGCGAGGACGCGGCCCTGCTGGAGCACCGTCACCTGGTCGGCCAGGCTGCCGACGACGTGCATGTTGTGGTCGACGAACACGACCGTGCGGCCGACCGCGATCCTCCTGACCAGCTCGATGGTGCGGGTGACGTCCTCGATGCCCATGCCTGCGGTGGGCTCGTCGAGGAGCATGATCGCCGGGTCGAGGGCGAGGACCAGCGCCATCTCGAGGGCACGCTTCTGCCCGTACGCGAGCTCGCCCGCGGGCTTCGTCGCCAGGTGGCTCAGACCGACCTCCTCGAGCAGCTCGTCCGCCCGCGGCCGGAACCGGCGCATGAGGCGGTCCGAGCGCCAGAACTTCCTGCCCATCGTGGTGCGGCTCTGGAGCGCCAGCTCGACGTGCTCGCGCGGGTCGAGGTTCTCGAACAGGCTCGTGATCTGGAACGACCGGGCGACGCCCTTGTGGGCGATCTGCTCGGGCTGCAACCCGGTCACGTCCTCGCCGCGCACCGTGATCGTGCCGGAGGTGGGCCTGAGGAAACCGCTGAGCAGGTTGAACAGCGTGGTCTTGCCGGCGCCGTTCGGGCCCACGAGGGCGTGCACGCCGCCCTCCGCGACCGTCAGATCGACGTCGTTGACGGCGCGGAAGCCGCGGAAGTCCTTCGTCAGGCCGGTGGCCCGCAGGGCGATCCCCTGTGTCGTCGACGTCACGCCGCTCCTTCCTTGGCTCCCTTGCCGCTACGAGTGCGGTGCAGTGAACGTTAGGAAGGCTGATCGGCCGCAACCATGTGGGGGTCGGCCATAAACCACATGCTTGCTGTGGCGTTGCTCACTACAGGGTACCCCCGGGCGACGCAGGGATCGCCTGCGGGCGAGAGGCTGCGCCGCAGGCGGGACGCGGCGTCACGGACGGTCACGGCGGCCCTGCCCCCGAGAGAGCGGTGCCGGGGTGGGGCGGGCCCGCCGCAGCTGCCGGAAGCGTCCGCGGGGGCGAGCAGCAGGCCTCAGCAGAGAGCGGCGACCTCGACCGCGCCGAGCTTCTCCAGCCAGGGCAGCGGGTCCGTCGTCGTGCCCCGGTCGTCGAGGTGGATCTCGAAGTGCAGGTGCGGGCCGGTGGAGTTGCCGTTGTTGCCGACCTCGGCGATGACCTCGCCGGCGGCGACCTGCTGCCCCTCGGTGACGTGGATGCCGTCGCGGTACATGTGCACGTACCAGCTGTAGACCGTCTGCCCGTCGACCTCGTGGCGCAGGATCACGAGCATGCTCGAGCGGCCGTCCTTGCCGGCGCCGACGTACTCCACGGTGCCGTCCGCGACCGCGTAGATGGGCGTGCCGAGCGGTGCGGCGTAGTCGGTCCCCGTGTGGAAGCTGTACGCCCCGGACAGTGGGTGCGACCGGTTCCCGTAGTGCGACGAGTTGCGGTAGGTGCCGTCGGCGAGCGGGCGGACGTACTGCGCTGTCCGCTCGGTCACGGCGGCGCGGGCTCCGCTGGCCCCGTCGAGGGGGGCGCAGGTGAGCGCGTCGCGGTCCGCGGCGCGCGAGGTCTGCAGGACCGTGGCCCGACTGGAGGCCGCGGGGTCCTTCAGGAGACTGGCCGGCACGGCCGCGAGCGCGACGTTGGCGGCCTGCGAGTCGAGCACGTCGAGGACGCTGGGCTGCGGAGCCACCGCGACGGCGGCGGCAGGCTCCGCCTCCGGCGCCGCGAAGCCGGTGAGCGGGGCGACGATGGTGAGGGCTCCCATCGCGCCGAGCACGGCCGCGCGCGGGGCCCATGACCGGTGCGTGCGGCCCACGACGGCGGCAGTGCGTGGAGCGGGGCGGAGGGCACGGCGGGAGGGAGGCGTCTGCGGGACGGGCAGCACCTCGGTGTCAGCCGCGCCCCGCCCGACCGCGTGGGTCGTGGCGGGGGCCGGGCGACGCTGCCGGCGCTGCGGCACCGCGTCGTGCCTGGCCGGCGCGCCCGTCACGTCCGTCGCGACCACGGTCTGCCGCGCCTGCTCCGCAGCCGCTCGCTCACGCTCCGCGGCCAGCACAGCCTCACGCTCACGCTCCGCGGCCAGCGCAGCCGCACGCTCCGCCTCACGGATCTGTCGTCGGGTCAGCGGTGCCTGGGATGCGGGCACAGCACTTTCCGACATGGAACAACCTCCGGAGGGTGGAGTAGCTCGACCTGCGCGAGGCCGTGGGGGACCGCCGCCGGGCGACCCCGGTTAACGGTGTGTCACGGAACAATAACGAAGGTGCACCTGCCCGTCCAATACCTCTCCGCTGAGGTGTGGATCACCTGGCACGAACGCCGCAGCACGCGAGAAAACCGCGTCACGAAGCGGTTCATGAACCGTTCACGGCGGCCCGGGCGTCACCTGCGCGCGGCCCGCTGCATGGAGTCGCGCACCTCGCCGACCAGCTCCTCGAGGATGTCCTCGAGGAAGACTACGCCGATCTCCACCCTCTCCCCCGGGGCCCTCTCCCGGGTGACGAGGGCAAGGTGGGCCCCGGTCCGCTGCATGACGGCCAGCACGTCCTCCACCTCGTCGCCGGGGACGACCTCGGCGAGCGCCCGCATCCGCCAGGGCGGGACCGGGGCGCGGCGTTCCTCGCCGTCGGCGTAGAGCACGTCCTTGACGTGCAGGTAGCCGGCGAGCGAACTGTCGTCGGCGACGACGGGGAACCGGGAGTACCCGGTGCGGGCGACCTCACGTTCGACGTCCTCCGGCGTGCACCCGACCGGCAGGGTGACGAGCTTGGCGAGCGGCACCATGACCTGCTCAGCCGTCTCCTCCGAGAACTCGATGGCGCCGGAGAGGAGGCCCAGGTCGTCGTTGAGCACGCCCTCCGCCTGGGAACGCTCCACGATGGAGGCCACCTCCTGCGCGGTGAAGGCGGAGGTCACCTCGTCCTTCGGCTCGATCCCGACGATCCGGAGCATCGAGTTCGCGATCCAGTTCAGCCCGGCGACGACCGGGTGGAGCACCTTCGAGATCGCCACGAGCGGGGGCGCGAAGATCATCGCGGCCCGCTCGGGCGAGGTCACGGCGAGGTTCTTCGGCACCATCTCGCCCACGACCACGTGCAGGTACACCACCAGGGCGACCGCGACCGTGAAGCCGACCACGTGGCTCGCCTCCGCCGGGAGCCCCGCCGCCACCATCGGGCCCTCGACGAGGCTCGCGATCGCGGGCTCGGCCACCACGCCGAGGCCGGTCGAGCACACGGTGACCCCCAGCTGGGCGCAGGCGAGCATGAGGGTGACGTGCTCCATCGCGTACAGGACGATCCGGGCCGGGCGTGACCCCTGCTCCGCCAGCGGCTCGATGCGGGAGCGCCGCGCGGACATGACGGCGAACTCCGCGCCGACGAAGAAGGCGTTCAGCGCGAGCAGCACGAGGCCGACGAGCAGCGCGGTCCCGGTGCTCACGACTCCTCCCCCGCCGCTCGCCACACCCGCAGGCGGTCCACCCGTCGGCCGTCCATCTGCTCCACGTGCAGCACCACGTCGTTGACCCGCACCTCGTCGCCGACCCGCGGGATCCGGCCCAGCCGCTCCATCACGAGGCCTCCGAGGGTCTCGTACGGTCCGTCGTCGGGCACGACGAGGTCGGCCTTGTGCGCGAGCTCGTCCGGCCGCAGCACACCCGGCACCACCCACGTCCCGCCCGGCCCCGCGTGCGCGCCGGACCGACGGCGGTCGTGCTCGTCGGCGACGTCGCCGACCACCTCCTCGACGACGTCCTCGAGCGTGACCACGCCCGAGGTCCCGCCGTACTCGTCGACCACCACGGCCATCTGGAGGCCCTCGTCGCGCAGCTGGACGAGCAGCGGCGCGAGCGCGAGCGTCTCGGGCACGCGCGGTGCCTCGACCATGAGCGAGGAGGAGGCGACGGGGACCTCGGCACGGCGTTCGTAGGGCACGGCGATGGCACGGCGCAGGTGCACCAGCCCGACGATGTCGTCGCTGTCGTCCCCGATCACCGGGAAGCGGGAGTGGCCGGTGGTGCGCGCGAGCTCCACGACGTCCGCCGCGGTCTGCTCTCGGGTGAGGGCATGGATCCGGCCACGGTCGGTCATGACGTCCACGGCGGTGAGCGCGCCCAGTCCGATGGACCGGGTCAGCAGGGTCGCCGTCGACACGTCGAGGGTGCCGTGCTCGGCGGAGCGGCGCACGAGCGCCGCAAGCTCGGAGGCGGACCGGCCGCCGGAGAGCTCCTCCGCGGGCTCGACGCCGAACCGGCGCAGGATCCAGTTGGCGGACTCGTTCAGACCGGTGATCATCGGGCGGAGCGCCCGGGTGAAGACGCGCTGCACCGGGGCGACGTACCCGGCCGTCGCCAGCGGGTCGGCCAGCGCGAGGTTCTTGGGGACGAGCTCGCCGAAGACCATCGAGAAGGTGTTGACGAGGACGAGAGAGAGGACGACGGCGGTCGCCGTGGCGGCCGTCTGCGCCAGCCCGGCGGACCCGAGCGGCTCGACGAGCAGGTCCGCCAGGGCGGACTGCGTGGTGTACCCGAGCAGGATCGTGGTCGCGGTGATGCCGACCTGGGCGCTGGAGAGCTCCAGCGAGAGGTGCCTCAGGGCCTGGCTCACCCCGGCGGCGCGCTTGTCGCCGGCCGCGACCCGGCGGTCGACCGTGCCGGGGTCGAGGGCGACGAGCGAGAACTCCGCCGCCACGAACACAAAGGTGCCGGCGGTCAGGACCACGCCGAGGAGGACGAGCAGCCAGTCGCTCAGCACGCGCTCCTCCGCGTCGGGTGCGCGGACCTGTCCGGGCTGGGTTCTGGAGGGTCGGCGGGATGTCGACCGCGGCGGGATCGTCGCATGGTGGCTCGATTGTACGAGCGGGACCCGGGCCGTCCACCGCGCACGAGCAGGTCGTTCGGGCGTCCGCCGGCCGGCACCGCGGGACCCGTCACCGCGCCGCGTCGCCGCCCGTGACCGGCCCACCGCCGGTCGGACGGGTGCCACTGCCGGGCCCTTGGTCCTAGACGGCCGGTGACGGACGCTTGACCCGTCCTTGGTCGGGTCCGCCCCGCCCGGCGTCCGGAGATGTGATTTTCAGCCCTCCCGTGCCGGGTGATGCGCCCGCGCCGACCACCACCGCATAGGGTTGAAGGGATCTTCGTCACACCCCCTGGAAGAGGGCGATTTCCGAGTGTCCACGCAGGAACACAACGACCCCATGGCCGCCTTCGGCGCCAACGAGTGGCTCATCGAGGAGCTGTACGAGAAGTACCGCCAGAACAAGCAGTCGGTGGATCCGGCCTGGTGGGACTTCTTCGAGGGCTACGAGGGCGGTGGGGCCAACGGCTCCGGCCGTGCCCCGACCTCCGGCACCGCCGCCGAGCGCCCGGCCACCCCCGAGCAGGAGACACGGACGCCGGACGCCGGCCCGACCGACGCCCCCTCCACCGCGACGCGGCCCACCGCCGTGACGCGCGTCGACCCGCGCAGCGAGCAGCCCGCCACCGACGAGCTGCGCGGCGACCTGCCGCCGGCGCCGCCGGTCGCGGCGCAGCCGCCGTCGTCGCCCTACGCCGCGCGCGTCGCCGCCCGCGGCGGGGAGACCGCGCACCAGGCCGAGGACGAGACGGTCAAGCTTCGCGGCGTCGCGGCCCGCACCGTGTCGAACATGGAGACCAGCCTGGAGCTGCCGGTCGCGACGTCGGTGCGCGCCGTCCCCGCCAAGGTGATGGTCGACAACCGCATCGTCATCAACAGCCACCTCGCGCGCGGCCGCGGCGGGAAGATCTCCTTCACGCACCTCATCGGCTTCGCGATGGTCGAGGCGCTGTCCGAGATGCCGGACATGAACTACTCGTACACGGAGACCGAGGACGGCAAGCCGGCCGTCTTCCAGCCCGCCCACGTGAACTTCGGCCTGGCCATCGACCTGCCCAGGCCGGACGGCACCCGCAGCCTCGTGGTGCCGTCCGTGAAGCAGGCGGACGAGATGGACTTCGCCCAGTTCTGGGCGGCCTACGAGGAGCTGGTCCGCAAGGCGCGCAACAACAAGCTGACGCTCGAGGACTACGCCGGCACCACCATCACGCTGACCAACCCCGGCGGCATCGGCACGGTCCACTCGATCCCCCGGCTGATGAAGGGCCAGGGCACGATCATCGGCGTCGGCGCGATGGACTACCCGGCGGAGTTCGCCGGCTCCTCCGCCCAGACGCTCGCCCGCGTCGGCGTCTCCAAGGTCCTGACGCTGACCTCCACCTACGACCACCGGATCATCCAGGGCGCCGCCTCGGGCGAGTTCCTCAAGATCATCCACACCAAGCTCCTCGGCACGGACGGGTTCTACGACCGCGTCTTCTCCGCCCTGCGCGTGCCCTACGAGCCCGTGCGGTGGATGAAGGACGTCGAGTACGACCCCGAGAACGAGATGGGCAAGTCGGCCCGGATCGCGGAGCTGATCCACGCGTACCGCTCGCGCGGCCACCTCATGGCGGACACCGACCCGCTCGCCTACCGGCAGCGCCGGCACCCCGACCTGGACATCACCAACTACGGGCTGACCCTGTGGGACCTCGAGCGCACCTTCCCCACCGGCGGGTTCGGCGGGTCGGCGAAGATGCCGCTGCGCGACATCCTCGGCCAGCTGCGTGACTCGTACTGCCGCACCATCGGCGTCGAGTACATGCACATCGCCGACCGCACGCAGCGCACCTGGTTCCAGGAGCGGCTCGAGACGCCCTACGCGAAGCCCACGAGCGAGCAGCAGCTGCGGATCCTGCGCAAGCTCAACGAGGCCGAGGCGTTCGAGACGTTCCTGCAGACGAAGTACGTCGGGCAGAAGCGCTTCTCCCTGGAGGGCGGGGAGTCCCTCATCCCGCTGCTGGACACGCTGCTGACCGGCGCCGCCGAGGAGGGCCTGGACGAGGTGGGCATCGCCATGGCGCACCGTGGCCGCCTCAACGTCCTGGCCAACATCGCCGGGAAGTCCTACGGGCAGATCTTCTCCGAGTTCGAGGGCAACCAGGACCCGCGGACGGTCCAGGGTTCCGGGGACGTGAAGTACCACCTGGGCACCGTGGGCGAGTTCACCGCGCCCGACGGCTCGACCACCAAGGTCTACCTGGCGGCGAACCCCTCCCACCTCGAGGCCGCCGACGGCGTGCTCGAGGGCGTGGTCCGCGCGAAGCAGGACCGCATCGACCTGGGCGAGCAGGGCTTCTCCGTCCTGCCGGTGCTCATCCACGGCGACGCGGCCTTCGCCGGCCAGGGCGTGGTGACGGAGACGCTCAACCTCTCCCAGCTGCGCGGCTACCGCACCGGCGGCACGGTGCACATCGTCGTCAACAACCAGATCGGCTTCACCACCGGCCCGTCGAGCTCGCGCTCGTCGTACTACGCGACGGACATCGCCAAGGGTCTGCAGGTCCCCGTCTTCCACGTCAACGGGGACGACCCCGAGGCCGTGGCCCGCGTGGCGGAGCTGGCGTTCCAGTACCGCGAGCGGTTCCACAAGGACGTCATCGTCGACATGGTCTGCTACCGCAAGCGCGGTCACAACGAGGGTGACGACCCCTCGATGACCCAGCCGGTGATGTACTCCCTGATCGAGAACAAGCGCTCGGTGCGCAAGCTGTACACCGAGTCCCTCATCGGCCGCGGCGACCTCACCGAGGAGCAGGCCGAGGCGGCCCTGAAGGAGTACCAGAGCGAGCTCGAGCGGGCCTTCACCGAGACCCGCGAGGGTGGCTGGACGCCGCCCCAGAAGGGCGAGCAGGTCGCCGGGCTGGAGCTGCCCGAGTCCCAGCTCGAGGACGCCGGCACGATGGTCGGCTGGCAGACCGCCGTCGGCCCGGAGGTGCTCGAGCGCGTCGGCCAGGCGCACGTGCGCCCGCCGGAGGGCTTCGACGTCCACCCCAAGCTCATGCAGCTGCTCGAGCGCCGCGAGAAGATGGCGGCCGAGGGCGGCATCGACTGGGGCTTCGGCGAGATCCTCGCCTTCGGCTCCCTGCTGATGGAGGGCACTCCGGTGCGCCTGGCGGGCCAGGACTCGCGGCGTGGCACGTTCGTGCAGCGTCACGCGGTCCTCCACGACCACCGCACCGGTGCCGAGTGGACGCCACTGATGTACCTCACGCCCGACCAGGCGAAGTTCTGGGTGTACGACTCCTCGCTGAGCGAGTACGCCGCCATGGCGTTCGAGTACGGCTACTCGGTCGAGCGTCCGGACGCCCTGGTGCTGTGGGAGGCCCAGTTCGGCGACTTCGCCAACGGCGCCCAGACGGTCATCGACGAGTTCATCTCCTCCTCGGAGCAGAAGTGGGCACAGTCGTCCTCGCTCGTGCTGCTGCTGCCGCACGGCTACGAGGGTCAGGGGCCGGACCACTCCTCCGCCCGCATCGAGCGCTTCCTGCAGATGTGCGCCGAGGAGAACATGGTGGTGACCCAGCCGTCCACGCCGGCGAACCACTTCCACATGCTGCGCCGCCAGGCCTACGCCCGGCCGCGCAAGCCGCTGATCGTCTTCTCCCCCAAGCAGCTGCTGCGCCTCAAGGCGGCCGCGTCCCCGGTGGAGGAGTTCACGTCGGGCACGTTCCGCCCGATCATCGGCGAGGTGGAGTCCCGCGTCCGTGAGGCCGCGGACCAGGTCGACCGCGTCCTCCTGTGCTCGGGCCGGGTGTACTACGACCTGGCGGCCCAGCGGATCAAGAACGACGACTCGCGCACCGCGATCCTCCGCCTCGAGCAGCTCTACCCGCTCGAGCTGGAGCAGATCAGGGCAGAGCTCGACGTCTTCCCGGGCGCCGAGGTCGTGTGGGTCCAGGACGAGCCCCAGAACCAGGGCCCCTGGACGTTCGTCTCCGACCACCTGGGTGACGCCCTGGGCGGTCGCGAGCTGCGCGTCGTCTCCCGTCCGGAGGCGGCCTCGCCGTCCACCGGCTCGGGCAAGCGCCACAAGGAGGAGAACGCGGACCTGATGGCCCGCGCCTTCGCCCGCTGAGCGGTGCCGCGCACCGCATGACGGCCTCCGGCAGGGGCCGGCCCAGGACCCGCGGGTCCTGGGCCGGCCCCTCCGTCGTCCTGCCGGACGGGCTGGGCCCGGCGCGGGTCCACGGGTCCGGCGGTCGCACGGGGCAGGATGAGCAGGACGGCGACGGAAGGTGAATCTGTGGACGAGGGACTGCGCGTGTGCGTGATCGGCGACGAGCTCGTCGCCGGGCTGGGAGACGCCCGCGGGCTGGGCTGGGTGGGCCGGGTGATGGCCCGGACCCGGACCGAGGACCCCGTCTTCGTCGCCCAGCTGGCCGTGCCGCGGGAGTCGACCACCAGCCTCTCCGCCCGGTGGGAGACGGAGGCGCACCGACGCTTCGGTGCCCATAGCGACAACCGGCTCGTCATCGGGCTCGGCTCGGCCGACCTGGACGAGGGCCTCTCGCTCGCCCGGTCGCGCCTCAACCTTGCCAACATTCTCGACGGCGCCACCGCCTCCCGCGTCGGGTGCTTCGTCGTCGGCCCCCCGCCCAGGCCGGACGTCGACGACGTCGCCCTCGCCCAGCTCTCGGCCGCCTTCGCGGACGTGTGCCAGCGGCGGCACATCCCCTACGTGGAGACGCACGAGCCGCTGCGCACCCACGAGCAGTGGCACGCCGACGTCGCGGCCGGTGACGGCGCCCACCCCGGCCAGGCCGGGTACGGCCTGCTCGCCTGGCTGGTGCTGCACAACGGCTGGCACGCCTGGCTCGGCGTCCCGTCCGACGGCTCCTGACCCACCCCACGACGACGGCGTGACCCACCGCACGACGGCCCTGACCGACCGCACGACGACGGCCCTCACGCGCCGCACGCCGACGGCGGCTCCGGTCGGGGCGAACGTCCCGGACGGTCATGGCTACAGTGGTGAGGTGGCCCCAGTCGATCTCGGTCTGCCCGGCCCGCCCCGGACGGCGGTGGCCGGCGCACCGGCGAGCCCCCGGCCCGGGACGGCCGGGCTGGTGGACTCCTTCGGGCGGGTCGCCCGGGACCTGCGCGTCTCGCTGACGGACCGGTGCAACCTGCGCTGCGAGTACTGCATGCCGCCGGAGGGCTTCGACTGGCTGCCCACCGCGGAGGTGCTCTCCGACGCCGAGGTCGTGCGCCTGGTCACCGTCGCCGTCGAGCACCTGGGCATCCGCGAGGTCCGCTTCACCGGCGGCGAGCCGCTGCTGCGCAAGGGCCTCGAGGGCATCGTCGCCGCGACCACCGCGCTGCGCACCGACACCGGCGAGGTGCCGGAGACCTCGCTGACGACCAACGGTCTGGGCCTCGAGCGACGGGCCGCCGGGCTGGCCGCCGCGGGGCTGCACCGCGTGAACATCTCCCTGGACTCCCTGGACCGCGAGACGTACGCGACGCTGGTGCGCCGCGACCGGCTGCCCGACGTCCTGGCCGGCATCGACGCCTCCGAGGCGGCCGGGCTGACGCCGGTGAAGATCAACTCCGTCCTCATGCGCGGCCTCAACGACGCCGAGGCGCCCGACCTGCTCGCCTTCGCGCTGCGCCGAGGGTTCGAGCTGCGGTTCATCGAGCAGATGCCGCTGGGCCCGCCCGAGATGTGGAGGCGCGGCGAGATGGTCACCGCCGAGGAGATCCTGGCGACGCTCCGCCGGCGGTTCACCCTCACCCCTCACGACCCCGGCGAGCGGGGGGCCGCGCCGGCCGAGCGCTGGACGGTCGAGCCCACCGATGACACCCCCGGCGGCACCGTCGGCGTCATCGCCTCGGTGACCCAGCCGTTCTGCGGGGCCTGCGACCGGACCCGCCTCACCGCCGACGGCCAGGTGCGCACCTGCCTCTTCTCCCGGACCGAGACCGACCTGCGCGGCCTGGTCCGGGCGGGCGCGTCCGACGCCGAGATCGCGGAGACGTGGCGGGTGGCCATGTGGGGCAAGAAGGCGGGCCACGGCATCGACGACCCCGGCTTCCTGCAGCCGCAGCGTCCCATGAGCGCCATCGGAGGATGACATGACCACCCGGCTCGACCCGCCCGCTGTGGGCACCCTCACCGCCCGCGTCCGCTACTTCGCCGCGGCGGCCGAGGCCGCGGGCGTCCCGGCCGAGGACGTCCCGCTGGTGGCCGGGGCCAGCGCCGGCGACCTCGTCGACGCCCTCGCCGCCGCCCACGGCCCCGCCCTCGGGCGCGTGCTTGCTATCTCCAGCCTGCTGGTCGACGACGTCGTCCGGGAGGACCGCTCGGCGCCGCTCGGCGCACCCGGCGCGGCGGCGGTGCGCGTCGACGTCCTGCCGCCCTTCGCCGGCGGCTGAGCAGCCGGCGCTGAGCCCGGGGTCGGCCTCAGGCGCTCCCGGTCCACTCGTGGGTGCCGTCGGGGAACACCTGCCGCTTCCACACCGGCAGGCGCCGCTTGATCTCCTCGACCAGCTCCGCCGTCGCCTCGAACGCCTCGGCGCGGTGGGCGGCTGAGACCGCCGCGGCGAGGGCCACGTCGCCCACCCGCAGCGTCCCGACCCGGTGGACGACGGCGACCGCGTCGACCGGGTACCGTGCGGCGACGTCGGCGGCGACCTCCGCGACCACCTGCCCGGCACTGGGATGGCCGACGTACTCGATCTCGGTGACGCTGCGGCCGCCGTCGTGGTTGCGCACCACCCCGCCGAACGTGACGACGGCGCCGGCCGCCGGGTCGTCCACCGCGGACGCGCACTCCCCCACCTCGACCGCGCCGTCACGCACGTCGGCGAGCACCACCCGGTGACCGGGCGGGCTCACCCGCGAGCGGTCGGTCATCGCGCACCGTCCGGGCGGCTCGCACCCTGCTCCGCGGTGGGGACGGCGCCCGGCCCGGCGTCGCCCGCCTGACGCTCCGTCCACCGCGCCACCAGCGCGCTGACGGCCTCGACCCGCGAGACGACGGCGGCCGCCCGCTGCTCCTGGGCGTCGCCGGCCGCGCGGGCGGCCGCGAGGCCGACGACGAACGCCGTCAGGGGTGCGCCCGGCCGGCTGGGGCCGTGCGCGACCTCGCTGATGAGGCGCAGCATCGGCGGGGTGACCGCGCTCAGCAGGGCACGGTCGACGCCGAGCTCGGCGCACACGTCGTCGAGCCAGGCGTTCATCGCCGTCATCTTGCGGGTCTCGTCGCCGCGTTCCTCCGTGCCGCCGCGGGGGGCGCCTGCGGGCCCGGTCCGCGGGGCGTTCACGCCCGCTCCCCCACGACCTCGTTCAGCCACTGCCACGCGGCCACGGTGGCGGGGAAGCCGCGGGTCGTCATCCCGAGCAGGACCACCTGCTCGACCTCCTCCACGCTCGCCCCGGCCGCGAGCGCCTTGCGCACGTTCGAGCGGACCGCCCCCTCGGCCTGGGCGCCGACGGCGATGCCCAGCTTGACCAGGCGCGTCGTCCGCTCGTCGAGCGGGCCCGCCGCGTCGACGGCCGCCGCGAGGGCGTCCTGGCTGCGGGCGACCTCGCCGAAGCGCCTCCGGAAGTCGGTGTAGACCTCGGGCAGGTGGTCGGGCATGGGGTGCTCCTTCCGCGGTGGCGGTCTCGGGTCCTGCTCATCGTGGCACACCGCCCGTGCCGCCCCGAGGGCCCGCCCGGACCGGGGCGGGCGGACCGGGCGGAAGGTCCCGGTCGGGACGTGCGTCACACCGCGGCGGCCCCGCCGCGGGGGCCCGCGGGACCATCGCCCCACGTTTCACACCCTCCGGGTGGGCGTTAATGAACGGGTATCCGAGCGCAGCCACCGGGAGGACCCATGACCACGCACATCACCGAACGACCGGCAGGTCTGGAGCGCCGTTCGTTCCTGAAGTGGTCCGCGGCGGCCGGCGGCACCGTTGCCCTCGCCGGCGCGGCCTCGCACTTCGGCGTGCTTCCCGGGGTGGGGCCGGCGAACGCCGCGACCGCCTCCTCGCTCGACGTCGAGCGGACCGTCTGGTCCTCCTGCAACGTCAACTGCGGCTCCCGGTGCCCGCTGCGGATGCAGGTCAAGAACGGCCGGATCGTCCGGGTGCTGCCGGACAACACCGGCGACGACGAGCTCGGCACCCAGCAGATCCGCGCCTGCGTGCGCGGCCGCTCCATCCGGCACCGCATCTACAACCCCGACCGGCTCAAGACCCCGCTGCGCCGGGTGCCCGGCACGACCCGCGGCGCCGGCGAGTGGGAGGAGATCAGCTGGGACGAGGCCTTCGACGAGATCGCCGCGACGATCCAGCGCCTCATCAAGGACTACGGCAACGAGTCCATCTACCTCAACTACGGCACCGGCACGCTCGGCGGGACGATCACCCGCAGCTGGCCGCCCGTCCAGACCCCGGTCGCGCGGCTGATGAACTGCGTCGGCGGCTACCTCAACCACTACGGCGACTACTCCTCCGCGCAGATCGCCGGCGCCGTCGGCTACCACTACGGCGGCTGGATCGGCTCCAACAGCCTCGACGACGCCAAGAACGCCCAGCTGCAGATCCTGTTCGGCAACAACACGCTCGAGACCCGCATGTCGGGCGGCGGCGAGACGTTCGTCAGCCAGCAGACCAAGAAGCTGCACAACGTCCGCACGATCGTCGTTGACCCGCGGTACTCCGACACGGCGCTCGGCCTGGCCGACGAGTGGGTCGCGCTGCGGCCCGGCACCGACGCCGCGCTCGTCGCCGGAATCGCGCACGTGATGATCTCCGAGGACCTGCACGACCAGGCGTTCCTCGACCGGTACTGCGTCGGCTTCGACGAGGACCACATGCCCGACGGCGTGCCCGCGGGGAGCTCCTACCGCTCCTACATCATGGGCGAGGGCCCCGACGGCACCGAGAAGACCCCCCGGTGGGCCGCCTCGGTCACCGGGGTGCCGGCGTCGTCGATCATCCGGCTCGGCCGGGAGATCGGGCGCGCCCGCCCCGTGCACATCACCCAGGGCTGGGGTCCCCAGCGCCACGCGAACGGGGAGAACCAGGCCCGGGCGATCTTCACGCTCGCCGCCCTCACCGGCTCCGTCGGCGTGCCCGGCGGCGGCACCGGCGAGCGCGAGGGCGCCTACTCCCTGCCGATGGCGAACCCGTTCGCCACGGAGAACCCCGTCGAGACGGCGATCTCGGTGTTCGGGTGGACCGACGCCATCGACCACGGCCCGGAGATGACCGCCCTCCGCGACGGCGTGCGGGGCAAGGACAAGCTCGACGTCCCGATCAAGATGGTCTGGCAGTACGCCGGGAACGCCCTGACCAACCAGCACGGCGACATCAACCGCACCGTCCGGCTGCTCGAGGACGACACCAAGTGCGAGCTCATCGTCGTCATCGACAACCAGATGACGGTGTCCGCCCGGTACGCCGACATCGTCCTGCCGGACGTCTCCAACGCCGAGCAGCTCGACATCATCCAGCAGGGCAGCGCCGGCAACCTCGGGTACACGATCGTGGCGGACAAGGTCATCGAGCCGCTCTACGACTGCAGGACCGTCTACGACATGATGACCGAGATCGCGCGGCGGCTCGGGGTGGAGCAGGAGTTCACCGAGGGCCGCACCCAGGAGGAGTGGGTGGCCGCGGTCGTCGACGCCTCCCGGGAGAACATCCCCGACCTGCCGAGCTTCGAGGAGCTGCGGGAGATGGGCGTGTGGAAGGTCAAGGCGCCGACCGACAGCGGCAACGTCGCCCTGGCCGACTTCCGTGCCGACCCCGAGGCCAACCCCCTCGCCACGCCGTCGGGAAAGATCGAGATCTTCTCCCAGCAGCTCTTCGAGCTGGCGAGGACGTGGGAGCTGCCCGAGGGGGACCGGATCACGGCGCTGCCCGAGCACCTCGACACCTGGGAGGGCGCCGCCGAGGCGAGGACGAACGCCACGTACCCGCTGCAGGTCATCGGCCACCACTACAAGCAGCGCACGCACTCCTCCTACGGGAACGTCGACTGGATGAAGGAGGCGCACCCGCAGGTGGTGTGGATCAACCCCGGCGACGCCGCCGCGCGCGGCATCGCCAACGGTGACCTCGTGCAGGTGTTCAACGACCGCGGCCGCATCCAGCTGCCCGCCAGGGTCACCGCGCGGATCGCCCCCGGGGTGATGTCCGTCCCGCAGGGCGCCTGGTACTCCCCCGACAAGCGGGGGGTCGACGTCGGAGGCTCGGTGAACTCGCTGACCTCCTGGCACCCGTCCCCCATCGCCAAGGGCAACGCCCAGCACACCACGCTCGCTCAGGTCCAGAAGGTCTGAGGCAGGAGAGGAACATGGCTCAGCAACTCGGATTCCACTTCGACCAGACCCTGTGCAACGGCTGCAAGGCCTGCTCGGTGGCCTGCAAGGACAAGCACGACCTCCCCACCGGGGTGACCTGGCGCCGCGTCGCCGAGTACACCGGCGGCACCTGGCAGCAGGACGGCGACACGTTCGTCCCGAACGTCTTCTCGTACTACACGTCGATGGCGTGCAACCACTGCGAGAACCCGATCTGCGTGGAGGTCTGCCCCACCACCGCGATGCACGTCGGCGAGGACGGGATCGTCAGCGTCGACGACGACAAGTGCGTGGGCTGCCGCTACTGCGAGTGGGCCTGCCCCTACTCGGCCCCCCAGTTCAACCCGCAGACCGGTCACATGTCCAAGTGCGACATGTGCGCGGACTACCGGGCCGAGGGCGAGGACCCCGCGTGCGTGGCGGCCTGCCCGTCCCGCGCGCTCGACTGGGGCCCGATCGACGAGCTGCGCGCCCGGCACGGCGACCTGGCCGCCGTCGAGCCGCTGCCCGACCCCTCCATCACCCGCCCGCGCCTGGTCATCACCCCCCACCGCGACGCGCAGCCCACGGGTGCCGGGACCGGCGCCGTGGCCAACCCCGAGGAGCTGTGAACCGTGAACACGCACGAGCTGCCCATGATCATCTTCACCGTGCTCGCGCAGATGAGCGTCGGCGCGTTCGTCGTCCTCGGCGTGGTCCAGGTCGTCGCCGCGCGCCGGTTCGGTCGTGAGGCGGTGGACCGCGTCACCGACCCCGCGCTCTACGCCATCGGACCGACCCTGGTGCTGGGCCTGATCGCCTCGATGTTCCACATGAACGACGTGACGAACACGCTCAACGTCATCCGCCACGTGGAGACCTCGTGGCTCTCGCGGGAGATCATCGCCGGCACCACGTTCGCGGGGCTGGGGTTCCTGTTCGCCCTCGCCCAGTGGTTCCGGTGGGGATCCGTCAGGCTGCGTCAGGCGCTCGCCGTGGTCGCCGCGGCGGTCGGGCTGCTGCTCGTCCTCTCCATGAGCATGATCTACTACTCGCTCGTCACCGTCCCGGCCTGGCACACCTGGGCCACGCCGGCGCAGTTCTTCACCACGACGTTCCTCCTCGGCTCGCTGGCCGTCGGGGCCGCGTTCATGGGGACCGTCCTGTGGCGGCGGCGCGCGGCCGCCCGCGCGGGACGCACGGACGAGGTGGACGCCCCCACCCGGGAGCTGCTGTCCTCCTCCCTCAAGGGCGTCGGGGTCGCCGCCGTCGCACTCCTGGGCGTCGAGTTCCTCATCATCCCGCTCCACCTGACCAGCCTCACGACGGCGGGCGGGGCCGCGGCCGAGTCTGCCGCGGTCTTCTCCGGCGGCTGGTTCGTCGCCCGGCTGGTGCTGGTGTTCGCCGGCGCCGGGCTCCTGTCCGTCTTCCTCGTCCGGCGCGCGTCGCCGACCGCCCGCGCCGTGCCGCTGGCCGTGCTGGCCGTCACCGCCCTGGTGCTGGTCCTCGGGGGCGAGCTGATCGGCCGCTCGCTGTTCTACGACTCCATGACCCGGATCGGCATGTGAGGGAAGGCCATGACATGACCGCCACACCCGTCCGCCCCGGTGCGACCGCGGACCCCACGCCCGTCGCCACCCTGCTCGGGGACCGCGCGGTCCTCGCGCAGACGCTCGACCGGTTCGCCGCCGCCTTCACGACGCTGTCCTCGCTGCTGGTCGCGGCGCCGTCCGCGGACGTCCTCGCCCGCGTCCGTGACGCCGACCTGCTGCGCGAGTGGCCGCTGCCCGGTCACGCCGACTGTCGGCGGGGCGTCGCGCTCCTCGCCGAGTCTGCGGCCGCCGACGAGGACGAGACGCGCATCCGCCGGGACTACCTCCGGCTGTTCCGCGGGCCAGGTCCGATGAAGGCACCTCCCTACGAGTCCGTGCACCGGTCCGAGGACCGTCTGCTCTTCGAGGCGGAGACGATGCAGGTGCGCGCCGCCTACGCCGAGTTCGGCCTGGTGGCGCCGCGCCTCAACAGCGAGCCGGACGACCACCTCGGGCTCGAGCTGAGCTTCGTCGCGACGCTGGCGGTGCGGGGCCTGGACGCGCTGGAGCTCGGCGACGACCGCGAGCTCGCGCACCTCCTCCGTGCTCTGGTGGCGTTCCTGGACGAGCACCTGCTCGCGTGGGCCCCGCGCTGCCTCACGCAGGCGGCGAACGGCTCGACCACGTTCTTCTACCAGGGCGTCGCCGCGCTCGGGCTCGGCACCCTGGACCTGGCACGGGTCACCTTCCTGCCATGAGCGGCACCGTCGGGCTGCGCGGGGTGCAGGCCTGGCTCGTGCGCCAGCCGGAGCCGCGCCCCCTGGAGCTCGTGTGCGCCGAGCACCCGGGCGCCTCCCTGGGCGACCGCCGGCGCGTGGTCGTGCGGCTGGGCTCGTGCGCCGCGGACCTCGCCGCGCACGAGCTGCTCGAGCTCCTCACGCTCGGCGCCCCGGACGTTCTCGTGCGGCTCGACGGCTGCGCCGCCGCCACCATGGCGACGTCGCGGCTCGGCCCGCTCGTCGCCCTGCTCGAGTCGTCCGGCGTGGACCGGCTCCGCGTCGACGGGCCGGACGCCGGACCGACGGACGCTGAGGGCCCGGGGGCGGCAGGCCGGTGGCCTCGCGGGTCGCGCCGTCGCCGCGCCGTCCTCGACGCCGAGCACATGCCGTTGAGCCGTCGCCAGGTGATGGGGCTGGCCGACCCGGCGCCCCGTCAGCTCCCCGACGAGGACGCCCACCCGCAGGTGCGCCTCGTCGCGGCCGCCCGGCAGCTCGTCGCCCCCGACGCCCCCGCGCTCGCCGCGCTGGCCGGGCCCGCGGCGGCGCTGTCCGCCCGCGGCTGCACCGCGTGCGGGGTGTGCGTCCAGGCGTGCCCCACGGACGCGCTCGCCCTGCGGCACAGCGCCGCGTCCGGACCGGCGATCACCACGTTGCTGCAGGACCCGGCGGCCTGCGACGGCTGTCTCCGCTGCGTCGACCTGTGCCCGCAGGACGCGCTCACGGCGGCCGGCCAGGAGTCCTGGAAGAAGGTGCTGGGCGGCGGGCTCGCGCCGGTCCAGACGCTCTCCACGGCGCCCTGCGAGCGGTGCGGCACCCGCTTCCCCACGCCGTCGGGCGAGCGGCTGTGCCCGGTGTGCGCCTACCGCCGGGCGAACCCGTTCGGCTCTGTGGTCCCGCCGGCGGCGCAGCGCGCGGCCGTCTAGCGTCCTGGCACGGCCTGCGGTCGACTCAGCCCTCGTCGCCCAGCACCGCGCGCAGGTAGTCCCGGCCGCTCTCCACGGAGAGCACCGCGAGGACCAGCCGGCCGAGCGTGCTCGACACTCGCGCCTCGGCCTCCTGGGCGAGGCGCCCGCCGGCGTTCGGGAGGCCCGGCACGAGGGTGTCCTCGATGAGGGTGCGCTCCCGGGCGCGGACGGCCCGCCCGGCCGCCATGTCCCCGGCGGCCCAGGCGTCGGCCTCCTCGCGACAGAGGTCAGCGACGCGGCGGACGGGCGAGACCAGGTCACCCTCGGCGGCGACCGAGCGGTCGTGGTCGGCCCGCAGCGCGGCGAGGTCGTCGTCGGCGCTGCGACGCCTGGACCCGCGCGCGTAGACGTCCAGGCTCATGAGGTCCCGGGTGAACAGCTCGGCGTCGGCCCCCAGCCAGCGCGCCCCGAGGCGCCAGACCGTGGCGAGCTCGCCGGCGCGCAGACGCTCGACCAGCTCGGGCCCGGGGGCCGCGAGCACGTCGGCGACGGCGTCCCAGCTGCCCGCCCGGTCCCTGGCCGCCTGCGCCACCTGGGCGCGGAACCCGGCAGCGGTGTCCTCCGCGATGCCCTCGACCGGGGCCAGCCGCCCGTCCTCGCTCACCGCAGCCCCTCCGGCAGCACGGCGGCGCGGGTGACGTCGACGCTGCCGGAGACCGACCGGGTGGTGAGGAAGCAGATGCCGCCGTCGGTGCGGTCCTCCACGGTGGTGGCGCCCAGGCCCGGGGACCGGCGGTCGGTGCCGTCGAGGCGCACCGGGCCCGCGACGGTCCGGGCCGTCATCGACACCCCGGTGCCGGCGGGCAGGGACACGGCCAGCGCCCCGGACACCGTGGACAGGTCGACCATGGAGGTCCGGGCGGAGGTGGCGACGTCGACGGCGCCCGCGACGGTGCTGGCCTCCACCCGCGGCAGGTCGCCCGTCAGGGTGGTGCGGCCCGCGGCCGTGCTCACGCGCACCGGTCCGTCGTGGCCGAGAACGTCCACCGTCCCGGACACCGACTTGAGCGACGCCGCGCCGCGGCAGCCGGTGACGCGCAGCCGCCCGCTGGCCGTGGTCAGCGTGACGTCCTCGGCGACGTCGCCGACGGTGGCCTCGGCGAGTGCAGTGGCGACGGTGACGGCCGTGGCCCGGGGGACGTGGACGGTCAGGCGGGCGGTGTCCGTGGAACGGTACGAGCGCAGCCGTTTGACCCAGCCGTCCCAGCCGAGGAACGGGTAGCCGACGGTGAGCCGGTCCCCCTCGACGGTGAGCTCCAGCGGGTTCCCCACGACCTCGGCGACGTCCACCCGCACGTGCGGGGCGTCGTGCCCGAGGACGGTGACGGAACCCGCCACAAGCTGGACGCGCAGGCGGGCGACGCCCTCGACGTCGTGCTGGGAGGGGCCGGGGACGATCCAGGACCGGGTAGCCATGCCCCCGACCCTACGCGGCGGCCGCCGCGTCGACCCCACCGGGCTCGACGACGATCTTGCCCACGACGTCGCCCCCCGCCATCCGGGCCAGGGCGTCCCGGACGCCGTCGAGGGGGACGACAGAGTCGACGAGGGGGCGCACCCCCGTGGCGAGCAGCATCTGCTGCACGGCGACGAGCTGCTCACGGGTGCCCATGGTCGTCCCCGCGATGCGCAGCGAGCGGAAGAAGACCCGGCTGAGGTCGGCGGGCGGCATGGCGCCCGACGTCGCCCCGGCCACCGCGACGGTGCCGCCCGGCCGCAGCGCCCGGAGGGAGTGGGACCAGGTGGCCTCCCCGACCGTCTCCAGCACCGCGTCGACCTGCTCGGGCAGCCGGGCGCCGGTCTCGAAGGCCTCGTGGGCGCCGAGCTCGACCGCGCGGGCGCGCCTGGCCTCGGTGCGGGAGGTGCACCACACGCGCAGCCCGGCGGCCCGGGCGAGGAGGATGGCCGCGGTGGCGACCCCGCCCCCGGCCCCCTGCACGAGCACCGTCCCGCCGGGGCGCAGGCCGGCCGCGTCGAAGAGCATCCGGTAGGCGGTGAGGTAGGCGGTGGGCAGGCACGCCGCCTCGGCCCAGCTCAGCGCGGGGTCCTTGGGGACGAGGTTGCGCGCGGGCACCCACACGCGCTCGGCGAGCGTGCCGGGGTGCTTCTCGGAGAGCAGGGTGCGGCGCGGGTCGAGGGTCTCCTCGCCGTGCCAGGCCGGGCTGGGGAGCACCGAGTGCACGACCACCTCGGTGCCGTCGTCGAGGACGCCGGCGGCGTCGGTGCCCAGGATCATCGGCAGCCGGTCCGCCGGCAGGCCGACCCCGCGCAGCGACCACAGGTCGTGGTGGTTGAGGGAGGCCGCGCGCACCGTCACCGGCACCCAGCCGGCGGGCGGCTCGGGGTCCAGCTCGCCGATCTCCAGGCCCGCGAGCGGGTCGTCGGGGTCCTGGCTCCGGACGAAGGCGCAGCGCATGGCGGACACCCTAGCGGCGCCGTCGTCGGCAGCTCCGGGACGACGACGGGCCGGGCCGACGGAGGGCGCCCCAGGACGACGACGGGGCTGACCCCTGGGGACGACGACGGGCCGGTCACCCGTGGGTGACCGGCCCGTGGAGCCAGGGGGCGCTACGCCCGCCGGACTCAGGCGTTGGGGCGCTTGCCGTGGTTGGCGGCACTGCCCTTGCGGGACCGGCGCTTGCGACCGCGCTTGCTCATGTTGTCTCCCGATCTGTGCTCGCCCGGACGGGCGGATTTACGCCGATCATCCTCCCACACATCCGCAGGCTCCCGCGCGGGACGGGGCGGCGGCGTGCGCCCGAGGTGCCGCGGACCGGGTCAGTCGACCGCGCGGATGCCGTTCACCCGCAGCACCGTGAGCTGGGACTGCACGCGCAGGCGCAGCGAGCTGGGGGCGACCTCCGCGCACGAGCGCCGTACGAGGGCGCGGATGTGCTGCTCGGCGTCGGTGGCCTCGGTGCACGTCGGGCACTCCGCCGCGTGCCGCCGGAACCGCTCCACCTGGTCCTCGTCGAGCTCGGAGTCGAGGAACTCGAAGAGGTGCTCGAGAAGCTCGTCGCAGCTGCACGGCGTGGTGCGCCCCTCGGCGCGCGCCCGCAACGCCTTCTCGGCCCGCTCGGTGAGGTTCTCAGTGTCCTCGCTCATGCCTTGGCCTCCGTCCGGATCCCCATGTCGCGGGCATGGTCGACCAGGAGCTCGCGCAGCTGCCGCCGCCCGCGGTGCAGCCGGGACATCACCGTCCCGATCGGCGTGCCCATGATGTCCGCGATCTCCTTGTAGGCGAAGCCCTCGACGTCCGCGAGGTACACCGCGATGCGGAAGTCCTCGGGCAGCTCGTTCATCGCGCGCTTGATCTCCGAGTCGGGCAGGAGGTCCATGGCCTCCGCCTCGGCCGAGCGCAGCCCGGTGGAGGTGTGGGAGGCGGCGCGGTGGATCTGCCAGTCCTCGACCTGCTCGGCGTCCGACTGCTGCGGCTCGCGCTGCTTCTTCCGGTACGAGTTGATGAAGGTGTTCGTCAGGATCCGGTACAGCCACGCCTTCAGGTTCGTGCCCGGTCGGTACTGGTGGAAGGAGGCGAACGCCTTGGCGAACGTCTCCTGGACGAGGTCCTCGGCGTCGGCGGGGTTGCGCGTCATGCGCATCGCGGCGCCGTACAGCTGGTCCAGGTACGGCAGCGCGTCGCGCTCGAAACGTTCGGCCCGCTCGGCGCCCGTCTCGCCGTCGGGAGTGCGGTCGAGGTCGCCCTCGTGGGTCTCGCTCATCACCCACGAGCCTAACCCGGGTCCGCCCTCCGGTCCCGCGGTGCCCAAGGCTGCCGGGGCGGGTGGCGCGGTCGCGTGCAGGACGAGGGTCGGGCTGGTCATGCCGGGTACAACCGCGAGCCCGCCCGGTCCATTCCGGGCACCGGCCCGCCTATTCGAGACATGTGGCAGCGGCACCGCCGGAACGGTCGCCCTCACCGCGGTTGTGCGGTAGCAATGTGACATGAACCTCCTACGCCTGATCGCGCGCCCGATGCTCGCCGCCACGTTCGTCACGGACGGGGTGGACTCCGTGATCCGCCCCGAGGCGCACGCGGAGAAGTTCAGGAAGGTGGTTCCGGCGCTGGAGCGGGCCGGGGTGCCGGCCGCGCTGTACGCCGACCCGAAGATGCTCGCCCGCGTCAGCGGCGCGGTCACCGCCGTCTCGGGGCTCATGCTCGCCACGGGCCGCCGCCCGCGCAGCGCCGCCCTGACGCTGGCGCTCGTCAACGTCCCGCTCACGCTGCTCAACAACCCCGTCTGGGCCGCGCACGGCGAGGAGCGCAAGCGCTACCTCGGCGGTCTCGTGCGCGGCGTGAGCCTCGGCGGCGGCCTGCTCGTCGCGGCCGCCGACCTCGCCGGGAAGCCCTCCTGGGGCTGGCGCCTGGCCAACGCGCGCAGGGAGCGCGCCGCCGCCCGCCCCGTCACGGCCCGCGTGAAGGCCCGGTACGCGTCGACTGACTAGGCTCCGCGGTATGCCCGTGTCCACCGCCGCCTGGCCCGCCCCGACCGCCACCCAGCCTCTGGACGCCCTCGTCGACGTCCCCGGGTCCAAGTCGCTGACGAACCGCTACCTCGTCCTCGCCGCCCTCGCGGAGAGCCCCACCGAGCTCGTACGCCCGCTGCACTCGCGCGACTCCGAGCTCATGGTCGGGGCGCTGCGCGCCCTCGGCACGGAGGTCCGGCCCGCCGGCGAGGACGGCTCGGACCTCCTCGTCACCCCGCGCCCGCTGCGGGGGCCCGCGCAGGTGGACTGCGGGCTCGCGGGCACCGTCATGCGGTTCGTGCCCGCGCTCGCCGTCCTGGCCGACGGCGAGGTGCGCCTCGACGGCGACGAGCGCGCCCGTGAGCGCCCGATGGCCCCCGTCGTCGGTGCGCTGCGCGACCTCGGCGCCCAGATCGACGCCGCCTCCGGTCCGGGCGGCGCGGCGGTCCTCCCCCTCACCGTGCACGGGAGGGGCAAGCTCGCGGGCGGGGCGGTCGACGTCGACGCCTCCGGCTCCAGCCAGTTCGTCTCCGCGCTCCTTCTCGCCGCCCCGGCGTTCGAGGGCGGCATCGACCTGCGCCACACCGGCCCCACCCTTCCCTCGCTCCCCCACATCGACATGACTGTCGCCCTCCTGCGCGGGCGCGGCGTCGCCGTCGACGAGCTCACGGCCGACGGCGGACCCGCGGGCGGGCGCACCGGCGTCGCCCCCAGCCGCTGGCGGGTGCACCCCGGGGCGGTGGCCGGCGGGCGCATCGTCGTCGAGCCGGACCTCTCCAACGCCGGCCCCTTCCTCGCCGCGGCCCTCGCCGCCGGCGGCACGGTCCGGGTGCCGCGCTGGCCGGCGGCCACCACCCAGGCCGGCGACGGGCTGCGCGACCTGCTCGCCCGCATGGGCGCCACCGTCGACCTGACCGACGGCGTCCTCGCGGTCACCGGCCCCGCCGACGGCGTGATCCGCGGCCTGGACGCCGACCTGCACGACGTCGGCGAGCTCGCCCCGACGGTCGCCGCCCTGTGCGCGCTGGCCGCCGCGCCGTCCCGGCTGCGCGGCATCGCCCACCTCCGCGGGCACGAGACGGACCGGCTCGCCGCGATCGTCACCGAGATCAACCGGCTCGGGGGCCGCGCCCGCGAGACGGACGACGGTGTAGAGATCGAGCCCGCCGCGCTGCACGGCGCCCGGGTGGAGACCTACGCCGACCACCGGATGGCCACCTTCGCCGCCGTCATCGGGCTGCGGGTGCCCGGCGTCGAGATCGTCGACGTCGGCACCACCGCCAAGACCCTGCCCGACTTCACCGGGATGTGGCAGGCGATGCTCGCCGGGGCCCGCTGAGCCGATGGTTCGCGACACCGGCACCGACGACGCGCGGGTCCGCGTCCGGCCGAACCCGAAGGGGAACCGGCCGCGCACGAAGAAGCGGCCCGCGTTCGACGACGCGGTGGGCGCCCTGGTCCTCGGGGTGGACCGTGGCCGGTACCACCTGCTCACGGACGACGGCGTCGCGGTGGTCGGGATGAAGGCGCGCGAGCTGGGGCGCGGGTCCCGCTCCGCCGTCGTCGTCGGGGACCGCGTCCGGGTGGTGGGCGACGTGTCCGGCGCCAAGGACACCCTCGCCCGGATCGTCCGGGTCGAGGAGCGCACCTCCGCGCTGCGCCGCTCCGCGGAGGACGGCGAGACGGCCGGCGTCGAGCGGGTCATCGTCGCCAACGCCGACCAGCTCGTCATCGTCACCGCGCTGGCCGACCCCGAGCCCCGCCCGCGCATGGTGGACCGGTGCCTGGTGGCGGCGTACGACGCGGGCATGGAACCGGTGCTGTGCCTGACCAAGGCGGACCTGACGGACCCGGCGCCGTTCCTCTCCCTCTACGAGGCGCTGGAGGTGCCGGCCCTGGTGACGTCGTTCGTGGGCGGCGAGGTCCGCGGCCTCGACGCGGTGCGGGAGCGGCTCGCCGGGCGTATCTCGGTGCTCATCGGTCACTCCGGCGTCGGAAAGTCGACCCTCGTCAACGCGCTCGTGCCCGGTGCCGGTCGGGCGACCGGGGACGTCAACGTCGTGACAGGGCGCGGGCGGCACACCTCCTCCTCCGCCGTCGCGCTGCCCCTGCCGGGCGGCGGGTGGGCCATCGACACCCCCGGGGTGCGCTCCTTCGGGCTCAGCCACGTGAGCCCCGACGGCCTGCTGGCGGCGTTCGAGGACCTTCACGCCGTCGCACAGGACTGCCCGCGGGGGTGCTCCCACGCGGCGGACGCGCCCGACTGCGCGCTCGACGAGTGGGTGGCCGGCGGCCGGGCCGGCGCGGCCGGCGAGGCCCGGCTCGCGTCCTTCCGGCGGCTGCTCGCCGCGAAGACCGAGGCCGCCGACTAGCCTCGCCCCTTCTGGTCGAGGTGCCACCTGTTCGACGAATGACCGGCCCGGCACCGCGCCCGCGATAGGTTCCCCGCATGACTGTGCAAGGCGCGAGCCGCTACACCGACGACCTGCGCCTCGCGCACGTGGTCGCCGACCAGGTCGACGGGCAGACGATGGGCCGCTTCGGGGCGCAGGACCTGCGGGTGGACACCAAGCCCGACCTCACCCCCGTCTCCGACGCGGACCGCACCGCCGAGGAGATCGTCCGCGCCCAGCTCGCCCGGACGCGGCCGCGGGACTCCGTCCTCGGCGAGGAGTTCGGAACCACCGGTCACTCCCAGCGGCAGTGGGTGATCGACCCGATCGACGGGACGAAGAACTTCGTGCGCGGCGTGCCGGTGTGGGCCACGCTCATCGGTCTCGTGGAGGACGGCGAGGTTGTTCTCGGGGTGGTCTCGGCCCCCGCGCTGAACCGCCGCTGGTGGGCTGCCAAGGGATCGGGCGCCTGGACCGGCCGCTCCCTGTCCGCGGCGCGGCAGATCCGCGTCTCCGGCGTCGCCGATCTCACCGACGCGTCCCTGAGCTACTCCAGCCTCGACGGCTGGGCCGAGCGAGGCTCGCTCCGCTCGTTCCTCGGCCTGGCGCAGCAGGTCTGGCGCACCCGCGCGTACGGGGACTTCTGGTCGTACATGCTCGTGGCCGAGGGCGCGGTGGACATCGCCTGCGAGCCCGACCTCGAGCTGTACGACATGGCCGCGCTCGTCCCCATCGTCACCGAGGCCGGCGGACGGTTCACCAGCCTCGACGGCGTCGACGGTCCGTGGGGCGGCAACGCGGTGGTGACCAACTCTCTGCTGCACGACGCCGTGCTGGCGCAGCTGGCCTCGCAGGAGGACTGATGTGGAACGGCTCTGTCAAGTAGGGGGATTCCGCGTAGTCGCCCTGGTTCTGGGCGCGGGCGTGCGGGGTCAAGGGCGGCCGTAGGCCGTCGCGGAGCGATCGCGTAGCGACCCTTGAGGCCGTGGGTGCGCGTCCAGAATCCTTTGATGGCGCGGACAGGTGGGACCCTGGTTAACGCTGTGGGGTTGTCTTGCCGAGATAGCCACGCGCCGGGCCCTGTGTGGTGGCCTGGCCGTCAGCGCGGCCTCGCGGGCGTCGAGGGTCGCCATGTAGTGGCGCAGGGTCGTCTGGGCGGCGAGGTCGTCGAAGTGCTGGGCCGCGATCCAGTCCCGGTGCTTGTACGTCCAGTTGTCCCCGTCCCGCCAC
>NZ_JAHXNL010000021.1 GCF_023148685.1 Georgenia sp. EYE_87 | reverse complement strand
ACCGCCCCGGCCGCCAGCCCCGTCGCCGCCGGCGCGGCAGCGAGCCCGGCCGTCACCGGGGCGCCGGTCACCGCCGCCGCGCCCGCCGCTACCGTCCCGCCCGCGGCCAGCGCCCCCGCCGGCGAGGCCGCGCCGCACGACGACGCGAAGGAGGCGCTCAAGCGCGAGCTCGCCGAGCGTGCGCCGCGCGCCGACCACGGCGGGGAGAGCGAGGAGGAGCGCGCACGCCGCGCCCTCGACGCACTCGGCGAGGCCGCGGCCCGCCGTCGTGGCCGCCAGGGTGACGGCGAGCAGGACCAGCAGGGCCAGAACCAGGCCGGACGCACCCGCCGCGACGAGGACGAGCACGGCACCTCCCGCTCGCGCCGTCGCAACCGGGACCGCAACCGGGACCGCAAGCGCCCGCGGGGCGGCCGCGGGAGCGACTTCGCCTTCGACGAGCCCGTCGAGGTCAGCGAGGACGACGTCCTGCTGCCCGTGGCCGGCATCCTCGACGTCCTGGACAACTACGCGTTCGTCCGGACCTCCGGCTACCTGCCCGGCCCGAACGACGTCTACGTGACCCTCGGCCAGGTCAAGAAGAACGGCCTGCGCCGCGGCGACGCGATCACCGGTGCGGTGCGCCAGCCCCACGAGGGCGAGCAGCAGACCGGCCAGCGCCAGAAGTTCAACGCCCTGGTCCGCCTGGACACCGTCAACGGGATGAGCGTCGAGCAGGCGCGCAAGCGCCCGGAGTTCGCCAAGCTGACCCCGCTGTACCCGCAGGAGCAGCTGCGCCTGGAGACCACCCCCAAGGCGATCACGCCCCGCGTCATCGACCTCGTGGCGCCGATCGGCAAGGGCCAGCGCGGCCTGATCGTGGCCCCGCCGAAGGCCGGCAAGACGATCATCATGCAGCAGATCGCCAACGCGATCGCCATCAACAGCCCGCACGTCCACCTCATGGTGGTGCTCGTCGACGAGCGCCCCGAGGAGGTCACGGACATGGAGCGGATGGTCAAGGGCGAGGTCATCGCGTCGACCTTCGACCGCCCGGCGACGGACCACACGATCGTGGCCGAGCTGGCGATCGAGCGGGCCAAGCGGCTGGTCGAGCTGGGCCAGGACGTCGTGGTGCTCCTCGACTCCCTCACCCGCCTCTCCCGCGCCTACAACCTCGCGGCGCCCGCCTCGGGCCGCATCCTCTCCGGCGGTGTGGACGCCTCGGCGCTGTACCCGCCGAAGAAGTTCTTCGGCGCAGCCCGCAACATCGAGAACGGCGGGTCCCTGACGATCCTCGCCTCCGCGCTGGTGGAGACCGGGTCGAAGATGGACGAGGTCATCTTCGAGGAGTTCAAGGGCACCGGGAACATGGAGCTGCGGCTCTCGCGCCAGCTCGCGGACAAGCGCATCTTCCCGGCCGTCGACGTCAACGCCTCCGGCACGCGCCGCGAGGAGCTGCTGATGGCTCCCGAGGAGCTCAAGATCGTGTGGAAGCTGCGCCGCGTCATGGGCGCGCTCGACCAGCAGCAGGCGATCGACCTGCTCCTGGGCAAGCTGCGCGAGACGGGCTCGAACGCCGAGTTCCTCATGACCGTCGCGAAGAACACGCCGTCACCGGCCAACGAGCCGGAGCTCGCCATCCGCTGACGCGGAGAGGTCGGTCACATCCGAGAGGCGTCCGCCCGCACGGGAACACGGGCGGCGCCCGCGGCGTTGCACCGGCGGTACAGCCACCGCCATGCCGTCTGGCACAATGTCTCGTCGGCTTCCGGTTCACGTGCGCGACCAGCGTGCGACCCGGGGCACCAAACGAACCAGGAGAGATTCATGAAGCAGGGCATCCACCCCGAGTACGTGACCACCACCGTCACGTGCACCTGTGGGAACACGTTCACCACCCGCAGCACCGCCACGTCCGGCGAGATCCACGCCGACGTGTGCAGCGCCTGCCACCCGTTCTACACCGGCAAGCAGAAGATCCTCGACACCGGTGGCCGCGTGGCCCGCTTCGAGGCCCGCTACGGCAAGAAGAAGTAGCGCCCCACCAACGCCGGCGGTGACGCCGCGGACCCTGACGGTTCTGCGGCTCCCGCCGGCGTTGTCGTACGCAGGGACCGTCGCAGGGGAGCACCGGAGGTAAGGGCATGAGCGAGGACCTCGCGGCCGTCGAGCCGCTGCTGGCCGAGCACGCCGAGATCGAGCGCGCGCTCGCGGACCCGTCCGTCCACGCGGACGCGGGCCGTGCCCGCACGCTCGGGCGCCGCTACGCCGAGCTGGGACGCGTCGTCCACGCCTTCCGCGCCTGGCAGGCCGCCGAGGGCGACCTCGCCGCCGGCCGTGAGCTCGCCGAGGCGGACGAGGCCTTCGCCGAGGAGCTCCCCGCCCTCGAGGCCGCCCGCGAGTCCGCGGCCGAGGACCTGCGCCGGGTGCTGGTGCCGACCGACCCCGACGACGCCCGCGACGTCATCCTCGAGGTCAAGGCGGGGGAGGGCGGGGAGGAGTCCGCCCTCTTCGCCGGCGACCTGCTGCGCATGTACCTGCGCTACGCCGAGCGCCAGGGCTGGTCGGCGCAGATCATCAGCGCCACCGAGTCCGACCTCGGCGGCTACAAGGACGTCTCGGTCGCCATCAAGGCCAAGGGCGTCCCGCAGGACCCCTCCGAGGGCGTGTGGGCGCACCTGAAGTACGAGGGCGGGGTGCACCGCGTGCAGCGGGTGCCCGTCACCGAGTCGCAGGGCCGCATCCACACCTCCGCGGCGGGCGTCCTCGTGCTGCCGGAGGTGGACGACCCGGGCGAGGTCGAGATCGACGCGAACGACCTGCGCATCGACGTCTACCGCTCCTCCGGTCCCGGCGGGCAGTCCGTGAACACCACCGACTCCGCCGTGCGGATCACCCACGTGCCCACCGGCATCGTGGTGTCGATGCAGAACGAGAAGTCCCAGCTGCAGAACCGCGAGCAGGCCATGCGCGTGCTGCGCGCGCGGCTGCTGGCCGCACGCCAGGAGGAGGCCGACGCGGCCGCCTCCGAGCAGCGCCGCTCCCAGGTGCGCACCGTCGACCGCTCCGAGCGCATCCGCACCTACAACTACCCCGAGAACCGCATCGCGGACCACCGCACCGGGTACAAGGCGTACAACCTCGACCACGTGCTCGACGGCGACCTCGGCCCGGTGATCGCCTCCGCCGTCGAGATGGACGAGGCCGCCCGGCTCGCGGCCGCGGCCTCCGGCCGCGCGTGAGCACGACCGGTGGCGACGGCGGACCGTCCCGGCCCGCCCCGACGTGGCGCCAGGCGGTGGCCGGCGCCGCGGCGATCCTGGCCGAGGCGGGCGTGCCGTCGCCCGAGGTGGACGCCCGGCTCCTCGCCGAGCACCTCCTCGGCGCCCCGCTGGTGCTCGCCCCTGACGTCACCCCCGAGCTGCTCGCCCGGTACGCGGACCTGGTGCGGGGCCGCAGCAGCCGCGTACCGCTCCAGCACCTCACCGGCACCATGGCCTTCCGCCACCTCACGCTCGAGGCCGCGCCCGGGGCGTTCGTCGTCCGCCCGGAGACCGAGGTCGTCGCCGGCGCGGCGATCGAGGCGGCGCGGTCGGTGCGGGGCCGCGCGCCTGTCGTCGTCGACCTGTGCACCGGCTCGGGGGCCATCGCCCTCGCCGTCGCCACCGAGGTCCCCGGCTCGCAGGTGGTCGCCGTCGAGCTCTCGCCCGACGCGCTGGCCCTCGCCCGGCGCAACGTCGACGCGATCGCCCCGGACGTCCGGCTCGTCGCCGGCGACGCCGCGACGGCGCTGCCCGAGCTCGACGGCACCGTCGACGTGGTCGTCTCCAACCCCCCGTACATCCCGCCCGACCAGGTGCCGGTGGACGTCGAGGTGCGCGAGCACGACCCGGACCTGGCCCTCTACGGGGGCGGCCCCGACGGGCTCGACGTGCCCCGCGCCGTCGTCGCGACCGCGGCGCGCCTGCTGCGGCCCGGCGGGACGCTCGTGATGGAGCACGCCGAGGTCCAGTCGGCCGCCGTCCGGGACGTCGTCGCGGCCGCCGGGCTGGTCGACGTCGCTACCGCCACGGACCTGGCCGGCCGCGACCGCTACGTCCGGGCGCGCCGTCCCTGACGTCGTCGGGACGGCTCTCCCGCCCGGCCAGCCACCATGCCGCCAGCGCGCCGAGGGCGACGCCGGCCAGGTCGGCGAGGACGTCGAACGGGTCCCCGCTGCGGGCCGGCAGCACCGTGTGCTGCAGCAGCTCGCTGACGCCCGCGTGCGCCACCCCGAAGACGGCGACGACGGCGGGGGAGAGGCCGGCGCGGAGCCCGGCCAGGGTGACGGCCGCGAACACCGTCGCGTGGACGATCTTGTCCCCGCCCGGCACGGCGACCGCACCGACCTCGGGCACGCGGGGGACGTAGAGGACCACGAGCTGGACCACCACCGCCGCGGCGAGGACGAGGTACCGGGTGCGTCGGCGGGCGGTGGGGCTCATGTCACCGGACAGGATGTCACGCCCGCCGCCGACGCCGTGACAGACTCGTGCGCGTGAGTGTGTACGACTGCCAGGACCCGGAGGGCCGCAGCGCAGGGCTGGACGAGGCCGTCAACGCCCTCGGCCGCGGCGCCCTCGCCGTGATCCCCACCGACACCGTCTACGGCATCGCCGCGGACGCGTTCGACCCCCGCGCCGTCGCCGCGCTGCTCGCCGCGAAGGGGCGCGGCCGCCAGCAGCCGCCGCCGGTGCTCGTCGGCAACGTGGGCACGCTCGACGGGCTCGCCACCGAGGTCCCGGACGTGGTCCGCGACCTCGTCAAGGCGTTCTGGCCCGGTCCGCTCACGGTCATCTGCCTCGCCCAGCCGTCGCTGGCCTGGGACCTCGGCGACACCGACGGCACCGTCGCCCTGCGGATGCCCGCGGACGAGACCGCCCTGGCGCTCCTTCGGAGGACCGGGCCGCTGGCCGTCTCCAGCGCGAACCTCACCGGGCAGCCGGCCGCCACCACCGCCGCGCAGGCCGTGGGCTACTTCGGCGACGACGTCGCCGTCTACCTCGACGCCGGCCGCGCCGGCGGCGGGGTGGCCTCGACCATCGTGGACGCGACGGCGGAGCGCCTGACGATCCTGCGGCAGGGCGCCCTGAGCCGGGAGGAGCTGGCCGCCGTCGCGCCCGAGCTGGCCGCGGACGACCTCGACCGGCCCGACGCGGCGAGCGGCGCCGGACCGGAGGGCGCCGAGCCGCCGGACGGTGACGGCCCGCCGTGAGGGTCTACCTCCTCGTCCTGCTGACCGCGGCGGCGGTCACCTTCCTCGCCACGCCGCTGGTCCGCCGCGTCGCCCTCGCGACCCGCGCCCTGACGCCGGTCCGGGCCCGCGACGTGCACACCGTCCCCACCCCCCGGCTCGGCGGGGTCGCGATGCTCGTGGGGCTGGCGGCCGCCCTGCTCGTCGGCTCCCAGGTGCCGTTCCTGCACGAGGTGTTCTTCGAGACCTCGACGATGTGGGCGATCCTCGGCGGCGCCACGCTCGTCTGCCTCCTCGGCGTCGCGGACGACGTCTGGGACCTGGACTGGATGACCAAGCTCGTCGGCCAGGTCCTCGCCGCCGGTCTCATGGCGTGGCAGGGGGTCCAGCTCATCACCTTCCCGATCTTCGGGCTCACGATCGGCTCCTCCCGGCTCTCGCTGTTCGCGACGATCCTCGTGGTCGTCGTCGCCATCAACGCCGTGAACTTCGTCGACGGGCTCGACGGCCTCGCCGCCGGGATGATCGCCATCGGCGCCGGCGCCTTCTTCGTGTACACCTACCTGCTCACGCGCGACGCCTCGCCGGGCAACTACGCCAACCTGGCGACCGCCGTCATCGCCGCCGTGGTGGGCGTGTGCGTGGGCTTCCTGCCGCACAACTTCCACCCCGCCAAGATCTTCATGGGGGACTCCGGCGCCATGCTGCTCGGGCTCACCGTGGCGGCGGCGGCGATCGTCGTCACCGGGCAGATCGACCCGGCCACGGTGAGCAGCTCGCAGGTGCTGCCGGCCTACGTGCCGATCCTGCTGCCCGTCGCCGTGCTGCTGGTGCCGTTGCTCGACATGACGCTGGCCGTCCTGCGCCGCGTGCGTGCCGGGCACTCGCCGTTCCACCCGGACCGGATGCACCTGCACCACCGGCTGCTCGACCTCGGGCACAGCCACCGGCGGGCCGTGCTGATCATGTACATGTGGGCGGCGGTCGTCTCCTTCAGCGCCGTGGCCCTCGCGGTCTACAGCCCCAGGCAGGTGATCATCGGCACGGTCGCGGCCGTGGCCGTGGCCGTCGCCGTCACGGTGACGCAGCTGCCCGGCCTGCGGGACCGGCGGTCACGGCGGTCGGGG
Source organism: Georgenia sp. EYE_87 (assembly GCF_023148685.1). GTDB lineage: Bacteria > Actinomycetota > Actinomycetes > Actinomycetales > Actinomycetaceae > Georgenia. The sequence continues at coordinate 42,370 of NZ_JAHXNL010000021.1, read as the reverse complement.
GACGACGTGGCGGTCCCGGCGGCCCCGGTCCCGACGGCGGCGCCCCCCGCCGGGTCTGCCCCGGCGGCGGACGCTCCAGCCCCGGCGGTTCCGACGCCGGGGGTGCCCGTCGCACCCGCCCCGACGGCGCAGGCTGCGGTCCCGTCGCTCGCGACGAGCGGCCCGCCGTCGCCCCGGCCGCTGTGGCGCCGCACCACGTCGGCGGCGACACCTACCACCGCGGCCACAACGACACCGTCCGGGACCGACCGGCGCACCGAGGAGGAACCCCGAGGATGAGCGAGACCCCGAACGAGACCGACCGGGCAGCCCGGAACATGTACGCCCTGATCCTGCGCCGCCTCGGGATCCTGGTGGCGGCCCTCGCGGTGATCGGCTCCGTCGTCGGCTACCTGGTCGCGGGGACGCCCGGCGTATGGGGCGCGCTCATGGGGGCGGGCATCGCCGCGCTCTTCATGGTCGGCACCGTGGTGACGATGATGCTCACCGCCGACAAGCCGCTGCCGGTCGCCACCGCGGCGGGCGTGGGCGGGTGGATCGTCAAGATGGTCGTCCTCTTCGTCGTCCTCCTGCTGGTGCGCGGGAGGGACTTCTACTCGCCGGGCGTCTTCTTCCTCGTCCTCGTGCTGGCCATCGTCGGCTCGCTGGGCATCGAGATGGCGGCGGTCCTGCGTGCGCGCGTGCCGACCGTCGACCTCTCGGGCCGCCCCGAGCGTGGCCCCGAGGAGAGCGGCGCGCGCGACTGACCGGTGCCGGCCGCCCCAGGACCGCCCGCCGGAGCGTCCGGCGGCTCTGAGACGGTGTCCGGAGCACTCCTTCCGATGCGTTAGGCTCGTTCTCGTTCCCAGCACACGGTCCGTCGTCGGACGTGCCCGGGGGACGCACCCGTGCCCGGCCCGAGCCACTAGGGGGACACACTGTCTGCCGCATCGCTGCTGTCGTCCAGCACCTCCGCCGTCGTGCTCGCCGCCGAGGAGGGCAGCGGGTTCCACGGCCCCACGCTCGCGGACTTCTTCCCGCCGGCCGTCCTCTTCGAGGGGACGATCTTCGAGTTCAACCGGATCACGCTGGTGCGGCTCATCGCCACCGCGATGCTCGTCCTGTTCTTCTGGCTCGCCGCCCGCAAGGTCCGGCTCGTCCCCGGGCGTGCGCAGTCCATGGGCGAGATGGCTGTCGACTTCGTGCGCAAGGGCATCGCCGAGGAGTCGCTCGGACGTGAGATCGGGCGGAAGTACACCCCGGTGCTCGTCGTGATCTTCTTCGGCGTGCTGTTCATGAACATCACGGGCATCGTCCCGTTCCTGAACATCGCCGGCTCGTCCGTCGTGGGCCTGCCGCTGGTGTTCGCGCTGCTGTCCTACGTCACGTTCATCGTGGCCGGTGTCCGGGCCCAGGGCGGGGGACACTTCCTCAAGTCCCAGCTCTTCCCGCCGGGCGTGCCGTGGCCGATCTACCTCATCCTGACGCCGATCGAGTTCCTCTCGACGTTCATCATCCGGCCCGCCACGCTCACCGTCCGTCTCCTGGCCAACATGCTCGCCGGGCACCTGCTGCTCGTGCTCTGCTTCGGGGCGACGAACTACCTCTTCTTCGAGGCGAGCAGCGCCGGGCTGACGATCGCCGGCCTGGGCACCCTTGCCGCCGGCTTCGCGTTCACGCTCTTCGAGATCTTCGTGGCGGTCCTCCAGGCGTACGTCTTCACCGTGCTCACCGCGGTCTACATCCAGCTGTCCGTCGAGTCCCACTAGTTCACGAAGCCGGCGGCCGGGCCCCAAGCGCCCACCGCCGGACAACACCAACGACGTGCCGGGACCATCCCGGACACGCCACACAGGAAGGAAGACCTCCGCATGGAGATCACCGGAGACATCGCGACCATCGGCTACGGTCTCGCCACCATCGGCCCCGGTATCGGCATGGGCATCCTGGTCGGCAAGACGCAGGAGGCCGTGGCGCGCCAGCCCGAGCTGGCCGGCCCGCTCCGCATCAACATGTTCATCGGTATGGCCCTGGTCGAGGCCCTCGGTCTGATCGGCCTCGCCGCAGGCTTCGTGTTCTGATGCAGCCCACGGCCCTCGTGCGGGCGGAGGTGACGCAGAACCCGCTCCTGCCCGCCGACTACGACATCATCTGGTCGCTGGTCTGCCTCGCGATCATCGCCTTCTTCCTGGTCAAGTACGCCGTGCCGCGTCTGACCTCGATGCTCGACGAGCGCGCGGAGAAGATCGAGACCGGTCTGCAGCAGGCCGAGCGCGCCCAGCAGGCCGCGGCGGACGCCGAGGAGCGGATCGCCGCGGAGCTCGCCCAGGCGCGGCGTGACGCCGCCGAGGTGCGGGAGAAGGCGCAGGAGGAGGGCAAGGCGATCGTGGCCGAGGCCCGGAACAAGGCTCAGGTCGAGGCCGACCGTGTCACCGAGAACGCCGCGCGTCAGATCGAGGCCGACCGTCAGGCCGCCCAGATCTCGCTGCGCACCGACGTGGGGCTGCTCGCCACCGAGCTCGCCTCGCGCATCGTCGGTGAGTCGGTCAGCGACCACGCCCTGCAGTCCCGTGTGATCGACCGGTTCCTCGACGAGCTCGAGGCGCAGCCGGCCGACCGGGCAGCCGCGGCCGACCGGGAGGCGTGATGCGGGCGAGCAGCCAGGCAGCGCTCGAGCAGGCGCGGGAGCGGTGGGAGCCGGTGCTGCGCCAGGTCGGCGCGCGTGCGCACACCCTCGGTGACCAGCTCTTCGGCGTCGTCGACGTGCTCGACGGCTCCGTGGCGCTGCGCCGTGCCCTCACCGAGCCGTCCCGGGCCGGCGAGGACCGCGCCGGTCTCACCCGGGACGTGCTGACGGGCAAGGTCGACGCCGAGGTCGTGGACCTCGTCTCCGGGCTGGTGCGCGAGCGCTGGTCGGAGCCGCGCGACCTCGCCGACGCCGTCGAGATCCTGGCTGCGGACTCGATCCTGGCCGCGGCCGAGCAGGCGGGCCGCATCGAGCAGGTCGAGGCGGAGACCTACCGCCTCGAGCGCATCCTCGTGGACCAGCGCGAGCTGCGGCTCGCGCTCACGGACCACGACACCGCTCCGGAGCGTCGCGGCGAGCTGATGGAGCGGGTGCTGGCCGGCAAGGTCGCGCCCGAGACGGCCGCGCTGGCGGTCCGGGCCGCCGCGCACCCGCGCGGGCACACGCTGCCGGCGCTGCTGCGCGCGGTGGCGGACCAGGCGGCGGCGCGCCGTGAGCGACTGGTCGCCTCGGTCACCTCCGCGGTCCCCCTGACGGGGTCGCAGATCGAGCGGCTGACGCGCATCCTGGAGAGGCAGCACGGCCGGGCCGTGCAGGTGCACGTGGCGCTCGACCCGGACGTGGTCGGCGGCCTGCGCATCCAGGTCGGCGACGAGGTCGTCGACGCCACCCTGGCCTCGCGCCTGGCGGACGCCCGGCGACGGCTCGCGGGCTGACCGCCCACCGATACGAACTGACATGTAGCACCGACCGCGCCCCAGCGGTCACACAGAACGAAGGAAGAGCAGATGGCTGAGCTGACGATCCGGCCCGAGGAGATCCGGGCTGCGCTGGACAGCTTCGTGAGTTCCTACGAACCCACCCAGGCGGTGAGCGAAGAGGTCGGCCACGTCACGCTGACGGCCGACGGCATCGCGCAGGTCGAGGGCCTGCCCGGTGCGATGGCCAACGAGCTGCTGCGCTTCCAGGACGGCACGCTCGGCCTGGCGATGAACCTCGACGTCCGCGAGATCGGCGTCGTCATCCTCGGTGACTTCACCGGCATCGAGGAGGGCCAGGAGGTGCGCCGCACGGGCGAGGTGCTCTCCGTGCCGGTGGGCGAGGGCTACCTCGGCCGCGTGGTCGACCCCCTCGGCCAGCCGCTGGACGGCCTGGGCGAGATCGGCGGCGTCGAGGGCCGCCGCGCCCTCGAGCTCCAGGCGCCCGGCGTCATGGCCCGCAAGTCGGTGCACGAGCCGCTGCAGACCGGCCTCAAGGCGATCGACTCGATGATCCCGATCGGGCGCGGGCAGCGTCAGCTGATCATCGGTGACCGCCAGACCGGCAAGACCGCCCTGGCCATCGACGCGATCCTCAACCAGAAGGCCAACTGGGACTCCGGCGACCCGGCGAAGCAGGTGCGCTGCATCTACGTCGCCGTCGGCCAGAAGGGCTCGACCATCGCCTCCGTGCGCGGCACCCTCGAGCGTGCCGGCGCCCTGGAGTACACGACGATCGTCGCCGCCCCCGCCTCCGACCCGGCCGGCTTCAAGTACATCGCGCCGTACACCGGCTCGGCCATCGGCCAGCACTGGATGTACCAGGGCAAGCACGTCCTCATCGTCTTCGACGACCTGTCCAAGCAGGCCGAGGCCTACCGCGCCGTCTCCCTGCTGCTGCGCCGCCCGCCGGGCCGCGAGGCGTACCCGGGTGACGTGTTCTACCTGCACTCCCGCCTGCTCGAGCGCTGCGCGAAGCTCTCGGACGAGCTGGGCGCCGGGTCCATGACCGGGCTGCCGCTGATCGAGACCAAGGCGAACGACGTCTCGGCCTACATCCCGACCAACGTCATCTCCATCACCGACGGCCAGATCTTCCTCCAGTCGGACCTGTTCAACGCCAACCAGCGCCCCGCCGTCGACGTCGGCATCTCCGTCTCGCGCGTCGGCGGTGACGCCCAGATCAAGGCGATGAAGAAGGTCTCCGGCACGCTGAAGATCACCCTCGCCCAGTACCGGTCCATGGCGGCGTTCGCGATGTTCGCCTCCGACCTGGACCCGACGACGCGTGCGCAGCTCACCCGCGGCGAGCGCCTCATGGAGCTGCTCAAGCAGCCCCAGTACACCCCGTACCCCGTGGAGGACCAGGTCGCCTCGATCTGGGCCGGCACCAACGGCTACCTCGACGACGTCGACGTCCAGGACATCTCCCGGTTCGAGTCGGAGCTGCTCGACCATTTGCGCCGCAACACCGCCGTGCTGACCACCATCGCCGAGTCCGGCAAGCTCGAGTCCGACACCGAGGACGCGCTGCGCTCCGGGATCGAGGAGTTCCGCAAGGGCTTCCTCGACGCCGAGGGCAACCCGCTGGGCGCCGAGCCCGAGCTGGACGTGGACGAGGTCGAGGCGGAGCGTTCGCAGGAGCAGATCGTCAGCGCGAAGCGAGGCTGACGTGGCGGGCGAGCAGAGGGTCTACAAGCAGAAGATCAGGGCCACCCAGACCCTGAAGAAGATGTTCCGGGCCATGGAGCTGATCGCGGCCTCCCGCATCAGCCGGGCCCGGAAGGCGGCCCAGGGCGCGGACCCGTACACGCGCGCGCTGATCCGGGCGGTCTCCGCCGTCTCGGCGCACGCGAACCTGGACCACCCGCTCATCTCCGGACGCGCCGACACCAAGCGCGTCGCGGTGCTGGTCGTGACGTCCGACCGCGGCATGGCCGGGGCGTACTCCGCCACGGTGCTGCGCGCCACCGAGCGACTCCTCGAGGAGCTCGAGGCGAAGGGCAAGGAGCCGGTGCTCTACGTCACCGGTCGCCGCGGCGAGGGGTACTTCCGGTTCCGTGGTCGCGAGGTCGTCCGGTCCTGGACCGGCGGCTCCGACTCCCCGACGGCGGAGCGGGCGGGCGAGATCGCGGACTCGCTGCTGAGCGCCTTCCTCGCCCCCGCGGAGGAGGGCGGGGTCAGCGAGGTGCACGTGGTGTTCACCCGGTTCGTCTCGATGGTGTCCCAGGTGCCGGAGGTGCGCCGGATGCTGCCGCTCGAGGTCGTCGAGGGCGTCACGCCCGCCGGGCAGCAGCCGCTGCCCCTGTACGAGTTCGAGCCGAGCCCCGACGAGGTGCTCGACGCGCTGCTGCCGATGTACGTGCGCCGGCGCATCCACGCCCAGCTGCTGCAGGCGGCCGCCTCGGAGCTCGCGGCGCGTCAGCAGGCGATGCACACGGCCACGGACAACGCCGAGGACCTCATCCGCGACTACACACGGCTCGCGAACACGGCCCGCCAGGCCGACATCACCTCTGAGATCACTGAGATCGTCTCCGGTGCCGACGCGCTCGCGTCGAGCCGGTGAGCCCATCCACCCGACCGGGGACAAGCGAAGGAACGAAGAAATGACTGCCACTGCCACCGAATCGGCGAGGACCGGCGGGTCCAGCACCGGCCGGATCTCCCGCGTGACCGGCCCCGTCGTGGACATCGAGTTCCCGGCGGACTCCATCCCGAACATGTACAACGCCCTCACCACCGAGGTCTCCCTCGGCGACGAGGCGGGCGGCTCCTCCACCATGACGCTCGAGGTCGCGCAGCACCTGGGGGACAACCTCGTCCGCGCCATCGCGCTCAAGCCGACCGACGGCCTGGTCCGCGGCGCGAAGGTGGTCGACACCGGCTCCCCGATCTCCGTGCCGGTCGGTGACGTCACCAAGGGGCACGTGTTCAACGTGACCGGCGAGGTCCTCAACCTCAAGGAGGGCGAGCAGCTCGAGATCACCGAGCGCTGGCCCATCCACCGCGAGCCGCCGAACTTCGACCAGCTCGAGTCGCGGACCACGATGTTCGAGACCGGCATCAAGGTCATCGACCTTCTGACCCCGTACGTCCAGGGCGGGAAGATCGGCCTCTTCGGCGGTGCGGGCGTCGGCAAGACGGTCCTCATCCAGGAGATGATCCAGCGCGTGGCGCAGGACCACGGCGGTGTGTCCGTGTTCGCCGGCGTCGGCGAGCGCACCCGTGAGGGCAACGACCTCATCGTCGAGATGGAGGAGGCCGGCGTCTTCGACAAGACCGCGCTGGTCTTCGGCCAGATGGACGAGCCGCCGGGCGTGCGTCTGCGCGTGGCGCTGTCCGCGCTGACGATGGCGGAGTACTTCCGCGACGTGCAGAAGCAGGACGTGCTGCTGTTCATCGACAACATCTTCCGCTTCACCCAGGCCGGTTCCGAGGTCTCCACGCTGCTGGGGCGCATGCCCTCCGCGGTGGGCTACCAGCCGAACCTCGCCGACGAGATGGGCCAGCTGCAGGAGCGCATCACCTCCGTGCGGGGCCACTCCATCACGTCGCTCCAGGCGATCTACGTGCCCGCCGACGACTACACGGACCCGGCGCCGGCCACGACGTTCGCGCACCTGGACGCCACGACCGAGCTCTCGCGTGACATCGCCTCGCGCGGTCTCTACCCCGCGGTGGACCCGCTGGCCTCCACCTCGCGCATCCTCGACCCGCAGTACGTGGGCCAGGAGCACTACGACGTGGCGACCCGCGTGAAGTCGATCCTGCAGAAGAACAAGGAGCTGCAGGACATCATCGCCATCCTCGGTGTCGACGAGCTGTCGGAGGAGGACAAGGTCACCGTCGCGCGGGCACGGCGCATCGAGCAGTTCCTCTCGCAGAACACCTACATGGCGGAGAAGTTCACCGGCGTGTCGGGCTCGACCGTGCCGGTGAGCGAGACCGTCGAGGCGTTCAAGAAGATCGCCGACGGCGAGTTCGACCACGTCCCGGAGCAGGCCTTCTTCAACATCGGCGGCCTCGAGGACCTCGAGCGCGCCTGGTCGAAGATCCAGTCCGAGCTGCGCTGACGCTCACCACCTACGAGGAGGTCGCCACTGTGGCGATGAATGTGGACGTCGTCTCGACGACCGCCGCGCTGTGGAGCGGCGAGTCGACCAGCGTGGTCGTCCCCGCCGCCAACGGCGACCTGGGGATCCTCCCGGGTCGCCAGCCGGTGCTCGCCGTGCTGCGCCCCGGCAAGGTGCGCATCACGCCCACGAGCGGCTCCGTCGTCGAGATCGAGGTGTACTCGGGCGGGTTCGTCTCCGTGGACGAGGATGCCGTGACCGTCGTGCTCGAGCCGGCCCGCACGGGTACCGAGAGCGACCGGTAGGCCGCATTGACGTGGGCGGGGACGGCCGGGGCTGCCTTGGTGGTCCTCGCCCTCGTCGCGCTCGTGGTGCTGGTGCTCTTCGCGGTGCGCGTGCGCCGGCTGGGGCGCCGCATCGGGTCGTTCGAGTGCGCGCTGCGGCCGGTCGGGCGGCGCGACTGGACGAGCGGCATCGCCGTCTTCGGCGTGGGACGGGTGGACTGGTACCGGCTCGTCTCGCTGTCCCTGCGTCCCAGCCGCACGTTCGAGCGCGAGCACCTCGAGGTCCTCGCCCGCACGCACCGGGCCGCCGGCGGCCGTGACCAGGTCACCGAGGTCCGGTGCTGCGCCCACGGCGAGGAGGTCGACCTCGCCATGCGCCGCTCGTCCCTCGCCGGCCTGGTGAGCTGGCTGGAGTCGGCCCCGCCCCGCGGGGAGCCGCTCGTCTGAGGTCCCGGGGTCGCCCGCGGAACCCCCCGTCACCGACACCGATCCCGAACCAGGAAGGCAGAGCCCTTGCGCGTCGTCATCGCCAGCTGCTCCGTGGACTACTCCGGGCGCCTCGACGCCCACCTGCCCCTGGCCACCCGCCTCCTCATGGTCAAGGCCGACGGGTCGGTCCTGGTGCACTCGGACGGCGGCTCCTACAAGCCGCTGAACTGGATGAGCCCGCCGTGCAAGCTCGTCGTCACCGAGCCCGAGGACCCGGAGGCGGACCAGGGCGTGCGGGAGGTGTGGACGGTCCAGAACGCGAAGAGCGACGACCGCCTCGTGGTGCGCATCTTCGAGATCGTCGCGGACCACTCCGTCGAGCTCGGCGTCGACCCCGGGCTCGTCAAGGACGGCGTGGAGGCGCACCTGCAGAAGCTGCTCGCCGAGCAGATCGACCTCCTCGGCCCCGGGCACCAGCTCGTGCGGCGCGAGTTCCCGACGGCGATCGGGCCGGTGGACATCATGGCGAAGGACCCCTCCGGAGTGTCGGTGGCGGTGGAGATCAAGCGCCGCGGGGACATCGACGGCGTGGAGCAGCTGACCCGCTACCTCGAGCTGCTCAACCGGGACCCGCTCCTCGCCCCCGTGCGCGGCGTGTTCGCGGCGCAGGAGATCAAGCCGCAGGCACGGGTGCTGGCCACGGACCGCGACATCCGCTGCGTCGTCCTCGACTACGACGCGATGCGCGGGCTCGACGACGTCGACTCGCGCCTTTTCTGAGCCTCGCCGGCCCGATTCGGGGCCGACGGCCCCCGAGGTGTTGGATGGGGGCATGACGAGCGAGTCGGTGGTGCGGGGCCGGGTGGTCACGCCGCAGGGCGTGATCGACGACGGCGCAGTCGTCCTCGAGGGGGCCTCGATCCGCTGGGTCGGGCCCGCCGTCGAGGCGCCCGGCGCACCGCCGTCCGGCCCTCCCGACGACGACGGCCGCCTCGTCCTGCCCGGCCTGGTCGACCTGCACTGCCACGGCGGCGGCGGCGCCTCCTTCCCGGACGCCGAGACCGCCGAGGACGTGCTGCGCGCCGTCCACGAGCACCGGCGGCACGGCACGACCTCCCTCGTCGCCTCCCTCGTGACGGCCGCGCCCGGCACGCTGCGGAGCCGGGTGGCCCTCCTCGCCGGCCTCGCCGACGCGGGGGAGATCGCGGGCGTGCACCTCGAGGGCCCCTTCCTCTCCGTCGTGCGCTGCGGCGCGCAGGACCCGGCGCTCATCATCGAGCCCGACCCGGCGCTCACGACCGACCTGCTCGAGCTGGGTGGCGGGCACGTGGTCACCATGACCGTCGCGCCGGAGCACGCCGGGAACCGGGACGGCGTCGCCGCTGCCCTCGTCGCCGGCGGCGCCCTGCCGTCCTGGGGACACACCGACGCCGGCCCCGGGGACACCCGCGCGGCCCTGGAGGCAGGAGCGACGCTGCTCGCCGCGGCCGACGGCGCACGCTCCGCACGGGCCACCGTCACGCACCTGTTCAACGGCATGCACCCGCTGCACCACCGCGACCCCGGCCCGATCGGGGAGTTCCTGGCCGCCGCCCGCCGGGGCGACGCCGTCGTCGAGCTGATCGCCGACGGTACCCACCTGCACCCCGAGCTGGTCCGCGAGGTCTACGAGCTCGTCGGCCGGGACAGCGTGGTGCTGGTCACCGACGCCATGGCGGCCGCCGGCATGCCCGACGGCGCCTACCGGCTCGGCTCCCAGGACGTGACGGTCGCCGGGGGAGTGGCCCGGCTGTCCGGCGGCGGGTCGATCGCCGGCGGCACGGCCCACCTGCTCGACGTCGTCCGGACCACCGTGGCCGGCGGCGTCCCCCTCGTCGACGCCGTCTACATGGCGTCCACCGGCCCGGCCCGCGTCCTCGGCGACGACGGCGTTGGCGCCCTCGAGGCCGGCCGCCGCGCCGACCTCGTCGTTACGGACGCCCAGCTGCGTCCGGTCCGCGTCGTCCGCCACGGCCAGGAGGTCACCGCATGAGCGCCCGCCACTTCCCCGAGTCCTTCGTGTGGGGCGCCGCCACCGCGGCGTACCAGATCGAGGGAGGGGTCTCGGAGGGCGGCCGCGGGCCGTCGATCTGGGACACGTTCTCCCGCACGCCGGGCCGGACGCTCGGCGGCGACACCGGCGACGTCGCCGCGGACCACTACCACCGCTGGCGCGAGGACGTCGCGCTGATGTCCGAGCTCGGGCTGGACGCCTACCGGTTCTCGATCTCGTGGCCCCGGGTGCAGCCGGGCGGCCGCGGGGACCTCAACCCCGAGGGGGTCGCGTTCTACCGCGACCTCGTCGACGCGCTGCTCGACGCCGGGATCAACCCGGTGGTCACGCTCTACCACTGGGACCTGCCGCAGGAGCTCGAGGACGCGGGCGGCTGGGCCAGCCGTGAGACCGCGTACGCCTTCGCGGACTACGCCCGCGCCGTCGCCCGCGAGCTCGGGGACCGGGTCGAGGTGTGGACCACGCTCAACGAGCCGTGGTGCTCGGCCTACCTCGGGTACGCCTCCGGGGTGCACGCGCCCGGCCGCACGGAGCCGGCCGCGGCGCTCGCCGCCGCGCACCACCTCAACCTCGCGCACGGGCTGGCCGCGACGGCGATCCGCGACGAGCTCGGCGAGGAGACGAACGTGTCGATCACGCTGAACCTCCACGTCACCCGACCCGCCGACCCCGAGCGGCCGGCGGACCTCGAGGCCGCGCACGAGGTGGACCTCGTCGGCAACCACATCTTCCTCGGCCCGCTGCTCGAGGGCACCTATCCCGTCGAGCTGCGGCAGCTGACCGCGCACGTGACCGACTGGTCCTTCGTCCGGCCCGGGGACCTGGCGCTGATCCGTCAGCGCCTCGACGTGCTCGGGGTCAACTACTACTCGACGAACTACGTGCGCCGGCGCGAGGCCGGGGAGCCGGCGGGCGGCACGGGCGGCCACGGTGCGGGGGCGGCGAGCCCCTGGGTGGGGCTCGACCGGGTCGAGTTCCTCGACCCCGCCGGCCCGCTCACCGACATGGGGTGGAACATCGAGCCCGACGGCCTCTACGAGCTCCTCACCGCGCTCGACAACGCCCACGAGGGCCTGCCCCTGATGGTCACCGAGAACGGCGCCGCGTTCCCCGACGTGGTCACCGACGACGGGCAGGTCCACGACGCCGCCCGGACCGACTACCTGCACCGTCACCTCGACGCCGTGGCCCGGGCCGTCGAGGACGGCGCCGACGTGCGGGGCTACTTCGTGTGGTCGCTGCTGGACAACTTCGAGTGGGCCTTCGGGTACGCCAAGCGGTTCGGGATCGTCCGGGTCGACTACGACACCCAGGTGCGCACGCCGAAGGACTCGGCACGCTGGTACGCCCGGGTCGCGGCCACCGGCGAGCTGCCCGAGCTGCCCGACGGCGAGCCCGCCGGCCTGGCGCCCACGGCCGGCCGGTCCGACGCCTGAGCGCCCCGACGCCTGAGCGCCCCGACGCCTGAGCCCCCGCACGCCTGAGACAATCCAGGGGTGCCGTCCTCCCGCCGCTCCCGTCGCCGCCCGTACGGCGAGGGGCACGTGCCCCTCGACCCGGAGAGGCTGCTCGGCGTCCCGCAGACGCAGCGTGGGCCGGACGGCGAGGACTACACGGTCCGCACGGTCCGCGGGTCGGACAAGGCGTACCGCTGCCCCGGGTGCGACCAGCTGATCCCGCCCGGCACCCCGCACGTGGTCGCCTGGCGCACGGAGCATCTCCTCGGCGCCCAGGCCGCGCTGGACGACCGGCGGCACTGGCACACGGCCTGCTGGCGGGCGCGGGACCGGCGGCGGCCGGCGCGCTGAGGGCGCAGGGACACATTCGGACCGATGCGGCCTGCGGAGGTCCGGCCCGCATGACATGCTCCAGGCATGAGCGCACGGCTGTCGCTGACGCGACACGGCCCCGACGACCCGATGCCCCTCGTCCTCCTGCACGCCTTCCCCCTCGACCGACGCATGTGGGACGACGTGGTCGCCGATCTCGGCGACCTGCCCGTCATCACCCTGGACGCCGCAGGTTTCGGCGACTCACCCTCGCCGCGTGAGCTCGCCGAGGCCCTGAACCGGCCCCTGAAGCCGTCCCTGTCCTCGTACGCGGACGCCGTGGCGCTGACGCTGCGGGACGCCGGGGTGGACCGCGCGGTGGTCGCGGGGCTGTCGATGGGCGGGTATGCCGCCCTCGCGCTCGCCGAGCGGCACCCCGAGCTGCTCGCCGGGATCGGGCTCCTGGACACCCGGGCGGCCGCGGACACCGACACGGTGCGCGCCCATCGCACCCACGTCGCCGAGCAGGCCGCAGGCTCCATGGGGGCCCGTGCCGTCGCGCCGATGATCGACCAGGTGCTTGGCGGCACGTCGCACGCGGAGCGCCCCGACGTCGTGGAGAAGGTGCGCGGCTGGCTGGCGGGGGCCCCGCCGTCGGGCATCGCCTGGGCCCAGCGGGCCATGGCGACGCGCCCGGACCGGCTGGCCGCCCTCGAACGGCTCGACGTGCCGGCCCTTGTGCTCCGCGGCGCCGAGGACGCCCAGAGCACGCAGGAGGACGCCGAGGCCATGGCTGCGGCGTTGCGGGACGTCGAGCTCGTCGTCGTGCCGCGCGCAGGGCACCTCAGCGCGGTGGAGCAGCCGCACGAGGTCGCCGCCGCACTTCGCCGTCTGCACGAGCGGTGCCGGCGTCCCTGAGGTTCAGCCGTCCCAGCCCGGCAGCAGGCGGGTCAGCGCGGCCGGCAGGGCGAGCGAGTCGCCGTCCTTGCCGCCCGCCCCGATGACGAGCGGCGGGTCCGACGGCGGCACGGTCGTGCCCCGGAGGCGGTCCAGCGCCGTGAGGCGTGCGGTGAGCACGTAGAACCGGCCGTCCGTCCCGACGGCGACGGTGCGGTCGCCGCGCAGGTACCAGCCGGTGAGCGGGGTACGGGCGGTGCCCCGGCCGTCGTAGCCCTGGACCCGGAGCCGCTCGGGCGCCAGCCCGGCCCGGGCGGCCGCGGCCGCGAACGCCCGGAGCATCCCGGCGGCCCGGGCGTTTTCGGCGCGTCGGCGCCGCTCCAGCATCTCGGCCCGATCCTCGGCGGCCTCGCGGCGCCGTCGCCCCCACTCGTCCATCCCCCCACCGTAGGGCCGGCACCGCGGTGGGACGCCCGCCCGTGGCGGCCTACCCTGGGCCCCATGCCGAGCAAGCTCCCCTCCGCCCGTATCCGTCCCGCCAACGTGCTCGACGCGCCGGCGATCGCGGCCGTGCACCTGAGGTGCTGGCACGAGACGTACGACGTCAAGGTGCCCGAGGACGTGTACGCCGAGAGGGCGGCCGAGGGGCCGGGCGAGTGGGAACGTGCGCTCTCGGACCCGAACGGGCCGACGACCTGGCTGGCGCAGCGCGACGGCGAGGCGGTCGGGTTCGCGCAGGCGGTCGCCCCCGGTGCGGGTCACGTCCGTCCGCTCGAGCTTCGGCTGCTCTACGTCGTGGCCGAGGAGCAGGGGCGCCGGACCGGCACCCACCTGCTCCAGCTCGCGATCGGGGACGCACCGTGCCAGCTGTGGGTGGAGGAGGGGAACACGCGTGCCCAGGGGTTCTACCGCCACCACGGCTTCGAGCTCGACGGCGAGCGGCGGGCCGTGGCGGCGGGCGGCGCGCTCACCGAGGTACGGATGCTCCGCTGACTCCACGACCCTCCGGAGCATCCGTGACCTCCGCGCACTCCCCGACCCCGCAGCATCCGTGACCTCCGCGCACTCCCCGACCCTGGAGCATCCGTGACCTCCGTGCACTCCCCGACCTCCGCCGCGGGCGTCGAGCCACCGCCGCAGGGGGTCTAGCCCCGCGCGGGAGGCCTCTTCGCGCGGGGTGACGGCGGCGGCGTCTTGGTGCGCGGTGCCTGTGCGGGGGGCGCCGGCGCGGGCGGCGTCCCCCGCGGCGGCTCCGCGGACGTCGTCTGCGGGGCGGGGGTCCCCGCCGGTGGCGCGGGCGTCGGCGATCCCGCGGGCGCCTGGGAGGCCGGCGCCCGTCCGGGCGGCGGTGGGGCGGCCTCCGGCTCGCGCACCGCGAGCAGGCCCCTCATCTCCTCGATGTAGACCGCGATCGACTCGCGCTGCCGGGTGAGCTCCTCCACCTGCCTCTGGGCCGTGGTCCGGGCCGCCTCGGCCGCCTCCTCCGCCTCGTCGCGGAGGCGGCGTGCCTCCGCGCGGGCGTCGGCCAGCGTCCGGGTCGCCTCGGCGTCGGCCTCGGTTAGCCGGGTTCGGGCCGCGGCATCGGCCTCCGTCAGCGCGCGCTCCGTGCGGTCGAGCGCCTCGGCGAGGCGCCGCTCCGCGTCCGCGGCCCGCGCCTCGGCGTCGCCGACGACCGCGGCCGCGCGAGCCACGGCCGCGTTGTGCACGTCGGTGGCCTCCTGCTCCGTGGCCGCGCGCAGCTGTGCGGTCTCCGTCTGAGCCCGGGCGCGCAGCTCGGCGACCTCCTTCTCGGCGAGCGCCTGCTTCAGCCCCAGCTCGCGGTCGAGCCCCGCGCGCCGTTCCTCGACCTCGGCGTCGACCGCAGCCTTGAGACGTGCCACCTCCCGCTGTGCGGCACCCACCAGCTCCTCGGCGCGGCGGCGGGCGTTGTCCACCGTGGTCTGCGCCGTCGCGCTCGAGCCGGCGGCGAGCTGGTCCGCCTCGCGGCGCGCGTCGGCGAGCATCGCGGCCGACTCCTGCTCCGCGCGCTCGGTGAGCGCGCGAGCCGCCTGGGCGGACCGGGTGAGGGTGCGCTCGGCGTCGGTGTTGGCCCGGGTGACCACGTCGAGCGCCTGCTCCTCCGCGGACCGCAGCAGCTGCTCGACCCGTGAGCCCAGCCCGGCGTAGGTGGGGCGTTCGGTCTCCTTCAGCCGCTGCTGGGCCTCGGAGAGCTCGCCGGAGATCTTCAGCAGACGGGAGTCGAGCGTGGCGACCTCCCGGCGGGCCTCGGCGAGCGCCGACTCCAGGACGTGCAGCCGCTGGTCCACCTGGGCGCGGTCGTACCCGCGCATGACGACCGGGAACGCCGGCCGGTCCTCGTTCGTCCGGGCCTCCTGCATGCTGCCGCCCTCTCCCTCGTCACCGGTGCCGCCGTCCACGGTAGCCCGGGGCCGGGGGAGGAGGCTCGGCGTGGTCCGGGTGAACCGGGTGAAACCGGTCGACCGCGGGCGGGGCGCGCGGCCCCGGGAGCCCGAGCCGGTGCACGGCCCCCGGCGGGATGGCATTGTGACCCACAGCACCTGCGTGGGCGTCGGGGGTGGGTGCGCCGTATTCTGGCCAGCTGACGATGCCGCCCCGGCATCCTGACGGGAGGAAGACCACCCTCGTGACTCGACGGACCATCTCCGTCGCGCTCATCGTCCTGGGTGCGATCGCCGTTCTGGCCGCGATCGCCTCCGCGACGGTGTGGCGGCCGACGGACATCGCAACGCTCTCCCTGCCGGCACGCCCGGACACGCCCGTCGTGGTGTCGGACGCCGGCGTTCTCGACGCTGTCGCCCCGGACGTCACGATCGAGGCCACGGCGGGCGGCGACGAGCCGGTGGTCCTCGCGGTCGCCCGCACGGCCGACGTCGACGCGTGGGTCGGAGACGCCGCGCACACCAGGATCACGGGACTCGCCAGCTGGGAGCAGCTGGAGGTCACCTCGGCAGAGGGCACGGCCGGGGCGACGGAGGAAGCGACTGAGGGCGCGACCGAGGCGACGGAGGAAGCGACTGAGGCGACCGAGGGCGCGACCGAGGCGCCGGCCGAGCCCGCCGCGCTGCCCGACCCCGCCGGCTCCGACCTCTGGGTCGTCGAGCAGACGGGCACCGGCAGCGCCCAGATCGAGTGGGAGGACCGCGAGGGCCGGTGGAGCCTGCTGGCAGCGACCGACGGCACCGCGCCCGCGCCGGAGGTCACGCTGACGTGGCTGGTCGAGGTCGACACCCCGTGGCTCGTGCCCGGGCTCCTTCTGGGCGGCCTGCTGCTGATCGCCGGCATCGCGCTCCTGGTGCTCGACAGCCTCGCCGGCAGGGAGCGCCGTCGTCGCGGGACCCCGGCGCCCGTCGGTGTGCGCGACACCGAGGAGACCGCGGTGCTGCCCGCGACCACGGGAGCCACCGCCGTGCTGACCCGCCGGGAGCTGCGGGAGCGCGAGCGTGCGGCGGCCCGCCGCGGACGCGGCCGGACCGGTGAGATCCCCGTGGTGACAACCACCGGCGAGATCCCCGTGACGGCCGCGGCGCGCGCCCTCGACGACGCAGGGACCGCCCGCGGAGCGGGCATCGTGCCGGCGTCCACCCGTTCCGCCGAGCTGCGGGCCGGCAGGGCCACCGAGGAGCGGCCCACGGGGCCCGCGGGCGAGGAGCCGACGGCGGCCCACGCGCCAGTTGTCGGCCCCGAGGAGCCGACGGCTGCCCACGCGCCAGCTGTCGGCCCCGAGGAGCCGACGGCTGCCCACGCGACAGCACTCGGCCCTGAGGAGCCGACCACGGCCGCGGCGCCCGGCCCCGAGAACGCCGTCGCGGCGTCCGGCGTCGCACGCGGAGCTGCGGTCGTGCCGGCGTCGGAGCACGCCGCCACCCTGCGGGCGGAGCGCGAGCCCGCCGAGGGGTTCGAGAATGCGGCCGCCCGGGAGATGCACGTCCCCGAGGGTGCCGGCTGGACCGAGGGGGAGACCGCCGACGACCCGACGGCCGTCCTGCCCACCGTGCGGTCCGACGACCACGTTGCCGAGCGCGCGAGTGAGGTGTCGCCCGAGGCGCCGGCGGCCGAGCCTGGCCGTGAGGCCCCGGCCGACGCGCCGGCGGCCGAACCTGGCGCTGACGAGCCGCCGGCGCGGGAGCTTCACGACGAGGACCGGTCCGGGCAGGGCTGGCGCTCGATGTGGGGGTTCGGCCGCGGCAGGGACCGCACCGACGAGGGGAAGGAGCAGCGATGAGCATCCGTACCGGCCGCTTCCGCGCCACCCTCGCCGGCACCGGCCTCTCGCTCGCCCTCCTGGCGGGCTGCAGCACCGAGGTGCCCCAGCCCCAGCCGGAGGCGGTCGCCGAGACGCCGCCGGCCGCGCTCGACGAGGACCGCCTCGCCCGGGTGCTCGAGGAGGTGCAGGCCACCGTCGCCGAGGCCGACGAGGCACGCGACCCTGAGCTGCTCGAGCCCCGCGTGGGCGGGCCCGCGCTCGACCTGCGTGCAGCCGAGTACAAGCTGGCCGCGGCGACCGACGGTGACTCGGCCCCGGACGCCCTCACCACGATGCCGCAGGTGGCCGCGGTGCCGGCCGCGGAGGACTTCCCGCGCCCCGCCGTGGTGATCACCCAGGTCCCGGAGGGCGCCAACCTCCCCCTGCTGCTCGTGCTCGAGCAGGCGACGGCGCGCGACCCGTACAAGATGTGGGGCTGGGTCACGCTGTTCCCCGGCATCGAGACTCCGGCGATGTCCCATCCCGACGCCGGCTCCGCCGTCGTCCCGGCCGACGCCGACACGCTCGTGGTGCCCCCCGGGGAGGTCGTCGACCGGTACGTCGACACCCTGAACAAGTCCGACAGCGAGTACGCCGAGCAGTTCGCCGAGGACCCGTTCAAGGAGTCCTCGCGCAGCACCACCACCGAGCTCGACGAGGCGATCGAGGCCGCCGGCGAGGCGACCATCTCGGCGGCCGCCGGCGACGACGGACCGATCGCCCTGGCGACGGCGGACGGCGGCGCCGTCGTCGTGGGCGAGCTGCGGTCCACCCTCACGCTGCGCAGGACGGTGCCCGGCTCCGAGCTGCGCGCCGGCGGGGCGCTCGGCGCGCTGCTGGGCGACAACACCGAGGTGCTGGGAACGGTCTCCGGCGTCTCCGACGTGCTCATGGCGTTCTACGTGCCCCCGGCCGACGCGGAGGACCAGACGATCCGCCCGCTCGGGGCGACCACCGTGCTCACCGAGGTCACCCGCGACGACGCCGCGGCGCCCGCGGAGGAGTAGTCCCGCCCGGGCCCGTCGGCGGCGTAGGGTCATCAGCATCCGCCCCGGACGAAGGAAAGTGATGAGTCAGCCCACGCCTGGAATGAACCTCTACGGCGCCGTCGACCTGTCCGCGCTGGCGTCGCCGCGACCGCCCGCCCCGAGTGCCGGCGCCACCGGCGCGACGACCGGTCAGCCGGGTGCCGCCGTCCCCGGGGAGATCGTCGTCCGGGTCACCGAGGCGACCTTCGGGGACACCGTGCAGCGCTCGACCCAGGTACCGGTGCTCGTGGACCTGTTCTCGCCCCGCTCGGGCGCCTCGGGGCAGCTCAGCCCCGTGCTCGAGAAGCTGGCGCGCGAGTACGGCGGCCGGTTCCAGCTCGCCCAGGTGGACGTCGACGCGAACCCGCAGATCGCCGCGGCCTTCCAGGTGCAGTCGGTGCCGAGCGTCGTCGCCGTCATCGGCGGGCAGCCGATCCCGCTGTTCCAGGGGGCCTACCCGGAGGAGCAGATCCGGCAGGTGCTCGACGAGGTGCTGCGCATCGCCGCCCAGAACGGCGTGACGGGCGTGATGGCCCCGACCGGTGAGCCCCAGGACGAGGAGCCGGCGGAACCGCCGCTGCCGCCGCTGCACGCCGAGGCCCTGGAGGCCATCGAGCGCGGCGACCTCGACGCCGCGGAGAGTGCCTACACGCAGGCCCTGAAGGAGAACCCCGGGGACACCGAGGCCCGCGCCGCGCTGCTGCAGGTGCAGCTGATCCGCCGCGTGGACAGCGACGACCCGGAGGAGGTGCTCACCGCAGCGGAGAGCGCGGGCCCCGGCGACGTGGCGGCCCAGCTCGCCGCGGCCGACGTCGAGGCCGCCACCGGCCGGTTCGGGGCAGCCTTCGAGCGCCTGGTCGCGGCGGTGCGCGCCACCGCGGGCGACGAGCGGGAGCAGGCCCGGCTGCGGCTGCTCGAGCTGTTCGAGATCGCCGGACCGACCCACCCGGACGTCGCCCCGGCGCGCCGCGCCCTCGCCAGCGCCCTGTACTGAGCGCGCAGCGGTCGGCCGACGCCCGAAGTCCACACGGCGTTCGGCCGACGCCCCGAGCGCCATGAGCCGGTCGACGTACTGAGCCCGACCACGCGGATCGACGTACCGAGCGCGACCGGGCGGGCACCTGGTTCAGACGCGAGATCGAGGTACTGGTTCCGGTGCGAACCAGTACCTCGACCTCGTCAGTCCCACCGGGTGCTCGAGCTTGCCGAGACGCCCTGGGCCTCGTTCATCGCTCCCGGGCGAACCAGACGGCTCCCAGCGGGGGCACCCGCAGCGTCGCCGACGCCGGCCGGCCGTGCCAGCCCTTGTCCGTCGCCTCCACGCGACCGAGGTTCCCCACCCCGGAGCCGCCGTAGTCGGCGGCGTCGGTGTTGAGGATCTCGGTCCACGCGCCGGCCGCCGGGAAGCCCACGCGGTAGCCCTCGTGCGGCGTGCCGGCGAAGTTCACCACGCAGACCACCACGTCCTCGCCGTCCTTGCTCTTGCGCAGGTAGCTCAGGGTGTTGTGGTCGCCGTCGCCGGCCTCGATCCACTCGAACCCGGTGTGGGAGAAGTCGTCGGACCACAGCGCCGGGTGCGCGCGGTAGACCTCGTTCAGCCGTGCGACCAGGGCGGCGACGCCGGCGTGGCCGGGGTCGTCCATGTGCCACCAGTCCAGGCCCCGGCCCTCGCTCCACTCGGCCTCCTGGGCGAACTCCTGGCCCATGAACAGCAGCTGCTTGCCCGGGTGGGACCACTGGTAGGCGTACAGGGCGCGCGTCCCGGCGAGCTGCTGCCAGCGGTCCCCGGGCATCTTCGTCAGGATCGAGCCCTTGCCGTGCACGACCTCGTCGTGGCTCAGCGGGAGGACGAACTGCTCCGAGAAGGCGTAGATGAGCGAGAAGGTCAGCTCGCCGTGGTGGTACCGGCGGTTGATCGGCTCCTCCGCCAGGTAGCGGAGGGTGTCGTTCATCCAGCCCATGTTCCACTTCAGGCCGAAGCCCAGGCCGCCTGCCGACGTGGGCGCGGTGACCCCGGGGAACGCGGTGGACTCCTCGGCGATCATGACGATGCCGGGCACCCTGCGGTACGCGGTGGCGTTGGTCTCCTGCAGGAAGCTGATGGCCTCGAGGTTCTCCCGCCCGCCGCGGGCGTTGGGCCGCCACTGGCCCGGCTGCCGGGAGTAGTCGAGGTAGAGCATGGACGCCACGGCGTCCACGCGCAGACCGTCGATGTGGAACTCCTCCAGCCAGTACAGCGCGTTGGCGACGAGGAAGTTGCGCACCTCTCGCCGGCCGAAGTTGAACACGTACGTGCCCCAGTCCTGGTGCTCCCCGCGCATGGGGTCGGGGTCCTCGTAGAGCGGGGTGCCGTCGAACCGGGCGAGGGCCCAGGCGTCCTTGGGGAAGTGCGCGGGCACCCAGTCGACCAGGACGCCGATGCCGGCCTGGTGGAGGCTGTCGACGAGGTACCGGAACTCGTCCGGGGTGCCGAACCGGGCGCTGGGGGCGTAGTAGGAGGTCACCTGGTAGCCCCAGGAGCCCCCGAACGGGTGCTCGGCGACCGGCATGAGCTCCACGTGCGTGAAGCCCTGGTAGCGCACGTGCCCGATCAGCTGCTCGGCGAGCTCGCGGTAGCTGAGCCCGGGCCGCCAGGACCCGAGGTGGACCTCGTAGACGCTCATCGGCCCGGTGTGCGGGTCGGAGGCGGCGCGCCGCTCCAGCCAGTCCTCGTCGCCCCACTCGTAGGTGGACTCGTCCACCACGGACGCGGTCGACGGCGGCACCTCCGTGCGGCGGGCCATCGGGTCGGCCTTCTGGTGCCAGGAGCCGTCGTGGTACCCGATCTCGAACTTGTAGCGCTCACCGGCGCCGATGCCGGGGACGAACAGCTCCCAGACACCCGACGAGCCCAGGGAGCGCATCGACGTGCCCTGCCCGTCCCAGGAGTTGAAGTCGCCGACGACCCGCACCGCCCGGGCGTTGGGGGCCCACACGGAGAAGCTGACGCCGCGGACCTCGCCGATCTCGCCGGGGAAGTGGCGCACGTGCGCGCCCAGGGCGTTCCACAGCTCCTCGTGCCGGCCCTCGCCGATGAGGTAGCGGTCCATCTCGCCGACGGTGGGCAGGAAGCGGTAGGGGTCGTCGACCACGTGGGTCTCGTGCCCGTAGGTCACGCGGATGCGGTAGTCCGGGATCTGGTCCCCCGGCAGCAGCGCCACCCACACCCCGTCCTGCTCGTGCACGGCCTCGTAGGTCTCGTGCGCCGTGACGACGGCGACGGCGTCGGCCAGGTGCCGCACCGTGCGCACGGTGACGCCGTGGGGCCCGGGATGGGCGCCGAGCACCGAGTGGGGGTCGTGGTACCGGCCGAGGGCGACCTCGTGCAGCAGCCCCGCGTCGACCGGGACCGGGCCGCTCCTCTTCTCCGGCGCGGCCGGTCCTTCCGCCCGCGCGTCTGCGTGCTGGCCGCCGGCGGGTGCCTCAAGGGGTTCGCGATTCATGGTCCACACTCTTCCATCAGCCGTCGAAGACCGCTCCCCGTCGCGGGGAGCCGGCCAGGGTGGTCAGGCCCCCAGGATGCGCGCGACGCCGCTCAGGGGGATGGGGAGCCAGTCGGGGCGGTTGCGGGCCTCGTACGTGACCTCGTAGAGGGCCTTGTCCAGCTCGAGGGCGTGCAGCAGGGCGGGCTCGTCGCGGGGGTCGTTGCGGGAGATGTGAGCGTAGCCGTCGAGGAACGCCTCCCGCGCCCGCCCGGCGGCGACCTCGCCGCCCGCCGCGGGCACCGACGCCGCCGCGTAGTCGAAGGAGCGCAGCATGCCCGCCACGTCCCGCTGCGGCAGATCCGGGAGCGTGCGCTCGGCGAGCGGGCGCAGCGGCTCGCCCTCGAAGTCGAGGAGCACCCAGCCGCGGCCCGGGACGTCGAGGACCTGACCGAGGTGGTAGTCGCCGTGGATGCGCTGCAGGGGCGGCCACCAGGCGGCGGCGCCGGCCTCGAGGACCTCGCCCACCCGGTCGGCCCGTCGTGCGAGGTCCGGGACGTGCTCGCAGGCGGTCTCGTAGCGCGCGCGCCAGCCGGCCAGGGCGGCGGCGCGGGCGGCGTCGTCCGGCTCCGCGGTGGGCAGCACGGCGGCGAGCGTGGCGTGCACCTCTGCCGTCGCCTCGCCCAGGGCACGCGCGCGCGGCGCGAGGTCCTCGCCCCGCTCCAGCGCGCCGAGGGTGACGCGCCAGGCGTCCGGCGCGCCGGGCAGGAACTCCTGAGCCAGGGCGAGGTGCCCGGTCAGCTGGGTCCCGCCGTCGGGGGCGGGCCACTGCCCGAGCAGGTCGCCCACCGGCCGCGGCACGCGCGTGGAGCCGGCGAGGGCGAGGGCCTGCTGGACCTCGACGTCGGGGTTGCGCCCCGGGTGCAGCACGCGGAAGACCTTGAGGATGACGGGGCGTTCCTCGCCGTCGTCCGGGTCCACGGTGTCGAAGATGACCGAGGTGTTGGACTGCTCGCCGCGCAGCACCCTCGACCCGCGCACGGCCAGGGCCGGGAGCAGGCCGGTGCGGTGCCCGCGCGCGCGGCCGTTCCCGGGCGGCCCGTCGGCGGCCAGCTCGAGCTCGTCGGTGACCGCCCGCAGGAGCGCCGCGGCACCGACCGGGTCGTGGCAGGCGTCGTAGACCCAGCGCCGCCCGAGGTCGGAGTGGTCCGTGACGGCGACGAGCGCCTCCTCGTGCCCCTCGAGCGGGGCGCGGCGGTAGGTCAGTGGCACCTGGTAGAGGACGGGGGACCGCCCGCCCCGGTCGAGCACGAGGTGGGTCTCGATCCCGACCTCCCCCGCGGGGGCCTGGAGGCGCAGGCCGCCGGTGCGCTCGAGCCGCGGCTCGGTGCCCTTGCCGGTGTACCAGCGCTGCCGGGCGACCCAGGCGGCCAGGAGCTCGGAGAACGGCGGGTCGACGGTGGCCATCATTCCTCCGGGGTGACGGCGACGGGATCGGACTCCAGCCCGGTCCACGGCGCGGCGGGCACCTCCGGCGACGGGCCCGCGAAGGGGGCCGCCGTCGGCTGGTGCGGGGGCAGCGTCGGGGCGCGGGGCGCGGAGGTGGAGGTCGGCACCACGTAGGTGTCCGGCCGCGCGGACGCGGTGCCCTCCGGGTGCGCGGGGCCCCCCGTCTCCCCGGTCTGCGACGTCCGTGGCTCCGTGGGCGGCTCCTGGGGTGTCGGCGCGGTCGACGGACGCACCTGGGAGGGCACGCCGGCGCGCGTGGCCTCGCCGGCGTCCTCCGACCGCGAGACCTGCAGCCAGAAGAAGTCCCGGGAGCCCAGGGTGACCGACACGGTGCCGTCGTGGCCGACCGCCGGGAACGAGCCCCCGCCGAAGACGTCGGTCAGGGTCGCGCCGGCGTGGCCGGGGAGCCGTACCGTCGCCGCGCGCGGCGTGTTGGCCAGGTTCATCACGCAGAGCATCGTCTCCCGCTCGTCGCTGCGGGTGAACGCGAGCACGGCGTCGTTGTCCACGTGGAGCGGCACGAAGTCGCCGCCGCCGAAGACGGGGTGCTGACGGCGCACCTCGAGGATGCCGCGGACCCAGTGCAGCAGCGAGGTGGGCTGGGCGAGCTGGGCCTCGACGTTGACCGCGGCGTAGTGGTTGACCAGGGACTGGACCACGGGCAGGTAGAGCTTGCCGGGGTCGGCCGTGGAGAACCCGGCGTTGCGGTCGGGGGTCCACTGCATCGGCGTGCGCACCGCGTCGCGGTCCGGCAGCCAGATGTTGTCGCCCATCCCGATCTCGTCGCCGTAGTACAGCGTCGGCGAGCCGGGCAGGGAGAGCAGCAGCGCGTGGGCGAGCTCGATCTCGGCGCGGGAGTTGCCCAGCAGCGGCGCGAGCCGGCGGCGGATACCCACGTTGGCGCGCATGCGCGGGTCCTCCGCGTACCAGCCGTACATGGCGGCACGTTCCTCGGTGGAGACCATCTCGAGGGTCAGCTCGTCGTGGTTGCGCAGGAAGGTGCCCCACTGCGCGCCGGCCGGGATCGGCGGGGTGTCGGCCAAGATGTCCCGGATGGCTCCCGCGCGCTGCTCGCGCAGCGCGTAGTAAAGCCGTGGCATCACCGGGAAGTGGAAGCACATGTGGCACTCGGGCCGCTCGTCGGTGCCGTAGTACTGCACGACGTCCTCGGGCCACTGGTTCGCCTCGGCCAGCATGATCGTGCCCGGGAACTCCCGGTCGACCATCGCCCGCAGGTCGGCGAGGAACTCGTGGGTGCGGGGGAGGTTCTCGCAGTTGGTGCCCTCCTCCTCGAAGAGGTAGGGCACCGCGTCGAGCCGGAAGCCGTCCACCCCGAGGTTGCACCAGAACCGCACGACGTCGTACATCGCGTCCCGCACGGCCGGGTTCTCGAAGTTCAGGTCCGGCTGGTGGGAGAAGAACCGGTGCCAGAAGTACTGGCGGCGCACGGGGTCGAACGTCCAGTTGGACGTCTCGGTGTCGACGAAGATGATGCGGGCGTCCTGGTAGCGCTCCGTGGTGTCGGACCAGACGTAGAAGTCGCCGTACGGCCCGTCGGGGTTGGACCGGGAGGACTGGAACCACGGGTGCTGGTCGCTCGTGTGGTTCATCACGAGGTCGACGATGATCCGCATGCCGCGGGCGTGGGCCTCGTTCATCAGCTCGGTGAAGTCCTCGATGGTGCCGTACTGGCCGTCCACCGCGGTGTAGTCGGAGACGTCGTAGCCGCCGTCGCGCAGGGGCGAGGGGTAGAAGGGCGGCAGCCACAGGCAGTCCACGCCGAGCCACTGGAGGTAGTCCAGGCGGTCGATGAGGCCGCGCAGGTCCCCGGACCCGGACCCCTCGGAGTCGTGGAACGCCCGGAGGAGCACCTCGTAGAAGACGGCCTTGCGGTACCAGTCCGGGTCCGGCGTGAGCCCGGGGCGGTCCGCGGCCAGGTGGCGCACGGGCTGGACGGGCGGGGGCAGCGCGCCGGCCGGGGGAGCGGTGACCCGGGTGCCGGTGGGCGCGGAGTGCGCGCGATCGGCCCCGTGCGGGCCCCACCCGCTCGTGGGCGCGCTCACAGGGCCCTCACGCTGAGGACGTGGGCGCACCGGCCGTGCGGGTCGAGCCGGACGTACGGGTGGGCGTTCCAGTAGTACGTCTCCCCGCCCAGCTCGTCCGTGACCTCCATGACGGGGACGTCCGTGCCGGGGTGCTGCAGCCCCAGGGCCTCGAGGTCGAGGTGCACGACGCCGTCGCGGGTGGCGTACGGGTCGAGGCTGACCACGACGATGACGGTGTCCTCGCGGCCGGTGGGCGACTGCTCCGCAGGCACGCGCTTGGAGAAGCAGAGTGTGGCGTCGTCCGTGGTCGGGTGGACGTGGACGTCCCGGAGTCGCTGCAGGGCGGGGTGCGCCCGGCGGATGCGGTTGAGGCTGCGCAGGAGGTCGGCGATGCCGAGGCTGTCGGCGAGGGACCAGTCCCGCTGCTTGTACTCGTACTTCTCGTTGTCGATCTGCTCCTCGGCGCCGGGCCGTGCGACGTTCTCGACGAGCTCGTAACCGGAGTAGATGCCCCAGGTGGGTGAGCCGGTGGCGGCGAGGACGGCGCGGATCGCGAACGCGGCGGTGCCGCCCTGCTGCATGTAAGGAGTGAGGATGTCGTGGGTGGTCGGCCAGAAGCTCGGGCGGAGCCGCGCGTCGGTCTGGGTGGCGAGCTCGGTGAGGTAGTCGCCGATCTCACCCTTGGACGTCCGCCACGTGAAGTACGTGTAGGACTGGTGGAACCCGATCGCCCCGAGGGTGCGCATCATGGCCGGCCGGGTGAACGCCTCGGCCAGGAAGATGACGTCCGGGTGGCGCTCGTGGAACTCCCCGAGCAGCCGCTGCCAGAAGTTCAGGGGCTTGGTGTGCGGGTTGTCCACCCGGAACGCCGTGACCCCGTGCCGGACCCAGGTCTCCAGCACGTCGCGAATGGCGACGTAGATGCCCTCGGGGTCGTTGTCGAAGTTCAGCGGGTAGATGTCCTGGTACTTCTTCGGCGGGTTCTCGGCGTACGCGATGGTCCCGTCGGCGCGGGTCGTGAACCACTCGGGGTGCTCCGTGACCCAAGGGTGGTCGGGGGAGGCCTGGAGCGCGACGTCGAGCGCCACCTCCATGCCGAGCTCGCGGGCGCGGGCGACGAACGCGTCGAAGTCGTCGAACGTGCCCAGGTCCGGGTGGATCGCGTCGTGCCCGCCGTCGGGGCTGCCGATGCCGTACGGCGATCCCGGGTCCTCGGGGCCGGCGTCGAGCGTGTTGTTCGGGCCCTTCTTGTTGGTCGAGCCGATCGGGTGGACGGGGGTGAGGTAGACGACGTCGAAGCCCATCTCCGCGATCGCCGGCAGCCGCTCGGCCGCGGTGCGCAGCGTGCCGGAGATCCACCGGCCGGTCTCCGGGTCGCGGTGGGCGCCCTCGGACCGGGGGAACATCTCGTACCAGGACCCGAAGAGCGCGCGCTCGCGGTGGACGACGAGGGGGTACGTGGCCGACGGCGAGACGAGGTCGCGCAGCGGGTGCGCCGCCAGCACGGCGGCGACGTCGTCGCCCACGCCGGCGGCCAGGCGGGCCTGGGCGGGCCGGGTGGCGTCCCGCAGGGCGTGCGCCGCGTCGGTCAGGACGGCGCGGGCGTCCGCGGGCAGGTCGCGGTCGGCGGCCCGCTCGAGGACGAGGGCGCCCTCGGTGAGCATGAGCTCGACGTCGACGCCCGCGTCGATCTTCAGCCGGGCGTCGTGCACCCAGGTGGCGTAGGGGTCGGACCAGCCCTCGACGCGGAAGCCCCACTCGCCGGGGGCGTCCGGGACGAGCCAGGCCTCGTAGCGGTCGAGACCGGGTGCGACGTCGTGCATCCGTGCCCACGAGTGGTCGCGGCCGTCGGGCGCGACGAGGACGGCGGTCGCCGCGACGGCGTCGTGGCCCTCGCGGAACACGGTCGCGCGCACGGGGAACGCCTCGCGCTCGGTGCCCTTCGCGGGCCAGCGCCCGTCCTCGAGGACCGGGGAGACCTCGACGACGGGGATGCGCCCGATGGGGGCGAAGGGGGCGGGGCGGGGCTCGGGTACGGGCTGCTGTCGACCGGGCACGGCGGTCGCGCGTGCACGGTCTCGGGACTCGGTGGCGCTCACAGCGAAGAACCTATCGAGGTCCGGCCGACATGGCAGTCCGGCCCGGCCGGCCGGTCGACCTCACGGGGTGGAAAGTCATCTGCAAACGGCTGTAAACGTTGCACGAAATCGTGTCTAGACTCGAGCGTGTGAGAGCCATCCGACGATTCACCGTCCGCAACGTCCTTCCCGAGACGCTTGCCCCCCTGGACCGACTGGCGCAGAACCTCCGCTGGTCGTGGCACACGCCGACCCGCGACCTCTTCGCCTCCCTCGACCCGCAGCTGTGGACCCGCGTGCACGGCGACCCCGTCGCGCTGCTGGGCTCCCTGAGCCCCAGGCGGCTGGAGCAGCTGGCGGCCGACCGCAGCCTCGTCGCCGAGGTCCAGCGGCTGGACGCGGACCTGAGCACCTATCTCACCGAGCCGCGCTGGTACCAGCAGGAGCTGACGGACCCGGACAAGCCGGAGGCCATCGCCTACTTCTCCGCCGAGTACGGCATCACCGCCGCCCTCCCGCAGTACTCCGGCGGTCTCGGCATCCTCGCCGGCGACCACCTGAAGTCGGCGTCCGACCTCGGGGTGCCGATCGTCGGCGTCGGCCTGCTCTACGGGGCCGGCTACTTCAAGCAGTCCCTCACCCGGGACGGCTGGCAGCACGAGACCTACCCCCTGCTGGACCCGGACAACCTCCCGCTGCACCTCCTGCGTGAGCGCGACGGCTCCGGCGCCCCGGCGCGGATCTCCCTGGACCTGCCGGCGGGACGCACCCTGCAGGCGCAGATCTGGGTCGCGCAGGTGGGGCGAGTGCCTCTGCTGCTGCTCGACTCCAACATCACCGAGAACGACGACTCGGCCCGCCGGGTCACCGACCGCCTCTACGGCGGCTCGGCCGACCACCGGCTGCGCCAGGAGCTGCTGCTCGGGATGGGCGGGGTGAAGGCCGTGCGGGCCTACTCCCGCATCACGGGCTCCCCGGCCCCGCAGGTGTACCACTGCAACGAGGGCCACGCCGGCTTCCTGTCCGTCGAGCGCATCCGCGAGCTCGTGCAGGGTGAGGGGCTGACGTTCGAGGCCGCCCTCGAGGCGGTCAAGGCGGGCACGGTGTTCACCACGCACACCCCCGTGCCGGCCGGCATCAGCCGCTACGGCACCGAGCTGGTCTCCGAGTACTTCGGCGGCAGCGCCGAGATCGCGGGCATCCCGCTGGAAAAGGTGCTGGCGCTGGGGGCCGAGGACTTCGAGGGCGGCAACCCGGCCGTGTACAACATGGCGATCATGGGCCTGCGCACCGCCCGCCGCGCCAACGGTGTGGCGAAGCTCCACGGCAAGGTCTCCCGCGGCATGTTCCACCAGCTCTGGCCGGGCTTCGACGTCTCCGAGGTGCCCATCACCTCCATCACCAACGGCGTGCACGGTCCCACCTGGGTGGACCCGGAGTTCGCCGCTCTCGTCGAGAGCCGGCTCAGCCCGGAGCAGATCGCCTCCGGCGAGGGCTTCCTCCTCGCCCCGGAGGAGGGGGGACTCACCGACGACGAGCTCTGGCGCATGCGCGGGACGTTGCGCGGCAAGCTGGTCGCCGAGGCCCGTCGCCGCGTGCGCAAGTCCTGGCTCGACCGGGGTGCCTCGCCCGCCGAGCTCGGGTGGACCGAGGACGTGCTGGACCCGAACGCGCTGACCATCGGCTTCGCCCGCCGCGTGCCCACGTACAAGCGGCTCACCCTCATGCTCTCGGACCCCGAGCGACTCACCCGGCTGCTGACCGACCCGGACCGGCCGATCCAGATCCTGGTGGCCGGCAAGTCCCACCCGGACGACGAGCAGGGCGTCGGCCTCATCCAGAAGCTCGTCCAGTTCGCCGACGGCGCGGGGGTCCGTGAGCGGATCGTGTTCCTGCCCAACTACGACATCGCCATGGCCCAGCACCTCATGCCGGGCTGCGACGTCTGGCTGAACAACCCGCTGCGTCCGCTCGAGGCCTCGGGCACCTCCGGCATGAAGTGCGCCCTCAACGGCGCCCTCAACCTCTCGATCCTCGACGGCTGGTGGGACGAGTGGTACGACGGCCGCAACGGCTGGGCGATCCCCACCGCCGACGGCGTCCAGGACCAGGCCGAGCGCGACCGCCTCGAGGCCTCCGCGCTGTACGAGCTGCTCGAGGACACGGTGGTGCCCCGGTTCTACGACCGCGACGCCGACGGCGTCCCGCGCCACTGGATGGAGATGGTGCGCCACACCCTCGCCACCCTGGGGCCGAAGGTCCAGGCGACCCGCATGGTCCGCGAGTACGTCACCACGCTCTACACGCCGGTGGCGCGCAGCTCGCGGGCGCTGGCCGGGGCCGCGGACCACGACGGCGCGCGCCAGCTCGCCGACTGGAAGGCGCGGGTGCGCGCGGGCTGGCCCGCCGTCCGGGTCGACCACGTCGAGACCGAAGGCGTCACCGACGTCGTCAACGTCGGCGACGAGATCCGCGTGACCGCCTACGTCGACCTGGGAGAGCTGCGCCCCGACGACGTCCAGGTGCAGGCCGTCGCCGGCCGTGTGGAGGACGACGACTCGCTCACGGAGCTCCAGGTCTACCCGCTGGAGCACGTGGCCAGCTACGAGGGCGGGCGGCACGCGTTCGCCGGGGCGCGGGTGCTCGACGCGACCGGCCCGTTCGGCTACACGGTCCGCGTGGTGCCGGACAGCCCGCTGCTGGCGGCGCCGACCGAGCTCGGGCTGGCGACCTCCGCCGAGCACTGACCGGGCGCCCGGGCGACGACCCGGCCGACCGGCATGACGACGGGCCCGGTCCCTCCGCGCGGAGGGACCGGGCCCGTCGGTGCTCTTGTCCGGGGCCGGGACGCGGGTCAGTACACCATCTGCATGGCCTCGCGGACCTCGCCGAGGGTGGCGTCGGCGACCGCGTTGGCGCGGTCGTTGCCTGTGCGGAGCACCTGGAGCAGGTAGCCGGGGTCGGCGGCCAGCTCGGTCCGGCGGGCGCGGACGGGCGCGAGCATCTCGTTGACGGCCTCGGTGGCGGCCTTCTTGAGCGTGGCGGCTCCGCCGTCGCCGATCTCCTCGGCGACCTCGTGCGGGTCCCGCTCGCTGGCGAGCGCCGTGAGGAGCACGAGGTTGGAGACCTCGGGCCGGTTCACGGGGTCGTAGGTGATGTGCCGGTCGGCGTCCGTGACGGCCCGCTTGAGCGCCTTGGCGGTGGCGTCCGCGTCCATCCCGAGCTCGATCGTGTTGCCGCGGGACTTGCTCATCTTCTGCCCGTCCGTGCCGAGCACGCTCGCGGCGTCGGAGAGCAGGGCCTCGGGGCGGGGGAAGACCGGCTGAGAGCCGTCGCCCGCACGGCCGTAGCGCTCGTCGAAGCGGCGGGCGATCACGCGCGCCTGCTCCAGGTGGGGCAGCTGGTCCTTGCCCACGGGGACGAGGTTGGCCTTGCAGAAGAGGATGTCGGCGGACTGGTGGACCGGGTAGGTGAGCATGAGGCCGGACATCGGCCGGTCGCCGGTGGCCTCCAGCTCGGACTTCACCGTCGGGTTGCGGCGCAGCTCGGCGTCGGTCACGACCGAGAGGAACGGCAGCATGAGCTGGTTCAGGGCGGGCACGGCGGAGTGGGTGAAGATCGTGCTGGCGTCCGGGTCGATACCCACGGCCAGGTAGTCCGCGACCAGGGACAGCACACGCTCGCGGACCGGGCCGACGCCGTCGCGGTCGGTGATGACCTGGTAGTCCGCCACGAGGACCCAGGTCTCGACGCCCGCCCGCTGCAGGCGCACGCGGTTCACGAGGCTGCCGAAGTAGTGGCCCAGGTGCAGGTTGCCGGTCGGCCGGTCGCCGGTGAGGACGCGGAAACCGCTCGGGTCCTTCTCGATCTGCGCCTCGATCTCGTCGCTGCGGCGGCGGGTGCGCTCGAGGGAGGCGTCGTTGGTGGAGTCCGCCAGGTCGGTGGCGACGTCGGTCTGCTCGGTCATGGGGTCCTCAGGATTCGAAGGCGGCGCCACGAGGCGTGCCAGGCCGCCTCGCGGGACGGCCGGTGGGAGGGTGCGTGGAGGGGCCGTCCGTCAGGACGGCCACCAGGAACGCACGCGGGTGGGCACCCGCACAGCCTAGCGCCGCCGCGGGCCGCGCCCGGCGGGCGTCCGGGGAACGGCTGCGCCGTCGTCGAGAGGACGGCTGCGGGGTAGTCGAGAGGGCGGCTGCGGCGTCGGTGCGCGCCCGCGCCGGCGCGGTGGTCAGCCGGCGCGGTGGTCAGCCGGCGCGGTGGTCAGCCGGCGAGATAGATCCGCATGCTGAGCGACTCCAGCTCGACGGCCTCGCCGGGCGAGGCGACCATGCCGAGCGGCTCCGTCTCCGCCTGCACGGGAAGGGCAGGGCGCTCCCAGGCCGAGTCCCAGACCAGCTCGTAGTCCGCCCCGCGCCCCGGGGGGAGGGTGACGGCCTGCTGGTCCAGGGAGCCGTTGAGCACCACGAGGGCGTCGAGGTCGCCCGCCGGACGCCCCGAGCGGAGCATCTGCAGGACCCGGCCGTGCGGGTCGTGCCAGGCCTGCGCCGTCATGGCCTCGCCCGCGGCGTTGAACCACGACAGGTCTGGCAGGACGTCGTCGTCCGTCGCCGGGCGGCCCGAGGCGAACCGGCCCGGCCGCAGCACGGGGTGCTCGCTGCGCAGCTTGATCAGGGACGACACGGTGTGCAGGAGGTCGCCGTGCCAGCCCTCGCGGTTCCACCCGATCCAGGAGATCTCGTTGTCCTGGCAGTACGGGTTGTTGTTGCCCCCCTGGCTCCGGCCGATCTCGTCGCCGGCGGTGAGCATCGGCGTGCCCGCGGAGACGAGGAGCGTGCCCAGCAGGTTGCGCATGGAACGACGCCGCAGCGGCAGGATCTCCGCCGCGGGGGAGTCCGGGGGCAGCGGACCCTCCACGCCGTGGTTCCAGGAGCGGTTGTCGTCGGTGCCGTCGCGGTTGCCCTCGCGGTTGGCCTCGTTGTGCTTGTGCTCGTAGGAGACCAGGTCGGCGAGGGTGAAGCCGTCGTGGGCGGTGATGAAGTTCACCGACGCGAACGGGCCGCGGCCGCCCGGGACCTCCCCGGAGCCGAAGAGGTCGGCGGAGCCGGAGAGCCGGGTGGCGAGGTCGCGCAGGTCGTGGCCGGTGTGGCCCTTGGCGGCGGCCGCCGGGTCCGCGAGCCAGAACGAGCGCACCGTGTTGCGGAAGCGGTCGTTCCAGTCCGCCATCGGGGCCGGGAACTGGCCGGTGCGCCACCCGCCGGGGCCGAGGTCCCAGGGCTCGCTGATCAGCTTGGTCGCCGACAGGACGGGGTCGGTGGCCATGGCCACGAGGAACGGGTGGTGCGGCGTGAACTCCGCGCCGTTGCGCCCGAGGGTGACGGCCAGGTCGAACCGGAACCCGTCGACGCCGACCTCGCCCGCCCAGTAGCGCAGCGAGTCCAGCGCCTGCTGGACCACGCGGGTCCGGCGGAAGTCCAGGGAGTTCCCGCACCCGGTCACGTCCACCAGGCGGGCCGGGGTCGTGCCGTCGTGGAGGTAGTACCCCGTGTTGTCCAGGCCGCGCAGGCTCAGCGACGGGCCGCCCTCGCCCCCCTCGCAGGTGTGGTTGTAGACGACGTCGAGCACGACCTCCAGCCCGGCGGCGTGGAGCAGGGACACCATGCCCTTGACCTCGGCCAGGATCGCCGCCGGCCCGGCCTCCTGGGCCGCGCGCGTCGCGTAGGTGGGCTCGGGCGCGAAGAAGCCGAGGGTGTTGTAGCCCCAGTAGTTGGTCAGCCCCTTGGCCGTGAGGAACGGCTCGGGGAAGTTCGCGTGGATGGGCAGCAGCTCCACCGTGGTCACGCCCAGCCGCTTGAGGTGCGCGATGGTGGCGGGATGGGCGATGCCCGCGTAGGTTCCCCGCAGCTCCCGGGGCACCTCCGGCAGGCGCATCGTCAGTCCGCGCACGTGCGCCTCGTACAGGACCGTCTCCGACCACGGCACGCGCGGCGGCGGCACGGCCCCGTCGAACGTGTCGTCGACCACCACGGCGTGCGCGACGAACGGGGCGGAGTCGGACGGGTCTGGCAGCCACGGCCCGTCGGCGGGCGCGAGGTCCTCGCCGACGACGTGCGCGTGGATCGCGGGGACCAGCTCCACGCTCCCCGCCAGCGCGCGGGCGTAGGGGTCGAGCAGGAGCTTCGCGGGGTTGTGGAGCAGGCCCGACGCCGGGTCCCACCGGCCGTGGACGCGGAACCCGTAGCGCTGGCCGGCCCGAACCCCCGGCAGATGGCCGTGCCACACCCCTGAGACCGGGCCGCGCAGGCGGAAGCGGCGCTCGCTGAGGGAGCCGTCGGGCGCGACGTCGACGAGGCAGAGGTCGACGCGGGTGGCCCGCGAGGCGTGGACCGCGACGTCGATGCCGTCCCCGACGAGGTGCGCCCCCAGCCGGCGGGGGTTGGCCGCGTGCCCGGGCACCCGCTGCGTGGGGGTGTCGGTGTACGGCTCCGCAGTGCTCTGGCCGAGGAGGAGGGACGCGGTACTCACAGTTCCAGTAAACCCCACGGCGGGCGGTAGCACGTTCAGGAGCGCCTGGTGCGGCGGGGGATGGTGGGGCGACGTCCGAAGGGTGTCCGCAGGGTGAAGGGGCGGGAGGCGCGATTCCGTACCGGGGGCCACCAGGTGGCAATCTGTTCCCATGAGGATCGTCGTGTGCGTCAAGCACGTCCCGGACCTGCAGTCCGACCGTTCGCTCGACGGGGACGGCCATCTCGTGCGCGGTGAGGACGACGTCCTCAACGAGCTGGACGAGAACGCCGTCGAGGCCGCCGTCGCCCTGGCCGAGGGGAACGGCGCCGAGGTGATCGCCCTCACCGTCGGGCCCGAGGACGCCGTCGACGCGGTCCGCCGGGCGCTGCAGATGGGGGCCGACTCCGGCGTCCACGTGGTCGACGACCGGCTGGCGGGCTCCGACGTCGTGGGGACCGCCCGCGTCCTCGCCGCCGCGGTGCGTGCGCTGGGTGCCGAGGCCCCCGTCGACCTCGTCGTGACGGGGATGGCCACCATGGACGGCCTGACGTCGATGGTCCCGGCCGCGCTCGCCGCGGCGCTCGGTCTGCCGTCGCTGACCCTCGCGAGCGAGGTGACGCTCGAGGGGTCCACGGTGACCATCACGCGCAGCATCGGCGACGCCGACGAGCAGCAGGCCGCGGAGCTGCCCCTCGTGCTCTCGGTGACCGACCAGGCGAACGAGCCGCGCTACCCCAACTTCAAGGCGATCATGGCCGCGAAGAAGAAGCCGGTGACCACGTG
The DNA here is from genome assembly GCF_023148685.1 of Georgenia sp. EYE_87. Taxonomy (GTDB): domain Bacteria; phylum Actinomycetota; class Actinomycetes; order Actinomycetales; family Actinomycetaceae; genus Georgenia. Next base: position 7,707 of record NZ_JAHXNL010000021.1, on the reverse strand, counting down.
GTCCCTGGACGACCTGCCCGACGTCGCAGCCGCCGGTCCCGACGGCGCACCCGCCGTCGGGGCGGCGGGCGCGGGCACGACGGTGCGGTCCGCCGCGGCCCGACCGCCGCGCGAGGCCGGGCGCGTCCTGACCGACACCGGGGACGCCGGAGCCCAGCTCGCCGCGTACCTCGTCGAGAACAAGCTTGTCTGAGGCAGGAGAGAACATGCCCGAGCTCGACCGTCCCCTGCTCGTCGTCGTCGACCACGTCGACGGCCACCTGACCACCCCGTCAGCGGAGGTCCTCACCCTCGCCCGGTCGCTGACCACGGGCGGTGTCTCCGCCGTCGCTCTCGAGGCGCCGGACACCGCAGCCCTCGGCCGCCACGGCGTGGGCGTCGTCTACGTCCCGGAGCTCGACGGGCTCTCGCCCACCGTCTCGGCCGTCGCGGCGGAGGCCGTGCTCGCGGCCGTCGCGCAGGCCCGGCCGGCCGCCGTGCTGCTCGTCTCCAGCTTCGCGGGCAAGGAGGTCGCGGCCCGGCTCGCCGTCGCGCTCGACTCCGGCGCGGTGGTGGACGCCACCGGGATCACCGCGGAGGACGGCGCGCTGGTGGCGTCGAAGGTGGTGCTCCAGGGCACGTGGGAGACCGCGTGCGAGGTCACCCGCGGCGTGCCGGTCATCGCCGTCAAGCCCACCGTCGTCGAGGCCACCGCGGTCGACGGGGCGGAGCCCGAGACCGTCGCGGTCCCGGTGGACTTCTCGGCGGCGGCGCGTGCCGTCCGCGTGCTCTCCCGCACCGAGCACCCCCGCGGGGGGCGCGCCCCGCTGGGCGAGGCGCGCACCGTCGTCGTGGGTGGGCGCGGCGTCGAGGGGGACTTCTCCCTCGTCACCGAGCTCGCCGACGAGATCGGGGCAGCGGTGGGCGCCACCCGCGTGGCCACGGACGAGGGCTGGATCGAGCACGCCGCCCAGGTGGGGCAGACCGGCGTGACGATCTCGCCGCGGCTGTACATCGGCATCGGGGTGTCCGGCGCGATCCACCACACCGCAGGCATGCAGGCGGCCCAGACGATCGTCGCGGTCAACTCGGACCCGGAGGCACCCATCTTCGAGATGGCGGACCTCGGGATCGTGGGCGACCTCAACGATGTGCTGCCGCAGGCGATCGAGGAGCTGCGCCGGCTGCGCGGCTGAGGTACGCCGCGCTGCCGGCGCCGGCCCCCGGGAGCGTCTCGGTTCCGGGCCGGTGCGAGCGAGGCTCAGGACCGCTCGGCGTGGTGCTCCGTGTCAGGAGACTGCCCGATGTGGCCCGGGGCGGAGGCGAGCACGCGCTGGATGAAAGCCTCGAACTCCGTCATGAAGGTGGTCAGGAACTCCTTGGTCGAGGGGTCCGTGCACTCGCCGTCGGGCCCGTAGGCCTCCGGCTTGAAGTGGATGTAGGCCTCCGGCGCGTTGAGCTGTGGGGAGTCGAGGAACGACAGGACCGACCGCATGTTGGACTGCATGACCGCGGTGCCGATCCCACCGATCGAGGCGCCGATGATCGCTGAGGGCTTGCGTGCGAACGCGTTCTGGCCCCACGGCCGCGAGCCCCAGTCGATCGCGTTCTTCAGCGCGCCCGGGATCGAGCGGTTGTACTCCGGGCTGACGTAGAGGATGGCGTCGGAGGCCGAGATCGCCTCCTTGAGCGCCCTGCCCTCCGGCGGGTAGTCAGCGTCGTAGTCGTAGCTGTAGAGAGGGAGATCCTTGATAGGGATCTCGGTGAACTCGAGACTCTCCGGGGCGACCTTGATGAGCGCCTGGGAGAGCGTGCGGTTGATGGAGCCCTGCGCGAGGCTACCGACGAAGTAGCCGACCTTGTACGTGGCCATAGGTGATCCTTTCCGGGGCGCGGGCCGGGGGCCCGCGACGCTGTGGGTGATGGGGATCTGGCTGGGTACCGCAGGGCCATCCTCGTCGCCTCAGGGCGCGTCGGCATGGTGAGAGGCTGGGCGCGCCACTGACCTGCGACGACGACGGAACGGTCGGTCATCGCTCGGGCGGGCCCCTGTGCCGGGGCCGAGCGGGGGCTGGTCGGCCGCCCGGACGGTCGTACCTGCCGCCGCTGGTCGGCCCCGGCGAGGCAGGGGCGGCGACCACGCGGCCGCTCCGGCGGGGCTCGGCCCGCCGCCGCTGTCAGCCCCGGCGGGACCAGGGCCGTGCCGCAGCCCAGGCGCGGCGGGACGCCGACGTGCCGATGGCGTGGCGCTGGGTGTACCCGGTGTCCAGGTCGGTGATCTGCACCTCGACCATGCCGTTCCCGTCGACGACGTAGCGCTCCTCGACGAGGCAGCCCTCACGCCGCTCGACGGCGACGCCGCGCAGGTCCTGCCCGTCGCGGAGCGCGGGGTCGAACGGGAACAGGACGTCCGCGAACGGGACGACGTCGCCGCGGGGCTCCCCGGCGTCGTCGATGCCTGCGCACTCGACGAACCGGAACCACCCGAGGTTGTGCGCCGCGCGGTAACGGCGGGTGGCGACCACACCCTCCCTCTCGGGCAGCGCGGTGTCCGCGCCGAGGATCGGGTCGAAGCTCACCGCGGCGCCGCCGCTGCGCTCGCGGAAGACGCCGAAGCCCCGGGAGAGGCGGTCGGACAGCGTGAAGCCGGCCTCGTCGTCGGCCGCGATGGCGAGGCCGATAGCCGTCGAGGCGGAGGGGTGGGGGGAGCGGTGCACACGGCGGCCGAACCGCTCGCGCAGGAGGCGCGGGACGAGCGGGAGGCCGGAGCCGCCGCCGACGAGGTAGATGCCGGCGACGTCGGCAAGGCCCGCAGCGCCGTCGAGGCCGTCGAGCAGCGGCCGCATCGCCTCGACCGTGGCCTCCACCAGCGGTGCGGCGCCTGCGTAGAACGTGTCGACCGGGACGCTGACGTCCTTGTCCCCGACCTCGACGACCACCCGCCGCGACTGCGGGATGATGCGCTCCTTCGCCTCACGGCACCGGTCGAGCAGGTCGTCACGCTCGCGCGCGTCAAGGTCCTCCAGGCGGCGCGGGGCGGCGGCGTGGCGGGCGGTCGCCGCCTCCAGCACGCACCGGGCGAGGACCTCGTCGAAGTCGTCGCCGCCGAGGCGGTTCAGGCCGTTGGAGCCCAGCACCGCGTGGCGGTGCCCCTCGACGTCGACCAGCGACGCGTCGAACGTGCCACCACCGAGGTCGTAGACGACGACGCGGGTGCGCCGGGAGCTGATCGTGCCGCCGCGCCGGTGGGTGTACTCGAAGCCCGCGGCCGAGGGCTCGTTGACGAGGGCGGCGACGTCGAAGCCGGCCCGGCGGAACGCCTCGAGCGTCAGGAACCGTTGCGTGCCGTGGGCGTGGGCCGGGACGGCCACGACCGAGAGGAGCGCCTCGTCGTCGCCAGGGGCGGGCTGGTCCGTGGCGTCGGCGAGGTTCGAAGCGGTGCGCAGCGCGGTGCGCAGCGCGGCGAGGTACCCGGTCAGCAGGTCGAGCACGGGCACCCGCAGGTCACCGACGGTGAGCAGCGTGCCCGCGCCGACGTCCGGGTCCGCCAGCGCACGCTTGAACGAGCGGAGCAGAGGAGCGCCCTCGCGCGCGGCGGAGAGTGCCTCGAACCCGTGGACGAGCTCGCCGTCCCGGGCTGCGACGACGCTGGGGAAGCTCTCGTGGGCGTCGCCCTCGCCGTCGAAGAACGAGACCACGGGGTAGTTGCCCCGGTCGGCGAGGGCGACGATGGTGCGGGTGGTGCCCAGGTCGACGCCGAGGTGCATGCGGCAGAGACTACCTGGCCGCGGGGCCCTCCAGATCCGGCCCGGGTCGCCCCGCCGTGCAGCCGGGGCGTCCCGTCAGGGGCGGTCCTTACACTGGTCGCCGTGACCGTCTACCTCGACCACGCGGCGACCACCCCGGTGCGCCCGGAGGTGGCGGCGCGGTACGCGCAGGAGCTCACCGGGGTGGGCAACCCCTCGTCGCTCCACAGCGCCGGACGCGAGGCCCGCCGCCGGCTCGAGGAGGCGCGGGAGCAGCTCGCCGCAGCCGTCGGCGCAGAGCCCGCCGAGGTGATCTTCACCTCTGGCGGCACGGAGGCGGACAACCTCGCCGTGAAAGGGGGCTACTGGGCGCGGCGGACGAGCGACGCTGCGCTGCGTACCGTGGCGGTCTCGTCGGTCGAGCACCATGCGGTCCTGGAGGCCGCGGAGTGGCTCGGGACGCACGACGACGCCGAGGTGGCGCGCCTGCGCGTGGGTGCGGACGGCAGGCTCGACCTCGCCCACGCCGAGGAGGTGCTGGCACGGGGCGGCGTCGCCGTCGTCTCGGTCATGTGGGTGAACAACGAGACCGGGGCCGTGCAGCCGGTGCGGGACGTCGCCGCCCTGGCGCACGCGGCCGGGGTTCCCGTGCACTCCGACGCGGTGCAGGCGGTCGGCCACGTGCCGGTCGACTTCGCAGCCTCGGGCCTGGACGCGATCAGCCTGTCCGGCCACAAGCTCGGGGCCCCTGTCGGCACCGGCGCGCTCGTGGCGCGGCGCTCCTTCGCTCTCGAGCCGGTCGAGCACGGGGGCGGGCAGGAGCGGGGCGTACGTTCGGGCACCCTCGCCGTCGCGGGTGCATGCGCGCTGGCCCTCGCCGTCGAGGCGGCGGTGGCCGAGCAGGCCGCGGAGGCCGTGCGGCTGCGCCAGCTTCGGGACCGTCTCGTGGCGGCGCTGACGGCGACGCTCGAAGGCGTCACCCTCACCGGGCCGGCGCCCGACCCTCCCGGGCGCGACGACGCCCACCGGCACCCCGGCATCGCGCACCTGACGATCGCGGGGGCGGACGCCGACGCGCTGCTCCTCGGGCTCGACATGGCGGGGATCGCCGCGTCGAGCGGGTCCGCGTGCCACGCGGGGGTGCAGGAGGCCTCGCACGTCCTCCTCGCCATGGGACGCGACGTGGACCAGGCCCGCTCCGCGCTGCGGTTCTCGCTCGGCCGGACGACGACGGGGGCGGACGTGGACGCGGTCGTGGCCGCGCTGCCCGCCGTCGTCGAGAACGCCCGTCGTGCTCACGCGACGCGCCGACGGCCGGTGCGCACGGCGTCCGCCACCCTGCCCACGCGAGGCGGGGCCGCCGTCGTGCCCTCGGGTGGCTCCGCCGTCGTGCCCTCGGGAGGAGACGACTGATGCGCGTCCTCGCTGCGCTCTCGGGCGGGGTCGACTCGGCGGTCGCCGCCGCGCGCGCCGTCGACGCGGGGCACGACGTGGTCGGCGTCCACATGGCGCTCTCGCGCTCGCGGGCGCAGCACCGCAACGGCTCGCGCGGCTGCTGCTCCATCGAGGACGCGGGTGACGCGCGACGGGCCGCGGACGTGCTCGGTATCCCTTACTACGTCTGGGACCTCTCTGAGGAGTTCGAGGAGACGGTGGTTGCGGACTTCCTGTCCGAGTACGAGGCGGGTCGGACGCCCAACCCGTGCGTGCGGTGCAACGAGCACATCAAGTTCTCCGCGCTGCTCGACCGCGGCCTGGCGCTCGGGTTCGACGCCGTCGCCACCGGCCACTACGCGCGGATCGTCGAGGTGCCGGACTCCGCAGGCGGCGTGCGCCGCGAGCTGCACCGTGCGGCGGACCCGCTCAAGGACCAGTCCTACGTGCTCGCGGTCATGGGGACCGAGCGCCTCGCTCGCTCGCTCTTCCCGCTCGGTGACGCTCCCTCGAAGGATGCCGTTCGGGCCGAGGCTGCCGCCCGGGGCCTCAGCGTCTCGGCGAAGCCGGACTCGTACGACATCTGCTTCGTCGCCGACGGCGACACGCAGGGATTCCTGCGGGACCGCCTCGGCGCCCGGCCGGGTGAGGTGGTGGACCCCGAGGGGCGGGTGCTGGGTGAGCACGACGGTGCTTATGCGTTCACGGTCGGCCAGCGCAAGGGGCTCGGCCTGACCAGGCCGGCCGTGGACGGTCGCGCCCGGTACGTGCTCGAGGTGCGGCCGCAGACGAACCAGATCGTTGTCGGACCGAGCGAGCTGCTCACCGTCGACGAGCTGCACGCCAGCCAGACCGTGTGGCTGGCCGACGACGTGCCGGCCGGGGAGTGGATCGACGCCGAGGTGCAGGTGCGCGCGCACGGCGAGCCTGTGGTGGCGTCAGTCCGCAGGGGAGCGAGCGCATCCGGCGAGGACGACGGCGGAGCCGGAGGAGCGCCGGACGGCACGGCCCGCGGCGGCGTGCTTGAGGCGCGCCTGTCCACCGGGCTGCGCGGCATCGCGCCGGGCCAGTCGCTCGTGGTGTACACGGGGTCGAGGGTGCTCGGTCAGGCGACGATCGTCTCGGCGCAGCGGGGAGCGGCTGTCGGCGCGAGCCGACAGTCATGAGCTGGGTGCGCCGACCCGGCGAATCAAGCGGTCCACATTTCGCCTTGGTGAAGCGGTCCACGTCTGCAGCATGAAAGCGGCACATCAGCTTGCGCACGAAGCAGCTCGTGACGCAATAACGACGGCCATTCTCGTCCTCGGCCGATCTGGCGGGTCCGTTCAGCGCTCGGCGTCTTTGCCCCCGGGATGTGCCTCTTGTCCGCGGCAGTCAACTGGGGCTTGTGCTCACACGTTGAGTGGCGCACCGCCGCCGTCACCTTGTGGGGCTGGCGGACCGCTGCCGTCACCTTGTGGGGCGGCCGCACGCCGCGTCCAGGGGTGACGCGTGCGCGGCGCTGAGATGTCGTGTGCTTCGACGGGGTCGGGCATGCAGGCGTTCTCCACAGGGGCCCGGAGTGCCATTGTTTCCACAAATTGTTTATCCACAGCGTCAACTCACGCCGCCATATCCACAAATTATCTGGATTTCACGTTCGACTCTTGCCTGTCGAACGGGCGTTCGATACATTCTCTATACGGCTTAGCGGCGAAGGCAAGGGGGCTCGCGGTGACCAATGCTCCGGGCTCGGCCACGACCGCACAGGCTGTCGCTGCAAGTCTTGATCAGATGCGCCAGGCATTGAATGCCCTTGCTGAAGTCGACCTCCACCAGCTGGACGGAGAGTCACTCCTGGGAGCCCTGGACGCGGTCGAGCATGTCCGTCGACGCGCCGACGCGCTGGGTGCGAGAGTCCTGGCGACGGTGGAGGCGGACGGGCGCTGGGCGGTCGACGGCGCCCGCTCGATGGCGGCTTGGTACCGGGTCCGCACCGGACGTCATCGGGCGGGCGCGGCTCGCGAGGTGCGCCAGGCCCGGGCTCTGCGTGACCACCTGCCAGAGACGGCGAAGGCGCTGGCGGCCGGGGAGATCAGCACCGATCATGTCGCCGCGATCGTGCGGCACACCACGGGCACGGAGGCGCGGCGCGAGCGGTTGCGCGACGAGCAACTCGGGGAGGGATTCCTGCTCACGCACGCCCGTGACCTGGACGCCTCGGCGTTCGACGTGGCGGTGCGGCACTGGGGCCTGCGGGCGGATCCGGAGGCGGCGGACCGGGCGTACGTCGAGGAGACGGACCGCGAGGAGTTCTACCTGGCCGAGACCACCGACGGGTACGTGCCGGGTGGATGGCTGTCGAAGACCAGCGGGGAGATCGTGCTCACGGCGTTGGCCGCCCGCACGGGCGTGCCCGCCAAGGGTGACAGGCGCGCCCCAGGGCAGCGGCGCGCCGGGGCGCTGGTCGGGCTGGCGCACCTCGCGCTGGACTCCGGCTCGCTCCGTCCCGGCGCCCGGGTCCGCCCGCACATCAGCGTGCACGTGCCGTTCGAGACCCTGCAGCGGT
>NZ_JAHXNL010000020.1 GCF_023148685.1 Georgenia sp. EYE_87 | reverse complement strand
CCGGCCGCGCAGCCGGCCCGGCCCGCCGGGCGCGGCCGGACCGGCCGCGGCGCCACGCGCACGGCCGCCCGCCCCGGCGAGGTGGCCGCGCTGAGCTACTACCTCGTCGCCGTCGCCGCGCTGCTCCTGCTCGCCCTCGGCGTGGTCATGGTGCTCTCCGCCTCGACGATCTCCTCCATCCGCGACAACGACGGCAACCCGTACGCGGAGTTCCTCGGCCAGGCCAAGTTCGTCATCATCGGCCTGCCCCTGGCGCTGCTCGCGTCCCGCATCCCGGTCACCTGGTACAAGCGGCTGGCCTGGCCGGCCATGGGCGGCGCGCTGGCGCTGCAGCTGCTGATCTTCACGCCCCTCGGGCTCGAGGAGAACGGCAACGTCAACTGGATCTACATCCCCGGGGTCAACCAGACGCTGCAGCCCTCGGAGTTCCTCAAGCTCGCCCTCGCGCTGTGGCTCGGGCTGGTGCTGAGCCGCAAGGCCGCCCTCCTCGAGGACTGGAAGCACGTCCTCGTCCCCGGCGGGATCGGCTCGGTGGCGGCGATCGGCCTGGTGCTCGCCGGGCACGACATGGGCACCGTGCTCGTCATGGTCGCCCTCGTCGCCGGGGCCTTCTTCGTCGCGGGGCTGCCCCTGAAGTGGTTCGCCGCCGCGGGCGTCCTGGGAGCGGGCGCGGCCGCCGCGCTCGTGCTCTCCTCGGACAGCCGCACCACCCGCGTGATGTCTTTCCTCGGCCTGGCCGAGGCGGACCCCTCGGGCGCGGGCTTCCAGACCCGTCACGGCCTGTGGGGCCTGGGCACCGGGGGACTCTCCGGCGTCGGCCTGGGTGCGTCCCGGGAGAAGTGGTCCTACCTGCCCGAGGCGCACAACGACTTCATCTTCGCGATCATCGGCGAGGAGCTCGGCCTCCTGGGCACCCTGCTCGTCCTCGCGCTCTTCGGGGGGCTCGCCCTCGGCATGTTCCGCATCGTGCGCCGCCACACCGACCCCTTCGTGCAGATCGCCACCGCCGGGATCGCCACCTGGATCCTCGCCCAGGCGCTGGTCAACATCGGCGTCGTCATCGGCCTCCTGCCCGTCATCGGCGTGCCGCTGCCGCTGGTCTCCGCCGGCGGGTCGGCGATGATCTCCACGCTGATCGCCATCGGCGTGCTGCTCGCCTTCGCGCGCTCCGAGCCCGGCGCCGCGCAGGCCCTCGCCACCCGCCGCGGGGTGGTGCGGCGCTCGCTCGCCGTCGTCGGACGGGGGCGCCGTGGCTGAGCCGCTGCGCGTCCTGCTGGCGGGCGGGGGCACGGCGGGGCACGTCAACCCCCTGCTGGCCACCGCCGCGGAGCTGCGTGAGCACGACGGCGCCGAGATCACCGTCCTGGGCACCGAGGCCGGCCTGGAGGGCACGCTCGTGCCCGAGGCCGGGTACCCGCTCCGCGTCGTCCAGCGCGTGCCCCTGCCGCGGCGGCCCTCGCCCGACCTGCTGCGCCTGCCCGGCCGCCTCGCCGGTGCCGTGCGGGCCGCCGACCGGGCGATCGCCGACTGCGGCGCCCAGGTGGTGGTCGGGTTCGGCGGCTACGTCGCCACCCCCGCCTACCTCGCCGCCCGACGGCGGGGCGTCCCCGTCGTGATCCATGAGCAGAACGCCCGACCCGGACTGGCCAACCGCCTCGGGGCCCGCTGGGCCGCCGTCGTCGCCCTGACCTTCGCCTCCACGCCGCTGCGGGCGGCGAGGGGCCGCACCGAGGTCACCGGCCTGCCGCTGCGCCCTGCCGTCGCCGCGCTGGTCGCCGACCGGGCGACGCCGGAGGGAGCCGCCGCCCGCCGCCGCTCCGCGGCCGCCGAGCTCGGCCTGGACGCCACCCGCCCCACCCTCCTGGTGACCGGCGGCTCGCTCGGCGCCCAGCGCCTCAACGAGGCGGTCGCGGGCGCCGCCGCGGCCCTGGTCGGCGCGGGGGCCCAGGTGCTCCACCTGACCGGCCGCGGGAAGGACACCGCGGTCCGTGAGGCCGTGACCGAGTCCGCCCGCGACCTCCCCGCCGTCGGCGGGCACTACCACGTGCGCGAGTACCTCGGGGCCATGGAGCTCGCCTACGCGTGCGCGGACCTGGTGCTGTGCCGCTCCGGCGCCGGCACCGTCTCGGAGCTGGCCGCGCTCGGCCTGCCCGCCGTCTACGTGCCCCTGCCGATCGGCAACGGCGAGCAGCGCCTCAACGCGGCCGACGTCGTCGCCGCCGACGGAGGGGTCCTCGTCGAGGACGTCGACCTGGACGCCGCCTGGGTGGCCACGCACGTCACCGAGCTGCTGACCGACGGCGAGGAGCTGCGCCGTCGGGGCCGCGCTGCCGCCGCGGCCGGTCCCCGGGACGGTGCCGCCCACCTCGCCGCGCTCGTGCGCGAGGCCGCCGCAGGACGCGCCGCCGCGGCCGGCCCCGAGGGGGGCCGGCATGGCTGACCGCTTCCATCTGGTCGGCGTCGGCGGGGCCGGCATGTCCGCCGTCGCCGAGCTCCTCGCGGCCCGCGGCCACGAGGTATCCGGCTCGGACCAGCGCGACTCCGCGACCCTGGGCCGCCTGCGCGCGGCCGGGGTCCGCACCTACGTCGGCCACGACGCGGCGCACGTCCCGGAGTCGGGCTCCCTGGTGGTCTCCACCGCGGTGCGCCCGGACAACCCCGAGCTGGTGGCCGCGCGGGAGCGGGGCCTGGAGGTGCTGCACCGTTCGCAGGCGCTCGCGCAGGCGGCCGAGGGTCTCGACTTCGTCGCCGTGGCCGGGGCGCATGGCAAGACGTCGACCTCGGCCATGCTCGCGGTCGCGCTCCGTGCGGCCGGCGAGGACCCGTCCTACGCCATCGGGGGCACCGTGTTGGCGCTGGGCACAGGCGCGCACCTGGGCGCCGGGCGCGCCTTCGTCGCGGAGGCCGACGAGTCCGACGGCTCCTTCCTCAACTACACGCCGCGCGTCGCGCTGGTGACCAACGTCGAGCCCGACCACCTCGACCACCACGGCAGCGAGGCTGCCTTCCGGCGCTCGTTCGAGCAGTTCGCCGACCGCATCGCGCCCGGCGGGCTGCTGGTCGCGTGCGCGGACGACGCCGGGGCGCTCGCCCTGGTCCGCCACGCCGTGGCCCGCGGGACCAGGGTCGTGACCTACGGGCGCGGCGAGGCGCCCGAGGGCGTCGAGGCCCACGCCCGTCTGGCGGCCGCGGACCGGATGACGGGGCGCGGCTCGGCCGCGCGACTGTCCCTCGCCGGCAGCGACGACGCCGTCGTCGAGGTCGAGCTGGCCCTGCGCGTCGGCGGCGCGCACATGCTCCTCAACGCGGCCGGCGCCTGGTGCGCCGGGCTCGAGCTCGGCGTCGGCCCGGAGGACATGGCGGCCGCCCTGGGCGCGTTCACCGGCACCGGCCGCCGGTTCGAGGACCGCGGCGAGGCCGGCGGCGTGCGGGTGGTCGACGACTACGCCCACCACCCGACCGAGGTCGCCGCCACCCTCGGTACCGCCCGCCTGGCGGCGGGGGAGGGGCGCGTCCTCGTCCTCTTCCAGCCGCACCTGTACTCCCGCACGCGCACCTTCGCCGAGGAGTTCGCCACCGCGCTGGCCGCCGCCGACGAGGTGGTCGTCACCGACGTCTACGCCGCGCGTGAGGACCCGGTCCCCGGCGTGGACGGCGGCCTCATCACGGCCGCGATGTCCCGCCACGGCGCCCGCGGGCGCTACGTGGCCGACCGCATCGAGGCGGCCTCCGCCGTCGCGGACCTCGCCCGCCCGGGAGACCTCGTCCTGACCGTCGGCGCCGGCGACGTCACAGAGCTGGGACCGGTGATCCTCGACCGGCTCGGGGAGCGGGCATGAGGCCGCCGGCCGCACCCCGACAGCCTCGCCGACCCGAGCCCGAGCCCGCTGCGCCCGACCGCGGGCGCCCTCCGGCCGGTCGGCCGGACGCCGCTCCCGCACGAGGGAAGAGGGGTGGACGTGCGCCCGCCGCCCCGAAGGGCGACCGGGTCGGCAGGCCGGGTGACGCGCTCGAGCGTCGCCCGTCCGTCCCCGCCGTCGCCCCGGTCCTTCCCGACCGCCCGCGCGGCGCCGCGACCGGCGCCGTGAGCACCGGCCTGGCCGCGCGCCTCGCCGAGAAGGCGGCGGCCGACCGGCGGCTGCTCCTGCACCGCACCGGCGTGGCCCTTGCGGTGCTCGCCCTGCTCGGCGGCTTGGCGTGGGTGCTGCTCCTCTCCCCGCTGCTGGCGCTGCGGGCGGACAGCATCGAGCTCGCCGGCGTCGGGGGCGAGGTGGACGCGGCCCAGGTCCGCGCCGCCGTCGAGCCCGAGATCGGCACGCCGCTGCTGCGCGTGGACACCTCCGCCGTCGCCGAGCGCGTCGCCACGCTCCCCGCCGTCGAGCAGGTGCAGGTGGCACGGTCCTGGCCGCACGGGGTCACCGTCACGGTCGTGCCGCGCGAGCCGGTCGCGGCGGCGCCGGTCGAGGGCGGCGGCTGGGTGCTGCTCGACGACGACGGCGTGCAGGTGACCACCGTCCCGGAGGTCCCCGCGGACCTGCCGGAGGTGACAGTCCCGCTGTCGACGTCGGCCGAGACGGCGCCCGCCCTCGAGGCGGTGCTCAGCGTGCTCGGCGCACTCCCGCCGGACCTGCTGGGGCAGGTGGCGAAGGCGGGTGCCACCTCGGCGGAGCACGTCACCCTCACGCTCGCCGACGGCGCGACCGTGCGCTGGGGCGACGCGGGGGAGAGCCAGCTGAAGGTCGAGGTGCTCTCGGTGCTGCGCCAGCAGCCGGCGGGCGTCTACGACGTCAGCGTGCCCCGGTCGCCCACGACGAGCGCGTGAGACACCGACACCCGCGACACCGACACGCGCGACTCCGACACGCGCGACACACCTCCACCGGTCGTTGCCCCGGCCACCCCGGGGACCTAGCGTCACGGGTGGCAGAAAATGACATAAGTCTAACCCTGAAGTAGAGGTTGAGGGTTGGGCTCCGCAAGGACGACGAGAGGGACCGACGTGGCGGCACCGCAGAACTACCTGGCAGTGATCAAGGTGGTGGGAATCGGCGGTGGCGGCGTAAATGCTGTCAACCGCATGATCGAGGTCGGTTTGAAGGGCGTCGAGTTCATCGCCGTCAACACCGACGCACAGGCGCTGCTGATGAGCGACGCGGACGTCAAGCTCGACGTCGGCCGCGAGCTCACTCGCGGGCTGGGCGCGGGCGCCGACCCCGAGGTGGGCAAGAAGGCCGCGGAGGACCACGCGGAGGAGATCGAGGAGGTCCTGCGCGGGGCCGACATGGTCTTCGTCACCGCGGGCGAGGGCGGCGGCACCGGCACCGGCGGCGCGCCCGTCGTCGCCCGGATCGCGCGCTCGCTCGGCGCGCTGACGATCGGCGTCGTCACGCGCCCCTTCACCTTCGAGGGACGCCGGCGCGGCGTGCAGGCCGAGTCCGGCATCGAGGCGCTCCGGGCCGAGGTCGACACCCTCATCGTCATCCCGAACGACCGGCTGCTCTCCATCTCCGACCGTGGCGTCTCCGTCCTGGACGCGTTCAAGTCTGCCGACCAGGTCCTGCTCTCCGGTGTCCAGGGCATCACGGACCTCATCACCACCCCGGGCCTGATCAACCTCGACTTCGCCGACGTCAAGTCGGTCATGCAGGGTGCGGGCAGCGCGCTGATGGGGATCGGCTCCGCCCGCGGCGAGGACCGTGCCGTCCAGGCCTCCGAGCTCGCGATCTCCTCGCCGCTGCTGGAGGCCAGCATCGACGGCGCGCACGGCGTCCTGCTCTCCATCCAGGGCGGCTCCGACCTCGGTCTGTTCGAGATCCACGAGGCGGCCAGGCTGGTCCAGGAGGCGGCGCACCCCGAGGCGAACATCATCTTCGGTGCCGTCATCGACGACGCCCTCGGCGACGAGGTGCGCGTCACCGTCATCGCCGCCGGCTTCGACGAGGGGACCGGGCCGTCCGGCTCGACGAACAAGCTCGCCGGCCGGCCGGTCGGGCAGGTCGCCCCGCGGCCGGCCGAGCCGGCCCCGGCTCCCGCTCCCGCCGTCCCGGCCGAGGCGGAGCCCGGTGCGCACCGGGCCGCGCTGCCCACTCCGGGCGCCGTCCCGGCCTCGGCGCCGAGCCCCGCCGCCGTCCCGGTCCACGAGCCGGCGCCGGTGACGGCCTCCGTCCCCGCCTTCATCGGCGAGGACGGCCAGCCGCGCCCGCAGCGCTCCTTCGAGGTGCCGCGGGTCTTCGACGAGGAGCCCGCGCGGCGGCGGGACGAGGACCTGGACATCCCCGACTTCCTGAAGTGAGCGGGCGGCCGTGACCGGCGCGGCCGCCAGCGCGGTCCCGCTCCTCCCGGCCGACGTCGGCCCCGGCGCGCGTGGTGCCTTCACCACGCGCGCCGGTGGCGTGTCCGGCGGTGCCTGGGGCGGTCCGGACGGGGCCGGCGGGCTCAACCTCGGTCTCCACGTCGGGGACGACCCCGACGCCGTCCTGGCCAACCGGGACCGGCTGGAGGCCGCCGTCGGGGCGCCCGTGGCCTGGATGGACCAGGTGCACGGCAGCGCCGTGCTCGAGGTCACCGCGGTGTCCGGGTCGAGCCAGGGGGAGTGTGACGCCCTCGTCGCGCGTGCCGACGCCCGGTCGGCGCTCGCCGTGATGGTCGCCGACTGCGTCCCGGTGCTCCTCGCGGACGCGGCCGGGTCCGTCGTCGCGGCTGCGCACGTCGGCCGGCAGGGACTCGTGCGCGGCGTCCTGGCCGCAGCGGTCGACCGGATGGTCGACCTCGGCGCATCGGCGGAGAACCTCCACGCCGCGGTCGGGCCGAGCATCTGCGGGCGCTGCTACGAGGTCCCGGCGGCCCTGCGCGACGAGGTGGCGGAGACCGTCCCCGGGACGGCCTCCACCACGTCCTGGGGCACCCCGGCCCTCGACCTCGTCGCCGGGGTGCGCCGCCAGCTGTCGGGGTTGGGCGTCTCTTCCGTGACCACGCTCCGGGCGTGCACCATGGAGGACGAGCGGTTCTACTCGTACCGCCGCGCGGGCCGGGCGGGGAGGGCGGCGACCGGACGGTTCGCCGGCGTGGTCGGTCCGGCGGGCGCGGCGCGCTGAGGCGAACGACACGCCGCCGGACGTGATGCCAGGGTTCCTCGCACTGGTCTAGCGTCGGGGGAAGCAGCAGGTCGCCCGATACGCGGCCGGGGAAAGACTCACGAGGAGCAGCGATGGCCGGAACGATGCGCAAGATGATGGAGTACCTGTCCCTGGCGGAGCCGGAGGACGAGCTCTACGAGGACACCCCCGAGGCGGAGTCCTACGACGACGCCCCGGAGCCGGACCGCGACCGTGACCGTGACCGAGAGCGGTCCGAGCACCGCGCCGAGGTGACGCCCATCTCCCGCGCCGCCGCCCTGCACATCGAGGAGCCCGTCGTGACCGAGGACCTCCGCCGGATCGTCACGGTGCACCCCGTGAGCTACAACGAGGCCCGGGTCATCGGCGAGGCGTTCCGTGAGGGCACCCCGGTGATCATGAACCTCACCGGCATGAGCGAGGCGGACGCCAAGCGCATGGTGGACTTCTCCGCCGGCCTGGTCTTCGGGCTCCACGGCGCGATCGAGCGCGTGACCAACCGCGTGTTCCTTCTCTCCCCGGCGACCGTCGAGGTGGACAGCGACAAGTCCGACGGCGACCGCGTCCCCGGGCGCTTCTTCTCCCAGGGCTGACACCTTTGTCCCTCTTCTTCGGCCTGCTGGACCTGCTGCTGCTGCTCTACCTGCTGGTCCTGATCATCAGGCTCGTCCTCGACTGGATCCAGGTGTTCGCACGCACCTGGCGCCCCTCGGGGATCGTCCTCGTGCTCGCGAACCTGATCTACGGGCTCACCGACCCGCCCATGCGGTTCCTGCGCCGGTTCATCCCCCCGCTGCGCCTCGGCCAGGTGCAGCTCGACCTGGGATTCCTGGTGCTCTTCCTGGGGGTGCAGCTGCTCCGCGTGATGGTCCGTGCGCTGGCGGCAGGTTTCTCCTGACACCACATCGACCGCTAATGTCCCTAGCAGGCACTGCTTGCCAGGGGTCCGCTACGGTTGCTCGAGTGAGCGGCCGGACCAGGGCTCATGACCGAACGAGACGACACCGAGGTGACCACCATGGCGCTGCTCACAGCAGACGACGTCCTCAACAAGAAGTTCCAGCCGACCAAGTTCCGCGAGGGTTACGACCAGGACGAGGTCGACGACTTCCTTGACGAGGTCGTCAACACGCTGCGCGTGGTGACGGGTGAGAACGAGGAGCTCAAGGCCAAGCTGGCCGCCGCCGAGAGGCGCATCGCCGAGCTGACGCGCGAGGGTGGCAACGGTGCGCGCCCGGCGTCCGCCGACACGCAGTCGCCCGCCGAGGCGGGGCCCGAGGTCGTCGAGCAGGGGGCCGCCAGGCCCGTCCCGGCCGCCGCCCCCGTCCAGCCGGCCCCGGTCCAGGCCGCGCCCGTGCAGGCAGCCGCACCCGTCCAGACGGCGCAGGCCGGCGGCAACGAGCCCGAGTCCGCCACCGGCATGCTCGCGCTCGCCCAGCGCCTGCACGACGAGTACGTGCGCAACGGCAAGGAGGAGGGCGAGCGGATCGTCACCGAGGCTCAGGCCGAGGGGCAGCGGATCATCAAGGAGGCCGAGGACCAGCACAACCGGACCCTCACCCAGCTCGAGCAGGAGCGCTCGCTCCTGGAGCGCAAGATCGACGAGCTGCGCACCTTCGAGCGCGACTACCGCACCCGCCTGAAGAGCTACCTCGAGTCTCTCCTCGCCAACGTCGAGTCCGGCGCCCCCAAGGCCGAGGGCATCTGACCCGCAGCACCGCCGACGGACGGCGACGGCCCTGACGGGCCGTCGCCGTCCGTCGTCGTCGGGACGTGCGAGGATGACACCGATGGAGAGCCAGCCCGAGACGCCGCAGCAGCGCGCCCGCGAACGCGGCGCCGACGTGCCCGCGCTGGCGGAGGAGACCGAGATCGGCCCGACCGCCCCGCACGACGGCGCACCCGTCCCGGACCCCGGCCCGACCGCGCCGGACGACGGCGCACCCGCCGTGCCCGCGCGCCGTCGCCGCCGGCTGATCACCCTCCTCCTCGGCCTCACGGTCGCCATCGTCGCGGTCGACCAGGTCACGAAGCACCTCGCCGAGGCCCGCCTGGTGCGCGGCGAGCTCGTGCCGCTCCTGGGTGACGTCCTGGGACTGCAGCTCGTGTACAACCCGGGCGCGGCGTTCTCGTTCGCCACCGGCATGACCTGGGTCTTCACGATCATCATGGTCGTCGTGGCCGTCGCGGTGCTGCGGGTCTCCCGGCGCCTGGGCTCCACCGCCTGGGCGGTCGCGCTGGGCATGCTGCTCGGCGGCTGCCTCGGCAACCTCTACGACCGGCTCTTCCGGGACCCCGGCTTCGCGGTCGGGCACGTCGTGGACTTCATCAGCTACAACGGCTGGTTCGTCGGCAACGTCGCCGACATCGCGATCGTCGGGGCCGCGGCGCTCGTCGCGCTCCTCGCCGTGCGCGGCCGGGAGGTCGACGGCTCGCTCGCGGTCGACGTCGAGCGGCGAAGGAGAGGCGCCCGTGCCTGAGGTCCGTTCCCTCCCCGTGCCGGACGGCCTGGTCGGCGAACGCGTCGACGCGGCCCTCGCACGCCTGCTCGGCCTCTCCCGCACGCGCGCGGCCGAGCTGGCCGCGGCCGGCGGCGTCACGCTGGACGGTCGCGCCCTCGGCAAGTCCGACCGGCTCGTCGCCGGCGGCTGGCTCGAGGTGACACTGCCCGACGTCGCCCCCCACGCCGCGCCCGCGCCGGTCGCCGTCGCCGGGATGCGTCTCGTCTACGAGGACGACGCCGTCGTCGTCGTGGACAAGCCGGTCGGCGTCGCCGCCCACCCGTCCCCGGGGTGGGACGGGCCCACCGTGGTCGGGGCGCTGGCCGCCGCGGGCCACCGGATCTCCACCTCCGGGGCCGCCGAGCGGCAGGGCATCGTGCACCGGCTCGACGTGGGCACCTCCGGGCTGATGGTCGTCGCCAAGTCGGAGCTGGCGTACAGCGTCCTCAAGCGCGCCTTCAAGGAGCGCACGGTCGAGAAGGTCTACCACGCCCTCGTCCAGGGCCACCCGGACCCGTCCACCGGCACGGTCGACGCCCCCGTCGGCCGACACCCCACCGCCCCGTACAAGATGGCGGTCGTGGCCGGCGGCAAGGAGTCGGTGACGCACTACGAGACCCTCGAGGCGATGGCCGGCGCGTCGCTCCTGGAGATCCAGCTGGAGACCGGGCGCACCCACCAGATCCGCGTGCACATGGCCGCGGTGCGCCACCCCTGCGTCGGGGACATCACCTACGGGGCCGACCCCCGCCTGGCCGAGCGGCTCAACCTGACCCGGCAGTGGCTCCACGCCGTGCGGCTCGGGTTCGAGCACCCTGCGACCGGCCGGTGGACGCAGGTGAGCAGCGACTACCCCGAGGACCTCGCCCACGCCCTCGCGGCCATGCGGGAGGGAGCACGATGACCCCGGCGAGCGCCCACGAGAGCTCGGACGTCGTCGACGACGCCGACGGCGTGACGATCGTCCGCGTGACGGAGCGCGCCCAGCTCGAGCGCGCCTGGGACGTGCGCACGGAGGTGTTCGTCCACGAGCAGCGTGTGCCGCTCGAGGAGGAGATCGACGAGCTCGACACCGCGGAGAGCACCACCCACGTCCTGGCCCTCGACCGCATCAGCGGCGAGGCGGTCGGCACCGGCCGCCTGCTCAGCGACCCGGCCCACCCGGGCGAGGTCCACCTCGGCCGGCTCGCCGTCCGTGCCGCCGCGCGCGGCCGGGGCGTCGGGGCCCGCCTCGTGATCGCCATCGAGGCACTCGCCCTCGCCGGGCACGGCGTGCCGCGCGACGGTGCGACCGCCCGCGACGACGGCGCACGGCGCGACGGTGCGACCGCCCGTGACGACGGCGCGCCGCCGGACGGGGCCACGACCCTGGCGGTCCGGGTCGTGCTCTCCGCGCAGGAGTCGGCGATGGAGTTCTACCGGCGGCTCGGCTACGAGATCGTCACGGGCGAGCGCTACCTCGACGCGGGCATCTGGCATCAGGACATGGCCCGCACCGTCGTCTCCTGACCGTCGGGGCAGTCCCGGCGGACGACCGTGAGGCATCCGTCAGCGAGGCGCCGTCCGTCGTCGGCCCGGGAAGCTGTCGGCCTGGCGATCGCTCGGCCTGGCGAGCGCTCGGCCTCGCCACCTCCGTCATCGTCCGGCGAGCCGCGCCGGGTGATCCCCGCCACCCGACGGGGCGACGATCCCGGGCGGATCCCTTGCCCCGCCGACGACCCGCCCGGGGCGACACGCCGGGGCCCGGCGGCACGCCGGGCGCGGCCGTGGCACCTGACCGGAACTGTCGGTACGCCAACCTAAACTGGGGCGCATGGCTGCTGGAGGATCCTCGGAAGACTTCGTCCACCTCCACGTCCACACCGAGTACTCGATGCTGGACGGGGCCGCCAAGCTGAACCCCCTCTTCGCCGAGGTCGACCGGCTGGGCCAGAAGGCCATCGCCATGACCGACCACGGCTACATGTTCGGCGCCTTCGACTTCTGGAACACGGCGCGCGGCGCGGGCATCAAGCCGATCATCGGTGTCGAGGCGTACCTGACCCCGGGGACGGCGCGGGCGGACAAGACGCGCGTGCGCTGGGGCGACGAGTCCCAGTCCGACGACGACGTCTCGGCGCGCGGCTCCTACACGCACATGACCATGCTCGCCCGCACCACCGAGGGTATGCACAACCTGTTCCGGATGGCCTCCCTCGCCTCGCTCGACGGGCAGATGGGCAAGGCGCCGCGCATGGACCGCGAGCTGCTCACCACCTACGGCGAGGGGCTGATCGCGACCACCGGCTGCCCCTCCGGCGAGGTCCAGACGCGCATCCGGCTCGGCCAGTACGAGGAGGCCCGCCGGGCCGCCGGGGAGTTCCAGGACATCTTCGGCAAGGAGAACTTCTACGTCGAGCTGATGCAGCACGGGCTCGACATCGAGTCCCGCGTCATCCCGGACCTGCTGCGCCTGTCCAAGGACATCGGCGCACCCCTGCTTGCCACGAACGACTCCCACTACGTCAAGGCCGAGGACCACAGCACGCACGACGCCCTGCTGTGCATCAACTCCGGGTCCACCCTGGCCGACCCCAACCGGTTCCGGTTCACCGGCGACACGTACTACGTGCGCTCGGCGGCCGAGATGCGCGACGTGTGGCGCGACCACCCGGACGCCTGCGACAACACGCTGCTCGTGGCCGAGCAGTGCGACGTCGAGTTCCGCACCGCGGCGCAGGGCGCGAACTACATGCCGCGGTTCGAGGTCCCGGCGGGCGAGGACGAGCACTCCTGGTTCGTCAAGGAGGTCGAGAAGGGCCTGCACTACCGCTTCCCTAACGGCGTGCCCGACGACGTGCGCAAGCAGGCGCAGTACGAGGCCGGCGTCATCACCCAGATGGGCTTCCCCGGCTACTTCCTCGTCGTCGCCGACTTCATCAACTGGGCCAAGTCCCAGGGGATCCGCGTGGGGCCGGGCCGCGGCTCCGGCGCCGGCTCGATGGTCGCGTACGCCATGCGGATCACCGACCTGAACCCGCTGGACCACGGGCTCATCTTCGAGCGGTTCCTCAACCCCGACCGCGTGTCGATGCCCGACTTCGACGTCGACTTCGACGAGCGCCGACGCGGCGAGGTCATCGACTACGTGACCAAGAAGTACGGCGACGACCGCGTCGCCCAGGTCGTGACCTACGGCACCATCAAGGCCAAGCAGGCCCTGAAGGACTCCTCGCGCGTGCTCGGCTACCCGTTCGCGATGGGGGAGAAGCTCACCAAGGCGATGCCGCCGTCGGTCATGGGCAAGGACATCACGCTCTCGGGCATCTTCGACCCGAAGGACAAGCGCTACGCCGAGGCGGAGGAGTTCCGCCAGGTGCACGCCGCCGACCCCGAGGCGCAGAAGATCGTCTCCTACGCCCAGGGCCTCGAGGGCATCAAGCGCCAGTGGGGCGTGCACGCCTGCGCGGTCATCATGTCCTCCGCGCCGCTGATCGACATCATCCCGATCATGCGCCGCCCCCAGGACGGCGCCATCATCACGCAGTTCGACTACCCGACCTGCGAGGGCCTGGGCCTGCTGAAGATGGACTTCCTGGGCCTGCGCAACCTCACCGTGCTCGACGACGCCCTGAAGAACCTCGTGGTCAACGGCAAGGAGCCGGTCGACCTCGAGACCCTCGGCCTGGACGACCCCAAGACGTACGAGCTCCTCGGCCGGGGCGACACCCTCGGCGTGTTCCAGCTCGACGGCGGCGGCATGCGCACCCTGCTGCGGCTCATGCGACCCGACAACTTCGAGGACATCTCCGCCGTCGGCGCGCTGTACCGGCCGGGCCCGATGGGTGCGAACTCGCACACGAACTACGCGCTGCGCAAGAACGGCCAGCAGAAGATCGAGCCGATCCACCCCGAGCTGGAGGAGCCGCTCAAGGAGATCCTCGGCACCACGTACGGCCTGATCGTGTACCAGGAGCAGGTCATGGCCATCGCGCAGAAGGTCGCCGGGTTCACGCTCGGCCAGGCCGACCTGCTGCGCCGCGCGATGGGCAAGAAGAAGAAGGCGGAGCTGGACAAGCAGTACGCCGGCTTCGAGGCGGGGATGCTCGAGCGCGGCTACTCCAAGGAAGCCGTCAAGACGCTGTGGGACATCCTGCTGCCGTTCTCCGACTACGCCTTCAACAAGGCGCACTCGGCCGCGTACGGCGTGGTGTCCTTCTGGACCGCCTACCTCAAGGCCAACCACCCGACCGAGTACATGGCAGCCCTGCTCACCTCGACGCAGGACAACAAGGACCGCCTCGGCCTGTACCTCGGCGAGTGCCGCCACATGGGGATCACCGTCCTGCCCCCGGACGTGAACACCTCCGCCGCCGACTTCACCCCGGTCGGCAGCGACATCCGGTTCGGCCTGGCCGCGATCCGCAATGTCGGCGCCCACGTGGTCCGGGCGATCGTCGAGACCCGCGAGCAGAAGGGCGACTTCACGTCCTTCACCGACTTCCTCGACAAGGTCCCCGCGGTCGTCTGCAACAAGCGGACGATCGAGTCCCTCATCAAGGCCGGTGCGTTCGACTCCCTCGGCCACACCCGCCGCTCGCTCGTCGCGGCGCACGAGGACGCCATCGACGCCGTCGTGGACGTCAAGCGGAACGAGGCCGTGGGCCAGTTCGACCTCTTCGCCGGGCTGGGCGGCGACGACGGCGGTGCGGGCGGTTTCGCGCCGGACATCCCGGACCTGCCCGAGTGGGACAAGAAGGCCAAGCTGACCTTCGAGCGGCAGATGCTCGGCCTGTACGTCTCCGACCACCCGCTGGCCGGGCTCGAGCACGTGCTCCAGCGTGCCGCCGACACGCAGGTGGCGTCCCTGCTGGAGGACGACGCCAGGCCCGACGGCGCCAGCGTCCACATCGCCGGCCTGGTCACCTCCCTCCAGCGCAAGATGACGAAGAACGGCAACCCGTGGGCGATCGCCACGGTCGAGGACCTCACCGGGTCCATCGAGGTGCTGTTCTTCCCGCAGACGTTCGCGACGGTCTCCACCGCGCTCGCCGAGGACACGATCGTCACCGTGCGCGGCCGGCTGAACCGTCGCGACGACATCCCCACGATCTACGCGCAGGAGATGACGCTGCCGGACGTCTCCAACGCCGAGGACGGCCCCGTGAGCCTGACGCTGCCCGCCAACCGGTGCACCGGCCCGATGGTCGAGCAGCTGCGCGGCATCCTCACCAACCACCCGGGCCAGGCGGAGGTGCGCCTGCGCCTGACCAGTCCCGGCCGCCACAC
The DNA here is from genome assembly GCF_023148685.1 of Georgenia sp. EYE_87. Lineage (GTDB taxonomy): Bacteria > Actinomycetota > Actinomycetes > Actinomycetales > Actinomycetaceae > Georgenia. Next base: position 49,275 of record NZ_JAHXNL010000020.1, on the reverse strand, counting down.
GGTGATGAAGCTGGCGGACAACCTGCGCGTCCAGCCCACGCCGGCGCTGTTCGGGGACCTCAAGGCGCTGCTCGGGCCGAGCTGCCTGGTGCACTGAGTGACGGGCCGTGCACCCCGCCCGGCGCGGCGGTGCACCGAGTGGCGGGCCGTGCGACCGGCGGGGTGGTGCGCGGACCGACGGGGCCGGCGAGGGCGCTGTGGGCTCAGCCCACCCGCGCGGCGGCCCGCCCGGCCGGCAGGTCGACCTCGACGAGCATCCCGGCCGCCAGCTGACGGCCGCGGCGGGTCTCGACCTCGCCGTCGACGCGCACCTCACCCTCGGCGATGAGCTCGCGCGCCTGGGCGCCGGACTCCGCGAGGTCCGCGAGCTTGAGGAACTGGCCCAGCCGGATGGTGCCCTCCGTGGGGACCGTGGGTACGTCGTCGACGCTCATGCCCCGATCCTGCCAGGTGGACGGAAGCCCCAGCAGGGCGCCGCCGCCCCGCACCTAGACTGGCCACATGCTCAAGCGCACGGACCTGCGAGGTCAGACTCTCTCCCCGGCCGAGCTGGCCGCCACCCTGCCGCGTGCGGCGCTGGACGTGGAGGGGGCTCTGGAGCAGATCCGGCCCGTCCTGAAGGACGTGCGCGAGCGGGGCGCGGCCGCCCTGCGGGACCTGGCCGAGCGGTTCGACGGCGTGCGCCCGGAGCACCTGCGTGTCCCGGCCGACGCGATCGCTGGTGCGCTCGACGAGCTCGACCCCGCCGTGCGCGAGGCGCTCGAGATCTCGATCGCGCACAACCGGGCCGGGCACACCGCGCAGCTGCCCCGCGAGACCAGCACCGAGATCACCGGCGGCGGCTTCGTGCGCCAGCGCTGGGTGCCGGTGCGCCGCGTCGGCCTGTACGTGCCGGGTGGGCTGGCCGTCTACCCCTCCAGCGTCGTCATGAACGCCGTGGCCGCGCAGGTGGCCGGCGTGGAGCAGCTCGCCATCGCCTCGCCGCCCCAGAAGGAGTTCGGCGGCCTGCCGCACCCGGTGATCCTCGCGGCGTGCGCGCTGCTCGGCGTCCGGGAGGTCTACGCCGTGGGCGGCGCCCAGGCCGTCGCCATGCTCGCCTACGGCGCGAGCGTCGAGAACGACGTCGACCGCGCCGACCTGGCCGCCGCGGGCGGCGCCGGCGAGCTGCTCTGCGAGCCGGTCGACGTGGTCACCGGCCCGGGCAACATCTACGTCGCCGCCGCCAAGCGGGCGGTCATGGGCACCGTCGGCATCGACGCCGAGGCCGGCACCACCGAGATCGCGGTCCTGGCCGACGCGACGGCCGACCCCGCGCACGTGGCCGTGGACCTCATGTCCCAGGCCGAGCACGACCCCGCCGCCGCGTCCGTCCTGATCACGGACTCGCCGGAGCTGGCCGACGCCGTCGACGCCGAGATCGCCCGCCGGGTCCCGGCCACCAAGCACGCCGACCGCATGCGCACCGCCCTGACCGGCCCGCAGTCCGGCACGGTCCTCGTGGCGGACCTCGAGCAGGGCATCGCCGTCGCCGACGCCTACGGCGCCGAGCACCTGGAGATCCAGACCGCCGACGCGGCGAGCGTCGCCGCGCGCATCCGCAACGCCGGGGCCATCTTCGTCGGCGCCTACTCCCCGGTGCCGCTGGGCGACTACCTCGCGGGGTCGAACCACGTGCTCCCGACCGGGGGGACCGCGCGGTTCGCGAGCGGCCTGAACGTCACGGCCTTCATCAAGTCCGTCCAGGTCATCGAGTACGGCGAGACCGCGCTGAAGGAGCTCGCCGCCCCGTTGACCGCCCTGGCCGTCTCCGAGGACCTGCCGGCCCACGCCGAGGCGGTCAACGCCCGCTTCGAGTGATGCGCCGCATCCCCCGGTGGCTCGCACGGGCACCGATCCCGGTCTTCCGGTCCGGGTTCGGCTGGGTCTTCGCGGGTGTGCTGGTGATGGTCGAGCACCGTGGACGCAGGTCCGGCCTGCCCCGGTACGTCATCCTCGAGACCGTGGTCGCCGAGCCGGGCGCCGTCGTCGTCCCGTGCGGGTTCGGGTCGCGGTCGCAGTGGTTCCGGAACGTCCAGGCGGACCCGCGGGTGCGGCTCTGGCGCGGGCGCACCGTCGGCGTCCGGGCGCTCGCGCACGTGCTGCCCCCGGCCGAGGCGCGCGAGCTCCTCGACCGGTACCGGCGCGAGCATCGCCTGCGCGCCCGCCTCGTCGCCCGGGTGATCGGACTCCCCGGCCTGCGTGCCCGGGACCCGCTGCCGGCCGACATCGGTGTGCGTGTGCCCCTCGTCCGCATCGCCACCGTGCCGCGGTGAACGGCTCCGTCCTGCGGGCGCCGGGCATGCCGCTGCTCCTGGCGATGACCGTCCTGGGCTTCTCCGGCTACGCCGCCCTGCTGCCGGTCGCGCCGCTCTGGGTGGTCCGGGGCGGCGCCGACGCCGGCGGCGCCGGACTCGTCAACGGCGTGCTCATGCTCTTCACCGTGCTGACGCAGCTCGTCGTCCCACGTGCGCTGCGCCGGCTCGGCTGGGCGCCCGTGCTCGTGGCGGGCATGGTCCTGCTCGGGCTGCCCGGGGTGGCGCACGTGCTGACCGACGACCTGACGCCCACGCTGGTCCTCTCGGCGGTGCGCGGCCTCGGCTTCGGGGTGCTCACGGTCACCGGCAGCGCCCTGATCGCGGAGCTCGTGGAGCCGGCCCGGCGCGGGCAGGCGATCGGCGCCTACGGGCTGGCCATCGCCGGGCCGCAGGTCCTCCTGCTCGCGGGCGCCCCCTGGATCGCCGAGCGGCTGGGCTTCTGGGTCGTGTTCGCCCTCTCGGGCCTGCCGCTCCTCGGGGTCGTGCCGGCGATCGGCCTGGCCCGGATGCTCCACCACGTCCCTCAGGCCCAGGAGCGCGCGCCCTACCTGCGGCTGCTGCGCCCGATGATGCTGCTGCTCGGCGTCACCCTGGCCGGCGGGGCGCTGATCACCTTCATGGCGCAGATGAGCAGCAGCGCGCCCCTCGCCGCGCTGGCGCTGCTCGTCATGAGCGCCACCGCCGCCCTCACCCGCTGGCGGGTCGGCTCGCTCGCCGACCGGTACGGCGCCCAGCGGTTCATCTGGCCGCTCGTGCTGAACACGGCGGCGGGCATGGCGATCGTCGCCTGGGCGGTCCGCGACCCCCAGGCCACCAGCGCGCCGGCGCTCCTCGTCGGGACGGCGGTGGTCGGGATCAGCTACGGCGCGCTGCAGAACCTGACGCTCGTGGTCACCTTCGCCTCGGTGAGCCGGCCGCACTACGGCTCGGCCAGCGCCGTGTGGAACATCGGCTTCGACGCCGGCACCGGACTCGGCTCGGTCGTCGTCGGGCTGGTGGCAGCCGCGACGTCCTTCAGCGCCGCCACGCTCGTCGCGGGCGCGCTGGCGCTGCTGACGCTGCCCCTGGCGCTGCGGCACCGACCCCCGTCGTCGGTGAGCTGAGGGCCCCGCCCGGACCCTCGAGCTCAGCGCTGGGCCAGCACGAACGGGTGGACGGCGGACGCGCCGGCCTGCCGGAGCAGACGGGCGGCGACCGCGAGCGTCCAGCCCGAGTCGGTGAAGTCGTCGACCAGCACGACCGTCCGCCCGGGCAGGCCGGCCTGTGCGGCGTCGGAGAGCTCCAGGTGCAGGCGGCGCTGGATGCCCGCCAGCCGCTGGGCCGAGTTGACGTCGTGCCGGCCGGCCGGGCGGTCCGGGGCGGGCGCAACCCCACCGACCACCGGGGCGCCGAGCACGTGGGACACGCCCTGGGCCAGGTGACGCACGAGCCGGGGGCGCGCGGCGGAGTCGACGATCACGATCCCGTCCACGCCGGCGGAGCCGTCGCCCCGGCGCAGTGCTCCGGCCCAGTCCTCGAGCACCTGCTGGACGGGACGCCGCAGGGCCGTCGGCAGGAGGCCGTCACGGCCGTGGGCCGCCTCCGGGGTGCCACCCTCGTCCAGGCCCGCGACGGCGTCGCCGGTCTCGTCGTCGTCCCGGGGGCCGCGGGCCGGCTCGAGCAGCTCGCGCAGCGGCGCGGACCACCCGAGCCCGTCGAGGCGGGCGAGCGCCCGGCCCGGCTCGGCCCGCTCACCCTCCGGGATCTTGCCGCGCAGGTCGAGGCCCAGCGCCTCCATCCCGGTAGGCCACTGGCGCCGTGGGGAGATCTCCAGCCCGGGCCGGTCGAGCGCGGCGCGCACCTGCTGCACAGCGGACGCGTCGACGCCGGCCTCGAGAGCCAGGCCGCCGCACAGGTCGCAGCGCCCGCACCGCCAGCCCTCGACCAGGTCGGGGTCGTCGAGCTGGTCACGCAGGAACGCCATGCGGCAGTCCTGTGCGCCCAGACGCTGGTAGTCGACCATCGCCTGCTGCTCCTGCAGCCGGGTGGCCTCCACCCGCGCGTAGCGCTCGGCGTCGTACGTCCACGCCGCCCCGGTGCCCTCCCAGCCGCCGCGCACCCGGCGCACCGCGCCGTCGACGTCGAGCACCTTGAGCATCGTCTCGAGCCGGTTGCGGCGCAGGTCCACCTGCGTCTCGAGCCGGGCGGTGGACATCGTCCCGCCCTCGCCCAGCGCGGCGAGGGTCTCGCGGACAGCAGACTCGGGCGGGAAGCCCAGCGAGCCGAAGTAGTTCCAGATGTCACGGTCCTCCTGCCCCGGCAGGAGGACGACGTCGGCGCGCGTGACCCCACGGCCCGCGCGGCCCACCTGCTGGTAGTAGGCGATGGGGGAGGAGGGGGCGCCCAGGTGGACCACGAAGCCGAGGTCGGGCTTGTCGAACCCCATGCCGAGCGCCGAGGTGGCCACCAGGGCCTTGACCCGGTTCTCCTTGAGGTCCGCCTCCAGCTGCTCACGCTCGGCGGTGTCCGTCTGACCGGTGTACGCCCGCACGTCGTGGCCGGCGGACCGCAGCTGCTCCGCCACCCCCTGCGCCGCCGCCACCGTGAGGGTGTAGACGATGCCGGAGCCGTCCCAGCGCCCGAGCTGCTCCGCCAGCCACGCGACGCGGCTGGAGTGGTCGGGCAGGGGCAGCACGCCCAGGTGGAGCGACGGCCGGTCCAGCGAGCCGCGGAGCACCAGCACGCCGTCGTCGTGCCGGCCCACCCCCAGCTGCTCGGCGACGTCCTGGCTCACCCGGGCGTTCGCCGTCGCGGTCGTGGCGAGCACCGGGATGCCGTCGGGCAGGTCACCGAGCAGCGTGCGGATGCGCCGGTAGTCGGGCCGGAAGTCGTGGCCCCAGTCGGAGATGCAGTGCGCCTCGTCGACGACCACCAGTCCCGCGCTCGCCGCGAGCCGGGGGAGCACCTCGTCGCGGAAGCCGGGGTTGTTGAGCCGCTCGGGGGAGCACAGGAGCACGTCGACCTCGCCCGCGGCGATCGCCGCGTGGACCTCGTCCCACTCGGTGACGTTGGCGGAGTTGATGGTGACGGCGCGGATGCCGGCCCGGGACGCGGCCGCGATCTGGTCGCGCATGAGCGCCAGGAGCGGGGAGACGATCACCGTGGGCCCGGCGGGCGGACGGCCCGCGGCGCCGGCCCGCAGCAGCGCGGTGGCCACGAAGTAGACGGCCGACTTCCCCCAGCCCGTCCGTTCGACCACCAGCGCGCGCCGCCGGTCCGCCACCAGCGCCTCGACCGCGGTCCACTGGTCCTCGCGCAGGCGTGCGTCGTCGCGGCCCACGAGAGCACGCAGCGCCGCCTCGGCCTGCTCGCGCAGCGCGGACGAGGCGTGAGCGCCCCCGGCCGCCGTCGTCCCGGTGGCCGTCGCCGTTCCGTTCTCGGTCATGGTGCTCCCTCTCCTCGGACCCTCCACGCTCTCACGAACGGCCCCACCCTCTCGCGGCCCGCCCACACCCGTTACCCGTGGCGCGGTGCCTGTGGGCACGAGGCCACCGGATGCGCCAGCATGACGCCATGACCGAGCAGACGGGCGCGCGCACCACGTGGGACGCCACGGCCTACGAGCAGTTCGCCGCGCACCGCGCCCGTCCGGTCGAGGACCTCCTCGCCCGGGTGGGCGCGCGCGACCCCGCGCTCGTGGTCGACCTCGGCTGCGGGACCGGCGCCTCCACCCGCCCGCTCGCCGCCCGCTGGCCGCGTGCGCGCGTCGTCGGCGTCGACTCCTCGCCGCAGATGCTCGAGCGTGCCCGCCGCTCCGACCCCGACGGGCGGATCGAGTGGGTGGAGGCCGACATCACCACCTGGCGGACGCCGGGCCGGCCGGACGTCGTCCTGACGAACGCGGTGCTGCACTGGGTGCCCGGGCACCTGGACCTGCTGCGCGGCTGGGTGGAGAACTTGGCGCCCGGCGGCTGGTTCGCCCTGCAGGTGCCCGGCAACGCCGACGCCCCGAACCACACGCTCCTGCGCGACCTGGTCGAGCGGCTCCCCGAGGGGCCGGAGCTCTCCGAGCTGCTGCTGCGCAAGGACGGGGCGGCGGACCCGGTCGGCTACGCCGCGGCGCTGCACGCGGCCGGGTGCGCCGTCGACGCCTGGGAGACCACCTACCTCCACCTGCTCGACCCCGCGGGCGAGCTCGACAACCCTGTCCTGGAGTGGATGCGCGGCACCGGGCTGCGGCCGGTGCTCGGACGGCTCGACCCCGCGCGCGAGGCGGACCTCCTCGACCGGTACGCCGCGGCGCTCGCGGCCGCCTACCCGCGCTCGGCGATGGGGGTCGCGCTCCCGTTCCGGCGCATCTTCGCCGTCGGCCACCGCCGCGCCTGACGGCCGCCCGCCGGACCGCCCGCCGGACCGCCCGCCGGACCGCCCGCCGGACCGACTGCCGGGCCGCCCGCCGGACCGCCTGCACGCACGCCGGCCGTGGCGCCGCTCACGTCACGTCTCCCCGGCCGGACGCGGGCACGGACCCCGCGCGGGCGCGGCCTAGACTTCCCTCCGTGACCACCCCCGCCGAGACCCCCACCGCGCAGGTCCGCCTGCCGCTGCGCCCGGGCCTGGAGGGCCTCGAGCCCTACGGTGCGCCGCAGCTGGACGTCCCCGTGCTGCTCAACGTCAACGAGAACCCGTACCCGCCGTCCGAGGCGGTCGTCGCGGACATCGCCGACGCCGTGGCCAGGGCCGCGCACGGGCTGAACCGCTACCCCGACCGCGATTTCCACGAGCTGCGCGCCGAGCTGGCCGAGTACCTGCGCGTCGAGTCCGGGGTCTCGCTCGCGGCGTCGCAGATCTGGGCCGCCAACGGCTCCAACGAGGTCATGCTCCACCTGCTCCAGGCCTTCGGCGGCCCGGGGCGCAAGGTGCTGTCCTTCGCACCCACCTACTCGATGTACCCCGAGTACGCCCGCGACACCCTGACCGAGTGGGTCGCCGGCCGCCGCGCGGAGGACTTCACCCTCGACCTCAACCACGCGCGCGAGCAGATCGCCGAGCACCGGCCCGCGGTCATCCTCCTGGCCAGCCCCAACAACCCCACCGGCACCGCGCTGCCGCTGGAGGCCGTCGAGGCGATCTGCGAGGCGGCCGCGACGGCGGGACCCAAGGCGGACGACGGCGCCCCCACGGCGGCCGTCGTCGTCGTCGACGAGGCCTACGGCGAGTTCCGCCGGGAGGGCGTCTCCAGCGCCCTGACTGTGCTGGACCGTCACCCCCACCTGGCCGTGTCCCGCACGATGTCCAAGGCGTTCGGCATGGCCGGGCTCCGGCTGGGCTACCTCGCCGCGACGTCGACCCTGGTGGACCACCTGCGCGTGGTGCGCCTGCCGTACCACCTCTCCGCGGTGACCCAGGCCGCGGCGCTCGCCGCCCTGAGCCACCGGGACGAGCTCATGAGCCAGGTCGCCTCGCTGCGCGCCGAGCGCGACGAACTGGTGGAATGGCTGCGCGGGCACGGGCTGCGCGTGGCCGACTCGGACGCGAACTTCGTCCTGTTCGGACTTTTCCCCGACCGCCACGAGGTGTGGAATGGTCTGCTGGAACGCGGCGTCCTGATCCGCGAGGTCGGGCCCGAGGGCTGGTTGCGCGTGTCCGTCGGGACGCCGCAGGAGACGGCCGCCTTCCGGGCGGCGCTGGAGGAGGTGCTGGGCTGGTGACCGTGCAGACGCAGGCAGAGCAGACGCAGACCGGGCGGCGGACGGCGCGCGTGGCGCGCACGACGTCGGAGTCCGACGTCGTCGTCGAGATCGACCTCGACGGGAGCGGGCGGACGGACATCTCCACCACCGTGCCGTTCTACGACCACATGCTCACCGCGCTGGGCAAGCACTCGCTCATCGACCTCACCGTGCAGGCCACCGGCGACACCCACATCGACGCCCACCACACGGTCGAGGACGTCGCGATCAGCCTGGGCCAGGCGCTGCGCCAGGCGCTGGGGGACAAGAAGGGCATCGCCCGCTTCGGCGACGCCCTCGTCCCGCTCGACGAGGCCCTCGCGCAGGCCGTCGTGGACGTGTCCGGCCGGCCCTACCTCGTGCACTCCGGCGAGCCCGCCGGGCAGGAGTACCACCTCATCGGCGGTCACTTCACCGGCTCGTTGACGCGTCACGTCCTCGAGTCCATCGCGCACCACGCCGGCATCTGCCTGCACGTTCGCGTGCTGTCCGGCCGCGATCCGCACCACATCGTCGAGGCCCAGTTCAAGGCGCTCGCGCGCGCGCTGCGCGCCGCCGTCGCCCTCGACCCGCGCGTCGAGGGCGTGCCCTCCACGAAGGGAGCTCTGTGACCAGTCCCGGCGACCCGCGCGGCGACGACGCCCCGCTGACCGAGGCCGACGTCGAGCGGATGCTGCGCGCCCTCGACGACGTGCCGGAGGCCGACGCACCCGCCCGCGGGTCCGAGGACGGCGGGGCACCGAGCGACCGGACCGACGACGGCGCGACGGCCGGCGACCCCGCCACCGAGGCATCCGCACCCGCCGCACCCGCCGCCCCCACCATCCCCGGCAAGCTCGCCCTGGTCCTGACGCCCGTCGCGTCCGCGCCCGCCCTGGCGGGTCTGTGCGCCATGGCCGGCATCGACGTCGACGTCGTCCCCTCCTCCTCCGGCGCGGTCGCCGCGCTCGAGGTCGCCCCCAAGGCGCCCGCCGACGACTGGGACATCTCCCAGCTGCTCGGCGGGGAGGAGGGCGGGTTCCCGCCCGAGGCCGAGGACCTCGCGAAGAACCTCTCGCGGCTCTCCCGGGCCGGCGTCGTGCTGCTCGTGGCCGACCTCGCCACCGACGTCGGCATCGAGGCGGGGCTCTCGGGCCAGGTCAGCGCCCGGCGGTACACCTCGGGCGAGCCCGAGGGTGACGTCCCGGCGGGCCTCATCCTCGCCGGCGCGGACCAGGTGATCGAGGACCTCATCCTCGGCCGCACGCGCCCCGACGCCGTCAAGGGCCACCAGCGCTCCGGCACCCTGCCGCGGTGGAAGGCCGCCCGGATGTTCGGGCGCGGCCTGCGCCGGAGGAAGCCGTGAGCCGCCGCGTCGTCGTCCTGGACTACGGCTCGGGGAACGTCCGCTCCGCCGTGCGCGCGCTCGAGCGCGTGGGTGCCGACGTCGAGCTCACCGCGGACGCCACCGCCGTCGCGGAGGCGGACGGCCTCGTCGTGCCCGGCGTCGGCGCCTTCGCCGCCGTCATGGAGCAGCTGCGTGCCGTGCGCGGCGACCAGCTCATCGAGCGCCGCCTCGCCGGCGGACGCCCGGTCCTGGGCATCTGCGTCGGCCTGCAGGTGATGTTCACCGCCGGCGACGAGCACGGAGTACGCACCCCGGGCCTGGACCAGTGGCCGGGCGAGGTGGTCCGGCTCGAGGCCCCCGTGGTGCCTCACATGGGCTGGTCCCCGGTCCGCGCCCCGGAGGGGTCGGTCCTCTTCGACGGCGTCGCGGACGAACGGTTCTACTTCGTCCACTCCTACGCCGTGCAGACCGACCCGGCCGCGGCCCTGGGCGGCGGTTCCCCGCTGGAGCCGCCCCTGGTGACGTGGGCCGAGCACGGCGTGCCGTTCGTGGCCGCCGTCGAGAACGGCGCGCTGAGCGCAACCCAGTTCCACCCCGAGAAGTCCGGCGACGCAGGTGCCCAGCTGCTGCGCAACTGGGTCACCTCCCTGGGCCGCTGAGGAAGAGAGACACATGAGCGCACCGCGCCTGGAGCTGCTGCCCGCCGTCGACGTCGTGGAGGGGCAGGCCGTCCGCCTCTTCCAGGGCGAGGCCGGGTCCGAGACCGCCTACGGCGACCCGGCCGAGGCCGCCGCCGCCTGGGTGGAGGAGGGCGCGGAGTGGATCCACCTCGTCGACCTCGACGCCGCGTTCGGGCGTGGCTCGAACCACGAGCTCCTCGCCCGCATCGTGGCCGAGCTGGACGTGCAGGTCGAGCTCTCGGGAGGCATTCGAGACGACGACTCCCTCGAGCGTGCCCTCGACTCCGGCGCGCGCCGGGTCAACCTCGGCACCGCGGCGCTGGAGAACCCCGAGTGGACCGCACGGGCCATCGCCCGCCACGGCGACCGCATCGCCGTCGGTCTGGACGTGCGTGGCACGACCCTCGCCGCCCGCGGCTGGACCAAGGAGGGCGGCGACCTGTGGGAGGTGCTCGAGCGCCTCGAGGCCGACGGGTGCGCCCGCTACGTGGTCACCGACGTGACCAAGGACGGCACCCTGCGTGGCCCGAACGTCGAGCTGCTCCGGCAGGTGTGCGCCCGCACCGACGCCCCCGTCGTCGCCTCCGGCGGCGTGGCGAACCTGCACGACATCGAGACCCTCCGCGGCCTCACCGAGGTGGGGCTCGAGGGCGCCATCGTCGGCAAGGCGCTGTACGCCGGTGCGTTCACCCTCTCCCAGGCGCTCGACGTCGCGGGACGGCCGTGACCGCGCAGCACGACTCCCACGGCCACGGCACGGAGCCGGGCGGCCACGCCGCTCACGGCCAGGGCCACGGCCACGGCCACGGGCTCCCGCTGACCGACTCGGCCGGGCAGCCCTGGGCGGGCCGGGCGCTCAGGCCGAACCCCTTCTCCGGCGACGACGGACGGGTCCAGCCCGCCATGGCGGCCGCCCTCGCGCAGGAGGACGACGGCGCACGCGTGGTCGCCGTCGTCGAGGCGATGCGGACCGGCCGCGTCATCGTGCCGGTCGTGGCGCACGAGCACCCGGGCACGGACGACGACGGCAACGTCGCCCCGCACGCGGCGGACAAGTTCAGGACGGGCGACCGCAGCGGCGACGCCATGGCGTCCGCGGCCATGGTCTCGGTGCGCGCCCCCGACGGCCGCTCCGCCCTGCCCGTCTTCTCCTCCGTCGCGGCGATGCAGGCCTGGAACCCCGGCTCGCGGCCGGTCCCGGTCGAGGCCACCCGCGCCGCGCTGTCCGCCGTGCGAGAGAGCGACTCGCTGCTCGTCCTCGACCCCGGCAGCGACGTCACCGTCCTCGTGCCGCGCCCGGCCGTGTGGGCGCTCGCCCAGCAGCTGCCGTGGACGCCGTCCTGGGCCGACCCCGAGCTGCCGGCCGTGGCGGTGGAGGCGCTGCGCGGCATCACCGAGCTGGTCGGCGTCCGGCTGGAGCGCGGCGGCACCGCCGAGCTGCGGGTCGTCGTCGCCGTCCGGGCCGGCCTGGGCCCGGAGCAGCTGCGCGACGTGGTGGCGCGGACCAGCCGCGCCCTGTCGGAGCACCCGGTGCTGCGCGAGCGCGTCGACTCCCTCGAGCTCGCACCCACCCAGGTCGCCTGACCGGTGCCGGCCGTCGCCGTCGCCGTCGCCGTCGCCGTCGCCGTCGCGGGCGCGCGCTCGGGAGGCGCGGGAGCGCCGCGCCCTGACAGACTCGGCCGTATGACATCCGCGAGCACGCGAAGCTTCGACTCCGCCTACGACCACGGGTTCGTCCGCACCGCCGCCTGCACGATCCCGATCGCGATCGCCGACCCGCGCCGCAACGCCGAGGTCGTGATCGAGCAGGCCCGCGCCTGCCACGACGACGCCGTCGCGCTCGCCGTCTTCCCGGAGCTGTGCCTGAGCGGGTACAGCATCGACGACCTCTTCCTCCAGGACGCCGTGCTCGACGGCGTGGTGGAGGCGGTCGGCGAGATCGCCCGGGCGACGGCGGACCTGCTGCCCGTGCTCGTCGTCGGCGCTCCGCTGCGCCACCGCAACCGCGTGTACAACACCGCCGTCGTCATCCACCGCGGCGAGGTGCTCGGCGTCGTCCCCAAGTCCCTGGTCCCGACCTACCGGGAGTTCTACGAGCGGCGCCACTTCGCGCCGGGCGACGACGTGCGCGGGCAGGTCCTCACCCTCGGCGGCGTCGCGGTCCCGTTCGGCACCGAGCTGCTCTTCGAGGCGGTCGACGTGCCGGGGTTCGTCCTGCACGTCGAGGTCTGCGAGGACATGTGGGTCCCTGTCCCGCCGAGCGCCGAGGCGGCGCTGGCGGGTGCGACCGTGCTGGTCAACCTCTCCGGCAGCCCGATCACGGTGGGCCGCGCCGAGGACCGGCACCTGCTGTGCCGGTCGGCCTCCTCCCGCTGCCTGGCCGCCTACGTCTACGCGGCGGCCGGCCAGGGCGAGTCGAGCAACGACCTGTCCTGGGACGGGCAGACGATGATCTACGAGAACGGCGTCCTCCTCGTCGAGACGGAGCGTTTCCCCGACGGGCCGCGGCGGGCCGTGGCCGACGTCGACGTCGACCTGCTGCGGCAGGAGCGGATGCGCATGGGCACCTTCGACGACAACCGCCGCACCCACGCCGCCCGCACGGACGCCTTCCGGGCGGTGCCCTTCACCCTCGACGCGCCACGCACCGACGTCGGGCTGCGGCGCCACGTGGACCGCTTCCCGTTCGTCCCGGACGACCCCGAGCGCCTCGCCCTGGACTGCTACGAGGCCTTCAACATCCAGGTCTCCGCGCTCGAGCAGCGGATGCGGTACATCGGCGAGCCGAAGCTCGTCATCGGCGTCTCCGGCGGCCTGGACTCCACGCACGCGCTCCTGGTGGCGGCGCGCGCGATGGACCGGCTCGGGCGCCCGCGCACGGACATCCTCGGGTACACGCTCCCGGGCTTCGCCACGAGCGAGCACACGAAGTCCAACGCCTACGCCCTCGGCGAGGCGCTGGGGATCACCTTCGAGGAGATCGACATCAGGCCGGCGGCCCGGGAGATGCTCGAGAAGATGGGGCACCCCTTCGCCCAGGGCGAGCCGGTCTACGACGTCACCTTCGAGAACGTCCAGGCCGGGCTGCGCACCGACTACCTCTTCCGGCTGGCGAACGCCAACAACGGCATCGTCGTCGGCACCGGCGACCTCTCCGAGATGGCGCTCGGGTGGTGCACCTACGGCGTCGGCGACCAGATGTCGCACTACGCCGTCAACACCGGGGTGCCCAAGACCCTCATCCAGCACCTCGTGCGCTGGGTCATCGCCTCCGGCGAGGTCGACGAGCACGCCACCGAGGTCCTGCAGTCCGTGCTGGACACGAGGATCACGCCCGAGCTCGTCCCCGCGGGCGAGGACGAGGAGGTGCAGAGCACCGAGGCCTCGATCGGCCCCTACAATCTCCACGACTTCACCCTGTTCTACGTGCTGCGTCACGGGTTCCGGCCGAGCAAGATCGCCTTCCTCGCCCACCACGCCTGGCGGGACGCCGAGGCCGGGCAGTGGCCGCCGGGCTTCCCGGAGGACGCGCACTTCGCGTACGACCTGTCCGAGATCCGCCGCTGGCTCGAGGTCTTCCTCAAGCGGTTCTTCGGCTTCGCCCAGTTCAAGCGGACGGCGCTCCCCAACGGCCCGAAGGTCATGGCCGGCGGGGCGCTGTCCCCGCGCGGGGAGTGGCGGGCGCCGTCGGACAGCAAGGCCCACGCCTGGCTCGAGGAGCTCGAGCAGATGCTGCCCGCGCCGCAGGAGGCGCGGCCGGCGGGCGGCAGGCACTCCTGACCGACGGGCTGGCCGAGGGGACGTCGGCGGGAACCCGCGTCCCGCCGTCGCGCGCGGCTGTGGCCGGGACCACGCACCTCGCCCCGGCCCGCCGTCGTCGCCCGTGCTAGTCTTGTCCACTGACCGGCCAGGGAGCAGTCCCTGGTGCGCAAGCGGAGATTCTCCCACCTTGGTCTCGCACCGCCGCCAGGCGGAACAGAGTCCGGGTTCAGGTCGCCGAGGGCTCGCCCTCGGCCGTGCCCGTACGGGGCCGCCTCAGGCGTCCACGTGCGGCACAGACCTCGAGGCCTCCGCGTGCGACTGCACGACGGAGGCCTTCTTCGTCCTACAGCGGTCGCGAGCGACGACGTAGAGGAGCACAGCATCAGCGAGCCCCGCATCAACGACCGGATCCGCGTTCCCGAGGTCCGGCTCGTCGGCCCCGCAGGTGAGCAGGTCGGCGTTGTCCGGGTCGAGGACGCCCTGCGCCTGGCGCAGGAGGCCGACCTCGACCTGGTCGAGGTCGCGCCGGACGCGCACCCGCCTGTCGCCAAGCTCATGGACTTCGGCAAGTTCAAGTACGAGTCGGCGATCAAGGAGCGCGACGCCCGTCGCAACCAGGCGAACACCGTGCTCAAGGAGATCCGGTTCCGCCTGAAGATCGACCCGCACGACTACGAGACCAAGAAGGGTCACGTGGTGCGGTTCCTCAAGGGCGGCGACAAGGTCAAGGTCATGATCATGTTCCGCGGCCGCGAGCAGTCCCGCCCCGAGATGGGCATGCGGCTGCTGCAGCGGCTGGCCGAGGACGTCGCCGACCTGGGCTCGGTCGAGTCCTCCCCGCGCCTCGACGGGCGCAACATGACGATGGTCATCGGGCCGCACAAGAAGAAGGCCGAGGCCATGGTCGAGCAGCGCCGCAAGCGCGAGGAGGAGCGGGCAGCGAAGAAGGCCGAGCGGCACGAGGGTGCCGCGACCGCTGACGCCGGTGCCCCGGCCGACGCCCCCGAGACGGGGACGGCGACCGAGACCGCCTGACGGTCACGAAACGTGCAAGACGCCCTGGGTCCCACCGGGTCCAGGGCAGGACAGATCTGCGCCGTCGAGGCGGCGCGGACGACAGAGGGACGGACATGCCGAAGAACAAGACGCACTCCGGTGCCAAGAAGCGCTTCCGGGTCACCGGCAGCGGGAAGCTGATGCGCGAGCAGGCCAACAAGCGCCACCTGCTCGAGCACAAGTCGAGCAAGCGGACCCGCCGCCTCTCGCAGGACCAGGCCGTCGCGCCCGCCGACGTCCGGACGATCAAGAAGCTGCTCGGCAAGTAACGCCGCCCCAACTGTTAGGAGACTGACGTGGCACGCGTCAAGCGGGCGGTCAACGCCCAGAAGAAGCGCCGTACGACCCTCGAGCGCGCCAGCGGCTACCGCGGCCAGCGCTCGCGCCTCTACCGCAAGGCGAAGGAGCAGGTCACTCACTCGATGACCTACTCCTACCGCGACCGTCGCGCCCGCAAGGGTGACTTCCGGCGGCTGTGGATCCAGCGCATCAACGCTGCGGTCCGCGCGGAGGGCATGACCTACAACCGCTTCGTCCAGGGCCTCAAGGCCGCTGGCGTCGAGGTGGACCGCCGCATGCTCGCCGAGCTGGCCGTGACCGACATCGCCGCGTTCAACGCGCTCGTCGCCACCGCCCGCGAGGCCCTGCCGGCGGACGTCAACGCCCCGGCTGCCTGAGCCGACGGCGCTTGCCTGCCTCGCGGCAGGATGAAGCCATGACCGAGCGCCCGGACACCGAGCTGACCAACCCCCGCGCCGAGCGGGTACGACGGGTCAGCCGGCTGTCCGGGCGCTCGGCGCGTTCCCGGCACCACCAGTTCGTGGTCGAGGGTCCCCAGGGGGTGCGCGAGGCCGTCCGGCACGCGCCCGCCCAGGTCCGCGACGTCTACCTGACCCCGGAGGCCGCGGGACGCCACCCGGAGATCCTCGAGGCCGCCCGGGCCGGCGGGTGCTACGTCCACACGGCCACGCCCGAGGTGCTCCACGCGATGAGTGAGGACGCCCAGGGCGTCCTCGCCGTCCTCGACGAGCAGGGCCCGACGACGACCCCCGCCCTCGCCGACCTCCAGGGCCTCCGCGACGGCGCCGGCCCCCGGCTCGTCGCCGTCCTGGCCCGGGTGAACGACCCGGGGAACGCCGGCGCGGTGATCCGCGCCGCCGACGCCGCGGGCGCGGACGCCGTCGTCCTCGCCGCCGGCAGCGTGGAGCTGACCAACCCCAAGGTCGTGCGGTCCACCGCCGGCTCGCTGTTCCACCTCCCCGTCGTCACCGGCCACGACCTGGCGTCCGTCCTGGCGTCGCTGCGCGGCATGTCCGCGCCCGTGGTCCTCGCGGCCGACGGCGCGGGGGAGTGGGACCTCGACGACCTGCAGGACCGCGCCGGGCTGCCCGGCCTCCCGGTGGCCGAGGACGAGCTGAGCGCGACCGCCCTGGTGGCCCCGGACCTCACCGGCCCGACCGTCTGGGTCTTCGGCAACGAGGCCCACGGCCTCACCGAGGAGGAACGGGCCCTGTGCGACGCCGCCGTCCGGGTGCCGATCCACGGCCTGGCGGAGTCCCTCAACCTCGCCACGGCCGCCACGGTGTGTCTCTACGCGTCCGCCCGGGCGCAGCGCCAGGCATGAGCCCGGGGACGGTGCACGCCGGTCCCGGGCACCTGGACGCCCTGATCGAACGCGTCCGGCAGGTCCGGGCCGCCGGTGGGCCCGAGCGGCACGGTCGGGCGTTCATCGGCATCGTCGGGGCGCCCGGCGCGGGCAAGTCCACGCTGGCGTCCTTGCTCGCGGAGGCGCTCGCGAGCGTGGGCACGACGTCGGCGGTCGTCGGGATGGACGGGTACCACCTCGCCCAGGCGGAGCTCGAGCGGCTCGGCCGCGCGGACCGCAAGGGCGCCCCCGACACCTTCGACGCCGAGGGCTACGTCGCCCTGGTCCGGCGCATCCGCGTCCAGCGTCCCGACTCGCCGGTCGTCTACGCGCCGCTGTTCGACCGCCACCTCGAGGAGCCGATCGGCAGCGCCGTCCCGGTGCCGGCGGACGTGCCGGTGGTCCTCACCGAGGGCAACTACCTGCTGCTGCCGACGGAGCCGTGGCAGCGGCTGCGCCGCCTGCTCGACGAGATCTGGTACGTGTCGGTCGACGAGGACGCCCGCCGGGCCCGGCTGCTCGCCCGGCACCTCGCGCACGGCCGGCCGCCGGAGGTGGCCGCGGCGTTCGCCGGCGGGTCGGACGAGCGCAACGCCGAGCTGGTGGCGAGCACGCGCGGCCGGGCCGACCTCGTGGTCCGCTGGCGGGACGCCTGAGCGTTCGCCGCCCGGCCGACCTCGCGGTCCACTCGCCGGGACGCCCGACCGCGGGCCGCCCGGCCGATCAGGCCTCCGGCAGCCCGACCCGCGAGGAACGGGCGACGACGGCGAGGCACAGCCCCGCGATCAGCACCAGGGCCGTCAGCATCGCCACGTAGTCGAACCACCCGGCCAGCAGCGCCAGGGCCGTGGGGAGCAGGAAGCCGACGTAGCCGAGCGCGTAGAAGATCCCGGTGAGGGCGCCGAGGTCGTCGGGGCCGGCGATCCGCTGGACCTCCTGCAGCCCGGAGACCAGGCTGATGCCGTAGGACGCGCCCAGGATCACCGAGCCCACCATCCCGAGCCACGGGTTCGCCGTCGCCGCGGTCACCGCGGTCACGCCGAGTCCCACGATCACGACGCCGAGCGCCACCAGCAGCGCTCGTGCGCTGGTCCGGTCGTCGAGGCGCCGCGCGAGGGGCTGCACGGCGACCCCGGCGCCGAAGGTCAGGGCGATCAGCACGGTCGAGTACGCCAGCACGTGGCCGCCCACCGCCGAGGACAGCACCAGCGGGACGACGGCGAAGGAGACCGCGTTGACGCCGAAGACCCACGGCGCGGCCGGGGCGACGACCCGGCGGAAGCGCGCCGAGCGGGCCGAGCGGGCCGCCAGCCGGCGCGGCGCCGCGCGGCGGGGGCTGAGCAGGGACGGCTCCGGCAGGCCCCGCAGCACGAGCAGCCCAGGGAGCGTGATCGCCAGGTGCAGCAGGTACGGCAGCACCTCCGGGGCCGGGGCCCACTCGGCCATCGCCGCGGTGAGGACCGGGCCGAGCCCGAACCCCGCCGTCAGCGCGACCGACGCGCGCCGGGCGCCGGCGCCGGGGGCGGCGTGGTCGAAGGGCGGGGCGGAGAGCTCCTTGACCCAGCTGGTCGCGGCCGCCATGGCGAGCCCCACCGAGACCCCGGTGACGAACCGCCCGGGGAAGAGCAGCCAGAGACCCAGCGGGCCGGCCGCCATGATCGCCGAGCCGAGGAGCGCCAGGAGGACGGCCCAGGTCGTGACCGGGCGCCGGCCGTGCCGGTCCGACGCGGGCCCGCCCAGCAGCAGCGCCGGGATCAGACCCAGCACGTACACGCCCAGGACGGCGTTGACGGTCACCGAGGAGAGCCCGAGCGCGTCGCGGTAGAGCAGCATCAGGGGCGTGAACTGGTTCCCGCCCCAGCCGACGAGCGTCAGCACCAGCGCCGCCGGCACCCACGGCGCGACGCCGCGGCGCGGGCGGTCCGGCGGGGGAGTCATGGGGCGGACGCTATCCGCTTCCCGCGGGCCGGTCCGCACTGGTCCGCGCCGCGGCCGCCGCCCACCCGAGCGCCCCCGGGTGCTGCACCGACCGGTTGGCGACGGTGACGCCCGCGGCGAGGGCGTCCAGCCACGGCTCGCCGGCCGCGAGGGCGGCTGCGGTGGCGCCGTGCAGCACGTCGCCGGCGCCGAGCGTGTCCACGACCTCGACGGCCGGCACGGAGAGCTTCGTCCGGGCGCCGGCGTGGAGCACGGCCACCGGGCCGCCGCCGTGCGAGCGGGCGACGAGCGCCGGACCGAGGCGGGCCACCGCCGCGAGCACGGCGTCGTCGTCGGGCGTCCCCGCCGTACTCGTTACGCCCGGCGGCACGAGGTCGGCGGAGAGGACCGCCAGGTCGACGTGCGCCAGCAGGGCCTCCAGGCCGTCCTTCCAGGAGCCGCCGTCGAGGATCACGGCGGTCCCTCCGGCCCGGGCGGACGAGGCCAGCGAGACCTGCGCACCGAGCAGGTGACCGTCCACGAGCAGGGCGCCGGCGCCGTCGAGGACGTCCGGCGGGGGAGCGGCCACCCGGCGCCCGACGGCGTTGGTCGAGACGACGGCGCGCTCGCCGGTGCCGCGGGTGACGAGGACCGTGGAGACGGGAGGGTCGCCGTCGTCCGCGAGATCGAGGACCGTCACACCCGCCGCGGCGAGCTCGGCGCGCGCGAGGTCGGCGAGCCCGCCCGCACCGAGTGCGGTCACGAGCGTGGTCGGTGACCCCAGGGCGGCAGCGGTGCGTGCGGCGTTGGCCGCCGGACCGCCGACCTCGACGGCGAGCGAGCGGGCGACCACCTTCTCGTCGGGCCCGGGGACGTGCTCGACCACCTGCGTGACGTCGATCGTCGTCAGGCCGCAGCACACCACGCGTCGCGCTCCCACGGCCCGATCGTCCCACGTGCGCCGGCCGCTGGCCGTCGCGCGGCGCGACGGTGCGGCGCGGACGGCGCGCCGTCCGGGGCGGACGTCAGTGGGGCGCGGGGCGTCCCTGCTGGACGTAGTCGACGAGCTGGTCGCGCTCGTCCTGCAGCTCGTCGAGCCGCTGCTTGACGATGTCGCCGATGCTGACGATGCCCGCCAGCCGCCCGTCCACCACGACGGGCAGGTGGCGGACGCGCCGCTCGGTCATCGTGCGCGCGAGGCTCTCGATGTCGTCCTCGGGGGTGCAGGTGGTGACCTCGGTGGTCATGATCGCCCCCACCTTCTCCTCCAGCGGCGGTGCGGCGGCGCGCCTGAGATGGAGGACCACGTCCCGCTCGCTGACGATGCCGTCCACCCGACCCTCGCCGTCCGAGACGACCACCGCGCCGATGCGGTGCTCGGTCAGCAGGTCCAGGAGCTCGGCGACCGTCGCGTCGCGGCGGATGGTGACCACGTCGTCACCCTTGCGTCGGAGCACGTCGGAGATGCGCATACCCGAAGATACTGCCTTTCCGCAATGTGATCCAGGTCATGCGCGTTCGATACCGGGATACCCGCCGGGTATTTACGGCACTCGCGAGTGGCGTTATATGGTTAGGCAATGCTTACCTCAGCGACGCGGGTCACGTCCGAGGTCGTCAAGGACGACCGCCCCGCGTACCGCCCGTTCGCCGTGCGCGTGGCTCGCGTCGCCCGGCTCTCGCCGCACTTCACCCGGGTCACCTTCGCGGGCGAGGAGCTGCGCTGGTTCGGCACCGACGGCCTCGACCAGCGGGTGAAGCTCGTCCTCCCGCTCGACGGCAGACTCCCCGACGTCGGCGCCGACGACCCCGAGACGCTCCGGGCCGGCACGTGGTACGCCCGCTGGCGCGACCTTCCCGACGACGAGCGCGGGCCCTTCCGCACCTACACGGTCCGTCACGTGCGACCCGAGCGCCGTGAGGTCGACGTCGACATGGTCGTCCATGACGACGCCGGACCCGCCGGCCGCTGGGCCGCCGAGGCCGCCCCCGGTGACGAGGTGATCCTGGTCGGTCCCGACGCCCGCTCCCGCGAGTCGCACATCGGCATCGACTGGGCGCCCGGCACCGCGACCGAGCTGCTGCTCGCCGGGGATGAGACCGCCGTCCCCGCCATCTGCTCCATCCTCGAGACGCTGCCCGCCGGGCGCCGGGCGCGCGCGTTCGTCGAGGTCCCCGGCGACGCGGACATCCTCGACCCGGCACTGCCCGAGCACGCCGAGATCACCTGGCTGGCCCGCGAGAGCCGGCCGCACGGGGCGCTGCTCGTCCCGGCCGTGAGCGAGTGGATCGGCGGGAACGCCCGCGTGGTCGCCTCCGCGCTCGCGTCGGAGGAGCAGCTGCTGGAGGACGTCGACGTCGACCACGAGCTCCTCTGGGACTCCCCGGTCGTGCGCGTGCTCCCGCACGACCGCTGCGGGCGGGGCGCCCGCTGCGGCAGCGACTTCTACGCCTGGTTCGCCGGCGAGGCGGGCACGGTCAAGTCCTTGCGCCGGCTCCTCGTCTCCGAGGTCGGTGTGTGCCGCCGCCGGGTCGCGTTCATGGGGTACTGGCGTCTCGGCCGCGCCGAGGCGCAGTAGGACCCGCCCGGATGACCACCGTCCTCGACGGCCGCGGACCCGCGGCCGCCCCGGCGATCCGCGGCGGCGCCGCGCTGCGCACCGGTCTGCTCGCCGCCGTCGCCCTGCTCGGCGTCGTCGTGCTCGCCTCCCTGGCGCTCGGGGCCCGCGACGTCGCGCCCGCAGACGTCCTCGACGCGCTCGCGCACCGGGTCCCGGGCGACGCGGACCACGACGTCGTGATGGACCAGCGCGTGCCCCGCACCGTCGTCGGCCTGGTGGCCGGCGCCGCCCTCGGGCTGGCCGGCACCGTCATGCAGGGCGTCACGCGCAACCCGCTCGCCGACCCCGGGCTGCTGGGGGTCAACGCGGGCGCGTCGCTCGCCGTCGTCCTGGCGATCACCCTGCTGGGGGTGACGAGCCCCGGCGCCTACATCTGGTTCGCCCTCGCCGGCGCGGCGTTGGCGGCTGCGCTCGTCTACGGAGTCGGGGCGATCGGCCGCGACGGTGCCACCCCCGTGAAGCTCGCGCTCGCCGGCACGGCGGTGACGGCCGGAGCGACGTCCCTCATCACGCTCGTGCTCATCGCCGACGCCGACACCCTCAACAGCTACCGCCGCTGGTCCGTCGGCTCCCTCGCCGGCCGCGGGACGGACGCGCTGCTGCCGCTCGTCCCCTTCCTCGTCGTCGGGGCGGTTCTCGCCCTGACCGCCGGGCGGACCCTCAACCTCCTAGCCCTGGGCGACGACGTCGCACGCGGCCTCGGGCAGAACCTTCACCTCGCCCGGGGCATGGCGGCGACGGCGATCGTGCTCCTCGCGGGCTCCGCGACCGCGCTCGCGGGCCCCATCGTCTTCGTCGGTCTGGTCGTGCCGCACGTGATCCGCCCGTTCACCGGGCCGGACCACCGGTGGATCCTGCCGTTCGCGACGGTGCTCGGCCCCGCCCTGCTCATCGCGGCGGACGTGGTCGGGCGGCTCGTGGTACGGCCGGGCGAGCTCGAGGCGGGCATCGTGGTCGCCGTCGTCGGGGCGCCGGTCCTGATCGCGATCGTGCGGCGCGTGAAGCTGGCCGGGCTGTGAACGGCGCGCGCGCCCTCGCGGACCCGACGCACGGGCCGGGACCCCGCGGACCCCGGCCGGGTGGACCCCGAACCGCGGACCACCCCGGCACCGTCCGGCCGGGCGTCGCGTCGTCGACCCCCGACGTCGTCGGCGGCCGATCCCGACGCACCGGCACCCGCTCGCGGGTCGTCGTCGCGGTGCTCGTCGCCCTCGTGCTCACCCTCGTGTGGCTGCACCTGGCGGTCGACAACGCCATGTCCGCGCCGGACCTGCTGCGCACCCTCGTCGGCGGCGGCGAGAGCGGGGAGAACTTCGTCGTCTTCCGGCTGCGCCTCCCGCGGCTGCTCCTCGGCATTCTTGTCGGGGCGGCGTTCGCCCTGGCCGGCGCGCTGTTCCAGACGACGCTGCGAAACCCGCTGGCCAGCCCCGACATCCTCGGGGTCAGCGGCGGGGCGTCGCTCGCCGCCGCCGCCGCGATCCTGCTGGGCGGTCTCTCCGGCACCGCCGTCTCCCTCGCCGCCCTCGGTGGAGCGGTGGCCGCCGCGGTCGCGATCTACGCCCTGGCCTGGCGCTCGGGCGTGAGCGGCTACCGGTTCGTGCTGGTCGGGGTGGCCGTCGCCTTCCTCGTCAACGCCGGCCTCGGCTACCTGATCTCGCGCGCCGCGGTCAACGACGTTCGCGAGGCGCTGGTGTGGATGGTGGGCAGCCTCGGCACCCCGGCGTGGGCCGACGTCGCCGCGCTGGCCGTCGCGGTCCTGGTGCTCCTCCCCGCCGTCTGGCTGCTGGCCCCTCGGGTGCGGATCCTCCAGCTCGGCGACGACACCGCCGGTGGACTCGGGGTCCGGGTCGAGGTGACCCGGCTGACCGCCCTCGCGCTCGCCGTCGCCCTCGCTGCCGCGGCCACCGCCGCCGCCGGACCGGTCGCCTTCGTCGCCTTCGTCTCCGCCCCGGTGGCCCGGCGCCTCCTTCCGACGGCGGGGCTCGCGCTGGTGCCGTCGGCCCTGGTCGGCGTCGCCCTCGTCCTCGGGGCCGATCTCGCCGGGCAGCACCTGCTCGGCCTGCAGGTGCCGGTCGGCATCGTCACCGGAGTCCTCGGGGCTCCCTACCTGCTGTGGCTCCTCGCCACCGCCAACCGGGGAGGACGCGGCACATGAGCGGACGCAGACCCGAGCACGAGCTCCGCGCCGAGGCCCTGAGCCTCGCCTACGACGGCGATCTCGTCGTCCGTGACCTCGACCTCGAGGTCCCCGCCGGCGCGGTCACCGCGATCGTGGGCGCGAACGGGTGCGGCAAGTCGACCCTGCTGCGCGGACTCGCACGTCTGCTGCGGCCGCGCTCCGGCGTCGTCGTCCTCGACGGGCGGCCCGTCCACGAACGGCCCGCCAAGGAGGTCGCCCGCACGATCGGCATCCTGCCCCAGTCCGCGACCGCGCCGGAGGGCATCACGGTGGCCGACCTCGTCGGCCGGGGCCGGTACCCGCACCAGGGCTGGTTCCGGCAGTGGACGTCCACGGACGACGCCGTGGTGCGGGCCGCGCTGGAGGCGACGGCCACCCTCGACCTCGCGTCGCGACGGGTGGAGGAGCTCTCCGGCGGGCAGCGCCAGCGCGTGTGGATCGCGATGGCCCTCGCCCAGGACCCGGACGTCCTGCTCCTGGACGAGCCCACCACCTTCCTCGACGTCGCCCACCAGATCGACGTCCTGGATCTGCTCCACGAGCAGAACCGGGACCGTGGGACCACCGTGGTCATGGTGCTGCACGACCTCAACATGGCCGCCCGCTACGCCGACCACCTCGTGGTCATGGCCCACGGGCAGGTGCTCGCCACCGGTGCGCCGGCGGAGGTGCTCACCGCGGAGCTGGTGGGCCGGGCGTTCGGCGTCGAGGCGCGGATCCTGCCCGACCCGGTCTGCGGCTCGCCCATGGTGGTGCCCATCGGGCGGTTCCACGGCGCGCAGACCACGCCTGGCTCCGCCGTGCAGCCCGGCTCCGACGGGACGCCTGGCTCCGCCGGGGCGTCCGGCTCCGCCCCGGGGCCTGGCTCCGCCGGGGCGTCCGGCTCTGCCGCGAGGTCTCACCCCGCCGGGGCGTCCAGCGCCACCGGCTCCGCCGCGGCGCCCGCCCGGGCGGGCTGACCTGGTCGGCCCCAGGCCGGCAAGACCCACCTGTCACCAACCCAACCCCGAACCCACCTCCTGGAGTCCCTGTGACCTCATTCCGACCCGTCGCGGCCGCCGCGACGGCCGCCGCGCTGCTCGCCCTGACGGCCTGCGGCTCGAGCGGGACCGCCGACGAGACCGCCACCACCGCCGCCGCCGGCTCCGGCGACTTCGAGCCCGTCACCATCGAGCACGCGTTCGGCTCGACGGAGATCACCGAGCGGCCCGAGAACGTCGTGACCCTGGGCTGGGGGAGCGCGGAGGCGGCGATCGCACTCGGCGTCGTCCCCGTCGGGATCGAGGCGCAGACGTACGCCGCCGACGAGAACGGGCAGCTGCCCTGGGTGGCGGAGGCCCTGCAGGAGGCCGGCGCGGAGCCCACGATGATCCCGGCCTCGGTCGAGGAGCCCGCCTACGAAGAGATCGGCGCGCTCGCGCCGGACGTCATCCTCGCCCCGTACTCCGGCATCACCGCCGAGCAGTACGAGCTGCTGTCCGAGATCGCGCCGACCGTCGCCTACGAGGGTGAGCCGTGGACCACGCCCTGGCGCTACGTCATCACCACGGTCGGCACCGCGCTCGGGACGCCGGACGAGGCGGCAGACCTGGTCGCGGACCTCGACGGCGAGATTGCCGACGCCGCAGCCGCCCACCCGGAGCTCGAGGGCAAGACCGTCGCCGCGGTGTGGGACGTCGGCGGCACGTTCTGGGTGTACAAGCCCGCCGACTCCCGCGTCGACTTCCTGCTCGACCTCGGCCTGGAGAGCGCCCCGGCGGTCGAGGAGCTCGCGACGGACGAGGAGAGCTTCGTCTACTCCCTCAGCTACGAGGAGACCGACCGACTGGAGGCGGATGTCCTGGTCAACTACGCCAGCACCGAGGAAGAGGCGCAGACCTTCCTGGGGCAGTCGTACGCCCAGGCCATCCCCGCCGTGCAGTCCGGCGCCGTCGCCAGCATCACCGGCGACGAGCTCATCGCCGCGATGTCCCCGCCCACAGCGCTGTCCGTCAGCTGGGGGCTGGACACCTACGTCGAGCAGATCGCGGAGGCGGCGGCCGCCGTCCGGTGACGGCGGCGACCGCGGTCCGGTGACGGCGGCGGCCGAGGTCCGGTGACGGCGGCGGCCGCGCTCCCGTGACGGCGGCGGCGGCGCCGTCACGTCCGACCGCGGCTCCGATTCGTTGACGGCACCGCGGCCGCGCGGGATCATCCGGAGATGAGCGTCGTCCCGATACCGCCGCGCACCCGCTGGGTCCCCGACCCACGGGGCGGCGGGCGTGGTGTGCGCATCTCCGCCCATCCCGAGTCCGGCGTCGTCGTGCTGAGCGTGTGGCGAGCTGACGAGTGCGTCGCGACCGCCAGGCTCCGTCCGAGCGAGGCTGCCGAGCTCGTGTCCGCGCTCACCGCGTCGCTGGCCGAGCTTGCCGACGCCGGCACCGCCCGCCCGTCTGACGTCCTCGGCCCGCACGCTGACATCGCCCGCCCTGGGTCGAACGCCGCCCTCCCGGAGGACGGTCCGGCCGCGCGGAACCGGGCCAGCTGAGCGGATGAGGCTCTTCGTCTCGCTGCCGCTGCCCTCGGAGGTCCAGGCTCACCTCGCCCTGGCCGTGCGCTCGGTCTCCGAGCTCGATCCGGTGCCCGGCTCCGGGGGCGGCAGGCCCACGCTGCGCTGGGTCCCCGAGGAGCAGCGGCACATCACGCTCGCCTTCTACGGCGAGGTCCCGGACGGTGCCGTGGATGACCTCGCGGAGGACCTCGCCCGCGCCACGGCCGGGTTCCCGCGGCTGCGGCTGCAGCTGCGCGGTGCAGGGGTGTTCTCGCGGCAGACGCTCTGGGTCGGCGTCCACGAGGAGGCGCGCGGCGACGGCGGGCGCTGGCTCTGGGACGAGGCGACGGGGGAGGGGCAGAGCGGCCGGCTCGTCGAGCTCATGGCGGCGTGCGAGGACGTCGGGGCGCGGTACGCGACCTTCGAGCGTCGCGACCGTCGACGGGCGCACGTCACCCTGGCGCGCGCCAGGAACCGGCGCTCGGACGACGGCGAGCTCTCCCGCCGTGCGCAGGCGCTGTCCGTCTACACCGGTCCGCCCTGGACGGCGACCCACGCTCGGCTCCAGGTCTCCTACCTCGGCGCGGGCAAGGGCGGGACCCCTCTGCACGAGGCCGTCGCCGACCTGGCGTTGGGGCCCCGGTAGATCCCGACGCCGCGGTTGCGTGCTGCGCCAGCGCCGGGCTTCTGCCGCGCCAGCCCCTGGCTCTTCGGCGCCAGCCCCTGGCTTCTGCCGCGCCAGCCCCTGGCTTCTGCCGCGCCAGCCCCTGGCTTCTGCCGCGCCAGCCCTGGGGTTCCCCGCTGCGCCGCGGATCTCGCCCGGCCACGGAGATGTGCGGGTCAGCCCTGCTACGCGGCCGGCGACTCCTTCGCGGCCCTGGCCACCGCACGGTTGCGCTCGCGGACCACGGCGACCGTCGCGACGGCGGTGGCGGCGAGGGCCGCCACCGACATCCACGGCTTGTTGAACCGGTAACCGAGCAACCTGTCGACCGACCACTCGCCAGGGCCGGTGAGCGCGAGCGCCGCCGTCGAGACGCCGAGGAGTGCCGCGTACTCGTACCCGCCGCTCTGCGCGAAGAATCCCGAGGGGTAGTGGACCGCCGCCGCAGCGGCCATCGTGCCGCTCGCGGCGGCCGCGGCGAGCGGGGTCGCCAGGCCGAGCACGAGGCACGCGCCCCCGCCGGCCTCTCCGAGCCCCGCCGCGATCGCACTGGGCAGACCTGGCTTGAAGCCCATCGACTCGAACGCCGCCGCGGTGCCCTTGAGCCCATGTCCACCGAACCACCCGAAGAGCTTCTGGCAGCCGTGGGCGATCAGGACCCCGCCGACGCCGGAACGAAGGATCACGCGTCCGGCGTCCTTGAACGGGTCAGGCTTGCTGTACATGAGCGGTCCTTTCGTCGGACGCCAGGTCCGCGGGTCGCGGCCGGCCCGCCGATCAGGCTCCCACCGGCGCGGCACGGCGATCAAGGGTCCTTCGATGCGGCCTACACGCGCCTGGCCGCCGTCGTCCTAAGGGCGGCGGCGTGCGGTTCGCAGCGTCCGCCGGAGGGGTTTCCCTACCGGTCGACCCGATCCTTGGTGGTCCACAGCGCCGATCCGCATTCTGGTTGTCCACAAGGCCACCCCCGATGTCAGTGGTCGAATGTACGTTCGATGCATGGACGGAGAGATGGCGGTCGGGGAGCGGACGGTGCGGCACGGTCGCCCGCCGTCGATCTCTGTCAGCATGTTCGACGGCGCCCCGATGCTCGCCCTGAGCCTGGACTACGAGGACCGAGACACCCCCGCGGCCGACATCGCGGGCGAGCTGATCAAGCTCGCCGACGCCGCACCGTGGATCCTTCCCCTGCCGGAACTGACCACGCCGGACCCGGACGAGGCGGAGGAGCCGTCGCCGCACCGGCTGCGTTCGCCGGCTGCCGCACTGCTGGAGGCGCACCGCCCGGGAGCCGAGCTGGCGCGCAAGCTCGAACGAGCGTCGCTGGCCGACGCGGACGACGCCACGCTCGTCGAGATCGTGGCCGCGTGGGAGAGAGAAGCGTCGTGGGCGGCGGCGCAGCAGGCCCGAGCCATCACTGAGCTCGGCCGGCGCCGCTCGGCGGGCGGGCCCCGCTCGGCGCGCTCCACGGTCTACGAGGTCGAGGCGCGGCTGAGCATCACGAAGTACGCCGCCGAAGGGCGGATCACCACCGCCGAGGCGCTGGAGGAGTTCCCGGCGGTCGCCGACGCGCTGGCGGCGGGGCACATCGACCTACGCAAGGCGAACGTCCTGCTCCTGGAGGAATGGCTGTCGCCGGACGAGCGCCGCACGGTGCACGAGAAGCTGCTCCCGGACGCCGACATCTACACAGCGCCGCAGCTGCGGGAGATGATGCGCCGGGAGGCCCTCACGGCCAACCCCGCTGCGGCGAAGAAGCGGCACGCGAAGGCCTACGGAGACCGGCACCTGCGAGTGGACCCCGGACCGGACGCCATGTCGTTCCTCAGCGGTTACCTCCGCGCCGATGACGCCGAGACGGTGCGCATCGCCGTCGACGCGATGGCGGTGGCCGCCAAGGGACCGGGGGACGCCCGGACCCTGGATCAGCGCCGTGCGGACGCCTTCACCGACGTCTTCCGCACCATTCTCGGCACGGGCACCACGCCGGCCGGCACGGCGCTGCCCGCGCTCCAGCGCCGCAGCCCTCACATCCAGGTGACAGTGGCCGGAGGGACGCTGCTCGGGCTGGACGATCAGCCCGCCGAGCTGGGCGGCTACGGCCCCATCCCGGCCGACCTGGCTCGGCAGATCGCTCAGGACGGCACGTGGCGGGCGCTCTTCACCGACGCGGCCACCGGTGAGTTCGTGGCCCTGTCGTCGAAGGCCTACCGACCCGGCGCCGACCTTACGCGGACGGTCCTCGCCCGGGACGTGACCTGTGTCTTCATGGGGTGCCGCACACCGGCCTGGCGCTGCGAGATCGACCATGTCGACTCGTACGACGTCACCAAGGCCGCCATCGTGGCGCAGACGGCGACCGACAAGGTCGACTCCAAGTGCCACAGCCACCACGACGTCAAGACCGTCGGCCTGTGGGATGCCGACCGCGATCCGACGACGGGTGAGGTCACCTGGACCGCTCCCACCGGCCACACGTACGTCCGCAAACCCGTCCGGCCACCGGGGCCGCCCCCACCGCGGTCGACCGAGGACGGCTCGGTCCAGGAGCCGCCGGGTCCGGAAGGCTCGCCACTGGGACCGCCCGGACCGGAGCGACCGAGCTCGGCCGAGGATGATTCGGACGATCCACCCCCCTTCTGAGCGCTGTCGCACAACGGCGCGCTGTGGCGCAACGAGAGCGCTGTCGCACAACGCGAGCGCTGCGGCGCAACATCTGGCAGGGCGATGCCTTGTGACCGGGGCTGATGCGTGCCGGCGCCGCGACCTGGTGCCGCCGGCCTGGGCTAGCATCGACGTGTGCCTCGTGAGACGCAGAAGGTCGGCCGTCCGCGCCGATTTACCGGGCCCGCCCTGGGCCTGGTCTGAGCCGCGCCTCGAGACCGAGAACCGCCCGGGCGGGCGCGCCACCTAGACTGACCCGCTGGCAGCGGCCCGTGCCCGCACGCGAGCGCTGCCGCCCCGAACCGCCCGGAAGGTAGTCATGACTTTGACCGACGAGTCCCTTCACCCACTGGACGAGGCCGCCGTCTCGGCCGCGGTCGAGAAGGGACTGGCCGCCGTCGCGGCCGCGTCCACCCTCGACGAGCTGAAGGCCGCACGCCTGGCCCACACCGGCGACCGCAGCCCGCTCGCTCTCGCCAACCGCGCCATCGGCGGGCTCGAGCCCAAGGACAAGGCGGTCGCCGGCAAGCTCCTCGGCCAGGCACGAGGCCGCCTGAACAAGGCGATCGCCGAGCGGCAGGGGGTGCTCGAGGCCGAGCGTGACGAGCAGGTGCTGCGCACCGAGACCGTCGACGTCACCCTCCCCACCGCCAGAGGACCCCGCGGCGCCAGGCACCCCCTCGAGACCCTCATGGAGGACGTCTCCGACTTCTTCGTCGCCATGGGCTGGGAGATCGCCGAGGGGCCTGAGGTCGAGCACGAGTGGTTCAACTTCGACGCCCTCAACTTCGGGCCGGACCACCCGGCCCGTCAGATGCAGGACACCTTCTACGTCGAGCCGCCGGCCGACGCCGGGGGAGACCCGCACCTCGTGCTGCGCACCCACACCTCCCCGGTTCAGTCGCGCACCATGCTCTCGCGCGACGTCCCGATCTACATCGCCTGCCCCGGCAAGGTGTTCCGCACCGACGCCTTAGACGCCACCCACACCCCGGTCTTCCACCAGGTCGAGGGCCTCGCGGTCGACAAGGGCCTGACGATGGCGCACCTGAAGGGCACCCTGGACCACTTCGCCCGCGCGATGTTCGGCCCCGAGGCCCGCACCCGTCTGCGCCCGAGCTTCTTCCCCTTCACCGAGCCCAGCGCCGAGATGGACCTGTGGTTCCCGCAGAAGAAGGGCGGACCCGGCTGGATCGAGTGGGGCGGCTGCGGGATGGTCAACCCCAACGTCCTCGTCGCGGCCGGCATCGACCCGGACGTCTACTCCGGCTTCGCCTTCGGCATGGGCATCGAGCGCACGCTCATGCTGCGCCACGGGATCGCCGACATGCACGACATGGTCGAGGGCGACGTCCGCTTCTCCCAGCAGTTCGGCACCACCGGAAGGGGCAACTGACATGCCTTACGTCCCGCTGACCTGGCTCGCCGAGCACGTCGAGGTCCCCGCCGGCACCACAGCCGAGCAGCTCGCCGCCGACCTCGTGCGGGTCGGCCTCGAGGAGGAGGGGATCGTCCCGCCCACCGTCACCGGCCCGCTGGTCGTCGGCAAGGTGCTCTCCGTGTCCAAGGAGGAGCAGAAGAACGGCAAGACGATCAACTACTGCCGCGTCGACGTCGGAGAGCTCAACGACGCCCCCGGCGAGGGCAAGGAGCCGGCCGACGTGCCGAGCCGCGGCATCATCTGCGGCGCCCACAACTTCAAGGCCGGCGACCACGTCGTCGTCGCCCTGCCCGGGGCCGTGCTGCCCGGACCGTTCCCGATCGCCTCGCGCAAGACGTACGGCCACATCTCCGACGGCATGATCTGCTCGGCCCGCGAGCTGGGCCTCGGCGAGGACCACTCGGGGATCATCGTGCTCGAGCAGATGCTCGGCGCCGAGGCGGTGCCCGCGCCGGGCACCGACGCCCTCGAGCTCCTGGGCCTCGGCGCGGAGGTCCTCGAGATCAACGTGACGCCCGACCGCGGGTACTGCTTCTCCATGCGCGGCGTCGCGCGCGAGTACGCCCACTCCACCGGCGCCACGTTCACCGACCCAGGCCTGCCGGAGAACCTCCCGACCCAACCCCCCGCAGCCACCGACGACGGCTTTGCGGTCGAGGTCGAGGACCCGGCGCCCGTGGACGGCCCCGGCAGCGACCGGTTCGTCACCCGGATCGTCCGCGGCATCGACCCGACCGCGCTCACCCCGCGCTGGATGGTCGAGCGCCTCACCCAGGCCGGCATGCGACCCATCTCCCTCGCCGTCGACGTGACCAACTACGTCATGCTCGACCTCGGGCAGCCGCTGCACGCCTACGACCTCGGCACCCTCGCCGCGCCGATCGTGGTGCGGCGCGCCAGGGCGGGCGAGAAGCTCACCACCCTGGACGACGTCGAGCGCCGGCTCGACCCCGAGGACCTCCTCATCACCGACTCGTCCGACGGCGCCCGGGCCGGCCGCATCCTCGGCCTCGCCGGCGTGATGGGCGGGGCGGAGACCGAGGTCTCCGACGCCACCACCGACGTCCTGATCGAGGCCGCCCACTTCGACCCGGTCTCCGTCGCCCGGACGGCCCGGCGGCACAAGCTGCCCAGCGAGGCCGCCAAGCGGTTCGAGCGCGGCGTGGACACTCGCCTCCAGGCGGTCGCGGCCCAGCGCGTCGTCGACCTGCTCGTCGAGCACGGCGGCGGCACGGCCGACCCGGCCGTGAGCGACCTCGACGAGACGACGGCGCCCGCGCCCATCCTGTTCGACCCCTCGCAGGCGGGCCGCCTGGTGGGCGTGGACTACCCGCGCGAGCAGGTGCTGGACACCCTCCGCCAGATCGGCTGCACCGTGGTCCCGGCCGCGGACGCCGAGACCACCGTCGCAGGGGACGGCGCGGACGACGCAGCGCCCGGCGTGCTCGTCACCCCGCCCACCTGGCGCCCGGACCTGGTCGGGCCCGCCCACCTGGTCGAGGAGGTCGCACGCCTGGCCGGCTACGACGAGATCCCGTCCGTGCTGCCGCCGGCTCCCGCCGGGCACGGCCTGACTGTCGCGCAGCGCCAGCGCCGTGACGTCGCCCGCGCGCTCGCCGAGCACGGCCTGACCCAGGTGCTCTCCTACCCGTTCGTCGGCGACGACGTTCACGACAGGATGGGCCTGCCCGCCGACGACGCCCGCCGCACCGCGCTGCGACTCGTCAACCCCATCGCCGACGACGCGCCCGCCCTGCGCACGTCCCTCCTGGCCACGCTCCTGGAGACGGCGCGCCGCAACGTCTCCCGCGGCACGGCCGAGCTCGGGCTCTTCGAGATCGGCCTCGTCACACGCCCTGCGGGCCTCCGTGCCGGGACCGCCCCCGGCGTCGACCGGCGGCCCACGGAGGACGAGCTCGCCGTGCTGCGGGCCGCCGTGCCCGCGCAGCCGCGGCGGGTCGCCGGCGTCCTCGCGGGGCAGCAGGTGCCCGACGGCGTCTGGGGCCCAGGCCGCCGGAGCGACTGGGCGGACGCGCTCGAGGCCTCCAGGATCGTGGCCTCGACGGTCGGCGTCGAGCTCGCCGTCCGCGCCGACGACCACGCGCCGTGGCACCCCGGGCGCTGCGCCGAGCTCACGGTGGGCGGCGCCGTCGTCGGCCACGCCGGCGAGCTCCACCCCAAGGTCTGCGAGGCGTTCGAGCTCCCGTCCCGGACGGTCGCCTTCGAGCTGGATCTCGACGCGATACTCGCCGCGAGCCCGGCCGAGCCGGTGCAGGTGAACCCGGTGTCGACCTTCCCGCTCGCCAAGGAGGACGTCGCGCTCGTCGTCGACGACTCCGTGCCTGCCGCCGACGTGCTGGCCGCGGTCGTCGAGGGCGCCGGGGAGCTCGCCGAGGATGTCCGGCTGTTCGACGTCTTCACCGGCGAGCAGCTCGGTGCGGGCAAGAAGTCGCTCGCGTTCGCGCTGCGGCTGCGCGCGGCCGACCGCACGCTCACGGCCGAGGAGACGGCCGGGGTGCGCAACCGGATCGTGAAGGTGGCCGGCAAGCGGGTCGGGGCGGTGCTGCGTGGCTGAGGCCGTGCCGGCCGCCCGCACCGCGCTGGTCACCGGCGCATCGCGTGGCATCGGCCGCGCGCTCGCGGTCGGTCTGGCACGGGCCGGCCTGGACGTCGCGGTGCTCGCGCGCGACGGCGACCGGCTGGCGGAGGTCGCGCGGGAGATCGAGGGGCTGGGCCGCCGCACCGCCGTCGCAGTCGCCGACGTCACGGACGCAGGAGCGGTGGACCGCGCCGTGGCCGCCGTCGAGGACGCGCTCGGCTCGATCGACCTGCTCGTGAACAACGCGGGCCGCATCGACCGAGAGGTCCCGCTGTGGGAGGCCGACCGCGACGAGTGGTGGTCGGTGATGGAGACGAACGTGCGGGGACCCTTCCTGCTCGCCCGCGCCGTCGTCCCGGGCATGCTCGCCCGCGGCGGCGGCCGGGTCATCGACCTCAACTCCGGTGCGGGCACCCGGGACAGCGCCGACGCCACCGCGTACTACGCCTCGAAGACGGCGCTCTTCCGCATCGGCGGCGGGCTGCACGAGGCGGGCTTCGCGCGCGGGCTCCGCGCCTTCGAGCTCGCGCCGGGCGTGGTGGACACGGACATGACGCGGTCCATGCGCTCCCACGAGGACCGCACCGAGTGGACGGATGTGGCCGACGTCGTCGAGCTGGCGGTCGTGATCGCCCGCGGCGGCCTGGACGAGCTCTCCGGGCGCTACCTGCGGGCAGGGACGGACACGCCCGCCTCGCTCCGGTTCCAGCTCGGCCGCGGCGAGCCGGCCGAGACGGTGCGCAGGCTGCGCGTCGCCGACTGGCCCGGCTGACGGTCTCCGTCCCGCACGCTGCGTGAGGCCGTAGCCCTGTCGTTCGACGCAGCCCTATCGTTCGACGATGAGCAGCCGCCGCGTGGTCCTCGCGACCCTCGGGAGCGCGGGAGACGTGCTGCCGTTCGTGGCGGTGGGGTCCGAGCTCAGGTCCCGCGGGCACCAGGTCTCCGTGACCGCCAACCCCGCCTTCCGTGAAACGGTCGAGGCAGCCGGCCTCGAACTCGTCCCGACCGGCACCGTCGACGACTACGAGCGAACGACGGCAGACCCGGGACTGTGGAGCCCGGTGCGTTCGTTCCGCACGGTCGTGGAGCGCGCCGCCGTCCCGGCGATGCGTCCCGTGTACGAGTACCTCGGCGGGCTCGACCCCGCCGGGACCGTGGTGGCCGGGTCCGTGTTCGCGCTCGGTGCGCGCATCGCGCACGACCGCCTCGGGTTCCCGCTCGTCGGCGTCCATCTCCAGCCCACGGCGTTCCTGAGCTCCTACGACAACGCCGAGCTCGGCCCGGTACGGTCACCGTCGTGGCTGCCGCCAGCGTTCCACGCGGCGCGTCTCGCCGCGGTTGACCGCTGGGTGTGCGACCCGGTGCTCGCCCCTCCGGTCAACGCCTTCCGGGCGGAGCTCGGCCTGCCGCCGGTGAGCCGCGTCTTCGGGCGCTGGGCCCCCTCGCCCCAGAGCAACCTCGGCCTCTTCCCGGACTGGTTCGCCCGCGTCCGCCCGGACTGGCCCGTCAACATGACGCTCACCGGGTTCGTCCCGGCCGGTGACGAGGGGGCTGCCCTCCCGACGGCGGTCGAGGCGTTCCTCGACGCCGGTGCCCCGCCCGTCGTGGTGACGTTCGGCTCATCGATGCGCCACGCCCGAAAGCTCTTCGCGGCGGCGGTCGGGGCCAACCGTCTCCGCGGACGCCGCACCATCCTCCTGACCCGCTTCGCCGACCAGGTGCCGAGCCAGCTCCCGGCCGGTGCGCTCCACGTGGAGTGGGCGTCGATGGTGCGGCTGCTGCCGCGCGTCGCCGCCGTCGTGCACCACGGCGGCATCGGCACCGTCGCGCAGGTGCTCCGGGCCGGCGTGCCGCACCTCGTGGTGCCGTTCACCCACGACCAGCCCGACAACGCCAACCGCCTCGTCCGCCTCGGCGTCGCCGAACGGCTGGCCCCCGCTCGCTTCAGCCCCGACGCCGCGGCCACGGCCCTCGACCGGCTGCTGCGGCCGGGCGTGCGCGAGCGGTGTGTGACGTACGCGGCACGCATCGACCCTGCCGCGGCCGTCCGCGCGGCCGCCGATGTCATCGAGGCGGCCCACCCGGGCTGAACCGGGCGCCGTCCGGTGGCGCGGGTGCTCTCGGCCGAGCGGGTGCGGTCCGGCGGAACGGTGCCGTCCTGCGGGTCGGTGCTGTCCTGCGGAACGGTGCCGTCCTGCGGAGCGGCGGACGAACGCAGGCTTCCGGCGAGTTTCTGACGCACCGTCCGAATCCGGGGACAAAGGTCCCTCGGGTGCCGAGCCGGGTGGGCGCACAGTGGACGCATGAGGATCCTCGTCATCACCGCGTCCAAGCACCACGCCACCGACGAGATCGGTGACGCCATCGTCACGGAGCTGCGCGCGTCCGGTCACGAGGCGCGGCGGGTGGCGCCCGCGGACGTGCGCGACCTCGACGGCGTCGACGCCGTCGTCCTCGGATCCGCCGTCTACATGACGCAGTGGATGGAGTCCATGCGCGGCCTGGTGGCGCGGCTCGGCGGCGAGCTGCGGAAGCGGCCGGTGTGGGCCTTCTCCTGCGGGCTCGCCGGCGTCACCGCGACCGGCAGGGTCCAGGACCCGGCGCGGGCCTCCACGGTGGTGCGGCAGGCCGACCCGATCGACTACCGGACCTTCGCCGGCCGCCTGGACCCGAGCGTCCTCGCTCTGCGCGAGCGCTCGGTGATCCGGCTCTCCGGCGCGCCCGAGGGGGACTACCGCGACTGGGAGGAGATCCGCTCCTGGGCGCGCGGGATCGCGAGCGAGCTTCAGACGCACCTCGCAGAAGCCGGCTGAACCGCGCGCGGCACCCGACGGGCGGCGCCAGACGGACGGCTGGCCGGCTGGCGATCCGGACGGCCGGCTGGCGATCCGGACGGCCGAACCGCGCCCCTCAGGGGATCAGCAGGACCTTGCCGGTGGTCGCCCGCCCCTCGAGCGCCTCGTGGGCCGCGCGCGCCTCGGTGAGCGGGAAGCGGGCGCCGATCCTCACCTTCAGGCTCCCGGCGCGTGCTGCGTCGAAGATGTCGCGGGCGCGCCACAGCAGCTCCTCGCGGTCCACCGTGTGGTCGGCCAGCTTGGGCCGGGTGACGAAGAGCGAGCCGGCCCTGTTCAGGCGCTGGAGGTCGAAGGGCGGGACCTGGCCGCTCGCGCCTCCGAAGAGGACGAGCATGCCGCGGCGGCGCACCGACGCGAGGGAGGCGTCGAAGGTGTCCTTGCCGACGCCGTCGTAGGCCACGTCCACGCCGACCCCGTCGGTCAGCTCCCGCACGAGGCGGGGGACGTCGGAGGAGAGGTCGTCGAGCTCGGTGTACCGGATGACCTCGGCGGCCCCCGCCTCGCGGGCCAGCGCCTCCTTCTCCCGCGAGCCGACCATGCCGATGACCCGGGCACCGCGCGCCGCGGCGAGCTGGGTGAGCAGGAGGCCGACGCCGCCGGCCGCGGCGGTCAGCAGCACCGTGTGCCCGGCCTCGACCGGGAACGTCGACGTGAGCAGGTAGTGGGCGGTCATGCCCTGCAGCGGCAGCGCGGCCGCGGCCGCCAGGTCGAGACCGTCCGGCACGGGCACGGCGGCGTCGGCGTGCACGAGCACCTGCTCGGCGTAGGAGCCCGGCGCCTCCGCCCACGCGATCCGGTCGCCGACGGAGAGGCCGTCGACGCCGTCGCCGACGGCGATCACCGTGCCGGCGCCCTCCGCGCCGGGCACGTGCGGGAAGGGCATCGGGTAGACGCCTCCACGCTGGTAGGTGTCGATGAAGTTGACGCCAGCCGCGGCCACCTCGGCGAGGACCTCGCCGGGCCCGGGCTGCGGGTCGGGCAGGTCGACGACGGACAGGACCTCGGGGCCACCGGCCTGGGTGGCGTGGATCGCGCGCATAGGGCCCAGCATGGCCGGTGCCGGGTGGGCCGGACAACGCGGCGCTCTGCTCATCAGCTGACCGGGACGTCACCGCAGGTCCGGGAGCGGGGCCGGTGGCCGCGGGGCGCCCGTGACCCCTTGCACCGTCCAGATACCGGGACGTCTGCCGCCGGAGAGCGACACATCATGCACTGCCCTGTATCGTTATGCAGGTGTCCTTCTCCGTAGCTGTCGCCGGCGCCTCCGGCTATGCCGGTGGCGAGGTGCTTCGCCTCCTCCTGAACCATCCCGACGCCGAGATCGGCGCGCTGACCGCCCACTCCAGCGCGGGTCAGCGCCTGGGCGCGCACCACCCCCATCTGCTGCCGCTCGCGGACCGCGTGCTCGAGCCCACCGGGGTCGACGCGCTGGCGGGCCACGACGTCGTCGTGCTCGCGCTCCCGCACGGTGCCTCGGGGGAGATCGCCGCCGCTCTCGACTCGGCGGGCTCCTCCGCGCTGGTCCTGGACTGCGGCGCCGACCACCGCCTCACCGACGCTGCCGCGTGGGAGCAGTTCTACGGCAGCGAGCACGCCGGCTCCTGGCCCTACGGGATGCCCGAGCTGATCCTCGCCGACGAGGGCGCCCGCCAGCGGGAGAAGCTGCGTGACGCTCGTCGGATCGCGGTGCCCGGATGCAACGTCACGGCGGTGACCCTGGCCCTCCAGCCCGGCGTGGCGACCGGCCTGGTCGACCCGGCCGACGTCGTCGCGGTCCTCGCGGTCGGCTACTCCGGTGCGGGCAAGGCCGCCAGGACGCACCTCCTCGCCGCCGAGGGGCTCGGCTCCCTGGCGCCCTACGCCGTCGGCGGCACCCACCGGCACATCCCGGAGATCGAGCAGAACCTGCGCGCCGCCGGGGCGGGGACGGTCCGACTCTCCTTCACGCCGGTCCTCGCCCCCGTCTCCCGCGGCATCCTCGCCACGGTCATGGCGCCGCTCAGGGCGGACGTCACCGCAGCGACCGTGCGGGCCGCCTGGGAGCAGTACTACGGCGACGAGCCCTTCGCCCGCCTCCTGCCCGAGGGGCAGTGGCCCACCACCGCGATGGTCGCCGGCGCGAACACCGCGCTGGTGCAGGTGGCGGTCGACGAGCGGGCGGGACGGGTGGTGACGGTCTGCGCCATCGACAACCTCGTCAAGGGCACCGCGGGCGCCGCCGTGCAGTCCATGAACCTCGCCCTCGGCCTGCCCGAGACGACCGGCCTGACCACCGTGGGGGTGGCCCCGTGAGCGTCACCGCACCCGCCGGCTTCCGCGCCGCAGGCGTCACCGCCGGGCTCAAGGCGTCCGGCAAGCCCGATCTCGCGCTCGTCGTCAACGACGGCCCCGACCACGTGGCGGCCGGCGTCTTCACCTCCAACCGCGTGGTGGCTGCACCGGTCACGTGGTCGCGCACGGTGGTCGGGGACGGCACCGCCCACGCCGTCGTCCTCAACTCCGGCGGCGCCAACGCCTGCACCGGTCCCGAGGGTTTCGCCGACACCCACCGCACGGCCGAGCACGTTTCCGAGGTCCTGGGGATCTCCGCCGGCGACGTCGTCGTCTGCTCCACCGGCCTGATCGGGGAGCGGCTGGACCTGCCCGCCCTGCTCGGCGGGGTGGACGCCGCGGCCGAGGCCCTCACCGCTGACGGCGGAGCCGCCGCCGCCCAGGCCATCATGACCACCGACACCCATGCGAAGGAGGTCCTCGTCACCCGCGGGGCCGACGGCGCGGCCGGTGGGTCGGCCCGGTCCGACGGTGCCCCCGTCTGGTCCGTCGGCGGCATGGCCAAGGGCGCCGGGATGCTCGCGCCGGGGCTGGCCACCATGCTCTGCGTCCTCACCACGGACGCCCTGGTCGACGCCGAGGACGCGGACGCCGCCCTGCGCGCCGCGACCGCGGTCACCTTCGACCGCGTCGACTCCGACGGCTGCATGTCCACCAACGACACCGTCGTCCTCCTCGCCTCCGGCGCCTCCGGAGTCGCCCCGTCCCGCGAGGAGCTCACCGAGGCGGTCACGGCCGCGTGCGCGGACCTCGCCCGCCAGCTCGTCGCCGACGCCGAGGGCGCCAGCCACGACATCGCCGTCACCGTCGCCGGGGCGACCACGGAGGACGCCGCGGTCGCCGTCGCCCGCGCGGTGACCCGCTCGAACCTGTTCAAGGCCGCCGTGTTCGGCAACGACCCCAACTGGGGCCGGGTGCTCTCCGCGGTGGGCACCGTGCCGGTCGAGGTCGCCCCGTTCGAGGCCGACGCCGTCGACGTCACGATCAACGGCGTCACGGTGTGCCGCGCGGGCGGGGTGGGGGAGGACCGCTCCCTGGTGGACCTCGCCGCCGCCCGCGAGGTGCGCGTCGACGTCGACCTCCATGCGGGCGGCGCCACCGCCACGGTCTGGACCAACGACCTCACGCACGACTACGTCCACGAGAACAGCGCGTACTCCACATGAGCGAGCAGACCCCTTCGCCGCAGGTGCCGGCGGACTTCGACACCGAGCGCGGCCTCTTCGCCCACCAGAAGGCGGAGGTCCTCATCCAGGCGCTGCCCTGGCTGCGGCGGTTCTCCGGCGCCCGCGTCGTCATCAAGTACGGCGGCAACGCCATGGTCGACGACGCGCTCAAGCGCGCCTTCGCCGAGGACGTCCTCTTCCTGCACCAGGTGGGCCTGCGGCCCGTCGTCGTGCACGGCGGCGGCCCCCAGATCTCCTCGATGCTCGACCGGGTCGGCCTGGAGTCCGAGTTCCTCGGGGGGCTGCGGGTGACCACCCCGGACGTCATGGACATCGTCCGCATGGTGCTCACCGGGCACGTCCAGCGCGAGCTGGTGTCCCTCCTCAACGCCGACGTGGCGCACGCGGTGGGACTCTCCGGCGAGGACGGCCGCCTGCTGCAGGCGGTGCGGCGCCCCGCCCTCGTCGACGGCGAGCCCACCGACGTCGGCCTGGTCGGCGACGTCGTCGCGGTCGACCCGCAGGCGGTCGAGGACCTCCTGGACGTCGGGCGCATCCCGGTCGTCTCCACCGTGGCGATCGACCTGGACGAGCCCACCCGGGTGCTCAACGTCAACGCCGACACCGCCGCCGCAGCCCTCGCCGTGGCGCTGGGCGCGACGAAGCTCGTGGTGCTCACCGACGTGGAGGGGCTGTACCGCAGCTGGCCGGACCGCTCGTCCCTGATCTCCCACATCGGGGCCGACGAGCTCGAGGGCATGCTCGGCTCGCTGCAGTCGGGAATGGTGCCGAAGATGGAGGCCTGCCTGCGCGCCGTGCGCGGAGGGGTCCCCCAGGCGCACGTCATCGACGGCCGGCAGCCGCACTCGGTGCTGCTGGAGATCTTCACGGCCGAGGGTGTGGGCACCCTCGTGTCGCCCGACGAGGAGGACGCATGAGCGAGCACAGCACCGCAGGCGAGCACAGCACCGTCGGTGAGCACAGCGCCACCGAGCACGACACCGCCGGCGAGCGGTGGACCGAGCGGTACCGCGGCGCCGTCATGAACACCTTCGGCGACCCCCAGCGCGTCCTCGTGCGCGGCGAGGGTGCTTACGTCTGGGACGCCGACGGCAACCGGTACCTCGACCTCCTCGGCGGCATCGCGGTCAACGCCCTCGGCCACGCGCACCCGTCGCTGGTCGCGGCCGTCACCGACCAGCTCGGCACCCTCGGCCACGTGTCGAACTTCTTCACCACCCCGGCGCAGGTCATGCTCGCGGAACGGCTGCTCGCCGTCGTGAGT
Organism: Georgenia sp. EYE_87; assembly: GCF_023148685.1. Taxonomy (GTDB): domain Bacteria; phylum Actinomycetota; class Actinomycetes; order Actinomycetales; family Actinomycetaceae; genus Georgenia. Next base: position 8,488 of record NZ_JAHXNL010000020.1, on the reverse strand, counting down.
CCCGGCGGCGCCCCCGCCGGCTCCCGCGTCTTCCTCGCCAACTCCGGCACCGAGGCGAACGAGGCCGCGCTCAAGCTCACCCGCCGGCACGGCGGCCGCGGCCGGCCGCGGGTCCTCGCCCTCGAGGGTGCCTTCCACGGCCGGACCATGGGGGCGCTGTCGCTGACCCACAAGGCCGCCTACCGCGAGCCGTTCGAGCCGCTGCCCGGCGGCGTCGAGTTCCTGCCCTTCGGCGACCTCGCCGCGCTCGAGGCGGCGCTCGGGGACGACGTCGCCGCGCTCTTCCTCGAGCCCGTCCAGGGTGAGGCGGGCGTCCGTCCGCTCCCCGACGGCTACCTCGCCGCCGCGCGCCGGCTCACCCAGGAGGCCGGCGCCCTCCTCGTCCTCGACGAGGTCCAGTCCGGCATCGGCCGCACCGGCACCTGGATGGCGCACCACGCGCTCGACGGCGGAGCCGTCGTCCCCGACGTCGTCACCCTCGCCAAGGGCCTGGGGGGCGGGATGCCGATCGGCGCCGTCGTCGCGCTCGGCGAGCACGCCGCCACGCTGCTCGGCCCCGGCCAGCACGGCACCACGTTCGGCGGCAACCCCGTCGCGGCGGCCGCCGCGCTCGCCGTCGTCGACACGATCGAGCGCGAGGGCCTGCTCGCCCACGTCGCCGCGACAGGGGCGGCGCTGCGCACCGCGCTGGCGGGCGTGGACGGCGTCGTCGAGGTCCGCGGCACCGGGCTGCTCCTGGCGGTCCAGCTCGACGCGCCGGTCGCGAAGGGAGCCGCGGCGGCCCTGCTCGAGGCCGGCTTCATCGTCAACCCGGTGCGCGAGGACGCGCTGCGGCTCGCGCCGCCGCTGGTGCTGACGGCCGAGCAGGCGGACTCCTTCGTCGAGGCGCTCCCGGCCGCGCTCGCCGCGGCACGGCAGGCGGTGTCGGCGTGAGCGCCGAGGAGTTCGCCGCGGAGGCGGGTTCCGTCGTCGCCGCGACGAAGGCGGCCCGCCACGCCACGATCGCGCAGATCCTCGCCCACCACCCGGTCCGCTCGCAGTCCGAGCTCCGCGAGGCGCTGGCCGAGCGAGGCGTGCACACCACCCAGGCCACGCTCTCCCGGGACCTCGACGAGCTGCGCGCCCAGAAGGTCCGCGGGCCGGGCGGGGAGCAGGTCTACGCGCTGCCGGCGGAGGGCGGCGCACGCCTGCCCGTCGCGGCCGAGGAGTCCGAGCAGATCGCGGCCCGGCTGCAGCGTTGGTGCGCGGAGGTGCTCGTCAGCGCGGACGCCACGGCGAACCAGGTGGTGCTGCGGACGCCGCCGGGCGCCGCCCAGCTGCTGGCGTACGCCATCGACAACTCGGTGCTCCCGGGGGTCCTCGGCTGCATCGCCGGGGACGACACCGTCCTGGTGATCGCCCGGGACGCCGCGGGCGCCCAGGCGCTCGCCGCCCGGCTGCTCGACCTCGCCACGCGCGGGCGAACCCGGCCCGGCACCGGACCGGGCTACCCAGACCACACCTGACCGAGCGGGCCGCAGGGCCCCGCTTCTGCAGCAGCACACAGACCGCCGGGCCCCGCCCGCACGACCCGACACACGCGGCACTGCCGTGAGAGATCAACCAGGAGAGACCCATGAGCGAGAACACCACCACCACGTCCGGCAAGGAGCGGGTCGTCCTGGCCTACTCGGGCGGCCTCGACACGTCCGTCGCGATCGGCTGGATCGGTGAGCGCACCGGCGCCGAGGTCATCGCCGTCGCGGTCGACGTCGGCCAGGGCGGGGAGGACCTCGAGGTCATCCGCCAGCGCGCCCTCGACTGCGGCGCGGTCGAGGCCTACGTCGCCGACGCCCGCGAGGAGTTCGCCGCCGAGTACTGCATGCCGGCGCTCAAGGCGAACGCGCTGTACATGGACTCCTACCCGCTGGTCTCGGCCCTCTCGCGCCCGGTGATCGTCAAGCACCTCGTGCGCGCCGCCCGCCAGTTCGGCGCCACGACCGTCGCGCACGGCTGCACCGGCAAGGGCAACGACCAGGTCCGCTTCGAGGTGGGCATCACCTCGCTCGCGCCCGACCTGAAGTGCCTCGCCCCGGTGCGCGACCTCGCGCTGACCCGCGACGTCGCGATCGAGTACGCCGAGACGCACAACCTGCCGATCGAGACGACGAAGCACAACCCGTTCTCCATCGACCAGAACGTCTGGGGCCGCGCCATCGAGACCGGCTTCCTCGAGGACATCTGGAACGAGCCCACCAAGGACGTCTACTCCTACACGGACGACCCGACCTACCCGCCGCTGCCCGACGAGGTCGTCATCACCTTCAAGGAGGGCGTCCCGGTGGCGATCGACGGCCACGCCGTCACCCCGCTGCAGGCGATCCAGGAGATGAACCGCCGCGCCGGCGCCCAGGGCGTGGGCCGGATCGACATCGTCGAGGACCGGCTGGTGGGCATCAAGTCCCGCGAGGTCTACGAGGCCCCCGGCGCCATGGCGCTGATCGCCGCCCACAAGGAGCTCGAGAACGTCACGGTCGAGCGCGAGCAGGCGAGGTTCAAGCGCGGCGTCGGCCAGCGCTGGACCGAGCTGGTCTACGACGGCCAGTGGTTCTCCCCGCTCAAGCACTCGCTCGACGTGTTCGTCGACGACACCCAGCGCTACGTCTCCGGCGACATCCGGATGATCCTGCACGGCGGGCGCGCGACGGTCACCGGCCGCCGCTCGGAGCAGAGCCTGTACGACTTCAACCTCGCCACCTATGACACGGGCGACGCGTTCGACCAGTCGCACTCGCGCGGCTTCATCGAGATCTACGGCATGACGTCCAAGCTCTCCGCGGCGCGCGACGTCACCTTCGGCAACGGCGTGGACCTCAGCGCGCCGGCGAACCTCACCGCCTGACGAGGGCGGCGGCGGCACCCGCGGGTGCCGCCGGGCGGCGCAGCACGAGCGCGACGACGGCGGGCCTCACCGGGGGAGGGGCCCGCCGTCGTCGTCCCCGTCGGCAGGCGTCCCCCTCGGTCGGCGGCCCGACCCGGCGTCGTCCTCAGCCCAGCGTCGCGACCAGGACGGCCTTGATGGTGTGCATCCGGTTCTCCGCCTGGTCGAAGACGACCGAGGCCTCGGACTCGAAGACCTCGTCGGTGACCTCGAGCGCCGCCATGCCGGTGCGCTCGTAGATCTCGCGGCCCACCGTGGTGCCGAGGTCGTGGAAGGCGGGCAGACAGTGCATGAAGCGGACGCCGGGGTTGCCGGTGGCCGCCAGGAGCTCGGCGTTGACCTGGTAGTCGCGCAGGAGCGCGATGCGCTCGTCCCAGGCCTCCTTCTTCTCGCCCATGGAGACCCAGACGTCGGTCGAGACGAAGTCCGCGCCCCGCACCCCGGTCGTGACGTCGTCGGTCACGAGCAGGCGTGCCCCGGTGCGGTCGGCGACCGTCTGCGCCTGGGCGACGACGGACGGGTCGGGCTGGAGCCCGAGGGGCGCGACGAGGCGGACGTCCAGGCCCAGCAGCGCGCCCGAGACGAGGATCGAGTGGGCGGTGTTGTTGCGGGCGTCACCGACGTAGGCGTGGACGATCTCCGACTCGGGCTTGGGCCGGCCGTCGACCAGCGCGGCGTGCTCGCGCATCGTCAGCCCGTCGGCGAGCATCTGGGTGGGGTGCCACTCGTCGGTCAGCCCGTTGAAGACCGGCACGCCGGAGTACTGCGCGAGCGTCTCGACGTCGGCCTGGCGCGCGCCGCGGTACTCGATGCCGTCGTAGAACCGGCCGAGCACGCGCGCGGTGTCCTTGAACGACTCCTTGTGCCCGATCTGGGAGCCGCCCGGGTCCAGGTACGTCACGTGCGCGCCCTGGTCGTACGCCGCCACCTCGAACGCCGTGCGCGTGCGGGTGGAGGTCTTCTCGAAGATGAGGGCGATGTTCCGGCCCGTCAGGCGCCGTGACTCGGTGCCGGCCATCTTCTCGGCCTTGAGCGTCCCGGCCAGGTCCAGCAGGTGGCGCCACTCGTCCCCGGTGAAGTCGAGCTCCTTGAGGAAGCTCCGTCCACGCAGGTCGATGCTCACGAGTACCTCTTCCTCGGTCGGGGGCGGGGGACGCCCGCCGGCCGGAAGCTCGCTCAGACGTCGTCACGGATCGTAGGGCACGTCATGCAGCGCGGGCCGCCGCGTCCGCGCCCGAGCTCCGCGCCCGGCATCGTCAGCACCTCGACGCCGGCCCGGCGCAGGTGGGTGTTGGAGGTGACCGTGCGGTCGTACGTCACGACCACGCCCGGGGCGACCGCCAGGGCGTTGCACCCGTCGTCCCACTGCTCCCGGGCCGCAGAGTGGACGTCCTGCTCCGCCGTCAGGATCCGCACGCCGTCGAGTCCGAGCGCGTCGGAGATGGCCTCGTGCATCTGCTCGGGGGGATGGTCGGCGATCTCCAGGCCGCCCCCGGGCCCCGGGGTGACCGTGTATGAGGGGAGCATCCCCAGGCCCTCGTACTTGATGAAGGACCGCTCGTCGACCATGGTCATGACGGTGTCCAGGTGCATGAAGACCCGCGCCGAGGGCAGGTTCAGCGCCACCACCCGGTCGGCCGACCCCGCGGCGAAGAGCCGGGTCGCGAGGCGCTCGACCCCCTGCGGCGTGGTGCGCTCGCTCATGCCGACCAGGACCGCCCCGCCGCCGAGCACCAGGACGTCGCCGCCCTCCACCGTCGCCACGCCGTCGTCCAGGCCGTCCGACCAACGGTGGTAGCCGCCGCCGGCGAAGTGCGGGTGCCAGCGGTAGATCGCCTCGTAGTTCACGGACTCACGCATGCGGGCCGCCATCCGCATGGAGTTCACGGCCACGCCGTCGTAGACCCAGGCAGACGTGTCCCGGGTGAACAGGTGGTTCGGCAGCGGCGGCAGGACCAGCTCGTCCGTGCCGAGCGTGTGCATCACGAGCGACCGCGGCTCGTCCGTGCGCTCGAGCAGCTCGCGCTTGGTCAGCCCGCCGATCAGGAGCTCGGTCAGCTCGGCCGCGTCCATGGCCTCGGCGGTCGCCCGGAGGAGGGGACCGGCGGCCGGCCCGTGCACGCGCTCGTCAAAGGCGTGGTCGAGGATGTACGTCCGCGCCTCCGGCACGGCGACGGTCTCGCGCAGCAGGTCGCCGAGCTGGAGCACCGTGGCGCCGGCTCCCGCCAGGAGCGCGCACAGCTCGTCGTGCTCCTCCTGGGCGCGGCGCACCCAGATCAGGTCGTCGAAGAGGAGGTCGTCCTTGTTCTCCGGCGTCAGGCGCAGCAGCTCCAGGCCGGGGCGGTGCACGATCACCTCGCGCAGCCGCCCGACCTCCGAGCCGACGTACGGCCCCGTGGGTACGTCGGTCCCGGGTGCGTGGGCCCCGGGCGCTCCGGCTCGCGTCTCGGCCTGCGGCTCCGCGGCGCGCGGCTGGTCGTCGCGCTGGTGATCGGCGCGAGGCATCGCGGCGGTGGTCTCGTCCATGAGTGCTCCCTCCGTCGCACACGGTCTCACGGATCGAGCATCCCCGACGGCGCACCCGCGGCCCTGCGGGCCGGGCACGGCCGACGGTCCGCGCGTCCGGCCGACGCGTAGCACCCACGTTCGGACGGGTGTGCGCGGCACCGGCCCGGCACGGCAAGATCGCCCCATGGACACCACCGCCTCCGACGCCGCCACGCCCGAGTCCCACGTCAGCCTGTGGGGCGGCCGGTTCGCCGGCGGACCTGCCGACGCGCTCGCGGCCCTGAGCAAGTCCACCCACTTCGACTGGCGGCTCGCCCGGTACGACATCGCCGGCTCGCGGGCGCACAGCCGCGTGCTCCACGCCGCCGGCCTGCTCGACGACGGCGAGCTCGACGGCATGCTCGCGGCCCTCGACAGCCTTGACTCCGACGTCGCCTCCGGGGCCTTCACCGCCGCCGACGACGACGAGGACGTCCACACCGCCCTCGAGCGAGGCCTGATCGAGCGTGCCGGCACCCAGCTCGGCGGGAAGCTCCGCGCCGGGCGCTCGCGGAACGACCAGATCGCGACGCTCGTGCGCATGTACCTGCGCGACTCGGCGCGCGAGCTGGCGGGCGGCGTCCTCGACGTCGTCGACGCCCTCGTCGGCCAGGCCGCCGCCCACCCCGACGCCGTCATGCCCGGGCGCACGCACCTCCAGCACGCCCAGCCGGTGCTGCTCGCGCACCACCTGCTCGCGCACGCGTGGCCGCTGATGCGCGACGTCCAGCGTTGGGTCGACTGGGACCGCCGCGCCGCGGTCTCGCCGTACGGCTCGGGCGCACTGGCCGGCTCGTCGCTCGGGCTCGACCCCGACGCCGTCGCGGCGGACCTCGGGTTCGACGCCAGCGTGGAGAACTCGATCGACGGGACGGCCGCGCGCGACGTCGTCGCCGAGTTCGCCTTCGTCGTCGCGATGACGGGGGTGGACCTCTCCCGGCTGAGCGAGGAGGTCATCCTCTGGGCCACGAAGGAGTTCGGTTTCGTCCGCCTCGACGACGCCTTCTCCACCGGCTCGAGCATCATGCCGCAGAAGAAGAACCCCGACGTCGCCGAGCTCGCCCGCGGCAAGGCGGGGCGGCTCATCGGCGACCTCACCGGCCTGCTCGCCACGCTCAAGGGGCTTCCGCTGGCCTACAACCGTGACCTGCAGGAGGACAAGGAGCCCGTCTTCGACGGCGTGGACACCCTCGACCTCCTGCTGCCCGCCGTGGCGGGCATGGTTGCGACGCTGACCTTCGACACCGAGCGGATGGCCGCGCTCGCCCCGCAGGGCTTCTCCCTCGCCACGGACATCGCCGAGTGGCTCGTCCGCCAGGGTGTCCCCTTCCGTGTCGCCCACGAGGTTGCCGGTGCCTGCGTGCGCACGTGCGAGGAGCAGGACAAGGAGCTGTGGGACCTCACCGACGGCGAGCTCGCGGGGATCAGCGAGCACCTGACGCCGGCGGTCCGCGAGGTCCTCAGCGTCGAGGGGTCGATCGCCTCCCGCGACGGGCACGGCGGCACCGCCCCGGTCCGTGTGGTCGAGCAGCTCGCCCGCGCCGGCGCGCTCTCCGCGGACCTGCGCCGCTGGGCCGAGGGCGACCTCGACGGGGAGGACGACGGCTCGCCGTCCGACGGCCCGGCGGCCGGCTCGCTTTCCGACGCCCGGGCGGCCGGCTCCGAGGACTGATCCGATGACCGAGCTGGATCACGGCGCCGGCCCGGCCCGGCGCACCGGCGGGCTGCAGAGCACCCCCTGGGAGGACCTGCTGGCCCGCCCGGCCGTCGAGGCCGCACCGTTGGTCCTGGGTGCGGTCCTGACCGTCCGGACGCCCGACGGCGGAGCCGGAGGCGTGCCGGGTGACGTCGCCGTCCGTCTCACCGAGGTGGAGGCGTACAGCGGCGAGTCCGACCCCGGCTCGCACGCGTACCGGGGGCTCACCGCCCGCACCGCGCCCATGTTCGAGGACGGCGGCCGGCTGTACGTCTACTTCACGTACGGCATGCACTGGTGCGCGAACCTCGTCTGCGGGACCGCCGGAACCGCCTCGGCGCTGCTGCTGCGGGCGGGAGAGGTGGTCTCCGGCCTCGACGTGGCACGCGCCCGCCGCCCAGCGGCCCGCGCGGACCGCGACCTCGCGCGGGGCCCCGCCCGCCTCGCCCAGGCGCTGGGGCTCACCGGTGCCGACAGCGGCCTGGAGCTCGCCATCGGCGGGCGGGCCGAGCTCGCCCCGGCCGAGCGGGTGGATCCCGAGCTGGTGCGCACCGGACCCCGCGTGGGCGTCGCCGGAGCGGGCGGGGACGGGGCGGTCTTTCCCTGGCGGTTCTGGATCGACGGCGAGCCCACTGTCTCGGTGTACCGGCCCGCCGCCCCGCGGCGGCGCTGACCCCTGCAACGTCGTCTCGTCTCGTCTCGTCTCGTCTCGTCTCGTCTCGTCTCGTCTCGTCTCGCCTCGCCGAGCCCGGCCGGCTCCGGCACCTCGCCCCTCGGTCAGGATCCCGTCGGACCCGGACCCGGACCCGGACCCGGACCGTGTGCCGCGGGCGCGGCGGGGCGCAGGCCGACGAACGGGTGGGTGCGGACGAACTCCCGCACCGCGTCGTCGTCGCTGAGATCGCCCCAGCCGAGGACGGTCTCGAACAGCCGCAGGCGGTACGGGTGCGCGCGGCGGAAGCGAACCGCCACCTCGAACGCCTCGTCGTCGGTCAGGAACCGGTGGTCCGGGCGGAAGGACGCCCGCCCGATCTGGACATTCACCGCCGGCCCGGCGTGCAGGTTCTTGACCCAGTCGGTCTCCTTCCCCCAGCCCGCGCAGATGAAAGCCTCACCGGTGGCGTCGTCGACGTGCAGGACCATCGCCACGGTGTCGTGAGGGTGACCGCTGCGGCGGCCGACATGGGTGAACCGCAGGGGGCCCTGACCCTGGTTCTTGGACACGCTGAATCCCGCAACGTGCGGGAGAGAGCGAGAATCAAGAACCATGGCCCGTAAGAACTACTCCGATGAGTTCCGTCGGCAGGCCGTCGACCTGTACGAGT